>PAQY01000012.1 GCA_002709955.1 Rhodospirillaceae bacterium
CATCAAACGCCATGCGACGGGCAAAGGGAATGCCAACAAGGAAGCCATGATCTTGGCTGCCCGGAAACGTGGGTTCAATCCAGTCGATGACAACGAAGCCGATGCTTTGGCCATTCTCGATTGGGCAATGACCCACCGTGATTGGGGAGGGAACCAATGAGGTGGCATCCCCCCGGATACGGCGGAAGCCGTCGCAATGCCGATCAAGTCAAACAGGACGGTTGGCAAGAACAGGGCATGCTGGCGGTTTCCATTGAGGACGATCGCCTGACCTGGCCCGAGAAGGAACTCGTCCGTCAGTTGGGCGAACGGCTCTATGGCAAACGAAAGGAGGATACGCATGAGCAATGATCGATGGACAGCTCCGCTGGTGGAGGAACGTTTGGCTGAAGCCGCAGGTGTGTTAAAGCGCCTGCCTGAAGAGAAGGTGCAGGGCTACTTCTCGGCCTGGCCGGATGTGGTTCACAACATCCATGAATCCTTTGGCTGGCATGATCCGGTGTTGCGAAGGCCTTGGCCGTCGCCCGGATCTATCGACAGGATGGATGAGACGATGCAATGGCTGCAATGGCTCGAGCCTGACGTTGCCAAGATCTGCTGGTTTCGTGCAGCGGGCGAGCGCTGGAAGACCATCTGCACCAGGGTCGGATTGCAGCGCACGGCTGTCCATCAACGCTATCTTTTTGGCCATTGTGTGATTGCCTGGAAGCTTAATGGTCGTCGGTTGCCACGTAATTGTTCGCGCCGCAAAGTGATTGAGATGGTTCAATCGGCGAAGGCATGAGTAGGGGATAGAAAGGTGTTCGGCGAACACTTTTCGCGCGGACAAAAACGGCTGAATAGGCTACATTTTTTGCCAAGCTTGCGAGAGGCGTGCCCGGGACGGGATGCCCTCAAAGCAAAGAGATTCCATCGAAATTGAGCGAAGTCACGGGTCCTTCCTGGCCGATATCCTATGCGGGCGGGCTCAGCGCGGCATTTTCCTAGTGACGCCCTGAAAAAAGCCATTTCGTTTCGTTTGGACAGCAGCCGTCATCGCGGTCTGACCGGCGGAAACGTTGGTGATGCGGACATCGCTCGCACGATCGATAAAACGAAATCAAATGCCGAACCATTTCGTTTCAAAGCGAAATGCCATCGGTCTTGGCTATCCATCTGAAGAGGTCATTTTGAGCGCACAGATCATCAATGTTGGTGACAAGGTCGAGATGGTCGCAGTAGGCGATCTGGCCTGCCATCCGGAAAACCCGCGTCGGGGGAACCTTGATGAAATCCGCTCCAGCATCCGTGTGAACGGATTTTATGGGGCGCTGGTCGTTCAACGTTCCACCGGTCATATCCTTGCGGGCAACCACCGCTTCATGGCCGCAGAGGCCGAAGGACTGGATAAGGTTCCGGTGATCTATGTGGATTCCGATGACGATGATGCAAAAGCCATTCTGGTTGGCGATAATCGCCTATCCGATCTGGCAGAGAATGATCCGGAATTATTGGCTGCCTTGTTGCAGGCGCTCCAGTCGCGCGACGAAGGGCTGACTGGTACAGGCTACTCAGATGACGACCTTGCTCAAATGCTGGCCCAAGCCGCCGGTGATATGGGCGCAGGACTCGAAGGGGAAGATGATATCCCCGACACCCCGGAACAGCCGGTAACCCGGCCCGGGGATCTCTGGACGCTTGGGAACCACCGACTGATTTGCGGTGATGCAACAATCGTCACCGACGTTGAACGCTTGCTCGGTTCGGTCAAACCGCTGCTCATGGTCACCGACCCGCCCTATGGGGTCGAGTATGATCCGGATTGGCGTAATAAGGCTGGGGCTGCAGCGACCAAACGCACCGGAAAGGTGCTCAATGATGATCGGGCCGATTGGTATGATGCTTGGGTCTTGTTCCCCGGTGATGTCGCCTATGTCTGGCACGGAGCCCTGCATGCGACGACGGTCGCCGACAGTCTGGAACGCGCTCACTTCAATGTTCGCTCCCAAATTATCTGGGCCAAGGAACGTTTGGTGCTTAGCCGTGGTGACTATCATTGGCAGCATGAGCCTTGCTGGTATGCGGTCAAAAAGACCGGCAAGGGACACTGGGCCGGTGACCGTAAGCAAACGACGCTCTGGCAGATCTCCAGCCGGGACCAGGATGCAGAAACCGTGCACGGGACGCAAAAGCCAGTGGAATGTATGCGCCGTCCCATTTTGAACAATTCGAGCCCGGGTCAGGCTGTCTATGAACCCTTCATGGGATCGGGGACGACCCTGATTGCTTCCGAAAGCACGGGGCGGGTCTGTTATGGCGTGGAATTGAATCCGGCCTATGTGGATGTCGCTATTGCGCGCTGGCAAAACATTACGGGTCAGAAAGCCATATTGGACGGTGATGGCCGTTCGTTTGAAGAAATCAAGAGTGGGAGGCTGGATACGTGAGACAGTCCAGACGTATGTCTTTTTTGGAATCACTAACCAACGTCGCCGTTGGCTACGGTGTGGCGGTTACTGCCCAGATCGCCGTATTCCCTTTGTTCGGTCTCCATGTGCCGCTTGCCGACAATCTTATGATCGGCGCGATTTTCACAGCCATCTCGGTTTTACGCAGTTATACCCTGCGCCGTATCTTAGAAGAAATCCGGGTTCGGAAGGTCTGGAGTTGAGTCACGCTTCGGTGTGAATACGATAGACCTGCTTGCCGCTGAAAGACTGCTCGTTGACTACATTGAGGCCGAGTTTCTTGCGCAGCACATTGCTGATGGCTCCGCGCACCGTGTGTGGCTGCCAACCGGTCGCTTCCGTCAGTTCTTCGATGGAAGCCCCTGAGCCGGTTTGAAGCATCTCAATGAGGATGGATTGTTTGGTGATCCGTTTGGGTTGAGCTGTTTTGACCTTTTGGGGAACGACAGGTTTTGGCGCTTCGATCATAGTCAATCCAGCGGCCTGAAGGATCTCATCCTGGGTCAGCTTGTGCTCCTTCATCAGCTCCATGACCCGATCAATGGCCTTGGATTTGTAATTGAAAGATTTGGCGGTGGTTGGCGTTGCAGTGATGGTTTCGATCGCACGGGCCAATTGGCTGACTTTGAGTTTCTTGATTTCCATCGGTTTAGCTCCGCTCAGTAGTTTTCTTTGAAGGCGTAAAACCGGATGATCTTGCCGCCCTGCAGGTTAACCCGGGCAATGGGGGCATCCAGATCAATCCGGCTGGTATCAATCATGTCGGCAGCTTGTTGTTCTGATTTGCCCGTGTGGTAGCCGATGAAGTGGGCGACCATTTCAAGCAGCTCATCCTGACTGGAGGCCCGGTTCCAAGGTCGGGGCAACTCGGTGCTTCCGTCGTTCATCATGATGGTGATGTTGGTCATGTTTTTCCCTTTCGATTCAAGCGTTTGGCTGAATTCAGTAACGCTCTTAATCGAAAGTGCATCAAGTCTAATAGACTGTAATTAATCACCTTTTGGCGGTCATGTCGGATAACACGCAGCCCATTTCCGTGATCTCGAGCCTGCTCGATATCTCCGAGCGTCGGGTCCAGCAATTGTCGAAGGCAGGCGTCATTCCGAAGGCTGCAAGGGGCCGATACGAGCTTATTGGGTCCGTGCGCGGCTATATCCGCCATCTGCGTGATCTCAATCTTAAAGGAGAGGTGGGAAACGCCGATTATGGAACGGAACGTGCCCGGTTGGTGAAGGCCAAGGCTGACCTTGCGGAGATGGAGGCCTCCCAGATGCGAGGAGATTTACTCTCCGCTCCTGACGTGAAAGTGGCCTGGACGGAAATCGTGGCTCTGATGCGGGCACGGCTGCTGGTGCTGCCTGACAAAATCGCACCGGTGGTTCATGAAACGACAAGCCTCAACCAAGCAAGGGACGTCATCAAAAAGACAGTCCACGAAGTCCTCAAGGAAATCGCCGAAACGGACGTTGAAATCATCCCTCACGTTGATGGGGACAACAGCGCTGCAGAAGGTGGCGAAAAAGGCGCTGGAAACGGCAGCGCCACCTCCGGATCTGACCGTAAGTCAGTGGGCGGACAAAAATAGACGACTGAGCTCTGAAGCGAGCTCCGAACCTGGGCAATGGGTGACGGAACGAGCCGAGTATCAACGTGGCATCATGAATGCCATTTCCGATGCATCGGTGGAAACCGTGGTTGTGAAGACCTCGGCCCAGGTCGGCAAGACGGAGTGCATTCTGAATACAGTCGGCTATCACGTCGATCAGGACCCATCTCCGATCATGGTGGTGATGCCAACGGAACGCGATGCGGAGACCTGGTCGAAGGATCGCTTTGCGCCCATGGCTCGGGACACCCCTTGTTTGCGGGGCAAGCTATCGGACCCTAAATCTCGGGATGGATCGAACAAGATCCTGCACAAGAAATTTGCTGGTGGTCATCTGACCATCGTCGGTGCCAACGCGCCATCTGGTCTGGCCATGCGCCCAATCCGTATTCTGCTCTGCGATGAAGTCGATCGCTATCCGGCAAGTGCTGGGGCGGAAGGAGATCCGGTAAACCTGGCGCGCAAGCGGACAGTAACTTTCTGGAACCGCAAGATTGTTCTGGTCTCAACGCCAACCATCAAAGGTGTGAGCCGGATTGATGCGGCCTGGGAAGAAAGTGACAAGCGCCGGTTCTGGGTGCCTTGCCCGGATTGTGGAACCCATCAGATTTTGCGATGGGAACAGGTCCGTTGGGAAAAGGACCCAGGTGGCGCTCATCTGCCTGAAACGGCCCACTACGTTTGTAAGGATTGTGGTGCGGCTTGGTCTGATGCCAAGCGGTGGTCTGTGATCCGCCATGGTGAATGGCGAGCGGAAAACCCCTTTGTTGGGATCGCTGGCTTCCATCTAAACGAAATCTATTCGCCGTGGGTCCGATTGGAAAACATGGTTCGCGCTTTCCTGTCTGCCAAAGACCAAGGGGCGGAGGGCATGAAAACCTTCGTGAACACCTCCCTTGGTGAGACCTGGGTCGAAACCGGCGAAGCCCCAGATTGGGAGCGTTTATACGATCAGCGCCAGCACTGGTCTCCAGGGACGGTGCCGAAGGGCGGTCTGTTTTTGACGGCGGGAGCCGATATTCAAAAAGACCGCATCGAAGCCGATGTCTGGGCTTGGGGGCGGGGCCTGGAAAGCTGGCTGGTTGATCACATTGTAATTGAGGGCGGTCCGCATGACCCAGACCCATGGCTAAAGCTGGAAGGTCTATTGGATCAATCCTGGCCCCATGAAAGTGGTGCCCATCTTCGTATCGCCAAGTTGGCGGTCGATACCGGTTATGAAGCTTCGGCTGTTTATGCCTGGGCGCGGCGGGTCGGTTTTGGTCAGGTTGCGCCCATCAAAGGTGTTGAAGGGTTCAATCGATCAAGCCCGGTGTCAGGCCCCACGTTTGTGGATGCGACCGATGGCGGCAAGAAACTCAAACGCGGTGCCCGTCTTTGGACGGTTTCTGTCTCGACCTTCAAGTCTGAGACCTACCGTTTTCTAAGAGCGGCCCGCCCAACGGATGAGGAGAGAGTCGAGGGTGCCGAGTATTTACCGGGCACCGTTCATCTGCCGACATGGGTGGAGACGGAATGGCTGAAACAGCTGGTCGCCGAGCAGCTTGTCACCGTCAAGAACAAACGCGGGTTTACCCGCCTTAATTGGCAAAAACTGCGTGAGCGCAACGAAGCTTTGGATTGCCGGGTCTATGCCCGGGCTGCAGCCTGGATTGCGGGAGCTGATCGATGGTCTGATAAAAAGTGGTCAGACCTGGAAGATCAGCTTGGCGTTCCGGCTGGAGATACCGAAGCAGCGGGTATGATCAACCGCCCGTCCAACCCGCCGACGGAAAAGCGCCGTTCGGATTGGTTGGGGCGGCGCGAAAACTGGTTTTAAGGAAAAACTCTGATGACGTCTTGGTCAGGCACAGAACTGGCGGCGCTGAAACGCGCCTATGCCAGCGGGACGTTGCGCGTCAGTTATGACGGTAAATCCGTCGAATATGGATCGGCGGAGGATCTGCTCAGCCGGATCAGAACCATTGAGCGGGAGCTTGCCGGAGAAAACAAAGCTCTGCCGATAGCTGGGTTTGCGGGCTTTCGTCGGGGTAATTCCTGATGACGGTAAGCTGGTTAGATAGAGCTGTTGCCGTAATTTCGCCCGTTGCTGCCACAAAGAGAGCTCTGGCCCGTCAGGCATTTGATGGGCTTGCTCGCGGTTACGATGGCGCATCCAAGGGGCGCAGGACCGATGGCTGGCGAACGGCGGGCACATCTGCCGATACGGAAGTCGGTATGGCCAGTACCCTGTTGCGCGATCGCATGCGTGATCTTGTCCGAAACAATCCGCATGCGGCCAAGGCTGTATCCGTTCTGGTCAACAACATCATCGGCGCGGGCATCATGCCTCGAGCCGTTTCGGGAAATGAGGAACTCGATAAGGCGGTCAACAAACTCTGGGGCCAATGGTCTCGCCAGTGTGACGCCGATGGCCAATTGGATTTCTATGGTCTTCAGACCCTGATTTGTCGGGAAATGGTCGAAGCCGGAGAGGTGCTGGTTCGTCGCCGAATGCGAAAGACCTCTGATGGCCTGAACGTTCCGATGCAGCTCCAGATCCTTGAAGCGGATTTCTTGGATGCGACAAGGAACGGCGAGACTGCCGGGAAAGACCGCCTCGTCCAGGGTGTGCAATTCGATGGCATTGGCCGGAGAAAGGCCTACTGGATCCATGAGAGCCATCCCGGTGATGCCTTTGGTGCAATCCAAGGAGGCTTTATAAGCAAGGCGATTTCTGCCGCCGATATCGTTCATGTTTATGAGAAACAGCGTGTTCAGGTGCGTGGCGTTCCTTGGGGAGCGCCGGTCATCCGGTCTTTGCGGGATCTTGATGACTATGAGGTGGCTGAGATTGTCCGCAAGAAAACGGAAGCCTGTGTCACGGCGATTGTTTTTGGCGACGACGAAACCCAGCAGGGCGTTGCACCGGCGGTGACCGATGCAGATGGCAAACGCGTCGAACAGTTTGAACCTGGTTTGATCGCTTATGCCCGTGGCGGCAAGGACATCAAGTTTAACCAGCCTGCCGCAACAGGTGGATATGCTGAGTATAAACGAGCCAGCCTTCACACCGTATCGGCGGGGTTTCGGGTGCCGTATGAATTGCTCACCGGTGATTTGAGCCAGGTGAACTATTCGTCCATCCGTGCGGGCCTCGTTGAATTCAGACGCATGATTGATGCTGTTCAATGGCAGTTGTTCATTCCCATGCTCTGCCAGCCGGTCTGGAACTGGTTTGTCGAAGCGGCATGGGTGGCGGGCCATATTCCTGAACCGGTGGTGCCGGTTGAGTGGTCGCCGCCGAAATTTGAAGCCGTGGATCCCATGAAAGATGCCATGGCGGACCTTCTTTCCATTCGCTCCGGCACCATGACTTTGGCGGAAGCCATCGCACGGCAAGGCCGCAACCCTGATGCCGTTCTGACAGAGATCGCCAATATGAATGCCAAGCTGGATGCAGCCGGTATCGTTTTGGATTCCGATCCAAGGCGGGTTACCAAAACCGGTAGCGCGCAAACGACGGACGCTTTTGCCGCCACCGACACTACAGACTGAAATCGAGGATCAAATGGATAAAACCATTGAACTCCCGGCCATGCGCCGGGCGGCGGAGCTTGCGCCGAATTCAGCGGATAAGGAGGCCAGAACCATTGACGTGGTCTGGTCAACGGGAGCTCGGGTTCGACGCCAACCCTTTCTGGGCGACCCTTACGATGAGGACCTAAGCTTGGATCCGGATCACGTTCGCCTTGAACGGCTAAACGGTGGCGCGCCGTTTTTGAAGGTGCATGAAACCGGTGAGCTTAACGCTGTCATCGGTTCCGTTGTTCCTGATAGCGCCCGCCTGGAGAACGGTCAGGGCATTGCGACGATCCGCTTCTCTGAGCGTGACGAGGTCGAGCCGATCTGGCGCGACATCGTCGACGGTCACATCCGGGCCGTTTCCATTGGCTATCAGGTTCACCGCTACGAGGTGAGCAAGTCGGAAGCAGGCAGGGAACTTTGGCGGGCTATCGATTGGACCCCCTTTGAAATTTCTGCCGTGCCTGTTGGGGCAGACCCTGCCGCAGGTTTTCGATCCAACCACACCACCCAAACACATGAGTGCGTCGTGCAACGTGGCGACGCTGAAGATTGCAGCAAAAGGAATTTCACTATGCATGACGACGATACTTCCATCACTGAGGAAAACGAGATGACCGAAGACGCGTCGAGCGTTGAAGATGCCCCAAAGACTCAGGAGGTCCAAGGAAAACGGACCCTTGATCAAGGAAACAAGACGCCTGAGGTTCAGAAGCCCGATGCTGATGCATTGGTGACCGAGGCCCGTGAGATTGAGCGTGAACGGGTTTCGACCATTTTTGATCTGGCGAGCAAACTTGATCTGGAACGCGGTGTCGCCGACGACTTGGTAAAACGCGGTGTTTCCCTTGATGAGGCGCGCAAGATCATTTTGGATCAGGTTGCTACCAAATCAGAAGAAACCCGCACCTTCTCGCAGGTTTCCGTTCCCCTTGGTGGACAGGATGAGCGCGTGACCCGTCGCCAGGCCGTGAGCAACGCACTGCTTCATCGCTATAGCCCGACCCTGTTCCCGCTGGAAGATGCAGCCCGTGAATATCGTGGCATGACCCTGATGGAACTGGCGCGCGAGAGCCTTGCTAATGTGGGCGAAAATACTCGAGGGATGTCTCGAGACGAGGTCGCGACCCGTGCTCTTCATTCCACGTCGGATTTTCCGGAAATATTGGCCGCCGTCACCAACAAGACGCTTCGCCAGGCCTACGATGTCTATCCACGAACCTTCACGCTTTTCTGCCGTCAGGTGCTGGCTACAGATTTCAAGGCCATGCACCGGGTGCAGTTGGGCGAAGCGCCGCAGCTTTTGAAGGTCAACGAAAGTGGCGAATTCAAGCGGGGCACGCTTGGCGAGTCCAAGGAAAGCTACCGTATCGAAACCTATGGCCGGGTGGTCGCGATCACCCGTCAGGTTCTGATCAACGACGATCTGGATGCCTTTACTCGGATCCCCGCCATGTACGGCAACTCCATCGCCCAGCTTGAAAGCGACGTGGTCTGGGACATCGTCACCGCAAACCCGGCGATGGCCGACAACAAGGCTTTGTTCCATGGTGATCACAAGAATCTGGCCGGAACCGGAGCAGCGCTCTCTGTTGATGCGGTTGGTGCGGCCCGCGCGGCCATGGCCAAGCAAACCGGGATGGACAAGAAAACGGTTTTGAACATCCGTCCATCTTTCCTGATTGTGCCCGCGTCTCTGGAATTGAAGGCCGAGCAGATGGTGGCTCAGAACATTGTGCCTGCCGATACGGCCAACGTGGTGCCGCAGTCGATCCGCACCTTGTCGCCAATCTCCGAACCTCGCTTGGATGCCGTAAGCGAAAAGGCCTGGTATTTGGCTGCCAATCCCAATCAGATTGACACCATTGAATACGCTTATCTGGAAGGTCAGCAAGGTGCCTACATTGAAACCCGAAATGGTTTTGATGTGGATGGTGTCGAAATCAAGTGTCGTCTGGACTTTGGAGCCAAGGCCATCGATTGGCGTGGGTTGTTCAAGAACCCCGGCGCATAACACGGACTTTTCATAATCATTTCTGACGAGACGGGCGGCCAATTGGTCGCCCTTCGTCTTTTAAGGAAAAGGAAACCTTCCATGAAAAACTACATTCAACCCGGCAACACCATTACGCTTGCGGTTCCCTACGATGTCACCTCCGGCGGGGGCTTCCTGCTTGGCGGCATCTTCGGCGTTTCCAACATCGATGCGGTTGCTGGAGAAGAGGTCGAGGCGAGCCTTGTCGGAGTCTTCAATTTAACCAAAGCCGCCTCTCAAGCCTGGATTGCCGGTGACAAAGTTTATTGGGATGACACCAACAAGGTCACGACCAAAACAGCAACCAGCAACACCTTGATTGGTGTGGCCATCGAAGCTGTTGGTGGCACAGCCAGTGAGACCATCGGGCGTGTTCGGCTGAACGGCAGCTTCTGATGACTGCTCTGGGCGCTGCAATGGATGTGCTTTTTGCAGATCCGAACATTGCTTCTGATGGGGTTTATACCTCCTCCGGCGATTATGCAGTGCCTGTTCGACTCATTGCTCGACGTCGGGATGAGATCATTGGTTTTGGTGAAACCCGGGTTCATTCAGAGACAACCTTGTTTGATATCAGGGTTTCTGAAGTGCCCGACCCTAGACCTGGCGATCAAGTGACTTTCAATGAAAGGAGCTATGTCGTTCAAGGAGAACCTGAACGCAGAGATCCTAATCGCCTGGTATGGACACTGGATGTGAGGCCCGCATGAAGCTCGCGGCCTCTATTGCCGGTTCCATGAAAGCCGATCTCAAAGCAGAAATGCGACAGATTGAGAAAGCGGTCGCCGGTGGCATCAAGGAAGCTGGCGACGGCCTCAAAGGAAGTCTTCGGCGGCAGGTGATTTCAGCCGGTCTGGGGCCGCGATTAGCTCGAACCTGGCGAAGCCGTGCCTATCCCAATAAAGGCCATGACGCGGCGAGCCTTGTCTGGTCAAAAGCACCGCAAATCGTTCGAACCTTTGATCGGGGAGCCGTCATCAAAAGCAAGTCTGGCTTTTGGCTGGCCATTCCAACGGCTGCGGCACCCAAACGTGGCGTCGGCGGGAAAAGGATAACACCGTCCAATTTCCCGGAGCATCGGTTTGGGCCACTGAGATTTATTTATCGCAAAGGTCAGCCCTCCCTGTTGGTCGTCGATGGTGTGCGGGTCAGTGGCAAGACCGGGCGTGTTGGCCGTCGAGCCAAGGGCGGTTCCTATACGAAGTCTGGCCGGATCAAATCCGGGATCACCACGGTGGTGATGTTTGTGATGGTGCCGCAGGTAAAGATGCCGAAGCGTTTGGATGTGCGACGTGCTGCCGAAATTTGGTCTCGCCGAACACCGAACCTCATTGATCACCACATGCCATCGGAGTAGGCCGTGCCTTCAAAAACCGAGCAAATTTTGGTCGCTTTGCAGTCGGCACTCGAAGCGATTTCAGATCCCACTGTTGAACGCAATTCAGCGGTCCCTGAGAAAATCCCAACGAGCGGTCTGGTCGTCCTGCGTGATGGCAACGCTGACGATCCGGAACATCCGTTGGGCGGTTTTGGTGGGGTCTATTGCCGCCAGGACGTAGAGATTGAGATTTACGTTGAGGACGGTGATGCGCCATCCCGCGATGCCACCTTTGACACCCTGTTGCAGGAGATCGGCGCAGCCCTTGATGCCGACCCAACCCTTGGCGGCTTGGCATTCGGCCTTACCTATGGCCGTCCGGAAATCGATACCGAAGCGGTAATCGGTGGTCCTGCCATCAAGGCGGGAACGCTGATCATCGCAATTGAATTTGAAGCCGATACCGCTCTCGGCTGACCTTTTAGAAAACCAGGAGAATACCCATGGCCCGAGCCTATGGTTCGAGCGCCACGCTGCTGCTCAAGCGGGAAACCGCCTATGGGCAGGCCAGCGTTGGCGACTATATCCGCATGCCCTTTAATCGCTGCACCTTGGGTTCCGAACAAGGCCTGATCGATGACCCTGTCCTGGGGCAGGGTCGTGATCCGCTGGCACCCTTGCAAGACGTCATCAATGACGAGGGCGAGATCGTGGTTCCCATGGACCCGCGCTATCTGGGGATCTGGCTCACCGGCCTGTTTGGTGATCCCGCGATCACCGATAACGGTGATGGGACCTTTGATCATGTTTTTTCCTCAGGCAACGATACCTTGCCAAGCTATACGGTTGAGGTCGGCATGCTGCAGGTTCCAGCCTTCTTCCAACATACCGGCGTTGTGGTGGATTCCATTGCACTGGAGTTTCAGCGATCAGGAGCGGCGGCCACGACGATCAATGCTGTGGCGCAGGGTGAGACACGCAACAATGCATCCCAAGGCGGAACGCCGACATCTCTTGCCTTCACTCGGATCAGCCAATTCCAGGGTTCCATCACCCGGGGCGGCAATCCAATCGGCAACCTGACCGCTGGCTCGCTCACCTATTCGAACAACCTCGAAAAGATCGAAACCATCCGATCGGACGGCAAGATTGATGGAGCCGATCCTACGGTGGCGGCATTGACGGGCCGCATTGATGTGCGGTTTTCGGATACCACCCTCATTGATCTGGCTGCCAATGGAACGCCCGTTGATCTGACGTTCGGTTACACGGTCGGCAATGCCAGCGTCATGTTTGCGGCCCACGAGGTCTATTTGCCCAAACCAAAATTGGCCGTCGATGGTCCGGGCGGTGTGCAGGCAAGTTTCGACTTTCAAGGGGCCCGCAATGAAACGGCTGGTCGCATGCTGGATGTCACCCTCATCAATGATCTGGATGGGAGTGATTACGCATGATCTCCTTAAAACAACCAAGTGAGCCATTCAATATTGAGCTGCCCTATGGTGTCAGCGTCACTGTTAAGCCGCTGACCACCGCTGGCATGGCTGCTGCACAGGCAGCTGCGCGTCGGCGCATTGAAGGACTGGAAGCTCAAAGCAAGGAACTGTCGGAAGCGGGTTTAACTGCTGAAGGATTGCCCGACCTTTCCGTCGATGCTGACCGCGACGGCATGTTTCAGGACCTGCTGATCAAGGAATTGGCGCTTCGCCATATCACCGCTTGGTCGGGTATTGAAGATGATCCGATCGTCAATCCGGAGAATATCGCCGCTGTCATGTCGCTTTATCCCGTTGGTGAGCGGTTTTTCAATGAATTCACCCTGAAACAGGTGCTGCTCACCGCCGCAAAAAACGGATCCGGGCTCTCTGCCGCTGGCACTTCCAGCCAGGCGGAGGGCCCAGCTACTGCCAAGGGTGCCAAGAAGACTGCGGCAAAACCTGCCCACAACGTCGATACGCCCTAATCACGGACGAAGAACACCAAGCTTGGGAGGTCGTACAGGCCTGTCTCGGTCAGCTGCGCTTGGCACCATCCGGACACGTCATCGGCATCAATATGGGAACGGCACTGCGTGTTGCTGAAGCGCGTGGAACTGATCTCTCCGTCGTTTCCGAACTGCTATCGGCGGCGGAAGCCGGGCTGATTGAGGCACTTTCAAACAAGGATAGCGATTGATGGCCATGGCCAAACATACATACGCGGTTCGCTTGGCCGTAGAAGGCGGCGGCAAGGTCAAGGCCGAGCTCGTCAACGTCGGTGAAAGCGGCGAACGCTCGCTCAAAAAGATCGACCGCGCCGGGGACAAGGCGTCCCGTGGTCTCGCCAACCTGACCGATCGCGCGAAAGGTTTGCATATCGGCATGCGTGCCCTCGGTGGGGCTTTAGCCGGTGTCGCGGCGGTGGGCGGTTTGGCCACGTTGATTGATCGGTCCATTTCCGCCGCAGACGTTATTGGAAAGACCGCTGATAAAATCGGCGTTGGTGTAGAAGCTCTGCAGGAGCTGCGATATGCGGCCCAATTGGCCGGTGTCGAGCAACGCACCATGGATATGGCCTTGCAGCGCTTTACCCGGCGTGTGGCCGAAGCCGCCAAGGGCACCGGTGAAGCCAAACAGGCCCTCTCTCAAATGGGCATCGCACTGAAAGATCAACACGGTAATATTCGCCGATCCGAGGATCTGTTGAATGACGTGGCGGAAGCCTTCAAACGCACGTCCGATCCGGCAGAACGTCTACGGTTGGCGTTCAAGTTGTTCGACAGCGAAGGTGTCGCCATGGTCAACATGCTGGTTGGCGGTGCGGAAGCGTTGGAAGCCACCCGCCGCCACGCTCGTGATCTTGGCATCGTCCTTGAAGAAGACCTCGTTCGCAATGCCGAGAAGGCGCGCGATCAGTTGGATACCTTGGGCAAGGTGGTTTCTGCCAATCTGACCCGTGCCATGTTGGATCTAGCCCCGGCCATCGCCGATGTCTCATCTGGCTTGGCCGATCTGGCCGCTGACGCTGGTGTTGCCTATGAGCAGATCAAGCTGGCCCTGTCTGGTGATTTTAACTTCGAGGGCTTATCGACTCGTTCCACCCGGCGCGTCGTCGAAGAACGCCGTCAGGAGCTCAAGGAGATTGCTCGCGAACTGAAAGAAATAGGAGATGTTGGATTCCTCGACGACCCCATCGCCTGGGGCCGCAAGGTCGCGCTCGAACGCCGCCTTCAGGAACGGGTCGACCAGTACCGTCAATGGGCTGCCAAACTCGCCTGGATGCAGCGGGACCGAGGGGCAGACGTCTCCACCGTTGATCCAACGGCTACGCCCGACGGAATTGATGCAGATATTCAAGGTGCACGGGATCGCTCCCGGCGTATTGCGCAAATCGAGAAAGACTTACAAAAGCAGTTGTTCGACGCGACCCACCAGGGCGCAGAGCGTATTCGCGCCGAATACCAACGCCTGGTCACGGAGATGCAGTCGCTCATTACGCCGGATGGCGACAACTTGGATCAGGTTGGCGAGATCATGGCGCAAGCGGCAGCGGTCCGGGATGCAAAACTAGCTCGGTTGGCTTCCCAGGAAGAAGAAGCCGTCCGCCGTCGGGCGAAAGCCAATCGCAAAATCATCGATGGCCTCCAAGCCGAACACGATGCTTTGGCCATGACCGATAGGGCGCGCTTTGTCTCTCAGGCGTTGAGACGCTTGTCCGCTGAGGCGACAGATGCCGAACGTCAACGGGTCCGCGAACTCGCAGGGGCCTTGTTTGATGAGCGCCAAGCCATTGAGGCGCGCAACAAGGCAGAGCAGGATGCCGTCAAATTGCGTGAAAAAGGCCGTGCTCTCACGGAAAGTCTGCGCACGGCTCAAGAAACCTACAATGCCGAACTTGCCGATCTCAAACGTTTGCTAGATGACGGGGCGATATCTCAAGAGACCTTTGCTCGTGCATCTGAAGAGGCGCATGACCGCATGCTTCGCGCCAGCCGGGAATGGTCCGATGGTGTGGTTCGGGCTTTGCGTGATTATGCAGACGAAGCGGGCAACGCCGCGCGCCAGTTCGAACAGGTCACCACCAAATCATTGAAGGCCGGCGAAGACGCCTTTGTCCAATGGGCGAAGACCGGCAAGTTCAATGCTGCTGATCTGTTTAATACAATTGCCGAGGAGGCACTTCGCGCCGCCATCCGTATGTCGGTGATCAAACCCTTTACCGGGTTTTTGGATAACGTATTCGGCTCCATTGGGGCCAGCATGTTCGGCGGTGGATCATCTGCACCGGTTGGGGATTTTCCGGCCCCCGGTCCGGTCATGGTTGCCCACACAGGCGGCGTTGTCGGGATAGACACTCTGGCTAGTCGTGCGGTCGATCCGACGGTGTTTGCTTCCGCGCCGAAGTTTCATGGCGGTGGTGTGGTTGGTGGGGAGGTGCCCATCATCGCGCAGCGCGGTGAAACCGTTTTCACCCCTGGCCAGATGCGGGCTCTCGGTGCCGGGTTAGGGCAAAAACCGGAAGTGAGCGTCACTGTAAATGTGGACAACCGGGTTCCTGGGACGGAAGCCCAAGTGCAAACGCGCCGGGATGCCAATGGCAACCTTGGTTTGGATATCATCGTTGAAAAAGTTGAAGGCAAACTGGCGCGCAATATTGGGCGCGGTGAAGGATTGGCCCCGACCCTGGAGAGAAGGTATGGGCTTAACCCAGCGGCAGGGAGCTATTGATGCGTCCTATTACAGTTTAGCGGCAAGCTCATGAGCAGATACAAATTCAACTCCGTAATCTGATTGTAACCAGGTACGATTTGTTGCGTTTAGAATGGATGTGCCAGCTCCAACACCGATGTCTCGGGTGCAAAAAAAGGAGTTTTGGTACCCAATATGGGCTGCAACAGAATCACCATCTGCCCATTCGCCAACAGCATCAGCAACTTCTTTGATTTCAGTAGGTGTTTGAGCGTAACCAAGCCCTTCAAACCAAGTTTCTTGAGTTCCTTTCGTGACGACAAATGAGTTGCCTATTGTCTCAACGACCGCTTTCCCAACCCCGCGTGCTTCTATTTTCCGCAGAGCTGAAAAGAAGAGATCTTGCCTATCCTTAGTACTTGTTTCGTCAGCCTCAACTACAAACCATTGATCTTGGAGAATTTGAGGGCGAGGTAATCCAATACGTGGGCAGCGCATAAATTTGAACCCAAGGACAATTGCCTCTGAAAATCGATCAATAAGTATTTGGTGAACACCCGGATGAGCATTGGGGTCAGGCGAAAGTGAAAATGACAATTTAATCGAGCCATCAGGAAGCACATCTTCTGATGCTTTTGATTGTGCTGAACTAGAAGAGAAATAGCTTGCGCGGTCATCGCGCTTTATTGCTTCAAGGTCAGCCATGGTTTCAGCAACAAACCCCTGAATATCGCCTTTTTGAATAGCGTCATGAATTGCCTGAATGGCGGCTAATTCAGGGTCATTTGGAAATTTGTCAGGTCTAAGTACGTGCTGAAAAATGTTTGAATCAAACGTCACTTTTAAGGTCATAACGGTTCCTCGTAGCCGCGTTAGTTAATCTGAGCATATATGCGCCATGGTAGAATACGCAAAGCCAGCGAAAATGACAGTCCTCTGGCCATCAACACTCCCTTTGCCCAGAATCGAAGGCTATGGCCTTCATCCAGGCGAGGCGATTTTGCGCACCGAAATGGAAGCGGGACCCGCCCGGCAACGCCGCCGTTACACGCAGGTGCCAAGCCGGATTACGGTGCGCTGGTCGTTTCGCAGAGAGCAATTCGCGCTGTTTGAGTCCTGGTACCGTTGGCGCGCCAAAGAAGGCGGCGAGTGGTTTGAAATCGATTTGTTGGGCGGTCTTGGGCTGATTGCTCATGAAGCCCGTTTCACTCGGCCCTTTGATGCCCGCCCTCGGTCCGGGGTGCTGTGGGACGTATCCAGCGAATTGGAAATTCGTGAGCGTCCGACCCTGGACGAGGCAGCTCTGGAAATATTTTTGGATAGCGATCCGGCGGCTCTGCTGGCGTCGGTCAGTGATCTCAATACGCTTGTTCATCAACGTCTGCCCGGTCCCATGATCTGGTAACAGGAAACCCTTATGTCATTACAAACAGAACTGGCTGCTGCCGTCTCCCAGACGGTAACAGACGGGCAGCTATTGCATCAGGTCGTCCATGGTGATGATCAAGCCGTGGTGCAAACTGACGGCGGTCCGGTCAAAACCGTGGCCAAGGCCATGGCTGACATTGATGGCCAACTCCAGTCCTCCCTGACGGAGCTCGATCAAAAGGTCGACTCTGCCTCGAATAGTGAAGCCAATGCGGCTTCATCTGAAGCCAATGTGGCGCTCAGTGAAGAGAATGCAGCGACTAGCGCTCTAAATGCGGCACAGTCAGAAACAAACGCGGCGTCAAGCGAAGCCAATGCTGTCACCAGCGCTGCCGCCGCCGGTGTCAGCGAGGCAAATTCTGAGGCCTCCGCCACGACCTCCGCCGGATCGGCAGCCAATGCTCAGGCAGCTCAAGCCGGAGCGGAGACCGCCGAAGCCAATGCCAGTCAATCGGCAGTGTCTGCGGAAGCATCGAACATCGCCGCTGCCGGTTCCGCCCTGGCCGCTGCAACCAGTGAAACCAATGCACAAGCCAGTGGGGCTTCGGCATCTCAGTCCGAAAATAGTGCCGCCGCTTCCGCTGCCGCGTCGGCGCTTTCAGAAACCAATGCCCAAACCTCGGCGGCTCAAGCCAAGGTTTCAGAGACCGCATCGGATGGATCGGCAATCCAGGCGGCACAGTCGGAAACCAACAGCACATTCTGGGCGGGTGAGGCGGAAAACTTCGCCGTGGCCGCTGAAGCCGCCGCCGTCATCGTCGCCAGTGCCACCGGGTTGGAGCTGCAAACCTTGATTGTGTCCGCACGTCGGGGTTCTGACTACCGAACCCTTGGCATCGAATTGTTCTGAGAAGGCTAAGCCATGACCACACTTGCCCATTACCTGACGGTGAAAACCGGTCAGGCCAACGCCATCGCCACCATCTCGGCCAAACTCGATGCGCCCAACCTGCGGATGGATGATTTCGCCTTGATGGTGAAAGCGGTCGAGTTGATTGAAAACGTCCAGGATCCGGATGCTTTCGATGGGCTGAAGGACAAGATCGCGACCAAAGCGGTCACGTTCTATTCCTCTGATCTGAGCGGCGAAGACATCCTCATGCTGACCCGGGCCACCCGGATCGGCGATATGCCATTTGGCTCAGAAGAACGCTGGATGATGCTTAACCGGGATGATCGCAACATCGACATCAGCGGCGATGTGATTGTTGGCGAGCGAAGCCTGGAAGCCTTTGGTGAGCGCGTTCTCGAAACCTATTAACTGGAGAGTTGATCCATGCCCCTGACCATTCCCGAAATCCCGGACACGGCACCCTTTGCGACGTTCGACGAAGACATCGATATCTTCAGCAACTCCAAGGCCCGGGATATCCCAGCCAAGCTGAAGGCAATCACCGAAGCTCTCAAAGTTCACATCAATGCCCTCTGGTTGGTGACCGCGACCGGGTTCGTCAATGACACGGTGGTTGCCAATCTGAATACAGCGCTGGCTGATATCGAGGCTTTTAACAATACCCTGGAAACCCAGATCAACGATCAACTGGCCGAGTTCGAAGTCAATCTTGGAAACTATCTGGGAACGGGTGCCGGGTATTCGGTGGATGCGGCCAATGCGGCCCTGTTCACGGGCTCAATCGTTGCCGGAGACGCTGTTTACGATGATATGGGCCGGATGGTTTCCATTCAGCAGGGACCACGCTTGGTCAACAACATCACCTACTTTGATGATGGGACCATGGCGGGATATGCGGAGGAATTGCTTCTCGGTGGCATCACCTATGCCCGCGCCTTCACCTTCTCCTACACGCCCGATGGGCAAATCAACGCCATTACGGAGGTTTAACAATGGACGTCCTTACCTTTAATGCTGTCAAACAGCACCAACACCAGGTCAATCACGACTTGCTGGACCCATGGAAGAAGCCTGCCTTTGCCGTGGTGACCATGAGCAGTTCAGCCCCTTGGGGAACGGTGACCTATAACCATTATCTGCAGGAGTTGAGCCGTCAGCACTACAATGACAGTGGCTACATGCAAGGCAGCACCAGTTCCATGGGAACGGAGTTCTTTAATAACTTTTACTCTTATGGGCAGACCAATTCCTACATTACCTCCACCGATACTACCTATGGTGACGGCACCTCACGTTGCGGGCATTTAGGGCACATTGCTCTAGGCGTTGGCCCCGATGGGACAATGATTGGACGGGCCGGACCGTATTCAGCGACGGCGCTTCGTAATGTTGGTGTCTGGGTTAACAACAAGTCCAACAAGAACCTAGCCCTGTTCATGGAGAACCAATATGTGGGTGTAGCACCCCGCGCTATTGCGCCTGGTCGATTGACGGGAACGGAAGGCTGGCATTTGGCTTGGTCGGCGACCAAGTTCTATGCCCAGAATGATTTCGGTACCTACGCCAAATACGGCATGATCGGCTATAATGAAAAAACCCGCACTTTGGTGATCAATGAGAACACCAATGGCGGGACCGCCATGCGGCTTCACGTCTATGCCAATGTCGCGCCGTTCGACTTGCATGCCGCAGGCCGCAAAGCCTGGTTCGATAATCTTGATGAAGCGAACCACACCTTCTTTGATTGGACCGCCAATTCGGCAGGCTATAGCGAAAGCCTTTACCGCGCCATCGTCACCCCTTGCGATGACGGCAAGATCATTGTCGTTCGCATGGAACCCCACAGCTACTGCATGTTGGATCGGTTCACGCCCGATGGAGCGGGCAGCTTTACCAAGGAGGCGACCCACACGCTCAGCACGACCACAACCTACGGCATGGAAGGCGGGGATCGAAACGGCATCCGTTTCCAAATTTCCAACGATGGCAAATACGTTATCTGTTACCAGCCCTATTACTATTACGGGGCCGGAGCCGAGGTGTTTCTGATCCGGGTGTCAGACGGCAAGTATGTCTTCTTACAGCATCAAGATTCCAGTTATGGCCGGTCTTTTGCGCCCGTTCGTGACAGCGATTTCATGCTTTCCTATAGCCCGAATTCGGACAGCGGCTACGGCATCTATATGTCGCACATCGACACCAAGAATATCTTCGATGTAATCGCCGACAAGGGCGACATGAGCTCGAAGGTTCCAGGCTTCAACGTCTACATCTTCGACAGCGCCTATCACTCGACAAACTATCCCTACATCGTTCCGATCATTGGAGGCAATTGATCATGGCCAACAAAATCAGCTTTCCCCACAGCAACGATTGGGGCGTCATCAGCCCCAGTGGCGACTATAAACTTCCCGTCGCATCTGTCCTCGGTCACCGCTTCAAATTGGTCGATGGCAAGGTAGTTGATCGCTATGACGGCGTCAGCGATGACGAAGTTCGCAAACTTGATGCCGAGCGCGTTGCTGAACAGCAAACTGCCGATCTTGAAGACGCTCGCAGGGCACTTGTCGGTCGTGTGAAGACAGAGGCTGGTGAAAGGATCGCGGCGACCAACTGGAAAGTGGATCGGGCCAAGGAACGTGATGCCCTCAACAACACCGCCACATTGCAAGATGTCTATGCCGAGCGTGAAGCTATCCGGGTGGCGAGTGATGAGGCCGAGGCGGCGATCGCCGATCTGACCACCTTGGATGAAATTCGAACCTTCACCTGGTGAACCATTTTCCCATATCTCGAAGTTGATACCGGCTAACGCCGGTTTTTTTGTGCCTGAAACGAAGTCACATGCCTGATCCATCCCTGTCTCAAGCCATTAAAGAAGCCTATGCCGCAGCCCCGTCCGATGTGGTGATCCTGCATACCTTGGAGTTGCGGCATCCGTCTTTCGTTGATGACGATGGCAATACCACAGCCATCCGCGTCGTTCGCGACCATGCGGATCTGACGGCGAGGTTGGAATCGGGTGCGCCATTGGACGGCGGGGCCACGGTGACGTTCGTGGCGCTGGCCTTCGACCTGTCCCTGCCACCCATAGATACAGCCCCGGTGCCGGAAATCACGGTGACGCTGGATAATGTATCTCGTGAAATCATCCGGCACCTGGATGCCGCCGTGGCGACACAGGACAAGATCGAGATCACATATCGCCCCTTTCTCTCAACCGATAAAGAGGGTCCTCAGATGGATCCGCCGATCACCCTGGTGCTGACCGAGGTAGAGGCCAATGCGCTCCAGGTCACGGGACGGGCGCGGATGCTTGATGTCGGGAACAAGGCGTTTCCGTCGGAAACCTATACCGCGAAGCGGTTCCCAGGATTGGCAAGGTAAACCATGCACTGGGCAGAAACATATATAGGCATTCCTTGGTCGGCGACTGGAGAAGGCCCGGGCTCGTATCATTGCTGGGCGTTTGTACGCCATATCCAGGAACGGCGCTTTGGCCGGGAATTGCCTGGGATTCCGAATCCAACGGATGTTCTCGCTATTGCGCGGGGTTTCCGCGATCACCCGGAACGGAAACGCTGGGTGAAGGTCTGTGAAGCAAAAGAAGGCGACTGCGTCCTCATGCGCCAGGCCCGTTATCCCATTCATGTCGGCGTTTGGATTTCTGTCGATGGTGGCGGTGTGTTGCACTGCGCCGAAGAAGCCGGTGTGGCGTTTCAATCGCTATCTTCGCTGGCCCTTAATGGCTGGCAGGTCGAGGGCTTTTATAGGTTTATCGGATAATGCTAGCCGCCGTCGTTATGATGAACAACCCGTTCTGTCCAAATCGGGACCGAGAGGTTTTGCCTGTAACCGAGGCCATAACCGTGCGCGGGTGGCTTGATGCTCAGGGAATCTCTGAATTCGGTCGCCCGACGATTTGTTTGCTGGGCGGTGAGCCTGTCCTTCGAGAAAGCTGGTCAACAACGTTTATTAGTGACGGTGATGTCGTCACCTTCGTCGCGCTTCCCCATGGTGGAGGCGGTGGGGGCGGCGGCAAAAACCCGCTTAAGACAGTTTTGTCCATTGCCTTGATGGTTGCGGCACCTGGACTGGGTGGAGCGTTGGCAGGGTCCATGGGATTGACCGGCAGCCTCTTTGCCGGAACGGCGTTTGAGATCGGCTGGGGCACGATCATGGGCGGCGTTGTCTCACTGGCCGGATCAGCCCTGATCAACGCGGTTATTCCGTCGCCGCGCCCAACCGTGCCGAGTATGAACTTCAGTGCCGTCGGATCGACGCCCGCACCCAGCCCAACATATTCATTATCGGCCCAGGGTAACGAGGCTCGATTGGGCCAGCCGATCCCGGTTCTGTATGGACGACACCTGATCTATCCCGACCTCGCCACCCAACCTTACCAGGAGTTCGCCGGTAACGAACAATACCTGTTTCAGCTTCATGTGATCGGCCAAGGGGAATACGACCTGGAGCAGGTCCGCATCGAAGACACGCCCATAGCGTCGTTCGAAGAAGTGGAAATCGAGGTTGTCACACCTGACAGCATCGTCACCCTATTTGAAACGGATGTCATCACAGCGCCGGAAGTGGCTGGGCAGGAATTGTTGAACGTTGCCGATGGCGGTGCTTGGATCGGCCCCTTCACCGCCAACCCAGCGGAGACTTTGGCCGGTCATCTCGGCATCGATGTGATCTTTCCGCGCGGCCTCTACTACGCCAACGATGCAGGTGGCCTGGAAAGCCGAAGTATCCAGTGGGAGGTTCAGGCCCGCGCCATTGATGATCAGGGTGTCGCCATCGGCTCCTGGTCCACACTAGGCTCGGAAAGCTATTCCGACGCCACCAACACGGCCCAACGCCAGAGTTTCAAATATGCCGTGACGCCAGGACGCTATGAAGTGCGGATGCAACGCCTCGACGCCAAAGATGCGTCGTCTCGCGCCGGTCACGAAATCCGCTGGGGTGGGCTTCGTTCGTATCTTCAAGGCACGCCGGACTTTGGTGACCTGACGTTGCTGGCCGTCAAGATGCGGGCGACGGACAATCTTTCCCAGCGATCAGCACGCATGATCAATTGCATTGTCACGCGCAGGCTACCGGTTTGGGATCCGGGGACCGGGTGGAGCACGCCTGTCCCAACCCGTTCCATCGCCTGGGCCTTCGCGGACGCCTGCCGGGCGCAGTATGGTGCGAAACTGGCCGAGGCCCGGGTCGACTTACAGGCTCTCTTTACGCTGGATCAAACGTGGACGGCACGTGAGGATGAATTCAACGGCATCTTCGACAGCTCCATGACCGTGTGGGAGGCTTTAAGCCGTATTGCCCGCTGTGGCCGCGCCGTGCCCGTTCTCCAGGGCGGAGTCGTGCGCATCTTTCGCGATGCGGCCCAGACACTGCCTGTCGCCATGTTCGGTCCCCGCAATATCGTCAAAGGCTCGTTCCGCATTCAGTACGTCATGCCCGGCGAGGAAACGGCGGACGCGGTCACGGTCAGCTTCTTCAGTTCTCGCACATGGAAACCCGACGAGGTGACCAGCAGTTTACCCGACGGCGCGGCAGAACAACCGGCGAAAGTGGCTTTGTTCGGCTGCACGAATGCGGAGCAAGCGGAACGCGAAGGGCTCTACATGGCCGCTGACAACCGGTACCGGCGTAAGTTGGTCTCTTGGTCGACGGAATTGGAGGGCATGATCCCCACCTACGGGGATTTGGTTGCCATCACCCATGACATGCCTCATTGGGGGCAAGGGGGCGAGGTCGTGAATTGGGATGAACAGGCCGAAGTCCTGACCCTTTCCGAGCCCGTTACTTGGGAGCCAAATCTCGGCCATTACATTGCCCTGCGTCGTCGCGATGGGTCGCTGGCCGGGCCGTTCTCCGCCGAAGCCGTCGATGGCGATAGCCGCAAGGCCCACCTTTTGGAGGCGTTGGGTTTTACCCCTTACACCGACACGTCGGAAGAACGTACCCACTTTGCCTTTGGGGCGGGCGAAGCCTGGGGCGCGAAGGTCCGGGTGATCGCCGTCAAACCGCGTGGTGAAAATGTGGAAATTACCGCCGTCGCCGAAGATGCGCGAGTCCATCAGGCTGACCTCGCCGCCTAAACCAACTGCCTTAATCAAGGAATTGAACAAATGAACCGACCATCCATGGAGGACGGGCATATCCGCATGCCCGAAGAGGAGTTTGAAGAACTCCTGGAGCTGGCTGCCGAACGGGGAGCGAAACGCGCGCTTGCCGATGTCGGTTTGGTCGATGAACACGCCGCCAATGACATTCGAGACCTTCGGTCGTTGCTGGGGGCGTTTCGCGTGGCCAAGCACACGGCTTGGTCGACTGTCATCAGGCTGATCACCACGGGATTGCTTCTCACCCTCATGGCTGGGGTCGCCATCAAGCTCAAATTATTCGGAGGAATTCAGTAATGCCCCATTTTTCTGAGAAATCCCTCGCAAATCTATCTACCTGTCACCCGCTCTTGCAGCGGGTTTTTCATGAGGTGGTCCGGAACTTCGATTGCACCGTAATTGAAGGACATCGTGACAAGGCTCGCCAAAATCAGATGGTGGAAGAAGGCAAGAGCCAGGTCCGCTGGCCGGATGGGAAGCACAACACCGTGCCCTCATTGGCCGTGGACGTCTGTCCTTATCCTGTCGTTTGGGATGACCGGGAGCGCCAGACGCTGTTTGCGGGCTATGTCCTCGCAACTGCCAAATCAATGGGCATCACCCTGCGTTGGGGGGGTGATTGGGACCGGGACACCGAGGTTCGGGACAATACGTTCGACGACCTGGTTCATTTTGAGATCGTGAAGGATTAGGCGATGCTGGACAAAATTGTAGGGTCCATCGTTGGGGGCGGGGTCGTCTCTGCCGCTGAAGGTGTGGCCAACATCATTGATCGGTTTGTCGAAACCGACGAGGAAAAGCAGGCCGCCGAGATCATCAAGGCCAGGCTGATGATGAAACCAAGCCTGGCTCAGGTCGAACTCAATAAGATCGAGGCGGGCCACCGCTCAATTTTTGTTGCCGGGTGGCGGCCCTTTATTGGCTGGGTCTGCGGTTTCGCGCTGCTGTGGCACTTCATTCTGTTCGATCTTCTGACTTGGGTAACAGTCAACTTTTTCCCCCATGTCACAGCGCTTCCCGAGCTGACTGGCACGGAGACCCTGGTCACCGTGCTGTTGTCGTTACTCGGTCTTGGTGCCATGCGGACGGCGGAAAAATTCAGAGGGAAGGCAAAGTGAATAAATATCACTTAATATCTTGAAAACAAATAATAAATGAGCGTGTATCGAGTGTCAAAATCTTGAGCAGGTAAAGCTACATGACGAAACGATTCACAACAAAAATTGTCGAAGATATTGTCTCTGAAGGAGTCAGTGATCGCGAGATATCCCAACTATTGGATATAGCGGCTTACGCCGTGGAATCCATAGCGCCTACGCTTGCGAAAACGGCCGGTTTCGACATGTCTGATTTTTCATTGGCAAAACAGCGCGGTGTCTCGGGCTATGAGCTGCTCTTAACTCGAGAAAAGACAAAGGGGCACGAAAGTTGGATTGCGGAGTTTAAAAGCGGGGACAAAAGTGCAAGGATTTTATTGGCTGTGTCAGCGCAAGATTAAAAACCTGTTGGTAAATCCCAATCCTTAGGACGAGGGTCTTCCGTTTGATGAAATTGCCGAACCAGTTTTAGAAATTGAAGGAAATCCTTATTCTCCTCTGTGAGACGATTGCAGGTCGCCCAGTCCACTTCAAGCCTCTCTCGTGCGGGGATTAATATTTGGCTTTCCGTCGGGTTCTCCGGGTCGATTTGGATCAATCCTATGCCATGTAACGAAAAGAGCATCCGTAGCTCCTTCAATGTGTCAGTACCTTCGATCTCTGCGGCTGCGAGATATCCAAAATTTGCCCATGACGAATTTGAGACTGCCTGAAAAAAAGACTCACGGACGTTAGATCGATTTAGAAGAATTTTTACTTCAAACGACCAGAGCTTGGTTTTCTTATCGGCATACTCTTTAACCAGATCCTTTACTTCCTGATGCCAGTCAGCTGTCAGGTTCTCCATTCCTACAATATCGGGATAGAGCCATTTGTTGCCTTTTGGCCCATGCCTGTTCGATGATTTCTTTTCATCGATCCGCTTGGAATAAACACTAAACTCAGACCAAAGGTATTCGGAAAGCAAAGGGTATAGATCGGCTTCTTTCAGCGTCCCGCTTCCGGCTATGAGGGATTGGGATGCACTTGTTTCTTCCGCCTCAGCAACCTCAGCTTGGTCAGTTTTTTCTGTCCAGTAGTATTGGCGCGGGCGTCCTTCCGTCGTTTTAAGTTGAGAATCTCGCCGCTGTAACGACGGGCGCTGAGACGCAATCTCACGAATAATTTGCTGCACGAGGTCGTCATCAGTTTGGATAGATGCGCTATTTTCTTTCTTTTCCTGACACTCAGTAGGAAAATTCTCAAATACCCACTGAGCTATTTGGCGAGCAGTAAATTTTTGCTCTGCGCGCTCGGATAAAAACCCGACAACCGTTTTTCCAAGATTTAGTCCCATTGTATTTCCAATTCCCTCAATTCGGCCCGGTCGCAGATTGGTTCTCTGATTTTCCACCGGCTGTGGTGTTCCCAGTTTCTTTTGAGGAACCTACTAGCTGGTCATAAATCTGACTGCCCAGCCACTTTGAAACCAGCTCCTGTAAATCGGGTTTGCTCATGTAGTCGGTAAACAACTCCTCGTTCAGCTCCATGCGTTCGATGAAAAGGGATTCAAGAACTTCGCTAAAAACCAGCTGAAACTTGTCGAGAGAATTGACCTCTGCAGCCTTGCGTAAGGTCTCATTTTGGCTAGCTGCTTCAGCAATTTGGTCAAAGAAAAGCTGGTCCGCTTCCGTCAGTTCGCCGCCAAAACGTTCATTGATAAGATCGACCAGCCGGGACAATGGAACGTCTTCATCTCGTGCCATCCCCGTGCCGACCTCTCGTGGTCCGTCGAGCGGCGTAGCCTGACCTTCTTGTAATTTTATGGACCCCTCGCTTATTTTTTGCAGACGGTAGTAATCCAGCTCAACCTCTTCGTCGAATTGGTAACCTGGGCCGTTTGGTCGTTTAGGCAATTTCAACGCCAGATGTCGCAAATATGTGTACAGTTTCTCCAGATCACTATCCTGATATGGAATCACCTGACTCAAAAAGCTGTAAAGGTTGCGAAAAGCCTGAGTTTTGCCACGCCACAACTCGCTTTCTTCTTCGTCATTGTTTTGCATATCGGCGAAACGCGCCACAGCCTGATCAAGAATGGCGTTCATATTCTTATGGTCAGTTGGACTCTGACGGCGTTTCGGAGCGAAGAAAATTTGAACGAACGCATCCACCTCTGTTTCCAGGTATATTCCCGAAGCGTCCAACTCGGCCTTGATCTCATAAAGCCGATCTGAATCGACTTCTTCACCCATCACCGAACCTTCATAATACTGCCGGAATGCCTCCTGAATCTCGTCAGGGTCGTTTACGAAATCCAGAACAAAGGTGTCGTCCTTTAGCGGATGTGTTCGGTTGAGGCGTGACAAGGTCTGTACGGCTTGAATGCCCGCCAGTCGTTTGTCGACATACATGGTATGTAATAAGGGTTGATCAAAACCAGTTTGGTATTTTTCCGCCACCAGCAGCACACGGTACTCCGGCTTGGCAAAGGTCTCAGGCAATTCTTTTTCTTTTAGCCCATCATTCATTTCAACTTCGGTGTATGTTTTTTCCGGCACCTTGTCGTCTTCAACTGTGCCCGAAAATGCCACCAGGCTCTTGATGGAATAACCCTTCTCATTGATGTAGCGATCAAATTCTTGCTTGTAGCGCACAGCCTCAAGCCGTGAGCCGGTGACCAGCATCGCCTTGGCATGGCCGCCAATTTTGTGACGGGTATGATGTTGAAAATGTTCGACCATGACTTCTGTTTTCTGGCCGATATTGTGCGGGTGTAACCGCATGAACCGGGCCAACGCCCGAGCAGCTTTCTTGCGCTCGACGTTCGGGTCGTCCTCGGCTTTTTTGATCAGCTTGTAGTAAGTTTTGTATGTCACATAGTTTTTCAGGACGTCTTCGATAAACCCTTCCTCAATAGCCTGACGCATGGTGTAACGGTGAAACGGTTCGCCATCACGGCCAAAAATCGCCAGCGTTTTGTGTTTTGGGGTGGCCGTGAAGGCGAAAAAACTCATATTTGGTTGGCGGCCTCTTTTCGCCATGGCGCGAAACAGTCGTTCCAGTTCCATTTCGCCTTCTTCTTCGGCTAGTTCCTGCGCCTTCTTGCGCAATTCAGCGCCACCCAGGACACCTTTCAACTCGGTGGCTGTTTCACCTGATTGGGAGCTGTGAGCCTCGTCGATAATGACCCCGTACTTGCGAGTCGGCAGGTGGCTGCCGCCGCTGCCACGTTCCTCGGCCATCTTCATCAATTGCCCAGAAACAAAAGGAAACTTTTGCAAGGTGGTGATGATGATCGGTACGCCCGATTCCAATGCCTCGGCAAGCTGGCGCGAATCTTCATCAATCTTCTGCACCACGCCCTGTCTGTGATCAAACTGGTAGATGGTATTTTGTAATTGTCGGTCGAGCACCACCCGGTCGGTGATTACGACCACGCTGTCAAATATTCGTTCATCGTGTTCGTTATGCAAAGAAGAGAGCCGATGCGCTAGCCATCCGATGGTGTTGCTCTTGCCGCTGCCTGCAGAGTGCTCAATAAGGTAGTTATGCCCAACACCCTCGGCGCTCACCGTCGATACCATCTGGCGCAAGGCCTGCAACTGATGATACCGAGGGAAAATCATTGTTTCCTTGCGCACCTTCTTGCCTTCATCGGTGACCTTTTCTTCGATATTCAGATGAAGAAAACGGGCAAGGAGATCTAGAAAGCTATCGCGCGAGAGAACTTCTTCCCAAAGATAGGCGGTTTTATAGTTGCGGCCCTCTTTGTCCGGCTCGTTTCCAGCGCCGCCGTTGTCTCCCTGATTGAACGGTAAAAAATAGGAACTTGTCCCGGCAAGGCGCGTTGTCATGTGCGCCATTTCGGTATCAACGGCAAAATGTACCAGTGTGCGTTTGGTGAACTGAAAAATCGCTTCGCGCGGATCGCGGTCGTGACGGTATTGATGAATTGCATTGGCTGCCGTTTGACCCGAAAGAGGGTTTTTGAGTTCCAGCGTTACAATTGGGATACCGTTGACAGATAACACGACATCCAACGATTTTTTATTTTTTGCGCTGTAATAGAGCTGACGGGTAATGCCCATCCTGTTTGCAAGATAACGCGCCTCCAACTCGGGGTTTAGGCCGTGGGCGGGGCGGAAGAAAGCGATACGCAGTGTTTTGCCAAAGCACTTGAAGCCGTGGCGCAGGGTGGTCAAGGTTCCATGGGTGTTTAGCCATTTACACAGGGCTTGCAGCACCCGTTCTCCAGTTTCGTCACCGTGTAATGCTTCTAACTTCTCCCATGTCTTTGCCTGTGTCTCACGGATAAAGGTTAGCGACTCGGCGGGAAAGATGGCCCGTTCAGGGTCAAATCCGTCGGAAGGAAGTTTTGTATAGCCATCAGCCAGCAAAACGGCCTCAATAGCAGTTTCAAAGGCGGCTTCACTGGTTTGTTTCATGCTGTGGCTCTCCCCAATTTCTTACTTAAGTAGTAAACCACGACTTGGCTAAATGGTTTCATGTCTCCATGTTGCGACCCATCCCATTTGGATAATTCTCGAGCAGGGTCTAATCGCTTCCCCGTCTGCAAGCGTTCTTGGAATGCCTGAAGCACGGCTTTGCGATTACTCACAAGGCGGCTCCAGTTCAGGTTCAGCACATCGTTTAAGGCTGTTTTGATATTCTCATCGTCGGAAGTGATGTTCCCATCGCCAAGATAGCGGATCTGCAGTTCAATGGGGTGCATGGGGTCGGTGGGACAAAAACACAAATCGGCGTTGCCTTTGCGGGTATCGCAGTGTTTTTCCTGTGTTGGGTTTCCGTGCCCGCCAAGGCATGCACCCAATAAGTTCTGGTAGTCTAATTGTCTGTCCGGGTAATTGGCTTGACACTGCCAATGCTCGATTTTCATCTTTTGGGGGTCTGGCTTTATTCGCGATTGGCAATAGCAGCACAGGCCGCGTTGCTCGGTAACCAGACTTTCCCGTAAAGCGTCTTTATCTGCGTAATTATCATAGTCGGCATGCGCTTGTTGGCGATGGGCGGTTAGGGAGCGGGGTTCGCCATTTTTCTGGATGGTTCGCATTACTCCGAGCCCTCCAAAAAGGTAATAAGAGAATTGGCGCGGGTTAGTTCCGGTTCGCTATCTCCCAATTGTTTTTCCAACGCCGTAATTTTTTCGCGCGCTTTCTTGAAATCTTCCTGATCGATCAACTCGAACAAGGCTCGCAACTCCGCCTCAATGGCTTTGTTGCGCACCGGTGCTCCCATCAGTTCTTGCAAGATGCGATTGGCATCCATGCCATAGGCTTCGGCGGGAGTGGTCGAAATCACCTTGCTATTATCAAACTCCAGAAAGCGCACACAGCGCGCCTCCACCTCACCCAGCACCAACGGAGAATGAGTAGTGACCACAAACTGGCAATTCTTGAATATTTTCTGCAAGCGGCCCAACACATCCCGTTGCCATTTCGGGTGCAGGTGCAATTCGATTTCGTCGATAAGGACCAGCGCCACACCTTCTGCAATGGGGTTGTCGCTGTCAGGGTTGGCGATGGCTAGGCGACGGGTTAGGTCGAAGACGAGAGCTAGCAGGCCGCGTTCGCCGTCTGAGAGTTGGTGCAGGTAAAAGGGCAGCCCGCGTTTGTCGACGACAAAGCCAAGACGCGGGTTTTCCTGAATGCGCAAATTGCTGAAATCCGGCACGAGATCAGTGACCACCGCGCGCAAAGCTTCGAGAACTTTGAGACGACGCGGTTCATTGGTTGCTCCGAGTTTTTCCTGTGTACGGAACCAGTGCATGAATTCTCGCAATTCGACTTCGCGATCATGCAAGGCGCGGCCATAAGCGATGGAGGGGTCAAAGGGCTTAACCTCCGGTAGGGTACGAGGCTGGCCCGGCAATTGCCGTTTGGGCGTGAAGTAAACGGCAAGCGGCGGGTTGGCAGCGTTCTTCAACTTGGCCAATGCGGTTCGCGTTTCCCCCATTCCCGCTTCCAAATCGCCAGTTAGCGTGCGCGTGCGAAGTGACTCAACAAAGTCGGTGGCCTCTGCTGACGTCTCTGCCTGATGCAACAGAACAAACCGGTCGCCTTTTTCGTCAGCGTCGCGCAGACGCTGTATTCCGGCATTTATAATCTGGCCGTCGATCTCCAGCCGCGCCGATACTTCCAAAGAGCTTTTGTCGCCGTGGATATCATCATTGGTGAAATAGTTGGGGGCAGAGCGTGAGGGCGTAAATTCCGGCATGGCCCGTGAAAGCACAACGGCCAGAACCTTCAACAGGGTGGATTTTCCGACGCCGTTTACCCCGGCAATCAGGGTGACATCGCGTTCAAAGTCGATGTCGATCTGTTCGAAACCACCGCAATGGACAAGGCTGAGACGCTCCAGTTTCATGCGGCCATCTCCTCAACGGGGATTTGGCCGGTCACGGCGGCTGTGATCAGGGCGGTGCGGCGTTCCTTAGCCAGTGCAATAGACTGCTGCAAGGCCATTGTTAGTTCTTTTGCTTTGTTTTGATTTTTGGCGACAAATTCAATTATTTCACGTTGTTCGTTCTCGGAAGGAACAGCTAAGCGCATTTCAAAGAAGTTCTCTGGATAGAGTCGTAGTCGAGACGACCAAACGCCCTTTGACCAGCGATTCACTTCGGCGATAAATGGCTTGGAGCGGCAAAGTAGTTCGACAAACTCAGGCAAGAGTTGCCCGTTTGATGTGTAGACGTGATAGTCCGGGCTCACGATACCTTCGAGTGGAGAGATGCCCATTGCGCCCATCCATCCCCACAATGTATTGATAACAAGATCGTCTGGATAACAAAGCTTATAGCCAGCCTTATCGTCAGCCAGAAACATATTCACGTCCTTTTCAGACCGTGCCGTTACACCAGTAATATGAGAGACAGTGAGGAGTTCTTCTTCTCCAGTCTTTGAACGTTGATCTCGGACAGAAAACAATACCTTTGCACGCTCGAGATCCCAATGCGCTGGAATGTCCCCTAGCCAATCAAGGCCGGAGGGTTTGAGCGGGGCCTCAGGGATTATGCCCTTGGTGACAGCTTGACTGATCAATGCGGTCCGCTTTTCTTCTAGCAGAGCCAGCATGTGCTCTTTTTCCGCCACCAGTGCATCAATGCGCGCGGTTTCGCGGTCAAGATAGTCGGCGATGAGGTGTTGAGATGATTTGTCAGGGAACGGCAAATGAACAGAGCGCAAATCATCCGCTGACAATTCCATGAACGTTGAACCTCGCCCTAATATTTCTATTAACGGCCGAAGAAAAAGAAGTGCGTAATAGTAAAACCGCTCATCAATGCCATTCTGCGTCGTAAGCAAAAAACAGCCCTGATTACAGGCTGCTGCGACCTTTAAAATGGCCACTTGTCCGATAGGAGCACGCTTTGACAAAACCAGAGAGTCAACTGGGGCAAGACTTACGCCGCAATTCCTATACCCTTCATCAGATATCCGTCGACGAGTACCCCGAATATAACGGTCTTGGAGTTTTCCTAAGTCCTCCGGTGTCACCCAGTTGATGTCACCATTCCAAAAATCATCATTGCTGCTGGCGGGTGTCGCTCCAGATTTTGTATCAAATAGAAAACGAAGCCGTCGGGTTTCAAGGGTGGCTGGAAGCTCGAGTATCATTCCGTCACCTCCTGCAGCAAATTCATGATTCGGTGCTCCACTGCTTCCAGTTCACCGTCAATATCCGCCAGCGCGCGCGGTGGCTGGTAGTGGAAGAATTCGCGGTTGAAGTTAATCTCGTAGCCGACCTTGCCGATACCGCCGTCCTGCTCATCTAGGCTGGTGCGATCGATCCAGGCGTCAGCTACATAGGGGCGCACTTCGCGCAGAACGTAGCTGATGATGTCTTCTTTGAGGGAAATGTTTTCGACATCCTTCAGTGCAGGGTCTGCTTCATACTGGATGTGTTTGTTTTTGCCGTCGGTATAAAGGCCCAGAGTGGTGTAGAGGTCTTCTGCCGTTTGTTCTGGCAGGGTCTGGTTGGGAAACAACGTCGAGCTGATCGGATTGTCGCCCGACTTGCTGCGTTTGGCGATCACCGGCTTGGCTTCTGGGTCGACCTCGGTAAAGACGTCGCGGAACAACTTCTTCTGCGCCGTGCCCTTTGCGCCTTTGGTCCAGCCTTCCACGTCATCGGGCAACGCCTTGACGATCTTCTGGACTTCGTCCCAGACGGTATTCCAGTCGTCATAGGACTCGCCGCCCAGCGCCTCTTCCACCGCAAGAACGGCGTCAATGAGTTCGGGGCAGCTGTCGAGGTAACGTTCCTTGGCATCCTCGGTAATTTGGAAGTGTAGGCGCAAAGGGCGCTGGATGGTTACGCGGCGGTAGCCGAAGTCGGCGTTATCAAAAACCTTGCTGACTTTGGACTCGTCCAGTTCACCATGTTCCTGGGTAATCTCGTTGATTGCGGTCTCGTCTAGATAACGCCGCTTGTTTCCCAGGCTACGTTTCATGGGCGTGAAGCGTTCACGGGCGTCGATCAGCTGTATTTTCCCTTTTCGGTGTTGTTCTTTGCGGTTACTGAGTACCCAAATGAATGTCCCGATACCGGTGTTGTAGAACATCTGCTCCGGCAGGGCGACGATGGCCTCCAACCAGTCATGCTCGATGATCCAGCGGCGGATTTCGCTCTCGCCGCTGCCTGCGCCGCCGGTGAAGAGGGGGGAGCCGTTGAAGACGATAGCAATGCGCGAGCCGGGTTTGTCGCGGTTGCCGCTCTTCCAAGGTTGATACTTGGCGATCATATGAACCAGGAACAAAAGTGCGCCGTCGTTGATTCGTGGCAATTTGCCGTTGTAGCCACGAAAATTGGGTAAGCGTTCGATTTCCTTCTTTTCGCCTTTCCAGTCCACGCCAAAGGGCGGATTGGCTAACAGGTAATCGAAGTGCATATCTGGAAACTGGTCGTTGGTAAGGGTATTGCCGTATTCAATGCGGCTGTCCCTGTGCCCCTTGATCAGCAAGTCGGAGGCCGCAACGGCATAAGAACGGGGATTGTAGTCCTGGCCGAAGACCTTGACCGTGGCGTGTTCATTATGGGCGCGGATCCAGTTCTGGCTTTCCGCTAGCATGCCGCCGGTGCCACAAGCCGGGTCACAGATGGTGACGATGACACCTTCTTGCGTGAGCACCTTGGTATCGGGCTCCAACAGCAGATTGACCATGAGGCGGATGACCTCGCGCGGGGTGAAGTGGTCACCAGCCGTCTCGTTTGCCGCCTCGTTGAAACGCCGGATCAAATCCTCGAACACCAGCCCCATGGTGATGTTGTCCACATGCCGGGGGTGCAGGTCGATTTCGGTGAACTGAGAGACCACCTGATAAAGGCGGTTGGCTTCTTCCAGCTTTTCTATTTCTTTCTCGAATTCAAAACGCTCCAAGATCTTACGGACGTTCTCGGAAAAGCCGTTGATGTAATCGACCAGGTGACGGCCAATGTTGTCCGGATCGCCCTTGAGCTTGCGAAAATCGAGTTGGCTATGATTATGGAAGCCGAGCGGATTACCGTCGTCGTCCTTGGCCAGCTCATTGAGCACACGGTCAACCAGTTGGGGGTCTTTGTCCTTCAGTGTGTTGTAACGTTTCAGGACCGTATCTTTGGTCAGCGCCAGCACAGCGTCAAAACGACGCAGTACCGTCAACGGCAGCATCACCCTTTCATATTGCGGTGGTCGATAGGGACCGCGCAGCAAATCAGCAACGGACCAGATGAAATTCGCAAGTTGCTGAAAGTTGGCGGGTGTCATGAGTTTTTATCCTTACCGTCGTTCTGCATAGACTGACTTTTAGTGAACTTTTCGATTTCATCCATGCGGAAGCGCCAAGCGCCGCCCACTTTGAAACCAGGAATCTTGCCTTCGGCTGCAAGACGATAAGCTGTCTTCTCATTAATTTTGAGGTATTCAGCGACTTCGCGAACAGTCAGGATGTCGTTGGGCATCGCCGTATCATCTCCCTTTTCTACGCGAATTTGAGAATTTAATGGAATTTTGTGGAAATAACAAGAATTTTAGGATTGTGCATGATATAAAGGGTTCAATTTATACGGCTAGGAGTAAGAATGGGCACACCGTCTGATCTTGCAGGGATTTCACGTTGGCCAGTTTTCTTCCGATCACTGATTGTGCAGTTAATGATCGAATTGGGGGAGCCAAGCCGATGCTAAGAATCAGAGATATAATGAAACCTGATGGGCGGGTCTTTTTGAAAAGCGAATGGGGCCCTATAGGTGACGATTGGCCCTGCGTTTCCTTTACCAAGAAATCTGTTGGTGACCGCTTGCGGACAGAGTTTCGTCCGGGGAGTGATGTTCTCGTTTATGTTGGTACAACCAATGCCGATATGACCCAGAACCCGGCCCATCGCGGTCGGCTTTTGTCGGCGGTGGTGATTCAGCCGAAGCAGGTTCTTGAAACACGAAAGATTGTTCCGTCGGAGGTTTGGCGAAACTCTATAGATCGTTGGGGAAAGGATCGTTGGCCACATGCCATGGCAGTCACTCGGGCGACGAATATCGTCGAAAAACCGTTGCCTCATGCGCATGACATTATCCCGTTGGCATATCGTTCGTTTAGCGAACTCGCGAACCGAGGAAATGTGGTTGAAGCGCTCGATTCAGAGCGCTCGGCTGTAATGGAGATCGAAGTCGAGGAAATTGAACTTCATTTGAGTGAGGATGTGCAACGCCATCTGATGATGATGGAAGCGATCTCTCCGGATATTGAAAAGACGATCAGGCAAGAAATTTCGAGAATGGCGATGGGCATTCAGGCCAGAGTTTCATCGGGCGGCGAAGCATCGGTGAAAATCAATCCGCAACGAAGTGCGCCGAATATCAGTGATTTGGTTTTGTTGCTAACGAACAAATGGAAGCAGCAAAGTGGTCAGTGCGGTTTATGTGGCGGCAATCTCGCGTTGAAGGAGGGCAACCCAATGCTTCAACCATCTCCTGACAGAATTGACAGCGACAATGGTGCTTACGATGAAGACAATGTTCATATCACCCACCTTGTCTGCAACTTAGCGAAAAACCAATATGGTAGCTCTCATTTCATCCAGTGGCTTGAAGTTGTCAGGGGTGAGGATGCCATTGACGATGAACTGCCCTTAATAGACCCTGAGAAATGAAGCTCTAATGCCTGATTTTCCATCGAAAGAAAATGAAGAGGACGCGTATTAGCTAGGCTTCACTTTAGTTCATCTGTTCTCGTTCGTTGGCGCTGAGGCGTGCCACCGCCGATTTTTGCAATTCATCATCAGGCTTTGGCACGCCTCGGAAAAATGAGAGCGTCCACCTATTGGACGACCTCGCGGTCAAACCATATGGCGGTTGACCTTGATGGGCTCTGAACGGGATCGCCGCCATTCCCACCGCCGCCCTTGATCCGCCCCTCACGACGGCGTCTCCGGCGGTCCCCGCGCTCAATGGGTCCGGGTCCCCTGAAACCTTTATTCTCGCTCGAGTTCGCTGGTGTCCGCGCCCACGGCATTCATTACCGTGCGAAGCTCTCCCAACATGGGGCCGTGGTGGCGGTTCAGGTAATCGGCGATGGTGTCGTTCTTCAGAAGCTTTGAGAGATAGCCCTTGGCGACGACCAGTGTGAACATGGTGTCGCCCAGATTTTCTTCGACGTTTCGGTATTCCTGCTGGAGACGCTCCATCTCCCGCTCCATGCGGGCGATGTCCTCTGACGACACGCCTTGCAGAACGGTTTTCTTTTCTGGGGTCACCAACTTCTCTGGCGGCATGCCAGCCAAAAGAACTTTGGTGTATGCAACCGTGTATCGGTTCGCTGATATCATCATTTCGACGGCTTCAATCTGAGCCATAGGCTTCATCTTGCGCAAGAGACCGAAGACCTGAATTCCAATCATCTTCTCCTTCAGCAATTCAACCGCCTCAGGCGCGATTCCGCGTAGCATGTTCTGGCGCTCGCGAATGCGCTTCACATCGACGTCCAGGGCAATGGCAATCCGTTCTTGAGAAACGCCTCGCTCAATCGCCTTAACGATCATTTTGTGTTCCTGAACGGCGCTCAACCGATTTACCCGACGATTGTAAGTAAAGCTTTCGTCGTCCGTGGAAACCAAACACAGAGTTTCGGTTTCTCCGATTTGGCGGAGGGCCTCGAGGCGCAGATGTCCATCAAGTAAAATGTAGGTTGGTTTCCCGTCTTCTCCTTTGTCTGGAAAGACGGCCAAGGGCTCAATAATCCCGACGTCACGGACTGATGCCAGAATAGTCCTGAATTTCCGGGTTCTATGAATATCCTTGGATAAAGCGCGCGTTGGTGCGATCCGGTCCAAAGGCACGGAAACGATCTCATCAAGGAAGCCTTTGCCAATTCCGCTCATGACGGCATCCTTTCCGCCAGGACCTGAGGCATATCGCCACAGCCTTCTGCGCGCAGAAGGGTTCGAAAATGCTCATCACTGAGAAGCCGCCTTAAGGCCGTGGTCAAAAACAGTAACCGTTGTTCGTTGATATCGGTCTTCTTGATCATCAGTTTTTGACGGTTTACCTCGTCCTGATAGGTCTGGGCGAGTTTCCGAGCCGAGAACGGTTTTCCGGTCCGTTTGGAATATGTCCGGTACCGTTTTCCCATAAAGCGCCGACGCTCAATAATTCGCCGAACCTTGATGAGTTGATCTCCACGCAAGGCACCGCTCTCATAGGCATCTGCCAAGCCGTTTTGCAGCTCGGTTTCGCTACTTTTGGAAATTTCCACGGCCATGCTCAGCGGAAGCACATTTTTTTCAACGGCGGCTATCAGCCGCTCTTCGCCTTCTTTCAACAAATGGGAAACGCCACGCACATAGGTAACGTCTAGCCCAGTCTTTTTGGCGATTTCTTTGGCCTTATATCCGCGTTCTTCCAGATCCTGAATGCCGCGCAACAGGTCCAGGTTCGTGTGTTGGCGACGTGCGACATTTTCGATCAGGCTCATCAAATAGCAATCTTGCTCGGATGCATCGATGACGATCGCAGGAATCTCAGTTTCCCCAAGTGCCATATAAGCTTCAACCCGCCCCTGGCCACAGACCAGATCATATCCAGCTTTGGTTGGTGTAACCGTAATGGGCCTCTTGAGACCAAGAGAGGCGATGTTGTCAACGATGCCTGCGAAGATCTTCTTGTTTCGCACACGGGGGTTGATAACCCGTATTTGGTCGATAGGGATCATCACGACTGAATGGCTATCTGTGTCATCGACCATTAGGCGACCTCCTTCAAGCTGATCCGTTGCGCCAGGCGATGCAAATAGTCGAGGTTTTCGAATCGGTATATGTCGAGGCTGACGCCGTTTTCTTCAGCAAGCCTGAGCCTGGGAAGTGTCATATCGATGGCTGGCAACAGGTAATAGTCCAGTGGCTCCTTGTTCCCGTGAGCCATGCGGACGACGACGGTTATGTCGGGGGAGAGCCCTGTTTCCAAGCGGATATTCCAGCGAAGAGATCCTGCCGCTGTTTCCTGGCACCGGCTGATAACCAATGAGGCTGTGAATTCTCGATTGATCCACAATAAACCCGTATCGGGATCAACCTCGACTGACCCGCCGAGCTCCTGGATCTTCTCAACGGTCTCGGAAACCAGGTCCGGATGCATCAGGCGTAGGCTGCGATTGATCTCGATGTAACGGTAGTCTCGATCTGGCTTGTAACCGATTTTGTGATAGGCACGGATGAGGCTGCCAAACCGGTGCCGATAAGCACCAGAAGACGCCATGCCTTCGGTTTCATCAATGATAATCCCTGAAAGTGCGCCGTGTTTCTGCCAAAGCTCATTCAAGTGTTCCAGCATTTGGTCATCTGTAAAACGGCGATTACGCTTTTCGATGATGACCTGAGCTGCATTGAATAGGTCGGTTTCAACAATCCCCTGAAAGGCCCCTTCGGTCCGAACCCACATATCCGGCGGGTTCAATACCCGTTTCTTTTTCAGTTTGCATGACGAGCGGTTATAAACGTTGTTTCCAATGTACTTTTCATTGGTCAGAACCTGATGAACGGCAGCGCGCGTCCAAGGCCGGTCGAGATCGGTCAAGATGCCTTCTTCGTTTAACCAAGTGGCTATTTGGGTCTCGGTCTTCTGATCCTCAACAAAGGAACGATAAATCCTTCCAACGGTTTCAACTTCGTCATCAGGGCCTGGAACCAAGATCACACGGTCTGTTTGCAGGCTTTTGCGATCCCCACGGTCGAGCATTCCTTTTGGCTGGCCGGTTTCATCAACCATCATGCGCCGAAGGCCAAAACCTGCAGGGCCACCTTGTCTGTAGCCCAACTCGATCAGTCGGCATTGTCCGGCGAACACCTTGACGGACAGTTCGCGGCTATATTCGCCGGCCATGGCACGCTTGACGGTTTTAACGATCGTTGAGCTGATGCTGCCATCGTTTTCAAACTGCTCGGCACAGTACTCGACCAAAATCCCGGCGCGCTTGCACAGGTATTCGTAATATGCGCTTTCATCCGAATCTTGGAACCGACCCCAGCGGCTCACGTCATAGACGAGGATGACCGTGAAATCGGTACGTCCGGCTTCCACATCGGCGATCAGCTGCTGGAGTCCATCGCGACCCTCAATGTTGAGACCGCTTCGCCCCTTGTCGGTATAGGTCCGAACAATTTCATAGCCTTTGCGGGCGGCATACTTGTGAATGATGTCGCCCTGGTTTTCGGTTGAGTATTTCTGATGTTCGGTAGACATCCGAACGTATTCAGCTGCCCGTGTGAGCTTGGGCTGATTTCCGGCTGGGCTGTCCGTTTCTGAATCCTGTTGTTCCGTCACCAAGGCAATCCTTCTTCTTTGCCGGACGCCCATACTGATGCATAGGCGAATTCGGCATTCATCGAGACTGCAGGGGACCCTGAGGTGCCGTATGAAAGTCACGAGATTTTCAAAAATCAACAGAATGTACTGTATTTGTCAATCTCTAACAATACAAAATGTTGGAAAAAATATGCAACGAGCGGCGCGCTTGCCCAAAAAATCGCGAAAAATCCTGCCATACGCACTTTGTGTGATGAAAATAGATACACAAAATGTTGGTTGTGAAATTAGTCAAATTGTTGGATTATGAGGTATGGAAAATAGAATTAGCGAATTACGGAAGGCGCAAGGGCTGACGATAAAACGGCTGGCCGAGCTTGTCGGGACGAGCAATCAACAGATTAGCCACCTTGAGAAGGGGCATCGTCGTTTGACACTTGATTGGATGGAACGGATCGCCAAAGCCCTGGAGTGCCATCCATCTGACTTGCTTAGCGGTGGCACGCGACTCGAGAATGAGAAGGAGCGGGCCATGATTGAACTTTTCCGTGGGCTTTCGGAAGAACAGCAAGAGGCTTTTTTACAGGCGACTGCTGCGTTGGCGAAACCGATAGAAAAAGAAGAAAAGGAAGCAGCAGGTGGCTGAAGCGTGGAAAGGTGGGCGTTGCCCGATTGACGCCACGACCAACCTTGCTGTTCGACACTGATTTTATGCCGCGTCAGCGTTCAGGTGCTCGGCAATGTTGGAGGAGATAGCGTCAGCTGCTGCTTTCACCGGATCCGCAGCAAGATGCGCATAACGTGCTGTCGTCTGGACTTGAGTATGGCCCAGAAGCTTGCCGATCATAGGAAGGCTCATGCCCTGGGCGACGGCGTTGGAGGCAAAGGAATGACGTAAGTCGTGGATACGCACGTCATTGATGCCAGCGCGATTGCGGATCCGTTGCCAGAACTTTTGGATTTCTTTTCGGTAGGTGCCGGGGATTTTGCCGCAGATTACCCAAGGGTTGTTTGGCTGTCGTTTGAGATTATCGAGCAGATTGAGGGCAGGGGAGCCAAGATGAACCACCCTGGCTCCGGTCTTGGAATCGGAGAGCCGTAAACAACTATTATCTAAATCGACCTCGGCCCATTTGAGCGTCATGATTTCGTTGAGGCGACATCCGGTAAAGATGAGGAGCCGAATGGCTGAAATGGCGTAAATGTCCTCGACACCTATTTGTTCTGCTTCGGACAACACGGAACCGAGAGAAGAAAGTTCCTCCTGGTTGAGATACCGCTCCCGTTTTTCTTCGGGGTACTTTTTGATGTGCAGACGAGGGTTGGACCCGTCCGGTCGCATCCCCCACATCTCAGCAAGGACAAACATTTTGGAAATGACTTCGAGATTCCGGTTGGCTTGATAGGGAATGTGTCGGAGGTCGTGATGGAATTTTGCGATATCTGCTCGGGTGACTTCGGCGACCTTGAGGCGTCCGAGGGCAGGGAGAATGAAACGGCGAAGGTTGCGTCTATATTCGCGAGCCGTTCCAGGTTTGAGGCGAACCGAGATGTGTTCTTCGTCGAAGCGTTTCGCAAGCTCCTTGACCGTGCATGCCTTGCGGGCGCGGGATCGTTCACCCGCTGGGTCCTCTCCGTCTTTGACTGCGGCAAGGACCTTGAATGCCATGCGACGGGCTTTCTCGGGTGTCAGGACGCCGTGGGCACCCAGGCTCATACGTCGGTAGCGATTGCCGATGCGGTATTGAGCGATGTACGAACGTCGGCCACTGGGCAATATGCGAACGGCAAAACCGGCGAGGTCGTCATCGCAAATGATGTAATCCTTGTCGCGGGGCTCTGCTGCTTCGACAAGGCGTTTAGTGATTTTGGGCATATGGCTCCTCTTTGCGGCTGATTATCTTCGGGTGATTGCCCCGCCGTTCTTAATCCCTGGAATCATAGTGGAATCATGAGGGCTGGTTTCGGCGAGCAATTGATCGAATGACAGCGTAAAGAGGTGTTTTAATTAGTCCAGTAATATCAATCACTTATAGTGATTCTACGCAATCTTTAGAAATGGCGAGAAATCGCCATGTGACGGCTCATAACCTGAAGGTCGTAGGTTCAAATCCTACCCCCGCAACCAATCAAATCAATACTTTAGCCCCGCCCTCAAAAGCGGGGCTTTGCCTTTAGGAAGCATATAGGAAGCACCGGGTGGAGGCGCATTAGGGAGCACAAGTTCTGCGTTTGCTACCATATAGGACGTATTCCGTGGCAATCGGGAAGATTTGTTGCTAGCCAAAAGCCGAAGTTTCTTAACTTTCTGTTCATTGCTAACGGATTGCTCCAAAGAACTTTGGGGCTGCCTATTTTGCTAAACTCTTCCCAGAGGTCATCCAACAGCGTTCTTATGGTTAGTAAGGCATTGGTGGTGATCTCCCAGCACCTCGATCACTCTGCAGTCTTCAATGCGGCCACCGCTGCACTGTTTGATCATGCGTTCAAGCTCTGTTTTCAAGGATTCCAGTTGCGTAATTCTTCGCTCGACCTGTGCCAGTTGGTCCCGGGCGATAATGTCAGCGGCTGCACACGACTGGTTTGGATCATCGGACAAGCTGAGCAACTCGCGTATAGCGGCGAGTGAGAACCCCAGTTCGCGGGCATGCTTCACAAAATATAGTCGGTCGACATGACATGGTTCATAAATGCGCTGATTGCCCACTGATCGGTCTGGGGCTGGAATCAGGTCAATCTGCTCGTAATACCTAATTGTCTGCACCGTGCAGCCGGTGGCTTTCGCTACCCGTCCGATCGTCAATAAAACGGCCATGTAATTTTCCTCTTGAACCTACAATAACTATAGCAATTAGAATGAGGGTTCGATCAGGTTACTACAAGAGGATTGAGACCAATATGAGTGGGTGTTGTGGAACAGAGGCGAAGTTCGATGGGGCGTCTAAGGATTTCCGACAGGCTTTGTGGTGGGTGATTGCCATCAACGCCACGATGTTCTTCATCGAGATGGCAGCCGGAGCCTTTGCCGGGTCACAAGCGTTACAAGCCGATGCGTTAGATTTTCTGGGAGATACTCTGACCTACGGGATGTCTCTCTTTGTGATCGGCATGTCACTCCGGGTACGCGCTACCGCTGCTCTTATCAAAGGGATCAGCCTTGCTGCTATGGGCGTATGGGTATTTGGATCGACCGCGTATCAAGTTTTGATCCTTGGGGTGCCAAGTGCCCCGATTATGGGAACGATTGGATTTCTGGCGCTCACTGCAAATGTGGTCAGTGTTCTTATCTTGCTTCGGTTCAAGGACGGGGATGCGAATGTTCGCTCGGTTTGGCTATGCAGTCGAAACGACGCAATCGGCAATGTCGCAGTTATTGGAGCGGCCGGTGCCGTATTCCTCACCCAGTCCGCGTGGCCGGATTTGATCGTGGCAGCCCTGATGGCGGGGCTATTCCTATGGTCTGCATTTCAAATCGTCTTACAGGCACTGAGGGAGCGGCGGCATCATGCTGCGACCGCTCCAGCAGAGTGAAGGGCACGAGCAGGTGACCAGCAGATCCTTACAGAACTCCGCGCTCTCGTTGGCCTGGATCATCGCTCTCGTATCGACTTTGGGGGCGCTTTTTATCGGTGAAGTTATGGGGCAGACGCCTTGTGTTCTCTGTTGGTATCAGCGTATCGCCATGTTTCCTCTGGCCCTGATCCTGGGTATCGCCGCTTATTTGGAGGATACAACCATTTACCGTTACGTGTTGCCGATTTCAATCGTGGGTGGACTGATCGCTTTTTGGCACAGCTTGCTCTTTATCGGGATTGTCCCGGAAATAATTCAACCTTGTGAGCTAAGTGGGCCGTCATGCGCCGGTGCAAAACAGACGGTTTTCGGCATTGTGCCGTTGCCGTTTTTGTCCTTTGCGGCGTTCGTCGCTATCACTTTTCTCCTTCTGCACCCTTATCTGAAGAGGTTGTCATGAATCGTCGGACTATTCTCGTTTCAACCGGTATCGCGACTGTCGGTATTTTTGGCCTTGGAGCGTATATGTACGTTCCAACGGTGGACAAAAACGCTGTTAGAAATGCAGCGGATGAGACTTTCCTTGTGCGTTCGCATGCACCCGTCCTTGGGCCAGTGGACGCTCCGGTAACGATTGTAGAGTTCTTCGATCCAGCATGCGAGGCGTGCCGTGCCTTTCATCCCTACGTTAAAGACATCATGTCAAATTTCGAAGGCAAGGTCCGAGTTGTCCTGCGATACGCCAATTTTCATCCGCAATCTGAAGGCGCTATTCGGATTCTGGAAGCTGCACGCATGCAAGGAAAGTTTGAAGTGGTGCTAGAACGGTTACTCGAGACTCAACCCCTTTGGGCCCCGCACGGACGCGCAGCAGATAGCGTTTGGTCCGTCATTGCCGGTACAGGGTTGGATATAACCCGCGCCAAGAAAGATGCCTTGTTACCAGAAGTTACAAGGGTGCTTGATCAAGATGCTTCGGATGTGAAAGCAGCTGGCGTAAAAGGTACGCCTACCTTCTTTGTGAACGGAAAGTCGCTGCAAGAATTTGGTCCCCAGCAACTCTATGAACTCGTGCGGTCTGAGGTTGAAGACAATTGAAGAAAATCCGATACATTCTCTGGGGGACCGTTGCGATCATGTTGGCCGTGTATATCGGCCTCTTTGTTTGGCGCGGCACAGGAAACCCAGTTTTTGAGGCATCGTCACAATCCGAATCGAATGCCTTCTCGCCAAGTTTTATGCTTGTTGATCACCAAGGGAATACAGTCACCGAGAAGACCTACAGGGGGCAGTGGCTCTTAGTCTTCTTCGGATTTACGAACTGCCCTGATATCTGCCCGACGACGCTTTCGGACCTTGCGGTGGTCATGGATCAGATTGGAGGGAAGGCAGCTAGCGTGACACCACTTTTTATCTCAGTTGATCCTGAGCGTGACCGCGTTGAAAGTATGGCGGAGTACGTGTCGGCATTCCATCCTACTATCGTTGGGCTGACCGGCGCCGAGAAACAGATTGCCAGCGCCGCCGAAACCTTTAAGGCCTATTATGAAAAGCAACAGCCGGATAGAGATCAAAGCAACTATGCCGTAGCTCACACGTCTGCGGTCTATCTCATCTCACCCGACGGTACCTTCGTACGAACCTTCGGGTACGGCACCGCGACGGAGGTTTTTGTCACGGAACTAAATAAAAGATTGTAAGGATTATTCCTGATGTTCAGAACAAATCAGACCGCTCTTTTCGTGTTTATAGCAATTATCGCGGTTCTATTGACGCCTGCAGCCGACGTTTATGCGTCCGATCTTGTTGTAGAGAAACCATGGGCTCGCGCGTCAATTGGCGTATCAAGACCAACTGCTGTTTATCTCACAATTCGAAACGGTGGAGCCGTTACCGACGTTCTTACAATGGTCACTACACCTGCCGCTGGTATGGCTGAGGTCCATAAATCAGAGGTTAAAGACGGTCTTGCGAGAATGAGTCCTGCGGGTAATGTCGAAGTTTCTGCTGGAACAACGGCCATCCTGGAGCCAGGGGGATTGCACATCATGCTCATGGAATTGAAAAATCCGTTGAAAAAGGGGGAAACCATATCAATGACCCTGCACTTTGAGAATGCAGGGCCAGTTGATGTTGCGGTTCCCGTCTATGGGATAGCCGCCTCAGGCCCAAAGTTTTCAGATTGACAAAACTCAGACTTACCCAATCCGCCACCCGACGTTGGTTTTTCAAATGGATAGAGATTGATAATGCGACATCATGTACGAAACGCCATGGCGGCCTTTCTATTCGCCGTCCTTTTGACTGGCGTTGATATCGCCACGAAGTGGTACGTGCTAACAGTCATCATGGACCCTCCTAAACGTATTCCCATCCTCCCATTCTTCGACTTTGTGCTTGTCTATAATCGCGGCGTTAGTTTTGGGTTGCTTGGCGGTCTCGGGGTATGGGGGCCATTGATACTGTCAGGGCTTGCTATTGTGATCATTGGGGTTTTTGGGTTTTGGCTTTGGCGTACGCGACATCGGGGCAAGATGTACATATTCGCCGCAGTTATCGGAGGCACGCTGGGTAACGTTGTTGATCGAATGCATGACGGAGCGGTCACGGATTTTATCGCTCTATATGTTGGTTCGTATCATTGGCCGGTTTTTAACGTCGCGGATATTTTCATCACGGTAGGTGTAGTGTGCTTACTTGCGTTCACCATGAAAACGCAATCCAGTAAATCTAACCAGGAAGAAGATCAATCACCGAAATCAAAGCCGCGCGGAAGTCAGCTGGATACTGGTCAATGAACGGCGCAGTTCGTCAATTGATTGTGTATATTGCAGGCGGCCTCGGCTTAGTCGCGATAACACTGTTCATTGGTTGGTGGCAGGTCGATGGTCCAGGGCGAGCTATCGACCCCTATTCAGTTGCATCTCAATCTCTCCCCCTTCCATTTTATGAAATGAACTTCCAACTAACGGATCATTCAGGTCGGACACACCCGAAGGACTGGATCGGACGCCCCACTCTTGTGTTCTTTGGGTTCACATATTGTCCTGATGTCTGCCCAACAACCCTATCCAACATATCGGGATGGCTGGAAGAACTTGGCGATAAAACGTCTCCCATCCAGGCAGTTTTCATTACGGTTGACCCTGAACGGGATACTGTTCAGGTGATGGCGGATTATGTCAGCAATTTCCATACAGCGATCACCGGTTATTCGGGCTCGGCTGGTCAAACGCTCAAAGCCGCCGAATCATTCAGAGTCACGTATAAGCGCGTAACGGTGGATGAAAGCTACACAATGAACCATTCCGCCAGCGTGTTCGTATACAATGCTAATGGAGAGTTCGTTACCACAATCGATCAGCATGAACCTCCAGGAGTGGCCGTCCAAAAGATACGCCGGGTGTTGTAGCTTCAAGCCGCCACAGCGTTACCTGTGAAGAAATAAGGTGCAATGGAAACATTTCTGGCCTTGTTGGAAGAGTATGGCTTGCTGGTTTACGCCTTGCCTATCCGCTTACTGCAGTTTGAAGAGTGGAGCACTCCCCCTATTCGCGGGTTTCGCGGCCTACAAGGGCGCATTGGACCCAAGTATCGTTCTGATCTTGAGCTTTGCGGGTGGGTATCTGGGCGATGAGCTGCGGTTTGCATTGGCGCGGCGCTACGGTGAGCACATTTTCGCAAGATGGACCTGGACCCAGGAAGCCTTAAAAAGAGCGCGTATCCTTATGGCCCGATACGGCATCTTGTACTTGTTTATATATCGCTACCCTAAGGGAATGCGCACGATAGGTGCAATACCTGTTGGTTTGGGAGAAATGCCGTGGCGAACCTTTACTATATTAAATGCAGCGTCCGCAGCTCTTTGGGCTGGCATACTGGTTGGAACTGGCTACTTCTTTGGAAACATTGTTGCTTCCGCCGCTGACAGAAATTGGGGGGTCGTTAGTGTCGCCCTTTTGTTTGTTTTTTTTGTGTTAACTTACGTGGCGTGGCGTCAGGTTTGCCGGTCGTTGGATGACGTGTCACAGTTAAGATGACCGCGTCAGTGCCGTTGAGACCGTCACGAACTCCCCTTGGTTATGGCTGATTCCGAAGTTGTAAGTTGGAGGTTCATTATGAATTCACTGCCATTGTCCACCCGGATCGTCTTGGGATAGCCGACATCCCGAGATACGCGCTCGAGCGTCTGCACCACGAAGGCATCCGACACGAAGTCCAGCGACCATCGCTGGTTCGGCCCGTCCGGCAGCGCCATCGGCGCCCGCGTGCCCAAGGCCCGCTTCTGACCGCCGCGCCGTCGCACTTGCAGCTTCTCTTCGCGATAAAGCCGCCTCAGCTTCTTCTGGTTCATCGCGATACCCTCCCGTGCCAGTAGCAGATGCAAACGCCGATAACCGAAACGACGACGCTCCCGCGACAGGGCGCGTAGCCGCTCCCGGACATCGACATCGTCCGGTCTACGAGACCGGTAGCGGATCGAAGTCCGGTCCGCTCCCAGCACAAGACACGCCCGCCGCTCGCTCACCCCGTGCGTGGCACGAAGATGGGCGACCGCCTCCCGCCGTGCAGCGGGCGTCACCATTTTTTGAAGCGACATCCTTCAGCATGGCGTTGTACAGCATCGTCTCGGCCAGCAACTTCTTCAGACGCGTGTTCTCGTCCTCCAAAGCCTTCAGGCGCTTCGCCTCCGAGACCTCCAGGCCGCCATACTTGGCCTTCCACTTGTAGAACGTGCCTTCGCTGACACCATGCCGACGGCAAACATCCGCCGTCCGCTGGCCAGACTCCTGCTCCTTCAAAATCCCGATGATCTGCTCTTCGGTGAATCGACTGCGCTTCATTAATCCGTCTCCTTAACGTCGACGGACTCTACCCAAATCTGGAGGAAATTTAAGGGCTCAGGTCACAGCACATGTTTATTATGATCGCGTTGATACGACTTTTGTAACATATTATTGAGAAGTAAATTTTAGAATATTGAGCACGAGTCACGGATTGGGATGTGCTATGAAAAGGTTTGAAACAAGAACAATCAAAAACGATGAGGACCTCGCCTGGGCGGTTGGTCAGATTGATTTATTTTGGGCTTCGGAGGAAGGGACACCTGAGTTCGAATATCTCATGGTCCTATCCGACTTGGCGTCTAACTACGAAGACGCGCGTTATCCCGTCCAAAAACCCGATCCCGTAGATAAGTTTTGCTTTCACATGGAGCAGAATGATTTGGACCAAAAGGCGCTCGCAACAGTGTTGCATAGCAAATCGCGCGCGTCAGAAATTTTAAGGCGGAAGAAGGCGCTGTCTATTGCGCAAATTAGAGCTTTGCACAATGAATGGCACCTGCCAGCTGAAATTCTGATCAGAGAAACGCGTCTTGCGGTTAAACGGTGAGCAGTAATGTTTACTGGAAGGATTGCGAAAATGAGCATGCTAGAAAGCCCAATGCACCCTGGCGAGGTCCTGAAGGAACTGTATCTCGAGCCCATGGGCATTGGTGCAGGAGCGTTTGCCAAACACCTTAGTGTACCTCGGACCCGGATTGACCGAATTATAAAAGGGACTGCTGCGATTTCAACTGACACAGCTATGCGCTTGGCACACGCTTGCAACACGACACCGCATTATTGGCTCAACATGCAAACCAACTTTGATATGTCAAAAGCAACCAAAGAGATCGATGTGTCCAACATCGAACCACTTCTTTAAGGTTACGCGGTGGGCTTTCCCTAGATACCCGTTGCATTCAGAGCGCATCGACATTTCTGAGAAATATCCAAAATGTTTATGTCCTCGGCCTTAAGCCCGCAGTCGATGTAATGGGTGTCCAACTTCCCCTCGGGTAAATGTTGATCCCAATGGTGTATCCTATTGCCGGGGCCTATGGGGTAGCCTGAAACTCAAAATATGACTGATAATCTTGAAAATGCCGCTAAGGTTTTGGAAGCTTCGCCCAACTACCAGATACAGCAACGCCTGGTGCCGAAAGAATCCTATGGCGAGCCCGACCCAAACGAAGAAGTTTTGGTTGGTATCATTCTGGATACCGAAACAACGGGATTTGACCCTGAACATGACATCGTGATCGAGATCGCTGTTCTGCCATTCACCTTCTCCCGGGACGGCAGACTATTCTCAGTTGGCACAGCTTTTCAGGCACTGCAGGAACCGCCTGCGCCACTTGATCCCGAAATATCAAAAGTCACGGGCCTCAAGGACGAGGATCTTGCTGGACAGACGATTGATATCGCTGCCCTAGAAGCTGCGATTGCACCTGCCGTATTGATCATAGTTCACCACGCGGCTTTCGTTCGGTCCTTTGTCGAACGTCTCAGCACAGTGTTTCAGGAAAAGGCATGGGCCTGTTCAATGAATGACATCGCTTGGAAAGAGGAAGGGGTTACCAGTCTGAAACTCGAATGGATCGCTCTCATTTTTGGTCTATTTTTTAAAGCTCATAGAGCGCTTCAGGACTGTCAAGCGGTCCTGGAGCTTTTATCACTCCTCTTGCCTGTTTCTGGGCGCACTGGATTTACACAGTTGCTGGAGGCCGCCAGGAGGCCCACCAGGAGGCTCTGGGCGGTTAATGCCCCCCCCTAGGAGCGGAAAGATGTCCTGAAGCGCTGTGGGTACCGCTGGGGCGGCGGAGAGGACGGGCGGCTGAAGGCTTGGTACCGAGATGTTGCGGAGGAGAAATTGGATGAAGAAGTAGAATGGCTAACATCTGAGATTTATTCTGGCCGCGGTGATTGGATTGAGATTACCAACATTACCGCCTTTGCCCGCTATTCGGGGCGGGTCTGATTGCCGAGAAATGTTTTTGATGAACTGTCCTCAATGCACTCAGAAGTGTGCCGCTTCGAACATTGATTAAGTTCTGGTCGCTCGCGAGGTATCTGATGTTCCCATTGTTCTTAGATCATCTCCATGAATTACAAATTGCTTTAAGAGCTCATTAGATGCTCAACCAACGCGCCAGATTGGCAATGAGTAACACAGTGCAAACTGGATGATGTCCAACATGGAAACTCCATTCGCGTTATACTTCGCTACAGCTTTAGGAAGCGATGTGAATTCAGAGATGCGGCCACCATCGAATGGAGAAGAGATTTCTGAAAGTTGATCGATTAGTTCTTCAATTGAACGGCGGTCTATCCTGGAGCTCAGAGATCGATCAGCAGCAGCGAGAACAGGAATTTTCCGAATCAATTTCGCACGGATCAACTGAGATAAAACATGCGCCGTAACACCTAGAAGTTTCTCCGTCTCGCCTAATGTTAATGCCCTTGATTGAAGCTCCGAATATGCTTCAACAGATTCAGCGCAGAGAAATTGCTTGGTATTGTTAGCGTAACGGAATGACTGCCCAACAATGATTCCAGAACCAACCAAATTTCGAAGCTTGCTTTTTGACATCTTCAGTTTTTGAGCTGCTGTCTGACGAGAAATGTATTTTGCCTTCTCCTCTTCAGGTAACGCTGCTGCATTTCCACGCCTGTTGACTGGAATCTCACCAATCAGGGCATCCATGAAGTTTTTGATTTCGGCCCATAGCATTGAATATCCAGGTAAGTGCTTGCTCTCTAATACAGCTCTATAGTGAGTATTGAAGTGACTCTTCAGGTGAAAAACAGTGACCTTAGACATTGAACGATCAACAATGTTACGCAAATGAGCATGGTAGGCGTAAGGCCAGTCCCCCAGCAGGCGAAAACCGAACAAAGGGTCCTGGTTTGTTGTAGAAACCTCTTCCTGATCTTCTTTTAGGACGGCGCTCGCGCGCAGCAGCTTCAGCACCGCGAGTTGCCGGGCAGCGGGTAACTCGGAGTATCCCTTTGGGGGAAGAAAACCTTCCACTCTGTTTTTTTTCAGCTTCCCCTGCGAACTCCACCGCTGAATGTGCCAATCTATGATGTCGCGCTCTTCCTTAAGTAAGGGCCACGGTCTTTCTTTAGAGCGATTGCCGCAAAGACACTTTACTGTTGGTCTCAAATGCCGAAATTTGGTTTTGCACGAGCTGCAATGGGTTCGAAGCGTGACCCCATGTATATGGCATACTGGGATTGCCTTTATTGTCCAATGCCATCGGATGTAACCGAACTCGTGCAGGCAACATTCACACACTCTGACCTCTTTTAGTGAGAGATCTTCATATCGAACGAAGTCGCCAGATGGCAGCAGAACTCGGTGATTTTCATTGTCGATATTTCTTATAAGCGTCCTCTCGAGCACTGCTTTATCTTGCCTAAGGCAAATCGACATTCCGCTTGTATGATCGGAGAGAGACAGTGGACTTTTGTTAGAAATCTCTGATCCCCACAGCTGCGTGACCCACGTGGGGGTTGGATATCCATTTATCTCAGATACTCTAATAATGTATCCCATAAGGCATTCATCATCGAAGGGTCGAACAGCGACAGCAACTTTCTGAAACGAAGTCATTGCAGCACCTCCGTCTTCCGGTGGATATCATGTATGACGCCTTTTCTCTTGAAGTTGGGCATGAATGGATTGTTTTCTTTTGGTTTCGAGAACCCCTCGAGAACATTGTAGGCTTTTTGGAAGTGATGGGCCGTAAGTGTTTCCGCCTCCTGATCAATAGCCTCTTCAGCAGCCTGTCGAATAAGGCGCATTACAAACGCAACGTGCCCGCCAGTCGCGTAGATTATTCTTGCCGGCAGATTACCAGTTCGAAGGCAGCCGTCGTTATTGGGTACAGGCACTAAAGCTTCGATCGTTCCCAGAAAACTTAGGAACCGGTTTCGGTCATCTGGAGTTGACCAACTGAAAGGATGAAGTTGAAAACGACCTCGGGAACGCCGGTGCCATTGTAAATTGTCGTGCACAACCTCTTCGAATTCAGGAAGTCCGACCAATACAAACCCAACATTTAAAGTATTCATTTGGGTCTTAAGCCATTCCAAAGTCGTATGAGCGACTTTCCCTCGTTCTGGATCAATCATGTGTTGGAATTCGTCCAGTATTATAAGTTCTACCCCCTTGTTTTGTACAAGTGGCTTGATCCTGGCCTCAATTTCAAACTTTGTGCCCCTGTGGGAATAAGGGTCTCCAAGTGCCGCCAGAAGACGAACACATAACTCTTTGACTGTGCAGTCTTCCGGAACAGTCACAAAGACAACGGGGGTTACATCATTTTTGTCCAGGTCAACCGTTGGAACAGCAATGGAAGCGCAGTATAGCTCAATGACAGTTGTTTTCCCTGCACCGGAGTCTCCAATCAGGGAAATGAACTTCCCTCCAGATGTTTCGCGCGCGCCCATGTGAAACCGACGTAACATCTCACAGGCCCTCTGCGTTTGATCATAATTGACGTAAAGCGTTTCCAGCTTGGATAGTCTCGCGATATCAGAGTCACTGAGTTGATTTAATGGCGATTTTGGTTGTTGTGCATTTGAAGCCTGGTTCATTCGCCTGCTCCCTTAATACCTTTCAAAAATCCCACTTCCCAGGTGATGTTCTCAGTCGCTTCCACCCGTTCATTTTCACGAAAAATATTATCGTCATTTAAAGTATTGGTTGGTTTCAACTTGGAATAATCCGCTGCCGCGCGAATCGTAGCGCCTTCCTTCATGCGGCCTAATCGTTTCGCCGTGCGCTTCTTGCGACGAGCAGTTTCGCCATATTCTTGGATGTCATTTTGCAACTCGGCGGTGCCTTCAACTAGGGATTTACGCCGCCCCTTCTGTTGAATCTTTGCGTCCGCTAAGAGCCGGCTTCGAACTGCTTTTACTTGCCAGAGGGGTATTCCATCAGAGGCTTCCTGATCAATACAAGGCACATAAATTGGAGGTTCGTTCGGGACTGCGTGTACCCAAACACGTCCCATATCCGACGCGTCGAATTTAACTTTTACCTTCCCTTTTGCTTTGTTTTTCCCAAGCACAGCGATGCGTCTGCGCAGACCCAGTGCTAGCTCTTCAGATGAAAACATAAGCCCATACAACTCGATCCCCCTGCGTGTTAGAGATCGAAAGACGATTTCACCAAGCAAGACGGCCATTGGAATCGATGGATCTGGCAACCGGATAGACGTTAACTTAACACCCTTCCCCCAGCGATCTAAAGGTGCTTCCAGTATACCCATATGAAGGCTAGGCATATATATTTCGATCACAAACCGAGTAAACCACTCCTCGAGTTTAGGAAGCGTGACACACGCTTCTTTTTCAGATTTGTAATCTCCTCGTGCCTTAGTATTGGAGAACGTGGTTCCTGGTAGGCGATGCACCAGCTTTGTATTAGCCGTTCCAAAGTAGCGCTCAACAATTCCCTTATAGTAAGGTTTTTTAGCTGGGCAGTATCTAAGCTCAATACTTAAGCCGTTAGCTGCATCTTCGATGGCATGGCCATGAAACTCCGGGCCATTATCGAGCAGCACTGTCAGCATGATGCCATGGCATGGCCAGCCAAACCTCAGAGAACTATATCGTTTGAAAATTGAATCCTTGGGCTGTATTGCCATCGACAAACAACGCATCACAGATTTCCACCCGGGCGCGTCAAAAGAAATATGGAATCCTAAAACTGCGCGACTGTAGACATCTATCGCGACAGTAAGCGTAGGACGACCGAGTAATGTACCGTTTTCGTCCGTTAGAATTACATCCAAAACGGTATGATCAATTTGCACAACATCAAGTGGAAACCGGCTTGTTACCCCCATGCCAACATGCTTGTAAAGCCTGTCGGCATGGGCTTTCCCTTTTCGTGCAACAGCTACAACGTATGGATCTAATGCTCGGATTCGCCTGGTCAAAGTGGATAGGGCCGGTGCTTGTAACTGAAACTCAACTGACCTACCTACATTCTCCTTCTCCAGCATTTCCAACAACTTGATATATACCACACCCACAGTGTGACACTTCTTTGTCAGGTATCTGGAACGGATAGCATCAGCTATCATCCTTTCAACTGCAGGGGAAACCTTGGATGTTCGGTTTCCTCTTAGGTGATACCGTGGGAGCAAACTTTCGACTTTAAAGCCAGAATAGACCCAACGTTGCCACCAACCCCGAACCGTTGTTTGAGATGGAACTGAATACAGCTTGGTTTCCACGACGAAATCATATGCTTCTCGTGTCACGCCACCATGCCCAAAATCTTGAATTAATTTCAATATATTCAGGCGCTGTTTTACCTCGGATTTTCTATCTGTAGGTAGAGACTCAAAATCAAATACGCTTTTGAAATCCGGTTTCTCAGAAAACTCTTCATTGTCAGAATCATTCACACAACTTTCGTCATCAAATACCCAATCATGTTTTAAGAGATGATCAATCATTGGCCCATCTCCCAGCTTGGAATCCAAAGCTTAGAATGCTCACCAAATCTAACGCCGAAGTTCATCCTGATTTGACCAAATGCAATAAATGGCAAAACGGTCTTCTCAAGAGTGTCCCCCCTCAAGTGCTCCCATAATCTTGATGCTGTTGTTTGGGGGGTATGATGAAAAAACGCTCGTGCAGCGAGAAGGTCAGCTTTAGAAGGCACAAATGCTGAGTATCGGAAATCGTTTACTAGCCTAGCATTCTGGAAATGAGGTGAGCGCCTAATTTCACTCGCAGTGAAAATTCGGAACCGCTCATTGCGTTCGCCAAAGGCAACCGAAATGCTCTTTAGCCGACTTAAGATCTGTGGATCATCCCAAATACTGTCTGGTTTCACCTCAGCGAAAAACGACCCATGCCAAGTTCTAACCCAGTAATCTGGAACGTAATGTGAGGGATTACCATTGTGACTGAACTCAATCTTGGTCGGCTGGCTCCTAAAATCGATAACGAATGGGCATGCCTCTAGGCGGTATACGAAGTCCTTTTCGATCTGTGATTCATAATCAACCATTCCTCGCGCCTTCCGACTTGGAAAGCGGCCTATCACACGGGCCGTTGAGCGGGTGATAATCTTGCGAATTTTCATCGGCATTTGAGTCTCCTTGTTTTAGGCAATAAAAATCCATTGCCTGAATCGTGTTTCAGACTTGAAGAATTCCCGCCGCTGCTGTATTGATTAAGTGCTAACTAAATCAAAATGGGCTGCGCGGGTAACTGCGTGGCTCTTTTTTTCCTCCATTTAATTTCCCCAATGGATTAATCTCATGGAATTACCCAATGGGATCACCAAACGGAATTATCCGACGGATTCTTAAGAATCAAAAATTATTTCTGAAAATCATCCGAAAATAATAGAAATTTTCGTTCTATATACTGAGAATCCCAAGTTTATTTTATGACTTTCAATAACTGCCTCGGAAAACCACAAAAGGAAACTCCTTAGCAATATTGATTTTACTATGTATTTAACTACAATTTATTTATCAGAAGAAAAAAGTAATATTAAATGTCGACTGCATAGTTGAAATAAATGGAAAAATTTAGATTGATTATAAATTTTAAGAAATCAACGAGAACTCTACGATGAAATCCCAGCCCATCACGTCGACGGTGCTCTTATTGAACTAGAGGCCCTCGCGCTCGTAGAGCAACTCGAACTGCCGCTCACCGATGCGACCTATGCGGTCTGGATCTAGCTCGCTTTCGATTCAGCTCATATGGCCTGAGCCTTAAATGCGTGCCGGCATATGAGCGGCGTCCAGGCGCCTATGAATCAGCGATACGATTGATAGTAGGTCTTCGGCGTCCTCCTTGGACATTACCCAGTGAATGCGTGCCTCATGCGCGGTCGGGTTGCGGAACATGCTGAAGGTGCCACGGACAAGGTTGGCAAACCCGCTTTGTTCGCTGCGTTCGCTGACTGTGCTGCGTGGATTAATAGCTAAGAGTGGAGGGTCACCAGCGAGCACTCTATCGACCAAAGGTGCCCCATCGTCCGTCAGACCCGTGCGTGTACGCATCTTGTCCGCGACGCTCTTCACCGCCTCCTGGACAGCATGGAAGTAGTTGTCCGAAACCAGCTCGGCGCGGCAAAACTTCAGCACGTCCGGATGTACGCCTCGGCCCTCGAGATCGGCTCGAAGGTTGCGGGCGCGCCGTTGTGCCTCCGGCAATGTCTGGGCGGATTCTGCCGATGTGAGGTTTCCGGCCTGATCCACGACAAGGCCGGCAAATGCCAAAGCCTGATTTAGAAGTGCTCGCATCGGCTCGTACCGATCCGGGTCATGGTTATATCGAGCTGGCTTCATTGCGAGGCGAATGAATTCCAGGACGTGCGTGCGGTTTTGTTTGGTGTTCTGGCTCTCTACGAAGGCATTGTAGATGCGGACACGTTTCGTCACCGGGCCTGGATCGATCATCTTGCTGGACGCGATCAGGTGCTGGATCTCCAGCCCTGTAAGGCCTTGGTTGGTGTCGCCCAGGGCGCCGGCAATGGCTTCCAACTGGTCCTGCGAGAAGAACGCCATGTCGGGCCTCACTTGCCGTAGACCAGCCGCCGCAAGAAGGTCCTGGCGGTGACCAGAACGACATGCAGGCGGAAGGTGCTGTGATCTTCATCCGAGAGGCCCGGGTGCGAACCCTCCGTGTGGAGCATTTTGAAGAGCCCGTTGACGTAGTTCTTCCCGTCCTGGGTCCACTCGTTGCGATCCATCGCGAGGAAACCGATTTCTGCGAGCAAGGCGCGCCGGTTTTCTGAACTCAGCTGTTGACCCGCTTGCTGCGGTAGCACATTACGTGCGATGTCGTCGAACAGGCTTTCCAGGAAGGTCCGGAGTTGACTGTTGCAAGCCGCCCAATTGCCGCGCGTATGCGCTGCAACGGCTTGGTCAAGATGACCGAGAGGGGTTGTGAAGCCGAAGAACTTGAGAAGCTGATGCACCTCGTCATCCGTTTGGGGGAGCTGGATTTCGCCGGGCAATGCCGCACGGATGGACGTGTTTCGCCCGAAGTCGTCCCACGTCAAAATGTATCCGTCACGCGCAAGGCCCCGTGCGAAGGCCGTTTGCAAAGCTTGCGTAGCGTTTTGCTGCGCTAGCTGCGCAGCTTGCCGGATCACCGCCTCGCCCAAGGTCATGCTGCCTTCGAGCGTGTCGAGCACGGCCTCGGCCCGTTGCACAACGATCCGACCGAGCAGGGCGCACTTGTTGGCGACACTGAGGGAGGAGCTGGAGGAAATCTCGTCCTCCAGGCCAAGGCGGAGGACCATCTGGTTGAACCGCGCCTGGCTGTGTTGCTCAAGCAACTCGACGGCGGCGACAAGGGTAGGACGGGTGAAGGGCGCAGATCGCATCGGCGCTCCTAGTTGAAACGAAGCCCGAACAACCCACCGGTGTCGGTCGCGTCCGTGAGTTTGGTCTCCAGGACATGGTCCTTGACCCTGAAGCTAGTTCGGAACCCCTCCTGGGGAAGAACATCGGAATTCATCGTCACGATGTACTGGAAACCAGCGGCCTCGGCACGCTCGGCGCCAAGCTGAAGGGCTTTGGCGACCTGTCGCTCGTCGACGCCATCGAACAGGTGGCTGTCGTGCAGGAGAAAGCCGGGCCCGCGACCCTGCTTCAGGCTGATTTCGGTGAGCATCAGGTCGAAGCAGAAGATCTGCATGTTGGTGATGCCCTTACTCCGCTGCCCATCGATATGGACGTCGAACTGCGGCCCACCGCCTGTCTCGGCGATGGTGAGGCTTCCGGCTTTCTCGTAGAGGGATTCCGACAAGTACTCGAAAGTCAGGATCGCCTCGCGCAGGATGTCGTTGCGCTCGTGCAGGTCGTCCCGAAGCGCCTTGGTCAGATTGGCCCGCTCAATGTCCAGTTCGGCCTTGGTACTCTCGATACGCTCTGCAGTCTCGAGGCGCTGGCGCAAACCCTCTACCTCGGCCTCGGCACGGCCAGCCTCCTCGCGCAGGTTCGTGTAATGCTCTAGCGCGCCGCCCGAACTCAGCACATTCATGATCTGGCGACGCCGGCGATCGAGCTCAGCGGTGCGCTGGTCGCGCTCGTCGATACGCGCTTCGGTGGAGGTGATTTCAGCACTCAGGTGGGCGCGGCGGTTTTCGATGATTGAGCGATGAAATCGTTCCACCTCGTAGAAACGCCGCCGTACCATGTCTGGCAAGATGACGCCGACTTCCGCGTAGAGCTTGGTGACGTCGCTGAGATCGGAGGCACCTTCTTCACCGAGTGAGGCGCGAAGTTGTTGAAGCAATTCACCGTCCATCACGCTGTCGACATTGAGTACGTCGATCTCGCGGGTGATAAGGTTGGCTTCGCGTTCAAGGTCCTTGTATGCTGGCACGACTTCAAATGAGGCCAGCTGTTCGAGCAGCCTGATGGCGTGGGCCTCTGCGAGGGTGAGGCGTGTGCGCAGATCGGCGGATTTGCCGAAATAGCGGCCAAGGTCGCCGCTCTTGGCGGCCTTGCGTAATTCTCGGGCGACTTTCTCCTGCCCGCGCAGTTCCTGGAATTTGCCCGGAATGGTCCAGTCGAGGCCGAGCAGGTAACAGATCGAGACCTGCTGGTCCCATGCCTGTTGCATCGTAGAATGCTGCATCGGCTGTTGGAATCCGCCGCTGAGCTGGCGGCGAGCGAAATAGGAGAACAAGGAGCGGAAGGATGGTTGGAAGCGTTCGATTTCGTCACCAGAAGCGAGCGGCAGGCCGAACCAGAGCTTGCCGAGATTGGCCTTCCACTGTTCGTTCGAAAACTCGAAATGTCCGGCCGCCAAGTTGGACTGCGGTGCAAGCGGCCAGTTTTCGACGGCGCCGTTGATCATGAGTTGGCTAGGCTTGGCGCCGCTGCGGACCGCGGAAATTGCCTCGTCGGCGACATCGACCACCACGTCGAAGGTCCATTCGGTGAGAACCTCGGACCGGAAGATGCTCTCCTTACGGACGTCGGCGCCGAACAGGAAATGCACCAGCTCCACAAAGCTGGTCTTGCCAGCGCCGTTGCGAGACTGGCGGTCATTTGCGCCCTCGCTCTTGTCGGCCAGCAGGATGTTGAGGCCCGGCTTGAAAGCGAGGGTCTTGAATGAAGCCAGGTCGCTGCCAAAACGACGGATCATGACGCGATCCTCCGCACGAGGCCGCGGTCGAAGTCGAGCGCTCCGATCGTGTAGAGCAGGTCCAGTGCGAGAATAAACCATTGATAGTCGATCGGCGCGTTGGGAGCATGTTGCGCCCGCCGGCCGCGCACCTCGTCCCACAGGCGGGACATGGTCATCGGCCGCTTCAGGATTTCCAAGATCTCGGCACCAACGCCGATGAGAGCGCGGTCTGGACGGACATGCTTTGTTGGCAGAATCATGACACCTCCACGGAGACGAGAGGATCCTCGAAGATGTCGCAGCTATCGAAGAAATAAGCGAGCACGGCCAGCGCGGCGCCCTGGCGCTTGGGTTCGCCATTCATGCCGGCATAGTCCTGCAAGTGCTTGAAGATCTTGTCGGCCGGAAGATCGAGGGCTTTCAGTTCGGCGTAGCGCATGCGGAACGCTTCCGCGATCCTCTCGCCGAGATCCGGTCGGGGGCTTTTGCGAAAGAAGATGTCAACGAGGCTCGACTTGCGCCGGCCGATCCGCAGCAGGAGCCCGGATTCATCGGAAAGCGCGTTCTTTTCCAGCTTCTCCAACGACGGCGGGGTGAGCGGTGGATCGCCGGCATTCGGCTCCTGACGCTGCAGCGCTTCGATTATCGGCACGAGGTCAGCCATTACCAGGCGATCGACAATGGCGATCGAAGCCGCGGGGCCGAACAGCGCCTGCAAGGCGGCCGGTTCAAGATCCATGGTGAGCTTCAGGAGTTCCGGCTCCGACCAAGTCTCGATGACAACCGGCGCATGCACCTGACGGAGTCCATCGATATGCCGGACCGCATTCGGCGGAAGGCCTCGACCATCATTATGGACGAAGACCCATTCGGCCATGTCGGCATTCCAATGGCCGCGTGCGCCATGAAAGTCCTCATCGACCTTGGCGATGAGTTCGGCTTCCTTCATGGCGTCGGGGGCATAGCACTGGAAGACGGACTTGGTACTGATGCGGCGGCCGTCGCATTTCAGATCGCCAAAGGGGCCGTAGGGGCGCACTTCTTCGAAATCGGCCCCGAAAGCGTAACCCGCAAGACGAACGAACCAGTCTTGGAACGCCGTGCCGTGATGGGTGTGGAAGGCCAGCCGAAAGCGATCGACATAGATAGAGTGCTGCAGTTCATCCCTGGTGCTGCTTGGCCGCCCGGATTGGCTTTGGCGCACGCACCGTCGGTGCGATGTCACCCAGATGATGAATGCGCATGGCCGGCCGCTTCGGCAGTTTCACCATGAGTTCCAGCTTGCCGCCGACTGCTTCAACATAGCTGCGGAGTGTCGAGAGATACATGTCAGCCTGATTCTCGATCTTGGAGACCGAAGGCTGCTTGATGTTAAGCGCGGTAGCGATATCGGCCTGTGCCTTGCCGGTAATCTCGCGCAACTCGCGCAGACCCTCGACCTCCTGCTTCAGGGCTTGATATCGCACGTCGATTGCGGCCTGCTCTTCAACAGGCAGCGCGGCGATGACTTCATTCAGGCTCCGGCCCATCTCACATTCCCTTTTTCGCGGCTTTCAGGTTTTCCATATGCATGGAATACCGCAAATCCGCTTTTGCTTTAAGCTGCTCGTGGAAGAGCTTCTGGCTGCCGCCAGATTTATCACCCGCCACCAGCAGGATTGTCTTTCTCTCTGGGTCGAAGGCGAAGGCGGCACGCCATTGGCCATCGGTAGCCCCGAAGCGCGTTTCCTTCATATTATCGTGTCTCGACCTTTTGGGCGTGTCGGCGTGCGGACGACCAAGCTGCGAGCCATAATTGTCAAGCAGCTCGGTAATAGCCAGCAATTCGCTTGGCACCTGTCGCTCGAAGGCCAGAAATTCCATCTCGAAGGTATCGTCTAGTCTAATTTCTCACAAATTGATATAGCCTGGAAGCTATGTTTGGTCAATGGGAAGGATGTGCGGCTGGGCCGACGACGCCGTGTTCATTAGTCGGCAGCTTACGTGGGATCGGAGGGATATGAAAGGCGCGGGCGTCATTGCGCGGCCAGTCTTGTTCGGCATCGTTTTCTTCTCGCCTCCCCCGACCAACGCTGGCATCAGATAGCAGCTGGCGGTGGCTGCTGTGTCCACTAGCCGGAAATTGATGAGTATCTCGGCACCGAAGAAAAAGAAGGAACGTCACACTTACCTAAGTTAACATTTGCGAGATCACCAGTGTATTCTTGTTATGTTCGTATATGTAAGCCTTAGTGAGATTCAGCGCAAAAATTAGTGAAATCCGACAATAAGATTCTACTTAAAAATTGTTGAAATTTAGATATGTTTCTTAAAATGAACAAATATGGTATATGCAGCTTTATGCGCAAATTTTGACTATTAACTATGAAAAATCACAGAAGGAATATGGTGGGCCTGGCAGGACTTGAACCCGCGACCAAACCGTTATGAGCGGTCCGCTCTAACCAGCTGAGCTACAGGCCCACCGACCGGTTCTGTGACCGGTAGGGAGCGCTATAGCAAAGCTTTCAGGGTTTCACCAGAGTTGGGTGACGGTGTTTTGTGGTTTTTATCGCACGGCTTCGATTCTGCGGATGAAATCATTCAGAATGATCCGCCATAATTCATCTTTCAGCAGCTTGTCTTCGACCCCGGCATCCAGGTTTGGGTTGTCGTTTACTTCAATCACCACAGCGCGGTCGCCAATCAATTTGGCATCCACACCATATAGGCCATTGCCGATGGGGGCAGCGGCGGCCAGCGCTGCCTTTAGGATGCTGGGTGGGACGGCATCGATTTCAACGGTTTCAAAGCCCCCCTGATCCGGTTCGCCTTTTTTGGCGTGATTGATAATCTGCCAATGGCCGCGCGCCATCATGTATTTGGACGCAAAAAGGGGCTGATTGTTCAGGATGCCAATCCGCCAATCATAGTCGGTGCGCAAATATTCCTGACCCAGGATCAGGCTGGAATGGTTAAGCATTTCCCGGCCCAGCTGGATCATCTGGGCTGGCGTGTCGGCCCGCTTCACGCCCTTGGAAAAGGCACCGTCTGGCACTTTCAGAACGATGGGATAGTCACAGTCGGTTGAGACCTTTTCCAGATTGGTCTTATCGATGATCACTGTTTTGGGGGACGGGATGTTGTGGGTTCGGAACAGTTCCGCCAGATAGACCTTGTTGGTACAACGCAGGATCGAGGCGGCGTCATCCAGACAGGGAATTCCCTCTGCATCCGCCCGTTTGGCAAAGCGATAGGTGTGGTGATCCAACGCCGTCGTCTCGCGAATGAAAAGCGCATCAAATTCCGCCAGGCGGGGCAGGTCGCGCTGACCGATTGTGTCCACCTTCACCCCCATTGTCGCGCCAACCCGGGTCAGCCGTTGAATGGCAAGCGGGCTGGAGGGGGGTATGACCTCTTTTGGATCGATCAGCACGGCCAGGTGATATTTCGGTAATTTCCCAATGGCGGGCATTGGCCGATGGCGCTTGGTATAATGATCCAGGCCGCGCCCGAACAAGGCGCGGTCGGCATTGGGCAGTGTTTTCCAGTTAGGGACCTTCACATCCTTGATGCGATACAGCGCAGCGCCCCGCTTGGTTTCGCCCCGTTCATATTGAATGCGCACAATTGGGCATCGGAATGCATCAAAGACGGCGCGGGCCAGGGTTTTGAAACGAAGCTCGTCCGTCAGGCCGAAACATACCGTGATCGATGGTGTCGGGGCATCGGTGGCGGCCGAGCGCATTGCTTTATTCAGAAAGCGCTCCATATCGCCAAGTGCGCGGCGGTAGATGCGTTTCCACCCCACCCATAACATCGCTTCGGCAGACGGCATGATCTTGTCGCCCCGTGCTTCGGCTGTCAGGGCGCAATAATATCCAAGACCCAGATAGCTGTAATCGCTGCACAAATTCACCACACGGGTGCGCATGGGATAGGGTTTGGAGCGCGTCAGGTAATCATGGGCGGAGATGGCTTCGCGTCCGGGACCGGGGAAGGGGAAATCAGACGCATCATCAACGACGAAAACGGTTCTGCTCATTGTGGGCTGAAACTCCTATTTCGGGTTATTTTGGATCCGTCAGGCGCAGCACCAATGCGGCACGCTGGCGGGCCCGGCCATAGCGGGACATGCGTTCGAAATCTTCCCGGGGGATGGGCAGGGCCATCCGATCCGTCTGGCTTTGGATCACATCCGGGTCGACAAAGGGGTCATGCACAAAGACGAAACGGTCACTCAGCGCCACCACGACAACCCAATGGGGGACCTTTTCACGATCCAGCGCATAGGTCGAGATCAACACGATGGGGATGCCGCCGCTGTCCAACACTTCCTGTACTTCCGGCAATGTCAGGGCCCGGTTGTCGACGGGAATTTCAAGATCTTGCAACTGCGCCAGATAATCTTCCTGAACCAGGCGAATGACGTCCTTTTTCTTCTGGCTGCGGACGGAGTCGATGAACATCACGTCTGGATCGCGCACATGCACCCGCACGTCAAAGCCGCGGGCCGCAGCGGCCAGCGCCATGCCATAGGGAGAACATCCGGCGGGCCCTTTGGTCATAAAGACCGTCGTCGCCTCCCGCCACAGGCGCAGTTCTTCCCGGCGCGTCATCGGTGTTTCTGGCTTAAGCGCGGTCATCGCCATCATCAGACAGGCTGGCCCACAGGTGAAATCCAGGCTTTGTGCGTAATAGGGTATGCGGTCGGCGGATGTGGGGCGACTGCCGATCAGGGCCTTATCCAGGCGCAGCGCATCGCCGCCATCCTCATAATAGCCGGTAATGCGACCAAAGGGCTTGTACCCCGCCTGGCGATACAGCGCGATGGCGCCTTCATTTCCGGCATGGACTTCCAGACGCAGATAGGCAGCATCCCCCTCAGCAGCGGCATCCTCTGCAGCCGCCAGCAGCGCCCGTGCATAGCCTTTGCCGCGACGATCCGGCAGGACCGCCAGTGAATACAGGCGCGCCAGGGACGTTCCCTGGTGAAACAGAACCATCGCATAGCCGATCAACTGCCCTGTCTGGTCGCACAGCACGCGGGTGGTTTGATGGCCCTTGATCAACAAATGGCGAAAACTGCGCCGGCTGATGCGGTCGGTCAGGAAACAGGCGGTTTCCACATCCACCAGGCCGTCCAGGTCCTCCAGAACGGCAGGGCGAATAATCGCTTCGGATACAATACTGTCCATAACGGGCAATCCCAACGCGCCTGATCCAACCCCCGATGAGCGGACCAGCGCGTTTAGAACGCTATATCGGGCAAACCAACGCAAACTTAAAATGAATTCATGCTGCGAAAATTAGACCATATCCCCGCACTGAATGCATGGCTGGGATTTGTATCACAGCGTCAATTGATGGTGGCAGGCCCTTGCACCGTGGGTTACGGCATCGACAAGTCTGTGGAGGATCGGGTGTTCCAGACCTTCTTGCTGGCACTGTGTGGCAACGGAAAGTGCGTGATCAGGGGCAGAGTCTGCTATTTCCCTTAAGCGATGTAGAATATAGTCGCCGTCCAATCGGGCTTTCTCGGCCAGTCGTTGCCAGTGTCGACCCATGACCTGATCAAATTCCGCCTTCTGTTCTATTTTCATTGCCATTTTTAAATCGCGACGCTCATATTTTTGAGGATAGGCTGTCGCACTGGCAATGTCATACAGGGGGGCTAAACGTGTTTGGTTCGGGGTATGGAGCATGGAGTAGTTTTTTGCATGCCCATCTGTGCCGCCGATAATCCAATTGTACCCCAAGGCTAGGATAAAGTTGGTTTTGTCGATCTCCGGTCGATCAGATGAGTCCAGCAAAGCCAGGCAGGTTTCTGGGGATGGCCCTCCCAAGGTCTGGTATTTGTTGTCAGGATGAATGCCCGCAGCCTGGCAGAAATCTTCCTGATGAATGCGCAGAATGCGTCCATCTGACATAAACCGCCGATCAAACCGCGTCACAACGATGGCAATCTGGTCGCCAAAATGCTCCACCTTAGTTGCACAGCTAGATAAGCCTAATCGTTTTGCAAGCGATAGGCAGAAATGCTCGTTTTCAACGAAACCATCAAATCCGGATACTGGAGGCTTTATGATATGGGTTGTTGGGATACGTCCGCTGGGAATGCCATAGCGGCCAGAGGAGTCTCGTATGAAGGCAGTTTTGGGCTGCGCCCCTGCCAGGCTGAACTGTCCATGATCAGTTGTCTTGCGCCCTAATGGATGGCGCGCCAGGTTTCGCAGGCGATCTGCGATTTCAGTTTCCGACAACCAGATTACTTGCTCTGGTTCCGCCTCCAAAGCGGTATCGGTCAAATCGGGCAGAATGCGTATTGCACCCGGACATTCGCTGCCAATGGCCTGCAGCAACCCCATTAGGCTGCGGACAGATGTGTTATGGTCCTCAGCAATTCGCTGAAGGATTGCCTCGTTATCCGGTAGCAATCCCCAAAAGAAAGCCTCTGATATTCGTGCAGGGTGTTCCCCGCTAATGAGAGGGAGGCTGATCGACAAAGGGTAGGCATTAGGATTGGCGAGCCAACTTCCATCATAGACGAACACTGAAGACCCTGACCTGTTGAATAACATGCCGACGGAGGTATCGTCTATCAGGATCGCAAGTCGACCTAGCTTTTGCCCCCGTGCCATTTAATCAACGATCTCGCTGAGATTGATAGTGTCTGAAGTGTTAGAAGGGGGGGGGATATCCCCTAATGTTATCTGAAGCCCTAATGTGTGGAACAGGGCGAGCAGAGTGGATATTGACGTTCCTTGCGCGCCGTTTTCGATTCCAGACAAGGTCTGTTGTCGAATTCTAACCTGTTTTGCCAGGCTGGCTTGGGTAAGGCCCATTGCCATACGACGCGCCCGTATTATGGCCCCAATGTCAAAAGGGGTTTTTACTTTAGGGGTCATGATATGTCCGGTCCCTATCTCCTGATTCTCAGTTTATTTTACACGGTTTTACGGATAAATCAATATAATCGATATTTCGGATAAATGAATTTAATTGAAATATCGGATAATAAGCTAAGCCCCAACAGGAGGGTCGCTGCAAATTATACAGCACTATTTGACTGGGGGCTAATTCAGCACCCCCTGGCCCGGCGACCCCATGATGAGGATATGCGCCGGGCAGAGGAAGCGATTGGCATTAGAGCATCATGAACTCAGACAGGATGTTCTAACCATTTGTTTTCTAAGCAAATACGTCGTCACAAACGATTCCGTTTGCTCGGGATTTGCTCTAATAATCCAGGAAGCTGCGCAGTTTGCGGCTGCGGCTGGGGTGTTTCAGCTTGCGCAGGGCCTTTGCCTCGATCTGGCGGATACGTTCCCGGGTGACGCTGAACTGCTGACCGACTTCTTCCAATGTGTGGTCGGTGTTCATCCCAATGCCAAACCGCATGCGCAACACGCGCTCTTCACGGGGCGTCAAAGAGGCCAGAACCCGTGTTGTGGTTTCCCGCAGGTTCGAATGGATTGCGGCATCAGACGGCAATAGGGCGTTTTTGTCTTCGATGAAATCGCCCAGATGGCTGTCTTCTTCGTCCCCGATTGGGGTTTCCAGAGAGATCGGCTCTTTTGCAATTTTCAGGACCTTGCGGACCTTTTCCAGCGGCATGGCCAGTTTTTCGGCCAATTCCTCCGGGGTCGGTTCGCGCCCAATTTCATGCAGCATCTGGCGGGATGTGCGCACCAGCTTGTTGATCGTTTCAATCATATGCACGGGGATACGAATGGTGCGTGCCTGATCCGCGATGGAACGGGTAATTGCCTGACGAATCCACCAAGTCGCATAGGTCGAGAATTTATAGCCTCGGCGATATTCAAACTTATCCACCGCCTTCATCAGGCCGATATTCCCTTCCTGAATCAAATCCAGGAATTGCAGGCCGCGATTGGTGTATTTCTTGGCAATTGAGATCACCAGGCGCAGGTTCGCCTCAACCATTTCCTTCTTCGCACGGCTTGCTTCGCGCTCACCCTGTTGAACGGTCGAGGTGATGCGGCGGAATTCCTGAATGGGCATGCCGGCCTCGTTGGCAATTTCGCCAATACCGGCCCGCAATTCTTCAATTTTGGTTGCGTATTTCGCAGCAAATTTGGCCCAGGCGTTGGAAACATCCGCCATTTCTTCCAGCCAGTTCGGATCCAACTCGCGCCCGTAATAGCTTTCCAGGAAGGCCTCGCGATCGATTTTGCATTCCAGCGCCAGGCGCAGCAATTTGCCTTCCTGGGTGATCATGTTCTTGTTGATCGAATACAGCTCTTCAACCAATTGCTCGATGCGAATATTGTTCAGGCGCACCTCATCCATCAACTGGATCAATTCTTTGCGGTGCTTGTCATAGGTACGCTCGGTAGAGCGGGAGACGGATTCCCCTTTTTGCATGCTGCTGACGCGCTTATCCTGCGCCCGTTGCAGCTTGCCATAAGTGTCGGAAATCTTTTCAAAAGTCTCCAGGACGGTCGGCTTTAAAGCCTGCTCCATGGCGGCCAGCGACATATTGTTTTCTTCGCCGTCCTCGTCCTCGTCCCCGTCCCCAGTGGGCGAAACGCCGTCGACAGGCTCACCATCCGCGGCGGGGTCGGCGGTTTTTACGGCTTCTACGGGTTTGATCACTTCTGGTTTGGCCGCAACCTTGGGGGCCTCTTCTTCTGTGTCGTCCTCGTCTTCTTCTTCCGGCTCTTCGGCCTCTTCCTTGGCTTTTTCAGCTTCCTTCAGGGCCTCAGATTCACCGGCTTCTTCATCACCAGACTCGATATCGGCCATATCGTCGGCATCAGGACCCGACGACATGGTCGCATCCAGATCAATAACATCGCGCAGCAGAATCTGGCCTTCCAGCAACTGATCGTGCCAGTCGGTGATCGCGCGCATGGTCAGCGGGCTTTCGCACAGCGCACCGATCATCTTCTCGCGCCCGGCCTCAATCCGCTTGGCAATGGCGATTTCGCCTTCGCGCGATAACAGCTCAACAGACCCCATTTCGCGCAGATACATGCGCACAGGGTCATCAGTCCGCCCGACTTCATCATCCGAGATATTACCGGCATCGCCAGAGGCTTCGGTGGTCCGCTCCTCGGCTGGCTTTGCTTCCGGGTCGCTATCAGGCTCTTCACCATCGACAACATTAATGCCCATGTCGTTCAACATGGTCATCACGTCTTCGATCTGTTCAGAGGATACTTGCTCCTGCGGCAGCGCCTCGTTCAGTTCATCAATGGAGATGAACCCGCGCTCTTTGCCTTTTTGCAGAAGCTTCTTTACCGCTGAGTGCGCGTCTTCAAGAACTGGACCGTCTGCCTGTTCTTCTGTTGACTCGGTCGCTTCACTCGCTTCGGCTTTGCTCGCCATATTGCCCGTCTTCCTTCCACCGATACCCTGGCGCGATATGCGCCAGCGTCCTAGCTCTTGTCACTATAGTCCGACAGATCCTGGCCCAATTGGCCTTCACCATCATCCACCGATCAGCGCAAAGCCGCCAATCGGGCATCTCGCTTTTCCCAGTCCCCCGGGCTCCAGCTTTCAGAGTCCGCGTTCACAGACCCAGGATCCCGTCCCGCTGTTTGATATTCCCCCAGCAGCGCCCCTTGCTGCCGGATTAACAGGATATGCTCCAGCAACTCCCGCGCCTCCGATGTAGAGGCGGTGGGTCTTGCCTGCGGAGCCAGACTGTAGACGCCCGGAACAGTAACAGCAGACAAAGACGCTTGCACCCCGCTTGCGATCAAGTGGTGTGTAAGCGCCTCCGGGTCAAGCATAATGCCCAACACAGCGTGTTTTTGGAGTTCGGCGCGCAGCTTGTCAAGGTCGGCATCAAAGGCGAAGACGTCTAAAACCTCATCAAACTCGGAAATCAGCTCTGGATGATTGACCAGGGTCGCCAGCACGATCTCTTGACGGCGGCGAACCAGGCGACGCGCAGCATCGTCCATCAGGCGTTTGCCAAACGGGGATTCCGCCTTCGGGCCCAAGGAAGTATCGCGGTTTCCCCGCCATTCCCGGATGGCCTGGCGGCGGGCTTGCTTCAAGCGGCTCTGGCTGTGTTTCCGATGCAGATTAAACAGCATGTCGCGAAATGTACGCTGGTATTCCTTCCGCACCAGATCATTCTGAATGCCTGCGGCCAATTGAAATAGGTCCGCTTCCAGGCGGGCGCGACGCTCTGGCGTGTCCAGCCGCATGCCGTCTGATTCGGTTTCAAACAAAAATTGCGCCAGGGGATGGGCTCCCCCTATCACATCATTCATGGTGCGGATGCCGTCATGGCCGCTGACCAGGCTGTCTGGATCCTCCCCTTCTGGTAAGAAGGCAAAGGACAGGCTCTTGCCCGGTTCCAAGCCACTTAAGGCGCGTTCTGCGGCGCGAATGGCGGCCTTTTGACCGGCGACATCGCCGTCCAGGCACAGGATCGGTTCATCCGCGTGACGCCATAATTCTGCGATCTGCAATTCTGTTACAGCCGTGCCCAAAGGGGCGACACTGGCCGGAAAGCCAGCCTGCCACAGGCCGATTACGTCCATATAGCCTTCGACGACCAGCAATTGCTCACCCTGGCGCGCTGGCTCTCGCGCACGATCCAGATTGTACAGGGTGCGGGATTTATCAAACAGCGGAGTTTCCGGGGAGTTGATGTATTTCCCAACCCCGATGGCCTTGGCATCGCCCATGAAACGCCCGCCAAAGGCGATAGGGCGGCCGCGCCGGTCATTGATCGGGAACATGATGCGGTTGCGAAACAGCGGGTAGGGGGCGCGGCCATCATCCGGGGCACGGTACAGGCCGGCCTCCAGCAATTGCGCCATCTCGATCCCTTGTTCCTTAGCCGCTGTCGCCAGGGCGTCCTTGTCATCCGGGGCAAAGCCCAGTTGGAACGCCTCAATCGTCATAGCCTCCAGCCCGCGGCCTTGCAGATAGGTGCGGGCTTCCTTCCCCGCCGGGCTCTCCAATTGGCGACTGTACCAATCCCGCGCAAAGGCGATGACGTCGCCCAGATCTTTGCGGCGTTCTTCGCGCTGGCGTTCCTCTGGCGAAGATTTTGGCACTTCCAGCCCGGCAAGGCCGGCCAGTATCTCTACCGCCTCAGGGAAGCTCTGTCCCTCAACCTGCATCAACCAGGAAAAGTGATCGCCATGCTCCCCCGTGGAAAAGCAATGATAGAAGCCCTTGTCGTCCACGACATGGAATGACGGGGTTTTTTCATTCGTGAAAGGTGAATTGCCCCACCAGTCCCCGCGTCCCTTCTGCTTTAACTGTACCCGCCTGCCGACCAGTTGCGACAGGGAAACCCGGGCGCGGATTTCATCGAGAAAGGATTGCGGAAAAGCCATGGAACGCGAAAACCTGTCCGTTTGGGTGTGGTGTTTGGGCGCGACCGGTTGGGATGGTTGGGCGAAACCGTGCGTCGAACTTCATAACATATCGTGCGAAATTAGTACATCCCGAATGGCTGTTAAGGCGCATGTCGACCAGGTCGGTAAAGGGGGGCCGAATGGTGTCACGCAACCGTCATGAATACAGTGGATAGTGCGCCTCAGAAACAGTCTTTCACGCAGGAGTTGGAATTATGGCGATGTATACGGCCCGTCTTTTGGACGCGAAAAGCGGCAATGAAGGGGTATATGATTTTGAAGGGCCAGACGATCTTATGGGCCAAACACCAGTGCGAATCGTTCGTCATTTTATGGAATATATCGATCGAGATGTATTGCCGACACAGCATGTCGACTATGAACTGAACGCGGCATTGAAGAACAAACAGCGCCATGTTGTGACCGCCATGGGTGATTTGCATTTTGAACATGGCGAAGATCCGGCACCTTTTATGCTGATGATCGCGGCAAAGCAGAAATAGCAGTTAATTTTGCCGCATGACAAAAATCATCACTTTTGATGATTTTGCTGTCTTGCCCCAACCGGATGCTCCGATTAAAGTGCGGCCCGCTCAGCAAGAGCGGCGAATGGGGCGTGGCGAAGCGGTTAACGCACCGGTTTTTGGTACCGGCATACCTAGGTTCGAATCCTAGCGCCCCAGCCACTCTCTTGCTCCTACTACAGCACAAGTGCTGTCAGATCTGACAGTTCGGGCGGTGCTGATTTTCTAACTCTTTCCCACAAGGCGCCAAACGGTCGCAGACCGTGTGCCTGAACGGCAATAGGCCAGGATTGGGGTGGGCAGGTCGTCCAATGCCGCACGGAAGGCTGTGGCGTCCGATTCGGATATGCCTGCTGGCGAAATTGGGATGTATCGCGCGGATATTCCGATCTTGGTTGCAGCCGCTTCGATATCTTCAAATGTCGGCTGACCCGGCTCTTCCCCATCGGGTCGATTGCATATGATGGACTGGAAGCCCAGGCTATGCGCCTGGACCACATCATCGGGCGTGATCTGGGGGCTGACGGACAGGGTGGGGGATACGGGATAGGGCTGCATGATGCTCCAATGGGTTAAAGGGCGTTGACGGGCACTTTCAACATCTGGCGACCATCTTTATCAGTGGGTATGGTTCCGGCACGCATATTGACCTGTAAGGCGGGAATGATCAATTTCGGCATTCCCAGTGTTGCATCCCGCTGGGTCCGGAACTGCACAAAGGCAGCTTTGGTTTTGCCCTGACCAACATGGATATTCTGTGCCTTCTGTTGCGCAACAGTGGTTTCCCACTGAATGTCGCGACCGTCAGGGCCATAATCGTGACACATGAACAGGCGCATGGCGTCTGGCAGGGACAGAACCTTTTGTATGCTATCATACAGGGTTCCAGCGTCGCCGCCGGGAAAATCTGCACGGGCCGAGCCGCCATCTGGCATGAACAACGTATCCCCAACAAAGGCGGCATCGCCGATGACATGGGTCATACAGGCTGGGGTATGGCCAGGTGTATGAAGGGCGATGGCCTGCATCTGCCCGATTGAATAGGTATCCCCGTCTTTGAACAAGGCGTCGAACTGACTGCCATCGCGCTGAAAGTCGGTGCCCTCGTTAAAGATTTTTCCGAAGGTATCCTGCACGACAGTAATATTGCACCCGATGCCGATTTTTCCCCCTAGTTGTCCCTGGATATAGGGGGCGGCGGATAGATGATCGGCATGAACATGGGTTTCGATAATCCAGTCAAGCGACAGGTTCTGCTGGCGGATGTGATCGATGATCCGGTCCGCATTGTTGTAGCTGATGCGGCCCGCTGCATAGTCGATATCCAGGACGGGATCGATTACCGCACAGGATGGGGAGGCCGGGTCTGCCACGACATAGCTTATGGTGTTGGTCGCGGGATCAAAGAACCCCGCGACCTTGGGTTTGGTGGCCATAGTGATTGGATAGGGCGTCATCTGCACCTTCCCTTTGGTTACAGCTTACAGGTGCGGATACCCAGGATGGAATACAGTGGGCACAGCCGCACCAATCCGGTGACGATCAGCACAAGGCCCACTGCCACGGTACCATATTTGACGTAAGCTTCATCAAAAAGCGTCAGGCCGCTGAGCAAGGCGCATGCAATCAAGGCAGCACCAAGTATCAGACGCAGCAATCGATCCAGACTTCCAACATTTACTGTCATAGAATGATCCTCCGGTTAGAATGTCCCCAACCGTAGCGCCTGGGAAGTACGCTGTCGGTGACGAAGTCACCAAACCGTCGGCTTTTTACACACTATCGTTTCGATGAAAATTCTATGCCGGATCTAATGAGGCCAGATTCGTCAGGGCATCTCTGTCCAACAGGCCCAGGGTTCCGCGCGTTTGTTGTATCCAGTCGCGCCGCTGAAATTCACCCAATTGGCGCGAGATAACTTCGCGCGCCGTCCCCAGTTCCGCCGCAAGCTGTTGATGGGTCACCTTGATCTGATCCGATCCCCGCGCAAGATCCAGCAGCTTCTGGGCAAGCCGGATATCCAGCCTTTGGAACGCTATTTCTTCGATCACCAGAAACAGATCCGTTATGCGTTTTGAATAGGCTGTGAAGATAAAATTTCGAAAATCAACCGATTGGGAAATCAGGGTATCGAATACCGGGCGGGGGATTGCGGCTGCCCGAATATCTGTTTCCGCAACGCCTTCTGCTGAATAATCCTCATAGGCCAAAAGACAGGCCGTTGTCAGGACACAGCTTTGCCCGGCTTCCACGCGATACAGCACGATTTCGCGACCGCCTTCTGAGATTTGGTGCACCCGAACGCGACCCTCTAACAGCAGTAACAGATTTTCCGGGGGCTTGCCGGGACCGAATATAACAGTCCCTTCGGGCACGGTTACAATCGCGCTTTCCCGCATCAAAATTTGTTTGATCGCGCCATCCAGTTTGGCCAGACCTTCAAACTTTTCGATCCAACCCGCAGCAGATTTTCCCCTTTCCAGGGAGGTGTCTTTTTCGTGCATTTGGTGGCCCTTTCCCATTCCCACAACACTATATCTGCATGTGATGAATGGCGAGGGGAGATTAGCCCACAGCTTTAAACCCCTGTATATATTCGTTAATGCTTATTATTGCGAATAGTTATCACTTGCAATTTATTCTTTTCATCTCTATGACCCCATTCGCTCTTTACGGAATGCTGTGGTCGCGCAGCCAGTGAAGGGCGCGTGACACACATTGAACCAGCCAGCCAAGATCTGCGTGTTTGCACCTCTTATAGCCAGCCAGGATTTCAACGAAACCTGAAGCTATCGGAGCTGTAAGACATGTATAACGACCTATCCCGGAATAGACTTACCGCAACAGACATCCCTTTCAGTCATCGCCTTAAGGCGGGAACGGCCATTGGGGCGCTGTTAGCCTGTATGATGGCCGCACCGGCGCATGCACAATCAACCAATCAGCCCGCCAATGGCACACAGGCTGGCGACGCGCCTATTCAATTGGCACCCATCGCTGTCGAGGGACAGGAAGACAGCGGGTACAAGACGGATAAATCCGCGTCCAGCAAATTCACCGCACCATTGGTGGACACGCCCAAAAGCGTCACCGTCATTCCCCAGGAAATCATTGAGCAACGCAATGCCACCAGCCTGGATGAGGTTCTAAGAACCACGCCGGGGATTACCTTGGGCGCGGGGGAGGGCGGTGTCCCCAGCGCGGACCGGCCCAATATCCGGGGGTTTTCTTCTGAAGGAAATATCTTTGTTGATGGCATTCGTGATACCGGCTCACAGACACGCGACACGTTCAACGTGGAACAAGTGGAAATCATCAAAGGTCCAGGATCCGCCTATAGCGGGCGCGGCTCTACCGGGGGCAGCATTAATCTGGTGACGAAGAAAGCCACCCTGGACGAAGATTTCCTTGGCGGAAACGTGTCTGTTGGATGGCCGTTCAGCAAGCGGGCCGCTGGGGATGCGAACTATGTCCTGTCAGAATATGCCGCGCTTCGATTGAATGTGTTGGTTGAAGACAGCGAAGTCCCCGGCCGGGATGAGGTGACAACCAGCAGCCTGGGCTTTGCCCCGTCTATGGCGCTGCAATTTAATGATACGACCAAGGCGACGGTAAGCCTGTATCACCTGCAAACTGATGATATGCCCGATTATGGCCATCCCTATGATCCTGCAACCGGAAAGCCAGCCGATGTTGATCGCGATAACTTCTATGGTTTGACCAACCGCGATTTTCAGGAAACGCAGGTTGATTCAGCCACATTCGATTTTGAACATGAGTTGAATGACAGCCTGACCCTGCGCAACGTGTCGCGCTATAGCTGGTCCGAAAATGACTATATCGTCACCAACCCGAATGACAGTGCGGCCGATAACATCTCTGAAGGCAGTGTCTGGCGGGCCATTAAAAGCCGCAATTCAGACACGACAGTTGTGTCCAATCAAACCGATCTGTCGGGCGATTTCGAAACCTACAATCTGAAGCACACCTTTAACGCCGGTATCGAAATCAGCTATGAAACCAGCCGCAACCGGAACTATGTTGTCGATACTGGCAATCGTGATTGTTCCGTTGGGGGTGTTGGCGCTGCGGGTGGGTTCAATTGTACAACCCTGGCCGCACCCAATCCAAACGATCCATGGACCGGGTCCATCACGCCCAGCGCGAATTCCACAAAGACAACGGTCAACACGCGGTCCATCTATGGCTTTGATACGATCGAACTGGATCCGCAATGGCAGGTGAATGTTGGCTTGCGGGTGGATGATTATAAGACGACATCCGGTGCGCTGGAGAATGAGTCGACATTCATCAACTATCAATTGGGTGCGGTTTATAAGCCAGCGTCCAATGGCAGTATCTACGTATCCTATGGCACATCTTCAGAGCCCCCGGGGTCCACCGCTGGGGAAGGCGGGGATAACATCTCAGCCAGCAATGCGGACCTGGATCCGGAAGAATCCCGCAGCTATGAGGTCGGGACCAAATGGGACCTGTTGGAACAGAAACTTGCGGCAACGGCGGCCCTTTTTCGGACAGAAAAAACCAATGCACGCTATGCAACGGCACCTGGACGCGGCGCGCAACAGGCTTTGGGGGGTGAACAGGTCGTCAATGGCCTGGAACTGGGCGTGTCTGGGGATATCACGGATGCCTGGCACGTATTCGGTGGCTATACCTTCATGCATTCTGAAATTGTCGACGATGGCCCGGTTTCAACAGATGAAGGCAACAAGATCCCCAATGTTCCTGCCCATAGCATGAGCATTTGGTCGACCTTTGACGTGACGCCGGATGTGAATCTGGGAGGCGGGGTTACCTATGTCTCCCATCGCTTTGCCAATACGGCAAATGACAAGAAAGTCCCTGCCTATTGGTTGTTCGATGCGGTGGCGACATACACCGTCCAGGAGAATGTCGATCTGCGCCTGAATGTGAACAATGTGTTCGATACGACCTATTACGTGAAGCCTTATGCGTCGCATTTCGCAACCGTAGGGACAGGTCGATCAGCCGTAGTGTCCACCAGCTTTAAATTCTAACGACGGAATACCCGACCCCCTGCGTCCTGTGGGGGGTCGGTTGGAGGCCCCCATTCATGATGTTGCAGATCCCAAATGTTCTGGACCTGGATCAGGTCGCTGAATGCAGAAAGCATTTGGATGCTGCTGAATGGGTTGATGGGCGGGTAACTGCGGGACATCAATCGGCGCAGGTGAAGAAAAATCAGCAGATACCGGAAGACCACCCGGTCGCTCGCCAGATTGGTGATGCCATTGTGTCGATCCTCAACAGGCATCCTTTGTTCATTTCTGCAGCACTGCCGAAGCGAATTTTCCCGCCTCTTTTTAATAGTTATGCAGGGGGGCACAGTTTTGGCAGTCATGTTGATAATTCCATTCGCCAGATTCCTGGCACGAATGAGCGGATAAGAACCGACCTATCTGCGACCCTGTTTCTATGTGCGCCGGAAGATTATGACGGTGGGGAACTGATTGTCGAAGACACCTATGGCAGCCATTCCGCCAAATTGGGGGCGGGCGACATGGTGCTGTATCCGTCCACCAGCTTGCATCATGTCCGCCCCGTTACGCGCGGTGTGCGTGTGTGTTCCTTCTTTTGGATGCAAAGCCTGATCCGGGACGACGGACAGCGCACAATGCTGTTCGACCTGGATCAATCCATTCAACGCCTGGGGCGGGATCACCCGGATCATTCAAGCATCATGGAATTGACGGCGATCTATCACAACCTTTTGCGGCAATGGGCGGAGCTTTAGCCACGATGAGCAACCTTGATACAACACGATCTGAAAGCAATTCCATCTTCACAAAAGCAAGTGGAAAGGGGCTGCGCTGGTTATTGGCGGAAATCCATCTTTGGTTTGGACTAATTCTATGTGCGCCCCTGGTGCTGTTAGGGTTAAGCGGCAGTTACCTGATGTATCATGACGAAATCGACGCCCTGTTGGCAGGGGGGCCGACTTTTGAAGTATCACAGGGGGTTCCCCAAAGCGTCGATGCCATAATTGCTGTGGCCGCCGCAACCGCGCCAGAGGGGTTCAGTCTGCGCATGATCAGAATGCCAGAGGGGGCGGGGGAGCCAGTTATTGCGCGTATTGGGCCCGATGGCGCAAGCTTTCGCGATCCCCGTGCGAAAAGCATTGCCGTTGATCCAGTTACTCTGAACGTTTTGGGGGAGGTCGTGGGCGGGCGCAGCCTGTTGACCGGGATTATGCATGATATTCACAGCCATGCGCTGATCCCAGGCGGAATTGGACGCCCGATTGTAGGGTGGTTGGGCGTTATCATGCTGTTCCTGTGTGGATCAGGGTTGATTATCTGGTGGCCCAGGCCCCGAAAACTGTGGGCGGCCCTGACCATAAAGCGCGGTGCACGCGGGTTGCGTCTGCACCGTGACCTGCATGGCGCTGTAGGGTTCTGGACCTTGATTGTCTTTACCATTGTCAGCTTTACAGGGGTTTACATCGCATTTCCCAATCCGGTCGCCAGCCTGATGGAAACGGTCTTGATGCAGGAACGTTCATCCCCTCCAGGACCGCCGGTCAAAGCGGCTGACGGCATTTCTGAAATGCGCTTGCAGGATGCGGTGCGTCTGGCCGATACGGTCGTGTCCGACGTGGATTTTGTGCAGGCGCTGATGCCGTTCCGCCCCGGACAGCCCTTGCGCGTTCAGTATAATGTGCCTGGCTCTGCGGAGGGGGCACCAAAAGTCACCGTGATGATCGATCCTTGGAAGATTGACATTACAAAGGTCGAAGACCCCCGCACCTTTGGCCGAACGGATACAGCGGTTGCGTGGCAGCGTCCGCTTCATGCCGGGGTTGGGCTGGGACCAATCTGGAATGCCCTGGTGTTTATCTCTGGCTTTCTGCCGCTGTTGTTTTCGATCACGGGTATTTCGATGTGGTGGATCAAACGCCGCGCGCGCCAGAAGCGCGGCCGGGCTGCCTGATCCCGCCTTCTGGTGTTGGCGTATCCTGCATTCGCATGCGCTTACACAGAATAGTTTCAGTCAAAAAATAAGCCTTCGCAAACGGTTCTGTTTGCGAAGGCTTTGCGTCTGGCGATCGGCTATTTGATAAATGTAAGGTCGCCCTTTGCCGTGGGGGTAATATAGGTCAGGCAATCGGCCACAGGACCATTGGCATCCGCACAGGCCAGGACATCATTCAACAGCATCCGGCCCAGATTGGGGCAGGCCATATCGGCGATGTCAAACAGCTTAAGCCCTGTCTTACCAACAGCCAGCGGTGCCGTCTCCACGGCCAATCGCTTGGCGACCACACCGTCCGTATCGAACAGGACAAGGTCCAGTTTTAAGGTTTCCAGCGCCCGTCCACTGTCATTTTCAATGATCATATAGACGCGACAGGCATCGCCTTTCGGTTCGGTCTTGTTCAGTTCGACACGGATCGCCTGTTCCGCAGCCTGGCTCGAATTGCCGACCAGAATTGGCCCGCAAAACACGGATAAGGCCAGAAGCCCGATTGCGACGCTATTTTTCATCTCATTTCCTTTCCGACGCGTGTTTTCGTCGATGATAGACTTTGGGCGACACCCCGAATAAGGGTCAGGGTCCTACAATGCCATCAAGATACTAATGATAATCATTCTCAGATAAAGCATTTAGATTAAATTTTTCTCCCCATGTCACCCCACACATAGAATTTGGGTATATCTGCGGTCCTTCTGATTCCGCGCCAATTCATCACAGGTCCGGTGCGATCCAAAAAATCTGTTGTCCTTGACCAACCGCAAGAAAGGAGAATACGTGTGATGGTAGGAAGACTCAGAAAACCCCGTTTGGCAGGCGGAAAAGAACTGTATAGGGACTGATGCACATGGAATTTGCCGGGTTTGTTACCTATGCGGTGGCGTTGGCGATTGCGGTGGCGATACCGGGGCCGGGGGTGATTGCGCTGGTTGCGCGGTCGTTAGGGGCAGGGTACCGTCCGACATTGCCCATGATGTTTGGGATGGCTTTGGGGGATGTCGCCTATTTGACGGCGGCTGTTCTTGGANTGGCTTTTATCGCCAGCACCTTTGGCCTGGTCTTCACGATCATCCGATATCTGGGGGCGGCCTATCTGCTGTTTCTGGCCTGGAAATTCTTTCAGGCAAAGCCGGAGACAAGCCAATTCCAGACACAGAATGCGCAAGGGCCCCTTGCTAGTTTTCTGGGGGGATTGGCAATTTCCTTGGGAAACCCGAAGGTGATTGTCTTTTACCTGGCGCTGTTGCCGACCTTTGTGGATCTGCGAAGCGTTACGGCTTTGGATCTGGCCTTATTGATCGGCCTGACATTCATCGTTTTGATGCTGGTCCTGCTGCCCTATGTCATTCTGGCCGGGCGGGCGCGGACCCTGTTGCGCACGCCAAGGGCGCTGCGGCTGCTTAATCGCACAGCGGCAGGATGCCTGACCGGGGCGGCGGTTTTCGTTGCCGCGAAATCCGCTTAAGAGGTTGGTTTCGCTGTCGGTTTGGCCGCTTTTGCCTTCACAGTGGTCTTTTTGACACGGGCTTTCTTGGCTGGCGCTGCAGGTTTGGTGCCGGATGCCTTTTCCAGCTTTGCCAGGCGGGCCTCAAGCTCTTTCACCGCAACGGTCAGCTTTTCCTGCTCTTCCCGGGCGCGACGGGCAACGGCGGCCATGGCGTCGAATTCATCGCGGGGGACCAGATCCATATCGGACAACAGGCGTTCCACCCGCTGCCGCACCGCAGATTCCGCTTCCTGTTTCATGCCGCCCAGGGTGCCCATGGCACCACCGGCCACTTTCGCGACGTCGTCGAAGAATTTGCCTTTGGTCTGCATGATACAGGCTCCCTGATTGCGAAGGACTAGTTGCCCTATACATATTCCTGATCCCCCTATAGGGCAATGGGGCGGGGTAATCGGGTGGGGCAATGGTTGCGGGCCCCGGTCTTGGGGATTATGAAGGAACCCTGTATTCAGTGTGTCAGGTTAGGAGAGCCGAATGATCCTGGTAACCGGCGGTGCGGGCTTTATAGGGTCCAACCTTGTGGCGGCCCTGGCTGCCCGAGGGACGCGACAGATCGCAGTCTGTGATCGCTTCGGCACGGATGCCAAATGGAAGAATGTTGCGAAGCATAAGATTGCCGCAACGATCCTGCCGGAAAACCTGATGGATTGGCTGGGGGAGAATGGTGGCAGCATTCACTGTGTCTTCCATATGGGCGCGATTTCCGCGACGACAGAGACGGATGTTGATGCGATTCTGGAAACCAACCTGAACCTGTCTATGAAGCTGTGGTATTGGTGTGCGGAAAATGATGTTCGCTTCATCTATGCCTCGTCTGCGGCGACCTATGGGAATGGGGCGCTGGGCTTTGACGATGATAATGACCCCCAGGCCCTGGCCGCATTGCGACCGTTAAATCCCTATGGCTGGTCAAAACAGTTATTTGATTGCAATGCCAGGCGGTTGTCGGATCAAGGGGCTGCCCCGCCGCAATGGGCTGGACTGAAGTTCTTTAATGTCTATGGCCCGAATGAGTATCACAAAGGCGGTATGCGGTCCGTCGTCCATCAGGTTTTTGGCCAGGTTCAGGAGACAGGACGCGCGACGCTGTTCCGCTCGCACCATCCAGATTATGAGGATGGTGGTCAGATGCGCGATTTCGTTTGGGTCCACGACTGCGTCAATTTGATGCTGTGGCTGTATGACAACGAACCCGTTTCCGGTATTTTTAATTGTGGATCGGGCAAGGCCCGCAGTTTCCTGGACCTCGCACGGGCTGTCTTTGCCGCCATGGGCTTGCCCGAGGCGATTGATTGGCGCGACACGCCAGAGGAAATTCGCCGCCATTATCAATATTTCACAGAAGCGCGCATGGACCGCATCGTTCAGGCGGGCTATACNCTGCCCGCAACGACACTGGAATCGGGCNTTGCCTGCTATATTCGTGATTATCTGGCGACAGACGATCCGTACCGCTGAATAAAGGCNACAGATTATGGAACAAAGCGTCTGGATACATGATTTGGATCCGGTGATTTTCTCAATCGGCCCATTTGATCTTCGCTGGTANGCCCTGGCCTATATCGTAGGGCTGGTCGTCGGGTGGCGCTGGGGCATGCGATTGGCCGCAAAAAGCCCGCAANCCATTCAGCCCGATCATGTTGATCGCTTCCTGAACTGGGCGGTAATCGGGGTGATTGTCGGCGNGCGTTTGGGCGTTGTCTTGTTCTATCATCCGGCGGCTTACTTCGCGGACCCGATCCAGATTCTGATGGTCTGGAAGGGCGGGATGTCGTTCCATGGCGGGGTGCTGGGCGTCCTTGTGGCGATGCTGATTTTCGCCCGGATGAACAAGATTCCTTTGTTTTCCCTGACCGATATCGTCTGCACCGTGGCACCCTTCGGCATCATGCTGGGGCGGATCGCCAATTTCATCAATGGGGAACATTGGGGACGTGTNACCGATGTNCCNTGGGCAATCGCATTTCCNCATTCCGGTGACTTGCTGCCNCGCCATCCCAGCCAGCTCTATGAATGTGCGATGGAAGGTGTGTTGCTGCTGACCATTCTGATCATCGTCCAGCGGCGGTTCAATGGATTGGCGCGCCCCGGGCTGCAATCTGGTGTGTTTCTGATTGGGTATGCCTGTGCGCGAATGGCGGGGGAAATCTTCCGCGAGCCTGAAATCCTGATGCAGACATTGCCCTTTGGCACGACATGGGGCCAGTGGCTATCCCTTCCCATGCTGTTGGGTGGTGCCTATCTGGTCTATCGGGCCTTGCAGCAAGCGCCATTGTCGAAATCCCCCAAGAAGGCTTAACAAAGCAAGTGACGGTACCGTATTCTATGCCCGCTCAGACACCAGTCTCTGCCCTTATGACGCCTTGCGAGGAACATCTTCGCCGGCGCATTTTGCATGAAGGGCCGCTGACCATCGCTGATTTCATGGGGGATGCGTTGGGCCATCCTCAGCATGGCTATTATATCACCCGCGATCCATTCGGGCGGGCAGGCGATTTCACGACGGCCCCGGAAATCTCTCAGATGTTTGGGGAATTGATTGGCTTGTGGTGCGCCGAAGTATGGCAACAGATGGGCGCGCCTGATAAACTTCATCTGGTGGAAATTGGCCCTGGGCGCGGCACCTTGTCTGCCGATCTGCTGCGGGCNGGNAANCGTTTGCCGGGNTTCCTGAAGGCCAGTGATCTGCATCTGGTGGAAACCAGCCCAGTCCTGCGCGATGTTCAGGCCCGCAGTCTGGAACGCGCNCCCGTGCCTGTATCCTGGCACAGTGATATTGCGACCCTGCCAGAAGATGCGCCCCTGTTGATCGTCGCGAACGAGTTCTTTGACGCCTTACCGANCCGTCAGATTCAGCGCGTTCAGGGCGGTTGGCGGGAACGCTTGCTGGCGATTGACCCCCGAAATCATGCCTTGGCATTGACCCTTTCGCCGGGCCCCAGTGTTTTGGAGCCCTTGATCGATAAGACGCTGAGGGACCGCGCAAAGGTGGGCCGTGTGGTTGAGCTTGCCCCCCTGGCCTGGCGTATAGCCGCGGATCTGGGGGCACGTTTGGCGGTCCAGGGCGGCGCGGCGCTGATTATCGATTACGGTTATGCGGGTCCGGCAACAGGCGATACCTTGCAGGCGGTAAAGGCACATAAGCCCTGTGGCGTTCTGGAAACACCGGGGGAGGCGGACCTGACCGCCCATGTTGATTTCACGGCNCTGGCAAANGCTGCGGCAGAAGCAGGCGCGCGCGTTTCGCCCTTGCGCACCCAGGGGGATTTCCTGCGGGGGCTGGGCATTGAGATCCGCGCCCAGAATCTCATGAAGGTGGCATCCGGTTCAGGGGCGAAACAGATTGAAAGTGCACGCGATCGCTTGATCGGGGCCGATGGAATGGGCACTCTGTTCAAAGTTCTGGGCCTTGCCGGTCCAATGACGCCCCTNTTGCCAGGTTTGGAGCCCGCCTGATCCATGACCGATGCGCCGATCCCCCTGCAGGATGATGCTTTATCTGGACTNTCAGGGATTGTGCATGGCTTTTTCACGCGANAGGGCGGTNTCAGCCAGGGGATATNTGCNGGTCTGAATATNGGCCTGGGGTCTGCTGACGATCAGGCTGTAGTCGCGGAAAATCGGGCGAGGGCTATGGCGGCCCTGGATTTGCCAGCCCATGCCCTGAACACATTGTATCAGATNCACAGCCCGGATGTGGTCGTGGTGGATCGGGCGTTTGATCCAGACGCNTTGCCCAAGGCGGATGGCATGGTGACCGACAGGCCTGGNCTGGCCCTGGGGATCGCGACAGCAGATTGCGCACCGGTATTGTTTGCGGATGNNCGNGCGGGTGTTATCGGTGCCTGCCATTCNGGGTGGAAGGGCGCGATNGGNGGCGTCGTCCAGGCNACCGTGGCGGCGATGGAANGCNTGGGGGCCAATCGATCCAATATCACNGCGGTTCTNGGCCCCTGNATNCATCAACCNTCNTACGANGTNGGACCTGANTTTCAGGCGCAGTTCGTGGCGCAGGATCCCGCATTGGATCGGTTCTTTGTGCCCTCTGCACAGGCCGGACATTATCAGTTCGACCTGCCCGGATTTGTGCTGGACCAGATGCGCGCCAGCGGCGTTGGGCGTCGTGCCCATATCGCGGAAGACACCTATGCCGATCCTGATCGCTTTTACAGCTTCCGTCGCGCGACGCACCGAAAGGAGCGCAACGCGGATGGTTCCATTGACTATGGCCGGTTACTGTCAACCATCGCCCTGGTATCAAAATAGGAGACCCCATCATGGCCGTTCATTTCAGCGTTGAAGAACTTGCCGCCCGTCGCGCCAAAGCCTGTGCGGCGATGCAGGATCAGGGTCTGGATGGCATGCTGATGTTCCTTCAGGAAAGCATGTATTGGCTGACCGGCTATGACACATTTGGCTTCTGTTTCTTTCAGGCATTCTATCTGGGTGCGGATGGGAAATTCTTCCTGTTGACCCGCGCGCCAGACCTGCGCCAGGCCCAGCATACCAGTGTCATCGAGGACATTCAGATCTGGGTGGACAAGGAAGGCGCACAACCCGCCCTGCAATTGCGCGATCTGCTGGACAGTTATGGCGCGAAGGGCAAGACGCTGGGCGTGGAATATGAAGCCGCAGGCCTGACCGCCCATCGCGGTAAACAGGTTGAGGCAGCGCTGGACGGGTTCTGTACCCTGGTTCCCGCAAATGACCTGATCAGCCAGCAACGCATTGTGAAAAGCCCGGCTGAGCTGGATTGTATCCGGCGCGCCGGGGAATTGGCGGATGATGCCTATGACGCGGCGGTTGCCGTAACTGCGGCTGGCGTGGATGAAGGCCTTATTCTCTCGCGCATGCAAGGCGCTGTGTTTGAAGGCGGCGGTGATTATGCGGGTAATGAATTCATCATCGGGTCGGACCGGGATGCCTTGCTGTGTCGCTATAAATCAGGTCGTCGCGCCTTGTCGCCAAATGATCAACTGACATTGGAATGGGCGGGGTCCTATCGCCGCTATCATGCCGCCATGATGAATACCTTTATCATTGGTCAGCCCCAGCCGGAACATCTGCATATGTACGAGGCCGGAAAGGCCGCCTTGTTAGAATGCGAGGCAACATTGAAGCCCGGCAATACGATGGGCGATGTGTTTCAGGCCCATGCGACGGTGCTGGATTCCTATGGCTTGCGGGAACATCGGTTGAATGCCTGTGGCTATGGGATGAGCGCACGCTTCACGCCGTGCTGGATGGATTATCCGATGTTCTATGCGGATAATCCGGTGGTTCTGGCTTCCAATATGGCGTTTTTCATCCATATCATCATTGTCAATTCCGACAAGGGACTGGCCATGTGCCTGGGGCGCAGTTCGATCCTGGATGAAACCGGGTCAAAAACCGTGTCACGCAGTCCCCTGGACATGGTGCGCCTGTAGGATAAGGGAAGCGATCAGCGTCGATGCCGTGGATTATTCAGATGGTGGTGGTCAGCCTGCTGCTTGTTATGGTGGCGTGCCTTGTATAAGCGCCAGTGGTTGATTTGCATTGGGATACTGGGCTTGCTGAATGCCTGCGGCCCTATCCCAAAACCGTTTCAGTCTGCCCCCGCGACCAAGATATCCAACCCCTTACTGGCGATCCCGGATGGGGCCGGGGTGACTGTAACCCCGGTAGAAGGGGCAAATCCTAATATTTCCGGGCCGCTGACTGAGGCCCTTGTTGCGGCATTGATCGCGCGCGAAATCCCCGCCACAGCCGGGGGCGCGCTGACCAACGGCCTGTTGTTGGAAGGCACAGCCCATTGGCGGGACCGCAAGGCATTGGTTGATTGGCGTCTGACGGATCATCTGGGCAATCAGGTGGCTTTGATTCAGGCGGAAGTGCCTGCGACCCGCACCGCCTATGATCAGGGCTATCCTTTGCTGGTTCAGGAATTGGCTGATACGGGGGCAGATCTGGTGGCAAACTCCCTGCGCCCGGATACGACGGTTCTGACAGAACAGACAGGACCGCGCAGCGTTGCTATTATGGGGGTGGAAGGTGCGCCAGGGGATGGAAACACAGCCCTGGCAAGCGCCATGACAACCGTGCTGGATGAGGCCGGCGTGACCATTGCTGACAGTCCCGAAGACGCAACCCTGCTGTTGGCTGGATCGGTCCTTCAGGGGGAGCCCCAGAATGGATCCCAGGAGATCACGATCCGCTGGTGGTTGATGGATGCCACAGGGACGGTTCTGGGGACCCTGCAACAATCCAACCTTGTCCCGGAAGACAGCCTGAATGACAAATGGGGCGGCGCTGCCTATGATGCCACCCTGGCTAATGTTCAGGCAATTCAGGAAATTCTGGGCAAGATCGATACTGTTCGATCCGTTGATCCGTCCGTTCAATAGGATTGTTTTTAACATCTGGCACAAGTTGCATCGATGCGCGGCTTGTCACAGGCTGTAAGTCATGGGACGAAAGTCCCGAAAGATTTCAGGATTGGATCACAGCAAATGACAGCGAAAAGCACGAAAGAGCCTTGGATGGACCCGGCGGATTTCGGTAAATCTATACCCAAAGGTCTGGGCATAAACTTATTGGTCCGGGATGTCGCCGCCTCTGTTGGGTTTTGCAGCCATGTTTTTGCAGCAAAGGCTGTTTATGAGGACGAGGATTTTGCTGTGATGGCGGAACCGGTCAGCGGCGCACAATGGATGCTGCATGCGGATCACACCTATGACAAGCATCGCATGTCAGGCTTGGTGCGGTCGGTGCAGGGGCGCGGTGCCGGGGTGGAATTGCGCCTGTATGGTGTTGACCCCGATGCGGCAGAGGCACGGGCGCGGGAATGGGGCTATCAGATGCTGGAAGGCACGATAGACAAGCCCCACGGCCTGCGGGAATGCTATATCTTTGATCCTGATTGGTATTGTTGGGTGCCGTCCGTCCCACGTATTGAATGACCGCTTAAAGACCGCTGATCGGCGCAATGCTGGCGGAGTCTGGAAATACACGCTTATCCAATACGGATCGGGTCAGCCCCCAATGTTGGGCCAGGATGCCTTTAAACAGGGCGCGGCTGTCCAGGGTCGGGTCCAGCCCGCCCGCTTGCAGCATTGGCAGATCGCCCAGCCGCTGCGACTTCTTTAAGGCCCCGCCCAGGATCAGCGCCATACCAGCCGTGCCATGATCCGTGCCGCCCTGATCATTTGGGCGAACTGTCCGCCCGAATTCCCCGATTGCGACAATCATGGTGTTGTCCCAAACAGGCCCTAACCCATCGGCCAGCGTGGTCAGGCCACTTGCCAACCCTGCCAGCGCACGGGCCAGCGGACCTTCCAGCGACCCTTGTTGCAGGTGGCTGTCCCATCCCCCGCATTCGATAACGGCCACGCGGGGACCGTCCTGGGTCGACAGGGCGCGTCCGACCATTTCGGTTGCGATGCTTAAATTCTGGGCGGCGATGCCTGCGGTATCAGCGGCGACATGATCAGGCCCCATGACAGAATGGCGCAGGTTTCGCGCGCGAATGCCTGTCGTCAGGGCTTCTGACAGAATCGGATCATTGGCATACAGGGTTGCAATCCGTTCCAGATATCCGGCCCGATTGGGGGCCAGTTCCGATGGCAACCATGGTTCCGTTGGTGTCGCGCCTGACAGGATCAGGGGAACGGTCGTGCCCAGGGACAGGGCGCGAATCGATCCATCCCCAGCGCCGCTGGCCGATAGGGCACGGTTCAGCCATCCCCCTGCGGCGTTGTTGGGGTCATAGTCTTGCAGGCCTGATTCCAGGATGCTCTGTGCTTCCTGATGGGATTGCCCGCGATAGGGGGTGGCAACGGCTGGGGCGATGACCATCTGTCCGGCCTGCCAATAGGGTAATAGCGGTTCTGCAACCGGATGCAGTCCCAAACTGCCATCCAGGTCCAGTAATCCGCCATAACTGCCAGGCGGTGCCAGCGCCAGCGGCCCGCGCAGGGACCGATAATTGGGGTCAGTGTATAACGGGAACAGGGCCTGACTGTCCAACCCACCCCGCAACAGAATGAGGATCAGGGGCCTGTCTTTTGGTCCATCGGCAAAGCTGATCTGGGGCACCAGCGCGGCGGTTGCGACGGTCGCGCCGGTCAGGGCCAGCAAGCGTCGACGGGTGAAATGATGGGGGGCGTGTGTCATCGTCTTTTCACCGCCTTTGGAATTCCGGGGATGCGAACAGCACCGCCAATCCTTCGCCCCGATCGGCTGCGACCGCAATCCGTCGATAGGTGACCGGCGACAGAAGGGGACCCAGAATTTCCAGCGCGGTTTCTGTAACCGGGGCATCGGGCATCAGGGCGGCACCGCGCCTGGCTATGGCACCGGTCCATGACAGGCGATCCATCATCTGTTGGGGGGCAATCCAGGCCCCCGCCTGCAGGGGCCACCCTTCGGGCGATGGGGCATGTTTGGGGGACTGACCCAGAACCCGCTGTGCCCGCAGCGTCATGCCGCCAGCCTCTCCCCCCATCCCCAGCGCGCGGGCGGTGGACAGGACCAGGTCTTCCGGCGTCTTGATTTTGCTTTGTATGGGCGACCAGGCCGCTTCAGATGTGACCATGCCCTTGGCCATTCCAGCCAGGCTGTTCGCGCCGTCGGTGAAACCGCGCAGCATGCTGTTTATCAACTCAGATGGTGGTGTGTCGGTAATGAAATACTGTGCCATCCGGGTCGCGATATAGGTCGCCACCTGTTCTGTGCGGCCCAGCTTGTCCAGCGCGGCCTCAGCCTCCAAAACACCGGAAGGGGGAAAGCTGTGTTCCAGGAAATATTTCGCATTCGGCTCATGCCATTTTGGTCGGAAGATAAAACTGCCTGGATTGGGTTCTTCTGGACCGGTCACGGACCAGCCGGTCAGCATTTTCGCCAGGGAAAAGATATCTTTTGGCGTCGGTTCGCGTTGTGGCCCCAACGTATAGAGTTTCAGAATGGCTTGCGCCAGGCGATCATCCAGCGCCGCCGCACCCTTCAACCCCGCATAGGAATAGGCCCCGATGGAACGGGCATTTTCAAAATTTAGCAGCAGGGCCGGGTGGCGCACCGCTTCGGTCAGCAGATTGACGAAACTGCCCCTGAGATTTGGGCGGATAACGTCGCGCTCGAAGGCGTAAGTCAGCGGGAATATACGGGGGTTCAAGGCCGAAAGGCTGAAATGATTGCACCAGAAACGCACCAGCCGTTCGCGAAACGGCGCGCCGGTTGCCATGGCATAAGCCGCATGCACTTTTGCCTCTGCCTGGGATTCGGTGCTGCGACTGCGCCTTAAGGCTTGCAGCGCTGCATCACCCGACGCTTGCGCCGTTACCAGTTGGGACGTGATTTCAGACGTGTCCCGCAGTCCCTGGAAATAATCCGCTGGTACGGCGCTTTCTTCCAATTGGGCCAATAGCCAGCCTTGCGGGTCAGCGGCAATGCCCTGCAATTCGCCAACACGCGCGCCATATCCGAATCGTGATGCGGCAATAGCAGCATCACGCAGACCGGGGGGAAACTGTTTCGGATAGGGCTGGACCATGGCAGGTGCCGAAAGCTTTCTGTTAGCGCTGGAATTCAGCCTAGCGTGATTCCTGATTGCAACAAGGCGTGACGCACCGCATCGGCCCCTTTATAGTGCGGTGCAACGACGAAATAGTGAAATTCACAAAATTGAAGAGGCTCCACGCGCATGCAAATTGAGAATCCTTATCTGATGTTTTTGGGCGATGCTGCTGATGATCTGGCGGCAAAGGTTGCCAATGGCGTTGCGAAATGGCGTCCAGACTGGTGCAAGGGTCAGCTGCGCCTGGATGGCTGTAAGGCCGATCTGGGCCTGCCGGATATGACCTTGGAAGAAGCCCAGGCGGCCGGGTGCAAGACCGTGATCGTTGGCGTTGCCAATCGTGGCGGGGTTATTCCTCAATCCTGGCGCGCGACCTTGGAAAAAGCGCTGGTCATGGGCTTTGACGTTGCGTCTGGCCTGCACAACAAGCTGACAGATATTGAAACACTTTCCAGCCTGGCGCAGGAACATGGCCGCAAATTGTATGATGTGCGCCATCCGACAGAAACATTCGATGTTGCCAGTGGCACAAAGCGCCCTGGCCTGCGTCTGCTGACGGTCGGAACCGACTGTTCGGTCGGGAAAATGTTCACGTCTCTGGCGGTCGAAAAGACAATGCGGGAACGCGGCATGAAGGCCAGCTTCCGCGCGACCGGGCAAACCGGTATTTTCATCGCAGGGGGTGGTGTTTCTGTGGATGCGGTGATCGCAGATTTCATTTCCGGTGCGACGGAAAAGCTGTGCCCCGCGAACGAGCCCGATCACTGGGATGTTGTGGAAGGGCAAGGGTCTCTGTTTCACGCATCTTTTGCCGGGGTCAGCCTGGGCCTGTTGCATGGGGCACAGCCCGATGCCTTGGTGATGTGTCACGAACCGACGCGGACCCATATGCGCGGCCTGCCTGATTTCGCCTTGCCGTCTCTTAAGGATTGCATCGCGGTCAACGAACAGATGGGGCGCATGGTCAATCCGGCCTGTCGCGTGATCGGCGTTTCGGTCAACACATCAGGCCTGCCCAAGGATCGTCAGGACGACTATCTGGAAAGTGTGGAACGGGAGGTCGGTCTGCCGACGGTCGATGCCTTCCGCCAGGGCGCGGGGCGTTTGGTGGACGCGCTGTAACCCGATGATAAAGCTGACAGCGAAGCACGAAAGCTTTCCCATCGCAGGAACCTTCACGATCTCTCGCGGGTCAAAGACAACGGTGGAAGTTGTTGTCGTGGAATTGACCGAAAACGGTGTAACGGGGCGCGGTGAATGCGTTCCCTATGCCCGTTATGGGGAAAGCATCGCGTCTGTCATGGCGCAAATTCAGGAAATGGAAGGTGCCTTGGGTCAGGGGATGGATCGTCATGCCTTGAATGACGCCATGCCCGCCGGGGCGGCCCGCAATGCCATTGATTGCGCCCTATGGGATCTGGACGCGAAACGCAGTGGAATGCCAGCCTGGAAGGCAGCGGGCTTCTCACAGGCCCCCCAGGCCCTGGTGACGGCCTATACGCTCAGTCTGGATACGCCAGAGAATATGGCAAAGGCAGCGGAAAAGAACGCCAGCCGTCCCCTGTTCAAACTGAAATTGACGGGCGACGGCGATCTGGAACGGGTTGCTGCCGTGCGAGCCGCCGCCCCCGATACCCGTTTGATCGTGGATGCCAATGAAGGCTGGTCACCGGAAATGGTGGAGCCATTTTCAGAGAAGCTTGGGGCGCTGGGGGTTGAAATGATCGAACAACCCTTGCCCGCCGCACAGGATGCGATCCTGGCCGATCTGGCCCATCCGGTGCCTCTATGTGCGGATGAAAGCGCCCATGCCCGCAAAGGGTTGCCGTCGCTGATCGGCAAATATGATGTCATTAACATCAAGCTGGATAAGACCGGTGGCCTGACAGAGGCCCTGTACCTGCGGGCAGAGGCAGAAGCGGCGGGTATGGAAATCATGATCGGCTGTATGCTGGCGACATCCCTGGGCATGGCCCCCGCCTTTCTGGTCGCCCAGGGGGCCAAATTCGTTGATCTGGACGGCCCCTTGCTGTTGGCGGTGGATCGTGAACCGGGCTTCGAATTTGAAGGGTCCCTGATGCATCCGCCAAAGCCTGAATTATGGGGGTGACGCAAAGCATCATGCGTTCGCATGAGCTCACACACGATGCCTCTTGCGTCTGGCTATTTTTGCAAATGCGTCGTCGTAAACGAGTCCGTTTACTTGGGATTTGCTCTAGAAATCGGTCGGCGCGCCGCCTTCTTCCTTGCGACGGGCGACAAAGGCTTCCAATTCTTCCTTGATCGCCAGATCGATCGGGGGCGGTGTGTATTCCGCCAGGATTTCCTTATACAGCGTATGGGCACGCTCATGCGCCATCTGCGACCCAGCTTCGGCCCAGGCCTCATAATTCCGCCAGTCGGACAGAAATGGGTTATAGAAGGCATTGCGATAGCGGCTTTGTGTGTGCTGACAGCCAAAGAAATGGCCGTTCGGGCCGACTTCTTTCATCGCATCCAGCCCCAATTCATCATCTGACATATCGATCGGGCGGTTATAATACATCCACTGTTGGATCATTTCACAGTCCATCACGACCTTTTCGAAGGAGGCACTCAATCCCCCTTCAACCCAGCCTGCTGCGTGGAAGACGACGCCACAATGGCCGCTTAACACACTGAACAGGGAATTCTGACTCTCCCAGATCGCCTGACCATCCGGCGCGTTGGAGGCATTGGCGTTAGACCCGCGCCAGGGCAGCTTATAGAATCGCGCCATCTGACCGGAAATCTGCATGGCGCGCATATATTCTGGCGTCCCGAAAGCGGGGGAGCCGGATTTCATATCCACATTGGAGGTAAAGGCCCCGAAGACCACGGGTGTGCCAGGCGTGATGTATTCCAACAGGGCGACAGCGGCCAGACATTCTGCCGTCTGCTGCACAATGGAGCCGACAATCGTGACCGGTGCCATGGCACCCGCCAGCGTGAAAGGCGCAATGATCACCGGCTGGCGACGACGCGCCAGACGCATGGCACCATCCAGCATCGGCCAGTCATGCTTCAGGGGAGACGAGGAATTGATATTGGTGAACATGCGGGGTTCTTCGTCAAATTCCGCATGGGTCAACCCGGCCCCGATTCGGGCCATTTCCATCGCATCCTCAACCCGGTCCGGACCCAGAGAATAGGCATGGAATACCTTATCGGTCAGGGTCAACAGGTCATAGATCGCATCCAGATGTCGGATTGACGCATGGATGTCGATGGGCTCCACCGGATAGCCGCCATTGAAATTGATACAGTTGAACGCCTGTGACAGGCGCAGCATGTCCTGATAATCCGCGCGATTGCCGACCCGGCGGCCCTTTTCCAGATCCATCGTATTGGGCGGGCTGGCGACCATGCCGAAGGCGGCGCGGCCATTTCCAATCTCAATCTTTCGGGCCGGATTTCTGGGGGTTATGGAAAAGCTTTCCGGGGCACGGGCAACCATTTCCATGACAAAATTGCGATCAAACTTCACATTGAACGTGACCGGATCCACGTCACATCCAGCCTCTTTCAGGATGTCCCGCGCTTCTTCGTTCAGAAACAGAATACCGACTTCTTCCAGCACGCGCATCGCGGTGTCGTGGATCTTGTTCACCCCCTCTTCATCCAAGGGTTCGGTGGGTTTATCGATATAGGTCAGCTGGCCCCAGGGCATTTGATGCAGGGCGCTTGCCGCATCTGCTGTGTCGCGGTTTTGAAGGCGGGTAGAGCGTCCTGATGAGCGTCCGGGGCGGGCCATAAACTATCCTTTTCAAAGGCCGGTGATTATAGAACTAGGCGATTTTTCAGGCGGCCAGGTCCAGAACGACCTTGCAGGCTTGGCCTGAATTTAAGGCGGTGAAACCGTCTTCGAATTTTTCAAAGGGCAATCGGTGCGTAATCACCGGGCTGACATCCAGACCGCTTTGCAGCATGGCGATCATCTTGTACCAGGTCTCAAACATTTCGCGCCCATAGACGCCCTTGAACTGTAGACCTTTAAATATCGCGGCGGTTAAATCTAGCTCTACCGGCGTCGCAAAAAGTCCTAGAAGCGCCATCTTGCCCCCGTGGTTCATGGCACCGACCATGTCATTCAGGGCACGCCCGGCCCCGGACATTTCCAGCCCGACATCAAAGCCTTCGGTCATGTCCAGGTCCCGCATCACGTCTGACAGCTTTTCCTTATCGGCCCGCACACCACGGGTCGCACCCATTTTTTCTGCCAGGCGCAGACGATCATCGGACAAATCGGTGACAACGATATGGCGTGCCCCCACATGCCGGGCGACGGCGGCTGCCATCAGGCCAATGGGCCCCGCGCCGGTGATCAGCACGTCCTCGCCCACAAGGTCATAGGATAGGGCCGTGTGGACGGCATTGCCCAACGGGTCCATGATCGCGACGATATCGTCTGAAATGCCGTCTGGAATGGCACAGACATTGTGTTCAGGGATTGTCAGATAGTCGGCAAAGGCTCCCTGGCGATTGACGCCAACACCGACGGTGTGATTGCACAAATGCTCCCGTCCTGCGCGGCAATTGCGGCATTTGCCACAGACCAAGTGCCCTTCCCCCGAAACGCGCTGACCCGGTTTGACCAGGGTTACTTCTTCGCCCACGGCCTCAACAACACCGCAATATTCATGGCCGACCACCATGGGCACGGGAATGGTCTTCTGTGCCCAGGCATCCCAGTTATAGATGTGCAAATCAGTGCCGCAAATTGCGACCCGCTGAACCTGGATCAGGACGTCATGCGGGCCGGGCACAGGTTTTTCCGCTGTTCCCATGGACAGGCCGACGGCTCGTTCAGATTTGTACAGTGCGCGCATTGCTTGGGTCCTTAGAAACGAGGGTCAGGCGATCAGTCCGATGTCGCGACCGACTTTGGTGAAGGCATTAATGGCATGATCCAATTGCTGGCGGGTATGGGCGGCTGACATCTGGGTGCGGATCCGCGCTTTGCCCTTTGGCACAACAGGATAAGAGAAAGCGGTCACATACAGGCCTTCCGCCATCAATCCCGCCGCCAGTCTGGTTGCCAGAACGGCATCCCCGGTCATGACGGGAATGATCGGATGGTCGCCTGGCACCAGATCAAAACCGGCCTGCATTATGCCCTGGCGAAAATGTTTGGCATTCTGGCGCAAGGTTTCGCGCAATTCTTCGCCCCCTTCCAGTAAATCCAGTGCGGCCAGGGTCGCGGCACAGATCGACGGGGCTAGCGCGTTGGAGAACAGATACGGCCGTGCCCTTTGGCGCAACAGGGCCACAATGGGGGCGGGGCCAGCGATATACCCGCCCGACGCACCGCCCAGGGCCTTCCCGAACGTACCACTGAGCAGCTGCACGCGTCCTTCGACGCCATGGTGGTCCGGTGTCCCGGCCCCGCGCGGTCCCATGAAGCCAACAGCGTGGCTGTCATCGACCATAACGGTGGCGTCATAGCGTTCCGCCAGGGCGCAGATGGCGGGCAGGTCCGCAATAATGCCATCCATGGAAAAAACACCATCAGTCACGATCAGGCGCAGCGCTGCATCCTGACTTTCCTTCAAGCGGGCTTCCAATTCTTCCATGTCATTATTGGCATAGCGATAGCGCTGAGCCTTGCACAGCCGCACGCCATCAATGATGGAGGCATGATTCAACGCGTCGGAAATGATCGCATCTTCTGGACCCAGCAGGGATTCAAATATCCCCGCATTGGCATCAAAGCAGGAGGAAAAGAGGATCGCATCTTCGGTCTTCAGGAAATCCGCCAGGCGGCTTTCCAACTGGCGGTGCAGGTCCTGGGTGCCACAGATAAACCGAACCGACGCCATGCCAAATCCATGGCTGTCCAGCGCTTCCTTGGCGGCGTGGATCAGGCGGGGATCATCGGCCAGCCCCAGATAGTTATTGGCACACAGATTGATCACATGTTGGGCGTTTCCATCATCCAGGGTATCAATCTCGCTGGATTGGGCACTGGTGATCGTGCGCTCCCGCTTCATCAGCCCGTCCGCTTCAATCTGTGACAGGGTATCTTGGGCATGTTGGATCAGGGAACGTGTCATGGCGGTGCTTTCATTTTCGATATCCAGGAATTTGTATGATATCCTGGAATTCACTGTCAACGGATGATTTGCCTGACCTGCGCATCATATTGCTGGGGCAGGGCAACCAGCAGGATCGCGCGCGATGGGCCGCTGGCCGTATTGATAATCTGATGCGCGCGATCTGCCTGATAGCGTAACGTGTCTCCCGCCCTGGCTTCAACCCGCGTGTCGGCCACTTCGACGGCAACAGACCCATCAAGACAGGTTAAATGCTCATACGTGCCCATGGCATGGGGGTCAGACGCCAGGATACCGCCGGGCTCCATCCGCATTTCATACCATTCTATCGGCAGAACGGTGCGATAGGGGCTTAACATCTGTAGGGTTACCAAGCCATCGCGGCTTTTGCGGGTGGGGGTCGAATAGGCATGGCTGTGTTCGATCACCGGCGTTTCCGCCTGTATTGTTTCGGTCAGGTCTGCCATGTCCAGCCCCAGCGATTGCATCAGGTTCCAGACCACGGCAAAGGTCGGGTTGACTGTGCCGCGCTCTACCTGGCTTAACATGGATTTTGACACGCCACTGCGTTCTGACACCTGTTCCAGGGTCAGGCGGTGCTGTTTACGCGCCTTGCGGACGATTGCGCCAAGCTGTGGCGGTGGCACCAGGTTGTCTTTCACGCAGGATTCTCCCAAATCTAAGCATTCCGAAAGTTCAATATATCGAAAAACTGAAATAAAAACATAGAACAGTGTTGTCTCTACTCATTTCGTCACCCCGCACTTGTTGCGGGGTTCAGGGGCGGCGGGTGAATTTGGTGCGTGTGGCTCTGGATTCCCGCCTGCGCGGGAATGACGGCTTCACTATTTAGTCACCCCGGACGTGATCCGGGGTCCAGGGCAGCAGGTCGTGAGTCGGGCGTTCCGCTCTGGAGTAACGCCTGCGTGGGAATGGCAAAGGGAAGGTGACGCTAACCCAGGGCCAGCCCGACATCATGGGCGGCCTCTTTCAGGGCGGGGGTGAAGTCTTCGATCATGTCCTTGACCGCGACACGGCCCTTATTGACGACAACATTCAGCGCGCCCACGGCGGTGCCTGACACGCCCAGCACCGGAACGGCGACCGACAGGGCCCCCATTTCAAATTCTTCATCAGTGGCGGCATAGCCCTGATTTCTGGTGCGATCCAGGATCACCTTTAAGGCACCACGGTCAATTACAGTGTTGGGGGTTTCTGATCTAGGCGCGATCTGGGCCATAAGACGGTCGCGCTCTGTTTCGCTGACATGTGCCAGATAGGCACGCCCGATGGCGGTGGCCGCCATGGGTAATCTTGCCCCAATGGTAAACCGTGTGGAAAACAGGCGATCCTCACAAATTGCATGGGCGACATAGACCATATCCGTGCCGCTGGGCAGGCCCAGGGAACAGGTTTCCCGCATGGTATTGGATGCCTGGCGCAGGATCGGGTTCACCCGGTCGCCAATCTCACTGGACCGCAGAAAGGAAAAGCCCAGGGTTAGGATCTTGGGGGTTAAATTGAACCGGCCATTTTCCTGGGTTGCATAGCCCATGGCTTCCAGGGTGCGCAGGATTCGCCGTGCCCCGGCGCGGCTGAATCCTGTCAACCGGGCGGCATCGGCAATTGTCATGGTCTGGGTGTCCGGCCCAAAAGCAGCAATCAGGGTCAGGCCCTTGGCCAGGGTCTGGACAATCTCGCTGTCTTTGACCACCGGGACATCATTCATTCTAGAAAATCTCGAAATATTCGCGCTGTTCCCAATCGGTGACTTCTGCAAAGAAACGGGCCAGTTCCGCCTTTTTCAAGGTGACCAGATAATCGACAAAGGCATCGCCCCAGGCTTTGCGATAGAAGGCGCTGCCGCTGAAAGCATCAATGGCTTCCAATATCGTGCGGGGCAGCAGGACCCCTTCGGCATAGGGGGCTTCGGTCGGGGGCGGTGGTTCAGCCTGGCGCGTCATGCCATCCATACCGCACAGGACTTGGGCGGCCAGGCACAGATAAGGATTGGCAGCCGGTTCCGGGGCGCGGTTTTCAATCCGGGTTGCAGGATCCCCTGGGGCACCAACAACCCGCAGCATCGCGCCCTTGTTATCCATGCCCCATAAAATGCGATCTGGCGCCAGGACGAAGGGGCGATAGCGCTTGTAACCATTGATCGTCGGGGTGGTTAGAAGGCAGCTTGCCGCCGCATGGTCCAGCAATCCAGCCAGGAAATTCTTGCACAATGGGGACAGGGGCTCTTGCGCATCGACAAAGGCGGGTTTGCCCGTGTCGCGATGGATCAGGGACTGATGCACATGCCAGCCATTGGAGAATACTTCTGGCAAGGCCGGGCGGCACATGAAGGTCGCGTGATAGCCGATGCGGCGCAGGGCCTGCTTAATGGCGCTGCGGAACAGCACGGTACAGTCAGCCGTCTTCATCGTATCCTGGGGGTGGAATGTGGCTTCGACCTGGCTGGGGCCGAATTCCACTTCCAGACTGCGCAGGGGCAGGGACAGGCCTTCACAGACGGTTCGGATGGTCTCAAAGACCGGTTCCAACTCGTCTGCCTGACTTTCGGTCAGATACTGATAACCGCGCGTCACCAGTGATGTTTCAACAGGGGCTGGCGGATGGCCCGCATCCTGATAGGCCAGCTTCTTACTCTCCAGTTTCAGGACCGTGAATTCCAGCTCTAACCCGCTGCGATGTTCATACCCAGCCTCCGCCAGCAGGGTCAGGGCATTGCGCAGGCGCGACCGCGTACAGAACGGCATCGGCGTCCCGTCTTTCAGTGCCAGATCACATAACAGCCACCCGGTCTTTTCCGCCCAGGGCAGAATTTGGAACGTATCCGGGTCGGGCATCATCATGATGTCACCCGCCCCCTTCAGGCCGGGCAGGTCATAGCCGCCTTCCTTCGTCCATACCGGGAAGACGGTGCGGTGGGATGTATCCTTCAACAGCAGGGTGGATGTCATGGCACAGCCATTTTCTAGGGCATCCTGAAGCCCGGAAACAGGGATCGTTTTGCCCCGCAGCAATCCGTGCTGATCCGCGAAGGACAGCCGGACACTTTCGACCCCAGCGGATGATACGCGATCCAGGATGTCTTGAATCCGGGTGCGCCGGTCCGATGGACCGACGGTTTCAAATGAAAGCTTCATGTTTGACCCTATTCCGCAGCAATACTGTCAGTGCCAAAATACCAGGGGGCAGCCTCGCGCCGTTTTTGCTCGCTGGCAAGCCACGCGCTGCGCCAGGTGTCATGCGGGGCCAATGTATCGATGGCAATTGGCCCTTTGATCGCACCCGGGCCGCCCGGCGTATCCAGGATTGGCAGGATTCCTTCACCCTTTGCGACGGTTTTGATCGCCCGCAGCAGCAGGCGGCGATAGGCGGCGATTGCCACATCGGTCTGGCCCAGATGTTCCTTGGTCCGGTCCTGAATGGGGCCGGGCGATTCGACGGCCCATTGATCATGGACATTGATATCATCGCCCATGCCGGTATAGGTGCGCATCTTTTGCTCTACCGGGTCATAGCCATAGCCATTCTGTTTGCCGACCTTCGGGATATAGTCTGGCATGATATACAGGGCTTCGCGCTGTTGGCGCATTTTGACCTTGTCCACGGCATTCCCGAAGCTGGTAAAAATTGCATACCAATAGCAGGTGACATCATCAATCGGGACATGCCATTGGGTGATGGTCATTTCATTGGACATCGGAATGGTGATTGCCTGGGGGAAGACCTGATTGGTGACGCGGACATGCATTGCCTGTCCATCCAGGTCCCGCAGCGCCATGATGCGCAGGCCGTAATCGGTCGTTTCCACATCAATCTTGGGGCGCGGAAAATCGCGCAGGATGCGGGTCATCGGGATATCGGTATCCCCAACGTAATCGCGGAATTGCTTGCCATAGGCATCGGCCGGGTCGTCATCTTCCAGATAGCGATGCAGGAAGGAGGCATGTGCCGGGTCGATCCCGACTTCCAGGGCCTGTAGCCAATTGCTTTCGATCAGCCCTTTAAAGGCAAAGGTGTGGCTGTCGGGGGCGGTGAAACAATCCAACTCTGGGAAGGCGGGTGGTTCCCCTGTCCCCAGATAGCCAAACAGAATGCCATTGCGCACCGAAACCGGATAGGCCGTTGTCTTGATGCGGCTTGCCAGTTGGCTTTCCTCCGGTTCTGCCGGGGTTTCCAGGCATTGGCCATTCGTGTCGAATTTCCAGCCATGGAAGGGACAGCGAATGCCGCCATCTTCTAACCGCCCATAGCATAAATCCGCCCCGCGATGGGGGCAGTGGCGATCGATCAGCCCATAGGTGCCGTCTTCGTTGCGAAAGGCGACCAGCTTTTCCCCCAACAGAGTGACCGGGCGGACAGGGCGCGGTCCGTCGAATTCATCGACCAGTGCGACCGGCTGCCAATAACGGCGCAACACGGCCCCTGCCTCTGTCCCCGCGCCAATTTCCGTCAGTTTGCGATTCATCTCTGCACTGATCATTTCACCCTCCAATTTGTTCGAATAACGAACATGTGTTCGATATACAGTATGCCAAAAGAATCTATGGGCGTAAACTGTTTCATTTTCTGGGTTCCTGGCCGGTGCAGGCCTAATCTGACGCCAGGAAACGCGCTATTTCAGGAGAGCCTTTTCATGGGCAAATCACGTCGCACACAGGTTGGCATTGTTGGCAGTGGTCCTGCGGGTCTGCTGTTGTCACAGTTGCTTCACCGACAGGGTATCGAGTCGGTAATCCTGGAGCGAAAGGATCGCGCCTATGTCGAAGGCCGCATTCGCGCCGGTGTTCTGGAACAGGGCACGGTTGATCTGCTGCGGGAAGCCGGGGTTGCTGAGCGACTGGACCGCGAAGGGCTGATCCATAACGGGTTCGAAATTGCGGGGAATGGTCGTCGCCACCGCATCGCGCTGGATGAATTGACCAATGGCAAGGTTGTTACCGTCTATGGTCAGACGGAGGTGACCAAGGACCTGATCGCCGCACGCCAGGCCGTGGGGAGCGAGATTGTTTTTGAGGCGGCGGATGTGACGCCCCATGCTTTCGATGGGTCAAAGCCGTTCCTGACCTATTCCCACCAGGGCGAAGACTATCGATTGGACTGTGATTTCATTGCAGGCTGTGACGGCTTTCATGGGGTGTGCCGACAGTCGCTGCCAAAGGATGCGCTGCGCACATTTGAACGGGCTTATCCGTTTGCCTGGCTGGGGATATTGGCCAAGGCGGCCCCAGCGGCGGATGAATTGATCTATGCCCATCATGAGCGGGGCTTTGCCCTGTGTAGCATGCGATCAGAAACGATTTCTCGCCATTATGTCCAATGTCGTCCCGATGAAGACCTGGCGGAATGGTCGGATGCCCGTATCTGGGATGAATTGCGCCATCGCATTGGCGATACAGATGGGCACCACATCAATGAAGGGGCCCTTTTGGATAAAAGCATTACCCCCATGCGCAGCTTTGTCGCCGAACCTATGCGCCATGGAACGCTGTATCTGGCCGGGGATGCGGCCCATATCGTGCCGCCGACTGGGGCGAAGGGGCTGAACCTGGCAGTATCGGATATTAATTACCTGTATCGCGCCCTGGTTCAATTTTACAAACAGAACATGTCAGATCTGTTGGACCAGTATTCTGATCAGGCCCTGGCCCGAATATGGAAGGCGGAGCGGTTTTCCTGGTGGATGACCAGCCTGCTGCACAAATTCCCGAATGAGGTCGGGTATGATCGCGCCTTTGAAAACCGCATGCAGGAGGCGGAAATCGCCTATCTGATGTCCTCTCATGCCGCCCAGACGGTGGTTGCGGAGAACTATGTGGGCTTGCCGTTTTAGAATTTTCTGGCGCGCACCCTATGCAACCCTACCGGCGTGGCGACGCGCCAGGGGTGGGTCATCCGCGCGATAGATATGATAGCGGTCCGGATCCATGCCTGCGGGAAGGGGCAGCATAACCGCGCCGGGCAGGGACAGCGGTTGGTCGCTCACCACATAGGCACCTGTCGCCAGAAGCGGCAAAAGTGCCGGACTTAATTTATTGCGGGCAAATGCCATATTGGCATCCTTATCCCCCGATCCCAGATCTGCATGGACCAGGATTGCTCTGCCAGCCAGGGTCTTGCGGGCAAGGCCCAGATTATCAATGACATCGCCCAGAAACAGGTGTTGATCGTCTGGAATACAATCGGGGTGCGCCCGAACCTCTCGCTCAAAAACATAGATTTCGCGATCCGGCAGAATGGCGCGCATATGATCATAGGTCCGACCATTGCCCAGACCCAGCTCCAGCACAACGCCCTCCATCGACCCAATATCCTGCGCCGCCTGATTCAACAAATCACGCTGCGCCTGAAGCCGCCGAATAGCCGAGTCCAATCGTGACATACCAATCCCATTCACATTTTGCGCTGCACCATAGCAGCCTTCTGCGAAGATAGGATTTTCCCAGAATAAACCAACCCTTAATCACGGGGAGGTGAAAATCAGGGTGTCAAAATTAATAAAAACAATCTAAAGTAATGATAATTCGTGTTGGATGCTGGATGAGGGAAGCGATGACGGACGCAGATCAAAAAGTATCTGATCATGACTACCGAATGAAACTGCTGATGAAAGGGTTAAGGCAACTTGATCCCAAAGCAACCTTTCGTCCCCTTCTTGTGTCCGGTGCTCAGGATCTTTTCCTGTCCATCCATTCGGAACCATTAACAGGAGATTTTGTAATTGGATGGGCGACGCAATTAATAAATATTTCTATAGATGATCTTACATCTGATATTGGTTGTGACGTTATTATTGTTGAAAATATAAAAGAAAACTCATCAGGGTTACTTTTAATTGGAACTATTTTCTTAAAGAATGAAAAAAAGAATATTAGCTATAAAGGTAATATTTCTGATTTCTTTAAAATTATTTTGAACAATATTATTGCTTCCAGAGATATAGGTGCCTCAAAAAAAGCAAAAGAACCTTCAAATACTGCCGATTGGGACTTTCCCCCTGAATTCAGGGAGGCCCTGCGGGACGCCAATATTCAGATTGTGCCACGAACCAGGCGCCCTGATGCGGAAACGGAAGATTGGTTCTGGTCCGGGTCAGCCTTGATCCTGCCGCATCCCAATCGTGACGTGAAGGTGCCGCCTGTACAATTATTGCTGGCGAAAGAAGGGCTTTCTGAGGGGGTCAGGGACCGTTTCAGGGCCGCCTTCATGACGCATAAGCGCTGGTACTTGTTGGTCGATTATGCGCGTAGCGAAAAGGATCAAGTCTCGCCCTATCTCATGGTGGGGTATGGCTATAGCGCCGAGGATAAGGCGACCGTCGCCACGTTCACACAGTCTGTTCATACCAACTTGCCGCAGTATTTCGGGGACGGTCCGGCGCGGGATATTCAGGTGAATGATCTGGCCCCCACCCATGACGCGCCAAGCCATAATCCAAAACTGGGTTTTCCTGAGATTGCGAAAGAACTGTGCAGCACCATTGAATCTGTGCGCCGGGATGCTTTGAAGAAAGGGGTGGATGCGAACATTACGATAGGCCTGTTTGGTCCCTGGGGGTCAGGCAAATCAACCCTGATGGGGGCCTTGGAAAAGGCACTGCTGAGCGTAGACTCTGACAAAGCCTGCTATGTCATCATACCAGTAAATGCCTGGAAATGGGATGGGTCCAAGAGTTTGCATGCCCATATGCTTGACACGCTTCGCAATGTGATGGGCAAAGAATTGGAAGAGGCGGCACGCAGGAAAAAGCAGGGCTTTGATCGCCTCTATTGGGGAACAATGGCATTCATCAAGAATGTGGTCCTGCCGTTGGTGCCACTTGTCTTGATATCAGGATCCCTGCTTTATGTGCTGGTCGCATCAGGCGCTTGGGCGTGGTTCCACGGCTTTGTATCACGATCCTCGGAAACGGTAGACATTACAGCCCCTGGTTTTTCGGCCCAAATTGGGGCCGGTGTCACGTTATTTGTTGGCGCTATCACCAGCGTATTTCGCGACAGCCTTCGAAGCTGGATCAATGGCCTGTTTCAAAGTCGGGTCGTAAAGGTCAGCGATCAGCAGCGCCTGGCACAGACCTATGCGGATATCAGTGAAATCGGGAAGCAAACCGGGCACACTCTGGCGTTTTTTATTGATGATCTGGATCGATGCACGCCGGACCGTGTGGCTGAATTTGTTGAGTCCATTCATAACCTGACCACGGCGGGGTGTGTTACGGTCGTTGCTTGCGATGAAGAATTCGTTTCTGCCGCACTGAACGCGAAATATGAGAGAATCGTTGCCCATCATCCAGATGGCATTGGGTTTGGCCGCAGTTTCCTGGAAAAAATTGTGCAGGTTGGATTTCGAATGCCCGCCTTGACAGAAAAGGGTGTGCAAGAGGCGGGGCTGATCCGGGGGGACATCGATGATCCGGTCCTGGATGCGCAATTGGACGAGAATGGAATTTTGCTACAGGCAGGATCCTTCGGGTCCATTGGCAAAAATGGTGGCAAGCCTGATGAGATGGTGCTGAGAAAATCAGGCTTGGAAGAAAATATAGCTGAATCAGCGGAAGAAGATGTTGGCGTTGAATTGCGCCCTCAGATTAATGAGCGTCTTGCCAGCGAAACCCTGGATATGATGATCCGGGATTTCGTTCAGCCGATGGGTATGAACATGCGCCGCATCAAATCATTGCGCAACACCGTTGGATTGTACCTGCGAATAGCGGCTGCGCGCGGCGATATTCCGCCGGAAGACCCGGCAAAGGCAACACGGTTGGCAGCGTATCTGGTCGCTGATTTGGTGGATCGGGTGTGGTTGGACGCCTATCGCCTTGAGCAATTGGAAAGTTATCGCGCACGCCCTGGCCTGGGTGACTTGTCTGGGCGTCAATCCCTGCAGGATAAACTGGCCAGTGCGCTTGGTTCCCCAGATGCTTTGGACGACCTATATCGTTTGCTTGGTCGGCAGCCCCGTGGGCTGCCGACGCCAGCTGATCCTCAGTCCAAGTCTTAAGCCCCCGCCGGGGTTAGTTTGCGGTTGTCTTCGATGGGCAGGTGGACGATGGCGGCGGCGAAGCCCAGGATGGCGCTGGCGATCCACATGGCATCGTAATTGCCGAACATCTCATAGAATTCCCCGGCCATGACCAAACCCGTGAAGCTGCCCACCTGATGGCTGAAAAAGACGATACCAAACAACATGCCGACATTGTTGGGCCCATGCAGTTTGGCGACCGTCATGCTGGTCAGGGGCACGGTGGAAAGCCACAGCAAACCAATAACGGCGCTGAATACCAGCAGAACCGTTTCCGTCACGGGAACGATCAGCAGCCCCATCGCGGCCAGACCGCGCAGCGCATAGATGATCGACAGCGGATATTTCGGGCGAAATGTGCCGCTGATCTGGCCTGCCGTGATCGTGCCAATGATGTTGAACGCACCGATCAAGGCCAGCCCAGCCGTCCCAGCGGCGGCAGACAGGCCGCAGACCAGGGCGAAGTTCGGCAAATGAACGGCGATAAAGGCCAGGTGGAAACCACAGACAAAGAACCCTGCGATCAAAAGCTGGAAACTGCGATCGGTCATGGCACGGCCAAGCACGGCTTTCAGGTTTTCACCAGGCTGTGCCGCGATAAAGGCCCTTTGCGCGGCGGTAGGTCTGGCTTCACGGCGAACGACCAAGGCAAGTGCGGAGGCAGCAAGGCAGACAGCCGCCATCGCCAGAAATGCGTCAATCAACCCAAAACTTTGCAGAAACAATTGGCTGACGGGGGAAAAGACCAATTGTCCAAAACTGCCGCCCGCCGTTGCGATGCCCAAATACAGGCCGCGGCGTTTGTCTGACGCCGTGCGCCCGATAGCCCCCAGCAGGACAGGAAAGCCAACGGCGGCCTGTGCAACGCCCAGGATAAGACCGGCGGACATGCCAAAGACCCAGAAGTTTTCCGCCATTGCCGTCATGGCAAGGCCGCCTGCATACAGAACTGCGCCAAAGAACACGACGGGGGCAGCCCCAAATCGATCTGATAAACGACCGGCAAAGGGTTGCGCAGCCCCCCACATCAGGTTCTGAACCGCCAGGACCAGTGACAGGGAGGCGATGGTGAACCCGGTTTCAGCAGGCATGCTGGGCAGGAAAACGCCAAATGAAATTCGCGCGCCAAAGCCAACGGCCAGGATCAGGAAGCCCGCAAAAAGAACCAGGGCAGCATTGCGTTCCGATGTCATGTCGATCACTCCTGAATGGATTAGGCGCTCTTCATAGACCTGAAGGTGGGCTTCGTCTTGCGAAATCGCTGCAAGAGCTTTTCGCCTGGATATCACGGATCAAAAAACAGGTTGGCAAAAGAAAACCGCCCGGCAGAGACCTGCCGGGCGGTGTATCATCATCGCAGATGATAGAAAATCATTCCCGCATGATGTTCAGGATGTTCAGGATGTGGATGAACAGCGTGACAAAGCTGCCATACAAGGCCAGCGCGCCAAACAGCGCATATTTGGTCACCTGATCATCGCCCAGATTTTCGTGATACATGTTCTTGATCATCTGGGTTTCATAGGCCGTAACCCCGGCGAAAACCACCACGACTGCGAAGGAAATCAACAGAGCAAAGCCTGTGGAGGCCAGGAACATATTCACGACCATGGCAATCACCAGGCCGATCATCGCCATCATGAAGAATGTCGACAACCCGCTGAGGTTCTTTTTGGTGGTGTAGCCAAACAGGCTGACGCCCGCAAACATGCCAGACGTGATAAAGAACGCCCGTGCGACATCCATCGATCCTTCGGTAGACTGCAGGAAATAGGCCACCATCGGGGAAATCATGATACCCCAAAGTGCGCAATAGGCCCAGTAGAAGGCATGCGCAGTCGCAGTGGACTTCATCGTAATGATGCGGTGGGAGAAGAAGCCCATGCCGATCAAGGCCGCAAACAGAACCCATTTCATCGGGCCGACAGCAATTGTGACCATGATTTCAGGATTTTGCGCCAACGCGAAGACCAGCACGCCCGTGAAGGCGACGCCCAGCGCCATGTAGTTGTAAACGCGCAGCATATAGGACCGCAGACCGGCGTCGATTTCCGCCTGGCTGGCGGTACCAGCCTGTGTTGCATAACGATTCGGATTGAGAGCCATGGCTCATTGCCCCTTTAGTAGTCACCCCCGTGAAACTCTCCAGCCGCGCCCGGTCGTGGCCGATATGGGGAGGGTGATGCCCATGCCGGTCACCGAAGCGCGATTTTGTTAACACATATGGACATTCTTATACACTGTTTCAACAGAAAGATGTCCCAAAAAATGCCCTTATTTCAGCTTATTCGTTCCGCATTAGCGGGGCCGCTTTCTTGCCCAGGGCGGACCAGGTTCCGATAAAGCCCATAGACACGGTTGCAATCAGGGCAACCACCACTGTTAGGGCGGCAGCTTCAGGAACAAAGATCCATTCCGCCTGCATCACAAATTCAATCACGACATAGGCAGCAATGCCACCGACGACCCCTGCAATCACCGCGGTCATCAGCCCCAGCAGGCCAAATTCCAACAGATAGGCGATCAGGATATCCCGGCGGGTGGCCCCCAGTACTTTCAGCACAACGGATTCGTAAATCCGCCGATTGTGCCCGGCGGCCACGGCACCTGCCAGCACCAGGATACCGGCCAGGATCGCAATGCCAGCGATGGCGGTCACTGCCGTTCCCAGATCTTTGAGGATTTTATCAACGCCTTCCAGAACTTCCTTAACCCGGATTGCCGACACATTGGGGAATTGATCGGTCAGTTCCTGTTCCAGGGCAACCTCACGATCCGCCGGTAAATAGGCGGTGGCGATGTACATTTGCGGCGCGCTTTCAATCATACCGGGGGAAAAAATCATCACGAAATTAATCCCCAATGTGGTCCAGTCGATCTCCCGAAGGTTCGAGATTTCCGCCTCAATTTCCCGTCCCAGAACATTGACTGTGATCTTGTCGCCGATCTTGAGATTCAGCAACTCGGCGGCTTCTGCATCAAAACTGACCAGGGTTCGGCTGGTATCGGAATAGTCCTCTGGCCACCATTCGCCCTCGACGATTTCACTGCCCTGGATTGGGGGTGTGCGTGACCAGGTGATGCCGCGATCTCCCCGCAGGATCCAGGCGACTTCGGATGGTGGTTCAATCTGTTCGACGGGAACCCCTGCCAGGGTGGTGATGCGCCCCCGCAGCATGGGGACCGTTTCATAGCGATCCAAGCCATTGAAACTGTCCAGATCTGTGCGGAAATCATCAATCTGATCTGGCTGAATATCGATGAAATAGAATCCTGGTGCTTCTCCTCGGAAGGTTTCTGAAACCTGTTTGGACAGATTCCCCTCGATCATTGCGACCGCGATCAGGACGGTCAGGCCCAGACCCAGGGATACGACGACACTGGCTGTTGGCGCGCCTGGTCGATGCAGGTTGGCGACTGCCAGGGCGATGCGGATATTGCGTGCGCGCGGCAAACGCCGGGCCAAGGTCATGGCCCCGCTGGCTGCGGCGCGGAAGGCCAACAGGGTCCCAACCGCCCCACCACAGAAAGCCAGGGCGACAAGCGGTTGATCTGCGGTCAATACCGCCAAACCAACCAAAGCGATGGCGCAAAGTGACAAGGCGATTGCCATTTTGGGGCCGGGACGCCCCATGACTGGGTTCAGCAGGTCACGAAACAGTGTCGCTGCGGGCAGGTTGCTTGCCTTGGCCAGCGGCCACAAGGCGAATACCAATGTTGTCAGCAATCCGAATGCCGCCGCCAGGATCAGGGGGAAGGGATACAGGCCCATCCGTGCCTCTACCGGCAGGCGGTCCGCCAATAGCGGGATGATCAATGCGGGCCCTGCACCGCCGATGATCAGGCCTGCAATGATACCAACAATCGCCAATGCGCCGACCTGCAACATGTAGATGGAAAAGATCGTGCTGCTGGAAGCCCCCAGACATTTCAGTGTCGCAATTGTTGCGGTTCGCTGATTCAGGAAGGCCCGGACTGCATTGCCGACCCCAACGCCGCCGACCAGCAAGGCGGTCAGCCCCACCAAAGTCAGGAACAACCCAACACGGTCAACGAAACGTTGAATATTGGGTGCGGCATCGTCCAGCGCCCGAACACGCCATCCAGCGCCTGGGAAGCGTGTATTCAAACGCTCCGTCCAGGCGGCGACATCGGTGCCGGGCGCTAGGGCAATGCGATAGTGATAGCGGATCAAACTGCCCGGCTGTTCCAACTGCGTTGCTGCCAGGGCGGCGCGGGGAATAAAGACGCGCGGGCCCAGGTCAAATGCTTGGGTTCCCTTGTCTGGCTCTGACAGGAAGGTGCCACGCAGATCAAATGTTGCCTCCCCGATTTTCAGTCTATCGCCCTTAACCAGCCCCATGCGCTCGACCAGTTGCGGCGCGGCAATCAGGCCCCATGCCCCATCGCGCTTGTCCAGTTCATTCAGCGAAACGCCGTCTTCCAGCACCAGTTTACCGTATAGGGGATAGGCCTCATCCACGGTTTTTAACTCGATCAGATGGCGGTCCGCCCCATCGGCGCGAATGGCCATGGCACGCATTTCCACGACCTGAGAAATTTGTTCTGAATTGGCACGCAGCCATTCCAGTTCGTTCGGGGCGGCGGCGACATGGGTCAGGCGCAGATCGACATCCCCGCCCAACAGAACGCGGCCATCGGCCTTCAGCCCAGCCTCAATAGCCGAAGCCAGGGACCCAACGCCTGCAATGGCGGCAACACCAAGCGCCAGGCAGGCGACAAAGACGCGGAACCCTTTCAGGCCGCCGCGCAATTCGCGTCGTGCGATGCGTGCAGAAACCATCTTATTCTGCCGCCTTCAATGCGGCGTCTTTGACCAGACGCCCGTCGCGCATCTCTACGGTTCGGTCACAGGCCCGCGCCAGATCCGCATCATGGGTGATCAGCATCAGGGTCGTTTTATGATCGCGCGCCAGATTGAACATCAGATCGATGATTTGTTGTCCAGTGTCGGCGTCCAGATTGCCTGTGGGCTCGTCAGCCAGGATCAGCTTCGGACTGCCAATAAAGGCGCGCGCCAGGGCGACACGCTGTTGTTCCCCGCCGGAAAGCTGGCCTGGATAATGGCTCAGCCGGTGTGACAGGCCGACCTGTTCCAAAACCTCTGCGGCGCGTTCATAGGCATCGCGCCGCCCGGCCAGTTCCAGGGGGATTGCGACATTTTCGACCGCTGTCATGGTGGGAACCAAATGGAAGCTTTGAAATACGATACCCAGGTTATCGCGGCGAAATTCTGCCAGGCCATCCTCGCTCAAGCCACGGAAATCCTGGTCGCCAATTCTGACACTGCCCGAAGTTGCCTGTTCCAACCCGGCCACGATCATCATCATGGATGTCTTGCCAGACCCTGATGGCCCCACAACACTGACTGTCTCGCCGCGCCCAACTGACAAATCAATACCGCGCAAGATGTTGACCTCGCCCGCTAAAGACCCAAGTGTAAGGTGGACATCGCGCAGATCAATCATGGGCGATGCAGGGGTTTGGTTTTCTTCAGTATCAGCGCGAGATGTCATGAACTCACTTTCTTTCGATGCGATCTATATCAGCGTTTCAAGGCTATATGGCCCGTTGCGGTGCACAATCAATGGTTTGCTGGTCGCAATGTCCTTAGTTTTTGGGACATTGGGAATGGGGCACGCCCAGGCGGAAACAACTATTCTGGCACTGGGCGACAGCCTGACGGCAGGATATGGCCTGTCCAAGGCGGAAAGTTTCCCCAACAAGCTGCAGGCAGCACTGACCGAGGCGGGCCATGATGCGCGGGTCGTCAATGGCGGTGTGTCTGGCGATACGTCGAAAGGCGGCTTAAGTCGTGTGGACTGGTTGTTTGCCGACAAGCCGGATCTGATGATCCTAGAACTGGGGGCGAATGACGGGTTGCGCGGTTTGCCCCCTTCAGAAACCAAGAAAAATTTAGCCGCCATAATCGAAAAGGCGCAGGCGGCGGGGGTTCGGGTTCTGCTGACCGGCATGATGGCGCCCCCCAATCTGGGCCGCGAGTATAGCGAAGAATTTAATGCGGTCTTCCCGGACCTGGCAGAAGAATACGATACTTTATTCTATCCCTTCTTTCTGGATGGGGTGGCGGCCGATGCCAGCCTTAATCAGGGGGATGGGATGCATCCGACTGGGGCGGGTGTGGATGTGATCGTTACCCGTATTCTGCCCATCGTAGAACAGGCTTTGGATGGGCTAAAGCAACAGGGTAATTCATGACGGCATCAGCGGCTTTCCTGTCTGCGCAAGCGACGGGACAAACCTGGCGAGACGCGCTGGAGGCCGTGATACCTGTATTGCGGGCAGCCAACAGCAATCATCAATTGGGGTTGATCTATATGACACCCCATTATGCCACCCATGCTGCAGAAATTGAGGCGGCGCTTGGTGCTGCGACCGGGGTGCCTCATTGGATCGGTACAGTCGGCTATGGCACGATTGGAACCGATCCAGCGACGGGCAGTTTCGTTGAAAATTTCGGTACACCCAGCCTGTCGGTCATGGTGTGTCCGTTTGCCGAAGAAAGTTTTCGCGTTTTTTCCGGTATAAGGGGCGGAAGTGATCGGATCAGTGCGCAATACAGCGACTGGCTGTCCTCTGATAGTCCACCCGTCATCCTGGCCCATGGTGATCCAGGCAATGGCCTGCTGGGTGGATTAATGGATGATGTAACACAGGAAACCGATGGCTTTCTGATTGGCGGATTAAGCGCGGTTCAAGGGCCGGGCTCTCAAATCGCAGATGGGCCAGATGGGCAGGGGCTCAGCGGAGCGTTGCTGTCGCTGGCTCATATTCCCCTTCAAACGGCACTTAGTCAGGGATGCAGTCCCATCGGACCGATCCATACCGTTACTCAGGCACAGGAACATGTGATTCTTGAGTTAAATGATCGGCCTGCATTGGAGGTCTTTAAGGAGGATATTGGCGAAATCCTGGCGCGGGATTTGAATCGCTGTGCGGGATATATTTTTGCCGCCTTGCCGGTGGAAGGGTCCGATCTGGGTGATTACACCGTGCGCAATCTGGTGGCGATTGATCCGCATCAGGGGGCCGTGGCAATCGCGGCGCATCTTAATCCAGGCGATCGGGTGATGTTCTGTCGCCGGGATCCAACAACCGCTGTTGCCGATATGCGCCGCATGCTGTCCGACCTGAAGTTACGCCTGGGGAAACAGTCCATCCGGGGCGGTCTTTATGTCTCCTGCGCCGCACGCGGGCCAAATCAATTCAGTGATCCAGATCAGGAAATGCAATTGATCCATCAGGCATTGGGAACCTTTCCTCTGACCGGATTTTTCGCTAATGGAGAATTCTGTCGCGACCGCCTGTATTCTTATACCGGCGTATTGACGCTGTTTCTATGATTGGGTGAATGCCCAAAAAATCATCACAAAGGACCAGACCTACCATGCGTTACAATAAGCTTGGCCATACCGATTTGGATGTCAGTGTTGTCTGTTTGGGCACCATGACCTGGGGGCAACAGAATACCGAGGCTGAAGGCCACGAACAGATGGATTATGCCCTGGATCAGGGGGTTAATTTCTGGGACACGGCAGAGCTTTATTCAGTGCCACCCAGCGCCGAAACCTATGGTCGGACCGAAGAAATTATCGGCACCTGGTTTGAAAAGACGGGCCGCCGGTCCGAAGTCATCCTGGCCAGCAAGGTCGCGGGTCGCGCCAATCGCCTGCCCTGGATGCGCCCGCACTTGCATGATGGGGAAACCCGCCTGGACCGTCAGTCGATCCTGGAAGCCTGTGACGCCAGTTTAAAGCGGCTGAAGACCGACTATATCGATGTCTATCAACTGCATTGGCCGGAACGGGAAACCACGACATTCGGCACGATGAATTACACGCATGTGCCGGAAATGGATGGCATCGCCCTGGAAGAAACCCTGCGCGCCCTGGAAGAACTGGTTGCTGCGGGGAAGGTCCGCCATATCGCCGTTTCCAATGAGACCCCCTGGGGTGTGATGGAATTTCTGCGCCTGTCAGAGGCGATGAACCTGCCGCGAATCGTTTCCGTGCAGAACGCCTATAATCTGTTGAAACGGGATTATGAATTCGGGCTGGCAGAAGTTTCCTGCCGCACCGGGGTTGGTATGCTGGCCTATTCGCCCCTGGCAATGGGGGTTCTGTCGGGTAAGTATCTGGATGGTGCCTGGCCGGAAGGGGCGCGCCTGACCCTGTTTGGCAAGTATTTCGGGCGCTATCTTTCGCCGCGCGCCGTCGAAGAAACCGCCAAATATGTGGCCGTTGCGCGCAAGCACGGGCTGGATCCGGCCCAGATGGCCAATACTTTTGTAAATACCCATGAATTCACCACGGCCAATATCATCGGGGCCCGCACGATGGATCAATTGAAGGCCGCAATCGCCACCGGGGACATGAAATTGTCAGAAGATGTACTTTCCGACATAGAAACCATTCACAAAGCCACACCAATCGGGTATTAAGGGGGTAGGGGTCGATTTTGGCCCCAGATATAGTGGAGGCGCGCCATGATCAGGCTTTTCGTCGCCCTGCCCATCCCAGACCATATTCGGGATGCGCTGACCGGGTTACAGAACGGGCTCCCCGGGGCCCGTTGGACCGATCCGGATAACTTCCACCTCACTTTGCGGTTTATTGGGGAGATCGATTACGGCGCTGCCGAAGATCTCGCCCATGACCTGATGCGCATTGATGCACCGGCTTTCGACGTCACGCTGGACCAGCTCAACTGGTTCGGCAACAAGCGTCGGCCCAGTGCCCTGATCGCCCAGGCCCGCAAGGATGAGGGGCTGATGCATCTGCAAAGGAAGGTCGAATCCGCCGCCGTGCGCTGTGGGTTCAAGCCCGAAAGCCGCAAGTTCCTACCCCATGTGACGCTGGCCCGCCTGAAAACGACCAGCATCCAGGAGGCCGAACGCTTCGTTGCGGAACGGCGCTTGCCGCTGGATCGCAATTTTGAGGCGGACCGCTTCGTGCTGTATTCCAGCTTCCTGGCCCATACAGGCTCGATCTATACCGAAGAAGCCGACTACTACCTCCGCTGGGCCGCCTACGCCGCTGCGGAATAGGGATTGAGCAGACTAAAGAGGCGCCGTTGCTGCCTCCAGCCACGTCTTCTCGGCCCCTTGCAATTGCGGGGCGATTTCTGCGAAGACGCGGGCGTGATAGGCGTTCAGCCAGGTGCGCTCGCCTTCTGACAGCAGGGCTGCATCGATCAACGTGCGGTCGATGGGGGCCAGCGTGATGGTCTCAAACTCCAGCAGGGCGCGTTCTGCGCCAGCGGGGGGCGTGTCGACTTCTTTCACCACGACCAGATTTTCAATCCGGATGCCGTATTCGCCCGCTTTGTAATAGCCGGGCTCGTTCGACAGGATCATGCCGGGCTTCAGGGCGACGGCGTTATGGGCCTTGGCGATGCGTTGCGGGCCTTCATGCACATTCAGATAGCTGCCAACCCCATGGCCTGTGCCGTGATCGAAATCCAGCCCCGCCTGCCACAGGGGCAACCGCGCTAGCGGGTCCAACTGACTGCCCGTCACGCCAACAGGAAAGCGGGCAGTGGCAATCGCGATATGGCCTTTCAGGACCAGTGTGAACCGATGGATCATCTCTTCCGTTGGGGTGCCAATCGCCATGGTGCGGGTGACATCGGTGGTGCCATCCAGATATTGCGCGCCACTGTCGACCAACAGCAATTGACCGGTCGCAATGGCCTTATTGGTGCGGGGGCCAGCGCGATAATGGATCACCGCGCCGTTAGAGCCAGCCCCTGCAATCGTGTCGAAGCTCAGACCCCGGAAATTCTCTCCCTTTTCGCGAATGCTGCGCAGGTGGTCGATGGCCTGCAACTCAGTCAATCCACCCTTTGGTGCCTCTTGGGCGATCCAGTGCAGGAATTTCGACAGGGCCGCGCCATCGCGTTTATGGGCGGTGCGGGTCCCCTCAATCTCAACCGCATTCTTGCAGGATTTCGGCATCAGGCAGGGATCGGGCGCTTCTACGATCCTGGCACCATATTGCTGTAGGCGATCAAAGATCAGGCAGGGGGCGGTGGCTGGGTCGGCCTGCACAGCTTTCCCCTGACGCCCCAGTTCGGCCAGCGCATCGGCATAATCACCCTCTGGGCGCAGGGAAACGGCATTGCCCAGTGATGCCCGGACCGACGGCGTCAATTTGCGATCATCAATGAACCAATCGACAGCCCCGTCCTGATGCAACAGCGCAAAGCTGAGTGGCAGGGGACAGTTTGGCACATCGCCGCCCCGCATGTTCAACAGCCAGGCAATGGAATCCGTTGCGGTGATTGCTGCAGCATCGATGGCTTTTTTTCCCAGGGCAGCACCCAGTCTGGCGCGCTTGTCTTCTGAAGACTCCCCCGCGAATTCCAGGATTTGCGGCACAACAGGGGTCAGCGGGGCGGAGGGTTGATCCTGCCAGACGGTATCGACGGGGTTGGGTTCAACCCGGACAAGTTTGGCCCCGGCGCGCTGTGCCGCCAGATTAAGATGCCCGGCCCCATGTTGCGTATGCAGCCAGGGATCAAAGCCGATTGTGTTCCCGGCCTTGAAATTCTCCGCGATCCAGTCTGTTGCCGGGGCCTCTATCATGTGCTGGGGGGTAAACAGTGTGGTGTCGACCTGATCCAGAACCTGCAATGTGTATCGCCCGTCAATGAAGATCGCCGCCTTGTCCAAGCCGACCACGACGGTCCCGGCCGATCCGGCGAATCCTGTTAGCCACAGCACCCGTTCTGCCTTTTGCGCAATATATTCCCCCTGATATTCATCGGTGCGCGGGATGACCAAACCGTCCAATCCCAGTTTGCGCATTTCCGCGCGCAGGGCGTCCAGCCGTTCCCGGGGTGCAGGCCCATCGGTGAACGGGCTTCCCAGACCATCGATATACGCGCGCCCGGCCTGCGCCAATTGGCTGCGCACAGCCTGTGGCGCATCGGGCGCAATCAAATCGGTCCACCGGTCCTGAGAGTCTGGTGGGGCGGCGGCGGCACCGCGCAACAGGGATTCTATCTCCGCTTCATCTCGAATGATATCGGCTTTTTGCAGCAATTGTTGCAGTTCAACGAGGGCGGAAGATGTCATAAAAGGCAATCCTGCGATTGAGAAATTGATACACAACTTAAGCTACGAAGGCCGCAGGTGGTTTGCAAGATGCGTGATTAGATGAAGTGTCAGTACAACTAAATGGTGCTATTTTGCAAAAGAAAGACTGAAAATAAAGCCAGCTTCATGTGAATCTGGTCAAAGACCCTTGAACCGAATGCTTCAACTGTTTAGAAGGGTAATTCAACAGAAATACTCTAAATTGGTGTGAGGTCTGTTATGATGGTTCGTTATGTTTTGGGTGTTGTATCGACACTGATGTGCTTTGGAATTTCCTCGGCTAAGGCTGACGAAGGTATTTACCTCAGTGGTTTGGCGGGTGTGAGCCTGTATGAGGATTCTGAAAGCCAGGGGGGTGGCCTCTCTGTGACGAATGATTATCAGCCTGGATATGCGGTTTCTGGCGCATTGGGCTATCTTTATGAAAATGGGCTTCGTGCTGAAGTTGAACTGTCCCATCGCAGCGCAGATATTGCAGATTTTAACAGTGTTTCCGCGGGCGGGACGACCATTGCTCTTGGGAATGGCATCAAGGGCAGCGGCAGTGTCAGCGCGACCAGCCTGTTGCTGAATGCCGGTTATGAACTGGAAACCAGCACCGGTTTTAGCCCCTATGTTTTGGGTGGTCTGGGCGTCGCGCATATTGATGTGAATGATGCGCGTGTGAATGGGGTTCTGTTGGCGGATTCCAGTGACTCCGTTCTGGCTTATCAGATTGGTGTTGGATCCATGTACAAACTGACGGCCCATACGTCACTGGATTTGAGCTATCGGTTCTTTGACACACAGGACCCTGAATTGCGGGACTCTTCGGGAGCAAACTTTGAAAGCGAAATGCAGACCCATAATGTAATGCTAGGGCTGCGGTACCGTTTCTAATCTTATGGAACCTGTATGAGTATCTGGAATCGGCGACATAAATCGCCGATTTCTTTTTTGGCAGTTATGCACCTGGAACATAGCGGGGGTGCAAATTGTTACCCTTTTAAGAAACCGCGGATAGGGCCATATCTGTGATCAAGAGGATGCGCCGCTGACCTCCTCCCCCAAACCCCAAGCGGCGTATCCACCAGGATCAATAACCTTTTAGGTGGTTGTCCTGGGTGCCTTTAGACAGGCATGCGCCCCGTCTCTCCCCTCCCCCTTGAGACGGGGCGCTTTTATTTTCCGCGCTTGGTGACGGACAAATTACCCCTTGTTTGGCGACGCTGCGTTTCCTGAAATGGGACTTATCGTTTGAAGGGATATCCCGTAACGATACGGTTTGTTGGTTCTGGAGAGGCCTGATGCCATTGCATGAAACTAAGTCAGACAGTCTGCCCGCGCTGTTCGTATCGCATGGTCCCCCGACTTTACCCTTCGAAACCATACCGGCCCGTGATTTCCTGTCGGGTCTAGGGGCTGGGATGCCGCGACCACGGGCGATTGTGGCTGTTTCCGCACATTGGGAAACGACCAATCCGGCGGTGACCACACGGGTCAAACAGACAACATTACATGACTTTTATGGCTTCCCGGACGCGCTGTATCAAATGCGCTATGACACGCCAGGATCCCCAGAATTGGCCCAACAGGTTCAAGACCTGCTGTCCAAAGCGGGTTTCCCAACCGATGGCGATTCAGAACGCGGGTTGGATCATGGGGTCTGGACGCCGCTGACCCTGATCTATCCAGCGGCAGATATTCCGGTCATTCAATTGTCTATTCAAACGGACCTTGGGCCAGCGCATCATCTGGCGCTGGGCAGGGCTTTGGCTCCGCTATGCGACGAGGGAATTCTGATCCTTGCCTCAGGCAATATCACCCACAACCTGGGGGCCTGGGCCCGTCTGCGTCAGTTAGGGCAGGATGGGGTGCCAGATTGGGTGACAACCTTTCAGGACTGGGTTTATGAGATGGTGAGTGCCGCTGATATACCAGCCCTATTGGATTTCATGCAGGCCCCTATGGGGCGCGAGAACCATCCAACACCAGAGCATTTTCTGCCCTTCTTTGTTGCCCTGGGCGCGGGAATAGGCGACCAGAATTCCGCTGTTCTGGGGCGCAGGCTGCATCACAGTGTCTGCTATAACGTTCTGGCCATGGATGCCTATGCGTTTGGGTGAAGGATCGAATTATCGATCATTATTGTTTTGCCACGGATTGACGAAATAGAACTGGTCTGACTCCAGATCGATACCAGTCCGAACATTTTCCAGCATGACGCGGGTGACAGTGCCTTGCTGATCCACCACAGTCCATTGCACCAAGCTTAAGGGCTGTTCTGAGAATGTAAAGGTCAGCGACCCTGCATCGGGTGCGTCCTTCTGGGCAACCGTGATGTGCAACAATCCTTTATCGCGCGCAGCATCCAGCACGGTTAGCTCTTCGCCCAGTTTCATTGGTTGGCGCAGCAACATAGACGCCGGTGTCAAACCCAGGGGGATGTGACTGACTTCCTGCAGTTCTTCATCGATAAAGATGTAAAAAGTACCGTCAGCGATAATTTTGAACGGCAGGGGGTCATCATAATCGATGCGCATTTTACCAGGACGGTCCATCATGACATCGCCCAAATACACGGTCCCATCCATATTGTACTGGTGGAAACGCGCTTTTAGCGTATCGACCTTGTCGAAATACCCTTCAATTTCTGACAGCAGAATCTTTTGTTCTACAGCGCCCATTTGCTGTTGTTCTGGCCGCTCAACGGCGGCATTGGGGTCAACGCCCTGGGTTTCTGCCTTCACATGATCAGACAGACCAAGTCCCATCACCAGAATCAGCGCGGCCAAAAGACCACGGCTGTGAAGGAACCTTTCAGAGAATTTAGAGTTACCGGGAATGATCACCGACCAAGACTTCACGCTTTCCAACATGGTTCGCCGCACTGACGACCCCTTCCTTTTCCATGCGCTCCACGATCCTGGCGGCACGGTTATACCCGATTTGCAAATGACGTTGGACAAAGCTGGTAGAGCATTTGCCTTCCCGTGCAATCAGGGCAACCGCCTGGTCATACAGCGCGTTTTCACCACCGTCGTCACCACCGCTGCCCCCGGAAAGAGAGCTTGCGCCGCTAACGTCGGTATCGAATCCCCCTGACATATCGTCTTCATCAGTCACACTTTCAACATAGTCCGGCACACCTTGTGCTTTTAAGAACTGACAGACGGCCTCAACCTCTGTGTCATCGACGAAAGGACCATGGACGCGGGTGATGCGTCCACCGCCTGCCATATGCAGCATATCGCCCTTGCCCAGCAATTGTTCAGCGCCCTGTTCGCCCAGAATTGTGCGGCTGTCGATTTTCGAAGTGACCTGGAACGAAATCCGTGTCGGGAAGTTCGCCTTGATCGTCCCCGTGATAACATCAACGGATGGGCGCTGGGTCGCCATGATCAGGTGGATCCCTGCCGCACGCGCCATCTGGGCCAGACGCTGGATCGATGCCTCAATATCCTTGCCCGCAACCAGCATCAGATCCGCCATCTCGTCGACCAATACGACGATATAGGGCAGGGGGGTCAGGTCCAGCGGTTCTTCTTCAAAAATTGGCTTATGGGTTTCGGAATCGAACCCGGTCTGGACGCGCCTTGTGATGACCTCACCCTTGCGATCCGCCTCGGCAACGCGCTTGTTATATCCTTCGATATTGCGCACGCCCAGCTTGGACATGGACCGATAGCGATCTTCCATTTCCCGTACCGCCCATTTTAGGGCGACAACGGCTTTCTTGGGGTCGGTCACCACCGGGGCCAGAAGATGGGGAATATTATCATAGACGGATAATTCCAGCATCTTAGGGTCGATCATGATGAAGCGGCATTGATCGGGCGTCAGCTTGTACAGCAGGGACAGGATCATTGTGTTCATGCCCACGGATTTCCCGGACCCGGTGGTCCCGGCGATCAATAGGTGGGGCATGGTCGCCAGATCAACGACTTCCGGTGTGCCGCCAATATCCTTCCCCAGAATCAACGGCAATTTCGCTTTGGATTTGTCATAGGTGTCGGATGCGACCAGTTCCCGATAGCCCACCATTTCCCGGCGCGCATTGGGCAATTCGATCCCGATCACGCTGCGCCCTGGAACGGTTGCAATGCGCACAGAAATGGCGGACATGGATCGTGCGATATCATCGCTAAGGCCGATCACGCGACTGGTTTTGGTTCCAGGCGCGGGTTCCAATTCGTACAGGGTGACAACAGGGCCAGGGCGTACTTTGGTAATTTCCCCTTTGACCCCGAAATCTTCCAGCACCCCTTCCAGCATACGGGCATTCTGTTCCAATCCCTCAGAATTCTTGGATTGTGCCTCTGCATCAGGGTGGCGGTCGACCAGAATATCCAATGGTGGCAGGTGGAATTCCCCATCCTGCGGCGGCAGGGCCAGCTTGATCTGACGCTCTTCCGTGGCGCGTTTGGAGGGTTTTGGACTTTCCGGGGTTTCAACGCGATCTTCCCGTTGGGCGCGTGGTGGAGACGGGGTCGCACGTGGCGGTGCCGCGCGCTTTATCGCCGGGGCCAGGGTTGGTTCGACGCGGCCATCGCCCCGCCGCAGAACCAGTTCCTTCAGGGCAGGGGCAATTTGGTCTGCATTCCGCAACGCACTCACACCCCGCCTGGTGCCGGTCCAGGATTTCACGATGACCGTGCGCCATTCTGATACTGTGATGCCAAATCCGTACAAGGCGATTGCCACAGCCGGAACAGCCGCCGCCAGCCCGATCCAGGACAGATCGATACCAACCAACAGAGGGCTAATTCCAGACAGGATCACATCCCCCAATATGCCACCCAATCCGGCCCCTACAGGCCAGGCGTCATAGCGCGGCAGTGTCGCCAACGCCAAGGCGGTCAAGGATGCCAGGGCAGGGGTCAGAGCCAGTCGGATCCAGGCGCGTGGCAACACGCGATCCATAACCAGACGCCATCCCCAGCCAGCCAGCAGCGGGAATCCCAGGAAACTGGCCAGGCCCAGGCTTTGCAGCGCGACATCGGCAACACTGGCACCAGGATATCCCAAAAGGTTGCTGACCGGTTGGTTGGTGGCATTGTTTGGCGACGGATCAGCGGGGCTGTAGGAGACAAGGGCCGTCAACAGTGCAAAGGCAAGAATGATCAACCCGATACCAAGGCATTCAATGCCCCGTTTCTTCAGGTAATCGGTTGCCCCATCTGGCAGAAAGGCTGCTTTTTCATGTGTCTTTGCCACCATCTCTTACTCTCTTTGTGTCGTCGTCAATTGATAGATTTATGTGTGCTTAAAACTTGTGCAATGCGGCTCATGGCGTCTTCAACCGTCTTTGGATCATGAACCAGGGCAATGCGGATATAGTCATCTCCCGGACTCTTTCCTGATTTTGGATCGGTTTGGGACATGTATCGCCCCGGCATAACCTTGATCCCGGCATGCTGCCATAACAGGCGCGTTGCCGTTTCCCCGTCACCGACTGTGGCCCCTGTATTCAGCCACAGAAAGAACCCGGCTTCTGGCCGATGGAACCCCGGTAGTGTGCCCAGATGATAATCGGCAATTTCGACCAAATTGAGGTAGTGGGCGCGGTTGGCAATAACATGGGTTTCATCCTGCCAAAGGGCTTCACCCGCCGCCATCAGGGGTCCTGGTACCTGTGCGCCGCCATAACTGCGCAGCATCAGCAAGGGCTCGATCAAGGCAGCGTCCCCGGCGACGAAGCCCACCCGCAAGCCCGGTGAGCCGGAGCGTTTGGACAGCGAGTTGAAGACCAGCAGATTATCGGGCACCCCTCCCAAATCCTGCGCTGCGTCAAACCCGCCAGCCGGTGGGGTATCAAACCAGATTTCAGAATAGCATTCATCGACCGCCAGCACGAAGTCATGCTTCCGGGCCAAGGCCAGCATTTCCGTCAATGCAGCCCGGGTTGCAACAGCACCTGTCGGATTGCCGGGCGTGCAAAAGAAACAGATCGCGGCACGATCCAGCACGTCTTTGGGCAGGGCGGCATAATTCGGGACGAAATCATTTTCGGCGACTGTATCTACCAGGATCGGCTCCGCGCCGCCAACAATCGCACCCCCGAAATAGACATGATACATCGGGTTGGGGACCAGCACGGTTGGGGGGATGCCGGTATCGCCCAGCCAGTCCCGCTTACGCAGGATCGCCATCAGGGTTGCCTGAAACAATCCTTCGCGGGATCCACACAGGGCGGAAATCTGTGTCGCCGCATTGATCGAATTACCCTGCAGGACGTATCGACGTTCCAGCCAGCGCGCAACGGCCTCCCGATAGCCAGGTGATCCGGCAGGGGGGGGATATTTACCAAACAGGGCTGCTGTCTGTGCAATGGTTTGGGAGACGACGGCAGGGACCGCCGCCTGCGGTTCTCCCACCTGCATGAATACAGGGGGGCGGCCCGGTGCCAGACCGTTCAGCAATTCGTCGATGCGACGAAAAGGAAAATTCTTCAATTGGTCAAGCCGATGCCCGGCCATATCGTGATCCATACTGCTGTTTGTGCCCATGGGTTCTGGTGCGCGGCCATTGGCCCGGTATTCTCAAGCCCACTTTTCTCAAGCTTTAGAAGCAATATGCGCGCCAAACCACGTATAGAGTAGGTTATACTAGATATTGAGGAAAATAACAGCGCTTGTTCGCAGGTCGCTGCTAAGCAAAAAAAAGCCCCCGAAGAGCGAACTCCTCGGGGGATAAGGTTTGCGGGGTGGAAACAGTGTGGTGTGGGTTGTTTCCTTGTTTTCGTCAGGCTTCTTACTTAGAAGCCGAACCCGCACCAAATTCAGGATAGGCCTCCATGCCCAGGTCCGCCTTGTCGAGGCCGAGCATTTCAGCCTCTTCAGAGACGCGGACACCGACCACCAGTTTCAATACCGTCCAGACGATAAAGCTGGTGATGAAGACAAAGGCGCCGATTGCAACGATACCGGTCAACTGGACAACAAAGTCCGCACCGGAGAAGACAACCGCCAGCGTGCCCCAGATACCACATACCAGGTGGACAGAGATTGCGCCGACAACATCGTCGATTTTCAGCTTGTCCAGCAGAGGCACGGCAAAGACAACCAAGGCCCCGCCAACGGCACCAATGAAGATCGCCAGCATCGGGCTGGGTGCCAGAGGTTCAGCGGTGATGGAAACCAGACCAGCCAAGGCACCGTTCAGGGCCATTGTCAGATCGATTTTCTTATACAGGATCTGGGTCAGGATCATCGCCACGATAACGCCAGCCGCTGCGGCCAGGTTGGTGTTGATATAGATCGTCCCGATGTCGGAAATGTCCTGCATCGTGCCCATGGCAAGCTGAGACCCGCCGTTGAAGCCGAACCAGCCCATCCACAAGATGAAGGTACCAAGCGTGGCCAATGGAAGGTTCGCACCGGGCATCGGATGTCCACCGTCACCATAGCGACCCTTACGGGCACCAATGACAATGGCACCAGCCAAAGCCGCCCAACCACCAACGGAATGCACGATCGTGGAGCCTGCGAAGTCTGAGAAGCCCATTTCGCTGAGCCAGCCGCCACCCCAGGTCCAGGAACCCTGGATTGGGTAGATGATTGCTGTCAGGACAACACAGAATGCGAAGAACGGCCACAGTTTGACGCGCTCTGCCACTGTACCAGAGACGATTGAGGCTGTTGCCGCAACGAAGACCATCTGGAAGAACCAGTCTGAACCAGCGGAATATTCGCCGCCTTCCAGCGTGTCTGCCGCAGCAATTGTTCCGGCATCCCAGATTGCAAAGCTGCCGATATAGCCGCTGACATCCATATACATCAGGTTATAGCCAAGCAGATAGAACATGATCCCGGCAATGGAATACAAGCCGATATTCTTAAGGCACTGCGCCGCTGTGTTCTTAGAGCGAACCAGGCCCGCTTCCAGCATGGCAAACCCGGCTGCCATCCACATGACCAGGAAGCCATGCATCAGGAAGGACAGGCTGTTGAAAATATACTGCGTTTCCAGCGGAACATCCGCCATTGCGGGCATTGCAATAAAGCTAAGCGCAGCCGCGATAGCCCCTGCAATACCATACCGTTTGATTGATGCGGTCATCATCGAATTATCTCCCCTTAAAGCGCGTCGGCATCGGTCTCGCCGGTGCGAATGCGCACGGCTTGAGCGACGTCCAGGACGAAGATCTTGCCATCGCCAATTCGACCGGTATTCCCGGCCTTCTGAATTGCTTCGACGGTCTGGTCGGCCAAATCAGATGGCACAACCACTTCGATTTTGACTTTTGGCAGGAAGTTCACGGAATATTCGGCCCCGCGGTACACTTCTGTCTGCCCCTTTTGACGACCGAAGCCTTTGACTTCGGTAGCGGTTAACCCCTGTACACCAAGTCCGGTCAGTGCTTCGCGCACATCGTCCAGCTTGAAGGGTTTGATGATCGCCATGATCAGTTTCATAGATTTCCCCGAGGGCTCCCTCTCTATTGAAGCGATATTGCTCCCTCTCACGCGCCGCTACAGTCTTCGGGACATCCGGATGATCACCGACCCCCCGGCCGATATCCCCGATGGTTCGCCTGCGCGAACCCTGCAAAACGCATGAGGCTCGCTTTGGTAATAACAAGATGCGTGCCAAACCGTCATGAATCTGAAATATTGTTTTTTATCAATTGATTAGGTAAAAATCTGATTGATCGTAACAAGATTTTTATGTGCATTTAATGCTTAATTAATAGCCGAATTTTATTTTTGCCTATTTTTTGTGCGAATTAATGCGACAATCCAGCGCTGGACTTCCGGGTCGTATGGCGCAACCTTTAACACAGGAATTTAGCAGGTTTGACGAAGGATAGCCGAATGGCAAACAAGCGCGTTGATGTTGTCTTTGCGGGCGGCGGTATGGTGGGGCTGACATTGGCCATTGCCTTGGCGCGGTCTGGTCTGTCGGTCACCGTCGTGGACCGGGAAACACCAGATTCCGTTGTGAATCTGGCCTATGACGGTCGTGCATCAGCGATTGCTTTGGGATCGAAACGGGTGTTGGAAGCGGCGGGCGTGTGGCAACACATGGCCGCTGACGCATCGCCGATATGGGATATTCGTGTCGCCGATGGTCATCCACTACGCGGTGTGTCGCCACTGTTCCTGCATTATGATCATGCAGATATCGGCGATGATCCCTTTGGGTGGATTATCGAAAACCGGATCACACGTCAGGCCTTGCAGAAGGTGGCTGCGGAAACAGACGGTTTGACCCTGATTGCGCCTGCCGATGTTGTGCGCATTGATCGCGATGCGGATTGTGCAACTGTTGTCCTGGCAGACGGTGCGGACATCCACACCTCCCTGGCGATCGCGGCGGATGGCAAATTTTCCACGCGCCGCAAAGAGGCCGGGATCAAAACCAGTGGCTGGGCATATGATCAGACATCCATCGTCGCAACTGTCCGTCATGAGCGTGCCCATGATGGGGTTGCCGTGGAATTGTTCCTGCCCGGCGGTCCCTTTGCCATGCTGCCCATGACAGAAAACCGATGCAATATTGTGTGGTCAGAGAATACCGATCTGGCCCAGCGCTTTATGGCGATGGATGATGCTGCGTTCCTGGATGAATTGCGATTGCGGTTCGGTGACTGGCTGGGCGATTTGGAACTGGTCGGGCCGCGCTTTGCCTATCCGCTCAGTCTGCTTCAGGCCGAACGCTATACCGATACACGGTTCGCATTGATCGGGGATGCCGCCCACTCGATACACCCGATTGCAGGGCAGGGGCTGAATATGGGATTGCGTGATGTCGCCGCCCTGGCGGAGGTGATCGTTGACAGCCATCGGCTGGGCCTGGATATCGGCAGTGCGGTAACCCTGCGCGCCTATGAGCGGCGGCGGCGGTTTGACAATATCCTGTTGACCGTGGTGACAGACGGGCTGGTTCGATTGTTTTCAAATGATGTTCCCCCCTTGCGCGCCGTTCGGGACATTGGGCTGGCCACGGTCAATCGACTGCCGCCCGCGAAGGACTTCCTGATGCGTCACGCTATGGGCGTCGTTGGCGACCTGCCCCGCATGGTGCGCGGCGAAGCGCTGTAGATATGACACCTGCAGATATGACACAGGGAGTTACTCTGTTTGGCTATCGCTACAGCGTCTACAACTGGATTGCCACCCTCGCACTAGCAGAAAAAGATATCCCCTATATTTGGGTTGAGGTTGACCCCTTTTCGGATCAGACGCCGCCGGTTTCAGAGGCCATGGTGGATTTCCTGGCACGCAATCCGTTCAAGCGCGTGCCTGTCTTGTTGCATGGCGATTTCAGCCTGTATGAGACGGCGGCAATCACCCGCTATGTGGATGAGGCATTTTCAGGTCCCACCCTTCAACCATCCAGCCCTGTAGATCGCGCAAGGCAGTCTCAGATTCTCTCAATCATTGATAATTATGCCTATTGGCCGCTTGTCCGTCAGGTCTTTGCACAGGGATTCTTTGCGCCGTGTTTTGGGGAAAAGGTGGACCAGGACGCTCTGGCGGCAGGGCTTCGGACTGCGCCTGCCATTCTGGATGCTATAGCCGCATTTAAGAGGAATGGCCCCTGGCTGCTGGGGCCTGCGCTAACCCTGGCGGATATCCATTTATATCCAATGCTGGCCTATCTGGCGATGGTGCCGCAAGGGGCGGAAATGATTCGGAATATACCCAGCCTGGAACACTGGCGTCAGGAAATGGCGCAACGACCGACCGTGATCGATACAATGCCCCGGTTCAAGGATCCCGGCTGAGGCCCTTTGAGTCCAGGGCATTCAAATAGGACTGCCAGCGTTCATCGTATTCGACGCCCAGTTCATACAGATATTGCCAGCTATAGAGGCCCGTATCATGCATGTCGTCGAACAGGATGCGCATGGCATAGTTGCCGACGGGCTCAAGCTTCATAATGCCGACATGACGGCGGCCGGGGACCAGTTGCTTCTGGCTGGCGGAATGGCCTTGTACCTCGGCAGAGGGGCTTTCGACGCGCAGATATTCTGCAGGATAGGAAAACCGCACCCCATCATCGAATTGTACTTCCAGTCGCTTTTCTGCCTTGATGTGTTTGACCTCTGTCGGCCAGGCCTTGGTGGAAAAACGATCCTGTGCGGCGTCGGACCCTTTATCGGAACCGGCGGTCATTTGGCCTTAATCTCGCGCGCTTCTTCGGGCAGCATGATCGGGATGCCATCGCGGATTGGATAGGCAAGCCCCGCCGTATCGCTGATCAATTCCTGTGCGGCGGCGTCATAGCGCAGGGTGCCGCGGGTGACGGGACAGACCAGAAATTCCAACAGGTTCCTGTCAATGCCGGGCGTTTTAGCCTGGGTTTCCCCGGAAGCATCCTTATTCGTATCGCCAGCCATTGGGTCTGTTTCCTCTTTTTGCGGCATCTCTGCCGTTCCCATGCATCAGATTATTGCTTAGATTTCTCGCCGCCATCCCCGCCTGTGTCAAGCACGGCCATCTCGACCAGCGTGGTCAGAACCCTGGCACGGTCGGCCAGATTGGTTGCCTCCAACAGGGCTTGCTTTTCCGGTGGCGCAAACGGACAGATCATCGCCAGGGAATTTATCAGACGCTCATTGGGGGTCTCACACAAGGCTTCCCAACTGGCCTGAATGCCCTGGGCGGCGAAATAGGCCTTCAGGCTTTTGAACAAGGCGTCACGATCAACGCCGTCCCCCTCATCCACGTGAAGATCGCCTTCAAAGTCCTGCCAATCTGCCATCACACGCCGATAGCCGCGTGTGGTCGCCAGTTCTTCAGAGATTCGGAACCGACTGAGACCTTTCAGGGAGATCAGGATGCGCCCATCGTCTGTTTCTTCAAATGCCGTGATCCGCCCGGCACAGCATATCGGATATACCGGGGGGTCGCATTTGACTGCGGCTGATTTCTGGCAGGGTTGCGCCATCGCAATCAGCCGATCCCCGGCCAGCGCATCCTTCACCATATTCAGATAGCGGGGTTCGAAAATATTCAGTGGCAGCATGCCGCGCGGCAGCAACAGAACACCGGTTAGGGGAAAAATCGGCACACTGGCTGGCAGATCTTCGAAACTAGCATCAAAATGGCTCATACTTGACCACACATCGTTTCAGTCACCTCGCATACTGGTCCGCGCTCAGGACTGGTCTTTTCCGCCCTGTTTCGGCCATCAGGCGCTGGTATGTCTGTCGTTATCTGCTGAACAATGCTGTCAGCTGAACAATAATGACGACAGGCGGCGGCGTCCAGATTGCACGACAGGGTCCATTGGCCCCAACGCCTCAAATACTTTCAGTAACTGTAGGCGGGCCGCGCCGTCATTCCAGTCCTTGTTGACCTGAATAATGTGTAAAAGATTATCAACCGCCTCTTCGGACTGTCCAACGGCTGCTTGTGCCTCCGCCAGGTCCAGTCTTGCCTGATGATCCTTCGGGTCTGCAGCCAGTTTGGCCTCCAGGTCTGCAAGCTGGGTCTGAGCCTCTGCTGCCTTATCTGCCAATTCCAGGGCGGCATGGGCCGACAGGACGTCCGGGTCTTGAGATTTTGCGACAGGGATTTCCGCCAGAATGGCTTTGGCGGCCTCGACTTCTCCCAATTTGATATAGGCTTGCGCCAGCTTGGCCGCGACTTTGAAATTTTCCGGGTCGTGTTCCAGAACCTGTCCGAAGATGCCAGCAGCCATGGCGAAATCGCCGGCTTCAATGGCTGCGTCCGCTTGTTCCAGTGCGGCCTCAATTGGATCCTGGCTGTCATCATTGCCTGCTGCCTTTAACAGGCGGGCGATGAAATCCCGGATGGCGCTGTCTGGCTGTGCACCGGCAAAGCCATCGACTGGGCGCCCGCCGACGAAACCGAACACGGCGGGGATGGATTGCACCTGCAATTGCTGGGCAATCATCGGGCTCTCATCAATATTGATTTTGACCAGCCTGACCTTGCCACCAGCAGCCGTGACCGCCTTTTCCAGGGCTGGGCCCAATTGCTTGCACGGGCCGCACCAGGGGGCCCAGAAATCGACAATAACCGGGTTCGTCTGGCTGGGCTCCATCACATCCTGGCGAAAGGTCGCATCGCTGCCATCGATGATTGCAGCAGCGCCCGCTTGGGCATCAGCTTGTCCAATTAAGGGTTCCATAGACGCATCACTCCAATTGTCTCGTTGTGGCTCGGCAGATCACCGATTTGGCTGACCCATCACTTAGGCGTTCCGCCCGTCTCCCTCAAGTCCTTAGCTGTCAGGAAACAGAGCCTGTCCAAAATCAATGCGTTCCGGCGCATACCCTTCCGCTTCCAGAAAGCGCAGCAGATCGCCAACCGCTACTGTGGTGGTCGCGGTATTGCGCAGCGGGTGACAGTTGACGACCGGCTGGGCGAATATTCCCTCATCCAGGACGACAGTGACCTGGCGGTCCGTATCATTGACCACCGCCAGTGGCGTCACAGAGCCTGGAAGGACGCCCAGGACCTCCATCAATGTCTCCGGCGATCCGAAGCTCAGCGAATCCTTTGCCCCCAAACGCTTGCGCAGGGCCTTCAGGTCGACCTCCCGGTCTTCCAGCACGCTGCACAGGAACAGGCGCTTTTTGCGGTCGCGCAGGAACAGGTTCTTAATATGCGCACCGGTCAACCGCCCGCGCAGCTTTTGGCTTTCCTCAACGGTAAAGACGGCGGGATGTTCGATGGTCTCATGGGCGATGCCCAGGTCATCGAGTCGCGCAAAAAGGTCGTGATCCTGTTTCGGCATGGCAATTCTCTCTCCCGCTGTGCAAGTGTTGCGCTGTGCTAACCCATTCGCAAGCGTTAGAAAACCCGCAGAGAGCGGCGTGTTTAAAGATATGATAAATTTTTGACGAAATCGGGCTTGCCAGGAAAGGGACTAAGGGTATATACGACCGCTGCCTTAGAGATAAGGCGTGACCACTCCGCCAGTGACGGCGGACGGTCTTCGGAGCGGGCGTAGCTCAGGGGTAGAGCACAACCTTGCCAAGGTTGGGGTCGAGGGTTCGAATCCCTTCGCCCGCTCCAGTTGTTTCTAAAAAACCCTTTGAAATCAATACTCTGTGGCCAATTGTGTCCCACGGAAAAGCTGATGTGGGACACATCACCACTCCAAGCGGTCTAATTTGCTTGCCGCGTTGGTCGCGAGAATTTGTCGCTGGACCCTTTTCGTATAAATTTCGGACGTTCGGGCTTCCCTGTGGCCATGTACGGCCATGATCTCATACTGTGAGCAATGTTCTTCCGCGAGAATTTCGCCGACCGATTTCCGAACGCCGTGGGCGCTGAGGCCGGAAAGACCCGCATCACGACACCAGCGCCGGAACAATCCGCCAAGCGAATCTGGCGTGCTATAAGGTTTGCCCCGATTGGTGAGGAGATAGGGTTGGCCGGCAATTGATACAGGTCGCGTGGCACGCAAAAGAGCGGCTGTCATGGGAATGTCCACTTCCGCCGATCCTTTCTTGATCGGCTGCCATCTCAGGTGCGCAACATCGTTTCGCATGACCTCATTGTCCGCGCCCAAGAGGATAACATCGCTAATTCGGGCTGCGGTGAATAGCAGAAGTGTGAGTACTAGATGTTGTTGCGTACCTTCCGGATAGAAAGACCGGAACGCTTGAAGCTGAACCTTTGTCCAAGGCTCCGCTCCATCGCCACCCGGGTCAATCCGACCAATGTCGAGAGCTGGATTGTGGTCAATCAAACCAGTTTCGACAGCCCATCGAAACATGCCTCGAATTGCTTCGACCATGCTGTCGGCCCAAGCCGGGCGGTCTGAGAGCTTGTCGCGATACTGTACGATGGCAGCAGTCGGCATGAGCATCGGGTATTCCCCACACTCATCTCGAAGTTGGCGGAGAAGAAACCTTCGTTTCTTTAAGGTGTGAGGCGAACTCAAACCATTCTCGACTCGGCCTTCCAAATAGGCCTGGTGCTTGTATGTCAGCCACGCGATGGATTTCGGAATCGCCCGCTCTTCCGGTCGCGCATCGATTGTCGCGACGATACCGGCACGTCCAGCATGATAATACTCCATGAAGTCGCGGTGGTTAGGCGAAATGGGGATGCGGATTCGTCGTTTCGGATTCCCTTCCACGCGAACACGGTATCGGAACTTTCCGTTGGGCATGCGCTCACGCAGAAGGCCGGGCAATTCAATTTTCACGACCACACCTTCCCAGCCCAGTCTTTCATTCCTGGAACCTTCACATCCACAGCGTCGCCACCAACTGCTGCAAACTCCCAACGCACCTCATCGATTTTCTGGATACAGCGGATCGGCTGCAATCCAACCTTGAGGATTGCGGCTGAGAATCGACGGATATCCGCCTCTGTAATTTTCTGTCTGTCAGTCATTGCTCTACCCTTTCAGATAGCCAGGGGGTCGGACCCTGGAGTTGGTTTCTAGGTTGTCGTTCGAACTTCTGTATGAACGCGCAGTGCTTACTTCGTGATCTACGAAGACTACGTGTAAAGTTCAAGAGTTAATGAAGAATAATTGGTATTTTCATTTTCATTTATCATGAATGAACAACAAATATGTGTGTGAATTATATTTTTAATGGTTTCATTCGTCATAAATGAACGGCATGTTTGTGGGCATATGATGTTTCTAACGGTTTCATTCGTAATAAATGAAATAAAATTTTTAAATAGTAACTTTTTTTCTTGATCTTTATTTGATTGATAGGCAAATAGATCATGTCACGTGATGGCGTGGTCGTCCCTGGGGAGTCTGGGGGTGGAATCTCCAACGGACGGGGAGCCCGTCCATAAGAAGGGATTCAATGACATGAGAGCGCAACGCTCGTAATCGCCCTGTCTGTCCTAATGCCGGATGGGGTAAACATCCGGCAGGTTGGGATAGTTTCCTTCTCTGCCACAACTATACATGTACTTGGGACGTTGCTTGAGCAGCGGCGTCATTTTGTGGAACGGAAAGGTAGAGAAGATGACTGAAAATAATCAGAACAACCAGGTTGTGGGATTCTATGAAGCAGTAGGTAGCGCTATGTCAGGAGGGGCCGAGCCAGAGGCACGTGCAATGTCGGTTTCTGATGACAACGTTGGTTCTGCCAACATCTCGTCGGGAAACATCGAAAAGTTTCGTCGAAACATGAATTTGAACACACTGTTTGATCACGCTGTCGGTGATATTGACGCTCTCAGGAAAGCGATCCGTCAAACTGGCCCACTGAGTTTGACGGCTTTGGTATCCGTTTATCGCATCCATGTCGCACTTCAGAACGATGTTGTCAGTAGAGAGGATTTCCTCGGCAAACTGGGTGTCAAACAAGACCCGCGTGCGAAGTATCCCGCGCAGCCCCTGATTCGACACCTTGTTACAAAGGCCGCCCCGGAACTTCGCTCAATGACATCGCATTGGGCCGGAGCGATTGCTTGGGCCGAACGCAACAATGTTGATCCGGAAAATTTTGAAGACTTCATAAAAGGTATCGATGGCGGGATACGTGGTGCATATGCCGCAGAGGTGAAGGCAACCCGCAGTCCCAACGAGCGAAAGAAACGAGCCGATAGGATTAATCGTGCCAAGACGGTTTACTTCAAGACCGTTGATCCGGTGGCCGTCCTGAGCATGTCGTGCTTTCAGAACATTGGGTCGGGCATGCATCTCGCCTTCGTGAAGGTAGAGAAAGATGGTTCGATAAAACTCGTGGACCGCTGGGACAAGGATGTTTCTTGGGTCGAATCGGCGTTTGACCGCCACGTTGTCAGTGCCACTGAAAATCGGACTACGTGATCAAATGTCAAGCATCTCACGAACCCAAGGCCGCTATCGCAGTCCTACCCCTGAGCACAACTAAGTGATCCCGCTTCGCGAAGATCACGAAGATTTCGTTTTGGGCCGAACACTGTATCCCCACCTCGCAAAGGATACTGAGCCGGAATAATTGTCTTGGAAATCTTGTTTGCAAAACCGAAAGACTGGAGGACACCTCACCAAAGGACTATGGAAGGCTTCCAATCTTCACGCTGACCTTTAGAGGAACAGGCGACCTGACCATGAGCCAGCGAGCAATGGGTCGTCCTGTTATGGGAACCATATGAGGTGGTTTCGAGCCTATCGCTATCACCGTGGCGCGGTCTTGGAAGATCAGATTGAGCGGCGTTTGGTATTGTTCATCAGTGAGCCGAAAACTCTGAATGGCAATACGGTTCGGCTCCATATTCTTGGCGACTTCAATAGTCTTGAATACATACGTTGATGGGAAGGATGGCTCGAAGGTTTCGAGGCGCTACACTGCTTCGGGTTCGCGGCACACCGTCGAGAAAGTGAGATTGGGGAAGCACTAAACGCGCTATAGGAATCGAACTGGGATCGCTTCGCGATGCGGTTCAGCGACTCGTCAAGGCACATAAGATGGGGGGCATTCTTCCAGAAGTAGATCGCCCGGCTCCGGCAAAGGCAATAGTCTGCCCGGTCGAGATAAAGGAAAATCGGATATGTGCTACCTGTGGCCTCTGTTGGATGCCAAGGAAGCGGGTGCTTTTCATTGAGCACTGAAGGCCCGCACGCGAAGTTTATCCCCATTGGCTCCCGGACACACTGCGGCGTGAAAAGACGCCGAGATCATGAAACAGAATGAATACCTGGTGTGTGTTCGTGAATCCCTCGATCATACACTCGTGGTCTTCGCCGTTTATGTCTTTCAAGACAATTGTCTGAGGTGACGTAAAGCGCTTTCGGCCCAATGGAATTGCTGACCCGATCGGGCCGGTTGATGTGAATTGCTCCGTGTTCAAGCAAGCTCCAAAAAGCTCGGTGAAGCTTGGAGACTGAACTCTCCGTCGAAGCTTGGCAGAGTATCCTTGACCTCCCGAAATTCGCTCAGGCATGTACAGCACTAGAACCGCGCACGAACGATGGTTCTTCGATACGTACTGCCGAATAGACGCGTAGAGAGAAGCATTGAACTTCCTAGCCAAATTGATGGGGGTTTTTAATCCAAAATTGGCGTCATTCGACATGTTGACGAATGTGTCGAGTTGGAAAAGGATTTCCGCAGCAAAGACATTTGCTTCCTTGTCAAAAAGTTCAGCCGATTCTGGATCAAGTTCTTGCTCGCCATCCTCCACGTATGAATACATTGCTCTCTGCCAAGGCAAGAAACCGTGTGCTGCTTCATGAAAACCAACGAACCGCTTTTTGACCTCAATGAGAGACTTGTCGAGGCAAATCAGGCCCGACGGGGCGTGTATCAACCCGAGCACCTTTGATATTGCGCGGCGAAGGACATCGCCAAACCCGCCCGCGTGTTTCCTGTAGTCAGTTATAGCGGACGTATCCAGCACATCCTCTCGAACCTCAGAAATCTTGGCCACTCGCATTATGGCTTCTGTGGGGGTCGGGAGAACATCTATCGCACCCGAATCGCGCAATGCCCTTTCCGCTTCTTGGCGAATTTTGTTGTACTGGACTGCGTTTAAGGTGGAGTCGTCGGGAAGGATCACTTCCGTTTCTCCGTTCTGATGAAACTCAAGAACCGCCTTAGCTCTGTCTCTTCCTCAATTGTTAGGTTATCGATGGCGAACGTAGCCGCGCGTCCGTGTTTCTCTTCGGACTTCCTCGCACCTTGAGTAGTTACGTAACCAGCACGTTCCATTAGGTTCTCATACTTAACGTCCAAAGCGATTGAGAGTGAGTAGAGGATATGGGGAGAAGGTTTCGCAATCTTCCCCGTTTCGAGTTGACTAAGGTATGCGTTGGAAACTTCTCCATCCGTCGCCCTCTCTACATCTCTGAGAGATAATTCTTTTCCTATTCGCTCGCTACGTAAGAATGTTGATAGCCGATTCGTCGATTTAGGTTCCTGTTTGCTTCTGTCCATTTTACATCCCCTACTTTATTGAAATCGATCAAATCACCAGAAAACTAGGCTGATTTGCTAATTTCAGCAAGCGCGCTAAATTTTCGCTTGACAAACTTAGCAATCCGCATTCCCTTAGCGATGTTGTAACAGCCCAAACCAAAAGGAGGTTCAGATGGCTAGCGCTAAGGACGAAATTGACATCGAAAAATGGTGCGAAACGCACGGTGATAAGGCAATTCCTATTGCTGACAGTTACACAGTGCGGCTGTGGGACGGAGATGGATTCGATGAAAAGCGACGCCTCGATGACCGAAAGCCTACAGGTCGTCAAATCTTGGGTGCGTTTGGTCGACACCCTGCAGACGAATTCGAACTGCTGATGCTTAGCCGGGATTCGGTAATTGAGCGCGTGAATCTTGACGAAACTATCGATCTGGCCGCGCAAGGGCCGGAGCGGTTCTTCTCGTTTCGGACGGATCGGCTGCATAACCTGTCAATCGATGGCCGTCGTTTCTCATGGGGCGCGTCCTCCATTGAGGTCTCGTTGCTCCGTTTGATCGCTCGAATTCCGGAAGACTGTGATCTTTATTTTGAGGAGCAGGACGAAGCGGATCGTTTGCTTAAGGAAACAGATATCCTCGACTTGTCACAGCCCAACCTGGAAAAGGTCTACTCTCGGAAGCGGAAATGGAAGTTCGATGTACAGGGGGTGATACTAACGCTTGCCGAACCACTTATTCAGGTGCGTGACGCGCTTGTCCAGGCAGGGTTCGATCCTGACAAGGGGTGGATTGCGATCCTGAAACGTAAAGGCGAACCGAAAGAGCAGGTCACGCTGGACTACCTGGTCGATCTGACGACCCCTGGTATTGAGCGTCTGCGGTTGACACCGGGCGAAATCAACAACGGTGAAGCTGTGGTGAGCCTTCGGAAGGAGTTCGCTTTACTTCCAAAGGATGAGGAATTCCTAAACCGTCGTGGATGCGTTTGGGAAACCTTTATCGAAGGGAAGCGTCGCTGGTTGAAGATTCATGGATTTCATCTTCCGTCTGGGTACAACAAGGCGTCGGTGGACCTTTGTATTGACGTGCCTGAAGCATATCCGGGCGCCGCCTTGGACATGTTCTACTGTCATCCGCAATTAGTTCGTGCGAACGGCAGTTCGATAGCCCAGACCGATTCACGCGTCGATATTCAGGGCGTCCCGCATCAGATGTGGTCGCGCCACCTAAACGGATCGACGCGATGGAATCCTGCAAGCGACAGCGTCCTGACGCATATCGCAGTGGTTGATGAGTGCCTATTGCGGGAGGTTGGCGATGAATAGCGTTCGATCACTGACCCTGACCGTCGGCCAGCACAATAACGCCAAGCGCCATCTCTTTCCTGGTGACGGGCTTGAGGCGGCTGTGGTGCTGGTTTGCCGGCGGGTCGGGATGGAAAGCGAAAGATTAATAGTTCGGAAAGTGATCGCGGTTCCGTATGAGGATTGTTCTGTAAGGACAGAAGACAGGCTGACGTGGCCGGGTAGCGCCATTGAAGATGCTATGGACATAGCGGAAGATCATGGTGACTGTGTCATTCTTCTCCACAGCCATCCTGGCGGGTTCTTCGGGTTCTCCGAGATTGATGACCTCTCGGACAATACGACGATGCCATGCTTGTATTCCGCCATCCCCGGTCCGTCAGCGATTCATGGTTCCGCAATCATGACACCGAACGGCGCTGTTCTCGCTCGCGTCTATCCAGGTGTTGGACAGGAGTGTGTGTTCCTACGGACGATGGTGGTGGGGCACGATATCAAACACTACGGTCGGGACATTCCTTCGCGTATCCTACACGGAACCGAAGGCATGAGGGATTTGTTTGGTTATTTGACGGTCTGCGTCGTCGGCGCTTCGGGCACCGGCTCAATAATCATTGAACAACTGGCTCGAAACGGGATCGGCCACATTATTTTGATCGATTTCGATAAGGCAGAATGGAAAAACCTGAACCGAATTCTGAATTGTAAGGTTCGGCATGTCGAAACCGATGCTTACAAAACTGAGCTGCTGGCTGAATCAATCAGCGAGTACGCGCCATCTATACGGATCACTTGCATTAACCGCTCAATCTTTGATCCGGCGGCGATAGAAGCGGCATCATCGGCGGACACAGTGTTCAGTTGTGTGGACAGACAACTGGGCCGCTCCGTCTGTGAAAGAATTTCTACTGCTTTCATTGCACCGCTGGTCGATCTTGGAGTTACGATCCCAACCCGAACGTTGCCTGACGGAACGGTCGTGGTATCTGACATGTGCGGGCGCATCGACTTCGTTAGACCTGACGGACCAAACCTATCGGACCGAGGGGTGATCACGCCCAAAGGGCTGTATGACGAGCACATTTTTTTGAATGCTCCAGACGAGGCTATCGAGCAGGTTCGAAATGGTTATATCTCCGGTGTTGCTGAAGAGGCTCCTTCAGTGATCAACGTCAATATGGTCGCCGCCGCGCGAGCCTATACCGAATGGACTATCCGGCAACTAGGGGGAAACTTGGATCCCAATGAAAGTGTTGCGACGATCCGGTTCTCTCTCTGCGCACGGGATGAAGACCACGTGGCAGAAGCGGATTACGATCACCAGACCCTGTTAGAACTGGGGCAGGGGTTCGCCTCTCCTCTTCTTGGATTTCCAGCCTTGGTGTCTCGCAAGATTGGAGAAGCTGCATGAGGATTTTTCGATGGCTATCCCGTTGGTGGGATCGTAATGGTCCAAAAAGAAAGCTAATTCTGGTCGATGGCGACTCACCGCCTGAAATAATTAGATCCCGAAACCTCTATTTGGCCAAGGACGATGGCGAGGATTGGTCTGTTGCGATGCGATGTCCTTGCGGGTGCGGCGACCGGTTGGAACTCATGTTAGCGACCGAGGCCAGGCCACATTGGTCTGTGCGGTCGAAGCCCAATGCTCCCCCAACACTGCAACCGTCTGTGTGGCGCAAAGCGGGATGTAAAAGCCATTTCTGGGTTCGGGACGGTCGGATCGTCTGGTGCTAGGTTTTAAGGTCGAAGCGAAGTAAAGATTGGACGAGTTTAATACAAACTCTGTATCCTAGCACTTCCCAATACATTGAGAATTCCATATCGTAGTCGCATAGCCCTTCTTTGTCATGGCGGTTATGTATCTCTGCAAGCTATTATGTTTGCAAGGTATTAGATGAAGAGCGCATCTAGTCGAGCTCCGATAGATCCCCGTTTAGTACCTCGTTTCGAATACGGCCAAGAAGATTGGATACGGATTGACCATTGTTCATGCTTGGCATGTATGGTGCTCGAACGACTATTTGATCATCCAATTCATCGGCTATCCTTGAGGCCAAACTGTTGATCGGGGAGTTCCCATCCCAGATGTATACATCACATTCTTTATTAAACCGCGCTCCAGTAGAGAATGCATTCCGTGTCATATTTGAACTACCAACAATTCCGATGTTTGGTGTTCCGTTCTGAGAGGCGATGAAAACTTTCGCATGCCAACGTAGTCCCACCTTCAGCATGCAGGTGATATTGGCACCTGCTTTGGTCATGTTGTTCTTGAAATTCCGATAGGCTGGTTTCCATGTCGCGTTGTGGATTCCGACGGTCGTAAGTGAAACTCCACTTTGGGAGCAAACATTAGCCAAAGAGCGTTCGCTACTTACTTGGTAAGTGGAGTTTTTGAAGTTGTCCTGGAAAAAGCCTGAACAGAGCAGAGCTTCGTCAACATAGTTAGAGGCTAGAGAAGAGATAATTACATCCCGAAACGTGTTTTGAGAACCTCGGGTACGCAAAACAATTGCTATTGGCATCTCCCCCCCCAAGTCCTCTTGTTCAATTTTCTGCTAGCAGAGCATAGGTCGAACTTATCATTGTCAATTCTAAATTCTGCAACTGGAACTTTAACAACTGATAAATAAGACGGATCTATATGTCTCGTTATCGGATCGTAACGCTAGTAGCCGAAAGTTAGCTGCGCTATCTCGACAGCACCTAACATTGCTCCATGTAAACGAAAATTTCACACGAAAACCGTCGTAATACTGCGCCTCTAACCGGACCCCAGTTTCTAGTATAGAGATGCCAATTCGCAATGCCACTGGCGGTGATCTTCCTCAAGTGATCCCAGTTATGAGTCCAATGACACACCACCATGTACTACTTCATCGATATTGGCTTCAACAAGGTACGACTCGATATCCCAGAATGACCATTCAGTTGGGAGATGATACAAGCCGCGACATTTCTTGGCCCATCGCCCCATCTCCTTGGCTTTATTGGTGCAGAAGGACTTGGCTTGGAAAGAGAAATTTGTGCTGCGTCGATCTCGATTTAGAAGGAACTTCAGTGCTTCTTTGATCCTACCTAGAGAGCTACCATTAAGACTATTGAGTTTTAGGTGCTCTTTTGTGATGTAGCGCGCGGCTCCTTCAATGCCGAATGCGTCTTTCCCGTCTTCGTCGATATCATGGCGAATGCGTCGCACATCGACCACGTTCCCGGACCCAAAGCTTCGGACTAATGCCCGTCGAACCTGTTCGTTCGATGCGTCGAAGGCATAGAATAGGCAGTGGAAATGGAGTTTAATCACGACGTCATCAGGATCGAATTGATCAATTGATGCCGGTTTTGAGAGTTGTTCACGCGGAAGGTTCTGGGCAATGATAACGTCATCCTCAAATCGGCCTTTCGCGATGCACTGTAACCCGGATTGTTTCAGAACTCGCCCAATCTCGCGCCGCCACCAGCTAATTTTCAAATCGAACTCTGTTAGGGATATAGCCTCTAAATTTATGGTGACAAACCACATCTCGTTTTCCGGCAAGATGTGAAAACCCTGAACTGATTGCGCATTGCGGATTTGGTAATTCCTTGACGGTGATGAGGATTGGGCAGCATTGACGGCCCATTCGCTATCAGGGCCGTAACCTGAAACTCTTCTGAGACACTTTGGGCATCCACGATGTTCGCACGGCTGCTTCTTGGAGCATTGTGAGAACCGCTGATGGCTTCTAACAAATGAATCATAGCTACCAGCAAGCTCTCGTACCGCAGCGTAGGCTCGATGCGGGTTCCGATCCGTGAGCAATGCGACCTGTGTCTTCTCGTCGCCTTCATTGATTGCCTTCGCCATCTGTCGGCTATGTGGGTTGATCATGTTGGATGTATCCAGTCACGGAAATTGCAGTAGCCCGGCAGAAATAACGAGCTCCATCTTCCAAACTGGAAGATTTTCAACCATGTTCAAGGTATTGTCGCAAAAACGGTACCAAAACGGCATTTGTGGGGTTTGTATTCTGAGACGGTTTTTGAGGCACATTTCGGTCGCGTCCTGCGATGTTTACGCAACCAACATTACGCGTCTCAAAAACGAAGGGTTTTAGGATTACCCCTAGAAACCTTTTCGACAGCACTACCAACATAATTGTAATCGTCAGATTGGAATATTTACAAAACTAAGGTATATGCTTTGTTACAACTTGGAAGGGTCAGGATACATGGTTAACGAATCGATAGATGAAGCTAGTGACGAACACTCGGTTTTAATAGAAGACCCAGAGGGTTTGGATGATCCGTTCGTTATCGGTTGGGGTGAGTATCCGTTAGATGCGGTGTTTGTAAGGACAGAACCGCGCACTGTTGGCGACGTTGTGGATCGTATCGAACGCAACCGATATGTTCTCGATCCAGATTTTCAAAGGGACTTCGTTTGGCAAGTAGCTAAGCAATCCAAGCTCATTGAGAGTTGTATAATGAGGATTCCGCTTCCGGTCTTTTATGTTGCTGAAGCTTCAGACGGCAGGATCATTATCGTTGACGGTTTGCAACGACTCACAACTTTTTATAGGTTTATGCATAATCACTTCAAGCTCACAGGACTAGGAGCAAACGATCCTAATTTAACCCATCCGCTTGAGGGAAAGTATTTTAGAGAGTTACCAATTGCGTTGCAGGAGCGTGTCGCGGACACATCAATTACATTGTACATCCTTGATGCTAAAGCGCCGGAGCGGGCGCGTTTAGATATTTTTGAGCGGGTCAATAGTGGCGAACCATTGACGCGACAACAGATGCGTAATGCGCTTTACAATGGACCAGCCACAAGTTGGCTCAAGGATGCCGCGTCGAGTCATTTGTTTCGAAGTGCTACTGGGTTTTCGCTGAATAAAAGGACCATGCGTGACCGCGAGGCAATTAATCGCTTCTGTGCTTTCAAACTTCTTGGCGTGAATGCGTATCGAGGTGATATGGATACGTTCTTGGCAATAGGTTTAAAGGAGCTTGAAAGCCTAACGGATTCAGCCCGAAAGAGCTTGCGTGAGGAGTTCGATGGGGTAGTTAAACTGAATGCTGAACTTTTTGGTAAGCACGCCTTCCGCAAATCTCTCTCAAGTAATCCACATTCTGCAAGATCAGTAATAAACATATCTTTATTTGAAGTGTGCACAGTTACTCTGACAAAGATTTTGTCGCTATCGTCTGATGATCACAGGATTATTAAAGAAAAGATTGTTGATCTTCTTTCTGATTCTGAGTTCCTCGATTCAATAACGTATTCAACAAATAGCTCTAGGCAGGCACGTAGCCGGTTTGAACGAATGGAAAGAATGGTTTCTGCTATACTTGAGGAAACATTATGACGTTGCGCTCTGTAGATGCCATAACAATGGATGGTTTCAAGTGTTTTGACCATCTACGCATGGAGCTGGGCCAACTTACGCTTGTCACAGGTTTTAATGGTGGCGGTAAGTCAACCGCCATACAGCCATTGTTATTGCTAGCGCAAACACTTCGGCTCGGAATCCTAACTGCCTTACCACTAAACGGACCAATGGTGAAGCTTGGAACAGCGGGTGATATTACTCCTAACGAAGATGGCTCTCTAACAAATCTTACAATCGAGGGTCAGGGAACAACGATTTCGGTGAAGCCTAAACTGCGTTCTGGAGATCGTGTTCTTCAACTCGTTGAGTCCCTTAGTGGTGCACTTGATACGCCGCTAGCTTGCTCCCTTAGCATGTTGTCGTACCTTGGTGCGATCCGAATTGGGCCGGAGGACTCGTTCCCGATTCCTGAACAATTCGATACCCCGGACGTTGGCCTCGATGGACGCTTTGCGCCGTACTGGTATGATCATCATGTCGACGAGGATGTAGACGAAGCCAGACGTTTTCCAGGAGAGGAGGCGAGTGTTTATCGGAAGCACTTGGACGCTTGGCTTGGTAGTATGTTTCCTGGTGCACAAGCCAACGTCCAAAACGTTGTAAACCTCTCCCAAATGAATCTTCAATTTCGACTGTCATCGCTTGGAGCATGGCGTCGGCCTTCAAATATTGGATATGGTCTCACGTACGTTTTTCCGATCCTTGTATCGCTGCTTTCAGCAAAACCAGGGCAGATAATCATTATTGACAGTCCCGAATCTCATCTTCACCCATCAGCTCAGTCTCAGATGGGGAGAATATTGGCGACTTTTGCCCAAGCAGGAGTGCAGATTTTAGTTGAAACACATAGTGACCACCTTTTGAACGGAGTACGTTTGGCAATCCGCGAACAGGTTCTTCCATCAGATTGCCTGCGAGTACATTTCTTCAGGGGCCCTAAAGGCAGGGACCACGGCGTTACAACACCAAGTTTTGGTGCTGGCGGAGAAGTGTATGAGTGGCCAGACGGTTTCTTTGATCAGAATGAGAAAGACTTGTCACGACTTGCGGGCTGGGCCTGAGAAATGAAGTTCTACTTAAATGAGGCTTCGATTCACGGACAGTTTGCGGACACACAAGAGTTTCGCGTTGCGCTTGAGGCTATACTAGCGGGACGCTCCCGATCTACGGTCCTCGCAGCAATGCGAACTGTACCGGAACTGGCGAACCGCCCCGTGCTGCATGACCAGACTTTTCGTCAAGTTGTGCAGACTTGGCGAGGGTCTCCACTCGCAGGCAGCTTGCTAGCATGGGTTGGGAAAAATGGGCCGTTTGTTCATGATGATAGGCTTCTTGAGGAAGACGACTTGTTCCATTGCCTTGGGGTAGAAGTTACTGACGGCGGACTGGGTGAGGCGGGCCGTCGAGCCAAGGCGAGCGAGAATTCTGCTTCAATGAGTTTTCGTGGAGGTGATCCTGATTTCGCGCAATCTCCATTACCGATCGTTCATGGTTTCTTGGAAGAGCCATTCGGCACGTACTCAGTTGAGAATTTTTGGGATGTCGATGACGCAATCGCAGCGATCATGGAATGGGAGAAACCAGCCAATAACTGGCAGGAAATGATTGAGATCGCTCGTGTCAGGTTTCCTAACGTTCTTCTCCCGGACACACTGTATAGAGACGTTCGAATTGCTAGGGAGCCTTTCAGTGCGGTAATTAGAGACCAGTTCTATGTATTGTTAGGCTTTCTTAACGAATATATGAAGGGACGAGACGAGAACGGACAGGAAGGGCCTAGATCCAGGGCTATTCTGAAGGAGCATTTTAAGGGGAGAAGAGCATTGTTCTCGCCAGAATCAAGTTCGAACAAAGATGACTTTAGGACGGAAATGACCTTTCCAAACCCGGATGGCGCTGGAATGATTTTCGCGCATTGGCATGGCAAAATTAGTCATAGGTTCTTTCGCATGCACTTCGAATGGCCTACCCCTGCCGCTACCGATAAAGTTAAAGTTCTTTATGTTGGCCCAAAACTAACAAAGGCTTAACAGCCCTAGGCCTCGTGACGGGCTAGCTGGCGCGTCTCGAAAAGGTATACTCAACCAATACGGTGGCATGAGACTGAAATTATCTCTCAAGAGGGTTTCTGCCTCAAATTGAAACACGGATTGTGAAGTATTAGGACTCTTAAAAGGACATTCGGGGGCGATCCTTTTCCATACTTCGGATCGGACCCAGATTGTTTGCGCAATGCCCCCAACAAAGCAAAACCCCCAGGTTTTCCTGGGGGTTTTGATGGTGGGCGCGGGAAGGATTGAACTTCCGACCCCTGCGATGTCAACACAGTGCTCTCCCACTGAGCTACGCGCCCTTGTGCAGTCTGCACGCTGTGCATTTGCTGCGGCAGGGTGAATAGCACCGTGGGGCGGGTCCTTCAAGCGTTTGATCGGGGTGTGACAGATTTTTGTCTGTGGCCCGGATGCTGGCTCAAGGCGTGGTCCAGAACTGGTCTTTCAGGCAGGTCAGCACCGTTTCCATCCGCTGGGTCCAGGTATGGGTGCGGGCATAATGTGCCTGGGCCGTGTGGCGGTCATCGTCGGTGCGTGCCATGGCCTGGTCTATGGCGGTGGCGGCCCGGTCTGCGGCGAAGGGCAGGGGGGTGATGCCGAGTGCCGTTGCCTGCGCCGGTGTCAGAAAGCGGCTGGGCTCTGTGACGACCGATGCGCCCCGCGACAGGCCATAGAACACGCGCTCATGCGCGCCATTGCGGAAGCTGGGGCTGCTGTTGATCAGCACGCGGGCGCGGCCCATCAGGTCGGCGGCGTCTTCAAAAGTGACGGCACCGCGATCTTCCATCGTGCCGGGCAGGGCGGTGCGCAGCGACGGGTCGATGACGCCGCAATAGACGATTTTGCGCTGTTTCAGGCTGTTCAGCAGGGCAATCCGGCGGGTGCTGATCAGATGGCTTTCCAGATCATTGGTCGCGGCCAGCCAGTCCTGGGGGGACTTGCCGGGCAGGGCGGCCTTGCACAGGGCATACAGGGCGGCATCGGTCTCCCGCGCCGCCTCCACTGCCTGGGACAGCGCCTTGCGCAGGCCCCGATCGCTGCCGCCATGGCGGGTTAGGAAGTCGTCCTGGCTGGGCGCGCTGGTGATGTTGCCCACAAACAGGACGGGGATGTCGCGCTGGTCATTGGACAGGGGGGCTGGTTCCGGCGGGGGACCGGCATGGGGGAAGGGGATGTGACAGTGGCTGGGACAGGGGAAATCCGCCAGAATGTCTGGGAAATCCCCATCCACCAGCCCCAGAATGCTGTTTTCCGGCATCGCCTGAATCTTTGCCATATGGCGCAGGGGGGAGTCGGTGATGAAGCTCATCCTGGGCAGGCGATAGGCATCATACAGGGAGCCATTCGGGACCCGGTAATTCTCATTCGCGTTGATATCCAGCACGAAGCGGGGGCCTTTGAATTCCGCGATCATTTTCACCATGATGCGGTTCAGCCCCTCATTGGGGAAATCGCTGCGCAGATATTCCATGACCGACACGTCCGCATTTTCCAGCGCCGTGCGCATGCCGCGCCCCATATCCCAGATGGAGCTCAAGGGGGCGAAGTTGGCGATCAACAGGCAGCGTGGTTTGGTCATCATAAACTCCATCAGGAACCGCGCCACCTTACACAGCGTTGGGGGATAATCCAATTCTGCTGGGCCAGGGGCCGGTCACTTTGCCGTCTCTGGCATGGTGCTTGCTTCTATTAGGGGCAGAGAGAGCGTTTGACACGGCTTGGAGAGGCCAAATGAGAGTTCTAACGATATGTGCCGGGTTCATTTTGTGTATGGCAATCGGCGGGCTGGGTCCGTCCAGCGCGCGGGCCAGTGCGGATCAGGAAACCAGGCCCCAGGCCGGGCCCTGCGCGGCGGCGATTTCTGTGGCGGAACGGGCGCGCAATATTCCGGTCCACTTGCTGCAGGCCATTTCCCTGACGGAAAGCGGTCGGTGGAGTGCGGATGATGATGCCTTTGTTGCCTGGCCCTGGACGGTCATGGCGGAAGGCAGGGGGCGATATCTGCCCAGCAAGGAAGCCGCCATTGCCGAGGTTCAGGCCCTGAAGGCCAAGGGTATCACCAATATCGATGTCGGCTGTATGCAGGTGAACCTGTATTATCACGGCAGCAATTTCGATGATCTGAACGAAGCCTTTGATCCCGTCCATAATGTAGCCTATGCCACGTCCTTCCTGATGGACCTGCGCCACAAGCGCAACAGCTGGACCCGGGCGGTGAAGGAATATCACTCCACCAATCGGGAGCGGCAGCAACTGTATCAGGACCGGGTCATGACGATGTGGGATGCCCTGAAAAAGGGCCGCCCGATCGCGGGTAAGGAGACCGGCATTGCAGAGGTCGGCCTGACCTATATGAGCAACGCCCAATGGCCGCCCAAGAATTATCATCAGCAAAAACAGTTGGAAGCCGCAATCCGGGGCCGCGTGATGAGTGGATCCGGGCAGTTTTAAGGTGCCTCTGCCTCTGCCTCTGATCGACCGGAGTAACGCTGTTTTAGCCAAATGAGCCCTCACCCTGAGGAGCGGCGCGTCTCGAAGGGGGAGCCCTCTGCAAGCACCGTCCTTGCAGCGCATCCTTCGAGACGGCGCTATCGAGCCTCCTCAGGATGAGATTGTAGCCCACACACGTCTTACCCGCGCAGGCGGGTATCCAGGGCCAAACGTCCATCTGTCTGCCTACCGCCCTGAACCCCGGATCAAGTCCGGGGTGACAGTCCTGAATACTCAATAAGGTGAAAACGCAGAGGGCGCTGAGCGACGCAGAGGGCGCGAAGACAGCACCACGCTCTTAGCGTCCTCCGCGCCTTCTCCGCGCCCTTCGCGGTAATTCTTCAAAAGACCCTCGTCTTACCCACGCAGGCGGGTATTCGGGGTCAAGTGCCGGTAAATTCCGCGGATCCCTGTGTTTTGCTGTAGCGGATGTCTTGATCGACGGGGCGATGCGCCGCACGATGCGGGGACGGAGGATGATCATGACAAAAATTGATGTTGATGGATTGCGGGCAGACACGCCGGGCTGTGGCGGGGGAATGGCGCATTTGAACAATGCTGGGGCTGGCCTGATGCCGCGCCCGGTGCTGGAAGAATTGACCGGCCATCTGGTGCGGGAAGCAACCGTCGGCGGCTATGAGGCTGCCGCCCTGGTCGCACCGAAGATGGAGGCCATGTATCACAGCGCGGCGCGGCTGATTGGCGGCAAGGCCAGTGAAATCGCCTATCTGGAGAATGCGACGCGGGCCTGGGACGCGGTGTTCTATGCTTTTGACTGGCAGCCTGGCGACCGTGTTGTGACCGGGTCCAGTGAGTATAATTCCAACATGATCGCCTTTCGCCATGCCCAGGATCGCTATGGCATTGAACTGGTGCTGGCCCCGGATGCGGATGATGGCACCGTTGATCCAGACGGGCTGGAAGCGCTGTTGGATGATCGGGTGCGGCTGATCTGTATCTCCCACATGCCAACCAATGACGGTCTGATTAATCCGGTTGCACAGATTGGCGCGATTGCTAAGCGCCATGATATTCCCTTTCTGCTGGATGCCTGTCAGTCGGTCGGCCATATGCCGGTCGATGTCAGCCAGATCCAGTGCACCATGCTGTCTGCTACGGGGCGGAAATACCTGCGCGGGCCGCGCGGAACAGGGTTTTTATGGGTTCGAGAAGACTGGATCTCGCGCCTAAACCCGCCCTTTCTGGACAATCGCGCCGCCAAATGGACCGGAGTAGACCGCTATGAAGTGGCGGACACTGCACGGCGGTTCGAAAACTGGGAAAGTTACATTGCGGGGCGCCTGGGCCTTGGGGTTGCCCTGGATTATGCACACAGCATCGGGATGGCGGCGATCTGGGACCGCATTCAGGCCCTTTCTGCGCGATTGCGCGATGGGCTGTCGGAGTGTCCCGGCGTCACCCTGCACGATCGCGGCACCGCCAAAAGCGGGATCGTGACCTTCACCAAGGCCGGGCTGACCTCGGCAGAGGTTTCAACCCATCTGCGCCTGCAGCATCGGATCAACACCTCGGTCTCAGATGTGCAATTGACCAGGGCCTCCCTGATCGCCAGCGGGGTCCCCAATATGGTTCGGGCATCGCCCCATGTTTATAATACAGAGGCAGAGGTCGATGCCCTGATCGCGGCGGTCAGTGCTTTGCGATGATGTTGTGTTCGGGACCGAACGGGAAGCCGGTGATATCTTCGGCCCCGGTTTCGGTCACGATCAGAATGTCATGTTCCCGGTATCCCCCGGCACCGGGCAGATGGTCTGGCAGCATGATCATTGGTTCCATGGAAACCACCATGCCGGGCTGTAGGGTGGTATCAATATCTTCCCGCAGTTCCACACCCGCTTCCCGCCCGTAATAGTGGCTTAAGACGCCAAAGCTGTGGCCATAGCCAAAGGACCGGTATTGCAGCAGGTCCCAGCCGCGATACATATCGTTTAACTCAATGGCGATATCGCAACAGCGTGCGCCGGGCTTGATCAGTTCAATGCCCCGGCGGTGAACGGCACAGTTCTTTTCCCACAGGTCCAGTTCCACATCAGTCGCGTGCTCACAGAACAAGGTGCGTTCCAGGGCTGTGTAATAACCAAAGATCATGGGAAAGCAGTTCAGGGACAGGATATCCCCAGATTCGACAACACGATTGGTGACGGGATTGTGGGCACCGTCGGTGTTGATGCCCGACTGGAACCAGGTCCAGGCATCCATCAATTCCACATAGGGATAGGATGCGGCGATTTCCCGGATCATCGCATTGGTCGATGCGATGGCGATTTCATGTTCCGGTACGCCGGCCTGCACGGCCTCGACCAGCGCCGCGCCCCCCAGATCAGCAACCTGCGCCCCTTTACGGATCAGCACATGTTCTTCGGCGGATTTGATGGAGCGCATCCACATGGACGGCTGGCCGACATCCACGAATTCGACACCGGGCAGGGCATCTTCCAACTGCTTGCGGGTGTCCAAGGTGACATTATCGAATTCAATGCCCAGGCGCTTGGTGCCCTTGGTCAGGGATTGGATCGCGTAATAGTAATTGTCCCGCCGCCAGTCGGTATAGGTGATGTTGTCGCCTGCTGTGCGGCGATAGGGTTGCCCGCCATCGATCCCGGCGGAAATGGACGTGGCCTTTTGGTGGTCGATGACAAAGCCGAACTTGCGCCCGAAATAGCAATACAGGAACCCGGCATAATAGTTGATGCAGTGATAGGATGTGAACAGACAGGCATCCACATCTTCCTTTGCCATCCAGTCCCGCACAGCATCCTGGCGTCGCCGCATCTCTTTTTCAGAAAAAGGGGAGTAGGTCTTTTCCCCGTTATGCCAGGTTACAAGGCGCGCCAAGTCATCGGACATAGAATCCCCTCTTGTGACTTTCAAATTCCATATCTTTGTTTCATGGGAAAGGAGGTCCGCCAAGTGGTTTGTATAAATAAAAAGAACGTATTGCTTGTGTTTGTTTTAAAAACATCAGACTAGCCCTCGTTTTCAGCGCTTATAAATTCTGCGATCCGTTCCGCAATCATGATGACCGGCATATTCGTGTTCGCACAGGGGATGGAGGGCATCAGGGAGGCATCGCATACCCACAGCCCGGAAACACCGTGTACCCGTCCCGTGGGGGAGGTAACGGCGGCACCATCGTCTGGTGACCCCATTCTGCATGTACCCGATGCATGCCAAGTCCCACCGACATGACGCTGAACAAAGTCAGTCAAGGCATCGTCGTCCTGTAACAAGGTCTGGATGGTCGTCCCTAATGTAATGGCAGAGTGCACCAAGGCGTCGCGCAATGGACCGGCAGCGTCCAACAATGCAGACAGGGCCCCTCGCTGTAGTGCATTCCAAAGGCCTGGACTGGCAATTTTCGCAACGCGCGGGGAATAGCTTGAGGGGAAAACTGTTTCCCGATAGCCATCCATATTGGGATCCAGAAGTGCCTGAGCGCCCCGCCGCAATGCTTGTTTCAGGCGTTCTAGATCACGCGGATCACTGAGCATTTGAAAATCCACAAAGGGCTCTATATCCGGATCAATTGACGCCAGTTTCAAATGGCCGCGTGAATAAGACTTGTTTACCCAGAAAAACAGGCTGCCCATGCGATGCCCGACGGAATGCCAGCCAGAGCGCGACAGGATGGAGCCATGCATGTCTCCCACTGGGGTTCCTGGCAGACCTGAGGAAAACCGCCATATGGATTGTTCATGATGTTCGTTCGGATTGGTTTCGCGCATGTCTCGCGGTAAATAGGTGGCGACTGCGATGGAGGGATGTTCCATTAAATTGCGCCCAACACCATCCAGATTGACCAGGACAGGAATATTCAGCGCCGACAAATCCGGTGCAGGACCGATACCGGACCGCATCAAAAGGGCGGGGGAATGGATCGCCCCGGCAGCAACAATCACATTATGTGCATGAAAAACGTCGGACGTCTGACCATTGATTTGGGCCCCGATTGCGCGATTGCCATCAAACAGGATACGGGTGGCTGTACTCTCGGTAATGATCCGCAGATTGGGGCGTTGGCGAACCTGTGTTGTCAGATAGGCCAGGGATGTCGGCTGTCGCTGCCCGGTATCGCTGATGGCGACGGCACCGCGAAAGGTACCGTCCTGCCAAACATCATTCTGGTCAGCCCGGATAGGAACGCCCTGTTGTTGCAGCGTTTTCATGACGCGATCAACAAAGGGGGACAGTTGGGCATCCGTGATACGCCGCACGGTCAAGGGACCATCCGCCCCGTGTAATGGGCCGCTAAAATCGCGGTCTGCCTCAATTTTTCGAAAATAGGGCAGGCAGGCATCCCACGACCAGCCGGTTGCGCCCAAAGCTTCCCATTCATCATAATCTGAAGGTGCGCCACGATTGGCCATCATGGCATTAATGGCAGACCCCCCGCCCAGGATCTTTCCCTGTTCATAGCGGCGGGGCGTGCGCTGGGCCGCATTGGCACCCATCAGCGCGGTCAGGCTGTTCCAGATATTGCGGGTGTCCAGATAGGCGCGTCCTGGATAGCGGCTGCGAATTTCGGGTGGCGTTTCACCCTGACCAATCGAACGGCCCGCTTCGACAAGGACGACCGTTTGTTTCGGATCTTCGGACAATCTGGCCGCCAGAACGCATCCCGCAGACCCCCCGCCCAAGATCAAATGATCTATGACCATGTGCCCCGTTCCTTATCCGTGCGTCAGAGGCCCCTTCCCAATTCTGCATCGACCGCATCGGCAAGCTGTTTCAGGGACGTGAAATGCAAATCTGGCTTTGTGAACGCTTCTGGCGTTGGGGTGCCGCCATAGCCTTCTTGGTCGTGGCGACGCTCAATCCAGCATGTTGTATAGCCAAGCCGCATGGATACCCCGATGTCATGGTATTGGCTCTGTGCCACATGCAGGATTTCTGACTGTTTGTAGCCAAAGGCTGATTGGCGACCCTTGTTAAAGGCAAAGAATTCCGGGTTGGGCTTGGTACAGCCGGTATCGTCACAGGTGACGCTGTCATGGAAGGGATTGCCCAGCGTATGGGAATGACCGGAAAAGACGGTGCGGTCACCATTGGTCATCGCGACCAGACGGAAATTCTTCCGCAGACGGGCCAGGGCCTCGGCTGAATCGGGAAAAGCCGGCCAATGGAAAACGGCGGCCTGAAAGGCACTGGCCGTCGTGTCGTCATTCTTGAAGCCCAGCTCATTGGCCACAGCCAGATAAACATCCTTCATGGCATAGGAAGAACGACCATAGAATTGATTGCGGGCGCGAATATAGGGTTCGAATATTACCTCATCTGAGGATGCGGCTGCTTTTTCTCCCCCCAGAGAGCGGAAGCCGTTCAACACGCCAGCCTCGAAATCAATCAACGTGCCGATAACATCAAAGGTCATCACTTTAAAATCGGTAATTTTCATTGTTTCATTTCCTTGTGGGTCAGATGCGTTGCGCAAAGGTGAGCGCGGAAAGACTGACTGCGCAATTGAAAAAAAGTTCTGACTGGTATTACATGATGTAATGACAACACTGCGACGATCACTGCCTTCAATGAACGGGCTCTTTACTTTTGAGGCTGCGGGACGCTGTGGTAACTTCTCAAAAGCGGCGGAGGAGTTGAATGTAACACCCGCCGCGGTCAGTCGGATGATCGCCCGGTTGGAGGATCATTTGGATAGCCCCCTTTTCCTGCGCCGCCCAGGGGGAGTGGATTTAACGCAATCGGGTCAGATCCTGTTTGATGCCATCGCACGGGGCTTTTCAGGTATCGAAAATGCGCTGCGGGAAATTGAAGACCGGCGGGGTGGGGTGGAAACCGTCACCCTGTCTGTGTCTACTGCTTTTACCACGCATTGGGTGATGCCGCGGATGGCCCAGTTCAAGGAGGCCTTTCCAGGGGTTGAGCTGCGTTTCCACCTGATAATGGGACCCATTGCCGGGACCGTGAATGATGTTGACCTTGGAATGCGCTATGCAGATGGCCCGGATTCCCGGCATGAAGCCGCCTATATCATGCCGGAAATTCTTATCCCGATTTGTACGCCATCTTATTTGGAAAGTCATAGGACCAGCGAGCAGGACACCAAGCGGCCCCCAATTTCGACCATCAATCTCAGTGACGCACAACCGGACTGGTCCAGTTTCTTCACCTCGACCACGGATGGGGAGGGCGATCATTCAATGGTCTTTTCAGACTATGCCATCGTCGTTCAGGCCGCCCTGCTGGGCCAGGGCGTTGCGTTGGGATGGTTGAATGTTGTGGCCCATTGGCTGCGTACTCAGGCATTGGTGCCGGAACGCAATCAGGTGCGGGTTACGGACCGGAAATGTCAGATGCTGCGCCTGCGCGATAAGCCCGCACGGCCAATCGTGATGACGGTACAGGATTGGATTATCGAAGAGATGCATTCGGATATGCGGGCCGTGGATGCGCTCTATCCCGAACTGGATCTGGCTAATCTGCTTTAAATGTAACCGTCGGTCTTCAGGCTGCGAAATTCTGATTTGGCAACGATGATGTGGTCGTGCAGGCGAATGTCCACTTTGGATAAGGCATCACGCACGTCGCGTGTCATATCGATGTCCGCCTTGGACGGGGTGGGATCGCCGGACGGGTGATTGTGCACCATGATCAAGGCGCTGGCCCCCAATTCCAGGGCGCGTTTCACGACCTCGCGGGGGTATAGCGGTGTATGGTTCACGGTGCCGCGCTGTTGCACCTCGTCCGCCATCAGGCGGTTGCGATTGTCCAGGAACAACAGGCGGAATTGTTCGATCTTTTCCCGGCCCATCGCGGCGCGGCAGTAATCCACCACCGCCTGCCAGGAAGAAAGCACATGCGCGCCTTCAATTTCCTGGCGCAACAACCGAATGACGGCCTGTTGGACGATTTTTAACCCCACGACGGAGGTTTCGCCCAGGCCGGGTTCGGCATTCAATCGCGTCGCATCCGTCGACAAGACACCGCCAAAGCTGCCAAATTTGGCAATCAGGGACTTTGCCAGGGGCTTAACGTCGCGGCGCGGAATGGTCTGGCATAACAGAAGCTCCAGCAACTCATAGTCTTCCATATGCGCGCCCATGTCCTTCAGAAAGCGAGTTCTAAGGCGCTTTCTATGCTCCAGGTGGTGGGGCTTTTCAGGTTTATCCACCCGGGGAGCATCATCGGTCATTGAAGGGGCATCCCGCGTTGCGCGTTGGTCCGGTCAGAAGGTCCGTTTTACAGGTAAGGGGGCTTGTCCCAGCCTTTCGGGGATTTCGTGAAAATCTCCACGCCCGTTCCGGTCACGCCAATCGAATGTTCAAACTGGGCCGACAGAGAGCGATCCTTGGTAACCGCCGTCCAGCCATCATCCAATGTCTTCACAGGGTATTTCCCGGCATTGATCATCGGTTCGATGGTGAAAAACATGCCCTGACGCAGTTCAATCCCGGTATCGGGTTCCCCATAATGCAGCACGCTGGGGGCATCGTGGAAAATGCGGCCCAATCCATGACCACAGAAATCCCGCACGACAGAGAACCGCTGACCCTCTGCATAGCGTTGAATGATATGACCAATATCACCTAGGCGCATGCCGGGCTTTACTGCTTCGATCGCCATCATCATGGATGTATAGGTGACATCAATCAGCTTTGCCGCCTTGACCGGTACCTTGTCGCCGACTGGGAACATGCGGCTGGTATCGCCATGCCAGCCATCCAGAATGACGGTGACATCGATATTGATGATATCGCCATTCATCAGCTTCTTATTGTCGTCTGGAATGCCATGGCACACGACGTGATTGACGCTGGTGCAGATCGATTTTGGAAAACCGCGATAGTTCAGTGGGGCCGGAATGGCCCCATTGTCCGTAATGAATTCATGGCACAGGCGGTCCAGTTCGCCCGTCGATATGCCGGGCACCACATGGGGGGTGATGAAATCCAGCGTTTCCGCCGCCAGTCGTCCGGCCTGGCGCATCGATTCAAAATCTGCCGCGTCGTGCAGTTTAATGCGGCCTGCTTCGGTATTGTACAGCATGTCAGTTCCGGTCCGTTGCTTTATTGCGCGCGGAGTCACATGGAAGCAATCCAGATCCCGGCGGCGCAAATTGTTAAAACGCGCGGGGTCAGACCCGCAGCGGTACAGAAGAATTAAGTTTTATGCCCTCTGGCGTCACGATGCAATCATAGCATATCGCTTCAACCCCTGCAGCCCTTGCTTGCGCGAAGGCGGATGCATAGGCGGGATCGATATCCTGGGCCAGACTGAAATGGGTGCAATCGCTGCGTTGAACAAGATACAGCATCACGGCGCGCGCGCCTTCTGACACAATATCAGACAGTTCCGCCAAGTGCTTTGCCCCCCGTTCGGTCTTTGCATCCGGGAATTGCGCCGCTGTTGGGTCGGGTCCGTCGGGGCGGCGCAATGTCACACTTTTGACCTCAACATAACAGGGCGACCGTTCTGCATCTTCCAGCAACAGGTCAATGCGGCTGTTGCGTCTGCCATAGCGAACTTCGCGGCGCATATCGCTGTAGCCCGATAAGGATTTGATCTGGCCGGTACGGAGGGCGGATTCAACAATACGATTGGCAAGGTTGGTGTTGATGCCAACGGCTGCTGGACCATCCGGACAAGTCTGTGTGGCAATTTCCCAACGCCAGGCCAGTTTCGCTGTCGGGTTTCGATTTGGGGATAGCCATACAGAACTGCCGGGATCGGCCAACCCCATCATGGAGCCCGGATTGCCGCAATGGGCAATCCCTTCGCTGCCATCGGGAAAGGCGACATCGGCCAGAAAACGTTTATAGCGCTTGATCAGGCGGGCCTGGATCAAGGGTTCAGGATAGCGCAGGGTCATCCCTCGGCGCGGACCTGTTCAACGATTTCCTGAAGTTTTTCATAGGGAACATATCCGCCTACAAAATTCTTGCCGATCACCATGGCCGGTGTCCCGCGTATATCCAGGCTGTCCGAAATGCTGCGGATCATGGCGAGATATTGCATCACTTTCGGGGCTTCCATATCGACCTTCAGTTTATCGATATCCAGACCGACTTCATCGGCAAGGTCAAAGATCACCCCGTCGCTCAACTGACCCTGATGCTCCATCAGCGCATCGTGGAATTCCATGTATTTTCCCTGTTCCTGGGACGCAAGGGCCGCGCGCGCAGCAACCAGAGAGGCCGGGCCCAGAATGGGTAATTCCGCAAAAATGACTTTCAGCTTTGGATCGTTCTCCATCAGCTTCTGCACACCGGGATACAGGCGTTTGCAATAGCCGCATTGATAGTCGAAAAATTCCACCATCACGACATCGCTGTCATCCGCGCCAAAAGCGGGCGTCAAGGGGCTGGCGGTTAATGTTGGCACCACCTGGTCAATGATGCTGTCGCGCTGTTGTTCCTTGGCGGCCTGTTGCCGTTCTTCCATAGACCGGATGGCTTCCAGGATTACTTCTGGATTGGCCATCAGATAGTCATGAACGATGCCTTCGATACGCTGGCGTTCCGCCGGGTCAACTGCATCCTGCGCGCGCGCTGGGGGGGCGGAAATGGCGACCATTGTCACAAGCAGCAGTGTCGCAAGACACACTGTGCGATAAGGGGTTCCGATGACCGCATGAAGGGTTTGTCGTATCATTGACTAAAGATTCCTGTCTGTAGATGTCGCGTTTATTAGGAATTATTTTATCATGGGTTTAGTTGGAAATGCCGACGGGGCCAAGTCTTTCAGTCCCCCATCTGCCCATTGTCACGAAGCTTTGATCATCCGCTATTTATCATCCGCGCGATAGATGATGTCTTGCGCCTGGATCCAGGAAGCGGACTCCTTTGGCAAGGCTTCCATCGCCCGCGTTGCCAGCGCCTTGGCCTGTTCTTTCTCGCCTCTTCGATGGGCAACTTCCGCCTGCGTCAACAGGACCATGCCGGTTTCACCCCGATACTGATGGGCCTGTCCCTTGACGTTCCAGGCACGGATCATGTCGGGTTCGTAGGACAGCGCGATATTGGCGTTGTCCAGGGCTTCCTGAACATTTGCATCCCCCCCGATCTGCAACAGGGTGTCGCCCAATGTCGTGCGAACCAATGCGGCCCAGGGCAAGATCTCAATGGTGGCGCGATAGTTTTCCACCGCTTCGGTCAGTTTCCCCGCCCGTTTCAGAATATCGCCCTTGGTTTCCAGAAAGAAGGGGTCCTTGGGACTGTCCGCCAACAGGGCGTCAATCTCTTTCAGGGATTCGTCCAGGCGGAATAATTCCATATAGGCGATGGACCGGGCATAATGGGCGGGCACGGATGTATCACTGACAGGGTAATCTCTCAGCGCATTCTTTGGCGTCAGATAGGCTTCTAATTTGGCGCGCATCCGCTGATGCACGGCCAGATATTCCGGGGGCAGTTTCGCATCGCTGACGGGGGAGGTGTTGACATGGTTCTGCACAAAATCAATGCGGTCTTCGGTCAACGGGTGGGTGCGGGAATAGGGGTTTGCCCCAGCGCTGTACAGGCGATCCTGGGACTGCAGGATGCGCATGAAGCTCAACATACCCTTTGCCGATATTCCGGCATCGTCCAGAAAGGTCATGGCGGCCTGATCTGCCGCTTGCTCATTGGCGCGGGAATAAGATAGAAAGCTGCGCTCCCCAATCTGCTGGCCCAAGGAGGCCCCTGCCGCGGCGGCCTGTCCATCGCCAGTCGCCAGGGCCGCGCCCAATCCCAACAACATTCCGGCAATCGCAGCCGCCTGCGCGTTTTCTATCGTACCCTTGAATTTGGACAGGTGCCCACCGGTGATATGACCCAATTCGTGCGCCAGAACGCCGATAACTTCGCCGGGTTCCTCAGCTGTGGTTAAAAGGCCCGTATTGATGAATATACGCTGCCCGGCTGCGACAAAGGCATTCAGGCGGCTGTCATTGATCAGATGAATTTGAATGGTGCTGGCATCGACCCCCGCAGCCTCAAAAATGCGTTGCAGATAAAACCGAATGGTGTTTTCAACTTCGGTGTCGCGGATAAAACTGATATCTCGGCCTTGCGCATGCGCCGGGGAAAAAGGCACACTCCCCCCGACGCTTGAAAACAGAATTGCCAAGCACAGGAAAACCCGCGTTGCGACGTTCAGCACCCGACGCCGCCCCAGCGGCATTTTAAGGAGGAATTGCATCCTTGTTTGATGCTCCAGCCAAAAGATCCATGGCCGCACCAGCGACCCCATTTGCTTCTAACCTAGTGTGTTCCCGCAGCAGGTTCAAATGGCGATTGCCAAAAACTGTGGCGGCGATACTTGCCAGCGCTTTGGTTTTGCAAGGATGCACCGGGACCACGGATGTCGAATATGGCGTTGCGGGTTATGTTCGCGGCTTCTTTGGTGGCGTTGTGGCGGAAGAACCCAATGCGGCCCTGATCGGGCGGGATATCCTGACGGCGGGCGGTAATGCGGCCGATGCGGCGGTGGCGATCAGCTTTGCCCTGTCGGTCAGTTATCCCTCCGCAATCAGCCTGGGCGGTGGTGGCGTTTGCATTGTGCATGATGGGGCGATTGGCGTTACTGAAGTCATTGATTTCATTCCACCCGCTGGAACCGGTGCCGGGGGCGATCGACCGTCAGCCATTCCAACGCTGGCGCGGGGTATGGCGGCGCTGCATGCCCGCTATGGTCAGTTCCCCTGGTCCGGGGTGGTTTCCCCCGCAGAACGCATGGCGCGGTTGGGGCATCGCGTCTCCCGGGCATTGGCGGTTGAAATGTCGCGGGCGGCAGAGCCCTTATATGGGGAGGCTGCTGCGCGGGCTATTTTCGCCCCATCTGGCCGGTTGGTCGGCGAAGGCGATATGCTCAGCCAGCCCGAATTGGGGGCGGTCCTGGGACAGATACGGGCCGGTGGTGCAGGGGCCTTCTATAACGGGTCCACGGCCCGTCGCATTGTGGAGGGTGTCCAACAAGCCGGTGGGACTTTGACCGTTGAGGATTTGCGCAATTATTCCCCGACATGGCGGTTGCCGCTGATCGTTCCTTTTGGCGATGACGAGTTGAACCTGGCCCCGCCACCCGCTGCCGCAGGTCCTATGCTGGGCGTGATGTGGCGTATGTTGATTGATGATGATCGCTACGCCGATGCTGAACCGGACGAACGCGCGCATCTGTTGGCAGAGGTGATGAAGCGGGCTGCGGCCGACCGCAAATCCTGGCTGGGAGAGGGGTATTCTTCGACCCTGCCCATAGAAGACGTGCTGGATCCGGATCGCGTTGCAGGGCTAATGGCAAATTATTCCCCCGCCCGCGCGACACCGGGCGCAGAGCTGGATCCAAAGGGTCGGCAACTGGCGGAGGTGATTTCCGGGACAGGCTTTGTGGCTGTGGACCGCAACGGGATGGCGGTCGTTTGTGATCTGACGCTGTATAATCCGTTCGGCACCGGGCGGGTGGCACCGGGAACGGGTATTTTGCTTGCCGCAGCCCCAGGTTTGCGGGGGCGCAATCCTCTTAGCCTGAGCCCTGCCATGGTCATTAATACTGGAACCCTGACCTTCCGGTTTGGTCTGGCCGGTGGCGGTGGACCTTTGTCGCCTGCTTCCAAGGTTCAGATCATGGCAGACACCCTGTTGGCTGGGAAACCCCTGGATACCGCCCTATCGGAACCGCGATTCCTGGCGGTCGACGTTCCTGATGCCGTGTTGGTGGAAAAGAATGGGGGCGAAGACTTGGCCGCATCCTTGACGGCACGTGGTCATCCCGTATCGCGGCTGGCCTGGCCTGGCCTATCCTCTGCCATTCATTGCCCAAATGGGGTAACGGGCTCCAGCAGTCGATCTGCCCTGTGCCGTGTGGTGCATGATGAAAGAGGGTTTGGGCTTTCATCCTTCTCGGATGAAAGTGGAGGCTGAGGGCCGCAATGGTGTTAAAAGTTGGCAGTCGCGGGCATATTCCCGCCTTTATGGTAATGGAAGTCATGCGCGCCGCAGCGGAGCGGGAACAGCAGGGGGATGCAGTCTTTCATCTGGAGGTCGGCCAACCCGGTACGCCCGCGCCAAAAGGGGTGATTGCCGCCGCCCATAAGGCACTGGATACCGACCGCATTGGCTATACGACCGCTTTGGGTATTCCAGAGCTGCGCGCCGCGATTGCCGGACACTATCAGGATTTTTATGGTGTTTCCGTGCCTGCGTCTCAGGTTGTGGTGACAACGGGATCCTCCTGCGGTTTTATCTTAAGCTTCCTGTCGGCCTTTGATCCCGGTGATCGTGTGGCTTTGGCGCAGCCTGGATATCCCTGTTACCGACACATTCTAAATGCCCTGGGCATTAATCCGGTGATGCTGCCAGCGGGACCACAGGAGCGGTTTCAGCCGACCCCAGCCCTGATTGAAAAGGCGCTGGAAGAGGGGCCGCTGGATGGCCTGATCGTCGCATCGCCGTCAAATCCGACAGGGACGATGCTGGAAAGACAGGCAATGCAGGATTTGCTGACCTGTTGTCGCGACAATGGTATTCGCGTTGTGTCTGACGAGATTTATCACGGAATCTCCTATGGGATGGAGCCCGTCACTGCTGCACAATTGGATCCATCAGCGATTGTTGTGAACAGTTTTTCCAAATATTTCTGTATGACGGGCTGGCGGCTTGGATGGTTGATCGTGCCGCCTGATCTGTTGCGGGCGGTGGAAAGCCTGGCGCAGAATCTGTTTATCTCTCCCCCCACCCTGAGCCAACTTGCCGCCGTTGCGGCCTTTGACTGTCGGGAAGAATTACAGGCCAATATTGAACGCTATGCGGAAAACCGGCGCTTGCTGTTGCAGGAATTGCCAAAAGCCGGATTTACAGATCTGGCCCCATCAGATGGGGCATTCTATATCTATGCGGATGTCAGCCACCGGACCGATGACAGCGTGGAATTCTGTGCCCGCATCCTGAAAGAAACAGGCGTCGCGATCACGCCTGGATTGGATTTTGATGCCGTGCGGGGCAATCGCACCGTGCGGTTTTCCTTTGCAGGCACAACGCAAGAGGTAGCGGCCGCTGCGCAGGCGCTTATAGGCTGGTCAAAGGGCTGACCCGACCGGCGTATGACTTCATACTATGACCTGTGAATAATCGCGCACCACACTAACTGGCGCGGAACGGATTGCCGATCACGATGCGATAGAAGCCGTGGCTGTCGTCCAGACCGGTCAGCTTAAGGTGGACGAAGACAGGCCGGCGGCGATCCTGATCCGGCCAATAGCTGAAAAAGCGCCCTTGATTGACCTCCGGCCGCAAGGATTGGAACAGGCTCATCTTGCTGCTGACTTCCGTTGTCAGGAAGCCCGCATGGCTGGCTGGAATGCGTTCCTGAATGGCGCGGCGGGCAAATTCAAACCGATCCATCGCATTTTCCGGTGTGGAAAAGGGGCGGCTGTCGATCTGCAGGGCGACCAGACGGTTGGATGTCTTGCGGTCAAACTGGGCAACGATAACCTTGGCGTCGCTCAGCCAGCTTGTGATGTTCAGCTTACAGGCGGTGAAATCATCGCCAATATCCTTACAAACCTCAATTTTGTCGCGCAGGGATGACAGCGTGTCTGACCAGCTGAGCCCCATCATCAGCTTGCGGTATTGTGGTTCCGCAGCGGCCAGAACCAGACGTTCTTCCAGATCGGCGCGCCCGGATTCCTTGGCAAAGTCAGAGGCCAGACGGCCATCCGTGGAAACCATGGCAGGGTCTGCACCAAAGGCCATCAGGACATAAGCGGTTTGGGGATCGCCCCGCAGCGATGCGCGCATCAGCGGTGTCAGGCCATCGGACATGCCATTCGGGTCCGCGCCTTCTTCCAGCAGGGTGCTTAACATCCCTGCCAGTTCCGGGCGGTCCGAATGCTGTACGATGCGATGGATCAGGCGCGGTGGGATGGAGGCACCATCATCGGCCAGCAGTTTCACAATATCCGTCTGACCATGCAGGGCTGCTTGTTCCAGGGCGGTACGAACGCCGGAACCAAATCCGTCTTCGACTGCAAATTTTGCTTCATCCAGGGTGAAACCAGGGGGCGGGGACCCCAGCAAGGCAACAACGGCCCCCTTATCGGCGGAATCAATCGCCGTCTTAAGTTTGCTTTTAAAGACGCGGGGCGTCAGCGCCGGTGCACTGGCGGTTTGGACTGGCTCTGGCTTTTCCACATTTGAATCGGGCTTGCTGGGGGGCAGGAAGACCGAATTCTGACCCTGCTGAGCCTCAGTGGACGTCCGGGCGGTAAAATTATCTTCCGGGGCTTCCAGTTCAGGGGGGGCTTCCAAGGCAGCAAGCGTCTGTCTGTCCAGGGCTTCTGGAATGGATTTCTCCGCAGGCTCGGTCTGGGGCGTATTTGGTTTCGCGTCAGCCTGTTGCGGCTTGTTCGCCGCCGTGACCAGCGCCGTTCCAGACCGGGGCGGGGTGTTTGACTTTGCGTTCGTCCCGGCCATTTGCAGCAGGGCATCTCGTTCTGCGCGCATCTGTTCCAGGCGTGCCAGAACATGCGGATGGGCGGCGGCAATCTCCATCGGTCCAACGGAACAGCCCCGCTGTTCTTCAAAGCTGGCCCCCCGTTCTGCCAAAAGGGTCGCGGCCCGCACGCGCCCATTGGCAGCGGCGACAGATAGGGGCGTTAAACATCCATAAACGCCACCGGCCAGATCGACCGGGGCACCGGCATCGATCATCCGCTGCAAGGCCTGCCCCCGTCCTTCGGCGGCAATGCGATGCAGCACGGATCGTCCATCCTGGGTTGGCAGGGTGGGGTCCGCCCCGGCCTGTAACAGCAGGCTGACCGCTGCCAGATTGCCCGACCGCGCCGCGCGCAACAGGGCCGGATTGCCCTCTGAATCCAGGCTGTTGGGATCAACGCCTTCGGCCAGACGCGCACGCACTGTGGGCAGATCGCCATTGGCAATGGCATCAATCAAATTGGTCCGGGGCAGCATTTCGCCAACCTGACCGGAAATACTGGCAAAGACACGGCCCGCAAAATCAGGATTAATCGCCGATAGGGCCAGTCCCGTGGCCAGGGCCCCTGCGAAGACGCCACTCATCAAGGCAACACGCCCGGTTGGCGTATCAGATTGCCGACGTGGCGCATCACCGGGGGACGGGTTTGCGCGATTGGCGGCGCGGCGCGTGCCCTTATCGCGACCAAACAGCCGAAAGCGATCTGGTCTGGGCGGTGTTTCGCTGGATCTGCGATCTGGATCAGCTGCCAGTGGCGTCGGCTTTTCCCGTGACTGTGGCGCGTTGGGCGAGTCAGCACGCCCTTTTGCAGCGGCCTTTTGTGCAGGCTTGGTGATCGGGGGCGGGATGTCCTGCATCGACGCGACGCGGGGATCATAATCACCCACAATCGCGGCCTCATCTTCATTCAATTCTTCGGGGAAGGTCCATTCACGAATGGTTTCCAATTCATCCCTGAGGTCCTGATTTAAATCATTATCTAAAGGGGGCTGAGACGCTGTGGCAGCGCTATGCACCGTTGTGTGCGGCACAAATTTCGCCGTGCGCCGTCCGGGGCGCTGCGGTTCAGCCTGTTGAGTATTTCTGTCAGCCACATTGGATTTGGTTTCGGGATGGGGCTGAGTCTGATGGTCCTGCGGATAATAGTCTTCCGTGTGCTCTGTATCGCCTACCCACCGATTTTCACCACCCAAACCCAGGCGGCCTTGCATGTTTTCCGGTTTTGGTGTGGGCCAGAAACGCAATTGCGGATGATGCGCTGGGTCCAGAGCGTCTTCGTCGCTGGCGGTTTGTTGGGCAGCGATTTCAGATCCATAATCGCGGGTGGCGTTGTCCTGATCGTCTTGCGACAGGTCGGGGTCGCCGCCGGATGCTTGCGCGCGCAGCATGGGTGAGTCAACGACCTGACCATCACGCACGGTGACAATATTGGTATAGGTCGTGTCGCCGGTAATCGTGGAAACCTGCGCCTGCACCAGGCGCAATTCGTCATACCGATCCTGACTGATCAGCGTACCCAGTCGAATAATTGCGGTCTGGTCACTCTCCAGGCTCTCCAGGTTCTGCCAATAGCGCCCTGTTCGCCCCTGTATCCAGAAAGTCCGCTCCACTGTTTCGCCCCGCATGCCTCGAAAAATAAATATCTGACAGCGTCAAAAAGACTCCCGCCAAATTCAGGCCATACCCTACATGTTGTGGCGGAAATGGTGCAAGTCTTAGCATCTAGGGGGTGTCGCCCAATACTCCAGGCGCAGAATTCCGCCTGTTTGGGGCCTGTCCGCAGCGTAACAGATGCGGCACAGATGATCTCTTTATACCTGATATTGCGAATCGGGGGACTGGGCGACCAGGCTCAGGGACGGCGTGCGCGGGTGATTTCAACACCAACAGAGCCCGCATTCTTCAAAGCTTCCGGTTTCTCAACACGGACTTTGGCTGACAGGATGCGATCATCCTCAAGGCACATTTCAGCGATACGGTTGGCCAAGGTTTCGACCAGTTTCACATGACCTTCGGCCGCCATTTGGCCAATGCGTTCTGCGATACGGGCATAGCAGGGAACGGCCTGATAATCATCGGCATCCCAATCGTCTAGGCTTCGGGCTTCCAGATCCAGGTTGATCAGAATAGGCTGGCGCTTCTGGTGTTCATAGTCATAGACGCCGATGCTCCAGGTAACTTCCAGATCACGCACGGCAATGCGATATGTCACATCTGCCTGATCTGGGGTCTGATCCGGGGTTTTGTTGATTTCATGCAGGCGTGACGTTTCAGACTCATCGGTCAGCGGATAGGCGTCCTGTGCTAGCTCGGACATCACGCGCATCTCTGCTCACCCTTTCGCTTGGGCGGGGCCTGTTCCATGGTTACAGGAAATCCGCACCGTTAATCATCGGTCACTGGGGCGTCTGAAGGCTTGGCAAAGCCATTCTGACGGTCTACTTCCCCGACATCAAGCGGCACACACTACCCAAACAGGCCGGGAACGCAAGAAAAGTCAGATCATATAGGAGGCTTTCACGATGCCCCGTTCCATCCTTCTCTCGCCACCGTCTCGATGCCTTGTAATGGGTATCGTGAATATCACGCCGGACTCCTTCTCAGGCGACGGACTAGGCCGCGAACGCGACATCATAGCCGCAGCCGTGGCGCAATCGATAAAATTTTCACAGGCGGGCGTCGATATTCTGGATATCGGGGGGGAAAGCACACGACCGGGCGCGGCCTATATCCCTGCCCAGGAAGAAGCACAGCGGATTGCGCCGGTCATTGCCGCCCTGCGCGCGGAATTACCCGATGTCGCGATATCCATTGATACCTATAAAGCGTCTGTTGCGCAGGCGGCAATGGCGGCGGGGGCGGATATTATCAACGATGTCTGGGCCTTTCAGGCGGACCCGGATATGGCCGCAGTGGCACGGGCGGCAGATTGTCCCGTGATCCTGATGCATAATCGCAGCAAACCCGGTCATGCAGAAATCGACCGCGTTTTGGGTGGCAGTTACACCGCGCCGGACTATGGCGCTGGATTCTTGCGTGTCGTGTGTCAGGAAATGGCAAATCTGGCGCAGAATGCGATCAAGGCTGGGGTCAGTCGTGATCGGATTATACTGGACCCTGGCGTCGGGTTTGGGAAAACGCCTGCCCAGAATATGGCGCTGATTGAAGGGATCGATGTTATTGGGGAATTGGGCTATCCGGTTTTATTGGGGGCCAGTCGCAAAAGCTTTATGGGGCGTGTGCTTAATCTGCCCGCAGATGATCGACGCGATCCGACATTGGCGACCACAGCCCTGGCGGTGCAGCGCGGGGCTGCCATCGTGCGGGTCCATGATGTTGAAGAGAATGTGAAAGTGGTTCGAATGACCGAGGCGATGCTGCAGGCTGGAAAAGCGGCACGCGCGGAAAGGGGCTGATCATGGTTCGGGTCTATCTGGCATTGGGTGGCAATTTGGGGGACCGGCATCTGTCGCTTAGAACAGCCATTGAACGCCTGCAGGAGCATGTGGCGATTGATCAGCAATCGGGCATTTATGAAACCGCCCCAATGTATGTGGCCGACCAGCCCGCGTTTCTGAATATGGTTGTGTCCGGGGTGACGGATTTGACGCCGCTGGCCCTGCTGGATTTTCTGAAACGCCTGGAATCTGAAATCGGTCGGGTGCCGTCTGTTGTAAATGGCCCCCGCCAGATCGACCTGGATATCCTGTTTTATGGCGATACCGTGCTGGATTCGGATCGCCTGACGCTGCCGCATCCGCGCATTGCAGAACGTGCCTTTGTCCTGGTGCCCCTGTGTGATATCGCACCGGATCTGATAGGACCCACGGAAAACCGCAGTATTTCAGTGCTTCTGGCACAGGTTCCGGGGCGTGACACTGTCCAGCTATGCGTTTGACGCATCCCTGTGTCTCGATCTTTGCGGTTAAGTTATTTGTGCATTGCAATAATGTGACGACCAACGCCGAGGAACGATGACATCGGCGCTGTGATCCATCCGGTTTATCAGGCCGCCGCGCTCATGACACCATGAACGCACAGTCTCTGTTAACCATTTATTGGCATAGCGCATGCATAAATTCCTGTATGGCAAATGGAAAAACCAGCGCGCTTTCTTTTCTGAGAGGTGCGCCCGACAGAAATGAAGGACCAGAGTATGACAACGACAACAGACATTCGCGGCCCCTGGGCTGAAGGCGGTCACCAGATAGCACAATTGCGCTTGGCCCGTGAAATCACCCAGGCCGAATTGGCCGAACAGGCTGGCCTGCCCAATGCTGGCTGGCTTTCTGATATTGAAGTGGGCCGCCGTCCGGTGCCGTCTGCTTTCTATCAGGCAATGGCGCTGCAACTGGGGATGACGGCTTCTGATTTCGCCGCCCTGTGCCTGCGCCATTACGACCCGAAAGCATATGAAGCCTTGTTCGGTGTCGAAGCGCCTGCGCTGAAGCTGGCCGCTTAAGGTTCGTTCTCGTTAAGTCACGCCTCTACAGTGTCAGGACAGGGGACGCGAGCCGCATCGGTTGATGATATCGGCAATGGCTTCTGCTGCGCCCAGACCTGACGTCTGGGTGATGGCAAACACGCCGCCGGTCAGCTGTGCATAGGCGCGCATGATCTGCTCCACGCGCGGGTCTGGCGACATTTCAAATCCGGATGTCGGGATATAAACCGACGAAATGCGGATATCCTTATCCAGCGCCAGTGTTGTTACAGTGCGGGCATTAAGGTCATCCACGCCCTCGTCAAACTGATCATCAAAACCGCCGGGCAGATTGTCCGTGACCAGCACCAGGATGCGGCTGCGTGCCTCCCAAACGCCCGTGAAATCCCCGTCTTGCGGGCGATTTTCCGCGCTCAGATTGGCGACGGCTGTATGCAGGGCTTCGTCACTTGCTTCCGGTCCGCCATTGCCGCCTCCCGCAGTCAGACGGCGGATGCTCCAACTGATTGCCTCTGCCGTATCGGGATTATCCGGGGTACCGCCCAAATCGACCTCGACCGTGATGCGATCCTTGAAACTTATCAGTCCTAGTCGATAATCCCCGGCGGAGACGAATTTTGTCAAATCCAGCAAATGAACCATTTCGCGTTTCACATCGCGAATGGCGGTTGCCATGGAATGGGTCGTATCCATCGCGATCACCAGATCGACCGCGCCGCATTTTCCTTCCCGCCCGGTCGGCGTGGTTTCCAGCGCGGCGAAACTGCGCTTGGGAGGGGGGCCAGCCATACCGGTCAAAAGGGTCAGGCAGATACAGGCGGCAGTGCAGACTCTAAAAACAGGCTTCATGTCTGTGGCCCCCGTGGTCACCCATTGCAAAGGCATCATGCCTTAAAATGTCTTGGGATAGACATAAACTTTACACTCTGATGTCTCGTCCCGGTCAAAAAGATAGATGACATCTGTGCCGCGTAAACCTTTTGGGTCCAACAAGTTCATTCCATCGCCCTGGGCATAGCCAAACCGCAGGGGATCCTGGTCCGGGCGGGGCACCATGATGAAATAGCGCCCGTGCCGCGCCTGGTTGAATTCAAGCCGGGCACAGGCCTCTGACAGGTTCTTTGACAGGGCCTGGTTAAGGGATTGCGGGTCCACAGGGTAGATTATCCGGGTGCCGCCAACTTTCGTGCGGGTGGGATTATAGGGTTCGGGTTGGACCACTTCTGGAATCCGGCGCATGAATTCCTGGCTTTGCGCCAGCGCGACCGGCGATGCGTGCAACAGGGCCAGACCGCCAAGTCCGAAACAGATGATCGACCTAAGAATTCTGGCGCGCAGGATCATGGCTTTCTCTGAGGTGGCTCAACGTCAACGGGGGAAGAAAATTTGCCTTCCAATGTGTCATAGGATTCTGTGTGCAGAAGATCAGCGATACAGGCAGCATCGGCAGCCTGAGCCCTCTGAAGGAACGGGCCATAGGGCAGCAGTTTCAGGGTTGGGCCAATATGACATTTTCCCAGACAGTGCACTGTCTCCAGCGTGATGAAATCGCCACGCTTGGCAATTTCTTCCTGTAATGATTGGGCCAATTCCCGCGACCCTTTTGCCCCACAGGAGGGCAGCACGTCGCCTGCGCGATAATTCACACAGACTTTCAGGCGCGGATAGCGCCGTTGCGGGGTATCTTCGTCTGTTTCTGACATTCGTTCCTCTAACCAGTGAACCGGCTCTTGTCCTCTGCGCTGTTCTACCCCATGTTTCCGCTAGATGAGGATTTATCTTTAGTACCATATAGGAGTGCCTTTCGCGATGAGCCACTATGACTATGATTTGTTTGTAATTGGTGCCGGGTCCGGCGGGGTCCGGGCTGGACGTATGTCCGCGTCTCTGGGCGCAAAAGTGGCTGTTGCGGAAGATCGATATCTCGGTGGAACCTGCGTTAATGTCGGCTGTGTTCCCAAAAAGCTGATGGTCTATGCCGCCCATTATCGGGAAGATTTTGAAGAAGCAGCCGGTTTTGGCTGGACGGTCGGGCCGCGCAGTTTTGACTGGTCCACTCTGGTGGAACGCAAGAATACGGAAATCACCCGCTTGAACGGTATTTATGACGGCTTGCTGAACAAGGCGGGTGTCACCCTGTATAATGCCCGTGCCACAGTTAAGGGACCCCATGCGGTTGAAGTGAATGGCGAAACCATCACGGCGGAACGGATTCTGGTCGCTGTCGGGGGCTGGCCGTCGGTTCCGGAGATTCCGGGGCGCGAGCATGTCATCACATCCAATGAATTCTTCTTTATGGAGGCCCTGCCCAAGCGTGTGATTGTTGTCGGTGGCGGTTACATTGCAGTTGAACTGGCGGGCGTTCTGAATGGCTTGGGATCCCAGGTCACGCAATTGTATCGTGGCCCGCATTTCCTGCGTGGATTCGATGACGATGTGCGCCACTTCCTGGCAGGTGAGATCCGGAAGAAGGGAATTGATCTGCGATTCAACGCCAATATCGCAAAGGTCGATAAACGGGAAAACGGAATATTGGTGGCGACCCTGGAAGATGGGTCCACGATGGAAGCAGATACCATCCTGTATGCGACGGGACGGGCGCCCAATACGGCGGGCCTGGGCCTGGAAGACGCAGGCGTTGAATTGGCACAGGACGGGGCGATCATCGTCAATGATGACTTCCAGACCTCGGTTAAATCCATTTATGCCTTGGGTGATGTCATTGATCGTGTCGCCCTGACGCCGGTCGCCATCGCGGAAGGCATGGTCTTTGCCCACAATACCTATGGCAAGGGCGGGCGGAAGATGGATTATCGTGACATCCCGACCGCTGTTTTCAGTCAGCCGCCGATTGGGACCGTTGGCCTGTCAGAGGCAGAAGCCCGCACGAAATATGGTGAGGTGGATGTCTATTGCTCTGAATTCCGGCCCATGAAACACACAATGTCTGGTAGCGACGAGCGCAGCTTTATGAAGCTTATCGTCGATGTAAAGTCGGATCGTGTGGTCGGCTTGCATATGGTCGGGCCGGAATCCGGCGAAATCGCCCAGGGCTTTGGGGTCGCGATGAAGGCTGGTGCGACGAAGGCGGATTTCGACGCAACAGTTGGCATTCATCCGACCAGCGCGGAAGAATTCGTGACGATGCGGGAACCCGTGGTTCGGGCTGCCGCAGCGGAATAGGCGTCAGCGAAGAAAGGCTGAAGGATCGCGTTCTACAGAACGCAATCCTTGGCGAAATTTGCAGCCTCTTTCGCGGAAACATTTTCGACGCCCTTTTCTTTGATCATCTTGCACCATTCTGGTGTGCCCATTTCGGGTTCACAGGCGGTCAGGAGAAAAAGGGCACTGATGCTTGCGATCAGGGTCGTGATGCGAATTACAGGTTTGGTCATTGTGCCGGTTATCCTTGTTGAAATGTTGGTGTATGCCTGAAGATAATGTCGCGCAAATAAAGGCGTCCATGAAGATGAACGTACCAAGCTATCAATTGGCTGGAGTATCTTGATATAGGGCTGCGCGAGCGCGTAATGATTTAGCGTGAATGCGCCTTCAAGTCCATCAACGGTTTGCGTTATTTTGGCGGAATAGGAATTTGTCCGCAATAACCTGTGGAAAACCCCGGTGTGAGCGCGTAAAACACCCCCACAATCTGATAATGTTCCTGTAAGGGGCAGATGTCAGAATGGTAATTTCTTGGAGTGGATGAAATGGCAAACGGTACTTGGAGTCCTGAAAGCTGGCGCGGAAAACCTGTACAACAGGTGCCGGACTATCCGGATTTGGCGGCTTTGGCCTCTGTGGAAGCGGAACTGGCGGCGAATCCGCCATTGGTTTTTGCGGGTGAGGCACGCAAGCTAAAGGCGTCTCTGGCTGAGGTCTCCGAAGGCAAGGCATTCCTGTTGCAGGGCGGCGATTGTGCCGAAAGCTTTGCTGAGTTTTCCGCCAATAACATCCGCGATACCTTCAAGGTCCTGCTGCAGATGGCGGTCGTCCTGACCTTTGGCGCGGCCTGTCCGGTGGTTAAAGTTGGCCGTATGGCGGGTCAATTTGCCAAGCCGCGCTCTGCCCCGATGGAAAAGATTGGCGATGTGGAACTGCCCAGCTATCGCGGGGATATCGTCAATGGCATGAATTTCACGGCAGAAGACCGCACCCCGGATCCGGCGCGGATGATGCGCGCCTATCATCAGTCTGCCTCTACTCTGAATTTGCTGCGTGCCTTTGCACAGGGTGGATTTGCAGACCTGCATCAGGTGCATCAATGGAACCTAGATTTCGTGGCTGGCAGCGCCCAAGGCGAGCGTTACAAAGCTCTGGCAGAGCGGCTGGATGAAACGCTCAGTTTCATGGCCGCCTGCGGTTTGACCTCTGAACGGGTGCCAACCATCGCCGAAACGGATTTCTACACCAGCCATGAAGGCCTGTTGCTTTGGTATGAACAGGCATTAACCCGGCGCGATAGTTTGACCAACAGATGGTATGACTGTTCCGCCCATATGATCTGGATCGGGGATCGGACCCGTCAGATCGATGGTGCCCATGTTGAATACTGCCGTGGCATTGAAAACCCGATCGGGATGAAATGTGGCCCCAGCAGCGACCCGGACGAGCTGATCCGTTTGATCGATGTGCTGAATCCGAAGAACGAGGCGGGGCGACTGACCCTGATCGCGCGGATGGGCAGCGATAAGGCGCTGGAACATCTGCCCGCCCTGGTGCGCCGGGTAAAGGCAGAAGGCCGCAAGGTCGTATGGTCCTGTGATCCAATGCATGGCAATGTCATCAAGTCTGAAAGTGGCTTCAAGACTCGCCCGTTCGATCGGATTTTGAGCGAGGTTCGTCAATTCTTTGATGTGCACGAGGCTGAAGGCACCCATGCCGGTGGCGTGCATTTCGAGATGACAGGCCAGGATGTTACGGAATGTCTGGGCGGTGCGCAGGAAATTTCGGATGCGGACCTGTCAGCGCGGTATCATACCCATTGCGACCCCCGCCTGAATGGCGCGCAAGCATTGGAATTGGCGTTCCTGATTGCAGAGGAATTGAAGGCCGGTCGCGTGGGGCGGGCACGTCCCTCGCAGGCTGCGGAATAAGCGCTGGAGAATTCTCTCGATCTGGGTTTCCTGATAGTGGAAAAGCCCAGCGGATCAATCCTTGTCGGGGGGCATGGGTCATAATGACTGCCGTTGATGCCAATGATGTTGATGCCTTTATAGAAGACTGGACCGATGCGTATTTTCTGCGCACGCGGGAAATTGTCGCTAAATTTGGCGATATCCAGGTCACATACGCAATCTTTATGCGCCGCCCGGTCGTGTCTGCACCCCGGTTGGCGATTGATTGGTTGAATGACATCATCGCAGCGCGCGGCAGCACGGTGGAAATCGATCTGCTGTTTGAGGAAGGCCGCTGGGTCGGGGCGGGGGAGCCCCTGATGTATATCACAGGGTCTTTCCATGACCTGTGTGATCTGGAAACCCTGTTCCTTCAGAAAATTGGCCCGGCCTGTGTATCGGCCTATAATGCCTTCACCATGTGTCAGGAATTGCCCAATGTTGCCTTCCTGGCGATGGATGCGCGCCATTGCGCCGGGACGGAAATGGCGGAAATCATGGCCTATGCCGCTTCTGTCGGGTCGGACCGCGCGAAGCGGAAGTCGGCTGCGGTTGGATTCATCGGGAATGCGACCAATGCAACAGCCCATTATTTTGACCGGGAATTTGGCCTGGGCACGATGCCCCATGCCTTGATCGGCTATGCCGGGTCCACCGTTCGCGCAGCAGAGATGTTTCATGAGGCCCATCCCGATCAACCCCTGACCGTATTGGTGGATTACTTTGGGCTGGAAGTCAGTGACGCCCTGGCGGTCTGTCACCGGTTTTCTGAGATTGCCGCGGAAGGCAGGCTTTCCGTGCGGATCGATACGCCGGGTGGTCGCTTTCTGGAAGGGCTGGATCCTGCAAATTCCTATGCGGTTCTGGATCGCAATGCACCACGGTCTATCCGGGGCTATCGCAATGAAGGGGAATTGCGCCATTTGATCGGGCCTGGTGTTTCCGCTGCTGCTGTCTGGCATATGCGCGAGGCGTTGAATCATGCGGGTTTCACAGCGGTCAAAATTGTCGCTTCCTCTGGCTTCGGGCCTGAGAAATGCAAGGTTATGGCCCTGGCGGATACACCGATCAATGTCATTGGGACCGGAAGTTATCTGCCGGAGCGTTGGGCGGAAACCTATGCCACCGCGGATATCGTTGAATATGACGGCCAACCCCGCGTGAAGGTCGGGCGCGAGTTTCTGTTGCGTAAGCCCCCGGTTTCCTAACAGATTTATCGCAGCAGATCAGAGGTTTATACGCCGTGATAAAGACCCCGCCGCTCTTAAATAAGGAAGAGTTTCGGTCCAATCTTGTCGGTGACTACATACGGGATTTTTTTGATTATTGGGATCGGTTACGCGGGGCCAGACCCATGCCGACGCGGTCTGAGGTCGATCCGCTGGATGTTCCCCGCCCCATACTCCCCAGCCTGTATATCCTAATTCGCGATGAGGATGGCGGGTTCCGATTCCGATTGGTCGGGACGCGCCTGGCGGAAATTTTTGGCCGGGATGTTACGGGCAAAAGACTCGAAGAAGTGCTGCGCGACGGTGCTCTGACCAACGCGCTGCGATCCTATGATACGATCATAAAAATGGGAAAACCCTCTCATTCCCGGGCGCTTTATTTTCCGGCTTCTGGTGAAGACCCGTTCCTGTATCAACGACTGACCTTGCCCTTGGGAACTCAGGCACAGACAACGCACCTGCTGGGGGCATTATTGCTGCAGCGGGAAGACCTGCCGTATGTAACCTATGCTGATGTTGAAGCGCGTGAGGTGGTAACGATATCGGATCGCGTTGAAACTATGTTGGCTTAGCCTCATCGGGGGTTTCTGTCTTGGCGTCCGGCGGGGATGATGCAGCGGGGACCATATTGTTCATATGAACAACCCGCTGCGGATAGGGAATGGTGATCCCTTCCTTCGGGAAACGCCGCAGGATTTCTTTGTGAAGATCGCTTGATATCCACAGGCACCAGACAACGTCGCTGGTGAAAATTCTAAGTTCCAGATCAATCCGGCTTTCACCGATTTTCATGACCAGGGCGACAGGTTCCGGCAGTTTCCGGCATCGCGGATGGGCACGCCCAATTTCCAGCAGAACCTCGCAGACATGATCAATGTCGCTGTCCAGGGCGACCCCGATGGGCACATCAATCCGCCCGATCTTATCCTTATGGGTCCAGTTCTTCAGGGCCTGTGACAGCAGATCGGCATTTGGAATGATCACGCTGGCTTTCTGCCAGGTTTCAATTTCCGTTGCGCGCATGTTGATTTGCTTCACAAAGCCTTCATTCGGTCCGACCACGACCCAGTCGCCGATCTTGATCGGGCGTTCGATCAACAGGATCAGGCCGGATACGAAGTTATTGACGATATTTTGCAGGCCAAACCCGATACCAACGGACAGGGCCCCCGCTATCAGCGCAATATTCGTCAGATCCACGCCCGCCACCGCCACGGCCATACCGGTTGCGAAAATGAAACCCAGATAGCCGATCCCGGCGGTAATGGTATAGCGCAGGCTTTCTTCGATTTCCGTTTCCGGCAAGATCTTTTCTGCCAGATTTCGATTCAACGCGCGCACCAATGCCAGGCACACGATGAAAACAATGATGGAAAGCAGAATGTCAGTGACGGAGATTTTGACGCTGCCGACCTGCAATCCCCCCAGGATCGTGCGCGCCCCGCGCAGTAAATCCGTTTCTGAAACGCCCCAATTGGGGGCGATAACGCTGATGCCTATCAAGACAATGACAATATCCAATAGGAACCGTGCGGAAAATTTCAGGCGGCTTCTGGTCTTGTGTCGTAGGGCCAGATTGTGCCGCACCACAGTACTTCTGGTGGTCAGCGCGATGCCTTCCCGGAACAGGCCCCGCAGAATATAAAGGATGGAGACCAGAATGGCCGTTCCCAGGATATTGTTCAGAAGAAAATTGCCCAGATTGGTATAGCCAAAGACAGGGGCAAGCGCCCCGATACAGGTAATCAGAATCAATATTGCCCGCATCAGCGCCCAGAATGGCTTTGTCGTGCGACGGGGCCGCCCCTCTGGATCCTCGGCGTCGTCTGGCGGGTCATCTTGAAGCGCATCGTCGGGAACAGCACCGTCCTGGGGCTCTGTTTCGATCTGCGGTATGGTCCACAAACTGCGCTGTAACAGCGCCAGTGCCAGCCCGCCCTGTGCCAGATTGAATAGCAAGGTCCAGGTTGAGAGGAATTCAGGCGTCAGCATGCCCTGCAGCGGACCAATCTCTACACCTGCGCGGGTCACAAATTCATCAATACAGAACAATAATGCCAGGGGGGTCAGCAGGGCCAGAATCCGTTTGGCCTGATTTGGCGATAACTGGGTCAGCCGCCAATCAGGATCGTCCGGTGACAGGGCGGCATGGGGAAGGGCCGTTGCCAATACGAATATCAACAGGCTTTCAGCAACCAGCCGCAGGATCAGTCCGAAATCATTGTTCAGCGCACCACCATCTGTATGGGTGCGCACAATGATGACGATCAGAACGACAGCCGGGATAATCCCGCGCGCGATTCCATCTGCCGTGGCAGCCAAAAGGCGACGGCTGTAAGGGGGTTCTTCTTCTACAGGATAGGGGCCAAAGCGCTTCAGCACTTTGCGGCGCAGCCACCAGGCGATCCCAATGCCAATCAGGATGAAAATACCTGGCAATACGACAGTGCCATATTGTTGTTGCTTGTACAGAAAGGTTCCCCACCAGTCTGACGCCATGACACCAATCTGGGTGATAAATTGACTGATATTGCCAGGAATTTTCGCCACGGTAGAGCGCTCATACGGCAGCGGCCCCTGCTGTGTAAGTTCCTCGTAAAGGCGGCTGCGCTGGGCGATGCCGACTTTTGCCTCCAGCGCCGTTGCACGCGATATGGTCAGGTCTGCCAGGGCGATATGGGAATTTGCCTGTGACAGGGCTTCATTCAGACGGGCGCGCTCTTTTGCAACTGGATCTTGTTCAGGGGTGGTCTCAGTCCCTTCTGGCGGTGCGCCAAGGGCGGTCAGATTCGTCTGAAGTTCCGCCTTTTTTTGCTCGGCTATTTTGTGCGCGGCTGTTGCCTGGGAAATGATGCGGGTGACCGTTCGCTTTACGAAGTCTCCCGCATCCGGCGATGGGTCACTATCGGTGATTAATTGTTCGGCAACGTCCAGATCCGCATTCCAGTCATCGACCTGTCTCTGGAATTCCTGCGTGTCGGCTTGGGTCGCAGTTTGCGCCCATGGCGACTCGGTCGGTGAAACAGCAACCGCCAGCAACAGGAAAAGGGAAAAGAGGATTCTAAAAGCCATCAAGACTCTCAACGGGTTGCGGATGGGTGTGCGTCCAGGATGGACTGTAGCACAGTGCTCCGTTAAGAACAGTCTATGCAAACAGATACACAAGCGACTGATTTGGATACGGACCCGGCCCTTGCCCATCACCTGGGCTATGGGCAAACCGTGCGTGATTGCCGTGCGGATCAGATCGGCCCGCGCGGCCTGGATGATGCCGTCCTGGGGGATTTGCTGGGTCGGTTGTCCCCAGCATTGAAGCGGCTGCGGTCTGCCCATGAAACGGACACGATGCCCTTCCTGCGGTTGCCATCGGCGCGCAAGGATCTGGAAGGTCTGGTGCCGATTGCCGACCATTATCAGCGGCGTTTTGACGATGTCCTGATCCTGGGAACGGGCGGCAGTTCGCTGGGATCGCGGGCCTTATATGAAATGGCGGATGGTGATTCTGATCGTATTCGCAGCGCGCCGACCCTGCATATCATCACCAATGTGGACCCCTTTGTGTGGGATCGATTGATCCGGCGGCTGGATTACCGTCGCACCGGGATTATCGTGATTTCCAAGTCGGGCGGCACAACCGAAACGATGATGCAATTCCTGTCGGTGCTGCCGGTGGTGCTGGAACGGTTGGACCCGGATGAATTGGCGCGCTGTATCACGGTGATCACAGAACCGGGCGATAATCCGCTGCGGAAACTGGCGGCGCGCTATAACCTTCCGGTGCTGGACCATGATCCCCGTGTGGGGGGTCGATATTCGGTCTTGAGCGTGGTTGGGATGCTGCCGACCCTGATTTCAGGTCTGGATGCCGTAGAGATTCGGCAGGGCGCGCAGGCGGTGCTGGATCAGGCCTTTGCCTCAATTGATACACCGGCGGCCTGTGCGGCGGCGGTGGGTGCGGCGATCAGTGTTGGTTTGCAGCGTCAGCACAATATCGCAGCGACGGTCATGTTGGCCTATTCGGATCGGCTTGGCTCTCTGGCCCGTTGGTATCGTCAGCTTTGGGCGGAAAGCCTGGGCAAGGACGGGCAGGGCACAACGCCAGTCTATGCAACAGGACCTGTTGATCAACACAGTCAGCTACAACTGTGGCTGGATGGGCCTTCTGACAAAATGTTCACGGTTCTGGGGGGGCCAAAGGATCAGGACGGCTATGGCATTGACGCCACTTTGGCCGATGATCCCAGGCTGGCCTATATGGTGGGGCGGTCGATGGGCGATCTGATGGATGCGTCGCGCAGGGCAACTGCGGAGACCCTGGCCCGCCACGGACGCCCGGTGCGCCGTATCGAAATGACACGCATTGACGAGGGGTCGATGGGGGCCCTGATGATGCATTTCATGCTGGAAACGGTCCTGGCCGCCGATCTGATGGGGGTGGATCCGTTTGACCAGCCCGCGGTTGAGGGCGGCAAGGTCCTGATCCGAAAGTATCTGTCCCAACAGGATGGTGGTGCGGCATGACCACAGGGTCATCCGCAGACAGTACAAAGCCTGCTGCTATCCGGCGTTTACCTGACACCCTGGTCAACCAGATCGCGGCGGGGGAGGTGGTGGAGCGTCCTGCCTCTGCGGTGAAGGAACTGGTCGAAAACGCCCTGGATGCCGGGGCGACACGGATTGATGTGACAATCCGGGATGGCGGGCGCGCACTGTTGTCCATTGTGGATAATGGTCGCGGCATGACACCCGACGAATTGCGCCTGGCGGTCGAACGCCATGCGACATCCAAATTACCGGATGGGGATCTGTTTCATATTTCCTCCCTGGGATTCCGGGGGGAGGCCTTGCCCTCCATCGGGTCGGTCAGTCGCATGGCAATCGTCAGCCGCGCCCAGGATGCGCAAGATGCCTGGCGCATTGAAATCGAAGGGGGGCGCGTTCTGGACCCCAAGCCATCCCCCGGCGGGCCTGGAACAACGGTCGAGGTTCGCGATCTTTTCTTCAGCACGCCGGCACGATTGAAATTCCTGCGCAGCGCCCGGGCCGAAAGTGGGGCAATTCAGGATGTCTTGAACCGTCTGGCCATGGCGCATCCGGATATTGGGTTCAGCCTGACTGAAGATGGCCGCGAAAAGCTGCGCCTGAATGCAGCCCAGGGCGAATTGCTGGACCTGCGCCTAAAGCGCCTGGGGGCGATTATGGGGCGGGAATTTCAGGAAAACGCCCTGCCGATTGATGCGCAACGGGAAGGATTTCACCTGACCGGCTATGCCGGGGTGCCAACCCTGAATCGTGGCAATGCGGCGATGCAGTTTCTGTTCGTGAATGGTCGCCCGGTGCGGGACAAGCAATTGATTGGCGCGGTACGTGGGGCCTATCAGGATTTTCTGGCCAGGGATCGCCATCCCTTGCTGGCGCTGTTTCTGGAATGTGAACCCCGATCGGTGGATGTGAATGTGCATCCGGCGAAAACAGAGGTGCGTTTTCAGGAACCGGGGCTGGTGCGCGGGCTGATCGTCAGTGCCCTGAAACATGCCCTGGCGGAGGCTGGGCACCGTGCCTCCACCTCTGTGTCCAGCGCAGCTTTGGGGGCATTTCGCCCCGGCAGCCTGCCAGATACGCGCCAAGCCAGCTTCAGCGGCGGGGGATATGCCTATCGCCCCCCCAACCCACCATCGCCGGGACTTGCCGCATCGACCTATGCGTTTCAGGGGCCGGAGGGGTTTGCGCCCTCCGCACGGGATGAAACCGTCAGTCAGGTCGACCCCACCACGGGGGAGGTCACACAGGTCCCGCCCTTGACATCCTATCCGCTGGGGGCTGCCAGGGCGCAGGTGCACGCAACCTATGTCGTGTCCCAGACGGAAGATGGCATCGTCATCGTTGATCAGCATGCCGCCCATGAACGTCTGGTTTATGAACAGATGAAGGCGGCGATGGCCGCAGGCGGTGTGCCACGTCAGGGCTTGCTGATCCCGGAAATTGTGGAACTTGGGGAACGGGCGGCGGATCGTGTGCTGGACCGGTCCGTGGAACTGGCGCAATTGGGTCTGGTGCTGGAAAGCTTTGGCCCCGGTGCCGTTGCGGTGCGCGAAACCCCGGCGCTGTTGGGTGAAGTTGATGCCCAGGCTCTGGTCCGCGATCTGGCCGACGAATTGGAAGCGCTGGGAAACACATTCTCGCTAAAGGAAAAGCTGGAGGATGTCTGTGGCACCATGGCCTGTCATGGCTCTGTTCGTGCCGGGCGGCGTTTGAATACCGAAGAAATGAATGCCCTGTTGCGCCAGATGGAGGCCACCCCCCATTCCGGCCAATGCAATCACGGTCGGCCTACCTATGTGGAATTAAAGCTGGCTGATATTGAAAAGCTGTTTGGTCGTCGCTGATCGGGCGGGAAATGTTGCACCGCACAGTGACGGGATTGAACCGAATCGCGAAGACGGGGATACTGAGTGTCACATAGCCTTGGTGGCAGCCGCGTCGCTGCCTGATCGGTGCCCCCAAACAGCGCCTTAATAGGATACTGGTTTGGTTTAAACTTTTTGGCCCCGGCGCGGATCTGCCCCATAGATTGGGGCGGTCGGCAGTTTAATGACCGGTACGCCCCCTCTAAACAGAGGAAGGGTTTATGCCATGAGCGTCGCTACATTGCTTGCCAAGAAACAGGGCAATACCATCACAATCCATGCACATACTTTAATTGCGGAAGCCGTCAGCATTCTTTCGGATCATAAGATTGGCGCGCTGGTGGTTGTGGATGATGGGAACAAGGTTATCGGTATATTGTCAGAACGGGATGTCGTGCGCGGTCTGGCGGCGAAAGGAGCCTCAGTTTTGACCCAGAATGTCAGCGACCTTATGACAGCGCCGGTCAAAACCTGCACCCGATCGGAAAGTGCCGATGATGTGATGCGCCGCATGAGCAAGGGTCGTTTCCGCCATATGCCCGTCGTGGAAGGCGATAAGCTGGTCGGTGTGGTATCAATCGGGGATGTGGTTCAGAATCGCATCAACGCGCTGGAACAGGAAGCCGGCGCAATGCGCGATTACATTATGACTGGCTGATCGCGCCCGGTCGCCTTATCGATCATTGCTGCCGGGCAACCGGCTGGACAGGCTGTAGACATGGGCGCGCAAGGCATCCATCAGCGCATCGCGGTCGCCTGCCATGGCCTGTAGCTGTGAATAACGCAGCGGTTCCCCGACACAGATATCCAGCGGTCGATTCAACTGGCGGCTGGCCGCGCCGATGAACAGGGATATCCGCAATCGGATGCTGATCCGGCTGACCGCCTGAAAGACAAAGCCGTTCTGGCCTGGAAAATACAGCGGCAGCACCGTTGCCTGGGCTTCGCGGATCAGGCGGGCGGTGAAGCGTTTCCAGGGCAGGTCTTCTGCCGGACCCAGAACCTTGGGCGCGGTTGACACGCCCCCGGCCGGAAATATGACGATGGTTTCCCCAGCCGCCAGGGCGGCCAGCGCATCCTTGCGCAATTGCAGGTTTTTCTGCATTGCCTCCCGGGTTTCTGAAAAATCGACAGGCAAAAGATAGGGCTGGGGTTCCGGCACACGCAACAGGGCCTCATGCACCAGAACTTTGAAATTCCGCCCCAATCTTTCGGCCAGGGCTGCCGCAGCGACACCGTCCAGCAAACCATAGGGATGGTTGGCGATGATGATGCGCGGTTCATCTGTTGCCACTAACGGGGGCCATGGCGCGCCATGCAGGCGCAGCTCTACCCCCAGCATCTCAAGCGCTGAGTCCCAGAAGGGCGCGCCCTGTGCATATTTTTCAACCCGCCAACGCTGGTACAGCCGGTGTATTTTCTTGGACCCGGTCAGGCGCTCAATGACCTTGATCACAGCGCGCATGGCCCGCGAATCGCTGGGCAGGGCATAGCTGAGTTCACCACTGGGCTGCAACAGGCGTGGTGTTTTGGGAAGTGTTTCTGACGCGGGGGTTTCAAGGGCTTGGGACACAATCCCTCCTGAATAATGAATAAGCCCTTTTGTATATCAAAGAATTGTTACAAATGCGCGGTTGTCACAGTATTTTGATCGCCCGATCCTGATGACTGGCAAACAGAAATTGCCCGATGATTGCCCCGATAAGGGCGATTGCCATATCTTTCTAGGCGTCCCAGACATCGCCCTGCTGACCCAGGAAGCTTTCCGCATCCCCATCCAGAATTTCGACGCTGAGCCATTCAATCAATTCATATCCGGCACTGATGCCCAATGTTGATAAAGTGACAATGGAAAACAGCCAGGCCCCCGGACGCAAAGGGGTCAGGCGGATCAGAAGTTCCCGTGCGACAAGGGCGGGGACCAATCCCTGCACCAAATGCCCCAGACGGTCATAGGGGTTCCGGCTGAGGCCCAGACTGTCGCGCGCCCAATCACCGATCGGGACTAGGGCATAGGTATAATGCGCGCCCACCAACAGGATCACGCAGTGGACCCAGATCAGACAATACAACAGGGGCGTGAGTGGAAAGCGCTGGATCGTCAATGCCAGAAGCGGCACGGCGATCAAGACGGGCAGCGCTTCCATCCACCAGGTCAGGCGTTCATGGGGGGCAATCCAGGACTAGATCAGGACAGGCAACAGCGCTGCGGCTAATACGATTGGCAGTCGCAGGTCTGTGCCGTCCTGATTGTTCTGGGACATTACGCTGACAGCTTATCCAACTCAGCCAGCAGGGCATCGCCCATCTGGGCTGTGGACAGGGCCTGGCAACCGGGGCTCATGATGTCCAGGGTGCGCTTGCCGGATTTCAGCACGGCTTGCGCGGCCTGTTCCAGCAGGTCGGCTTCATCGCCCATGTCAAAGCTGTAGCGCAGGCTCATCGCGAAGCTCAACAGCATGGCCAGCGGGTTGGCCTTGCCCTGACCAGCAATGTCGGGGGCGGAGCCATGCACAGGCTCGTACAGGGCCTTGCGGCGGCCGGTTTCATCAACGGAGCCCAGAGAGGCGGATGGCAACATGCCCAGCGATCCGGTCAACATGGCGGCGCAATCAGATAGCATATCGCCAAACAAATTGTCGGTGACGATGACATCGAATTGCTTGGGATTGCGCACCAACTGCATGGCACAGTTATCGGCATACATATGGCCCAGTTCCAGATCGTCATAACCACCGGATTTGTGCAATTCGGTCACGGTCTGGCGCCAGAAGACGCCGGTCTTCATGACATTGGCTTTTTCAACGGAGGTCACCTTGCCCCGGCGTTTGCGGGCCAGGTCAAAGGCGACTTCGGCAACGCGCACCACTTCGTCCTTGGTATAGGATTGGGTGTCGATGCAGCGTTCCTTGCCTTCATACACCTGCATGCCGCGCGGTTCGCCGAAATAGACGCCCGCGGTCAGTTCGCGCACGATCATGATGTCCAGCCCCTGAATAACTTCCGGCTTCAGGGTGGACGCATCCAGCAGCGCATCAAAGGTAACAGCCGGGCGCAGATTGGCGAACAGGTCCATTTCCTTGCGCAGTCGTAGCAAGCCGGCTTCTGGACGCGCATCCCAGCCAAGATTGTCATATTGCGGGCCACCGACGGCACCAAAGATCACGGCATCACAGTTTTGCGCCTTGTCCATCGCCTCATCGGTCAATGGTGTGCCATGCGCATCATAGGCGGCCCCGCCGACCAGATCTTCTGCAATGTCGAAAGACACCGCGCGGCGCTTGTCCATCCAATCGACGACTTTACGGATTTCGGTGCAGACTTCGGGGCCAATGCCATCGCCGGGCAGCATGAGCAGTGTCTTGTTGGACGCCATAGAATATTCCCTCGCCATTGTGCTTATAGAGTAGGGAAGCGTTTTAGCCCTGCCCATAGGGGGAGAAAAGAAGATTTTCCTGAAATCGCCCGGTCACCACTGCCTGACAGTTGGGAATTGGGGGCAAAAGTTTCTGGACGCCCCCCCAAGCGCATTTGCAGATTGACACTGCAAGGCCCCCGGATTGAGACTTTGCCTGGAAGGGAGCATGCAATGACAGATCACCATGAAGCCAGTGGCGCACCTTTAACCGGGCATTGTCTGTGCGGGGCCGTTCATATTGATATCACCGATCCCCAGGGCCCGGCAATTGCGTGTCATTGCACCCAGTGCCGCCGCCAAAGTGGGAATTTTGTGGTCAGCACTTATCACCCGAAAGAGGCTGTCACACTGACCGGGGCGGAGCATTTGATATGGTATCATGCCACGCCTGAGAAACCGGCGATCCGGCGAGGCTTTTGCGGCATATGCGGGTCAAATATGGTCTGGGGATCCGAAGATGGCTGGATCAGCGTCAATCTGGGCTGTCTGGACGGTCCGACGGGCATGTCCACCGCCTATCACATTTTTTGCGCCGATAAGGGGGATTATTACGAAATCACGGACGGGCTGCCACAATACGCGAAAGACGACTATCCGGCGGTTCAGGAGGATTAAGCGGGCCCGCCATAGGCGTATGGCGCGTTAAAATCAGGCTTTCGACGCCTTGGTCCGGCGAATGATGAGGCACGATCCAAGGGCTTTTTCCATGAAAGCGTTATGATGCAGGATCATTTTCAGGTTAGGCTGAAACAGGTACATCTCAGGAGGAAATGCATGAAAGAACATCCCATTACCGGCGGCATTGCGGCGGAACTGTCTGAAATTGATCTGAAACAGCCAATTTCCGATGATCTGGCCGAAGCCCTGCGCGACGCCCTTGCGCGCAATCTGGTACTGGTGATCCGCGATCAGTTCCTGGATGTCGATCAGCATCGCCGCCTGGCGGAAGTTTTTGGTCCCCCTGCGATCAACCCCTATGCGCCGGGCAAGGGCGATCATCCTGAAATGACCAGCGTGATCAAGGAAGCGTCTGAGCGCACGGGGGTCTTTGGCGGTGGCTGGCATTCGGATCTGACTTTTCTGGAAAAGCCACCGGGCGGGTCAGTTCTGTGTGCCATCCAGATTCCCCCCTATGGCGGGGATACGCTGTATGCCAGCCAACAGGCGGCCTGGGACGCATTGCCCGATCCCCTGAAAGAATTGCTAGATGGGCGTGACGCCATTCATGTCGGCAAACCCTATGGCGTGAAATGGGCCCCGCCGGTTGAACAGCAATCGATGAAGGGCTCGACCAAGCGCAATGACCCAGAAGCGGACAAGGAACGCTTTCACCCGGCCGTGCTGACCCATCCTGTGACGGGCCGCAAGGGTTTGTATATCAATGAAACCTATACAATGCGCCTGGATGGCCTCAGCGAGGCGGACAGCGCCCCGATCCTGCGCCAGATATTCCAGCACAGCACCTTGCCTGAATTCTGCTGTCGTTTGCGCTGGTCCCCCGGCATGGTGACGATCTGGGATAATTACTCAACCCAGCACTATGCCATCAACGATTATCACGGCCACCGCCGCGAAATGCGCCGCACGACCTTCGAGGGCGACCGACCCATTCGGGAGTGGGCTTAGGGGATATCTTTCACAGGTAAGAAGAAACGCATGGAATTTGTAGGGAAGGGCTGAAAGCCAAATTTTTGGTAGAGGGTTTTGCGCATTTGAATTTTTTTGGGGTCGCCGCAATCCAGAATATCCAGCACAACAATCGCGATACCCAGTGATTTTGAGGCGGCTTTAATTCTCAGCAGCGCATCCACCAGAAGGTCTGATCCGTATCCCTTGCCGGCGAAGCGTTGATCCACAGCGATCATTGATAGAAATGCTGCGGGAATAGAGCCATTTCTGGGTCGGTTTCGGGCGTATTTATCCGGTAGGTTCGTATAGTCCACAGAATGTGCATTGATGGCGTAAAATCCGAAGACAATGCTGCTGCCATTTTCACCCAGAACAAAAAGCCGGATTGTATCTGCTTTTGAGAGTTTGTTTGCCGTTTTCTGGAAAAAGTTATCAACGCTGGGCACGCCGCAAGAAAAAGATCCCCGGTCATGTAACTGCGGATCAAAGGGCTGAATGATTAGATGAGGCGTGTCTGAAGGCCTGCTCACTTGGACTCAATTGTCGCCTGATGCCGTGCCACAGCGTGCTTCAATGCCTCTGACGGAGAAGGGGACCCATCCAATGCCGCAAAAAAGGCGTCATGGTCTCTTGCATCCAGAATGGTTCGTTCATGGGCTGCGATTGTTTCTAACGCGGATTGATATGCGGCGGACAGGGTGAATACGGAATCATCAACACCAGACAGGGCTGCGGCCCGTTGAATGATTTGTTTAATACGCGGTTTTGCCCGAAAGCTCATGCGTTCCGTGCTCTTTTCATCCAGGTCTGTCGCCCAGTCAGAGTGCATCGTCATCAGGTCATCCTTTTAATATACCCTGATATGTACGCCTTTGTGGCGTACATATCAAGATGGATAACAGTCCCTATCACTCAGCCGCTTCCTGATAGGCCTCCATTGGGGGGCAGGTGCAGACCAGGTTTCTATCGCCTGCCACATTGTCGATGCGCGCGACGGGGGGCCAGTATTTGTCGTCGCGGGTGGCGGGCAGGGGGAAATAGGCGACTTCCTTGCTGTAGGGTTTGGGCCAGGGGTCTGACATCAGCAGGTGATGGGTGTGGGGCGCGTCGGTCAGCGGGTTGATCTCCCGGTCTGATGCACCGCTTTCCACATCGCGGATTTCCTGGCGAATCTGGATCATTGCGTCACAGAACCGATCCAATTCCCGTTTCGCCTCGCTTTCGGTCGGCTCAATCATCATGGTTTCCGGCACGGGCCAGGACATGGTCGGCGCATGGAAACCATAATCGACCAGGCGCTTGGCGATGTCTTCCACGGTGATGCCGCAACTGTCTTTGAAGGCGCGGCAATCGACGATGCATTCATGGGCGACCGTGCCGTTGCGGCCCTTATAGAGGATCGGATAATGATCCTCCAACCGCTTGGCGATGTAATTGGCGTTCAGGATGGCAACTTCTGTTGCCTGGCGCAGACCCTTGGGTCCCATCATGCGGATATAGGCCCAGACGATGGGCAGAATGCTGGCCGATCCCCAGGGGGCGGCAGAGACGGGGCCAATCGGCTCCCCCTCATGGGCATAGGGATTCAAGCCTTCGACCATGGGATGAGAGGGCAGGAAGGGGGCCAGATGCCGCTTAACCCCAATCGGTCCCATGCCGGGACCACCGCCACCATGGGGGATGCAGAAGGTCTTGTGCAGGTTCAAATGGCTGACATCTGCCCCGAATTTGCCGGGCTTACAGATGCCCACCATGGCATTTAGATTGGCCCCATCGACATAGACCTGCCCGCCATGGGAATGGATCAGGGCACAGATATCCTCAATGGTTTCTTCAAACACGCCATGGGTGGAGGGATAGGTTACCATGATGGCCGCCAGCGTGTCGGAATACTGTTCCGCCTTAGCCTTAAGGTCGTCCATGTCCACATTGCCGTGATCGTCACATTTGACGACCTTGACCTCCATGCCTGCCATGATCGCGCTGGCTGGATTGGTGCCATGGGCGGATGAGGGGATCAGACAGATTGTGCGCTGGGTATCGCCACGGGTTTCATGATATTTGCGAATGGTCAGCAGGCCCGCATATTCGCCCTGGCTGCCCGCATTGGGCATCAGGGACAGCGCGTCATAGCCGGTGATTTCGCACAGCCATTCTTCCAGATCTTCAAACAGTTGCTGATAGCCCTGGGCCTGTTCCAGCGGGGCAAAAGGGTGCAGATGCGCGAAATGCCGCCAGGTGACGGGGATCATCTCCGTCGTCGCATTCAGTTTCATGGTGCAGGACCCCAGCGGGATCATCGACCGATCCAGCGCGATGTCCTTCGCCGCCAGCCAGCGGATGTATCGCAGCATTTCCGTTTCGCCATGATACATGTTGAAAACGGGATGAGTCATAAAACTGTCTGGCATGCGGCGCATCGCATGGGGGATGATGTCGTCGCCCGCATCCTTGTCCAGGGTGGAGATATTGAACAGGCTGTCGGCCTTGGAGGAAAACACCCTCAACAGGTCTTGGATATTGGCCTTCTTGGTGACTTCATCGACGGAAATCCCGATTGTATCTGCATCGACAAAGCGCAGATTGATGCGGGCTTCCTTCGCCTTTGCCAGAATGCGCGGGGCCTGGCCTGGAATGCGCACCTGGATCGTGTCAAAGAACTGATCATGCACGATTTCATGGTCCATGCGCCGCAGCCCTTCGGCCACGATCTGGGCCTTGCGGTGAATGCGGCGCGCGATGCGATACAGGCCATCGGGACCGTGATAGACGCCAAAGAATCCGGCGATCACGGCCAGCAGGACCTGTGCCGTGCAGATATTGCTGGTCGCCTTTTCGCGCCGGATATGCTGTTCACGGGTTTGCAGCGCCATGCGCAGGGCTTTCTTGCCTTCGGCATCCACAGACACGCCGATGATGCGCCCGGGGCATTGGCGTTTATAGACATCTTTGGTCGCAAAGAAGGCCGCATGCGGGCCGCCATAGCCCATGGGAACACCAAATCTTTGGGCGGAACCCACCACGATATCGGCCCCGAACTCGCCAGGGGATTTCAGCATCACCATGGCCATCAGATCGCTGGCGATAACAGACAGGCCGCCCTTGGCCTGAATCTGTTTGATCGGTTGGGTGATGTCGCGCACTTGTCCAGACGATCCTGGATATTGCACCAATACGCCAAACACATCGGCCGCTTCCAGATCGGTGAAGGCGTCCCCCTGCACAATTGTCATGCCCATCGCCTGCGCGCGGGTTTGCAGGACGGCCAAAGTCTGGGGGTGCACGTCGTTATCGACAAAGAAGGCATTGGATTTCGTCTTACCCACACGATGGGCCATCGCCATGGCTTCGGCTGCTGCCGTTCCTTCATCCAACAGGGACGCATTGGCGATTTCCATGCCGGTCAGGTCGATGATCATCTGTTGGTAATTCAACAATGCCTCCAGGCGGCCCTGGCTGACTTCCGCCTGATAGGGGGTATAGGCCGTGTACCAGCCTGGATTTTCCAGAACATTCCGCAGGATGACCGGTGGCGTGACGGTGCCGTAATAGCCCATGCCGATCATGGTGGTGAACACCTCGTTCCGCTCTGATATGCGGCGCAGGTCCGACAATGTGCGGCGCTCGCTGGTGGCCGGGGGCAGGTTCAGCGGCTCGTCCAATCGGATGGAGGCGGGAACCGTTGCCTGCAGCAGGGCCTCTATGGACGGATAGCCAAGCGTCGTCAGCATTTCGCGGATCTGGGACTGACCCGGCCCAATATGGCGACGAATGAAATCTTCGCGGATTTCCAAATCGTCCAGGGTCAGGCGATCAAACTGGCTATTGGTCATAAAGACTCTCCTGCAGGGCTTTTGGCAAATGTGGGCCGGAATGGCCCAGACTTTTAAGGTTTAGTCTTCTATGAAGTCGCCGTATTCGCTCTCTGTCATCAGATCGTCCAGTTCCCCGGCATCTTCGATCTTCATCTTGAAAAACCAGCCGTCTCCTTCTGCATCTTCATTGACCAGGGCCGGATTGTCGGTCAGGGCGTCATTCACTTCCAGGATTTCCCCGCCGATTGGCGTATAGACTTCACTGGCGGCCTTTACCGATTCGACGACGCCGGCTTCATCATCCTTGTTAAAGACGGCCCCGACTTCTGGCAGATCGACAAAGACGATATCCCCCAATTGCTCTTGCGCATGAATGGTAATCCCCACGGTGGCGGTGTCGCCGTCGATTTCGATCCATTCATGCTCTTCAGAATATTTACGTTCGGCCATGACGTCTGTTGCTCCCCTATTCTCAGGTTGGGTCATTGGGTGTTTGGTAGGCTAGATGTACCTTTGGGACTGTACCTTCAAAATGTTAACCTCGAAAGAATCCGGGCGGTACGAAAGGCATTTTTGTGATCGTCGCGGGCAGGGATTTTCCCCGAACCGACAAGAAGACGGGTGTTCCTGGTTTGGCATAATCGATGGGGACATAGCCCATGGCGACGGGGCCGCCGACCGTCGGGCCAAAACCGCCACTGGTGATCTGTCCAATTTCCGTCCCACCGTCCGCATCCAGAATAAGGGTTCCTTCGCGGGCCGGGGCGCGACCATCAGGCAGAATGCCAACCCGTTTGCGCGTTGCGCCTTCTGCGATTTGCTTTTGCACAATATCTGCGCCTGGAAAGCCGCCTTCTTGGCGGCGGCGTTTGCCAATGGACCACAGCAGACCCGCTTCGATGGGGCTGGTGGTCGTATCGATGTCATGACCATACAGGCACAGGCCTGCTTCCAGCCTCAGCGAATCGCGGGCGCCCAGTCCTATCGGTTCTACGGTTGGATCCCCCAACAGCAGGCGGGCCAATGCCTCCGCCTGGTCATTGGGAACGGATATCTCATACCCATCTTCACCGGTATAGCCGGATCGGCTGATCCACAGATCGATGCCATCAAATTCAACCACGGTCTGGCTCATGAATGGCATCGTTGCCAGGGCCGGACCAAACAATCGCGCGGCAACACCGGATGCCTTTGGTCCCTGAAGCGCGATCAAGGCGCGGTCTTCCAAGGGCTCTACACGGATGCGGCCTTTCAAGGCCTTGGCGATATGGGGCAGGTCCTGGTCCTTGCAGGCCGCGTTCACGACCAGATACAAACGGTCACGGCCCAGGGCGGCGATGGGGCGCGTGACCATCAGGTCATCCAAAATGCCGCCCGTGTCGTTCAGCAGTTGGGAATAGCGCTGTTGCCCCGGTTCCAGGGATTGAACATCCGCTGGCACCAGGCTTTCAAAAGCGATTGCGGGATCCGCGCCATCTTCGGCGATCAGCCAGGCCTGGCCCATATGGGAAACATCGAATAATCCAGCCGCGCTGCGGGTATGCAGATGTTCTTTCAGGATTCCGGCTGGGAATTGAACCGGCATGTCATAGCCGGCAAAGGGAACCATCTTGCCGCCCAGTTCACGGTGTAGGGCGTTCAACGGCGTGACCGCCAATTCCTGATCAGACATACACTCGGCCCCTTCCAAGGTCCAAAACAAAAAGGCGCGTCCCGAAATCAATCGGTGGCGCGCCCCCTCTGTCATGGGACCTGAGAGTGTGACCGATCCCGACATGATGAAGAGGGTGATCCCTCTGTCAGTCGGGGTGGCTTACCCCTTCGGTGGATAGGGTCTAAACAGACCGCATCACTTTCCAGATTGTCCTAACCCGCGCGGTCCAGGGGCCTGAGAGATTCCGGGGCGGTTGCTCCTTCGGCGGCGACCAAATGGGTCACACTCTCCCACGCAGGTATAACGAACTATAGCGCGGCGAGAGTACCTGATCCCTTTGCCGTGTCAAGGCGTTGGCGGCGGCGTTTCTTGTGTTTTGGACAGCTTGGGTTTTCGCAACATGAACGGCACAATCATGCTGACAGCCAGGAAGCGTATAATCTGATGACCGGCAACAAAGGCGGGGTCCGTATCCAGGGTAAAGGCCAGAACCGTCATGGCTTCCAGCCCACCTGGTGCAAAGGCCAGCCAGACCTGCATGAAGGGTAAATCCAAAAGATTCGCTGTCGGCCAGGCAAACAGGCTGGTAATGGCAAGGCCCAGCGTTGTTGCGCCAATGCCCGCTTTTGCACAGGAAATCAGGAACGGTGCTGTGCTGCCAGCGAATCGTGTGCCGATGGTTGCGCCACAGATGATCAGCGGCGGGTACAGGATATAGGCGGGAATTGCACCTTCCACGGTGCCGGTCATGAACAGTGCGCCACTGATGATCATTGGTCCGGTGAAAAACGGGGCGGGGACACGCATCAGTTTACCCAGCGGCACACCCAGCGCAGACAGCGCCAGCACCATGGCGATTTCTGGCCACCCCAGCATGTCCCTGGGAACGGCGTCGGGCAGCGGCGTGTGAACATCGGTATAGCCGACAATGACGGGAATCAGCACCATGACGGTTGCCAGTCGTATGGTTTGAATGACCGCCACGCGCCGTGTGTCTGCCTTGATTTCCACCGAAACGGCGACGACAAAACTTAATGCGCCGGGCACGGAACATAAAATAGCCGTGTCGCGATCAAATTGGTGAATACGGCGCAGATACAGACGAACCAGGGCCAGCAATACGATCATGCTGATTCCCAACAGGATCAGCGATACGGGCCAGTCTGCCAAGGATGCCAGGCTGTTTCGATCAATGCCAGCACCCAACAGGGCCCCGGTTGCGATATAACTGAAATTGCTTAACCCGTCTGGCAGTTCCGCCTTGCGCCCGGCGACGACCCAAATTGCCACGGCCAGCATGGATCCGCTGAGATAGGCTGCAGGAAGTTCAAGCAAGTCAAAGGCATAGGCCCCCACCGTCCCGATTAACAGGGTGATCACCAACGTCTTGATGGTGCTTATCGATGGAAGGGGCATCAAACCTTTGCTCAGCGACGGCTTTCCTCCCGATTATATTGCAATTCTTCCTCAGATAGGACCAGACCAATGAACAGGATGAAGGATCTGGCGGATTGTTCCTCTTTCTTGGGGATCACGACGGTCACTGTATCGGCCGAGACGGTCGTGGTGCGATTGCCCTCAAAATTCAGGGTCATATCCATTTCACGTCGATTTAGGATCTGCCGGTCCGGCGTTGATACCGCCAGGAAAAGTCTGATCGGCTCGACACCTGTTTTCTGGGCAGGGCCGCGCAAGCCGCGCACCGCGATGGGGAAGGTCATTTCAACTTCCTCATCCTTTACGGTGCATTCCCCAGACAGGAACCGGATTTCCCCGCGCATCACAACATCGGTGATGTCACGCCCGGATCCTGGCGCAAAGCGCGTCACACGTTCCGTATCCAGTGGGATCAGAATGGGGGGGCATGGAATGACCTTTGTGGGTTCCGCACAGGCCGCAAGGACCGTCAGACACATTCCGAGAAGCAAAAGCCGCATATTCAGTTTTAAACCCTGCATACTGAAAAACCCCATTGTAAACTTCCTGGCATGTTAGAATTTTGAATGCGTACCGTCACACAATGGTCCGCGAACACTGTGCTTGCAGCCACAAAAAAACACCGTTCGTGATTTATCTGCGGTATAGATTTGTGGTGTCATTTTCGTCCCTGTATGGCTTCCGTCGCAAAAGGGCTGGGACGCAGAACGCCCACAGGCGCACCAGAAGTACTTTTGCCCCGCCACGACATCAATGGGGAAGGGTTGTTTTGCCGCGATCAAAGGATCGGTCATTGTGATCTTCCACCGTTACGCGTGGCGCTTTGGATGCGCGTTTTTAAGGTAAGGGGAGACTAATCGACAGGCCCGTCTGGAACAAGCGCCACGGGGGAATAACTCCTTCTCTGTTGACGGAATTGCCGGAACACGCGACGTAAGGGGATGCAGTGTGGAATGAAAGAATGAAACATGGCTGAAGTGAAACCAGATCTGGCGATAAAACTGGCAGGACCCCGCGGTTTCTGTGCCGGTGTGGACCGGGCTATCCTGATTGTCGAACGGGCATTGGAAAAGTTTGGTGCCCCTGTCTATGTGCGCCATGAGATTGTGCATAACCGTTTTGTTGTCGAATCACTGGAAAGCAAGGGCGCGGTCTTTGTTGAGGAACTTGACGAGGCACCGACCGACCGACCCGTGATTTTTTCCGCCCATGGCGTTCCAAAATCTGTTCCTGCTGCCGCCCAGGCGCGGGAAATGATTTATGTCGATGCGACCTGTCCCCTGGTCAGCAAGGTCCACCGCGAAGTGGAACGCTATCACGATGGTGGGCATACCATCATTCTGATTGGTCATGTCGGTCATCCGGAAGTGGTTGGCACGATGGGGCAATTGCCAGACGGCGCTGTCGTTCTGGTTGAAACCCTGGAGGATGTGGCAAAATTGGACTTCCCCCCCGATGCGCCGCTTGCCTTTGCGACCCAGACCACATTGTCGGTGGATGACACCGCGGAAATCATTGATGCATTGCGGGTTCGCTATCCAGACATTGCCGGGCCAAAGCGCGAAGATATCTGTTACGCCACGACCAATCGTCAGGCGGCGGTTCGGGCCCTGGCGGCAGAGGTTGAAGCCGTGCTGGTCATCGGCGCGCCAAACTCGTCAAATTCTCGCCGATTGGTCGAAGTCGCGCGGGTTGCGGGCTGCCCAAAGGCTGCTTTGGTTCAACGGGCCACCGACATTGATTGGGACTGGATGCAAGGCGTGTCTCGACTTGGCATATCCGCCGGGGCGTCTGCCCCTGAAGTGCTGGTTGAAGAGGTGATCAATGCGTGTCGGGATCATTATGCCGTCACCGTCAGCCAGATCACCATTGCACAGGAAGATGTGGAATTTAAACTTCCCCGCATTCTGGCCCAATAAGCATTTTGACCCAATAAGCGAACGGCAGATTTCCTATGGCGGTTTATACGGATGTATCCGACGAAGACATGTCGGCCTTTATTGCTGATTACGGCATCGGTGAATTGGTGTCGGCAAAAGGCATCGCTGAAGGGGTTGAGAATTCCAATTACCTGATCCGCACAACGCAGAATACCTATATCCTGACGCTGTATGAAAAGCGTGTGAAGCGTGAAGACCTGCCTTTCTTTATCGGTCTGATGAACCATCTGGCGGAAAAAGGCCTGCCCTGTCCGCGCCCGATTGAAATGCCGGACGGCACGGCGCTGCGGGATCTGAATGACCGGCCTGCGGCCGTCACCAGCTTTCTGGAAGGCATGTGGGCCCGGCGCATCCGCAAGGAACATTGCGCGCAATTGGGTGCAGCCCTGGCGGATCTGCATGCGGCTGGTGCAGATTTCCCGATGCAGCGCCGCAATGGTCTGACGATTGGGGATTGGCGTCCATTATTTGAGAAGTCAGAAGCCCGCGCCCATGAAGTTCATGAGGATATGGCACCGCTGATCCGCGCAGAACTGGATTTTCTGGAGGCGAATTGGCCAAAGGACCTGCCCATCGGGGTGTGTCATGCCGATATGTTTCCAGACAATGTATTCTTCATCGGGGATCGGCTGTCTGGCGTGATTGACTTCTATTTCGCCTGCACGGATTTCTTGGCCTATGATTTAGCGATCTGCCTGAACGCCTGGTGTTTTGAGCGGGATCGCAGTTTCAACGTCACAAAAGCCAGGGCCCTGCTATCCAACTATGCGCAGCACCGTCCGCTGACAGCGGCAGAGGTTGAGGCCCTGCCCATTCTGGCGCGGGGTTCTGCGATGCGGTTTCTGCTGACACGCCTGTATGACTGGTTGAATTGCCCGCCAGGGGCACTGGTGCGTCCCCATGATCCAATGGACTATTTCGACCGGCTGAGATTCCATCAGGGTGTCTCCTCCGCCAGCGCATACGGATTTGATGGGTCATGAGCGAAAAGGGCCTGGTTGAGATTTTCACCGATGGTGCCTGCAGTGGTAATCCTGGTCCAGGCGGTTGGGGCGCGGTTATTCGATGGGGGAAGCATGAAAAGGAAATCTGTGGCGGCGAACCGGATACAACGAACAACCGTATGGAATTAATGGCCGCGATTGCCGGGTTGGAAGCGTTGACGCGCCCCATGGCCGTGCGCCTGACCACAGACAGCACCTATGTCAAAGATGGCATTACCAAATGGATCCATGGCTGGAAAAAGAACGGCTGGAAGACGGCGGCGAAAAAACCTGTGAAGAATGCGGATCTGTGGCAGCGTCTGGATCTTGCCGTGGCCCGGCACAAGATTGAATGGGCCTGGGTCAAGGGCCATGCCGGACATCCAGAGAATGAACGGGCCGATGAATTAGCCCGTCAGGGCATTCCAGGGCGTGGTTAAACCCGTGTTTCTGCCTCAGCCTTGATACGTCCGACCATGGCGACAAAACCGTTGCGGCGGTTTGGCGACAGGTGACTTTCCAGACCCAGGCGGGTCAGGGCTTCTGTCGCGTCCAGTTCCGTGATTTCCTGCGGGGTGCGCCCGGAATACAGTTCCAGCAAGATCGCAATCAACCCTTTGACAATAAAGGCATCGCTGTCGGCACGAAAGGATAGGGTGCTTGGCTCTGTACTATCATCGACCTGGCTGGTCATCCAGACTTGCGACATACAACCCCGAACCTTGTTGTCCTCGATCTTCTCTTCTTCAGGCATTGGTGGCAGCTTTTTACCCAGATCGACGATATAGCGATAGCGCTCTTCCCAATCTTCGAAGAGTTCAAAATCCTCTACCAAATCATCAATGCTGCGCGCCATTTCGACCTCTGTATTTATCTATGCCTTCCCGCGATATAGGCGGCCTGGGCTTCAGGGTAAAGGTCTAGCTATGATACAGGAATGGGCCACGGATATCGCCCAGCCAGGCCCAGGCCAATAGAACCATATGGTCGCCCGTCCAGATCGCATGCGGGGTATTGCCTGGAATCAGCAGGCATTTTCCTGGATCGCGCACTTTTGGCGGGGTTGGTCCGATCTGCATGGTCGCAGTTCCGGACAGGGGCAAATAAATCTCGTCCGCCGCATGGGCATGCAGCGGATAGAAGCAATGGGCATCAATCAACAGCAGGCCGACGCGCAGCCGTGTCGTTGGAACCCGCGCGTCTTCCCCCACCAGGGTGCAAAAGGCGTGGCGATAGTGAAAGTCTGTCTTGCCATTGTTTACAGCGGGGTTCCCCGGTGCGCGTTGCCATGACAGATAGGGCTTCATCGCGGCAATTGCGCCCCTCAGATAGGCGGTTTCCTGTGGGCCTTTCGCCAGGCAGGCGTCCAGTCGGGCGACAACGGGCTGGCTGGATGGGTTCCAACTGCGCCGCGCGGGCCCCAGGGCGTCCAGCTCTGACACAAGCGCGTTGCACAGACGCCGGCCATCGCGCCGCAGCGTTTCCATGAAGGTCGTCAGAAAAGCATCTTCGGGCCTTTTGTTAGAACTGCTCCATCCCGCAGAAAGAAGGGGTCTGTCCAGCGTCACGCCGTGCGATCCGATGGACGGGGCCACAGCACGGGGAACCAGTCCTCCCGCAGGCGCTGGCCTGCCTGCATGTCATGCCCTGGATAGGGGGGAGAGGTCCGCCCCGGGCGCTCCACATATCGCGCATCATCCCCCACCCAGCGCATGGAAAACGCCCTGCGCCGATGCGGCCCCTGATTGGCAGGGGCACCATGGACGGTGCGATAATCAAACAGGATGGCGTCGCCCGGCTGCATGGTCCAGGACATCAAGCTATAGCGATCCGGCTCTGCATCAGGGTTGGGGACGGGCAGGTAATCATTCGCATCAGGATAAAACCCACTGTCATCCAGCCAGCGCACCGGCAGCACCAGCTTATCCCAATGATGAGAGCCCTTGATGAATTGCGGGCAGCTATCCAGACCGACCGGATCAACCGGCACCCACATGCTGACGGTCTGGCGGCCTTCGACAAAATAATAGGGGCTGTCCTGATGCCATGGCGTCTTTTTTGACGTGCCGGGCTCTTTGACCAGGACATGGTCATGAAAGAACTGCGCTGTCTGGCTTTGCATAATCTGTGCGGCGGCCTGACCAGCCGGGGAGTCCCGTAGGGTTTTTTCAAATGCGGGTATTCGGGGCCAGTTGCAGTAATCATCAAAAAACCGACCGGTATCGGTGGCGGTCGTGTTTTCCGCTGCATAGGGGCCTGGTTCTGCCATGTTCTGGTCAATGCCTTGCGCAATGATATCCACCCAGTCGCTCAAAAGACCGGGGATCATAACGGCACCGTCGGTGGCATAGGAGTCTATGTGGTGTTGCGTGATCATGGGAAAATTTATCCTGTGGTGGTGGGGCTTATAAATCTAAAGCGCATGCGGTCAGTTTCCCCGCTGGCTTTGAGGGGTATCGGCATTCGGGCCGGTTTCTTCTGTCGTTCCGGTCGCGCCAAAGACCTTGCGCAGGAAACCCGGCGCAATAACCGACAGGGGGTTCACAGCGACGTCCGGGTCATCCATTGGCCCGGTCATTCGATAGGTCACCCCAAACAGGCCATCACCCAGCAACAGATTGATGCCCGGAATGGCCCCGATCGTATTGGAGAAAATGCCAGCCACGGCAATATCGCCGCCTATATTCAAGGTGTCTTCTGTGCGGTTGATCGCGCCCGTTGCGGTCACGCCCATGGCATTGCCCCGTGCGACACCATCCAGGATATCAAAGCTGTCAGGGGTCAGGCTGAAATCCACGGTCATTGTGTCAAAAGCCAGGCCTTCATTGTTCAAGGCCGCCAAAATGCCGGTTACAGAAATAACCTCCAGGATTTTGGTCAGGCGCGGCGCATCCAACAATTTGAAGTTACGCATCTCTATACGTCCCAGCATGGGATCATCGGCGGTTTCGCGCAGGCCCGTAATTTTAAGCTTACCGCCTTCCAGTCGACCGGTAATGTCTGCAATGGCCAGGGCCAGGCCGGTATCGTCCGCAGATACATCCAGACTGTGTCCCCCATTGGGCGTTGGCAGATATTGGATATTCACGCTTTTGTCGGGTCCCAGGGATCCCAGAACATTCAGGCGGTCCACCTGTTCCCCTTGCAGGTCCAATCTAAAATCGACGTCATCAACAGATCGATCCGCACTCAGGAATACCGATTCCACCCTACCCGATATCTGTATTTCAGGTTCCAGGACCGGCGGCGCGTCCGTGTCCGATGCATTGGTTTCATCCAGATCAACAAATGGGGTGATATCCATGCTGGGCCCATTCAGGGTTACCTGATAGATCCCATTCACATCCTTCACAGTACCGGAAATATTGGTGGTGCCATAGCGCAGGGTTTCGATGGTCGCACTGGTGATGCGTTTGAAATCCGCATCGGCTTGCATTTGACCAACCAGCCGGTGATCCTGACCGCCATCCAGAACAATGTTATCAATGCGATAGCCATTGGTTGGATCAATTCCGATCTTTAGCGCCAGGGAACTGGGCGTTCCCGCTTCTTTTCGCCAATCAACCAGATCTGCCATCAGGGTGGATTGTGTCAGATCGGCTGCCAGATCGATTGTCTGATTTCTGGATTTAAACGTTGTATAGGTTGCTGACAGGCTGGCAGGGCCTTCCGCAATGCCAGCCAGGGGCAGGTTAAACCGACGCAATTCTGAAAGATCCGCGGTGGTGGTGATGGCCAATTGGGTTCGTTGATCCCCATCATCTCCAAAATTTTCATTCCAGACAACGCGCGCAGGCGTGGTGTCGATGCGAACATCGCCTTCCAATACAAGCTTGCCCGGTCGCAGGCCAAGCGCGACGCTTTCTGCAGTAACAACCGCGTCCAATTCCGGGCGGGGCAGTGAAATGTTACGCAGCACTGCATCTGTTTCATACACGATATCATCTGCATCCAGGTCTGCCAGAAGCGGGAAACGAAACCGCACATCAGCCACGGCATTCCCGGTAATCCCTTCAGGATTAAGGCCGATCCTGGAAATATAGTTGCGGGGACTGGTGTCCAAAAGCTGCAAGGCAGTGGGCAGGGGGGTCGTGATCGTCAGGCCGATATCAATCGCCTCACTATCACCATCCAGGCCGGAAATCAGGATTTTTCCATCTGTCAGTTTCGCATCTTTCAGCGCCCCGGTAGTGATGTCGATATCAAAAGAGGTGTCGGTAAATTCAGCCAGCCCGGCCACACCGGTCGCCGGGGGCAGGGGGCGCAGGTAATGCACCTGCGCCTGATCAAATTCTATCCCACCGCTTAAGCTGTTGATCGTTACCTGTTGGGGATCCATATCGGGGATGGACAGGGATGCGGCTATTCCAGCCTGATGCACATCGGCTTCTGGAATGTTTTCCGTTACCCATTCGCGGGGATTTGGGGCCAGTGTTTCCGGCCAAAACGCGGGCAGTCGGTTCATCGGAAGGTCCAGAACCAGCCCATTCACGTCGATATCCATTCCGGTATCAGCCGGTCGCGCAGAACCGGTCAGGGAGATACTGGGTCCGATTATCTCTTGTTCTGGGTCGCTGAAATCCAGCGTCAGGTTTTCCAAAGTAACGGCTTTGTCATCGGGGGACAGGCGGGCCGCCAATCGCCCCCATAACAGGGTCGGAACGGTTTCCATAACACCCGGTATGCCCGGCAGTTGCCCAGACCCGAAATTGATATCAACGCGCCCGGATATGGGCTGCATCTGGGGGTCCAGTGCGAAATCAGCACTGCCATCGACGCGCACGGTCACCCCATCCAGCAATCCCAGTTTCGGGGCGGTTTGAGAGATTGTATCCGCATCCAGGCCTGTAAAAAGGATAGAGCCCGTTAAGCCACCGGTATCCAGGGATTTCTGTGCCGCCAGGGAGATATCGCCAATCTGCGATGTCAGTTCCGCCGTGATATCACTGGGCAGTCCTTGGTCGTTCAATTGCGCTGTGGCCGTACCCGAAATTGGGACGCGCGGCATGAAGGCAACGACATTTTCCACATCATACAATCCGCCCAGCCAGACGGCGGCATCGAAAGCCTGAAATGTTGCCGTCAGGGTTGCGGCGGGCAGTGCACCGGTTGGGGTGGCGTTCAGTTCAATCGAACCGGCCGCGCTGTCCAGTTTGGCACTTGCGTGCTCCGCCTGGCCCTGAAAATTGAAATCAGCACCGATCTGGCCGCTGATGGTCATATCTGGCAGATAGAATACCAGATCCGGCAAATAGCGGATTGGCAGATTGGTATCTAAAGGGCCGAAATTCAGTTTTGCTTCAATCCGTTCCGTATTCCGGAAAACGGAGACCGATCCAGAAATATTGGTGTTTTCGGTTGGTGTTTCCAACGTGCCATACAGTGTTGCCAGTAGCCCGGCCGGGGAGCGTACAACGCCAAGATTGGCATTGTGTAGAATCAGGGATTGAGCAATGGCATGGTCCCGAATCTCGATCTCAGCATCGATAATGCTGAAGGATTTCAAGCCACCGAAGAATGTCTGGGATTGGGGTTGCGCGGTCAGGGCTTTTAAAATCGGTTCTGGGATCAGGGCGGTGCTGGTCTGTTGTGGAAGGGCGATTTGCGTACCGGCGATGGGTTCTTCGTCCAGGCCATCGCTTTCCAATCCATCCATAGACAGGACCAATTGCCCGTCTGGCTGTCTGTCCAATGTCAGGGACGGGCGCATCAATTCCAGTTTTCTGACGCGGACGTCACCAGACAACAAGGCGGAAAAGGATACACCGACAGAGACTTCGGGCAGAACTGCCAGTGGGGCCTTGTCGCCCTCTACCACCGTCACATTTGTTGCGATAACGTCGACGGCCCGGTCCCATCCACCCCATTTTATCTGCGTATTCTCGACCTTGACCCTGTAGGGCGAACCTTCGACATTAAGCGCATCTTCAATAATGGGTGTCAGCGCGGATATTGAGAGAGGCCCCCGCGATAGGATATAGACCCCTGCGGCACTTAAAAGGACCGTGCCCAGGAGAAGGCCGATTGTGGCCTCTAAAACAATACGCTTTGCTCGCTTATTCATAGCGTCCTTGGTTCAGGAATACCGCGACTGCCATAGGGGAAGTCGAAGGGTCATAATAATCGGTTCGCACGGCATTTAAACGCCGCTTTAAGGAATAGTTTGAAAATGGGGATTGTATCCTTTCTTGACCACATAATTCCGGATGATTTACCGATTCCGGAAGGCGCACGGCCCGCTGATAAGCCTGTCCTGGCGCAAGACCACCCCGATCATGCGCTTGTAGAAGATTTTTATGCCGATCCCCGGGGACGTCATTTTCTGAATTTCATCTCAGCCCACAGCGATTTCCTAAGCGCGCTTATTCGGCGGGATGCGGATGTATTTGCAGACATCTTACGGCGCGGGCCGGATGAGGCTGTCGCCCGTCGCCTGGCCGCCTTGCCGGAACTGGATCAAACGGCGACCAATGACAAAACCCTGATGGTGGAATTGCGCCGGGCAAAGCGGGCTGTGGCCCTGGGCGTTGCAATTGCGGATTTATTGGGATTGTGGTCCTTGGAAAAAGTGACAGGCACGCTGGCGGACCTTGCCGACAGCGCCCTGGAACGCGCCAGCCGATTTGCGCTTCGCACCTGGCGGGGGGGTGAGGACAGCGACGCCAGCGACGGTATCAACGGGTTCGTCATTCTGGGGATGGGCAAACTGGGCTCGCGTGAGCTGAATTACTCCTCCGATATTGACCTGATCGTTTTGTATGATCCCCAGCGCATGGCCGCTGATGACCTGGATCAGTTGCGGCAGGATTTAGTACGGGTCACCCGTCAGATCATCCGCCTGATGGAGGAACGCACGGGCGAAGGATATGTGTTCCGCACAGACTTAAGATTGCGCCCGGATCCCAGTGTCACCCCTTTGGCGATGTCGGTTCTTGCGGCGGAAACCTATTATGAAAGTGTGGGCCAGAACTGGGAGCGCGCGGCGATGATCAAGGCGCGGCCTGTTGCCGGGGATCTGGCATTGGGGGAGGAATTCCTGACCCATATCCGGCCCTTCATCTGGCGAAAATTTCTGGATTTTGCGGCCATCCAGGACATTCATTCCATCAAGCGCCAGATCAATGCCTATCGTGGCGGTGCAGAAATTGCCGTTGATGGTCACAATATCAAAATCGGTCGTGGCGGCATTCGAGAGATCGAATTCTTCGTTCAGACACAACAATTGATCTGGGGCGGGCGTCAGGTCGAATTGCGGGAGAAGCCGACCTGTCTGATGCTGGATCGGCTGGCAGAATTCGGCCATGTCCTGCCGGAAACCGCTGTAGAGATGAAACAGGCCTATTACTATCTGCGCCGCCTGGAACATCGGTTACAGATGGTGAATGACCAGCAGACCCAGACCATGCCAAAGGCACCGGAAGGCATGGCGGCAATCGCCCAATTCATGGGCCAGGCCGATCTGGATGCTTTCCGTGCGACATTGCGGGAAACGTTGACCACGGTTGCCGGTCACTATGCGCGACTGTTTGAGGAATCGCCGGATCTGGGGGGGGATGGCTCCCTGGTCTTTACCGGCAGCGAGGATGATCCAGATACATTGGAAACCTTATCGCGGATGGGTTTCGAAAATCCATCCCATGTCGCAGAGCGAATCCGGGTGTGGCATCGCGGGCGCTATCGTGCGACCCGCAGCGAACGCAGCCGCCAGATCCTGACGGAATTGATGCCCCGCATTTTGAAGGCTTTTGGCGATACGGCCAGCCCGGACGAAGCGCTACAGCGCTTTGATAATTTTCTCTCCGGCCTGCCATCGGGCGTTCAGCTTTTCTCTCTGTTCCAGGCGCATCCTGCCTTGCTGAATCTGGTTTCTGAGATTCTGGGGGAAGCGCCGCGTCTGGCCGACTGGTTGTCGCGCAAACCAATCCTTTTGGATTCTGTATTGGGCGAGGACTTTTTTGAACCCATCGTGTCGGATGCGCCCTTTGCCATGTCTGATGATGATGATTTATCGGCCGCATTGGCGCTGTGTCGCGATTTTCAGGACATACTGGACGCGGTGCGGCGATGGGCCAATGATCAAAAATTCCGGATCGGTGTTCAGTTGTTACGCGGCGTTGCGGACGGGGATCGCATTGGCCCCGCCTATAGCGCCATTGCCCTGCGCGCGCTGCATGCGATCCTGCCCGCCGCATCGGAAGAGTTTGCAGAACAGCATGGCGATATGGACGGTATGGGGATGGCTGTCGTCGCCTTTGGCAAATTGGGCGGCGGTGAATTGCTGCCCATGTCCGATTTGGACCTCGTTTTTGTCTATGATTTTGCAGAGGACGTGACCCAGTCCGATGGCCCAAAACCGCTGGGACCACAGGTCTATTATCTGCGTCTGTGCCAACGCCTTGTAACCGCGATCACGACAGAAACGGGTGAAGGGGCCTTGTATGAAGTGGATACACGGTTGCGCCCATCGGGCAAGGCCGGGGCCCTGGCGACGCAACTGGCGGGCTTTGCCAAATATTATAAATTGCCAGAGGGGGAGGCCTGGACATGGGAACATATGGCCCTGACGCGGGCGCGACCAGTCTATGGCAGTGCGGCATTACAGGCGCGCCTGACAGAGGTTATCCGCACCGCCCTGGTCCAGCCGCGTGATATAAAGAAGTTGCTGGTGGATGTGGATACCATGCGCAATCGAATCGCGCGGGAATTTGCTGCGAAATCAGAATGGGATGTGAAATATCGCCCCGGTGGTCTGGTCGATGTCGAGTTCACGGTCCAGGCGCTGCAACTTGCCTATGCAGCGGAAAATCCATCCATTCTGTCCACCAATACGGCAGATGCGCTGGAGCGATTGCAGGCGGCGGGATATCTGACCGAACCGGCCTTCACGGCCTTGCGGGAAGGATTGCGTCTGTGGCGACAGGTTCAGGCGGCAATCCGGTTGACGGCACCAGGCGGTGGATTTGACGCATCCAGTGCGCTGGAGGGGCAAAAAAGGGCGCTGGCCCGGGCCGCAGGTGTTGATACTTTTGAAGACCTGGCGCCGCGCATGGAAATTGTCGCACAGGCCGTGCGGGGCCAGTATGAGGCATTGATTGCCACCCCCGCTGCGCGCTACCGTAAGGACCTGACCTGATCACTGTCTTATCTTTCCAAAGGAACCGTCGATCATGCTGACCATTTGGGGACGCAAGAATTCAAGCAATGTCATGCCGGTTTTATGGACGGCGGATGAATTGGGCCTGGCCTATGATCATAAAATGGTCGGGGGGTCATTTGGCGGCATTGATACCGACGCCTTCCGGGCGATGAATCCGAATATGCGCGTACCGGTGCTGCAGGACGGGGATTTCGTATTGTATGAATCGAACGCCATCGTCCGCCACCTTGCGCGCGCTCATGGTCACGGCAGTCTGATGCCTGACAGTTTGCACGACCAGGCACATGCGGATCAATGGCTGGATTGGCACAAAACCACCCTGACCGGGCCCATGATTGATTTGTTCTGGCGCACGGTGCGGTGCCAGCCAGATCAGCGAAACCCGGATCTGATCGCCCAGGCAAAGGGGGCGACGGAAAAGGCGCTGTCCCTTCTGGACGCGCATTTGGCCTGTCGCGATTTTATGGTCATGGACCGGTTGACCATCGCAGATATTCCCTTGGGGACGCTGATTTACCGCTATTACAACATTCAGGTGGATCATCAGGATTTCAAGAATATCAAGGCATGGTACGCCCGCTTGCAGGACCGCCCAGCCTATCGAAGAAATGTCATGATTCCGTTCGGAACGACCCTTGCCGAATGGGATGAACTCGAACGGTCTTTGGTGTAATCAAACATGTCTCCTCCTGTCGATCCCGTCGCAGCGACACAGGTCCTGCCGAAGAAAGTCGATGTCGTCGTAATTGGCGGTGGTATCATTGGTGTCTCTGCCGTCTGGCATTTGCTGAAAAAGGGATACAGTGTCGCCCTGTGCGAAAAGGGTGTGATCGGGGGGGAGCAATCATCCCGCAATTGGGGCTATTGCCGCCAGCAGGGGCGCGATCCCAAAGAAATGCCACTCATCCAGGAAGCCCTGAGGATATGGCGGGGGCTTGATAAAGAGATTGAAGCGGAAACCGGCTTTGCTCAAGCCGGTGTCATCTATGTCGCAAAGACCGAGCAGCAGATGGCTTCCTATGAGCGCTGGGTCGATATCGCAAAACAGTATCAACTGGATACCAGAACCGTTACGTCACAAGGCTTGCGCGATCTGCTGCCGGGATATGAAACGGGCTATCCAGGCGCGTTGTGGACACCCAGCGATGGGCGCGCAGAACCCCATAAGGCGGCACCAGCCATCGCCACCTCTGCCCAGCGCAAGGGTGCAGCAATCCTGACGGGTTGTGCCGTGCGCGGTTTGGAAACATCGGGCGGGCGCGTGTCTGCTGTGGTGACAGAAAAAGGTGTGATCGCCTGTGACTCCGTCATCCTGGCGGGGGGCGCGTGGTCGTCCCTGTTCCTGAAACGTCATGACATTGTGTTCCCACAATTACAGGTCAAATCATCCGTGTTGCGGACAACGGTCGGTCCAGAAGTGACCCCTGGGGGGCTTTCCACCCCCGATTTCGCGATCCGGCGTCGGAACGATGGGAAATATTCCCTGTCGCGTGGGTTTGATTCGACCTTCTATCTGGTTCCAGATGCGTTTCGCTGGATGGATAAATTCTGGAAGTCCTTCATGGCGGAGCGGGACACGATCAAGCTGCGCCTGGACAGTCGTTTCTTCCAACAGCTGATGCAGAACACATCCTGGGATCTGAATGCAGAAAGCCCGTTTGAACGGACACGCATTCTGGACCCGGCGGCGGATCGCAAAATTCTGGACAAGGGCTTTGCCAGCTTCAAGGCGGCCTTTCCTGTCCTGAAGGATTTGCAGGTGGAGGAATATTGGGCCGGCATGATCGATACGACCCCCGATGCCGTTCCCTGCATCGCCCCGTTGGAGGCATTGCCCGGCCTGACGCTGGCGTCAGGTTTTTCCGGACATGGCTTTGGCATTGGTCCAGGGGCTGGCAAGCTGGCGGCCCAATTGACGGTTGGGGAACCGCCCTGTGTTGATCCAGAACCCTTCCGCTATACGCGCTTCTTCGACGGCACATCCCTGGCCCCGGCGGAGATTTAGGGAACGGTCTTGCAACAGTCATTTTGACTGGGTGTTCAAACATGAAAAAAGCTCGCAAGACGCGAGCTTTTCCATTATCGTATGACAGTGAGGGTGGTATTAACCCGCGACCTCACGCGCCGTTGATTTAGAAATAGTCCAAAAATCAATCATGTCAACATAAAATCAAGATATGCGCCATTAAAGGGATGGGATTTTGCAATTTACGCATGACGAAGTTCAACACTTACCTTCTGTTCTGTCGAGCCCACGGTTTGCCACATATTTAATAGAAAAAAATTCAGATAAAGAACAAGCATTAGCATTGTATCAATGGAACTTAGAACTGTCCTCCGCATTCATTATTCCCCTACAGATATGCGAAGTAGGTGTTCGCAATTCAATTGTTACAGCCATTGAGAATGCCTACGGTCAAAATTGGCCATGGGCGAAGAGCTTTGAAATTGCCCTTCGCAATCCTCCTAGAAGTTATAGTCCCCGACGTGATCTCACAAATTTAAGGAAATTAGCAACAACCGGGAAGATCGTAGCGGAATTGCGTTTTATTTTTTGGGAAAAAATGCTCACGAAGGGCCATGATGGCGCAATTTGGAATAACCATTTGAGGACCGCTTTCCCACATGCAGATCAATTAAAAACAATTCAAGAGCTACGCACTGAAGGTAACGAAGAATTGAGAAAAATAAGAGAATTAAGAAACCGTATAGCTCACCATGAGCCTATTTTTCGGCGAAATATTCAAGATGAATACGATCGTATTAAGAAAGTCATAAACTGGTCAAATCCAACTGCTGCGTTGTGGGTAGACAAGATCGAAAAGGTTACCAGATTAATTACTACCAAGCCATAAATGCAATGTTAATGTAGGAAACCTCATGAAAACTTTCTAGAAAACATAAACCGTTAAATATCAAAGCTTTAAAAATAGTAGACTATATTAGCAGTAATGAAAAAACCATCCTTTCTTAAGGTGTGATGTGTTGTCTCGTCTACTCCACAATTTCCCGCCAAACGGTATTAGGATACGTTTTGGCAAAGTAGCCATACGTGGGGACGTTGATAAGGCGGGCGACGCTGTTTTCTCAACTTCGTGAGGTTGATGGCTGTGTGTTTGTTTTTGCGCATCTGAATCCCGTCCCTTGCGTGAAATCTCGAATCGCGACGGAGTCTTCTCTGTTGATCGGGAAGGAGCGCTGGGCGCATGCAGTTGGATATGAAAACCCTTGTGGGGAAGCTGAACCCCGCCTGTAAAAAGGCGTTGGAAGGGGCGGCCCAGCTATGTGTGCAGCAAACCAATTTCAATGTGGAAGTAGAACATGTCCTGCTGAAATTGCTGGAGCAGACGGACACGGACGCCGTGCAGGGGTTAAAGGCCCATGGTGTCGAATTGGCGGATCTGATCGCCGATCTGCAAGGCGCTGTTGAAGGGTTCCGGCGCGGCAATACCCGCACGCCAGCCCTCTCGCCCCAAATTGCTGATCTGTTGCAGGAAGCCTGGGTCTATTCGTCCCTAAGCCTGGGCCAGAATGCAACGCGCTCTGCGGCCTTGTTGCAAGCCGCGCTGGATACAGAAACAATTCGTGCACCCTTATTTGAGGGGGCCCCTGCATTTAAATCGATCCCCGCTGTGGGGTTGCGGGACAGTTGGTCTGAAATCCTGCGCCAATCGCCGGAAGCGATGCCCAGTGCGATAGAGGCCAGCAAGGCCGATGCAAAGGCGGCGAAGGAGCGGCGCAAAGAGGTCCAACAGGCGAAAGCCGGTGCCCCAACGGAAGAAGAACAGGCGGCACAAACAGCCGCTGCTGCCAAGGCAGATGCGCTGGACCTCTATACGATTTCCCTAACCGATCAGGCATTGATTGGCGCAATTGATCCAATTGTCGGGCGCGATGGAGAGATACGGCAAATGGTCGATATCCTGATGCGCCGTCGCCAGAACAATCCCATCCTGACGGGTGAAGCCGGGGTTGGGAAGACAGCCGTGGTCGAAGGGCTTGCACAACGCATCGCGGATGGCGATGTGCCGGAGCCTTTGCGCGATGTCGATTTACGGGTTCTGGACCTGGCCTTGCTGCAGGCGGGTGCATCGATGAAGGGGGAGTTTGAAGATCGCTTGAAAACCGTCATCGATGCGGTGAAATCCTCGCCCCGTCCCATCATCCTGTTCATTGACGAGGCCCATACGCTGATCGGTGCCGGGGGGGCTGCGGGCCAGGGGGATGCCGCGAATTTGCTGAAGCCTGCCTTGGCGCGGGGGGAATTGCGCACCGTGGCCGCCACGACCTGGGCCGAATATAAAAAGTATATCGAAAAAGACCCCGCGCTGGCCCGGCGCTTTCAGGTCGTGAAAGTGGATGAGCCTGATCCCGAACGCGCAGTCGCCATGGTGCGGGGCTTGGCGCGTCGTCTGGAAGAACATCACAAGGTTCGTATTCTGGATGAAGCGATTGCAGAGGCTGTGTCGCTGTCGGCCAGATACATTACCGGGCGGCAATTGCCTGACAAGGCGATTGGCGTGTTGGACACGGCATGCGCCCGGGTCGCGGTCGCGCAAGGGGATCGTCCGCCCCAGGTGGAAGCGGCCCTTCGTCAGGTGGAACGCCTGTCGGTGGAACGTGACATTCTGCATCGCGAACGGGTCCTGGAAGGGGATCACGCCGCCCGCCTGGCCAAACTGGATGCTGCGCTTGTGGCGGCTGAATCGGAACGCGATACCCTGACCGCCCGCTGGGAAGAAGAACGCGCTGTTGTTGAGGAGATGATGGCGGTTCTGGCACAGCGCGTGCCGGGCGAACCGCCGGGCCAAGCCTATGCGGACCTGAACGCCAAACTGGTGGCGTTGCAAGGCGATACGCCAATGGTACCGGTGGAGGTCAATGGCGATACGGTCGCCAGTGTTGTTGCCGGATGGACGGGCATTCCGGTGGGTCGCATGATGCGCGATGACATCCAGGGTGTGATCGATCTGGAAAGCCGGATGCAGGCGCGCATTGTAGGGCAGGACCATGCGCTGGATGTGGTGGCACGGCGCATTCGCACCTATCGCGCGGGGCTGGATGATCCGGGCAAGCCGGTTGGGGTCTTTATGTTCGTCGGCCCCAGCGGTGTCGGCAAGACGGAAACCGCCCTAACCCTGGCGGAGCTGTTGTTCGGGGGGGAGCGTAATCTGATTTCCGTCAATATGTCGGAATTTCAAGAGGCCCATACGGTGTCCGGCCTGAAAGGGGCGCCGCCGGGCTATGTCGGCTATGGCACAGGCGGTGTGCTGACAGAGGCCGTGCGCCGCAATCCCTATTCAGTTGTGCTGTTGGATGAAGTGGAAAAGGCGCATCCCGATGTGATGGAACTGTTCTTTCAGGTGTTCGACAAGGGCATGATGGAAGATGGCGAAGGCATCGAAGTCGATTTCAAGAATACCGTGATCATTCTGACCTCCAATCTGGGGGATCGGGTGATTATGGATGCGGCTTTCAGTGGGGAGCCTGTGTCGCTGGATGGCCTGGTTGCAAAGGTTCGCCCCGACCTGCTGACCCGTTTTAAGCCAGCTTTCTTGGGACGGATGGTGATTGTTCCCTATCTGCCGCTGGGCCAGGAAGAAATAGCAAATATCGTGCAGTTGAAACTGGACCGCATCGGCAAGCGGTTTATGGAAAACAACGGGGCCACTCTGGTTCTGGACCCCGCCATTGCGCCAACCATCGCCGCGCGCTCCGCAGAGGTAGAAAGCGGCGCGCGGGCCATCGATAATGTGGTGACGCAAAACCTGCTGCCAACACTGGCCGAGGCTGTTCTGGCACAAATGGCGGAGGGTAAGAGCTTTCAACAGGCCCATGTCTCCCTGGAGGGAACGGGTTTTTCCGTGCGGTTTGAATGATCGGGGGGGGGCTATGATGTCTAGTTTCGTGGACTCTCTTCGTCAGACCAGGGCTGTCACCCCGGACTTGATCCGGGGTCCAGGGCGTTCATCGCTGTTATCCCGTGCAGCCCTGGATTCCCGCCTTCGCGGGAAAGACGTTATCGTCTGTTTGGGGGAGTGGGACCATGGCTGATCCCGTCGGGTTCTCTCAGGAAAATCAGTATCTTGCCGTGACGACGCCGCTGGGGGAGGATGTTCTGATCCTGCAGGCGGTGCGTGGGACGGAGGGGTTGTCGTCGCTGTTTCGTTTTGAACTGGAAATGGTGTCGGAAGACCCTGAGATCGATTTTACCGCGATTGTCGGGAAAACCGTCACAGCGGTGATCTATTCCGCCGATGGTCAGACCAGCCGGTATATTGATGGCTTGGTGACGGATTTTTCTCAGCATGATTCCAATACGCGGTTGTGGACCTATCGCGCGATTATACGGCCGAAATTCTGGCTGGGAACGCGCAAGACGGATTGTCGCATTTTTCAGGATATGTCTGTTACCGATATTATTGAGCAGGTATTGGGGGAAATCGGCGTTACGGATTATGCGCTGGAAACAACATCCGCCTATCAGGCCCGAACCTATTGTGTTCAGTATAACGAGACGGTGTTCGATTTCCTGAACCGGTTGATGGAGGATGAAGGCATCTTCTATTTTCATCGCCATGAGGACGGGAAGCATACGCTGGTCCTGGCCGATGATGCGGATGCCCATGCGGCATGCCCCGGTATGGATCGCGCAACCTATCGTCCGACCGGACAGGCCGGGCGCGAGGATGAGGATGCGGTGCATCAATTGTCCTATTCAGAACGGGTGGTCAGCGACCATTACGCCACCGATGACTATAATTTTCAGACCCCTTCCACGGAACTGATGGCCAGCGCCGATGGGGATGGCAGCGGTTCTGATATGGAAGTGTATGAATATCCAGGCGGTTATATGGCGAAAAGCAACGGCGACAGCCGCGCCAGCCTGCGGATTCAGGAATTCGAAGCCCTGTCTAAATCGCTGGAGGGGCGGTCTTCCATGAAGTCCTTTATTGCGGGCTATGCCTTCTCCCTGATCTGGCATGGACGCGATTCCCTGAATGCGGATTATGTGCTGGGAGAGGTTTCCATTCGCGCGGATAAGGACCGGTATGAGAATGGCTTTACCGCCTTTCCCAAATCATTGGCCTATCGCCCGCCGCGAAAGACGCGCCAACCCCGTATTCATGGAACGCAGACAGCGCTGGTGACGGGCAAGGCGGGCGAAGAAATATGGACCGATGAATTCGGCCGCGTGAAGGTACAGTTTCACTGGGACCGGGAAGGCAAGAAGGACGAGAACACGTCCTGTTGGGTCCGGGTTGCCCAGGGCTGGGCGGGCAAAAGCTGGGGCACCTGGTTTTTGCCGCGCATTGGGATGGAAGTTGTCGTGACCTTCCTGGAAGGTGACCCGGATCGCCCCCTGATCACAGGCTGTGTTTACAATGGTGAACAGGTGCAACCCTATGCCCTGCCCGACGATCAGACCAAGGCAACGATGAAATCCAACTCTTCCAAGGGGGGGGATGGGTATAACGAATTCCGGTTCGAGGACCTGGCCGGCAAGGAAGAGATATTCCTGCATGCCCAGAAGGACTGGAATTCTGTTGTGGAAAATGCGCGCACGACGACTGTGAAAGATGATGACGATACGGTCACCATTGAAAAGGGTAATCGCATCTTTGAAGTTCAGACCGGGGACGAGACCCATTCGGTGAAGGGGGATCGCAAGCTGACGGTGAATGGGTCCCAGACCCATAAGACAGATAATGGCTTCACCCATACGGTGACCAAGAATTACAAGCTGACGATCTCTGGTGATCTGATCATAGATGTTGGCGGCGATATAAAGATCACCGCAGGCAAGAATATCAACAGCGAGGCGGGCCAAAGCATCACCAATGATGCCGGGATGAACCATGAGACAACGGCAGGTCAGAATATCAAGAATACGGCGGGTACGAATATCGACAATGAAGCCAAGATGAACCTGACCAATAAGGGCGGCATGAATGTTACCGATGATGCGGGAACCAAGCTGACCTTGAAGTCGGGCATGACCACGGAATCCACAGCGGGCATGTCCCTGAAGGAAGAGGGTGGGGTTTCAATGGAGATGAAAGGCGGCATGAGCCTGACGGAAGAGGGTGGCCTGACGCTGGAGTCCAAGGGTGGGCTGTCTGGCACCTATGAAGGGGGCATGACGGGCACGTTCAAAGGGGGCGTTATGGCAATCCTGCAAGGCGCCATTGCCAAGATCAATTAAGGGCTGCACCTGATGACCGACGCCTCTGTTCCCCCTAAAACTGGTCCACAGCCCAAGGACGGGATTTATATTGATCGCGACAAGGCCGGGATTCCAAAGGCGGAATATACAATTGCCGACGGCAAAATTGATGGCGAGGCGCGCTTCTATCAGGACGGCGTTATAACCCAGCATGGTACTTTCAAAGCGGGTGTGCTGCATGGCGAAAACCGCTTTTACAAAGACGGTGAGCTGTCGCAATTATCGACCCATCACAATGGCAAGCTGCACGGCGAATATACTGAATATAATCAAGGACAGGTCACGGCACGGCACCATTTTACCCATGGTGTTTTGAATGGGCCGACAGAATTCTACAAAAATGGACAGTTAAAACAGCGCACAATCTATGTGGATGGCTATGTCCATGGAGAAACGGTGTTTTTTGACGAGAACGGGGATGTTCAGCAAACCGTCCCATTTCACCGCGGACGAAAGCAAGGCTTGTCGACCTTCTATGAGAAGGGCCGCCGCCTGATGGATGTTGAATTTCATAATGATTTACAGAATGGCTGGCTGACAACCTATTCGCCCACGAATAAGCCCATGGCGAAAATCCCCTATAAGGATGGCAAAAAACACGGCGAAGCCCGCTATTACGATATGGAAGGCAATGTCGTGCGGCGTGAGACTTTCCTAGCTGGAAAATTAAACGGTGTTGCTGTGGATATGATGCCAAATGGGACGATACTAAAGGAAAGTCCCTTTAAGGGTGATCTTTTGCATGGCTGGACCATTGAATACAACCACAAGGGTAAGGAAGTGGCGCGCCAACAGTTCCAGGAAGGCGAACCGATCACGGCAAAACTTGAAAAAACGCGATTCGGACATCGCGAAAAAGATGAATCATCCGAAGATTAGTTTATGCATTAAGTAAAATTTAACTAGTTAACCATATATGCTGTTAGCGCCTTGGTTGTCGCTTGGGGGCTAAAAGCCTATGTGGGACCTATTTTCTATCGATCGTTATCTGCCCCATTATATCTGTTTGGCAGAGAATCCGTCTTTGCTGGCGACAATGGCAGGGTCGGACGCCATCATTGCTTTTTCGTATTTTCCATCCCATTGGGCATATTGTATTTTATAAAAGAGCGCCGGGATCTGGAATTTAAATGGATCGCAATCCTTTTCATCCTGTTTATTCTGTGGTGTGGCATTACCCATGTCACGGACCTTATTACCTTATGGGTTCCGATCTATGAATTGCAGGCGACGGCGAAATTTATAACGGCTCTGGTTTCTGTTTTAACAGCCGTCATGATCTGGGTCGTTATGCCAAAGGCTTTGGCCTTACCCTCACCAGAAACTCATCGGCGTGCCAACGAGTCCTTGCAGCGGGAAGTTGAGGAACGGCGGGAAGCAGAAAATATGCTTCGGCAGGCCCGGGATGATTTGGAACAGCGCGTCGCGGATCGCACGGCGGAATTGATCCAGTTAAATCATCAACTGACCGAAGAAATCAAAATGCGCAAACGTGCGCAGCAAGAGCAGGCTGATTACGCAAAACGCTTGGAAATCAGCAACAAGGAACTGGATTCCTTTGCCAGCACAATTTCACATGATCTGCGCAATCCGATCAATTATGTAAAGGGATACAGTGAGTTACTGCTGACCGACGCGGTCGAATCCAGCGAAAAGAGAGCCGCCTATATGACCATAATAGTGGACGGCATTGATCGCATGGATCACATGATCCAAGACTTGTATGAATTTTCAAAATTGCACCAGAATATTGTGTGCTCTGATGTGATCTCATTGCAATCGCTCATTGTTGACTTGCGCAAGATTATGGCGGCCGAATTGCGCGATTTGGGGGCATCCCTGCATTATCAGGATACCGCAACCCAGATCATTGGGAACCATACGCTGTTACTGTTGCTGTTGCAGAATATGATTGAAAATGCCCTGAAATACCGATCAGAAAAAGCACCGGAAATTTATATCACAGTGGAACAGTCGGGGCGGCAAACCACTGTGTCGATTGCTGACAATGGGCGGGGTATCCCTGAAAGTCAGTATTCCAGAGTCTTTGAAATCTTTTATCGTATTGACCCAAAAGTCGAAATCGAAGGCAGCGGCATTGGTCTGGCCACATGCCGACGCATTGTTGAACGGCATAATGGCACAATCTGGTGCGAGGCCAATCCGCACGGCGGAACCATTTTCCGGTTCACACTGCCGACGGCGGTGTAAGGTATACCCCTGACAGACGGCGACCAGGCCTTTCCGTGCAAGGCGAAGCGGTTTAATCTAAATAAGTTTTGATCAACGGGGTGCCGATCATGGGAATGCCCGCTGCAGCCTTAAGTGCAATGCATGTATGCCCGATGGTGACACCGCCGGGCATTCCCCATGTCGGGGGACCTGTTGCTGCGCCATCCTGTCCAACGGTTCTGGTGGGCGGTTTGCCTGCAATCGGCCCCGGCTGCCTTGCTGTTTGCGTAGGGCCACCCGATACCGTCGCCATGGGGTCACCAACCGTCCTTGGTGGCGGAATTCCAATGTCACGGGTCGGCGATACCTGTGCCCATGGGGGGGCCATCGTCGTGCCGGTCCCAACCGTTCTGCTGGGGTGATCTGTGTTGAATGGTATGCAGAGGTACCGGCCCTTTTGTAAGGGCAAGGGATAAAGTGCTGCATACCTTACTTTCATAAGTATTAATAAATGAATCCTGTATTCATACCCCGTGTATCAGGTGACTCTATTTTGTTCTCTTTTTATGATTTCAGTGAATGGGATATGGTGTATTCATCCTTAATCCAAACACTATATATTGATCTATAAATACTTGTTTTTTCTTGCATTTCCTTTCTTGATCCCTGAATCCACTGGATGTTACAATGCTTAATACGCAGGGGGTATTTTGTATGCCCTGCACGATCTTGTACAAAATGTTGTATTTATTGGGGTTTCAGCGTGAAGGGTCTTCCATGACCGGCAGATATGGCGGCAGACAAATAGGACGCACCGGCCCCCGTATTGGGTTGCCAGTGGATGCGGACGGGCGGGGACGTGCAAGCCCCGTGATGCGTCATGCTGGCTTACGCCCGGCAGCGGAACCGCCCGCGCCTGCGCCGAGCATCGGGCCTCATCAACAGACCTGGACGATTGACCCAGCACATGGGCCAGACCATCGCCGGGCAGAGGCTTCTGTCTGGCGCAAGCCGAGCCATGAACGCCTGAGCATTTCAAAGCTGTTTGAACATATGGATCCCCAACCGCGCAGCTATCGGGAAGATGCATACGAAGATGCGCAAAAGATCACCCATACAGCGCCACGCCAATGGGTTATGTCCCCTGCGACGGTAAGTGCCCTTGTTGCTGGCAGCCTGGCGACGTTGTTCGTGATTTTTGTCGCGGGGTTCCTGTCTGCGGTGCTGATCTTTGGCGAACCAAATGCCGGGGGGGAACTGGCAATTTTGCCCAGCCAGTCGCAACAACCCAGCCAACCAGTGCCATCCGTCGCACAAGAAACTTCGGTTGTGGGCCCGGAAGCAACCACCTCAGTGCAGGGAACACGGGCACCAATCCCGCCACAAACGACCCGTGTATCTGACGGGCTGGTGACATCGGCAACGGCCAATCTGAACCAGCAGGTTGCGCCCGCGCCGGAAATTGCGGCTGCGGAATCGGCTCGTGATACAGCCCTGCAACCCCCAGCACCGATTTTCACCGCGCCACAAACACCGTCGCAGCCTTCTGTCGATGAATTGGGGCCGAAGGCGACCATCGCGACGGACACAATCATCTATCCTGGGGCAAAGCCGTCCCAGCCCGCGCGGTCTGATGTGGCATCGGCGGCGACATCGACCCTTGGTGGCCCTGGGGGAAATTACTCCCTGCAATTCGGGGCGTTTCGCGATAAATCCAATGCTGCGGTTTTGGTTCGCGAATTGGCCCCCACGGCAAAGGCCGGGATCTTGGCGGAGCAGGGGGCAACCGGAGAGCCGCTTTTCTATGTGCGGGCCGGGGCCTTTCAAACACGCGCTGAAGCACTGGAGGCTGTTAAGTCGCTGCGGGGGTCGGCTGGCATTGTCACCTTTGTTCACGCCAATCGTGGAACGGGCTGACGGTAATGGGGGCGAATGTGGGGGTATTATTCGGGGCAGCGCAGGCGCGTGTTTTGGGCGCGCGCTCCCTGTTGTTGGCGCTGGCGCTGTTGCCCCTAACGGCTTGTGGGCTGGTCGGTGGCAGCAGCGGACCTGTATTTCAGATGGAAACCGTGCAATTGCGGGCATCTGTGGATGCCAATGCGACCTCTGCGACTGCCGTGGATATGGTCTTTGTGTATGACCCCAGTGTTATTGATGTTTTGCAGGCGGTGCCCGCATCGGACTGGTTCAATCGCAAGCGTCAGTTCCTGCTGGATTACCCAAAGGGCATCAGTGTGATGAGTTGGGAGATTGTGCCAAGCTCCGCTTTGCCGCCCTGGACGGTGCCTGATGATATGCTGTCAAATGACGCCGGGGATGATGCGACCGCTGCCTTTGTATTCGCGGATTATCTGTCACCGGGTGCGCATCGAGCGCGGCTGGAAAGTGGCATTGGGATCCGGATTGACCTGGCCCGCGACGATTTTACGCTCAGTCCTTTTGATACGGATAATTAACCCCGACTCCTGCACTGGGGCGGGGGTGATTCCTTGACCTTGATACAGGAATCTAGGACTGCTTAACTGTCTGACTTGGACGTCAGGCTAGGGGAGCCAGAAAGGACATCGAAATGCCGCGATCCGCCCGAGAATTGCCGGATGCCATTCAATGGCATGAGGGCATGCTGTTGGCACCGCAGCATTTCCAGCAGTTGGGAGTGCGCGGTGAGGAATTGATTGCCTATCACACCGCGACCAGCAGCCCATTCCACTGGGGTATTCGCCATCTGAAGGTTGATCCCGTGCAGTTGGTCAGCGGCATCTTCCGGGTGCTGGAATTGGAAGCCGTGCTGCCCGATGGCCTGATTGTTACGCATGTTCAGGGCGATGATGTGCCCCTGGAACTGGACCTGTCTGAACAACAGGGCCAATTGATGGGCAAGCCGGTGCCGATTTATCTGGCCGTGCCGGTACGTCGTCTGGGCGGTCGTGCGACGCGGGGGGATTTGCCCCGGTATCAGGAAGTGCCCGGATTGCCGATTTCTGATGAACATACCGGCGAGGGGGAAATGACGATCCCGCGCCTTAAACCCCGCCTGTCGCTGCATCTGACAGACAGCCTGGCCCAGAAATATGTCGGATTTCCCATTGCGCGCCTGGTGCTGCGGGAAGAAGCCTTCACAATGACGAATTTTGTCCCGGCGCAATTGAGCATCACGCGGGTGTCGGCCATCGGGGAAATGTGCCAGGCGGTGGCAACGCGCCTGCGCGAAAAGGCGATGTTCCTGGCAGAACGGGCGCGCACCCCGCTGGGCCAGACTGACAAGCCAATGTTGCAGCAATCCCAGACCGCGATCCATGGACTGGTTGCCGGTCTGCCGATGTTTGAAGCGATCTTAAAGACCGATCGCTGTCATCCCTTTCCGTTGTATTTGAGCCTGTGTCAGATCGTCGGACACATGACCGCTGTGGGCGGGGCCCTGGTGCCGCCGATGCTGCCATCCTATGATCATAATGATCCAAAGGCCGCGTTTTCCGCCGCCTGTGATTTTGTCATCCAGATGCTGGACCGCGTCTCAGAAGCCTATACCGCCATCCCGTTTGAAGAAATCGATGGTGTGTTCAGCTTGAAGATTGATCCTGCATGGTGTGATGATGACCTGACGATTGGTGTGCGGGCACGGGCAGAGATGACCGAAGCCGATGTGATCGCCTGGATGGATGTTGCGCTGGTCGGGTCTGACTCTGTGATCAAACCAATGCGGGAACGCCGTGTCCTGGGTGCACCACGCCATCGTATTGATCGCGAACAGGCGCTGGATGTGGTTCCGACACGCGGCGTTGTCTTGTTTAAGATTGAGGTGAATTTCGACGACATCGTGCCGGGTGAAAAACTGTCTATCCTGTCTGGTGACCGGGGTCGGCGGGAGCCCCCGCAGGAAATCGTCCTGTATATCCGCAACCCATCCGGCGACGATAGGTAAGGCCAGGCGATGGCTGTTCAGCCTGTTTCCCCCATGACTAAGGCGCATCGCAATGCGGGCGTTGGCGGCGCTGGTGTTGGTGGTATGGGCGGTGGTCCGTCAGCCGGGGGCGCTGGTGCCTATATTCTGGATCAGTTTCGAGAGTTTTATGATGAGGTTCTGATCCTGCGGGAAGAAGCCTTGTTAAGCGGTCATGCAAGAACCGCTGCGCTGCCCAGTTTTGATGAGGCTATGGCCTATGATCCAACCCGGCCAAAGCCGCCGCCCCTGCCAGGGTTCAATGCACCCCCGCCCTTGCCGGGGGAGGCTGCGCCACCCGACTATGATCTGGAAGAGAATTCGCCAGAAAACGAGGACGGGGAGTCTGGATCAAAAAGGGATCAACAGGGCGTCGGGCTAAAGGCGGAAGAGGCGCTGAGGCGTCTGCAAACGCTGTTGGAAATGCAGGCCCTGGAGGCCGGGCGTCGGGGCGGGGAATATGGCGTTTTGTATTATCGCGAGGCGCAATATGTCATGGCGGCGCTGGCGGATGAGATTTTCCTGACATTGGATTGGCCGGGTCGTGACTATTGGCGCAATGATTTGCTGGAGACCCGGTTGTTTGAAACCTACAATGCCGGGGATGCCTTTTTTAAGCGCATGGAAAAGCTTCTGAAAACTGGTGATCGCGTTCAGGCTGAAATTGCCATCGTGTATCTGTTGGCACTGACATTTGGGTTCCGGGGGCGCTATGCGGGGGGACGGGACGAGGTCCGGATCGCGGAATACCGCAGGCAGCTTTATTACTACATTTACCAGAAACGCCCCAATTTGTCAGACCCCAGCCATCGTCTGGCACCGCAGGCCTATCAACATACACAGATGAGCACCCTGGCGCGTTTGTTGCCGTCGCCGGGGCGATGGGTCTGGCTGTTTGTTGGTGTTGTCGCGCTGTACAGCATCACCGCCCATTTCATTTTCAATGATGCGTTGGCGCCTTTGCTTGAGGCGCTTGATCGCGCAGGCGGATAGGGGCGGGGCTGATGAGCTGGCTGGATTTCATCCGCGATATATTCTTTCGATTGACCCCGTATTTGCCGGTGATCGTCGGATTCCTGGTGGCGGTATCCTTTATCCTGATCGGGGCCTTGTTGTTTGTCGTCCGGAAGGCCCGTCTTTCCAAGAAAATCGCAGCTTTGGATGAGGAGTCGCCCCGGCATCTGGATGAGGACCCGGATTATCAGCCTTTCGCAGCGGAACCGGAAGACCTGCCGCTGTTGCCCATGCGCAAGAGTTTTAAACATGCCCTGAAAATTCTGCGCAATCACGTTTCCGGTCGTGATTGGCGCTATGCAATTCCGTGGTATCTGATGTTGGGGCCGGAAGGATCGGGCAAGTCCACTTTGGTTGCCCATACCGGCATGGACCTGCCTGTTGGTCAGCCTGCCGAAGATTTCGAAGATGTGCGCCCGGCCTGTAAATGGTGGTTTTTTGACCGGGGGGTCGTGCTGGATATGGCTGGAACCCTGGTGCGTCAACGCGACGGTCGGGGATCCAATTCCAAGGCGTGGCGCAATTTTCTTGGGTTTCTGGATCGGTATCGGCCCCGTCGCCCGGCCGATGGGATCATCCTGACCATCCCGATTGAGGATTTTCTGGATGACCAGGGCGCGGTGCGACCGCCAGAAGACATCACCCAGCGCGCCGATGCGATCTATAAGAAATTATGGCAGGCCCAAGCGCGCCTGGGCCTTGCCTTCCCAGTCTATGTGATCATCACAAAAATGGATCGTTTGCCGGGGTTCCAGGCCTTGGTGTCAGAACTGCCGGATCACAGCCTGGCTGATATGCTTGGTTGGGCCAGTCCCTACAGTTTCGATACGGAGTTTCGGGAAAGCTGGGTCGACGAGGCGGTTGAAACCGTGGGGCAGGGGTTGCAGTCGGCGCAGATGGAAATCTTTGCCATGACGGGCGATCCTGCGGCGGCAGAAGATATCTATCAGCTGCCGGCTTCGTTTGAAGGACTGCGGGAGCCGATGCGGCTATACCTGCGACAGTTGTTCAAGCCCAGCACGTATCACGAAAGTTTCTCCCCCCGCGGGATCTGGTTCACCGGTGACAGCGGCATGGAAGATATGGTCGTTGATCGCCCGGTACCCGTCCTGTCCGGAGTCTATGGCGGTCCCAGGGCGCGGGCGGCGTATCCGGTGTTTTTGCAGGACCTGTTCGAAACCAAGATCTTTCCAGAAAAGAATATGGCGCGCCCGGTAAAACGGACGCTGATTCACAGCAACAAAATCGCGACAACGGCGCAAGCGGCGTCAATTGCTGTGATCGTAGTTGGAGCTTTTTCGCTGTGGATGCTGCACCGGGGTATGCATCGGGATGTTGCGACCGTGACGCCATTCATTGAACAGGTCGGACAGGATATTGCCAGTGTTCGTGCGGCAAACCGGGCCAATCCGTCTGATAGTGCTGTGGGCAGCTTTAACCGGGAACGCGCCCTGCGTTTGTTGGAAGGCATGGCAGCGCTGGAGACTGGATCCTTCTTTTCCATTTTCATGCCGTCTTCAATACTGGCTGACGTGGATAACCGCGTTATCACGGTCACAACAAATGCGTTCAATATGTTTATTTTACAGTCGATGGGGGTTGCCCTGGACGAGCGGGGTCAGTCGATTGGGAATGGGCGATTGCCACCAGAGGGCGCGCCAACCGGCAACCTGGAAATGCGTTCTAATCTGCCGGTCGGGACGGTGGCACTGCTGAATAATGAAACAACCCGCAGCGAAGAATTTGAGCTGTTACAGCGTTATGTTCGATCTGTTCGGGACTTTGAATCAGCGATCAATCGGTATAACCAACTCACCGAAACCAATGACCTGGAAGATGTGCGGCGTCTGGTATCCTACCTGTTTCAGGTCGTGTTGCCGGAAAGCTTTCTGGAGAATTCAGAGTTTTATTCCGAAGCGTTAAGCGGTGCGAACTATCGAACAATTCCCCTGGACGCGTATCAGCGCGATATGCAGGCAAAATATCGCGAATTGATGGATAAGGCTGTTGTTTCGCTGTATTCGCAGAACGCGCTGATGGTTAAGTTGCGGGACCTTGCGCAATTGCTGGACGATGCGGCCAACAGCAGAACCGCAGGACGCAATGAGTTGGATCGCGTTTATAATAATATCAAGACGATCCGCGCCTGGTTGGATGATCCAAGATATAGCTGGATCGATGACCCCGCATTCGATCCCACCATCGCCTATTCGGATTTGCAGGAACATGTTGGTGGTTCGCAAATACTGGGGGCTGATCTGGCGGCGGCATTTGATGCGGCCAATAAAAGTGGATTAAAGAGCTTACAGCAGGAATTACCAGATCTGCGATCCGTCTCCATTGGGCCAATTTTGGCACGGGATGGCGACCGGACCGTATTGCGGCTGTCCCCTGAAATTTTGGATTTTTATGGTGTTTTAGAACGTTTGTACCAACAACCCTTTATGCGGGATGGGCGGTTCCAGGCAATGCCTGTCCCCCCTGCGATTGGCAGCGCCGTTGAATGGGATGCCGGCGCGCTGGAGGAGGGGATCGCCCTTATCGATGATTTTGATAAATTCGTTGCATCAGAGTTAGACCGTGTTCCCCGGGCGTTGCATCCGCTGATGCGTACAGCGGGTGGAGAGAGTTTGGAACGCCATGTAAATGACCGGATTGCGGCGGCGATGGTTGTTCCGCGCGGTCGCACCAGTACCTCCCTGCAATCAGAAGAAGCGTTACGGCGCGCGGTCATGACCTTCACTACGGCTGGATCGGCCCTGCGGCAGATATTGGACGTCTATGACGATCTGGGATTGGAAGAAAATTATCTGGATTTGCTGGATCTCAGCACCGGCAGCGCCATGGCCTTGATTCAGGCAGCGGATTCCCTGTTCAATTCCAGCTCTCTGTATGTGCCACAAGGGGGAGATTTTGACTGGTGGCGCGGCGATCCCAATATGGCCTTACAGGCCTTCCGGGCCCGTGATGTCTTTGGCTTGCGCGATATCCTGGCGCAACAGCGGGGGCGTATATCCATCATCGCGAATGGCTATGTGAAACCTGTTGCGGATTTCCTGAATGCGCTGAATGCCAATCTGTCGGATCAGGAACAAGGGCTGTTGTCCCGCTGGACAGGCATCATTGATGAATTGACCAAATATGATCTGCAGCAGGCCGACAATACAGTATCAGACCTGGAACGATTCATTACCGGCCCCATGATGGATGTCACCTTTGCCAATTGCAGTGAGACATTTGACGGCGCGACCAACAATGCGCGCCAAGCTGATTTCTTTGTCGAACGCATCAATATGTTAAGTCGGGGCATCCGCGCCCGGTGTCTGGCCCTGGCCGGGGTGCAGGCGCAAAGTGCCTATACCGCCATTGGTGATACATTTGATGATGCTTTGGCAGGGCGTTATCCCTTTACGTTGACGCCTTTCGAATCCGACATGCGCGAAGTCAGCCCCAGGGATTTGCGCACATTCTTTGCCGCCTATGACCGCGATGTCCAGAATGCCCGGTTGGCCTTGGAACAGGCGGATGATCTGGGATTTGGTCGCGATCAGGCGCTGGAATTCATCACCCGGATGGATCGTATCCGTGCCTTCTTCGACCCCTGGCTTTCTTCAGCCAATCGGGAAGACTCCCCATCCTTTAATCTGGATGTCGCGTTCCGGGTCAATCGGGATCGTGAAGTCGGCGGCGATCAGATTATCGATTGGCAATTTGCAGTAGGCCCGGATGCAACCACCTTGCGGGGTGAGAATAAGACATTGCGATGGTCCTTGGGGGAGCCGATTTCTCTGACCTTGCGCTGGGCGGAAAACTCAACCCGTATTCCGGCGGCCGCCGTTGGGCGTCCCCAAATTCAAGTTCAGGGGCGGACGGTTACGATCACTTATGCTAATGTCTGGTCCTTGATAGATTTGGTGCGGCGTCATCGGTCTGGATCAGACGATTTTGCAGACTTTATCGACCCCCGCCCGCATACGCTTAAGATTGATATTCCCACCCGCCCGACGGCTGGGGGAGCAATTGAAACGGCAACGGTATTTTTGCGAGTCGAGATTTCCGGTCTGAAAGAAGGACAGCCCGTGCCACTGTTGATTACGCCCTTTCCTTTTGAAGCCCCACAGTTGGAGCCTTGATGCGATGACTGGAACGCCTGCCTTGGAAGAACAGGATGCTTTGAACGATGACGGTGCCGGGGCAGACACGCCCACGCCGCCTGCTGTCGTTGAAGATGGGCCTGCGGAAGATCTTCTGGCCCCGCTGGCGGGGGACGACCCTTGCGGCGCCAGCCTGCGGTATGAGGGGACTTTTGATGCGGTTCGGGATGCTAGGCGGGATGAGGATCCAAATCTGCCACAGGGTGTGTGGGAAACAGATGTTAAACGCGCAGATTGGCCTGCCGTTGCAAGATTGTGTGAAGACGCCCTGGCGACAAAAAGCAAGGATCTGCATCTGGCCCTGTGGCTGACGGAGGCCTGGACCCATATTGAGGGACTGCGGGGCTTCCGGCGGGGCGTGGATCTGACATCCAGCCTGTGTGAGGAGTATTGGCGCGATATTCATCCTAAGATCGATGAAGATGGGGATTTGGACTATCGCCTTGGGCCGCTGCGCTGGGCGTCAGATCAATTTGCAATCCTGCTGCGCCTTGTGCCGGTGACCGCGCCGACATCCGGGGATGTTCACCCCATGCGCCTGAAGGATTGGGAAGATGTGCTGCGGCTGGAAAACCTGCATCAGCGCGATGCAAAAGCAGCGGCACGGGAACAGAAACGCTATGCGACGCGGGTTCAGTTCGATGCGGCGGTCGATTCAACGCCGGTAGACTATTACATCGATCTGGTTCCCGTGACCGAGGCCTGTCTGGGGGAGTTGGAGCGGCTGGACCTGTTCCTGGAGGAACATTGCCCCAAGGATGCGCCATCTCTGACACGCATTCGCACCGTTTTGCAGGATATTGAGACCCGCGCGCGCAATTGGATGGAAGCCAAGGGTGGCACTCTGCCGGGAGATCCTGAAGATATGCCAGAAATGCCAGACGACGCTGTTGAAATCCAGGACACGGATGGCCTGGCGCAGGAGGGAAATATCATGACCCAAGCCCCACAGGCAGCCGCCCGGCAAGTATCGGCCGGACCAATCCAGAGCCGCGCAGAGGCCTATAAACGACTTGGGGAGGCGGCGGACTTCCTGATCAAAGCAGAACCGCACAGCCCGGTCCCCTATCTTGTGAAACGCGCCGTCGCCTGGGGGAATATGAGCTTTGGCGAATTGCTGGTCGAACTGGTCGAAGGTGGGGGGGATCACCAGCGGGTGTTGCGCCTGTTGGGTCTGGATGCGATGGGCAAGAAGAAAGAGTAAAGGTAAATTAGAGCATCATGCGTTCGCATGAGCTCACACATAATACTCTAACCATTTCTTTTTTCAGAAAATACGTCGTCGCAAACGCTTCCGTTTGCTCCGGATTTGCTCTAAGCGGACTGCCCTTTGGCATGAAAGATGAAGCCCAGCACATTCATCAGCAGCTGGGCGGCCAGAAACGAAGTTGATCCGCTGTGGTCATAATCCGGCGCGACTTCCACCAGATCAATCCCTACGACATCGCCCATGTGCGTCAATCCCTGTAAAATTTCCAGAACCTCGTAATACAGGAATCCCCCGTGACTGGGCGTTCCCGTTCCGGGTGCGATGGAAGGATCGAATCCATCGATATCGATTGTCAGATAGTATCGCTTTCCCTGTGGAATCTTTGCCAGAACCCCATCGCGCCCCAAGTCGCGACAGTGACGGACCGATAGAATGGTGGAGCCCGCCCGCCGTGCAGCGTCGTAATCACCCCGATTGGAAGAGGAGACATTGCGAATGCCAAGCTGGGTAAAGCCGGTCACATGGTTCATTTCAGACGCGCGGCGCAAGGGATTGCCATGGCCATAGCGCACGCCATGGCGCTCGTCGACGAAATCCAGATGGGCGTCAATATGGATAATATGAACAGGCTCCTGATCATCGAAGGCCCGAATACAGGGAATATGGACAGAATGATCGCCCCCCAGAACCACCGGCAAAGCGCCTGCCTTTAAAATCTTGCGTACGCCATATTCTATGTTGTCATGGCTTTGGATCGTGTCGGTATGGATGATATCGGCATCGCCAATGTCGACCATGCGCACCTTATCAACAGGCAGATAGGTGACGTCATCTTCAAAGTCGTATGCGCCGCCATGACCAAATGAAAACAGGGTCGATGCCTCGCGAATGCCACGCGGTCCGAAACGTGCCCCGGCGCGATACTGGGTTCCCATATCGAACGGCGCACCCAACACGGCAATATCAGCATCGATCGCATCCCAATCCAGACAGACAGGCTGCTTGCCAAAGGTACAATGCCCAACGAATGGCAGGTTCAACCGCCCACCCTCGTATCCATTCTTTGCCATACTGATCCTCCTGAGTGAGGGGGTTATCCTAGCGTCAATATTCGACCCGTGAAAAGACGGACGCGCGCGATGGCTATTTCCGTTCCGGGCCTGCGCGGCGCAGGGATTCTGTTATGCCATGCAGGGTGCGGACATCCTGGTCGGTCAATTGGGTGCGTTGGAACATCAGGCGGATGTTGCGCATGACGGTTGGGCGCATTTCAACGGAACGGAAAAAGCTGCCTTCATCCAGACCTCTGCCCAGTCGCTCAACAAATATCTCCACCTCGTTCTGGGTGGCGGGGCGGGCATCCCGGATATCGCGGGTTTCACGGGGGGTCTGATCCCCGGCTGTAAACCATTCATAGCCGATTAATAGAACCGCCTGGGCCAGGTTCAAGGATCGGAAATCAGGGTTCAGCGGCACACGAATAATCGCATCTGCCTTGGCGACATCATCATTGGTCAGGCCCGACCGCTCCCCCCCGAACAGCACACCCGGGCGATGCAGGCCGCTGGCGGTCGCTGTGCGCATGTCTTCAGCCGCAGCACGGGGCGTCAGGACATATTCCAGCAATTCGCGGGTACGCCCGGTCGTGGCATAGATCCGTGTCAGGTCCGCAACAGCCTCTTCGGTCGTCTGAAACACCTGTGCGTGATCAACAACGTCCTGCGCCCCGGCAGAGGCATCCTGAGCCTTCTGGTTGGGCCACCCATCCCGGGGGCGCACAAGGCGCAAATCCGTCAGGCCGCAATTCAGCATGGCCCTGGCGCACATGCCGATATTTTCTCCCAGTTGCGGGTCGATCAGTATGACGGCCGGCGCAGTCATCAGGCCTGAAAATCCAGGTTCCAGACGCGATAGCGTTCAGGATCTTCCTGCCACCGGTCGCGGACCTTCACATAGATAAACAAATGCACAGGGGTCTCAAACATCTCGGACAGTTCTTCGCGTGCTGCGGTGCCAATGGTGCGCACCTTGCTGCCATTCTTGCCCAGAATGATGGATCGTTGGCTCTCTCGCTGTACATAGATTACCTGTTGAATGCGGATCGAACCATCTTTCTTGATGTCGTAACTTTCCGTTTCCACGGTCAGCGCATAGGGCAATTCCTGGTGCACGTTGATAAACAGCTTTTCGCGCGTTACCTCTGCGGCCAACAGCATCTGCGGCATATCCGATAACTGATCTTCGGGGAACAGCCATGGCCCCTTGGGCATCATGCCCGCAACATGGTTGATCAGGTCTTCCGTGCCATCGGATTTTGTCGCGGATATCATGAAAATCTGAGTAAATTGTCCGGTCTTGTTCAGGCGATCCGCCAGCATCAGCAGGCTGTCACGCTTTACCAGATCAATTTTGTTCAGCGCCAGAATGGCCTTGCGGCCCGCCTGTTCCAGGCCTTTCAAGATCGCTTCCACTTCGTCATTCATGCCAATCACACTGTCGATAAGCAGGACCGTCGCATCAGAATCCTGGGACCCTTGCCAGGCGGCGGACACCATGGCGCGATCCAGGCGACCCTTGGGCTTGAAGATACCCGGCGTATCGACAAAGGCGACCTGTGCCGCGCCGCGCAGGGCGATGCCCAGAATGCGGGTGCGGGTTGTCTGCACCTTATGGGTGACGATGGAAACCTTGGCCCCGACCAGTTCATTGACCAGGGTTGATTTCCCCGCATTAGGGGCCCCGATAATGGCGACAAAGCCAGCGCGGGTTTCTGTCATATCGACAGGACTGTCGTGATCTTCCGGTGATTGGGTGACGTCATCCGTCATTCTTAAGACTTTCCAATAATTGTTCGGCAGCAGATTGTTCCGCATGCCGTTTGATCCGACCTTCTGCCTGGGCCGATCCATGTTTGGGGATCGTCACCCGCATGGTAAAGATCGGGGCATGATCCGGTCCGCTGCGCGAGACTTCTTCATAATGCGGCAAACCAAGCCCACGCGCCATGGTCCATTCCTGCAGCGCGGATTTTCCATCGCGCGGCGGGGTGGGGTCGGCTTCCAACCGTTTTTCCCAATTGCGCAGAATAAAGGTGCGCGCCGCTTCCAGCCCCGCATCGCGATACATGGCGGCAATCAATGCCTCGCAGACATCGGACAGTATGGCAGGATTGTCCGCCCCATCAGCTTCTTCATATTGCCCAAAGCGGATTTCCCCCCCCAGGCGTAAATCCCGCGCTACATCAGCCAGGGTTTCCCGGCGCACCAGCGCATTGAAGCGTCGGGACAGATGTCCTTCCGGATCCTTTGGAAACCGCTGCAACAACATATCGGCGACGACCAGTCCCAGGACCCGATCCCCCAGGAATTCCAGGCGTTCGTAACTGCCTTCTGCCAGCGCCCCGGCGCTGCGATGGGTCAGCGCGCGATCCAGCAGCCGCTTGTTGCTGAAAACATGGCCCAGGCGCTGTTCCAGGGCTTTGAAATCGGCGTCACTTGATGACATCGAAAAACCGGTCGAAGCGGGGGCCGGACTCACCCCAGGAGAAGAATATGATCGTCGCCTTCCCGATGAAATTTTCAATCGGAATGAAACCAACCTGGCTGAGGACACGGCTGTCTTGCGAATGATCGCGGTTATCGCCCATGGCGAAATAATGGCCAGGGGGCACGACATATTCCGGCGTATTGTCCAGTCGCCCCCGATCGCCCATATCCTCAATAATTTCATGCTCCACGCCATTGGGCAGCGTTTCCAGATAATGGGGCACGCGGTCTCTCATCCGCTCTTCATTTTCTGGAACATAGTCTTCAATCTGGCGGCGGTTTACCGCTTCGCCATTGATATGCAGCACCCCATTGATCACCTGAATGGTATCCCCCGGCAGTCCGACAATGCGTTTGATATAGTCGATTTCGGTTTCGGTGGGTTTGCGGAAAACGGCGACATCACCGCGCTCAGGGGCGTCTTCCAGAATGCGGCCCGAAAAAGCAACCGGGCTGAACGGGAAGGAATACATTCCATACCCATATGAAAATTTCGATACGAACAGGTAATCACCAATCTTCAAGGTTGGCAGCATGGAGCCTGAGGGGATGTTGAAAGGTTCATACGCAAAGACCCGGCACCCAATGGCAATAACGGCCGCCCAGAACAGGGTCTTTACCGTTTCCCAATAAGGCGCGATGCGGTCCTTAAAGCTGCCTTTTTCTGTGACATCTGATTTCATTGGTGCGCGCCTTGTCTGTGCTGCGGAAGAATGGCGGGATATGGCCCTCCGCCATGGTTGGTGTCAAGCCCAGGGGGCCGCTATGGCGCTTCTGCGGGGTTATGCCTCACGCAGGCTTTTCGCCAGGCTCAGTTGTTCTGCGGGCAGGGCCGACAGGATAACCATGGCATGGGCCAGCCCGGCCTCATCCGTCAGGGAAACATCGACCAGTGGCACCGTGCCGGGTGGCATAAGACTTTCGGCCCGTCGCTTTGCACCGCCATGCAGCACCAAGGTCGGCTTGCCGCTGGGCAGGGAAACAACTTCCATATCGCGCCAGAAAACCCCTTTGCGAAAGCCGGTTCCCAAGGCTTTGGAGCAGGCTTCCTTGGCCGCAAACATCTGCGCATAGCGATCTGCGCGCTTGTTTGGACGCCGATCAGCACGGGATTGTTCCAACGCCGTAAAACAGCGATTGGTAAATCGATCCCCAAATCGCTCCAAAGAGGCGGCGATGCGGGAGATCTGGCATAAATCCGTGCCTGTGCCGATGATCATGCCTGTTCCTCCGCTGCTTTCTGCCGTTGCAATTTTGCGCGCCGTTGCCGCTTTGCAAAGCGGCTGTCGCGAAAGCGCTGTATCATCAGGCGCAGGGGAAAATAGACCAGCGGAAAGATAATGATAGAAAGAATTGCCCCGCCCAGGATCATAGGAATCAGGACATCCCCAATATTATCAATCAGATAGCTGAATGACAGTGTATCCTTTGGAACGCCATCGCTCGCATTATACAGGACGTTGCTGCCCAGCTCATAGGTCGCAATCCAGATGAAGGGAAATGTCCAGGGATTGCCGACCAGCGTCCCCAATGCGGAAGCGACCATATTGCCCCGAATTAAATAGGCCAGTACCGCCCCCAGAACAAAATGGAATCCCATAAAGGGGGTGAAGCTGACCGCGGCACCGGATGCAAAACCAGCGGCAATGCTGTGCGGCGTGCCCGGCAGGCGCGCGACCCGGCGTTTGTAATAGCTGCCGATGCGGCTCAGGCTCATCGTTGGCCAAAGAAACCTTAGGATACGATCGGCACGGGTCGTTGGAATGCTGCGGCGAAAAAGCATGGATGTGCTATGCCCGCTCTACTGAATTGACGTATTTTGACGCGCGCAGGGCGGCCAGAACATTGTTCAGCTGCTTTGCATCGGTCACTTCAATATCAATCAGCATTTCAAAGAAATCCTCACTTCGGCTGGTAAATTTAAGATTTGAAATATTGCCGCCGTCTCGTCCAATAACGCCCGTAAACTCTGCCAGGGCACCGGGCTCATTTATCAGGACGGCGCGAATCCGCCCTGTAAATGCGGTGCCATCCACGGCATCGGCATCCCAGGACACATCCAACCACCGTTCCGGCATGTCGGAAAAGTTTTCCAGGGTCGCACAATCAATATTGTGAATCGTCACGCCTTTTCCAGTTGTGACGATGCCAATTATGCGATCCCCCGGCAAGGGATGGCAGCATTTCGCAAAATGTATGGCCATATGCGGGATCAGGCCGCGAATGGGAATGGCCCCCCCCGCCGTTGGATCAATCTGTCCAACGGAAACGCGACGCTTGGGGGGGCCGCCCTTTTCCTTCTCTTTTTCCTTCGCGCCTGGATAGGCGGCGAACAGGACTTCGCGTGCCGTCAGGCGGCCTTCCCCGACCGCAGCTAGAATATCTTCCGCTGTTTCTAACTCAAAGCGCGCGGCGATTCCTTTCAGCGCCTTTTCGGTGGCGTCATAGGCAGCGGCTTTGAAGGTACGCTCCAAGATTTCCTTGCCCAGGCGCACATATTGTTCCCGCTGGACGGAGCGCACGAAGCGGCGAATGCAGGCCCTGGCCTTGCCGGTGACGACAAAGGTTTCCCAGGCGGGCGAGGGGGTTTGGGCCTTAGAGGTGACGATTTCGACCTGATCACCATTGCGCAGTTGCGTCCGCAGCGGCACCAACCGTCCATTGACGCGCGCGGCCGTGCAACGATTGCCGACATCCGTATGCACAGCATAGGCGAAATCGACCGGTGTCGATCCGCGTGGCATTGCGTGCAGGTCCCCTTTGGGGGTGAAGATGAACACCTGATCGGCAAACATCTCCATCTTTGTGTGTTCCAGGAAATCTTCCGGGCTGGAAGCATTGTCCAGGATTTCCAGCAATTCGCGCAGCCAGCGATACTGTTTACCCTCCGTCAGTCCCAATTCCTCATCGGACAGCCGTTGGGATCCGGTTTCCTTATAGCGCCAGTGAGCAGCCACCCCCAATTCGGCAATGTCGTGCATATCCTGGGTGCGAATCTGGATCTCAATGCGGCGGTTTTCCGGCCCGATAACGCCGGTATGGATGGAGCGATAGCCGTTGGGCTTGGGCAGGGAGATATAGTCCTTGAACCGGCCTGGCACCATTGAATATTTGCCGTGCAGTGTGCCCAGCGCCTTATAGCAATCTTCAACGGAATCGACGACGACCCGAAACGCCATGATGTCCGATAACTGCTCAAAGCCAATATTCTGGCGCTGCATTTTGCGCCAAATGGAATAGGGTCGCTTTTGACGTCCACCGACTTCTGATGTGATCGCGGCTTTCTCCAGGTCCTTTTCCAGGGCGGCCTGGACCCGTTTGATGACATCACCGCCTGCTTCTTGCAGAAACTCCAAGCGCGCGACAATAGAGGCCCTGGCATCCGGGTTCAGCTCTTGGAAGGCAATATCTTCAAGTTCTTCCTGCCAATCGCGGATCCCGATGCGCTCCGTCAGGGGAACATAGATATCCATGGTTTCCCGGGCGATCCGGCGACGCTTTTCCGGGGCCTTGATGAAATGCAGCGTGCGCATATTGTGCAGGCGGTCCGCCAGTTTGACGATCAGGACACGGATGTCCTGGGACATGGCCAATACCAGTTTGCGGAAATTTTCTGCCTGTTTGGTACGATCAGATTGCAGTTCCAATTGCGACAGCTTGGTCACGCCATCGACCAGGGCGGCCACTTCTTCGCCAAAGGTGGCGCTGATGTCTTTGACGGTGACATCGGTATCTTCAACGGTGTCGTGCAACAAACCGGTGATGATGGAGGCGCAATCCAGCCGCTTGTCACTTAACAAGCCCGCAACCTCTACCGGATGGGAAAAATAGGGGTCGCCACTGGCGCGCTTTTGGTTCCCATGGGCCTTCACGGTAAAGACATAGGCGCGGTTCAGTGCGTCTTCATCCGCACCGGGCTCATAGGCTTTTACACGTTCGACCAACTCGTATTGACGCATCATGGCGCGGGGGACGTCCTACAGAACTTGCAAGATAAGTATAGTGACTACAGTTTCGTAAACCACCCAATGTTGAAAGAGATTTCGTGGCTTTATTGCAATAAACAAGGCCCGATGCATTTGCACCGGGCCTTGTTAGGTATTCGTATTGACATCGCCCCCGCAAATGCACAGGCAGGCGATGTGCCGTCCATCAATCGTCGGCGTCGATGTCTTCAAACTTTGGCGTGTTCAGCGGCTCATCATCGTCATCATCCGGGGCCATTGGAATCGGGCCTGGATCCGGCATGGCGGGCATTTCTGCGGCGCCGATCATGGACTGTTCAAAGATTTGAACATCGTCATCTTCTTCCGGCTCGTCAGAATCGATAAAGCGCTGCATGCCCCGGACCAATTCGTCCTGCAATTCGCTGACATTCACTTTGTCATCGGCGATTTCGCGCAAGGAAACGACAGGGTTTTTGTCGTTGTCGCGATCAACTTCAATTGCCGCGCCATTTGCGATGTCGCGGCTGCGCTGAGAGGCAACCATAACCAGTTCAAACCGGTTCGGAACTTTTTCGACGCAATCTTCAACGGTAACGCGGGCCATGGGCTCTTATATCCTCGTCGGTAAGAGGGGACATTTCGGTGGTCTTTGGTGGCCGATCACCGATCCGTGGTGGTCGAACGCCTAACCGAATGCAAGAATAACAGCGGCGCAAACCAAAGCCTGCACCGCATTCGGGCTGTACATACCCGTCCCATCCCAAAAGTTCAAGCCCTGAAGCAGGGGGATGGCGCAAAGCATTTCAGGTACACGCTTGCAAAATTATCGTTAACATGGACGGAAATCCGTTAGATAGCGCTTGAAAGCGGTCCTGCACGCGGCTACGTACTAAGAACATTTTGGAACGACAGAGAGTTTTGGGCTCATTTATAAGCAGCGCCCCTCTCAACGCCCCATATTTGATAACCCATATTTTTTTGGAGGCTCAAGGCCATGCAACTTGGTATATATAAAGAAGAAAAATTTGCAATCTTCATTGATGGCGCTAATCTTTACTCTGCTGCGAAAGCATTGGGTTTTGACATTGATTACAAGAAATTGTTGTTAAAGTTTAAGACCGAAGGCCGGTTGATGCGCGCCTTCTATTATACCGCGCTGTTTGAGGACCAGGATTATTCCCCGATCCGCCCGCTGGTGGATTGGCTGGATTATAACGGCTACACGATGGTTACCAAACCGGCGAAGTCTTATACCGATGCGCAGGGGCGTCAGCGGATCAAGGGCAATATGGATATGGAACTGGCCATTGATATGTTGGATATGATCCAACATCTGGACCATGTGATCCTGTTTTCTGGTGATGGTGATTTCCGCAGTCTGGTTGATGCCGTACAGCGACGCGGCGTGCGTGTGACGGTTGTCAGCACGATTAAGTCTAATCCGCCGATGATTGCCGATGAATTGCGCCGCCAGGCCGACAATTTTGTCGAATTGAATGACATTGCCCGCGACATCGCCCGTAATTTTCATGAGCCGCAACGCCCCGCTGCGGCCCCGGATGCTGCGCCTCCGGCCCGTCCAGTGCGGGGTCCCAGCGCTGATTTCGACGGCGATTACGATGATGACGACTATGACGATGATTTGGTCGGCGATGATGAGGATGATGACGAAGAAGACGATTATGCCGGCGTCGAGGCGATTGTTGAACGCACAGACCGAAACGGCAATCGATGACTCCTGGCGGTTCGGATGTGACCGGGACCGCCTTTGAAAATCCCGGTCGCGATTGCCCCCTTTGTCCGCGTTTGGTTGCGTTTCGCACAGAAACAAGGGCTGCGCAGCCCCAGTGGTGGAATGCACCTGTCCCCAGTTTCGGATCTTTGAATGCGTCCATTCTGATTTTGGGTCTGGCACCTGGAATGCAGGGGGCGAATCGCACTGGGCGTCCTTTCACCGGGGACTGGGCAGGCGATCTTTTATACAAGGTTCTGGTGGATCTGGGACTGGCACAGGGCAACTATGACCGACGCCCTGATGACGGGCTGACCCTGATTGAATGTCGAATCGCCAATGCGGTTCGGTGCGTCCCCCCCCAGAACAAGCCCATTGGTCAGGAAATGACGGCCTGTCGTCCCTTTCTGGATCGCGAAATCGCGGCCATGCCGAACCTGAAGGTCATTTTCAGCCTGGGTAAAATTGCCCATGATGCCGCCTTGCGGTCTATGGGACATAAGGTCTCTACAGCGAAATTCTCGCACGATGCCACACACAGACTGCCGGATCTGCAGGGTCGCTCCCTGGCGCTGGTGAACAGCTATCATTGCTCCCGCTATAACACCAATACCGGCCGTCTGACGGAGGATATGTTTCGCAATGCGCTTGGCTCTGCCAAGATGGCGGCGGGCCTGACGTAAAGGAGACGATGGCGATGGCAGACCGGGTACTGGGGGTATTTGGCGGCAGTGGCCTTTATGCTATTGAAGGCCTGGAAGATGCCGAATGGGTGACGGTTGAAAGCCCCTGGGGCGCGCCGTCGGATGCGGTCTTGTGTGGCACGCTGGCTGGCACGAAAATCCGCTTTCTGCCCCGCCATGGTCGGGGGCATGTCCAATCACCATCGTCAATAAACTGCCGCGCCAATATCGATGTCATGAAGCGCTTGGGCTGTACCGATATTCTGTCCGTTTCTGCCTGTGGCTCGTTGAAAGAAGAATTGCCGCCCGGTCATTTCGTGATTGTCGATCAATTCATCGACCGCACCTTTGCGCGTGAAAAGAGCTTCTTTGGTCCTGGATGCGTTGCGCATGTCTCTGTTGCGCAGCCGGTGTCTTCCTGGTTAGGGGATATTGCCCAGGCTGGATTGCAGGCCTTGCAGGTTCCCCATAGCCGCGGCGGCACCTATCTGGTCATGGAAGGTCCGCAATTTTCGACCCAGGCGGAATCCATGCTGTATCGCAGTTGGGGCTGTTCCGTGATTGGCATGACCAATATGCCAGAAGCGAAATTGGTGCGGGAAGCAGAAATGCGCTATGCGACGATCGCCATGGTCACAGATTACGATTGCTGGCACCCGGATCATGACCATGTTGATGTTGCCATGGTCATCAAGACCCTGTTGGCCAATGCCGATCATGGGTGCGCCCTGGTTCGCTATGTTGCGGAAAATCTGAATGCCTGGCCCAAAGAACCGGATTGCGGCAGCGACCGCGCCCTGGACTTTGCCTTGATCACCTCGCCAGAAGCAAGGGACCCTGCCATGCTGGCAAAGCTGGATGCCGTGGCAGGCCGGGTGCTGGATTAAAGCATAAAATCCGCGCTCATGCTTCGCATGATGCGGTTTATTTTCTCGCGCTCATGCTGCGCATGATGCGGTTTCCACTTCGCGCTCATGCTTCGCATGATGCGGTTTACTTATTCGCGCTCATGCTTCGCATGATGCGGTTTACTTATTCGCGCTCATGCTTCGCATGATGCGGTTTATTTTATCGCGCTCATGCTTCGCATGATGCGGTTTATTTTATCGCGCTCATGCTGCGCATGATGCGCTATAGCCTCTTCCCATCGCGCAATATTGCCAGGGCTTGCGGTGTATAGCGTCCATCGGGATCATCCGCCGGGCCATGCAAGGCCAATCCCGGCAGCAGCGTAGTACCCCCACGCACCCCCTTGCGGGCCCGCACGATGACGCGCTTGGCCGGTTCCCCCGCGCGCGGCCATAGGGGCAGGACCGCAATCTCCCCCGCCTTTTGATACAATAAGGCCAGGATATCATCCAATCGATCCGCCCGATGGATCAGCGTCAATCCGCCGCGTGGTCGCGTCATGCGCAACATGACCGTGATCCAATCCTTCAGGCGGGCGGCCCCCTCAACATTGGACCGTGCCCGGTCTGCGATGGGCGATGTCTCCCCAGTTTGGGGTTCCAGATAGGGCGGATTGGCAAAGACCTGATCGAAACTGTTGGGTTCCAGCGCCTTGGGCATGGATAACAGGTCGCCCGTCACGATGGTGGTTCTGTCCGCTAAATTATTCTCACACGCATTCTGGCGGGCCATATCGGCGGCGATGGCATCCAATTCCAACCCATACAAGGCCGGCCCCGCCATGCGTTTGCCAAAGCAAAACAAGGCTGTCCCGACGCCACATCCCAAATCCAGCACTTTTCCATCGTCACAATCGGGCACCGCCGCGGCCAACAGCACAGGATCCATCGCCGCGCGATATCCCTGTCGCGGTTGCTGCAGGATCAGTCGACCATCCAGAAAGCGGTCAGCGACGGTTTCGCTCAATATATCGGTCATGGAATATCCTGACCCGCATCGCGCAGCAATCGACGCGCCGCGTCCAAATCTTCATCCAGCACCATCACGCGACGGGGCAGGACGCCCAAAGATCCTTCCAGAATGCTGGTATGACTGTCGAACACAACGCATTCGATACCGGAGTCCCGCAACAGAACCTCGATAAAGGACAGTTGCACCATGTCATTGGATCGCAGCAGTTCTTTCATTAACCCGATGATCCTTCCCATGCGAAAACTTCCGTCGGCTGAGTCCGTCCCCGAATTTCAACCAATCCCAGGGACTTAATATCTTGTGCGCCAGACCGTTCCGCTGTTTCTGCCGACAGGATGATCTTTGTGCCATAGGTCTTGTTCAAATTTTCCAATCGGGCGGCTAAGTTTACCGTATCTCCATGAACGGTATAGTTCATTCTGGATGCTGCGCCTACATTCGCTGCAATCACAGGTCCTGTGGCGATACCAATACGAATGGACAGCGGTTGGGTAAGATAGGAATGGCTTTCCAGATGCACCTGCATGGCGCGCGCAGCCGCGAAGGCTTTGGCGGGATGCGCGTGGTCCCCCAATGGCACATTGAAGACGGCAAGAATGGCGTCCCCCTGGAATTGCGTAACAATGCCACCCTGGTCCTGGATAATGTCGACCATATCCGTGAAATAGGCATTTAAAACCTGCACCAGATGGTCGGCCCCCAATCCTTCACACAAGGCGGTGAAGCCAACCAGGTCACAGAACAGCACCGTTGCCTCAACCTTCTGGGGTGCGAGTTCTTTTGGGGATCTCAGCATACGCTCCGCCACTGCCGTGGGGACAACACGACCAAACAGGTCCATGATTCTTGCGCGCTCTTTCAATCCCTGCACCATGTGGGTGAAGGCGATACCGGCTTCGTCCAATTCGCGCATTCGGCTGCGGGGCAGGGGGTCAACGGCGTCCAAGTCACCCGTCGCAACATGCAGGGAGGCCTTAGCCAAAGCCTGTATCGGGCGGACCGTGGCCCGGGCCATCCAGAGGGCCGCCATAATAGAAAGTATCATGACGCCGCCACCGACGATCAAGATTTCGCGCAGTCGATCCCGTTCGGTCTGGTAGCGTGATTCATCGACATACAATCCGACCGTGATCGGCTTGTCCGCTGCAGAAACCTGAAGGGTTCGGTAGGCAAAAAAGTAATCCTGTCCCGCGAATGTGCTGCGTCCCATTTTGATCGATTTATCTTTTGAGAGGACCGAAAAAATCACGCCTTTTAATGCGGGGAAGGAGGCCAAAACACCGTCCTGAAAGGTGTTCAGCGATGGCAGCGGGTCTGCTTCGGAGGCATTGGAACTCAATTCCGCCAGTCCTGGATGGGCCAGAACACTGTCATCCCCATACAACAGGAAAGGGACCTTTCCCGCGAAATCCTGAAGGCGTCGCAATTGTATCGACAGGTCCGCAACGGCCTTTCCCTGAATCAGCACGCCGATGAATTGCCCCTCCCGAAACAGGGGGGTGTGCAGGTTGATGGCTGTCTGTTGTATTTCCGATACCCAGACCGGCCGTCGCCAGACCGATTCTGTCGTGTCTTTCGCCAGAGCCAAGGCTTCGGCGATACCCGGAATCTGCATGTAATTCCCAATTTTCAGAGGGGCGTCATCATCATTTCGACGGGCCCCCAACAAGCGATAGCCCGTGCCGTTCTTGTCGATCAGCAGCAGACCGGCCAAATCAGGAATGGCAGCCATGGAGGCATCCAGCGTGATCGTCAGGCGATCGGGCTCGTCAAAGCTCAATCGACCATCTTCAAATCTGTCAGAAATGAATCGGGCCTGGCTTTCAATTGGGGCCAATTCCGCCGTTAGGCGACGGTCGGCTTCTTCCACCATTTGGGTGGCTTCCCGCGCCATCAGGGTCAGGGTGTTGCTTAATGCTCCAACCAGCCCTGCTATCGCAACGGCCGAAATGGACAGCGCCAGCAGACCGCAGAATCCAAAAAGCAGGACCGAGCGTATGGATAGGGTCACAAAGCGAACTCGCCTTCATAGAATTGACATAACAAACAATGCCGCAGTCCACCGATGCAGAAAAGCGTAAATCCTGACTTGGCGACCGGCAAAACAGGCGCTAAGGTTTTTTCATGCACTTATCAGACTCACAAATCGAAGAATATGATCGCTCCGGCTATCTTCTTTTTCCAGGACTGCTGGATCAAGAGGAAGCACAGCTTTTGAAGGCGACGGCACCGGTGCTTTGCGCCCGGCCCGGCCCTGAAATTGTTCGGGAAAAAGACACCAATGGCATTCGCCTGGCCTATGGCGGGCATGAGGTTTGCGAACCGTTTAAGCGCCTGAGTACGCTGCCGCGGTTGCTGAACCCTGTACGCCAATTGCTCAGAGAGGGTGCCTATATCCACCAAAGCCGCCTGAATCCAAAGGAAGGCTTTTCTGGCGGGGCGTGGAACTGGCATCAGGATTTCGGGACCTGGCATCGCGAAGATGGCATGCCGGAACCCCACTGTGTGATGACAGCAATATTCCTGGATGATTCCACGGCGGTGAACGGCCCTTTGCTGGTGCTGCCGGGGTCGCAGCATCATGGCATCGTCAATACGGTAACGCGCGAAGACGCGACCGGTTACACGGTCATGCAAATTGACCCGCCGGTTGTTTCAGATTTTGCAAACCGTAATGGGATCGTCCCCTTGATGGGACCTGCGGGGACGGTTGCTTTTATTCATTGCAATCTGGTGCATGGGTCTTCGAATAATGTCAGTCCCTGGCCGCGGTCGATCATGTATTTCAACTATAACGCCGTCAGCAATGCACCGACCGGCGGGAATGGTCGTGCGTGGTATCACAACAATCAGGATCATACGCCCTTGGAATTGGGCGATGATGATGGGTTGTACGCGCTGACCCGCGCGGCGGAGTAATCTATTTGAAAAGGATCAGGTCATGACCGCCATCACGACGAAATTGCCGGTTCGCCGCAGCCTGGAGTGTTCAGATGCGGAATGGGCGATGCGGGTTGATCTGGCGGCATGCTATCGATTGGTTGATGCCCATGGCTGGATCGACCAGATCTATAATCACATCACCGCCCGCGTGCCGGGTGAGCCGAAGCATTTTCTGATCAATCCCTATGGCCTGGCCTATAGCGAGGTATGCGCGTCCAATCTGGTGAAAATCGATCTGGACGGCAATGTGGTGGATGGGTCCAGCTATGGCATCAATGCGGCGGGATATACCATTCACAGCGCGGTCCATGCCGTGCGCCATGATGCGATATGTGTCCTGCACACCCACAGCGATGCCAGCACGGCGGTGTCGTGCCTGGAAGAAGGCTTTATGCCGATGACCCAGGGCGGGTTTCAATTCTACAACCGGCTGGCCTATCACGACTATGAAGGCATCGCGCTGGACCTGTCAGAGCGGGAACGTCTGGTTGCCGATCTGGGAGATAAGTGGGCCATGGTGCTGTATAACCATGGGATACTGACACTGGGCGAAACGGTCAGCCACGCATTTTCGCGGCTGTATTATTTTGAGCAGGCCTGTCGCGTTCAGTTGGATGTGCTGGCAACGGGACGTCCGATCAAGATGCCCAGCCCCGAAGTGTGTGAACATACCGCCAAACAATGGGAGCCAAACGGGCGCGATTGGGAACCAGAGGCTGATAAAACCACACAAAGCGACACGCCGGAATGGGCGGCCTATCTGCGCATGTTGGATCGCAAAGATCCATCCTTCCGGGATTAGAGCAGATTACGCTTTTGGCTGTGCCAATCGTTTGACGCATTCCGTAAAGGCGGCCAGGTCGGTAAAAGGATCCTGTGCGTCTGTGGTTATGATATCGAAACCACTGGCAACCACGGCCCCGTCCAGCATTAGATTATCCACCATATCGAATTTTTCGATTATCAGGGAATCCAGACCAGAACTGCGGTCGGTAAAGGATTGGGATATGTTTGAATAGGCCAGAACAGGCTTCCCCAATCCCCGCATATAGCCGATTTCATAGGCGGTGCCAGGGTCACAGGACGGCCCGCGAAAGGGCGTCATATTGGCGATGGCTACGTCGCATTCATCCATCAGCATAGTATTGGCGTGGAAAATAGCCATCCCTTGGGCGTGGGGGCTAAGGCGTTGTAAATCCAGGTCGTTATCCAATGGAAAGACTCCCACCAGCCCAAACTGGGTGCATATCTCTTTCTTGCGCTGGCCCAGAGTCACAGCGTCCGGGTGGAAGACATCGGGACCAGCCAGATAAACCCGCATCCCTATACCCCGCCCCAGGCAACAAAATGGGGATTTTCGAAGATCTTGTTCTTGGCATAGGTGAACGGGGTGCCGTCGGTAAATGTCACGCGCCCCCCTGCGGCAGCCAAAACTGCGTGACCGGCGGCGACATCCCATTCCATGGTGCGGCCCAGACGGGGATAGACATCTGCCGACCCGTCCGCCACCAGACAGAATTTCAGGGAACTGCCTGCGGAAATCACTTCAACAATCGCATGGCCTTTCAGGAAAGTGGCCATTTCATCGGCATCACCATGACTGCGGCTGCCGATCACGGTTAATCCATCAACAGGTGGCGTTCGCACGGTGATATTGACGACTGGTCCGTCACCGTCCTGCCGCCAGGCCCCTGTGCCCACAATACCGCTATACAGGCAATTCTTGGCAGGCAGAAGCACGACGCCCAAGAGTGGCTGGTGGTTCACGATCAGCGCGATGTTGACGGTGAATTCACCATTGCGCTTCAGGAATTCCTTGGTGCCATCCAGGGGGTCGACCAGCCAGAAGGGACCGTCACCGACGTCTGGAATGTTCCCGGCGGCTGCGGCTTCTTCCGCCACAACCGGAATATCTGGTGTCAGTGACTTCAACAGCGGCAGGATGATCGCCTCAGCAGCGGTATCTGCCTCCGTCACGGGGGACTGATCGGCCTTCACATCCGCGTCAAAATCTGTGGCATAAACCGCCAAAATCTTGGCACCCGCGACAAAAGCCGCTTTCTTGATACCTTGCAGCAGGTCTTCGGGATCGTATTTCAGTGCGGATGTCATGAGCCCCTATTCCGCCGCATCAGCCGTGCTGGCGGCCTGTAATGTCTGCCAGATCCGGGATTGGGTTGCTGGCATGTCGATATGGTGAATGCCCAGATGTTTCAGTGCATCCACAATGGCATTGATCGATGCAGGCGGTGCCCCGATGGCACCGGCTTCCCCCGCGCCCTTGATGCCCAACGGATTGGTGGCACAGGGAATGTCATCGACATAGGTGAAATCAATATTGGGGATGTTGTCCGCCCGGGGCATGCAGTAATCCATATAGGAACCGCTGAGCAATTGCCCGGTTTCCGGATCATAGATGGTTTCTTCCATCAGCGATTGGCCCAAGCCCTGACCAATGCCGCCATGGACCTGACCGGCCAGCATCATTGGATTCACGACAGTGCCAAAATCATCGACGACGACATACTTCAGGATTTCCAATGTCCCGGTTTCCGGGTCGATTTCCAGTTCACAGACATGACAGCCATTGGGATAGGTCTGGGCTTCTGCCTTGTGGCGGGCCTTCACATCCAGGCCGGGATCAACGCCGTCCGGTATGATTGTCGGATCATGGGCGGCCCGTGCGACGTCTTCGAAACTGACCGTGCGGTCGGTGCCGACAACAGTGAATTTTCCATCGACATACTCTATATCGGCGGCGGCTGTTTCCAGCAGCACGCTGGCGATCTGTTTTCCTTTTTCAACGACACCTTCTGTGGCATCGCGCACGGCAACGCCGCCTTCGGGGATGGAACGGGATCCGCCCGTTCCGCCGCCGCGTTCCACCACATCCGTGTCGCCCTGAATGACTGTGATACGATCCAGGTCGATCTCCAACCGGTTGGAGATAATCTGTTTATACGCGGTCTGATGCCCCTGGCCATTGTCCTGGGTGCCGATATACAGGGTGACCGCCCCATCTTCTGCGACGCGGATATCGGCCTGTTCCCCAGGACCGGCACCACAGCATTCGATGTAATAGGACATGCCCATGCCGCGCAGTTTGCCGCGTGATGCGGATGCCTGGCGGCGCGCCTCGAAACCTGAACGATCCGCCCGCTGCAGGGCGATATCAGTCAGGCGCGCAAAGTCACCGGAATCATAGACCGGCCCCACAGGCGTCGTATAGGGCATCGCGCTGGTGGGAATATAGTTGCGCTTGCGCAGGTCCACCGGGTCAACGCCCAGATCCAGCGCGGCCTTATCCATCAGGCGCTCCAGCAGGTAAGCAGCCTCCGGCCGTCCGGCCCCGCGATAGGCATCCACCGGCGTTGTATTGGTAAACAGGCCATGGACCCGCAGGTGGATGGCGGGGATGGCATAGACACCCGAATACATCTTGGCGCTCGCCATCGTGGGGATGAAGGCCTGGAAGCCGGAAATATAGGCACCCATTGCAGCCTTCAGGGTGATATCCAGACCGCTGATCTTCAGATCCTCATCCAGCCCCAGCGTGATTTCGCTGACATGATCGCGGCCCATCTTGTCGGTGGTAAAACCGTCATAGGAGCGCTCTGCGACCCATTTTATCGGCCGCCCGATGCGTTTTGCGCCATACAGCACGCACAGTTGTTCGGGATACAGGAAGATCTTCATCCCGAATCCACCGCCGACATTGCCGGTCAGGATTCGCATGCGGGATTTGTCGACATGAAATATGTCATCGGCCAGTTGCCGCTGGACCGAATGCACGCCCTGGGTCGGGGTGTGCAGGCTGTAGCGACCCGTTTCTGCATCGCCCTCATACTTGCCCAGCGCAGCGCGGGGCTCCATAGAATTGACGATGATGCGGTTGTTGATCAGTTTCAGCGTGACCGTATGGGCGGCATCTTTAAGCCCGGCCTGAACAGCGGCTTCATCGCCAAAATCCCAGGTGAAGGATCGATTGTTCGGGGCCTCGTCATAAACCAGGGGCGCATCGGGGGCATCGGCCTTGTCCGTGTCGGTCACCGATGGCAGGTCGTCGTAATCCACCATGACCAGTTCCGCTGCATCGCGGGCCTGGTCCAGCGTTTCCGCAATAACGAAGGCGACCGGATCGCCGACATGGCGGACTTTCCCCGTTGCCAGGGCATAGCGCGGTGGGTGGATCATTTTCGATCCATCGGTCTGGGTCACGACGATATTGGCTGGCATCGCGCCAATGCCATCGGCCAGCATGTCGTCGCCCGTAAAGATATCCAGAACGCCTGGCGCGTTCTTCGCATCATCGATATCGATGGTAAGAATATTGGCATGGGCATAGGGAGAGCGCACGGCGACCGCATAGGCCTGATTGTCCCAATTTACATCGGCCGTATATTGCCCGTGACCGGACAATAGTTGCAGGTCTTCTGTCCGTCGGATCGGCTGTCCAATACCAAATTTCGCCATTACGCAGGCTCTCCCCAAAAGGTCAATTTTCACGACAGATCATAGGGCTAGTGCCGGTTTGGTCAATCACGCAACCCGGCTGTCATTCTACCTTCACCACGCGATAGCGCTGGGCGGTCAGGGTGGGGGACCAGTGATTTTCGGCCAGGCCTGCCTTGCGCTTCAGATGACCCAGAAACTGTTTGGGATCAGGCAGTTGCTCCCATACCTGGGGCAGGAAGGTGGACCGTCTGTTGCCATCCTGAAGGATCAGTCCATCCGTTCCGGGCACAAGCTGCGCCAACAGGTCTTGTTCATCCCGGAACATCATCTGTTCCGGGGGACTGAGGATGGAAATTGAGGGTGTGATCTCAGGCAATTCCTGTGCTGTCACTGGGGGGAAACGGGGGTCCTTAAACCCGGCGCGATAGGCATTCTGGGCCAGGTCCTGAACCAGGGGCTGATGCGCCTGTAACGATCCAATGCAGCCCCGCAGCTGCCCCTGCTTTTCCAGTGTAACAAAGGTCGCCCCCGGCGCTGTCAATTCTTCCGGAAAGGACGGCAGATTGATGGATGGGACAGCCCCTTTCTCCAGGGCATGGTGAACAATTTTCATCAGCAAGGCGCGGTGCTTTTTGGCAATTTCTTCGGCGGTCATTCGTATAAGGCCCAACTGCCATAGCCTACAACGCGGTGCGGGTCGCCCACCGTATCCGCGGAATTGCACAAGCCAACCCGTTCAATCCGCATGGTTCGCTGCTTGGCCAGATGCAACAGGCCTGACATCGGGATGCGCCCACAAGCTTGATCCCGCCCAATGGCCGTATAGTCCAATGCCTCTACAGCCTGGGCGGTTTTAGAATCCAGTGCGTTACAGGCGGCATAGTCCAGGAAGTGGCTCAGATCGGTGGAAATCACAATCCGCGTCTCCGGCCCGCCCCACAGGCGTTCCAGGACACCGGCAACCTCTTCCGCGCTGGCCTGTCCGACGACGAAGGGCACAAGTTGTGCCTGGGGAAAACAGACCTGCAGGAAGGGCAGGTGGACTTCCAGACTGTGTTCCTGCTGATGGGTGCCGTCATGGGTGGCAACCTGGGGCAGGTCGGACAGCCCCGCCAGCGCCCCCCGATCCAGCGGCATCGCGCCCAAAGGCGTCTTCCAGAAATCCGCCGAACTGGTCGCCAGCCCGCGCACCGCCACACGATGGCACGGCCCCAGCAAGACGATCCGTGTGATCTGTGCCTGATCCGGCAACAACCGCGCATAGGCCGCGCCCGCACAGGCCCCGGAATAGACATAGCCCGCATGGGGCGCAATAATCGCCTTGGGCGCTGGCCCTTCAGAAGGCGTTGCCTGAACAAATTTCTCCACCGCCGCCCGCAACCCCGCCGGATCAGCCGGATAAAATGTCCCCGCAATCGCAGGCGGTCGGATCAGCGCCATGATGGATCCTATCCCTTTAATCATGAAGATGTGTTAGTCTAGCGCAATGAATGACACAGCGAAACCGGTTGATCCTGACATTCTGAACGCCGTCCCCGCGCGCTATTGGCAGCCGTTGGAGGATGGGCGGATTCAGTGTGATGTTTGCCCGCGCGAATGCAAATTACACGATGGGCAGCGGGGGCTGTGCTTTGTGCGGGCCAGGCGGGGCGACGAACTGGTGTTGACGACCTATGGCCGCGCATCAGGGTATTGCATCGATCCGATTGAGAAGAAACCGCTGAACCATTTTCTGCCCGGCACGCCGGTGCTGAGTTTTGGCACGGCGGGATGCAATCTGACCTGCAAATTCTGCCAGAACTGGGATATCTCCAAAAGTCGCCAGATGGATCGGTTGATGGATCAGGCGGCTCCCGGTGCCATTGCAGCCGCTGCCCAGCAGACGGGCTGTCGGTCGGTTGCTTATACCTATAATGACCCGGTGATCTTTCTGGAATATGCCGTGGATGTGGCGGCGGCCTGTCATGAGATGGGGATTGCTAATGTCGCGGTCACGGCAGGCTATATCAAGGATGCCGCGCGCCAGGAATTCTTCCAGCGCATGGATGCGGTCAATTTGGACCTGAAGGGTTTTACGGAAGGGTTTTACCATAAGCTTTGCACCGCCAGTCTGGCTGCGGTTCAGGAAACCGCGGTCTATCTGGTGAAAGAACGGAAATGCTGGGTCGAACTGACCACGCTGCTGATCCCCGGAGAGAATGACAGCGAAGCAGAGATTGAGGCCCTGACACAATGGGTGTGTGAGGCGCTGGGCCCCGATGTGCCGCTGCATTTCACGGCCTTTCATCCGGACTATAAGATGATGGATAAACCCCGCACGCCGCCAGAAACCTTGATCCGCGCCTGGAAGATCGGGCGTAAGAATGGGCTGCATCATGTCTATACCGGCAATATTCATCATCAGCCAACGGGGTCAACCTATTGCCCCGGTTGCGGGACTAAGGTGATCGGGCGGGATTGGCATCAGTTAAGCGATTGGGGATTGGGCCAGGGCGGTCATTGCACGGGTTGTGGAACGGCGATTGCGGGTCGGTTCGAACCCAGGCCAGGCACCTGGGGACGACAGCGTAAACCCATCCGCCTAACCGATTTTGCCCGCAATTGGCAGGCCCAGCAACAGGCGCAATAGGATCGTGAATTGTCTGCTTCTTTCCCCTTGAGGGGGGAGCGGTAAAAAACAATCTTATTCGGCTTACCTGCTCAGGCGGGAGGCCAGGGTCACAGGCATCAATCGTGCGTGCCGCCCTGGACCCCGGATCAGGGTCCGGGGTGACGAAAAAGTGTTCGTGTCCGCCCCTCAGCGCCCTTTGCGCCTTCTCCGCGTCCTTTGCGGTTAATCTTCAAAAGCGGCACGGTTCGCACCAACCTTGTTTCTCTCACGCAGGCGGATATCCAGGGCGACAGGCACCAATGGCGTCTTTAATTCCCGACTTTGTGCTCAATCGGTGGGATTGATTTCAGGTAGGTTGCAATAGCATCTAGGTCTTCGTCGGTAAGATATGTCAGGCCGTCGTCAATGGCTTCGGCCATGCTGCCCTGAACATTGTCGTAATTGGGTTTCAGGCCCTCTTTCAGCAGATAGGCGATGTCGGTTTCGCTCCAATCGGCAATGCCGGACTCGGCTGGTGTGATATTGGGGACCTTCTCGCCATCGGGTCCATCGGCGGTGCCGGCCAGATACATATCTTGATTCAGCCCGCCCGTCAGTGTCCGGGGGGTGTGGCATTCGCCGCAATGCGCCAGGGCGTCGACCAGATAGCGGCCCCGATTCCAGGCCTCATCTTGGTTGGGATCATCGGCGACAGGGCCCGTGTCAAAGTTCAGCACCTTCCAGCCGTTCAGCAAGAAACGCCAGCCCAGCGGGAAATTCGGTTCCTGAGCTCTATTTTCCTGACGCACAGGCGGTTGCGCAAACAGATAGGCCTTGATCGCCAGGATATCCTCCTCCCGCATTTTGGTATAGCTGCTATAGGGAAAAACGGGATAGAGCAGGTGGCCTTCAGGGGACCGTCCCTCCCGCAGGGCGGCGATTAAATCGGCATCGGTCCAGTTCCCAATCCCGGTATCTGGATCAGGTGTAATGTTGGAAGAATAGAACGTCCCGAACGGCGTATGCAGGGCACGGCCACCGGCAAACAACGCGCCGTCTGATTTCTTGTCGGTGTGACAGGCGATACAGCCCGCAGCCCGAACAAGATACTCGCCGCGCGATACGGCGTCCTGCGCTGTGGCGGGGGCGGTTGCGATCAATCCAATCACAACCGCCCCCGCCAGCGCTGCATGTCGGCTCATTTCGTTAAACAACAGAATGATCCCGCTCGGTCAGTTTACATTTCTGGTCCACGATAGGGCTTGTGACAGCCACCGCAGGATTTACCAACATCACCCAGGGCTGCACCAATGGCTGCGGGGTCGCCACTTTTAGCGGCTTCTACCACCGCAGCGCTGGCCATGGTGAGATCATCTGCGGCCTTGCTGAAGCCTGCCCAGTCGGACCAGATTTCCGGCTTGGCGCGGCTTTTGTCGGAAATCAGTTCCTGTGCGAACAGCAGTTTCACCGTTTTGGACAACTCGGCCAGGCTTTCCGCATGCACGACGGTGCCAGCATCCGGGGCCATCTCACCCTTGGCAACCGCACCCAAAACTTTCAAATGGCCGCCAATTGCCTTCATGGTGCCTTCGCGCGTTTCATGCGCTTCTTCGGCGGATACGGTCATCATATCAGCGGCTGGAACGGGTGTGTTCACAGCAAAGCTCTGATACGCAAACAGGGCCATGCCGCCAAAGGCGAGGGCAGCCAACCCTTTGAAATATTTAAAACCCATCAGTCACTTTCCTTTCCTGTTCCACAGTCTCTTGGCACGGTCATATTCGATCCTTGCGATGCAATCAGTAAATAGGAAAAGGCCGCCCAGGGCCAATCGCAATATTGTGATCATTGGTGAAAGTGACCATGCCTCCTTATAAGCACCAGCACAAAAATCTAGGCGGGCACGGCGACAGAACAACCCCACCAGAGGGTGTGGGGTGCCACAAACGGGTGATTGAAAATAATCGAAGGATCAAAAAATTGTCGCTGCATGCCCTGTAAAGCAATGTCATAAATCATGTGAGAAAATCAATCTGGATGAAAAAGAGGTGTTTGGTACCATGGCAGTGTTTCCGCAACAGGCAGAGGTTGTTATCGTCGGTGGCGGTATTGCCGGATGTTCCATCGCCTATCACCTGACCAAGATTGGCATTACAGATGTCGTGCTGTGCGAACGCAAGCAATTGACCTGCGGCACAACCTGGCATGCGGCGGGTCTGGTGGGGCAATTGCGTGCCACCCGCAATTTGACCGAGCTGGCAAAATACACATCGGAACTGTTTGCCGGGCTTGAGGCTGAAACTGGCCAGGCGACGGGCTTTAAGCAAAATGGCTCCATCGGCGTTGCAAAGACACAGGCGCGATTTGAAGAATTCAAACGCGGTGCGTCGATGGGAAAAAGCTTCGGCTTGGAAGTAAATCTTCTGACGGCAGAGGAGATCGGGTCACTGTACCCCCTGATCGATGCGTCAGATGTGGTCGGCGGTGTATTTCTGCCAAAGGATGGACAAACCAATCCCATCGACACGACCCAGGCCTTTGCCAAAGGCGCGCGGATGCGGGGCGCTAAGATCTTTGAGCAGACAAAGGTCCAGCGAATTCTGGTTGAAGGCGGGCGCGCCGTTGGCGTTTTGACCGATAAGGGGGAGATTCGCGCGAAAACCGTGGTGCTGACGGGCGGCATGTGGTCCCGCGATCTTGGCGCAGAAATCGGCGTCAATCTGCCGCTTCATGCAGCGGAGCATTTCTATATTGTCACGGAGCCTATGGCTGAGGTTCCTGCCAATCTGCCCGTGCTGCGCATCCCTGATGAATATGCCTATTACAAGGAAGATGCAGGTAAAATCCTGTTGGGTGCCTTTGAACCCAACGCCAAGCCTTGGGGCATGGGTGGCATCCCAGACAGTTTTGAATTTGATACGCTGCCGGAAGACCTTGAGCATTTCGAACCGGTGCTGGAATTTGCCATGGAACGGATGCCGATCCTTCAGAAGGCAGGAATTCAGTTATTCTTTAACGGTCCGGAAAGCTTCACGCCGGATGATCGCTATCTGCTGGGTGAGACGCCCGAGGTCAAAGACCTGTTCGTTGCCTGTGGCTTCAATTCCATTGGCATTCAGTCTTCGGGCGGGGTCGGGCGTGTATTGGCCGATTGGATTCGCGACCGTCATCCGCCAATGGATCTGGCTGATGTTGATGTTCGCCGCATGGCGGCTTTTCAGAACAACAAGACCTATCTAAGGGACCGCACAACCGAAACCCTTGGCCTTTTGTATGCCATGCACTGGCCAAATTATCAGGTCACCACATCCCGGAATGTGCGCAAGACACCGTTTCATGATCGCCTGGAAAAGGCCGGGGCTGCCTGGGGGGAGACAGCGGGCTGGGAACGGCCAATGTTTTTTGCCGATAAGGCGGAAGATCGCGTTTTCGACTATTCCTATGGGCGGCCTGGATGGTTTGATGCCGTGGGCGCAGAATGTCGAGCAACACGGGATGGGGTTGCGCTGTATGACCAGTCCAGTTTTGCTAAATTCCGGGTCGAAGGGCGGGATGCCTGCGCGGTCTTGAACCGCATCTGCGCCAACCAGGTTGATGTGCCGATTGGCAAGATGGTCTATACGCAATGGCTGAACGAGCGCGGCGGGATAGAGGCGGACCTGACCGTCACGCGCCTTGCGGAAACCGCCTATCTGGTTGTCACGGCAGGTGGTGCGCAGGTCCGCGATTTCGCTTGGTTGCAGCGTCACATTCCAGAAGAGGCCCGCTGTGTTGCAACAGATATCACATCCGGCCTGCCGATGCTGGGCCTGATGGGGCCGGGCAGCCGTGCGCTGTTGCAGGCTGCAACCGGGGCGGATTTATCCAATGACGCCTTTCCCTTTGGGACGATGCAACAGCTTGAACTGGGCTATGCAAAGGTTTGGGCCGGGCGCATCACCTATGTGGGGGAATTGGGTTGGGAAATATACATCCCGGCCGAATTTGCCCTGCATGTATATGATCATCTGACACAGGTTGGGGCCGAACATGGGCTGACCCATGCGGGCTATTTCGCCCTGAATGCCTGTCGGACGGAAAAGGGATTCCGGCATTGGGGGCATGATATTGCAGAAGAAGACTCTCCGCTTCAGGCCGGTCTAGGTTTTGCCGTGAATTGGGATAAGCCTGATTTTATTGGGCGGGATGCCCTGTTGCGGCAAAAACAGGCCGGGGTTCCCGCGCGGCGTCTGGTGCAATTGGTGCTGGACCAGGATGATGTCGACGCGCCCATGATGTTCCATGAAGAGCCAATCCTGAGAAACGGCAAGATTGTGGGCAGCACAACCAGCGGGGCCTGGGGCCATCGCCTGAACAAATCCATCGCCATGGGCTATGTCACCTGTCCAGAAGAAGACGGCGGACAAGCGACCAGGGACTGGATTGCTGAGGGGAGCTATGAGGTTGAGATTGCATGGAAACGCTTTAGGGCGACCGTACAGCTGGGCGCGCTGTATGACCCCAAGGCAGAGCGTGTGAAGGTGTGAGGGAATGGAACCGTCCCCCCTTGGCTTCACACATTGTCAGGGGTTACGCAGGGCACAGCTAAGCCCTGCGTAATATTCCGCATAGGCATCCAGATAGGGCCTATGGCCGTCAAAGAACATGATACCTGCCAGTCGGTGGAATCGCTTCGGGCCAGCATGCAAATGTGCCTGGCTTTCCCATAACTGGTGGATTTGTTGCTTCAGATAGGTTTCATCCTGACCCGCCAGATAAGGCGTATCCTGCCAGGGATTGCTGCTGTCTTTTCCGCCATGGCATGTAACGCAATGATCGACCCCACGCGGGGGCAGACTGTCAGTCTGTTCTGAAGATTGGTCGATACAGGGTAGGTTTTCATAATAGGCTGCGATCTGTTGGATCTGCCAGGGGGAGAGCGTGTTCAGAATTTCAGTCATCACGGGATGATGGCGATAGATCAGCAGCTTTCCGTCCTTGTCGGTGATGGTTTCAAGCCGCATATGCATCATGGTCCGCGCCAGAAAGATGGCTTTCTGCCCGGTCAGATTCGGGATGCCAGGTTTAAGGATCGCACCGTCGAATGAATGGCATTGGGCGCATCCATAAGCGGAAGCAATTTTTTCCCCAACAGTGGGATTACCTGTGGTCTGGGTGGTTTGCGCATGGCTTGTATGGCCCCAAAGCAGGATCAGACTCATACAAACCAAACCTGCTAAGGGCCTGATAAGAGTCCTAACAGTGAATGGAGTTTTGTCTTTTAACATAACGATAATCTTCTCTGCCCGTTCCTATACACAACTACTAACGCAGAGAATTTGCCGCTGCTTTGATCCAGGGCAACAGAATCGCTTTTTTGCCGACGGTTTGGTTACATTTTCGCGCGGTCTTGGTTTGAAAACAGGGATGTATATCCGGCGCTGAAATCAGGGGGCAGTTCAATCACTCCCGCCTCCAGTCTCGCGAAGCGGGCAGGTTCGCCCCGCACCATGCGGTTGCGATGGCGGCTGTCAATCACGGGCGCGGTATAGGCAAAGGCATCTGCTGCTGCGAATTGGATTGTCAGCGTGATACAGGTATCCTTTGTATTGTTGGCAGGGGAGCCATGAACTGTGAGCCCATGATGAGCCAGCACATCACCAGGCTCACACGGCACGACCGTCGCATCCCGCAAGGCCTGTGGATCGGTATCATGTTCGCAGGTAAACACGTATTTCCCGTCTTTCCATATGCTTAACGGTCCATTCTTGTGACTGCCGGGGACAAAGGCAATGGCACCATTTTCAACGGTCCGCGGTGTCATGGGCAGGCTGATTGCCGCAAGATTACTGTTGGTATGTGGGAAATGCGTCCAATCTTGATGCCATTGCACGATCGCGCTATCGGTGCTGGGAAATTTGAAATTAATCTTCGCGTGATAGAATTTGACCGGGCAGCCCATAAGCTCTGCGACCACATCACCCACGGGGGAATCGAATACCGCCTCTTCAAAAACGGGATCCAACTCAGTGGGGCTGGAGATACGCCGAAGGGCAGGGTGCGTTGCGCTGTGCTCTGGCCCCAGATCGAAATGGCGATCAGATTTCGACAGGGTTTTAGCCTGCTCCATCAATCCATGGGTTGCCGTGGTTAGGCGCTTTAGCAAGTCCTCTGACAGAACCTTGCGGGCCAGAATAAAACCTTCGTCCCAGTAATTGGCAATATCATCCTGTTTCAGAATACCGGATGATTGCGCACGAGATGCCCCTGTTTGCATGATAGTTTCCTCCTCCAAATTCTCTTTTGGAAAAGGCTAACGCAAATTGGTTGGCGTGAACAGAATGTCTGCCACCACATTATTCAGGGACCCTATTTCGGGTCTAATTCCTGGAACATTGCGGCCGCATCTTTGGATCGACCCTGGGACATGGCGATCCCCGCTGAAAACGCGGTCAGCATTGATCCGATGCCGATTTTTGACGGGGCAGGTTCCGATTTTGCTTTTGTCTCTGGGGCTGGGGCCCGTGTGAACATCAAGACAAGGACCAGGGGCAGGAAGAACCAGACCCCGCCTGCTATGGCAAAGGCTGCCGCTGGGTTTAATGCCGCCGACAGCCAAAGGATCAGTGCGACGGTTGCCAGGCCGAGGCCTACCAGACTGGTCAAGACAACGACGCCCCAAAGGGCGCCGTTGCGGAGTGTTGCGCTAAGTTTTGCCATAGCCGATATCAATTAACGACGGTCCAGAAGTTTGCCAGCGACCAGACCAATGCCAAATGCAATGGCGATGGCTGCCATCGGATTGTCTGCGATTTTAGCATCGGCGGCGGTTTTAGCCGCGCTCATTCTCTCACCAGCTTGATGGGAGGCAGAAGAAATGCGCTCTTTGAGATGTTCAACCCTGGATTCGGAACTATCACCAAGATGATCCAGCAATTTTCTCATGTCATTGCGCAGATTATCTAAGTCTGCACGCAATTCTTCTACATCAGATGACGCATTTTCTTTGGCGTTTGCCATAAAATCGATCTCCTAAGTTGGTTAAGTACTATTCTCATTCGTACCCAGACTTAGGGATGCGATCTGTTTTATTCAATAGGAGTCTCATTCTGCTGTACCAATCGGAAGCGGCTGGTATCGTTCAGAACGACAGATGCGAACAAGCGAACGTCCTTGGATGTGCCTAAGGAACTAAGGCGGACATGCAGCGGGAATCCGGGAGAATCGACAATCTCTGAAAGCTGCCAACGCAACCGCCAACTGCCAACGCTTTCATAGATTGAGCCAATTTGAAGAGGGGCACGGGCCATAATAAATTCATTCCTTCTGGTTCTCGTTTGGGTCGCCTAATAATTCCGCACACCAGGGCGCAGAGTTCGTATTCCGTTTTGACATGGACTCCGCGTCGATCACGTCCCCGCGGCTGGAAGGCCGTGCATCACGCTTCTGGATCGGATAATCCTTATGGTTCAAAATCTTGCCATCCTAAGGGGGATGTGTTCGAACCGCTGTACTGTTCGACAGCACAAACATTAGTGCGCCTTTCCACGGAAATTGGCAACCGGGATTGCAGCATAGTTTCAACTTTTTACCCTATTTACAGGCTTTGAGTTTTCTGTACGGCGATGGCAGAATTAAGGCGCTGTCCGTTCCTGGTTGAGCGTGCGACATTGATAGTTCACGATTTTGATCTATCCCTAGTATCTGTAACCACTGTCATAGTAGAAATGAGGAGAATTCCATGGCTGCATCCAGCGATAATCTACATGCCCCGCGCGAAAGATTGAGCAAGGAAACAATTCACCTTCACCATGCGATCGTATCACTGATGGAAGAATTGGAAGCTGTCGATTGGTATCGCCAACGGTCAGATGATTGTGATGACGAAGCGTTGAAAGAAATTCTGCTGCACAATATGCGCGAAGAGATGGAACACGCTGCCATGGTGTTGGAATGGATTCGCCGCAACAGCACGGATTTCGATGGGTTCTTGAGGGAATTCCTGTTCAAGGACGGGCCGATTTCTGATCACCATTAAGGCGTTTGGACATCCTGCAGAAACAGTGAAACCGGCCACCCTTTTTGGATGGCCGGTTTCTTTGTCATCTTAAAAGTGTGATTGGCTGCCACCGCTTACATTGGGGGCATGATTACCTTGTCGATGACATGGATCACACCATTGTCGGCCTTCACATCGGCGCTGATGATTTTCGCATTATTCACCATGGGTCCTGAATCCAGATCGATTGTCACATCAGACCCTTCAACAGTTTTGGCCATCATACCGTCTTGCAGATCTGCCGCCATAACATTGCCGGGCACGACATGATAGGTCAGGATCTTGATCAGAGTTTCCTTGTTTTCCGGCTTCAGCAAATCTTCCACAGTTCCGGCAGGCAAGGCGGCAAAGGCCTCGTCCGTTGGGGCGAAGACGGTCAAGGGTCCCGGCCCCTTCAGCGTATCAACCAGACCTGCGGCGGTTGCAGCGGCAAGTAAGGTGTTGAAGCTGCCAGCACTTTTCGCAGTGTCTACGATGTCGGCTGCCATGGCCTGGGCTGAGAGACCCAGGGACAGAATGGCGGCGGCGGCAATTTTCGTGATTTTCATATCAGTAAACCCTTTGTTGTTCATTGAACCCCCAAAGGAGATACGCAGGTGATTTCAGGCTGGTTCTGTTAAAATAGCGGTATAAAATTATTGTGATCTGGTGATCCAAATATAAAACTCACCGTAAGGCGATGGATTTTTCATTAATATTTAAAAAAATATAGCCTTATATTTTATAGGGAAAATTTTATAGTTATTTTATATTAAATATTCAGCGTTTTAAGGTCCCGCTCATAGAATATCAGGTCTTTTGGCGGGTTTTCATAATACGCGTCCCGTCTCAGGAACCCCAATTGTTTGTACAATGCCTGTGCCTCGCGCATGCGCTCGACCATCGTGTCCAATCGAACGGCGCTATAGTTTTGTGATTTTGCATAGCGCAGGACCGTCTTGGTCAAGCGATTGCCCAATCGATGTCCACGAAAGCCGGGTCGCACATACAGGCGTTTCATCTCAGCGGTTCCGCCTTCATGGGCGCGCATGGCGACACATCCGGCAATGGATCCATCGACACGCGCCAGCCACATATTGCCCGCTGGGCGGCTGTAATAACCAGGCAGTGCCTCCAATTCCTGATCAAAGGTCGCGAAACAGATATGGAAGCTTAAGGTTTCAGCATATTCGACAAACAATGTCTTGATGAAGGCCAGATCATCCCCGTCCTCATTGGCTTCGCGGATATCGACCAATGGGTCAGACATAAATTTCGCCTTTCAGATACAACAAGGCGCGCCCCGCGATGCGGATGCGATCCCCGGCGGCCTCGCAAAACAAGTCCCCTCCACGGGCCGAAACCTGGCGACAATGCAATTGCATCTTGCCCAGACGCTCGACCCAATAGGGGACGATCGTGCAATGGGCAGAGCCAGTGACCGGATCTTCTGGAATTCCGGCATGGGGCGCGAAATAGCGGGAGGCGACATCACACGCATCGCCCTTGGCGGTGACGATCAGCCCATCGCCTTCCATCACGGCGATAAAATCCAGGTCAGGGACGACTGCGCGCACCTCTTCTTCATTCATCAGGATGGCCATGTTTTTATGGGCGCGCAAAAACCCGACCGGTTCGATTCCGCCCAGGGCGGCTGCCAATCCGTCGGGTACCCGTGTTGCGGTGCCGGGGCGACTGGGGAAATCCAACTCAACCCGGTTGCCCTGGGCGGTTGCGGTCAGCACACCAGACAATGTCTGAAAACGCACAACGTCGCGGTCATAATCCAGGTGATCAAACAAAAGCGCGGCACTGGCCAGGGTGGCGTGACCGCACAGGTCCACTTCAATCTCTGGCGTAAACCATCGCAGGTGAAAATCCGCATTCCTTGTGTCATTCATCGGGACAAAGAAGGCGGTTTCGGAAAGATTGTTTTCCATCGCGATGGCTTGCAGCGTTTCATCTGGCAGCCAGGAATCCAACGGCACAACGGCTGCCGGGTTGCCGGTGAAGACACGGTCCGTAAAGGCATCCAATTGATAGATGGGGTAGGTCATTCTGTCTCCTGTCGGCGTGCAGAAAATGTCTGGGCTGTAGTGTGCATCGCCTTTGTCACGCGGTCGAGGTCTTCTTGCACCGTCATCCAATTGGAAAACGCTGCGCGAATGCCGGTTTTTCCGCCATATGCGCCGGGTGTCATGAAAACATCACCGGTTTCGTTCAACGCTTTTAGGAAGTCCCGGTTCCAGGCATCCCCATCCCCCTGATCGGCGGGGGGGATGGCCCGAAAACATACGACGTTCAGGGTGGTCGGGGCCAGCAGTTCAAAGGCTGGGCTGGCTTCGATCCAATCGGCCAAAGATTTGGCCTGCTGGCAATTGCGCCGGACAATATCACGCACGCCGGCCGCGCCATAGGCCACCAGTGTCATCCAGATCGGCAGCGCCCGAAACCGTTGGGAGCTTTCCAGCGCGCGATTGACGTAATGGGGCAATCCCTTTCCTTCTACATCCAGATACGCGGGCAGGGCACCTGTCGCGCGCTCAATCAGGTCGATGCGCCGGGTGAAGTAAAAGCCACTGTCATAGGGCACATTCAACCATTTATGTGCGTCCACGGTGATCGAATCGGCGCGTTCGATCCCGGATGTTCGATCCGCCAGTTCGGGCACCGTGCGGGCGAACAGCCCAAACGCGCCATCCACATGCAGCCAGGCATTATGCCGCTTACAGATGCTCGACAGGGCCACCAGATCATCAAAGGCGTTTGTCGTGACCGTACCGGCGCTGGCACAGACAATCTTTTGTTCGCCGGGCGGGGCCGCGCTTAGCAGTTTTTCCAATGATGTCGGGTCCATGGCCTCGGTCTCTGCCAGCCGAGCGACGGGGCGAATCGCATTCTCTCCCAGGCCAAGATATCGGGTCACCTTAACAAAGCTGGAATGCGGGCAGGCGCTGAAAATTGCAATGGGGGGTGCGCCTGCCATACCGCGTTTCGCGATATCATAGCCGACCTGTTCCCCGGCCCATTCGCGCGCGATCAGCAGGCTGGCAAAATTTGCGCCCGTGGCCCCCGTCGTAAAGGCCCCATCAAAGGCATCGACAGGCAAATTGAACAATTGTTTCAGCCATTCCAGCGTTTGCACCGTAACGGCGACTGCCGTGGAATCTCCGGGAGAGGCCGCATTCTGATCCACCGCTGCGGCCAGCCAGTCCCCGGCCATGGCGGCAGGTGTGGTCCCGCCGATGACATAGCCCAGAAATCGAGGGCCAACGCTGCCGGACAGATTTGCCCCATGACGGGTCAGAAATTCGCGTAATGCATCGCTGCCGCCCATACCTTGGGCTGGAAGTTCGATATCAGACACGGTGTCCCAATTGCGTGCGCCAACGGGGCGTTCTGGCAGGCTTTTATGAAAATCACCTGTTGCCGCGACAACCTGGCTCAACAGGGCTGTTAGATTGGCGTAATCGTCAGACATGCGGGTCATGTTAAATCCTATCGTCAGCCTCAACCTCATTCAGAATTTTGGTGTATAAGGTGCGATCAATGTTGCCGCCTGTCAGAATGACGGCAACTTTCCGCCCGGCCTGTTTCTCCCGCTCTTGCCACAGGGCGGCCAGGGGGGCGGCACCGGCCCCTTCAGCAATGTTATGGGTGTCGTGATAATACCAGCGCATGGCCGCGGCGATTTCTGCGTCGCTGACCCGCACGATACGGTCTGCGCCGCTAAGGATGATTTCCAGCGCGGCCTCCACGGGAACGCGGCAGGCCATGCCATCGGCCAGGGTATCTGCACTGTTAGTTGATAGGGCGTGACCCGCCTCGAAACTCAGGGCATAGCTGGCGGCCCCTTGGGCGACGACACCGACCACTTTTGTTTTCAGGCCCAGGGCATTGCGCGCAGAAATCACGCCACAAATACCAGAACCCAGGCCGATGGGGACATAGACCGTTTCCAGATCCGGGGCGGCCTGGAACAGTTCCATGGCATAGCTGCCGACGCCACGGACCAGCAATTCATGGAAGCTGGGCAGCATCTCCAACCCCTCATCATGCGCCAGTTCTTTTGCATATTCCGCAGAGGCTTGGAAATCGTGCCCTTTTTCTATCAGGCGTCCACCCTGAGCGCGCATGGCGGCATTCTTTTCGACGCTATTGCCTTCTGGCACAACGATGGTGCAGGGGGTGTTGAAGCGACGACAGGCTGTGGCAATGGATTGCCCATGATTGCCGCGCGTTGCTGTGACCACGCCGCCTTGCTGGCCCTGTGCGGCGCGATCACTGATATAGACCAGGCCACCCCGAATTTTGAAGGCACCGATGGGTGTATGATTTTCATGTTTCACCCAGACTTCACAGCCCACCCTATCCGCTAAAAGAGGCCACATATACTGCGCCGTTCCCGGAAATACAGAATGCACCAGGTCGAATGCTTCGGTCATTTCAGTTTTCGTCGGGGCAATCATCGTAACCTCCTGAATATCGTATCGCAGGGACGGTAACAGAACATTCCCAAAAAGGGCAGTCGGGTGGCCCACCTTCCGCGCTTCCAGCGGGCCACCCGATGCCTATTCCAGCGAACTCTAGGGGAAAAGTCGCCAGAATGACTTGTTCGCTTCTTTCTGTGCCTGTTGGGGCGTGATGCCGATATCGCGCAACTGATGGGCATCCATCATCAACAGCTCACGGCGCATCCGGGAATGTCGGTTCCAGCGGATCAGAATGGACCAGACAGTGCCAAGCACGGACATTTTGCGGTTTCGGCGTATTTTGCCAAAGCCCGTGTCAGCCCTGAAATGCGGCGTATCCGTCTGTTGCCCAGAACGCTCCGATCCCGTCGGGAAGGTGCCCGTTGAGAACCTGATCGATCCGGGCGTAAGTTGAATTGTACCCATACAATTTCTCCTTTTTCACCCAGATGAGACAATATTGTCTCAATTAATGTCATAAAGTCTTTCCATTGATACCGTCAAATGATACATTGTCACCATGACAATAAAGCAAGACATTTGGGTTCCTGACCTGAAAGACCATCCCGGCCCGAAATATCGCGCTGTGGCGGATGCCATGATGGCCGACATCAAGGCGGGTCGCCTGAAGCCGGGTGATCGTTTGCCGCCACACAGGGATCTGGCCTGGGCCTTGGGCATGACGGTTGGCACCATCACGCGCGCCTATCAGGAAGTGGAAAGCTTTGGCTATGTGGCTGGCGAAGTGGGGCGGGGCACTTTCGTGCGCCCCCCGGCGGAGCATAATCGTGGACGGCATGTGTCGACCTTGCCAGGGGACTGGTACAGTCCTGAGACGGTGAATGCCGAAGATGATTCCATGCCGATTTCTATGCAGTTTAACTATCCCCCGGGCAATGTCGGGTCGGACGTCTTTCGGTCAGGCTTGTTGGAATTGTCGCAGGACCCCCAGATTGAACGCCTTTTGGGCTATCAACGGCCCACCGGGATGCCCCTGCACCTGGACGCGGCCAGAATGTGGCTGAAGTATCGCGGCATATCGGCATCGGATGATGAATTGGTTATTTCGTCTGGGGCCCATAATGCGATTTTGGCCTGTTTGACGACCCTGTGCCGCAGCGGGGGGCGGGTTGCGACCGAAAGCTTGGTCTATCCTGGCCTTCGCGCCATTTCCCGCATGTTGAATTTTGATCTGGTTCCGGTGGAACTGGATGAAGAAGGGATGTGCCCCAACGCGCTGCGCGATGTTTTGGCCGTTGGGGGGATTGATGCGGTCTATACCGTGCCAACCCTGCAAAACCCGACCAATGCCACACAATCAGAAGAACGACGGGATGCCTTGGCGGCGGTGTTGAGAGAATTTGATATGCCGGTGGTGGAAGATGATCTGTTCGGCCTGTTGCCGCATCACGCGCCCAGCCCGTTGAGCGCGCGCCTGCCGACATTGGGATATTACATTACGTCGCTATCAAAGACGATGGCACCTGGCTTGCGGGTCGGTTTTGTGAAATGCCCAGTAAAGGCCCGGGACCAAGTGGCAGCGGCTGTGCGCGCCAGTACCTGGATGGCGGTGCCATTGATGGTGGAACTGGCCTCTCGCTGGATTCTGGATGGCACGGCAAAGGCGGTGCTGGACCGTCGGCGGGCGGTGGATCAGACACGCCGGGACATCGCACAACGCCATTTTCAGGGGTTGGATTATTCAATGCCGGATGGGGCCTTGCATGTCTGGCTGCACTTGCCGGATCCCTGGCATGCCAGTCAGTTTGTTTCCCATGCGAAAGAGGATGGCGTGATCCTGTCTGCGGCGCATTCCTTCTCCATCGGACGCGCCAGGCCCCCCTTTGCAGTCCGGGTCTGTTTGGGCCCGCCCAGCACGGAAGCCCGGCTGGAACAGGGCCTGAAAATCCTGCGCCATGTGATTGATGAGCATGATCCTACGGAAGACGCGCGCATCATGTGACTGTTATCAGAAAATCGGTGCTTTGCCCTTGTCAGAGTAAAGACCAATCCTCACTTAAGGCGACATGATAGATAAACCTAATGATGTTGCTGCCGACAAGCAGCCGCCGCGTTCCGCCGACAGCATTCTGTCGCGTCTTCCTTTTATTGGTCGCAAAGGCCCTGTCGTGGCCGTGATACGCCTGTCGGGCGTGATCGGGCAGGGGGGCGTTGGCCGTCGCGGCATGACGCTGGAGGCGCTGGAACGTCCGATAGAGCGCGCTTTTTCGATCAAGCGATGTGCGGCGGTCGTGCTGGAAATCAATTCTCCTGGCGGGTCGCCGGTGCAAAGCGACCTAATCGCCGGTCGTATCCGTGATATCGCGGACGAAAAGAAAATTCCCGTCTATGCCTTTTGCGAAGATGCTGTCGCGTCGGGGGGCTATTGGCTGGCCTGTGCCGCTGATAAGATTTACGCCATGCCGGGCTCTATTGTCGGGTCGATCGGCGTCGTCTCCTCTGGTTTTGGCTTCGTTGAGGCGATTGCGAAACTGGGCGTCGAACGCCGGGTTCATACCGCTGGTAAGGAAAAGGCCATCCTGGACCCCTTCCAACCGGAGAAACCAGAAGACATTACGATCCTGAAGCGCATTCAGGCAGATTTACATGATCAGTTCACCGGCTGGGTGAAACAGCGCCGTGGGGACCGCTTGGATACCAAGAAAGACTTGTTCACAGGCGCATTCTGGACCGGGCGGGAAGCCCAGGAATTGGGCCTTGTGGACGAATTGGGCAATCGCCGCGCGGTGATGCGGGCGCAATTTGGGGATGAGGTCCGGTTTGTCCATACCGTGCGGCCCAAGAGCCGACTGCAACGTCTTTTGGGCATGGAATCATCCATTGGTGCTGGCGTAGCAGATGCTGCGTTGGATCGCCTGGAAGATCAGATGCACTGGCAGCGGCTGGGTTTGTAAGCCGGGGGAAGGGGCGATCTGGAACGGTCAGGCTTGACCGTCTTGCAAACGCTGCTTAGACAGAAGCATGTTCTTAAAAACCGCACTCCTTGTCGCCATTGTCGCCGCCATTTGGTTCGGCTTCCGTCATTTTGAGCGGCGCGACCGCGTTGCAAAGGGCAACCGCCGCACGGGGGAGCGGAGCTTTGGCGAAAGACTGGCGAAATCTGTGCGTGAAAAGACCAGCGGCAGGCCAAAAGACACAGACACGATTGAAGATACCGAACCATGCCCGACCTGTGGGTCATTTGTTTCTGTGACCGGGGTCTCAAATTGCGGAAAGCCCAACTGTCCTTATTAGACAATTGGGCTTTGCATAGTCTCACGCTGATTTAAAAAGGCTTATTCCAGGCCCTCCCAGCCGCCGGCATCAGGATCGTCGGTGACCGGCTCCATGATCGGCTGATCCAGCGGCTTGCGGCCGGCGCGGATTGCCTTGTCGATTTCCACGGCCAGATCATGCTGAGAACACAGGCCGATTTCGACAGGGGACCGGGGGCGGATGTTTGATGAATTCCAATGGCTGCGATCCCGCACGGCCGCGACGGTGGGCTTTGTCGTGCCGATCAGGCGATTGATCTGGGCATCCGCCAATTCGGGGTGATGTTTGACCAGCCAGGCAATGCCGTCCGGCTTGTCCGCGCGTTTTGATACGGGCGTATAGCGGGGGCCTTTGTGGCGAATAACCGGCTGCGGGATATCGCTTTTGGCGACCTGCAGGCGGGCATCGGGGTCCGCTTCACAGCGTTTCAGTTCTTCCGCATCCAACTGGCCGCTTTGCACCGGGTTGATCCCGTGCATGCCAGGTGCGACTTCGCCATCAGCGATCGCTTGCACTTCCAATTCGTGCAGGCCACAGAAATCGCCGATCTGCTCAAAGGTTAATCCGCTGTTATCAATCAGCCAGACCGCAGTGGCCTTGGGCATCAAAAGCTTCACCATATCGTTTGTATGCTCCATGGTCTGTAGACGGGGGGCCGTGTTATTGCCAAGTCTCGGTACCTTAAAGACCGAGAACCAGATACCCCACGCGTGTCAGGAATTCTCCGGGCTTATAACAATCGTGTCGCGGTGACGCAAAGGAAATTCCGTGCATTCCCTGAAACGGGGTCTGGGCCCATTTCTATGGTGAAATAGAATCGGGCCATTGGTGAAATAGAAACGGGGCAACCCGATATGAGTTACCCCGTCTCTTTACTCTCAGACACGGCTTTTCAGCGGGTGTCCTGTTCAATGCGCCTTAGGCGGCGATTGGCTTCATCATCTTCTCAACGACGACGGTGAACTGTGCCTGGATCGGCTCAACGGTTTCGTTGGCAACCTTCAGGCTCATTTCAGAAACCTTGGTGCTTTCGGCAACAAAGGCGTCGAACTGAGAACGGGCCAGGTCAGACTGAATTTCAACAACATCATTCAGCGTCTTGGCAGTCATCATTGCCTTGGTGGCGCTGACATTGGCTTCAGCCTGGCTTTGAGCGAAAGCGAACAGCGTCTTGCCCAGGTCTTCCATGCCTTTGGTCATCACGTTGCCAGCCTTAACATAGGCATCAACGGCTTCTTTGTTATAAACAGCGAAGTCGTCATAGCTCTTCAGGGCAGCATTCGAAGCCTTTTCGACCTGTTCCTTGGTCGCAGCAACGGCCTGTTCAACAGACTGTTTGCCCGCGGCAACAGCGTCGTCCATCGGCTTGGTGTCAATGGTCGGGGTGGTTTTCTTAGCGGTTGTCATCATACTCTCCTTCAGGTGTTTCCAGCGGCCATACGGCCAATCCGGGGATCAACGGGAAGCCCCGGACCCTCCGGCGCTTCTATCGGCAGTGATTCTCGCTGTCGGTCAGCGGAAATGGTGCACTGCAACAATTTCTATACACGCTATATGAGAAACATGCCTTCAAAGGTCAAGAGAAATTTTTGTGCACCGCAACATAAATTTTTTAAAATTGGTAATTCTTTGTTAATTAACAGGTGGTTAAATGATTATGAAGCTATCCTGACAAGGCGGGTTTCCTGATGTTTTTAATCACCAGCCTTGTTGGTTTGGCATGGACTTTCCATTGGACCGATCCGAAAGAGTCAGCGTAATCTAACCGATTGGCGCATTCCCGTGATCCATATTTATAAGATGTATAGAACGAGGCTAGGATGACCTATTGTTTGGCGATTAAAGTGCAGGAAGGGCTTGTCTGCTTGGCAGATGGCCGGATCACGGCAGGCACACAGGTGACAACGGCACGAAAGGTGGAATTCATCGGGCCGCGATCCGCCTCTGTCCTGACCATGACATCCGGGCTGCGATCCCTGCGCGATAAAACACTGGCCTATCAGAAGCGCGCAATTCGTCGCGATAATGGTAAGGCCTATGCCACAATGCTGGACGCTGTGGAGGCCTATTGTGATTGCCTGCGCCAGGTCTATGACGAGGATGCAGAAGATCTGGAGCGGTCAAAGTTAAGCTTCAATCTGCACAGCATTATCGCTGGAAAAATGTCTGAGGATGAAGAGCCAACGGCCTTTATGGTCTATCCAGAGGGCAATTGGATCGAGGTTGATACCCGTACCCCCTATCTTTCAATCGGGGAGACTAGCTATGGAAAGCCTATTCTGGATCGGGCGCTGACCAGCAAGACGGATTTGAAAACCGCGACCAATCTGGCGTATCTGTCTTTTGACTCAACCCGGATCAGTGCGGCTGATGTTGGGTTCCCAATCGATTTGATCACCTATGCAAATTCAGACCATATCTGGCGCGAAACCCAGTATGACTATGATGATGTGCTGGAAGTGCGGCGCTGGTGGAACGAGAATTTGCGCCAGATGGCAATCAAAATGCCCGACGGCCCCTGGGCACAGACATTACTGCCGCCAGCATCGCTGTCAAACACCCTGACCCTGATTAAGGACGAGGAGCGACGCTAGCCGCTCCTGTTCTCCTTAATGTGATACGGAAACACCGTTCGCATTGACCCGCATGTTATAGATAAAACCGCCTTCATCGGCTGCGGATCTGCCGCCCATCGCCTGATTTGGCGTCAGGGTAATGCGTTTCCCATCCGTCGGGGGCTGGCGCACCGCTATGTCGTTCTGATCAATCTGATACAGGATTTCCGGGAAGGTGAGGGCCTGAAAATCCGCATCGGGATACTCGTAGGCCTGGAAAGAAAATTCACCATCTCGGCATCCTGCAACCAGCCAGGCAAAGGAGGTTGAGGCAATCTTCTTACCAACCGGGGCGGGCCGTGTGGACCATCCAGACGCCAGCAGGTCCTGTCGAATGGCGTCTAATTTATCGGCGGGCACTGCCTCCACCTTGTCAAAGGGGCGGAAGGGTCGGCTGGGATCCGACAAAAATTCCCAGGGGAACCAATCACTGGCCGCGACGGTCAGGATTCGGCTGCGCAACTGGGCCATAGGGGTGACGTCGGCATCAATATCATAAATGCGGACTTGGACATTTCGGTCGGCGATATAGGTCAGCCGATACCGTTCGCGCCCATCGACGCGACATGCTGTCGCAATGTCTTCGCCGCTGATAAAGGAAAACCAGGTGGTGCGACGATTCAGGGGGTTGTCGATCTCTCCACTGCTGGCGCAGCCGGTTAAGATTATGAATAGACTCAATAATCCCAAGGGTGCGAGTCGCGATTTGGTCATTCCTGGTTCCTGTTCTTTGGCTATATTTCACAAACTCAGTCTTTGCTGGCATATGGTTGTTGCGACTGCGGCGCGCAAATAGATTTTTGTAAATTCAACTTTTGTAATAGACACAGAGTGTTACTTGAAGTATTAAAGATTCGAGGTCAACTGGGGGTTTGTCGAAAGTCACCCCTTAGGACATAGGAAGAATTCCGAAAGACTAAGGTGGCATCGTGAAAGTCATAACAGCATTTCTCTTGGGCCTGGCCCTTGTTTATTCGACTGTTCCTGCGAAACAGGCAGAAGCACGGTATGCATCCATAGTGATTGATGCTGATTCCGGCCGCGTGTTACATGCGACAAATGAAGATGACCGAAATTATCCGGCGTCTTTAACCAAAATCATGACCCTTTACATGGCTTTTGATGCCCTGAAACAGGGGAAGCTGTCGCTGAAAAGCCGGTTGCCGGTTTCCAAGCGCGCATCCGGCATGGCACCGTCGAAACTAGGCCTTAAGCCAGGACAGACCATCACCTTGGAAGACGCGATGTTGGCGCTGGTCACAAAATCCGCCAATGACGTTGCGGTTGTTGTGGCGGAAGCCCTGGGGGGCACAGAAATCAATTTTGCGATCCAGATGACGGAACGCGCCCGCCAATTGGGGATGAGCCGCACTACCTTTAAAAATGCCAGTGGCCTGCCCAATCGACGCCAGCTTTCCACAGCGCGCGATATGGCCATGCTGGGCCTGCGCATCCGACAGGATTTTCCAGACTATTACGCGTATTTCGCGACGACCCATTTCAAACATGCCGGTCGGACCTTTAAAAACCACAACACCTTGCTGTCCTCCTATGAAGGGACGGACGGGATTAAAACCGGCTATATTCGGGCCAGCGGTTTCAATCTGGTCGCATCTGTCGAGCGCAATGGCCATCGCTTGATTGGCGTTGTTTTTGGCGGCAAGTCCGGTGCGTCGCGCGATCTGCATATGAAAAAATTACTGGATGCCGGTTTCCGGCAGATTCTGGATGAATCGCTGCCCCGCAATGACATGGTTGCGGTAAACATGCCCACCAATCAAAAGGTTCAGATCGCCGAAGATCAGGTGCCTCAAGGGGATGCCGCATCGGATGTGGACCTGACCGAATTGCAAACCACGCGCTGGACCATTCAGGTCGGTGCTTTCAGTCGGTCGGATGCTGCCCGAACTGTCGCGCAACAGGCCGTCTCACGGCTTGGTGATCTGGGCGAGGGGTCGGTTGTCGTTGTTGATACGTCTGGAAAGTTTCATCGCTCCCGCGTGGCGGGTTTTGATAAGCGCAGCGCCTTTGCCGCCTGCAAAATGCTGAAGGCAAAGAAAATGGATTGCATCGTTTTCGCGCCCCAGGGCTGACCCCACAAGACTGGACAGGGCGCTGAATGAAGCTTTCAAACATCCCCTTTGGCATCACCGACTGGGCTGATATTTCAGAAACACGACATCAGGGCGAGACGGGATATGCCATCTGGCGGACCCAGAATTTTGGGGATATCCGCGTTCGGATGGTCACCTACAGCCCCAATTATTTGGCCGACCATTGGTGCCAGAAGGGCCACATCCTTTTGTGCCTGGAAGGCGAATTGCACACAGAACTGGACGATGGTCGCAGATTTGTCCTGACGCCTGGCACCAGCTATCAAGTCGCCGATCAGGCAGAGCCCCATCGATCCTCCACCGGGGATCAAGGCGCAGTCCTGTTTATCGTGGACTAGGGTAATTCCAGGCTAGTCACCGGCATTGTGTCATCATCTCTTTGACAGGCATTCCGACAGGGATGGCACTCTCCAATAATTCTTAGTGGCTCTTTTACCCGGCATGAACGCGCTGTATCGCTTTCGACACACACACAGTCTTTGTTGAAAGGGTACAGAATGAAACCGGTTGTGAATGAATTGGGCCAATTGATCGGGCCCGCGGTTCCTAATTTTACACCGCCTCAGCCCCCCACCATTTCAGTCATGACCGGACGGACAGGGCGGTTGGAGCGGGTTGACCCGGACCGTCACGCCGCCGATCTCCACGCGGCCAATTCTCAGGCGAAAGACGCGCGTTACTGGACCTATTTGCCTTATGGTCCCTTCGCGTCGCTGGCAGACTATCGCGCCTGGATGGTCAAGTCATGCCTGGGCACGGACCCTTTATTTTATGCAGTGATTGATCAGGCAACAGACAAGGCGGTCGGCCTTGCCAGCTACCTGCGCATCGATCCGAAAGTGTCTTCCATAGAAGTCGGGCATATCAATTATTCGCCCCTTATGCAGCGGACGGTGCTGTCTACAGAAGCGATGTTTTTGATGATGTCCCATGTATTCGATGATTTGGGATACCGGCGCTATGAATGGAAATGCAATGATTTGAACGAAGCATCCAAGGCCGCTGCGCTACGCCTGGGATTCAGTTATGAAGGAACGTTCCGCCAAATGTCTGTCGTTAAAGGACATAACCGGGACACGGCCTGGTTCTCCTTGCTGGACCGTGAATGGCCCGCACTAAAGAGGGCGTTTCAAACCTGGCTGGACCCGAAGAATTTTGATGATCAGGGCAACCAAAAACAATCGTTGAGCCGTTTGACGGCCGCCGCGATTGCGCAGGTCCAGGCGGCTGACTGAGTGCCGGGGCGTTAGGCTGTCTCGGCGTCCTCTGCAGACGTTGGTTCTTCAGGCATATTCTTTTGAATCAGATCCAGGATCTTGACCGCCAATTCGTAGGGCATTTCCATTTGGATATTGACCTTCAAAGAGGTGGGGAGGGTCGCGCTGCCGCTGAATTCCAGAATTTTCTCTGCCATGGGTCTCTCTTCTCTCGGGACTCGGTTAGGGGCTTTACTTGGGGCTCACCTTGGAAGGGCTTCGTTTAATCTGCCTGGGCGGTCGTATCGCTACTGCCCTTTGCCGTGCCGGACTTCTTTGCTTTCGCGGCTTCCGTCTTGGCGGCCTTGCGGGCTTCCGCCTCTGCCTTGCGGCGCTCCGCTTCGTCGCGGCGCATCCTGGCAGCTTCTTCTTTTTGCTTCTGATCCTTATAATCATGAACAGTTTGAAGTATCTGCATCGCCTGATCATGAGGCAATTCTAAATCAATTCGTATGCGGATGTGACCGTTGGGGCTGTCTGTCCCAATTAATTCAATAATTTCATCACTCATAGGGGAATGCCTCCCGGACCGTTTTTCTGTATTATTCAGTGTAGACGGATTTATTGCATTTCACCACAATATGATTTTATTGTTATTTATCAATTGGTTATATATTAATTAAAAATTAAGGAAATAGCGGGTGTTGTATCAGTAATCGATTTAGGTGCTCATAAGGCTATTTAAGTAACATAATTTGAAAAAAAGATAGAGCATAGAAACTCTTGCAATAGTAAGTGACTTTCATTTAACTTGTCTTGCGAATCATCACGCGGAAGCCGATTCGAAATTGGGGCATCCGGCGGTGTACGCCGCAAAAGTTTAATCTGGCAGCTTTTAAAAGCTGAAGTCGTTAGCAGAGTGCTTGGTTGGTCACCCGGATTGGGGTGATGGCCGGGCGGTCCGATGAAGGGGGACATCGATGTCCGATAGTATTCAGCACAAGATCAGTCGGGTCCGCCCGCCGCGCGTTCAGATCACCTATGATGTGGAAATCGGCAATGCGATCCAGATGAAGGAATTGCCTTTCGTCATGGGCATTATCTCTGATCTGTCGGGTAAGCCGTCAGAGCCTTTGCCAAAGATGAAAGAGCGCAAATTCGTCGAAATTGACCGCGACAACTTCAACGATATTCTGGCCAGCATTAAGCCGCGCCTTGCCTTCCAGGTCGACAATAAGATGGCCGAGGAAGACAGCAAAGAAGGCGGCAAGATGAATGTTGAACTGAACTTTCGCTCGCTGGAAGATTTTGAACCCGTACAGGTCGTCAAGCAGATCGAGCCACTGCGCAAGCTGTATGAGGCCCGCCAGCGGTTAAGCGACCTGCTGACCAAGCTGGATGGTAACGACGACCTAGAAGCGCTGTTGCGTGAAATGGTCGGCGACGCGGACAAGCAGAAGGAAGTTAAGAAGCTTCTGGAAGATTCAAAGGGCAAGTAAGCTCACAGGCTGGATTTAACGCCACGACACGGCGGCATGGATATATCCGGACCCGAAAAGGGGACCCGATAAAGGGGAATTAGGATGGCGGACAAGACCGAGGAACTCAACGCACTCGAACAGATTATGATCGAGGGCAAGCTGGCGCGGGACGAAGGGCAAAAGGCATATGCCCAAGACCTGATCGGGGAGTTCATAGATTCTGTTGTTGAGTCGGGCACGGATGTATCCAGCGACACGGTCGCATCGATCAATCAGAAGATCGCGGAAATCGACGCGCTGATCACCGAACAGTTGAACGAAGTCATGCATCAGCCCGACTTCCAAAAGCTGGAAGCTAGTTGGCGCGGGCTGCATTTTCTGGTCATGGGAACAGAAACCGGCACCCAGCTTAAGCTGCGTGTGCTGAACACCTCGTCCAAGGACTTGCTGGCCGATTTGGAAAAGGCGGTTGAATTTGACCAGTCCGCCTTGTTCAAAATGATCTATGAAGAAGAATACGGCACGTTTGGCGGCCATCCCTATAGCTGCCTGATGGCGGATTTTGAATTCGGTCGTCACCCCCAGCAGTTTGCGCTGATGGAAAAGCTGGCGGAAGTGGCGGCGGCGGCGCATGCGCCGATGATCGCATCGGCCTCTCCGCGCATGTTTGATATGGACAGCTTTATTGATCTGGGGACCCCGCGCGATCTGTCGAAGATTTTTGAAAGCGCGGAAATGGTCAAATGGCGCAGCTTCCGCGACAGCGATGACAGCCGCTATATGGTGCTGACGCTGCCGCATACGCTGATGCGTCTGCCCTATGGGCCCAATACGGTGCCGGTTGAAGGCATTGATTTCGCAGAAGATGTCGATGGTCGCGATCATTCCAAATATCTGTGGGGCAGTGCTGCCTGGGCGATGGCTCAGCGTATCACCAATGCCTTCTCGATGTATGGCTGGACCGCGGCAATCCGCGGTGTTGAAGGCGGGGGCGTGGTCAAGGGCCTGCCGACCCATACGTTTAAAACCGATGAAGGCGATATCGCGCTGAAATGCCCGACGGAAATCGCCATCACCGATCGCCGTGAAAAGGAATTGTCGGATCTGGGCTTTATCGCGCTGTGTCATTGCAAGGGCACGGACTATGCCGCGTTCTTTGGCGGTCAGACGGTTCAGAAACCCAAGAAATACAATCTGGACTCCGCCAATGCCAATGCGGCCCTGTCGGCGCGCCTGCCCTATATTATGGCGGCATCGCGCTTCGCCCATTACATGAAGGCGATCATGCGTGATAAGGTCGGCAGCTTCCTGACCGCGGCCAATGTTGAAGAATATCTGAACACCTGGATCGCGAACTACGTTCTGCTGACCGATGATGCGCCCCAGAATACCAAGGCGCGGTTCCCCTTGCGGGAAGCGCGGGTTGATGTTCGCGAAATTCCTGGCAAGCCGGGGGCTTACAATGCGACGGTATTCTTGAAGCCGCATTTCCAGTTGGAAGAACTGACCGCGTCGGTTCGTCTGGTCGCGGAACTGCCGCCGCCTGCCGCTTAATGGAATGATCGGGCTGTTTGGCCCGGGACACGCGGCGGCGGATGCCACCGCATCGACACGATGAGATAAGGAAAAGGCGCAATGGACGTATTGGTCATTAAAATCGACGGGGTCGAAGGTGAAGCGACCCTTGAGGGCTTTGAAAAGCAAATCATGTGCCTGGCCTTCAGTCATTCGGTGCACAATCACCTGCATACCGACGTGTCCAATGTTGGGCGCGCGCGCGGCCGTGTGGAACACAGCGATTTCACGATCACGAAATACGCCGACAAGGCGTCGCCGCTGCTGAATTATAAATGCTGTATCGGTGCAAATCTGGGTCAGGTGACGTTCACGGTGCTGCGCGCCTCTGGTGAAAAGGCGCATGTGCCCCAGATGATCTATACGCTGGAAAACACGATGGTTTCCAATGTCTCTATCGGGGGTGGCGGCGATGATACGCCGGTGGAAACGGTCAGCCTGAACTACACCAAGATCAAATGGGAAGTGAAGGTCCAGTCCCAAGACATGAAGGAACCAGGGTCCATCGCGTCTGAATGGGATGTGACCATTAACAAGGGTGCGGATGCGTAACGCCCAGGAGAGCCTTCGCAAGCGACCTTGTTTGCGACGACGTATTTGCTGTAACGGCAAGGGGGTAAGAGTATCATGTGTGAGCGCATGATACTCTAGGCGATCAGGCACAGATGGGACTGGGTAATGGGCGCTGCCTTAAATGAAAATGTCGAATGGACAAACGTTCCAGCGAATGTGCGCAGAACCTTCAAGGGAAAGAAGGCGCGGCGTATCCTGTTGAAGGCGAACACCACTGTTTTCACCCTGTCCAAACACGCGAATTTCCATCACGGCGCACAGTATGGCGTGCCGGTACTGTGGTCTCCGTATAAGCCGTTGAAGTCTGACCCAGGCTATGATGCGCGCGACAAGCTGGCATCGGCGTCAGGTGGTGGTCGGTCGCGCCGCGATGTCTTCAGGGGCATATCGGCCTATTCCGGATCGAAGGTCGGGGATCGCTATGCCGTTGCCGTGAAATTGCAGGTGCCGGTCTGGGGTTTCATCGGTGAAATTGAACCTGTTGGCCTGGGCGCCACTTCGATCAAGCAGTCTGGTTCCATGGGCGCATCCTTGCCTTCGGGTCTGATGTCTTTTGGTGCAGTAGGCGGTGCCTCATCCAACACATCCAGAAATTCAGCCGCTGCGCAAAGCTTCCTTCAAATATACATTCCGGGCCTTGATCCGGGGGTGTCGATGAAGCGCATTAAAGCGCACGACCTTATCGTAGCCTGACGTCTGGAAAGGGGGAGAGCATGCGATCCCTCCGCACGAAAAAGGGGGCTTTGGCCCCGCTGTTTGATCGTCTGACAGACGACGATCCGGGTGTTCCGAATGAACCAGTGCCCCGGCGGTATCTTGACCTGGATGGGCTTGTTGACTCGGTGCGCGGTGAAATCCACACCCTGTTGAACACGCGCTGTGGATGGAGCGAATCCGAAATAGATTATGATAATCGGGGCGTACCGGATTATGGCCTGATCGATCTGGCCCATCTGTTTACCGCAAATCCACGGGATCGCGATAAGGTTGCGCGTCATGTGGCCCGCACCATTGCCGCCTATGAACCCAGGATGACCCGTGTGAATGTTGTTGTTGAATCCATTCAAAAGGAAACCGGCCAACTGAGCCTGCGCATCGAAGGGGGGGTGAAATTCGCCGATGTGATCGAACCGATTTCCTTCCCCTTGAAGATCGATGGCGGTGGGCATGACGGGAGTGGGTATTGATGGCTGGTAAGTCCACACGCGATGCCCTGTTAGGGCATTATCAGCGGGAATTGGGATATCTGCGCCGCATGGGCAATGCCTTTGCTGAGACCTATCCCAAGATTGCCGGTCGATTGGAATTTGGTGGCTCTGAATCCGCTGACCCCCATGTTGAGCGCTTGATTGAGAGTTTCGCGTTTCTGACCGGACGCATTCAGCAGAATATCGATGCCGAATTTCCACAGATCCCTCAGGCCTTGTTGGGCATTCTGTATCCGCAATTTGTTGATCCGATCCCTTCCATGACCATCGCGCGTTTCAATGTCGATAGCGCGCGGGGCAAGATGACCAGCGGCTATCATGTGCCCAAGGGCAGTGATCTGTATGCGACCGCCCCAAATGGGATGAGCTGCCGTTTCAGATCGGTGTATCCGGTCGATCTGTGGCCCATTTCTGTCACTCAGGCAGGGATAGAATCAACAGATCGTTATGATTTTCTGGATGCGCAGACGGATGTGAATGCCGTGCTGCGATTGCGTATCACGGCAGAGGCGGACCCGCTGCGTGACTTGGAAATGGATAGCTTGCGGTTCCATATCCATGCCGACCGGGTATTGGCCGACAGTTTGTATGAATTGCTGTTCGTGAATGCCAAAGGGGTCGCACTGATTGCCGATGGGGAGACGAAGAAGCCTGTCATGCTGGGCCCTGCGGCGATCCGCCCGGTGGGGTTTGAACGGGACGAGGCCGTCATTGATGTCCCCGGTCACGGCCAACCGGCCTATCACCTGCTGCGGGAATATTTCACCTTCTCAGAAAAATTCCTGTATTTCGATATTGATGGTCTGGCGTCGGCGCAGGCGGATCGGGTCTTGGATATCCTTATACTGTTGGATGTGCCACCGCCGCGCAGCGTGACGGTAGAGCCCGGAAATTTTCAGTTGTTCACGACCCCCATCGTCAACCTGTTCAGCAAGACGTCAGAGCCGATACGCATTGATGGGCGCGAGTCTGAGTATCGACTGGTTGGGGATCGACGGCGTGAATTGACGACGGAAATCCATTCGATCCGCTCTGTCACCGCCAGCAATCAGGAACAGGCAGATGCGTTCCGGGTGGAACCGTTCTTTTCCTTTAATCATGCGGCGCACAGCCGCAATTCGCGTGCTTTCTGGTATGCCAGACGGGATATGACCGGCCAGTCTGATATGCCCGGCACCGATATCTATCTAAGCTTTGTTGATCTGGACTATCGCCCGACCATGCCCGCGACGACGACGCTGTTTGCCCATACCTGGTGCACCAATCGGGGACTGGCGGAGCAATTGCGCCCCGGTGCTATATTGCAGACGGAAATGGGGGCTCCGGTCTCTGGTATCACGGCCTTATATAAACCAACGCCCCAGATTGAACCGCCCATCGGGGGGGAGACGCTGTGGCGTCTGGTGTCGCATCTGTCCCTGAACTATCTATCCCTCAGCCAGTTTGAAGGATCCCTGACGGCGTTACAGGAAATATTGCGCCTGTATGCCAATGACAGAACGGCGGGCACGGAACAACAGATCAATGGCATTGTAGAAATGCAATGCCGCCGCGCCGTCGCCCGCATGGGTCCGGATGCCTGGCGCGGCTTTGCGCGGGGGGTTGAGGTTATTCTGACGGTTGATGAGCGCGCCTATGTCGGGTCCAGCGCGATCCTGCTGGCCTCTGTTCTGGACAGGTTTCTGGGGCTTTATGCCTCGGTCAATTCATTCTCTAAATTGTCCGTACACTCTGTTCAACGGGAAGGGGTCTGGAAAGAATGGCCAGCAAGAGCCGGCGATCAGTTCCTCCTCTGATTGAGGAATTGCGCGCCCATCCCTATCGCTTCGATTTCTATCAGGCGGTGCGGACGACAGAATTGATGCGCGGTGTCGGGATTGATCCCGACAGCGACTTCGTTCCCGTGGGGGAAGGATCGGACCCCCGCAGGGAAGCGGTGCATTTCAACGCCGATCCCTCCCTGGCATTCCCCCCCAGTTCAATTAAATCCTACCATCCGCAATCGCTGGACAAGCCCGATGAAATGATGATCCGGTTCATGGGGCTGGCCGGGGCAATGGGACCCTTGCCGCGTCCACTGACAGAACGGTTGATCCAGCGCGTGTCCAAGAAAGATTTGGCCTGGCGGGCGTTTCTGGATATCTTCAACCATCGTCTGGCCTCCCTGATGGTGCGGGTGCGCAAGGCGCATCGGATCGGTCTGGATACGCGCCCACCCCATCGGACCCTGATCGCCAAATTCCTGCGCAGCTTTATCGGCCTTGGCACCGATGGGATGGACGAGCGGATGTCGGTCAGCGATCGATCCTTGTTGCGCTATGCCGGATTATTGGTGCACCGGCCGCGCACGGCGCTGGGCCTGCAAAGCATGGTGGCCGATTATTATGGCCTGCCGGTTAAGGTGAAACAGTTCGTTGGCGATTGGGTGCGCCTGGAACCCGGTCAGGAAACCGTTATTGGCGGTCGTCTGGGCGGCCTGTCTGGGCGCAACAATGCGCTGGGGACAGCCGCATTTCTGGGCAGTCGCTATTGGGATCAGCAATCCGGGTTGGAATTGCAGATCGGGCCGCTGGACCGTGAAACTTTTGAAAGCTTCCTTCCCGGCGGGGCCTGTCATCGACCGCTATTGTCCATGGTCATGTTCTATGTTTCGCCGGAATACAATTTTTCCGCCCGCCTGATCGCCAGACAGGATGCAGTGCCAGCCAGCCGCCTGGGCGGGGATTTACGACTGGGATGGACCAGTTGGCTGCGCAGCACACCGTCCGAAGCGCCTGACTCCCAAGTCATGATCAAGGTCCGCGGCCATGAGGCACTGCTGACTGTTTAGCACTTAAAGAACTTTTTAAACGCTGCTAGGGTGTCGGTCGGGTTTTCTTCTGCCAGGAAATGGCCGGATTCGATGGCATGACCTTCGGGCGCGACGGCACGGTCCCGCCAGGTTTCCAGGACATCATAATGCTTGTGCATCGGGGCTTTCGCACCCCACAGGACCAGCAGGGGGCAGGTGATCTTCTGGTCCAGGTCCGCCTCGTCATGGATCAGGTCAATTCCGGCAGCGGCGCGGTAATCCTCGCAACTGGCATGAATGACGGCGGGGTTGGAAAAGGCGGCTTCGTATTCCGCCTGGGCGGTGGGATCGAAAAAACTCAGGCCGCTTTGGCTCAATCCGCCTGCCTTGTGGCGGAAATAATAGACCGGATCCGCACCGATCAATGTTTCCGGATAGGGCGCGGGCTGGGCCAGAAAATACCAGTGATAATAGGCCTGGGCGACGGCCTGGGTCGCGGTCTTAAACAGGGTGCGTGTCGGGATAATGTCCAGCACCGCCGCACGGATCACAGCATCAGGATGGTCCAGGCATAGCCGGTGCGTCACGCGCCCCCCGCGATCATGCCCTGCGACCTGAAACTGGTCATGACCCAGTTGTGCCATCAGGGCCACCATATCGGCAGCCACGGCCCGTTTGGAATAGGGCAGGTGATCGGCATCTGTTTCTGGCGTGTCAGATGCCCCGTAACCGCGCAGATCGGGACAGATAACAGTGAAATTGCGCGCCAGGGGACCGGCAACCTTGTGCCACATCGCGCCGGTCTGGGGATAGCCATGGAGCAACAGCAAGGGGGGGCCATTGCCCCCTATGCGGCATTTCAAGGTCACGTTATCCGCAAGACTGTGTGAAACGGTTATCCGTTCTTCACGAAAGCCAGGGAACAGATCGGTCATTATTCATCCCTTTCCACATCACACCTTAGCCGGTTTCGCGCGTCCGCTATTGGCCAGCATCAGGCCGGGCAATACGAAGGCGGCACCAATCCAATGATAGATCTGCGGCACTTCCCCTAGCAACAGCCATGCAAGACCCGCGCTGTATAGCGGCATCATATACAAAAACAGACTTGTGCGGCTGGCCCCCAATGTCCGCTGAACAAATCCATGCAGTTGATAGGCCCCAAAAGAAGCGAAGACCGCCAGTATGGCAACCCATCCAAAGACTTCCCAACCCCAGTCCTGAGATTGCCCCTGCATTGTTTCCCAGACCGTGAAGGGTGCCAGGACAATGATCCCAGCCAGGACTATGGCACCAAGGCGTGTTGTCAGACCCATTTCACTGGGGCGGTGGCGCAGCAGAACTGAATACAGCGCCCAACTGATCATGGAGGCCAGAATCCAGATATCCCCTTCTGTAAACGACAGGGACAGGAGGACGCCTATATCCGCGCGGGTGATAATAATCATGACGCCGGTCAGGCTCAGAACCATGCCCACAATGCCCAGGGGGCGCACCTGTTCCTGATAAATCAGGGCCGATAGCAGTGTGATCAGAACGGGAGAGGCGGAATAGATCAGGCCGATATTAACCGCCGATGTGGTATCTGCAGCAATGTAAACAAAGGCCCCGCATATCCCCATGCCAAGCCCACCCAGTAGCAGCAGGTCTTTCCATTCCCGTGCTATGGCACCCCGCCGTACCCATAACCGCCCCCCAACCAGGGGCAGCAGCAGCAGGAATGTCGCGACCCATCTCATGAAAGCCAGATGCACCGGGGGGATGATATCTGCCGTTGCCTTTGCCACCAGGATATTGGTGGCAAAGAAGACAGGGACGACAAATAACAGGATGGTCGCCAGACGCTCATCAGAAAGGCCCGGTACGATGCCTGTGGGGGGATGGATTCTATCGCTCATTGCATCTGTTTACAGGCATTTACCGCAATGCAAAAGCGCTGATGGTTCCTTGGATTTGTGTGCGCCGGGAACACATCACGCCCCGGATCAGGCAAACCGATCTGGGTAATCCGTAAAGATCGCCTCGCATCCCAGGGTGAACAGTCGCTCCGCGTCGGCTGGATCATTGACGGTATAGACGCGGAATGGCACGCCCGCATCGCGAAATGCTGCGGCCTGGCGGTCACTCAATTTCTTGGCGCTGACATGAGCGGCAGACGCCCCCAGGCGCATGTGATGATCATGCCAGTCTTCGGGAATGTCCCACCACAGGATGGCCCGGTCTACTTGTGGGGCAGCCTTCATCGCTTCCTCCAGCGCCTCAAGAGAGAAGGAAGAAAGCACCGCAGGCGGCAGGCTGGCTGGCCACAATTGGGCTGTTTGGGTTGCAACGACCTGTCCGGTGCGGCGCTCATAACCAGTGACGGGCTTGATTTCCACATTCGCCCCCAGGCCCAGCGATGTCAGCGCTGCGATGGTCTGATCAAAACTGGGAATAGCGGTTCCTGTGAATTCTGGCGCAAACCATGACCCTGCATCCAGCCGACGCAATTCGACGAAGGATTTTTCCGACACCAGTCCGGTGCCGTTTGTGGTTCGGTCCAGCGTATCGTCATGATGCAGCACGACAACATCGTCCATGGACAGCATACAGTCGAATTCCACCCAGCGTGCGCCCAGCTCTTTGGCCTTCTTTAGTCCCGGAATTGTATTTTCCGGGGCATGGGCTGCGGCCCCGCGATGACCGATCATCCGGGGGATATCCGTGCGGGGGGCTGTGGGGGTGGATGTCATTTGGAAACCTTATTGTGAGGACTGGCTACAGAAGATCAGCAAAGCGATCATCTGGCAATTCATAGGCACCATTTTCGATGTGGAAATAGGACAGGTCACGATCTTCTGTTTGCATGCGCCAGGTGATAAGGCGCTGGGCCATGTCCAGCATTGCCGCCTGACAGGCAGGATCATTCGCACGATTGACCAATTGATCCGGGTCTTCCTGAAGATCATAGAACAAGGGCGGTAAGGCGGCGAAATGAACATATTTGTATCGATCCGATCGGATCACGGTCAGGCTGCATTCATCTGTTCTAAGGCCCAGGGCCTTTTCCGCTGTTCGCGCGACAGGATCGCCAAAATCAAATTCGATATGGGCTTCTGTCCGCCAGCTATCTGGTGTCTGTCCAGCCAGCCACGGGGACAGGGGTTTGCCGTCAACCTGACGCGGGATCGGTGCCCCCAGGGCGTGTAGAATGGTTGGTGTCACATCAACAGATTCTGTGATGGCCTGAACCTTGCGCCCGCGCCCGGCCTGTGCTTCCGGTCTTGGATCCCGGATGATCAGCGGCACGCGATAACTTTCGTCAAAAAAGCCGGTCTTTGAAAACAGCCAATGATCGCCCGATTGCTCCCCATGATCCGATGTCAGGACGATCAGGGTCTGGTCATATTCGCCACTTTCCTTCAGGCGATCCAGGATGCGGGTGAAATTATCCTCCACCTCGTTGATCATGCCGTAATAGGTCGCGCGCAATTGACGTATTTCCGCGTCTGACAGGGCGGTTGCGGCGGTTTTCTGACCCACCACCATTTTCTCCACCAGGGCGGAATTCGTGTCATAGGTCGCCAGGTGATGCTTCAACCATGGATGAACGTCCCCCTCTTTTTCTGGGCTATCGGCACGGTTGGGCAGGGGTACAGCATCGGCATCATACCGCGCATTGTAAGGGGCGGGCGCAATGAAGGGAGGATGGGGGCTGATATAGGTTACATGAGCGAAGAAGGGTTTTCCCTGGCGCGCATCCAGATAGTCCAGAACCGCATTCGTCAGAAAGGCCGTGTTGCTGTCTTCCGCTTTGAACCGGGCTGGGGCAAAGCTGGCGGGTTTACCGTCATATCCATTGGACGGTCGGAATATGTCCCATGGCCGTTGCGGCAGGGTGTATCCCTTTTTCTTCAGATCCGCAAACCACGGGCCGAAGTCTTCATCCAATCGGCACAGTCGGGTCATGCCCGGCAGGACACCCTCGTAAGAATTAAACACGGGGTCACGATGATCCGCCCCACGCGGGTCGGGGGATATGTCGGTATAGCCAAACAGCACAGGATCGAAATTCAGCTTGCGGGCTTCCAGCGCGACATTGGTGAAGCGCCGGTCCAGCGGTGTTCCGTTGCGCAAGGCACGGTTTTTGTGCTGATAGGTTCCGGTCAACAGGGCGCTGCGCCCCGGTCCACAGGGGCAGGTCACCGACCAATGGTTCGCGAAATGGGTTGCGTCCTGACAGAAGGCATCCAATTTCGGCGTGCGCAAAACCGGGTGATCCATCGCCGACAGACAATCCCATCGCCATTGGTCGAAGGTCACAAACAGGACGTTTTTCACTGCGCTCATAGGGGGCTCAACTCATAAATGGGTATCACAGCCCGTCACCCAATCACGATTTGATTGCCATCCTATGACGGTCTTGCTGATTTACACCAGTCTTGGCGCAAGGCTGGCGATATAGGCGACATAGGCCAGGATCAACACGATCCCAGCAGCCCGTCCGATCTTGCAGTTCTTCAACAACAGAACCGTGACGAAAACCGTCGCAGCCAGCATCACCCACAAGTCGATGTTCCGGATATCCGGTTCCACGACAAGGGGAGAGACCAAAGCGGTGATCCCCAAGATGGATAGAACGTTAAAGACGCAAGAGCCCAGAACATTGGCAATCGCCACATCGGTATGTTTGCGATAGGCCGCAACGGCGGTTGCCGCCAATTCTGGCAATGATGTGCCCAGCGCAACAATGGTCAGGCCAATAACGGTTTCAGGCACGCCGAAACTTTCAGCAATGCCAATGGCACCTTTAACCATCAAATCGGCCCCAACGACCAATCCGACCAGACCCAGAATCGTGAACAAGAAGATCAGCGGCACCGATGTCGGGGCGCTTTCCAGCTCTTCCAGTTCCTCGACTTCCCGCTCGTGCAGTTTTCGCGAGGCCTGATCTTTCTTGTCGTTAAAATATGTTATGCCCAGATAAATCAGCAGCAAGGCAATCATTATGATGCCGTGCCACCATTCGATCAGGCCATACATCCCCAGCCCAACCAGGATGACGGCGGAAAAAACCATCATGCCGGCATCCCGCCTGGCCGCAGCAAGCCCGCAGGTCAGCGGCCACATGACAGCGCCAACGCCCAGTATCAGCAACAGGTTTGATATATTGGAGCCAACGACATTCCCGATTGCCAGGCCACTTTTACCCGCAAGGGCTGCCTGCACGGTAACCACCAGTTCCGGTGCAGATGTCCCAAACCCCACCACCGTCAAGCCAATCACTGCGGGAGAAACGCCCAGAAACCGAGCCAGCCCTACCGCGCCGCGCACCGTCAATTCGCCCCCAACGAAAAGTATGGCGAGACCGGCGACCAGAAATACTATGTCCATAAAAGATCAAGACCTCGTGTATTGATTAAGGATGGGGCCTTTCCCCATCTGGTACAGCTGTCTCCCCGACATTGCTGCACATTCCCCGCCTCATATGGGTATTCCGAATGTGTAGTCAAATACAAGATATAAAACTGTTGCGCCGACCCGTTAATTAAACAGAATTCGCGGCAGCCAAAGGGCGATTTCCGGCCAGATGGTGATGATCGCAACAGCAGCGCCCATCAGGATGAAGAAGGGCAATGCCGCAATCGCGACCCGATTTACCGGTATTCCGGTCAAGCCCTGCAAGACGAACAGATTAAAGCCAACCGGCGGCGTCATCTGACCCAGCTCCACCATCAGCACCAGAAAGACACCAAACCAGATCGGGTCAAACCCCATCGCCAGAATGGGGGCCAGGGTGATGGGAAGGCTCATCACCACAATCGATATGCCATCCAGGAACAGGCCCAGGACGATGTAAAACACCGCCAGGATCATGATCAATCCATAGGGTCCGATATCCAGGGCGGCAATGGCCGTCGCCACATCCTGGGGCACATGCATATACCCCATTGCCGTGGACAGAAAGGCTGCTGCAATCAGGATTGAACACACCATGGCAGACGATCGCACCGCCCCCATCAAGCTTTCTGTCATCATTTTCCAGGACATCTGGCCTGTACCGATGACCAGAACCAGGGTTCCCAAAACACCAACGGCGGCGGCTTCGGATGGGGTTGCCAGACCGGAATAGATTGCCCCTAAAACGACAATGATCAGACCCAGAACCGGGCTAAGATCCTTAAAGGATTGAAATAATGTGATCGTATCATCGGTATTCTCAGGTGCCAGGGCCGGATTGATCTTGCATCTAATGGCGATATAGGCGGAATACAGGAAGGCAACCAGAAGCCCTGGCAAAACACCTGCGGCAAACAATTGGGAAATGGAAACTTCTGCCAGAACGCCATAGATGATCATGACGATGGAGGGGGGGATCAAAAGCCCCAGACTGCCCGCGCCCGCCAATGATCCGATGGACAGTTTTTCGTCATAGCCGCGGCGTTTCAATTCCACGGATGTAATTTTGCCCACCGTCGCGGTGGTTGCGGCCGATGATCCAGAAACAGCGGCGAACAAGGTCGATCCGACAACATTTGTGTGGATCAGGCCGCCTGGAATATGGCGCACCAGGGGGGCCAGGCCCCGGAACAGTTTGGCCGATATATCGGTGCGCAGTATCATCTCCCCCATCCAGATAAACAGGGGGATTGCCGCCAATTCCCAGGAACTGGCGCTGCGGAACAGGATCTTCCCCAGGATCGCGCCGATGCGATGGGCTGGGAAATCTAGAACCAGGAACAAACCACTGGTCGATACCAATAGCAGCCCGATGAACACCCAAACGCCGCTGCCCAGGAACAGCAGAATCAGAACCAGAACAGTAAACCCTGCAATTATCGCATCCATTATTCGGTTCCTTCGTTGTCAATCGGGTTGCCGCCCGCCGCAACGCGCAGGAAATACGCGAATAGTTGGAGCATAAGAAAGATCAAACCCAGCCAGACCGCACCAACGGGTATCCACAAGGGAACTTCAGCAATGCTTTCTGATACAGATCCCCTTGTCCAGTTGCGCAGGGCGTCACGCCCGACCCACCAGGCGCAGAAACCGGCCATCGCAAAACTGCTGGAGATACAGAACAATTCAACCCAGCGACGCGCACGTCCCTTGATCCGGGTTATTGCAAGATCAACCCGGATCAAGGCCCCGGTTTCCAGCGCATAGCCAAGGGAAAGGAACGTCATTGCCGCAACGGCATATCCGACAAATTCATCCAGAACAAAGGTGGATGTCGCAAACACCGTGCGCAGGATGATTTCATAAATGATGTGAACAAGGACATAAAACAGCAGAAGGGCGGCCGTGGCCCCGGCAACACGGTTGATTGCCGACACCACACGATTGATCATTGCGATCATCAAGCCGCCCCCCTGATCTTGAATTTACTTTATCTATCTTACGCTTAGTTGGAATAGGCGTCGAGGATTGCCTGACCCTTTGCGCCGGTTTTTTCAAGCCATTCAGCCTGGGCTTTCTGTCCCGCCTTGTTCAGGGCATCCAGATAACCCGTATCCACACCGTTGACCACGGTCAAACCATTGGCCTTCATTTCGGCATAGTTTTCTTCAACGCGCTTTTCAACGGCGGCCCAGACATGATCTTCCGCTGCCTTGGCTGCGGTCAGGACCGCTTCCTTGTGTTCATCGGACAGGTCATTCCAGACATCCAGGTTGATGTGGATCATGTTCAACGGCATGGCGTAGTTCACTTCGGTGAAATGGCTCAACTGTTCCCAGAATTTGGCGTTCGTGCCGCCTTCTGCAGAGGTCAAAACCGCATCAATGCCACCGGTAGAAAGTTGGGGCACAACATCAGCCCAGCTGAGCTGGATCGGTGAAGCACCGGCTTCCTGGAAGGTGATCGTGCCGTTGGCATCATAGGTGCGGATTTTCAGGTTTGCCAAAGCTTCCAGGCTGTCGACTGGCTTTTTCGCCCAGATACCTGAGGGAGGCCAGGGAGAGGACCACAGCAATTTCTGATTATTTTCTGCGAAAACTTCATCATAGGCATCCTTTGCCGCAAGATACAGTTTGCGCGAATCAGCAGGTGTCTTTGTCAGGAAGGGCAGGGACGGCAGAAGGAACATCGAATTGATGCCGCCCAGCGGCCCGACAAAGGTATCGGCGATTGGCAATGCGCCATCAGCAACGGCATCCAACTGGTCTTTTGATTTAAAGCCGATGGAACCACCGAAATGATGCGTGATTTCAATCGCGCCATTGGTCAATTCACCCAGTGTCTTTGCAAAGACCTTATCGCCCTCTGCGTGAATGGAGGTGTCATTATATTCGTTCGCCATGTCCCAGGTGATTTCAGCCGCTTGCGCTGAAATAGGGCTTAAGACGATGGGGCTGAAAGCCAATGCAGCCGCAGCCAATACGGTGTTTAGTTTGCTCATTATGATATTCCCTATTCTTTCTGACGTCTTCGGTCTGCCCGGTTCATCCGGCGCAGGTCCGCGACTGGTGGTCCCCAATGGGCACAGTCTGTTGCTCAACATTAGCTGGACAAACCAGTGCCGCCAACATCTTCCCGTCCGCAATTGTGCTGATATCGGTGAAGGCGCTCTATCAGTCACGATTTATCGATAAATTGTCAACGTTATATTTATACGCATGAAACAGGTGCAATTTTTTACAATCCGCCTCGCGATAAGACATGGTAAAAGTGGTTCATTATGGCGTCGATCACTCAAGCAGCAGCGGTAAATCAGGAAGGTCTGTCCCAGCGGGACCAGGTCAATTTCTGGCGTGACCCGCGATGGGGCGATCTGGAATGCCTGCACGCGACCTTCGTTAATCACAGTTATTCGCCCCATACCCATGATACCTATGTCATGGGCGTTATAGAGCAGGGTGTGGAGTGTTATCGCCTCAACGGAGTTAACCGCCGGGCTGTTGCGGGCGATGTTTGTGTCGTTAATCCTGGTGAAGTGCATGATGGGAGCCCTGGGGAGAACGGATATCGCTATCGCATGTTCTATCCCTCTATCTCTTTGATATCGGGAATAAGTGAGCAAGTGACGGAGCGCCCGACCGGTCAGGTCCACTTCAAGAATGCCTTGTTTCAGGATAGGGAGGTTTGGCGGCTTTTGGCCGGGGCCCATTATGCCCTGCAGACGGCCCCGCAATCGATGGAGCGGGATTCTGCATTGACTGAGGCTGCGACCCTGTTGGTCAAACGCTATGGTGAATTGCGGGGACCCGTCATCGAGATCGGGCGGGAGACCTCCGCGATTCGGCGGGTTTGTGAGTATATTCAGGACAATCTGGATCAGGATTTGGATCTTTCCATTCTGGCCCAATTGGTCGGGTTCAGCCCCTATCGATTGATTCGCAGTTTTCGATCCGAAATTGGTGTAACGCCCCATGCCTGGATCGTTGGGCGGCGGGTCGAAAGGGCAAAGGCGTATTTGGCGCTGGGTCGCTCGCCCGCCGATGTTGCTGTGACCTGCGGTTTTTACGATCAGGCACATTTAACCCGCCAATTCAAAGGGGTGCTTGGTGTGACACCGGGCAAATACCGCACAGCCTTCTTGCAATAATCTACAATATTGACCGGGTCGGTCCTGATAGACCCTTCCTCATCGATGGGATGAGGAGTGCGCGTTATGGAGCGGCCTGGTTTCTGGCCCGAATTGCGGCGGGGATTTTTGGATATTCTGCCCCTGATGGCGGGGGTTGTCCCCTTTGGCTTACTGTTTGGGACATTGGCGGTGCAAAAAGGCCTCAGCCCGCTGGAAGTCATTTTGATGTGCGCCACGACCTATGCCGGGGGCGCGCAATTCGTGTCTATTGATGTCTGGGCAACACCGGTGCCGGTCTTTGCCGTTGTGCTGGCCACCGCCCTGGCCAATACGCGCTATTTTTTGATGGGGGCGGCGCTACGCCCGCATGTCCGGCATCTGCCTTTCGTGACCAAGGCCTGGTTTGTCACAATCCATTCTGATGAAACCTGGGCCTTGGCGATCAAACGTTGCGGCAGTGCCCGATTGACGCCCGGCTATGTGATCGGATTGACGGTGATGTTCTATCTGAACTGGCCCATATCCTGTGCGATTGGCGCCTGGTTGGGCAGTGCGATTGAAAATCCGGCGCGGTTTGGCGCAGATTTCATGTTCGTTGCCATGTTCCTGTGCCTGATCAGGGGCATGTGGCAGGGGCGCACCTCCCTGGTCGCAGTGCTTGGGTCGGCGCTGTGTGCGCTGGTGGCGCATCTCTGGTTGCCGGGACACTGGTACATATTTATTGGCGCATTAGGGGGGATGTCCGCCGTCGCCCTGGTATATCGCAATAATGAGCGTGCGGAGGGATCAGCATGACACTGGACCCTGTTCATCTGCTGACTCTGTTGGGGATGGCGGCGGTGACGCTGTTATTTCGGGTCGGTGGATATGTCCTTGTGCGCTATGTAACGCCGGTTGGTCGCGTGAAGGCGGCGATGGAAGCAATGCCAGCCGCCGTGCTGACGGCCCTGGTCGTGCCAATGACCCTGGCGACCGGCGTGGCAGAAACTCTGGCAGCCATGGTGACTGTTCTGGCGGTTCTGCGATTGCCCCTGATCATTGCTGTTTGCCTGGGTACAGCGACGGTGGTGGTCTTGCGTATAATTATTTGAATGAAACCTGGAACCATCGTTGACAATTTATTGATAAATTATCATTGTTGCTGTCTTCGGATAACAGGGAAAACAGCATCATGACCAAAACGGCGCAGGAAAATCGGGATCAACGGGACGGCTGGCAATTCTGGATTGACCGGGGCGGCACGTTCACCGATGTGGTTGGGCGCAAGCCTGATGGTACGCTGTTGACCCACAAGCTGTTGTCGGAAAATCCCGAAGCCTATTCTGATGCGGCGGTTCAGGGCATTCGTGACCTGTTAGGCCTGAAAAAGGGCGACCCCATCCCGTCCGACAAGATCGATGCGGTGAAGATGGGAACGACGGTTGCCACAAATGCGCTGTTGGAGCGCAAGGGCGACCGCACGCTGTTGGTGGTCACAAAGGGTTTCCGGGATCAATTGCGCATTGCCTATCAGGCGCGCCCGCGGCTGTTTGATCGCAATATCATCCTGCCGGAATTGCTGTATGACCGGGTTGAGGAAGTGGTGGAACGGATTGATGCCAAGGATGCGGTCCTGACGCCGCTGGACCTGGACGATCTGCGCCCGAAACTACAGGCGGCCTTTGATGATGGCATTCGCTCTGTCGCCATTGTGCTGATGCATGCCTATCGCGTGCCGGATCATGAAATCAAAATCGCGGATCTGGCGCGGGACATCGGATTTACCCAGGTTTCGACCAGCCATGAAACCAGCCCGCTGATTAAATTTGTCGGGCGCGGCGATACCACCGTGGTGGATGCCTATCTGTCGCCCATTCTGGGGCGCTATGTGCGTCAGGTTGCTGGTGAATTGGGCGATGTGCGCCTGCAATTCATGCAATCCAATGGCGGATTGACCGATGCAAAGCTGTTCCAGGGTAAGGATGCCATCCTGTCCGGCCCTGCGGGCGGTATCGTCGGATCGGTGAAGACAGCGGAACAAGCAGGCTTTGATCAGGTCATCACCTTCGATATGGGGGGCACCTCGACCGATGTCGCCCATTACAATGGCGAATATGAGCGGGCTTTTGAGACCCTGGTCGCGGGTGTGCGGATGCGCGCGCCCATGATGCTGATCCATACTGTTGCAGCGGGCGGGGGATCGATCTGTCAGTTTGATGGCGCACGATTCCGCGTTGGACCCGAAAGCGCAGGTGCCAATCCAGGACCGGCTGCCTATCGGCGCGGTGGTCCTTTGGCGGTGACTGATTGCAATGTGATGCTGGGGAAATTGCAGCCGCAATTCTTCCCACCCGTCTTTGGTCCCAATCAGAATGAGCCACTGGATGCCGATGCGGTGCATAAGAAATTTGCCGCCCTGGCGAAAGAGGTTGAGGCCGCGACGGGTGAGGCGCGCAGCCCCGAAGAGATTGCTGAGGGATTCTTGAAAATCGCGGTCGAAAACATGGCCAATGCGATTAAGAAAATCTCCGTCCAGCGTGGCTATGACGTGACTGAATATGCGCTGCAATGCTTTGGTGGGGCCGGGGGGCAGCATGCCTGTCTGATCGCCGATACATTGGGCATGACAAAGGTTCTGATCCATCCCTTCGCGGGGGTTCTGTCGGCCTATGGCATGGGCCTGGCCGATATCCGCGCGATGCGGGAACGCTCTGTCGAGCAACCCTTGGACGAGGGGCTGTTGAGCCGCCTGAACACGGAATTGGATGGCATGGCCACAGAGGCGGAGAAGGAACTGATCCGCCAGGATGTGCCAAAGGATCGCACGGAAATCCTGCGTAAGGTTCATATCCGCTATGACGGGTCCGACACTGCATTGGAAGTCCCCTTTGGGTCCCTGGACGCAATGTCTGAGGCCTTTAAGGAAGCCTATCGTTCGCGGTTTGGCTTCCTGATGGGCAGCAAGGGGCTGGTTGCGTCTGCCCTTTCGGTCGAAGCAATTGGCCGGACGTTTGACCTGTCGGTGGATGATCTGGCGACCCGTCAGGCCACGCCGGAACCTATGGAGACCATCACTGCCTATATGGCCGGGAAATCGGTTCAGGCACCCGCTTATGATCGCGATAAAATGGCCCCGGGCCAGAAGATCAAGGGCCCCGCAATCGTTGTGGAGCGGACCGGCACCAATGTTGTCGAACCGGGCTGGGAAGCGGAGATGACCGCGATTGGCAACTTGATCCTGACCCGCGTGGAGGCGCTGCCCCGCCAGGTTGCCATTGGCACGACCAGCGACCCGGTGATGCTGGAAGTCTTCAACAATCTGTTCATGTCGATTGCCGAACAGATGGGTTACACGCTGCAGAACACGGCCTATTCGGTCAATATCAAGGAGCGTCTGGATTTCTCCTGCGCCGTATTCGATTCCTCGGGCAACCTGATCGCCAATGCCCCCCATATGCCGGTACATCTGGGGTCCATGGGGGAAAGTGTGCGCGCCGTCGTTCGCAATAATGAAGGTGGGATCAAGCCGGGCGACGCCTATGTCCTGAACAATCCCTATAATGGCGGGACCCATCTGCCCGACGTTACCGTTGTGACCCCGGTCTTTGATGAGGCCGGCAGCCGCATTCTGTTCTTTGTCGCCAGCCGGGGGCACCATTCTGATATCGGTGGCCGCACACCAGGATCGGCCCCGCCGGATTCAAAGCATATCGACGAAGAAGGTGTGTTGATCGACAATTTCAAACTGGTCGATCAGGGCCGCTATCGGGAAGAAGACTTCCGCAAGGTCCTGTTGGGCGCAAAATATCCCGCCCGCAACCCGGATCAGAACCTGGCCGATCTGCGCGCCCAATTGGCCGCCAATGAAAAGGGCGTCCAGGAATTGGGCAAGATGGTCGATCATTTCGGTTTGGATACGGTTGAGGCCTATATGGGCCATGTCCAGGACAATGCCGAAGAATCCGTGCGCCGCGTGATTGATGTCCTGAAAGATGGCAGTTTCGACTATCCCATGGATAATGGTCAGACCGTTCGGGTCAAGATCACCATCGACAAGCCCAATCGGGGTGCGACGGTGGATTTCACCGGCACCAGCCCCCAGGGTCAGAATAATTTCAATGCCCCGGCGGCGGTGTGCAAGGCTGCGGTATTGTACGTCTTCCGCACGCTGGTCGATGACGATATCCCGATGAATGAGGGGTGCTTGAAACCCATCGACATCATTCTGCCGGAAGATTGCATGCTGAACGCCCGCTATCCCGGTGCTGTGATTGCCGGGAATGTGGAAACGTCCCAGATCGTCACCGATGCGCTGTATGGCGCGCTGGGCGTGATGGCGGCAGCCCAGGGGACGATGAATAACTTCGTCTGGGGCAATGATCGGTATCAGTATTACGAAACCGTCTGCGGTGGATCAGGGGCCGGACCGGATTTTGACGGCACCGATGCCGTGCACACCCATATGACCAACAGCCGCCTGACCGATCCGGAAATTCTGGAATGGCGCCTGCCGGTATTGCTGGAAAGCTTTGAGATTCGCAAAGGCTCCGGCGGTGTCGGGCGTCATCATGGGGGCGATGGTGTGCGACGGCGGGTGCGCTTCCTGGAGGCGATGGATGTCGTCATCCTGGCCAATCACCGCATCGTGCCACCCTATGGCATGGCGGGCGGCGGGGACGCTGCTGTCGGCCGCAACTGGATTGAGCGCACGGATGGCAGCATTGAGATGATGACCGCAACCGATATGCGGGCTGTTGAAGCGGGCGATGTCTTCGTGCTGGAAACTCCGGGCGGTGGCGGCTATGGCAAGGCCGATGAAACAGCCCAGGCGGCGGAGTAATCAAATGACCAAAAGCCGTATCGTCTCATCCTCGCATCTGGTTTCTGAACAGGCCGCAGAGCTGAGTGAGTATGAATATGGCTTGATGGTCAGTTGGCATGCCTTTCAGCGCTGGGTGTCGCGCTGCATGGCCGCTGCGGGGTATGGGGATCTGGCGTCACTGGATATTCTGGTGCTGCATTCGGTTAATCACCGCAACAGGGCGAAGCGCCTGGCGGATATTTGCTTTACGCTGAATGTGGAAGACACCCATACGGTCACCTATGCGTTGAAGAAGCTGTTGAAGGCGGATCTGGTCACTGCGGAGAAGCGGGGGAAGGAGGTTTTTTACACAACCTCAGACCAGGGCCGGGATGCCTGTCAGAAATATCGCGAGGTACGGGAGGCGTGTTTGGTGGATGCCTTTCAGGGTCTGGGGGGCGTGGACTCGCAGGAAATTACCGATACGGCCAGGACCTTGCGGGCGCTCAGTGGTCTGTATGATCAGGCCGCGCGCAGTGCAACCAGCCTGTGATCTGAAGCACGTATCCTAAGAGAATTTCTCTTTTTCAGGGTATTGTGATCAATAATTGCGTCTTTTCGGCGCTGCTTCATGATTTTCGGTCTTTCTTTGAAGACCTGTAGAATCCCCCTTTTTTCCGATCAAAATCAGGCTCATATTTTGGGTAATAATATTTCAACTTCACCAGATAGAGGAGAAGTCCCCATGAGTGTGTTTTCGTCGAAAAGCTTTGATGGTCATGAAACCGTCGCCTTTCACAGCGATGCGAAAACCGGTTTGCAGGCGATTATAGCCCTGCACAGCACGACCCTTGGCCCGGCCCTGGGGGGCTGTCGCATGTGGGACTATGTGGATGATCAGGCGGCGCTGACCGATGTGCTGCGCCTGTCACGGGGCATGTCTTACAAGAACGCCTTGGCTGGTCTGCCCTGGGGCGGTGGCAAGTCTGTCATTATGGGGAATGCTAAAACCGATAAGACGCCCGCCATGATGCGCGCAATGGGGCGTTTTGTGGAAAGCTTGGGCGGTCGCTATATCGTGGCGGAAGATGTCGGAACCAGCCCGGATGATATGTTGGAGGTGTCTAAGGAAACCCCCCATGTGCGCGGTGTGAAAGGGGTCGGTTTTGACCCGTCACCCGGCACCGCCTATGGCGTTTTCAAAGGCCTGGAGGCGACTGTGCGCACACGGTTGGGGACGGCGGATCTGAAAGGTATCCGTGTCGCCGTTCAGGGTCTGGGGCATGTTGGCTATGATCTGGCGCGTCAGCTTCATGACGCCGGTGCTGTCCTGACTGTCACTGATATCGATCAGGCAGCCTTGGCGAAGGCAGAGTCAGAATTGAACGCAACCGTGGTCGGTCTGGACGATATCTATGACGCCGATGTTGATGTTTATGCACCCTGTGCGCTGGGCGCGTCGATCAATGACAAAACTGTGGACCGGTTGCGCGCCAGTGTCGTGGCAGGGGCGGCGAATAATCAATTGGCGGAGGATCGCCACGGGGATCGCCTTGCGGAACGGGGCATTCTGTATGCGCCGGACTATGTGATCAATGCCGGTGGGGTGATTCACATCTATCACGAAGGCCCAAATTTTGATCGGGAAACGACCTTTGCGCATATCGCGCAGATTGGGGTCACGCTGGAAGAAATCTATCAGCGGGCCAAGAAGGAAGGCATCGCGACCCATATCGCGGCGGATCGATTGGCGCTTGATCGATTGAACCCGGCTGGGCACTGTGCGGGTCTACACGCCGCTGAATAGGGATCTCGTTACATGACCGCTGAACCGATCATCCTGGCCTATGCCGGGAAGACACCAAAGATCGACCCCAGCGCCTATATCGCCCCAGGGGCCGTGCTGGTTGGGGATGTGACGATCGGGGCAGGGGTCAGCATCTGGTTTGGCTGTGTCCTGCGCGGGGATGATCAAAGCATCACTGTGGGCGATGGATCCAATGTTCAGGATGGCACGGTTGTTCATGTCACCCTGGATACGGGCCCGACTGTGATCGGACAGAATGTGACGGTTGGGCATGGCGCACGTCTGCATGGCTGTACGTTGGAAGATGGGTGTCTGGTCGGAATCGGTGCCATTGTTCTGGATGGTGCCATTGTGGGGTCCGGTGCTTTCGTTGCGGCGGGCGCTTTGGTCGCACCAAACAAGAAAATTCCTTCGGGGGAGTTATGGGCAGGCAATCCTGCCCGGAAAATGCGCGATCTTCGCCCCGAAGATGCCGAATTTCTGGTCTTCGATGCCCAGCATTACCAGCGTCTTACCCAACATTATCGAGATGGGTCGAAATAGCAGAATCCGTCACAAATGGCATGGTTTTGGCATTGGATAGGCGAGATGCTTGCGCCGTCCAAATGCTGCGCTACGGTATTTTTTGAGCGATGCCCCTGGGCCCTATCAAGTGAATTGGCGAATGATGGATAGATCGACTATAGTTATGCGCATGAAACGTGGAACGAAACTTCTTCTTGCGGCGGGATTTGCTGGCGTCGTTGCGGTCGCCTGTGTTGTGGGGGGCGGCATATCTGCACCCGATGCGCGCGATACGGCCGCAAAAATGGATCAGGTGATCAGCGCCTATCGCGGGGGTCGGGTTGGACCAGAAGATCCCCATCGCGCCGACAGTCGCCTTTTCGCCCAGGCTTATCAGCGCGTTCGATATGCCTATGTGCGCCCTACAGAAGACGTAGACCTGATGAAGTCAGCCGAAGAAGGAATGCGTGAAAGCTTCCCGGACCCGACGGTGGCAACGGATTCTGATCTTGTTGAGGCTGCGATCAACGGGATGATGCATTCGCTGGACGATTATTCTGTCTATATGGACCGGGATGCCTTTCAGAAGTTGAATCAAGAGATCAATGGGGCGTTTGGCGGCTTGGGGATTGAGATCAAGAAAGACCCCAAAGGGTTGGCGGTGATTTCTCCGATCGATGGGACACCGGCGATGCGGGCCGGTGTGAAGTCTGGCGATGTCTTGACCCATGCCGATGGCGTTTCGCTGGCGGAAATGGATTTGCGCGATTCTGTTGAATTGCTGCGTGGTCCGCCGGGTTCCGTGATTACCGTCACCATCGCACGGGAAGGCGAGGCGGATTTCGACTTGCCCTTAACCCGGGAGGTCATTCGCATTCAGCGTGTGCGCTATCGCGTTGAAGACGATGGCATCGCCTATTTGCGCATCACCCATTTTGTGCGCGATACCGGGTCGGCGTTGCGCCGCGCCATGTCAGATCTTAAGCAGCAGGCTGGGCCGAATGGCTTGAAGGGCTATGTGATTGATCTGCGCAGCAATCCAGGCGGCCTGTTGGATGAAAGCATCGATGTGGCAGGGGCCTTCTTAAGCGGGGGGCTGGTCGTTTCCATCCGCAGTCGGATCGACAGTCAGGAATTCAATGCCGATTATGCAGATCCCAGCGGGGGTCTGCCCGTCGTCGTTTTGATCAATAAGGGCTCTGCCAGTGCGTCTGAGATTGTTGCTGGTGCCATTAAATATCGCGACCGCGGTTTAGTGATTGGGGAGCGCAGCTATGGCAAAGGCTCTGTCCAGACAACCTATGAATTCAGTGGTGGTGGCGGTCTTAAACTAACGACGGCGCTGTATTATACGCCCAGTGGCAAGTCTGTTGACGGGGGGATCGAACCCACCATTGACGCGCTGGATGATCCAGAGACGGAGGAAGTGGATGAAGGCCTGGTCAAGGCGTTAAGCCTTGTGAAAGATTTGTCCAGCGGTGCCCTGATCCTGGCGCCATCCGGCGTTGTTCAGAACTAAAGCCTATGACAGCCTTTCAGATTGTCCCTGCTGGTCCGGGTGATATGGCGAAAATCGCCCCTTTGGTCGCTGAAATGCTGGCTTTCTATGGAACACCAATGCCGGTTGGCCAGGCAGAATTTGCGACCATTCTGGAACAGGATGGCCCGGCAGGGGCGGGTAAGTATGACTGTCTTATTGCCTGGGCCCCGTCAGAAGAGCAGCCGACAGCCCTGGGCTTTGCCATGTATTCAACCGTCTATGAAGCGGCCTTTGTGGGCGATGGGATATTCTTGCGCGATATATATGTGACGCAGGAAGCGCGCGGCAAACGGGTTGGAAAGGCCCTGATGACGCATCTGGCCCAAACCTGTCTGGATCAGGGATATCGCCGCATTGATTGGCATGCTGATCGATTGGATCTGCATGCCCGCGCCTTTTATGAGCTGATTGCGCCGGACAGTTTCAAACTTAATCGATTGAGTTACCGTGTTGAAGGGGACGCCCTAAAGGCGCTGGCATCCCATTTAATCTGACAAAAAAATTACAAAAATCTTTTCATTTTATTAAGAATGCTGACTGTAATGTACGCTGCTTCATCGAAGGGGATGGGGAAAGAACATACAGGTTTTAGAGTTATGACAGCATCCGCGCCCATTTTAATAGTTGAAGATAACATCATCAATATGCGGTTGTTCAGCGATCTTCTCGTGGCGCTGGGCTATACCGTCTATAAAGCCGGTGATGCGGAAAAGGCCCTGGAATTGCTGAAGGAAATTCGTCCTGGCGCGATTATAATGGATATTCAGCTGCCGGGTATGTCGGGGGTGGAATGCACCAAGGCCATACGGGCAAATCCTGCCCTGGCAGATATTCCCATCATCGCTGTTACCGCGTTTGCCATGGCTGGGGATGAAGCCAGATTTTTAAAGGCGGGATGCGATGATTATCTGTCCAAGCCGATATCTGTCCCCGTTTTTGTAGAAACGGTGGCCCGGCATTATCGTTAAATCAGCCTTACGCAAGTTTCTTCAGGGCAGACTCCAACCAGGCGATGCGCCGGTCTGCCTGTTCAATATCAAATGCCAGCCAGTCCGCGATAGGATGGTCCCCAAACTCTTTGACCAGTTCCGCAGCGCGGGCGCGTTCTGTGCGCACAATATCGCTCAACAGGTCTAATTGGTCTTCCTGCGCCTCTGTCGGCAGATAGGTCAGGAACCGCAGTTTCAGCAACAGGACCAGTCGGCCAACATCATTGACCGGGGCCCGCAACTGCGCGCTCATCAAGTCTTCGAACAGGCTGCGACCGGAATCGGTAATGCGTAGCAGGGCGCGCTCGTCATTCTCCGCATGCTCAACCGCATCGGCCAACCCCTCTATTCGCAGCAATTCCAGCGAAGAGCCCAGCAAATCCAAAGAGGGGCCTACAATGCGCTGGGTGAAGAAACGAATTTCTGTGGCGAGATCGCCATAGCGGCAATCCTTTTCCATCAGCGCGCCTAGGGCGAGCAGTCGGACCGCTTCGCCGGGCACCAAACTTCTATCGCCATACATGAGCATACTTTCCATTAGTTGCGAGTGACTCGCAACAGACTTAAGGCTTTCGCTTCGGAAAATCCAGACATGATTTTCAGAATGCGTACATTGTGATGGAACACTCTCCAAATGCACTAAATATCAGCAATGCATATTACTGATATTCAGCACATTTCGCGATGCGACTATGCGGCACAGATTACCCTGGTGACATGCCCCGCAGCCGTTCTGACCGGCGACGCAACAGTTCCAGCGTGCTGAGCAGCAGGATAGAGATCGCGATCAGCACGGTTGCAACGGCCAGAATGGTCGGGGAAATCTGTTCCCGCAGGCCGGTGAACATCTGCCAGGGCAGGGTCTTTTGCCCTGCCGAGCCGACGAAGAGTACGACCACAACCTCGTCAAAGGAGGTGATGAAGGCGAACAGGCCGCCGGAGATAACACCGGGCAGGATCAGGGGCATCTGAACCTTCACAAAGGTTGTGACCGGATTGGCCCCCAGACTGGCGGCGGCACGCACCAGGCTTCGGTCAAAGCCAACCAGTGTGGCCGTCACCGTAATGATCACAAAGGGTGTGCCCAGGGCGGCATGCGCCAGAACCACGCCCCAATAGGTGCCCTGCAGGCCAATGCGGGAATAGAAGAAATACATGCCCGCGGCGGAGATGATCAGCGGCACAATCATGGGCGAAATCAGGATCGCCATGATCGCCCCTTTGAAGGGAACATGCTGCTGTGACAGGCCAATCGCGGCCAGGGTGCCAAGACCGGTGGACAGCAAGGTCGCCATCGGGGCAATGCGCAGACTGTTCCCCAAAGCGCCCTGCCAATCGGAATTGGTGAAGAAGTCATTATAATGCTTCAGCGAATAGCCATCTGGATCCAATGCCAGCATTTCCCTGGTAAAGGTAAAGAAATTTTGGGCATTAAAGCTGAGCGGCACAATCACCATGATCGGCAGCATCAGGAACAGGAAGATTAAGGCACAAATCGTCCGGAACCCGTAATGCCAGGCAATTTGCGCTGAGGATGCGTAGGGAGGAAGAGCTGCCATTGATTTTACCCCAGTGACACGTTGTCGATGCCCACGATCTTATCGTAGAGCCAGTAGAACACGAGAATGAGCGCAAGCAGGATAACGCCAAGCGCTGCCGCCAGTCCCCAGTTCAGCGAAGAAGAGATGTGGTAGGCGATCCGGTTGGAGATGAATATCCCCGACGTTCCCCCGACCAGTTCCGGCGTGATGTAGTACCCGATGGACAGGATGAAGACCAAAATCGCACCCGCCCCGATGCCAGGGATGGAATTGGGGAAATAGATTTTCCAGAAGGCGGTCCAGTCATTTGCACCCAGCGATTTTGCTGCCCGGACATAGGAGGGCGATATCGTCTTCATCACCGAATAAAGCGGTAATATCATGAAGGGGAGCAGAATATGGGTCATCGCAATGATGGTCCCGATCTGATTATACATCAGTTCCAGTCGATTCTGATCGTCCAATATTCCAATGGAAACCAATAGATCATTGATAACGCCCTGTTGCTGCAGCAGCACGATCCAGGAGGATGTGCGCACCAGCAAGGATGTCCAGAAGGGCAATAGGACCAGAATTAACAGCATGTTAGACGTGCGCATCGGCAGATTCGATAGCAGAAAGGCAATCGGATATCCCAACAAAGCGCAGGTCAGGGTAATTGTGAAGGACAGGACCAGCGTGCGGACGAACAATGTCAGATATATGCGCTCGTTTTCCGGGACCAGTTCAATGCCGTCGGGTGTCAGTTCCGCATCTGCTGCAGAGAGGAAATAGCCCGACGTATAATTGCCAGAGAAACGATGAATCGTTCTCCAGATTTCAACATTACCCCAGTCCTTATCAATCGCCAGGAATTGTTCTTTATAATTGCCGGGTTCCATCCGATCCACCCGACGACCGGTCTTGCGGAACAAGCTGGAAACGCCGGGGGCTTCATAGTTCAGGCGCTGCCCAACACGGGTGTGGATTTTCTGTTCAGCGGCAATAACCAGATCGGCATGCATCGCCGCATAAATGGCCTCACCTGGTGCTTCATTGGAGGCTGGATCCCATTCCTGAAGGGCGACAACGGTTTTGGGCAGGGTGTCGGGAACAATAGAGTTTTCAACGGACCGGAACAGCATATCTGCAATCGGTGCAATGAAACTGATAACAACGAATATCAGCAGTGGGGCGATCAGCATCAGGGCGCGGATTTTCTGGCGTCGCAGCGCGCGTGCCAAACTGACTTTCAGCGGCACACCATCCGCGGAAATTACCCCGGCGTCACTTGCCTGTGCGTTACTCATCGTCATCCCCCATTCACGCTGAACCGTTTACGCCAAACCCAACGAAAACCAATTAAAATCAAAAACTTAAATAAATATCAGTCATTAGAAAGGAACAAAGTGTCGGGGACGGCAATCCGCCCCCGACAATAGGCATTACTGAGCCAACCATGCCTGGAATTTTGCATCCAGATCATCGCGGTTATCAGCCCACCACTCGTAGTTATACAGCAGTGTGTTCTTGGCGTTGTTCGGATCGGTCGGCATATGCGGGGCCATTTCGATGCCCAGTTCTGCATGCTTACCAACCAACGGTGCCGAAGACTTACGCGCCGGGCCGTAAGAGATATACTTGGCCTGATCCGCAAGACGCTGCGTATCGGTGGCAAAGTAGATATAGTCCATGGCGCGCTTCAGGCGGTCTTCAGGCAGACCAGCCGGAACGATCCAGCCGTCCAGGTCAAATACCTGCCAGTCCCACAGCATTTTAACCGGCTGCTTCTGTTCTTCGATGACAGAGAACAGACGACCGTTATAGGTCGAACCGATTACCGCTTCGCCATCGGCGAGGCGCTGGGGCGTTTCTGCACCGGCAGACCACCAGATCACGTCGTCACGGATCGTCGCCAGTTTGGCCAGGGCCTGTTCGACACCGGCATCGGTAGAAAGCACGTCATAGATTTTGTCTGGTGCAACACCGTCACACAGCAGGGCCCATTCGACGTTGTTGATCGGGCGCTTTTCCAGGCTGCGTTTGCCGGGGAAGGTTTCGGTGTCGAAAACGGCACACAGGTCTTCCGGCTCTTTGCCGCCCCATTCGGCGACATCGGTGCGATAGCCAAAGGTCGTCGAATAAACGATCTGTGGGATATAGCAGGGGGAGACCAGCAATTCGCCAAAGTCTTCAGAAGCCGGGGTGCCGTCTGGCGCAGGGGCCAGATCCTTGTCCGGATCGATTTCAATGGCCAGGCCTTCATCGCACAGACGGATTGCATCCGCCGCAACGACGTCAACGACGTCCCAGGTGATGTTTCCCGCTTCCGCCATGGCGCGCATTTTGGCCACGGCTTCGTTAGAGCTTTCATCGTTGATGATGTTCACATCGGGATTAAGCTTCATGTAGGGATCGTGATACGCCGCCTGCTGAGAGGCAGAGTAGGCTCCGCCCCAGGACACAATGGTCATATCTTCTGCTTGTGCAGAAGACATCGCCATCAGTGCCGCGGCTGCGGTAGCAAGGGTATACATGGATTTCATGGATTACTCCCTGGTTTAGCTGTTTCATGTCGTCCGAGTTTCGAGAACTCGAATTCGTCTCGGACGGGACGAATCCGATAACGGTTAAATATTTTACCTAGAGCACATCCAGCGCCCGGCAATCCTCTGTGACCCATCCGATCGGGGTAACTTCTCCGACTTTCAGGGCTGCGTGAGCATGGCTGTTGGCCACTTTCACAATAAATTCACTGCTGTCGCCCACTTCCATCCGACACCGGATGTGGTCGCCCAGGTAAATCAGTTCGACGACCTTGCCCGACATCTTGTTGGGGACATCTTCATCGCCCAGAATGACGCGCTCGGGGCGAATCGACAGCTGGCTTTTCTCGCCAACGCCGCCGCATTTGACGGCCAATGCGGCAACCTTATCGCCACCGCCATCCAGCGTGACCTGTGCGATATCGCCATCAATAGCGGTCACTTTTCCGGTCAGCTTGTTGTTTTCGCCGATGAACTGCGCAACGAAGGCGTTTTCTGGCTTTTCATACAGGACTTCCGGGGCGGCCAGCTGTTGCACCACGCCATCGTTAAAGACGGCAATACGGTTGGACATGGTCAGGGCTTCGGACTGATCATGCGTTACGTACACCACGGACACACCCAAGGATTCATGGATGTGCTTGATTTCAAACTGCATTTCTTCACGCAGGTTTTTATCCAGCGCGCCCAGCGGTTCGTCCATCAGCACCAGATCAGGCTCAAACACCAAAGCGCGCGCAACGGCGACGCGCTGTTGCTGACCACCGGATAATTGTCCGGGGCGGCGGCCGCCAAATTCATCCAGCCGCACCATTCCCAAGGCGCGTTTCACCTTCGCTTCGGAATCTGACTTGCTCATACCCCGGACTTTCAAGGGGAAGGCCAGATTTTCCGCAACACTCATATGCGGGAAAAGGGCGTAGTTCTGGAAGACCATGCCAATGCCGCGCTTGTGGGGGGGCACGTTGTTGATCGGGCTGCCGTTCAAATAGATTTCACCATTCGTCGCAGGCTCAAATCCTGCCAGCATCATCAGGCATGTTGTCTTGCCGGACCCCGACGGGCCAAGCATGGTCAGGAATTCGCCCCGTTCAATATCGATATTGAAGTTCTTTACGACGAGCGTTTCCCCATCATAGCTCTTCTGGACGTTCTCAAACCGAACGATGTAGTCGTCCTTATCCATAGCTGCCCTCACCCCTTCAAGACAAAAATTGGTAGCAGTTGCGCAGAGGCTCAGGCCCGCGCACGACCAACGCGGTCATGTTAATAGTGGTTGAATTTCTGTGTGGTTTGGCAAAGCTCAAACCTACCCCCAAACTGTTGCAAACGTACCGACACTCAAACGCAAACGCATTTGTTGTTATATTTTCCGGTCGTTTTAACCCGCCCTTGGACGGGGTATCCCTGTCGATGAAACGGGTCGTGAAAGCTGCCCATTCCTTAACCACTGAAAGCCTAACGCGTTGTGAACCAAATTGAAAAGCCCTAATTTCCTAAACTTTGAAACTTTTACGTCATAAATTTTCATGATTGCGCCAAAATTGGGTATATTTATGGTGCAACGCAAAAAAATGGTATTCGTTTTTGGTTAATTAAGCGGCGCGTTTCAAATCCAATGCGCCCCAGACGTCGACCAGGGCGTCGGTCAATTTGGCGATAGCGGCGTCATCATGATAGGGGGTTGGCGTCAGGCGAAGACGTTCCGTGCCGCGATCTACTGTTGGATGATTGATGGGCTGCACATACAGGCGATGCCGTTCCATCAACAGGTCGCTGGCCCGTCGACAGGCGACAGGATCGCCGACCAGAACAGGCACGATATGGGTTACGGAGGGCATCACCGGCAATCCGGCTTTCAACAGCGATGCTTTCAGGGCGGCCGCACGGTCCTGATGCTGATCCCGCAGGTTTTGAGAGGCCCGAACGATCTGAATGCTTTTGCGGGCGGCAGCGGCCACGCTGGGGGGCAGGGCGGTGGTGAAAATGAATCCATTGCCAAAGGATCGCACGAAATCCACCAGGGCAGCAGATCCGGCAATATACCCGCCGATCACGCCAAAGGCCTTGCCCAATGTGCCTTGTATAATGTCCACACGGTCCATCACGCCATCGCGTTCCGCAACGCCGGCTCCTGTCGGGCCATACATGCCAACCGCGTGGACCTCATCCAGAAAGCTCAATGCCTTGTGGCGTTCACAGACATCCAGGATTTCCGCAATCGGGGCGATGTCGCCATCCATGGAATAGACGGATTCAAAGGCGACCAATTTGGGCGCGTCAGGGTCATCCATCAGGATCAACCGTTCCAGGTCCGCCGGATCATTGTGATTCCAGACCCGCTTTTCAGCCCTGGAATGGCGAATGCCTTCAATCATGGAATTGTGGTTCTTTGAATCAGAATAGATGATACAGCCTGGAATGCTGCGCGCCAGTGTCGACAAAACCGTCATATTGGCGACATAGCCTGAGGTGAATATCAGCCCCGCATCCTTGCCGTGCAGGGATGCCAGTTCTTCTTCCAACAAAACATGCAGATGGTTGTTGCCGGAAATATTTCTGGTTCCCCCGGCACCGGTCCCGTGGGCCTGCACGGCTTTCACCATTTCTGCAATCACGTCGGGGTGTTGCCCCATGCCCATATAGTCATTTGAGCACCAGACGGTAATGTCGTCCCGTGCCCCGGACACATGCTTCAGCGCCGATGGAAAATGACCCGCACGCCGTTCCAGTTCCGCAAAGATGCGGTAATCACCGCGTGCTTTCAGTGCGTTAAGTTTCTCACTGAAAAAAGCATCATAATCCATTGGGCATCTTTCCCTTATCGCAGTCATGGCGGTTGCCACAGCCATATCGTACCAGCCTGGGATCCTTCATGCTGTCCAGGTGCGTTACATAACCGTTACGCCGACAAAAGTCCCTTGGTAAGGGTGTCGCAGGGGGGCAATTACCATGCGCCGTTTATCAGGCAGCAGCCTTCGACAATGAATGCTGAACTTGGTTCAAGGCCTTGCCAAAGCGGGCCAGCATTTCATCGATTTCCGCCTTGCTGATAATCAGTGGTGGCGAGAATGCCAGCGTATCGGTCGGCATGCTGCGCAGGATCAGGCCGTGCTCTTGGGCTGCCATCATGACCTTTGCGCCAACCGCAAGGCTGGGCTCAAAGCTTTGCTTGGTCGCTTTATCCGCCACCAGTTCGATGGCACCGATCAGGCCGACGCCGCGCACTTCGCCGACCAAGGGATGATCGGCAAACTCCCGCAGGCGCGTTTGCAGATAGGGTCCGACTTCCCGAATATGGGTCAGAATATCGCGTTCTTCATAAATATTCAGGGTTTCCAGTGCGACAGCCACGGCGGCAGGGTGCCCTGAATAGGTATAGCCATGCCCAAAGGTTCCGATCTTGTTGGAATTCTGTGACACGGCAGACGCAATTTTCTCATTCACCATCAAGGCGGAAATTGGCAGATAAGCGGAAGACAGCGCCTTTGCGACGGTCATCATGTCGGGCTGAATGCCAAATGTCTCGGACCCGAACATATTGCCCGTGCGCCCGAAACCGCAAATCACTTCATCGGCCAACAGCAGGATGTCGTATTTTTTCAGGATCGGCTGAATTTTCTGGAAATAGGTGCGGGGCGGAACAATCACCCCCCCAGCCCCCATGACCGGCTCTGCAAAAAAGGCGGCAACGGTTTCCGGGTCTTCTTCCAGAATGCGCTTTTCAAGGTTTTCCGCCAGCCGGGTCGCGAAATCCTCTTCACTTTCCCCTTCATGGGCAAAACGATAGTGATGCGGGCAATCGACATGCATGATGTTTTCAATCGGCAGATCGAAATCCCGATGATTGAAGGGCAGGCCGGTCAGGCTGGCGGTCGCGACGGTCACGCCATGATAACCCTTCAGGCGCGCCAGGATTTTCTTCTTCTTCGGCTTGCCGATGGCATTGTGATAATACCAGATCAGCTTGACGGCCGTGTCATTGGCTTCGGAACCGGAATTGGCGAAAAATACCTTGTCCATATTTCCGGGCACCATGCCACACAGACGCTCTGCCAGGTCGATGGCGGGGGTGTGCGTCTTATGGGTAAACAGGTGATAATAGGGCAATTCCCGCATCTGCTTGGTGGCGGCATCGACCAGCCGTTGCTCCCCAAAACCAAGCGATGTGCACCACAGGCCAGCCATGCCCTCGATATACTGTTTGCCCGTATCGTCGGTCACCCAGACGCCAGACGCCTTCTCCACAATCAGCGGCCCGATTTCTTTGTGCTTTTCCATATTGGTATAGGGATGCATCACGTATTTGATATCGCGGGCGGCAGGGGAATTGACGAGGTCTGACATGGGTAACGTCCTGAGTTTGTCCAGAGTGGCGGCAATCACTGCGCAACACCTCTGGATATGTGATCACAAGGCGCGAATACTATACCCCTGCAAATCCATCGGCAACCCATGCTGAACAGGATCGGGCAATGGAAATCCATGCTCTTCCAAGCCGCGTCAAATTGGCGTAGTAAGGTATGGGTTTAAAGGTCGACACAGATCGACACGCAAAATACAGAACAGCGGAAAGGGGTGGAGGCGTGATTGTCGTCTTCGGATCGGTAAATATTGACATAGAAATGCGGGTGCAACGCCTGCCGCGCCCTGGGGAGACCCTGTTGACGCGCGATTATCTGATGACGCCGGGCGGCAAGGGGGCCAATCAGGCGCTGGCGGCGGCCAGGGGCGGCGCGCAGGTTCATCTGATCGGAATGGTTGGAAACGACAATTTCGGGTCATTCGCCCTGGATCTGTTAAATGAACAGGGTGTTGATGTCGCCAATGTCGGCGAAGCGGTGGATCAGCATACGGGCTGTGCGACAATCTGGGTCGATGATTCCGGCGAAAACAGCATCATCGTGGGGGCTGGCGCAAATATGGCTACCACAGCGTCTCAGGTTCCGGACTCGGTTCTTAATGACTCCACGGTGCTGTTGATGCAGATGGAGGTTTCGCCGACGGAAAACTGGGCCCTGGTAAAGCGCGCAAAGGCCAGGGGGGCCCGCATTTTGTTGAATGTTGCGCCTGCTGCCATGGTGCCAGAGGAAATTCTGAAAACCGTCGATTATCTGGTGGTCAATGAGCTGGAAGGCCAGACCGTCGCGAAAGAGGTCGGTCTGGGGGTCGAACAGGCAACCCGTGTGCCCCGCGCATTGGCCAGCCGCTATGGGCTGACCTGTATTCTGACATTGGGGGGGGCCGGGCTGTTATGCTTTGGGGCGGATGGGGGCTGGTCAATTCCCAGCCTGCCGGTGGCCGCCATTGATACCACGGCAGCGGGCGATGCCTTTGTCGGCAATCTGGCCGTTGCGCTGGATCAGGGCATGGATATCGAACAGGCCCTGCGATGGGGCTCCGTCGGGGCGGGCCTTAGCTGTACCAAAGAGGGCGCGCAATCCGCCATGCCGCATCATGACGACGTGAAGGCAAATCTGGACCGCCTGCCTGCCAGCCGCAAATTGAGTTAATAAACAAATTTCAGCGTCTTACCGATTGGTGAACTTCATTTCGATGCGGCGGTTGCGGCGCAGGGCTTCATCGGTGTTTCCGGTATCCAGGGGCTGATATTCTGCAAAGCCCGCTGCGGACATCCGGTTGGGGTCGATACCGCGGCTTTCCAGGAATTTCACCACTGAAATCGCCCTGGCTGTGGACAATTCCCAGTTTGACGGGAATTGCGCGGTTCTGATCGGAATCTTATCGGTATGACCGTTCACCTGCAGGACCCAGTCAATATCGGACGGGATCCGTGCGGCAATTTCTTTCAGCGTATCGGCAAAGCTGATCAACTGGACCTGACCCGCCGGGCCCAATTCGGCCTGCCCCTGTTCAAACAGGACTTCTGATTGGAAGACAAAGCGATCCCCGACGATGCGGATGTCACTGCGATTGCCCAGGATTTCGCGCAGTTTTCCAAAGAATTCTGAACGATAGCGCGCCAGTTCCTGAACCTTGCCAGCCAGGGCGACATTCAACCGTTTGCCCAGATCGACGATCTGTGACTGTTGCGCCGCGTCGCGGGCTTCTGATATTTCCAGCAGCTTGTTCAATTCCGCTATCTGATCATTCAGCGCCTGAATCTGGTCGTTCAACAGCGCGGTTTCCGCCCGCGAGGCAACAAGGTCCTTTTGCTTGTCATCCAGTTTCAGCGCCTCATTGGCCAGCCGTCCCTGTAACTCGTCACGCAGGGAGATCAGGGCCTCAACTTCCCGCTCCAGCTTTGCCAAATCGCTTAATTGCGCCTGAATTTTTTCCTTATCGGCGTCGATGATTTTATAGGCATCTTCCAGTTCTTTAGAGACCTGCTCCCGCTCTGACTCCAGGGCTTCAAGCCGGGTTCGCGCGTCATTCAGGTCTTTTTGAACAGCCGCTGTTTCATCGTTCTTGACGGCAAGGCGGCTCAACAAGTCGCGGTTATTGTTGTTCACGGCATCCAGTTCTGATGCCAGCGACGCATTCTCGCCGCGCAATTGAAAGATCTGGGATTCCAACGCGTCCTGCCGTTGCAGCGATGCGCGCAATTGTTCGGTCACATTGGATAGGTTGGTTCGGATCTCAGCAGAAGACTCCCGTTCCAGCGCCAGCATATCGGCCAATTCCGATACCCGGTTCTGCAGCCTGTCCAGCGCCTTGTCACGGCCGATGATTTCTTCATTCAGATAAAACTGGGAGACGACAAAGATCATCAGCAGAAAGATGATCACCATTAATAGCGAGGCCAGCGCATCCACAAAGCCGGGCCAGATATCCAGATTGGCGCGTTGTCGACGGGCATATGCCATAGACTATCGGCCCCTCACGCCATCAGAATGTCGGGCAGAATGTCGGCCAAACAGTTTGTTGGACGAATTACGCATTGCCGCTGTCCTTCAGACCCGCAATGGTCCGGGCCAGAATACGCAATTCGCCCCGCAATTCCTGAACGGTTTCGGCACGACCCCGCGCGGTATCTTCCAACAGGCGTGCCAGGTGCATATCAATGTTTCGAATATGGCGTCCGGATTCTGCGTCAAATGCGCCCTTGCCAGACGTCTCCGACAGTTTGACCAGAACGTCTTTCAGGCCCTTTTGCCCCTCAGCCAGGCGCAACATCAGGTCATGTTCCGTGCGCATCGTATCGACCAAGGTCGACAGCTTTTCGTTCAGCAGGCCGAAATCCTGTTGTGATGATTGGCGGTTCTCTTCCGCCCGCGCCATGGTGCGTTGCAGGCTCTCCAGGCTGTCGGCGGTTTGCTCCAGCAAGGCCTGAATATACACCGGAACGGATTGATCGCCATCGCCACCGATAGAGCCCCCCCCGATCCGCGTCAGACTGGACAGCCAATCTTCCAGTTCATTATAGAAACGGTTTTGCGCTTGTCCCGCCTGCAGCGCCAGAAAGCCCAGGATCAAAGACCCGGCCAGGCCGAATAGAGAGGAAGAAAACGCCGTGCCCATGCCAGACAGGGGTGTTTGCAGGCCTTGCTTTAAATTCTCAAACGCACCCGCAACATTGTCAGAGGCAAGATCAAGCCCGCTGATAACACCGCCGACGCTGCGGACCGTGTCCAACAGGCCCCAGAATGTGCCCAACAGCCCCAGGAAGACAAGCAGCCCGACCATGTAGCGGCCGGTTTCGCGGCTTTCATCCAATCTGGCCCCGACGCCATCCATAATGGTCTGCATGCCGCCAGCGGAAATGTGTAACTGCCCGCGTTCGCTGCGTTTGGTCAGCAGCGTGGCGGCAGAGGCCATCAATCGGGGGGCGGCTTCAGTATGCTGATAGCCATTTTCAAAGCTCAGGCGGAAGCGCTGGATCCAGTTCGTTTCGGCGTATAGTCCAACCACGGTGCGAAAGGCATGAACGATACCAATCACCAATACGCCCAGAATAACCCCATTGATCACGGCATTGGCCAGAAACGCGTCCGCCAGGGTTGGATAGATCAGGAAGACACCAATGGCGATGATGATCAGGAAGATGCCCATGCGTATAAGAAACGGGGTCGGTGTACTCATTGTTCGCCATCTCGCTTTCTAAAGATACGGTTGGGTCCACTGTTCTTGAGTTTGGAATGCCTTAAGCACCCGATACGATCAGGTCTACGCGATTCTTCGGTCGATCGGGACTGTCATCCTTGGTCCCCAGGGCTTGAACCGTCATCCGGCGACTGTCTATGCCCTGTTTCAGCAGATAGGTGCGCACGGCCAATGCGCGGAACAGGGACAGGCGTCGCGGCTTGCTCTGTGCCTCGCCCATTGGTTCGGAATAGCCCAGCAATTTCAGTGTCAGGGTTTCATTGCCCTTCAACTCTTCGGCCAGTTCCGATAAGGCGGTTTCGGCGGCGCTGGGCAGGTCTTGTGACTCCCGGCTGAACAGGACGCTCAGGCCATCATTGTTTTTCATGACGCCAGACGAATCCACTGCGGTCAGGTCAACCGATGCCACCTGGGGCTCTTCCGCTGCGGCAGCTTGGGCCGGAGCAGACTGGGCCGGAGCAGACTGGGCTGGCGCAGGCTGGGCTGGCGCAGGCTCTGGCGTGATCGCGGGGGCAGGCGGTGGGGAAGCTGGTGCCGCTGTGGCGGCTTGCTCCTCGGCCTGGGGCGCAGCAGGGGTCGGCGCAGGAGCGGGGGCGACCGCAGCGGTTTGAGGTGCTTCTATTGTGGAGGCTGGCGGGGCTTCCGGCGCAGGCTGGGGGTCCGCTGGCTTTGGTGCAGGTTCAGCTGCAATTTGCGGTTTAGGCGGGGGTGCCGCAGGCATTGGGGCCGGTTTTGCAGCCTGTGCCGGTTTCGGCAAGGGAAGGGACGGAACAGGCGGCGGCGTTGCCGCAACGGTATTGCCTGACCCTGATGAAGAATTTGGAACCAGCAATGTCGATTGTGGTGCCTGGTTGGGCGGCGGTGCCAGACTGGCCGTTGGGGCTGGTTGTGGTTTTGCAGACATTGGTGTTGGTGGCGCTGTCTGAGAGCTTACAGGGGGTGCCGTGGGAGCCGCAAAACTAGGCGCCTGCAACGGGGCAGGCCCGCCCTTAAGCTTGTCGATCACAGACAAATTCACCGTGACGGAGTCGTTTGAATTCGCCTCTCCCCGGAAATAAGCCTGCTGTGCCTGTGCTGATGTCAGCATGGTCGTCAGCATCAGCGCAGCCAGTCCTGCTGTCCCGCACGAACGTCGCCAAAACCTGGCATCGCGCCAGAAACGGGGCAGGGCGTGCCGGTTTACACGGGGGCTGACATCTTTCATAGGATCGCTCACAGTTGTCGCTCTTGCACAATGATATGGTGCTGTCCCGCTCTTTTTTGAGGGGGCGTCACCTGATCGACAAGACCATAGCGTGAGCCGGGGGCGCGGGACAACCGCCCAAAACAGGCAACTGGCACTCAGGAACGGATTAAATGCGCTCCAAAAGCGCGTCAGGCGTCTTCAGCAGGCGATGATTTTTTCAGCATCGACAGCAATTTGCGCTGTAACTGTTCATTGCTGGCGACGATTTCCGGGCTGTTGAAGGTATAGGCGCGCCCCTTGATATCCGTGACGAAACCGCCCGCTTCCTTGACGATTACAATACCGGCGGCAACGTCCCAGGGGCTCAACCCCCGTTCCCAGAACCCATCAAAGCGCCCTGCTGCGACATAGCACAGATCCAGGGATGCCGTACCCCATCGGCGCACACCAGCCGTCTCGCTCATCGCGGTTTGCAGATGGCGTGTGAATTTTATGTGATCGTCGGTTTCTTTCCCGATATGCGGAATACCGGTCCCTAATACAGCGTCATGCAGGTTCTGGCGGGCGGAAACACGAATGCGCCGGTCATTGACATAGGCACCTTTGCCTTTGTCGGCCCAGAACAACTCGTCTTTGATCGGGTCATAGACCACGCCTGCGATCAATTCGCCGTTCTCTTCATATCCGATGGAAACCGCCCAATGGGGCAATCCATGCAGAAAATTCGTCGTGCCATCCAGGGGATCGATGATGAAACGTTTTGTCGGGTCATCACCGATCTTGCCACCGGATTCTTCCGCCAGGATTCCCGCTTCCGGGCGGGCACGGGTCAGTTCCTCAATGATCGTCCGCTCTGCCTTCTGGTCGGCGGTGGAGACGAAATCGCCCGGCCCCTTACGGGATACCTGCAATTGCTCCACCTCTCCGAAATCGCGCACCAGCATGCGACCGGCCTTTTCGGCGGCCTTGGTCATTACGTTCAAATGCGCAGAGCGAATAAGCATATCAGATCAATTCCTTAGTCTTTGGCGCGTTCGACGTAAGAACCGTCCAATGTGTTTACAACAATGCGTGTGCCGGCATCGATATGCGGCGGCACCAAGGTGCTGACGCCGTTCGACAGTTTGGCGGGCTTATAGGAAGAAGACTGTGTCTGACCCTTTACGACCGGGTCGGCTTCGACGACTTCCAGGGTGACCTTGCCCGGCAGCGTGGCAGAGATCGGCGCCCCTTCATAGGTTTTGATCTGAACCGTCATGTTTTCCTGCAAAAAGGGAACCTGATCGCCCAGAACGGCATGTTCGACTTCCATTTGTTCGAAGGTTTCGCCATCCATAAAGTGCAGCTTTTCGCCGTCGTCATACAGGAAGGTATAGTCGGTTTCGAACAGGTCGGCGCTTTCCACGGCTTCCTGGGTGCGATACCGCAGGCTGGTCTTGGTGCCGGTGCGCGCGTCGCGGGCCTCGATCTGGGCGACAGATGCACCCTTGCCCGGCTGGTTGATCTCGTTCTTAATCACGACCAAGAGCTTGCCATCCTGCAGGAAGGCATTACCCGGCCGAAGGTTGATCGCGTTGACTTTCATGATTTCACTTCCTTTGTCATGGGGTGCACTGACGCGCCCCGAATCGCGCGCCTGTCTATCACCAGCGGACGGACTGAGCAACCGCAGAGACGCGCGCGGGCAATCCACATCCTGGTTGAAAGGCTTCCAATGAACGATCCCTGGTGGTCACCCGCCATTCTGGCAAAACGGCGGGGCAATCTGGCGCTGCGCGGGCGGGCCAAATCTGCGCTGTCAGAATGGTTCCAATCAGCGGGATTTATTGAGGTGGAAACACCCGCCCTGCAGATATCACCAGGGCTGGAGCCTCATCTGGCTGCCTTTGAAACCCGTCTTGTACCGGCGGGTCATTATGGACATGCGGAAGTGGGGCACCCTTACTATCTGCATACCAGCCCGGAATTTGCGATGAAGAAGCTGCTGGCAGGCGGGATGGAAAAGATCTGGCAGTTGTGTCCCGTCTATCGCAATGCCGAAGGGTCGCCCACCCACAGCCCGGAATTCAAGATGCTGGAATGGTATCGCGCGCAGGCAGGGTATGAGGAATTGATGTCCGATGCCCAGACATTGATTCGGGCCCTGGCAACGGCCTGTCAGGTGTCTAGCCTGCGGCAGGGGGATCGACACAGTGATCCGATGGGCCCCTTTCTGCGCCTGACGGTGGCGGAGGCCTTTGCGGAATATTGTGGGCATGACCTGACAGCAACGATCTCAGAAAATCCGCAATCGCCGCCCGTTGCACCCCTGATCGAAACCGCCAAACGATTGGGGATACGGGTGGCCGGGGGTGACAGTTTTGATGATGTCTTCTTCCGCCTTATGGACGCGCGGATTGAACCGCATCTGGGCGATGGTGTGCCGTGTTTTCTGATCGATTATCCCATCAGCATGGCAGCCCTGGCCCGTCCAAAACCCGACAATCCAATCTGGGCGGAACGGGTGGAGCTGTATGCCTGTGGCGTGGAACTGGCGAATGGCTTTGGAGAATTGACCGATGCCGATGAACAACGCCGCAGATTTCAGGCCGATATGGACCTGAAACAGCAACTCTACGGTCACCGCTATCCTATTGACGAAGACTTCCTGTCCGCCGTCGCCGCCATGCCGCCTGCTGCGGGCATGGCGTTGGGCTTTGACAGGCTGGTCATGCTGCTGGCAGGGGCGGATCGGTTGGACGATGTGTTGTGGGCGCGGGTCTCTTCTTAACCAGACATAGCCTTGCCCTGCATCGCGTTTCCTGCCACAAATTTTGCTGCAGTGCGGAACACTGTTTGGGGGATTTTACAGAATGAAGCAGCATTATGATCTGATCGTCATTGGCAGCGGACCTGCCGGGCGGCGGGCGGCCATTCAGGCAGCGAAGTTTGGGGCGGATGCGCTGGTGGTGGAAAAGGGCCGACGGGTTGGGGGCGTATCGGTCCATACTGGCACCATTCCTTCTAAAACCCTGCGGGAGACGGTGTTAAACCTGTCGGGGTGGAGAGAGCGCGGATTCTATGGGCGCGCCTATCGCGTGAAGGAGGAGATTTCAGCGACCGACCTGCGCCATCGTTTGCTGAAAACCCTGGATCACGAAGTTGACGTGTTGGAGCATCAATTCGCCCGCAACAAGGTGACGACAATTCCCGGTCACGCCAAATTCATTGAGCCCCATAAGATTGAGGTTCAGGGCGAAGATGGGGAAACCCACATATTCTCTGGGGACCGTTTTCTGCTGGCCGTTGGCACGCGCCCCTTTCGCCCGGACACGATCCCCTTTGACGGCGTTTCCGTTCTGGACAGCGACGAAATTCTTGAAGTGGACCGCGTGCCGCGCAGCCTGACGGTGATCGGGGCCGGTGTGATCGGGGTCGAATATGCGACGATCTTTTCCGCGCTGGATGTGCCCGTCACCCTGATTGAAGGGCGCGACACGATGCTGGATTTCGTGGATCGTGAGTTGATTGAGGATTTTACCCATCAATTGCGAGACCGGGGTATGGTTCTGCGGCTGGGCTGTTCCATCGAATCGGTTGCGGTGTCCGGCTCTGGCGTTGTCGCGCATTTAAAGGGCGGCCGGGTGGTAAAATCCGACATGCTGTTATTCGCCGCCGGACGGGAAGGGGCGACCGACAGCCTGAATCTGGCCGCTGCTGGGCTGACGGCAGACAGTCGCAAACGCCTGAAGGTCGATCCCATAACCTTCCAGACAGAAGTCGCCCATATCTATGCGGCTGGCGATGTGATCGGTTTTCCCAGCCTGGCCTCCACATCGATGGAACAGGGGCGCATTGCGGCCTGTCACGCCCTGGGCAAGCCGATGCAGGACCCGCCGGACTATTTTCCCTATGGCATTTATGCCGTGCCGGAAATCTCAACCGTCGGTATGACGGAAGAAGAAGTGCAGGAGCGGAAAATTCCCTATGAATGCGGTATCGCCAGGTTCCGGGAGACATCGCGCGGCCACATTATGGGGCTGGATGCAGGCATGATGAAGATGATCTTTTCCATCAAGACCCATCGTCTGCTGGGCGTTCATATCTGTGGGGAGGGTGCGACAGAACTGATCCATATCGGTCAGGCCGTGCTGAACCTGAAAGGGACCCTGGAATATTTCGTCGAAAATACGTTCAACTATCCGACCCTGGCCGAAGCCTACAAGATCGCCGCCCTGGATGCCTGGAACCGGATGCCGGATCGGGTTTAACTTTGGATCAGGCGCACGGGTTTATCGAAGGTTTTCAGGGCTTCGGATAACTCTCTGCATCGTTTCAGGGTTTGTCGACCAGACCGGACGATGAATTCGAAATGTTTGCCATTGCGCCGTTTCGCAACGGCAAACAGCGGCGTTTCATGGGTGTGTCGGAAGATGGAGAACACGGCGACAGGGCCATTGAAGTCGATGGCATAGTCGCGCCATTCGCCGGTGGAGACCCGGACGGAATACATCGCCAGCAATTGTCGCAATTCGCCTTGATCGAAATAGGTGCGCTGTTTCCCACCGCCGCGCCGCCGGTATTCGGAAAAATCGATCAGCTCTGTCATCAGCCTCGTATCCGTAACCTCAAGGAGCCGTCAGCCTAGCCCATTTTTAACCGGTCACGGAAGTGTCAAATTTCAGAAATAAAAATTCGATGACGGGGTAATGATACCGAATGCTTTTTGAGTTCATGCGTATCAATGGTGCCTGTCGCTCTGGACCCCGGATCAGGGTCCGGGGTGACGATTTGCCCCCATCCGTCGTTATACCCGCCACGGCTGGTAATCAGAGTCATGCGTATCCATGGTGCCTGTCGCTCTAATTAATCTCTTGCTGGTCATAACCATAGGGGTCGGGCTCTGCAAAGCAGTTCACCGTGCCCAGGGTTCGGTAGCAAAAAACCGGGGCCTCGATCACTTCTTCCCGGGGCGCGCGGCACAGGGGGCCCTTGTCACGGCTTTTTCGGATCGTGTCGCAATCCTGACCGGTGACCGCACTGGCGATCAGGTCTGACGGGGTCTTATCTTCGTTGATGATCACCGCCGTGGTAACTGCCGCGATACCAAAGGGCGTCAGCAGATCTGACCCGCAGGCACCCAGAGCCAGGGGCAGGAAAAGTGCGGCGGCTTTCCCAAGCGGGGCGGACCTGCGATGGGTTTTCTCCGGCGGCCTGATCATCAATCCTGACTCCAATACATTTGCGCGATTAATCATGCCTCATTGCCTAGCAAATTTTGGGCCACCTGTAATGGATCGGGCGCAATGATTGCGATTGGGGTTGGATCGCCCTATAAAGCGATGGATTTTGGGGCGCTTTCATTAAAGGGCATGGATAAAATTGCCCGGCTCGCCTAAATAGGGGCAACAACGCGCGCGTTAGATACAGATACGAACCGGAAAGTGGATAGATCGTGGCCGATATTTTTAATGAAATTGACGAAGAACTGCGTCGGGACAAGGCACAGATCTGGTGGAAGCAATACGGTAAGTATGTTTTGGCCGTCTGTGTCGTGTTGGTTCTGGGGGCGGGTGCCTATACCTGGTATCAGGATCAGCAGAAATCTGAGATGCGGGCTTTGGCCGATCAATACAGTGCTGCGCAACAAACTGCCAGGACCGGCAATGATGCTGATGCGCTGAAGGCCTTTGAAGACCTGGCCGCCAAGGCGGGGGAAAAGGGCATTGGCCTTGTCGCGCGGTTCCAGGCGGCAGGCTTGCATATCGAAGCCGGAGACCACGCCGCTGCGGCCACCGCATTTGAAGCGATTGCAAATGACAGCGCCGTTGAAAAACTGTATCGCGACCTGGCAGACGTTATGGCGATTATGCATTCCGGGATTGCTGGTGGTGAGTCCAATGACCTGTTGGCGCGGATTGAACCTTTGGCTGCGGATGGCGAACCCTGGCGCTATACAGCGCGCATGGTTGGGGCCTCTCTGGCGCTGACATCGGGTGACACGGCCCTGGCCCAGGACTATCTGACCAAGGTTGCTGATGATGATGGTGCGCCGACCAGTGCCCGTGGGCAGGCGGCAGAGATTCTTCAGGCCATCAAATCCTGAGGCTGACTCCATAGGCCAATAGTGTCCATGATGTGAAAGTTAGGTAGGCATGAAACAGCAATCAGTAAGAAAAGCCCATCGTCTGGCCTCATGGATCGTCCTTTCAGGATTGGTGCTCGCGGTGGGCGGATGCAGTTGGTTCGGCGATTCCGAAGCGCCGCCGCTGCCGGGCCAGCGTATATCCATCATGGTGCAAGATACGGATGCGGAACCGGACCCGCGCCTGTCCGATTTGCGTGTGAAACTGCCGCCACCCTATGTGAATGAGTCCTGGCCCCAAGGCGGTGGATACCCAGATCATGCGATGCATCATTTGAAATCCAGCGATGAACTGAAGATTGCCTGGCGTATTGATTTTGGCAGTGGGTCCGATGGAAACCGCCGCCTGCTGTCTGGTCCAGTCGTTGCGGAAGGCCGGGTCTATACCATGGATGCCGACTTTGAGGTTCGGGCTTTTGATGCCGAAACCGGGAAGCCGATCTGGGAATATGAAGCGGAAGTGCCGGATCTGGATGGCGACGCGTTTGGTGGGGGTGTTTCCTACGCCGACCGGATGATCTTTGTCACGACGGGATATGCGCATGTTTTTGCGCTGAATGCCCAGACCGGGGAACTGATTTGGGATGCGACCGCGCCGGGTCCGATCCGGGCGGCCCCGTCTGTTGGTGAAGGCAAGGTCCTGGCGATTTCAATCGACAACCGTGTCACCGCCTATAACGCTGATACGGGCGAGACAATCTGGTTCCATGCGGGTTTTGCAGAAACAGCTGGCCTGTTGGGCGGTGCCAGTCCGGCAATCACGGATCGTACCGCCATCGTTCCTTATTCTTCGGGCGAACTGTTTTCTTTGCGCCTGGCAACCGGACGCCCGAACTGGTCTGACAGTCTTGTTTCCGCGCGGCGCAGTGATGCCCTGGCATCCCTGGCAGATATTCGTGCGCGCCCGATTGTGGATCGCGGCATAGCCTATGCCATCAGCCATGGCGGGCGGATGGTGGGCTTTGATCTGGCCTCTGGATCGCGCATTTGGGATCGGCGTATTGGTGGGGTGCAAACGCCCTGGATCGCTGGGGAATTTTTGTATGTTGTCACCCTGGATCAGACCATTCTGTGCATGACGCGCCAGGGCGGTCGGGTGCGCTGGGCGACGCCCTTGCCGAATTTTGAGGATCCGGAAGATCTGGAAGACCCGATAACATGGGCTGGACCGGTATTGGTGTCTGATCGCCTGTTACTGGGCAATTCCCTTGGAGAGTTGTGGTCGGTGTCTCCTTATGACGGGAAACCGTTGGGGCGCATCGATCTTGGCGACTCGATATCTGTGCCGCCGATTGTGGCGAACGGCACTGTCTATGTGCAGACGGATGCTGGTAATTTGATCGCACTGCGCTGATTATGGCGTCGCTGCGAAACTGCAACTTTTAGAAAGTCATCGGCCATGGCCATTGTTGCCATTGTGGGCCGCCCGAATGTCGGCAAATCCACATTGTTTAATCGTTTGGTTGGGAAGCGTCTGGCGATCGTAGACGATACGCCCGGTGTCACCCGTGATCGGCGCGAAGGCGATGGCAGCCTGGCTGAATTGCGGTTTCGTATCTTTGATACAGCCGGGTTCGAGGACGCAACCGATGACAGCCTGGAAGCGCGCATGCGCCGTCAGACGGAACGCGCCATTGTTGATGCTGATGTCGCCTTGCTGATGGTCGATGCCCGCGCAGGCATAACCCCGCTGGATGAGCGTTTCGCCAATCTGTTGCGCAAGGGTAAGACACCAATCATCCTGATTGCCAATAAATGTGAGGGCCGCGCCGCGCAGTCGGGATTAATGGAATCCTTCTCATTGGGCTTGGGGGAGCCGATCGCTTTTTCTGCGGAACATGGGGAAGGGTTGTCAGAACTGTATGATGCCCTGAAACCCTATGTGAAGGACCGCGCCAAATCCCTGCCGGGCCTTCATATGCCCGATCTGGATGTCGATCTGGACCCCGATGCGGAAGACGCTGTTGAGGAAGAGCGGCCGGAAGCCGGCTCGCCGGAGCGCCCGCTTCAAATCGCGATTGTGGGTCGCCCGAATGTGGGGAAATCGACCCTGATCAACCGCTATCTGGGCGAAGACCGCCTGTTGACCGGCCCGGAGGCTGGGATTACCCGGGATTCGATAGCTGTGGATTGGGTCTGGAAGGACAAGCATCTGCGCATGGTCGATACGGCGGGTCTGCGCAAGCGTGCCCGTGTCTCTGAAAAGGTAGAGCGCCTTTCCGCTGCGGACACCCGCCGCACGATTGATTTCGCAGAGGTCGTGGTCCTGGTGCTGGATGCCGATGACATGCTGGAAAAGCAGGATCTGACCATCGCACGACAGGTGATTGAGGAAGGCCGTGCCCTGATCATTGCGGCCAATAAATGGGATGCGGTGGAAAACCGCCTTGAACAATTGCAGAAGCTGAAAGACCGGTTGCAGACATCCCTGACCCAGTTGAAGGGTGTCTCTGTGGTAACGATTTCCGCGTTACAGGGCCGGAATCTGGACAAGCTGTTGGCGGAAGCATTCCGCATCCACAAAATCTGGAACAAGCGGATTTCTACCGCCAAGCTGAATACCTGGCTGGAAGGCATGGTTGCGGCCCATCCGCCACCCCTGGCAAAAGGGCGTCGGATTAAGATCCGCTATATGACCCAAGTGAAAATCCGCCCGCCGACCTTTGCGATCTTTGCGTCGCAGGCAGAAAACTTGCCCGAAGCGTATATCCGGTATTTGACCAATGGATTGCGCAGTGATTTTGGAATGGATGGCGTGCCATTGCGGTTAAATCTTCGCCAGGGTAAGAATCCGTTCCAGCCACAGAAACGATAGGGGATCAGGCAAACAATGCTCTCACGTCAGTTCCATAGCATCCGCCAGCATGTGGTCCGCATAGCGCTGGTCGTTGCGCTGATGGGCGTGGCGGCCTGTGACGCAACCCGCCTGTTTACCCCGACATCGACAGAATTTGATGGGGCCTGGGTCGGACAATTAAGTGTCTCCCTGCGCACGGCAGATTGTTACATCGCGCGGGGCGGATTGCGGGTGAAGGTCGAAAATGGCCAGTTATATGGTGATTTGCGCCTGCCCGTTGGTCGCGGCAGTTTTACCGGCACGGTCGCAGAAGACGGCACGGTTGCAGGCATCAAACTGACAGGTGTCCAGGGCGCAACGGATGCCGAATTTACCGGCACATTCCAAAAGAACACCGCCCAGGGGGAATGGACCCACAAATATTGTCGCGGCGAATGGGACCTTAAAAAGCTGCGATAAGCGTCCGGGCCATAAAGGGGCGCTTACTGCAGGCTTGGCGCTGCGGCAGCATCCACGAAAAGATCGGTGATGGCTGGATCATCGGGATAGGGATGGGTTCCCTTATCTTCACCCGGATAGGCTTCCGCCCGCAGGTTGGTCGTCAGCGGACCCGGATCGATCAGATGAATCCCCAGTCCCGTCTTTTCAACTTCCAACTGATAACATTTCACCAGGCTTTCCAGACCTGCCTTGCTGGCGGCATAGACGCCCCAGAAGGCCTTGGGGTGGCTGGCGACCTGACAGGTGACAAATAGGGCGCGCCCCGAGGGGGACAGGCGCAATAACGGGTCATAGGCGCGGATCAGCCGCTGATTGACCGTCAGGTTCAGATGCAGTGTGCGGTCCCAGGTCTTCTGATCCAGATGGTGGGTGGGGGTCAGGACGCCCAATTGCGCCGCGGCACTGACCAGAATATCCAATTTCCCAAACCGCTCATGAATGGACGCTGCCATCCGGTCGATATTGTCCGGCTCAAACAGATCCATCGGTGCCAGGGTCGCCTTTCCGCCTGCCTTGCGGATGTCGTCATCAATTTCTTCCAGCCCGCCCACGGTGCGGGCGGTCAGAATGACATGGGCCCCTTCCGCAGCAAATCGCTTGGCCACCGCAGCACCCAGCCCCCGGCTGGCCCCAGTGATAAGGGCAAGTCGTCCTTCAAGGCGTTTTGTCATGAAAACTATCCTGCTTTCTGTTCTCTCAACAGGGAAAGCTGTGCTGGCTGCCCCCCGCTATCGCCAAAATCTGTCAGCCGAATGGGATAATCACCAGAGAAACAGGCGTCGCAATAGGCTGGTTTCGCAGGGTCGCGAGCCGCATGACCCATTGCGCGATACAGGCCATCCATGGTGATAAAGGTCAGCGTGTCACAGCCAATCGCCTGGCGCATTTCTTCATGGCTCATGCGGGCTGCCATCAACTGGCTGCGCTCCGGCGTGTCGACGCCATAGTAACAGCTGTATGTGGTTGGCGGGCTGGCGATGCACATATGNACCGCCGTTGCCCCGGCGGCACGGATCATTTCGACAATCTTGCGCGATGTGGTGCCGCGCACGATGGAATCATCGATCAGCACGACCCGCTTTCCTTCAATCACGGCGCGGTTGGCATTGTGTTTCAGCTTCACGCCCAAATGCCGGATTTCATCGGTCGGCTCAATNAAGGTGCGCCCGACATAGTGATTGCGAATGATGCCGTACTCGAACGGGACGCCGCTTTCTTCCGCATATCCGATGGCGCTGGGCACCCCGGAATCCGGGATNGGGACGATCACATCCGCTTCGACCGGATGTTCGCGGGCCAGTTCACGGCCAATCGCCTTGCGCGCGGTATAGACTGAATGACCTTCCACAATGCTGTCTGGGCGGGAGAAATAGATATATTCGAACACACAGAACCGTTCCGCCATTTTGGGGAAGGGGAATTGGCTGTGGACGCCCTTTTCGTCAATGACGATCAATTCGCCGGGNAGGACATCGCGGACTTTTTCCGCCCCCATAATGTCCAGGCCACAGGTTTCAGACGCCAGAATATAGGCCGTTGAGTCTTTGGATGGCTCGCTTAATTTCCCCAGAACCAGCGGGCGCACGCCCATTGGATCGCGCACGCCGATCAGCTTTTTACGGCTCATGCAGACCAGGGAATAGGCCCCTTCAACNCGNCGCAGGGCNGCGACCAGACGTTCGGTCAGGTTNCCCTGGGCATGGGCCATCANATGGATCAGGGTTTCCGTATCCGTNGTNGATTGGAAAATTGCNCCGTGNTTCACCAATTCNTTACGCAGCCGCANCGCNTTGGTCAGGTTGCCATTATGGGCAACGGCCAGNCCNCCGAATTCAAAATCCGCAAACAGGGGCTGGATNTTGCGCACCATATCGCCGCCNGTGGTGGAGTATCGNTTATGNCCGATNGCGGCAAAGCCNTTNAGCTTTTCNACAATNCCCCGATNTTTATCAAAGACATCACCGACCTGNCCGGTTTCNCGNTGGGCATGAAATTCNTTGCCGTCNAAGGAGACAATGCCNGTCGCCTCCTGTCCGCGATGCTGCAGGGCNTGCAGGCCCAGCGCNGTGTGTTTTGANGCATCNTCNGTNCCNAAGATACCAAAGACGGCNCATTCNTCATGGAANTTGTCATCGTCGNAAGGGTTCGTACTGACGTCTAGGGTCATCGTGTCAGGTCCTATTGGTTGGCCGAGCTGTCGATTACATTTTGCAGACTGTCATTCTGGGAGGAGGAATATCCAGCCTCTCCCGCTTTCTTGCCGCTATCGACGGGCGGCTGCATGACGCGCTGGACATCTTCTACTGTGTTTACGGTCTGGCGACCTTTTTCTAGCTTTTCCAGAATATAGCCACCCACATCATTTGGCAGCGATTCCAGGATCGTAACGCCGCCGACCCGAACCAGGGTATAGGACCGGCTGTCTCTTACGCTTTGAGGGATTGAGGATTCGTTAAAAATCAGGACGGCTCCCAGCAAGATGATGCAGGCCAATACATACCCGACCCCAAGCCCCGCGACAAANCCCAAGGCGCGATTGATCGATCCCAATGGGCTTTCTTTTGCCACATGGGACAGGATCGAGCTTAAAATCATCAGGATCACCAGCGACCCGGCAAACAGCGCCGCCCCGGCCGCGATATCGGCAAATAATTCCTGAGAGATCTGTTCCCGCGCAAAGGCCTGTGCATGGGGATAGCCCAGCACCGTGACCGTCAGCGCCCCAACCCAGGCCCCAATGCCGGTGACCAATCCGACGAACCCCCAATAGGCCGCCAGCAAACCAAACAGCGCGATGCTGCCCAGAACCACCAAGTCGGTCGTGGTGAAGGGAAGGCTGTCCATTCAAGACCTCCGCCCAGTTCCGTCTTTCAATGCATGAAAGAAGGATGGGAAAAAAGTTTCAGGTACCCATCATAAACAAACACCGTTTGGTACTACCGCCTGGCGTCCGCGTCCAGAATGCGAATTGGCCCATCGCTGGACGATTCCAAATCACGGATCAATTGCGACACGTCACTGATCGCGTTGATCGCAATATCATCCGCCTTACTTTCTTTCGCCGCCCGGCCTTTCGGCGCGATGGCGCGGGTAAAGCCCAGTTTTCCGGCCTCTTTAAGGCGCGCATCCGGTCGACCGACCGCGCGAACCTCACCAGACAGGCCCACTTCGCCAAAAACGACCGTGCGCATCNGTACTGGAATTCCGGTCAGCGATGACACGATCGCAGCCGCCACGGCCAAGTCTGCAGCAGGTTCGCCGATTCGCAGGCCGCCTGCGACGTTCAAATAGACATCTCGACCAGATAAATCCAGCCCCCCGCGCGCTTCTAACACAGCCAACAGCATCGCCAGGCGGTTGCTGTCCCATCCAACGACGGCGCGGCGGGGTGTTCCCAGGGCCGACGGGGCAACCAATGCCTGGATTTCCACCAGCATCGGGCGCGATCCCTCTATCCCCGCAAAGACGGCTGCCCCCGCAACGCCATCCTGTCGATCCGCGAGAAACAGGGCAGAGGGGTTCTTAACCTCTTCCAACCCGCGTTCTGTCATATCAAAGACACCGATTTCGTCTGTCGGGCCAAAGCGATTCTTAACCCCGCGCAGAATGCGGAAGGGATGGCCGCGCTCCCCTTCAAAATACAGNACNGTATCGACCATATGTTCCAGCACGCGNGGNCCGGCGATTGCCCCTTCTTTGGTCACATGGCCCACCAACAGGATTGCCGTNCCACGNCGNTTTGCCACGCGNATCAATTCCTGGGCGCTGGCGCGGACCTGACCCACGGTGCCGGGGGCAGAATCCAGCAGATCGACATACATGGTCTGAATGGAATCAATGACTGCGACCCGCGCCCCGTCGGGTCGATCCAGGGAGGCCAGGATATCGCGCACAGAGGTCGCCGCCGCCAGTTCCACCTTTGTGTCGGACACATTCAGCCGTTGGGCGCGCATGCGGATCTGTTCAATCGCTTCCTCGCCTGAGATATAGGCGACGCTGGCATGGGCACTTAACGCGGCGGCAGCCTGCAGCAGCAGGGTGGATTTCCCAATGCCCGGATCGCCACCAATCAGGGTCGCAGACCCGTCAACCAACCCGCCCCCCAGGACGCGATCCAGTTCATCAATGCCGGATTTCAGACGGGGTCGCTGTTCGCTGTCCCCCTTCAGACCCACAAAATCCAGGGTCTTACCTGATCCCCCTGTACCGGATCGTTTGCCACCGCCAATCGGTGTGGCCTCAACGGTTTCTTCCACGATTGAATTCCACGCCTCACACGCATCGCATTTGCCTGCCCAGCGCGGAGTCACCGCCCCGCATTCCTGACAGACAAATCGTTTTTGCGGTTTTGCCATGGTCAGAGTTTCCGCAATTCCATCTTGATCGGGCCTTCGGCGCTGCCGGTGATAAATTGATCGACATAGGGATTGCCGGAATGGTCGATATCCGCGACAGGGCCGTCCCAGATCACCTTGCCCTGGTACAGCATCGCCATGCGGTCCGCGATGCGCCTGGCGCTGGCCATGTCATGGGTGATGGTGATCGCCGTCGCGCCAACCTGTTTCACGCATTTCACGATCAATTCGTCAATCACATGGCCCATGATCGGGTCCAGGCCTGTCGTCGGCTCGTCAAAGAAGATGATATCGGGGTCACCCGCAATGGCGCGCGCCAGCCCGACACGCTTGCGCATGCCGCCTGACAGTTCCGCCGGGGACAGGGCCCCGACATCGGCGGTCAGCCCCACCTGGGCCAGCTTTTCAATCGCAACCTCTTTCGCTGCGTCCCGCCGCATGCCTTTACCCTGGATCAGGCCGAAGGCAACATTTTCCCAGACCGGCAGGCTGTCGAACAGGGCCGCATTCTGGAACAGCATGCCGATCCTGGCATTGACCTTTTCCCGGTCCCCTTTGGACAGGTGGGTGACGGGCTGGCCATCGATTTCTATTTCCCCCTGTTCAGGTTCCATCAGGCCCAGGATGCATTTCAGCATGACCGACTTGCCAGTCCCGGACCCGCCAATGATCACAACCGATTCCTGGGGCATCACATCCAATGTGAATCCCTGCAGGATGCGCTTCTGTCCAAAGCTTTTATGCACATCGGTCAATCGAATCTTCGGGGTGGTTTCTGGGGGCTGGGTCATTGTGCGAAGAACATCTCCGTAATCAGGTAATTCGCGATCAGGATCAGGATGGAGGCGCTGACCACAGCATTGGTTGTCGCCGCCCCGACGCCCTGAGCCCCGCCGCGGCTGTTAAAGCCATGATAACAGCCCATCAGCGCGACCAAAAACCCGAACACAGCCGCCTTGACCAGACCGGAAATCACATCCTGCGCCTCAATAAAATTCCAGGTATTGATCAGATAGGTCTGTTCATTAAAGCCCAGCTTGTAGACGCTGACGACATAGCCGCCGAAAATCCCCATAATATCACCGATCAGCACCAGGAAGGGCAGCATCGTCACCCCGGCCAAAAGGCGCGGCACGATCAGATATTTCATCGGATTGGTCGACAGGGTTTCCAGCGCATCAACCTGTTCCATGACACGCATCGTGCCCAATTCTGCCGCCATGGCGGCCCCAATGCGCCCGGCGATCATCAGTCCCGCCAGGACCGGCGACAATTCGCGCGTTATCGACAGGGCAACAACGGACGGGATCGCCCCTTCGGCAGAAAACCGGGCAAAGCCTGTATGACTCTGCAGGGCCAGAACCATACCAGCAAACAGCGTCGTCAAACCGACCACAGGCAGGGAATAATAGCCGATATCAATGATCTGGCGCAGGATCAGGCGCGGATAGAAGGGGGGGCGCACGCAATGGCTGATCCCGGTCAGCGCAAAAACGGTCAACCGCCCGGTCGCCGCCAGGAATTTCAGAAAACCGGCGCCCAGCGCCCGGACCGGATTCATGCGGTCTCTCCATCTGATTGGCCAAGATAATGACGCGCATAGCGCTGGCCCAAAGAGGTTAAGATTTCATAGCCGATCGTGCCCGCCTTGTCTGCAACCGCATCGACATCCTGATGCGGGCCGATCAGGTTCAGGCTGTCGCCCAGACCGATTTGGGGCGCGGCGGTGATATCGACTGTGATCAAATCCATGGAGACTCGACCGACGATCGGCATTTCGACATCTCCCATCCAGGCGGAGGCATTGTTGCTGAGGCAGCGGAGGAACCCATCCGCATAGCCGACCGCAAGGGTGGCAATCCGGGTCGGTCCCTGAACCCGATGGCTGGCACCGTATCCGACGCTTTCCGGGGCGTCAATCTGACGGATTTGCAGGATTTTGGCATCCAGGGAGATTGTCGGTTTCAGCGGGTTGGGCGCGACCCTATTGGGGCGCACGCCATACAGGGCAACACCCGGACGGATCCAGTCAAAATGCCAGTCCGGCCCCAGAAATGAGGCGCTGGACGCCGCCAGCATACCGCCTTCCGCCGCCTTTGGCAGGTGTTTCAGGCAGGTAGCGAAATAGTCTTGCTGGCGTCGATTCATCGGGTCGTCTGGCGTATCGGCACAGGCCATGTGGGACATGATAAAGCGCAGATTTACCCCATCGAGTCGCGATGGCTGTTCCATCAGCACCCGGGCTTCCAGCCGGTCCAGCCCAGTGCGGCTCATCCCCGTATCGACATGCAGCACGGCGGGCAGGGCCTTCCCCTGATCCCCACAGAAGCGCTGCCAGCCCTCAACCTGTCCCAGATCATTCAGGCAGGGCCATATATCATACTGGGCATAGACCGCTGCCTGACCTGGCATCAGGCCGTTCATCACACAAATCCGGGGTCGTGTATTCCAGGGCGTGTTTGATCCCGGTTTCAGGGCAGCTGCCAGCGCAATCCCCTCATCCAGATGCGCAACAAAGAAAGTATCGCATCCCTCTGCCGCCAGACGCCGCGCCACCGGGGCCAGCCCCAGCCCATAGCCATCGGCCTTCACCACCGCCGCACAGTGCTTATGCGCCGTCAAATCCCGCAAATACCGCCAATTTGACGCCACCGCATCCAGATCAATCGTCAACACCGTGGGGCTATGGGGAAATCCAGACGTCATGGGCACACACCTTGCTTTCTAGGATGCCCTTTCATGACGGGCGAAGCGGAAAAGTGCAAGGGGGAGGTGGGGCAGGGTGACGAGGAGCGCGTAAATAGAAGGGTCAGATGCAGAATTGGCTATAAAACTTTCTCAGAACCCTTATCTTGATGGAAATATTAATTAATACTATAATAGCATTAACAGATTAATTTTTGGATTAAATAACATTATGATATCACTTATAACGCTGGAGAAAGCACAAAAGAAGCTTGCGGAAAATGTGCGGGCGGGTCGGTTACACATGAACCTGACACAGCAGGGCCTTGCAGAGCGTGCAGGTGTGCCCGTACCAACCCTCCGTAAATTTGAGCAAAAGGGTGTGATTTCCCTGGAATCATTTCTGAAGATTCAAATGGTGCTTGGTGGCTTGGAGGCGATCCTGAAAGCAACGGAAACCAAAACCCCGGAGTTTACCTCAATTGATGACGTGTTAGAGGCGCATATGCCGTCCGGTCGTCAGCGGGGAAGACGCAAATGAGTCGTTTCAATTCAATCCGGGAGATTAACGTTGGCCTGAATTTTGGTCAGGGGGATATCCCGGTCGGCCGATTGGCCAGCCGGGATCATCATATATATTTTGAATATGATCGTGCCTTCATTGAAAGGGGGCTGGAGATTTCCCCTGTCCGCCTGCCGCTGAAAACGGGGCTTATCCGATTTGATCCGACTCCCTTCCAAGGGCTGGGCGGGGTTTTTAATGACAGCCTGCCTGATGGATGGGGTCGGTTGCTCTTTGACCGCTTTGTTCGATCGCAAGGCATGGTGCCAATGGAAGTGTCCCCTCTGGATCGATTGGCACATGTTGGGCGGCACGGGATGGGGGCCCTGGTCTACGAACCGGATCACAGTCCAGCTTTGGGTCAAAATGAGATCAATCTGGATCAACTGGCCAGTCAGGCGCAGGCGGTTTTGGACGGGGTCAGTGATGAGGTTCTAGCGCAGCTTATGGCGTTGAATGGTTCTTCTGCCGGGGCGAGGCCAAAGGCTCTGATCGGCGTTTCAGAGGCGCGGGACCGTATCATTCATGGTGTTGCAACAGTGCCAGAGGGGTTTACACAGTGGATGGTCAAATTTCCCAACAACCAGGACGGGCTGGATTCAGGCGCGATTGAATATGTCTATGCCCGAATGGCCCAGGATGCCGGGATTTCGATGCCACAGAGTCATTTGTTCCCAGCACAAAACGGCCCTGGTTACTTCGCTGTTCAACGCTTTGATCGCTGTGGCATCAGACGCCTTCACATGCATACGGCCTGTGGCCTGTTGCATTCAGATTTCCGCACACCTTCTCTGGATTATGAAGACCTGATTGCCCTGACAGGCTCCCTGACGCGCGATATGCGAGAGGTTGAGAAGCTGTACCGGCTGGCGGTTTTCAACGTGCTAGCCCATAACCGCGATGACCATGCGAAGAATTTCAGCTTCCTGATGGATGAGGTTGGACAATGGACCCTGTCACCAGCCTATGACCTGACATTCTCCTCAGGCCCAGGCGGCGAACAGAGCACCATGGTCCTGGGCGAGGGCCGCACTCCGTCGCTTCAGCATCTCAGAAAACTGGGCGAAGCCGCAAAAATCCCCAAACCCCGCATACAAGAAATCCTGGACCAGACCCAATCCAGCCTGACCAAATGGCCGGAATGGGCTACCACCCATGGCGTCAGCGCAAGTAATGTGAGGCTGATCGGGGAACGGTTGAATGGGAGTGTGAGTTAAGTGTATGAAACTGGTAGGATTAACAATCAATCCGCCTTGGCGTCTGGGTCGTGCCCTGGCTTCCATTGGGTGGGCCAGGGGGTGCCCAGATCGGTCAAGCCGATTGCCAGTTTTTCAACGGTCAAGCGGATTGCGGCATTGCCGGAGAAGGTCAGCATCACGGCATCATCGTGATAGGCGATGGCCAGAAGGGCGAAGATTTTGTCTGCGCTGTCGGGCCCAATGCCGCGCCGGGACACATGGGTGACATGATCAAACCGCAGGCCCGCATGGCTGCGACTATAGGGCGGGGTGTCGCCTGCGGATTCCCATTGGAATCGGTTCAGCGCCAGCATAAAGCTGTGCTCCTGTGCCAGATATTTCATATCACGCCCAGGGACCAGCGCATCCTGAACCATACTGGACACGACCCCCAAATCCTCAAGGTCAAACGCCCGCAATCGAAGCGGTGCGGCGCCAGTCGTCGTCATTTCCGATACTCCCCCAAACAAACGGCCATACATCCCGAACAGTACAATCTAGCGCCAGCAGTGTCGAGGGGGTGGCAAATGTTTGCCTACTGGGTCAGGACGCGCTCAATCCGCTCCAGTGCCCAGTCGACTTCATCGCGGGTGATGGTCAGGGGTGGGGCAAAGCGGATGGTGTGTTCGTGGGTTTCCTTGCACAGGATGCCCAATTCCTTCAATTCAAGACAGTAGCGCCGCGCGCCGCCTGCCTCCGGGTGAAATTCCACGGCCAGCATCAGGCCGCGCCCGCGCACGTCCCGGATGGCGTTGTTGCGGATTTTCTTCAGGCCTTCCAGAAAATACGCACCCTGCTTGGCGGAGTTTTCAATCATGCCCTCTTCGACCAGAACCTTCAGGGATTCGCGTGCAATGGCGCAGGCCAGAGGATTGCCGCCAAAGGTGCTGCCGTGTTGACCGGGCTTCAATACGCCCAAAACTTCGGAGTTGGAGAGTACCGCAGAGATTGGATAGAAGCCCCCTGACAGGGCCTTGCCGACCAGGGTCAGGTCCGCGACCACACCTTCATGTTCTTCCGCCAACAGCCTGCCGGTGCGGCCCAAACCGGTTTGGATTTCGTCCAGGATCAGCATGACGTTGTGCCGTGTGCAAATCTCTCGCACGGCCTGAATATAGCCTTCGGGCGGGATGATGACGCCTGCCTCGCCCTGAATCGGTTCGACCAGGAAAGCCACAGTATTGGGCGTGATAGCAGCTTCCAGCGCGGCGGCGTCTCCAAATGGCACAACCCGAAAGCCGGGTGCGAAGGGGCCAAAATTCTTGCGCGCCGACGGATCGGTGGAAAAACCAACGATGTTCAAGGTGCGCCCATGGAAGTTATTGTTACAGACAATGATTTCCGCCTGGTTTTCCGCTACGCCTTTGACCTCATAGCCCCATTTGCGCACGCATTTCACAGCGGTTTCGACCGCTTCGGCACCGCTGTTCATAGGCAGCACCTTGGATGAATTGGTCAGGGCGCAGATTTCTTCATAAAACGGGGCCAGTTGGTCATTGCGAAAGGCGCGTGATGTCAGGGTCAGTTTGGACGCCTGATCCACCATCGCCTTTAGAATGCGCGGGTGACAATGCCCTTGATTGACGGCGGAATACGCCGCCAGACAATCCAGATATTTCTTGCCATCCACATCCCAGACCCAGACGCCTTCGCCCTTGGTCAGGATGACATCCAGGGGCTTGTAATTATGGGCCCCCAATTCGGATTCGACGGCCAGAAAATCTGTGGTTTCGGCAACAGCGTTCATCTTAAATCACTCCTAAAAAAACAAAATTATAGTGCGGAATCCGTGCGGCTGAGGATCTGCTGTCCAAACAGGCTTTCAACCAGATCGACCGTCAGGTCCGCCGTGGCATTCTTCACATCATAGGCCGGGTTCAGTTCCATCAGGTCCAGGGACCGCATCAGGCCGCTGTCGTGAATCATTTCCATACACAGCTGTGCTTCGCGATAGGTCGGACCGCCTGGCACGGTTGTCCCAACGCCTGGTGCAATCGACGGATCCAGGAAATCCACATCGAAGCTGACATGGACGTGCCCGCCCAGGCTGGCCAGTTTGTCCAGGGCGTCGCTCATCGTCTGGCGCATGCCGTTTTCGTCGATCCGGCGCATGTCGTGGACTTCCATGCCCGACGCCACCACCAGCTTCTTTTCAATCGAATCCACGGATCGGATGCCGACCTGCACCACGCGCTTTGGATTCAGAAATGGGGTTTTCGGTCCCAGTCCAGTCAGTCCTTCGGGACCAAAGCCCGATGCAACGGCCAGGGGCATGCCATGGATATTGCCGCTGGGGGAGACATCGGCGGTATTGTAATCGGCATGGGCGTCCAGCCACAGGACGGAATAATCTTCGCCCCGTTCCGCACAGTAGGTGGCAATGCCAGACAAGGATCCAATCGCCAGGGCGTGATCGCCGCCCAGCAGGATTGGCATCCGCCCGTCTTTCAATATGCCATAAACGCCATCGCGCACCGTGGTGCACCATTCGATGGTTTCCGGCAGATGGCGATATCCATTGACCGGTGGCGTGTCAGGATTGATCGGCCCGTTCAGGTTGCCGCGATCTTCCACATCATAGCCCATGCGGGTCAAGGCCTGCAGCAGTCCCGCAACCCGCAGCGCTTCCGGTCCCATGGACCCCCCGCGATGACCGGCCCCAATGTCGCTGGGGGCACCAATCAGGGATATCTTCGGGGGGGATGCGATAGAATCTTTTGCAGCGTTTTTAGCCATATCGTAAGCTCTCCATCCATGAATGAAGGGGATTATGACAGAGACGGATCAAAATATCCCATTTATCTGTCGGTCATTTACGGCAGATTCTGCTGTTGCATTGGGTGTTATAGAAAGGAAATTCGGCATGGCTGTGGACGCGACGGACCTGCGGATTGTTACTGAAATTCAGCGCAATGGTCGGATCACGAACCAGGCCCTTGCGGATCGGGTCGGCCTGTCGCCCAGCCCCTGCTTACAGCGGTTTCGCAAGCTGGAGGGCGATGGGGTTATCGGGCCATTCATCGCACAGGTTGACCTGGATCGTTTGTGCCCGAATGTGATGGTTCTGACGACTGTCAGTCTGGATACTGCCAGTCATCAGGATTACCGCGCCTTTGAAGCGCAGGTTGCGGCAATCCCTGAAATTGTTCAGTGCTTTAAGGTCAGCGGCGACTTTGACTATATGCTGTGGTTCGTCTGCCGCAGCATTGCCGATTATCACCGCATCAGCGAGCGTCAGATCGAAGACGGTTCGGCAAAGGTTCGGATATCCAGCCATGTCGTTCTGGACAGAACCAAAGAATTCGCAGGGTTACCCCTGGAAACGCTGCTGAAGTGACCGCATAAAAAAGGCTGCCGGGCGGCATTGAACCATCCCGGCAGCCCATTATTGCGGAAGACTAGCCGTCTGCGCGCAGGCGGGGATTGTCCGGATCGAAGGGGCTTTCTTCCACAACGGTACAGCGATGGACGTTGCCCAGGATTTCGATTTCCAGTTCCGTGCCGGGCTTGGTCAGGTCCGGGCGGATCATGGCCAGCGCCAGGGATTTTTCCAGCCGGAAACCATAATTGCCCGATGTGCAGCGACCCACGACATCCCCGTTCAAGGTGATCGGGTTTGATCCCAATGCGTCGGCATCGGTCGTGTCATGCACTTCCAGCGTTGTGAAGGCCCATTTGATGCCCCGGTCTTTCCAGGCCGCCAGGGCGTCGCGGCCCAGGAAATCGCCCTTATCCAGATGAACAAAGCGATCCAGGCCGGATTCCAACGCCGCATATTCAATGGAAAGCTCACGGCCTGGCAGGCGATAGGATTTTTCGATGCGCAGGCAGTCCATGGCGCGGATCCCAAAGGGCTTGATCCCCAGATCAGCACCCGCCGCCATCAGCTTGTCAAAGATATGGACCTGGTATTCGATCGGGTGATGCAATTCCCAGCCTAATTCACCAACAAAGTTGACGCGCGCTGCCCGGCAGGGGGCGTTGCCGACATCGATATTCTGGCTGGACAGCCAGGGGAAGGCCTTGTTGGAGAAATCCGTGCGCGGGCTGACACGCTGCATCAGGGTGCGGGCCTTGGGACCTGCGATAACCAGAACACCCATGGAATTGGTCAGGCTATCGAACCGAACCGAACCGTCGGTTGGCATATGCTTCTTGATCCAGTCATGGTCCAGACGCTGATACGCCCCGGCCGATACGATATAGAAGCTGGGATCGCCGGTCATGTAGTCCGGTTCTTCCCGAAGGATGGTGAATTCCGAATGCACGCCGCCACGAACGCTCAGTGAATGGGCAAGGCCCAGCCGACCGATCTTTTTGGGCAGTTTGTTGGCGACCAGATGGTCCAGGAAGGCCTCTGCCCCGGGGCCGGAAATCCGGCATTTAGCAAAACCGGTCATATCCAGGATACCAACATTATCCATGACATTCTTGCATTCCAGCCCGACAGCATCGTGCCAGTTCGACCGCCGGAACGACCAATGGTCCTGCTGCGGCATGCCTTCAGGCGCATAGAAATTGGCGCGTTCCCAGCCAAAGCTGGCACCGAATACCGCGCCCAGGTCTTTCAGGCGGTCATAGATCGGCGTGCGACGCAGCGGGCGCGCGGCGGGGCGTTCTTCGTCTGGATAGTGGGTGATGAAGACATGGTTATAGGCTTCTTCATTCTTTTCCACCAAATAGGATTTGGTCGCGTAATCCCCAAAACGACGGGGATCAACGCCCAGCATGTCGATGGTGGGTTCGCCTTCGACAATCCATTCGGCTAATTGCCAGCCCGCACCACCGGCGGCGGTGATGCCGAAGCTGTGGCCCTCTGACAGCCAGAAGTTTGGGCGGTCCCAGGCCGGTCCGATGATGGGATTGCCGTCAGGCGTATAACAGATTGCGCCGTTATAGACTTTCTTGACGCCCACTTCGCCAAAAGCGGGGACGCGGAACATCGCGCCTTCGATATGGGGTTCCAGCCGGTCCAGGTCTTCCTGGAACAACTCGTATTCACACTCCGCCGACGGGCCGTCGACATAACAGGCGGGCGCACCTTTTTCATAGGGGCCCAGAATCAGGCCGCCTTTTTCCTGGCGCATATACCACTGATTATCAGAATCCCGCAGCACACCCAGTTCTGGCAGGCCCTGGTCCTTGCGGGCAACCAGATCGGGGTGGTCGTCTGTTACGATATACTGGTGTTCCACCGGGACGACCGGAATGTCCAGGCCAACCATTGCACCGGTCTGGCGGGCAAAGCTGCCTGTTGCGGAGATGATGTGTTCACAGGTAATCGTACCCTTGTCGGTATGGACGCACCATTCGCCAGACGGGGTGCGGGTAATGGCGGTCACCGCAGTGTTCCGGTGGATCGTCGCCCCACGGGATCGTGCCCCCTGTGCCAAGGCCATGGTCAGGTCGGCTGGTTGGATATAACCGTCATCGGGGTGCTGGATCGCACCGACCAGGCCGTCGATATTGCACAGCGGCCAGATTTCCTTGACCTGTTTTGGGGTCAGAAATTCGACATTGATACCGATTGTTGCCGCCACACCGGCATATTGGCGGTATTCGTCCATTCGGTCCTGAGTCTGTGCCAGACGGATATTGGATACCTTGGCAAAGCCGACATCCTGGCCGGTCTCTTTTTGGAGCTCCTGATAGAAATCCACAGAATATTTGTGAACCTGACCGACGGAATAGCTCATATTAAACAGGGGCAGCAGGCCCGCCGCATGCCAGGTAGACCCGGATGTCAGCTCTTTGCGTTCCAACAGCACGACATCGCTCCAGCCCTTTTTGGCCAGATGATACAATGCGGAAACGCCAACAACGCCCCCTCCAATAACGACAACCCGTGCGTGGCTTTGCATGATGAAAGAGACCCTTCCCAATGGACCTAAAGATCCGGTCGATCTTTTCGGTTCGTGTGCTGTTTACGATGCGCAGAATGTTGAATACGGTTGGATATCGCTTTCACGTTTGCGACGTTCACACCAAATCCTACGCCACATATCGGCCAATTCTCAAACCATTCGCCCTGCAACCGCGTTGTTGAAACGCGCAGGCAACAGCTGTAATTCGTAAGGCGACATGCGGTGCTTCTGAAATGGGTAGTTCTATCTATGGGTGGTGTGTCGATTTGCGGAGACTAAGGGGCTGGAATTTTTGTCTAAAGGCGGTTTTATCGATTTTCTGCCACAAAAATAACCACATTAAAATCATGGTTAATATATTGTGTATCATTCATTATAATATTTAAAGTATAATGCTGGTTGATTTCGCAACACAGTTGGAATAGGTTTTTCGGGGAGGGGTAACACAATCACCCTGAATATGTATTGGATATGGTTTATCGCTTTTTCGGGCAGTATGCTCGAAAACGACGTGTGTGGGACACGACGTTAGGGTTTTGTATTGTCGAGGTGAATGCAATCAATGGTACATGTAAGTCAAACAGTGCCAAAAGTTGGGAATGGAAACGACGCTGGCGTTCTGGATGCCTTTCTGAAGGGTGATGCCAATACCGTTTTTTCACACTTTCAGTCTCAGGATCATCAGCCATTAATGCTGGCCTGGGCACCTGATAAGGATATCCTGCCCAACATGATGATGCAGCGTTTCTATGAGGCCTGGTCGGAAATGCCCGGTCATGATGAAAACGCTGTTCCCAATGTCGATGATTTCGATGTTTTTAAATTTCGCGCCGCAATGGGATTCATGGTTTATATGGATGTCATAGACGATGGGAATGATTTTCAATTCCGGGTTTTCGGCAGTCGTATCGTTGATATCATTGGGTTTGATTGGACAGGGCGACTGGTGTCTGACCTGCCGGCCAGTCCCTCCTGTCGTGCGTATCTTTTGACCTGCTATCGCGCCATACTTCAGTGCAAGAAGCCCCTGTATACCAAACATCGATTGCGCAAAGCTGACGCGGCGGTTGACTGGGAACGGTTTCTTGTGCCCCTGGGCGATGCCTCTGCATCCGTTTCGCGGATTCTGGGCCTCAGCATCCCGATCCTGGTTTCCCCTGAATATGGTCAAGGTGACCATTCCAGCTTTTCATTTTGATATCTGTTTTCGGACTGGTTACGGACCGAATGACGCGGCTTGACGATAAGTAAGTCGCGATTTCGAACGTCTGAACCGACAGGGCGCGCGATAACGTGCCCATACGGTTCGGTTGTTGGCGGCAGGGCAATCCTGACACAGCGGCAAGACAGTCGTGGTTGGTCGATAAGTCATCCTTAAGGGTGACGATGAAAGGGATGATGATGGGTGACAATTTGCTCGATACGTCGGCTGGCGCAGGGTCTGCGACAGATGCAGGTACAGAGTCCGGCGCACGGCGTCATGGGCGCGGCGGTGGCAGCGGTCGCGCAGCCCGTCAGGCAGCACGCGCCACCGGTGACACGGGTGCGCCCGCCTACATCACCCGCAAGATCGGATACTTCAATCTACTGGATGAAGAAGGGCTGGATCTGATTGAACGGAATGCAGATACCGTCCTGGAAGAAATCGGCCTGGATTTTCGCGGTGACGAGGAAGTCCTGCAGATGTGGCGCGATCAGGGCTGTGATGTGCAGGGCGAACGGGTTCATTTCCCCAAAGGTCTGTGCAAAAAGCTTATTCAGGATACGGCCCCGTCGCTGATTACCCAGCATGCACGCAACCCCGCCCGCACCGTTAAGATGGGGGAGGGGAACACGGTTCTGGTCCCGGCCTATGGCCCCCCCTTCGTGCGTGACCTGGACAGAGGTCGTCGCTATGGCACGATCGAGGACTTCCGTAATTTCGTGAAATTGGCGTATATGTCGACCGGCCTGCATCATTCTGGCGGTACGGTATGCGAACCTGTCGATATTCCCGTGAACAAGCGTCACCTGGATATGGTGTACAGCCATATGCGCTGGTCCGACAAACCGTTCATGGGGTCGGTCACGGCACCGGAACGGGCGCAAGATTCCGTTGATATGTGCAAGATCCTGTTTGGTGCGGATTTCGTTGATCAGAATTGCGTGGTGATCAATCTGATCAATGCGAATTCTCCCATGGTCTGGGATGATACGATGCTGGGTGCCTTGAAGGTCTATGCCCGCAACAATCAGGCAACGGTAATCTCTCCCTTCATTCTGGCTGGCGCGATGAGCCCGGTCACGGTGCTGGGGACGTTGACACAGCTTTATGCTGAGGCTTTGGCCGGGATGGCGCTGACGCAGGTGGTTCGGCCCGGCGCACCGACAATCTTTGGTACGTTCGCATCGTCTATTTCCATGCAGTCGGGCGCGCCGACCTTTGGCACACCGGAACCGTCGCTGGTGCTGTATGGGGCGGCACAATTGGCGCGGCGTCTGGGCGTTCCGTTCCGCTCTGGCGGTGGTTTCACCGCATCCAAGATTGCCGATGCCCAGGCAGCATATGAATCTGCCAATACATTGCAGACTGCGGCTTTGGGCGGTGTGAATTTCATGCTGCACACGGCGGGCTGGCTGGAAGGCGGGCTGTCGATGGGATACGAAAAATTTGTCATGGACGCGGACCAGGCGGCCATGCTTGTGCGTCTGCTGGACGGTGTGGATATGACAGAAAACGGTCAGGCCATGGATGCCATCCGCGAGGTTGGGCCTGGCATGCATTATCTGGGCTGTAACCACACCCAGCGGAATTTCGAAACCGCCTTCTATCGCTCCCCTCTGGCCGACAACAATTCCTATGAGCAGTGGGAGGCGGAAGGCAGCCAGGATATGAACCAGCGGGCAAATGCGCGCTGGAAGAAGATGTTGAACGATTACATTCCCCCGGCCATCGACCCCGCAGTTGACGAGGCCCTGTTGGATTTCATCAAACAACGCAAAGAGTCCATGCCCGACGCCAGCTATTAGGGCATTTGGGTTGTCTATAGGATTATAGTCGGATACCTGCAGTTTGCGCCATAATTGGTGCATTCTGTAGGCCCTTTGCCTGGGCATTCTCTCAGGTTTCGTCTTTTTTTGTTTTTTTATTACTGATATTTTGTAAAAAATTTCATCGTCTCAGTTTTTTGCAACTTTGTATGATACACTGGCTATTATCCGTTGGTGGTTTGAATTCAATTTTATCGTTATTATGTTGGTGTATTATAAATTTTAATTGTTCTTATTTTGTTTCAAGATAAAAGGGCGAATAAATGCTGTTGAGTGAAGACGATACAATTGATTTGAAACGGTCCGTAAAAATTTTGGAAACACCCGGTGTGGCTGCAAGGATTTCGGCTGTTATTGGTACGCCAATTGATGGGGCCCTAAAGCGCCTTCCTGATGGGGCGCAAGAAAAAATAACAAAGGCGGTCACAGTCTCACTGGATCAAGCAATGAAAGCCGCATTGATGACGATGCGAGATCCAGAGCAGCGAGAATCTTCTGATTGGATTCATATGGGGCTCGCGACAACCAGTGGCGCCGTAGGAGGATTCTTCGGTTTGGCGGCGCTGGCTGTCGAATTACCTATTACAACTGTGATCATTTTGCGTTCTATCGCTGATATCGCGCGGGCGGAGGGTGAAAAAGTCGATGAAGTGGACGTGATCATGGCTTGTATGGAAGTCTTCGCCTTAGGATCCACGAAAAATTCATCCGATGATGCAGCAGAAAGTGGATATTATGCTGTTCGCGTAGGGCTTTCGAAAATGGTCAATGAAGCGGCTGCCCAGATCGCAAAATCGGGTGTTCAGAATGAAATACCATCGGCCCTTATGCGGGTGATTTCAGCAATTGGCGCGCGGTTTGGGGTGGTCGTAAGTCAAAAGGCTGCAGCTCAGATTCTTCCGATTATCGGGGCGGCTGGTGGTGCCGGAATTAATGCGATTTTTATGGATCATTACCAGAGTATGGCGCGTGGGCACTTCACAGTTCGACGTCTTGAACGAACCTATGGCAAAGACGTGATCCGCCAAAAATACAACGAACTTGCTGAAGAATTTCGACATAAGAAATCGTTTAAGGAGGCGAGTGGCACAACAAATGACCTAACGCCAGGTAGCGCTGTATAGTCTGTTGTGTGATCTGGCTTTAATATCAGATTCGGCAAATCTGATTGGCATAAATCAAACAGGGTTAAAAAATTAACTATATTATCAATGATTAAGCCCGGATTTGCGTTGCGGTTTGCCTAATTTTTAACCCCCTTGAACAGAATCTTGTAATAGGCTTAGATTTCTAAGAATGCTCATTTCTGTGGGGAAAATGGGGCCGGAAATGGTAACCAAAAACGATCAGATTTCAGAAGTTCGTGACAAGCTGTCGTTGGAGCTGGGGCATGAACTGGCCGACAGCCTGGTGCGGGCGGGTCGGTTGCGGGGCGTCTATAGTCTGGACATGCAATTGGCGATCAGCGATGGCCTGGAAGGCTTAAGTTCTGAAAAGCGCCGCAAGGTTCTGGATCTGCTGGATACCTTAATGCCCAAGAAATAATCGGCATCCCCTGTAAAATATTGTAACAATCCGACATGGCTTGAAATACCTTGTGACTTGGCCCAAGCCTTGGTCTATGGCAGGTATTCTGCCTACACGATGTAGAATCGTTTCCGGAACTACTGCAACCTTGGTTTCGCCCTATGTCTGAACATCCGATTGCCGCCGTGATCCTTGCCGCCGGGAAGGGCACACGCATGAAATCTGCCCGCCCGAAGGTGCTGCATGAAATTGCAGGCAAATCGCTGGTTGGGCATTTGTTGGCGGCAATAGAGCATCTGGGCGCGGAACAATGCGCGGTGGTTGTCGGCCCGGATATGGACAGTGTGACCCAGGCGGTGGCACCCGTCCCGACCGTCCTTCAAAAAGAACAGTTGGGCACTGCGGATGCCCTGAAGGCGGCGCGGCCGGTTTTGGAAACAGTCAAACGTGGCACTGTTCTGGTCGTGTTTGGCGACACGCCTTTTATTGCGCCCCAGACCCTGGCTGCGATGGTTGAGGCGCGTGAGGCTGGTGCGGCAGTTGTCGTGCTGGGGTTCAACCCCGAAGATCCAGGCGCGTATGGCCGGTTGGTTGTTGATCCTTCGGGCGACCTGCAGGCGATTGTCGAATACAATGATGCTGATGATGCGACCCGCAAGATCGGCCTGTGCAATTCCGGCGTAATGGCGATTGACGCCGCGCGCGTGTTCGATCTGGTGGATCGCATCGGCAATGACAATGTGAAGGGCGAATATTACCTGACCGATATTGTCGCCATCGCCCGTGCACAGGATTTGTCCTGTCGCGTCATTCTGGCGCAAGAGGAAGAGTTACGGGGGATCAATTCCCGCAGCGAATTGGCGACTGCTGAGGCGCAATGGCAGGCCCGTGCCCGCGTGGCAGCGATGGATGCCGGGGTGACATTGCAGGACCCTCAGACGGTTTATTTTTCCTGGGATACCGTGCTGGGCCAGGACGTTACCATCGGTCAGAATGTCGTCTTTGGTCCCAATGTCGTGGTTGAAGGCGATGTAACCATCAAGGCCTTCAGTCATATGGAAGGCTGTGTCATTCGACGGGGCGCGGTGGTGGGTCCCTATGCGCGGCTGCGCCCGGGCGCTGATATCGGTGAGGACGCGCGGATCGGCAATTTTGTCGAGGTGAAGAATGCAACATTCGCAGCAGGGGCCAAGGCGAACCATCTCAGCTATATCGGCGATGCCACTGTTGGTGAACGCGCCAATATCGGGGCTGGCACCATTACCTGCAATTATGATGGATACCTGAAGCATCAAACCGTCATTGGGGCGGAGGCCTTTATCGGCTCCAACAGTGCCCTGGTTGCGCCGGTAACAATTGGGGAGCGTGCGACCATTGGTGCGGGGTCCACAATCACCCGCACGGTAGCGCCTGATGCCTTGTCCATTGCCCGGGGCGACCAGCGGGACCTGCCCGGCCTGGCCGCCAAATTGCGCGCCCGCCTGAAGGCGCGTAAAGAGGCGCTGAAGAAAACCTGAACCTTTCATTCTGGAAAGACGATAATTTATGTGCGGTATTATTGGCATTTTAGGGAAATCACAGGTCGCGCCCATCCTGGTCGATGGTTTGAAGCGCCTGGAATATCGCGGCTATGACTCGGCGGGTATCGCACCCCTGGTCGGGGATGCAATCGACCGCCGCCGCGCGCCTGGAAAATTGCACAATCTGGCAAAAGTGCTGGAGGATACCCCGCTGTCTGGCACGACAGGGATCGGTCATACCCGCTGGGCCACCCATGGTGTGCCATCAGAGGGGAATGCCCATCCCCATGCGACGGATCGCGTTGCCATCGTCCATAATGGCATTATCGAGAATTATCAGGAATTGCGGGAGGGGCTGGCCGATAAGGATGTCGTCTATACCAGTGAAACCGACACCGAAGTCGTCGCGCATCTGGTCACCGATTTCCTGAATCAGGGCCTCAGCCCGAAAGAGGCCGTGGCGCGCACCGTGCCCATGCTGGAAGGGGCCTTTGGCCTGGTGATGATTTTTGCGGGCCATCCGGACGTGATGATCGGCGCGCGGCGCGGCAGTCCCCTGGCCATTGGCTATGGTGATGGGGAGATGTTTTTTGGCTCCGATGCCTTAGCGCTGGCCCCGATGACCCGGCGTATCAGCTATCTGGAAGAGGGCGATTGGGCCGTCGTGACCCCCAAAGGGGCGGAAGTCTTTGACACCGATGGTGCCCCCGTCACCCGAAAGATCGTTGAAACCGCCGTGTCTGGTGCAATGATCGGCAAGGGTAATTATCAGCACTTCATGCAGAAGGAAATTCATGAACAACCCGCCGTGATCGGCGATACCCTGCATTCCATGCTGAACCCGGCGACCCAGACCATAACCCTGCCGGACCTGCCCTTTGATCTGGCTGGGATTTCCAAAATCACCATTGGGGCCTGTGGCACGGCGTCCTATGCCGGATGTGTGGCGAAATACTGGATTGAGGAATTGGCGCGCCTGCCGGTCGAAGTCGATGTCGGATCCGAATTACGCTATCGTGAAACCCCATTGCCTAAGGATGGCCTGGCGCTGTTCATCAGCCAATCCGGGGAGACGATGGATACGCTGGAAGCCCTGCGCTATGCCAGGCGCGAAGGGCAGCATATCCTGTCCATCATCAATGTGCCGGAATCGACCATTGCGCGCAGTTCCGATGCGGTGCTCCAGACATTGGCCGGTCCCGAAATCGGGGTCGCTTCGACCAAGGCTTTCACCACGCAATTGACGGTTCTGTCCTGTCTGGCGATTGCCATCGCAAAGGCGCGGGGCACCCTGTCGCGGGAGCGGGAGGCTGTTCTGGCCGCTGCGCTGGCGGAAGTGCCTGGTCGTGCTGCCGAAGTTCTGGTGCATGATGAGTATATTCGCGAGATCGCGCAAACGGTTGCCAAGGCGCGGGACGTGTTCTTCATGGGACGCGGCTCCTCTTTCCCAATCGCCCTGGAAGGGGCCTTGAAGCTGAAAGAAATCTCCTACATCCACGCCGAAGGCTATCCGGCGGGTGAGATGAAACATGGCCCCATCGCGCTGATCGAAGAAAATGTGCCGATCATCATGATCGCACCCTCTGGCCCGCTGTTTGAGAAGACGGCATCCAATGTGCAGGAAATGGTCAGCCGGGGCGGGCGCGTCATCTTCCTGTCCGATGCGGACGGTATTGCTAAAATGACACGCATGGCGAAACCCTTTGCCAGCATCGAACTGCCCAAGGTCGACCCCTATGTCGCACCAATCCTCTACACCATCCCGGTGCAATTGCTGGCCTACCACACCGCCGTCATCAAGGGCACGGATGTCGATCAACCCCGCAATCTGGCAAAGGCTGTGACGGTGGAGTAAGGAGGACCAATGGTCCTCCTTCCGGTTCAGGCAGCGTCTTGTCGTTCCCAGATTGGATAGGGATCCGGTAGATTCTGATAGGCTTTGGGATCGAATTTATCTGTTTCGTCAACCAGGCAGGCATCTAAGGCGGTGCGGATTGCCGCTTCGTTCATGCTGCTGCCAATGAAGACCAGTTCCTGCCGTCTGTCACCCCAGACAGGATCCCAGTTGCTGTCTAGGACTTGCTGCCATTCTGGATGATCTGGCCAATTGGATTTTGGGACGGCAGTCCACCAGATTCCCATTGGGAAAGATCGGGCAATAGCACCGGCCAAAGAGAATTCACCAACCCAGTCTGGGCGTGTCGCTAGCCAGAAATGCCCTTTAGCACGGATCAGGCCGGGCCAGGTTGCCTTGGTGAAGTCATTAAATTTGGCGGGATGGAAGGGGCGGCGGGCGCGATAGACGAAGCTGCTGATCCCATATTCCTCCGTTTCCGGCACATGGCCGTCATAGCCGTAGAGTTCCTTGACCCAAAGGGGGTGGGATTGTGCTTTTTCTTCGCTGAACAGACCTGTATTCAGGATTTCCCCTAACGCAACCTTGCTGAAATCAGTCTCGATAATCCGTGCATCGGCATTCAGGGATTTCACAATTGTCAGCACAAGGTCGCGTTGTTCTGGCGTGACCTCTGATTTTTTGTTGATGACGATGACATCGGCAAATTCGATTTGGTCCACCAGCAGATCGACCAGTGTTCGATCATCGCTATCACCGGCGATTTCCCCTCTGTCACTTAGGAAGTCCTGGGACGAATAGTCTTTCAGCAGGTTTACGGCATCAACGACCGTTACCATGGTATCCAGTCGTGCAATGTCGGACAGGCTCAACCCATTCTCATCACGAAAGGAAAAAGTGCTGGCGACGGGCAGCGGCTCGGCAATTCCCGTCCCCTCAATCAATAGATAATCAAAGCGTCCTTCCTGGCTCAATCGTCTAACTTCAGCCAGAAGATCATCGCGCAGGGTGCAGCAGATGCAGCCATTGGTCATTTCCACCAGTTTTTCATCGGTGCGTGACAGGTTTGCTCCGCCTTCCCGGATCAGGCTGGCATCGATGTTTACCTCGCTCATATCATTCACGATGACGGCCACCCGCTGTCCCTGGCGATTGTTCAGGACATGGTTCAGAAGCGTGGTTTTCCCCGCTCCAAGAAAGCCTGACAAAACAGTGACGGGCAGGCGGGCATCGGTTTTTTCAGACATTCGTACATCCTTGATGATATGTTATAAAGTTACATATAAAAAACATCAGCTCATAGAAATGTCAATGCCCAGCGTATTTGGTCCGCAAATGGGCGGTCTTATCGCCCCTGGCAAAAGAGACAAAACAGATAAACACTGGAAACCGGGGGGGCGGTGTGCCATGTAACGGCCCTGTTTCACCGTTGATCCGGAATTTTCGTTATGACCGCGAATGAGCCTTTGGTGCTGGCCCTGCCGAAAGGGCGGATATTGGACGAGTTGCGCCCGGTGCTGGACGGTGTTGGCATTGTGCCGGAACCGGCCTTTGATGACCCGTCTTCCCGGCTGCTAAAATTCGATACCAATATACCCAATCTGTCGATTATTCGGGTGCGCAGCTTTGATGTGGCGACCTTTGTGGCCTTTGGTGCGGCGCATCTGGGCATTGCGGGCAATGACGTTCTGATGGAATTTGATTACCCGGAAATCTATGCGCCGGTGGATTTGAATATCGGTTATTGCCGCATCGCGGTCGCAGAGCCCGCTGAGCTGGTTGCCGGCGATGATCCCAGCCGCTGGAGCCATATTCGCGTGGCAACGAAATATCCCAACATCACCCGCAAGCATTTTGCGCGCCGGGGCGTACAAGCGGAATGTATTAAGCTGAACGGTGCGATGGAATTGGCACCGGGCATGGGCCTGTGTCGCCGCATCGTTGATTTGGTCTCCTCTGGCCGTACCTTAAAGGATAATGGGTTGGTTGAGGTAGAAACTGTGGCGGAAGTAACATCGCGCCTGATCGTCAATCGTGCGGCCCTGAAAACCCGGTCGGAAGAAGTCGGCGGCTGGGTCAGTCGCTTTCAGGAGGTCGCAAAACGTGCTGCATGATTACCCCGTGTCCTGCCGCCTGACAGCCGACGCGCCAGACTTTGATGCTGCTTTCCAGGACCTGCTGCACAGCAAGCGGGAGATGGATGAAGATGTGGATCGCACAGTTGCGGCCATTCTGGACGATGTGCGCAGTCGGGGCGATACGGCGGTGGTGGATTATACCAACCGCTTTGACCGGGTGGCGATCACGGTTGATGATTTGCGCATTCCTCAATCCGCCCTGGATGCGGCAGCGGATGCGTGTGATCCGGAATTGATCAATGCGCTGGAACTGGCGGCACACCGGATTCGGTCTTTCCATGAAAAAACCCTGCCTGCCGGATTGGATTATACGGACGAGATCGGGGTGCGCCTTGGCGCGCGCTGGACGCCAGTGGCTGCGGCTGGCCTGTATGTGCCGGGGGGTACGGCGGCCTATCCCAGTTCCGTCCTGATGAATGCCCTGCCTGCCAAGGTCGCCGGGGTGCAGCGGTTGGTGATGGTTGTCCCAACCCCTGATAATGTGACCAATCCGCTGGTTCTGGCGGCGGCTAAGCTTGCTGGCGTGGATGAGGTCTATCGCATTGGCGGTGCCCAAGCCGTAGGGGCGCTGGCCTATGGGACGGAGACAATTAAGCCTGTTTCTACCATCGTTGGGCCGGGCAATGCCTATGTCGCAGCGGCCAAGCGTCGGGTCTTCGGCACGGTTGGGATCGATATGATCGCGGGCCCGTCGGAAATCCTGGTGGTTGCCGATGCACAGAACGACCCTGACTGGATCGCTGTCGATCTGTTAAGCCAGGCCGAACATGACACATCCGCACAATCCATCCTGATCACGGACAGTGCCGACTTTGCCGATGCGGTCGAAGCTGCGGTGGCGCGGCGTTTGGAAACATTGCCCCGCAAGGTTATAGCTGGCCGAAGCTGGACCCAGCACGGCGCGATCATTGTTGTGTCGGACCTGGATGCTGCCGTGCCGTTGATCGATGCCATCGCGCCGGAGCATTTGGAATTGGCGGTCGCAGACCCAGAAGCCCTGTGTGACCGCGTTAGCAATGCTGGTGCGATCTTCCTGGGTCGCTATACGCCAGAAGCCATTGGCGATTATATAGCAGGTCCCAATCACGTCCTGCCAACCGCCCGCAGTGCACGGTTTTCCAGCGGCCTGGGGGTCGTCGATTTTATGAAGCGGACCTCCATCGTGAAATGCGATGCAGACAGCCTGGCCCAGATCGGCCCGGCCGCGGTGCGTCTGGCAGAGGCGGAAGGGCTGGGTGCCCATGGACTTTCCGTGGCGCTGCGCCTGAATATGCCGTCTCGCTAAGCGGTGGCGACTGCATTAAACTCCCGCCCGACAGCCTATTCAAAGGGAGTATCGACGATGAGCGACACTAATTTCAACGACGCGACCGATAAGATCGTTGCCCTGACGCTGGATGAAAAAAGCGTCGTGCGCCGTGCTGTTGAGGTGGAGCATGAGCGCAAGGTCGCGATGTATGACCTGTTGGACATGAACCGGTTCCGGCCCATTGGCGATTATGTCGGTCCCTATAAGGTGCGCCTGGCGATTGAGGATGGCAAACGGGTGCTGTTCCAGATCGATGACGAGGGGGATGCGCATCTAACCACGGTGTCGCTGCCGCTATCACCGATTCGCAGCATCGTTAGGGACTATTTCCAGATCTGCGAAAGCTATTATGACGCGATCAAGAAACACTCCCCCAGCCAGATCGAAACCATCGATATGGCGCGGCGCGGGTTACACAATGAGGGCGCGGAGGTACTGGTCGATGCCCTGAAAGATAAAATTGAGATTGATAAAGCGACCTCCCGGCGGCTGTTTACGCTGGTCTGTGTCCTGCATATTCGCGGCTAACGGATAAAAGGGGCGAGGCGAAACAGAGATCAGGGAAGGGGCGCGCATGATATTTTCAGCCGACGACCTGCCTGATGCGGTGATGTTCTGCTGCACGATGAATTCTATTCGCTCCCCCATGGCCGAAGGATTGTTGAAGAAAATGCATGGCACGAAAATCTATGTCGACAGCGTCGGTGCCCGCAGTGGGGAGTTGGACCCGATGATGGTCGAAGTCATGGCCGAAATTGGCGTTGATATGTCCAAGCACACCGCCAAGACCTTCGATCAATTGGAAGATACCTTCTTTGACGCGATCATTGCCCTGTCCCCGGAAGCCCAGCACCATGCGGTTGAATTGACCCGCACCATGGCCTGTGAGGTCGTGTTCTGGAACACATTCGACCCGTCCATCATTGAAGGCAGTCGTGAACAGAGGCTTGACGCCTATCGCCAAGTGCGCGACCAGATCCATCAACGTCTCTTAAAAACTTTCCCGGTATCCTGATTTGAACGCTAAACCAAAGTTGATCCTGGCTTCTGCCAGCCCCCGCCGTCTTGATTTGCTGGTCCAGATTGGGATCGTGCCTGATGCTGTGCATCCGGCGGACATCGACGAATCTGCCCAGCGGGGAGAATTGCCCCGACCCCATGCCGCCCGTCTGGCCATGGAGAAAGCGCAAGCGGTCGCTGCCGGTCTGGATAGCTCCGCCGCCATTCTGGCCGCCGATACGGTGGTGGCATTGGGTCGAAGAATCCTGCCAAAGGCAGAGGATGAAAAGACTGCGCGGGAGTGCCTGCAGCATTTGTCAGGTCGCCGTCATACGGTGTATGGCGGTATCGCGCTGATCGCCCCGGATGGAACGGTCAAGACGCGGATGGTGGAAACGGCGGTTGTTTTCAAACGGCTGCATAAGACAGAAATTGCCGCTTATCTGGCCTGTGGCGAATGGCAGGGCAAGGCGGGGGGATATGCCATTCAGGGGCGCGCTGCTGCCTTTATACGCCGGATTAGCGGATCTTATTCCAATGTGGTCGGTCTTGGCCTGTTTGAGACCGCAGCGCTTTTAACATCTATCGGATTTGAGGATTAACGACCTATGACGGGCGCAGCAGAGATTTACATTGAAGGAAGCCCCGCAGAGCGCCGGGCCGGGCATTTGGATGCCAATGGCTTGGCCCTGGGGCTGGATATTGAGCGTGTGACCCGTCCCCGCCTGATTGGTGCGATCTTTCTGGCGCGGGTGAAGGCGGTTGATAAGCGCTTGGGCGCGGCCTTCCTGGATCTGGGCGCGGCCGGGATCGGCCTGTTGTCCAAGGCAAAGGATATCACCGAGGGGGAAGCCGCCCTGGTCCAGATCACCCGTGATGCCCATGACGATAAGGGACCAGCCGCCCTGCGCCAGGTCGTATTATGGGGTCGCTATCTGGGCCTGCAACCGGGTCGCGGCGGCGGACTGCAATGCGCCAGGGCCCTGGGTCAGGGGAAGCACCGGGCCGAGGCCCTGGCAGCCGCTGAGAGCGGCATTGCCGATCCCACCGACTTGATCCTGCGCGGGCCATCCTGGACCGTCAGCGGGGCAGAATTGAAGGCGGAGGCAGACCGCCTGCGCGCGACCTGGGCCGACATTCAGGCCAAAGCGAAGACAGAAAAGGCACCGGCCCTGTTGCTGCCCACAACCCCGTTCATTGAGACCATGCTGCGCGATGCGGGGCCAGAGGCACGGGTAGCCCTGGATGATCGGTTGGACTTCGCAACGGCGGAAAAGCTGTGCAGCGCATATTTCCCGGACTTGGTTGGTGGCTTGGCCTTCCATAATGACCCAACCCCGATCTTCGACGCATCGGGCTTCAGCGATATTCTGGAACAGGCGCTGGGGACGGAGGTCACTTTGACCGGCGGCGGTCGCCTGACCATCGAACAGACCAAGGCGTTAACGTCGATTGATGTCGATATGGGCGCGGGAGAGGCGGGGGCCTCCACCAAGGATGAGGCGATCCACCGCCTGAACCGCCGTGCCTCAGAAGAAATCGCGCGCCAGATTATCTTGCGTCGGCTCAGTGGCTTGATCGTGATCGATTTCGCCGGGCTGACCGGGCGTGGCAAGATGAAGACATTCCTGGATATCCTGCGCAGTCGGTTGAAGAATGCGGATACGCACAGCGATGTTCTGGGGATATCACCTTCGGGCCTGGTGGAAATCACCCGCCAGCGGATGGGCCCCAGCCTGGCCGATCTGTGCCTGGCCCCGATTGCCTTCCCGCCCGCGGCACCCGATGCGCTGGCTGCAGAGGCTCTGCGTCGTGCCTTGCGCCTGCAAGGGGCCGGAAAGCCGGTTGTCGCCCTGCCGGACTCAGCGGCTGCCGTGCTGAATGGCAGTATGAAGGCGGCGCGGGAAGCGTGTGAGAAGCGCCTGGGCCAGCCCTTGATCCTGAAACCCGGTGCCGTCAAATTGGATGTCAGATTGGAGCGTGACCCCGCATGATGGACCCCGATAGACCCCGCATCGACAAGCATAACAAACAGAAATGCCCGATCTGTGGCAAACCCTCGGCCACCGATACCAAGCCGTTTTGTTCCGGGCGCTGTCAGGATGTGGACCTGCACCGCTGGTTGGGCGGCGTCTATCGCATCGAAACGGACGAGGGGCCCAATGATACAGTCACGGGAGAGGACCCGGATCGCACCGATCAGGACTGAGAATACCTGGTGCTTCAGGGCGAGGACATTTTCACGCCTTTGCTCCAAACAAGGCTTGTCAGACCGGTGCAATTCTCATAGAACCCTCTGCATTCCGGTGGAACAAGATCGACCCACCAAGCGCGTGCCCGGGTAGCTCAGTCGGTAGAGCAAGCGATTGAAAATCGCTGTGTCGGCAGTTCGATTCTGTCCCCGGGCACCATTTTTTTCAAAAATGGTGCCCTTTGTTTAGAGGATAGGTTCGAACGAAGTTCGAACCGGCGCACCATTTTTTTCAAAAATGATGCCCTTTTTCTTAAATAAGTGGGTTGAATGTAATTCGAACCAAAATTGTGATAGTTGCTTGAGTTCTTAATAGGTTTGACGCGACCTGATTGTATTGGAATGCAATGAGAAATTGGAAACTGTGTGTCGGTATGTCACCCTCTCAGCGTCATATGTAGTAAAAATACTGAAATAAAATAATTATAAAGATTAGATGTAAAATAATGACGAATATTGTGCAGAAATTTAAGTATATAGTAATTGAAAATATTATACTATAATTATAAATTATATACTTTTGATTAAGGTTTTGCATATGCTAATAGTAATTAATCCTAAAGATGAAATTCCGAAAAAAATTGTAATAAAAAGAATTATAATCCAAATCGAGAATTGTCTTCTTTGAAATCTATCGTTTGCTCTTTGAATAGATTCAAATTTAACTTGTGAGTTACGCGTTGATAATGCCTTCTCTATAGATCTTAATTTTAAGTTCCAAATTATCATTTTATAAATTTCAAAAAATACAAATGCTACCGCCGACACAATCATGAATAGTATTGATAGGGACCAAAGAAATTCATCCCCACGTGTTTCGTGACGTGTAATCAAATTAAAGAAAGCTAAATATCCAAGTCCAACTACTGTATTTATGTATTTTGTTGCAGACTCACTTTCGTTGCGATGAAAATCTACGAGTTTTTTGTGATATTCATTTTGATCGCTATACAAACTCATAGTTACCTCCTCAATTAATTATGACCTGATTCTTTGTCTTTAATAGTATTTTTTGGGAATGGCCTGACCGTAGACGGCTTTGCCCGCCCCGGTGGCCCAACGGAAACCACACTTAACTCTCGTCTTGCAAACACGGCACATGATCGGGCCCGGAGGCATGACCAGACGCGGTATGAATATCCCAATAAGCCCAAGCGCCCTGCGAAGGCCGCGCCTGCAATTGCCTACGATCCAGAACTGACAGACCCTTTTGATACGCCCCCTTTTTTTGCACCAAAGCCCAAGGTCAAGAGAGCCATCCAGAAAGTTGATTTGACCGATCGCCCGCTGCGTTTGGGCGGTGGTGTGGGGCAGGGGCAGGTCAATCGGGGCCAAGATGTCATCGGCTTAAAGAACGCGCTGGCCTGGGCAGGGCATTACCCTGTCGACAAGGCGCATCGGCAGGATGCGACGCCCGATGAAGATCTCCATTGGGCCCTGATAGGCTTTCAGCGAGACTATGGCCTGAAGACCGACGGTTTCTCTCGTCCGGGCGGAGAGACCGAGGCGCGACTGAACGACCTGATCTCTCCCTTGATCAAGAGGGCCTCGACCACGACAGCCCAAACCCAAACCGCCGCCCCGTCAACTGGCGCCAATCTACAGATGCAATCTGGCTCAGGCGCTGGTGGCACAATAGGGGCCGCGAGGAATGGCTCGATGCAAGTGGCTGATGGTTCGGAGTATCGACCATCAGGGTTGCGAAATTCAGCTGCATGGGCGTTTGAAGAGGCAGGGAGGCACGTGCTGGGCGCAGGGGAACAGGCGGGTGATCGCATTAAGCAATCCGACAAAGACGCTGGAAAAATGCTGAAGGATGGAGCCTTTGGCGCGACCGAAGGGGCACTGCGCTTCGGTGCTGATGCAGGCCGAGCCATCGGCTTGGACAACGCCGCCGATAGCCTCGACCACTTTCTCGACGGTACAGGTACGGACCGCGTCTATTCACGGGACGAAGCCCGCGATCGCCCCTTTATCCGAGAGGCGGAAAAGAAGAATCAGGAGCGGTTCGTGGATAGTTTTGCGAGAGATAAATCTGTAACGTTAAAAGATGGGAGCAAAGTGAAGTACAATTATAAGCAGCAATTATTGAATGTCAAAGACGGTGAGACACGGCAAATTTTGCCAGAAGGAGCAAAGGATAAATCTGGGATTGCAGATCATTGGGAAGCAGAACGGTCGACCCTCGGTCAACTCTTGACTGGCAACCCTGATGAAGCGCTTGCATTTGGAACCAATCAGTTTCGTTCAGACATCAATGACGGTTTCACGGCTTCGCGAGAGGGAGATACGATAACTGTGACGGGCGTGGTGAATCACAATTGGAAGGATCGTTATGATTTTGACGGAGAGTCCTCTCCTGATCCGATAATGAACCGATTACGGGACAGTGGGCGTGCGGCAGAATTTGATAGTTCTGCCTCATGGGCTCAGAAGATGACGGTTAAGCTAAAAATTGTTGATGGAGATTTGAAGATGCGATCAATTGATTGGCGCAATCTCGAAAATGAGGTCGGCCCATGAAGCGTGGTGTCAGTGCCTTAAAATGGATTGCAGGGTTCATGATAGCGGTCACGTTAAGTTACTATATCTATGAGCCGGTTTGGAATGCCGCAAAGTGGGTGGCGTGGAATTGGATTCAGGTCGATTTTGTCGCGACCTGTCGGGTATTTGAGAACGACTTAGACGATGATATTAACGATTTAGAGTTCCTGACCGGTACCTATTCAGGAGAATTTAAACGCGAGATTATTGCTCAATGGGATGGGGCGTATCGAGACATCACGCTTACCATTGAAGCTGACGGCACGCTAACGGTACCGTTGGGCTTCTATTTACCTGTTGATCCGTTTTGGTCTCGATTTGGCGGAAATCCAGAACCAGAAGAACGCGGCTATAGTGTATCGGCGGGAGCCGCCTATCAGATTCTTCAGCGTCGGCTTGCGGACGGTCTGGATACAGCACCTTATCTTCCTTACGCGGAGAGAAGCTACCATGATCCGGACGGCCCTCGTCGCCTTAATGCGCCGGTCTGCGGTTTCATGCAGTTGCTCGCTCTAAAGGGTGGGGCACTGGCGCGACCCTAGGTTTATGTAGAAGTATATGCGTTTGCGAGCGTCTCACGAGCGACTTGAAATGCTAGAGTATTATCGCGTAAGAGGTTTGATCATAAGTTGCAGAGTGATGGTTTCTTTAGCAGATTACTAGGCGCATCGGCAGGATGCGACGCCCGATGAGGATCTCCATTGGGGCCTGATGGGCTTTCAACGGGACTATGGCCTGACCCAGGATGGTTTCGCCGGAACTGATGGAGAGACAGTCCAACGCCTCAATCAGATCATCGGGCCACACATACAATTTGCCACAACGACAGGAGAAGTCGGTGTCTTGCAGAGCAACCAGGAAACACCGTCAGACCCGAATGATCAACCAGATGGAGAGAATGAGGACTGCGATAGCATTCGCACTCAGATAGCCACCCAGCAACGGAAAATCGATAAGCTTACCAAAATAAACGAACTCAGATATGCAGCGCTACAAGAGGCAAGAGCTACCTATCAAAAGCTACGTGAAGAATTGGACCAAACAATCAAGAACACCGGTCAACCTGGTGGAATTAGCGATACTTGTTCTGCCATACCAAACCGTTGGGTCCAATTGGCATGTTCGCTCGTAATTGAAGGCGCTCCCATTACGTTTGACACGTTCAGGGTGAACGCAGCAGCAGGAAGTGTGGAAAATCGAGAACGACATTTAGAGATGAATGCGCTTCAACTTGTTGAGGCGTATGAGCGGCTCGATGAATTGGAGGACGCGCTGAAACAATGCCAGAATCAGAAAAATCAGGGGCCTGAACCTAGTCCGAAGCCAGATAGAAACCCCGAGACCGACGACACATCACCGACCAACTAAATCATGACATCGGGTCTGCTGATATTCGGATGCAATATTCTCTGCGTATTCTCGTTGGCTTGTGGTCGGAAGATTTGCGTGGGTTTTTTGGATCTCGTTTAGGGCATTGATTGCAGCCTGATGACCTTGCAGCGCGGCGATTTGGAAGCTTTCAGCGGCTTCTTCAATGTTGCCGATCGACAATGCGTAGCGTCCGTATTGATAGGATGCCTTTGGGTGTCCATTCGCTGAAGATAATCCAAAGTAACTGGCTCCAGCACCTGCCTCATCCAGTATTTCAAATTCGGAGGCCAAGAGCCCTAGGTAGAAATTGGTGTCTGCAGCAACACCAACTTCAAGTCCTATTCGCGAGTCAACTGCGCGGAGCAAAATTTCCCCAAACTCGTGATCAGCTTCAATAGATTGTGTGCCGTACCAATGGGTAATACCTTCCTGCAACAGCGCGCAAGAATCGGTATCGTTTAAGTATCGGATAGCCTCCGGCAACGCGGCCACGACCTCTTCTGCAATCTTCAGAGTGGAATTATCACCTACTTGGGCACGATCAGTCTTGCCATACGCCTGCAGCCCCATCGCACGATCAGAATATGCGCTGATAAGCTCTGGGTATAGGTCTTGAGGATCGACCTCCGACTCTCTCACGGCCGAAAATGGAAACATAAATCTACCTCCATACGACGCAATGTAGAGCGCGGTTTTTCGTACAGAATATGCGTATCGTTCAGGGTTGGGGTGCGAGCCATCCGGGCCATACAATAAATCCGCCAGCACCACCTCTTTTGCGTCAAAAAAACGGATGCGCAACTGCTCAGTTAATGAAACTGCCAAGTCTGGATCATCATTGCTCGGATTCAAATATGGATACGCTAAATCATAGGCGATAAACTGTAGCGCGACATAGCCACTGCTACCAAAAACAGCTGGATCATCTCGGTGATCCATGTACCAGGACGCAAAGTCCCAGTACTCCTGAGATGAAGCTGTCCCGAAAGGGATGTCTTGGTATGAGTTGACCCAGGGAGGAAATGAGTCCGCCTGCACATCAGACGGGTTGACTACAGTTCCCAGAATTAAGGCAAAAATAGAACTTCGACACCACATCATGTCCCACGTCATCAGCATTCCTTCGTGGCAGTAAACGGTAACCACTACCTAAACACGATGTTTAGTCATGCACCAGATTGTATAGGATTCGACAAGCAAACGATAAGGTTAATTATTGATCTAGCGAATGATTTTGCCCTACGAAGGCCGTGCCTCCACTTGCCTACGATCCAGAACTGACAGACCTTTTTTGCCCCCTTTTTCACGCCAAAGCCCAAGGTCAGAGAGCCATACAGAAAGCTGATTTGACTGATCGCTCGCTGCGCCTGGGCGGGGCATTTCCCAATCGATAAGGCTCATCAGCAGGATGCGACGCCCGGAGGATATCCACGGGTTTTCCGGAAGGTGCGGCCTGATGGGCTTTCAGCGAGACTATGGTCTGATATTGCTCTAGCCCTTCTTCACGAATTCGGATTTCAGGCCCATGGCGCCGATGCCGGGGATTTTGCAGTCTATGTCGTGATCGCCTTCGACCAGGCGGATGTTTTTAACCTTGGTGCCGACTTTTACCACGGCGGAGGAGCCTTTGACCTTCAGGTCTTTGATCACCGTTATGGTATCGCCATCCTGTAAGGCGTTGCCATTGGCATCGCGCCAGACTTTTGCCGCGCCGGTGCTGGGCGTGCCGGACCATTCATGGCCACATTCCGGGCAGTTCAGCAGATCCTGCGCCTCATAGGTATAGGTAGAGGCACAGGCGGGGCAGGGGGGCAGGTCGCTCATAAGATCAGAATTCCAATATAGGGATGAGACTGAGGCTCTCTATAGCGGTATTCACCCCGGATTGACCACCCGGTCGGGCAATTGGTCGCAAGGGTCGCGCTGTTGAGATTGACCAGCGGCATAATTGGAGTAGGAATAGCCTGTTCTTCCATACCGGGTTTTTCAGGAGCATCCCATGGTGATTGAGCGTGGATTTCAGTTTTTGTTGAGCCCTGGGCCGACGCCTGTGCCGGATCGCATACTGAATGCGATGCACCGTCAATCCGTGGACTTTTCCGGTCCTGAATTCATTTCCCTGTGTGACGCGGTTTTTGAGGATGTGAAAGCAATCTTCCAGACCAAGGGGATTGTGCATCTGTATGGGGCCAATGGTCATGGGGCCTGGGAAGCGGCGCTGAGCAATATCCTGTCGCCGGGCGATACGGTGCTGATTCCAGAAGTTGGCGTGTTTTCCGAAGCCTGGCGGGCGATGGCGCAGGCCTTGGGGCTGGTCTGTGAAACGGTTCCCAACAGCTGGCGCAAAGCCATTGATGCAAATGGAATTGAAGCGGTCCTGCGCGCAGATAAGGCCCATAAGATCAAGGCCGTGCTGTTTGTCCATGTCGATACCGCCACCAGCCTGAAAAGCGATGTGCTGGCGGCGCGCAAGGCGATCGATGCGGCGGGGCACCCGGCCCTGTTCTGTGTTGATACGATTGCGTCGCTGGGCACGACGGCTTTTCCAATGGATGCCTGGGGCGTGGATGTCACGGTCGCGGCGTCTCAAAAAGGGTTGATGATGCCAGCGGGCCTGGCGCTGGTCGCGGCCAATGAGAAAGCAATGGCTGTTGGTAAATCCGTTCAGACGCCCCGCCGCTATTGGGATTGGCAGGAACGGATTGCAGGGGAACACTATCAGCGATTCTGTGGCACCGCGCCGGAACATCACATTTTCGGATTGCGCGAAGCCCTGAATATGATTGCGGAAGAAACCCTGGACGGTGTGATCGCGCGCCATGCAAGGCTGGCGCGATGCGTTAGGGCGGCTGTTTCTGTGTGGTGTCAGGCGGGCGGGCTGCAATTCAATGCCCAGAACCCGGCGGATCGTGCGGATTCAGTCACCGCCATTCTGACGCCGGAAGGGATTGATGCAGAAGAAATCAGGGCCACAGGCCGTCAGATGAACCTGCATATCGGGTCCGCCATCGGGCCCTTCCGGGGCAAGGGATTCCGCATAGGTCATATGGGAAATATCAATGAGCCGATGATCCTGGGCGCGCTGGCAGGGATTGAAACCGTGTTGCGCCGTCATGGCGTGCCACTGGGCCAGGGGGCGATGGATGCGGCGATTGCCTCCTTGAACAGCCCGCTTGCTGAAATGGTGTCGCAGGCAGCGGAATAACCTAAAGTCAGTCAGACTGGAGCAGCGCCTTTTCCTGTTTCTGGGCTTTTTCGGCTGGATTATAGGGGCGGGTGATGGTTTTCGTCAGACCACCGCGCAGCGGGACCTTTAGGAAATTCCCCATCATTTCCAGCCGCCCGGTGACTTCCCGGCGCATGCGATAGGTGTCGCCTTCCGTGAAGTGATTACCCACCATGTAAACGGGCACGATGTCGGTGCGGTTCTGGCGGGGCAGCAGCAGATCCATAATGCCATCGCCATTCCAATCCGCCGTCAGCGCGATTTGCAATTCGGTCGATCCGATCGCATGGGACGAATAACCTGATTTTCGGGCCAGTTCGGCGATAGTCGGCGAATGCCCGTCCCAGTGATACAGGATCAGAATGCCGCCGATATGCGGTGTGCGGATTACGGCAATCTCAGGCCTGCCATCGCCGTTATAATCCGCAACCCCCGCCGGGTTCAGCCATCGATTGGGGGCACCGATGGGGGTGGCTTCGGCCAGGGGCACCAGCGTGTCGTCCTGGATGCCATACAGGGCAATGGTGGACCCACGGGTCAGGTATGGTTTGATGGTCAGGATTTCCAACTGTCCATCGCCATTGGCATCAACAAGGCGCGGTGTGATATCCTCAAATACGCTGTCATCGGGCAGGTCATAGCGATAGGTCTTGCCGTCCCGCTCTGCAATCAGGCTTCCGGCCTCAATCGCATCATCCAGAATACCATGGGCATAGCGTTTTGTCGGTTCGGCATACCAGGCCCGCAGGCCGGTTGCTTCCGCGACACCGCCGCCGGGCAGGCGCTCTTGGGCCACTGCTGCCATCGGCAACAGCATCACCGTGAGGATGAAAGGTAGGACTGACTTCATACGCCAAGCTTAAGCAGCGTTTTGCTGTCCGTCACTTGCTTCTTTTGCTGGCTTGGTCTTCATCGCCTCAATCTTGCGAATGAAACTGCCGATCCGCGGGCAGATGTCCTCGCGCCAGCGGCGACCGTTGAAGATGCCATAGTGCCCGACATTCTTCTGCAACATATGATCGCGCAGAGCCTGCGGGATATTGGCACAGATATCATGAGCGGCTTCGGTCTGATCCGGGGCTGAGATATCGTCCAATTCCCCTTCAACCGTCAGCAGTCCAACCGTCGTGATCGCCTCTGGCTTCACCAGGCGATCATTCCACATCATTGTGCCGGTGGGCAGGGAATGGCGTTTGAAGACGTGCTCAACCGTTTCCAGGAAGAAATCCGCATGCACATCGGCGACAGACATATATTCATCATAGAAAGCCTGTGTCCGCTCGGCTGGCTCATCATCACCCTTGCGCAGCTGATTGAACATTTTTACATGTGCGCCGGCATGGCGGGCCGGGTTCATGGACCAGAAGGAATGAAGCTGCAGAAAACCTGGATAAACCTTGCGGTTCGCGCCGGGATATCGGGCTGGCACGCGGTGGATCATGTTGCGTTCAAACCAGGCCATTGTGCGGTTTTCCGCAACACGGGTGACCGCCGTTGCTGACGCCCGCGTGTCGATGGGACCGCCCATCAGGATCATGCTGGCGGGCAGGGTGGGGGATTTTTCCTCTGCCAATAATGCGACAGTCGCCAGGACCAGCGGGGCTGGCTGACAGACCGCCATAATATGGACAGGCGCGTCGCTTTCCTGATGCATATGGGACAGGAAATCGCGCAGGTATTGAATATAGGTGTCGACGCCAAAGCGCCCTTCCTCAACCGGAATATCAGCGGCATCGCGCCAGTCTGTGATCCAGACATCGTTTTCAATGATCAGGGCGCGCACGGTATCGCGCAACAGCGTGGCATGGTGACCGGACATCGGGGCCACCAGGAGAATGCGCGGCTGGCCCTTGAATGACTTGGGCTTGCTGAAATGGACCAGATCGCCAAAGGGCGCTTCCAGGTCGGCTTCGATGGTCACAGGAACGTCCTGACCGTCAATTTCAACAGTGTCGATCCGCCAATCCGGCTTGCCACGGATGGCAATCAGGCTTTCCAGCACAGTTGATCCGGCGGCCAACATGCGGCCAACGGGAGTCCAGCTCATTGGGTGAAATGGGCTGTCGAAGGTGATGCGCGTTGCTTCCGCCATCCACCGAAGCGGCATTAGCGCGCGAGACCGCGCATCATGGAATGAATACAGCATCAGGTGTCCTTAGTAACGATTAGAACGATCCCTATGATATAGGGTGATGCTGCAGGTGCGAAAGGAAAAAATATTATCCTGAAATAACAGCGCCCTACGTCAGAAAGTGAGGGATTTTATCTGTTTGATCTGTGGCAGTTCCTGTAGTTTTGCCAAAAGATCCGGTGTCAGGGCCTCATCAATGGAAATCAGTGCAATGGCATCCCCACCGGCATCGGCGCGCCCCAGATGGAATGTGGCGATATTCACCCCGGCATCGCCCAGAATGGAGCCGATGCCCCCGATCAGGCCCGGCTTATCATGATTGGTGATATACAGCATGTTGGGCGACAATTCGGCTTCTATCGCAATGCCCTTGATATTGACCAGGCGGGGCAGTTTCCCGCCAAACAGTGTGCCTGATACGGATCGTGTAAACCGTTCTGTTGTCAGGGTCAGCCGGATCAGGGTCTGGTAATCGCCGGGGCGGTCATGAATGACTTCAGACACGTCGATGCCGCGTTCCCGGGCAAATACCGGGGCATTGACCATGTTAACCGCTTCGGAAAAGGGCTTCATCACCTCCGCCAGCGCCGCCTGAACCAGGGGCTTTACATTCAGCTTGGCGACATGACCTTCAAATTCCATTGTAATCGATTTAATCGCTGATTCAGTAACTTGTCCGGCAAAGGCCCCCAGTTGACAGGCCAAAGCCATGTAGGGCTGAAGGCGCGGGGCGTCTTCTGCAGAGATTGAGGGCATATTCAGCGCATTGGTGATCGCGCCGGTCAGCAAGTAATCCGACATTTGCTCCGCGACTTGCAGGGCGACATTTTCCTGGGCCTCTTCTGTCGCAGCACCCAGATGCGGGGTGGCAACCACATTCTCCAGGGCAAACAATGGATTGTCCCGCGCGGGCTCTTCGACAAAGACATCCAGGGCGGCCCCGGCGACCTTGCCGCTTTCCAGGCCGTCTTTAAGTGCCGTTTCATCAACAATGCCGCCGCGCGCGCAGTTGATGATGCGAACGCCTGTTTTACATTTTTCCAGGGCGGCCGCATCAATCAGATTGCGGGTTCCTTCGGTCAGCGGTGTGTGGACCGTGATGAAATCAGCGCGGCCCAGCAGGGTATCCAGGTCAACCTTCTCCACGCCCAGATCGCGGGCACGCTGGGGCGACAGGAAGGGATCGAAGGCGACAACCTTCATTTTCAGGCCCTGGGCGCGGTCTGCGACGATCGCACCGATATTACCTGCCCCAATCAACCCAAGGGTTTTGCCGAACAGTTCCACCCCCATGAATTTGGACTTCTCCCATTTCCCAGCCCGGGTAGAGGCATCAGCGGCGGGAATTTGGCGGGCCAGCGCCATCATCATGGAAATGGCATGTTCTGCCGTGGTGATGGAATTCCCAAAGGGCGTGTTCATCACCACCGTGCCAAAGCGCGTGGCAGCAGCCAGATCGACATTATCCACACCGATACCGGCGCGCCCGACAACCTTTAACCGGCCATTTCCGGCGGCCAGCACAGCTTCTGTCACCTTTGTGGCGGATCGGATCGCCAGGCCGTCATAATTCCCGATGCGGGCCAGCAAGTCTTCAGCGGACAGGCCCGGTTCAAAATCAACATCGATCCCCCGCTGACGAAAGATATCAACGGCGCGGTCGCTTAATTGATCGGAAATCAGGACTTTCGGCATGGTCTCATCCTTCCTTGGCAATCATGGCATAGGCCCAGTCCAGCCACGGCATCAGCGCAGCGGTGTCGCTGGCTTCCACGGTGGCACCGCCCCAAATCCGCAGCCCGGCCGGGGCGTCGCGATAGCCATTGATATCCTTGGCGATATTCTCCTTGTCCAGCAGGCTTGCCATCCGCTTCGGGGCCGTGGCGCGGGCTTCGCCTTCCAGCGGACACAGGTCTGACAGTTTCAGACAGATCGATGTGTTGGAATAGGTGGCGGAATCAACCGGCAGGAATTCAATCCAATCGGTCCTTTCAACCCAGTCCTGTATGACCGCCAGATTGGCCTGGGAGCGGTCGATCATGCCCTGTGCTCCGCCTACAACCTCTGCCCAGCGCAGGGCGTCCAGCGCGTCCTCAACACACAGCATAGAGGGCGTATTGATGGTTTCGCCAGCAAAGATCCCGTCGATCAGCTCACCGCCCTTGGTCATGCGGAAGATCTTTGGCATCGGCCAGGCGGGTGTGTGGGTCTCCAGCCGCTCAACGGCGCGCGGCGACAGCACGATCATGCCATGGGCTCCTTCGCCGCCCAGAACCTTTTGCCAGGACCAGGTTGTGACATCCAGCTTGTCCCAGGGCAGGGCCATGGCAAAGGCCGCAGAGGTCGCATCACAGATCGTCAGTCCACTGCGGTCCTCGGCGATCCAATCCGCATTGGGGACGCGCACCCCACTGGTCGTGCCGTTCCAGGTGAAAACGATGTCCCGGTCCTTTGCTGTCTTGGTCAGGTCCGGTAACAGGCCATAATCCGCTTCAATGGCCTGAACATCGCTCAATTTCAATTGCTTGATCACGTCACTGATCCAGGTTTTGCCAAAGCTTTCCCAGGCCAGCATATCAACGCCGCGCGGCCCCAACAGCGACCACAGCGCCATTTCCACCGCGCCCGTATCTGACGCGGGCACAATCCCTATTCTGTAATCGGCCGGAATATCCAGAATGGCGCGTGTGCGATCAATGACCTCTTTCAGCTTTGCCTTTCCTGGACCGGATCGATGGGACCGCCCGACCAATGCATCCTTCAGCGCGTCGGGGCTCCAACCCGGACGCTTGGCGCAGGGGCCAGAGGAGAAATTGGGATTTGCGGGGCGGGTATCGGGTTTCTGGGTCACAGGCGGGGTCTCCAAGGACAGGCAGGGCGGGATCGTTGATGATGGTTGTCGTGGGGTAAGACCCCCATACCAATCAGGTGCGCGAAAGCTATGCACGCCGTGGCGCGTCGTCAATGCCCATTATGTCGCAAAATTAGGAAAATGCGTCGCATGTATTCTCAGCGCTGTATCGTCGCGATCAAGGCCTTGTACAGGCGCAATTGCGCTGGCTTTTGGGGCATATATTCCGGATGCCATTGAACGCCGACCATAAAGCGATCGCCGGTATGTTCAATCGCCTGTGTCACGCCCCGCCGGTCACAGGCAACAATCTGCATCGCATCGCCTGGGTCATTGATTGATTGGTGGTGCAGGCTGTTTACCCGCAGGGACGGTCGCTGAAGGATGGAGTGCAGTCTTGTGTTCTCTTGGACGGTGATGCCCAGTTTTGGGAACACCGTCCGAAGGCGCGGCAGGTCCGGATAATGGCTGTAGATATCCTGAATCAGAGTTCCCCCCCGCCACAGGGCCAGCATTTGCGCCCCGCGACAGACACCCAGAATGGGCAATGGCTGGTCTGTGGTCGCTTCCAACAGCGCGCGCTCTAATGCGTCCCGCTCCGGATCGTATCTGATTTTCAAATCCAGAGTGCCACCATACAGGGTCAGGTCGATATCGTCCCCGCCCCCAATCACCAGACCATCCAGACTTGAAATACAGTCTTTCGGGTTCGGGACACGCGATGCCGTCAACCGTTTGGCCAGTCCCCCGGCGCGCCAAATCGCCAGGCGCTGAAATTGCCACGATCGCCATCCGCGCAGGTGACTGGTCGTGACGCCGATGATAGGGCGTGTCATGGGCAATAGGCCTGTGCCAGTTGACAGGAAAAGACTTCGACATCATCCGTCAGGGGTAGCGGGGACAGGTCCTGAAAGGACGCACATGCCCTATCCAACCCATCGGAATCTGCAGCAAGGCGTTCGACGGTGAGCCAGCGTGCCCATTCCGCCAGGGGCCCGGCCTCCTGACCACTGAACAGCGCATTTGGCAGCCGCCAGTGATAGGCGGGCCTGGCCTTGATACGCGGGTCATCTACGGCGCGCGACACCCGCGCTGCGCGCAGATGACTGAACAGGGGCAGCATATCCAGTTCACGATTTCGGGTTGGGTTATACGACAGGTAATCACCGATCATCGCGTTTAGGTCTGGTGTGTAATCCGGGGCGCAAACCCGCTTGATATAGCTGGATGGGAAGGGGTCTATATAGGGAAAAATGCGTCTGGTTCCATCAACTTGTATCGCACTCCTCAACCAAGGACTTAATAACAGATACGCCTTCAGGGTCGGCAGAATATCCGCCACGGTCGTGCCGCTGGCTTCGACATTCATATGCAGCCCAAAGGCATACAGCAGACCTTCATCGGTTCCGGCGGCACCGGCCTGATGCAGTGCCCGGTAAAGATCTTCTATTCTGTCCAATTCTGTCCAGGGGATGGGGGGACACACGACCTCACAGGGTATCAGGTCCCCCCCCAGGTCGCCGATCAATCGGCTGGCTTCGGTATCCAGATCGCGCAGCCAGTTTGCCAGTTCCGAAAGCCATGGCTTGCGGTCCTCAACATCACTCAGCTTTTCATTGGGATGTGCGTATTGGGCATCCAATTCCACCAGAAAAACCCCATGGTCGCCGTCCTGAATTTCATAGCGATGGGGGTCTACCTCCACCACGGTGCCGCCAAATCGCTGTGTGACAAGCGTCGCGGCATCGCGTGGTTTCAAGGCGGCGAATTCGATTTCTATTCCAACACGCCGATCCTTGCCTTCTTCCGATATCGGTTGGGGTGGAGAAACAGGTGATTTCATGTTTTGATTCATCATACTATACCAACTTATTGCAGGCGCGTGTGTTTTAAAGGTCGAACCAGAATGGGGCGAACAGGCTGAAGGCAAGCCAGCACAGGATCAACAAGGGTGCACCGGCCTTTAGAAAGTCCTTAAACTTGTATCCCCCTGGGGCCATGACCAAAAGGTTTGTCTGATATCCAACCGGGCTGGCAAAGGAACAGTTGGCGGCAAAAACCACTGCAACGGCAAAGGCTTCTGCCGGAACGTTAATGGTATGCGATACCGCAACAGCAATTGGTGTGAACAGGACCGCCGTCGCCTTTGTCGATAACACATTGGCCAGTATCGCGGTCAGCAGAAAGAAGCCGGACAGGACAATTGCAGGGCTAGTCCCACCCAGCACATAGACCAGCCCCTGGGCCAGGAAACTTGCCCCGCCACTGGCCTGCATTGCCGCACCCAGCGCCAGGGCGGCGGCGATCAATAGGATGATCTTATGGTCAATGGCGCGGATCGCTTCTTCTGCTGTCATCGCGCCACAAATTACCATTGCTGCGGCCCCGGTCAGGGTGGCGCCCTCTGTCGGCAGAATGCCTGTCGCTGCGGCGGCAATCGTGGCCAGGAAGATCGCGCCAGCGCGTTTCGCGTGGTGCGGTTGGGGCAGGTCTTCTGCGGACCATTCCATCAATACCACTTCCTGGCTGCCGCGCAGGGCCTCAATATCCGACCGGCGGCCCTGGATCAGCAGAATATCGCCTGGCTCCAGCGGGATTTCGGTGGGTCGGGTGCGCGCCATGCGGCTGCGTCGTTCTACCCCCAGCACGACACAGTCATGGCGGTATCGGAACCCGATCGTGTCCAGTGTGCGCCCCACCATACGGGATGCCGGGGTGACCATCACTTCCGCCACAGACTGTGCGCCTGATTTCCAGGGGGCATCGGCATCAATCATGCGGGCAAGGCCACTGCGCATCATGATATCGGGGGTGATCGCGCCTGGATTTTCTCGATGAAACTGCAACAACCTGTCGCGTGTCGCGGCAACAATCAGCACGTCGTCGGGTTGCAGCGGAATTTCATCATAGGGCGGCAGGCGGACCTCGCCCTCACTCTCCACCGACAGAACCGTGATATTGGTCAATTCGGGAAAGAACCCGGCAGAAGGCGTCATGCCGTCCAGTTTGCCATGGTGCCGCACCGTGATCTGGGCCTTGAACTGTTTTGCCTCACGCTGTGATGCTTCAATCTTACTGGCGCGTTCCGGCAACAGCTTGGGCAGGATGAAGACGACATAGACCATGCCCACCGCGGCAACGACCAGCCCGGGAACCGTGAAGCTGAAAAAGCTGAATCCTGGCTCCCCCAGCTCGATCATCGCGCTGGATACCAACAGATTGGTGGACGACCCGACCAGTGTGGTCATGCCCCCTAGAATGGCGGCAAAGCTGAGGGGCATCATATAGCGGCCAGAGGGCCGGTCTGAACGCACCGCCAGGGCCTGCATGATTGGGATGAACAGGACGACGACGGGAATATTGTTCAACACTGCGGAGACACTGCACACCATCAACAGCGTCAAGCCGATTGCAGCCGTCGGGCGGCCCTGAGACGCGGCATTGACCAGCTTTGCAGCACTGTCCAGCGCGCCGGTGCGGTTCAGTCCTTCCCCCAGAATCAGCAAGGCCAGGACCGTCAGCATGGCCGGATTGGCAAATCCGGTCAGCAGGGATTTCGCGCTTAACAGGTTTTCCCCATCCGGGCCAGGGACGGGCAACAGATGGAACACCACCATCAGCGCACAGATCACCGCCAGCGATGTTACCTCCAGCGCCAGCTTTTCCGTGGCATAGAAGTATAGGGCACCCCCAATAAGAATGAAGACCAGGATCATTTCCAGCGTCTTCACATCGGTGAAATCCATAAACCAATTCCCCTTTGGGTCGTTCCTGGCGTGAATGCCATTGGCACGGTGCTGCACCTTAAAGCCTAGCGTTATGTCCCAGCATGGACAATCGGTACGATGCGGCCTGAATTTTGTGTATGAAAACTATTGCATCCGGGCACAAGGGTCGCATATTAGTCACTGGGTGTCGCATCTGGGAAATTTATATTGACCCAGCTTTGACTCCGTCTATCCTTTTACAAGCATCATCATGCCTTTCAGTCGGGCTGAATCAGGGCAAGTGTGGTTAAGAATGGAAGGGGCCATCAATGGCAAAATTCAGAACGCATTTTGAATTGGATATCAAGGATATCGACTTCATCGAAGTGTCCCTGACCCGGCGTGTGGGCGATTTAACCCGCCGCGTGATGACTGCCAGTCAATCTGACTCGGAAGAGGGCACGAGTGCCGCAGACTTGATGCAGGAAATTCAGCAGATTCGTGGTCTGTTGGGGAAAATTCACGAACAGAAAATCTGGTTCGACCCGAAAGTTTATCAGCCACGCGGCTAGACTGGTCTCAACCCATCCCCAAATCTGTCTTTGTCGGAAATACAATCCCGTTCGCACCGGGATGGGCTTGGGCTCCCGGCACCATAAATGCTATGGTGATGCTGAGGTTCAGCACAGAGGATGGCAGGTATGGTCCGGTTGGTGATAGGGGTTGCGATGGCCCTGTTGGCATTTTCACAGGCGCAGGCTCAAATGACGCCCACCGCACAGAAGGAACGGGTGGTCGGGCAGTTTGGCGATTGGCGCATTCTTTGCGATTCTGCCGATAATAGCGATTGTTTCATGGTTCTGAACGGTGTCGATTCCGCCGGAAAACCCATCGTGGAATTCAGCCTGATCCGGCTGCAGTCCGATCCCAATATTCCAGCCGGGGGTACGGTTATTGTGCCCTTGGGCACCGCCCTGCCGGAAGGGGTCGCCCTGCAAATCGATCAGGGGGAGCGGTTGCGCTATGTCTATGAATTCTGCGCCCCGGCGGGCTGTGTCGCCAATATGGCGCTGACGGCTGACCAGGTTCAATCGATGCAGGCGGGCGCGCGGGCGACTATCACCATTGCCAGGGCCGCCAACCCGGATACACCGATTGCGATCCCGATCTCGCTGAACGGGTTTACGGCTGCCTATAAGGCCTTGTCGCAGTAATCCTTCACCCGCGCCCGCGATAGGGGGGGACGCCTTGATCGGGGATCCAGACACCGTCCGGGGCGAGCCCGGTCTGATAGAAGACATCGATGGGAATCCCGCCGCGTGGATACCAGTAGCCGCCGATGCGCAGCCAGACCGGTTGCAGGAAGTCCACTAGGCGCCGCGCAATGCTGACCGTGCAGTCCTCATGAAACGCCCCGTGATTGCGGAATGATCCCAGGTAGAGCTTCAGCGACTTGCTCTCCACCAGCCAATCGCCGGGCACATAGTCAATCACCAGATGTGCAAAGTCCGGCTGGCCCGTCATCGGACACAGCGAGGTGAATTCCGGTGCCACAAACCGCACCGCATAGGTAACCCCCTGCTGTGGATTAGCCACCCGCTCCAACTCCGCCTCGTCAGGAGACCCCGGCAAAGCCACCTTCTGCCCCAATTGCGAAAGGTCTTTATAGATATCGTCCTGTGCCATGGGATCACCCAATCCATACCAGCCCAAATGGCCGGTTCAAAATTGCAAAAACCGTGAAAATTGTGCTGCCAAAAAAGATGGCACTAACACTCTATTTTTAGAATTAGCAGACTGGGAACATCTACGAAAGGCGTTACAAAGATCAAACTGTGCACACCACCGCGATACCGTCAAAGAGCGAAGGCGCAGCCGTAAGCCTGTATTTGCGCAATCGGGATGAGATGATAAGAAATGTTAGGAAATATTAGGAATTTTTGCTATGTTGGAAACACGCTCAAGATTGAAAGGAGTCAGCCATGGCAACGGTAACCATATCTCTGCCCGACCCGATGAAAGACTGGATCGAGGCGCAGGCCGGGAATGGCCAATTCAGTGGTGTCAGTGATTATATTCGGGATCTGGTAAGGCAGGATCAATATCGAAAGGATCAGCGCGAAGCCCTTGTTCAAGCCCTCATCGAAGGCGAGGAGAGCGGCCCGGCTCAGGAACGAACACGCGCAGAATTGCGCGCGGAAGCACGGCGTCGGGTTGTCTTGAAGCATGACGAATAAGCACAGGCTGTTACCAAAGGCGGAAACCGATTTTTACGAAATTTACGCTTATACCTACGAGAATTTCGGCGAGGATAAGGCTGAAGATTACACAGGCGGTCTTCTTGATGCCTTTGCGCTTATTTCAGAGCATATCCGTATCGGCAGAGACATAGGCCATATCCGGGCAGGATATTTTCGCTACGAATATAAGGCACATACGGTATATTATCGACAAGATCAGGTAGGGATTTTAATCGTTCGCATATTGGGACGCGAACAAGACCCAATGCGGCATTTATAAGCCTGAATCACTTTAACCTGCTCTGAGAGTCAAAAGACATAACTTATGGACGACCCGTGACGAAGTGCGGCCTGCAAACAAAAAAGGCCAGTAAGTTCGCGGATTTACCCTACTATCCTATGCGCGGAATATCGCGCAAAAACCCACATTTTCCAAAGCGTTCGATGGTGCTGTCGCAGGGAATTGAACCCTGGACCTCTCCCTTACCAAGGGAGTGCTCTACCCCTGAGCTACGACAGCGTTATCGTGGCGGCGGGCGATGTCTCGCCCAAGCGGGGCGGTGTATGCCATAAGGTTCGGACCGGTGCAAGCGCTACGGACACGGACTTGACTCAACCGCCGCCACCCGGCATTTCCTGCGCATGGCGACAGACAACAAGACATCGGAACGAGAGCGCGCGCGCCTTCAGCGGCAGGCGGCGACCCTGCGTGCGAATTTGTTGAAAAGAAAGGCGCAACAACGCGCGAGACGCTTGGAAAACCAGGCCGAATCATCGGATGTTGAAGACGGGTCCAAAAACACCTGACTTTTGCCTTAGTCTCGCCTTTTGATATCAGCATTGTTCCCGAAATAAGGGCTGACTGTTTCAGTCCTGAAATCCTGTCGATCCGCCTGTCTGGTTTATCCTGTCCTTTTGCCCAATTGAGAGGTTTGCATGTCCCCCCATGATCTAAATAATAGCCTGAATGAGTCGGCCCTGATGGCAGGGGTGCCGCATCCGGCAGAAGGAAAGACATCCGGCATGGACAAGGTTCGCATTATCGGCGGCACACCGCTGAAGGGGGAAATCCGGATCAGCGGCGCAAAGAATGCGGCACTAAAACTGATGTGTGCGTCGATCCTGTCAGATCATGCCCTGACGCTGGACAATGTCCCGCGCCTGGCGGATATCCGCACCACCGCGCAATTGCTGGACAGCCTGGGCATTGGCGTAAAGTTTGAAGAGCCGGAAGGGGAAGCAGGCGCACAGCGACTGACCCTGACGGCAGGCAGCCTGAACAACACGGTCGCCGATTATGACATCGTGCGCAAGATGCGGGCCGGTATCCTGGTGCTGGGGCCGCTCTTGGCGAAGCATCACAAGGCGCGGGTTTCCCTGCCCGGTGGCTGTGCCATTGGCACCCGCCCGGTTGATCTGCACCTCAAAGGCTTGACCCAGTTGGGGGCGGAGATTGAGTTGGAGAGTGGCTATATCGTCGCTGCTGCGCCCCAGGGGCTGGTCGGTGCGGATGTGACCTTCCCCTTTGTGTCGGTCGGGGCGACGGAAAACTTGATGATGGCAGCCACCCTGGCTAAGGGGCGCACGCAGTTGTTCAATGCGGCGCGGGAGCCGGAAATCGTCGATCTGGCGAATTGCCTGATCGCGATGGGGGCCCAGATCACCGGGGCCGGGACCGACCGCATTGTGATTGAGGGCGTTGATGCCCTGCACGCGGCACAGCACACGGTCATGGCCGACCGAATTGAGACCGGCACCTATGCGATGGCGATTGCCGCCACGCGCGGGGATGCGACCCTTGTGGGTGCCTTGCCGGAAACATTGGGCGCGGCGATTGAGGCGATGCAGGCCGCGGGGGTGATCATTGATGCCGTCCCCAATGGCATGCGCATCCGCTGTGGCGCGCTGGTTGGGACCGATGTGATGACGGAACCCTATCCGGGCTTCCCCACTGATTTACAGGCCCAGATGATGGCGCTGATGACGACCGCCCAGGGCGCGTCGATGCTGACCGAAACGATTTTTGAAAACCGCTTCATGCATGTGCCGGAACTCAGCCGCATGGGGGCCAATATCAACCTGCATGGGCGCTCTGCCATGGTGCGGGGGGTTACCCGCCTGACCGGCGCGCCGGTCATGGCAACCGATCTGCGTGCCTCTGTTGCGCTGGTGATCGCAGGACTGGTGGCTCAGGGGGAAACCTTTGTGAACCGCATCTATCATCTGGATCGCGGTTATGAGCGGCTGGATCTGAAACTGGCTGCCTGTGGGGCGCAAATTGAACGCATGGCGGGATAAGGTGCCGGATTTGGGGAGGGGGCTATGGGCCATCTGATTGCCAGCCTGCCGCAATATGATCTGCCCTTCCTGCAGGCCGATACGGATGCGTGGTGGCAGGGCATCGCCCGTCACCTGCGCGATCAGGACCTGCCAGATGTGCCGGACCACCTGACCCGCATTGAGGATAATGAGCGCAATTGGCGCAATCCGAACCTGTTGGTCACGCAAACCTGCGGCTATCCCTTGATGACGGAATTGCAGCAGGACCTGCGGGCGGTGGCAACGCCGGTCTTTAACTGTGAAGGCTGTGCAGGCGGCACCTATTCCAGTGCGGTGATTGTTCAGGCACATTCGGACTATCAGGACCTGGCGGATCTGCGCGGGCACCGTGTCGCGATCAACAATTGGAATTCCCATTCCGGCATGAATGCCCTGCGCCTTTCTGTTGCCCCCCTGGCGGAGGGAAAGGCGTTCTTTTCACAGGTTCTTGTGTCTGGTGGGCATGTCCTGTCCATGCAGGCGGTTGCGGCCGGGCAGGCGGATGTTGCCGCGATCGATAGTGTCACCTGGGCCCTGATGCGGCGTTATCAGCCAGAGGCGTCGAAGACCCTGCGCATTCTGACATGGACCGCCCCCGCACCCTCGCTGCCCTATGCGGTGCGGATTGAGGCGGATGAACAGACCTTTCAGAAAGTACAGGCGGCCCTGATCGCAGCAGGCGCAGACCCTGATCTTGCCCCGGTGCGGGATCGCTTGCAGTTGAAGGGATTCATTCCCTGCGACACACCGGATTATCAAACCATGCTGGATTTTCGCAGCCAGGCGGAGGCGCTGGGCTATCCGGTCTTGGCCTGAGGCGGCCCCCGTGACAGACTTTTCACGACATGCTTACCGATAGGATGACAATGCGCCCTTGGGCTGATCTGACGACAGAAGAACTTGACCGGCTGGACCTGGCGCGCACCATTGCCGTGCTGCCGCTGGGGGCGACGGAACAGCATGGCCCGCATCTGCCGCTATCGGTCGATACCGACCTGGCCCAGGCCGTGCTTGTGCGGGCGGCAGATAAGGTCGATCCGGCCTTGACCGTTCTGACCCTGCCGGTTCAGGCCATCGGGCGCAGTGTGGAGCATGAACGCTTTGCAGGCACGCTCAGCCTGTCTGCCGAAACCACGATCCGCGTCTGGATGGAAATTGGTGCCTGTGTTGCGCGGGCAGGGGTTAAGAAGCTGGTCCTGTTCAACGGCCATGGCGGCAATGTGTCGGTCATGGACATCGTTGCACGGGACTTGCGGGCCCAGCACGGTCTGCTGACCGCCCACACCTCCTGGTATGCCCTGTCGGGACAGGAAGGGGTGTTGGATGCCCAGGAACTGATCCATGGCATCCATGGCGGTCAGATGGAAACCAGCGCCATGCTGGCCGCCCATCCTGCTCGTGTAAAAATGGCCAAGGCCCAGGATTTCCCGTCCAAAGGCGCAGATTGGGCGAAGACGCACATCCATGTCGGTGTCGGCGGAAAGCCCGTCAAACTGGGCTGGCTGATGGGGGACCTGAACAAAGACGGGGCTGCAGGAAATGCCAAAGCCGCCAGCGCAGAACTCGGCGAGACCCTCATCACCACCGCCGCCACCCGCTTCGCCAAATTCCTCTCCGAATTCGATGCGATGGACGCCTAATTCTCCACCCCCCCTTAAAACTAATATCGACTGTTTGGTTCCTTGAACGATTTCTACTAGAAATCGTATTTTGAGATGCCTATTGTTCTATAATACATGTCGCGATGGCGCGGTCCTGGATAAGACAGCTATGCGTGAGTCAGTAGATTGGGGCGGGGAGGAAGCATTTGATGCTAAGGTTAGAGATATCTGTAACGACACGTATGATTGCAGTGTTGAGACGATGGTGCGTTCAGACCTTTGGCATGTGCTTTCTGCTTCTGTTTTTGGTTCCTGGAATTGCAGCCTCCAAGGACTTCCCTGACTTGGATAAATCGCTAAAGGCAAAAGACTTCGGGGCGCTTTACGAGATGTTGCAAAGCACACTCGTGGAGAACAGCGGTTCCGATGGCGCAATGGGGTGGCTGCGGGAAAATCTGGGAAAAACGGACGCGCGCTTTGTGGCGGTACTGGTCGATAAGATTTCCCCCTATGATAAAAAGGAGGCTATACGCTGGTCCTATGTGACGATGGCCTGGGCCTTTCAAGACGCAGCGGAATGCACCGATAAGACGACGTTTGGAAAAGCCATTGGGCTGCTACGCCGCATGCCTCCGATAAGGGACTATGAGCAGGAAAATCCAAAAGAAGCCGCGAAAGCGTTCGACTGGGCCATTGATTGGGTAAGACAGACCCCAAGCCCATCGGATGCCATCTGGATATGTTCATCCGGCATTGATGTGGCTCTCAAACTTGGACGTAAGGAGAAGGTTCACCTCAAGGCGTTGGTGAAATCATCAGAGGGAAAAGCCGCGCGTCGCGAAAAAGTGCTGACCGATTTACGGAAAATGTTTGTGGATCATCAAAAATTGCTTGCGACAGCTCAGGCGTCAGAAGGCGACGGACCGCCCCGGACAGAGTTCGCTACCATAAAAACTAAAGACGGATTTCATATCTATGAGACGGGTTTGGTAACCGGCCGTGACCCGACAGTTTACTTTGGTCCAAACAATGAAGTCCTGTTCTTTGCGATTGATACGGCAGATCCACCCAAAGGAGAACTCGCTTATAAGGCATTGAGCCGGAAAGAAACGACCGAGCAGATGTCGGAGTCCGAAGTTGCTGAAGCACAAAATGGCAAACGTCTTTGGGATTTTTACATCTGGCGTCCAGGAATTGATATTCCAAGGATTTTATATGACGGCCCCTGGGTTGAGTTAGCGGGGCCTTATCCAGATGAGATTGCGCTTCAAATCGGATGTGAGCTTCCTATGGAGGGGGGAAGTTGGTGCGAGCGACAAATTCAGATGACAGGCCTACCGGATAATCCACAGCGTGTGTCCAGAACGGCGCGCTGGGCATTGGATCGGGGAACGCCGCGCTTCCCAGACTGGGTGACTGAGCGGTTTTCTAGTCATGAGCGGAAGTCATATATGCGCGAGACGGGTGATCTTTTTGTCGGTTTTCCGGCGCCCGTGCGCTGGAATCTCTCAATTGACTATTACGCTTGGTATGATCACAGGATAGACAGCCTTGTGATTCCAAAACTTCATCGAGACGGTGGAGAAATACGAATTTGCCGAGTGTTTTCAAAAGACTGGCTGTCATGGATGCAAGCTTATCGGGTGTCGCCATGCCGTTTTGATGATGAAGGGTATTTTGAAAAATCTTTATCTGTTCGCAATTGCAGTGTTTTTGAAACAACTTATGCACCTGGTGGTAAGCTTGAACTACATTGTTTTGATCAATTTCCTGACGCAAAGAGCCTAATTTTTACCTATTTAACACAAAGAGGGTTGGTTAGTTTATATGCGAAAGCCGATAATACCAGATTACTGGTCTTCCATCCCCACACGGGAGGAGCGTACCTCCTGGACCACGGTAACTTAAGTCTGCCAACGGTAGCGCCAGATGGCTGTGTCGTTGTCTATGGCTATAGCGCCGCGACTTTGGGGCAGTCACGAACTAGGAGTGCCAGAGCGACACTTCGGGGCATTAACCTGTGTAATGAAGGACAGTAAATATGGCTAACGACGCACATCTGTCGCTCCGATAAACTGCCCACTAATCTCCCTTCAAAACAACGATAACTGATCCGTTGGTTTTTTCTTTGGCGCAGGGTCTGGTTCGGGGGTTTCGTCCAAGGTGACGGGGTCTGTCAGGCTGGAATCGTCATTGCGCACGTCGTTGAGCGCGCGGGAGATGGGGTGGTAGGTCAGGATGCGGGGGCCAGTATAGGGCTGCATCGTGGCGGCAGCCGCGTCTTCCGGGCCGCTGAGCCAGGTTTCGAACAGATCGCTGTCCAGGATGACCGGCATGCGGTGATGCAGGTCGGCCAGGGCGGCATTGGCCTCTGTGGTGACGATGCTGCAGGTCTCCACATCCGATCCGTCCGCGCCCTGCCATCTTTCCCACAATCCGGCAAAGGCGAAGACAGTGGCGTCTTCAAAGGCGATGCGGAAGGGCTGCTTTGCGCCACCAATGGTTTTCCATTCATAAAAGGCGTCCGCAGGGATCAGGCAGCGGCGGCGGCGGAAGGCGGTTTTGAAGGATGGCTTTTCCTGGACCGTCTCCGCCCTTGCATTGATCATCTTCGCGCCAATGGAGGGGTCTTTGGACCAACTGGGGATCAGGCCCCAGCGTGCCATGAAGGCGCTGCGCCCCTGATCATCGCGGCGCACGGCCAGCACTGCCTGGGTCGGCGCGATGTTATAGCGCGCGGGCAGGTTTGGAATCTGGCTGAAGCCGAACAATTTCCGAATGCCGTCCACCGGCGTGGTCAGGGAATAACGCCCGCACATGTCAGCCTGTCTCGCCTTTTACTGTTTTGATGGGGGCAGCATAGTCGATCGATCCCTTAACGCACCATAATTTGCGCCAGATCGACCAGATCATTGGCGACCACGTCCCAGTTTGACTCAGCCTTCAAATCCCCCTTCTGTCCGGGGCCATATTCGACGGGCCTTGGAAAGAAAGCGGTTTTCAGACCAGTCGCGCGGGCAGCAGCCAGATCGCCATTATGGGCGGCTACCATCATGACCTGATCGGGCGGCAGGTCCAGGGCAGCGGCGCTGGCAAGATAGACCTTCGGGTCCGGCTTATAGCCCTGGGCAATCTCTGCCCCCAGAATATGATCCCAGGGCAGGGACCCAAATTTAGCCAGATTGGTCATCAGGCTGACCGAGCCATTGGAGCATGTCCCGAGGGTGAAATGCCGCTTCAGCGTGGTCAGGCCCAATACACTGTCCGGCCAGGGCGGCAGCTTTTCCCAGGCGCGGTTCAGATTGGCCTTTTGCGCGGCGCTGAGATCTTTCTGCAGGCCAAAATCCGCCAGGGTCGCTTCCAGGTTTTCCAGATGCAAGATGTCCAGTGCGACATAGGGGCGATTGCCGCTGCGCACTTCCTGCATCTTGGGCTGATACTTGCCGCGCCAGGCATCGGCAAAGGCCAGCGGGTCCACGGGCAACCCCGCCTCCCGCACGGCATTGGCAACCCCGTTGCGCCAGTCCACAACGGTTCCGAAGACATCAAAGATCAAAGCTATTACCACGGGGGGCGGTCCTTATACGATAACACCCTGTGAGTATGAGAGGGGCAGGGCCTATCGACAAGTGTTGCTGCCTATTGGTCTGGGAAATATTCGATATGAGTTTCGGCTTTGCGCCCGATATACAGCGCGCGGCGGCCGCAGAATGACACGATATACCCAGCACAGCCCGCCATAGCAGCCTTTTCACAGAACCCCCGATAGGTATAGCCGGGAACCTGTTGCTGTGCATCGCGGATCGCGGCCTGCATGCGGGTTGTATCAAAGGCGGGTGCGATTGCTGAATCGACCCTGTGTGTTGGCAGTTCGATGCTCTCCCCCTCGGGCAAATAGTAGGTTGCGGTCGCCCGTCGGAAGTCGATGGCATAGCTTTCAAATCCGGCGTCACTCAAGGCACCCACGATCTGTGGAAAGGCCATGGTGTTTCCTTCCGCTGCCTTAAGGCAGGTCTGGGCAGTGGTTTTTTGATGTTCGTTCATAGCGGGGTCTCGGAAAGAGGGGGGGATTGTGCTTATTCAATCGGGATTGCGGTTATCTGGCTGCGCTGGGTCAGGCTTTTCAGAAGCCGCATCAGTGTTTCGCGTTCCTCCGGGGTCAGTGCGTCAAAGAATTCTGCATCATTGAAATCTGCAAGTGCAGCCAGATCCGGCACCAGGGCGCGACCCATATCGGTCAGGGTAAGGGTTTGTGCGCGGCCATCCTGAGCATTGGCCTGACGCAGGATCAGGGATTTCGCAATCAATCGGTCGGCAAGCTTGGTGATCGCGCCCCTGGTCAGTCCCATCCCTTGCGCCAGGTGGCTGGGCGGTATCGCGTCTGTATCATACAGCGCGCGCATGACACACCATTCAGCGACCGTCACCCCCTTGTCCGCCAGTTTGGCCGCGAAGGCGGCGGAGATATGATTGGACACCATCCGCAGCCAGTAGCCGATATGCGCGGTAAGGTCCGAAATAGGGCGCGTGGGGGGCATAAATCCTCCATTAATTGACTAGGAAACTACATCAGTGTGGTTTCCTAGTCAATTAATATTGGAAGGTCTGTTTTGATATGCCGTAAAGAAAAAAACCCTCCCGATTTGGGAGGGTTTTCTTAAAGAGAGCGTAAGTTGATTATTGGCAGCTCAGGCATTCCTCGTAATCCGGCTGGACAGCCTTTGGCATTTCGCCCGCATTCACCAGACCCGCAAAGGGTAGGGAGACGGTGCCAGATGCCTTGATACGCACCGTATCGTCGGCCTCTGCCCGCTGGATCGATTTGGAGCGGCAGTAATACAGGCTTTTCACGCCTTGCTTCCAGGCCCGCATATGCAATTGATGCAGGTCGCGCTTATGGATGTCCGCCGGCAGGAACAGGTTCAACGATTGTGCCTGACAGATGTACTGGGACCGATCACCCGCGTGATCCACCAGCCAACGCTGATCAATTTCAAAGGCCGTCTTATAGACGTCTTTCTCCTCATCGGTCAGGAAGTCCAGATGCTGGACAGAGCCTTCATTGATGGAGATGGAAGACCAGGTATCGTCGTCATCCTTGCCCTTTTCCGCCAACAGAGCCTTCAAGTGCCGGTTGCGCACGGTGAAGGAGCCGCTGAGCGTTTTATGGGTAAAGCTGTTCGCCGCAATCGGTTCAATGCCCGGCGACGTGCCGCCACAGATGATGGAGATCGACGCCGTGGGCGCAATCGCCATCTTGTTGGAAAACCGCTCCATAATGCCAAATTCAGCAGCATCGGGGCAGGCACCGCGTTCTTCTGCCAATTGCTTGGAGGCTGCATCGGCCTGAATGCGGATATGTTTGAACATGCGGGTGTTCCACACCTTGGCCATGACGCCTTCCATCGGGATTTTCATGGCCTGCAGGAAGGAATGGAGGCCCATCGTGCCCAGACCGACGGAGCGTTCACGCATTGCGGAATACTTCGCTTTTTCAAATTCGGATCCGGCATTGTTGATGAAATCCTGCATCACATTGTCCAGGAAACGCATCACGTCTGGGATCAGCATCTCCTCATCCTGCCAATCCAGGAATGTTTCCAGATTGAGGGAAGAGAGGCAGCAGACAGCGGTGCGATCCTTGCCATGATGGTCGATGCCGGTCGGCAGGGTGATTTCTGAACACAGATTTGAGGTTTTGACGGTCAATCCTGCCAGCTTTTGTTGTTCGGGCAGGTTCCGGTTCACGTGATCGCCATAGACGATATAGGGTTCGCCGGTTTCGATGCGTGCTGTCAGAATGCGGATCCAAAGGTCGCGGGCACGCACCATGCGGACCATCTTCTGATCCTTAGGCGAAACCAGCTTCCATTCTTCATCATTCTCAACCGCGCGCATGAAGTCGTCGGTGATGACGATTCCGTGGTGCAGGTTCTGTGCCTTGCGGTTGGGATCCCCACCGGTCGGGCGGCGAATTTCGATGAATTCTTCGACTTCGGGATGCCAGATCGGTAGATAAACGGCCGCAGAGCCCCGACGCAGGGAGCCCTGGCTGATCGCCAGCGTCAGGGAATCCATGACGCGGATGAAGGGCACGACGCCGGATGTCTTACCATTGCCGCCGACGGTTTCACCGATAGAGCGCAGATTGCCCCAATAGCTGCCAATGCCACCCCCACGGGCCGCCAGCCAGACATTTTCGTTCCACAGGCTGACAATGCCTTCCAGGCTGTCATTGCTTTCATTCAGAAAACAGCTGATCGGCAGGCCGCGCTTGGTCCCGCCATTGGACAGGATCGGGGTGGCGGGCATGAACCAAAGCTTGGAGATATAATCATACAGGCGCTGGGCATGGGCGGAGTCATCCGCATAATGCATCGCGACACGCGCGAACATGTCCTGATAGCTTTCGTCCTGCATCAGATAGCGATCTTTCAGGGTCGCCTTGCCAAATTCGGTCAGCAACGCATCACGGCTGCGATCCACATGAACCTGGATGCCGCGTTCGTTCTGCTTAAGGTCGCGCATCTGGATTCCCAGATCGCCTTCTTCCTGCTCTGGGGCGGGGGCGCGCGTGTTCTGCGCGGCCTTCTTCAGCTTGGCGTCGAGGTCTTCGAACAGGGCATCATCTTGTGACGCTTTCATGGATCCGTCTGGCACGTGTCTTACCCCCAAGTCATTCGGTCCGATGCGACCATCTCGGTTCAATCTGTTATCCCCAGCTTGTCGTCCCCCCAAAGGGTCTGCCTGAACCCGCTAAATAGCATAGGGTTAGGCCAAACTGCAGGACGCTTATGCTCCCGTTATTCACAGGCTGTGGACTGAATTCCTGTGGATATTAACGATATTACCCACAAGATATCGACCTTCTTTGCTGCGGGACACAAGATATAGCGAACCGAGAGTCCGTGTCAAAGGCAAAAATGACAAGTTGGAGACTCAATTTGGCCTCACTTGCAGGTTCAGATTGTGAATGATGAAACGAATCAGGTCGCCTGATCGCGGCGATCAACGTTACCGGTTGCCGACAGGACAATGGCAACGGGACGGGTTGCCTCAAAACCGGCGCATACAATCATCGCAATCACCATGAATGGCATCGACAGCACCATGCCAACGATTCCCCATATCTGTCCGAAGATCGCCAGGGATAACAGGATGACCAGAGGGCTGAGGTTGAGCGATCGTCCCATCATGCGGGGTTCGATGATATTGCCGACCGCCAATTGGACGCTGGCCAGAACCGTGCTGGTGATCACAAAGGGAATCAGCGAGTCGAATTGTACCAATGTCAGGACGGCAGGAAAGGCAACGCCAACCAGTGACCCGATATAGGGGATGAAATTCAGAATGAAGATCAGAACGGCCCAGAAGCCCGCAAAATCGACGCCAACCAGGGCCATGACGATATAGCTTAGAATCCCTGTAATGGCGCTGACAAACGTCTTCAGGCCGATATAGGTCTGGATATCCTTCGTCACCCGATCCACCATCGCCCGGGCGCGCTTGCGATCATCGGTCTTTTGAAACAGAGCGTCGACCTTGCGCCCGAATGTCACCTGTTCCAGCAGGATAAAGGCCACATAGAATAGGACCGTAAGTGTATTGCCTGTGATTGCAGCAAGCGCGCTGACGGTGCTGCCCAGAGTCTGACCGACATCAATCTGGTCTATCAGGTCGCGAACACTGGGCAATTCCCGCGCCCCGACCAGCGCCAACCCTTTGTCCAGCAGGGCACGGATATTGGTTTCATACTCTGGCAGTGCAGCGTTTACCGCATTGATGTTGCTGCGGATAAGGTTGGCCAGCAGCACAAAGGTCCCAATAAAGACAAGAATTGAAATCGTCATACAGAGCCAGTCTGGCAGTCTGCGCCCCTTGATGGAATATTTAGACAGGCGAATGGCCAGGGAATCCAGAAGAATGACGATAAAGACGGCGATCACGAATGGCAGAAGAATGTCTTCTGCCACGACCATCAAATAGATGAACAGGGCAACAAGGGCAAAGGCTGCAAACACACTGACAACACGAAAATTCGTTCGTATGCCCGGTTGTGATGGTGTCTGGTCAGACATTGCGGCCTGTTCCTAGTGTGGTTCGCCGGATGCACGAATCTGGTGCGTGCATCCGGTGACCCGATAGCATTTTATGCGGATGTTGTGGCCGCAGAATTGTTGCTGGATGCGCCATCATCCTTGCGGCGATAGGCCACTCCGCAATGCGCCTGGCAATAGGGTTTGCCTGGCACCGCGCCTTTGCCACAGAAATGAAACTCGTCTGTGCCGGGATGGCCGATGGGCCACTGGCAGTGACGCTCCACAACATTGGGAATCGGCAGCGGGGTGTGGCGTTTCACCTGTTGCGGCCGGGATGACAGGCCCAGACGGTGAGCCTTTCCGATTACCGCATTGCGCGTAACACCGCCAAGTTTCTCAGCGATTTGGCGTGCGGTGTATCCATTTGTCCACATTCCCTTGAGGAGGGTGACGCGATCATCTGTCCATTCCATGGTGCACCTCTTCGTGTTTTCGCCGGACCTCCCCCCGTAGGGCGTCTCGCCTGGCCGTTGGTCGTGATGCTGGCCGAATTCGGCGTAGCTCTCCCGCGCGCACGGAATTTTCCCCCGTCCGCTAAACCAATAGATATTGTGGTCTATTTGCTTGCCAGCACAATATACGGCTATTTTTTGAGTCTCAAGGGGAAAAATTGATTCGACTAAGATTCTCTGCGGGGCGTGGCGATTCTAAGATCAGGTCAAGGCTTCATATGAGTGAAATTCAGTCAAATTTACCCAGAATCACAGACTCATTGATGTTAGAATCACAGCGCTTTTTAGAATTTCCCAGCGAATCGGGTCGAAATTAAACACACAATATCTTGTGTTCACCCTTAATCAACCATGGCGGGCAACCTGTCCCAGTGAAGGCCAGTCTGGTCGTGTGGCGACGTCCTTGCTGCCACAGCCGGAACAGCGAAGCCGTGCGCCCACTTCAGGGACCGGTACGGTCGGGCCAAAGCGTGCGACCAGAACAGCGGTTGCCACAACCCCATTGTGTCCGCATCGATTGCACCAACAAAAGATATCAATGGCCTCTTGGGTCAGATCGCCAAGAACGGTTTTGACCCGGTGAGAGTCTTGCCTGCGCAGATCATTTTCTTTGATTCGACCCATGACACATCCACCTGTTCGATTAAATATCACTTTATGTTCTCTCATTGATCTTTAATAGCATTAAGAGAAAACAAGAACAAGATAGGAAAATACGAATGTGATGTGTCTGGAGGTCTATTAGGGTCGGTACAATTACCGTTTAAAAATCATGCTTATCGTCAATAGTCCATGATTTCTGCGGGGCTGCCATCCAGGGGATAGATATGGAGAATGCGCGGGGTTTGGCTGCGCGCAGTATGGATATCTGGGAAACTGAGTTTCTGTAACGTAATGCCGATAAGGCCCAGCCTGTTGTTCTTGTTATCCCGCAGTGGCAGCAACAGGCGTTCCCCCATGCCGGGCTGTGCGCGTTCTCCAAACAATATGCCTTTCAACAGAACCAGTGCCGGGCGTTCTATACAGGTTCGAAAATAGGCATTAACCTTGGGCAATGCATCTGCTGGTGTGATGTCGTCCAGGTATTTGCCAACAATGCCATTTTGATAGCGGCTGTTGATTTCTTCGCCCGCCAGTCGATAGCGCAGGCGATCGGTTTCAGGATCCGTTTCAATCAGGAATACATGCGGCAGGGCCGTGGTAAAGGCGATGGGGTCGATGGCTCTGCGATCTGGAACTATCGGGTTGTCATCCTGCCACAGGCTGCCCCAATGGGTGAGTAGCAGGATACAGTGTTCATTTAACAATTCGGGCCTTACGGCGTCAAAGGCGACTTTCCAGTTCGGAAACAGACACTGCATTTCAACCTATCACTCCGAGGCTTCAAGGGCTGTGTGGAAGGCTTTGACGGCACCATCCGGACCATCGGGATGGTCCCAGACAGCCGATACCGCACAGATAAATTCACACCGGGTTTCCAGAACAGGGGTCAGATTCTGGGGCGTCAGGCCACCAACTGCCACGCAGGGGACTTCCATCATCTCCGCCCACCAGGACAGGGTGTCCAATGCCCCGGCTGCGGCAGGCAGGCCTTTTGTTCCCGTGGCGAAAACGGGACCGAAGGATACATAATCCGCGCCCGCTTCCGCCACATCCATGCTGGTATGACGGGAGATACCGCAACTGACCCCGACAATGGCATCATCCCCCAGGATCTTCTTCGCGGCCTTGACGGATTTCACATCGGGCATATCCAAATGCACGCCATCACATCCCAGATAGGCCGCCAATTTGGCATTCCCATTCAATAGAAACGCCGTGTCGTGGGATTTAACCTCCGCCAGGACCAGGGTCGCTGCGGTCCGAATCTCATCCTCTGACGCATCGGGCATCCATAATTGAAGACAGGCGACTGGTCCGCCCTGCAATGCCGCCCGAACCTGGAGGGCAAAGGATTCCGGCTCAAACCGGGGCGGGCTGACCAGATACAGCTGCGGCGCAACTGGGTCGGTCATGCTTTTCCTTGGTAGATCTTGATGATCTGGTCCAGCATCGCCAGGGCTTCTGCGCGGGGGCGCTGGAACGTATTGCGCCCGATGATGGAGCCATTGGCCCCGCCGTCGCGCAGACCGCGGATTTCTTCGTACAGCCCGTCCAAACCTTTTGCGGCCCCGCCGGAGAAGACAACAATACGCCGTCCGTTAAAGGATGACTGCATCACATGCTCAACCCGTTTTGCCAGGGTGGAGATATCGATCTTCTGGGCCTCATAGACTTTCTTGGCATCGGCCTGTTCCAGATGCGCGGTCGGTGGCTTCACCTTGATGATATGGGCACCCAATTGTGCGGCCAGATGGGCGGCATAGGCACAGACATCCATCGCAGTCTCGCCGTCTTTCGACAAATCACCGCCGCGCGGATAGGACCAGATCACAACGGCCAGACCGACAGATTTGGCTTCTTCCGCCATTTCGCGAATTTCTTCGATCAGCTCATTGGCATAGTCAGAACAGGGATAAATCGTAAAGCCGATGGCGGCACAGCCCAGCTTCAGGGCATCGCCCACCGATGCGGTGATCGCCTGGTCCTTGGTCGTTGCCCAGCTGTTGGAGCTGTTGACCTTCAGGATGGTTGGGATCTGACCTGCAAAGGTATCGGCACCCGCTTCCAACTGACCCAGGGGCGCGGCATAGGCGTTCAGGCCTGCGTCAACGGCCAACTGATAATGATAGTGGGGGTCATAGGCGTCGGGATTGGGGGCAAAGGATCGCGCCGGGCCATGCTCAAACCCCTGATCGACTGGCAGGATCACCATTTTGCCCGTTCCTGCCAAACGACCCTGCATCAGGATCGTGGCGATGTTGCGCTTTGTCCCTGGCGTGTCGCTTTCATAGTAAGACAGGATTTTTTTGACTTTGGGGGTGATTTTCATGGTTCCGACCCTTTTGATCTTTGGCGCAGATTGGCAAATAGCTGGCGCTGGTTGTGCTTAGAAGTCGGGATAGGCAAATACACGCAAGAGGCCTTATATGCAACGCTTCTGGCACCAAGAACCGGGAATTGCACGACTTTTGATTATCGGAAGCCAGGGGCAGATTTGAAAATCTGTATTATGGCGTCAATTGCGGCGCGGATCAGCGGTGTTTTCGCCATATCGCGATGCATCAACAGCCAATGTTTCTGGGCAAGGTCTGGGGGTGTGTCCTCAAGCCTGACCAGATTAGGATTTTGATACCCCAGAAAATCTGGCAGCACCGTTCGTCCACCTCCCGATTCACATATCGTCATGGCAGAAAGTTCATTGCCCGCCAGATAATGCGGCACAGATTTGCTTTTGCCCTCAATCCAACGCCGATTCAGGCTGTAGTTTGTTTGGCCCGCATCGGGGGCAATCCAACGAATGGGGCCATTTCCTTTAGACAGGTCCGCCTCATATTGCGCCGTGCTGTAAACCGCATAAGTAGCTGTGCCCAGTCCCTTGGACAACAGATTTGCACTGTCGGGCAGGCATTGCCTGATCAACAGGTCTGCCTCCATTCGCATAAGATCGGCGGAGTTTTGTGAGGCATCCAGGGAAAATTCTGCATGGGGTAACGCTGACTGCAAATCTGGTATGCGACGGGCCAGCACATGACCGATCGACAGATCACAGGAAATCCGCACGCGCCCGGTCATTCCTGTATCCAGTGCCGCGCTTTGGCGCAGAAAGGCTCTGGCCTCCCGCTCTGTTGATTCTGCAACCGGCAACAGGTCCGCACCCGCCCGCGTCAGAAAAAAACCTTCCGGCAGGCGGTCAAACAGACGGGTGTTCAGGGCAGATTCCAGGGCCCTTATACGACGCCCTGCGGTGGGCTGGCTGATGGCAAGACTGCGCGCGGCTTGTGACAAAGACCCTTCTCTCGCCACAGCCAGGAAAACGCGGATGTCATCCCATGACATTTTATACATCGCCACCATGGCGGCATTCTATCAAAGACTACGGCGACCGCACCATTCATTTTTGAATATCATTCATTCAATCATGAGGATTCCAAAACATTTCTGAATGTCCATAGTGCGCCATCGAAAAGGCGAAAGGATCATGATGGATGGCACAGGTAAATCAGGGGGCACCGGGCTGGATGCTACCGTCTCATATACGGGCATATTTGTGGGCGTTGCTCAGTGGCGTGTTGTTTTCTCTGGTCTTTGCTTTCCCCAGATTGGCGGAATCAGCGCCTGCCGTCGCTTGGATCGTTTTTATCCGGTATTTCGGGGGGTTCCTGATGATCCTGCCGGTGGGAATTTACTATCGCCGGCAGCACGGCAGAATTCGACAATCCGGGCTGGTGGGGCATTTGGCGCGCGCCGGGGCTGGGCTGGGGGCCGCCTTCTTTCTGTTCTACGCGGTGCAGGTGGTTCCGATGGCAACCGCGATCAGTGTATCGATGACCGATGGTGCGATTTGTTTGGTCTTGGCGTCACTGATCTTGAAAGAAAAGATCGGCCCGCGTCGCGCCGTGGCGGTCGCTGTGTCCCTGGCGGGCGCGATTGTGATTATTGATCCATCCGTTGGGGCGATAACAGCCTCTACCGGGACACTAGGGGCCTTGGCCGCCCTGGCCGCAGCGGTATTTATTGCATTTGAAAGCATCACGTACCGCTATCTGGCAACCCGTGAGTCGGCCCTGTCGATTGTCCTGCATCTCAATGGCATTTCAGCCCTGATCGCGTTTATCGTTGCCCTGAATTTTGAATTTCCCAAATCCATCGGTGAGTATTGGCCGATCCTGTTTATGGGACCACTGGGCGCATTGGGCCAATTGGCCAATGTCCGCGCCTATGCCTTGCAAGAGGCAAGTTTCCTGGCACCGATTCACTATGCAGGACTGATATTCTCAGGATTGATTGGCTATTTCTTCTTTGCTGAAATTCCAACCCTGCAGAGCCTATTGGGGATGGGATTGATACTTCTGGGCGCAGCAATCGTGCTGTATGTGAAGGCACATCCAAGGCACCCCAATCCTTAAGGGATGCCTTGGACATGTTATTTCATCAGGGTATTTAGAGTCGGCCCGTCAACATCAATACAACAAGGATAATCAGAACGACGCCCAAAACGCCGATGCCGCCATGACCAAAACCATAGCCATAGCCACCAAAGCGTCCACTGAAACCGCCAAGCAGGAAAATTATAAGCAGGATAATTAGAATCGTACCCAAAGACATATGAAACCCTCCAAAGGTCCGACAAGGTCGTGTTCAGGATTACAGAACATTTTGCCGGAATGTTAAAATTAAGAAACTGCTGGCGGTAGATAATGGTTCCCGCCCACAGCTTTCATTGCCAAAAAATTGGCATTGATCGATTGATTTTAGAACTTGAAATCAGCACGCACTAACGCGGATCAACGGTTTCTCAAACCGTTGGCGTTACGTTAGGAGATTGATTGTCGCCTGGGCGATTTTTGTGCGACCGCTGGTAAAATCGAGCAAATCCTGCCGACGGGCAGAGGTATAGTCCGTTGCGCGCACGGTTACAAAGCCGCCAATAAGCTCCAGGTGGAAGGGCGTCTTATTCTGTATGTGTTCCGCCGCCTGACGTTCCCAATCCGCCTTAAAGATATTCTGGTCTTCGCGCGATGCTTTCAGGAATTCCGGAATGATATGGTAATCGGCCGCACCATTTTGCTGATAGGCTGGTTGGGTTGAAGACACGCTGCGGCGATCTGTGTTGCGGCGGACGACGACTTCATTGTTTTGATCGACGTCCAGATAATAATCATCGCCTTCCAGCTTGTTGCCAAGCGCAGCATAATGCCAGTTTTCGGTGGCACTTTTCGCGCCGGTCAAAATGTTCTTAAGATCACGACTGGCATTTTGCAGGATCTCGCGCTTGGTCGGATCTTCCACATAGTCGAAATTCGAATTCAACTGATCCGTGGCCTTTAATTCGCCCCCTGCGGTCAAACCAATCATTACAGGCTGACCCAGCTTTCTGTATAGATTGTAGTCACGCTCCCATTGCTCCTGAGGGGGAGAAAACTGCTGCAATTCCTTGATGCGATCGACCGCACCAGACAGTTTATTGCGCAGATTTGCCTTTGTGTTCACCGTATCGACCGCGATCCGAACCTCATCCAGACGCTCAAGTGCTTTTCGCATGAAGGTGCGCTGGCCCGGTGTCACGAAGGACAGGTCGTCTTTTGACTGTGGTTGAACACTTACCTGACCGGACTGGTCCACGGAATAGGTAAAGGGTTGGCCTGTCAGGGTCAGGAACCCTGCGGTTTTTTCCCAGATTTCCTTAGGTTCCACCAATCCTTGCGCAATGCCGCGAATGCGCAGCGACGCGGCAGACATAATCTGCTGGCGGTTGGCGTCCAGTTTCGCGGTATTCAGGATTTGTTGAATCTTCTGGGCAGGATCACCACCAGTGCCCGCTTTTTTTCCGGAACTGCCGCTCAGAATCATTGACGCGCCGGACGCTCCGGAGAATGTCCCGCTGATGGATGATCTTAAGACGTCAAAGATACTCATTCCGGTGGCCTCTTTACTTTCTGTGGGCAGGCTATGCCCTTTTCAGATCCAGTATTCTACTGATCCAGATACTAGACGTATAGCACGCCCTGTCGGAACTGTCATCTGGATTTGAATCTGGGCATGCAAGGCCTATGCCGCAGGGTCAGAGGCCCGGATGCGCCATCGCAGCAATCGGCCATCAATAGCAGCCAGGCCCAGGCTGATCATGACCATGCCGACGATATGCTTACCCTCCAGTATTTCCCCCAGGAACAGAATGCCCAGCAGGATCGCGGTCACGGGAATCAGAAACGTCACCAGCATCAGGTTGGTCGCCCCGGCTGTGGCCAGCACGCGGAAATACAGGATATAGGCAACTGCTGTGCACAGGGCGGCAAGACCGATCAGGGAGAAAATCACGCCTGCTGATGGCATTGCCAGCGTCCAGGGCTTGTCGATCATCATCATCAAGGGAAACAGGATGAAACTGGACGCCGTGACCTGACCTGTGGCGGTGGCAAGCGGCGATATCCCCATACGCCGGAACCGCCGTCCGAACACGCCTGCAAAGGCATAGGAGATCGCAGCACCCAGACAGGCCAATTGGGCGGCGATATCAACGCCAATCTGGTCCAGGACGTCGCCTCCGATCATCAGGATCACCCCCAGAAACCCAATGATAACACCCCCCAGCCGGGCCGGGGTGATCCGTTCGTCCTGAGTAAATAAATGCGCGACAATCACGGAAAACAGCGGTGTCGTTGCATTCAGGATCGATGCCAGGCCAGAGGCGATATGGCTTTGTCCCCATACGATCAGGGAAAAGGGGATCGCGTTGTTCAGCAGGCCCATCAGAAAGAACGCGCCCCACACTGCCGGACTGGTTGGCATGCGAAGGCCCCGAACGGTCATCACCATATACAGGATGACAGCGGCCAATCCGACGCGACATACGACAACGGTGAAGGTCGGCAATTCCCGCACGGCGACTTCACCAAAGAAGAACGCCCCGCCCCAGATGATGGAAAGCGTGATGATCATCAACCATTCCATCAATGTCATGGTGGCGCGTTGCGGTGCAGGGGGCATTGGTTACTCCTTAGTGTGGGGCCTCGATACTCTCTTGGAAGAGGGCACGGCACCACCCGTTTCTTGCGGTTGAAGTCCCCCATGGATCAATAAAAAAACAGCCCCGCCAGGGGCGAGGCTGCTTTATATCCATTCAGGGATTGGGCCTTAACCCAGTTTGCCAATCGCAACTGCCGTATCGGACATACGGTTGGAAAAGCCCCATTCATTGTCGTACCAGCTCAAGATACGAACCAGGGTTCCATCAACGACCTGGGTTTGCGTCAGGTCGAAAATGGAACTGGCCTTGTTGTGGTTGAAGTCTGTGGATACCAGCGGCTCATCATTGGTGGCCAGAATGCCTTTCAGCGGGCCTTCTGACGCAGCGGCGATGATGGCAGCATTGATGCTTTCCGCATCCGTCTTGTTCGTCGCATCGAATTTCAGGTCGATCAGCGAGACATTGGCGGTTGGCACGCGGATGGAGGTCCCATCCAGTTTGCCCTTCAATTCCGGCAGTACCAGGCCGACAGCCTTGGCAGCACCGGTGGAGGTCGGGATCATGGACAGGCTGGCGGCGCGGGCCCGACGCGGGTCGCTGTGCAGGGTATCAACAGTGCGCTGATCACCCGTGAAGGCGTGGATGGTTGACATAAAGCCCCGTTCGATCCCAACCGCCTTGTTCAACACGGCGGCCACCGGCACCAGGCAGTTTGTCGTGCAGGATGCGTTCGAGATTACCGTGTCAGAGGCCTTCAGGGTCCCGTCATTCACGCCATAGACGATGGTCGCATCCGCATCGGTGCAGGGGGCGGAAACCAGAACACGCTTTGCGCCCGCAGTCAGATGGGCGGATGCGGTGTCTTTGGAGGTGAAAATCCCGGTACATTCCAGGGCGACATCGATGTTTAATTCTTTCCAGGGCAATTCAGCCGGATTGCGGATCGACGTTACCTTGATCTTGCCCATGCCCAAATCCATCCAGTCATCCCCGGTGGTGATTGTGCCGGGGAAGGGGCCATGAACGCTGTCATATTTCAGCAATTGTGCGTTGGCTTTGACCGAGCCTAAATCGTTGATGGCAACAAATTCGATATCCTTGCGCCCGGCTTCCATCGCCGCCCGCAGAACCAAACGGCCAATCCGACCGAACCCGTTAATCGCAACCCGAACAGCCATACTGAAACTCCTTCTTTTTGATGTGCGTTTCCTTACAGCCGCTTTAACGCCGCTGTCACCACCGCATCTGCGGTTATCCCAAAATGCTGATACAACTCTTCTGCCGGGCCGGAAGCCCCAAAGCCTGTCATGCCGATGAATTCACCATCGATGCCAAGATATTTGTCCCAGCCCTGGCGGATGGCTGCTTCGATGCCAATGCGGATCGCGCCATAGCCCAGCACGCTGTCGCGATAGCTTCGGTCCTGTGCATCGAACAGTTCAAAGCACGGCATTGAGACAACCGCGGTCCCAACCCCTTTGGCTTCCAGCGCATCCCGGGCGGCAATCGCGATTTCCACTTCGGATCCGGTGGCGATCAGGGTCACCTGACGGGGCCCACAGGCGGCTTCGAACATGACATATCCGCCACGGGCACACAGATTTTCATCCTGCGGCAAGGTGCGGATCGTCGGCAGTCCCTGACGGGTCAGTGCCAGAATGGACGGTGTTTTCTTGGTATTCAGCGCCAGGGCCCAGCATTCGGCTGTTTCCACCGCATCGCACGGGCGGAAGACATTCAGATTGGGAATGGCGCGCAGGGCGGCCAGATGTTCGACTGGCTGGTGCGTTGGTCCATCTTCACCCAGGCCGATGGAATCATGGGTCATGACATAGGCGACCCGCAGGCCCATCAGGGCGGACAGGCGGATCGACGGGCGGCAATAATCAGTAAACACCATGAAGGTGCCGCCATAGGGAATAATACCCCCATGCAGCGCCATGCCGTTCATAATGGCTGCCATGGCATGTTCGCGCACACCATAATAGATATAGCGACCGGAGAAATCCTCCGCCGAAACCGGTGTCGTCGCCGGGGTCTTTGTATTGTTTGACCCGGTCAGATCCGCAGACCCACCGACCATTTCGGGAATGCTGGCGGTCAAAACTTCCAGTGCCTTTTGAGAGGAGGCACGGGTTGCCAGTTTTGGCGCGTCTTCGGACAGTTTCTTTTTGTATTTGGTCAGGGCCACTTCCCAGCCATCGGGCAGGTCGCCTGCCATGGCCCGCAGGAAGGTCTTGCGTTTGGCAGCATCGGTCTTTCCAAGGGTCGCATCCCACGCTTTGCGCGCTTTTGCGCCCCGTGCGCCAATCTTGCGCCATTCCTTCAGAATATCGTCTGGAATGTCATAGGGGGCATGGTCCCAGCCCAGCGCGGCGCGGGTTCCGGTGATTTCATCCTTGCCCAGGGGCGCGCCATGACTGCCCGCCGTGCCGGCCTTTTTCGGTGCACCATAGCCAATCGTCGTTTTACAGGCGATCAGGGAGGGTTTGTTGGATCGCTTGGCAGCGCGGATCGCCTTTTCAACCGCGGCGGCGTCATGACCATCGACGCTGCGCACATCCCATCCGCTGGCCTTGAAGCGCGCGGCCTGATCATCGGAAACCGACAGGGATGTCGGACCATCGATGGAAATGCCATTGTCATCGAACAGGACGATCAGCTTGGACAGTTTCAGATGACCGGCAAGAGAGATTGCTTCGTGGCTGATCCCTTCCATCAGGCATCCATCGCCCGCGATGGCATAGGTGTAATGATCTACCAGGTCCGACCCATACTGTGCTGCGGTCAGCTTTTCCGCCATGGCCATACCAACGGCATTGGCCAGACCCTGGCCCAGGGGCCCGGTGGTGGTTTCAATGCCAGATGCGTGACCATATTCCGGGTGACCAGCGGTCTTTGCCCCCAATTGGCGGAAGTTTTTCAGATCATCCAGGCTCATATCCTCATAGCCGGTCAGATACAGCAGCGCATACAGCAGCATGGATCCATGCCCGGCCGACAGGACGAAACGATCCCGGTCGGGCCAGTTGGGTGCCTTGGGATCAAACTTCAGGAATTTGCTGAACAGCACCGTCGCAACATCTGCCATGCCCATCGGCATTCCGGGATGGCCGGAATTTGCGCGCTCTACACTGTCCATCGCAAGCGCCCGGATGGCATTGGCCATGGGGGAGATTGTTGGGGTCTGTTTGGCTTTCTGGGCGGTGGTCGTGTTTTGTGCTGTTGGCATATCGCGTGCTCGTGTCCTAGCATGAGGGGCGGGAAGCGGCGGCAACATGCCCAGACCGGCCCATCGGGTCAACCGATTCGTGGCGGAAATCTGCATCAAACCGCCTTTGCGGCGCAGTTGACGGTCTGCTAAGAGATAGCCTAGGGTCCAACAGCGACCGTGCAGGTTTGAACAAAGGTTATTTTTATGAGTGATACAAGTCTTCCAGCTTCCCTGGAATCTGCCTTGCAGCGCCTTGAAAAGGCTTTGGAATCTCGCCCAGCCGGTCCAATGGGTGAGACTGGGGATGAGGCACAGGTCGCAGCCTTGCGCGCAGAACTGGCGGATGCCCAGGCGGAAATTGAACATTTGCGCGGGGCCTTGAACCAGGCGAATGCCAGACGGGCGGCGGCGTTGAAAAAAGTCGATCATGCGGTCGGGCAGGTGGATGATCTGTTGGCTGGTATTGAGCTAAAGGCAGGATAGGCAAAAATGGCACAGGTAACGATCACGATTAATGGCCGCCCCCATGTTGTTGGATGTGAGGATGGTCAAGAGCCGCGCCTGATGGAACTGGCGACACAATTGGACAAAGAGGTGCGCGGTATTGCCGGCGCGATGGGACAGATTGGCGATTCCAGATTGTTGGTCATTTCCGGCCTGTCCCTGGTGGATCGCCTGAATGATGTTGAATCGGAACTGGCAAAGGCGAAAACCGATACGCCTGCACCACAGTCTGAGACGGCATCGCCCAACTCGTCCCCTGATCTTTCAGCCGATCTGGCCCAGGCAGAAGAACGCGCAAATGCGGCAGAAGAACGCGCAAATGCGGCAGAAGAACGCGCCAAAGCCGCCGAAGCCCGCGCGGCTGAGTTGGCCCAAGCGCTTGAAGCCCAGGCGGTCGCGGCAACAAAACGTATTGACGCTATTGCCGCGCGGCTGCAAGAAGCCTAAATATCACTCGGGCGCGCTCTGTACCGCGCGTGGAGTCGATATTGTGTCCCGGGGGCTATAATCTCCTCTTGGGAGCTGCCTCTGCTGGGATCTTGGTCTCAGTATTGCGGCGCCCACCTACACTTGTAGGCTCCAGAGGAACAAAGAGTCGGCCACGGCGGCCGCGGACGCGCCCACCTGTTTCGGTTTACCTGTATCTATCGCGGATTGCTTGACTGCCGCATTTTTTGGAATTGGATTGGCATTCTTATGGCCCGACCGGCACTTGTTGAGACGGAAGAACTGGTCGCGGCAAAAATTCTGGCGCGCAAGCAGGCCATGGCCGCCCGGAAAGTGGCAAAGGCCGATGCCGGGCCGGATGCGGGCCAAAAACTGGCGGACCATTTTCAAACTTTAATCTCTCCACCTGCAGGCACGATTATCTCTGGCTTTCTGTCAATTGGCAGCGAAGTTGATGTCGCGCCCACTTTGAGTGCGATGGCTGGGCGCGGATGTCAGATCTGCCTGCCCTGTGTTATTGCGCCCAGGACCCCTTTGGTCTTCCGCTTATGGAAGCAGGGGGATGCGCTGATCGAAGAATCCTTTGGCACCCGCGCCCCGGCCGCGACCGCGACAGAGGTACAGCCCGATATTCTGATCGTGCCCTTGCTGTCGTTTGACCGCGCGGGATATCGCCTGGGCTATGGCGGTGGATTTTATGATCGCACGCTGGAGATGCTGCGCAAGACCAAGCCTGTCCTGGCGGTTGGTGTTGCTTATTCCGGGCAACAGGTTGATGCCGTGCTGCGCGGCCCCTATGACCAGCCGCTGGATTGGATACTCATGGAATCAGGCGGATTTCAGCCCGATAGAGAAGGTGCTGTCTGATGAAATTGATGTTTCTGGGCGATATTGTCGGCAAGGCGGGGCGTGATGTTGTCGTGGCAGAAGTGCCGCGCCTGCGCGAACAATTGGGGCTGGATTTCGTTGTCGCCAATGGGGAAAACGCCGCCCACGGCTTTGGCATTTCGCCAAAAATCTGTGAAGATTTATTCGATGCGGGCGTCGATGTGATTACAGGGGGCAATCACAGTTGGGATCGTCCCGAAATCCTCTCCTATATCGATGAAGAACCGCGCCTGCTGCGCCCGGCAAATTTTCCCTCCGGCACGCCGGGCAAGGGGGTCAGCCTGTTTGACAGTCGCGATGGAAAACATCGCGTGCTGGTCATCAATGTGATGTGCCGTCTGTTCATGGAACTGTTGGACAATCCCTTTGATGCGCTGGAAAAAGCCTTACCCGAAGGCGACCCGGCGGCCGCAGGATTTGATTGCGTCCTGGTCGATATGCATGGCGAAGCAACGTCGGAGAAATATGGCATTGGCCATTTCTGTGATGGGCGCGCCAGCCTGGTTGTGGGCACCCATACCCATGTCCCCACAGGCGATGCGCATATTCTGGAACATGGCACCGGCTATCAGACCGATGCGGGTATGTGCGGCGATTATGACAGCGTGATTGGCATGCAGAAAGAAGGATCGCTGGACCGTTTCCTGAACCGCCTGCCCAAACCCCGGATGCAGCCCGCGGAAGGGGAAGCGACCCTGTGTGGCACTGTTGTCGAAACCGATCCCAGAACCGGCCTTGCCAAACGGGTTCAGCCCATCCGCATCGGCGGGAAACTCAGCCCTGCCTGGCCGGGTTGAAGCGCCGTTTCGCAGAATCCGTTAATTCGGGTTATGGGTTGCTGACAAACCGACCGAGTCCAAAATCTGCTCCGGTGTTGCGGCTCTCATGAACAGGAATTCCAGCAAAGTGAGCCGTCGCGTCGGGTTGGTCGAAATCTCAAGAACACCCCCCTGATTGAGGAATTTCTGAAGCGGTTGACCAATCGCAGCATCCCAATTTGGCGACAGGTTAAAAGACTGTAGAATATTCACCAGAAACAGCCTCAGCGTTGGTTTACCTTCCATAATCCTGGGGGCCTCCCACGGTGTCTTGTTTTCCGCCCGGATCGACATGCCCCCAATCTCAACCCGCATGGTATCATTCTCATTTGGGGTCTGACCTTGTTTCAGTGCATTGAAAACACTGACAACATTACGGATGTCGAATTCCACATCAATCTGTGTTTCAAACCACGAATCATAGGACGAATTTGTCAGGGTCAGGCGATCCTGTTGGGTATCCAAAGCATAGGAAAAGCTGCCATTGCTAATCACGGTGTCCGGCAGGTCCACATGAATTTGCGATCCCACACTGTCCAGCACAGTCTGCCGGATATCGTCCGTAATCGGTGTCGTTGCAGCATCATAAGTAACGATCAGGGCGGTCGGTATTCCATCGCTGTACACGATATCAGAAACCGTTAGAGCGCCGAGCGTTGTTTGTGGCTGTCCCTGGGGTGTGGCGATCAGGTCAGATACCGAAAGGCGCTGCAGGGTCAGGGCTTTGATGACGTCCCTGGCCGATGGCTCCCATTGCGGATCCTGTTCCATCCGGTTTGCCAATTTCATGGTTTCCGCAGCATTCAGTCCATTTAGTTTGATTTCACCGATTGTTACGCTGTTCCCGTCAACGGCCACGGAGATATCCCGCAATGCGGTCTCTCCAATCATGCCGTTTTGAATGTCTGAAAGCTGAATTTGGGCAATGGGAATATCAATGCCTTCCTCTGTATCTTTCAGTGTCACAGCTTCGATCAACAGGCTGTCAGCAGAAACCTGATTAAGAATGTCGATATCGTTTGGCGTGCTGAATGCAAAATCGGTCAGGTTTCCGGTTAAATTGGATAAGGTTATAATGCCGGCCGTTGTCGTGATATTCTCAGTCTTTGAAACAGAGGATACGTTGATTAATTGAACGGTTTTCACTGTATCGATTTTTGTGAACAGCAGGAAACTGTCGACAGCAATATCAGCGCGCTCCGCCGTGGTGGTATCTTCTTTGGTTTCAAAGGATAGACCTCGGATGACGATTTCAGACGTCAGCGGCTTTGCTTCCACAGCCTGATACGACAATGTCGCGTCTGGATGCCGGGCGTTTTCCACCGCAACCCAATTGGCGACCTGGTCTTCGACATAGTTTGTGTACAGCGGATAGGCTACCGCTGCGCCCCCAACAAGAATGATCAGGGATAAGAGGAAAATGACGAAATTCTTCATGATAGACACCTTTGGCGCATGCGGGGCGAAGTTGTTTTAAGGTTATGTCACGCTGGCAAGCGCATTAGAAGAATTTTTGTTTAAACTTCTATTTATGTTTGTCCGTGTATTTTTGCACGGCCAGTTCCAGACCATCGGCAATTTGGGCGCCAAGGGGGCCGCCCGTGCCCCGGACATTGTTTTGCAGGATGGCGCGCATGGCATTCACATGGGCCATACAGATATCCAGTGCCCCCTGATCAATTGACGCCAGGCCTTCGACAAAGCGGCAAAAGGAATTGGCAATCCGGGTCATTAACGGAAACCCAAAGCTGCCCCCCTGGCCCCGCATATCATGGGCCAGCTTAAAGGCGTCGCGCATCTGGTCGCGTCCATTCCCGACACCCGGTTTGGCATCCAGAATCAGCTGTTCAAGTTTTTGCACATCTTCCATGGCCCAGCCTGGATAGTCATCGGACATTTTCGCAATGGCGGCCTGTGCTTTGGCCAGCATTTCCGGGGTGGGACCGCCGCTGCCAGAGACTTTATCCTTGATCGGATGCGGTGGTTTTATGATTTTGACCGCATCTTTTTCATCATCTGACTTATCGCTGTTGGTCATTCGAAACCCATTCTCCAATATTCCTGAACATAGCCAAATGTGCCTACTTCCGGTGATTCTGCAACCAGCTTGCCAAAAATTATTTAGTATTTAAGGAAATCGCCCTAAATCGCCAGGCAGGTATCGTCCGGCGGTGTCTTGCGCCGATTGACAGCGCCAACATGTTCCTGACGCCGCCGTCGGCTGGGTCCCAGATATCGATCTGTTTTGATAAAGGGCCTGGGATTTTCAATCACCGATTTGATGCGGGCATATACGCCGTTTGCGGTAACCGGCTTGGCCAGAAATTCTGTAACACCGGCATCTCTGGCTTCAAAAATGCGGTGCAGCTCCGTATGGCCGGTCAGCATGATGATGGGGATATAGGGATTGGGGCTGGTCGGATCCATTCGGATGGTTCGGGTGAATTCCAAGCCATCCATTGGCTCCATCATCCAATCCATGAAGATAATGTCTGGCTGCCAATTCTTTAAGAGGGTCAGCGCATCGGAACCATCTTTGCATTCCTGAATCGTACTGACCCCGAAATGGATCAGGACCTCCCGGACCATCACCCGCATGTGGGAATTGTCTTCGGCGATCAGGACTTTCAGTCGGCTCAAATTTAAGGGCATATTATTCCAATTACAGAAGTGTTCATTCTTTATCATTACTATACACAATTTGAATATCACAAATAAACTTAAATCATTGTTTATGATTGTCCCGCTGCACACTAGCGGGGGGATAGTATGAATAGGGATGGTGCAGTGCCCTATATGGCCGGGATTGCAAAATCCGTTGGAAACGCCTAATCACAGGCGCAAAGTTCCGGGTCGCCCTGGGCGGCGATCATCTGGAACTGTGCATCCTTGGATAAACAGGGTTCTGCCTCCTCATCGAAGGTGACCCATTATATAGTATGGTGGAAGCATGGCCGGTCATTCAAAATTTAAAAACATTATGTACCGCAAGGGCGCGCAGGATCGTAAACGTGCGCAGCTTTTCGCGAAATTGGGCAAGGAAATCATGGTCGCGGCCAAGATGGGCGGCAATGGCGATCCCGATACAAATTCGCGCCTGCGTCTGGCGATCCAGACCGCTAAGGCGCAATCCATGCCCAAGGATAATATTGAACGCGCCATCACCAAGGGCCTGGGCGGTGGTGAGGGTACCGATTACGAAGAAATCCGCTATGAAGGGTATGGTCCGGGTGGCGTGGCCGTTATCGTCGATGTGCTGACCGACAACCGCAATCGTTCGGCGGCGGATATCCGGTCCATCTTTAACAAAAGCGGTGGCAATCTGGGGGAAACCGGGGCGGTGTCCTTCATGTTTGATCGCGTGGGCCAAGTGGTGCTGAAGGCCAGTGCCGGGGATGCCGATACGGTCTTTGAGGCGGCGCTGGAAGCCGGTGCGCAAGATGTTGTCAGTTCCGAGAGCGGTCACGAAATCGTCTGTGAGATTGGAGATTTGAATGAGGTGTCCAAGGCGCTGGAAACCCGATTTGGAGAGCCTGAAGAATCAAAAATGATCTGGAAGCCGCAGACATTGATTTTTGTTGAAGGCGACACGGCAGAATCACTGTTTAAACTGCTGGACAACTTGGATGACAATGACGACGTTCAGAATGTCTATGCCAATTACGATGTCTCTGAGGAGACAATGGCGTCCCTGTCCGATTGATGGGGCGTTTGGCCGAAGGCATAGGATGACCGTCCGAACAGCAGTTTGGTAGGAGCGATTAACGCAATGCGCATTCTAGGCCTCGATCCGGGGCTTCGGCATACGGGCTGGGGCATTGTGGACAGCAAGGCCGGGCATTTGCAGTTTGTGGCCTGTGGCACAATCCATCCGCCTGCGGATGTATCCATGGCGCAACGGCTGAAGGCCTTGCATGACGGCATTGTTCAGGTGATCCGGGACTGGACACCGGATGAAGCCGGTGTTGAAGAAACTTTCCTGAACAAGAATCCGGGTACAACCCTGAAGCTGGGGCATGCGCGGGGCGTGGTTTTGTTGGTGCCCGCCCTGTTTGGGCTGACCGTCGCTGAATACGCGGCCAAAACCGTGAAACAGGCGGTCGTAGGCACGGGCGGCGCCAGTAAGGATCAGATCGGCGTCATGGTACGGATGCTGTTGCCGGGCTGTGATCCGTCCAGCGAAGACGCGGCAGATGCTCTGGCCGTGGCGATCTGTCATGGGCATCATGCCGATACCGGACGGCAATGGGCCGCTGGCAGTATAGGGTAAGGGGATCGCACAGTGTTCGCACGCTTAACAGGCACATTAGACGAAGTGGGCGAGGATACGGTTATCCTGGATGTCGGCGGCGTTGGCTATCTGATCTATTGTTCCGGCCGCACGCTGAGTGCCTTGCCTGGGCGGGGCGGGGCATTGCGGTTTGAGATCGAAACCCATGTGCGGGAAGATCATATCCATCTTTATGGATTTCTGGAAAAATCAGAACGGGACTGGTTCCGCCTGTTGACCACGGTGCAAGGGGTGGGCGCGCGTGTTGCGCTTGCCATATTAAGTGTCCTGACACCCGAAGCACTGACACAGGCTGTTGCGGCCCAGGATAAGGCAGCGGTGGTGCGCGCCAATGGTGTGGGCCCAAAGTTGGCGCAACGGATTGTATCGGAACTGAAAGACAAGGTCGGCGGCATGGCGCTGGGTCCCAGCACGGCCGCATCCAGCAGTAAGGCCGGGGACACATCGAAGGCCGATGCAGGCATTGCGGAAGATGCCGTTTCCGCCCTGGTCAATCTGGGCTATGGCCGCAGCGATGCTTTTACTGCTGTTGCCAAGGCAACCCGTAATGGGGAGGCCAGCGATGTTGGTGGCCTGATCCGTCTGGCATTAAGGGAGCTCAGTAAATGAGTGACCCCACACACTATTCGACCGACCGCGTGGTCAGCCCAGAAGCAGGGATGGAAGATCAACGCGACAGCACGGTGCGCCCCTTAACCTTGTCGGAATTTGTCGGGCAGGGCGCGGTAAAACAGAATTTGAGCATCTTCGTAGAGGCCGCTCGGGGCAGGGGCGAGGCGATGGACCATGTCCTGTTCTATGGCCCGCCTGGTCTGGGCAAGACAACCCTGGCCCAGATTGTCAGCCGGGAATTGGGCGTTGGTTTCCGCGCAACCTCTGGCCCGGTCATCGCCAAGGCAGGCGATCTGGCGGCGCTGTTGACCAATCTACAGCCCCGCGATGTCCTGTTCATTGATGAAATTCATCGCCTGTCCCCGGCGGTGGAGGAAATCCTGTATCCTGCGATGGAGGATTTTCAACTGGACCTGATCATCGGGGATGGTCCGTCGGCACGCTCCGTTCGGATTGATCTGCAGCCTTTTACGCTGGTTGCCGCAACGACAAGGGCCGGGCTGATCACCACACCTCTGCGCGAACGCTTTGGCATTCCGCTGCATATGAATTTCTATACCGAAGATGAATTGACCGAAATCGTGCGCCGTGCGGCGCGGGTCCTGTCGATGTATGTCACGGATGATGGTGCGCGCGAAGTCGCCCGCCGCAGCCGGGGCACGCCACGGGTGGCCAATCGATTGTTGCGTCGGGTGCGGGATTTCGCCGCTGTCGATGGCAATTCGGCGATTACGGCGAAATCCGCCGATGCCGCCCTGTTGCGGCTGGAGGTGGATGCACGCGGGTTGGACGCGATGGACCGCAGATATCTGACCTGTATCGCGGAAAACTATGGCGGTGGGCCTGTCGGGGCGGAAACCCTGGCGGCGGCCTTGGGCAATGAACGTGACGTGCTGGAAGAAGTGGTGGAACCATTCCTGATCCAACAGGGATTGGTTCAGCGCACGCCGCGCGGTCGCATGTTGGCCCGCCAGGGCTGGTCCTATATCGGGCTGGATATGCCCGCAACAACGGCGGCCCAACTGGACCTTCTGCAAAAGGCGGCGGCACCGACCGGGGGGGATGATGACCCGTCCTAATGCCCCTCATGTCACAGACATTCGCGTCTATTATGAAGATACGGATGCCGGCGGGATCGTCTATTACGCAAACTATCTGAAATTTGCAGAGCGGGGGCGTACAGAATTCCTGCGGGATTTGGGGTTTGGTCATCGCGATTTGCAGGCCAGCGACGGCCTGGGCTTTGTCGTGCGGCGCTGTGTTGTGGATTATCGAAAACCCGCAAAGTTGGATGATGCATTAAGCGTCGAATCTGATTTGCTGGCCGTCTCTGGTGCGCGCTTTGAAATGGCACAACGTGTCCTTAGAAATGCCACGATCTTGTGTGAATTAACCGTCACCTTGGGATGCGTGGATGGATCCGGTCGGCCCGTGCGTTTGCCTCAGTCGGTTCGGGCGGCCTTGGATGATTGGGGTTTGGTGCCAACCTGATACGTATCGGTAAGAATTGTTACTGTGTGTTTGGTTAAGCAAATCAAAGATTTGGGGCGATTGGTCCGGTAAGCGGACCTGATTTGGAAGAGAAAAGGGCAGACTATGGAACAGCAAGCGGGGGACGGCCTGACAACCGGCCTCATGGATACAGTGATTTCCGGCCAGATGATGGCGCATGGTGGGGAGCTTTCGATTTTTTCCCTGTTCCTGCAGGCAGATATTGTGGTGAAAATCGTGATGCTGCTGTTGATCTTGGCCTCGGTCTGGACCTGGGCCATCATCTTTGAAAAATCGATGCGGCTGCGCAAGATGCGCCGTCTGGCGTCGCGCTTTGAAGATGCTTTCTGGTCCGGCGGATCGCTGGAGGAACTGTATGGGCGCATCGGTCAATATCCGGCCGATCCCATGTCTTCGGTCTTTTCGTCCGCGATGCGGGAATGGGAACGCTCCGCCGGGCGCGCCACATCCGGGACATCTCTAGGGCTGCAACAACGTATTGAGCGGGTGATGCAGCTGTCCATGAACCGAGAGATCGACAAGCTGGAACGGTATCTGCCGTTTTTGGCGTCTGTTGGATCGGCAGCACCCTTTGTTGGGCTTTTCGGGACAGTGTGGGGGATCATGAATTCCTTCGCGTCCATCGCTGCAACGAACCAGACCAGTCTGGCTGTTGTTGCGCCAGGGATTGCAGAGGCGCTGTTCGCAACCGCGCTGGGCCTTGTCGCGGCCATACCAGCGACATTGGCTTACAATAAATTATCCGCAGATCTTGGGCGCTATGCCGGACGGCTGGAAAGCTTCGCCGGTGAGTTTGGCGCCATTATTTCGCGGCAACTGGATGACAGGACCTGAACCATGGGAATGCAGCTAGGATCCAACGGCATTCGACCGGGATTGCGCAGCAAGCGCTATAAGCCCGTGTCGGAAATCAATGTGACACCCTTTGTTGATGTCATGCTGGTGCTGTTGATTGTGTTCATGGTAACGGCCCCCTTGCTGTCCGTAGGGGTCCCGGTGGACCTGCCCAAGACTGAAGCGGCAAGCCTGAATGACAGTGATGAGCCGCTTGTTGTCACGGTCAATCGTGAGGGCAATGTGTTCCTGGACGAAGAACCGACGGACCTGCCCCGATTGGTGGCGACGCTGGTGGCAACGCATGGGGCCAATCCTGACATTCGGATTTTCGTGCGCGGGGATGAGCAGATCGCTTATGGCCGCGTGATGGAAGTGATGGGCAAGATCAGCGCTGCAGGATTCAAGAAAGTGGCCCTTTTGGCGCGTCTGCCTTCGGAAACCGGGGATGCACCCCCGGCGGCAACGCCCAAATGACCCAACAGTGTGAACGCGGCTAGAGGACCTAAGTAGAGACCTATGCGCGGCCCCTTCATCTTTTCGATACTATTTCATATTGCGATTGTTGTCGCGGCCCTGATTGATTGGCCCGACAGCAGTCGTGATCTGATTGAATTGGGCGGTCAGCAAAGCTTCGAAGTCGTCTCAGAAGAGGAATTGGCGCAACTACAGGCGCCTGCGGAAACGCCTAAGCCTGAGGAAAAACAGGAAGAGCCCAAGCCAGAGGAACCTAAGCCGGACCCTGTGCCACCGCCGCCGCCCCCTCCGCCGGAACCAACACCGCCGCCGCCACCGCCTCCGCCCCCGCCGGAGCCGGTTCCTGCACCGCCGGAACCTGCGCCTGAACCTGTGCCCGAACCCGCGCCGGAACCGCCGCCTGCGCCGGAACCTGAACCCGTGCCAGAGCCAACGCCAGAGCCGCCGCCAGAGCCTAAGCCGCCGGAACCCAAACCGGAACCGCCGCAGGCTGCGGCTGCGCCACCGGTGTTTCAACCGCCAGAAAAGCCCAAAGAGCCTAAAAAGCCTGAAGAGCCTAAGAAGGATTTCGCCTCTTCCGTGCTGAATACGTTGGCGGATGTGAAGGATGCGCCGCCGCCGCCGCCCAAGCCGGAGGAAAAGAAGGAGGTCACAACGCTGAATGAGGCCGTGGCCGCTGCTTTGGGGCAACGCCCGCAACCCAGCACCCAGGCGTCCAGCCGGATTTCTTCGCAAGGAATGACGGATTCTGAATTGGCCGTTGTACGCGATCAGATTGTGCGGTGCTGGAATCCGCCGGTTGGGGCTGCGAATGTGAAAGATATGCTGGCCGTGGTGGAAATTGAGATGAACCAGAACAAATCTGTGAACAGTGCGCGGGTGACCGAGTTATCATCCAGCGCGACCCAGCAGTTTGGCGAAAGTGTCTTGCGGGCCGTGCAATTGTGTTCGCCGCTGAAGCTGCCGGACGGTAAATATGCAGAATGGAATAAGATCATCCTGACCTTCTCGCCAAGAGATATGGTGTTTTAAGATTTGGGATTGAACCGGTCATCGTGACCAAACAGACTGAATGCAAGCGAGGCTTATGATGAAACGCGTTATCGCATTTTCGACGATCCTGTTGCTCTGTGTTGCGGCCCTTGGTGCGGCGTCTCCGGACGCGCGGGCAGAGGTTCGCATCGACATCACACGGGGCAATGTTGAGCCTTTGCCCATTGCCATTCCGGAATTCTTTGGTCTCAGCGCGGCTGAATCAGAATTGGGTCGGAATATTGCCGATGTCATTCAGAATGACCTGGTAAATTCCGGCCTGTTCCGGGCGGTGGACCGGGCAGCATTCAATCAGGATTCTCAAAGCCTGGCGGTGCGACCCCGGTTTGAATCCTGGCGCAAGATCGACGCCCAGGCCCTGGTCAGTGGTAAGATTTCCGTTGAACAGGATGGCCGTGTTTCGGTTGAATTCCGATTATGGGATGTCTTTGCGGCAGAACATATGCTGGGGCGTCGTTATTCAGCGGACTCAAATACCTGGCGCCGTGTGGCGCATGTTGTGGCCGACGCGATCTATAAGCGGATCACCGGGGAAGACGGTTACTTTGACAGCCAGATCGTCTATGTCGCCAAAAGCGGGCCAAAGGACAATCGGACGTACCGCCTGGCGATTATGGATCAGGACAGCGCCAATCATCGCTTTCTGACCGATGGCAGCAGCATTGTGGAAAAACCCCGGTTTTCCCCTGCGCGCAAGGAAATCGTCTACCTGGACTTCTTCAACAACATGCGCCGGGTATATCTCTTCAACCTGGAAACCGCCCGGCGGGAATTGCTGGGGTCGTTTGATGGCATGACGTTTTCGCCGCGTTTCTCGCCCGATGGCAATCGGGTTGTGATGACGTTTGAGCAGAATGGCAATTCAGAGATTTATTCAATGGATCTGCGGACACGCCAATCCTCCCGCCTGACGAATGAGCCGGGGATTGATACGTCTCCCAGCTTTTCGCCCGATGGGGCGCGGGTCGTATTTGAATCGGACCGGGGCGGGGTACAACAGATCTATGTCATGAATGCCGATGGGTCTGACGTCCAGCGCATCAGCTTTGGGGATGGTCATTACGCGACACCGGTCTGGTCCCCACGCGGAGATTTGATCGCCTTTACCAAAATCCATAAGGGAGAATTCTATATTGGCGTGATGCGTCCTGATGGCACGGGGGAGCGCCTATTGGTCAATGGCTATCACAATGAGGGCCCGACATGGTCCCCGAATGGGCGTGTTTTAATGTTCTATCGCGAAACCCGTGGGGACAAGGGCGAATCCTATCTCTATTCCATCGACATAACCGGCTATAACGAAAGAAGAATTTCTACCCCCGGATATGCGGCTGATCCCGCATGGTCGCCCCTTAATCGGTAAAGTTGGGGCTGCGATATCGCATATCTGCCACTATTCGGGTCAAATAATTGATAAATATTGAGGTAGATGCCCCGTATTGGCGCAGATTCAGTTGAAAAGAGGGGGAAGGCATGTTTATTATTGCACCGCCGAAGGATTAGGGTGGTTCGCATCCTCGTCCCGCGTCGGAGTGACACGAGATTTACACGTCGCCCTATTTTGAGGCGACTGCGTAGGGGGTACCTCAATGCGCTTACAAGTTATTGCCTTGCTGGCAGCCGTTGCCTTGGTGTCGGCATGCTCTTCATCCGGCGACGAAGCTGCGATGACCGAGAACACTGGAACTCAAACACAGGCCGTCGCGCCACCACCACCTCCTCCGGCACCTGCTGGTCCGGTTGCAGGGTCCATTGAGCAGTTCATGCAGGTCGCTGGTGACCGCGTGTTCTTCGCAACGGATCGCTCTGATCTGTCCGATCAAGCGCAGGCAGCCCTGGATGCACAGGCCAATTGGCTTGCTGCTTTCCCAGCAGTGGTTGTGACGATCGAAGGTCATGCGGATGAGCGTGGGACGGATGATTACAACTTGGCTCTGAGCGCACGCCGTGCTGCTGCTGCCCGCGATTATTTGATCGCAAAGGGTATTTCAGCCAGCCGCATTCAGACCTTGGCGTTTGGCGAAAGCCGTCCGGTCGCTACCGGTTCAAATGAGGCCGCTTGGGCTCAGAACCGCCGTGCAGTGACTGTTTTGACGGGTGGCTATAACAGCTAACCCATCAAGTAGAAGTGTTTTAGGCGGTCGTCTGGAATTTTCCGACGGCCGCCTATTTTTTTGGTACTGCCAAAATTTTGCCACGTTGTAAGCGCAAGAGTTAGATCATGAAAAAGACAAATCTTCGTATTCTGCCGTTGTTCGTTTCCCGCCGGGCACAGGCCGCGTTTGTTGGCCTTGTTCTGGCTGTTGGCACCTTTACGCCAGGGTCTGCCATGGCCCAGGATGTGACGCGGGAATTGCAGAACCTGAAGCGGGATTTGGCGACGCTTCAGCGCTATGTCTATAATGGCAAGACCGGCCCGGTCCCGACACTCAGTGAGGATACTGCATCCAGCGCAGGATCTGCGCTGCCGTCTGATGCAGCAGCCCAGATCCAGATCAAACTGCAGGAAATGGAGCGGCAATTGCGCGCCTCCACAGGCAAGCTGGAAGAAGCCCAGTTCCAATTGCGCCAGTTGGGTCAACGCCTGGACACTGCCCTGGCGGATATTGACTATCGCCTGACAAAGCTGGAAGGGGGCGATCCGAATGCCCCCCAACAGACGGGCTCGTTGAATGGAAATTCGGGCGCGTCATCGAATCAACCACAACAGATTATTCCGGTACCCGGTCAGTCATCGACAACTGTGATCTCGTCAGAAGGGTCACAAGGCCCTGGTGCAAACACTGGAAACACAACCGCAAGCCAGCCAGGCACATTGGGAACCCTGATTGTAGACGGACAGGGTAACGTGATCGGGGGGCAAGCTTCTGCCACCGCGACACAGGGGTCCAGCCCGATGTCTGCACCCGGTTCCAACACAACAACCCCCAGTGTCCCGCAAGCCGCCCCCAGTTCTGGGCCGGTTGCTGGCAGTGATCTTTCCACCGTCAGCCAGACCGATACCGCATCGCTGCCCACGGAACCGCAAGCCCTGTATGATTACAGCTTGGGTCTGATGCGTCAGGGGGACTATGCTGGCGCGGAAACTGCGCTGAAAGTCTTCCTGGATCAGCATTCAAGTTCGCCCTTGGTCAGTTCCGCGATTTATTGGCTGGGAGAAACCTATTACGTGCGCGATAATTATCGGGAAGCGGCATTTTCCTTCGTTGATGTTTACTCCAAACATCCCAAAAGCAATAAAGCGCCAGACAGCCTGTTAAAGCTGGGCATGTCTCTGTTTGCCCTGGGCAATAAGTCCGAAGCCTGCACGGCGTTCCAGACCTTGAAGTCTGATTATCCGGATGCGCGGCGCGCGGTGCTGAAACTGGCGGAAGACCGTTCCGCGCAATATGGGTGCTGATCCAGGGTTACTGGAACAGCAGCAGACAGGTTCGCTGCGGGGAGGATCCCGATGCCTGTAACGCCGATCTCACCTCAAGAATTTTTGGACCAATTGACCAAATTGGCCCATCCTGGAACGACACCGCCCCTGGTCGCTTGTTCCGGGGGGCCAGACAGCATCGCACTGGTCGTTCTGGCGGATCAATGGGCACAGGCTCAGGGGATGCGCGCCCGCGCGGTCTGTGTCGATCACGGCTTACGGCCTGAGGCTGGTGCAGAAGCGCGGGGCGTCGCCCGGGCGCTGAATGATTATGGCGTTGTCACCACTGTTTTACATCATGAAGGCAGCAAACCAGTTCGCGACATCCAGGCGGCGGCGCGGCAGATTCGTTTTCGATTGCTGACCGATTGGGTTCAGGCTGGCGATTTGCCCTATAAGCATATTTTTCTGGCACATCATCAGGATGATCAGGCGGAAACGGTGCTGTTGCGATTGGCACGGGGCAGTGGCGTCGATGGGCTTGCCGCGATGGCCCCCGTGACACAGCGCGACGGCATTGCCCTGCTGCGCCCGTTACTGCCCTTTCCCAAGGCCCGGCTGCTGGCGACTGCACAGGCGTCGGGCCTGCCCATTGTTACAGATCCATCGAATGGTGACCGGGCCTTTGCCCGCGTCCGAATGCGGCAAATGCAGGATCGTCTGGCTGCGGAAGGGCTGACATCCCAGCGCCTGGCGCGAACGGCAGAGCGCATGGCCAGGGCAAGCGCCGCCCTAACCCAAGCCAGGGACCAATTCCTGAAGGATCATACGGTTTGTCATCCTGCAGGATTTGTTACATTCAACCCGGCGGATTTATGCGACCTTCCTGAAGAAATCGCCTTGCGCTGTCTGTCTCATATGCTGCGCATTCTGGGGGGCAATGATTACCCAACCAGGGAAGAGCGCGTTATCGCCCTCCATCGTGCCTTGGCCCAGGACCCCGCGGCAATGACAGGGTTACAGGGGGGGCGAACACTGTCTGGCGTCCGAATTATGCCCTGGCGCGACAGCCTGCTGATTTGTCGTGAAGGTGCGGGGATGGCGGGTGATCTGGCAATTTCGAACAGAACCGTGTGGGACAATCGCTATGACTGTCGGTTCGCCGCCCAAGCTGTTTCTGGGACTGGTTTCAGGATTGGTCCGCTGGGTCGGGCGGGTCTCGCCTGGGCGCGGGATCGCGCACCGCAGGCTTTGGCAGACCTGCCCGGTGCCGTCCGGGTGACCCTGCCAGCGCTTCGGTATGGCGCAGAGCTGGCTGCCATTCCGCATCTGGGGCTAACGACAGGTGAGTCTGTCTGCCCAGACTATCCCATTGGTACGATTGGCTATCGGTCGGTATCACCGGCCTGGGGTGAGGCATTTCGCCAACGGTTCAGCTTTTCACACTGATTGGGCGATTTAGACCGGGCCCGCCCTTTTCAAATGCTGCGTGACGTCCTATGTAACATCACAATGACAATTGAGCGCGTGTCTGGGAGCAACTCTGCTGGACGGAAGGGTGTTTTCTCGCTTTAATGAGGAAATACGCGGTGCTCAATCCCGCATTTATGGCAAAAGGGGCCGCTTTTTGGGGGTCTCGACGGAAGGACGACTGCAACCGTGAACTTTTTCGGCAAGAATCTGGCGCTCTGGATTGTCATCATTGTTTTATTGCTGTTCCTGATCAATCAGTTTGATAGCGGGCGCAATCAGGTGCAGGCGGAAAGCACCGCCTATTCTGAATTCCTGAAGCAGGTCGATTCCGGTTCCGTGCAAAGTGTGCGGATGAATGGTCAGGAAATCACCGGTAAGTATACGTCCGGTCAGGACTTCAAAACCTATGCGCCGGATGATCCAAATCTGGTATCGACCCTGACCAGTCGCGGCGTGCGCGTCGAAGCCATTCCCCCAGATAACAGTATTTCTTTGGGCACGATCCTGCTGAATGCGCTGCCAATCCTGCTGCTGATCGGCTTCTGGTTCTTCATCTTCCGCCAAATGCAGGGCGGTGGCGGCAAGGCCATGGGCTTTGGTAAGTCCAAGGCGAAGCTGCTGACCGAAAAGCACGGGCGCGTCCTGTTTGAAGATGTTGCCGGTATTGATGAGGCGAAACAGGAATTGCAGGAAGTTGTCGAATTCCTGCGTGACCCTCAGAAATTTCAGCGCCTGGGGGGCAAGATCCCCAAGGGCGTGCTGTTGGTCGGCCCTCCCGGTACGGGTAAGACGCTGACGGCGCGGGCTGTCGCGGGCGAAGCCAATGTGCCGTTCTTCACCATTTCTGGTTCTGACTTTGTTGAAATGTTCGTCGGTGTCGGGGCCAGCCGTGTCCGCGACATGTTCGAACAGGGCAAAAAGAACGCCCCCTGCATCATCTTCATTGATGAAATCGATGCCGTGGGTCGCCATCGTGGCGCGGGCCTGGGCGGTGGTAATGATGAGCGTGAACAGACCCTTAACCAATTGCTGGTTGAGATGGATGGTTTTGAGGCCAATGAAGGCGTCATTCTGATCGCCGCGACGAACCGTCCGGACGTATTGGACCCTGCCTTGCTGCGCCCCGGTCGGTTTGACCGTCAGGTCGTCGTGCCAAATCCAGACATTCTGGGTCGGGAGAAGATTCTTAAAGTGCATCTGCGCAAGGTGCCGATGGCTCCTGATGTCGACGCCAAGGTTATTGCCCGCGGTACGCCTGGATTCTCAGGTGCAGATCTGGCCAATCTGGTGAACGAGGCGGCCCTGTTGGCGGCCCGTCGAAATCGCCGTGTTGTCTCCATGCAGGAATTGGAAGACGCCAAAGACAAGGTCATGATGGGCTCTGAACGTCGATCCATGGTGATGTCTGAGGAAGAAAAAACGCTGACGGCCTATCATGAGGCTGGTCATGCCCTGGTTGGTATTCATGTTGCTGGCAATGATCCGCTGCACAAGGTCACCATCATTCCGCGCGGTCGGGCATTGGGCGTGACGATGAATCTGCCTGAGCGCGATCGTCTGGGCTATAAGAAGCTGGAAATGCATGCCAAGCTGGCCATGATGTATGGTGGGCGCGCGGCAGAAGATATCATCTTTGGCCCGGAAAACGTCACCACGGGGGCGTCCAATGACCTGCAACAGGCAACGGGCCTGGCGCGGCGCATGGTCACCGAATTTGGCATGTCGGACAAGCTGGGGCGTCTGCGCTATTCCGACAATCAGGAAGAAGTCTTCCTGGGGCATTCCGTTGCGAAGACTCAGAATATCTCTGAAAAGACCGCCCAGCTGATTGATGATGAAGTGCGCCGCATCTGCGAGGAAGCGGAAACACGGTGCTATGATGTTCTGCGGGAACATCAGGATGAACTGCACACGATCGCAAAGGCCCTGCTGGAATATGAAACCCTGTCTGGGGCGGATGTCCACAAGCTGTTGCGGGGCGAGTCGATTGAGCGTCCGGAAGATGATGAGCCAAGCCCCAAGAGCGGTGGTCGCGCGTCTGTGCCGACAACGGGCAAACCCCTGTCGCCCTCTGCTTCTGCCGATCCTGAACCAGGCCCCGCAGAGTAGGGAGCGCCGGTGGCGCGTGTGTCGGATACTCGCAACCCGTCTGATTGGATGAATGCGAGTCACTCCGACGACACGTTTTATGCGGACCTGCCTTACTTTGAGGATTTCAACGCCTTTACGGATATGGCGCAGTTTCGGTCCGTGCCGCATGACTGGCATGTCATTATTTCTGATATTCGCAGTTCCACCAGGGCGATCGCGGAAGGCCGCTATAAGCAGGTGAATATGGTGGGGGCGGCCTGTATCACGGCCTCTCTGAACGCGGTGCGGGCTGCGGCGGGAGAGACTGCACACATTCCTTACAGTTTTGGCGGTGACGGGGCGACGGTCCTGGTGCCTGATTGTCTGCTTGTTCCTGTGCGCAGGGCGTTGCTGGCCGCAGCAGCCATGGCGCGGCGGGAGTTTGGCTTTGAATTGCGGATCGGATCGGTGTCCCTGAAAGAAATCAGGGCCGGGGGGCGGGACGTTACCGTCTCTAAATTACGCCTGAGTCCGGGGAACGAACTGGCCCTGTTCGGCGGCGGCGGTATCGCCTGGGCCGATGGTCAGATCAAATTGGATGAGACGGGGCAACAGGGCCATCGAATAATTGCCCAAGGGGATGAGGGGGAACCCGACATGACCGGCCTGTCCTGTCGATGGGAACCCTTGAACTCACATAATGGGCAAATTCTCAGCCTTATGGCTGTGGCGAAGGCCGCGAATGGCGCGGATCGCAGACAAACCTATGATCGTCTATTGCATGATTTAAGCGACATCCTGGGGGGCGATCTGAAATCCGCCAGCCCGGTTACTGCAAAGACGATGCGGTTCAAATGGATTCCCCAAGGCCTGCGCATGGAAGCCCAGATTACGCGTGGCGCGCAAAGCTTTGGCCGTCGGCTCCTGTTCCTGCTGTATCAAAGTTTTATCCAATACATCCTGGAACGCTTTGATCTGTCGGCGGGCGGCTATAACGCCCCGATCTATCGTGAAGAAGTGCGCACCAATTCAGATTATCGCCGGTTCGATGATATTCTGCGGCTGGTCCTGGACTGTACCCCCACCCAAATCCAGGCGATTGAGGCTCTGCTGGAAAAAGAACACCAGGCAGGCAGCATCACCTATGGCCTGCACAAATCCGACACGGCGTTGATGACCTGTCTGATGCTGAACCTGGAACAGGGCGCCCATCTGCATTTCGTCGACGGCGGCTCCGGCGGCTTCACAAAAGCCAGTGTCCAATTCAAACAGCAGATGAAGGCGGGGTAGGGGAGTTCAAGTGCTTGCCTGCGCCACTGCCAGGATTGACAGGCCCATTGGCAGGGCGTGTTTGGCGGACACCCTCGCTTCGGCGCTAAATAGGTTGGTGAAGATGCCATTTAGCACCTCATTGCTGCCGCGGTCTTCATCATTGCCTTTGAAAAGGCCAGCCCAGCGTTGTAGCGCCCGGATCAAGGCGGCAGGGGGAAGCAGGATTGTGTTGAAATGACCGATGAACAGCGGCTCCAACCCGCCGGATGTTAAGTCGATGCGCAAGCTTTTCTTGGTGTAGCGTCTATGATGATGATGCAGTCGGTCATGATCGCCAAACATCCAGGGATAAGCCGGTACCGTGACAAGTACCCGACCCTTGGGTGACAGGCGCGGGGCTAGGGTCTGCAAGGCGGCAGGTGCATCTTTGATATGCTCAAGTACGTCCAGCAGGGCAATGAGGTCATAGCCAGTACCCAAGTCATTGGGAATGGCCTCTGGCAGCGATCCTTGATGTACAGTCGCCAGCGCTTTCTCCCTAGCTGTTTCGACAGCCCAGGTATCCGGCTCAATCGCCTCAACATTTCCGAAGGTGGACAATAGCGCCAGATTGCCGCCAACCCCGCATCCGACCTCTAGTATGGACAATCTGCTATTGGGGCCATGCAACGGCAGAATATGATGTTCGATTGCTTTAGTAACTGTTGCGCGTCGACCGCAAAACCACCAATGGGTTTCCTCATTGGCAGCCATCTGGCGATAGGCTTCTGGCTCCATGGGCTTAGGTCTCCGGTTCTTGGGAGTCGTTTGGGATAAGCGCAGGATTACGGCGGAACCTCAGGGGAGTATGCGTTGCTTTCTCGATCTGTGCTATTCCCTCTCCTCTCGGGGAGATGGGGCTGGACGTATGATTTTTCACGTGGTTGTCCCTACAGTTCCATGAATGCGGGAGCGTCGTGATAGGCTCCAATAACCAATTGCGATGAGGAACGGGCTTGTCATGATAACATAGCGCAGTTCCATAAAGAGTGCACAGTAATAGGCCAGCACAGCCAAGCACACCGTCCACAGCGTCAGTATTGCGAGTGTTTCCCGATCCAACCCGATATGCCGGATGCGTCCAATCACGCGGAACGGTGTCAGGAGGATAGCGGCGGTGAAAAGAAGGATCGATGGCACCATGCCAAATATATACAGCCCAGCGAAGAGATAATTACCCAGGCCATTAGGTTGTTTTCCTTTTACTATACTAGAAAAACCAGGGAATATTCGCGCCCCCGTCGCAAGGCGGTGTGCTTCGTGCAAACCAAAGGCTGGATTGACCAGACCCATCGCAAATTTATCGTCAAAATTATCAAAGAACATAAGGATAAAACTACCTGGATGGGTTCTGACTGTACGCAAATAGAGTGCAATATTCGCTTGGGCAATTTGGTTTGGTGACATGCTGAACTCGGTATAAAGCGCTTTGTTGACTTCATAAATCTGCTCATACAATCGCTCTGGTGCTCGTTGCCGATAGAGTTGTGAGAGATCGTCAGTGCCGCTGAACGGCATTGCCCCTAAACGCTCCATGGCAAAGACTGGTTGCACCAAAGCTATTTGTCCGCCTGTTGTAAAAAATCGCTCGCCGGTTCGGTACTCATTCCAGGAACTGACTAACTGATAGGCGATCAGACCCGGCAGCAGGGGAAGAATGAATAATCCGAGACGTTTGCTATGGCTCGCGCCAGTATGCAAGCAGGCTAGCCAAAGGATAGGCAGTGCGAGCAATAACAAATGCAGCCCGTTACCTCTTGCCATCACGATATAAAGACCCAGAAGGCCAAGGCCAAACGCTACCCACAACGAAAGCCGTCGTCGCAGCATCCAATGGATCAGCCCCGTCGCAACAATGGCAATCCAGGCGGCGATGGAAAAAGCGTCTGGTAAAATGGAAAGCTCATATGCCAGATTGACGGAAAGGCCGAAACCCAGCACCGCAATGCAGGCACCTTGATCACTATGCAAAAGCGCGCGCAAGGCTTTGAACAGTAAGGCGCAGCTTAACAAGGTGGCACCGCATTGTAGCACTTGAATGGCGGTGTCAAAGGCGCCTCCGGTGATTATCCGCATCCCCGTCAAGATGATCGGATAGCCCATGGCGCGAAAGCTTGTCGTTGGTAAATGGCTTTGTTCGAGGGTATGCAGCCATTGGGTTCCGGAAAGGATGATGTCGCTGTAATCGAGATAGCCCAACCGATCTGGAAAGCCGGTGGGTGAATAGAGAGTGACTGCGATTAATCGCGTGACAGCCAGCAGTGTCAGCGTTCCCCAGAACCAGTGGGAGGGCTCCGTTCGGATAAACACGTTAGGCATCTTCACCACGGTTCGGGCCACGCTGAACGGATCGAAGGATATATAATGGTCGTCCCTTAGTCTCGGTGTAAATGCGCCCAATATATTCGCCCAACAAGCCCAGCGAGAGCAGTTGCAGGCCACCAAGGAATAGCACAACCACTAACAGGGACGCATAGCCCGGGACGTCAATACCGTGCACCAGGGCCAGGACAATAATAAAAGCCGCATAGACAAATGAAATCAGCGCGACAATGACGCCAACGTAAAACCACAGACGTAATGGTAGGCTTGAGAAAGAGGTTATCCCCTCCAGAGCCAGATTCCATAACTTCCAATAATTCCACTTGGTATCGCCGGCGGCCCGGGTTTCCCGCTCAAAATCCAATGTCGCTGTCTTGAAACCAACCCAAGCGAACAGGCCTTTCATAAAGCGTCGTCGCTCCGGTAATTGCAAGATTACGTCTACGACCCTGCGATCCAGCAATCGGAAATCACCTACATTGTCTGGGATCGGCAGCTCGGCCAACAGGTTATGGGTGCGATAGAAAGCCCAGGCGGTCAGGCGCTTTAGCGGCCCTTCAGCGCTGCGATCTATTCGTTTCGCCAGCACGACATCAAAACCTTCGCGCCATTTTTCGATCAATTTGGGGATCATCGCCGGGGGATCTTGCAAATCTGCATCAAAGGGAATGACCGCCATCCCCCGTGCCAAGTCGAGTCCCGCAGAGAGTGCCGCCTCCTTACCGAAATTCCGCGACAGTTCTGCGACTACCAACCCCTTGACGGTTTTCGTCCGGCTCTGCAATTGAACAAGGGTGTCATCTCGGCTGCCATCATCGACACAGACAATCTCATAGGGCGTTTGCAGAGAGTCCAGAACTGGGCATAGCGCCGCGAACAGCATGTCCAATCCATCGGCCTCATTGTACATCGGAATGACGACAGAGAGTGTCGGCCGTTCGGACGGGGACTCGATACTCGCTGTCATGCCAAACCCCATTTGCATCTTTGTTTAAAACGTCATGCACCACCCACGCCGGAGCCCGCAAGCCCTGAATTCTTGCTTGTCGGGCGACTTGGCTTCATAGATAGGATACACTTAGTTGCGTCGTGAGGATATATGACACGGAATTATTTTGGCACGGATGGGATTCGCGGAACCGCTAATCAGGCCCCGATTGAGGTCGATACCGTTCTGCGCCTTGCCCTGGCTGCAGGAGCTCATTTTCGTCGTGGTGGGCATCGCCATCGCGTGGTGATCGGCAAGGATACGCGCCTGTCTGGCTATATGCTGGAAAGCGCGCTGGTTGCCGGTTTCAGCGCTATGGGCATGGATGTCATGCTGTTCGGGCCGCTGCCAACGCCAGCCGTGGCGATGCTGACACGCTCCATGCGCGCCGATGTCGGGGTGATGATTTCCGCCTCCCACAATCCCTATCGCGACAATGGGATCAAACTGTTCGGGCCGGACGGATACAAGCTGTCCGATGAGACCGAAATGGAAATTGAGCGTCTGATGGATGAAGGCGTGTCAGAGCGTGCCGCACCGGAAGACATTGGCCGGGCTACCCGGATCGATGATGCGCCGGGCCGCTATATCGAGGCAGTGAAGCGCACCTTCCCGGAAGATTTAAGCCTGGAATCACTGAAGATCGTGGTCGATTGCGCCCATGGTGCCGCCTATAAGGTGGCCCCCATCGTGCTGCGTGAATTGGGCGCTACGGTTGTGCCCATCGCGGTTGCCCCCAATGGCAAGAATATCAATGCCTTCTGTGGTGCCACCGATCCGGCCGCCATGTGCGAGGCCGTCAGCGCCCATGGGGCCGATATCGGTCTGGCGCTGGATGGCGATGCGGACCGCCTGATCGTGTGTGATGAGACGGGGCATGTTGTCGATGGTGATCAGTTGATGGCGTTGATTGCCAATTCCTGGGCCAAGGCGGGGCGGTTGCGGGGCGATGTCGTCGCGACAGTCATGTCCAATCTGGGGATGGAGCGGTATTTGGCCGATCAGGGAATCGGGCTGGTCCGCACTAAGGTTGGGGATCGCTATGTCGTCGATGCGATGCGCAATCGGGGCTGTAACCTGGGCGGTGAACAATCCGGCCATATCGTCATGAGCGATTATGCGACCACGGGCGATGGCCTGATTGCCGCGCTGCAGGTGCTGGCCGTCGCAGTGCGTGACGGTGCGCCCATGAGCCAGGTTGGCAAGGTCTTTACTCCTGTTCCCCAACGTCTGCACAATGTCCGGTTTTCTGGGGGATCGAAGCCGCTGGAATCCGCAGCGGTGAAGAAGGCGATAGCCTTGGGAGAGGCGCAATTGAACGGGTCGGGCCGCCTGGTTATCCGCCCGTCTGGCACCGAACCGGTGATCCGCGTGATGGCGGAAGCCGATGATCCGGGCCTGATCGACAGTGTGATTGCCCATATTTCTGATGCGATCGAGGCGGCAGCCTAGAGTATCTTGGCTCTAGGTTTGCCCTGGGGTTTGACAGGGCGTCATAAATCCTTATAAGTCCGCTCGCTTTCTGGGAATGTGGATAGCCCGTGGTGTTGGAACAAAGTTTCCGGGCAAGGGCGATCCCGCCACCCGACTGAGGCTTCAGGGCATCAGGCCGGGATGGACTACCGGAACAATTTGGAACAACACCGTGAACCAACGGGAGAGTAAATTATGTCTAAGCGTATTAATGCGAAACACAAGATTGACCGACGCCTTGGCGTCAACCTCTGGGGTCGCCCCAAGAGCCCGTTCAACAAACGTGAGACCCCTCCGGGTCAGCACGGCCAGCGCCGCCGCAAGCCCTCTGATTTCGGTATCCAGTTGATGGCGAAACAGAAGCTGAAAGGCTATTACGGCAATATCGGCGAGAAGCGCTTCCGGAAATATTACGAAGAAGCCCAGCGTGTGAAAGGCGATACCGGTGAAAACCTGGTGGGCCTGCTGGAACACCGCCTGGACGCCATCGTCTATCGCGCCAAATTTGTCCCGACCGTGTTTGCCGCGCGTCAGTTCGTCAGCCATGGTCACGTTCTGGTCAATGGTCGCCGCATGACGGTTTCTTCCTATACCGTGAAGATTGGCGACAAGATCGAAGTCCGCCAGAAATCCCGCGAAATGCCGCTGGTCCTGGAAGCCATCCAGAGCGCCGAGCGTGACATTCCTGAATATCTGGAAGTCGACCACAACAAACTGACCGTCAACATCATCCGAACGCCGAAACTGGAAGAAATTCCCTATCCGGCAAAGATGGAACCAAACCTGGTCGTCGAGTTCTACTCACGTTAATCCACGTTTGGACTGCAAGATTTCAGAAAGGCCCTGCCATTTGGCGGGGCCTTTTTCTGTATGTCTTGACTGGTCTAAGGGAGTTACTTCCCGCTGGGCTTATAGTGCGGGACCTCTTCGCCGTCCGCCTCATCATCGTGGCCGAAGACGGCTTCCAGGCTTTCTTCGATCTCCGGCCCGGCGGAGCGGGGGTTTAGCTGGGAAATTGCGACAGAGCTGGCAGGCACGTTGACATAGGCGCCGGTCGGCGCGGGAGCGCTGCGCTGGGTCATGCGATAGATCGCAAAGCCTACGAAAATGCCATTGAACAGGATGGTGTGATATAGCAACCCGTCCGGCCCCAGCCATTCCATCGCCGTACTGCCCGTCAGGGGCCCCAATGTCATGCCAAAGGCGAAGGACAGCATCAGGGTCGCACATAGCGGCACCATCTGCTTCTGCTCCACAAAGTCCCCGGCATGGGCGACAATGATGGGATAGATCGAAAAGCCAAGCCCCCCGATCAACAGCACAAAGAAGGCGTATCCCCACAGCGGAAGAGCGGGCAGGGCGATCAGGACAGCAGAGACCACCGCCATGGTGGCGATGCCAAATATCATCACCAGACGGCGGTCTATCCGATCCGACGTCCATCCCAAAGGCCATTGCAGGAACAGCGCACCAAATTGCAGGACGGAGCTTAAAATAACAGCCCCGTTGACATCCAGCCCTTCCGCCAGGCCATACAGGCCGATCAGGTTCCCAAGGGCGCTGTTGGATGTGGCGATACACAGACAGCCGACAATCGCCAGTGGGGTCTTCCTGTAGACCTGTACGATCCCCATACGGTCATCATTGGGCGGTGTTGGGTTGCCGCCATGGCGCAGGGCGACCGGCAACAGTGATAACGAGAAGAAGGCACTGACCAGCATGAAATGCCAATTGCCCGAAATGGTGGCGACGGTCAGCATCAATGGGCCGCTGGCCTGGGCGACCTTGTAACAGATCATATAGACGCTCATCACCCGCCCGCGCACGGATCGATCCGTCTCCCCCGAAATCCAGCTATCCGACGTGGTCAGTAAGCCGGCGTAACAGATACCCGACAGCAGGCGTGCGCCGGTCCACAGATACAGGTCCGTATCGATCGCCAGCGCCAGGGTCAGCGTGGACAGCACCGTCGCCAGGGCTGAAAAGGCACGGATATGACCAATCCGGCGGATCAAGGTGGGGGCGATGATACAGCCCAACAGGAAGCCGCCTGAAAACCCGGCGGACATGACCCCGATTTCGGTGGAAGAGAAACCAGCCTCCTGCATGCGCAACGGCAGCAAGGCGCTTAATAATCCCATTCCGCATTGCAGCAGGACAACGGCATTGATGATCGCGCCTACGGCGAGGATCGGGCTCATATGACCAACGGGTTCTGTGACGTCCAAGAACGAATATCTACACTGACGTCTTATTCCTTACCCAGCGTATGGTAAAGCGGACAAAACTATCCCCTGTGAGACTCATCGCGGTTTAGGTTCAGTTTGAGCGTGCGTCGTTACACTGGGCCCTGATCCGGTTGCGCAATTGGCCCAGGACCCCCGTCTGCTCGTTTTAAAAAGATTTATCGCAAAGGACGCAGAGAGGGCGCGAAGGACGCTGAGGGGATGATGCGTTGTGGCGTTCCATGTCTGACCTTCCACGCCATTCTCATCCTGAGGAGGCGCGATAGCGCCGTCTCGAAGGATGCGCTGTAAGTCCGGTGCTTACAGAAGGCTCCCCCTTCGAGACGCTGCGCTCCTCAGGGTGAGGGTGTATTTGGTATAGCTGCAGCGTCATCCCGGACCTGATCCGGGATCCAGGGCGGCAGGCTCGATTTGTGCGTGTGGCCCTGGACTCCCGCCTTCGCGGGAGAGACGAAAAGGTAAAGAGTAACCGCAAAGGGCGCAGAGAAGGCGCGAAGGACGCTGAGGGGTCCTCTCTTTTTGTCATCCCGGACCTGATCCGAGGTCCAGGGCGGCAGGCTCGATTTGTGCGTGTGGCCCTGGACTCCCGCCTTCGCGGGAGAGACGAGAAGGTAAAGATTAACCGCAAAGGGCGCAGAGAAGGCGCGAAGGACGCTGAGAGGTCCTCTCTTTTTGTCACCCCCGTGATCCGGGATCCAGGGCGGCAGGCTAGGTTTGTGCGTGTGGCGCTGAACTCCCGCCTTCGCGGGCGTGACGAGCCAGTATTTGTCTTTGCGCCCTCTGCGTTTCTCCGCGCTCTTTGCGTTCCACATTTTCGTCATCCCGGACCTGATCCGGGATCCAGGGCGGCAAGCTCGAATGGTGCGTGTGGCTTTGGACGCCCGCCTGCGCGGGAGAGACGAGAAGGTAAAGGTTAACCGCAGCGCACGCAGAGAAGGCGCAAAGGGTGCGGAGGTATCGCGGAAGGCCCTGCGTGCCCCCTTTACCCGGTCCAGGGGTCCATCGGGATGAAACCGGGCAGGGCGGCCATGCGGTTTAGCCATTGGCGCATAGCGGGGTAAGGGGTCAGGGAGATGCCGCCTTCCTCTGCAACGCTGGTATAGGAATACAGGGCGATGTCAGCAATGGACGGGTCTGTACCGACAGCCCATTCTGCCAGACTGAATGTCTTTTCCATCAGGGCCAGAGCCGCCTTGCCCTTAGTCTGTTTTTCCGCCAACAGGGCCTTGCGGTCAGGCGTCATGTCCAGATGGTGGCACCAGAATCGGGCGACGGCGATGGTGGGTTCGTGTTCATATTGCTCCCACATCAGCCAACTCATCACCTTGGCCCGCAGATAGGGGTCTTGGGGCATATAGTCTGTGCCTTCCGCCAGAAAGAACAGAATCGCATTGGATTCCGACAGACAGCGCCCGTCGGCCAGTTGCAGGGCGGGGATGCGTCCATTGGGGTTGATCGCCAGGAAATCGGGCAGGCGTGTTTCGCCCTTGTGGATGTCCTTGAAGACCAGCGTATAGTCGATATTCAGCAGGCTCAACAACAGCCGGACCTTGTGGCCGTTCCCGCTTTCAGGATGATCATACAGGGTCAGGCCGTCCATATCGCAGTCTCCCATGGTTGATGGGTTGGGAGTCTGCCAAACCTTATCCATTGGGCAAGCGCGATTTGCGGGGTCTCAGGATAAGAAAACCTTGGTCTGAACAGAAAAGGCGCACCGGGAATGTCCCGATGCGCCTGTGCTCACGTCAACGATTTTGCTTTGCGATCACGCGTTAGGCGGCTTTCTTTTCCAACGCCTTTTGCTTGGGCTTCGCCGTCGTGGTGATGCTCACCGTGCGCGGCTTGGCTTCTTCCGGCACTTCGCGTTTCAGGGCGATGTGCAGCAGGCCGTGTTCCAGTTTTGCATCGGCCACTTTGATATGGTCGGCAAGGCTGAAGCGACGCTCAAACGCGCGTTCGGCAATACCGCGATGCAGGAACTGACGCTCGACGGTTTCATCGCTCTGGGCGATTTTGCCGGTCACGGTCAGGGTGTTTTCCTGAACGGTGATGTCCAGGTCGTCTTCTGAAAAGCCCGCAACCGCCATGGAAATGGCATAGGCGTCGTCGTCCAGCTTTTCGATGTTGTAAGGGGGATAGGTTGGAACCTGTTCACTGGCCAGGGAATCCATCGTCCGGGCCAGACGGTCAAAACCAACAGTGGTCCGCAACAGCGGGGTCATATCGAATGCACGCATGTCTAAGTCTCCTCAAGTTAGAGCGAGAGTGATGTTAGAACCGCCCCAGAACAGGCGACGGTCCGCTATGCTGTCGTAAGACTGATCCTGTTTGTGAACCCCAATCGGGCGTTCGACAGGACTGCCTTTTGACAGGATAAAGTTGGGGTGACTTTTTTGGGCATTCAAGAGGGGCAGGGTTAAAAAAATTGGGGCGACCCGAAGATCGCCCCAATATCGTCTGACCCGATAAAAATCCGATTAGGATTTCAGGCCGAAATTCGCAAAGCGCTTGTTGAAGCGATCCAACTGACCCGACGCCATCAGCTTGCCGGTACCGCCAGTCCAGGCCGGGTGGCCGGTCGGGTCGATGTCCAGGCGCATTTCGTCGCCTTCCTTGCCCCAGGTCGAGCGCGTCTTATAGGTCGTTCCATCGGTCATGATGACGGTGATGGTGTGGTAGTCTGGATGGATATCCTGTTTCATCGCGCGTAAGCTCCAAAGCCGTTGAGGACGCGCCACGGCGCGAAAACCCTCTGAAAAAAGTTCGTATCAGGCGCGGCTTTTACCCTTCGACTCCCGGCAATGCAAATGATTTCTGTCGAATTGTCCATCGACGCGGTCCGCGGTTCGGCGGTAGAGTGTCGTTAAGAGGTGGTATCCTCTTGTCACATTTTGCTAAAGGAGTAGGAGTCATGACGCATTTCCTGGTTTCCGAAGAAAAACCTGATGGTCACCGGTTGGAAGATTTGCTGCGCATCATTCGGAAGGATGTGCTGACACGATGCATCAGGATCACCGATGACACCCGCCCCGAAGCACAGCAGGTTCTGTCCAATAATATCAAAGTCCTGGAGCATCTTTCCGAGGCAATAAAGCTGGCCGAATCTTCGACACATGTTCTGGACAAGGCCTTTGGGCCCAGCCAAGCCGCACGGGGAGGCCCGCCGCGCATTGGAACCTGATTGTATAAACAACCACCCCCGCAGGATAATCCCACGGGGGTGGCGTGTGTCGCATATTTTATGATGGAAGAGATCAGACGTTCAGCAACAGGTTTTCGCGTTCCCAGGAACTGATAACCCGCTGATACAGGTCATATTCGTGATTCTTCACATCCATATAAGCGCGGGCGAAATGCTCGCCCAAAGTTTCTTTCAACGGTTTTGAATAGTTGAATTTTTGCAACGCATCACCCTGGTGACGCGGCAGGGCAAAGGCAAACCGATAGGCATCCCCCTCAACCGGATTGGAGGGTTCGATTTTTTCCTTAATGCCCAGATAACCACAGGCCAATGTGGCCGCCATGGCCAGATAGGGATTCGCATCCGATCCGGCCAGACGGTTTTCAATCCGTCGTGATTCTGGTGAAGAATCGGGGATACGCAGCCCACAGGTGCGATTGTCGTGGCCCCAATGCACATTGATCGGCGCATCAGAATATCGCGCAATCCGCCGATAGCTGTTCACATTGGGGGCCATCAGCGGCATGGCGGCGGGCAGATAGCGTTGCAATCCACCGATATAGTGCAACAGCGTTTTGGAATCCTTGCCCGTCTTTGTGGAGAAGACATTCTTGCCCGTATACATATCAACCAGCGACTGGTGAACATGCATGGAGGAGCCAGGCTGGTTCTGATGCGGTTTCGCCATGAAGGTGGCATAGATATCGTGCCGCAAGGCCGCCTGGCGGACCAGGCGTTTGAACAGGAACACCTGATCTGCCAGCTCCAGCGGATTGCCGTGGTTGAAGTTGATTTCCATCTGCGCGGCACCTGCCTCATGCGCCATGGTATCAACGTCCAGATGGGCCGCCTCACAGAAGTCATAGATGTCTTCGACGATGGGATCGAATTCGTTCGCGGCCTCGATGCCATAGGCTTGGCGTCCGGATTCCTGACGACCCGATGCACCAATCGGTGCTTCCAGCGGATAATCCGGATCCAGGTTTTTCTTTACGAAATAAAATTCCAGCTCTGGCGCGACGATGGGCTGAAGGCCTTTTTTCGCATAAAGGTCCAGAATCTTCTTCAAGACATAGCGCGGTGAGAACTCAACCGGCGATCCGTCCAGATGAAACGCATCGCAGATCACCTGAGCAACAGGATCAGGATACCAGGGAACCAGACGAATGGTGCTGGGGTCCGGCACCATGGCGATGTCGCGGTTGGTGTCGGCCACAACCTCCGTATCCAGCACGAACTCGCCGGTTACGGTTTGGATGAACAGACATTCCGGGACACGCAAGCTGCGGTCTTCCAGGCTTTTTAGAAATTTGTTCGACGGCAGAATTTTGCCCCGCGCAATACCAGACATATCCGGTAATAGGCATTCCACCTCGTCAACATTATGGGCTTTTACCCAGTCGCTTAAATTGGTCACATTGGCCTCACGATCCATGCGGATTCTCTTTATAGGGATTTCAATTTATCATAATTACACATCTGTCCCTGATTCGATGTGCCCCTCACAGACCACCAGCGCAGAAAAAAGCATGGCGCTGAGATTGTGATCACATTTTTTATGCCTTATAGTTCCGTCCATCCGCAAGCCTAATCACGTATAATCCACAAGGTTTCACGCCGTACCAAGCGATATATGAAAGCAGATATTAAATGACCAGTTGGCTCAGCAAACAGGAAGTAGACGCCTTTGTCGAAGCAAATCCCGGCTTAAAAGGGGTTGATATGATCGTACCGGATATGTGCGGAATCCTGCGGGGGAAGCGCATTGGGGTCGAGGCGATTGATAAGTTGTATGAGGGGGGGATCGCCCTTCCTGGATCGACATATCTGCTGGATTCCACCGGGCGTAATTGTGAAACCATTGAATATGGTACGCGGGATGGCGACCCTGATTGCAATTGTCTGGGTGTGGCGGGGACGTTAAAGCCTGTGCCCTGGGCCAATGCGCCAACCGGGCAGGTGATTGCGTCCATGGTCACACAGGACGGTGATCCTTACTTTGCCGATCCGCGATATATTCTGGCGCGTGCGGCCCAGCCCTTGGTCGATATGGGCTATACGCCCGTCACCGCGATTGAATTGGAATTTTATCTGCTGGATGGAAAGCTGGATGCCAAGGGCTGCCCGGAAATGGCGACATCGCCAACCACGGGCCAGCGTCAGACCACGACCCAGGTCTATGGCATTGATGAATTATATGAATTCGAGGACTTCCTGACCGATGTGGAAGACGCCTGTGTGGCGCAGGATGTGCCGGCCGATACCGCAACGGCAGAATATGGGCCGGGGCAGTATGAAATTAATCTGCACCATGTGGATGATCCGATTAAGGCCTGCGACGATGCCGTATTGTTAAAGCGCATCATTAAGGGCGTTGCGCGCAAGCATGGTATGATCGCGACCTTCATGGCCAAACCGTTTTCGGAACTGGCGGGATGTGGCATGCATATTCATATCAGCCTGCTGGACAAGAACGGAAACAACATTTTTGCGGGTCCCATGGATCCAGAAATCGGCCTGCCAGCGTCCAAGGCCTTGCGCCATGCCATCGGGGGACTGGCGAAGACGACGGCCGATGGCATGGCGGTTTTTGCCCCTAATGCCAATTCGTACCGGCGCTTTCAGGCAAATTCCTATGCCCCTATCAACACCGCCTGGGGGGTTGATAATCGCACGGTATCACTGCGCATTCCCCGCGCGGATGCAAAGGGGATGCGGGTCGAGCACCGCATTGCAGGGGCGGATGCCAATCCCTATCTGACAATGGCGACGGTGCTGGCAGGCATCCATCATGGGCTGACCAACAAGATCGATCCGGGCCCGATAGAGCGCAACAATGCCTATGACAAGCCGGTGACGGATCTGCCGTTGCGCTGGTGGCAGGCCTTGCAGACATTCTCAGAAAGCAAGGTTCTGCCGAAATATCTGGGGGCGCATTATTGCGACATGTTCGCCGCCGCCCGAAGTTTTGAAAATGATGCGTTTCAGGCGCAAATTCCGCCGCTTGATTACGAATGGTATCTTCGCACAGTCTAAGAAGTTAGGTCTAAGCATATGGCAAAATTTGACGATACACGGTCCTATTATCGCGCGACGGCCCATGCCGCGCCCTCGCACCCGCAATTAGAGGGGGAGATTAAGGCCGATGTCGCGGTTCTGGGGGCGGGCTATACGGGGTTGTCTGCTGCACTGGAACTGGCTGAAGCGGGCTTGTCCGTTGTGATTGTAGAAGCGGAAACCGTCGGCTTTGGCGCATCCGGCCGGAATGGCGGCCAGATTTGCACGGCTTTTAACAAATCTATGGCGACGATCCGCAACCGGTTTGGCGAAGAAACAGCGCGGGCCGCGTGGGATATCGCCGATGCCGCCCCGAAACTGGTTGGGGAACGGATTAAGAAATACGGCATCGATTGTGATCTGAAATGGGGCTACATGCATGCCGGTGAAAAGACCAGCCATGTGGAAGATTTGAAAGAAACCCAGGCGGAATGGGATCACTATGGCTATACCGGGTCCAAACTTCTGGAAGGCGCTGACCTGCGCGATAAGATTGGGTCGGAACGCTATAAGGCCGCATTGTGGGAGCCCGGCGGCGGCCATGTACACCCGCTGAATTACTGTCTGGGATTGGCGCAGGCGGCGCTTAAGGCCGGGGTGAAGATTTATGAACACAGCCGCGCTATTCGCCTGGATACGGATGATAATCCGGCCATTCACACAGAAAAGGGCGTCGTGCGTGCCGATTACATGGTGCTGGCAGGAAATGCCTATCTGCGGGAAACACAGCCCTATCTGTTTCGACGCCTGATGCCGGTTGGCAGCTACATCATCGCAACGGAACCGTTGGGGGATAACCGTGCAAAGGGCCTGATTTCGGGCGATGAAGCTGTCGCGAATTGCAGCCTTATCGTCGATTATTTTCGATTGAGCGGTGATAAGCGCATGCTGTTTGGCGGGCGTGCCACCTATTCTGGCCTTGAACCCAATGATCTGGGCGGATTTGTGCGCCCGCGCATGCTGCATGTCTTTCCGCAGTTGGAAGACGTAAAGATCGAGCATGTCTGGGGTGGCTATATCGGGATTACCGTGGACCGCATGCCCCATGTCGGGCGCATCGGGTCGCGCACCTATTTCAGTCAGGGATATTCCGGGCACGGGCTGGCGTTAAGCAATATGTGCGGCAAGATATTGGCACAGGCGATCCGTGGTCAGGCGGAACAATTTGATGTCATGAGCAAATTCAAACATCCAATCTTTCCCGGGGGCAAATTCCGCACCCCATTGCTGACCCTTGGAATGTTTTGGTATCGCATGAAGGATGCTTTGGCGTAAGGTGATCCGGCACGATTCCTGCACTGTCCTTTCACAAGCAGGAAGATGCAAGGAAACCGTTATGTTCAGCCGATTGATGAGTATCATTAAACCAGGCGACCGCCGCAAGGAACGGCGCGTCAAGGTGCGCCTGCCTGCTGAATTAGGCGGTATCGGTGGTCGGTTGACGGATTTAAGCCTGGGGGGTTTTGGGTTTTATCCCAATGCCGAAGGGCTGGAAATCGGCGATGAACTGATGGCGGTGCTCAGCCCTGATAATATGCCAGAAATTGAAATTCCCTGCCGGATCGTCGGCAGTGATCAAGAAGGCATGGTTCTGTGTGTCGCCTTTATAAAGGTTGAGCCCGCGCATTTTGAACCGCTGCAATCCGTCATTACACAACAGGCGGTTGGGCATAGTGAGAAGACGTCGGTTTAGGACCTATGTTATCCCAGCCGGGTCGTCAGAATTTTCAGGCCCGCAGCCCCGAATGCCAGGGCAAATCCAGCTTCGAACCACCGCCGCATCTTCGTATATGCCGCCACCAGCGCAGGGCGGGAGAAGAGCAGCGCATAGCCATGAATGATGATCATGCTCTGTATTCCAACGGCGACGATGATCACAGCCAGAGAACTGGGGGCGGCATTGGCGGGCACACCAATCGCGAAGAGTGATCCGAAGAACAGGATTGCCTTTGGATTGGTCAGGTGAAGAGCCAACCCCTTCCCAAAGGCCGCACGTTTCGTTGTGATCATCATTGCCGTTGTCTGGGTCTTTGCCCCGCGCCAGGCGGAAATACCCGATTTTGCAGACAGAAATAAAAGATAGCCCGCCCCAAAATACCGCAATACCTCAAACGCCCAGGCATTGGCTTGCATGACCGCACCCAGCCCGGCTGCTGCCATGATGGACCACATCCAGGACCCTGTTGTGATGCCAGCGGCGACAGCCAGGCCCAACCCCCGACCAGACGCCATAGACGTCCCGGCAATTGTCAGGGTCGCGGGGCCTGGACTGCCAGCCGCCAGCAGGGCTGCACCCAGTATCAAAGGCAGGTTTATATCATCCATCATGGTAATTATCCTGCTGGATACCCGCCCGGCTCACAATCGCAACTTTTTCACAGGTCCTGTTCAGGCCTATCCTTAGTACGGAATACCCAGGGCCTCTTCCGGTGCGGTGAAGGGCAGGTCATGGGCTTCCGCAACCGCCTTATACGTGATCTGCCCCTTGTGGACATTCAGGCCCTGGCGCAGATGCGTGTCATGGGCCAGGGCGCTGCGATAGCCATGATTGGCCAGTGCCAGAGTGAACGGCAGCGTCGCATTGTTCAGGGCAAATGTGGATGTCCGCGCCACGGCCCCTGGCATGTTCGCCACACAATAATGCACCACACCTTCTTCGATAAAAGTTGGGTCGGCATGGGTGGTGGGGCGGGACGTTTCCAGGCAGCCCCCCTGATCGATGGCGATATCGACAACAACGGAACCATCCAGCATGGTTTTCAGCATTGCACGGGTGATCAGTTTTGGCGCAGCCGCGCCAGGCACTAGAACCGCACCAATCACCAAGTCAGAATCCTGAACGCTGCGTTCAATGGCATCGACGGTGGAGTATAATGTCTTCAGGCCGGTTCCCCGGAATTCATCATCCAATTGTGTGATGCGGGCAATGTTCCGCTCCAGGATCGTCACTTCTGCCCCCATGCCAAGCGCGACCCGCGCCGCATTGGTTCCAGAAACACCCCCGCCGATGACCAGAACTTTGGCGGGCAATACGCCCGGCACGCCGCCCATCAGAACACCGCGCCCGCCTTGCGCCTTTTCCAGACAATGGGCACCGGCCTGCGCGGCCATGCGCCCGGCAACTTCGCTCATCGGGGCCAAAAGGGGCAGGCCACCACGCGGGCTGGTCACGGTTTCATACGCAATGGCGATACAGCCGGATTCTATCAGTCCTTTGGTCTGTGGCAGGTCGGGGGCCAGATGCAAATAGGTGAACAACAATTGATCTTCCCGCAGCATCTTGCATTCGGCGGCCTGGGGTTCCTTGACCTTCACAATCATTTCGGCTGACTTGAAGACCTCCTCTGCGCTGCCAAGGATTTTTGCGCCAGCTTCCTGATAATCCTGGTCGCTGACCCCAATGCCGTCTCCGGCCTTGGTTTCCACAACGACGTCATGTCCATTGTGACACAGTTCCCGAACAGCGAATGGGACCAGCCCGACGCGAAATTCGTTATTCTTGATTTCCTTTGGCACACCAACGCGCATGATAGTCATCCCCTTTGGTTTTATCCGGACCGTGGCAGGTCCCGCTGGTTTTTTATATCGGGATCCTGGCAGGTCCCTTTGATTTTGATTTTGATGCGTGATCCTACGCCTGTTTGGTGGAAATGTACTTGCGAACACGTTGAAATTTCACGATGCTTTTGCATGATTTATGCGAAATTTATAATCTGAATGCAGGATTATTCGAAAATGAAGCTGGACACCGTTGATATCGCCATTCTGGCCGCGATGCAGGAAAATGCCCGCATCACCATTTCTGACCTGGCGGATCGGTTGCATGTTGTCGCGTCGACCTGTCAGCGCCGGTTGACCCGGTTGGAAGAAAACGGGGTCATTCAGCAATATACTGCGCTGTTGGATGAAGACGCATTGGGCTATGAGGCAGGCGTGGTGGTCCAGATCGCGCTGGATAGCCAAAGCGAGGCCGCATTGAACGCTTTTGAGGCCGCCGTGGTGGACATACCGGAAGTCGTGGAATGCCATTTGATAGCAGGGGAGTCTGATTATCTGGTGCGGCTTGTCGTGCGCGATATGCGGGATTTTGAGCGGATTCATAAGGCACATTTATCCCGGCTGCCCCATGTCACGCGCATTCAGTCCAACATGGCGCTGCGCCGGATTGTCCGAAAGTCACCGCCTCTGCCGAAGGCTGTCGATTAAAAGAAACATGTCTGACTTGTATCGCGCGTGTGGGGGTCGCATGAATGATAAATTGCGGCGCAGGGCGGTGCGCCATCCCCTTTTCTGTCGTGTCTTTAGACAGGATGCTTGATCAAGCCATTTGATCGCTGTACCGCTGCGATATCTGTTCATTCTGTTTCTTGCTTTTAGGAGTTTGCCATGCCTCGCGGACCGTTTTCCGGTGTTTTGTCGCCAACGATATCCCCTGTTGCTGCGGATGGCAGTGTTGATACGATCCGCTTTCAGGCCCTATGCAAATGGCAGTTGGCCAATGGGCTGGACGGTCTGGCGATTTTTGGCACGACCAGTGAGGCCAACAGCATCGCCCTGACGGAGCGCATGAAGCAAACTGAGGCTTTGGTGAAAGTTGGCGTGCCTGCCAGCAAGCTGATGCCAGGAACCGGAACCTGTTCCCTGATGGATACCGTTACCCTGACCAAACAGGCGGTGGAATTGGGGGCCGGGGGCGTCTTGTTGCTGCCGCCCTTTTTCTATCGCGCGGCGACCGATGATGGGCTTTTCGCCTATGTGTCCGAAGTGATCCGGCTGGTTGCCGATGATCGCCTGAAAATCTATCTGTATCATATTCCGCCCTTTGCGATGGTGGGCTGGTCCGTGCCGCTGATCCAACGATTGGTTCAGGCATTTCCCAATATTGTGGTTGGTTTGAAGGACAGTTCCGGTGATTGGAAAAATACCAAGTCGATCTTGGACAATGTGCCTGACTTTGACGTGTTTCCGGGATCGGAACTGTTCCTGTTGGATGGCTTCGACAATGGCGCGGCAGGGTGCATCAGTGCGACCGCCAATGTGAATCCGGCTGGCATTCGAACCGTGATTGACGCCTATCACGCCGGGGACAAGGACACGCTGGACACCGCAAATGATAAAATGCGCAGGGTTCGCACGGTTTTTCAGAATCATGGATTGATCACGGGTGTGAAAGCAGCCGTTGCCCATTATTCCCATGACGATATATGGGGCGTTGTCAGACCGCCTTTGGTGGGGTTGGACTCTGATGCGACAGGGCGTCTGGTTGCAGATCTGACAGCGGTTGATTTCAGCATCGATTTTCAAGGCAGTTTGGGGTGAATTATGGCGGTTGAAGGGCGTTACAAGGATTTGAATGCACGGGTCCTTGCCATTGCGGATGGGGAAACGGATCTGATCTCATTGATGGCGACGACGGTGTGCGAATTATACCACGCTGATGATCGTTTTGACTGGGTTGGATTCTATCGCAATGTCGGAAACAATACCCTGAAGATTGGTCCGTATCAGGGTGGGCATGGCTGTCTGGTGATCCCTTTCTCCAGGGGGGTATGCGGGGCCTGCGCAACCACAGGCCAGGTTCAGATGGTGCCCGATGTCGATGCTTTCCCGGATCATATTGCCTGTGCGTCTTCCACACGGTCTGAATTGGTTCTGCCGGTCTGGAACGCGCGGGGGGAATTGATCGGCGTTCTGGATATCGACAGCGATCAACCCGATGCGTTCGATGTTGAAGATGTCGCATCCCTGGAAATACTGATGCGCGACCTGTTCTCGCGCGCGCAATAGGCCTGGCCTCTTGCAAACCGGTTATTCGGGCGTATAGTGCGGCTTGTCAGGAAATACAGCGATTGAATAAATCACAATGACCGTGTTTGGCATCATCATCGACATTATTATTTCCGGCTGTCGCCTTGCGCGGCGGTCGTCGGTGATGCTGACCTGATTTCTCTTTGAAATAGTGGCAGTGCAACGATAGACCCCGCGGCAGGATCTCCCCTTCCGCGGCACCTTGTCATGACAAAACAGGATTGAAGAACACAATGGATTTAAAGATTTACGATACAAGCCGACGCGCCAAGGTCATTTTCGAGCCTCGTGAAGCGGACAAGGTTGGTCTGTATGCCTGTGGTCCGACGGTCTATGATCGCATTCATATCGGCAATGCGCGCCCGCTGGTCGTGTTCGATGTCCTTTCCCGGTTGCTGCGCACACTCTATCCGACCGTCACTTATGTTCGGAACATCACGGATATCGACGACAAGATCAATGCGCGCGCGAAAGAGCGGGGCATTGATATCCGCGAATTGACGGAAACCACAGTCGCGCGCTTTCGGGAGGATTGTGAGGCCCTGAACTGCCTGCCCCCGGATCATGAGCCGCGCGCGACAGAGACCATTCCGGAAATGATCGCCCTGATCGAACGGCTGATTGATCAGGGGCATGCCTATGCGCTGGACGATGGTCATGTGCTGTTCGATGTGCCGTCCTGGGACGACTATGGCAAATTTGCCAATAAGGATCGGGATGAACAGATTTCAGGTGCCCGTGTAGAGGTTGCCAGTTACAAGCGCGATCCGGCGGATTTCGTGCTGTGGAAGCCCAGTGATGGCGATACGCCTGGCTGGCCCAATCCGTGGTGCGACAAGGGTCGGCCCGGCTGGCACATTGAATGCTCCGCCATGTCGGAAAAGTTCCTGGGGCCGGATTTTGATATTCATGCGGGCGGCATCGATCTGGTTTTCCCCCATCATCAGAACGAAATCGCCCAAAGTTGCTGTGCCCATGCACCAACGGACCGCCAGGACCGCTTCGCGCGTTATTGGATGCACAATGGCTATCTGATGAGTGAGGGCGAGAAAATGTCCAAGAGCCTGGGCAATTTCTACACCGTCGCGGAATTGCTGGAGGAATTCCCAGGCGAGGTCCTGCGCCTTGTCCTGTTGAAGACCCATTACCGCTCCCCCCTCGATTTCTCTAAGGATAAATGCCGGGAGGCTAAGGCGGAACTGGATACATTATATCAATCCTTGCGAGGTCATTCGGCTTCTGACTTGGATCAATTTGAACTGATTGTCGAAGGTGGTCTCGCCGTAACCAAGGCGTTAGCCGATGATTTAAATACGCCTTCTGCTGTCAGTCATTTGCACGCATTAGCCAAGGGTATTAATCGGGGGCCTTCTCAAATTTACCCGGTAGGGTCTGTAAGTGCTAACACGGATTTACTTGAGCAAAAGCGTATCTTGAAGGCATCTGCAAAAATGTTGGGTTTACTACAAAAAGATCCCGAAGATTGGTTCAAGGCCGGTGCCCCAACCAATGGCCCGACCGAAGCAGAAATAGAGATCCAGATCGAGGCCCGAAAGGAAGCCAAGGCCTCAAAGGATTTCGCCAAAGCAGATCAGATACGCGATGACCTTCAGGCACAGGGCGTCATTCTGGAAGACAAGCCAGGCGGCATCACCGAATGGCGCCGGGCTTAATTTGTAAACACGAGTGAAAGAAGCAAATGACTGACCGTATATATCTTTTCGATACGACGTTGCGCGATGGGGCGCAGACCCAGGGTGTGGATTTTTCTGTCGCCGATAAGGTGGCGATTGCGCAGGCGTTGGATCGGCTGGGTATTGATTACATTGAAGGGGGCTGGCCCGGTGCCAATCCCACGGATGATGCTTTTTTTGCAGAACCGCCCGCCCTGACGACCAGCAAGTTGATCGCCTTTGGCATGACCCGGCGTCCCGGTCGGTCGGCAGAAAATGATCCCGGTCTGGCCCCGCTGTTGCAGGCCAATGTGTCGGGATTGTGCCTGGTTGGGAAAAGCTGGGATTTCCATGTCGATGTCGCGTTGGGAATTGAGAAGGAAGAAAACATTCGCATGATTGCGGATTCGATCCGCCTTGCCGCCGCAAAGAAAGGGGAGGCGATGTATGACGCCGAACATTTCTTTGATGGCTGGAAGGCCAACAAGGATTTTGCCCTGGCCTGTGTCACCGCAGCCTATGAAGCCGGGGCGCGGTGGGTCGTGCTGTGCGACACCAATGGCGGCACGCTGCCCCACGAAGTGGACGCCATCGTTCGCGAAGTGACACAGCATATTCCAGGCGACCATCTTGGGATACACGCGCATAATGACACGGAAAATGCCGTGGCCAATTCGCTGGCGGCGGTTCATGCAGGCGTACGGCAGGTACAGGGCACCATCAATGGGTTAGGAGAGCGTTGCGGGAACGCGAATATGTGTTCCCTGATCCCCAGCCTGGTTCTCAAGATGGGCTTTGAAACCGGCCTTAAACCCAATGCCCTTGCAGAGATTACAGGTCTGTCCCGGTTGCTGGATGGGCGGTTGGATCGTTCACCGAACCGTCATGCGGCCTATGTCGGGTCTGCGGCCTTTTCCCATAAGGGGGGGCTGCATGTATCAGCCATCGCCAAGGATCCGCGGACCTATGAACATATCCCGCCGGAAACAGTGGGCAATAAGCGCCATATCGTGGTGTCGGATCAGGCCGGGCGCTCAAACATTCTGGCCCGTCTGGAAGAGATTGAGATTGAGATCGGGGAAGAAGCCCTGCGCCGCCTGTTGGACTCAGTTAAGGAACGGGAGTTCCAGGGCTATGCCTATGATGGGGCGGAGGCCAGTTTTGAACTGCTGGCCCGTGCAGCAAAGGGCGAGGTCCCGAATTATTTCGACATCAGCCGCTTTCGGGTTATGGACGAGCGTCGCCACAACGCGGTTGGCACCCTGATCACGGAATCGGAGGCAACAGTCCAAGTGGAACTGAGAGGCACCCAGATCATGCGCGTTGCCATGGGCAATGGCCCGGTCAATGCGCTGGATACCGCGCTGCGGGAGGCTGTTTTGCAGATCTATCCAGATTTGGCCGGAATGCAATTGGTGGATTACAAGGTGCGTATCCTGCCGCCGCCCAAAGGATCAACGGGAACGGACGCTGTCACGCGCGTGACGATTGAAAGCGAAGATGAAGAGGGGGCGCGCTGGTCAACTGTGGGCGTGTCCGCCAACATCATCGATGCTTCTGTTATCGCCCTGTATGATGCGTATGCGTACAAGCTGGTACGGGATGGAATTGTATGACGCGACCGGGAGGCAATGCCCGACAGGCCCTGTCCCGCAGGATCATTGATACCTGCAAGGCGATGAATGCGTCTGGCATCAATCAGGGCAAGTCTGGTAATGTCTCCGCGCGGTTCGGCGACGCCATGCTGATCACGCCCAGCGGTGTTGCCTATGATGCCCTAAAGCCGATGGATATCGTGCTGCAGGAATTGGATGGGGTATGTGCGCCTGATCAATTGCTGCCATCCAGTGAGTGGCGCATGCATGCCGATATCTACCGGACACGGTCAGAGGCGCAAGCCATCGTCCATGCCCATCCGACATTCTGCACAGCCCTGTCCTGCCGGAGAGAGGGCATCCCGGCCTTCCATTACATGGTCGCTGTGGCCGGGGGCGTGGATATCCGCTGTTCGGATTATGCAACCTTCGGCACGGAAGATTTGTCCCAGACCATGATTGCTGCGCTGGACGGGCGAAAGGCCTGTTTGTTGGCAAATCACGGCATGATCTGTTTTGATGGGGATCTGGACCGCGCCCTGGCACTGGCCATTGAGGTGGAAAGCCTGGCCCGACAATATCACCATGCCTGCCAAGGCGGCACCACCATCATTCTGAATGACGAACAGATGGCCGACGTGCTGGAAAAATTCAAAAGCTATGGCAGGCAGCCAAAACTTTGAGGATACGAAATGGAAATCAACGGCACGCCGTATCGCACCATTTGGGTTGAGGAACCGCGCAAATCTGTGGCGGTGATCGACCAGACGAAACTGCCCCACAGTTTTGAGACCTTGCGCCTGACCAGCCTGGAAGAGGCGGCACAAGCGATTGAGGATATGATTGTGCGCGGCGCGCCCTTGATCGGGGCGACGGCGGCTTATGGGTTCTGTTTGGGGCTGGAGGAGGATGCCAGCGACCTGGCAGTTGAGGCGATTTATGCGCGGCTGTATCGCACTCGCCCGACGGCGGTCAATCTGCGCTGGGCCCTGGATGAGATGCGCGCCCTGTTGGACAATCGCGCGCCGGCAGAGCGTGCCGCGCTGGCCTGGCAGCGCGCGGCAGAGATTTGTGATGCGGATGTCGAGATATGTAAATCCATTGGTCAGCATGGTTTGCGCCTGATCGAAGAGATCGCGGCACAGAAGCCAGCGGGCGAAGCTGTGAATATCCTGACCCATTGCAATGCGGGATGGCTGGCCACGGTCGATTGGGGCACCGCGACGGCCCCGATCTATATGGCCTATGAAAAGGGCATCAAGGTGCATGTCTGGGTCGATGAAACCCGCCCGCGCAATCAGGGGGCCAGCCTGACAGCGTGGGAGTTGGGGCGCCATGGCGTTGCCCATACATTGATTGCCGATAATGTTGGCGGGCATTTGATGCAGCATGGACTTGTCGATCTGTGCATCGTGGGGACCGACCGCACAACGGCGCGCGGCGATGTTTGCAACAAGATCGGCACCTATCTGAAGGCATTGGCAGCCCAGGATAACGGGGTGCCGTTCTATGTCGCCCTGCCATCGACCACGATAGACTGGACCGTCCAGGATGGCATTGCGGAAATCGCGATTGAGCAGCGCAGTGGCACGGAACTGACCCGTATCACTGGTCGGACCGAGGCGGGGGAGATCGTGACCGTCGATATCGCGCCACAGGATGTTGTCGCCAGAAACGATGCCTTTGATGTCACACCAGCCCGCCTGGTTACCGGATTGATCACAGAACGGGGCGTATGTGCCGCCAGTTCAGAGGGGTTGAACACTTTGTTCGACCGCCCCTAGCGCGCTGCAGCCTTTCGCGGCGCAACATTACCTTTGTCGTGAAATTGAACCATGCTACATCTTGGGGGTGATACGATTTAACCTTAAGAAAAGATGAGAATGCGGGGCGATGGCGGCTGGCGGTGATGTGACGATTTTTCAGGACGCCGCGCTGTACCTTGCCGCTGCTGTTGTTGCCGTCCCTATTTTCAAGCGTTTGAAGCTGGGCTCTGTTCTGGGCTATCTGGCTGCTGGGGCGATCATCGGACCCCATGTATTCGCCATTGTCGGCAATGCAGAGAGTGTTCTGGCTTTTTCCGAATTCGGCGTTGTCTTGTTGTTATTCCTGATCGGGTTGGAATTAAAACCAGCCAGGCTTTGGGCGCTGAAGGCGGATATATTTGGCCTGGGGACGGCACAGGTCTGCGTGACCGCCTTTCTGATCGGCGTGTTTGGCGTGATGGTTGTCGGCCTTTCCTGGCAGACCGCCGTTCTGATCGGGCTTGGCCTGTCGCTTTCCTCAACGGCCTTTGCCTTGCAGTTGATGCAGGAACGCAAAGAGCTGAACACGCAATATGGGACGCGCGCTTTCTCCATTCTGTTGTTGCAGGACCTCGCCATCGCGCCAATCCTGGCCCTGTCGCCCTTGCTGGCCTTGGGGATATATGTCGCCTCCGGGGAGGATCTGTCCTGGATCCCGGCCGCCCAGGCCATTGGGGCCCTTGTGGGGCTGGTGCTTGCCGGACGGTTCCTGCTGAACCCGATATTCGCGGTAATTGCCCAAACCAAATCCAGTGAAATATTCGTCGCAGCCGCGCTGTTGGTCGTCATTGGATCGGCCCTGTTGATGGAATGGTGCGGGCTGTCCATGGCGCTGGGCGCGTTCATGGCAGGCGTCCTGCTAGCAGAAAGTGAATATCGCCATCAGATAGAGGCGGATATACAGCCATTTCGCGGTTTGCTGCTGGGCCTGTTTTTCATCGCGATTGGAATGACAATTGATTGGGCCGTGGTCCTGGCACAATGGTCGTTGGTGTTGGGCGGCGCGATACTGTTGATGGCGGTAAAAGGGGTGGTCATTCTGATCCTGTGTCGCGTGTTCAAATCCCCTTGGGAAGATGCCGGGCGCATCGCCGTGACATTACCCCAGGGCGGAGAGTTCGGCTTTGTCATTGTCGCGCAAGGTCTGTCGCTTGGCCTGATGTCGAATGGGCAATCAGACATAGTGTCAGCCCTGATCACCCTGTCTATGGCCCTGACGCCCTTGCTGCGGCTTTCCTTTGAAGAGGCGATGAAGCGCCGTGCCCCGGCCTCGACCGATCATCTGCCGCGCCCGGATGAGACAGAAACAAACAGTGTGGTCGTCCTGGGCTTCGGGCGGGTGGGCCAGATCGTCAGTCAGATCTTTCGCATGAAGGGCATTTCGGTCACGGCCATTGATGCGGACCCGAAACGGATAGAGGCGGCGAAACGGTTTGGCGCCATGGTCTATTTCGGCGATGCCACGCGCATCGATGTGCTGACGGCAGCGGGCGTCGGGCGGGCCGATCTGGTCTATGTCACGATTGACAATGCCGCCGCCTGTACCCGCTCCATCGCGGTGATCGCCAAACGCTTCCCAACCGTTCGCATCATGGCGCGCGCCCATGACCGGGTGCATGCCCTGGAATTGCTGGACAGCGGGGCGGATTTCCTGATCCGCGATACGTTTGAAAGTTCTGTCAAACTGGCGGAAGAAGGGCTCAACCGCCTGGATATCAATAAAGAGGAAATCGCCCACCTGCTGGAAGAATTCCGCCGCGTCGATTCCGAACGCCTGATGCGCCAAAAAGCCGACGGCATCTACGCCACCGCCGAAGACGGCGGCACCTTCCGGCTGGATAAGTCTTAGGGATGGCGGTTGTTTAGAATGGCGTCCTCATCCTGAGGAGCGATAGCGTCTCGAAGGATGAGCCCACTGTAAGAACTGCACTTACAGCCCCTCCTTCGAGACGGCGCTGTCGCGCCTCCTCAGGATGAGAGTGATATGGGCTTTGATATCGTCATTCTTGCGAAGGCGGGCATCCAGAGAAGCCCGCACCCATCTTGCATTCTGCCCCTGAAGCCTCAGATCAAGTGCGGGGTGACGGGTGGTTACTCTTAAATCTGGGGAGACCGGGCAGTTTATCGCGACCTTACCCCGTCTTCTGGGCCTTGGCCCAGCTGTCGCGCAGGCCGGTGGTTTTGTTGAAGACGGGCTTGTCGGCGGTGCTGTCGGGATCGACGCAGTAATAGCCCTGGCGTTCGAACTGGACGGTTTCACCGACCGGGATATCGGTCAGGCTGGGTTCCAGCTTGGCGGTTGCGATGGAAAGCGAGTCTGGGTTCAGGTCGTCCATCGGGTCGCCCTCTGCGCCGGGATCGGGGCGGGTATAGAGGTGGTCGTAGTTGCGGATTTCCGCGTCGACCGCGTGATCGGCGGAAACCCAATGCAGCGTGCCTTTCACCTTGCGGCCGTCTGGCGCATCGCCGCCCTTGGTGGCGGGATCATAGGTGCACAGCAGTTCGATGACATTGCCATCGGCATCCTTGACCATATCGGTGCAGGTGATGAAATAGGCCCAGCGCAGGCGGACTTCGCGGCCGATGCTCAGGCGGAAGAATTTCTTGGGTGCGTCCTCCATGAAATCGGCCTGTTCAATATACAGCGTGCGGGAGAAGGGGACCGTGCGGCTGCCGCCATCCGGATCTTCCGGATTATTGACCGCGTCCAGCCATTCGGTTTCGCCTTCCGGATAATTGGTCAGGGTGACCTTCAGCGGCTCCAAAACGGCCATGCGGCGTTGGGCGGATTTGTTTAACTCTTCCCGGATGCAGAATTCCAGCATCTGATATTCGATGACCTTGTCGGATTTGGTCATGCCGATCAGCTTGCAGAAATTGCGCAGCGCCGCAGCGGGCACACCCCGGCGGCGCAGGCCGCGAATGGTCGGCATGCGGGGATCGCTCCATCCCGATACATGGTTTTCCTTCACCAATTGGATCAGCTTGCGCTTGGACAGCACCATATAGGTGACGTTCAGGCGGGCAAATTCGGTCTGGCGGGGGCGGGACGGGACCGGCAGGTTTTCGATGAACCAATCATACAGCGGGCGGTGATCCTGGAATTCCAGGGTACACAGGGAATGGGTCACGCCTTCGATCGCATCGCCCTGACCATGGGCAAAGTCATACATGGGATAGATGTACCAGGTATTGCCTGTGCGCGGATGGTGGGCATGCAGGATGCGATATAAGACGGGGTCGCGCAGATTGATGTTACCCGACGCCATATCGATTTTCGCGCGCAGGCATTTCTCACCATTCTGGAAGACGCCGTCGCGCATCTTTGCAAACAGGTCCAGGTTTTCGTCAATGCTGCGGCCCCGGTGCGGGCTGGGCTTGCCCGGTGCTGTCAGCGTCCCCCGGTATTCGCGGATTTCATCGGGGCTCAGATCATCGACATAGGCCTTGCCCTCTTTGATCAGATGGACGGCATAGCCATAAAAAGTTTCAAAATAGTCAGAGGCAAAGCAGGGCTGTCCATCCCATTTGAAGCCCAGCCAGCGCACATCTTCTTCGATCGCGTCGATATATTCCTGTTCTTCCTTGATCGGATTGGTGTCATCAAAGCGCAGGTTACAGCGACCACCAAATTCCTGGGCAATGCCGAAATTCAGGCAGATCGATTTGGCATGACCGATATGCAGATAGCCATTGGGTTCCGGCGGGAAGCGGGTGACGACCTGTTTGACGATGCCATTGGCAAGATCGCTGCGGATCTTGTCGCGAATAAAGTCATGGCGGTCTTCTTCTTCGCTTGTCGCTGTCTCAACCATATCGGTCATTTTTATCAATCCAGATCTTCGACGGCGGACGTGCCACCTTCAAGTTTCGAGGCCAGGGACGCTTCCAGGAAGGCATCGATATCGCCATCCAGAACGCCGCCGGTATTGCTGGTCTCCACGCCGGTGCGCAGGTCTTTGACCATCTGATAGGGTTGCAAAACGTAAGATCGAATCTGCCGACCCCAGCCGATTTCGGTTTCCGCCTGGAAATCGTCCTGAGCTGCGGCTTCTCGGCGTTTCAATTCTGCCTCATACAGGCGCGATGTCAGCATCTTCATGGCCTGGGCACGGTTCTTATGCTGTGACCGGTCATTCTGACACTGAACCACGATGCCGCTGGGGATGTGGGTGATACGCACGGCGGAATCAGTTCGGTTGACGTGCTGACCCCCCGCCCCGGAGGCCCGGTAGGTATCGATGCGCAGGTCACCATCATTGATTTCTACATCAATTGAATCATCAATTTCGGGATAGACCTTCACGGATGAAAAGCTGGTATGGCGTCTGGCATTGGAATCATAGGGGGAGATTCGCACCAAACGGTGCACACCCGTTTCGGTCTTCAGCCAGCCATAGGCATTTTCACCCTGAATGCGGATCGTGGTGGATTTGATGCCTGCCTCTTCACCGGGGCTTTCTTCCAGCATCTCGGTCTTGAAGCCGCGCTTGTCGGCCCAGCGCAGATACATCCGTTGCAGCATTTCCGCCCAGTCCTGGGATTCTGTCCCGCCCGCACCGGCATGGACTTCCAGGAAGCAGTCATTGCCGTCGGCTTCACCCGACAGCATGCTTTGCAACTGCTGCTTGGCCGCGACATCGCGCAAACTGCCAAGCGCAGATTCCGCTTCGGTGATCAAATCCTGATCGCCCTCAGCCTCGGCCAGTTCGATCATTTCAACATTGTCGTTCAGGCCGGATTCCAGGTCCAGAAAGCCGGAAATCCGGGTTTCCAGAGAGGACCTTTCGCGCATCACCTTCTGGGCGGCGGTGGGGTCATCCCACAAGGTCGGGTCTTCGACACGCGCGTTTAATTCTTCCAGGCGTTTCGTTGAAACATCCCAGTCAAAGATGCCTCCTCAGCAGTTCCAATGACTGCTTGAGTTCATCCACCACAGCCTGCGTTTCCGCGCGCATAACCCAATATCCTCTAAAGCTAAAAGCGAGCCACAGGACTTAGGCGAAACGGGCGGCAGTGGCAAGACTTGTGGCAGATTGGGGGAATTTTGATCCCTTGATTTTCAAAGCCCCGCCGCATCGACCTCTCCCATAGAGCAGCCTGGATCGCGGAGGACAGCATTGCGAAGGGCGGTCGTGAAATCCTGTTCTATCAGGGGCCCGGCAAGATTGATGCGCAGTTCCACTATCAGGCTGCGCTGGTTGACGGATTTACAGACGATCTGGACCTTTTGCCCCATACCCTCCCCAAAGCTATTGTCGATGGCGGCGCGGATTGCCTCACTGGACAGGGGATTGTTGATCGCATCGACAAACAGATCGCGCAGGGGGGATGTATTGAGCACCGCCAACAGCCGAAGAGATTCGCGATAATAGCTTTCAGCATCCGGCATTTCGGAACAGGTGCCATGCTTGACCCATTCATGTCGGTGCAGGAAGGATTGAGTGCCCGGCATTCTGGTTTCCAATTCCGCGCGGATTTCAGAACTGAGCGATAATTCCGGCAAGGCATCCCAATTATTGCGTCGATCCTGTTCCTGAACCGTAGGGGGAACGTCGCAATAATTGTTGCCTCTGGGTTCAGGCCACAATCCATGCAGCGTGAAATGGGTCGCATCAAACCTGTCTGGCGTTTGGCTTTGGCATTCCGGCAGATTGGGTCTGGTCTCACAAAAGCCAGGCTGCCAACTGATTGCCAGAACATAGCTATTTAACTCACTTGCGGAGAAAGCTGCTGTTGGGCTGATGGCAAACTGCAGCAGCCAGGCGGTGATCCATACCCTGATCCCAATCATTTCCAGATCCCTCTATGGTTGGCGCAATCGAAGTGAAACACAGGGATAATGGCCCTGTAATGTATTAGACATAGGCTTGTCTCTTAATCGCTCTAAACGGTTCCCATTCATTTTGGAGTGACCCGGGGGGAGATCAATCCGTGATCGCACCGGTGCAAGGTTCCAAAACCAGCGATATCTTTCAAGGAGAGACAGCGGATGCGACGCAGTAGTTTGTTTGCCGCAGCAGTGGCAGCGGTTATGGGCCTGTCGGGCAGCGCCCAGGCAGAGCCAACGGAAATCACTTTCTGGCACGCCATGGGCGGGCGCCTTGGTGAAGTGGTTGATCAAATCACCGCAGAATTCAACGGCAGCCAGAGCGATGTGAAGCTGACCTCTATCTATAAGGGCGGCTACGAAGATACAATGACAGCAGGCATTGCTGCCTTTCGCGCAGGCGAACAGCCAGACATCATTCAGGTGTTTGATGCCGGGGCCGCGACCATCATCAATGCGCCGGGCGCTGTTTATCCGGTGGCCGATCTGTTGAAAGAACACGGCGTTGGTTTTGATGTGAACAAATACATCTCCGGTGTGCGTTATTTCTACGCTGACAGCGATGGCAAGATGATCGGGATGCCGTTCAATTCCTCGACGCCGCTGCTGTATGCCAACAAGGAAGCGCTGGCGAAAGCGGGCGTGTCGGCACCGACGACCTGGGAAGAGTTTGAAGCCATTGCCCCGAAACTGGTGGAAGCGGGATATGTCCCGATGGCTCAGAGCCATAGCCCCTGGATTTTTGCTGAGAATTTTCATTCCCGTCACAATATCCAAATGGCAACGGCCAATAACGGTTTCGACTCAACCGATGTGAAGATCCTTTACAACAATAAAGATCTGAAAATGCATTGGGCGAAGATGAAAGAATGGCTGGATAAGGGCTGGTATGGTTACTATGGCCGTGGCTGGGGTGAAAATCAGGATGCCTTCGTTCAGGGCAAGGTTGCGATGTGGCTGGGGTCGTCAGGCTCCTTCGGTGGCCTGCGCAAGTCAGCGGCTTTTGATTTCAGCACCAATTATCTGCCTTATTGGAAGGGTCTGATTGAAGAGCCCAAGAGCACCTTCATCGGTGGGGCCGCTTTGTTCGTCATGTCCGGTCACAGCGACAAGGAATACGAAGCGACCGCAAAGTTCTTTGAATATCTGACCAAGCCGGAAACCCAATTCTTCTGGCACAAAGAAACGGGTTATGTGCCGATCACCAATGATGCTTACGAATTGGCCAAGACTTCCGGTTACTATACGGAAGCGCCGGATGCTGAAATCGGCATTCTGCAGTTGAGCCAGCCCGGTGGCGATTGGACCAAGGGCTATCGCCTTGGTTATTACGTCCAAATTCGTGAAGTAATGTACAAGAATTTTGAGCAAATCCTGAACGGCCAGTCAACGGTTGATCAGGGCTTCGATGCCATTGAAAAGGACAGCAACGATCTGCTGGTCCGTTTCAAAGATACCTACAACTGATTGGTATGATTTGGTCTGTAGCGGGGGATGCGCGGTTTCGCGCGTCACCCGCCGCAGGTCTATCTTTCACCACCGATGTGAATAGAGAGTCGCGACATGAAGCGCGTCCAATTCGAAAAATCGTCCTTACCCTATTTATTGCTGTTGCCACAGATCGGCATCATTTTCGTATTTTTTCTATGGCCTGCCGCGCAGGCGGTGTATCAGTCCTTTTTGTTGGAAGATGCATTTGGATTGTCCAGTCGCTTTGTTTGGTTTCGCAATTATGAAGACATGGTTTTCGATGCGGACTGGGTTCGCTCCGCTGGGTTCACCATGGTCTTTTCAATTATTGTGTCTCTTGGCTCACTGGCCATAGCGCTGTTGCTGGCGACCCGCGCGAATGAGGTCATTCGAGGGGCAAGCACCTACAAGACCCTGCTGATCTGGGTTTATGCCGTGGCGGCTCCTGTCGCGGGCTTGATTGGTAATCTTTTGTTCAATCCGCTGGTCGGCGATCTCTATAAATTCATCAATGCCACGGGCTGGGATTTTGATAAAGCGACGGACGGTTTTGATGCCGGTTTTATGGTCATGCTGATCGCGATCTGGAAGCAGGTTTCTGTCAACTTCATCTTCTTCCTGGCGGGCCTGCAGAGCATCCCAAAAGGCGTTCAAGAGGCGGCAATGATGGATTGTCGCAGCGCAGAGAAACGGTTCTGGACGATCACATTTCCGCTGTTGGCACCAACGACGTTCTTTCTGCTGGTCATCAATATCACCTATGCCTTTTTTGAAACCTTCGGGATCATTGATGTCACCACCAAGGGTGGCCCTGGCGGGGCAACGAACACATTGGTCTATAAAGTATATACAGACGGCTTTCTGGGCGCCGATCTGGGGGGCAGTTCTGCACAGTCGGTCATCTTGCTGTTGATGGTGCTGGTTCTGACGCTCTTCCAATTCCGCTTTATTGAAAGACGGGTACACTATTGATGCGCACAGTCGTCAACCACGTCATTCTTATTCTGGGCTGCTTGTTTCTGGTCCTGCCGCTGTGGGTCGCCTTTGCCAGTTCGACCCATACGCCAGAAACATTGATGCGTCATGGGCTACAGGTCTGGTTTGGGGATCAGTTCTGGGCCACCTATAAGACAGTTCTGTTTGAAACGGGCGGCGTGACAAAGACGTCCAATGCGGCGCGCATGTTGATAAACAGCTTGGTGCTGGGCCTTGGTTTTGCAGTGGGTAAGATCATAGTCTCCATGCTGGCGGCCTATGCCATTGTCTATTTCCGGTTTCGTCTGGCGCAGCCAATGTTCTGGCTGATTTTCCTGACCTTGCTGCTGCCGCTGGAAGTGCGCATCGTGCCTTCCTATGCGGTGGTGGCGCATCTGGGTCTATTGAATACCTATACCGGGTTGATCCTGCCCCTGATCGCATCGGCGACGGGGACATTCTTCTTTCGTCAGTTCTACAAATCAGTGCCGGATGAATTGCTGGAGGCAGCACGTTTGGATGGGGCGGGACCAATTCGGTTCTTCATCGATATTCTGCTGCCGCTGTCCAAAACGATGATCGCGGCAATCTTTATCATCATGTTCGTTGTGGGATGGAATCAATATCTCTGGCCCTTGCTGATGACCACGGATGATCAACTCTACACCATCGTCATTGGCATCAAACAGGCGTTTCAGATGCTCTATGAGGGGGGAGAGATACCCCAGGTGCAGGAAGCCTTCGCCCTGGCCATTCTGGCTGTTATTCCGCCCGTTCTGGTCGTCCTGATCTTCCAGCGCTGGTTCATCCGTGGCCTTCTGGAAAGTGAGAAATAGCATGGCAATTGTATCCATCCAAAATGTTGAAAAACGATATGATAATGGGGCCCACGCCGTGCGGGGCGTATCCATCGATATTCAGGATGGTGAACTTCTGGTTTTGTTGGGTCCGTCGGGTTGCGGTAAATCCACCCTGTTGCGCATGGTCGCCGGACTTGAGACGGTAACCGAGGGTGAAGTGCAGATCGACGGCAAGCGGATTAATGATATCTCCCCTTCTGAGCGCGATATCGCGATGGTATTTCAGAACTACGCGCTGTATCCGCATATGAGCGTTTATAACAATCTGGCCTATGGATTGCGGAATCGGGGCGTGCCAGAACCGGATATCGAGCGCCGGGTCCAGGCAGCCGCAAAGATACTTGAGATCGGTGACTATCTGGATAGTCGCCCTAACCAATTGTCGGGTGGACAGCGTCAGCGTGTCGCAATGGGCCGGGCGATTGTGCGCGAACCCAAGGCGTTCCTTTTCGATGAACCCCTGTCCAACCTGGATGCCAAGTTGCGGGTTCATATGCGTGTTGAAATCAAACGCCTGCAGCGTCGGCTGGGCGTGACCAGCCTGTATGTCACCCATGATCAGGTGGAGGCGATGACCCTGGCGGACCGGTTGATTGTTCTCAACAAGGGACAGGCAGAGCAAATTGGCACACCAATGGAGCTTTATTCGAATCCGGCCAGCCTATTCGTCGCTGGATTTGTTGGAACGCCAGCGATGAACCTTCTGCCGGGCCGGATGGAAAATAATGGAATTTCTTTCAAGGACGGGGGGCATTTGGCCTTGCCCCAGGCGCTGGTCGATAAGGCAAAGGTTCCGGAGGTTACATTGGGCCTGCGTCCCGAACATTTGCGATTGGTGCAGCAAAAGGATGATACCCCGAATGCGCTGAACCTGTCGGTAAAGGTTGATCTGATCGAGCATCTGGGGGCCGATACGTTGCTTCACACCCGACCGGAGGAGGGGGGACCAACCTTCACTCTGCGCTATCCGGGGGAGGCTGCGCTGCCTAGTGACGATCGCCTAACGCTGACGGCCGACGCCGACAAATTACGGCTGTTTGACACCGTATCTGGTGCGCGTCTTTAACCATTTTTTATATCCATACAGGCTTGAACCCCGGTTAAATACGGCTGGGAAAGGTGCATCTTTTTCCGAAACAAGCACTATAGTTCCTTGTCATCTGTGAAAAATGCATTATAGTGCAGTTTAGCCAATCAAAAAGAGCCGGGCCATTGAGGGTTCGGTAGGAAGGGATTCAAATGCCTTACGAAAATCTGGTTATCTATGACCGCGATCCGGAAAGCTATAAACACTGGTCGCTGGATGTCGATGGTGATATCGCGACCCTGACCCTGACAGTGGATGAAGAGGGCGGCATTCGCCCCGGCTATACGCTGAAGCTTAATTCCTATGATCTGGGTGTAGACATGGAATTGCATGACGCTTTGCAGCGCGTGCGGTTTGAACATCCAACCGTTAAGACGGTTGTCGTGACCTCGGGTCTGGACCGCATGTTCTGTGCGGGTGCGAATATCTACATGCTGGGCCAGTCCACCCATGGCTGGAAGGTGAATTTCTGTAAGTTCACGAATGAAACCCGCAATTCCATTGAAGACAGCTCAAAACATTCCGGCCTGAAATTCGTTGCGGCCTGTAACGGCGTGACGGCGGGCGGCGGCTATGAAATGGCGCTGGCCTGTGATGAAATTTTCCTGATCGATGACCGCTCCAGCGCCGTCAGCCTGCCAGAAGTTCCGCTGTTGGGCGTGTTGCCTGGCACGGGCGGCCTGACCCGCCTGACCGAAAAGCGCAAGATGCGCCGTGATCTGGCAGACGTCTTCTGTACCTCGACCGAAGGTGTTCGCGGACAGCGCGCCAAGGAATGGAATCTGGTCGATCATATCGCACCCAAGCAAAGCTTTATGGAACAGGTCAATGCCCGCGCCGCCGAATTGGCAAAGGACAGCAAACGCCCCAGCAAGGCGGAAGGGATCAAGATGACCCCGGTCGCCCGCGAAATTCGCGATGACGGCTATAGCTATCCCAATGTCGATGTGACACTGGATGCGGAAGGCCGCACTGTATCCCTGACAGTGAAGGCACCGAGCGAAGACGTACCGTCGGATATCGATACAATCCTGAAGCAGGGCATGGACTGGTGGCCGTTGGCGATGGCGCGTGAATTGGACGACGCCATCCTGATGTTGCGTACCAATCACGAAGAAGTTGGCCTGTGGTTGTTGAAGACCCAGGGCGATGCCGACAAGGTTCTGGCAGCGGACAAGGCCGTGTTGGACAATGCGGATAACTGGTTCGTGACCGAAGTGCTGGGCATGATGCGCCGTACCTTCGGCCGGCTGGATGTGACATCCCGCAGCATGTTCGCGGTGATTGAGGAAGGAAGCTGCTTTGCAGGATCCCTTCTGGAACTGGCCCTGTGTGCCGACCGCTCTTATATGCTGGCCCTGCCGGATCAGCCCGATGACGAACCCAAGCTGATCCTGGGGGAAATGAACTTCGGTATTCTGGAAGAGGTCAATGGCCTGAGCCGTTTGCAAACCCGCTTCATGGCAGAGCCTGATATTCATGACCGCCTGAAGAAAGAAATCGGCAAGCCCTTCGATGCGGCCGCAGCGGATGAGGCGGGTCTGGTGACCTTTGCCCCGGATGATCTGGATTGGGATGACGAATTGCGCATTGCTATTGAGGAACGCGCCGCCCTGTCGCCCGATGCCTTGACCGGGATGGAAGCCAATCTGCGCTTTGGCGGTCAGGAAAACATGGCGACCAAGGTCTTCGGGCGTCTGTCGGCCTGGCAGAACTGGATCTTTATCCGACCCAATGCGGTGGGAGAAAAGGGTGCCTTGAAACAGTTTGGCAGTGGCACAAAGGCTGAATTTGACTGGAAACGTGTCTGATCTGAAATACGACCACAGGGGCTCGGTTGGGGAAGGCCGAAGTACCTACATTCTAATCTGAGAGGAAAGAAAAATGGCTTCGATCGACTATCAAGAACTCATCCCCAATAACGTGGAATTAAGCACGGATCGCCGTTTGCAGCGTGCGCTGGAACATTGGCAGCCCCGCTTCCTGAACTGGTGGACGGAAATGGGCCCGGAAGGGTTCATGGCATCCGACGTCTATCTGCGCACCGCCACATCGGTGGATGCCAAAGGCTGGGCACATTTCGGCCATGTGAAGATGCCGGAATACCGTTGGGGGATCTTCCTGGCGGACCGCGAAGAAAACCGCACCATCGGCTTTGGCGATGAATTCGGTAAGCCCGTCTGGCAGGATGTACCCGGTGAACACCGCGCCGTGCTGCGTAATCTGATCGTGACCCAGGGTGACACCGAACCGGCCTCTGTTGAGCAGCAGCGCCTGTTGGGTCAGACCTGCCCGTCTCTTTATGACCTGCGCAACCTGTTCCAGGTCAATGTGGAGGAAGGCCGCCACCTTTGGGCGATGGTCTATCTGCTGCATGCCCATTTCGGTCGTGATGGTCGTGAACAAGCGGAAGAATTGCTGATGCGCCATTCTGGTGACATCGACAATCCCCGTATTCTCAGCACTTTCAACGAGCCGATTGATGACTGGCTGAGCTTCTTCATGTTCACCTATTTCACCGATCGCGATGGCAAATTCCAGCTGAAATGCCTGGCCGAAAGCGCCTTTGATCCACTGTCACGGACCTGTCAGTTCATGCTGACGGAAGAAGCCCACCATATGTTCGTGGGAGAAACCGGGATCGGTCGCATCATCAAGCGGGCCCTGGAAGTGATGCAGGAAACCGGCACGGATGATCCTGAAACCATCCGGAAGGCGGGTGCTTTCGATCTGCATCTGATCCAGCGTTATGTGAATTTCTGGTTCTCGTCCTGCTTGGATCTGTTCGGGTCAGAGAAATCCTCCAACGCGGCCAGCTACTTCGCATCTGGCGTGAAGGGGCGCCCGGATGAAGCACGGTACGAAGACCATATCGTTGCGGACTCGATTTTCGAACTTGAAATCCCGGATGGCAATGGCAAGGCAGCAATCGAAGCGGTGCCGATGCGCAACGCGATGAATGAAGTCGTGCGTCAGGCCTATATCAAGGATTGCATGGTCGGTCTGACCCGCTGGAATCGTTTGATCAAGAAAGCTGGTTTCGACTTTGAAATCACGCTGCCCAGCGAACGTTTCCGTCGGTCTATCGGTCCTTGGGCAAACATGACCATGGAACCAACCGGCAAGCTGATTTCGGCGGAGGAATATGAGCGCCGCAAGGGTGAATTCCTGCCGACCGAAGCGGACCGTGCTTTCGTGAAAAGCCAGATGAAGGCCGTCATGGAACCCGGCAAGGTCGCAGGCTGGATTGCCCCGCCGGATCGCGGCATTAACAGTCAGCCGGTCGATTACGAATATGTCCACGTTCACTAAGAACGAGGTCACGTGAGCAACAAGGGCGCGGAGATTTCCATCTCCGTGCCTTTTTTGTATTGGTGATGGATACTTTGGCCGGGGAATTACCGCGCCAATTGCGCCTGCCGCCCTGGATCCCGGATCAGGTCCGGGATGACGATGTATTAGACAAATATGCCCTCACCCTGAGGAGCGCAGCGTCTCGAAGGGTGATCTTTCTGTAAGCACCGCACTTACAGTCCCTCCTTCGAGACGGTGCTGTCGCGCCTCCTCAGGATGAGAATGGGGCGGAAGGCCAGACGTGGAACGCCATAGTCCACCAGGTCCTCAGCGCCCTTCGCGTCTTCTCTGCGCCCTCTGCGATTAACCTTTACTCTTCGTCTTACCCGCGCAGGCGGGTATCCAGGGCCACAAGCACCATTCGCACGCGCTGCCCTGGATCCCGGATCAGGTCCGGGATGACGATGTGCTAGACAAATATGCCCTCACCCTGAGGAGCGCAGCGTCTCGAAGGGTGATCTGTCTGTAAGCACCGCCCTTACAGTCCCTCCTTCGAGACGGCGCTGCCGCGCCTCCTCAGGATGAGAGTGGGGCGGAAGGCCAGACGTGGAACGCCATAGTCCACCAGTTCCTCAGCGCCCTTCGCGTTTTCTCTGCGCCCTCTGCGGTTAACCTTTACGCCTCGTCACGCCCGCGCAGGCGGGTGGGTGGAGTCACAGGCTCCATTCGCGCGTGCTGCCCTGGATCCCGGATCAGGTCCGGGATGACGATGTATTAGACAAATATGCCCTCACCCTGAGGAGCGCAGCGTCTCGAAGGGTGATCTTTCTGTAAGCACCACCCTTACAGTCCCTCCTTCGAGACGGCGCTGTCGCGCCTCCTCAGGATGAGGGCGGTGCTTAAGGCCAGACGTGGAACACCATAATCCACCAGTTCCTCAGCGCCCTTCGCGTCTTCTTCGCGCCCTCTGCGGTTAACCTTTACTCTTCGTCACGCCCGCGCAGGCGGGTGTCCAGGGCCACAAGCACCATTCGCACGTGCTGCTCTGGATCCCGGATCACGTCCGGGATGACGGCAGTGGAGAATGCAGAGGACGCGGAGAAACGCAGAGATCGCAAAGGCAATCATCAACTCGTCACGCCCGCGCCTCCTCAGGATGAGAGTGGGGCGGAAGGCCAGACGTGGAACACCATATTCCACCAGTCCCTCAGCGCCCTTCGCGTCTTCTCTGCGCCCTCCGCGGTTAACCTTTACGCCTCGTCACGGCCCGCGCAGGCGGGTGTCCAGGGCCACAGGCTCCATTAGCACGCTCCGTCAGGGCCCAGGCTCAAGGTCCGTCCGGGCGTGACGGTTCACTGAAGTCTGATCAGCGTCACAGGCTGGCTGCAACCGCGATGCCTTCGGCGATGGCGCGTTTGGCGTCGACTTCGGTGGCCCGTTTCGCGCCGCCGATCAGATGGGTGGGAATTCCAGCCGCCTGTAAGGGGGCCAGCAGGGGGGTCTGGGAGGTCTGCCCGGCGCATAGGACAATGGTGTCGCAAGGAAGGGTTCGCTGCTGGGTGCCCGCCAGAATGGTTAATCCGTGATCGTCGATGCGTTGATAGACAACATCGGGGATCATCTCGACCTTGGCCTTTAACAGGCTCAGGCGATGCACCCAACCGGTCGTCTTGCCGGGGCCGATCCCCATCTTTCCGGATCGGCGCTGTAACAGTGTCACCTCCCGGACGGGTGGGGGATTGTCTGCGGCTTGATCGACGCCCCAGTCCCGCCTAAAGGCATCAGGATTCAGGTGGGACTGGCTGTCACCTTCGGTCAGATAGACACTGACATCTATGCCGATGCCTCCGGCTCCAATCACGGCAACACGGTCGCCCGCCTGACGTTTCCCCGATAACAGATCGGCATAGGTCATGACACTGGGATGGGTGATGCCGTCAATGTCTGGGATGTGCGGCGCGACGCCACTGGCCAAGACAACCTCGTCAAAGGCGGTCAATGCTTCAAGCGTTGCGGGGGTGGACAGTTTTAGGGTGATCCCAAGCTCCGCAATGCGCGTTGTATAGTAGCGCAGAGTCTCGTTAAATTCCTGCTTTCCTGGAATGGCGCTGGCCAGTCGGAATTGCCCGCCGATTTGATCCGACGCTTCAAACACGGTCACATTATGGCCCCGTTCGGCCAGAACTTCAGCGCAGGACAGGCCCGCGGGACCAGCCCCGACGACGGCCACCTTCTTTGGGGTTTGGGCGGGTGTCCAGGTCAACAATGTTTCGTGGCAGGCGCGGGGATTGACCAGACAGCTTGAAACCTCCCCCACAAAGTAATGATCCAGGCAGGCCTGGTTGCAGGCGATACAGGTATTGATCTGTTCAGGTGCCCCCCGTTGTGCCTTTTCAACAAAGGCCGCGTCGGCCAGGAAGGGACGGGCCATGCTGACCATATCCGCCTGGCCGCTGCTGAGGATTTGTTCGGCCGTTTCGGGCATGTTGATGCGATTGACTGCCGCGATGGGGATGCGCGTCAGGGCATCTTTAACCCGCGCAGTGGCCCAGGCAAATCCGCCACGGGGAACCGCCTGGGCGATGGTCGGGGTGCGTGCTTCATGCCAGCCGATGCCGGAATTGATGACATCGGCCCCTGCGGCTTCAACCCGCTGTGCCAGCTCGCGCACTTCTGATAGGGGACTGCCGCCTTCGACAATATCCAGTACGGACAGGCGGTACATCAGGATGAAATTTGGTCCTGTTGCGGCGCGCACGGCCTGAATAATGCGCAGGGGGAACCGGATGCGGTTTTCAAAACTGCCGCCCCATTGATCGGTGCGATGATTGGTGCAGGGCGCGGTGAATTCGTTGATCAGGTATCCTTCGCTGCCCATTACTTCGACGCCATCATAGCCTGCCTCTTTGGCAAAGACGGCGGCCTGTGCGAAGTCCGCAATGGTTTGTTCAATCTCCGCTTCCGTCATCTCCCGGGGCACGGTCTTGTTGATGGGCGCGCGTATGGGGGAGGGGGCAACGATCTCGCCATGATAGCCATAGCGCCCGGCATGCAGAATCTGCAACAGGATGCGCCCGCCGTGATCGTGCACAACCTGAGGGATCGGCTTATGAGCCTGGGCGATTTCCGGTGTGTTGAAGCTGGCGGATTTCCGGTCCAACTGGCCTGCCGCATTCACCGAAAAGCCACCGGTAATGATCAGGGCACAGCCCTGTTTGGCGCGTTCCCCGTAAAACGCTGCCATACGATCAATGCCGCCGTCACGCTCTTCCAGCCCGGTATGCATGGACCCCATAATCAACCGATTGGGCAGCGTTTGGGTGCCAATTTGGATGGGGGTAAAAATATGGGGATAGGCTTCAGCCATTGCGGGTCTTGATCATCGTCATTGAGGTGAAGGTCAGCACCGTATCGCCGTCCTGATTTCGAACCTCGACATTGAAATGCACAATGCCGCGGTCGGGTTTTGTCTTTGATTTCCGCGCTTCTGCGACGGTGAAGCGGGGGGTCAAAGTATCGCCGGGGCGCACAGGTTTGACCCAGCGGACTTCATCCATGCCGGGGCCCCCCAGGGACACATCCTTGAAAAAGCCCATCTTGATAAAGGATGAAAAACTGGCGGCCAGCGTCTGAAATCCGCTGGCGATTAAGCCGCCAAAAGACCCTTCATTAACGGCATAGTCTTTGTCGATATGAATCGCCTGAGGGTCATAGACCTTGGCAAATTCGATAATGAAGTCTTCCGTAAAATCCACGGCTGGGGCAACAATGACTTCCCCGACCGTATAGTCTTCAATGTAACGCCCGGTCATGTGTTTGATACCTTCAGTTGATACAAGACGCGCCCATCGCTGACTGTGGCATCAACCTGACCCTGGGCGACCAGATAGGCCAGATGGGCGATGCTTTCACCCAGGGCGAACATGACATGTTCGTCCCCGATTGCGCGCGGAAAAATTGCTGGAACCAGGGTCCAGGCATCTTGAGGTCCGCCGTCTTCAAGTGCGTCCTTGATATCCTGCAACCGGTCGCGATGATGTTCCTGAATATCCGCGATGCGTGTGTGCAGGCCATAGAAGGGCAATTTATGGGACGGCAGGACCAGCGTATCGCTGGGCAGTGACTCTGCAATCCGCTCCAGGCTGCCCAGGAAATCACTCAAGGGTTCCGTGCCATCTTTGAACCAATGAACCGAGATATTGGGGGTGATTTTGGGTAGAACCTGATCGCCAGGGATAAAGACACGCAAATCCGGGCAATACAGGCCGGCCAGTTCTTCGCTGTGTCCTTCCAGCATCATAACCTGCCAGACATGCGCCCCGATCTTCAATTCGTCCTTATCGCGCAGGCGCGTGAAGGCCTGGGGCGGGTCAAAGATACAGGTCCGATAAGCATTGCCAATGGCATTCAAGGGGCCGCACATATCCGCCGGGACCCCATTGCGCCGATAGAATTCCGTCTGGCCCGTGACATAAGTGTCATCGCCCATTTTCTCCAGAAGGGTACCAACCAGCCATTCCTTCTCGGACATCAGACAGGGGATCGAATAGGTTCGGGTCAGCCAGCCCGCCAGGCCAAAATGATCGGGGTGATGATGGGTGCAGATCAGGCGACCGGGCTTCCTGCCCTTGGCTGGGCCGTCAAAGACCGACTGCCATACATCGCATGTTTCTGATGTGCCAAATCCGGTATCGACAATGACCCATTCGTCGCCATCTTCGATCAGCCACAGGTTGATATGGTCTAGGGAGATTGGCAGGGCCATACGCAACCAATGCACCCCCGGCGCGACCTCTGTCATCGCCCCGGCGGGTGGGGCCTCTGTCCAGGGATGATGGATTGGATTGGGCTTTAGGGCAGGAAAAGCGGGCATTGAAATACCTTATTGTGTTGTGGGCGGGGCGGCGACAAATCCCCGGACCAATGCCAGAACTTCCTGCGGTTGATCCTTATGGGCCGAATGGCGGCAATTGGGCAGGATACGGACTTTCGCCGGTCCGGCAACGCCATTGGCAATGGCATGGACCTGGGCATCTGTGCCGTATTCATCCTGCTGTCCCTGAATGGCCAGCACGGGACAGGAAATGGTGGGCAGGTATTCTTCGATAGTCCAATCCCGGAAGCTGGGGGCAAGCCAGGCCTGGTTCCACATCCAGAACGCCCCTTCCGGGTCATCGTGATATCGCCCCAGCCGGTCTTTCATATCGGTGGTTTCAAAGGCTACTTTCGCCTGTTCGATGGCAGCGACGCAAATATCCTCGTTAAAAACATGGGCCGCCAGGGTGATCACACCAGATACCGGGCGTCCCGCACCACCGGCATGGATCAACGCGATGGACCCGCCATCGGAATGCCCCAACAGGAAGGGCGCATCGATTTTCAGACTGTCCAGCAGGGCGGGCAGGGCTTCCAAAGCCTCCCGGTGCATATAGCGATCCCCAACGGGATGCGTGGTGCAGGGCGTCGACCGGCCATAGCCATAGCGTGAATAGACCAGCACCGCATGGCCGGTTTCCTGGGCCAGCTTTTCTGGAAAATCCCGCCACATGGCAACGGATCCCAGGCCTTCATGCAGGACGACGATGGTCGGGGCCTTGCCTGGATATAGGACGCATTCCAGTTGATGGCCCGTCACGTCCACGAAGAACGTTTCCGGATTGGTCATCAGGTCGCATCCCGCAGTTTGAATCGCTGAATCTTGCCAGTCGCGGTTTTCGGCAGTTCATCCAGAAATTCAATCCAGCGGGGGTATTTGTAACTTGCCAGTTCCGCCTTCACGAAGGCCTTGATCTCATCAGACAGGGCGTCATCGGGTCGGATGCCATCGCGCAGGACGATAAAGGCCTTTGGCTTGATCAGGCCATCCTGGTCGGCATGACCGACAACAGCGACTTCCAGCACTTTTTCGTGTCGGACAATGGCGCTTTCGACTTCCACAGGCGACACATAGATACCGCCAACTTTCAGCATATCGTCGGATCGACCGGCATGAGTATAGACGCCGTTTTCATCGCGCACATATTTGTCGCCGGTGCGGGTCCACATCCCCTGGAAGGTTTCGCGGCTCTTGTCACGCTGGTTCCAGTACAGAATTGCGGAGGTTGGGCCGGAGACTTCCAGCATGCCCATTTCCCCGGCGCCCGTCAGGACCGTTCCGTCATCATCTACCAGCCGCAGGTCGTATCCAGGAACTGGCTTCCCGGAAGATCCCGGAATGATATTGTCCAGCGTGTTGCTGAGAAAGATGTGCAGCATTTCGGTTGAACCAAGCCCGTCCAGAATATCGACGCCGGTCGCCTCCTTGAACCGGCGCAACAGATCAGCGGGCAGGGCCTCGCCAGCGGATGTCGCAAGACGCACCGCATGGTCGCCCTTTTTCGGCAATTCACCGCTGGCCAACAGCATGCCATACAGGGTTGGAACGCCATAGAAAATGGTCGGCTTTTCTTCGCGCAGAATTCTGGCGACGGATTTTGCATCCGGTGGGCCGGCCAACAGGACAGATGTTGCCCCAACCGACATGGGGAAGGTCAGCCCATTGCCCAGACCATAGGCAAAAAACAGTTTTGCCGCGGAAAAACAGATGTCCTTTTCATGAATGCCCAGGACAGGGATGGCATATAGATTGGCGGTGTCGATTAAGTGTGTCTGCAGGTGAACCGCGCCTTTAGGCTTTCCGGTCGTGCCGGAGGTATAAAGCCAGAAACACATATCGGACGCCCGGGTCGGCGCGGTCTGATAGTCTGTGGGTTTGCCGTTCAGTTCATCTTTCAACAGGGCATAGCCCTTGCCATCGGCACCCGACACGATGACGGTGTCCAGAAAGGGGTGATCTGCCAGATGCGGCAGGAAGGCATCCAACAGTGCTTCAGATACGACCAGCACCCGCGCGCGGCTGTCATCCAGCATGAATTTGTAATCATCTGCGGTCAGGCGCGTATTGACGGGGATTGGGACGGCACCGGCGCGAATTGCACCCAAAAAGCAGGTTGGCCAATCGATTGTGTCCGGCAGGCACAAGAGCACACGTTCTTCTATCCGCACGTTATGGTCGGCCAGAACATTGGCGAACTGGTTCACGCGCGCATCCAACTGGGCATAGGTTGTGGGCCCGGATACATCGATAAAGGCCGTCTTGTCGCCGCGCCCGGCTTTCAGGTTCCGCCCGATCAGATCATCGGCAGCATTGTATAAATCGTCCGTCGCAGAGTGCACGGCCATGTCGTTCCCTCCCATGGGTCATTAAATGTCGAGCCTGGTTATTATTCTTTTTTGGCTCTTGTGAACTCAATTGCGCCCTTTGGCAGCAGATACAGAACCACCGCCTTGCCACCCGTCACTGTTGGATAGTGCGCGGATCCGGGCTCGTAAACCAGCCAGCCCTTGCCGTGATCATCAAATTCAGCATCCGAATCTTCGGGCAGGATCAGGTCGATTTCCCCGCCCGGATGGGCATGGTGCGGCCCGCGACAGTCATCCATGACGACGACATCGACAGAAAAATCATGCTCCCCCAGGCTGGGTTTGATCGGGCGGCTATACTGAATGCCGTGGTTTTCATTCTCACACAGCCAGCCTTCGGCTATGCCGGCTTTACAGGCGGCCTGGATGTTTTTCACAACAGGCCCATCGCTGGGGAATGTCTCGTTCAGAAAGGCCCCTAGTTCCGCGTTCAACGGGCGGGTGCCAATCGTGGTCGCGACGTCGTTCATCAATGCGTTGAAGTCGTCTTGCGTCATGGATCCTCCGGTCAAATGAGGTTTTGTCAGGTCAGGCCGCTTCCAGGGCCTGTTCGAACCAGCCTTCAGCCCATTCGGCGGCCATGTCTTCCGGCAGATCGCCAGACGAAGCGTCGTGTTCAACACGGTCGCCCAAGCGGGTCGCCCCCAGCTTTGCCAACAGGTCGTCAAATTTGCGCCCGCCGAAGCAGAATGTCTGCATATAGGTCATGTCGCCCAGCGCGAATACGCCGTATTGCACGCCTGTCAGGTCCGGTGCCTGCGACTCCAGCGCGTCAAAGAATTTGCGCGCATTGTCGGGCACTTCGCCCTGACCATAGGTCGAGGTGCAAATAATATACAATGGACCAGCGGATAAGGCCGTCGGGTCCAGGTCGTCCATTAACAGGATTTCCGGATCTGCGCCTTTCTCTGTTAAGACATCGACGATTTCATCCGCCACCAATTCTGCTGTGCCGGTCATTGTGCCGACGAGTATCTTGACCTCGTTGCTCATTCGCTGCCCTATCGTTTCTGTTTATCCCAACCATTCAGGCCCTTGCTTGGCGCTGCTTTTAGGAACTATAGTGCATGTTATAGAAAGTGAAAAGAACCATAGTGCATTTTGTGATCTTCTTTCAGGGTACAGTGTTCTTTTTGGGGGGACGCGATGAGTGAAAAGCAAACCGAAGATCCAGCCCTTCGGGAGTATCTTTCCGGTTTGGGTGAACGTGTGCGCCAGGCGCGGGCCAAACGAGGCATGGCGCGGCGCATTCTGGCCCGGGACTCTGGCGTGTCGGAGCGTTATCTGGCGCAATTGGAAGGGGGATCGGGCAATCCCACCGTCGCGGTCCTGCGACAAATTGCGGAGGCTGTGGACTATCCCCTGACAGAATTGGTGACAGGCGACGGCGTTCCTGAAACGGCGTCAGAGCTTGTGCCCTTGATCGCACGGCTGCGGGGGTTTGGGCCTGAACAACTGACTCAGGCAAAGCTGGCGCTGGATCGCATTGGCAATGGCAAGGGGGCTGTTGGGGATGTCGAAGCGGCCAAGGCCAAGCGAATCGCCCTGATCGGACTGCGTGGGGCGGGTAAGTCCACCTTGGGCCGTCATCTTGCGATGCGGTTGAAGGCCCCCTTTGTCGAGCTTAATCGGCTGGTCGAACGGGATTATGGTGGCAGCATTGGTGAAATTCTTGCGTTGAGTGGTCAGCCTGCCTTTCGGCGGTTGGAACGCCGCGCCTTGGAATCAACAATCGCTGACAGCGACACCGCCATTATCGCGACAGGGGGCGGGATTGTATCAGAACCAGCAACGTTCCAACTGTTGCTGGATCGCTGTCATACAATCTGGATTCAGGCGCAACCGGAAGAACATATGAACCGCGTTATCGCACAGGGGGATTACCGGCCCATGGCGCGTAATGACGAGGCGATGGAGGATTTGAAGGCAATCCTTGCGGCACGGGAATCCGCCTATTGCCAGGCCGATGCCAGTGTTGATACCAGTGGCAGTTCGGTGGAAGACAGCCTGATCCTGTTGGAAGAAGCGGCCCGGTCCCTATTGCGTGGGTAGGTCTGTTTCCGGCGGTTCCTTGTGCAGGAACATTTTGTAAATGATGGGCGCGGCCACCACGACATAAACGATGCGGACGATGTGGTGGGTTGCGACAAAGGCGACATCAACGCCCAGGGCCAGGGCAACCAGGCTCATTTCCGCCAGACCGCCTGGTGAATAAGCCAGAACGGCGCTTTGGAAGGGAACGCCGCCAACCTCATAGACCAATAAGGCGAAAAACACGGTCGCTGTCAGAATGATAACCGTGGATCCCATGCCCAGGGCGATGGTGCGGAAAACTTCTGATCGGGCGACACCGACAAAGCGACAGCCAATGATCGTCCCCATGATCCATTGGGCGCAATTCACGATCAACAGCGGCGGTGTCGCAGCGGTCATGCCCGCCAGATGCAGGCTGGCGCTGGCCAGCATGGGGCCGACCAGCATCGGTGCTGGGATGCGCAGGACTTTTGCAATTGGATAGCCAACCAGGCCACAGGCCCCCAGGATCAGATAGTCCTGCCAGGCGACCGCACTTAAGGCGACGCCAAATCGGGATCGATCTGTCATGTCGATATCACTGACAAACCGGAAGACGACCGGGACGATCAGGACGGTCAACAGAATGCGGCTGGCATGGGTCAGCACTATCCGCCGGTCATCCCCGCCCATGGCCCCGCCGACGATCATCATTTCATTCAGCCCGCCCGGCATGGCAGAGAAATAGGCTGTGGGGCGATCATATCCCCCTATTTTCCGGAAAAATGGATAGGCGGACAGTCCCGCAACACCCACAAAGGCCGCCAGAAAGGCCAGGCTGATAAGCCATTCCCCGGCGCGATCTGCCATATCTGGTGAAAAACCCGCCCCCAACATCACACCCAGAACCATGATCATAGGCTGGCGCAGCGGCATCGGTCCCTGAATTGGCAGTCCGATAATGGACGCCGCCGTGCAGGTGATCATTGCCCCCAGCATCCAGGGCAGGGGCAGGGTCAGCCAGTTGGCAACAAAACCACCACAGGCACCCAGACCCATCGCCAGGGCGATCCTGCCCAGATTTGTTGGGTTCATCGCAATCATGTACAGTCTTTCACTTAGGCAGGTCGAACAGCGAAACGCCATGCCAGATACCATCACAGCGCATGATTGATCCGACCAAAGGGATGGTGCAGTGATGCGTTTATGCAAAACTGTGATAATTGATTATGCCATGTTTAGACAAGGACCGGTCAGAATACCAGCCCTTGCGCCATGATCTGAATGCCTAACAGCTTTGCCGCCCACTCTTTAACGCGGCACGTCTTCCGGAAAGTATTTGAACAAGGTCAGGATCGGGTTCGGGGCCGCCTGGCCCAGACCACAGATGGATGCATCCATCATCGTCTTGGACAATTGCTCCAACAGCGGCACGTTCCAGGTATCCTGCTGCATCAGTTTCACGGCCTTTTCCGTGCCAACGCGACAGGGGGTGCATTGACCGCAGCTTTCATCCTCAAAGAACTTCATCAGGTTCAGGGCGACATCTGCAATATTGTCCTGATCGGACAGGACGACCACGGCGGCGGACCCGATGAAACTGCCATAGGGTTGCAGCGTATCAAAATCCAGCGGGATATCGCCCAGGCTGGCTGGCAGGATACCGCCGGATGCGCCGCCGGGTAGGTATCCCTTGAACGTTTGGCCGTCCTGCATGCCATCGCAATAGTCATCGATCAATTGACGGATGGTGATCCCGGCAGGGGCCAGTTTGACCCCAGGATTCTTGACGCGACCGGATACAGAAAAGCTGCGCAATCCCTTGCGTTCATTGGCCCCTTGGCTGGAAAACCACTCCGCGCCATTTTCCAGAATTTCCGGCACCCAATGCAGGCTTTCCACATTGTTGACCAGGGTGGGGCGACCAAACAGCCCTTCCTGCGCAACATAAGGCGGGCGATGGCGGGGCAGGCCGCGCTTGCCCTCAATTGATTCGATCATCGCGCTTTCTTCGCCACAGATATAGGCCCCGGCACCCCGGCGCAGGACAATCTTGGTGTGGTTGCTCAGGCCAGCCGCTTCCAGTTTCGCAATCTCTGCCTTTAACAGGGCAATGACTTCGGGATACTCGTCGCGCATATAGATATAGACGGCCTCTGCCTCCACCGCCCAGGCGCCGATCAGCATGCCTTCCAGGAATTTATGGGGGGTGCGTGTCAGATAGTGATGATCTTTGATCGTGCCGGGTTCGCCTTCATCGCCATTGACCGCCATCAGACGGGGCTTGGGGGCCATGCGCACAAACTTCCATTTGCGACCAGTGGGAAATCCAGCGCCCCCCAGTCCGCGCAGATTGGCCCCTTCCAGAACCTCAATCACCTGTTCAACAGAAATGCTGCCATTCAGGCAACTGTGCAGATGCCGGTATCCCCCCGCCGTGCGATAGGCGGCCAGGTCCTGATAGTCTGGAATGTCTGGATGGCTGTCATGGGCTTCAGCGGCTGCGGCCAGGGCTGCAACGCTGGTTTGGGTGTGATGCTTGTGGCCTACTTCGGCGACAGGGGCCTGATGGCAGCGACCCATACAGGGCGCGCGCATAACCCGCACATTCTGGCCCACCTGACCCGGCAGATCTGCCAGAATCTTTTGCGCGCCCATCAGCTCACAGCTTAAGGAATCACAGACCCGGATCGTCAGGGCCGGTGGGGGAACTTCCCCTTCCATCACCAGATCGAAATGGGCATAGAAGCTGGCAACCTCAAAAACCTCCGCCATGCCCAGCTTCATTTCTGATGCCAGGGCATTAAGGTGGCGTGCGTGCAGATGGCCGTAAGTGTCTTGAATTAAATGCAGATATTCAATTAGCTCGTCACGTTGAAGCGTCCGGCCCGCCAATAGCGCCTGGATTTCTTCCAGCGCGGTTGGATCCAGTTGTCGCCCCTTGGAATGTGGGGTCGTCTTTCGGCGGCCAAATCCAGGGCTGCGAAATTGATGGACGTTGGTGTCGCCATCCGACATTGGACTCTCCTAACCGGTCGCTGAAAACATCTTTGGATTCTGTGGCATAGTGAACAAGGCCACAGGGACCATGACTGTTTACCGGAAAGTCACAACACCATTCTGGTCACTGGGCGTCAATATCTGCATCCGCCGCGACCAGTCCAATAACGGATGTGTCGATCAGAACCTTACCGCGTTCTTCAAAATTGACGGTTACCCGCGTTCCGACGCAGGATTGGACCTGGCCGATGCCCCAATCGGGGGCGTCCGGGTGGCGCACATACACGCCGGGAACAAGGTCGCCTGGCACCAGCGTATTGTTGTCTGCGTAACTTGATAGCATTGTGTGACCCTATCTGTATCCGCCCATCGATTGTGCAGTGCAGCATTTTATATCGCGATTCGCAAGTAAAGGCATTAAAAATGTCACATTCCGATCCGTTTCAACATTCCGCCCGTCTGGCTGATCTGACGGCATCCCGACTGATCCATGAAATTGTGGGTCCCATTGGGGTGATATCGAACGGTTTGGAACTGATGGAGGAATTGGGGGCCGACGCGGGGGTCGACGCGCTGACCCTGGTTTCCAACAGTGCGCGGGACGCCACAAATCGGTTAAAGTTTTATCGCATGGCCTATGGTCGCTCAGGGATTGAAATCACCAGTATGGCGCAATTGCGCGCCGTGGCGGTGGCTTTTATGGCGGATCAGCCGCGCCATGATTTATCCTGGCCCTTGCCCCCGATCCTGCCCAGCCTTTCCCAGGGGATGGGGCGGGTTATGTTGATCCTGATCGAGGTTGCAAAGGAGTGTCTGCCCCGCGGCGGCCTGGTGCGCGTGGCTGTCGAAGATGGCGTGGCGCATGTCATCGCCCGGGGAAATAGTCAGAGGGAAGAACCACATATGTCTGATGTATTGGGGCTGGCCCTGACGGGCAAGGCGTCAATGGAAGACCTGACCCCGCAAACCGTGCATGGTGCTTTGGCCTGGGCGTTTATCCATGCCATTGGCGGTCAGATTACGATTCAGTCGGCGGATGGGGCCTTACAGTTTACAGTTACACTCCCCACGGATTAAGAGTGGGAAACCGCATTAAGGGTTTTGTTGCAGTGGGTTGGCACCAAGAGTAGTCTCTTATGGCTTTTTCGCCATCTTGCGGAGTATTGGCATGAAAACCTGTCTTATCGTTGATGATTCTCGTGTCATTCGAATGGTCGCACGAAAGATCCTGGAAGATTTGGGCTTTGACGTCACAGAGGCGGAAAATGGTCAGATCGCATTAGACATGTGCCAGAAGTCTCTGCCAGACGGTATCTTGTTGGATTGGGTCATGCCCGTCATGGATGGAATGGAATTTCTGAAGCGATTGCGCGCACTGCCCAATGGATCGGCCACGAAAGTTGTGTTCTGTACAACAGAAACGGATGTGGGGCGTATCCGTGAAGCAATCGCAAACGGTGCTGACGAATATATCATGAAACCCTTTGACAGCGAGATCGTGCAGTCCAAATTCATGCAGGTTGGTCTGATATAGAATATCCGGTGTGAGCGCATGCAAAGGCATGATGCTCAGGGTTTTGTATAGATCGGTTTCGATCGGTAGGAGCAGGCATGAGAATAGAGAATTTTGAATTGCTCTCTACTTTGTTAAAGCAACGATCCGGCTTGGTCCTGACCAAAGATAAGGCGTATCTGTTGGAAACTCGCCTGATGCCGGTTGCCCGCAAATATAATTTAGCCAATTTGGATCAAATCTGTGATGCGGTGCGCACGCGCCAGGATTCTGCAATGATTGCAGATATAACCGACGTTATGATGTCTTGTGGCACCCACTTTTTCCGCGACAAAAAGCCGTTTGATCTGTTCAGCACGAAGGTATTGCCGCGGCTAAGGGCGGCGCGGGCGGACACCAAGAAAATCAGACTGTGGTGCGCGGCCTGTTCCAGCGGCCAGGAACCCTATTCGCTGGCCATGCTTATAAAGGAAGCGCAGGAGACACTGGGCGGATGGCAGATTGAAATTCTGGCAACAGATTTGTCGGAAGGAATTCTGGCAAAGGCGAAGGCCGGTATATATTCCCAGTTTGAAGTACAGCGCGGATTGCCCATCCGGATGCTGATCAAATATTTTCGACAGAATGGCGATAAATGGCACATGGATTCCGGAATACGGTCCATGGTCGACTTCAAGCCCTTCAACTTGTTGGAACACCCCCGGGCCCTGGGTCAGTTTGATGTGATCCTGTGCCGCAATGTGCTGACCTATTTTGATCAGCCCACCAAGGCGAAGACCTTGTCGCATATGTCCGATGTTCTGGCGAAAGACGGCATTCTGTATCTGGGCCTGTCAGAGACGGTGCGGGGCGTTTCCGAAGAATTTAAGCCAGTCCCAGACATGCGTGGTCTGTACCAGCATGCGGATGCCGACCTTTAGACACTCTGAATTTTATGCGGGACCGTTCCAGTTTTCCATATACTGTCGCACATCAGGTCTGGCGATGCTGCGTGGTTCTTCAACAGGGGTGCCCAGATAGACAAACCCAACCATCTTGTCCTTCTTTTCAAAGCCCAGACCCAAACGCACGGTCTCGTCAAAGGCCGGCCAACCGGTCAACAGAACTGCCCCATATCCGGCCGCATGGGCTGCCAGCAAGAAGTGTTCCGTCGCGCAGGCGGTGGCGACCACCTGTTCGATGACGGGAACTTTTGGGTGACCCTCTACAACATTGACCCCAATGGCTATGATCAGCGGGGACCGCAGGGGCTTGGACCGGATGGTGGCGATCATCTCATCATCGACCGCCGGATCGCGCTTTCGCAGCGCGGTTTCGAACAGATCCGATAGTTTCGCGCGATCATCGCCCCGTATAACTTTAAATCGCCAGGGTCGGATTGCCCCGTGATCGGGGGCGCTCATCCCCGTTTGCAACAGGGCCGCCAGGGTCGCGTCATCCGGCGCTGGTTCGGTCAGCATCTGGGCCTTTACGGAACGGCGGCTCGATAAGAAATCCAGAAGGGGCGTTGGGTTGGTCAAGATACACTCCAATTAAGAATCATTCGCAATACCCTAGATGGCATTGAATAAGCGAAGGTCAAGGCATCAGCTCAGATTAAACCCAATTTTCCGGATGAAGTCTCCAAAATCCGAACGCTCCGGTTCGGCATATTGCCGGGCCTTGTCTTCGGACCAGGTATAGGGTTCCTGCTTTCCAAACCGTTCTATATTGCGCTGACTGGTAAAGGGGCGCGTCTTGTTGCGCCGCATATCATATTCCGAAATCCCGTCCTGGATCGAATCATCCTGAAACCGGTCGCGGTGGACAGTATGCGACAGGCCCAGACGCGGGCTGATGCGCGGGGGATAGACCGGGTGGCCCAATGTCATGCCACAAATCGGGAAGACATAATCGGGCAGGCCGATCCGCTGCGACACGGCCTGGGCATGGTTGCGCAAGGCGCTGATCGGGCAGGTGCCGAGGCCCACTCTCTCTGCGGCTGTGATAAAGGCCGACATCGCAATGGCAGCATCTACCGCACAATTGAAAAAGGCATCCAAATGGTCATTTACAAAATCATGCCCCCGGATCTGATGGATCTGGCGCAGACGGCGGTTATTGCCCAGAAAGATCACAAAATGCGGGGCATTCACGATCCAGGGCATATCCGGGAACAGGCTGTTGATCCAGGATCGCAGGGCAGGGTCTTCGACAAACAGGATATCGCGCTGTTGCAGGTCGCTTTTCGTGGGACTGGCCAGGGCGGTCGCCGCCAGACTGTTCAGCACGGTATCTGACACAGGCTCCGCCTTATAGACCCGGCAGGATCCTCGTGCCTGCATATCGGCCAGCTGGTCCAACCCTGTTTCCAGGTCTGGGGCCAGTGCGCCATATCGCGCGGTCAGCGGGTCGCGTGTCTCAGTCATTGGCAGGTCTCCCCTTGCCCCGCGCCCGCCAGGGCAGGATCAGCGATAAGACGAATCCGGAAACAAACCCGCCGATATGGGCCTCTCCAGAGACGGTCTCTCCTCCTGGGCCGGGCAGGACATAATACAGCAAATTCATGGCAAAGAAGATACCAACGAAGATCAGCCCGGCTTTGCGGTTGCTGAACGGGTGGGGCACGACTTCCTGTCCCCGGCGCAGGAACACCATGCGCGACAAGGCCCCGACCAGCGCGGAAACGCCACCGGACGCCCCAATCAGATACAGTTGACTATCGCCATAGATTATTGTCACAGCCAGCGCCCCGCCGGCTGTTCCCAACAGGTACAGTGCGATGAAACTGAATGTTGGAATCTGACGGGCCAGCGGCGTGCCAAAGGCCAGAAGGAAGGCCATATTGACCAAAAGATGCATCCACCCGCCATGCACTAGGCCATAGCCAATCCACCGTGTGGTCAGAACCAACGGGTCCTGATCAAAATATTTCAGATCCGCTGGATTGAAGACGGAATAGAACAACAGTGTGTTCACCCAATGCTGTGGGCCAACCAACTGAAACAGAAAGGCTGCTACCGTAATCCCGATCAGCCACAACACGACTTTTGGTGCGTTGAAGGCAGGGGTGCGGTGTTCGGGCGGGATGGGTGTAAAGGGCGTGTTCATAGGGTCATATTTGGGCCTCTTGGGCCAATCTGTCCAGTTTCTCGTCACGCAATTCATAGACCAGGGCATTTTCAGGCAGGGCTGCGCCGATGCGCTCATACAGGCGGCGGGCGGGGTTGCTTTGATAGGCCGCAAGCCCAATACAGCGCTGTCCCTTTTGCTTTGCATCCGCGGCAATACGGGCCAGCATTCGCCGTCCCAACCCGCCGCCACGATGGTCTTCGACAATGAAGATGTCCAGCAGCCATGTTGCCAGGGTGCCGGTATCGGTATCAAAAAACCGCTGACACAGGGCATATCCAACAGGCTTGCCCATCGCGTCTTCAGCCAGATATCCAAAGACCAGCGGGTCATCCCCCTGCATCAATGGCAGGATGACCGTGCCGTCAAAGGGTGGCTCATCAATGCCGAAATGCGCATTCAGGGCGGCTGCCATTTCTGCCAGGGTATTCGCATCCTTCAGCACTGCTTTGCGAATTTTCAGCATAACTCTTCTCTGCATGCGGATCGGTGAAAGCTATTGGCTTTCCTGTTTGGGGCGATAGACTCATCGTCAAAGATCATAACGAACCACAGATTACAATTGCAGGGAGGCAATATCGTGAATCTCGCACTCTGGCTAGAGCGTGCAGCCGCCGCGCATGGGGCACTCCCCTCTATCGGGCTTGGCAATCGCACCATTCGTTCGTTTCGGGACAGCGCTGCACGGGTGATGACCCTGGCCGGGGCCATGCGGGATGGATTGAATCTAAAACCGGGGGATCGTGTTGCCGTTTTTGCAAAGAACGGCCCGGATTATGCTGAAACATTATATGCAATCTGGTGGGCCGGTCTAGCGGCTGTTCCAGTCAATGCAAAACTGCATCGCAGTGAGGTTCAGTATATCCTGGAACATTCCGGGGCGAAGCTGGTTTTTACCTCTGACGATGTTGCGGAAACCGCCGCACAGGGATTGCCCGATGCAGTGCCATTAATCTCCTTTGGCAGCGCCCAGCATCAGGCCCTTTTGCAAGCGGACAGCCGCCCAATACAAAATGTTGCGCCTGATGATCTGGCCTGGCTGTTCTATACATCCGGTACGACAGGGCGGCCAAAAGGGGCGATGCTGACACATCGCAATCTGATGGCGATGACATGGGGGTATTTCAGCTGTATCGACCGGTTGGAACCAGGCGGCGCGATCCTGCATGCCGCCCCGATGAGCCACGGATCGGGCCTGTATATCCTGCCCCATCTAGCCCGGGGCTGCTGTCAGGTGACACCGGAAAGCGGTGGCTTTGACCCGGCGGAGATTTTTGACACCATTGCGGCCTGGCCCGATACATCCATGTTTGCCGCGCCCACGATGGTCAATCGCCTGACCCGCCATACCGGCCCGCGCCCAACGGATAATCTGCGGGCGCTGATTTATGGCGGGGCGCCTATGTATGTTGAAGATGCCCAGGCCGCGCTTGAGCGGTTGGGGCCGAAGCTGGTGCAGATTTATGGTCAGGGTGAAAGCCCGATGAACATTACCTGCCTGGAACGCCAAGCCATAGCCGACACCACCCAGCCGCGGTATCTGGAGCGATTGGGATCTGCGGGACAGCCCTATCCGAATGTTGAGGTTCTGGTCGTCGATGAAAACGATGTGCCCGTCCCGCAAGGAGAGACTGGCGAGATCATCACGCGCAGCGACAGCGTCATGGTTGGCTATTGGGACAATCCCGAAGCAACGGCGGAAACGCTGCGGGGGGGCTGGTTACATACGGGAGATATCGGGCGGTTTGATGCCGATGGGTATTTAAGCCTGATGGACCGATCCAAGGATGTGGTGATTTCCGGCGGCACCAATATCTATCCCAGAGAGATTGAGGAGGTTCTGTTGAACCATCCGGATGTTCAGGAGGTCTCCGTGATTGGCCGTCGGGATGATGAATGGGGTGAAATCGTCGTCGCTTATGTGGTGGGTACAGCGCCCCCGAAGGATCTGGATGCGCTGTGTCTGGAAAAAATCGCGCGCTTTAAGCGACCGAAGGACTATATCTATCTGGAAAGCCTGCCCAAGAACAATTACGGCAAGGTCCTGAAAACGGAACTGCGCCAGGCGGATGCACAGCGCTGAAGGATAACAGATGGCCCGCAAGAAAAGCCCTAAAGCCAAATCAACGGTCATGTCGGATATTCCAGACGCCCCGCATCGCGCACCTGAACACACGGCGGATGGGGCGGCGATGCTGCATGAACGGTCGTTTCATGGCGCGGCTGTGGAAGATCTGGGGCCGGAAATCGAAAGCTTCCGCAGCGAAGACTTTCCCTATTCCAAGACCCTGCCCAAGAAGGACTATCAACAGCGCAAGGAAGACCTGCAGATTGAATTGTTGAAAGTACAACGCTGGGCCAGGGAGACGGGACAGCGTATTCTAATCCTGTTCGAAGGGCGCGACGCGGCGGGCAAGGGGGGCACGATCAAACGGTTCATGCAGCACCTCAATCCCCGTGGCGCGCGTGCTGTTGCCTTGGAAAAACCAACCGAAGAAGAACGCGGCCAATGGTATTTCCAGCGCTATATCAAACATTTGCCGACTGCGGGTGAAATCGTGATGTTTGATCGGTCCTGGTATAACAGGGCCGGGGTTGAACATGTCATGGGCTTTTGCACCCCGATGGAGTACCTGGAATTCATGCGTCAGGTCCCGCAATTGGAACGGATGCTGGCCAATAGCGGTATCCACCTGTTCAAATATTGGTTTGCGGTCACCCAGGAAGAACAATTGGCCCGGTTTAAGGCGCGCGAAAAGGATCCGCTGAAGCGCTGGAAACTGTCCCCCATTGATAAGGTCGCGGTGACGAAATGGGATCAATATACCGAGGCGAAAGAGGCGATGTTCTTTTACACAGACACTGCCGATGCCCCCTGGACCGTGGTCAAATCCGATGACAAAAGGCGCGCGCGCCTGGCGACCATGCAGCATTTTCTGCACCAGTTGCCCTATACAGACAAATCAATGGAGATTGTGCAGACCCCTGATCCGCGCATCCTGGGCCCCGCCAGCCATTTGATCGGCGAAAATCATCATATGTTCGGGGAAAGTCTGGCAGAGCGTCTGGGGGCTTTTGACACCCACCCGCTTGCCCCCGGGCGCAGCCGAAAGTGAGTTTTATGAAAGCCGTCATTGTTCCCGTTACCCCGTTTCAACAGAACTGCTCCGTCATCTGGTGCGAAAAGACCATGAAGGGGGCGGTCGTCGATCCTGGTGGAGAGGTCGATCGCATCCTGGCCACTGCCCAAAGCCAGGGTGTGGAGATTGAGAAAATCCTGTTAACCCACGGACATCTGGATCATTGCTGTGCTGCGCGCATTTTGGCTGATCGTTTGGGTGTGCCGCTGGAAGGTCCCCATAAGGAAGATGCCTTCTGGATCAATCGGCTGGCGGAAGATTGCGCTAAGTATAATTTTCCCCCGACGACCCCCTTTGTTCCTGACCGCTGGTTGGAAGAAGGGGAAACAGTGACCGTTGGCGACTGTGTGTTGGATGTCTATCACTGTCCCGGTCACACGCCGGGGCATATCGTGTTTCATGACAAGGAAGGCGGCATTGCCTGGGTGGGGGATGTTCTGTTTAACGGCTCTGTCGGGCGCAGCGATTTTCCGCGCGGCGACGGCCCGCAATTGATTCAATCCATCGTGGATAAGCTATGGCCCTTGGGCAATGACACGGTCTTTGTGCCCGGTCACGGTCCCTATTCGACATTTGGGGAGGAACGCCAATCCAATCCCTATGTTGCAGATCGGGTTTTGGGTTCCTAGCGGTTCATCAAACATACGTATAATCAAACATAAACAGGGAGAGGGTATCTTATGGCGGGTCGTCTGGAGGGTAAAATTGCGTTGATCGTAGGGGCCGGGTCTATCGGGCCGGGCTGGGGAAACGGCAAGGCGACGGCAACCTTGTTCGCGCGGGAAGGGGCATCTGTCATGTGTGCGGATGTCAATCTGGCCGCAGCGGAAGAAACCGCGCAATTGATCCGCGACGAAGGCGGCGTGGCCGAAGCGGTGGCGGCGGATGTGTCCAGCCATGCCGATATCCAGGCAATGGTTGAAGCCACCGTCGCGCGTTTCGGGCGGATCGATGTGCTGGATTACAATGTCGGGCTGGCCCATGTCGGGGGCGTTGTGGAACTGTCAGAAGAAGACTGGGACCGCATGCATGATATCAATCTGAAGGGCTGTTTTCTGACATTAAAGCATGTCATTCCATTGATGGAAGCCCAGGGCAGCGGGTCGATCATCAATATCTCCTCCATCGCCTCCATTCGCTATCTGGGTTTTGCCTATACGACCTATTACACGACCAAGGCGGCGTTGAACCAATTGACCAAGGCCTTGGCGGTGCAATACGCGCCAAAAGGCATTCGGGTGAATGCGATCCTGCCAGGGCTGATGAAGACCCCGATGGTTGAGAAATCCGCAGGACTGGCCAAGGAATATGCAGGCGGTGATGTCGATAAAATGTGGGCGGTGCGCAATGCGCAATGTCCAATGGGCCATATGGGCGATGCCTGGGATGTTGCCTATGCCGCCTTGTTTTTGGCGTCTGATGAATCAAAATATGTCACGGGGCTGGAAATGCTGGTCGATGGCGGGATAACGCTGAAATGCAGTTAAGGATGAATTGATGCACCGCTTTGGATTGTTGTTGATATCACTTTTGGTCGGCCTTGCGGCGACTCCCGCCCATGCGGAAATCCCCTATCGGTATTCAGTGCAGGAAGGGTTCATTGTCGCCATTGACGATGTGTCCCGCCGCAGTGTGCCCCAGGATGACCCTGTCGCCCAGGCCGCATTGAACGGGTTGGCCAATCTTCTGGAAAGTGATTCCTATCGCATTCCGGTGGAATATGGCCGCACCCTGGCCTGGAATCAGGGGGAACGCCTGACCCAGGGCATGGATCGCGACAGTCAGCGGGCATTGTATACACAGGCCCGGTCCAGCGATGCGTCGCGTCCGGTACCCGCGACGATCCTGTTTTTGCGTTTGATGCTGCGGGATCAGTCGGATGGGACCGCAACGACAACGGCGTGGCTGGATCTTGTGGACGTAACGCGGGGCGATGTTAAGGCGCGCTATAGCTCTGATCCCATCAGTATCGCATTTCAGGACGGATGCCGTGATAATCCAGCCTGTCGCGCCAGAGCGGTAACAGATGGCCTGATCCCGTTTTTTGACGAAGCTGCGGGTCAGATCCTTCAACTCCTGGGCCCGGCACCGCCCCGCGGCTATGGCGATGTTCCGCCCGCCTGGCTGGTCGATGCAATACGTTACAGTGTGGATTTCCGCGATGTGCCAGAGGATATTCGCGCAGAGGCCGTGGACGCCCTGCAAATAGAATTTCCCTATTATCTGGCCTCAACTATCGACCGCGACGAGCCCGGTCGCTTCACTCTGACCTATGAAACCCAGGCCCCCAGTTGGTGGCTGGCTGACCGACTGATGGAGGTCTTCGCAGATATGTCCTATGCCGCCAGGATAGACCCCAGACCCAATGGCCTGAGGATTTCTCCGGCGGAGTAAGACCGCGCATTTCACCATTCGAGACGCTGCACTCCTCAGGGTGAGGGTGCATTTGTTGATACATCGTCACCCCGGACGTGATCCGGGGTCCAGGGCGGCAGGCCGACATCGTGCGCGTGGCCCTGGATACCCGCCTGCGCGGGTATGACGGGGATGGAAGGCCCCATTCTCATCCTGAGGAGGCGCGGTAGCGCCGTCTCGAAGGAGGGGCTGTAAGTGCGGTGCTTTCAGGAAGGTCACCCTTCGAGACGCTACGCTCCTCAGGGTGAGGAGTATATGTCTCGAAATACCGTCATCCCGGACGTGATCCGGGGTCCAGGGCGGCGGGTGCGATCTATGCGTGTGGCCCTGGATACCCGCCTGCGCGGGTAAGACGGGTGTGGGATCTCGTCATCCCGAACTTGATCCGGGATCCAAGGCGGCAGGCGCTATCTTATTTGTTTTACACTCTTTCCAGGCCGATCGCGATGCCTTGGCCGACACCGATGCACATGGTTGAGAGGGAGCGCTTTCCGCCGGTCAGGCTGAGTTCCAGCGCAGCGGTGCCGGTGATCCGCGCACCGGACATGCCCAGCGGGTGCCCTAAGGCGATGGCCCCGCCATTGGGATTGATATGGGGTGCCGCTGGATCCAGACCCAATTCCCGCAGGACCGCAATTCCCTGAGATGCGAAAGCCTCGTTCAGTTCAATTACGTCAAAATCAGAGGGCTTCAGGCCCAACAAGGCACACAGTTTTTGGGTTGCAGGCGCAGGGCCCATTCCCATGATGCGGGGTTCAACACCGGCCGTCGCACCGCCCAGAATGCGGGCAATCGGGGTTAAGCCATGGGCCTTGGCAGCCGCTTCGGATGCGATGATCAAGGCTGCGGCCCCGTCATTGACGCCAGACGCATTACCCGCCGTTACGGTGCCGCCCTTGCGGAACGGTGTGCCCAAGGCTGCCAGCTTTTCCATGGAGGTGCGACGGGGATGTTCATCGGTATCCACGACAATGGGATCGCCCTTGCGCTGGGGGATGGTGACGGGCGTGATTTCTTTTGCCAGACGACCATTGCCCTGGGCGGTGCTGGCCTTTTCCTGGCTGGCGAGGGCAAAGGCGTCCTGATCCTCACGGCTGACCTTGAAGTCTTCAGCTACGTTCTCGCCGGTCTCCGGCATGGAATCGATACCATATTGCTGTTTCATCAGCGGATTCACAAAGCGCCAGCCAATGGTGGTATCGTAAATCTCTGCCGTGCGGGAGAAGGCCGCATCCGCTTTTGGCATGACGAAGGGCGCGCGGGACATGCTTTCCACACCGCCTGCAATGGCCAGGGAAATTTCACCTGCCTTGATGGCGCGGGCGGCGGCGATGACGGCATCCATGCCCGAACCACACAGACGGTTCATCGTGGTTCCGGGGACGGAAACCGGCAGGCCTGCCAGAAGGCTGCTCATCCGGGCGACATTGCGGTTGTCTTCACCGGCCTGGTTGGCACAGCCGAAATAGACTTCCTCAACAGCGGCCCAATCCACCTTGTCATTGCGCGCCATCAGCGCCTTGATCGGAACCGCGCCCAGATCGTCGGCACGCACGGCAGACAGGATGCCGCCAAAACGGCCGATTGGGGTGCGGATATAGTCACAAATATAGGCATCAGTCATATCAGGCAGCCTTCTCTTTTTTACCATGGGCGGCATCGGTGCGGGCATGAAGCGCGCGCAGGACGTCCAGTTCTTCCGTCGTGGGGGGCGGTGTTTCAGTCACACTGTCAGCAAAAGCAACAGTCCAGCCAACTGTTGCCTGTACGGCGTCGCGTGTCACGCCTGGATGCAATGATGTAACAGTGAATTCCTTGCTGATCGGGTCCGGTTCCCAGACGGCTAGATCGGTTACCAGCAGCATCGGCCCCTGGGTCGTGATGCCCAATCGCTTGCGATGATCCCCGCCTTCGCCATGTCCGAAGGAGGTGTAAAAGTCGATCTTGTCGACAAATCCCCGCAAGGATTGCTTCATGGTGATAAACACCTTCTGGCAGGAAGACGCGATTTCCGGGGCACCGCCGCCGCCGGGCAGGCGGATTTTCGGAGTGTGATAATCGCCAATCACTGTGGTGTTGATATTGCCAAAGCGGTCAATCTGTGCGCCGCCCAGGAAGCCAACGGAAATCCGGCCCCCCTGCAGCCAATAGCGAAACATTTCCGGCACGGAGACGGTGGTCACCGCTGTTTCGCACAATTCCCCATCCCCGATGGAGAGGGGCAGCACATCCGGTTTGGTGCCGATGGTGCCGCTTTCATAAATCAGCGTGATATCGGGCGCATGGGTAAGGCGCGCCAGATTACAGGCGGCAGAGGGCGCACCGATCCCGACAAAGACCACATCGTCATTTTTCAACGCGCGGGCTGCGGCAATGGTCATCATTTCTGTGGCTGAGAAGCTGCTCATGCTGCGGTCTCCTTCAGGCGGGCAATGCGGTCGGCAAAAGTGTCCGGTGTGGCATCCAGCACATTTTCCTGCATCCAGGTGGTGAACAGGTCCCGATCCGCCGATACCTTGTCCCATTCCAGGTAGGCGCTGTTGTCGCGATCATAATAGCCATGGGCATAGGAGGGCGTCGCGCCGCCTGGAACCTGGGCCAGCGCGGTTACGGTCCAGTTCGGCAGGATGCACAGATTGGGGTGCAGATCGCCAAAATCATCTACGATTTCCTCAACCGTCACCACAACGCGACGGGCGGCCAGGGCGGCTTCTTTCTGAACGCCGATAATGCCTTCGATCAGCACATCGCCTTTGCGATTGGCCTTCTGGGCGTGGATCACGGTGACATCTGGCCGCAGGGAAGGGACGGCGGCCAGAACTTCGCCCGTAAAAGGACAGGTCACGGATTTGATATTGGGATTGACCCGCTTCAAATCCGCGCCCAGATATCCGCGAAAGACTGCACAGGGCAGGCCCGACGCGCCCGCTTCATAGGCTTGCGCCATGGCGGAATGGGAATGTTCTTCCATCTCCAGCGCCCGGGGCCATTGATTTTCCACCGCATCGCGCATCCGGCGTAACAGGCCGACACCTGGATTACCCGCATAGGAAAAGACAACTTTCTTCACACGCCCCATGCCAATCAACTGGTCATAGATCACATCCGGGGTCATGCGGATCAGGGTCAGGTCCGTGATGCCCTGGCGTATGACCTCATGGGCTGCGGCAAAGGGAATTAGGTGGGTAAATCCCTCAAACGCGACGGTATCGCCGGAATTTACATTATCCCGGATCGCGTCTTTCAGTGTCGTTATTGCGGCCATGCTGTGCCTCGCCGGTTGGTCATGGGACATCATATGATGACGTGAAGAAAAGGACGATAGGGCCAGGTCGTTCCTTGACGCAAGGAATATGTTCGCATTATAGAATAATGTTCATATTACGAACAAATTCGAAAGTTTGATTTATGGGCGTGGATACTTCCAGCTTTGTCGGCTCCTTTGCAAAGGGGTTGGCGGTCATTCGGTCCTTTGGGCCGGACAATCCGCGCATGACCCTGACGGAAGTCGCCGACCGCACCGGCACGTCCCGCGCCACGGCACGGCGGTTTCTGTTGACCCTGGTGGAATTGGGATATGCGGCCAGTGACGGCAAATATTTCGAGCTGACCCCTTTGGTCCTGACGCTGGGCCAGGCCTATCTGTCGGGCCTGAGCTTCTGGGAAGGGGCGCGTATCTATCTGGAAGAAGTGACGCGCGAAACAAAGCAATCCTGCAGCATCGCCATTCTGGATAAGGGGGAGGTTGTGTATGTCGCCCGGTCCAGCGCGCCCCATCGAATTCTGTCTGATGCTATCTATGTCGGGGTGCGCCTGCCTGCCCATGCGACATCACTGGGCCAGGTCCTGCTGGCCTTTGGATCGGACCAGGCCTTGAATGCCTATCTGGTGACGGCGGACCTGACGCGGTTCACCGACAGGACATTGACCACGCCGGGCCAGATCCGAAGCCGTCTTCAGGAAATCCGGGGGCGCGGATATGCCCTTGTCGAACAGGAATTGGAGGCCGGACTGATTTCCTTGTCATTGCCCCTGCAGGATGCGTCGGGTGTTACCATTGCCGCGATCAATATCAGCGCCCAGGCCGGACGTGTCGGGCGTGAAGACATGGTGGTGAACTATCTGCCCACCTTACAGCGTGCGGCAGATCGAATAGGGAAGACCGTTTAGGCGTATTTTGAATCCGCGCCCACCTTTTTGCGATCATTCTGAAAGATTTCAATCCGTCGGGGCCGCAGTGGCAATCGACGGGTCCTATATACATGCTCACCGATAATATCGAAAAAACGCCTTAAATTCTGTTTTTGGTAAGAAAAAAGTAAGAAAATTTACAAATAATAGTTATTCTGATTTTTGAATTTTATCGGCCCTTTGATGGCATGCTCAGACAATGGACCGCCAATACCCCCTGTTCTTTTTCAATGATAAAGAGCAATTTCAGATGTAAGTGGAAATTTTCTCGGAATGAATGAAAATCGGTCACCAAATATAAAACCAAAACAGGTAAAACCCTATATCGTGATGCGAGAGCTTTTGCCGGTGATCGCCTTGGTGATAGGATTCGTTCTTGTAACCGGTGCGTTGCTGAATCATTCCGTAAAGCAACACAATGCAATCGCGGAGCAGGCGGCGCAGCATTTAGCGCGATCCAGCATTATGGTCTTGCAAAACACCCTCACAAAATTTGTCAGTGAGTATGCCTATTGGAATGATACGGCCCAGAATACGATTGAAAATTTCAACGAAGAATGGGTGAAGGATTACATAGAGATTTGGGCCATTGACGGGTTGGAAATGGACGGCGTCCTGGCTGTGGGACATGGGAACAGGGTGATAGCACACGCCCAGCGCAATGGGACGCAAACCCTATCAGATCCATCCCTGTTTCCAACGGGTCTGACAAAGTTGATTGATGCTGCCCGGGCGCAACCACAAGCACTGGGAGAGGTGAACCCCTCGATATCCGGGTTCTTTAAGGATGATCACGGCCTGTATCTGGCCTCCGCAGCGGTGATCATGTGGGAAGATGAACGCGGCGCAGCTTTGGATCAGGGCGTGCCGGGTGTTCTGATATTCTTTAAATCGATGGATGGTCCGGTGTTACGCGACATTGAATCCCAGTTTCTGTTGAAAGGACTGGAACTGAAGACAGATGCAAGCCCGGCGACCATGGTTCAATTGCCCCTGAAATCGGTCGATGGCACGGTTTTAGGAAAGTTACAGTGGCGCGTGCGGGAGGCAGGCACGGATATGCTGCGGAATTTAATTGTGCCAATGATCGTAATTTCTGTCCTGATGCTCTGCACGGTGGGCTATATCATTTGGCGGACCTTTCGCGCGGCGAAACTGGTCGACAATTATCATAAATGGTTAGAGTCTAAGACAGACGAATTGCTGCAGGCCCGAAACCTTGCCGAGGCTGCAAATCGCAGCAAGTCCCAATTTCTAGCCACAATGAGCCATGAATTAAGGACACCGCTGAATGCCATTATCGGGTTTTCCGATATTATACGCGACCCTCCGACTCAAAATCTGGGGCCTGAACGAACAAAGGATTACGCGAATGATATCTATAACAGCGGGCAATATCTTCTGACCCTGATCAACGATATCCTGGATATGTCCAAGATCGAATCAAAGCGATTTGAGTTGTTTGAAGAAATCGTGCCACTGGATCACTTGATTGGGCAATGCTTGAAACTTGTCAGTCGCGCCGCCGATGAGAAAAGCATCGCCATGCATTGGACAGAAACACCCATTTCGATTCTGTGTGACACACGGGCGATGAAGCAAATTCTCATCAATCTTGTCACCAATGCCATTAAGTTTTCCAAGCCAGAAACGCTCATCCGTATTGATATTGACCAGGGGGCGGAAGATTTCGTTATCCGCATTCAAGATCAGGGCATCGGCATGACCGATGAGGATCTGGAACGCGCCTTGCTGCCCTTCGGCCAGGTGCGAGACGCCCATATCCGGGAAAACCAGGGAACCGGTCTGGGGCTGAATATCAGCCGCGCCTTGACGGAATTGCATGGCGGCAAATTCACCATCGCCTCCCAATATGCAAAAGGAACAACAGTTTCTATCCATTTACCAAATTATCGGATCGTTCCACCCCAGAGTGACAGCACCGTCGGCGTTTCCGATGGTGGTTTGTCAGCGGGTATTCAGGGGTCTAAATAGTTCAGCCGTGTTCTGACCCAAACGCGGGGTTCGCAAGCGGTGGTGCGCGACATCAAGGATGTAAAGATGGTGGGCGATACTGGGATTGAACCAGTGACCCCTCGCGTGTGAAGCGAGTGCTCTCCCGCTGAGCTAATCGCCCATCTTGATTGGGAGGCTGAGGTACAGTCTGGGTCATAGTCTGTCAAGCAGGACGGACGGGGGCTGTTTGTGGCCCATTAGAATTTATTGCACTGCAAAATGGCTGTTCTGATCCTATCCGGGTGGAAACCGCTTTTTTTCGCTCCATATCTGTCTCGTTATTCGTTTCAGGGGAAGAGATATGCGACGGCCCGGTGGTCTGGTTTTTGGTTTCGTCTGTTTGTGCCTCAGCGGCGCGTCGCCCGTCAGGGCCGATGTTCCAATCGACCTGACACTGGAATATGAAGCCTATTTCGGGGGGATGCATGTCGCCTCCGCACGGACACAGATTTATCGGGACGCGACCACCTATCATATCCAAGGAAAGGCCCGCGCCAGGGGGCTGTTGGATTGGTATAGCGAATGGAAAGGGCAGGTATCCTCTCGCGGTCAGGTGCAAGAGGGGCTGAAGGTTGAACCCAACACCCATGTCAATGATGGGGTCTGGCGCGGCAAGGAACGGCGCAACAGCCTGACCTTCAATCCAGATGGCACGGTGGATGTCACGCGGGATGCCCCTGAAGAGGATGACATCGTCACCCCTGTGCCAAAGGACAGCATTCCAGGCAGTATCGATCCGATTACCGCCATTCTGTCCCTGTCTGGCCTGATCCAACAGGGCGAGCAGTGCCAGGGGACCGTCCCGGTTTATGATGGTCGCAGGCGCTATGACATGTCCGTCACACCGGATGGCATGCGGACTTTTGAGCGGAATGAGTACACCGTGTTTTCGGGCGAAGCGATGGCCTGTCGCCTGGAATTTGATCGCATCGGCGGGTTTCGGGAACAGACATCCAATAAATACACAAAGACCGCCCATAATCGGCTGGTCTGGGTCGCCAGCCCTTTCCCAGACACGCTGCCCATCCCAGTGCGGGTCGAGGTTGATACAGATTTCGGGACATTGATCGTGCACCTGACCGCTGCACGGTATCGCGATCAGGAAGTCGCCCTGGAACCCGGCGGGGACAATCTGGCGGATTAAGCTTTATTTTGTGTCCGATTATACGTTTTGGCATAGTCCGGTGTTGAAATTTCCGGTTTCAGTCGGGGGCAATCTTCGACAGGACCTGCGGATAGCGAAAGCGGAATACGGCCAGCCCACATATCTCCCGCATAGTCCTCTTCGACATCCAGCACACCGACATCACGAATTTTGACTGAAAATTCTTTAAGAGGTACTTTCAGGAATATGGTCTCTGAAAGCTCATTTTCCTTTGGCGCACGTACGTTATGGCCGGGGATAATGGTATCGACCAATGCATATACCAAGCGTTCTTTTTCATCGCGGTCTGTGACTTCCGTTGCCATGCCGTAAAGCACAACGCAACGATAGTCCATGCTGCACCCAAACCCAGAACGACCCGCAACGACGGAATCAAGCAGTGTAACGCAAATGCATGTCTCCTGGCCTGTCAGCAGGGTTCGTATCACGCGATTGTGGATGCTGCCGTGTAATACAATATCGTCACCGGCACGCATTATTGATGTTGGGATGATGGCTGGCCCAAAGTCCAAGTTGACTGCAACGTGACAAACCAAGGCTTCATCAATGATTTTCTTCGCGATTTCGATATCGTAAGATCCCCTATCAGGACGCAGTCTGACACGGCTGCGGGCGGATACAGGTTTTGATTTCTTTTGCTTCTCGCGGGTCATTTTCACGCTCCATTTGAATCCGATATCGGATCCCCTTCATAGGACTGACGATTGCTATACAGCGCTCCGGTGGACAGCTTCTTAAGCGTTTCGACCAGGCTGGTGGGAACATCAACACCCTGTTTCAGACTGCGTTCGCGCGCCTGATACCGTCGGTCTGAAGGAAGACGGGTGCCATCCTGGGAAAGGATTAGGTCAAATAGTTTCTCTGCATGGGTTGTTTGGGCCTCTAAGGATCCGCCAGGCATACATTTTGAGGGATCTATTGCGATCACAAATTCCCCACCGCACGGCGCACCGGTTTTCGCCTTATCATCTTCCCCCGATTCAAAACTCAATGCGTCCCCGATCAACGGGCCCGCCAACAGTTCGACCATCAGCGCAATATTTGATCCTTTCGCCTCACCAAAAGGAAGCTGTGCGCCTGATAACGCCGCCAGCGGGTTTGTTGTCGGTTGGCCCGATGCATCAATAGCCCAACCGTCTGGAAGTGGCTTGCCATCTCTAAGGCGCACCTGAATCTCTCCGCGTGCGCTCATGCTGGAAGCTTGATCAAAAACCAAAGCTGGTTTGCCCAATCGAGGCCAGGCAAAGGCCATCGGGTTTGTTCCGAATACAGGTTTGGTTCCACCAAATGGGGCGACATAAGGGATGGCTGAAACAAAAGCGAATCCAACAAGACCTTCATCAGCCAATCGTTCAACTTCTGGCCAAAGGGCGGCAACATTCAGGGTGTTATTCACTGCCAGGGCAGCAATACCATGGCGGCGGGCACGCTCAACAAGAGGCTTATGCCCGTGTTCCAAAGCCAGAGGAGAGAATCCCCGATGTCCATCAACCCGGACGATTGAATCGGTCAGCCAGGTTGTTGTGGGTTCTTCTGTGCCTGATGCCTGTCCAGACTGTAACCCGTTGACATAAAAAGGTATTCTGAAAAGTCCATGATGGCGGCACTCGTCCCGTTCTGCGGCAGTGACCGTTCTGGCGATGGCACTGGAATGAGACTCTGAGAACCCTTGAGCCAATAGTAATGTCTTTGCGGTATCATGAACCTCCGCCAGTGACATCCGATGCATCTCCGCCATTTTTCGAAACCCTTCCACTGTTGAAATTTTGAATCTGTTCTGTTCGGGCAAATTTATGCGCCTGCTCAAACCGTGCGCTTTTATTAGTTCGATACTGAGAAATAATTTCTTGTGAGTCAATTAAAATGTCATGTAATGAAATTATTGTTGAATGCATACGAGTGAAAATCTGGGTAAGGTATGCCATACGAAACTTTTAGGGATGTTTGGCGTTGGAAGATCTTTTGTCACAAGAGGGCGTGTCTGGTGTTGCAGAGCAAATCGGGGACTCCATGCGGGCTGCGCGAAAGGCGGCCGGTCGAACACTATCTGATGTTGCCGGTGAAACTGGTTTGTCAGAAAGTTTCCTATCAAAAATTGAAAGAGGGCATGCAAATTGCTCGCTGGCGAACCTGATTCAAATTTGTGCCGTTCTGGGGATCGGCATGGATAATCTTTTCAGTAAAGGATTGGGCGCACAGCGCACGAATGTGTCAGTGCATCGCGCGATGCCAGGTAATCCTGGGGCGGTGATGCTGGACGTCGAAAGCACAGGGTACAAATTTCGACCGTTGGCCGGGGGCAAAATGCGCGATGATCTGGAGATTATCCATTTGGTGTTTCCTTCAAAAAGTGGAATGGAAACAATGGTATCTCATGCCGGACAGGAGCATTGTTACGTTTTATCTGGAAGTGTTGAGTTTTTGGTCGATGGTTCGACCCACATTCTCAATGCGGGTGACGGCATTATGATTGATTCGAAATTGCCACATCTTGCCCGAAACCGGGGTAAAGATTCCGCGCATGTCTTGATGACGGTTGCGATGGCTGGCAGCAAAGAAAGCCCGCCTGATTGGTGGAGTGTCGTTGGACCAACCACTAAGACCAATCGGTAGCTGTGTGGCTGGCCTTCCGAAATAGATCATAACAAAGAGAAGGCGCGACACCGTTTCCAGTGTCGCGCCTTCTTTTAACGGTAAAAGCAAACTTGGCTTTTACTTGTCTTCTTCACCCTCGTCGTCGTCCTGATGGGCGGCGTCCAGGATGCGTTCTGCGGTTTCTTCATCGACCAGTTCCGCCGCCGCTGCTGCAACTTGTGCGGCCTGACGTTCGGCTTCTTCGGCCATGTCGATATTGGCGCGTTCGGCTTCGGTCACAACGACGTCTTCGCCGCGTGCCTTGCGTTCGGCCTGGGCTTCCGCTTCTTCTTGCGACTGGGCGACGTTGACCTGAACCGTCACAATCACTTCCGGGTGCAGTTTGATGCGGAAGTCAAAGATGCCGATGGTTTTCACCGGGCGTTCCATCATCACCTGACCACGACCAATCTGGGTGCCAGCGGCAATGATCGAATCCGCGATGTCGCGGGCGGTAACGGAGCCATACAACTGGCCAGTATCGGACGCAGCGCGGATCAGGACGACCGACAGGCCGTTCAAATCATTGGCGACACGTTCGGCTTCGCTCTTGCGTTCCAGGTTGCGGGCTTCCAGTTCGATCCGTTGGGATTCGAAACGCTCCCGATTCGACTTGGTTGCGCGCACAGCCTTGCCTTGCGGCAGCAGGAAGTTACGAGCATATCCGGGCTTTACGGCGACTTCGTCACCCATTTGGCCCAGTTTCTCTACACGTTCGAGAAGGATAATTTGCATAGCTGTATCCTCCTATCGGATTACGTAGGGGATGAGACCCAGGAAACGGGAGCGCTTGATCGCTGTGGACAAGGCCCGTTGTTTCTTGGCGCTCACCGCGGTGATGCGGGACGGAACGATCTTGCCGCGTTCAGAAATGAAGCGCTGCAGGGTTTTCACATCCTTGTAATCAATCGCCGGCGCGTTTGGGCCGGAGAAAGGGCAGGTTTTCTTGCGGCGGAAGAAAGGCCGCCGTGTTGCTGCTGGTCGCATACCCATCAATTTTCCTCCCGATCATTATATTCACGACGCGGACGGCGCTCGCTGCGCTCCATCCCGGTATCGTCGCCAAATTCGCGACGCGGACCCCGTGGGCGATCACCACCCCGGTCGCCGCGATCTCCACGGTCACCCCGATCTGGGCGATCACCACGATCGCTGCGTTCCGGGCGATCACGCTCGTCACGACGGGCCAGAACCACGGAAGGTTCAGTCGGCAGGTCTTCGGTGCGAACGGTCATGAACCGCAATACGTCATCATGCAAACGCAGGCGACGTTCCATTTCGACAACGGCATCCGAGCCGACATCGTAATTCATCAGGACATAATGTCCCTTGCGGTTCTTGTTCATGCGGAAGGCGAGGCTGCGAAGGCCCCAATATTCACGGCGGGCAATGGACCCACCGGCTTCGGTCAGGATTTCCTGAGCCATGTCTGCAATGGTTTCGACCTGTGCAGCCGAAACGTCCTGCCGTGCGATCAGCACGGTTTCATAATGCGCCATCAATGTGACTCCCTATGGCTGTTTCACGGTCCGGCGCAGTGGGTCGTATGAAGCAAAACCTCAAACCACCTCTGCCGCCCGGCCCTAGCCGGCCTCCTATCAGCAAGACGAAAACGCCTCAAAGACCAGCAAGGAGTGTCGCCCAGGATCAACCCTGATCCCAGAACGAGCGGCTTATAGGGGAAGAGAGGGGGGGATGCAAGGGGGAAGAGAGGGGGGAGCGTGGCGGATTGAGCGGTGGGGGTTGCGTTCTGATGCAGGACACCGCTGGCGTTCGGGTTTGTGACGTGACCGCAATACAGCCATATCCAGCGCACGATGCTTTCACACAAGTATCCTGATGTATTCGCCGCGTTTAACATGTAATTTTACATTATTTTATGTAAATAAAACCGCGATAGGATAAAAATCTCATAAAAATAGGTATTCAGGTCATTTTTTATTTGAATGCTCTTGCGAATCGCCCGATTCTCTTTGTTAACAAGGAGAGACAAAATGCAAGATCCACAAGAGATGAAGGCGGTGATGGCGGATTTGATCGCGCGCGAATTAAGGCGCCTGGCGATGCTGTCTGATATTGTGGTCTATACGCTGTATGACCCTGAAATGCCGGACGATCCTTTGGACTTCACGCTGTTGGATCGTGAGGAAATAGGGGGCGACATCGAATTGGATATCGACTTTACCTTTGAAGGGGTGGCGCTTTGGTATTTGTGCCGCCGAGACGGTGACGCATTCAAGGCGAAGAAAATCCTGATCCAGATTCGCGATGGCCGATTCGTACATGGTCAGGTTGGTGACTTTGATGGGTTCTGGGATGAATTCCCGCAATATGTCTCGGAAGATCGCTGGGTCCGGTCGGCTGTTCTGCAGGGTGGCGTGAATGATGATTCGGAGTTTTCCGACCAATTCGCCGCCGCCGCGGAGTAAGAATTAAGTAAATCTGGAGTTTGACCTCCGATTTACATGAGAGTTTCACCCTGGCAGGGGTAAAGCGTCCCGGATGATTGCGTCCGGGGCGCTTTTCTTTTGTGTGCGGCTTTGTGGTTTCGCGTGTTGATGGCTTGACAGAAAACCGTCTCCGTCTATGACTGAGCCCGGTTTACCGCGCAGTTTTGGCGCGTTTGGCACGAACAATGCCCGATAGAGCGGGCGGGAGGGGGCGAGAATGACGCGGGCATTTGTATTTCCAGGTCAGGGCAGTCAAGCCATTGGAATGGGTAAGGATCTTTCCGATGCCTTTCCTGTCGCGCGCAGTGTATTTGAAGAGGTCGACGACGCGCTGAACCAAAAACTGTTCAAGCTGATGCAAGATGGGCCAGACAGCGATCTTACGCTGACGGAAAATGCGCAACCGGCGCTGATGGCGGTCAGTCTGGCGGTTGTCCGGGTTTTGGAAACAGAAGGCGGGCGATCCCTGTCTGATATGGTTGAATGTGTCGCCGGGCACAGTTTGGGGGAATATTCCGCCTTGGCCGCGGCACGCGCACTGGAACTGGCCGATACGGCGCGGCTGCTGAAGCTGCGCGGCAAGGCGATGCAGGCCGCCGTTCCGGTAGGCGAGGGGGCGATGGCCGCGATTCTGGGGTTGGATCTGGAACAGGCGGAAGCGGTTGCTGCACAGGCGGCCCAGGGTGATATCTGTGCCGCTGCGAATGATAATGCGCCGGGACAGGTTGTGATTTCCGGGACCAGGGCTGCCGTGGAGCGGGCGATTGAAATTGCCAAGGAAATGGGGGCAAAGCGCGCCATGTTGTTGCCGGTTTCTGCCCCCTTCCATTGCGACCTGATGGCCCCAGCGGCCGATGCGATGGCACGCGCGCTGGGGGAAACTGTCATTCAGCCGCCTGCCGTGCCGATTATCGCCAATGTCACGGCGGCACGATGCATTGATCCGGAAGCCCTGCGCACCCAATTGGTGGAACAGGTCTGTGGGCGCGTGCGCTGGCGCGAATGCGTTTTGACGATGAAAGATCTGGGCGTCGATACGCTGGTCGAAGTGGGTGCGGGTAAAGTACTATCGGGACTGGCGCGGCGCATCGACAAGGATTTGACCGGCGTTGCGGTTAATGGTCCTTCGGATGTTGAGGCTTTCTTAAAGAGCCTGTAATCCTGGACTATTCGATAACGTCTTTAAGGAATCCATTTGGAAAGGGAGTTGGAATGTTTGATTTAACAGGCAAAACAGCCTTGGTGACAGGCGCGACAGGCGGCATTGGTGGCGAAATTGCGATTGCCTTGCATGCGGCTGGTGCGACGGTTGGGCTAAGCGGTACGCGGGCGGAGCGTTTGCAGGCCCTGGCTGATACGCTGGGGGAACGCTGTTTTGTCCTGCCCGCCAATCTGTCCGACCCGCAAGGGCCGGAAGACCTGGCTAAGGCGGCAGAGGCTGCCATGGGCAGTATCGATATCGTGGTCAATAATGCAGGGCTGACCCGCGATAATCTGGCGATGCGCATGAAGGACGAAGAATGGGATCAGGTGATCGCGGTCAATCTGACGGCGGCCTTTCGCCTGTCGCGGGCCTGTTTGCGGGGCATGATGAAGCGTCGCTTTGGCCGAATCATTGGCATAACGTCCATCGTTGGCGTTACAGGCAATCCCGGTCAGGCGAATTATGCGGCGTCCAAGGCGGGTCTGATTGGGATGTCAAAATCCCTGGCACAGGAAGTTGCCAGCCGGGGGATCACGGTCAATTGTGTGGCACCTGGCTTTATTGAAACGGCGATGACCGATGAGTTGTCTGATGCCCAGAAAGAAAAGCTGATGGGCGCGATTCCCGCAGGACGTATGGGCACAGCACAGGAAATTGCAGCGGCGACACTGTATCTTGCCTCTGCCGAAGCGTCCTATGTGACCGGCCAGACGCTGCATGTGAATGGCGGGATGGCAATGATCTGATAAGGTTTGTGACAGAAGGGGTTTCCAGGGGCGACTCGGGGTATCTTGCATTCTGTCATTCAGTTGACACGATGGGCTGGTCCTTCCAGTTTAAGTGTGATAGGCAGGCGCCGTCGCGCTGAGAAAGCGGCGCTGGCAAAGGGTTAATCAGTAAGTTAGGCACTAAGGTCGGCCGGTTCTCCTGGGCCGCGACAAACAAGGGAAAGAATGATATGAGCGACGTTGCGGAACGTGTAAAAAGCATTGTTGTTGAGCATCTGGGCGTGGATGCCGACAAGGTTGTTGAGACGGCCAGTTTCATTGATGATCTGGGCGCTGACAGCTTGGACACTGTTGAACTCGTGATGGCCTTCGAAGAAGAATTTAATTGCGAAATCCCTGACGACGAGGCCGAAAAAATCGCCACCGTTCAGGACGCGATTACGTTCATCGAAGCGCATAAGTAAGTCATTTGCGGGATCGGGTGGTCGATTAATCGGCCGCCCGACACTGACTTTGACTGGTTTTTACCGATTGACTGTTCACTTCGATAACAATGCGTCTTTGGCCGGTTGAGGCAGTGTGGCCTCTCCTGGGAAACAGTGCGTTTTAGTCCGCTTTTGGGGCGATAGACCGATACTTTTTGGTATCCTTCATGCTTCGCAGGGCGTCTTATATTTCGATGCATTGGTCGGACAAGGTTAGGATGGGGCAATAATGAAGCGTGTTGTCGTCACAGGCCTCGGTGCCGTAACCCCGCTTGGGGTGGGTGTTCAGAATGTTTGGGATCGTTTGATTGAAGGAAAATCAGGCATTACGCCGGTTTCCTCCTTTGATGTATCGGATTTACCGGCAAAAATCGCTGGTATGGTTCCCCGCGGGACAAAAGCGGATGGTGCCTTCGACCCGGAAGAATGGGTTGAGAAAAAAGAACTCAAGAAAATGGATACCTTTATCGCATTCGCGCTGGCAGCGGCCGCGCAGGCGGTTGACGATTCCGGTTGGCGTCCTGATGCGGAAGAAGACCTGGACCGGACTGGTGTTATGATCGGGTCTGGTATTGGCGGTCTGGCGGGGATTTCCGAAGGCTCTGTCGTTCTGGAAACCCGTGGTCCGCGCCGGATGAGCCCGTTTTTCATTCCAGCCAGCCTGATCAATCTGGCTAGCGGCTATGTGTCCATCGTCTATGGATTCCGGGGACCAAACCACGCCGTTGTGACGGCTTGTGCAACAGGAACCCATGCCATTGGGGATGCTGCGCGCCTGATCATGTTTGGCGATGCCGATGTCATGGTCGCGGGCGGCACGGAAGCCGCCGTATGCCGCATTGGCATGGCAGGATTTGCCGCGTCGCGGGCCTTGTCGACCAATTTCAATGACACGCCAGAACGCGCGTCCCGCCCATGGGATAAGGATCGCGACGGATTCGTTATGGGGGAAGGCGCGGGCGTGGTTGTTCTGGAAGAACTGGAACATGCCAAGGCACGGGGCGCGAAGATTTATGCCGAGGTTCTGGGCTATGGCCTGTCAGGCGATGCCTATCACATTACGGCACCATCGGAAGATGGATCGGGCGGCTTCCGCGCGATGCAGGGCGCGTTCCGCAATGCGGGTATCGGTGTTGATAAGATCGATTATGTGAATGCGCATGGAACGTCCACCCCGTTGGGGGATGAGATCGAACTGGGTGCTGTGAAGCGGCTGTTTGGCGATCACGCATATAAAATCGCCATGTCGTCCACGAAATCTGCGATTGGGCATTTGTTGGGGGCCGCTGGCGCTGTGGAGGCTATTTTCTCCGTTAAGTCCATTCAGACCGGGATCGTTCCACCAACGCTTAATCTGGACAATCCGTCAGATAGCTGTGACATCAATTTGGTCGCCCATACAGCACAGGAACGGAAGGTCAATTATGCACTTTCCAACAGTTTCGGCTTCGGGGGAACCAATGCCAGCATCATCTTTGGCCCGGCCCCTTAACCGAAACGTCCAGTTGCCCCCCTGTCGCAGTTTCCATTACGGGGCTTAGGGGTGGATGGGACGGCTATCCCTGGGACAGCAAGGGCTGATCTGGTGTTTGATATTCGTCGTGCTGGACGCCGCGCAGGCCGTTTATTTCGGCGGGATTCTGCAGCGTCTGGACGGGTTTCTATTGGGCGGTCTGGTGTTTGGACTGTCGTCCATCGGGTGCATCCTGTGGACAGTGTTCAGGCGTCCGCAACAGCTTCGGGTCGTCGTTGACAACAGCGCGTCCGTTCTGGGTGTGAATCTTTCTGCGGCGGGCGGCTGGATGGCGTATTTCATCGCCATTCAGGTCATTGAACCCGCCGTCGCCTTCACGATCTTTTCTGGCGTTATCCCCCTGACAACGATTGTTGCGAAACGCATGGGCTTTGCTGAGGCACAATCATCCCGCAATGGGGTTGAGGCCCTTGGCAATGGTGTCTTGACCCTGGGCATGATTTTACTGGCGGCATTCACTCTGCTGGGATGGTCTGGATTCGTGCGGGGCGGCATTGGAACCGGCCTTCTGGGGCTGGTGTTTTCCGCGATTGCGGGCATCCTGATCGCCATGATGCTGTTATACAGCAAGCGTCTGGATCTTCGCGGACTGGAACCGGTGCCGCAATTCGGGTTTCGGTTCCCGATCTATCTGGTTCTGACCGCAATTGGCTATGCCTCTGGCATTGATGCAAAGGCGGCGGTTCCCATCTCGGACCTTCTATATGCGGTTGCCATCGGTATGGTGGTGCTGGCTTTCCCCATCTATGCGGTCCAGAAGGCGATTTCCCTGACAACATCCCTGACAATAAGCTCAGTTGCGGCGATTGCGCCCCTGATTGTCTTTGGATTGCAGGTTCTGGAAGGGCGGGTTGATTATTCCAATTCGACCTCTGTGGGTCTTGCTGTATATTTCATCGGTGCAATCATTGCAGCCGTAGGCAGTGCGCATGCGGCGACCCGGATAAAAAGTCCCGGGTGATCAGATGTTTAGTGGATAGGAGTATACGTGTCAGAGCCGTCTGAAGACTCAACAGATAATAACCCTGCCGCCACACCCTCTTCCCCTAAACGCGGTGGTTTGGCGCGCGCGCTGCGCCGGACCCTGGTTCTATGTCTTGCTTTAGGCGTTGTACTGGCAGGGGCTGCCATTGGCGTGGTTTTCTGGGCACAGGATACCTATCACGCATCAGGACCCTTGCAGACAGAAGTTCAGGTGGTGATCGAACCCGGGGCCAGCCTGCAAGGCATTGCCACCCGTTTGCAGCAGGCAGGCGTGATCGAATATCCCAAGGTTTTCATCGCCATGCTGCGGTATCAAAACCAGCATACGAAACTGAAGGCGGGGGAATATCGCTTTCTACCTGGTCAGTCTCAGGCGGAAGTGGCGCAAACCCTGATCGCCCATAATGTCATAGAGTATCGGATGACAATTCCAGAAGGGCTGACCGTTTCTGAGATTTTCCGGATTATTGAGCAGACCGACGGTCTGACCGGGGCGATGCCGCCCAAGCCAGCGGAAGGTTCGCTGTTTCCGGAAACCTATCAGTATCGTCGGGGCGACAGTCGTGCCGCCATCGTGGAACGCCTACAGTCCCAAATGGCAGTAACACTTCAGGAACTATGGCAGGCCCGTTCTGAGAACCTGCCCTATAACACCCCTGAAGAGGCGGTGATTCTGGCGTCGATTGTGGAAAAGGAAACCGGCATTGCATCGGAACGCGCCCATATTGCAGGCGTTTTTGTCAATCGATTGCGCAAGGGAATGCGCCTGCAATCAGACCCGACAATCGTCTATGGCCTGACACAGGGGCAGGGGCCATTGGGGCGTGCCTTGACCCGGCAGGATTGGAAATTCGACAATCCTTATAACACCTATCTGATCGCTGGCTTGCCGCCTGGCCCGATTGCCAATCCCGGACGGGATGCACTGATCGCTGCAATGCAGCCAATGAAGACAAAGGATATTTACTTTGTCGCGGATGGTACAGGGGGGCATGCATTTGCCGAAACCTTGACCCAACATAACAGAAATGTCGCCAAATGGCGCAAGATCAGAGATGCGACAGAGTAAATGCATAAAATCGAATGAGAGAATTACTCGATTTCGGTAGATTTCATATGCTAAGGTTTCAATCAACTTGTTTGACAGGATGTTTTGGTGTGTCCGGGGGGAATTCTGGACGTGATGTTAGATCAAGTATTGAAGCGTTTAATTAGGCACGGTCATTTGGTCGTGATCGACGCGCAAGGTTCAAAAAAAGAATACGGCAATGCGGCTGACGCCCAGAATCCGTCCTACGGGGCGGAACCGCTTACCATGCATCTGCATGATAAATCGGTTGCCTGGACCATTGCGCTGAATCCGGATCCTGCCTTTGCAGAGGCCTATATGGATGGGCGCCTGTCCTTCACAGGCGGGCGTATCTGGGATTTTCTTGAGCTTGTCGGGCGCAATATAACCAGCGGTTCCGGGGCACGTATGCCAGCCAGTATTGGCCGCGCGCTGGGCTTTATGATGCGCAAGGTGCATCAATTGAATCCTGCTGGGCTTTCCCGCCAGAATGTCGCGCATCATTATGACTTGTCGGGTGAACTGTATGACCTGTTCCTGGATAAGGATCACCAGTATTCCTGTGCGTATTTTCCAACAGCCGATGCGACCCTGGAAGCGGCACAAGCGGCAAAGAAGCGCCATATCGCAAACAAGCTGCTGCTGAAATCTGGCATGCGGGTGCTGGATATTGGCTGTGGCTGGGGCGGTATGGCGTTGAGCATCGCCAAACAGGTTGAGGGCGTCCATGTTCTGGGCATAACGCTGTCGACCGAACAATTGGCGATTGCCCGTAAACGTGCGGAAGAAGAAGGGCTGGCCGACCGCGTTAAGTTCGAGCTGATCGACTATCGCTTTGTTGACGGTCAATTTGATCGCATCGTGTCAGTGGGCATGTTTGAACATGTCGGCGTCCCAAATTATCAGGCATTCTTTGACAAGGTTCAGTCCCTGTTGACCGAGGAGGGCGTGGCATTGATCCATGCGATCGGGCGCAATGAAGGGCCGGGCATAACCAGCCCCTTTATTCGAAAGTATATCTTTCCGGGTGGGTATATCCCCGCCCTTTCGGAGGTTGTTACGCGCATTGAAATGACGCGCCTGTGGATGACGGATATTGAAATTCTGCGTCTGCATTATGCGGAAACGTTAAAGCACTGGCGCTATCGATTCCTGGAAAACTGGGACCGGGCGGAACAGATTTATGACGCGCGCTTTTGTCGGATGTGGGAATTTTATCTGGCCGTGTCTGAGATGAGCTTCCGCTATGACACGCTGATGGTCTGGCAAATTCAGCTGTCCAAGCGGCTGGAAACCGTGCCTTTGACCAGAGATTACCTTTACGCCAAGGGCGCTTGATCCGTCACGGTTTCGTCAGACAGGGATGCTATTATTCAGGCGTTCGGCAATTGGGCTTGGGGGCATAGAATGTCTATTCGGTCATGTGCATTCGTGGGACTGATCCTGCTGGCTGGCGTTGAGGCAAAGGCGGGGGATTTTATCGTATTAAGCGATCTGCCTTATACCCAGGATCAGCAGCAGGTTTTTGACGACCAGATTATCCCAGCGATCAAGGCCGATCCCGCCCCTTTTGTCATCCATGTCGGTGATTTTAAAGGCAGCAAGGAAGTATGTAGTGATGGCCTGTTTCAGTCGGTGCGCGATACGCTGTATGATCTGAAGCCAGGCCGGGTTTTCCTGACACCAGGGGATAATGACTGGACCGATTGCGACCGGGATTCGACTGGATTGGCGATGCGGGAATATGATCGCCTGTCACGCTTGCGCCAGATATTCTTTGCGCCCGCGCCGGAAAGCCCGGAAGAAATGGGTGTGGTGCGCCAGGATGGATATCCTGAAAATGCACGCTGGGTGGATCAGGGCGTAACCTTTGTGACGTTGCATGTTGTTGGCACCAATAATGGACGAGCACAGATCCTGTTGGATGATGTTGATTTCGCGCTGGCCCAGATCGGCGCGCGGGAACAGGCGAACCGTGTCTGGCTGGAAGGCGCTGTCGAACAGGCCAGAGATGCCCAGGCAAAGGCGCTGGTCATCGCGATGCAGGCCGATATCACGGAACCCTGGGGCAGCGGGTCCTGTGAAGGCACCACACGGACAAAATGCGATGCCTTCGCGACGCTGAGAGATCAGCTTAAACTGGCGGCAAGACGGTTCGGGGGGCCGGTCCTGTTGATCCATGGGGATTCCGACCCCTATTGCCTGGATCAGGAATTCGGGGGGGATCAGGCCCCCAACCTGTGGCGTCTGAATTCTGCCGGGGATTATGCCGTTATCGACGCGGTAAAAGTCACGGTTCAGCCTGACAGCACGCCGCCCTTCAGGGCGCAAACACTGTTGTCTGGTCAGGCCCCGCGACAAGGATGTTGACGGGGACTGAGCATACAAATGGTGCTGCGGCAGGCGCGCCTATTCTACAGCCAGTCGGTTTCAAAGGGATAGGAGGACATGCGTTCGACACCGGTTTCGGTGATGACAACCTGTTCTTCCAGCTTCACGCCTTCGCGCCCGCCTTCGACCCCGATGAAGCTTTCAACGCACATCACCATGCCTGGAACGAATACGCCATCATAGCCTTTCGCGTTGAAATCCGCCTTGTGTTTGATGGATGGATATTCATCCGCCAGGCCAATTCCATGCATACAGCTGCTATAGCGGTTTGACATGAATTCTTCAGGGATGGTCCAGGTGGATTCCGTCACTTCCCGGAAGGATTTTCCAGGGCCCAACGTGCCGATATTAAATTCGATCTGCTCATGCGCCTTGGCATACAGGCGGCGCTGTTCATCGGTTGGTTTGATGTCCCCCTGATCCACGCCACAGACCCAGGCGCGGGAGATATCGGAACAATATCCATAGGGGCCGATCAAATCTGTGTCGAAGCTGACCATATCGCCCAGTTCGATGGGGCGCATGGAGCATTCCCGGAACCAGGGATTGGTGCGCGGCCCAGCCGATAGCAGGCGGGTTTCAATCCATTCCCCACCCAGTCGGATGTTGACCTCATGCAATTTTGCCCATAGCGCATTTTCAGTGATGCCGGGCTCCAGGATCGCACGCATTTCGCGGATTCCCTGTTCACAGGCATTCATGGATGCCTTCATCAGGATCAGTTCTTCGGGCGATTTGATCGCGCGGGCCATTTCTGCCAGGCCTTCGCCGTCATGCAGGCTGATTTGCTGGTCCTGCAGCGCGCCGGCGGCCATGATGGAAACGTGATCCACTGCGATGCGATTATTGCCCCCGCCATAGGTTTTGACCAGATCTGAGATTTGATCGGCGAACATCTTCACACGTTCTTCGCCTCTTGGGCCGACGGAAAAGAAATAGAAAGAGGGAATGGCGCGATATTCATCAACCCCTGGCAGATCGGTCGCCAGATGCGGGTGGTTGGCGTAATCAAACAGAACAACCGGCCCATCGGTGCAGACAAAGACACAGCGGGTTTCATAATGGGCGCACCAGACCTGCATGTTGGTGGCGTCAGTCGCATAGCGCGTGTTCAACTGGTTAAAGAACAGGCCACCGGCATAATCACCCGCCTTCAGGGCGTCGCGTAATCTTTGCAGACGATACCCCCGCACCACATTCAGGTCGGTTGGGGCTTCGGAATATTCCATTGCGCCATGTTGGCGGGGTGCCTTCTTGGCGGCGTCGATTGCGTTCAGGCCCATTGCTGCGCTCACATTCCTGCCTTGCCAGCGTCGCGATATGCGAACACCTAAGACAACAGCTTGGGTCCAGATTGCCAGCGGCAGTTTCCTGATTGCGACGCTATTGCGTTGATATTGGCTGGGGCGATACCGCCCGGTCGCGTTTGCGCTCATACATGGCGGCATCGGCCTTGGCGAACAGGCTGTCGGCCTGGTCCTGCAGACCATAAGGCGCATAACCGAAGGATGCGCGAATGGGGATGCGCATGCCATTCCAGGGAACATCGCTGCAGTTCAGGATTTGATCCAATTTGCGAACCCGCAGCTTTGCCCCTTTGTCATCCGTGTCCGTCAGGATCAGGGCGAATTCATCCCCGCCAATGCGCGCAGCACTGTCGGTAAAGCGGGTATGCCGGTTCAGGATTGTGCCAACTGTGGCCAGCACCAGGTCACCAACCGCATGGCCGTGGCGATCATTGATGGCCTTGAATCCATCCAAATCTATCATCACCAGAACGCCCTGTTCCCCATGGCGTTTGACCCGCGCCAGGGCTGTTTCCAGCGCCAGTTCAAAACCGCGCCGGTTCAGCAGGCCGGTCGTCTCATCCGTGCGCGACAGATGTTCCAATGTCGCGATGCGTCGCTGTGCATCGGTCAGGTTCTGGCGGGCCTCCTGCGCCAGGGTCAGCGCATCCCGCAGCATTTGACGGTAATTGCGTATTTCCGCCCAATCGGTTGGATGGCCGTTCAGGCCGGATTGCTGATGTCCGTCGGGCGATACAATCCCCTGCCCACCGGGCGATACATTCCCTTGTGTGTCACTGACCAGACGTAATGTTTCAACTGCTTGGACCATTATGCTCTCTCCCGTTCCTAAATGCCAATCTGGGGGAAACAGCGCAAAGTGCATGCCAAAGGTTAGATCCCCAAGAGTCCGGGCCTTTGCACGTCCTGGCCGCCAAATTGGCTTTTAGACGCATAAGAAGGCAGGATTTTCCTGCCCAGTTGCCCGGAATCGGATTCCTAGTGGTTGGGAATCAAAATGTAGTGTCGATCTTGTGTAGGGTTAGAAACGCTCCAGCCAGGGGCGCAATTCAACTTCCCAGGTCCAGGCGCTGCGATGTTGGCGGTGCAAATCCAGATAACTGCGCGCGATCGCCGTCGGGTCCAGTTTGTCATCTTCAGGGCAGGGACCTGTGGCAATGCTGCCATCAATGATGAAATGTCCAACATGAATACCCAGGGGCTGCAATTCCCGCGCCATGGATTGGCACAACCCCCTCAAGGCAAACTTCCCCATCGCGAAGGTGGAGGAATTTGGATAGCCTTTTACGCTGGCAGATGCCCCGGTAAACAGGATCGACCCAGTGCCGCGGGGAATCATGCGCTTGGCCGCAGCCTGTCCAACCAGAAAGCCCCCAAAGCATGTTGTCTCTATCGCTTCTTTCACAGCGGCTGGGTCCAAATCCTGAACCGGGCCCCGCACCCGCTTTGAGGCATTGAAGACGACCAGATCGGGCACGCAGGGCAGGGCATTGAACAATGCCTCCACCTGATCCGGCTGGGACGCATCGCAGGCATGGGCAACCGCCCCTGTTTCCTGGCACAGTTCGTTCAGTTTTGATGGTGCGCGCGCGGCAAGATGAACTGCCATCCCCTGTTCATGACACAGACGGGTCAGCGCGGCACTAAGGCCGGATCCTGCGCCAACGATAAGAGCGGTTTCCTGTGCTGGTGCCACGTTTATTTCCTCCAAAGGATTTTTCAGAATAGTTAGGGTCGCGACCCTGCCCACCAGGACCGGACGGCAGCCGACAGGATACCTCTTAAAAGTAATAATATACTCATAAATTGGGGGAAGCATGAGCAAACTGGATTTTGACGGCGCGCGCGTGGATGTGGATGCCGGTATCCTTCGGGATTTGGGACGGAATGTCTTGCGCGAAATCGGCTGTACGCCAGAAACAGCGGCCAGCGTCAGCAACCATTTGGTGGAGACGAGTCTGGCGGGCGTCGAATCCCATGGTGTGATGCGCCTGTTGCAATATGTCGATCAATTTAGATCAGGATATATGTCTGCTGGCGCTGTGCCGACCGCGATGGAAACGCGCAGCGGCGTTTGGGAAATAGACGGGGGTGGTGGTATCGGCATCCCGGCTATGGAACTGGCGATAGAGAAAGCAGTCTTGGCAACGCGACAATCAGGGTTGGTTGCTGTTGCGGTAAGGCATTGCGGGCATACGGGGCGCATTGGCGCCTATGTCGAACGCGGTGCGGACGCCGGTTGCCTGACGATATGTATTGGCGGCGGGGGCAGACATAACTGGCGTCAGGTTGCGCCGTATGGCGGCAGTCGGGCGATTTTGCCAACCAACCCCTATGCGCTTGCTATGCCGGGTGGCAATCACGGACCGGTCGTTCTTGATTTCGCAACCTCCATCATTGCCGGTGGTTGGATATATGCGGCGAAAAATGCGGGTGCTTTGTTGCCGGAGGGGTGTCTGATTGATCGGGATGGACATCCCAGCCGTGATCCGGACGCTTACTTTAATGGCGGCGCCATCCTGCCCATGGGGGGCCCGAAAGGTTACGCGCTGGGTCTGATTGCAGAGCTGATCGGGGAGGCCATGTTGGGGCCATCCACAACTGAAATGAACTGGCTGATTTTGTGTCTGGACACGAAAATGTTCAAAGAACAAAGCGCATTGCATGCAACGGCTGAGGAAATTCTGACAGAGATACGCACCTGCCAGCCAGCGCCTGGCTTCGACTCGGTGCAAGTCCCTGGCGAGCGGGAACGCGCAGCGAAAGCGAAATCCAACGCGGTGGCGATTCCAGAGCCAACTTGGAATGATCTGCAAGCCCTGGCACAGCAGTTGGGGTGTGCCTAGATGACCCGGCTGGGCAAAGGCTGACCCGCGAAATGGGCAGCCAGATTATCCAGGCATCTAAAACCCATATCGTTGCGGGTTTCCATCGTGGCCGACCCGATATGTGGCAACAGGAACGCATTGGGCAGGTCCAGATAGCGCGGGTCCAGTTTGGGTTCGCCGGTGAAGACATCCAGGCCTGCTGCAAATACTTTCCCTGATTTCAGCGCATCGATCAGCGCATCATCAACCACGACTGGACCCCGCGCGGTGTTGGCGACAATCGCCCGGTCCGGCAGCAGGGCAATGCGCTCTGCATTCAACCAATGTTTGGTGTCTTCCGTCAGGGGACAGGTCAGCGCCAGAAAATCGCACAGGGGCAACATGTCTTCCGCCTTGGCATAGAAGGTCGCGCCCTGATCGTCACTGCCTTCCAGTTGGCGGCGATTGTGATACAGGACGGTCATGTCAAATCCCTTGGCGCGCCGCGCGACGGCCTGGCCAATGCGCCCCATGCCCACAATGCCCAGCCGCTTACCGCTCATATGAACGCCCAGCATGTCCCGGGGGGCCCATCGACCCCATTTCCCCGCCCGCAGGGTGGCTTCGGCGTCCTGCGCCATTCTGGCAGCCCCCAAAAGACACAGGATGGTCGTATCCGCCGTCGCATCGGTCAGCACGTCTGGCGTATTGGTGACGATCAGGCCGCGGGCCTTGGCCGCCGCTAAATCGATATGATCGCAGCCCACGGAAAAGGTCGCCAGAATCTCCACAGATTTTGGCAATGCAGCGATTGTTTCGGCATCCATTTTTTCGGTCGGACTGCAAATGATCGCACGACAGCCCTGGGCCCCAGTCACAATTGCATCTGTGTCCATTGGTGCGTCGGTTTCGTTGGGCAGCGCATCAAATTCCGACCGGAACCGGGCTTCAACATCTTCCGGCATCAGGCGGGTGGCAAATACTTTGGGCAGATCAGACATGGGATAGGCAACTCCTTCATCCTAAGAGAAAGACAGCTTAGGAGAACTATTCCGACCCGTCACGCCCCGTTATGGGATGTCCAAGGATCGTAACTTGACCGATATGCAATTTGTCATTAGCGTTTCATTTATGGGGTTTGCGAACACCCCGTGAGGCGTCAGCCCAAGGATCGCGTCCTAAAGCCACTTATCTGGAAAGGGCGCATTATGACGTCACCCACTGAAATAACACCACAACAACTCAATCGTCTTGTCGGGACACCAACCTGTCCCGTCATTCTGGACGTTCGCATTGATGAGGATGTATCTCTGCATCCCAGCTTTATTCCTGGATCCCGTCGACAGAATTACACTTCCGTATCGGACTGGGCATCGGAATATCAAGGGCAATCCGTTGTTGTCTCTTGCCACAAGGGCCTGAAACTCAGCCAGGGTGTTGCGGCCTTGTTGCGACACTACGGGATCGATGCACAGACATTGGAAGGGGGGTATCTGGGATGGCTTGCTGCGCAGTTACCCCATGTCCCATTCACATCCTTGCCTGCGCTTGATGGTAAGGGGCGGACCCTTTGGGTGACGCGGGCGCGTCCAAAGATTGATCGACTGGCCTGCCCCTGGCTGATTCGGCGCTTTGTTGATCGCGATGCAGTGTTCCTGTTCGTCGCCCCCGGTGAAGTCCAAAATGTTGCAGACCGTTTCGGGGCGACGCCATTTGATATCGATGATGTCTTTTGGAGTCATCGCGGTGAGACCTGTACGTTTGATACCATGCTGACGGAATTTGGGTTGACCACAGAACCTCTCGCGCGATTGGCAAGGATTGTGCGCGGTGCCGATACAGCGCGCCTGGATTTGGCACCAGAGGCTGCTGGACTATTGGCAATCTCGCTTGGTTTATCGCGGCAATATAAGGATGATTTAGAACAGCTTGGTGCTGCGATGGGCGTTTATGATGCGCTGTATCGATGGTGCAGGGATGCGACTTCAGAAACACATGATTGGCCCAATACAGCAGGTGCGGCATGACAGATACAGCGACGTCCCCACAAACAATGCCAAGCCTGGCAGAAGCCACGAAAGTCTGGTTTCGCATTGGGTGCCTGTCCTTTGGCGGCCCCGCAGGACAGATTGCGTTGATGCATCGCGAAGTAGTTGAAGATCATAACTGGATCGGCGACCGACGGTTTCTGCACGCTTTAAATTTCTGTTCCCTGTTACCGGGGCCGGAAGCGCAGCAATTGGCGACCTATTTGGGATGGCTGATGCATGGCGCGATTGGCGGCTTAATTGCCGGTCTGCTGTTCATCATTCCGGGCGCAATTGTCATGATGGGCCTGTCGATTCTGTATGTGACGGCGGGGGAAGTGCCTGCCGTCTCTGCGGTTTTCTTTGGCTTGTCCTGCGCTGTCATCGCGATCGTCTTGAATGCCCTGTATAAGGTGGCCAAACGGGCCCTGCATGGGGCGATAGCCTGGGGGCTGGCCAGTGTTTCCTTTGCGGCCCTGTTCCTTCTGTCGGTTCCGTTTCCAATTGTCGTGATTACGGCCGCCTTGGTCGGCTTCCTGTTGCCTGGGCGTTTTCAGGGAGGCAAGCATGAGACAGAAGGCGGCGAAACCCCGGCGCTTTTGGATCATGTGATCGCGCAAAATCCAGGATTTATGGCGATGCGGGCGAAAGCGGCGCGCCGCGCCGGGCTGCTGTCGCTTTTTGCTTGGGGCGCGCCGGTCGTGGCACTGGTAATGCTGGGTGGCTTTTATGCGGATGTCGCCTTGTTCTTTTCCAAGATGGCGGTTGTGACATTTGGCGGGGCTTATGCCGTCCTGACCTATGTCGCGCAACAGGCGGTGGAAAGCTATGGTTGGTTGACACCAGACCAGATGTTGACCGGTTTGGGGCTTGCGGAGACCACACCGGGCCCGCTGATACTGGTGCTGGAATTTGTCGGTTTTCTGGCAGGATATGCGGCCCAAGGGACGTTGTGGGCAGGCGTTCTGGCCGCCTGTGTCACGCTGTGGGTGACCTTTGCGCCGTGTTTCGCCTTCGTCTTTCTGGGCGCGCCTGCGATTGAGCGTTTACAGCAGAATCCCCGGCTGTCGGGTGCCTTGTCGGCAATTACAGCCGCAGTCGTCGGGGTTATTGCCAATCTGGCTTGTTGGTTTGGCCTTCGTATTCTGTTTACCGACGTATCGGCTATACCATTCGGGCCATTTTCGTTGGATATGCCGGTTCTGACCAGCCTGGACATATCTGCGGTTCTCGTGACGGCCCTGGCGTTGTTGGCGGTGTTTCGATACGGGCTGGGCGTTATCGCCACACTGAGTATCTGTGCCGTCTTTGGATTGGGTCTGAAGCTAATCCTGGGTTAGGTCCAGCCGCGTCCTTTTTTCACAGCGCTGTCGCCCAGTTTTTTGCGCACCGCATCCATGGCGCGTTCGATCTTTGCCCGTTTACCGGCATCGGGATCGCCCAGGTCAATTGGGTCGGCACCAGCCGGGTCGGTCAGTTCCGACATGCCAATGCCAATCAGGCGAAAGGCCCGGCCATCCGCTTCCTTGTCCAATAGGGGGGCCGCCGTGCGATACAGGGTTTCGGCCAGTTGACTGGGGTCGGTTAAGGTGCGGGATCGGGTGACCGTCTTGAAGCCATTGGTTTTCAGCTTCAGTGTCACGGTGCGCCCGGCATAATTCTTGGCCTTCATGCGGCGGGCAACCTTTTCACATAGGGGCCACAGGGCGTCTTTCAGTTTAGCCGCAGTGGAAATGTCGTCGTTGAAGGTTGTCTCGGCAGAGATGCTTTTGGTTTCTCCTTCCGGCTCAACACTGCGGATATCTTCTGCCCTGGCGAAATGATACAGCCGATTGCCCATCGCACCATACCGCCCGATCAGGTCAAATTTTTCATAGGCCGTCAGATCGCCAATGGTGTGGATTCCGTCTGCCTCCAAGGTCGCGCGCAAGGTCTTGCCCACCCCCCAGATAATGCCAACCGGTTTTGTTTTCAGGAAGGAGACGGCTTCCTGCTGGCCAATCACGGCAAAGCCCCGGGGCTTGTCCAGGTCAGAGGCGATTTTCGCCAGGAATTTGTTATAGCTGAGCCCAATGGATGCCGTGACCCCGATTTCCTTTTCAATGCGTTTCACCAGATAGGCCAATGTCGCAGCGGGGGGACGGCCATGCAGGCGGGTCGTGCCGGTCAGGTCCAGGAATGCCTCGTCGATAGAAATTGGCTCAACCTGTGGGGTCATTTCCAGCATCATGGCGCGGATTTCCCGGCCAACAGACGCATATTTCTCCATATTCGGGCGAATGACGACGGCATTGGGACAGGCCTTCAGGGCCTTGAACATCGGCATGGCAGACCGCACGCCATACAGCCTGGCAACGTAACAGGCGGCAGACACCACGCCGCGTTTTCCCCCGCCGACAAGCACAGGTTTATCGGCCAGGCTGGGGTCATCCCGCTTTTCGACAGAGGCATAGAAGGCGTCGCAATCAATATGGGCAATCGATAGGCTGCTTAGTTCCGCATGCGCGATGACGCGGGGCGAATGACAGTGCGGGCACCGCTTTGGCATTTCCTCCAGCGTTGGGCGCGTTATCTGGTGCAGGCATTCCCGACACAGGAACAGGGGCGGCGGCGCATCCGTCATTGCGCAGGCCATAACCACGCAGCACCCCGAACGCCACTGTCCGGGCCGTGTTTGTGGCACAGCAAGGGTGTGCTGACCGTATCAGAAAAGACGTATTTTCCCCACAGCGTCGGTACGTCCTTGTATAAACTTTGAATACCAGACAGGCCGCCGCCCAGAACAATCGCATCAGGGTCCAGGATATTGATCACATGGGACAGGGCCCGGGCCAACCTGTTGGCATACAGGTTCAGGCTGGCCTGACGATGGGGCGAATCGGCGCGTGCAATTGTATCTGCGGGCACGATTTCTTCCGATGTCCTGGCATGGTGTTTCGCAAGACCGGGACCGCTGAGATAGGTTTCGATACAGCCAGATTTCCCGCAATAGCAGGGCAGGGCGGGGTCTGATCCCGGTGTTGCCCAGGGCAAGGGGTTATGCCCCCATTCACCGGCAATCGCGTTTGGACCGTTCAGCAAGGCCCCGTTGCTGACAATACCAGCCCCAACGCCGGTGCCCAGAATGACACCAAAGACAGTGCGGTATCCAGCCCCCGCACCATCAACCGCCTCGGATAATGCAAAGCAATCGGCATCATTGGCGATGCGCACCGGCCTGCCCAGAATCTGTGTCACATCCTGCAATAACGGTTTGCCGATCAACCAGGTGGAATTGGCATTCTTCACCAATCCCGTTGCGGGAGAAATGCTTCCAGGAATTCCAATCCCAACATGAATCAGTCCACGCGTGTCACCGGCCAAATGCCGCACTAAATCGCGCAGCATAAACAGTGTCGCCTGATAGTCTCCGCGTGGGCTTTCAACCCGGTGACGGGCCAGTATTTCGCCGTTCTGGTTCATCAGAATGCCAGATGTTTTTGTGCCGCCCAGATCCAACCCGATCCGCATCGCCCTTGTCCTATCTGTGTCTGGACGCAAAAAGCATCGCCACCCCAGCTAATATGTTATAGAACACTTTATAGACAGCGTTCCATTGGTCAGTTGATTTCAATGTGTAAGCGGGTACTGTACACAGTGTCGCTTTGAACCGATATAAAGATCGGTTATGTTCGGATAGGGGGCACTATGGCCAAGACGGTTTTGATCGTTGAGGATAATGAACTCAACATGAAGCTGTTTCATGATTTGTTGGATTCAAAAGGGTATTCCATTCTTCAAACACGCGATGGTATGGAGGCCCTGAAAATTGCCCGCAGTGAGAAACCCGATTTAATCCTGATGGACATTCAATTGCCGGAGGTTTCCGGCCTGGAAGTGACCAAATGGATTAAAGAGGATGATGATCTGAAACATATTCCGGTTATCGCGGTTACGGCATTTGCCATGAAAGGGGACGAGGAAAAAATCCTGGAAGGTGGTTGTGAGGCGTATATCGCCAAGCCAATTTCTGTGGCAAATTTCCTGTCCACAATTGAGAAATTTCTCGCCTGATTTTAGGCGCGTGAGTGTAAGGATGCGAAGCGGATGACCGCAAGAGTGCTCGTGGTCGATGATCTACGCCCCAACGTCAAACTGTTGGAGGCAAAGCTGACCAGTGAGTATTTTGAGGTCATAACAGCCCGTGACGGGTTGACTGGCCTCGAAATGGCGAAGCATGACCAGCCCGATATCATCCTTCTGGATGTCATGATGCCGGGAATGGATGGGTTTGAGGTTTGTGAAAAGCTGAAGCAAGACCCTGTTACCATGCATATTCCAGTCGTCATGGTCACGGCCCTGTCTGATTCAGCAGATCGCGTGCGCGGCCTGGAAGCTGGTGCCGATGATTTTCTGACCAAACCTGTCAATGATGCCGCCCTGTTCGCGCGGGTACGCTCGCTGGTGCGCCTGAAAATGTTGATGGATGAATGGCGCATGCGCGAACAGACATCCGGGCAGCTGGGCGTTATGCGTGAAGACAAACCGATTCATGCCGTAGACGCTTCCAATGCCAAGGTATTGGTGGTGGAAGACAATCGGATTGACGCGCAGAAGGTCGTTGACGCGCTGGATCGCGACGGTGCGTCCAGTGACATTGTTGCCACTGTCGCCGAAGCCAATGAGCGCCTGAAAATGGCGGCTTATGAACTGCTGGTTGTCAGCCTGCGGTTGAAAAGTGGCGATGCCCTGCGCTTTTGCAGTCATGTGCGGGCCGCCGATGCAACCCGCCACACCCCGATGTTATTGACCGTTGAAGAAGACGATACGGAGCGTTTGGCGAAGGCGCTGGATATCGGGATCAACGATTATCTGATCAAACCGATTGATAAACAGGAATTGCAGGCGCGCGTGCGCACCCAGATCCGTCGCCAGCGGTATCAGGATCGCCTGCGCGAAAATTATGAACGCAGCCTTGCCATGGCGCTGACGGACAGCCTGACGGGCCTGTATAATCGTCGGTATTTAACCGCGCATCTAAGCGGGCTTGTAGACCGGGTTCGTGCCAGTGGTAAGCCATTGGCGGTCATGATGTTCGATATCGATTATTTTAAGCAGGTCAATGATACCTATGGTCATGCAGCCGGGGATGAGGTTCTGATCGAACTGAGCCGCCGTATTGGCCTGAATGTCCGGTCTATTGATACGATTGCCCGGTTTGGCGGTGAAGAATTTGTCGTGCTGATGCCGGATGCAGATTACAGCGTCGCCAGTGTCGTGGCGGAGCGGCTGCGCAAGAGCATCTGTTCTACGACCATTCACGCGCGTGGCGGTCCTGACGGTGGCTTGGATGTTTCCATATCCGTAGGCGTCGCCTTATTTGATTTCGATAATGATACCGGTGAAGAAGTGCTGCGCAAGGCGGACAAGGCCTTGTATGAAGCTAAACGCCAGGGGCGGAACCGGTGTATCGGCTATCTGGATAAGGATAGCTTTGAAAAGATCGGCAACAGCAATACCGGGCCGTCATCCAACGCGGCGGAATAGCTGTCGCTGCTATCGTTTTTCATTCACATCCTGACCATTGGTGCCTGAAATCGGCATACCCAATTGGCGCGGCAGAGAGATACACTCCGCTGGCCGCGCCAAAGGGGATTTGCTGAAAAACTAGTCGCAAGAGCATCCTGTGGGAGCTCCTGCGAGCGTATGATGCTCTAACTGGCGGCGGAATCGTTTGCCGGGGCGGCATCCAGGACAAAGCCTGTCTGCTTGGGTTCAACCCGTTGCATCGCTTCGCGCTTTTCATCGGTCCATTCGGCGACCAGGATCAGTTCCATTGGGTCTGTTCCTTCCGCCTCAACAGGTTCTGGAACCAGAAGTCCTGCTTCGCTGACATAAAATGTATGATCCCCGAAAGCTTCGGTCAGGGCGGTGTGGGGGGTGCTTCCTTCTTCAACAGGATCGGCACCGGTCTGCTGTTTCACAGCAGCCTGCTGGCTGGTATTGAGCTTCATTGAGAGTCGACCTTTCGGGTCAATCATTCGGACCAGGTGTCGCGCCAAGGGTCTGTGAAGAACCCTGTATTCTGCTTTGGTCCATGGTTCTGGCGATACGCCGACACCGATGTAAAGACTATGCCAGAGATTCCCAGATCGATCAAATGGGGGACCAGGAATTATCCCCGATCATTGATCAATTTACGGCGCAACCAGCCCGACGCGATATCCATGGATACGACAACGATCAGGGTCATGACGATCAAATACATCACATTTTCCCAATCCTGCTGTGTCTGCATCGATTGCACCAGTTTCAGGCCGATTCCCCCGGCCCCCAGCGCCCCGATCACGGTGGCGGATCGAATGTTGGATTCCAGATAATACAGTGTCTGCGAGACAAAGATCGGCAGGATTTGCGGTATCACACCAAAGCGATAACGCTGGATTGCCGTTGCCCCGGTGGACCGGACACCTTCCACCTGCTTTGAATCAATATTCTCAATGGCCTCGGAAAACAGTTTCCCCAGCGTGCCGGTATCGGTGAAGGCGATGGCAAGGGATCCGGTCAGAGGGCCCAGTCCGAATGCGCGGATAAAGATCAGGGACCAGATGATCTGGTCGATCCCCCGCAGAAAATCAAACAGGCGGCGCAGCACCATGCGACTGGCAAAGATTGGATTGAAATTTGCCGCCGCCAGAAAACCAAGAGGCAGGCCCACACCCGCGGCAACAAACGTCCCCAGCAGGGCCATCAACAGTGTTTCCAGCAGCGCAATGAACATTTCATTATGCTGCCAGTCCGGATTGCGCCAGAATTCCAGGAAGATGAATTCGGCATTGGACAGCGCGGGATCAATCCGCTCCTCAGACCAGGCGAGATCCCATAGCGCACCAGTGCTCAGGCCATGCAATTGGGATTTTGGGCCAAACCAGAAATATTCCCAGCCAAAGAAATAGCGCTGTACCAGGATTTGGGCGCGGGTAACGCGCATTGTCTTATAAAAATCCGGTGCATATTCAAATTTGGTCGGCGCAAAGGAGGACCCTTCAGGCAGGATGCCGCGTTCGACCAACTCATCCATGTCTAAAGGATTTGCATTTCCGGACTGTTCTTCGGGCACAAAGCGATATTGGTTGTCGTCATCCAGAAAGGCGCGATAGCCATTCACATGCACGCCATCCTGGGTGACGCGCACGGCATAGGTCGATCCATCCGGCGCGGTATAGTCTAACCGTCCCGTTGCGAATGTGACGATATGGCGTCCCCCTAACGAGACACGGTAACTGTCGCCATCTGTTGTGACCCAGCTGGGCAGGGGGTCCTGTTCCGTGTTCCGGTCGCCTTCGACCGTGACGGATACTTCGTCCTGACGCGCAGAATAGCTGACCTGATATTTGTGGTGAAAGCTGTCCCGTGACAGCAGCACGCCCCGGTTCCAGTCCGCGGCCCCAAAGACGCCGGACACATCGAAGGCAATCCAGGCATAGACAAGATATCCCAGCACAATGCCCAGGGACGTCAGCGGCCAGAAGGCGGCCATCCGGGATTTCCGGATTACCTCGCCATGGGTGCGGCGAAGGCGGCTTGCCTGGCTGTCGAGTGTCATCGTCGTCATGGGGTCGTGTCCTTAATCATAAAGCGCGTGACAGGTCAGGCCATTTGATACGCGCCGCCGACAAGATTCCGGCGAATACGGCTGGAAATCTGGTCAATGACGACGATGGTCAGGAATAACAGCAGGAACAGGGCCGATATCTTGTCGCCCGCACCCCAACTGATGGCGGTGCGAAATTCCTGGCCAATCCCACCCGCGCCGACAAAGCCCAGAATGGCTGAGGCGCGAATATTGATTTCAAACCGCAACAGGGCATAGCTGCAGTAATTCGGCAGAACCTGCGGCAGAACGCCAAAGCGCATGCGCTGCAGCCAACTGGCACCGGTCGCCTGCAGCCCTTCCAAAGGCTTACGGTCGATGTTTTCATTCACCTCAGAGAACAGTTTGCCCAGGGCACCGGCTGTATGCAGCATTACGGCGATGATTGCCGGGATGGGTGTCGCGCCCAGTAAATAGATCAGGAACAGTGCCAGAATCAGTTCTGGAAAGGCGCGGGTGATATCCATCAAGCGACGGGCAACCGGAACAAGGCCCGGCAGAATGCCAAGATTGCGCGAGGAACAGAAGGCCAGGATCATTGCCATCACTGCGCCAAACAGGGTTCCAACCATGGCCATGTTGATCGTTTCCAACATGGCGGGCGAATATTCAAGGACGGTGATAAGCCAGTCATCGGCAGCAAAAGTGTCTTGAATGATTTGGGACGGGAAATCGAAGAATTTGGCAAGTCCCTGCCAAAAACCACCGGAATTCAGGTCTTCCGCAATAGAAAATCCCCCAAAGAAGACGATCAGCGATGCGCCAAGAAACACGGCTGTATAGAGCCGCCGTCTTTGTTCCATGCCATTGAAATGGCTTTGTAATTGGCCGATGGTCAGGGGGGTGTTCATTTTATCGAAGCTCCACAGTAAACTACGTGCGGCGCCGATGCGTTTAATGGCATCGGCGCCGCACAAAACCAATCCGCTGATTAGTTCTTCATGGAAGCCTTACGGGCTTCGATCACGCTGATATAGGCGTCGTGACCGATTGGGGCGATGCCTTTGACTTCACCGGCCATAACGCTGTAGGCGCATTCCGGGTCCATCGATTCCAGGCTGGCCATCAGACCGGTCATTTGCAGTTTCACGCGCTCTGGCAGAGCCTTGCGCAGAACGATCGGGCCTTCCGGGATAACTTTAGAGCGCCAGATTTCCTGGATTTCGGTCATGTCGACCAGACCGGCATCGGTTGCCTTGCGCAGCGCGCCGGAATTGTACCCTTCTTCCCAGTTGCCCAGGCCGTCTGCCCAGGTCACACCGGCATCAACATCGCCATTGGCAACGGCAACGATGGTTTGTTCATGGCCACCAACGAATTTCACTTCCGAGAAGTAATCGCCGGATTTCATGGAATAGCCGCCTTCAGGAATTTCAACGGAAGGGATCAGATAGCCAGAGGTGGAGTTCGGATCACCGAAGGCAAAAACTTTGCCCTTCATATCATCCAGCGATTTGATGCCTGAATCGACTCGGGCAAAGCCGACAGAATAGTAGCCGTAAGACCCGTCCGTGTTGATTTTTACCAGAACCGGCTCAACCGCTTCCGGGTCTGCCATGTAAACTGCCGCGTAAGCGGAGGCTCCAAGCCAGGCCATATCCAGGTTGCCACCGATCAGGCCTTCGATCACGCCGCTGTAATCAGCCGGTGCGAATATTTTGGTTTCAACACCCAGCAATGCTTCGGTTCGGTCTTTCAGGCATTCATGAGACTTCAAACGGTCATTGGCGTTTTCACCGCCCAGAATGCCAATGCGGAATTCTGTGATTTCCTGTGCGCTGGCGGCGCTGGAAACGCTCATAATGGCAGCGGTGGCAACGGCGGCCGCGATGGATTTGATCTGCATGATATCTCTCTTTCTTGCTGTGGTAGGTTTAACGTCTGGTAAAGGGCACTTGCAGGACCAGGTGATCGGTGTTCCATCACCTCGGTTTTGATTAAGCTCGCCTACCTTGTCCTCACAGGTTGACGACCTTCCCCGATGCGATCAGGTCATCCTGTTCGGTATCGGGTGTTTTTGAGACTTCGCGCTCCTGCGAAATCGATGTCGATGTGGCAGCCTCGTTGAATTCCTCACCAGCGCCATAAATCTCCCGCGCCTGGGCGGTGGTCAGGTCATCAGGCCCACCGGAAAAGACGATCTTGCCATGGGCCATGCCAACGATGTGCTCACAATAGGTCCGCGCGGTATCCAGGGTGTGCAGGTTGCACACGACGGTTATGCCGTCTTCCTGATTGATGCGCTGCAGGGCATCCATGACCAGTTTCGCATTCATCGGATCCAGGGAGGCGATGGGTTCGTCCGCCAGAATAAGTTTTGGATTCTGCACCAGGGCCCGGGCGATGGCGACACGCTGTTGCTGGCCGCCAGAGAGGGTTCCGGCCTGTTGCAGGGCGGTTTGTTCAATCCCCAACCGCTCCAGCGCCAACAGGCCTTCCATGCGTTCCTTATCGGTGAACAGCCGGAAGACGCTGCGCAGGGTTCCAATATGGTTCAGGCGGCCCAGCATGACATTGGTCAGCACGTCCAGGCGCGGCACCAAATTGAATTGCTGGAAGATCATGGCACAGTCGGCCTGCCAGTCGCGCAGGGCCTTGCCTGAAAGGTTCGAAATATCGCGCCCGTGAAACCGGATTTTCCCGGATGTCGGAACGGCAAGGCGATTGATAAGGCGCAGCATGGTGGATTTTCCAGCGCCGGATCGACCAATAATTCCGACCATCGCCTTGTCTGGAATCGACAGATTCACGGCATCAACAGCGTGCAATTCACCAAATTTCTTTGTAAGAGACTGAATCTCTAGCATAACTTCCCCTGCATCTGTCACTGTCGGTTGGGACCGGTGTGATGCTGTCGACCATGGTTTAACGAAGGCGCGTCCCCGGATGCTCAGGCTTTCGACCCTGATGCAGGCCCTTGATTACAGGTACAGCGTTGCAAACTTGTGCATAAAACGTTTCATATTCATGAAACAGTTGCGCAAAGGTCTATACGGCGGTTGCGTGGTGGCCTGTAGTGCGTTTGTACTGGATGGCGTATCATCAGAAAGGAAACAGCGTGACGTCAAAACCAAACCCATTGAAACTAAATAAGCTTCAGGCGCGAACCCTTGTTCTGGCACAGGTTATCGCCCGCGATCCGAATTCCTCCAGATCTGATGAGGCAACGGGAAATGTGACCCTGACCCGAATTCCCCATGCCCATGGCGATCATGTGCATGTCGGTGCCTTTACCGTTCATGCTCGCGACGCCAGCGGATTTTCAAATCCTGCCGTCTGGGTGGCTCTGGCGCGCAAGGGCTTGGTTGTCAGCCCGGATATGCATACGATCACCCTGACGCCGGAAGGGGTTGCCTATAACACCGGTCTGGGCGATCAGTTCTTAAATGAGTCGGATCATTAACGGTCTGGTGCACCGATAAGGGTCCCCTGTGGACGTGTTGGTTACGAAATCTGGGAAGGAATGCTGTGATGGCGGATGGTGAGATTAGTTACAAACCCCTGTCCGGAATGGTGCTGCCCCGATTTGCAGGAATTGCGACCTTTATGCGCCTGCCGCATGTTGCGCCAGAAGATGCCGGTGGGGTTGATATTGGTCTGACGGGCGTTCCCTGGGATGGGGGGACAACGAATCGCGCCGGGGCCAGACATGGACCCAGACAGATGCGCGATGCGTCCACCATGACGCGCAATTGCCACCATGTCAGTGGCATCATGCCATATGAACTGGCCAAATGCGCCGATTTGGGGGACAGCCCCGTCAATCCGATTCAATTGGAAGACACGCTGGATCGGATCGAACAGCATTTTCGCAAGATTCATGAAAAAGGCATCGTGCCATTGACCGCCGGAGGGGATCATCTGATCACTTTGCCGATCATGCGGGCGATTGCAGACAAGAAGAACCCTTTGGGTATGGTGCATTTCGATGCCCATACTGATACCTGGGATCGTTATTTCGGGGGCGCACTGTACACCCATGGCACGCCTTTCCGCCGGGCGATAGAAGAGGGGCTGCTGGATCCCAAGCGCGTTATTCAAATAGGCATTCGGGGCGGCTTGTATGGTCCGGAAGATAAAGAATGGGGGCTGGCCCAGGGGATTCGGGTTGTCGAGATAGAGGAATACTTTGATCTGGGCCCCGATAAGGTCGCAGACCTCGCCAGAGAGGTTGTTGGCGGTGGCCCAGCCTATATCTCGTTCGATGTGGATGGGATGGATCCGGTCTATGCGCCGGGAACTGGAACGCCCGAAGTTGGCGGATATTCTACCCATGACGCGCAACGCATGCTGCGTGGGCTGCGTGGCTTAGATATTGTGGGCGCAGATGTGGTTGAAGTATCCCCACCCTTTGACCCGTCCGGCGCGACGGCGCTGGCAGGGGTTACAATGATGTGGGAAATACTATGTCTGATGGCTGAACGTGTTTCGCAACGCTCCGCCGTGCGCTAGGGACAGCCTTTGTTTTTGCTTGGTTTTTTGTTGAGTCAAAGAATTTTGCATTTTAGCTAAAATGCGCGGTTTTTCGGGATTTTTTTGCGTCTTAAATCTATATTAAGAAATATCGTCGATCCTGTTTCTATAAGGATGAAAATCTACATCCCGCATATTTCCGGAGGATGGATGATAATGACAGTTCAACGATTGGAAACAATTGACCACTTGTGCTCTGCACTGCAAGACCTGCCCACCAAGAGCGATGCTCAGGTTGGACAGATGATAGCGATTGGCCTGGAAGAGATCGAGGAACGTGTCGGTGCGGCGCGTTGGGCCAAAATGAAAGAATTGGTCAGTTCATTCGTTGAAAGTGCCATTAAGGCGCATGCCGGACCCAGGGATGTTTTCCTTCGGGTGGAAGACGGCAGCTATGTGATTGTTTTTCAAGGGGTTTCAAACGATTCGGCATTGTTGATCGCCAGCAAAATTGCCATGCAAGTGAACAAAACTCTGTTCGGTCAGGATGGGTTTGAAGGGGCCAGCATTAGAACGGTCGTGTCAGAGGGGGAGAGTTGGAAAACAAGCGAAACGATGAAGCCAAAGGATATCGCCAACAGATTGGCTGAAAATGCCCATAAGCTTGCCTCTGCGCCACCGCCGGAAGAGGCCCTGAAGAACAACAACATCACGCAGGCGATCCCCAACCCACCCAATTTAGATGTAAAACCTGATCGCAAGGAGTTGCGTAAGCAATTTGCCTTGGAAATGGCTGAAATTGAAAAGACGCCAAGTTTCCTGGTATTCGTTGCCTTATGGTCCGTTCCGACAGAAACAATTTTGGGCTATAAATGCATTCCAGCCCGCAAAAACCCATATGATGATGAAATGATGATGGCGTATAACGCCCTGCCATTCGATGCAAAACAACAGGATGTGTTCGACTTCGATATTGAAGCGCTGGAAGACGGCCTGATGCAGTTAAAGAATGTCATGGCGTCGGGTCATCATCGCATCAATGTGGTATTCAATATCAGTTTCGAAACGCTGTCGGCGCGTCACGGGCGTGATGATCTGACCGCGGTCTTGCGGATGGTTCCCCCAGCTTTGCGCCAGCGGATTTATGCCAATCTGTGCGATATTCCGGAAGGAATTCCACCCAGCCGGTTGATGGAACTGTATCAATATTTGACACCGTTCTTCCGCGATGTTGCGGTCGTAATGCGCCATTCAAAACTGCAGGGCAGCATTAAGAACACGCTTTCAAGATTACATGCCGCAGGGGTCCGCATGGTTGGGATTGAACTGCCTTCCATACCGACCAATCTGGAAATCGAATGGACGAAATCAACATTGGCGTTGGCCAAACAACTGGGGTTAATCACCAAGGTCATCAATGTGACCAGATGGTCGGATGTGCTTGCCTTTGCAGAAGGGGGTGTACAACTGATCAGTGGTCCTGTCCTAGTGACGCCCAGCAGAAAGCTGTTGCCCCCGAAAAGGCTGACGATTGCAGAGGTCAGAAACAGGGTGAATGAAGACACCAGTATGGATGATATGGCGAGAATCAAATCCAGCGTTGGTTAACGTCCACCCTTTGAAACTTGACTTTCGCGCGGTGTCTTAACGGCTTTGTTGAAAAACAGGCTGTTTACAAGCACCTGTGCCTATGGTGTCCTATGCACATAATAATAACTACGGACGAAAGAGCGCCCGAATGCAGCCTTTTGCAATTGCGGGAGTACAAATGCATGTTGGAGCCTATGCTGAAAATGTAACAGCGATCCGACAGCGCCTTGATCTGACCGTCGCCCGCTTTCCTTGGGTTCAGATGGTTATGTTTTCTGAACTGGCCCCTTATGGGCCCTTGCCGGAACATGCACAGACCCTGCCTGGGCCTGCTGAGGAGATTTTCCAGGAAATGGCGCGCGCCCATGGTGTGTGGCTGTTGCCCGGTTCGATTTTTGAGCGGGTTGGCGACAAAATCTACAATACAGCGATCGTGATCAATCCAGAGGGGGAGATCGTCGGGCGCTATCGCAAGATGTTTCCTTTCCGCCCGTATGAGGCTGGAATTGAGGCGGGGACAGAGTTTCTGATCTTCGATGTTCCAGATGTGGGGCGTTTCGGGGTTTCGATCTGTTATGACATCTGGTTCGCGGAAACGACACGCACCCTGACGGCGCAGGGGGTGGAGGTTCTGTTGCATCCCGTCCTGACCGGAACCATTGATCGCGATGTGGAACTGTCCATCGCCCGCGCGTCGGCGGCCATGTTCCAATGCTATATATTTGATATCAATGGATTGGGTGCCGGAGGATGTGGACGGTCCTGTGTTGTCGATCCGTCTGGAACGGTGCTGTATCAGGCCGCCGGGCAGGAGGAGATTATCCCGATTGAAGTCGACCTTACCCTGGTGCGTCGCCAACGGGAAACCGGTCTTAAAGGATTGGGGCAGACGCTGAAAAGCTTCCGCGACCGCAGCGTCTATTTCTCAATCTATGATCCAACCTATGCGGACACGTCTTATCTTTACAGCCTGGGTCCGCTTGAAATGCCACAGCGGGGCTCCCGGGCGGGTCTGGATTTAAGGCCAGGAACCCTGGACAGGGGTGCAGCACAGACTTTTGAGGAACCTGCGGGGCCAGGCTGAATGCGCCTGCACGCCGTCGATACAATAAATGGAGCAAACCGATCGCAAAACTAACGAGTGAGTCCAAAAAGAATGCCGCCCTTAAAGGCGGAAAACCGGGGGCAAATGAAGGCAAGGCACTAGCGATTCGTCGCAGCGGGCCAGGTGACCTGACCGCGCATTATTCCGCGTCTCAATTGCGGAATGACAGTTGGAGCAAACTGAAAAATGCAGCGGCGCGCCTGATGGTGGCTGAACGGCGCGATCCGGACTCCCCCATGCACAGGGTTGTCGAGGAATTGCTGCACAAGCTGGAACCTATTGAAAGTTATTGGGCCTTTCCAGGGCGGGTCACGTTCGAGCGTCTGCATACAATGTTTGAAGAGCAGGAATTCACGACGCTTGCCCATACAGTTGCCCGAATCACGCGGGCCTTGATGTCCGACAGCTATCGCAGCCGACATATCCATGTCATCCCCACAGAAGATGATGAAGACAGTGACGAGCGGTCCGATACCGCCGAAGAACGCGCGCGCAATCGCCCCTATTTCGAGGTGATGATTGTCGATGACCTGTCACCCCATCAGGAAACCACGCTGAAGCGGTCGCTCAGAGACAAACGCCGGGCGGAGGATTCCTTTGTCTATGAAAGCGTGGTTGTCGGCAGTTTTGAAGATGCGCTGATTGGTGTGCTGTTCAATTACAACATTCAGGCCGTCGTTGTGCGGTATGGCTTTCCGTATAAATCCCGCCACGATCTGCCAATGTTGAAACGCTACCTGAACCGATTGGGCGACGAGACGTTCGATGATCTGCCGCCGGAAGAATTTGGCGTCAATCTGGCCTATGCCATCGGGAAGCTGCGTCCTGAACTGGATATCTATATGGTCACGGATCAGTCCGTGGAGGATATTGCAGGGCGGGTCTGTGAGAATTGCCGCCGGGTCTTCTATAATCAGGAAGACTATATGGAGCTGCATCTGAACATCCTGCGCGGGGTCAACACGCGCTATAAGACGCCGTTCTTTACCGCCCTGAAGGAATATTCCAAGCAGCCGACCGGTGTGTTTCATGCCATGCCGATCAGCCGTGGGAAATCCATTGCCAAGTCCCATTGGATCAAGGATATGGGCGACTTTTATGGGATGAACATCTTCCTGGCGGAAACCTCTGCCACATCGGGTGGATTGGATTCGCTGCTGGATCCCCATGGTCCGATCAAGCATGCGCAGGAATCGGCGGCGCGTGCGTTTGGCGCACGGCAGACGTTTTTTGCCACCAATGGCACATCGACCTGTAACAAGATTGTGGTTCAGGCGCTGGTGAAGCCGGACGATATCGTTCTGGTGGATCGGGATTGTCACAAATCCCACCATTATGGAATGGTGTTGGCAGGCGCACAGGTTGTCTATCTGGACAGCTATCCGCTGAATGAGTTTTCCATGTATGGCGCGGTACCGCTGCGCGAGATCAAGCATCAGCTACTAACGCTCAAGAAAGCCGGAAAACTGGACCGGGTGAAGATGCTGTTGCTGACCAACTGTACCTTCGATGGGCTGGTCTATAACGTTGAACGGGTGATGGAAGAATGTCTGGCGATCAAGCCGGACCTGGTCTTTTTGTGGGACGAGGCGTGGTTTGCCTTTGCCCGTTTCGGGCCAACCTATCGCCAGCGCACCGCCATGCACAATGCGGCGATGTTGCGGGAACGCTATCAGACCGGCGAATATCGCGAACAATATGAGACCTGGAAGGCCGCTTTTGATAAGGCTGGGTCAGAGAAGGAGTCGACCTGGCTGGATCAGCGCCTGATGCCTGATCCAGACAAGGTGCGGGTCCGCGTCTATGCCTGCCAGTCGACCCACAAGACCCTGACCAGTCTGCGTCAGGGTTCGATGATCCATATTCATGATCAGGATTACAAATCCAAGGCGGAGGAATCGTTCCACGAAGCCTATATGACCCATACATCGACGTCTCCAAATTATCAGATCGTTGCGTCCCTGGATGTGGGGCGACGGCAGGTGGAATTGGAAGGCTTCGAAATGGTGCAGAAGCAGGTCGAAATGGCCATGGTCCTGCGCGAGAAAATCACGACCCATCCCTTGTTAAGCAAATATTTCCGCATCCTGACAGCCAGCGACATGATTCCCGCTGAATATCGTGAAAGCGGTATGGAATCCTATTTTCAGGTCGGGCATGGCTGGGCCGATATCTGGGAAGCCTGGGCGAAGGATGAATTCGCCCTGGATGCAACGCGGGTTACATTGCTGATCGGCAAAACCGGACTGGATGGCGATACATTCAAGAATAAGGAGTTGATGGATAAATACGGGATTCAGATCAACAAGACATCCCGCAATACGGTCTTGTTCATGACCAATATCGGGACCACACGGTCCTCAGTCGCGTATCTGATCGAAGTTCTGGTGAAGATCGCAGCGGAACTGGACGAACGGTTGGATGATTCTTCACCGGTCGAACGCGCGCTGCATAATCGCCAGGTAACATCCCTGCTGGAAGAATTGCCACCACAGCCAGATTTCAGCCGCTTCCATGACTCTTTCCGCGCAAAGAACACCCAAAAGGGGCAGAGCGCGGATACGGCAGAAGGGGATATTCGCACCGCTTACTTCCTGGCCTATGATCAGGAGAACTGTGAATATCTAAGCCTGGAAGATGGCAGTTTGGATGCAGAAATGGCCAAGGGCCGGGAAATCGTATCATCGACCTTCATCATTCCCTATCCACCGGGTTTCCCAATTCTGGTGCCAGGGCAGGTCTTAAGTATCGAAATTCTGAAATATATGCGGGCATTGGATGTGAAGGAAATTCACGGCTATCGCCCGGAACTGGGACTGCGCGTATTCACAGAAAAGGCGTTAAAAGACGTCGCAAAGAAATGAACTGAACAGAGAAAATGGGGGACTATACCTATGGCTAAGAAGGCCACTGCAAAGAAGACATCAACAAAAGCCGCTGTCGATGGTGGGGCCCCAGAAGCCCTGACGACAGAGCCTGTGTCGACCACACCGACGCCAAAGGCTGTTGCTAAAAAGGCAGCAGTCAAGAAAGCGGCCACAAAGAAGGCAGCCACAAAAAAGGCAAATGTGAAGAAGGCGACAACGAAGAAGGCGGCTTCTAAAAAGGTGACACCCAATAAAAAGGCATCCGCCAAGAAGTCGTCACCTAAGGAATCCGCACCAAAAGCGACAGCCAAGAAAGCAACAGCCAAGAAAGTTGCGGCAAAAGCTGAGGTGAAGCGGCCCGTCGCCAAGAAGGCGACCCTGAAGCCGGGAACGAAAAAGCGCGTGCCACGGGAAAAGAAAGTCCTGAAGGGCATGTCGGATATTCGGCGGTATTTCCATCGCAATGAAACGCCGATCGTGTTCATCAGTGCGACCAACTTTAACCTGTTGGGCATGGATGAATGGGTTAAGAACTTTAAATATATCAACTATATAGACTGTTATGACGGGCGTCACCCGAACGTATTCGTTCCCAATGAAGCACCCCATGCGGAATTCCAGTCGATTGAGGATATCAACAACTATCTGCTGCAGCATAAGGAAGTGCTGGATACCGTCAGCGCCATGGGGAAAAACCCCAAATCGGTATTCCTGATGTTTGACGAGGAAACCGAAAAGCTGGCGAAAAAGGCCAAAATGGATGTCTGGTTCCCGAAAGCAAAGCTGCGCACCAGGGTTGATAACAAGATCATTACCGTGCGCATCGGCGACAAGGCGGGTGTGCCATCGGTGCCCAACGTCCTGGCTAAGATTGAAAGCTATGAGCAGTTGCGCGAGGTATCAAAGGGGCTGGGTGAGCATCTGGTGCTGCAGTCAGCCTTTGGCGATTCTGGACATACAACCTTCTTCATCTCCACCGAAAAGGACTTTAAGAAGCATCAGTCCGAAATCATCGGCCAGGGTGAAATCAAGGTCATGAAACGCATCAATTGCCGGGGATCGGCGATTGAGGCCTGCACGACCAAGGCTGGCACGATTGTCGGTCCGCTGATGACGGAGCTTGTCGGCTTCCCGGAACTGACCCCCTATAAAGGCGGTTGGTGCGGCAATGAGATATTCGATGCCAGCTTCACGCCGGAAATCCGCCAGCAGGCCCGGGACTATACCTATAAATTCGGGGAGCAGCTGCGCAAGGAAGGGTATCGCGGATATTTTGAACTGGATTTCCTGATCGATATGGACAGCGGCTTGATGTATCTGGGGGAATTGAACCCGCGCATTACCGGGGCGTCTTCCATGACCAATCACGCCGCCTTTGCCCATGCGGATGCGCCGCTGTTCCTGTTCCATCTGCTGGAATTTTCAGGGGTGCCGTTTGAGCTGGATGTCGAGGCCCTGAACGACCGTTGGGCTGATCCAGACAATATCGACAGTTGGTCCCAATATGTCATGAAACATACACAGGATTCGGTAGACATCATCACCGAAGCCCCCGAAAGTGGCATCTATCGTATGAACCCTGATGGCAGTATCGATTTCAGTCGATTTGACTATCACCGCCGTGCGGTTGCCAGCGAGAATGAAGCCTTTTTCCTGAGAATTTCCGGGGTCGGAGATTATCGGTATGAAGGGGCCGACCTTGGCATTCTGGTGACCCGCGGTCGTCTAATGACCGATAACTTTAAGCTGAATAAGCGGGCCAAGAAATGGATCAATGGAATGCGCGGGAAGTTCAAGGGGCGGGGATTACAACCGGCACCGACCGCTGGGGCATACAAGATTCTGTAATTGGCACAGAAGATACTGCTTTCGGAACCCAGTTTCTGGGCGTGCCGGAACAGGAAGGACCGTATCGGTCCGGTCCCCTGACACAGGGGACGGACGGAGAAGACATGGACCTTTATTTCCAGTCGGTTTCTGAAAAGAAGCCCGGCGATAAGTGGCAGACCCTGTTTGAGAGATACTGGCCGGCCTATCGGGCCTGGTATCTCTCTGATGGGCTGGAGCAGCGCGCGACCTGGCTGACCTGTAAGGAGGCTTTGGAAGCCCACATGCCCCGTCTGTTGCCGACCTATGACTGCTTGTGTGATCTGGCCGGTGGGGGCGACTTGGCGGCGCGTTTCCTCAGCCTGTGGCGACCCCCGGCCTATATTTCCGGCTGCAGTCAGATCGTCTGGTTGGGTGATGGTCCGAAACTGGTGCGGAATTATGATTACAGCCCGGCCCTGATCGATGGCGTTATCATGGAAAGCGCCTGGAATGGCACAAAGGTCATTGCGATGACCGATTGCCTGTGGGGCGTGCTGGATGGCGTGAACGAAAAGGGGCTGGCTGTCAGCTTGACCTTCGGCGGCCGCCGCGCCGTGGGGGAGGGGTTTGGGATCCCCGTTATCCTGCGCAACATCCTGGAATTCTGTGCGACGGTAGAGGACGCAGCAAAGGTTCTAGCCGAAGTACCGACCCATATGGCCTATAATGTGACGGCGGTTGATAAATCAGGCCGGTTCACGACCGCCTATCTGGCACCGGGCAGCCGACCCGTGATCAAATCCGTCCCCTATGCGACGAATCACCAGGGGCGTATTGAATGGCATGACCATGCCCGCGCGACCGCCACGCTGGAGCGGGAGCAGTTCCTGCGGTTCCGCCTGGAAGATGACAAGGTCACCTTCCCCAAGCTGGTGGATGCTTTCCGAAAGCCGCCTTTGTATACCAATGCGTATCACAATGGGTTTGGGACAATCTATACCGCGATTTACGACCCGGTGGATGGCAGCGCGACCTATCTGTTCCCCGATGGGTCCAGCAAGCACCATAGCTTTGGTGACTTCAAGGAAGAAGCCTGGACCATGCCCATCGATGGCAATGGTGCCCCCAAAACCCGTGGCATGGATCTGATATAGAGGGCGCTGTGATGCAGGGGGTTGCTTTCAGTTTTAACAGATCACATCACGGTCTGTGCGCTGGGGGCGACTGTTGACAAAGACGTCACCCCGGACTTGCTCTAAGACAGTTGCGGCTGGAGCTTTAGAATATCTGCCAGGGTTGCCGTTGTTGGGTCTGGCAGCAGGGCGATCAGGCGGCGGGCGCGGGCCAGATCTTCTGGTGTATCTACAGCAATAGACATTGCTTCATAATCCAGATCTTCTGGCTGTACGCTGACGATGGAAAAATCATTCGGGTGTTCGTACGCGTACAGTGTCACATGTTCCCGATAGGCCAGATCAGACGTCGCGGACAGAATGCGGTGCATCGCCGCTTTTGAGATTGCTTCGGCGCTGGCCCCGATGGGGAAGGAGCGCGGATAGACATTCGTGGCAAGGTCCGCGCCGCTGTCCAGAAATCTTTCTGACACCTGGTCCACGACGGCGGGGTCGGCAAAGGGGCTGTCACCGCAGATCCTGACGAACCAATCCAGTTTGAATTCGCTACAGGCGTCCGTGCAGCGTTTTGCGACATCCATCGCATCGCCCCGGAAACAGCCGATGCCTTCTGCCTCTGCAAAGGCCTGTAAGGGATCATCCAGGGCGCGGTCGCTGGTGGCCAGGATCATGTCCGACACATAATGACAGCGGCGCAGGCGATCAATGGCCCGGCCCAGCACTGTACGCCCGCCCAGATCCATCAGGCCCTTTCCCGGCAATCGCCTGGAATCGAGCCTTGCCAACAGCACCAGGGCTGCTGGTCCTCGCGATGTATCGCTCATCTTAATTGGCTTCCACTTGCATTTGCGCGCGGTGCCATTGATCCGCATACCATTCGCAATAGCGTTTGAACCCTTGTTCCAGTGTCCATTCTGGTTCAAACCCCAGCTTCTCCTGGGCCCGGGCGATGGACAGCGTGCCCCGGATCGGTTTGTCCACGGCGCGCGGGCGATCTTCCAGGATGGCATTGGGAACAACGGATTTCACCACGGCGGCCAAATCGGCAATCGTGCGGGCATTGCCAAAGGTGATGTTATAGGTTGAGCTATCGTCATGCCCTTTATGCAGGGCCAATGCGCGAACCATGCCCTGTACCAGATCGTTGATATAGGTGAAGTCCAACCGCCCATCACCGCCGCCTTCCAGCAGCAACGGCTTGCCGGTCAGGGCGTTTTCAATGAAGACCTGGCTGACACGGCGGGAAATACAGCGTTCCCCATACAGGGCAGAGGGGCGAATAACAGTCGTCCCCAATCCGTATTGTGTCCGATAGGTTCGGACCAGCCGTTCCCCCATGAATTTGGCATTAGCATAAATGCCTTCCGGGCGCGGGAAGGTGGTTTCATCCACGCTTGCGCCTTCAAAATCGCCGTAAACGGTCGAAGACGACATGAACATGACCTGATTGATGTCTTTGACTTTCGGGCGCACCAGTTCCAGGACATTGCGCAGCGTGATCAGCTGAAGGTCAAAGGCGAGGCCCGGTTCTGCCTTGGCATCCACGGCGCTGGCGATGGCGGCCATATGGACGACCTTGGTGGGCTGGAAGGCTTCAAACACGCGGCCCAGATCGGCCAGCAGACGCGCATCGCTGTTCATCAGCATCACGCCATTTTCCCGCAACAGCAGAAAGCGATCCAACAGAAAGTTCTGATAGGCGGTGCGCTGGACAACATTGCGTCCGGGTTCATAACAATTTTCGATCAGGCTGTTGACCATCAGATTGTCGCATATGCCAACCGTGGCCCCCATGCGGGAAAGCTCCAGCGCCAGGTTATGGCCAATAAAGCCAGCCCCCCCAACCAGCAAGATGCGCTGGTCTTCCAGATGTGGTCTTAATGTCTCAAAAGGTATCGAACTCATTGCGGTATCTCCTTCTGGTGTACCCGCGGGATCAAGATTTCCAACGATGAAGCCAATGCGTTCTGCGCCGGTTTCATCGCAACGCCTCACTATACGCTTCCTGAAAGGCGTTGCCTACTCTCTCTGCATCACCCTTGGTCAGATGCGGCCCGACGGGCAGGGAGATGGTTTGATCCGCCAGCCATTCTGCGACCGGAAACTGCCCAGCCTTATACCCGTATTTTTGCGAATAATAGGTAAACAAAGGGACCGGACCTGGATAATGAACTGAAGATCCGATTTTTCGCGCATTCAACCCGTCAACGACGCGATCCCGGGAAACGGAGCCATCCCGGGGCAGTACCGCATTGATACAATAATGCGATGATGTCGCCTTGCCATGCCGATCGGGGAACAGCGTCAGGCCATCAATGCGGGATAAAATCGCCCGCAGTGCGGCATCATTGCGGGACCGATCCGCCATGAAGTGATCCAGATGGGCGATTTGCGCCAATCCTACAGCAGCCTCAACCTCACTCATCCGATAATTCATGCCCAGGATATCAACATCATACAGACCGGGTCGGGTGCGTTCACCCAGGGCGCGGTTATAGCCAAAGGCACGGCGGCGGCGCAGGTCATGGGCCAGGGCGGGATCATTGGTGGTGACCATGCCGCCTTCGATGGAGGTCATGTGCTTGACCGGATAAAAGGAAAAGCTGCCCGCCAGGCCCAGTGTCCCCGCCTTCTGGTCGCCCCAGGTGGCGTCCACGGCCAGGGCACAGTCTTCCAGCACAAAGGCACCTTTCGCCTGTGCCACCGCATGAATGCGATCCATATCACAGGGAAGCCCCAGATAATGGACGGGCATGATCGCCGCAAGGGGGCCGTCCACTGCTTCCAGCGCGGCTGGGTCCATATTCCCGGTTGCCGGATCAACATCAATAAAGACTGGCTGCGCCCCGACAAGTTCAACACTGTGGGCGGTTGCCACATGGGTCATGGCCGGCACGGCGACACGGTCTCCCGGCCCGATGTTGCGGGTAAACAGCGTCAGGTGCAGACCCGCCGTACAGGATGAAACCGCCACCGCTTCGGCCGCCCCGATCCGCTGTGCAAAGGCCGCTTCAAAAGCAGGCGTGACGGTGCCATGCACCAGCATCCCGCTTTCAAGAACGCTGCGGACCGCATCAAAGGCGTCTGCGTCCAGTTGCGGTTTGCCAAATGGGATGGGGGTATCGGACATGGCGGTTGCTCTCCGGGCCGTGATTGCTTCCAAGTTTGGAAGCAATTTTCACGCCAGATCAAGCCGCTATCGTATTTGGGGAGATTTGATGGGGGTCACTTCATGAAAAAATTCTTCTACGCTGCCTGTCGCTAGGTTCTGGCAGTGAAAGGTATAGCCCCCCTTTGGACGGGGTGGCGGTGCATTGTCACGCAGTTTCGCCGTGTCTGTCAGCGACTGCATTCCCAGCAACCGAATTTCACCATTCCGGCGAACCGGCAGCAACACCCGCTCAAATTCCAGATATTCCTTGTTGGAAACGACGACCATTCCCCCAAAAATTACCAGATTTCCGCTGAAAATGGAGTAAAAATAGGGATGAACAAATTCATATAAATGGGGCGGCACGACTTCATCGAGATATCGGCCCGTGTTTTGACGTCCGAACAGAGAATTTACATTCTCTCCAGACACACGGTATTTCAGTCGCCCGTCAATTTTCTCCAACAGGTAAATGTTTGGCAGCAGATTGGGCACGTCAATGGGATCGAAATCCGGGATATCCAGGCGATCTTCATTGGGTTGTTTTGAGAGCCAATGCTCTATCAAATCCAAGCTGGTCCTGAAGCGGAAAATACGTTTCGCAAGGGCCAGTGTTGAGGATTCAGGCATAAATTATACACTCCAAAAAGCACTCTCGCTCAGGATGCCCCGAATCCTGAGCGAGAGAAACTAAGAATGTTGCACCGCAATTCAACCCCTGCGGTCATGCGGGTGCCTACAGCCTGCGACCGCGCACGATGTGCATGATCAGGGCTGCGAAAAACAGCACCACAAAGATGAAGAACAGAATTTTAGCAGCACCTGCCGCGACGGCTGCAATGCCACCAAAGCCAAAGGCTGCGGCGATTAAGGCGATGATAAAGAATACGGCTGCCCAATACAGCATAAGCAATCTCCTTATGTTTTAGCGCCAAGCCCGTATGTACAGATGAGATGTACAGTTTCTCAGCATGGCCTGGCGCATTTTGAGATCCGCGCTGAACGAATGCAGCAGCGGAAGTTGAAATTCTACATGGATATGGGATTAATATTTGCAATAAAAAACCAGTTTAAACGTATCGTTTTATATAAAATTTTATTGAAATATAGTATTTAACATTATGATTGATATAACGACAATGTGTAAATGTGGAAAAATTTTGATTTATTGGAAAATTAGGAATTTTATGTTGAACCAAAAATAACAATTACTAAGTGGATTGAGAGCAAGAAATAGCGTCCGCTGTTTATACTAACTTAAACAAGAATAACAGTGCAGAGGGGTTACGGACGCACCATCTGCCAGCAAAGAAGGAGTTCTATTATGAATACCATCGTTAAAGCGGCTGCAATCTCGTTGGCTCTGGGCCTTGTTGCACCACAGGCCATGGCTGCAAGTGACACCGCGAACACGTCCCCGCGCGATGTGTATGAGCAGAAAATGAACACTGAAATGGAAAATCAGGAAGCCATTTTCTCTGACAAGGAATTGAGCGCAGAAGCCAGCGCAGCCTGGCAGAAGGTGGAAGAAAACTGGAAGGCTTTGGGCGAAGCTGCCGATGAAAATTGGGAAGACGCCAAAGACACATTTCAGCAAAGCTGGGATGACTTTCAGGCTAAGTGGAATGAAATGACTTCTGATCAGTCCTGATAAGGGATTGGTGAGAGTCCTCACATAGTGATCATACAGATGCGCCCCGTCGAAAGGCGGGGCGTATTTTGTATCCTACCATTATCAGACATTTGCGGGCCTTTGTGACGACGTATTTGCAGATGAAAACAAGGGCTATGAGCATCATGTGTGAGCAGATGCGATCGCATGATGCTGTATGGGCATATCGGGGGACATATCGGGACCTATGACAAAACAACCGCATACATTGACCGGCTTGCTGGATGGCATAACAGAGGATGCACCGGAAGATCAGGACTCTTTCTATCTTGGGGCTATTCTGGACAGCTTTGGCAGTCGCAGTCATGGGCCCTTGCTGTTCTTTCCCGCATTTCTGGCCACCGCCCCCACTGGTGCTATTCCAGGGATGTCGATTGGTATGGGTGTCCTGTTGATCATTCTGTCCGTACAAATGATCTTTTCGCCCTCTAAATTATGGATGCCAAAGCGCATCACGCAGATTTCAATTCCCTGTGCCAGACTGAAAAAGGCGCTGGATATCTCAAGGCCGGCCGCGCGGGTCATTGATCGTTTGTCGATGCCCCGGCTGACCTGGTTGGTCGAGACGCCGTTCAATTACGGTGTCGCGGTCCTTTGCTGTGGACTTGCGGTGACGATGATCCCGCTGTCTTTGATACCCTTTGGCAGCACTTTGCCAGGGCTGGCAGTTGCGTGCTTTGGTCTTTCCCTGGTGACCAGGGATGGCGTCGCGATCCTTTTTGCGACGGTGCTGACCGTTGTAGCAGCGGGGGTTGGATATGAACTGCTGGTCGGGTTCTAGGGCATTTCAATTTAGCGGTCAGGCCTTGATATTTAACCGTCCCCTATCATGTTCAAAGGCGCGGCGCGTCGCCTCATTTCTTTTAAGGGAGTTTTTAGCATGAAAGCCTTTTTCGGCATTTTGGCAGTTTCTTTACTATTATGCGGCGGCGCAATTCAGGCTGTGGCTGATGATACGACAAGTCAGAGCGAAGCACCAACGGGTGCGCGCGAGGACTATGAAGCTCAGATGAAGCAAGAGATTGAAGAACAGGAAGCCAGAAATTCAAACAGACCGTTGACCGAAGATGCGAAAGCAGCCTGGCAGGGCGTGAAGGACGGCTGGAACGATGTAAAATCAACCACTGATGAAGGCTGGACGGAAGCCAAGTCCAAGCTGGATAACAGTTGGGGTGCCTTTAAGTCCAAATGGAAAGAAGTTACGTCAGAGTAATTTCGGTTCTCCAGGCCATATTCTGATTTTCATGGCTCTGAGTGGGTATCACAATAGGTCAGAAATGCCTCGGTCATGTCTTCAAAGACTTCTTGGTCACTGTCCAGTTTATTGGGCCGCTGCCAGACTGATACTATTAAATCTTTGGATGATATGGCCTGGGCGTTTAGACCGAGCGGCAGGATCAGCGTAAAAACAGACCTTCTGTGGCCTTCATAAGACTTGAAATGGGCCAGATGGGCGCTTGGGCTTTGTTTCAGGGCTGCGCCCATCAACAGATCCAGCACGCCGCGATCATCCGGGTTTAACTGCAAGGGATCTGTGCCCAGGCTGCCTGGAATCAAACGGGGGGCGATAATCTTCATCTCCTGACAGATCAGATCATATCGCAAGTCTTCGGCCTGTCCCAGAACCCGTAACAAGCTGACATGCGGCAATAAACGGGGCCCCAGCTGTTCAGCGCGCAAAGCCCGCCTGGGCTTATCGTTGGGCAACATTTTCCAGTAATCATACAAGGGTGCAGCAGAAGCAAAGAATGTGCCCGGTCGTCCCAATTGCGATGTTTTTGAATTCGTCAAAGTTGTCGCCTTGTAAGGAAGTCATCTTTGGGTTAACCAGAAAGTTGTATTATATTTATTGTCATAAATTTATACAGCTTTTTGTTGTTTAGCCTCTTGCTTTAGATCGAATTTTAAAATGAATTTAGCTATTTTAATTTATGGTTGTTTTACTGGATCAGTATTCAATTTAATTAGCGATGCGTGCGGATGCCTTGCAACGGCTGCACAAAGAACGATGTGATTGAAAAAGGGATCAGGCGACTGCAGCCACCGACACGCTGTGTCCGGTTTCTGCTGCTTCCCAGGCGCAAAGACAGATGTTCATCACCTGGAAGACATCTCTGGCATCTACTATCGGTGGCCGGTCTTCCCGAATGGCGGCGATGAAATCGGGCAACAGGTCACCCTTTTCAATACCGGGATAGGGGACATCAAAGGGCTCTTCGTCCTCTGGCTGGTCGCCATGATACAGGCGTGCCGGTCCATTCGCATTTTCAAAACTTAGCTTGGTGCCATAGACATTCAGCGAATGGAATTTACGGCGTTGTGGCCCGAATGTGGTGGTGGATTTGGCCATCAGGTCGCTGCTGAATCGCATCAGGGTCGTCATGGTATCGGGATAGGCAAAATCGGTGCCTTTTGTCAGCTTCTTAGCAGCCATGGCGGTGACTTCTGTCACTTCCTCCCCGGCGATCCAGCGCATCAGGTCTATCAGGTGAATACCCCCGCCATAGGTCACGCAATAAAACGGCATCTTCCCGCGCCAGCCTTCTGTGATCTTCCACAGAATCTGATGCAGGTAATCCCCTTCCATATAGTGCAGGTCCCCAAAATCGCCGTTCCGGACCATGTCACGTACGGCCTTGAAACGCGGGCTTTGTCGCAGGATCAAGTTCGATGACAGATGTTTACCACTGTCCGACCAGGCACGGATGACCTGATCCAATCCTGCCCGGTCCAGGGCAATGGGCTTTTCACAAAAGACATGCTTCCCGGCGCGAAAGGCAGCGACGGCCTGTTCAACATGGGCATCATCGTAAGAGCATAGGGACACAGCATCGATTGTCGGATCCGCCAGCAAGGTGCTGTAGTCTTTGTGCAAATGGGGCACGTTCCGCCGGGCGGCGACGGCGGCCATTTTTGCCGGGTCGATATCGCAACAGGCGACAACTTCGACGTCTGGGATTTCTTGATAGCCAACAATGTGGCGTTCCCCCACGCCAAGTCCGATTACGCCAATGCGAAGGGGCGGGACGTTTGTCATGAATTCCTATCGCCCTGCCAATTCCAGCGCCTGGAACATCTGGCTGATCGTATCAATCACCCGCGCGCTGGCAGCATAGGCATTCTGAAGCACGGTCAGCCGCGCCATTTCTTCATCAATGTTCACACCAACCTCGTCGCGCAGGGCCTGATTCAAACCCGCGCGCAGGCCTTCACTTTCTTGGGCATCCAGTGTTGCGCGTTCAGCCCGCTGCGACAACCCGGTCAGAATACCATTGGTCAGACCGGTATAGTCAGTATTGGCAATCGTGCTGGCAGATCCGGTGATCGACCGATTGCTGCTGTTTAAGGCTGACAGGATTTCCGTTCGGTTGCCGGTGCGCAGGGACAGACTGTTATTAGCCAGTCCGGTGGTGAGCGCCAGATTGGTCCGGTCCACATCCATGGGGGTGTTTCCGGCCTCTGCCACAAAGAATGTTGCACTTTGTCCCGCCGTTGCCGTACCGCGAATGCTAGCAGATGTCCCGTTCACGGTGAATCCCAGCGCGGTCAGGGGGGTGTTATTCGTATTGGTCAGGGCCAAAGCGCCGGCTCTGCTGGTGACTTCCAGGACATTTCCATCCCCGATGCGGGCATACATGCCATCCTGGGCGTTGATCGTATCCAGCATGGTCTGCACCGTATCACCGGCACCGACCGTATAGGTGACGGCCCCGCCCAAGGCCGTGTTGTTGAAGCTGAAGGAATCTCCCACGGCGATCCCGTTAATGCTGCTCATCACCGTTCCGGTGGTCAGCGGGACTGTCCCCTGACTGCGCTCTGCTTCATACGCAAAGGCCAGGGTATCATCGGTATCGGCGGCAATCTGTGTTGTCGAAAGACCAAATTCCGCAGCGGCGGTTCCCCCAATCGTGAATTCCCCGCCATCGCTTAGGATTTGCAAACGGCCATGGCCATCAACCCGGGCGCGGACTTGATTGAGTGCGTTGATATTGGCGACCACGGTGTCGATACTGTCGCCCGCATTGACGGCCACGGTCCCTTGCAGGGCACCACCGACCGTGAAGGTTAAGGTATTTCCAGCCGTAATGGTGCCGCTGCCTGTTAGGTCGGCATTGGCATCGACAAAAGTTGTACCAGAGGTTCGCGCAGTCGAGTTGTCCGCCAGCGAGAAGGCCAGTTCATCCAACTGATTGCGCAGTTTCTGGATGGTACCGGTTCCCGAATCCTGGCTGGACTGTGCGGTAGAATCCGTGCGGATAAAGTTTGCCAATGCTCCAAGCTGGCCGTCGGGCAATTTGTCGCTGGTTAACAGATTGGTGCTGTTGGATCCAGAAATGGTCAGGGATCGCGTTGCCTCATCCCAGGTGAAGGTCTCCGGGCTGGCATCAACCAGGATCAATCCTGATGTTGTGTAGACTGCCATGGAGCCATCATCACGCTCAAATGTCCGCAACTGTGAGATGCTGGACAGCTTGGTAATTTGGGCATCGCGCTGATTTTCAAGCGCTGTCGTCGACCGACCGGCAGATTGTTCGACAACGATCTTATTGTTCAACGTATCAATTTCTGTAATGGCGCTGTTGGCATCATTGACCACTAGGCTGACATCCCGAAGCACCTGATTTTCGATCAAATCCAGGCCGTCGGACAGGCGGGTGATTTCAGACGTAAGATTATTGGCGGCGATCAGAACATCATTCTCGGCGGCATCGCTCTCTGGCGTGGCTTCCAATGCCTTAAAAGCGGTGCGCAAACGCTCGATGCTGTCGACCAGCGGGGTCTGACCGTTGATGGTTCCGGTCAATTGTTCCAATTGCTGAAACAGCTTGTCGCGCATTTGATCCGCAGAAGCGACAGTGGTCTGTTGAAACAGATCGCGCAGCAGGCCGGAATTGGCAGCGCGCGTGATATCACTGACCAGAACGCCGCCGTATTGCAGGTTCTCAAACTTCGTTTCGCGGCGGTTATAGTTTTCATTATTCGCGTTTGCGACGTTGTCAGACACAACGCGCGTGGCAGAATTTAGGGCATTCACCGAAGTGATTGCGACGTTAAGGGCGCCAAACAGGGACATTTTCTTTGCCTTTCCTGAACGCTGTATCCGTGATCTTGAAGAGGACCGTTTCTACGTCCTGGATATTCGAGCCACGGGGCGTTGTGTATTGATGCGAATATTGTTTTCGCGGTTAAATTTCTCGGTTCATGGCGATTGGGGCCGCAGCGCGTCCGTTGGATATGGCGCCCTGGCGCCCATATCCTGGAATATCGCCAGCGGCCTGTTTTGCGGCCTCAATGATCCGATTGACGACGTGTTGGCTGGATTTCGTCAGGATTTCCAGCTTCCGGCGATTGACGGTCATCAGGGCTTCAAATTTTTCCGCCAGGGCTTGTAATTGGCTGCGCAAGTCGTCGCTTAAAGCCGCAGAGAACCCTGGATCTTGCGCGATGGCTTCGACATGATCGGTGTAATGTTTAAACAGGGCCTGCTTTTCTTCGACAACCGGGCTTAAATCTTCAGCGCGCGGCGTTTCCAACAGCTTGTTTTCCTTTTCCAGAACAACGACCAGATCTTCCATCAATTCGATCAGGTTATGGGCGCGTATGGTTGCGTTCATTGGGAAATCTCCCCTGTGGTGTTGGTGGCGGTTTTGGATTGGGCCTCCTGGATTTTCAGCATCTCTTTCGCAACGGTATCGGCGATGCCCAGCGATCCCTGTTGCGCGATAAGTTGGCCGAATTCCTGAACCATCATGGATTGGTAAATGCCTTCGGCATGACCGCCGCCAAACATGCTGTCATTCGACACTTCGGCGAACATCGGCTCCAGCATCTGCTGGGCGAAGACGGCTTCAAATTCGATGGCGGATTTCTTGATCGCGTCGGGCGTGCCGTCCATGGGCATTCTTGGCTTTGCCGCAAATGCCTGATTGCGTGCACTGTCCAGAAGCATTTGGCTGCTGGTATCAATCATTACATCACCTCGATTTCTGCTTGCAGGGCACCGGATGCCTTGATTGCCTGCAGGATTGTGATCATGTCGCGCGGCCCAACCCCCAGGGAGTTCAGGCCATTCACAACTTCCTGCAATTCAACTGTTCCAGGGATTAAGCCCAGGCGGCGGTCTTCCTGTTCATCCACCGTGACTTCTGTGCGGGGCACAACTTCGGTCGTGCCAGTATTGGAAAAGGGTGTGGGCTGCGACACTTGCGGGGTTTCCGTGATGCGTACCGTCAGATTGCCCTGGGCCACGGCGACCGTGCTGATCCCAACATTTGCGCCCATCACGATAACGCCAGACTGTTCGTCGATGACCACGCGGGCGATCTGGTCCGGCTCTACGCGTAACTGCTCAATATCGGTCAAAAGCTCAACCAATTCGCCGTTATAGCTGGGGGGGATGTTCAACTGAACCGTGCTCAGGTCCGTCGCCTTGGCTGTGGGTTCGCCGACAAAGGCATCAATAGCGCGGGCAATGCGGCGCGCAGTGGTGAAATCGGGATTGCGCAGGTTTAGTTTAACCTGGTTCAACTGGGCCAGTTCAAAGGGAATTTCCCGCTCGATAATGGCACCATTGGAAATCCGTCCAGAGGTCGGAACACCTTTTACAACGGTTTCTGCCGCGCCTTGTGCAGAAAAACCACCAACGGCGACTGTTCCTTGAGAGACCGCATAAATCTCACCATCAGCGCCCAGCATCGGGGTGACAAGCAAGGTTCCGCCCAACAGGCTGTCTGCATCGCCCATTGACGATACGGTTACGTCAACGCGGGACCCTTGGCGCGAAAACGGTGGCAAGGTTGCGGTCACCATGACGGCGGCGATATTGTCGGTATCCAGATCAGTGTCACTGGCGTTAACGCCCATGCGCTGCAACATTCCAACCAGGCTTTCCCGGGTGAAAACCGCACTGTCCAGGCTGTCCCCCGTACCGTTCAGACCAACCACAAGGCCATAGCCGACCAGCATGTTGTCCCGCACGCCTTCAATATCGACGATATCCTTAATCCGCGATTGCGCGGCGGCTTCTGCCGGAACCAGGGCCCATCCTAGAATGAGCGCCAGTATCGCCAGGAAAAAGCGTCCAATTCGGGCCATTGGACGTGTTCTGATGTCGCCATAGCCTGCGGATCGTTTTGTGAAATCTCTGGTCATGTCTCTCATCTCTCATTTCGGGCTGGGTAAACACACCCGTCTCACAGAGAGTTATGCGAAACCCGTGCCAGATTTTGAATTCGGACAAGATGTTGATTTTATTATAATATGTATTTGATTTCAGGATTGGTGTCGCGGTTTAGGCAAGACTTGCCGGGTGCCATTGCGCTTGATTCCGGGTGGGAATCGGCGCGCAGTTACAAACACAGGGATTTCCCCTGCGGCGCAAAATGGATACACTGTAACGATGAAAGTCGACGGACCCGGATCATCAGGAAAGCTAAGTCAGTCCAAGAAAACCGCCAAAACCGGCGGGACGACAGGGGCAGGCTTCTCCAATGCCCTGCGACAGGCTGATGGTGGGGGCGATGATACGGTCGACAGCACCGGTGGTCTGGCGGGCGGTGCAGGCGTCAGTTCAATTGATGCCTTGCTGGCCTTGCAGGGTGTGGACGGCGTTGACGCCACACAACCGGATGCCAAACGACGCAACAAGGCGGCGCTGGATCGGGGCGAAGACCTATTGGATCAATTGGATGAGATACGGATTGGCCTGTTGTCCGGCGGATTATCGCGACAGCGCCTGGTGCAATTGCAGGCAGCCTTGAGCCAGCGCGCCAGTGGTGCTTTGGATCCAAAAGTGAAATCACTGGTCGATGATATTGAGCTGCGCGTCGCCGTTGAACTGGCAAAACATGGGCAGGTCGATTGACCTGTTTGCGCGTGAAAGCGGGTCTTGTGTGCATCTGCGAGATGCGACGAAAAATCTCAAAAGAAATGTGTTGTAATGACCTGCTTTGGGCCATATAAGCCGCCGGTCTTAAAGTATAGGACGCATTTGACCGGGAGATTGGCATGTCGGGCAGTGAAGCTACGAGCAATACCAGTATAAACCCGAAAGCGACTGTGTCGTCGCCCTTGCTGCCGCCGGACTATCGGCCCAGTGAGTCTGAAGAGTTCATGAACCCTCTTCAGAAAGAGTATTTCCGCCAGAAGCTGTTGAATTGGCGTGCAGATCTGCTGAGAGAATCTTCAGAAACGCTTGAAAGCATGCAGTCGGAAAGCTTGGCACAGCCGGACTTGACGGACCGCGCGTCGATGGAAACCGATCGTGCGATTGAACTGCGCACCCGCGACCGGGAGCGTAAACTGATCGCCAAGATCGATTCGGCGCTGGAGCGAATTGAAGACGATAGCTACGGCTATTGCGAAGAAACCGGTGAGCCGATTTCGCTGCGCCGGTTAGAGGCCCGACCGATTGCGGTTCTGAGCCTGGAAGCACAGGAACATCACGAACGGATGGAACGGCTGCATCGGGAAGATTAAGATCATCGCCCCGATGTCAGCATGACGCCGACAAGAATACCAAAGGCCCGCCTGGATATAAATCCGGCGGGCCTTTTTCGTTATCAGCCTGTTTTGGATCAAACCTGTATCAGGGGTAAAAATAAGGGGGCCCGACCATGTTGGTCAGGCCCCATTCGGAATCGCCGCGAGAGAGAGAGGAGAGAGAGAGTACGCGGGCGAAACCGAAACTGTGGGTCCCAATGCGGAACCGTTATTTAGAAGGGCATGATCACATCCATGATCTGGGTGCCCCAGCGGGGTTGTTGGAAATCGCTGACCTGGCCGCGCCCGCCATAGGCAAGTCTGGCTTCAGCAATCTTTTCGTAGCTGACCGTGTTGGCGGTCGAAATATCCTGGGGTCGGATGACCCCCGCGATTTGGAGTTCCCGCAATTCATAGTTCACCCGGGTTTCCTGGCGCCCTTGAATGACCAGATTGCCATTGGGCAGAACCTGGGTCACGACGGCTGCGACGCTGACCGAAATGGCTTCCTGTCGATCGATAGCGCCACCGCCTGAATTGTTGGTCTGGCCGTCGAATGCCAACAGGGCTGCAGGATTTACCGCTTCGGGCAGGACGGAATTCAGGGCATTTTCATATCCCAGCAAGCTGTCGATATCGACATTTTCGGAATTATTCCTGGTCCGGGTTGTCGAATTGTCCAACTGCGCGTTCTCGTCAATATCGATCACAACGGTAACAATATCGCCAATGTCGGATGCCCGAAGATCCTTAAAGAAGGCCCGACTGCCGGGACGCCATAACGAATTTGGCATGTATGACGCCGTTACTGGTTTTGGCATTGGCATCGTCACCTGCTGGTAATTCGGGTCATAGGTTGGGTTCGCCACGGGGTTCATCGCGGGTTCTTGCCCCACGGCGGCCAGACGTTCCATTGTATTGCAACCGACCAAAAGGGCGCTTGCCAATGTCAGACAGGCTAATGTTCTCAGGCGCGCCTGTGGGCTGCGTGTGGGGTGGTTCATGATGTCTCTCCTCATCTCAATTGCATTCGGCTCAATTGCGTATTGGGCAGATTATTCCGGGCGCATCGCCAGGGGTTGCTGAATTTGAACTTCAACGCGCCCGGACCCAATTACCACCGCGTCAATTACCGTGTTGCTTTGTGTGTTCTGCACCCGGATGACATCATCCAGGGCACCATCTTCCATAGCCCGACCCTGAACGCTGAGCACCATGCGGTCGGTTTGCAGGCTGACGGTGACAATCCGGCCCTTTTCGACAAGGATCGGGGCCCCGACATCACCAGAACGTATCGGTTTTCCTGATGTCAGCGACCGTCCAACGGATTGCCCGATCAGCTTGCTTTCATCGACAACCAGGTTGGTTCCAAGACCTTCTTCACGCATGCGCACAATGGTCAGGTCGCCCGCTTCGATAATATGGTCCTTGCCCAGGCGGCGCGTTGGAACGGGCAGTTCTACCAATCGGTGAAACCGTCCAGAGATATTCATTTTCTGCAAGGCGCGGCCTTCTGCCGGGGCCAACAATGTTGCTGTGAAGCGTCCGGAATGGGCGTCATAGTCAAACCGTTCCACCCGCGCCGTGGGCGCGACAGAGCGTGGCAGATGGATCCGGTAAGGACCGCCATCTTCTTCAACTTCAACCAGATCATCCTCGCCTGTGCGTTTGAAGAAGGAGTCCATCAACAGGCCTTCGATCTGGCTTGATGTGATCACTGAGCTGGGCCGCGTAACGGTCACTGTTTCCGCGGTGCTTGTCGGGCGCCAGTCAATGCCAAAGGTCTTTGCTGCTTTCCACAACCATACCGCAGGCAGCACCAGTTCCTGTCCTGGTTCCGGTGCACGGATGACGGTGCGGTCCGCATATTGTCCGGCCGGTTCAAACAAATCCCCGACATGGATGAATTCTGCATCCACCTGAACGATTGGATTCAGGACAACGGGAACCTTAATCTCTTCCGACTCTGCTTTCTTTCCGGTTTCCGCCAGGGCCGGGAAAGTCAGGGCGATCATGAACCCGGCCAGGACCAGGGCGTAAATCACGCTCAGGCAATGGTTTGATAACGGTTTCATGATCACTCTCCTTATTGTCATCGGCGTCAGCGGGTGACTAGGTGTCACTGTTAGCGAAGGTTCGTCAGGGTCGACATCATCTGATCAGATGTTTCGATTACCTTGGAATTCATCTCATAGGCGCGTTGGGCGGTAATCAGATTGGTGATTTCTTCCACAACGTTGACGTTTGATGTTTCCAGGAAGCCCTGTTGGATCGTGCCAAATCCGGCCGTTCCAGGCGCAGCCACTGTTGCGCCCCCAGATGCCGGTGTTTCCAGAAACAGGTTGTCCCCGATGGCCAGCAGACCAGCGTCATTTGGAAAACGCGCCAGTTCCAATTGCCCAATGTTTGACGGGGCGGTGACACCATCCAGGGATACCAGAACTTCCCCTGAGGCATTGACCGATATATCCACGGCATTCGGCGGTACGGTCAGTCCGGGTTGAACGGTAAATCCATCCACAGTCACAACATCGCCGTCGCCATCCAATTGAAAGGACCCGGCGCGGGAATAGGCCGTATCGCCGCTGGGCAGGGTGATGCGAAAATACCCTTCGCCATTGATGGCAACGTCCAAGGGGTTTTCTGTCAGCGTCAGGTTGCCCTGTTCGGTGATGCGATAGACGGCAGCGGTTTTGACCCCCAGGCCGACCTGAACACCGACTGGCACTGTGGTGCTGGCGTCCGAACTGTCGGACCCGACCCGGCGCAGGTTCTGATACAGAAGATCCTGAAACTCAGCCCGGCGGCGCTGATAAGACGTTGTGTTCATGTTGGCAATGTTGTGGGAGATAACTTCCACATTCAATTGCTGGGCCAACATGCCTGTCGCGCCAATACTAAGTGATCGCATCTGTCGTCTCCTTTAAAACCTCAGTCGGATAAAGCTGTCAGCGTTTCGCAACAATGCGATTAGCCTTGCGGCGCACGGCCCAGCTTATCGATCATGTCTTTAATTCGGTCGTCTTCGCGTTGGATCAGTTTCGCGACACTTTCATGGGCGCGATTGATATCCATCATGCGTGTCAGTTCCAGAACCGCCTGAACATTGGATCCTTCGATCATGCCCTGCATCATGCTTGGTTGAGCAACCTGTTGCGGATCCACGTCAGGATCGGCGATGAACAATCCATTGGCGGCCTTGCGAAGCTTCTGTTCGTCTTCAAAGGTCACGACCTGTAACTTGCCCAAAATTCCTTCGTCATTGGAAATGGTGCCATCGCCTGCAATGCTGATCCGCCCGCCATCTTCTGGAATATTAATGGGACCCGCCTGGCCTTGTACTGGATAGCCTGTCCCGGTCACCAACTGGCCGTTTGCGTCCAACTGAAAGCGCCCGTGCCGTGTATAGCGTTCTCCCAGGGGGCTATCGACAACGAAGTATCCCTCATCAGACAGGGCGACATCGAAATCATTTCCGGTCGTGGTCAATGGGCCGCTAGAAAGGTCTCTGGCCGTGCCGACATCCTCAACAAAAGACAGTTTGTCGTCCTTGGTTGGTTTCGCCAGATATTCCTGGAACATCATCCGTTCCGCCTTAAAAGCCGGGGTGTTGGCATTGGCGATGTTGTTGGCGACAATGTCCATCGACCGGCGAAGGGCCGCCTGACGCGACATGGCTATATAGCTTGTGTTTTCCATTTCTGGACGCCTCTTTCTCTCATTTGGACGGAAGCTCTCAACCAACCGCCCACTGCTCTCTCTGGACCGGTATCAGCAAGTGGCGTGCCAGTTTTGATATTTTATTGAAAACAATGGGTTATAATGGATATCGGCAAAAGCTGCTGATCCCCATGCGCAAAAATTTGCTGGATAGGGCGGGACATGCGGAACGGTTTGCCGGATCACTTTGACCCGGTGCTGTATATTTTCCATTGATCTGTGTGGGCGAATAACGGCCTATAAAAAGCAATCCGAAGTTTTTTTGTTTCGGTGACTTTATGTTAGGGTCCTTGCAGTACTGCATGCACCGTGATGCCGGGTATTGTCCAGGGTCCATAACAGGCGGCAAGAGATGAGCGACGACGACGAAAATGACGCACCGGTTAAAAAGAAGGTGAGCGGCAAGAAGCTCATTCTATTTGTTGTTCTGCCTATTCTTTTGCTGGGCGGGGCGGCTGGCGCTGTGTTTGCACTGGGCCTGCTGGACCCCTTGCTGGGCGGGGGAGAACAGCACGCGACAGAGGAGACTGCGACGGAAGATGCCGCCGCAACCGAAGGGGAGGCCGTCATTGATCCCCCCGGCGTGTTCTATCCGATGGATGAACTAACGGTATCGCTGAGTGGCACGGGGACCCGGAAGAATTTTCTGGTGCTGCAGGTTGAATTAGAGCTTGAGGCGCAGACCGATGTGGCGCGCGTTGAGCAGATGAAGCCAAAGATCATCAGCGAGTTCAACGCCTTCCTGCGGGAATTACGAACGGAAGAGTTGAACGGCAGTGCAGGGGCCTATCTGATCCGGGAAGAATTATACAGACGGGTCAGTCAGGTAGTGGCACCGACCCCTGTGAAGGATCTTTTATTGGTGAAAATGCTGGTGCAATAGACTGGTGCAATAGGCTGGGACTAAAGAGGTTTCTTTGACTTGGCCCCAGAATTGCTTCGCCGTTTCGAAGGACGGATGGTACCGAAACGTAACTGAGGCACGGGACGTATGGCTGACGATCAAGACGATATGGCCAATGAGTTTGACGCGATGGCGGATGAAGACGTTGGCGGCGGTGATTCCGACGGCGCGGACGACCTTGCCGCTGAATGGGCTGCCATGGCTGACAGCGGCGATGCCGCAGCCGGGGGTGCCGCGCGGGTTCTGAACCAGGACGAGATTGACAGCCTGCTTGGTTTCCAGGAAGGCGGCGACGAAGATTCCAGTAAATCGGGGATCGAGGCCATTATCGATTCCGGCATGGTGTCCTATGAACGCCTGCCGATGCTGGAAATCGTCTATGACCGTTTGGTCCGGATGATGTCGACCAGCCTGCGTAACTTTACGTCTGACAACGTAGAAGTCAGCCTGGACAATATCACCTCCATTCGCTTTGGGGATTACCTGAATTCCATTCCATTGCCCGCCATGCTGACCGTGTTCAAGGCAGAAGAATGGGACAATTATGGCCTGATCACCATCGACAGCTCGCTGATTTATTCAATCGTTGATGTGTTGCTGGGCGGTCGCCGGGGAACTGCGGCGATGCGGATTGAAGGGCGACCCTATACCACGATTGAACGCAATCTGGTGGAGCGCATGATCAATGTGGTCCTGGCGGATCTGTCGGCTGCGTTTGATCCGTTGTCTTCTGTAACGATGCGATTTGATCGCCTGGAAACCAATCCGCGGTTTGCCACAATCGCGCGACCAGCCAATGCGGCGATCCTGGCGCGGTTGCGTATTGATATGGAAGATCGCGGCGGGCGGCTGGAATTGATGCTGCCCTATGCGACACTGGAACCCGTCCGTGAATTGTTGTTGCAGATGTTCATGGGGGAAAAGTTTGGCCGGGATTCGATCTGGGAAAACCACCTGGCGACAGAGCTTTGGTTCACAGAAGTTCCCATCGAAGCCGTGTTGGATGAAGTCACGATGAGCCTGGGTGAGGTGCTGGACTGGGAAGTCGGCATGTTCCTGCCGTTCCATGCGACACCGGATTCCCCTGTTGAAATTCGATGTGGCAACATGGCGATGTTTACCGGAACGATGGGGCGCAAGGGTGGAAATATCGCCGTGCGCATCGACAAGCGGGCGAAAGTGGACTAGCCCCCTTTTTTCAGGCGAATCCTGATATTAGATACCGTGACAACGATAGTACGTTTGGCAAAATTCGTGTATTTTCTGGATATCGGTTCACATTGTGACGATGAAGGGTAAATGACAGGTCGATGGTCGGGACGATGATCAGCATCGGTTTTGATGTGGCGCTCATGATATGTTTGGGCGTTGCGATCTATTATGGGGTCCGCCTGAACCGTCAGATGGCGATTATCCGCTCCGGTCGTGAGGAACTGCAATCCCTTATCACCGAATTCACGCAGGCCACGTCCCGGGCTGAAAAGGCATTATCCGAATTGAAATCGGATGTTGGGGCGACCCTGAATGACGCCAGGCAGTCGGCGCATAAAGCCGGTGCGCTGTGCGATGATCTGGAATTCCTGATCAAACGCGGGGAGAAAGTCGCGGATGCCCTGGAAATTGGCGTTCGTGCCAGCCGCCAGGGATCTGCCGATCCTGTATCGACGGAGGGGCGCGGCGATCTGCGCGCTGCGCCGGATCAGAAGCTTGGTGCAAAGTCTCCGACGCGGGCGGCGGGAGAGTCCAGCTTGAAAGACAGCCTGAAAAAAGGCATGTCTCGGGCCATTCGCGGGGCGCATACGGATACGGATCGACCCGATACAGAGGCATCTGGTCGATCCCTGGTCGCCGCGCCGGAAGACCGGGTTGCTGCTGGCGAAAAGTCTGACAGTAAAAAGGCGCGGGCAAAGTCGAAATCTGAATTGTTAAAAGCATTACAGGATATGCGGTGAGGATGTGGCAATGCGGTTAAGATTGATCCCTGTGGTCATCGTCTTGGCGGCGCTCGGCCTGTCTTTTCGGGCCGGGTCCATCGTAGATCTTTTGACAGATCAGGAACCTTCCAGAAAGACCCCGGCGATTGGTGTCGCCATCGCACAGGATGCCAGCGCTGTACCGCCTGTGCCCGGCGACAATGGCAACGAAATGACGCCGCTGGAACTGGATAAAAGCGATGTGCCCATCATCGATGGCACGGATGATGGCATGCACCCGACAGAGGCGCGCCTGGCCAACAGTCTGGCACAGCGGCGCATGGAACTGGATACGCGCGAACGTGAACTAGAGCAGCGCAGCGCCATGCTGGGTGTGGTAGAGGCCCGTCTGGCAGACACACAAAAGAATCTTGAAGGCATTCGCGACGAAATACAGCAACTGGTCGCGAAATATGAAGGTCTGGAAGACGAAGAAAGCGCGCGCCTGCAGCGGATTTATTCCAATATGAAGCCCAAAAATGCGGCAGAAATCTTTGATACGATGGAACTGGATACGATCCTGAGCGTCATTCGGGGAATGAATGACAGAAAGCTGGCCCCGATTCTGGAGGCGATGGATCCGAACAAGGCCGTGATTGTTACCCAGGAAATCAACGCCCGCGAAGAATTGCCGACCTTCAACAACTAAATATTCCGTAAAAGAATCCCTTTTAAGGTGTCGATTTCGGCGGCATTCTGGTTCGCATTTCCTGCCCCCAAATGGTTTTGCGAATTGATTTGATGGCGCGGTGATATGGCAGTCCGATTTGATATTAATATCCTTGTTGTGGATGATCGACCAACAATGGTTCGAATCCTGTGCCATATGCTGCGGGAACTTCAGTTCACCCATATTGATGACGCCACGGATGGCGGCGATGCGCTGGCGAAATTGGCGCATAAAGATTATGGCCTGGTCATATCAGACTGGACCATGAAACCCATGAATGGGCTTGATTTATTGCGGGCAATGCGCGCCGATGAAACGTGGTGCGAAACGCCTTTCCTAATGATGACCCCGGAGAATAAGACAGAAAACGTCATTGCCGCCAGGCAGGCCGGTGCCAGTGGCTATATTGTAAAACCCTTTAATGCGGCGATGCTGAAATCTAAACTGGTGGCGATTTTAGGGGATTTTTGAATTGGACGGGAACGATGATTGATATCGAATATCTTAAAACCATGGCCCGCTATAATCGTTGGCAGAACGACAGCCTGTATGGTGCCGCTGACCGATTGGATGATGCGGCGCGGCGTCTGGATCGGGGTGCTTTTTTCGGCTCTATCCATGGCACATTGTGTCATATTCTGTGGGCCGATCAGATCTGGATGCATCGGTTTTCCGGCTCTCCCAAACCGTCGATGAGCAATGCTGAATCCCATCATATGATTGAAGACTGGCAGGATTTGAAACAGGCCCGCACAGCCATGGATCAAATGATTCAGGAATGGTCGGATGGTCTGGACCCAGCCTGGTTGGCGGGCGATTTATCCTGGTATTCCGGGGCCGTGAAACGGGATATGACAGAATCGAAGGCTTTGCTGGTGACCCATATGTTCAATCATCAGACCCATCACCGGGGCCAGGTTCATGCAATGCTGACAGCAGCAGGGGCGCGGCCGGATGATACGGACCTGATGCTGATTGGTCAGCGATGATGATTTCAAGCGCCGCGAAGTTGTAGAGTTAGGGAAACAGTCCGGCCATTCTGTTATAAATTTTATAGAATTACGGCGATTTCTTGCGATTTATCCTGCGACTCCGGCATATTGGGGGGATGATACAGGACGAAGATCAGTTGAAGGATGAAACGGATGTCCTCCCGATCCGCAAGGAGACGGGACCCATCCTGTTTTTAAGCCTTTTCCTGATGCTTTTAGCATTCTTTATTTTGCTTAATTCTATTTCAACCTTACGGGAAACGAAATCGCGCGATGTCTTGAGTTCCGTTTCTGCAACATTTCAGACCACGATAGACCCGGATCGGTCGGCGGAAATTCTTGTATCAACCCTGGGCGGGGTGCTGGAACCACAGAAAGTGCTGGATGAGGTTGAACGCCTGTGGTTGTCGGACGTGCCCTTTGTGAAGTTTGAAACGGTAACCCAGGGCCGCCACATCATGGTTGAACTGCCGATCATTCAGCTGTTTGTCGGCGCACAGCCGGAATTGCGGGGGGATCGCCGGGACCTGTTGACGGCGACAGCCAATGTCCTGTCGGCGCGGCTGCCTGGTCAGGTCGTGATTATGCAGGCGATCTTGTTCGTAAATGATCTGGCGCAGGTGCCAACGGTGCCGGACGCCCCGGCACCCCCTCCTGTTGTTGAGGGGACAGTTGATCTGGCAAATCCAGAAGCGATGATTGCGCCGGTTGATGATGAAAAAGATGGCACAGAGCTGGCCTTTGATCGCGTTGGCGCACTTGCAAAGGCGCTGGTCGCGGGCGGGGCCCCGCCGGATAACTTTGAAATCGGGATTCGTCCAGGCAATGTATCGCGCATTCGGTTCCGCTTTTATATTCGGGATGCGGGGGAGGCGCGTATGACATTCGCACCGGTTCAGGATGAGGCCACTGCCCCCGCGGCCCCCCCAGATCAGCCAGAAGGCCAGCCAGAAGAACAGCCAGAAGCACAGGCTGGGGGGCTGTAATGAGCAACGAAGTGATGGCACCATCCGCCTTTGCCGACCCGAACCCCGATGAGCGGTTAGATCGGGAGCCGGAGGTTATGGGGCATATCCATACATCGCTGTTGGAACAGGATGAGCTTCCAGAAGAAGTGATTGAAAAATCGCCTGCCTGGCTTGTGACCTTCGGGGATGTTACGGCCTTGATGCTGGCGTTTTTTGTTATGCTGTATTCCATGTCGGAATTGCAGTCAGAAAAGTGGGATACCGTCATTTCCGTGTTGGCGACCCGGGTTGATCCCACAGCCGAAGGCCAGCCGCGTCCGGTCGGGGAACGCACCATCACACGAATTGATCTGGTGTCAGCCTTTCCAACCGGTTATTTGCAAAGGATACTTGAAACGAAACTGGCGGAAGACCCGCTGTTAAAGACAATTCGAATGACGGGGTTAGAGGATCAATTGGTGTTGTCACTGCCGACCGATACATTTTTCACCGGACCTGGCGCGCAGATTGATCCCCAGGCCGCGCCCGCTTTGCGACGGTTGGGGGTGGTTTTCGGTCAGTTCGGTAATCGCCTGGATATCAAGGGCCATACGGACCCCATCGCACCACCGTCCAATTCGGATTATCCGGACAACTGGTCCCTGTCGCTGGGGCGTGCGCTGGCCGTGGCCCAGGCCTTGAACAATGCAGGATATCCTGGCGAGTTCACAGTGCTGGGGCTGGCCGATTCCAATTATCGCTATATCGATCAGGATATCCCGGAGCAAGAGCGCTATGCCTTGGCCCGGCGCGTCGATATCGTCATTGTACCGGAGGCTCGGGGACAGTGAGCAGCCCGATCACATGGCGTCTGATGTGCCGCATCCTTGTTATAGCCCTGGTCCTGACCCTGGGTGGGACGCTTGCGCGCGCCCAGGAAGCCGTCACCGTTCGGGCCTGGCAACATTCGGATTTCGCCCGATTGGTTTTCGACTGGCCCGCATCCACTGGCTATAGCGCCACTATTGCAGATCAGGTCTTAACGGTTCAGTTTGACCGCGCCTTGCAGGTTGATCTGGCTGTCGTTCGGGAGCGTCTGGGGGATTATATTGCCCAAGCGAATGGTCCGGGTGTCGCAGGGACAGGCGCAAATGCGGTATCGTTCCAATTAACCAGCCCCATGTCGGTGACTGATTTCACCAATGAAAATTCCATCGTGGTGGATCTGCGTCGCAGCGAAACGGCCCCGCAAGCGCAAAACCAGCCCGCACAGCCCACGCAACAACTATCCACCGATGCAGCAACACAACCAGTTGCACAGACAGGTCAAGCGGGGGCGACAGACTTGCCCGTGCGCATTGGCGATCATCCGGGCTATACCCGCATTGTGTTTGATTGGCCGCAATCGGTTCCCTATACGGTCAATCAGAACGGCCGTGCGGTGACTGTTGATTTTGGGCGCGCAGCGACTGTCGATGTTGCAGCCCTGGCCCAGACCCTGCCGCCGGGAATTCGCGTCGCTTCGGTTCAGCCCAGCGGGCAAGGAACAGCCATCACGCTTGCCGTTCCAGATGGGTCGGAATTGCGCCATTTTCCGTTGGACCAAAAGGTTGTTCTGGATGTTCTGGCCTCCGCTGAGGCGCGCAGCCAACCAGCCGCTGCCTTGGAGAACGAACAACCGGCGACGGAGCAACCGGCAACGGATCAAGCACCCCAGACCGCGCAGCAGGAGCCGCCGGTTCAATCGGTACCCGCCGAAACTGTACCCGCCGAAACTACACCCGCCGAGCCTGAACCTGTGCGAGAGCCTGTCCCTGCGCCAGAGGCACCGCAGGCTGTTGCATCGGAACCTTCGGCTGCGGAAATGGCGGCAATGCCGACTGTACCAACAGAACAGGAAGCGGCGACAACGCCCCCCGTAGAAGCGCCATCCGGTCCGCCCCTGTTTAACTTCTCGTTCCAATGGTCCGGTGATGTGGGGGCAGCGGTCTTTCGTCGGGCGGATAATATCTGGGTGATCTTTGACGCCGCGACCAATCTGGACCTTTCGCCCTTACGGGTGGAAGGTGCGCCGGTGATTGAGCGTATTGATCAATTGCCAATCGGCGGCGCGTCGGTTCTGCGCATGCGTGTGCCCGACAACACCGTGAATGCCAGTGCCCGTCGCGAAGGGTTTAACTGGGTCGTCGAATTCCGGCGCGCCCCACAACGCCCCCTGGCACAGGTGCCAATATTGGCGGATGTCACGGCGGAAATCGGCCCATTCTTAACTTTTCCGACAGAGACACCGGGGCGGTCCTTTAATGTTCCAGACCCCGATATGGGGGATGTCATGCGGGTCGCGACATTCCTGGAATCGGGCATCGGGATCGATGGATTGCGCCAGTATCCGGAATTCGAATTACTGCCCACGGCCCAGGGTGTGGCCCTGATCCGGCTGTCTGATACGGTTCTGTTGGATCGGAACTTTGATGGATTTCAGATCAGCGCCCCAGATGGCCTGGCGATTTCCGGTGTGTCGCCTGAAGCCCCGGTATCCACCGGTCAGATCTTAAGTGCGCGGCGCCTGTTCGACCTGAATGGATTAATGCGCGGCCCCCAGCAGGAATTTGAAGACCTTTCCAATGCCCTGTTCCGGTCCATGGCGGAAGTACCGGATGAAAAGCTGGATGCGGCGCGTTTGAATTATGCGGGGTTCCTGATGGCCCATAATCGGGGGTTTGAAGCTATCGGAGTGTTGCGGGTTGTAGAGGAAAATGACCCCCAGTTGATGAAGCGCCCGGAAAACCTGGCATTGCAGGGCGCGTCAACGGTCCTGATCGGTCGTCCGCAAGAGGCGAAGACGCTGTTGAATGATCCCCGTCTTGATGGATTTGCAGAAGCCGCCATCTGGCGCGGTGCGGCCTTGGCGGAAGAGGGGGACTATCTGGCCGCCGCGGAAGCATTTGGTCCGGGCGATAGCTTGTTGAGCCGCTATCCCTATCCCCTGAAAGCGCATCTTGGCCTGATGCGTATCGATACTGCGTTTGCCAACCGGGACGTTCAGGGGGCAGAAGCCTGGATCAATTCCTTGCAAGGGGACCGTGCGGAACTGACGCGCGGGCAACAGGCGGCACTGGATTATCAACGGGCCCGTCTGGCTGTATCGCGCACTGAATTTGATGAGGGCGCGCAGTTATTTGAGGACGTCATGGCGTCTGGCGACCGGAAATATTCCTATCGGGCAGAACTTGCATTGATCACACTGGGCCAAAGACAAGGTTTCATGAGCGATACCGAAGCTTTGGAGCGGATGGAACGTCTGCGCTATGCCTGGCGCGGCGACCGCAGCGAGTTGTATCTGTTAAAGCGGCTTGGGGAATTGTACCTGAAGCAGCCTGACTATTTTAAAGGGTTAGGGGTTTTCCGCACCGCCGTGAAATACTTCCCCGGGGACCCCGTGGCGGAAGATCTGGCAGGCGAAATGACAGATATATTCCGCAGATTGTACCTGGATGGAGAGGCTGACAGCCTGCCGCCCCTTAAGGCCCTGGCCCTGTACGACGAATTCATGGAATTGACGCCCTCTGGGGAGGATGGCGACCAGATCATCGAGAATATCGCTGACCGGCTGGCTTCTATCGACTTGTTGACTGAATCTGCTGAGCAATTGCGCGAATTGTTGAATAACGAGGATCGATTGCCGCCAGGAGAGGAACGGGTCCGGTTGAGCAACAAACTGGCCCTGATTTTGTTGATGGACGGTAAACCTGAAGACGCGGAGGAGGCTATCGCTCAGGGGCGTCGGGGTCTCACCCTGTTCGAGCTTCGCGATGATCTGGAGGCGGACCGGGACCGTCTGTTGGCCAGGGCCAAGATCCAGCAGGGCGAGTATGACGATGCGATTAAAGAACTGGCGGGCGATGTCAGTGTCGAAGCAGATCTGTTGCGTCGTGACCTGTATCGCACAACCACCAACTGGCAGGAATCAGCAAAGGTACTGCAGCGGCTGGCTGGCAACCCGCCCGCAGACCCGGCAGTCGGGGTAGAGGGGGAGACTGCGCGCTATGTCATCAACTGGGCGGTTGCGCTGTACAAGAACAATGACACGGATGGTTTGCGGGATCTGATCGATCTGTGGGCACCCGCTATGGCCAACAGTTCTTTATCCGGTGTGTTTGATTACATGACCAACCAGACCCGTGCTCCAACGGGCGGCGATGTGCTGGCGACCGTGGATCAACTGATCGGCGCGGACAGGTTCGATGCCTTTATCCAGGCCTATCGTGATAAGCTGTTCGCACCGCCGCCGACCCCGACAGCGGAAGTCACAGCATCTTCATCTTGAATATATTTATCAGATAGTTATTTGGTGTTCTTTAGGCGGTTGTTTAAACCGGATTGAAGCTTTGCACCAAACTGCCCACGACCAGATACCACCCATCGACCAGCACAAAAAAGATCAGCTTGAAAGGCAATGAGATCATCACCGGGGGCAGCATCATCATCCCCATGGACATCAGGATCGACGCGATAACCATGTCGATCACAACGAAGGGGACGAACAGCAGAAAGCCAATTTCGAAGGCCCGCTTCAGTTCTGAAATCATAAAGGCGGGGATCAGCGCGCGAAGAGGGGTATCGGCCGGGTTTTCAACCGCAGGCATGCCACCGATATCCATGAACAGCATCAGATCCCGGTCCCGAACATGGCGCAGCATGAAATCGCGGAAGGGCGCAATCGCCAGGTCAAAGGCTTCCTGTTCCGAAATCTGCTCTTCAATCAACGGCTGAATGCCTTCGTTATAGGACCGTTCCAGGGTGGGTTGCATGATGAAAAAGGTCAGAAACAGCGCCAGACTGATCAGCACGGCATTGGGGGGCGTTTGTTGCGCGCCAAAGGCTGTGCGCAACAAGGAAAACGCGATGATCAATCGGGTGAAGCTGGTGATCATGACCAGCAGGGACGGGGCCAGGGACAGGACCGTCAGCAAGGCAACCAGTTGAACCAGGCGACCGGTTACCGTGCCCCCTTCGCCGATATCGATATTGATCGACTGTGCCAGACTGGGGCCAGCGGGCAGCAGAAAGGCGGAGCCGACCAAGAGCACCACCGCTGTCCCTAGCAGGCCAGTTACGGGGAGAAGGTGTTTCATGAAGGCGGTGAATAGCCGTGTCGGGATCATTGCGAGGGATTCTCCTGATCCGGGGCCTTTGTGTCGGTTTTGCGAGCGCTGATGCGGCGCACCACATCGTCAAATCGACGGATGACGCCATTGGGGGCCGGTGTTTCCGTGTTCGCCTCAGCGGGCGCAGCATCAATCCCGGTTTCAATCGCCAGATCCGATTGCGCGCCTAACAAAAGCAGGTGTTCGACCCCATCACGGCGCACCAGAACCAATCTGCGGCGTGGATCCAGCGTCAATGAATCGACAATATGCAGGCGTTTTGCGGATCCCGCGCGGGGACGGGCAACCATCATGCCCCCTGGCCCAAACCGTTTCAGCAGGACGGCGCACAGCCCAATCAGGCCCAATACAAATATCAGCGCCAGAGCAAATTGCAGATAATCTGCCGGGTGCATACCAGGCTCCAATACCGATAATGGCGCAATCAGCGCGTATCGACCCTTTACCGAGTGGGGCGACGCTGACCGGCCCGTTCACAGTCCAATGTCAGGGGGCAGGCGATACCATATCAATGCTATGGAAGCGGCGGCACCGGTGCCGACTGACCATTCAAAGCGTAAACGTAGCGCAGGATTTCCGCCACCGCGATGAAGGCCTCAATGGGAATCTCTTCCCCCACTTCTGTAGCGGAAAGCAGTTCTACCAGATCGGAATCTGATTGCACTGGAATGCCGGACGCAAGGGCCAGTTCTATAATTCTTTCAGCCAGATAGCCTTGCCCACTGGCGCTGACAACAGGGGCTGAATCGACCGTGTTGGGCTTATAGGTCAGGGCGACCGCATTCCTTTTCTGACCCTTCTGGTTTCGGCCATCGACACCATCCTGGTCAGTCTGGTCCGACGGTATTGAAGATCGCGCCATGTTTTTGCTCCGTTCCGACATACGGTATTTAGGCTGAAAACTATATTAATATCAATGGCTTTTCCCATCTCCTTGATCTTCGGTATTCAGGACATGAAATGTAATTAGATGTTCGGTTAAATATAACTATAAAATTATGTGATTTATTGAAAGCGTTACATTGAAAGGAAAATATATTGCTGCTCAGGAAACTTTTATATTTTATTAAACAATGTAAAAGACTACGGTATTATATGATATTATTTAGATGAATAGGGATGCTGTTCCGAATCGTTTGGTTGAAAGTGAAACTGGCACGCTGTTTGCTTATACCGCTGTATTCAAGGCTGTGTGGTGGAGGAGAGACCCGATCACAGCCGGGTGAGTGCCAGAGAGAGGAGAGAGTCCATGTCTATTGGTGATAGTGCAATTTTCGGCATGATGTCCGACAAAATGTCCTGGTTGAGCCAGCGTCAGCGGGTGTTGTCCCAGAACATCGCCAATGCGGATACGCCGGATTACAAGGCCCGCGACATTGAGAAGCTGAGTTTCACCGACCAGATGGCCCGGCAGAATATGAAGGTCAATCTGACGGTCACAAATCCCGAACATGTCAGCCTGCCTGATGCGAATGACAAATTCCAGGAAGGCGCGTCCGGCACGACCTATGAAACATCGATTTCTGAAAATGGTGTCGTGTTGGAAGAGCAGATGATGAAACTGGGGGCGACCGCCGGTGAATATAACATGGCGACCAACATCTATCGCAAGTACTTGGCGCTGCATCGCACCGCCCTTGGCCGTGGTCAGGGATGATACAGGTGCGGGTGTAAGAGACGCTGGGTAAGGAAAAAGGGAGTTTGGTTATGGATGATTTTAATGCATCAATGTTTATCGCGGGATCCGGTATGCGGGCGCAGGGAATGCGCCTGCGGGTGATTTCAGAGAATATCGCAAACGCGGATTCGACCGCTTCAACCCCAGGGGGCGACCCGTATCGCCGCAAGGTGATCACCTTTAAGAACAAGATGGATGAGGCCCTGGGCGCGGATGTTGTTCAGGTCAAACAGATCGGGGAAGACAATTCGGATTTTGATCTGAAATTTGATCCAGCCCATCCTGCGGCAAATGAAGATGGTTATGTGTTGCTGCCCAATGTCAGCACCTTGGTTGAAAGCATGGATATGCGGGAAGCGAACCGCAGCTATCAGGCCAATTTGCGTGTTGTTGAAACAGCAAAGGGCATGTTTGCCCAGACTGTCAGTATTCTGCGTTAAGCAATTGCTGGATGGTGGTGTCATCTGTGGGGAGGAGAGACCCCGGCCGATGACATGTGGGCATAAGAGTGGGATTGAGGAGAGGGGCGCAATCGGGTTAAGATGCCCGTGCGCTGTTAAGGAGAGAGACCATGGCCATAGATCCGATGAGTGCCGCTGCGGCCTATCGCGCGAATGCGACGGGTCCGAACATGTTCCATACCGGCAGCCAGCCCCAGGCCCAGCCTGCGTCCGGGTCCAGCTTTCTGGATATGGTCAAGGGTGTTGCCGAAGATGCGATGCAGTCCAATTACAAGGCGGAAGAAGTTACCGCCCGCGCCATGGCAGGCCAGGCCAATGTGACGGAAGTCGTGACCGCCCTGGCAGAGGCTGAATCAACCCTGAGCACTGTTGTGACGGTGCGGGACCGGGTGATTTCTGCCTATCAGGAAATTTTGCGGATGCCGATCTGATCATCCTGTACGGGGGCAGAATCGGTTAGATTGCAGGCACCCTGTTTGGTGACAGGGTGAATTTTGCGTCAGAGATGCCATGAACGAAGCTCAAGCCCTCGATATTGCGCGGGAGGCGATTTACGCACTCCTTATCGTGTCCAGTCCTTTGATGTTGATCGGGTTGGTCGTGGGGCTGGTTATCGCCGTGTTCCAGGCATTGACGCAAATTCAGGAAGTAACGCTGACTTTCGTGCCCAAGATCATCATCATTTTCCTGGCCATGCTGGTGCTGCTGCCTTTCATGCTGCGCCATCTCCAGGATTTGACGTTGTTTCTGATGGACCGGATCGTCGCGATTGGATGAGTCCTGACCCTAAGGTCCTGCCATGCTGAAAGCATTGCTGACGGCGGAAGTATTTACCGTCTTTATGGTATTCGCGCGGATCGGCAGCGCGTTTATCACCTTGCCGTCAATTGGTGAATCTTTCCTGAATCCGCGTGCGCGTTTGACCCTGGCTATTTTGCTGTCCCTGGTGGTCGCGCCAACGGTTGAACCATTGATACCGCCGGTTCCAGCGCGTCTGTCTGATATGCTGGGGCTGATTTTCATCGAAATTCTGATTGGCATTTTTATCGGGGCCGTGACGCGGGTTCTGTTCATGTCCCTGGCGATTGCCGGGGCGATTTACAGTTTTATGAGCGGCCTTGCCAGTGCATTGATTTTCAATCCTTTAGCATCGGATCAGGGGGCGTTGCTGTCGATCTTCCTGTCCCTGGTTGGCTTGTTGCTGATTTTTGCCACCGATACACATCACCTGTTGATCCGGGCGGTCGTTGAAAGCTATGTCCTGTTTGAACCTGGTGTTTATCCGATGGTCGGGGATATGGCGGATGTGATGACCCAGACCGTGGCGGATTCCTTTAAGCTGGGTTTCCAACTGGCATCCCCCATCGTGGTCGTCGGGCTGTTGTTTTATGTGCTGTTGGGTCTGTTGGCACGGCTGATGCCCCAAATGCAGGTATTCTTTATTGCGATGCCGTTACAGATCATGATGGGTCTGTTTCTTTTGATGACGACGATGAGTGCGATGATGATATGGTTTATGAAGCAGTTCCATGGGCTGTTGGGGCAGTTTCTGCCATTTTAACGGGGCTTTAAGGCGCGATGTCGGAACAATCAGACGACTCCCAAAAAACAGAAGAGCCCACTTCCAAGCGGCTGCGCGATGCGCGCGAAAAGGGCCAGTTGGCCGTCAGCAAAGAGGTAAATACCTGGATCCTGTTATTTGGTACCGGCATTATGATTGCGTATGTGTTCCCGTCGCTGATGAATGATTTAACGCGTATTATGATCGCCTTTCTGGAGCGCCCGGACCAGTTGCTAACGGATTATGGCGGTTTGGGAGAAGTCCTTTCGAAAATGCTGGTAGAAGTGGCGACCCTGTTGATGGTGCCGCTGGGGGTATTTGTTGTTCTGGCTATAATTTCAGGCGTGGCGCAGACGGGCTTTAACGTCTCTGCAAAGCCGATGGAGCCGGAACTCAGCAAAATTTCACCCTTAAAGGGATTGAAGCGCCAGTTTTCCAGTAAACAATTGGTCGAATTCGTTAAGGGGTTGGTAAAGATTGGCCTAGTCGGCACGGTGGGCACTATCTTGTTGCTGCCGGAAATATCCAGACTGGACACACTGGCCAGCATGGAAGCCGCCGAACTGTTGTATGAAATTCAAATTCTGATCATTCGTGTCTTTATCGGGATTTTGGCTATTCTGTTCGTTATCGCGGCACTGGACGTTGTGTTTCAGCAATATCAACACATTAAACAATTGCGCATGACGAAACAGGAAGTGAAGGAAGAATATAAGAACACGGAAGGGGACCCACAGGTAAAGGGGCGCTTGCGACAAATCCGGATGCAACGATCCAGGGAGCGCATGATGCAGGCTGTACCGACCGCAGATGTAGTCATCACCAACCCGACGCATTTTGCTGTGGCGCTGTCCTATAAACCGGAAAGTATGGAAGCACCGATCCTGGTGGCCAAGGGGCAGGATCTGATCGCCCAGCGCATTCGCAGCATTGCTGAGGAAAATGACATTGCCATTGTGGAAAACCCCCCGCTTGCGCGGGCGCTTCACGCCACGGTGGAGTTGGATCAGGAAGTACCGCCAGAGCATTTTGAGGCCGTCGCACAGGTCATTTCCTATGTATTCAATTTGAAAGGGCGGAGGATGCCGACATGATCCATCGCCTGTGGGGGGCGCTGACTGGTCGGGCGGAACGGCGTCGAGCGCAGGTGCTTTCCGGGCAGTTGCAGGACATGCAGGAACACGGTGTTGCGATGCTTGCCGCGGTCGGGGCCAGCACGATCAGCCTGAACCTGACGGGCGATGGCATCGCAACGGTGGCAACTGTCTGTGATCCGTTGAACCTGTTTCAAGGGCATGTTGGACCCGACAGCAGCGTTGATGACGTTGCCCGCATATTGGGCGGCACCCGTGATATCAGTGATGCGCTGGATCTGGTTGTCGAAGGCTGTAAATCCGGGTTGTACGCTGCGCAGCCATTGTTGGAACCGCCCGTGTTTGCCGTTCCTGCAAAAAATGAGCGGGCGGGGGATGCCATTCGCTGGATCAGCATTCGCGGAACGGCCTTGTCCTCTGCTAAAGAAGCCGGTGATGCACCTGCAGGGGAGGGGGTGCCAGATATTCGGGTCCTGCTGGTCCTAAGCGATGTGACCCAGAACCGGCAGCGCGTTGATGATATGGAACGCAAATTGGCGTTGATGAACCGGGCGCTGGATCGTGCGCCCTTTGGTCTGACCGTCGTGGATGCAGATGGCTGCATGGATCAGGCGAATTTGGCGTTCCGACGGTTGGTCGGGGGTCGTCCTGTTCAGGGGCGGGCCTTTAAGGAGCTGTTTCATCTGGATGATCAGCCGCGATTGTCGGTTCTGCTGGACCAGGTGATGCAGGGGGCGGGCAGCGACAAACAGACCCCGGACCCCATCGACATGCGCCTGGCGGCCACCCAAGAACGCATTGTGACCCTGTATGCCAATCGCACGGCCCTGCCGGATCAGGACAGGCCGGGTGTTCTGTTGCATGTCCTGGATTCGACAGAACGGAAAAGGTTGGAAAGCCAATTTGCCCAATCCCAGAAGATGGAAGCTGTGGGCCAACTGGCTGGTGGCATCGCGCATGATTTTAACAATGTCCTAACCGCCATTATCGGATTTTGTGATCTGCTATTGCATCGCCATCAACCGGGGGATCCCTCCTTTGGGGATGTCATGCAAATTCAACAAAACGCCAATCGTGCGGCAGGACTGACCCGCCAATTGCTGGCCTTTTCACGGCAACAGTCTATTCGTACCCGCGTCGTGGATGTCACGGATATGCTGGCAGAATTGTCCAATCTGTTGCGTCGGCTTCTGGGGGAAACGGTAGAACTGATGATTGTGCATGGGCGCGACCTGTGGCCCGTCAAAGGCGATCGCGGTCAATTGGAACAGGGCATTATCAATCTGGCCGTTAATGCGCGGGATGCGATGGAGCGGGGCGGACGCTTGATCATACAGACGGATAACTTCGCGGCTGATCGTCCCTATCAGATGCGCGATCAGGTCATGCCGCCAGGCGATTATGTGATGATTACGGTGACCGATACGGGGTCGGGAATGACGCCGGATGTCCTGGGGCGCATTTTTGAGCCATTTTTCACGACGAAAGAGGTCGGGCAGGGAACCGGGTTGGGATTGGCCATGGTCTATGGCAGCGTTACCCAGATGGGGGGCTTTATTGTTGCGCATTCTGATGGGGTCGGGAAGGGAACGTCTTTCAGTCTTTATCTGCCCCGCGCAACAGAGCAGGAGCGCGTCGCCGCAGAAAAAGAAGGCCGCGCGGAAAACCCGGAACTACCGGCCGTGGATGATACGGGCGGGGAGCGGATCTTACTGGTTGAAGATGAGGACGCCGTTCGCCTGTTCAGTGCCCGGGCCTTGCGATCAAAAGGCTATGAGGTGATAGAGGCCCGCACTGGCGAGGTCGCCTTGGAGATATTGAAGGAACAATCGTTCGACCTGCTGGTGACGGATATGGTAATGCCGAAGGTCGATGGGGCGACCCTTATTCGCGAGGCACGCAAGGACAATCCTGACCTGCCAGTGATCTGTATGTCGGGCTATACGCGGGAGGCGGTGGCCAATGAGGTGGCGGAACTGCCCAAGGTTCGGTTCCTGTCGAAGCCTTTCTCCTTGAAGCAATTGACGGCAAGTGTCAGGGCGTCGCTCGAATCGGGCGCATAATTGTCGTAGGCGGAGCCCTTGACTCTGACCCTAGTCGCAAAATGCCCATTCAGAGTCGGCAAAGAACATCCCATGGACACCAAGGCGACAATATTAAGATATTCTCTTTTTCCTGTGAAATCATAGATATAAAATGAGAATAAAAAAAGAACTTGCGTGAAAGAACAGAACATGTACGGTATCGCCAGTTGCATGAACAACGTGGCTGTGACAGGAAGGATATCGCAATCATGACACAAGCGGCATTGCGCCTAGTGGGCAAGGAAGACATGGACAAGCAGAAAGCATTGGAAGCAGCCTTGAGCCAGATTGAGCGTTCCTTCGGGAAAGGCTCTATCATGAAGCTGGGCCAGCAGGACAGTTTGGACATCGAAGCGATCTCAACGGGGTCTTTGGGCCTTGATATCGCCCTGGGGATTGGTGGTGTTCCGAAAGGGCGCGTCATTGAAGTCTTCGGGCCTGAAAGCTCTGGTAAGACCACGCTGGCGCTGCATATCGTGGCAGAGGCGCAAAAGGCGGGGGGCACCTGTTCCTTCATCGATGCGGAACATGCCCTGGATCCGGTTTATGCCCGCAAGCTGGGTGTGAATGTTGATGAACTGCTGATCTCTCAGCCTGATGCCGGGGAACAGGCGCTGGAAATCGCCGATACGTTGGTGCGATCTGGTGCTGTGGATGTTCTGGTCGTCGACTCTGTGGCGGCCCTGGTGCCCCGGGCGGAGCTGGAAGGGGAGATGGGCGACAGCCATGTCGGTCTTCAGGCCCGATTGATGAGCCAGGCCCTGCGGAAACTGACCGGATCCATCAAGCGGTCCAATTGTCTGGTTATCTTCATCAACCAGATCCGCATGAAAATCGGTGTCATGTTCGGCAGCCCGGAAACCACGACGGGTGGAAATGCGCTGAAATTCTATGCCTCGGTCCGGTTGGACATTCGTCGCATCGGCCAGATCAAAGACAAGGACACTGTGGTTGGCAACCAGACCCGCGTGAAGGTTGTTAAGAACAAGGTTGCCCCGCCTTTCCGCATGGTCGAGTTCGATATCATGTATGGGGAAGGGATTTCCAAGACCGGTGAATTGATCGATCTGGGCGTGAATGCCGGGATTGTTGAGAAATCTGGTGCCTGGTTCTCCTATGAAGGGACGCGCATTGGTCAGGGTCGTGAGAATTCCAAGCGGTTCTTGACGGAAAACCCGGATGTCGCCCAGAAAATTGAATCAGCCATTCGATCCAATGCAGGTATCTTGTCATCCACAATGTTGGATGGCCCCGATCCGGTTGAGGCGGAAGAGGCGGATTTGTCGCCAGACGACGCACCTGATAGCTGATCCGGCTGTCTGACCTTAGACCATGCTATGCCTGTTATTCCGGCGGTGGGGAGCTTCCTGCCGCCGGTTTCTTTTGGGCCTGAACGGCGCGGGTCAATGCCGTGAATTCCGCGACGCTTAGTTCCTCGGCCCGGCGTGTCGCGGCTATACCGGCCACCTCCAGCACTGCTTCGGGTTGGGCAACCAGGCTTTTCAGGGACCCCCGCAGCATTTTACGGCGCTGGCCAAAGGCGGCCTGGGTCACCTGTTCCAGGGCTGCCATGTCACAATCAACAGGCGCGGGCGTTTTGGGGATCAAGGAAACCACGGCAGATGAAACCTTGGGCGGGGGCGTGAAGGCCTGTGGCGGCAGGGTTAAGGAAATCCGCGTGTCACAACGCCAATTGCACAAGACGGACAAACGCGAATAAGCCTGGTCACCGGGGCGGGCGACAATACGCTCTGCCACTTCCTTTTGGAACATCAGCGACAGGCTGGCGATATCCTGTGCCCGGCGCAGCCAACTGATCAACAAAGGCGTCGCGATGTTATAGGGCAGATTGGCAACGATTTTCAGCGGCCCCGGTCCAAGGGTGGTGTAGTCAATCGCCAGCGCGTCGCCTTCGATAAGGCGCAGGCGCCCTTGGGATGCTTGTATCAGAGGGGCAAGCGCCTCAAGGCAGCGGCGATCTTTTTCAATGGCGATAACCGAACTGGCCCCTTCACTGATCAGCGCGCGGGTCAGACCGCCGGGGCCTGGACCAACCTCAATGACGGTTCCGGTTGATAAATCACCGGCGCTGCGGGCGATTTTACTGGTCAGGTTCAGATCCAGCAGAAAATTCTGTCCAAGCGACTTTCGGGCCGCAAGGTCATGCGCCTTAATTACATCCCGAAGGGGCGGCAATGCGGCGATGGCCGTTGAAATTGCGCTGTCGCTCATGATTTGGCACGGGCCATTGTTGCCGCCAGGCGCAGGGCGCTGATCAGACTGTCCGGTTGCGCGGACCCGGTCCCTGCAATATTAAAGGCAGTGCCATGATCCGGCGATGTCCGGATAAAGGGCAGCCCCAGCGTGACATTCACACCGCCATGGAAATCCAGTGTTTTGACGGGGATAAGCGCCTGATCATGATACATGCACAGGGCCGAATCATAGGTGGCGCGGGCTTGCGCATGGAACATCGTATCGGCGGGCAGGGGACCCAGGATCGTCAAGCCTGCGGCCCGCAACTGGTCCAGGGCGGGGGCCAGGATGGTTTGCTCTTCCTCTCCCAAAGCACCGCCTTCACCGGCATGGGGATTCAGGCCCGCAACAGCAATGCGCGGGGCCGTGATCCCGAAATAGCGTTTCAGGTCCGTATTCAGGATTTGGGCGGTTTCAACAATCAAGTCGCTGGTTAATGTGGAAATGGCATCGCGCAGGCTGGTATGGACTGTAACAGGAACTACCCGCAGGCCGCCTTCTGCCAGCATCATGCCCCCGGCCAGCATCATCACCGTGCGCGGCACGCCCGCCAGATCTGCCAGATATTCCGTGTGACCCGGATGGCGAAAGCCGCCCGCATATAATGCCGCCTTGTGGATCGGATTGGTGACCATGGCGCAAACCGCGCGGGCTTTGCATAAGGTAACGGCGCGATCAATGGAGGCCAGGACGGCATTGGTATTTGCCGGGTCCGGCTGTCCAGGGGCGACCGGCACCGGAAGGGACTGCCTAAGAACCGGGATCGCGTCAGCAAAGACAGCGTTTGCTTCCTCCGGGCTTGAAATCTCAACGATCGGGGTCCCACCGCCCAATGCGTCATCCAGCGCCCGCAGGCGTTCAGGATCATCAATAAGCAGAAAGGGGGGGATATCATCCCCATTGCGGCGCAGCCAGGCGGCGCGGGCAATTTCCCCGCCTATTCCAGCAGGCTCCCCCATGGTCAGGGCAATGGGGGCTAAGGCTGGCGCGCTGGTCATAAGCGAATGTCGATGAAAGCCTCGCGCCGCAAGTCCCGCAACTTTCTGCGCACCAGAAGCTCAACACGCTCATTGGTCAAACGCGCATTCAATTGTTCGCGGCTGGGCAGTGTCAATCCGGCGTCCTGGCGATCACAAATGGTGATCATCACGACAGCGCTGCCCATATCAATCGGGTCTGTTGTCTGTCCCGGTTGCAGCCCGTCTATGGCTGTTTGCGTTGCTGCGGGCAGTTCGGAAACGGCGATGTCTTCTGCAGCCGCGACGCTGGTGCCGGGGCGTCCCTGACCAAAGGCCTTCAGGGCGTCACAACTGGCAATGGAGGATTTGGCTTGGCTAAGCGACGCGATGGCTTCTGATTTGGCGGCTGATCCGCTGTCCTGGGGGATACGCTGGATCAATTGAAACAGGTCAACCTTGGCCTGACCAGGGTCGCGTCCAATGGTTTGGGTGTCGGTGACATACAGCAGGTAAAACCCTGTAATACTGCGGATTGGGGCGGAAACCATGCCTGGAGATAGAGATTGTAAGGCCGAGTCCAACTCGTCTGGTAACTGGCCCGGCGCAATCCAACCCAGATCCCCCCCCGCGCTGGCCGTGCCGCTTTGCGAAAAGCTGCGCGCCAGAGAGGAAAAATCCGCCCCATCGCGAATTTGATTCAAAAGGCGCTCTGCATTGCTGCGGATTTCATTGGCTTCATCGGGGTTGTCGATGCCCAGGAAGATTTCATACACCCGTTTTTGGGGTTGATCGGCAACTTCGGTCAGGCGCGCCAATTCCGCATCAATTTCATCTTCACCGACATCCACCTGACGCATCAGCCGACGCCCGACATATTTGGCCCAGGCAATTTGGGAATTGTATTGGTTTCTAAGGGTCTGGATATCAATTCCCCGGCTGGCCAACAGGCCGGCCAGTTGATTGGCGTTCATGTTATTGCGTTGGGCCAGATTGCCAATTTCGTTTTCTATTTCCTGGTCGGTGGCGGTGACGCTGTTGGCGGTCGCCTCCTGCAATTGCAGTCGCTCATCAATCAGGCTGCGCAGAACCTGTGGCATCAGGCGTTGACGGGTTTGTGCATCCAGGTTCAGGTTGGAAGACAGTGCTGCCAGGCGCAGACGTTGCTCCAGATCCAACACAGAGATGATGTCGTCGTTCACGACGGCTGCAATGCGCATCAGGTTGTTTTGCGCCTGTTGTGCCTGAACGGACGGAACAGTGACTGCAACTGCGATCAGCAAGGCAGTGCCCACCAGCGCCTTGCTAACGCCGCGCCAAATCCGTCTTGGGGTATCCACAATCATGGGGCAATCAGGCATTAAAAGGAAACCTCTCCCAACGTCTTATAGGTCAGTGTGAAGATGAAGGCATCTTCCTGTTCTATATCGACGCTGTTGATATAGCTGCGCAGGTATCTGCCCAGGAAAATAAAGCATTCGTCTTCATATTTCAGACTGGCCGTGTGGCTCAACGAGCCGCCGCCATCCCTCAGATCCTGAAGTGTTCCAACTTCTGTGGTCCAGTTATCGGTCAACTGTGTGCTGACGTTAAGATACAATTCTTCAATCGAAGACGCATCCGGGCTCAAGCTGTCTCGTATATAGGTATAGTTGGATGAAAAGCGAAGGCCATTTCCGCCGGCTGAAAAACCAAGCTCGTTTCGGTTGGCCTTGAATTCATTCGCGGCATAGTTAAAGCGATAGAACAGCGAGAAATAATCATTTGGCGTGATTTCCAACCGCCCAACCCAGTCGGACCGTTCCTCCTCCAGGCGCGCATCGGTGGCAAGGTCCTGATCTCTGCGGAAACGATAGCTTTGACCCAGGAACAGGGACAGACGCCCACCATCATCCTGGAAATGCGACAGGTTGATCCCGGCCACAGCCTTTTGTCCGGTTTCCACGCGGTCCAGTCCCGGGGTTCGGTCAGCGGAGAAAACATTGATGTCGTCAGTTTCAAAGACCGTGCTGTCACTGTTTGGAATGTTTTCGGGATTGCCACCATTTGGGGCGGCATACAGGGCCACCATTGGTTCGATCACCTGGCGTCCCCCTACGGAATAGCGGGCCATGGGATAGCGCGATTCCAATCCTACCCTGGGAATGATCCGCCCGGTCAAACCATCGTCAACACTGCGCCCGGCTGAATCAAAGCGGCTGTCCTGATCGACATTATACAGATCCCCGCGCAGACTGCCGGATGCTGTTGTGACCAAGCCCCAATCGGCGATAAATTCGCGTTCATATCCTGCATTCACTGAAAAACGCTGACTATCGGCATCATCCCCATCGGACAGACCGCGCGCATTGGCATCCAGCGTCCAGCGACCACCATATTTCCCGGCTTCTCCGACACCATTGTAATCCAGCAATGGCAGAATGATGGGGGTATCGGATCGCTGTCCAAGGCGCAGGTCCTGAAAGGAATAGGCACGTGCCGCCATGTAATTGCGTCCACGGAATCCTTCAGCATATACCGTCGATGTCATGGAATTGCCGGGGTCTTCCCAGAAATTGAACTTTCTGAGATAGGTCTGGTCCGTCGATCGATTGATGTCCCAACCGGCGCGATAGGTCTCACTGAGGTTAAATTCGCCATCGGTGAAGATATGTCCGCGAAAGACATCGTCTTCCTTGCGCACAAAGGTCGGGCTGCCGATGTTCTGATCGGCGTAGGTGAAGCTGCCGGAGAGATTAATTCTACCCGTGTCAAAGGCTTGGCGAAATTCGCCCCCCATTAATGCCTTTTGCTTTTCTGTCAGAATGGGATCCAAGGTGACATCGACATCCGGCCCAAGATTCCAGAAATACGGTGTTCTGAGGAAGATACCCGTATTTGTCTTTGTCCCAAAGGAGGGCGTCAGAAAGCCGCTTTCGCGCTTAACGGTTGGATCGGGATGGGTCATATAGGGCGTGTAGAGAACCGGAATCCCGAACATTTCCAGCGATGCGTCGTAATAGTCGATGGATTTATCATTCTTGTCGTGGATGACACGATCTGCCTTGATCTGCCATAGGGGGGCCTTGCTGGGATCATCCTTACAAACCTTACAGGGCGAATAGACACCCCGCGCCATTTCCATTGTCGCGCCGTCGGTTCGCCGCCCGCCGGCCGCTGCAATGCGCGCATTTCCCATCAGCAGGATACGAAGGTTTTCAATTGTGCCATTCAACAGGTCTTCTGAAAGCTCAACATAATCCGCGAATATAACCTGTCCGTCTGGTTCCAGGATATTCACATTGCCAGACGCCGTTACGGTCTTGGCATTCTGATTATAGCTCAACGTATCTGCCAACAGAACCCGGTCGCCCTGTGCGATTTCAACACTGCCCCGCGCGACGACGACGCCCAGTTGCTGGTCTTGTGTAACTTCATCGGCCTTCAACAGGATCGGCAGACCATCCTGGTTGATGGTTTCAGCCGTGTTCGGGGCTATTTGCTGTGACTGGGACAGGGCTGGGCCCGCAGATAGGCCAAACCCACCCACAGACAGACAGGTCAGCAGCGCAAGTCGACGGGTAAATGACATAGGGTTCGCCATCACCCGTCCTCCAGATGCAACAAGGCCGTAATGCCCAACATCATGGCAACACCGGCGGGCATCCATGCCGCCAGGGCGGCGGGGATGCTGGCGGACATGCCCAATGCATGGACGATATTGGTAAAGAAATACAACAGGAACCCACTGATCACGCCCCCTATGATCATCATGCCCGTAGAACTGCGCCGGGACACCCGAATGGAAAAGATCGCGGCAATCAGAACCATGGCACACAGCAATACCGGCATGGAAAGCAGACTGTTCAGATACAGCCTGTGTGCATTCGCATTAAACCCTGCCTGTTCCATCGAAGAGATGAATTTAGGCAATTCCCAAAAAGATAAAGTATCTGCCGAGGCAAAGCTGTCCTGTATTCCCTCAATCGTTAATTCGGTTGCCAGACGATACACATCGACATAGCGGGTAACTTCATCCGGGGCAGAAATATAAGCGTCATACAATTCCCAATATCCCGCACGTAATGTTGCCTTGGCCGCGTCAATCCTGCCAACAAATCGGTCTTCGCCTTCCAATTGGAAGACGACAACGTCCAGCAACTGGGCTTCATCGCCGCTGCCCCTGACGGAATTTGCGTGGATCACAGCATGGGCATCCTCTTTGCCCTGGCGCAGCCATACGCCGGTCGATCCCATCGCGAATTCCGTTTGGCTCTTGCCCAGATATTTGCTTTCCATGTTTTCGTAATGCGACCGCATCGCCGCAGCAAAAGGATTGAACGTGGTGATCAACAGGACACCGACCAGAAAGGTCAGGATCATGGGCGTCATAAGGAATTGCCAGGCGGACACGCCAGCGGCGCGCGAAATCACCAATTCATTGGCTTTCGCCATGCGCCAGAACGCCATCATGCCCCCCAGCAGCACCGCGAATGGCAGCATTTCCTGCACCAGATTGGGTAATTTAAGCAGCGACATTTGAATGATAATGTCGATTGTCACTTCCTTCTGACCGGATGCGCGGCGCAGCAATTCGACAATGTCGAACATGGCTGCGATGGCGATCAGGGAAATGAAAACACAGATCATCCAGAACATGAACTGGCGACCCATATAAAAGGCGAGTGTTTTGGATATCCGCATCGTTGCGCCCTGACCCTAATTCGCCACTGTCGTGGGGACCACACGCTTATGGCGGGTCGGACGGAAGATGAAATACAAGCCCACAAGGGAGGGGATCACAGAGTTCAGATAGATCAAAGGAATCAAGCGATTGTCCGAGCCGGAGGCCGAAACCAGGCTCATATGACCAATCAGAAGCGCCATCATCGCGCCAATCGCGCTGACTAGTGCCGAAAAATTCCCCCGCCTGGAATAGCCACCGCGCAGGATAAACGCCAATGCAGCGATGGAATAGGCGATAGGCAGCAGTGCCGTGGCTATTCGGCTGTGTCCTTCTGCGATCAGCTTGCTGTAGTAATACATGTCATTTGAGTTATCCGGATCCGGCGACAGCAATTCCGGAAGAAAGCGTTCTTCAGGCTGCGCCCAGACCGCGCTGGCAGCGGAGGCGGGGACGCCGATATCAATCATTGTCCGGTCAAATTCGACCAGATGCATTTTACCGTCCTGGAAGGTCTGGCGGCTGCCATTGACGACCAGAATGCGCGGGCCATCATTGGTTTCAACGACTGCGCCCCGTTCGGCCATGATCGTATAGGGTGCTTCGGGGTCTTCCCGATTGTCGTATAGCAGGCCGAACAGCTCGGACCCTTCGCGTTCTTTTACGAAAATGGTGATCGCCTTGCCAACTGTTGTAAACTGCCCTTCACGCAACAGGGCCGCCCCCCATTGGGATCGGTTCTTGTCGACATAAAACCGCATTTCCATGGCAGACATCGGCATCAGATACAGGGTCATGCCCAGACAGACTATGCTGGCCGCGGAGGCGATGGCCAATCCGGGCATGGCAAGCGAGGATGAACTCATCCCAGCCGATCGCATCACAATCAACTCGCTGTCACTAATCATCCGGTTATAGGTGAAAAGCATTGCGCCAAACAGGGCAATCGGCATCACCAGCGCCACGAAACGGGGGATCATCAAAGAAGCCATATAGGCGAATTCCGGCAGCGGCAGACCGCGATTTACAATCAGGTCGACCAGACGCACGGATTGCACCAACATCACCGCCACGCACAAAACAACGGTCGCGAACACTGTCACACTGACCAATTGGCGCATTATATAGCGGTTAATTTGTTTCATCGTTACCAGATATAGCGTTATATGGATCGCTTGAGTCTCAGATGTAATAAATATCAGAAACCAATTGATTCTGCACGATTTTTCTTGCTGTTAAGTCTTAAAAATACTTGGCGATACTTAACATTCCAGGTCTTTCGCCCGCTTTTCCGTATCTGGAAAGACTTTAACAGCCTTCTTTTCCCGATTGGTGACGATCTTGTCAAGGTCCGGGGGACAGGTCGGTCTTTTCGTCACGGGCAGTGTATCTTATGGTAACACGAATGACGCATGTCAAACTTGGTCCAGGCCCTGTTTTCAAACGCAAAAGGATTGCCCTTCATGAAGATTAGTTTTTCTGAGAAAATGGATATGCCAAAGGCAGGCATGTTGGCTGTTGGTATTGAAGAAGGTGGGCATCTTCCGCCTGCTGCACGGTCCGTGGACGAGGCTGCGGGGGGCGCAATTTCCCGCGCCCTGTCTGGCAATCGGTTCAATGGGAAAAAGGGGGAGTCCCTGACCCTGGTCGCGCCGTCTGGTGTTGAGGTCAGCCGTATTGTTCTGTTCGGTGTCGGTAAGGAACTGGCAGAGGCTGATTGGTTGAAATTGGGCGGCTCTCTTGTCAAAGCGGCCAATGGGGCAGGTGATGCGGAAATCCATGTCCTTGTGGATTGTGGCGCGGAAGATTTGGTCGCGGCCGCCACCAATGTTGCCGAGGGGGCAAGGCTGGGCGCGTATCGCTTTGATAAGTATTTCACCAAAAAGAAGGCGGAAGAGAAACCCAGCGTCAAATCCATGTCCATCCATGGAACCGGGGCGACTGCGGCGCGCAAGGCGTTTAAGCTGCGTGATGCGGTTGTGGATGGGGTTTACCTGACCCGAGATGTGGTCACCGAACCGCCAAATATTCTGTACCCGGAAACCCTTGCTGCCCGCTGTAAGGAATTGGAAGAATTGGGCGTTAAGGTTGAAATCCTGAATGAAAAGAAAATGGCGAAGTTGGGCATGGGCGCGCTGTTGGGCGTTGGTCAGGGCTCCATTCGTGAAAGCTTTCTGGTCACCATGCGTTGGGATGGCGGGCCTAAGAACAAGGCACCAGTCGCCTTTGTTGGCAAGGGCGTGACCTTTGATACCGGTGGTATCTCCTTGAAGCCCGGTCCCGGTATGGAAGAAATGAAATGGGATATGGGCGGCTCCGGCACGGTTCTGGGCCTGATGAAGGCGCTGGCCGGGCGCAAGGCAAAGGTCAATGCTGTTGGCGTCGTCGGCTTGGTGGAGAATATGCCAGACGGCAATGCCCAACGACCCGGAGATGTGGTGACCTCTATGTCCGGTCAGACCATCGAAATTCATAATACGGATGCTGAGGGCCGATTGGTTCTGGCTGATGCGCTGTGGTACACCCAGCAACAGTTTAAGCCTCAGGCGATGATCGATCTGGCAACCCTGACAGGGGCAATCATTATCGCCTTGGGGAATGAGAATGCCGGGTTGTTCAGCAATGATGATACCTTGTCGGCACAACTGACGGCGGCAGGCCTTGCAACGGGCGAACCGGTCTGGCGCCTGCCGCTGGGGGATGCTTATGACAAGCTGTTGACGTCCGATTGTGCGGATATGAAGAATATCGGTGGACGGGGGGCAGGTTCCATCACGGCGGCGCAATTCCTGCAGCGTTTTGTGAAGGATACCGCCTGGGCGCATTTGGACATTGCGGGTATGGCCTGGACGTCAAAGGACTCCGCCATCGTCCCCAAAGGGGCGACGGGCTATGGGGTGCGCCTGTTGGATCGGTTCGTCACGGATGTGTATGAAAGCTGACGGGTAATTCCATGACGGAAATCCGCTTCTACCATTTGCAGCGCACCAAACTGGCAGCCGCTTTGCCAAAGATGCTGGAAATGTGCCTGTCGCGAAAATGGCGGGCTGTGGTGCTGGCGGAACAATCCGATCAGGTGATCGCACTCAGCGAGGCCTTATGGACCTATGACCCCGCCAGTTTTCTGCCTCATGGGGAGGCCAGGGACGGTCATGCTGCCCAGCAACCGATCTGGCTGACCCAGGAGGACGAGAACCCGAATGATGCGACGGTCCTGTTTTTAACGCATGGGGCTAAATCTGACACAATCGGGCGTTATGATCTGGTGTGTCGCCTGTTTGACGGGGCCGATGACGAGGCCGTGGCAACCGCGCGTGTTTGTTGGAAACAGGAAGAATCAGACGGGCATCATCTGACCTATTGGCAACAAACGGATCGTGGTTGGGAGAAGAAGGCAGAACGGGGTGCGGCGGAAACCGGTTGATCATAAGTTTGAAAGGCTTATGTTCTGCTGTGAACCGGGATGGTGCGTAAGACCACGATTTCGGTCCCAAAATACGACGAATACGTGACGACGATAACCGATCGAGACACATTAACGAAGGATACGAGGACGCTATGGCTATTGAATTGCCCGCTCTTCCTTATGCGCAAGACGCTTTGGAACCCCACATTTCTGCAAACACACTCAGCTTTCACCATGGTAAGCACCACAATGCCTATGTGACCAAGTGCAACGAGCTGACCGCCGGCACGGATCTGGCCGATGCGTCGGTCACTGAAATCACCATGGCGGCCCATAAGAAGGGCGATCAGGGTCTGTTCAATCAGGCGGCCCAGGTTTGGAACCACACCTTCTATTGGAATTCCATGAGCCCCAATGGCGGCGGCAAGCCGACCGGCGCGATTGCTGACAAGATCAACGAAGATTTCGGGTCTTATGAAGAATTCGCAACCCAGTTCAAAAATGCTGGGGCGACTCAGTTCGGCTCTGGCTGGGCCTGGCTGGTGCTGGATGGCGGCAAGCTGAAGGTTGAAAAGACCCCGAATGCTGGCACCCCGCTGGTCGATGGCAAAACCCCGATCCTGACCATGGATGTCTGGGAACATGCCTATTACCTGGATTTCCAGAACCGTCGCCCGGACTATATGGGTGCCTTCCTGGAACACCTGGTAAACTGGGACTTCGCCAACACCAATCTGGCGGCTGCGTAAGTCTTAGACCAAATTGAAGATTGCAAGCGGCGCTGCCTGGAAACGGGTGGCGCCGTTTTCTGTTACAGGTCCTGAAACAACTCAGGTAAATCACGGGCACCATGCAGAATTCGAATGATTAGGGGGGGCTTTCTGTCAGGCGTATATACAGCGATATATGGATAGCGTGGGACTGGTAAAAACCGTATCGGCGGGGTCGCGATATGGGGTTTTTCTGGTCCAATTTCTGGGTGATCACCAATCGTTTGCGCCAGCGTGTCCAATGCAAACAAGAAGCCGCGCGCTGCCATAGGGTTATCGCTGGAAATCCATTCGACGATTTCCAGGACATCGCGCTCAGCTGCTGGAGAAAAAACGGCGCTGCTCACTATTGCTTAGCATCGATCAGGGCATTAGCACGCGCCAGAATGTCATTGATCGCCCGCACTCCCTGTTCATTTGTTTCATGCAAGCTGACCGCAATCATTTTGTCAAAGGCCTGTTTTCGTTGTTCTTGCGCCTTCAAAAGCCGAAGGGCGGACCGCACCACTTCACTGACATTGTTGTAGTCCCCTCCTTCAACGCACGCGCGCGTAAAGGCTTCCAGTTCAGGGGTAAGATGTACATTGGTTGCCATCGAAACCTCATATGTCAAAGTTTGATATAATTTGATCTGATGAAGTGATTTTTGCAAGCATATAGGATCCAAGGGGTCTCTTAGATATAATGCAGGATTGGTGTGCGCCTCTTGCCCTTCCCTGCGCTGCCCGCTATCTGTGTTGCTCTCTTTCAGAGCCGCATAAAAGGGCAGACTTATGAGCAATTTGGTACAGGGCAAGACGGGCGATTGGGAAGTGGTGATCGGGATTGAGATCCACGCCCAGGTGACGACACAGGCGAAGCTGTTTTCAGGCGCGCCGACCACGTTTGGGGCAGAGGCCAATTCCCAGGTATCCCTGGTGGATGCCGCCATGCCCGGCATGCTGCCTGTGATCAATGCAGAGGCCGTGCGCCAGGCTGTACGCACCGGATTGGCCCTGAATTCCAAGATTAATCGCCATTCCGTCTTTGCGCGGAAGAATTACTTCTATCCCGATCTGCCCCAGGGCTATCAGATCAGCCAATACGAACAGCCGATAGTCGGCGAGGGCGAGATCGAGATCGATCTGGAAGACGGCACAACCCGCGCAATTGGCGTGGAGCGTCTGCATCTGGAACAGGATGCGGGGAAATCGATCCATGATCAGGTGCCGGAAAAAAGCCTGATCGATCTGAACCGCGCGGGCGTCGCCCTGATGGAAATCGTCTCCAAACCGGATATCCGGTCAGGGGATGAGGCATCGGCCTATGTCGGCAAGGTACGCTCCATCCTGCGCTACATTGGCTCCTGTGACGGCAATATGCAGGAAGGCTCCATGCGGGCCGATATCAACATTTCCGTGCGCAAGCCGGGCGATGACCTGGGCACCCGTGCAGAGGTCAAGAATGTGAACTCCCTGCGCTTTATTCGCCAGGCGGTGGAAGTGGAAGTAAAGCGCCAGATCCGCCTAATCGAAGGCGGCGGCACGGTGGTGCAGGAAACCCGCCTGTTCGACCCCAATAAGGGGGAAACACGGTCCATGCGGACCAAGGAAGATGCCCACGATTATCGCTATTTCCCGGACCCTGATCTGTTACCCGTCGTTTTTGGGGAAGACTTTGTTGCCGAGTGCCAGGCGACCCTGCCAGAACTGCCAGACGTCAAGAAGCGCCGCTTTGTCGAAGAACTGGGCTTAAGCCCCTATGATGCGGGCGTGCTGTCGGCGGAACGGGAAATGGCAGAGTATTTTGAAGCAGCGTCTCAGGCCTGTGGCGATGCGAAACTGGCGTCGAACTGGGTGACCGTCGAACTGTTCGGTCGCCTGAACAAGGCAGGCCTTGGCATTTCAGACAGCAAGGTTTCTGCGCAGGCCTTGGGTGGCCTGCTGACGCTGATCAAGGACGGCTCCATTTCCGGTAAGATCGCCAAGGATGTTTTCGATGAAATGTTCGAAACCGGCGGCGATGCGGCGGAAATCGTTGAGTCCAAGGGCCTGAAACAAATCTCGGATACCGGTGCGTTGGAGGCGATCATCGACACGCTGATCGCAGAAAACCCCAGCCAGGTCGAAGGCTATCGCGGCGGGAATGTGAAACTGATCGGCTGGTTTGTCGGCCAGGTCATGAAACAGACCCAGGGCCAGGCCAATCCCGGCATGGTAAACCAGTTGCTGAAAGCCAAGCTGGATAACTGACATCTAACAGGCCGCCCTGGACCCCGGATCAGGGTCCGGGGTGACGTTCCTGAATTCTGAATAAGTTGGAAACGCAGAGGGCGCTAAAACAGCACCACTCCCTCAGCGTCCTCCGCGCCTTCTCCGCGCCCTTTGCGGTTAATCTTCAAAAAAGGACACCTCGTCATACCCGCGACAGCGGGTATCCAGGGCCAGACGCACATATTGAGCCTGCCGCCCTGGACCCCGGATCAGGGTCCGGGGTGACGAAGTAGTAGACAAGAGCATCCTCACCCTGAGGAGCGCAGCGTCTCGAAGGGTGATCTTTCGGCAAGCACCCCACTTCCAGCCCCGTCCTTCGAGACGGCGCTGCCGCGCCTCCTCAGGATGAGAATGATACCGATGGTGAGAAGTGGAAGGTCATAAAGCACCACTCCCTCCGCGTCCTTCGCGCCTTCTCCGCGCCCTTTGCGTTTAGACTTTTCCAATCACGCCCGGGGGGACGATACCACCTCGTTACGGCCTTCTTCGACGGCGTGGCAGGCAACGGTGACGGGGTCCCGTGTCAGCGTTTTTGGGGCCTCCCGCTTGCAGCGTTCATTGGCCAGGGGGCAGCGCGGATGGAAAGTACAGCCTGATGGTGGATTCAGAGGCGACGGGATTTCCCCGGTCAGTTTGATCCGCTGACGGGTTCGGCGTGGATCCGCCATCGGCGTTGCAGACAGCAGGGCGCGGGTATAGGGGTGCTGAGGATTGGCAAATGCCTCTTTGCTGGGACCGAATTCGACCGGATGGCCCAGATACATCACCATCACGTCATCTGCGACATGCTTCACGACAGACAGATCGTGGGAGATGAAGAGATAGGCCAGTTGGAATTCTTCCTGCAAGTCATTCAACAGGTTCAAGACCTGGGCCTGGATGGAGACATCCAGGGCCGATACAGGCTCGTCCAGCACCACGATCTTCGGATTCAGCATCAGGGCGCGTGCAATCGCGATCCGCTGGCGCTGACCGCCGGAAAACATATGGGGGTATCGGTCATAATGTTCCGACCGCAGGCCAACCCGCTGCATCATGGAGCGCCCGGCTTCCTCCCGCTCTTTCGCAGACAGGGTGGGGCGGTTGATCTTCAGCGGTTCTTCCAGCATGGCCCCGACGCGCTGGCGTGGATTTAAGGAACCATAGGGATCCTGGAAGACCATCTGAACGGTTTGGCGCAGTTGGCGCGCCACATTGCGGCTTTTCTTGCCATGGACGGCATCCAGGCCATCGATCTCTAACGTGCCGGATGTCGGGGGCTCCATCATCGTCACCAGACGGGCCATGGTGGATTTCCCGCAGCCGGACTCACCAACAACTGCCAATGTCTTGCCCGGATACAGGTCAAAACTGGCCCCGGCCAGGGCGCGCAGGGGCGTTGGCTTGGTAAAAGCGCCGCCGCCGACATCATAATGGCGGTGCAGGTCGCGTGCTTGCAGAACAGGGGGTGTGCTCATCAGGAAACCCCCTCCTTCTGGCGCAGGCCCATCGGGTCCGTGGGATGGCCCTGGGCATTCAAGGGCGTATGGCATCGAACCCCATTCTGGATGCCAGGGGGCGTATGCCGACAGGCCTGTATCGCATATTGGCAGCGGGGATTGAACAGGCACCCATCCGGGCGATCCAACTGGCCGGGCACAACACCGGGGATGGAGGGGAGATGCTGGGTCGTTGCGCGCTCTGGCAGGGCCGCCAGCAGGGCCTGGGTATAGGGATGTTTGGGCGTATCAAACAGGTCGATGACATTGCGTGATTCCACCTGTTGTCCGGCATATTGGACGATGACGCGCTGGGCGACTTCGGCGACCACGCCCATGTCATGGGTGATCAACACCAGCGCCATGCCCGTATCCTGCTGCAGTGATGCCAGTAGTTCCAGAATTTGCGCCTGGATCGTGACGTCCAGGGCTGTGGTCGGCTCATCTGCGATCAACAGGCGGGGGTTGCAGGCAATCATCATTGCGATCATCACCCGCTGACTCATGCCACCGGAAAGCTGGTGCGGGAAGGCCCGCAATCGCGATTCTGGGGAGGGGATACCGACCAGGGACATCAGTTCTACTGCGCGTTTATCCCGCTCCTGCCGGGTCAGGGACAGGTGGCGCTTCATGATCTCGTTGATCTGGAAACCAACGGTGAAACAGGGGTTCAGGCTGGTCATTGGTTCCTGAAAGATCATCGCCATGTCTTTCCCGGCGATCCGGCGGCGCTGATCCTGTGGCATCTCTGTCAGTTCTTTGCCATCCAGCGCCATCCGGTCGGCGGTGACCTTCGCGGTCCAGGGCAACAGGCCCATCAGCGCCAGCATGGAAACGGATTTACCCGACCCGGATTCCCCAACGATGGCGACCAGTTCCCCGGCATCAACGGACAGATCGATATTGTCCACGGCGCGGAAAGGACCATGCGCAGTGGAGAATTCGACGGTGAGGTTTTTGATTTCCAACAGGGCCATGGCGTTCAGGACCGTTTCATCTTGGGGTCCAGGGCATCGCGCAACCCATCGCCCATCAGATTTATCGCCAGAACGGTGATCAGGATGGCCAGACCGGGAAAGGTCACCATCCACCAGGCGCTGGTGATGAATTCGCGTGCCTCTGCCAGCATGGTGCCCCATTCCGGGGTCGGGGGCTGTGCACCCATGCCCAGGAAACCAAGAGCCGCCGCATCCAGGATCGCCGTGGAAAAACTGAGCGTCGATTGCACGATCAGCGGGGACATGCAATTGGGCAGGATCGTGATCGCCATCAGTCGAAACCGTCCAGCCCCGGCGATGCGGCTGGCCATGACATAGTCGCGCTTTGCCTCTGAAATCACCTGTGCCCGGCTCAATCGGACGAAATGGGGCGTGTAGGTGACGGCAATGGCGATCATGGCGTTTTCCAGGCCCGGCCCCAGAATCGCAACCAGCACCAAAGCCATCAGCAAGCTTGGAACCGACAGAATGACATCCATCACCCGCATGACTGCTGTTTCGTAAAACCCCCGGAAATATCCGGCTGTGACTCCTAACAATATGCCGAAAGTCAGGGACAGAAAGATAACGATACAGCCGACCAGCAGTGAATAGCGCGATCCGTGAATCAGGCGCGACAGGATATCACGTCCAACCGCATCGGTTCCCAGCAGGAATTGCATGCTGCCACCGTCCTGCCAGGCTGGTGGTTTACGCAGAAAATCGGTGTTGGTTTCAATCGGGCTATGCGGCGCAATGACGGGGGCGAGAATTGCGACCAGGATGATGAAGATCATGAACACCATGCCCGCGACGGCCTCCCGGCTTTCCGAGAAGTAGTGCCAGAATTCGTCAAAGGCACGACGGGTGGCGCTGGCGCTGGCGACGTCTGTAGTGGTGCTCATCTTTAGCCCCTTGTCTGGCGGATGCGGGGATTGATCAGCCCATACAGCAGATCAACCGTAAGATTAACAAGGATCACAATGCTGGAAATCAGGATCAGTCCGCCCTGCACGACCTGATAGTCGCGGCGGAAGATGGAATCGACCATCCACTTGCCGATGCCTGGCCAGGCAAAGATTGTTTCCGTCAGGATTGCCCCGGCCAGCAGCACGCCGATTTGCAGGCCGATAACAGTAATGACCGTAATCAATGCGTTCCGGAAGGCATGCAGGCCGATGATGCGAAACGTGCTTAACCCCTTCGCGCGGGCTGTGCGCACATAATCTTCGCTCAAAACCTCCAACATGGCAGACCGGGTCTGGCGGGCAATGACGGCCATCGGGATGGTGCCCAAGGTAATGGCAGGCAGGATCAAGTGGCTGACGGCGGAGGCAAATGCCCCCTTTTGTCCGGACATCAGCGCATCGATGGTCATGAAACCGGTATGGATATCAAAATAATATAACAGCGAGATACGACCGGATACCGGGGTCCAGCCCAGAATGCTGGAAAACAGAATGATCAGCAGTAGGCCCAGCCAGAATACCGGCATGGAATAGCCCGTCAGCGATATCCCCATCAATGTGTGGTCAAACCACGATCCCCGCTTGACCGCTGCGACAATGCCTGCGGGCAATCCGACGAGAACGGCCAGAAACATCGCAGACAGGGACAGTTCCAAAGTGGCGGGGAACCGTGCCAGAAACTCATCAATGACGGGGTGCTTCGTGACAAAGGACTGTCCGAAATCGCCCGTTAAAATGTTAAGCAGGAAATCCTTGTATTGAATATAGAAAGGGCGGTCGAAGCCGAACTGGGTCGCCAGTTCCTCATACCGCTCTGGCGTTACGCCGCGTTCTCCCGCCATCAGCATGATGGGGTCGCCCGGCAGAACCCGAATGAAGGCAAAGGCGATCAAACTGATCCCCAGAAATGTCGGAATCGTCGTCGCTAGTTTATTCAGAAAATACTGAAACATAAGGGGATTGTCCTATCCGACGGCGCACAGCGTCGCCTTGGTCGGGGCGACCGGCTCAACCCATTTGGGCTGAACCGGTCGCCTGAACCCGGGCTAACCCTTACTCTTCGATATCAACACCATAGAAGATGTGACCGCCGAAGGGATCAATCTTGAAGTCTTTGACTTCCTTACGGATCGGCTTGAACACGACGGAATGGGCGATGGTGGCCCAAGGTGCCTGTTCTTTGAAGACGATCTGCGCTTGCTCATACAATTTGGTCCGTTCGGCAGGGTCGGATACGACCTTTGCTTTCTGGATCAGGTCTTCGAACGGCTGATGGCACCATTGTGCGCGGTTGGACCCGCCCACGGCATCACAGCCCAACAGCACGGCCAGGAAGTTATCCGGATCGCCATTATCCCCGGTCCAGCCCAACAGGATGGCGCCCTTGCGGTCCAGTTCTTTGGACCGTTTCAGATATTCGCCCCATTCGAAGGAGACGATTTCAACCTCGACCCCGATTTTCGCCATATCCGCCTGCATCAGTTCGGCCATGCGACGGGCATTGGGGTTGTAAGGACGTTGAACGGGCATTGCCCAGATTTCCATTTTCAAATCCGTAACGCCTGCATCTGCCAGCATTTTCTTGGCAGCTTCCGGATCGTAGGGATCGTCAACGGTGGCTTCGTTATAAGACCAGATGGTCGGTGGGATCGGGTTTTTGGCGATCTTACCGGCACCCTGGAAAACGGCATCGATGATGGCCTGCTTGTCGATGGCCATATTCAGGGCCTTGCGGACTTCAGCCTTATCAAAGGGGGCGATCTGGGTGTTATAGGCCAGATAGCCGACATTCAGGCCTTCCTGTTCCATCACGACCAGATCCGAATTGCCCTTCATCGATTCGATGTCAGCAGGGTTCGGATAGGGCATGACATGGCATTCGCCAGCCTTCAGTTTTTCATAACGAACCGACGCATCGGGCGTGATTGCGAAAACCAGATCGTCGATCTTGGCCTTCCCAGCCCAATAGTCAGGATGCGCCTTAAAGCGGATCACAGCGTCCTTTTGATAGGCGACCAGTTGGAAAGGTCCGGTGCCAACTGGGGCCTGATCCACCATATCGGGCGTCCCGGCTTTCAGCATCTGATCAGCATATTCCGCTGACATGATGGACGCAAAATCCATCGCCAGATTGGCAATCATTGGCGCTTCTGGGCGGTTCAGCATGAATTTCACGGTATAGTCATCCACCGCAACGATGTCTTTCAACAGGTCGGGCATGGACATGCCGTTGAAATATTCATACGTGCCGCCGGAAATCATGTGATACGGGTTTTCTTTATCCAGCTGACGCTTGAAGGAGAAAACCACGTCTTCGGCGTTAAAGTCGCGCGTCGGGGTGAAATTTTCCGTGGTTTGGAACTTCACGCCTTTCCGCAGGTTGAATGTATATTCCAGCCCATCATCGGAAACCGACCAGCTTTCAGCCAGGCCGGGAGCAATTTTGGTCGTGCCCCGTTCAAATTCCACCAGTTTGTTAAAGACCTGACGCGAGGATGCGTCAAAGGTGGTGCCAGCGGTAAAGAGGGAAGGGTTGAACCCTTCAGGGCTGCCTTCTGAACAGAAGACGAGTGTCTTGGCTTGAGCCGCTTGCGCGCCAAGAACCAAGGTCAGGCCAGTTACGGCCGCGAGTAGCATTTTCCGCACTTTTGAGACTCCCTGTCTTACGTCCGACACTGTCACCCCCGTGCCGGATGTGCTGTAGAGGTTTATCAACCGCAGTTTTATTTGGGTGTATTCGGGTTCTGGACCCTATTTAACCGCTAAATTGATGGTTAAAGACATCATGAGCATGAACCCCTGTCAAACCGGAAGTGATGCAACATAGTTTGGTCCTATTGGCGCGAATCGGCTTTTTGAGCGCTGGAAATCAAGGATGTCGCCAGTCTTGGTGACGTGTCTGATGGGGCCAATTGCAGATTGCCTTGTTTCTGAACGATTGGGCCGCTTCGGAAATGGCGGAAACAAAGCGGAAATCTGCGAAGCGTTGCAATTCGCCTAACTGGCATGCACCATCCTGTCTAAATGGATGAACTGAGGGAGGCGTGGCCATGAAACTGGTTCGCTATGGACAAAAGGGTTCGGAAAAGCCAGGTCTGCTGGATGCCGATGGGAATTTGCGTGATCTGTCCCATGAATTTTCGGATTTCGGTGCGGACTCAATGACGGCGCAGGCGCTTCAGGCGATCAAGGATTTAGATATCAAGGACCTGCCGGTTGTCGATGGAAAGCCCCGCCTGGGCGTGCCGCTGACCGGGATTGGTAAGCTGGTCTGCATCGGTTTGAACTATTCCGATCATGCCAAGGAATTGGGGGCGGATATACCATCGGAACCGGTTGTCTTTATGAAGGCGACCAGTTCCCTGACCGGGCCTTTTGATGACATTCGGCTGCCGCGAGACTCAACGCGAACCGACTGGGAAGTGGAATTGGCCATCGTGATCGGCGATGCCGCCAGCTATGTATCCGAAGAAGACGCCATAAACCACGTCGCAGGGTTCTCCACCTTTATCGACCTGTCCGAACGGGACTTTCAGAATAAGCGCGGTGGACAATGGACCAAGGGCAAAAGCTGCGACACATTCGGGCCGCTGGGCCCTTGGATTGTCACACGGGATGAAATTATGGACCCCCAGCGGCTCAGCCTGTGGCTGGAAGTGGACGGGCGGCGCAAACAGTATGGCAATACCGAATTGATGATTTTCGGTGTGTCCCAGATTGTCAGCTATGTCAGCCAGTTCATGACCCTGCATCCGGGCGATGTGATCGCAACAGGCACCCCGCCGGGCGTTGGGGCTGGTATGGACCCGCCGGAATATCTGCGCGCAGGCAATCGCATCGATGCCGGTGTGGATGGATTGGGCAATCAAAGCCACTTTGTGGTGGGGGCATAGGGCGTAAGTCAGGCAGTCTGGTTAGGAAAGTATGCGCTATAGGCCGGACGGATTGCCGTTCCGATATAGGGCCTCCCCCAGGCTGCGTTTTTCTGCGTCATACAGGCGATAGGTTCCACCGTCGGTTTCGCTCAGAAAGGCGCATTCGGCTTCCTGTGTGTCACCATCGATCAAACAGCGCCGCCCATCGCTTAGAACCGTCCAGGTGCCCTGTGTGGCCTCTCCATCCTGCACACCGCGATACGTGCCCGTTGGATCAAGATACAGCTTATCCAGCGTTCCCCCGGGGGTGCGGCGTTCTTCGGTATTGCCCCGCAGGATCATGCGGGTGACCGCCGCCTGTGTCGCATCGCTGCGCTGGGGGGCGACAAGGGCGGCTGGATTTCCAAAGACCATGGTGAAGGGGCGCATATTCTGGCCATCCAGATCCTGATCCAGGATCGGGACAGACAGATATTGATCCGGGGTGGTTTGATACAGCACGGCACATTGGGAAACAGGGGAAGGGGCCTGTTCGATGCAATATTGCCCGTCTGCCTGAACCATCCAGGATCCGGTATCGGCGGTTCCTTCATCCTGAAGTCCGCCAGCAAAGCGACCATTGGGCGTATGATACCGGATATACGGGCCGTCATCTCCAACCTTGGGGGTAAAGATGAAGCTGGTGTCTGAAATCATGCGCTTTACGGCGGCTTCACCCAGTCTGGTTTCTTCCACGGCCTGAATGGGAAGGTCCAGCACAGCCAATTTCTGATCCGGCACAAAGGACAGGTTTCCCGATTTTCCCTGCGGTATCGGAATGGGCGTAGGGGATGCTTTTTGGGATTGGATGAATTCTGTCAATGGCGGGGTCATCACGGTGGCAAGGTCCGTATCAACCTGACCCCAGTCGGGCTGTATCACTGTTGCCAAGTGTCGGGCCGCATCGATCAGGGCGTCGCGATCCCTGTCCTGGGTCATCGTCTGCGCCAGGCGCATCAATACAGGGCGGTTTCGGGCATCATAGGCGATTTGCAGGGATTGTGCGCCATACAGGGCGCTTTTTCGGGACAGGGCATAGATGGCCCCGGACAGTCCGGCCTTGCGCCCATCCAGGGTAAAGCCGTGCTCCGCCTGAATGCGCAGGATCAATAAGGGTCGATCCTGCGCCAGGGCGGGCAGGGACCACAGCAATAGGATCGGTATCAGCAGAAAGCAGAGTTTAAAACGCATTGGACTCCAGTCGCACAGTTCACAAAAATCGCACAGTAGATGTAAACAACGTTATGTGAATGTCGACTGAAAATACGGCGTTCGTTTGATTCTTTCGGCCGGGAAATGGGACTGCCAGACTCTGGCGGTCGATGTGCTTATTGTTGCGGGACTTTTCCGCCGTCCTGACCTAGTTTAAGGCAGGGGCGAGATGAATAAGAAGCCAGCAGAGTTATGTGGATCGGATAAAAGTATGTCGGAACAAGACGTGCAATCGCAGACGACACAGGAAGGGGCACAGGAAGCGGGGATTGGGGATAAACCCGCCCCAATGCATCCCGATGCTCGCTATCATGCCGCCGTGGCTGCCTTGCAGGCGGGCAATTTGCAGGAGGCAGAGCGCGGCGTCATGGCCGTGTTGCGGGATAATGATCGTGACGCCCAGGCGATCCACCTGTTGGGCGTGATCGCGCATCAGGCCCGCAAAACAGATGTTGGCGTTCAACTGGTTCAGAAGGCCCTGGAGATCGAACCGAATTCGGCGGCGTTTCTGAATACTTTGGGGTTTCTGCTCCGCCTTGAACGAAAACATGTAGAGGCCGTGGCCGCCCTGCGGCGCGCAGTTGAATTGCGCCCCAATTATGGGGAGGCCCTGAATAATCTGGGCATCGCCCTGTCAGAATCCGGCCAGCCCGATGCAGCGATTGCCGCCTATGAAGCGGCCTTGAAAGCCAATAACGCATTCCCGGAAGTGCTTAATAATCTGGGCAATGTGCTGGCCCGCAGCAACCGCCTGGATGAAGCGCTTGCCCGATACGAGGAAGCAATTGCGATCCGCGAGGACTATTCAGAGGCCTGGTCGAATAAAGGGGATGCGCTGTTTGCCCGGGGTAAAGTAAAGGGGCATCCGGACCGCATCGCCGCAATGACATGTTATGAACGGTCGGTGGAAATTAATCCGCTTAATGCCGAATCCTGGGTAAAACTGGGCACCAGCCGTCATTCGGAAGAAAAACATGTCGAGGCGGAAGCCGCGTTTCGCAAGGCCTTGCGGTTAAGCCCCAATCATCTGCGGGCCTTGTCGACATATGCGATGACGTTGGAAAAGCTGGGGCGTCTGACATCGGCTGCGTCGCATCTGCGCCACGTCCTGACGATTGCCCCTGATGATGTCGGTGCCCTTAAGGGCTTGGGGCATGTGACATTAAAACTGGGTAATTCGGTAGAGGCCAAACATGTCTTGGCCCGCGCCAGGGACCTGGCCCCAGCGGACCCGGATGTTCTTTACTCCTATGCCAACTGCCTGTTGCGGATGGAACAGCTACAGCCCGCCATGGACCTGTATCTCAGGGTTCGGGAGTTACAGCCCAATCAGGCGCGGGGAACCTTTGCGCCTGCCGCTGTCTTGTTGATGGATGGGCAGTATGAAAAGGGATGGGCAGCCTATGAGTCGCGCTATGCGATGTCCGCGTTTAAACCCAATGTGCCCAATATTCGCGAACGGTTGTGGGATGGGTCCGACCTGAATGGGCGGACCCTACTGGTGCATGTCGAACAAGGGTTTGGGGACACAATCCAATTCTGTCGCTATCTCCCGCTGCTGCAACAGAAATTGGGGAGCGGGGGCAAGATTGTCTTCCTGTGTGAAAAGGAAGTTTTCCGCCTGATGAAGACGCTGGGCGGTGTGGATGATTTGTATCATTTGCGCCAGGAAAACGGTCAGATCGTGTTTGATGTGCAGGTCCCGCTGTTATCCCTGCCGCACCGCTTTGGAACGATCCTGGACACCGTCCCGCGCAACATCCCCTATCTCAGCGTCCCGGAAGCCGCCGCACGCCAACAGGCATTGCCAAAATCTAAAGAGGGCGTGATCAAGGCGGGGATCGTCTGGACGGGGCGTCCCACCCATTCCGATAATCTGTATCGTTCCATTCCCTTGAAGGAACTTGCCAACCTGTTCCAGATTGATGGCGTGGATTTTCATTCGCTGCAAGTTGGTAACGGCGTCTCTGACCTGAAGCCCTATCTTGAACGGGGTAATGTTTTTGATCATTCGGCGGACATAAAGGATTTCGCCGATACAGCCGCCATTTTGAAAGATTTGGATGTGTTGATCAGCGTGGATACAGCAGTCTGTCATCTGGCCGGCGCGATGGGCAAAGATGTCTGGACCATGCTGCCTTTTGGCGGTGAATGGCGGTGGCTGCGCAATCGGGAAGACACGCCCTGGTATCCCACGATGCGTCTGGTGCGCCAGCGCATTCTTAGCGATTGGGGCATTGTCCTGGACCGGGTGCGCGAAGGCCTGGAAGGGGCGGTTAAGAATGCCCGATCCAAGGCCGCTGAACAGCCCGATGTGGCGGAAACGATGGTTCCCGATGATGCACTGGTATCAAAAGCCAGCAGCAAGCCATCCAAGAAAGCGAAATCAAAGAAGGCCGCCGCCAAAAAGTAGGTATCAGTGCATTATGTGCGATCTGAGACTGCTCTAAATCTTACTTGCTGGTAGCGACATAGACCCCATCCCAATCCGCAGGGGGAGGGTTGTCGCGGTATTCTTCCAATCGCGCCATATAGATATCATAGAACCCGTCCAGGACACCCGACAGGCGTCCTTTCAACGTGTTCATCCTGTGCGCCGCTTCGTCCCAGTCCTGCGCGCGATAGGCCCGCAGCATATCTGCATGTTGGGCTGCGACACTGCTGTAATCGGGATCTTGCAGGACGTCAGGACCGCCCAGAATTGTGAAGATTCGAACAGCCTCTGTCTTGCCCTTCACCGCAATCAGGTCCAGTTCCGCCAGCGGGAAATGTCCATCGATGGCCAGGGCGGTTTCCTCACCGATCACGATCCCCACGCCATAGCTTTTGGACTGGCCTTCCAATCGGGCGGCCAGGTTCACGGCATCGCCCAGCACGGAATAGTCAAACCGTTGTGCAGACCCCATGTTACCGACCACGCAATCACCGGAATTGATCCCGATCCCGATATTCAACGGCAGGAAGGTTTTGTTTTCTTCCAGGGCTTCGCGTTTGCGTTCTTCGTTCAGGACGATCAGGGACTGGAACATTGCAATGGCGGCTTCTGATGCCATGCGTTCCTGATTGGGCACATCCAGGGGGGCGTTCCAGAACGCCATGATACAGTCGCCCATATACTTATCAATCGTGCCCTGGCGCTTTAGAATATCATCGGTCAGCGGCGTCAACAGGCGGTTGATCAACACGGTCAGACCCTGCGGGTCTGCCTTATACTGCTCTGAAATTGTTGTGAATCCGCGCACGTCACAGAACAACAATGTCATGCGCTTGGTTTCGCCGCCCAGTTTCAGTTTGTCGGGATCGGCCGCTAATTGCTCCACAAGATCAGGGGACAGATACTGCGCAAAGGCCCCGCGTACCTGTCGCTTTTCCGCCGCGTCGCGGGCATAGTTGGCAAAGGCCAGCACGCCATAGATCGCCAGGGACAGGCCCGCAGGATAGGTTGCATCCAGCAACAGGCGCTGTTCGGAAAACAGATACCAACTGGTCCCGGCAAAGCCGCCAATGGCGACGGTCAAACCAACCAGGGTGACAACCGGACCAACCCGCGGAATGAAGAAAATCAGCAACAGGCCAACCACGCCCATGGCGACAAACTCTGTCAATTGCATGGTCTCTGGATAGCGGACAAAAGTCTGGCTGAGCACGTTTTCCAGAATATTCGCATGGACCTCAACCCCGGGCAGGCGGGGGCTGATGGGGGTGGCCCGAATATCCAACAGACCAACAGCCGATGTCCCGACAATCGCCAGACGCCCGGCGATGCGTTCCGGTGGAACGCGCTTTTCCATGATGTCAGAGGCCGAAATATACATGCGGCCTTCATTATTGGGCATGTTGAAGCTGTCTGGCTTGGCAAAATAGACCCAGATCTGGCCCTTGCTGTCTGTCGGAATTGGATAATTTCCGCGCGGCGTTTGCAGCCGTACTTCGCTGATGCCGCCTACCGTTAGAAACGCAAATATGCTGTTCCCAGCGAAACCGACCCGGATCATTTCTGTGGAAAGGGCGGGTTTGATGACATCGCTGATATGCACGACCAGGGGGACCCGGCGCACAACGCCGTCTACTTCTTCGCCAATGGAAAACACCCCCAGGCCAGAGGCGAATTGTTCCAGTTCCGGTCTGTTGTAAACAAGCGTTGGAAAGCGCACGGCGCGCTTGAACAGCTCATCATTCGGATCTGGCACGTCCCGTGTGCCCAGCGCCCCTTTGAAGGAGGTTGTATAGGCATAATCACTGGGGGCGAGGGCTTGTGTGGACTGGGTGGACGCCTGGCCCAGAACGGTGCGCACAGTCTTCATCGCATCCGCCATGATTGATTCATTTGCGGGTGTTTGGGCCAGACTGTTGCGCACGGATTCGGGCAGGTCCTCACGGGATTTCGCCAACAGGTCCGGGGATGTCCGATCCAGTTCAGCGAACACAATATCGAACCCAACCACGGCGATACCATAATCGCGCAGGGCGGTCAGAAGACGCGCGACCTGGGTGCGCGGCCAGGGCCATTGCCCCACTTCGGCCAGGCTTTTCTCATCGATATCAACAATGATGACGGGGGAGGGGTCCAAAGGCACGCGGGGCTTGACGACATTGTACATGTCGAATGTCCGCAGCCGGATCGTCTGCACGGGATCGGGGTCCCAAACGCGCACGATGACGCCGGTTGCCAGCACAGCAAAGGCAATCAGGGTCGGAAGGCCGGGCTTCCACCAGGGGCCACGCCGCTTTTTACCAGAACCACGGAATATCCGTGAAAAGAAGGATAGGATCAGGTTGGGCTTTTTCTCAATGCTGCCTTGGGCAGGGGATGCTTTTGTGTCACTCATGTCAAATTAAATTCCCCAAGGTCTGTAAACACCCAACTACGATCCGCCCCGACGGGCAAGCTAAACAATCACACCAAACGGATTTGATGAAATCTTAAGCCGGCGATCCCACCAGATCGACGGCCATTTCGGTATCGACATAGACATGTGCCCCATTGGACGCGGAATAGATTGCATAGCTGTGGGGTGATCCACCGCCGTCATGGTCAATGGTTACGTTGATGCCTTCCGACGTCCAGTTGCCCATGCTGAGGTCCAGGGTCTGGCCGACATCGCCTTCTATGACCAGCGCATCATCCTTCAGCGCGTCGCTGACACCCAGCGTGCTGACCAGGGCGTTTACGTCTTCGGATGCCCCAAAAGCGAAGTTTTCAGACAGGAAGAAGGTATTGCTGCCCGCGCCAGAATAGTCCAGTGCTTCGATATTGTTCACGCGCCATTCGTTATCCTGAGTCGACGCAAATGTGGTTGATTGCAGATACAGAATATCCGCACCGCCCTGTCCACCATCCAGGAAGCCAATCGTGCCACCCGGTTCCAGTGTGAAGGTGTCATCGCCCCCCAGGCCGAACCAGACGGATTCTCCGCCACTGCCTGTGGTGAAATCCTGACCTGCAGCTGTGCCAAAAACTCTTTCGTTGCCGGACCCACCGTCGAAGGCTCCCGGTTCGGTATTTTCAACGGTGGGATCTTCAGCCAGCAGTTTGAAATTACTGTCTGTAAACACAGGAATAAGGATTTTATCGATTATCGCCAGATTGGCGTCACCGGTTCCGGTTTCATTGGTTATGTGAACCCGCTGGAAAAATCCGGATGCGTTGTCTGTTTGTATCTGGGGTCCGCTGCCAAATTGCGGGTTTAAGGAATAGTCATAGTCATCCCCGACACGCAATTTGAATGTCCCGCCAAAGGTCAGGTCACCATCAACTTGCAGGCCTGCGCTATGGTTTTCAAGAACCGCATTCCCAGAACCAAGTTCCATCGTCAGGATAGATTTCTGGTTCAGGGTCAAATCACCCGATATGGAAAGGGGATTAAACTGATCTACGTCCATCGCTGTATAAGCGCCGATGAAAATTTCGCCCCCGGAATTGCCAGCCTCGACGTTACCGTCAATATACGCACCGCCATAGTAATTGGAATCCGTCCCATCCACGGAAATCAGCCCGTCATTGGTAAGCGTTCCGTCGCCCTCATCCCCAAGGGTCAGTTGAGCAGAACTGCCTATCGTGCCTGCAGTCAGATTGATGGTTCCGGTATTGGTTATGTCTTCGCTGTGAACGCGCGTTGTCGCTTCGATACCATTGGTACCAATGACATTCATTACCCCGTTATTGACAAAGCTCTGTGTCGACAGGGTTGTGTCTGTCGTTCCAAGCAGTTCCCCGACATTCAGTATTCCATTCTGTCCATTTACGAAATTGGTCGAGAAGTTCCACTCTGTCGCGTCAAAGGTCCGCTGGTTGGTGAAGGTACCGGCACCTGAAATTTCAGTATCGTATGAAGTAACGATTGTTGCATCTGTGCTGTCATAGCTGAAATTCTCACCAGAACCCAGGCTCAGGGTTGCGTAATCCTGTAACTCTATCGTCCCTGTCCCGGTCAGATCCGTATTGGTGCCCAGGAACAGGGTGGAGCCGTTGTTCACATCAAAAACCGCACCGCTTGCTAGCAATAGGGCACCATTTATGCTGTTGACCGAAGCCCCCATATGAATGCGTAGGTAGTCGCCGGTGCCTTGCGTGATGGTACCTGTATTAACCACGGAAATGTTTCGTATCCGGTTTTCACCCCCGCCATCATTCGTGCCCGCCTTGTCCCCATCACTGAAGGCGATCAGGCCGGAATTGGTGAGAGTGTTCGTTGACCCACCGTTCAGCATGGATTCTGAATTGGCCCGGACTTTGATGGTACCGGCATTGGTCATGTCCGCATTGAACCAGATCGTGCTGTTGGCATTTGCACTAAAGAAGTCGATCGTGCCGCCCGCATTGTCAAAATTGCTGGAGGCAAGCGTCAATCCGCCATTGTTCACCAGAATGGTGCCATCATTATCAATATTGCTGGTGGACAAGGTGGCGTTGGTCAGATTGACCGCACCGCCGCTGATCGCCAATGTCCCAACGCCTGCAATTTCTGCACCCGCCGCCGACACGCTCGAACCAATGCCCAGGGTCAATGTGCCGTCGGCAAACAGGGTTTTGCTGCTGGCAATTGAAATGTCACCGCCGACGCTGTCCAAATGGTGCCCGCTGGTCAGGGTGGCCGATCCATCCAGGTCAATCAGCCCGTTATTCTGAATATCCAGGTTCAGACGATGGTCACCCCCGGCATCGTCCAATTGCAGGACCCCATTATTGGTAAGCTTTTCATTGCCTACAGTCGTTAATGTGCCCCCTTGGGCAAGAATCCCATCCGAAGCGTCAAAGGCAATGGTATGACCAGACGCGTTTGTGACATCATCTGACAAAACCAGCGTTGCGCCAAAGTCGCTGTTGGTAATGATCGCCAAACTACCCGTGCCGCCAATTGTGTCGGCCCCCAAAGTCCCGCTGGCGCTGTCAACGGTGATCGTTCCATTGTTGGTAATTTCGCCTGGGGCCAGAGTGAAACCGCCAATGTCGAAGCTGACATCGCTGTTGACGCGCAGCGTTCCCGCACCGCCAAATGTGCTGCTATTGGCAAAGTCCAGATCGGGTGTCAGCGTGGTCAGGGTGAAGGTTTCTCCCGACGCGATATCCAAGACACTGGTGCTCCCTACACTTATTGTCCCTGCGCCGGTCAGGGCAGTGTCGCTTCCAATGGTCAGGGTGCCGTCCACATTCAGCGCCTGGCCGGAGGCAATGTCGATTTGGCCGTCGCGCGTATCAAAATTGTCAGCAACTGTCAGTGTCTGGTCAATGTCGACCATACCCTGATTGATAATCGTTCCCGACGTGTGATTGGTGATACCCGCACCACCTTCTTTGGCCGATTGCAGCGTTCCGGTCAGGGTCAGCGTCGATCCGCTGTCCACATCCAAGGTTGCTTGCGTCGCTACCGTGCCGATTTCGAGCATGTTCAACCGGATATCGCCATCCAGCGTCATATCCGTACCTATGTTAAGGGCAACGCCGGGAGCGCGGGCGGAAATATCCAACAGCCCTTGACTGTTGTTCACGGCACTGTTGTTCAGGTGCAATCCATGGGTAGATCCCACTTCAATTGTGCCTTCATTGACCAATGCCGCTGTCGTGAGGGTGGCTCCGTCCATATTTATGTCGGCACCTTGGGCAATTTTATAGGTGCCGGTTCCGCCAATAAATCCACCAGAGACAAAATTCAGGGATACCGTATCATCATCAACAGTGAATGTTTCCCCGTCTGCAACGGACAAAACAGCGTTGTAGGCAAAGTCGATCGTGCCACGGCTGGTGCCCATGCCCGTTTCAAATGTCAGGGTCGTATCATTGCCGACAGTCAATGTGCTGTTGTTCAGGAAGTTGATCACCCCATCCGGGCCATTATCGGTGTCTGACACCCGTATCTCACCGTTTACGGAATCCAGCGTTATGCCGCCCTGCACATCAACCCGTCCAACAATATCCATCAGGTTGGTATTGATGATATCAGCGCCAACGACAAGCATGCCTGAGTTTCCAAAAAAGCTTACGCCTGTTTCAATGGTGCCGCTGTTGGTCAGTGCACTGTCATTGTCAGAATTCAGAACCACGTTTTGTCCAGCGGATTGACCGCCATCCATGCTGATCGTGATATGCCCTGCATTGGTCGCGGCAGCGTTGACCGTCAATGTAGAACCGCTAAATTCATCTGCCTGTAACTTGAGGGTGCCGCCAGTATTATTGAATTCCGATGAATTCAGCAGCACCTGTCCATTTTCAATCGTGATCTGTCCGTCGTTGTTCAAAGCACCCGCAACGCTGAGTGACCCGTTATTGACGTTAAGCCCACCGGAATTGGTCGCTGCTCCCTCTGTATCGATGACAAAATCGGTTCCTGTCATCGTGCCAATATTGGTCAGGCTGGCCCCATTGGAGACTTCCAATGTTTCAAAGTTGGTCTCGGCGTTATTCGTCAGGACGCCCGCGCCATTGATGAAGGCCTGCCCCTGGAAATCAACACTCGCAGAAGACAGCGTGCCGCCGGAATTTCCAATTGTGAAGGTTTCACCGGAAACGACCTGGAAGGAAGACTGATCGCCAAGTATCAGCGTGCCAGCCCCGTTCAGGTTGGTGTCCTGGCCTGCAACCATGGTGCCCAATATCTTGAAATCAGCACCAGAAGAAATGGAGAGTGTCCCGTCAGCAGTGGCGAGGGTCGGGAATTCAGAAGCGCCTGTTTCCCCAAATTGGGTATCTCTGTGAATATTGATTGCGCCGCTGTTGTTGATATTCACATTCAGAAGGTGCGTCGCTGTTGCTGTCCCCGTAATATCGGCTTCAAGTACACCTGTATTGACTAACGTTGCGTCGGATAATGTGTCATCAGCGGTTATCGTGCCGCCCAGTGATCCGTTGTCGGAATCCAGGTAAATCGTGCCCGAATTGTTCAGGTTTCCGTCCAGGGTCAAAATTGCGGACGTGTAATCCCCCATCAAGGAGAGTTTGCCCGCATTTGTCATCCCGTTTTCGAGTGTCAGCGTTCCGCTACCAACTGAAATTGATCCATTTGCCGTCGTTTCAAAGGTTGAAGACGTAACGCCTACACTTGTGTAATTGACTTCAAGATCACCATTTACAACGAAACCTTCGGTGGAAATGTAAATTTCTTGATCATCAATCGTCAAAGTGCCGTCTGCTACTGTAAAGGTCGCATCACCATAGATTTCACTGTTTCCCTCGTTAAATCCGCCAGAGACACCCAATCGAAGATCTGCCATGGATGTGCTGTCATAAGAGAAGTCGGCACCAGCTGCCAATTGAAGGCGTGTGCCATCCAGGAAGGAGAGGGTTCCGAAATTGTTGGCAAAATCAGCGCCAGCCTCCAATACCCACATGCCGGACGATACATTGATTGTTGAGTCAGGAGAGTCGAAGGTGATGGTGCCGGATTGTTCGACCCTCACGGATGTCTCCAGAACAGTCCCAATGCCGTTCAATGTTGCGTCACCCAAGTTAAGAGTGCCATAGCCATCAATGACGGCCGTGGCCTGACTTAGATCAACAGTAAGATTGCTGTTTAAGACACCATCTAACGTTAACGTACCGGGGGAGGCGCTGAAGGAGATATCACCGGTATAGGTCAACCCATTGCCGATTACGACGCCCGCGACGTCCAGGTCTGCATTATTTGTGATGGACCCCGATCCCGCCAAAGTTCCGCCGCTTTGCACGGTGAAATCAGCATCACTGGCATTGGTCAGGCTGCCATTGACGGTTAATGTTTCGCCAGATGCGACATCAATGGACCCGACGCCGCCTTCTGTTGTCGCATTTTCGAATGTGGCGTCGATAATGACGCCACCCAAGTCCATTGTTCCATAATTCAGCAATGTCCCGTCACCGCCAACAGAGGCACCGCTGTCGAGCACAATGGTGCTGGCATTTGTGTTCTCAAACTGGAAGCTTGCACCCAGATCAAGGACGCTGCCCGATCCGATAACCAATGAACCGCTATTAATGTATCCCGTGTCTGATCCAACGGTCAGTGTCGAGGACTGGAACGACAGTACGCCCCCGTTATTGATCGTGATCGTGCCGTTCAGGCTGTCCAATCGCCCGCCTTGAATCTCCAGCCGTGACCCCACTTCGGTAAAACCGGGAACAAAAAGCACGCCATCATTGATGATGCGCCCGGCCTGAATAACGCCGGGTTCAAAAAGGATACTGGATTGACCTTGCAGCGTGCCCTCATTGGTCAGCGTGCCCGATCCGTGCCCGACAACCAACGTGGCGGCATTATCGACCTGCAAGGTACCGGTATTGGTAAAGTCCTGTGCGATTTTCAGCACGCCATTTTCGTTCTCGTTGACGGGATCAACCTGAACGAAACCATCATTCTGGAACGCCCCGGTGATCAACAGCGTCCCATCGCTGCCGCTGTCGCCGCCAATAACGATGCTGCCACTTTCGCTGACCACCAGATCCACACTGATGACATTGGTGCCGCCTGCGGCATTGCTGGACAAGGAACCATCCAGTTGCAGAACATCCAGCGTGCCGGCCCCGGCAATTTGGCCGCCGCCATTCAGATCAATGGCACCATCCAGCGTGATTGTGCCGCCGCTTGCCAAAGTCACTGTCGCATTGCTGTTGACCGCGAGTGTTCCCTCGCTGTTGTCAAAGGCATCCGCCCCTAATGTCAGCCCAAGGGTGCCAACTTCAACCACACCAGCATTTTCAACCGTGACATCGCCACCGATTGTTAAGCCCGAAACGCTGAATGTTCCCAGGCTGCGATAGGTGCCTTCGCCGCCAAGGGTGGACTCATCCAGGAACCGCATCACAGCGCCGCTGTTATCAGAATTATTGGTGAAGGTTTCACCGCTGGCGATACTTAATGTGCCATTTTGGGAAATGTATGTGACGCCGTTATCGACTAAGTCAGTGCTGCCGCCAACAAGGACGGTTGCGTCAAGGATGGTCAGGCTGTCGATTGTATCGTCGGCCTGCAGCGTTCCCGTCGTCAAATCAACGACACCGCCGCTTATGGTGCCATTGCCATAGGAAAAATCAATTGTGCCGCCGGAATTATCAAAATTAGCTACGGCCAGATTGCCCCCATAATTCAGGGTGACCAATCCGCCTGTATTCAAAATCGACCCGTTTCCGATCAAGGAACCTTCATAAACGTTGATTGTCCCAGTATTGGTCAGGGCTTCATTCACCGCCATCGTGCCGTCTACTCGAATTTCGCCTGATGAGGACAAATTCGCGTTGAATGTCGTTGTGCCGCTGTTGATTTCCAGCGTTCCTGTAGACAGGTTGGCAAATTGGATATTTACGGTATCGCCACTTAACGCCAGGCTTCCGGCATTTGAGAAACTACCAGATCCATTGATGGTGGTTGATAGGGACTCCTCCCCAAGACCGGAGAAATTTCTATACATCCCAATCGTTGCGTTCCCTAAAATATTCAGAGTACCGCCAGACTGAGTTTCAACAACGCTACCGCCACCATAATCAATATCGCCCAGATCAAAGCTCTCGCCGCCCTTGATCTGTAGTTCGCCGCCGTTTTCCAGTTGGATTTGACCAGAGCCAATATCATCGAACGACGTACCAGTGCCCAGGATTAGAACGCCGCCATTGACCAGCCTCAATTCGCCCTGGGGCCCCTGAGAATTTGCAAATAGATCGGCATTGGTAACATCCAGCGCCCCGGAAACCGTGGCTTCCCCCAAGATGGAAAGGGTCCCCGTTACTTCGGTGTCGGAAATGCTAAGAGTTGTTTCATTGTTCAGGATCAGGTCATCGACGCTGATTTGACCCGTGCCGCTGAGGACTGACAGGGACTGCAGATTGATTACCCCGTCATTGATGACGCTGTTGGTTCCATTGACGCTTAACGCGGTCCATTCTGAGACCACGATTGTGCCACCGTCATTGTCAACTTCGCCTTGGATATCAAGACCGGTGGTACCGACCGTCAGGGTGCTGTCATTGTCAATATGGGCCCCCAAAGCCAGGGTGACGCCGTCCATGGTTTCCGCATCAGATACAACATACGTGCCCGTGCCGCCAATTGTGGCACCGACTTCAAGATTAAGCGTGGTGCCGGTAACATCATCCGCGGTATTGCCGAAGAAAATATCAGTGCCATTCGTGCCATTGCTGACATAAACAAATGTTGCCCCGTCGCCGCTTTCATTGGGAACAACCACGACATCTGTTTGTGCACCAGATGAATTTGTGGTGTCCGCGATCAGGACCCTCTCACCCACCGCGATACCGGAAGAATCAAAGGACTGCATGTAAATCGCAGCGGCCGTTGCACTTTCATAGAATATCTGGAAGCTGCCATCCGCGAAGGCAACGACGGAAGGGTCCGTGCCATCGATGGCACTATTCGTAACATTTATCTGGCTTCCGACCTGCTGGATTGAACTGCCGAACCGTTGCGCGAAAATTTCTGAACCATTGCTCCAGGTAATGACATAGCCATCATTGGGCAAAGCGGCGATGCCCAGCTTCCCTTGCGCGCCTGGCGCATCCAGAAATGTCTGGCTGCCCATGCTGCCGCCGACCGGATTTAAAACCTGATGGTAGATTTGCTTGTTGCCGTTAATTTCCGTTCCGAAAATTGCAACCAGGGATCCGCCCGTGCGTTCAACAATTTGTGCCCCCTGAACAATCGGGCCACCCGGGATCAGGGTGAACGGACTGGTCGTGCCACCATTTAAAATTTTTACCGTAAATGAACTGGTGTTTTCTGAGCGCGTGACATAGCCATATCCGTCGCTTCCAAAGGAGAACGCGTCAAAATCTACATAATTTACACTAGTTTCATTGAATATCTCGTGATACGCACCAACCTCAGATCCATCATTGTTAAATAGCGCCCATTTCTGGACAACGGTCGAGCCATTGGGTTGGTTGTAGGTAACAATGAAGTGGTCAGCGCCCGCCGCTGCAACTTGGGGGCTGTTGACGCCACCATTTGTTCCCGTTGCATCAAATTCGGCAATGACTGTGCCGGATGCATTGACGATGGCACCCTTGTCATTGCCAGCCTGTTCCCAGACAACGGCGTAATTACCGTTGCCCAGCAGCGCGATATCCGGGTTGGACTGATTGCCAAGCGCTGTCTGATTTATCTGTGGATCACTGCCCTTTGAGGAGTCTGCATTGTAATCAAAACGAGACCCGGCTTCGATGCTGATCGTCCCGCCGCTGCCGATATTGACAGTCCCATCTGTGCCAAGGTCGGACTCCGACCCGACAGTCAGGGTGCCATCTGTCGCGACGTATAATGTGCCTTGCGCATTTTCAAAGTCCAATGCCCCATCGCTGATATCCAGGCCGCCAGCAAGGGCGCTTGATCCTTGCAGATTGACGGTGCCGATCACTTCTGCCGACGTTACGGACAGGGTGGCGCCATCATTCAATTGCAGCATCGACAGGTCGGCAAGCGATCCTGTGCCATTCAGCTGTGCATCATCAAACAGGGTAATTGACCCACCGGTTATGGTGGAATTGACGGTGAAGCTGCCGCTGTTATTGACATAGATATTGCCATAGGATTCCTCCGATGGGTTTTGATTCTGGATATCGACATTCAGAATATCGCCATTAAACGAAATCTCACCGCCATTGATGACGGTACCGGATCCATTGATAACCGAACTGTTCAGACTGGCACCGAAACCATTGAACGTGTCAGACGCCGAATTCAACCAGGTGCCGTTGACCTCCAGCGTCGAAGTATCCGTCAGGAAACGATATCTGGCAGTGTCCAGGGACGCTGTTTCCCCTTGGGCAATTTCAACGATCCCGCCTGAATTGACGTTTATGCTCAGTGCTGTCAGCGTGCTGCCAAGATAATCTGTGTCAGTCCCGATGATCAGGCGACCCCCATTGGAAATATCCAATTGGGATGTAAAACTGGTAAGGTTGAACGTGCCGTCGCGCATGTCCAGATTGCCGAGCAGGTCCGCCCCGGCGGAATTGGCAAACTGGATTTCACCTGTATTTACGAAGGTACCAGGACCATCGAATACGGGTGCGAAAAAATGATCCAGATCAACCGTGTTCAGCGTGACCATTCCGGATGCGTTATAGGTCCCATTGCTTAAGGACAGGGTGCCACCGGTCTGTTCGACAAAATCAAAATTCTCGAATGTCTTAGTTACTTCGCCATCGGTTAAATAAACATTGCTGACACTGCCGCCCAGATTCAACAGCAGGGCGTCGTCACCAATCACCAATGTATCAGACCCGCCATCCCCACCGCTGGCGGATTGAGAGATTTCGTCGACAGTGATCTTGTCATTGCCTTCACCGCCCAGGACGTATTCAAAATTCGTGAAGGTCGAACTGGCGCCGTTCTTATTAAACACATCATCGACAAAGCTGAAGGTGACATCGCCGCCTGCAAAATTCAGGCTCAACGTGTCTTGCCCTTCCGAGCCATCAACATCGACCCCGGCCTCATACACTCTTACTGTGTCTTCGCCATGGCCCAGACGGATGAAGTCGATATTGGTTAATGTGTCATAATCAATAATTTCTTCGCCATAGTCATTTATCGACGTGGTGCCAGAAACTCCAAACAGGTTTACTGAAAGGGATGTGGTGTTATTCCCGGAGACGGAATCATACGTGACGCTGTCATAGCCTTCGCCACCATCATAATAATCATTGCCTTCGCCGGTACCGCCAATAATCGTGTCATCCCCGGTGCCTGCATTGACGGTATCATCGCCCCCACCGGTCGTGATCGTGTCATTGCCCGCCCCGGTATTGACGGAATCATTTCCGCCGCCCGTTGTTATGTTATCTGTACCCGATCCGGTCGTGACCAGATAATTGGCATTGGGATTTGAAAAATTGGCGGTGTTGAAGGTGGTGTTGTCGGTGCTGTTGGGGGATTGATATCCATAATCAAACCCGGAAGAGGGGGATGTTTGCAGATTACCCTGACCCACATTAAACGACCCGGGAGCTTCCGGGGTAAGGCCTGTGACCGGCGTGAAGTCTTCCGGTTTGGTATCGTCTTGCGATGTAACGGGGGATTGGGTTGATGAGGGTGTTTGATTTGGGGTGACCTGACTATCGTTACCCGTTGTCTGTTCGGTGTCATCCGACCCACCGGTATAAGGGCTGGTAACATTGATTACTTCATCACCGGGCGTATTGGTCCCGTCATTGCCGCCGCCTTCGTCACCGGCATCCTCACCGCCTTCTATATCTCCAATCTCTTCCTGCTCTTCGTCGTCTTCGCCGCCGCCTTCTTCTTCATCCGTTTCTTCGGTATCCTGAAGGTCCTGCAGGTCTTCTTCGGTCAGCTCAGAATCTTCGCCGCCGCTTTCCGTTTCGTCGGTTTCACCGTTTGTCGTCGCCTCTTCATCGTCGCCGCCGCTGTCTTCGGATTCTCCGGCTGAATTTCCGTCATCCTCTTCACCTTCTGATTCATCATCAGAATTCGAATCCGGAAGGTTCGTGACAAGATCCTGCAAATTCAGATCGACGGTTTGGCCGGTTCTGGCCTCGATGGTTGTTTTAATGGCGTTTTCGATGGCTTGCAGATCACTTGGCGTCAGGGCCTTGAACTGGCTGGAGTTCCTTGCGATCACGTTTTGCGCCGTATCAACGAAATCAAAAATCGCTGTGCCGCCGGTCCCATCGGCGGTGCCGGTGGCGGTGGCGAAATTTTCACTCAAGACGATTGTCTGGGTACCCGCCGTGATCGCGATTTCCCCATCCACAACGGTGAAGCGGAAGGTCTCGCCCGTGCTTAATTGCTCGCCGGATACTTCCCCGGTCACGATGGTGCCGCGAATCCCGATGGTCGCGACAGGCGTGGTCACGGTCATGTCGTTTGGATTGTTCTGGGCAATCTGACCCGATACGAACAGGAACCCGCCTTGCAGGATGGAGAACGCGGATTCCCCTGTGCTGCTGGCCGGATCAAACACCATTTCATCCAGCGCCAGCCGCGCATCGCCGCCCAGCGTGAAGAGTGTGCCATCGATAAAGGTCATTTTGATCGACGCGCCATCGGCCGTTTCGATCTGGTCGCCCTGGAAAACCGGATCACCGGCCTGCAATAGAACACGGGTTCCGTCGGGGCGCACGGCATAGACTTCGCCCGTAATGGTTTCCACGCTGCCGATGCTGTTGCCCTGAGCCTGCGCGACCTGATTGTCGGTCAAGGCAGCCAATTGATTGGGCGCAACCGGTTGCAGGAAGGATTCAACCAGTTCCGGCGTCAGGCGACGTCCGCCAGCGCCCAGAATATCGGGGGTGAATTCCACAGCGAAATAATTTTCAATCTGGACGGCTGTTCCATCTGGTTTGATCAACAGCAGGTCCGACCCTTGGCGGACATAGTTGCCATCATAGATATAGGAAATATCGGTCAGGGAAACCGTGTCACCATCGCGGGCGTCAAAGGTTGCGACAATGCTGACCGGGGCACCTTCTTGTGTTCCGGTTTGCAGGCCGCCAACAGAAGGGATCTGGAATCCGGACGCGGCGTCATTGCGCGCGGCCAGGTCCGATAAGTCATTGTCCGTTAAAATAATTTGGGAGGACCCGTTGGGGCTGATCAGGGGGTCGACCGAATGATCGCGCGCGGCCTCGGCAGCGGGTTCGGGATTGGCAGAGGCTGAATCATGATTGGTCCCCTGTCCGGGTTCCGCCGAAAACCGGGGACCTTCCTCAGAGGATGCGCCATTATCGCCAGGGCGAAGCGTTGATTCTTGTTTTGCCATTTTCAATCCCCAGGAGCCCCAGTTTATCAGTATTCATAGCACTTCTGTGCAAGAATGCATTCATAAACCAGAAACGCCAAAAGCGCTAAGCGCCCCTCCTAAAATTTGTATAGCATTTGATGGAAGTTTTGGAAAGATTTCAGGTATCCTTTTTTACATTCAGTAGAACTTTAATGTTTTTTCCCCCTTTCGCTAACATCTTGCCATCCGATGGGGTTGCAGCGTGTCACTTTGCCCGTATGGTTCTAGTCGCTTTAACTATGCTATTGTGCCAGCCGCGTTGGGGTAAAATGCACCGGTGCCCCGAAGAATGGGGTGCCTGTTAATTTGAACAGGGAAATGAATATGTCCGAAGGACAGGTGGGGAAACTGTTGCATCGCGCCTTGAGGCGCGCCAAGGGGAAACTCTTGGAAGCATTGTTTTCTTCCCTGTTTATCAATGTGTTGGCCTTGGCCGTCCCGATTTTCATGTTGCAGGTTTATGATCGCGTGGTGTTCTATGGCGGTTTGACGACCTTGCAGGGATTGGTCATCGGAATGGCGGTTGCCATTGGGTTTGATGGTCTGTTGCGCCTGGGGCGGTCCAAGCTGTTTCAGCGAATCGGCCTGGATATTGACATTGATGTCGGTCGGGCCCTGTTCGAGAAGATCATGAACCTGCCCCTTCGCGTCCTTGAATCGCGCACAACAACATCCTGGCAGACGCTGTTTCGCGATATTGATGCGGTGCGGGGCGGGGTTTCCGGGCCCTCTATGGGCTTGCTGATGGACCTGCCTTTTGCGGTTGTGTTCCTGGTTGCTATTTTCTGGCTGGCCCCGCCTTTGGCGATGGTTGTTTTGGTGGTGCTGCCCTTTTTCGTGATACTGGCATGGCGATCCGGGTCCACTGCCGCGACACTGACGGAAGAAGAGCGTCTGCAAAGCACCAAGCGCGAAACCCTTGTTTCTGAAATCATTGCCGCGCGTGCCACGGTAAAATCCCTGGCGCTTGCGGGCAGATTGCGGCCCGTCTGGGCGCAACGTCATGCCGACACGATCAAGGCGTCGCTGGCCCGTGGCTCCGCAGGGGATGCGCATGTCACCATCAGCCATGTCATGAGCTTGGCGACGACGATTTCCATGACCTGTGTTGGGGCCTTGCTGATCCTGGATCAATCCATGACGATTGGGTCCTTGATCGCGTCGAACATGCTGGCGGGACGTATGGTGGCCCCGATTGCTGGTCTGGTCGGGCAGTGGAAAACCCTGCAAAGCGCTAGAGAAGCCGCGCGCCGGCTGGAGGTCGTGCTGGCCATGGCAGAGGATGTCAGCACCCCTGAACTGCCCTTTGATCGACCGGAAGGTGTGCTGCGGATCGAAGAACTTTCCTTCCGCTACAGCCCGGAAGGAGAGGCGGCGATTGAAAAGATCGACGGGACCATCGGGCCCCGGGGGCTGCATTGTATCGTTGGGCGGAATGGCAGCGGCAAGACAACCTTGTTTAAGCTGTTGGGGGGGCTGTATGCGCCGGATACCGGACGTGTCCTGCTGGATGGTGCGGATATCGCCCAGTTTCCCAGGGCCCAGATCGCCAGGTGGATCGGCCTGATGCCACAGGAAGTGGTGATGTTCAGTGGCACCGTTCGGGAAAACATCCTGATGGGCGGCCCGGATGCGCAGGACGAGGACATTGTGACGGCGGCAAAGCGGGCAGGGGCCCATGAGGCGATTGCCCAATTGCCCCAAGGATATGAATCCGAAATTGGCGAATCCGGCGGGCGGTTATCCGGGGGACAGCGCCGTCGGATTTCCGCCGCACGGACCATGATCAGCGACCCACCGGTGCTGTTGCTGGATGAACCATCCGGGGATCTGGATGGGGAGGCGGAACAAGCCCTGGCTCGTAGTTTGCGCCAGTTGGCGGCCGATCACACGATCCTGGTTGCGACGCATTCGCCCTCTCTGTTGGCGGTTGCCGATACGATCCTGGTTCTGGATCGCGGGCGTGTTGCACTGGCTGGCCCGGCGCGCTCTGTATTGGAACAATTGCGCAAAGGGGGCGCGGCGGAAAAGCAAAACCCGGCAGTCCAGGGCGCGGCACCTCCTGGAAAAGCGAGCCCAGAATCAGCGGAACCTGCGAAAAAGGAAGTTTCCCCCAATGCGGCGGAATAGCGATATGACGGGCCAATCGGGCTTTGGGCAATCCTGTTTGTTTGGAAGGCTATAGCGATGGTCTCTACCCCGATTGATCCACAGTCTGACAATCCGCTGGACGCCCTGCGGGCGTCGATTAAGACAGGATCTTCCCGGTTCGCGATCTGGGGGCCCGGTGTCTTGTTGGCAGGGTTCTTTGGTTGGGCGTCCATGGCGCAACTGGATGAAGTCTCTGTCGCGATCGGGGAGGTTATTCCAGAGCAGCAAACCCAGTTCGTTCAGCATCTGGAAGGCGGTGTGATCGAGTCCATTCTGGTGAAGGAAGGGGACCAAGTGACCGCCGGGCAAAGCCTTATGCAGTTAAATCTGGCGGGGGTTGGCATTAACCGACAGGAGTTACAGGTCCGCCTGGATGGCCTGTATCTGGCAAAGGCGCGATTGACTGCAGAGGCGCAAGGTGGCGAGTCTGATCCCCAGTTCCCAGCGGATATTGTTGAAAACCGCCCCGATATGGTCGAAGCGGAATTGCGCAGCTTTGAGGCGCGCAAACGCGATCTTCAGTCGTCATTAAGCGTGCTGGATCAACGCTTTAAACAGCGTCAGTTAGAGATCGCGGAATTGGAGGCCCATACCAGTTCCGTCCGCCGGGATCTGGCGCTGGTTCAGCAGCGTTTGGAAATGTCCGCTAATTTGTTGAAGGAAGGCCTGACCCCCAGGATGGAGCATGTCCAGATCGAAGGGGAGGTTGAAAAGCTGAAGGGGGAATTGTCCGTTTTGCAACAATCCGTCCCGCGTGCGCGGTCTGCACTAAGTGAGATTGATGCAGAGCGCGAACGGGAGGTCGAACAGTACAGTCGTCGGGCGCTTGAAGATCTGGTGTCTATTGAAACCAGAATTGCGGAAATGAAGGAAACCCTGACCACGGCGACGGATCAGGCGTTGCGGGCGGAAATCAAAAGCCCGATCAATGGAATCGTAATGGATTTGCGCACCAATACGATTGGGGGCGTAATCAGGCCCGGTGAGCCAATTGCGGAAATCGTGCCGGTTTCCAACGATCTTCAAATTCTGGCAAAACTGAACCCGAAGGATCGAGGATTCGTCGCCGCAGGGCAGAAGGCCGTGGTGAAAATCACGACCTATGATTATGCCCGGTATGGGGGGTTGGATGGTGTTGTAGAACGTGTATCAGCCAGCACAAGCACGGGCCAACAGGGCCAGACATACTATGAAGTTGTCGTGCGGACA
>PAQY01000013.1 GCA_002709955.1 Rhodospirillaceae bacterium
GAACCTTGCGCTCTTGTTCGGCCTGCTTATTCAGTCGGTCAACTTCATTCTGCGCCTTTACCTTCCAGGCAAGTCGCTGGTCGGAATCCATTGGGGCAAAGTTGGGATCATCATCGATGCTCAAGAGGCTGCGCGGGTCTGCCTCCAAAGTGCGCGCGGCAAGGTTAGACATTGAATTGTCTAATAGCCCATTGCGGAGCCGTTCGCCCTCGACTTCGGAGATAGTCCGGCTTTCAACCAGATCATCAATGCGAGCGAACCCTGCCTCCAGCATAGTGGCGCGTTCAGCGGGGTTCTGAGTAACCCCGTAATCGCTTTCAATAGACGCAAGACGCCCATTCAAATCAGCTTTGAGACGATCATTGCGAGCGAGTAAGGCTCGCTCCTCCACCCGAATCTTGAAGTCCTGCCCCGCAAGTGAAGACCGGGCGTTGAATGCTTGCCTGTCTACATCAGTCAGGGCCTTTTCATGGACCGCTTGGCGCGATTGGAAATAATCATCGAAACGGGCGGGGAGTGTTTCCGGTTCCGGGTCGTCCAGGTGATCTAGTTGGAATTGTTTCAGGTCCGCATCTAACCCGAAACCCGCTTCTGATACCGCCTTGCTTCGTTCGGCCCGCTGCGTTCTCAAGGACAGGTCCATCACACCTTCAGCGGCGCGCCCGATCTGGTCCAGAAAACCGGAATTGTCTGGAATATTCAGGCCGGGGTCTCTCGCAATGTTCGGCGAGACGCGGGGCTCTAGTACGGGAACGCGGGCCATGATCTAGCCTTTCCTAATCGGTTCAATATTGTCACCAAACGCGCACCAATCCTGCGGGCGATAGGCCGGGGCAAGCAATCTTGTATAGACATTCGTGCCGTTGGAATGCTTCGCGATTTCCGCCATAGCATTCATCCGGGCACGTTGCCCACGTGTCAGGTTCTCAGGCTGCATTTTCTATCTCCCGCTCCAGGGCTTCGGTGCGGTACTGTTCGCCCAAACCTTGCCGTATCGTGATCGGCTGGCGTTTCCATGCGGTCCAGGCATTTTCTTTTTCGTGGCGATTGCCCCCGGCTGCCTCGGCAATCTTGGAACACAAGTCCCGCATACCAGCGCGGCGGGTCAATTCTGCCAGTTCGGACCATCCCTTATCACTGGTAGGCATGGCGAAATCATCGGCCTTCATATCCCATTGCAGACTTGCGCGGGCGGGCATCGCGACACTCTCCCCAAGGCCCTCGATGCTTGCGAGATGCACCCGAACGCCCTGGTTTGTGGATGCGTCCACAATTACCGTGAAGTGCAGCGGAATATCGCCGATGTTGCTGGCAACATAAATCCTATCAAACCGTTGCAAGATACGTTGGGCGGCATTGAAATGCCCAAACCGTAGGACATCTTCAATCGTCCTGGTCGTGGGATAATGCCAAACGCTCACGTGCGCGGCCCTGGAGAGAGGCTGCAGCTGACTTGCATGGGGCATCGGGTTAATAACTTTTGCAGGGATATTCGGATCCATTGTTTATTCTCCTGGTGTGACGCGCTCTTGGGCGCTGGTGAAAATGAATGCAATACGGCGGGCGAGTTCAACGTCGCCAAGCGGGGGCGAAACCCCGTCTTTGACTTCTTGAAAATCAGTGCCCGGTCTCTTGGGGCCAAATGTCGATAAGGCGTCTTCAAGGCTTTGCATGGGTCGCTCCTAATGTGCCGATTGGGGTTGGATGATTGCGGCCTCTTTGCTTCGCCATACAGCCGCATAGGAATCGGCAACGCGCTGCACCGTCACCGGGTCTGCTTTCACTTTCTGAAACTCTGAAAACGCGGGATCGTCTATTGCGATGCTAAAGGCGAACGCTGCCCCGAATGGGATATCCAGGCTTTCCGCAAATGCCGTGGTAGCCTGGACGATTGCGGCGATTTCTCCCCGACGCTCTGACGCCTCTTGCCTTTCATCCTGCGCTAGAAGTTGCCAATAGACCGCCAAGAGCCCGTAAAAGCTGCGGTCGAATCGGAGCGCCATACTTTCCGCTGCTTCAATGGTTGCAGTCTCGCCAACATCTATGCAGCGATACATTTTCTTCGGCGCGGTTTCTGCCAGGGAATCAGCTAGGGCTTTATCGTCGGCGCGAATGGCGTTCAATACGGCGATTGCCCTGGACCGGGGACCGAGAGACCCAATAGCGGCGGTCATGCGTTTGTCATTGGCGGCGGTCATGCTTCATCCTTTCCAGCTATGGCGGTCTCAATCATCGCCAAACGTCTCGCGAAATCATGCGTTTCAACGGCCTTGCGTCGCGCCTCCAGCATTCCAGCCAGGGCGGTGCCTTCATCCGGCGATATCTCACCATCGGCAACGGCCTGGATCACTGCCGCATGCGCGCATTTAATCCCGGCTGCGTCCGATGTATCCGGCAAAGCGATATTGACGCGGCGGCTTTTCGGGGCGGGGCATACCCTGTCGAACACAAGCTTGATTGCCGTCATATCGCCCTCCATTGCCTTCTCGATTGCGATGCGGGTGATTTGCTCTGCTTCTCCGTCCAGCATCGCTTCGATTGCCCTGGTGGCATTGTTCCGAGAACCAGCGGGACGGCCTGCCCCTGCTTTGTTGCCACGGGCAAACGTCCCAAGCGGGGTGCGATCATCCGTTATTTTGCCGTTATTAGACGGTTCCATAAGTCGCTCCTATGGTCCGTCGAGGGAATTGGTTTGGAAGGGTAGCCCCCGCCGGGCCAAGGGCGTTGTCGGACGCATGGGTGCCAAGATGAGGACGGGCGACCGGCGGGGGCATCTGTGACCGCTCAGGGGCGGAATTGTGTTTCGTGTCTATCACTGTATGTTGTCCTCATACTAGCGTGATCCATGATGGTTCCGACACATGAATAATAGCATCATCCCCTTGATTCTGCATGGGTTTCACTGTGACGCGTCACACCTAGCCAATCGCGCAAGGCGGCTTGTGTCGCTTGTTCAATCGCGGCGCGGTCGTCTGTGTCGGAAGCGCAAAGAAACCCAAACTCGACAAGCGCTGCTTTGATTTCTGGACCAATTGCAATCGACGCCACGGAAACGCCAATTTTTTTTCGGTCGCGATAAACACGAGTTCTGTTGACGGATCTGTCAGGCATTAGCTGGGCCCTCCGCCGTCTTGTTTCGTCCCGACTGACCCTTTGTTTTTTTTTGGCTGATGAAGTCGTGTCTGTTGACGGATTCGATGCGATGGTTCGCACGACGACTTGGACGTTCTGTTCGATGGAATACTCTTCGATAAATCTCTCCCCCACTTGGTAAATTATAAGTGCTACCACATCGGTACCCATATACCCCCTGAGATTGACCAGAATGGCTACTAATGCAGTACCCACTCGAGGCGTATTCGGCTTGGATAGTGGTGCCTTCGATACTGATGCGGTACCCATTGGGTACTGATGCGGTAGCCGTGTTCTGTTTTTGTAAGGGGTGCCAACCACGATACTCAGCGCTTGGTGGCTTTCCATTGAATGGTTCAGTCGTTAACTGCCATTCAGTGGCGCGGTTATCCTTTCCTGCATGCTTCCAATCAAATGAACCCCGTAACTTCACCTTCAGGAAGCCGCGTTCTTGGAGTTCATTGAACGCATTCTTCACCTTAGTTTGGCCTATACGCAGAGCTTCACGCGCCTCTCGCCAGGAATAGGGAATTTCACCATTGTTCTGCCCATTGTGACGCTGCCAAACCTCAAGCAATAGAGCCTTGGCTTCGCATGAAAGGGAACGCCATGCCTCAGACCTCGTGACCCCCTTGTGCAATCGAATAAATGGATCATTGGCCGAACGACCTTTTGCATTAGCTTTCCCCATTATCGCCTCCATCATTCAAAGGCTGTGCGGCTTGATCTCCTTGTCTTTCCTTCGAGCCCTTGGGTTCCTGCATGCGTTGCCGTCTGGCTATGATTTCTGCCTTTATGGCCTCAGCAACAAATAGAAGTTCATCATCGGGATTTCCGGCATCAGAGTTGGAAAGCCATTCAATCGCGGCCTCAATGAAGTCTCGCCGTGCCATTAGATTATCCGGTAGCGTTGGTTGTCTCTAGCCGATTTGTTCCGTTCTCACTTTTTGAGACAAAGCGCAGATTCGAGCGACAGCAGTTGAGGGTATCGCCGTCAACGTGGTCGATAATCTCACCATCGCCAGCGCCCATTACGAGACGGTGCAAATACACTGTTCTCAGAGATGAACCGTCTCGCAGAAGTGCCACTGCATAACGTCCACCTGTGCCACCTGGACACCAAGCGTATTGCCTTACGAGATCAGCATCACATGCACTGATGATCGCCTTGAGAGACCCAACAGCAATAGTTTGGGTCGCATCTTTGGCTTGAGTAAATGATGGTGATTGAGTATTCTCCGCATTGTAAACAGTTTGGAGAGTACCAGTCTCGGTAGCGCCTGCCAGCGCTCCGGGACTTTTCATTGAAACACCCATTTAGGCCACCTTGCGACCCGGTTCGTAGTCAGGAAGGCTGGCAAGGAAGCGCTGCCATTCTGAATCAAGGATGATGGTGCGACGGCCTAGCTTTTTGGCTTTGAGTTCTCCAGCATTCAGGGCGATGTAAAGCGCGGTTCTGCCAATCGGTCCTTCCTTGGCGCGCTCTGTGACGGTCTTTCCAGATACAAGATTTTGCATCTATCTCTCCTACGTTTGGTCACAAAAACATGGCGGAACAATCCCGGCTGTCTGTGAACGTAGGGTAAGACTAATCCCCTAATTTGTTCTCACGTAACGCAATCATATTTACTGCGAAAAAGTCTTTTTCTGAGAAATTAATTTATATATTTCAATGCTTTGCATGATGAAAATTGATTGCTGCATATCTTTTGCTGCAAATCCTATTTTCTGCGGAAGTCTATCAGGTGCTGGGTTTGGATTTCGTGTCACTTCCAATCAGCACGCCCTTACCTTTCGACCACTCATTTATCCAATTTCGAATTACTGAACCGCTAGGCATTCGAGCGGGCAGTGGTGCGCCTTCCGCGTCTTTGTTATTATAGAATGTTGGCAGTGCTTTACGCATTTGATTGTCATCGAGAACGAGGTTTGAAATCGAGGAAAGGTTTTTTTGTTCAAAAAATTCCCTTCCCTTGGCGCTAAGAATTCTTGTCAGAAATGATTCGACATATTCAGACGCGCCGGGGTACGTCGACTTGCGACCACGGCCTGATTTAGTTGTATTGGCTTTATTTGGATCGGCGGTCGGTTCTGTTTCGGTGGCATGGGCTAACCACTCCTTTGCCTTGGTATACTCGACAAGGATTGACCGTCTCTCGCCCTTCCACTCTGGTTCATTATCTCTCTGGCTTTCAATGTAGGGGCACACAATAGCCTTCATCCATTCGGGCTCCTGATACCAGATAGAGCAACTCAGGGGGACAAACTCGCCGTTGCGGCTCAGGTGTCCCGCTGGGATATCCCCCCTCCAAAGCGCGCCCCTCAGTCCATCAATGATGGCGACCTGCCGACGCTCTTTGATTGCCTTGCACCGTTCAATCCTAGTCGCAAATCTATCGTTTAGGTCTTTGATATCTTGGGGGCTAGGGTCTGGCAGATCATCATCAACAAAATAGTCCCCCTCATATTCCTTTAATTCCTCGGCAATTTCTGACCATCGCGTCCTCAGTCGAATCTCATTAAACACGTCGGAAAAGCTTGTCGGGCCTCTCTGTTGCTGGATTAACAACCCCTCTATCTTGTTCAACTCGTCTTTAAGTTCGCCCTCTCTATCAAGACGCTTGGCGCGCTCAATGTCGAATTTTATGCGCCGTCTCGCCTCTTGGGGCGTCCGTCCCTTTACGATATATGAGAGTCGCATTGTCTGGCGTTGGATCGATCTGCGAACCAAGCGTTCTATGGGGCTCTCAATCCAGAAATCATATCCATTGTCTGATAGAATTTTGCATTCTTTCCCCGTCCAGGACGATGGATAGAACGCACGCCCGGTCTCCTGGATAAAGTCTGAAAGACGAATATACCCCCCCGGTGTCGGGTTGCCTTTCTCCGATCCGGTATTTGAATGAGGCGACTCTACCGGCTTTGAATTGCTGTCTAATAAAGGAACCCGCATCTATCTTGCCTCTGCCCTGATCTGGACAACGGACGATCCGTCCTGGATGCTTGGCGCGTTGCAGAACACGGCCCAATCATTCATGAGGCGGCGGCGTTTATCGAAAAGGTCTCCCCGGCGATAGGCGGCTTCCACCTTAGACGCGACGGAATGGGCAAGTGCCATTTCACAGACTTCATGAGAGTATGCCGTAAGTTCGGCGGCCCAATCCCGGAACGTGCTACGGAAACCGTGAGTCGTGATGTGCCCGTATCCCATGCGCTTCAATAGAGCTGCGAATGCCATATTGCTAAGAGGGGTCTTGGGGCGCATTCCCGGAAACACATAATCAGACAGGCGGGTCTCATTCATTTTTTTGAGGATCTGGATGGCTCTATCCGACAAAGGGACGCGGTGCGGCTTACCGGCTTTCATGCGTTCGCCTGGAACGGTCCAGGTCTTCCCGTCCATATCAATCTCAGTCCAGCGCGCACCTATAGCTTCACCGGTTCGGCTTGCTGTTAGGATTAGAAACTGCAGACCCATCGCTGCAACACCCTCTTGCACCTCCAGGGCTTTCATGAAATCGCCAATCTGGGAATAGGGCAGGGCAGGGTGATTCCTCACACTCAGTCGGGACCGCTTGGATAGAAGCTGGTCCAGGTGCCCTTTCCATCTTGCCGGGTTCTCACCTTCTCTCCAGTTGCGCGCCCGTGCCCAATCTATCACCGCCTCTATGCGGCCCCTAACGCGGCGGGCGGTTTCGGGTTTCTCGTTCCAGATCGGCTCCAGAACCTCCAGGACCAGCCCAACATCAACAGCCTGGATATCCAGCTTGCCTAGAACAGGATAGGCGTACGTCTCCAGGGTCGCGCGCCATTGGTTTGCATGTTTCAGATTTTCCCATTCCGGCCCCTTGGCCTTCATTAGCTTTTCGGCGCATTCCTTAAATGTGTGAGACTTCGCGGTTTGGGCAAATGCTTCCCGTCGTTCCCGTTCTCGTTCGTCTAGCGGATCAAGTCCTGCCCGAACCATTGCGCGGTAGGTTTCAGCAAGGCGGCGGGCTTCTTTCAGCGAGACAGACGGATAGGGGCCAAGACCCATATATCGGGTCTTACTCTTGGCGTTGGGGTTTCTGTTTGGATAGCGGAATATCCAGGACCGGGCGTCTATTTTGGGATCGACTTGGAGATATAGCTTGTCACCATCTGAATGCAGTCCAGGGGGCAGTTTTGCCAACCCTGTTGCGCTCAGTCGATTAATACCGCGTGCCATGAACAATCCTTGAACAATGAACCTACACTTCTACCCACATAATACAGCGGGTTGTTGGTGAACGTCAATGGACGCCACAAGACAATGAAGCATCTTTAATCCCCAGTTTATCGGAGAAGTTCTAGACGTCAGTGAATGTCTGTGAATGTGGGAATGGCGGAGAGGGTGGGATTCGAACCCACGGTACCCGTGAAGGCACAACGGTTTTCGAGACCGTCCCGTTCGACCACTCCGGCACCTCTCCGCGATAGGCCCTGCATCTTGGACGTTTGGGCCTGGATCGAAACGTGCGGTTTCCTACACGATGGCGTTTGGCCTGCCAAGCCCTGAAAACAGGGGGAGGGGTTTGGGGCCGCCTGTTGCAGATGTTATTGCAGATGCGTTACTTATCCATTGACTTGGGGCCGTGCATCCGTATATTCCGCCCGTTCTTGCAGCCCTTTCGGGGTTGCGACGCATTTTGCGTGACTGCGCAGTTCGAGGTTTTGGGTCCGGTTCCGGCCGCATCCTACCGCATGGCGGAAAGATTGCCCCGATCAAAGACCGTTTCGGTTTTCAGGGTGACACCACAGAACGCGTGAAGCGATTGAAGGAAGAGACCCATGTTCGCAGTAGTGAAGACGGGCGGCAAACAGTATCGTGTCGCCAAAGACGATGTTATCCGCGTTGAAAAGCTGGAAGCAGAAGCAGGCGATACCGTCCTGTTGAATGAAGTTCTGATGATTTCTGACGAGAATGGCGCGCAGACCGGTACGCCGATGCTGCCAGGCGCTGTTGTCGAAGCAGAAGTTGTGGAGCAGACCCGCAACAAGAAAATCATCATCTTCAAAAAGAAGCGCCGCCAAAACTATCGCCGCAAGCGCGGTCATCGCCAGCACGTCACCGTGTTGCGCGTGATCGACATCGCCCTGGATGGCTCTAACAAGAAAGCCACCACAAAGGCGAAGGTTGCTGCGGCTCCGGCAGGCGATGCAGACGGCGATGCGCCGAAAGCTGCTGCTAAGAAGGCAACTGCCAAGAAAGCGGCAGGCAAGACAACTGCGAAGAAGGCAACGGCCAAAAAGGCTGCTGCTAAGAAATCTGACGCCGAATAAGGCATTAACGCTGGAGGGCTTACATCATGGCTCATAAAAAAGCAGGCGGTAGTTCACGCAACGGCCGCGATACAATTGGTAAACGCCTTGGCGTCAAGAAATTTGGCGGCGAAGCTGTTGTGGCCGGGAATATCCTGGTCCGTCAGCGTGGCAACAAATGGCATGCTGGCGACAATGTCGGCACGGGCCGTGACTATACGCTGTTTGCGCTGGTCGACGGGAATGTGGAATTCAAGAAGACCCGCGAACGCACCATTATTGGCATACGACCGCTGGCCGAGGCTGCCGAGTAAGGCTGTCCCGGTTGGTCCTGAACACGATACTGCGTTAAACGCCGCATATCATCAGGTAGAGGAGAGGGGAACGGCCGCGCCGTTCCCCTTTTTCCGTTTCCCCCATTTTGGGGTCCCGTTGATCGGAAGTGACGAGACATGAAATTTCTGGATGAAGCCAAAATTTTTATACGCTCCGGCAATGGTGGCGCGGGCTGCGTATCGTTTCGGCGCGAGAAATTCGTTGAATTCGGCGGTCCCGATGGCGGGGATGGCGGCCGCGGTGCCGATGTCATTGCCGAGGCGGTGGATGGCCTGAACACGCTGATCGATTATCGCTATCAACAGCATTTCAAGGGCAAGACGGGCCAGCACGGTATGGGCGACAATCGCACCGGGCGCAGCGCTGATTCTGTCATCATGCGCCTGCCGGTGGGCACACAGGTCTTTGCGGAAGACAAGGAAACCCTGTTGGCGGATCTGACAGAGGTGGGCCAGAAAGCCATCCTGGCGCGGGGCGGCATGGGCGGGCGGGGCAATGCCACGTTCAAATCCTCCACCAATCAGGCCCCCCGGCGCTCTGATCCGGGTGAAGAGGGTGAGGAACGATGGGTCTGGCTGCGCCTGAAGCTGATCGCGGATGCCGGTCTGGTCGGGCTGCCCAATGCGGGCAAGTCTACGTTTTTAAGTGCCGTCAGTCGGGCGCGCCCAAAGATCGCTGATTATCCCTTCACCACCCTGCATCCTCAACTGGGCGTGGTCGGCGTGGATTCCCATGAATTCGTGATCGCCGATATTCCAGGCCTGATCGAAGGGGCCCATGAAGGGCAGGGGCTGGGGGATCGCTTTCTGGGCCATATAGAGCGATGCCGGGTCTTATTGCATCTGATCGACGGGGTTGAGGATAAGGTCGTAGACTCCTATCAGACGATCCGGGGCGAATTGGAAGCCTATGGTAATGGCCTGGCCGACAAGCCGGAAATCGTTGCGATCAATAAGGCGGATGCCTCGATCCCTGAATTGATGGATGAACAGGTTGCGGCTTTGCGCAAAGTGACAAAATCCCCGATCCTGATCTTGTCGGGTGCAGCGGGCTTGGGCGTTGTGCCGGCCCTGCGGGCAATCTGGAAAGTGGTTGAGCCCTATCGCCTGGAAGAGGCTGCCCGGCGGGAGCGAGAGGCGGAGGCCGCTGCGGCGAAGATGGAACAGACCACGCGTTATATCACCGATGAATGGACCCCTATTTGAGGTCAGAAACAAGCGAGTAAGGCCATGGCATTCGCCGATTCCAAACGGGTGATTATCAAAATCGGGTCCGCCTTGCTGGTCGATGGGGCAGGGGCGATCCGTCAATCCTGGCTGGAAACACTGGCATCCGACATCGCGGAGTTTCGCCGTGCCGGGCAAGAGGTGCTGATCGTATCGTCCGGCTCTATCGCGGTGGGGCGTCATTTGCTGGGCCTCAAGACTGGCACATTGAAGCTGGAGGAAAAGCAGGCAGCCGCCGCGACCGGGCAAATCCGCCTGGCCCATGCCTATCAGGAAGCGCTGGCGCGGTTTGACATCAAGGTTGCGCAGATCCTGTTGACGCCGTCCGATACGGAGGAACGCCGCCGACATCTCAATGCCCGTGCCACCCTGCTGCAATTGTTAAAATTCGGCGTTGTTCCGGTCATTAATGAAAATGACACCGTGGCCACCAGCGAAATTCGCTATGGCGACAATGATCGGCTGGCCGCCCGGGTGGCGACCATGGCCAGCGCGGATCTGCTGGTGCTGTTGTCGGATATTGACGGGCTTTATACTGCCGACCCCAGGAAGGTTAAGACAGCAGAACACATCCCGGAAATCCGTGCAATTACACCGCAGATCGAAGCGATGGCGGGGGATGCGGTTCCCGGTGTGTCGACCGGTGGTATGATCACCAAGCTGGATGCGGCCAAAATCGCACTGGCGGGGGGATGCCGGATGGCGATTGCCCTGGGGCATAAGGATCATGCGCTGAAAGCCCTGGCAGAAGGTGCGCGGGCAAGCTGGTTCATTCCATCCGACCAGCCGGTCACGGCCCGGAAACGCTGGATTTCCGGTACATTGAAACCGGTGGGTGAGGTTGTCGTCGATGCCGGTGCCCTGGCGGCGCTGGGGCGGGGCAAGAGTTTGCTGCCAGCAGGGGTGCGTGCCGTTTCCGGCACTTTCGAGCGGGGCGACGCGGTGCTGATCAAAGGGCCGGATGGTCGGATCGTGGGTAAGGGCCTGTCGGCCTATTCCTCAGACGATGCCACCCGGATCGCCGGGTTGCAGTCATCAGAAATTCGCACGGTGCTGGATTTTGATGGACGACCGGAACTGATTCACCGGGATGATATGTCCCTGGATCAATCAGAATTACCGGTTGCGGGGAATCACGCCCCAGGCTTAGAGTCGATTGGATAGGAAGCAAGAGCATGGACGGTGTTGATATCGTTGAGGGGGACGCCCGCGCGGATTTGAAGGCCATGGCACAGCGTGCCCGCACGGCCTGTCATGCGCTGGGCCTTGCCACGTCAGATGCCCGCCGGGATGGCCTGTATCAGGCGGCCCGGATTATTCGCGCGCGCATGGATGACATTGTCCAGGCGAATGCCAGGGACATGGCCTATGGCGCAGAAAAGAACCTGAGCCCGGCAATGATGGATCGCCTGTTGCTGCCGCAAGACCGGATTGAGGCCATGGCGACAGGTGTGGAAGCCGTTGCGGATTTACCCGATCCAGTTGGACAAGTTCTTCAGTCATGGGATCGCCCCAATGGGTTGCAGATCGACCGTGTGCGAACTCCGCTGGGCGTGATCGGGGTGATCTATGAAAGCCGCCCGAATGTCACGGCGGATGCCGGTGCCTTGTGTGTGAAGGCTGGTAATGCGGTGATCTTGCGGGGCGGATCAGAAAGCTTTCATTCCGCAGGCGTCATTGCAGACTGTCTGCGCCAGGGGCTGGTCGCGGCGGGCCTGCCACAGGATGCGGTTCAGATTGCACACAGCCGTGATCGTGCCTTTGTTGGGGCCATGCTGGGGGCCAGCGGCCTGATTGATGTTATCATCCCGCGGGGTGGGCGCAATTTGATTGAACGGGTAATGACAGATGCCCGCGTGCCGGTCTTTGCCCATCTGGAAGGGCTGGTTCATCTGTATATCCACAGCGCGGCTGATCCTGAAAAGGCTGTGGCAATCGCGGTGAATGGTAAGATGCGGCGCACCGGGGTTTGTGGGGCGACGGAGACTTTGCTGATTGATCGCGCCGTTGCGCCGACCTTGTTGCCGCGCCTGACAGAGGCCCTGACCAAAGCCGGTTGCGCCTTGCGCGGCGATGCCGAGGCCATGGCGCTGATGCCGGTGCTTACCGCCGCGACGGAGGAGGACTGGTCGACCGAGTATCTGGATGCCATATTGTCCATTCGTGTGGTGGAGGACCTGGAGGCCGCAATGGCACATATTGCGCAATATGGCTCAAATCATACCGATTGCATCGTGACAGAGGATAATGATGCAGCAGAACGGTTCTTGCGAGAGGTTGATTCCGCGATTGTGATGCATAATGCCTCAACCCAATTTGCCGATGGGGGGGAATTTGGCATGGGGGCTGAAATCGGCATTTCCACCGGGCGCATGCATGCCAGGGGGCCTGTGGGGGCGGAACAGTTGACCAGTTTCAAATACCAGGTACGGGGCACCGGGCAGGTTCGCCCGTGACGGTGCGGGCTGTTGCGAATTCTTCGGTTCGGATGCGCCATGGGTAAATTCCGCACCACCAGTCTGGTCAGCCGCAATCGACGCATGACCGTTGGTCTTCTGGGCGGGTCTTTCAATCCGGCGCATGAAGGTCATTTACACATCTCGCGCGAGGCGCTGAAGCGTCTGAACCTGGATCAGGTTTGGTGGATGGTGTCGCCCCAGAACCCGCTGAAATCCGAATCAGGCATGGCCGGATTTGAAGATCGCTTTCAATCCGCAAAGGCTATGGCGCGGGATCCCCGCATTCGTGTGACAGATATCGAACGGCGGCTGGGCACGCGTCAGACGGCAGAGACACTGACCAAACTTACCAAAATGCTGCCGGAAATTCGGTTTGTCTGGTTGATGGGCGCGGACAACCTGTTGCAAATTCATCGCTGGTATCGATGGACTAAAATCTTCACGACGGTTCCCCTTGCCGTTTTTGCAAGACCTACGTATGATTCACGGGCGTTGGCTGGGCAGGCGGCGGCTCGGTTTGCGCGGGCGTTTCTACCGGATCGGTTTGCGCCTGGATTGGCTTATAGAGCGCCGCCAGCTTGGATGTTTTTGGCGATACGCCGACATGCGGCCTCTGCGACCGCTATTCGGGCGTCGGGCGGGTTCCCTTCTTCGGGCCGGTCTGATGAACCCGATGAATAGTCGACAGAGCAACCAAATGGTTGGCGGGCAACAGAAGGAGAAACCGAAGATCGCTAGTCTCATTGCGCAGGAACCGTATTCCGACCTCATGTTGGGATTGATCGAAACCTCATTGGATGACGACAAGGCTCAGGCCGTGACCGTCATCGAATTGCGCGGCAAATCGTCCATCGCCGATCACATGGTGATCGCCAGTGGTACATCCAGCCGCCAAGTGGTCTCTATGGCAGACCATCTTCTGGAAAAGCTGAAATCGTCTGGCGTCGAAGGTGCGCGGGTCGAAGGCATGAATCAGGGTGATTGGGTCCTGATCGATGCCGGCGACATTATCGTGCATCTGTTCCGTCCAGAGGTTCGCAGCTTCTATAATCTTGAGAAGATGTGGGGCGTGGAGATGCCGGAACCCATGAGCGCAAACGCCTGATCGGGCGCAGCGCACAGGGATAGGCAGAAAGGGGTCCGATGCGGATACGCATCATCGCGGTCGGCCGCGCAAAGCGCGGTCCCGAGACGAGTCTTTTTGATGTCTATCGATCCCGGATCACCTGGTCCCTTGAGCTTATAGAGGTCGAGGAGAAACGCCCCCTTCCAACCGATCAGCGGATCGCACGGGAAGAGGAACTGATTCGGGCGAAAATCCCGGACGGGGCAACGATTGTGGCCCTGGACGAAACCGGCGATGATCTGACCAGCCGAAAACTCGCCGCAAAATTCCAGACATGGCAGGACAGCGGCACTAGTGATCTGGTGTTCCTGATCGGCGGGGCGGACGGCCTGTCAGACGGGTTGCGCCAATCGGCCAGCTTGCTGATCCGCTTTGGCCGTGTCACCTGGCCCCATATGCTGGTCCGCCCCATGCTGGCCGAACAAATCTACCGCTGCCGCCAAATCCTGGACGGCCATCCCTATCATCGGGATTAAAAGAAAATCCGTCAAAAGGCGTCGATCAGCGCGGGGCCAGATACGCGTCAGGCAATGATTTCAATGATTGCTTATAAGGTGCGACAACAATGTTGGCTTCGCGTTTTCTCGCCTGCGCAATATCATAGCTGTTCTGCATTCTCATTAAAGTATCCATAGATATCCCAAAGGCTTTTTCGAAGCGTAATGCCATCTCAGGAGACAGATGAGCGCGCTCGTTCAACAGGGCAGATAAGGTCGGACGGGTTACCCCCAAAATATGCGATGCGGTCGTAACAGACAGCTCTAATGGCTCCAGCACTTCATGTTTAAGAAATCCGCCTGGATGGGATGGTGCTTTCAGTCGGATGCTTTCAGAAGTCGTCATGGTGTTCTCCTAGTGATAATCTTCATAATCAAGGTCGATGATTTCGACTTCGAATTGATCAATTTTGAATGTCAGTCGCCAATTTCTTGTGACGGTCAAACTCCAGGTACCTTTTCGAGCACCTGTGAGTATGTGCGCACGCCAGCTTGGGATCGCTTTAAGTTCTTCAACGCTGTCCATATCTTGCAGAAAGGAAATCATGCGTCGGAGCTTTGGAGCGATGTCACTTGGCAGACCAGACAAATCATCCTTTAGAATGAACTGACGTAATCCTTTATGCAGAACGTTTCTGATCTTCATACCGAAGTATAGCAGCCAATCTGTATGCCGTAAAGTTACACGCGACATTATGGCGTCAAACTTTAACTTCACCGATGAAACGATGTGATGCGGTTGAGACTAAACCTGCAGTTTAACGCTCCATCCGGCGGTATTTGATGCGGTGGGGCTGGTCGGCCTCGACGCCCAGGCGGCGTTTGCGGTCGGCTTCGTAATCTTCGTAGTTGCCTTCAAAGAACACGATTTCGCTGTCACCTTCATAGGCCAGGATATGGGTGCACAGGCGATCCAGGAACCAGCGATCGTGGCTGATGACCACGGCACAGCCGGGGAAGGTCATCAGGGCGTCTTCCAATGCACGCAGAGTATCGACGTCCAGATCGTTCGTCGGCTCATCAAGCAGCAGGACATTCGCGCCGGTCTTTAACATGCGGGCCAGATGGACGCGGTTGCGCTCCCCACCCGACAATTGGCCGACCTTTTTCTGCTGGTCCGCGCCCTTGAAGTTAAAGGACCCGACATAGCCGCGCGATGCGACCTTACGCTTGCCCAGTTCGATCATATCCATGCCGTCGGAAATTTCTTCCCAGACATTCTTATTGTCGTGCAGCACGTCGCGGTTCTGATCGACATAGCCCAGCTTAACGGTTTCCCCCAGGCGGATCGTGCCGGCATCGGGTTTTTCCTGGCCGGTGATCATGCGGAACAGGGTGGTTTTACCCGCCCCGTTTGGCCCGACGATCCCGACGATCCCGCCCGGTGGCAGTTTGAAGCTGAGGCCGTCCATCAGGACCTTGCCGTCATAGGATTTGCACAGACCTTCCGCTTCGATCACGACACCGCCCAGGCGTGGGCCCGGCGGGATGATGATCTGGGCCGTGGTATTGGCCTTTTCGGCCTCTTCTGCTTCGCGCACCAAATCGTCATAGGCGGAGATACGCGCCTTGGATTTCGTCTGGCGACCCCGGGCAGAGGCGCTGACCCATTCCCGCTCTTGCGCGATGTTGCGCAGGCGGGCTTCCTGTTCCCGGCCTTCCTGTTGCAGACGCTTTTGCTTCTGTTCCAGCCAGGAAGAATAGTTGCCTTCGTAAGGGATGCCGCGACCGCGGTCCAATTCCAGGATCCAGCCGGTGACATTATCCAGGAAATAGCGATCGTGGGTGACCATGACGACAGTGCCGGGATAATCCGCCAGGAAGCGCTGTAACCAGGCAACACTTTCAGCATCCAAATGGTTGGTCGGTTCGTCCAGCAGCAGCATGTCTGGGCGGCTGAGCAGCAGGCGGCACAAGGCAACGCGGCGACGCTCCCCCCCCGACAGGTTCTTAACCCCCCAATCACCCGGCGGGCAGCGCAGCGCATCCATGGCGACCTCAACCCGCGCATCCAGGTCCCAGGCGTCAGCAGCGTCGATCTTTTCCTGCAATTCCGACTGTTCACCGATCAGCGTCATCATTTCATCGTCGTCGGTGACTTCGCCCAGCTTCATGGAAACGTCGTTGAAGCGGTCCACGACAGCCTTCAATTCCGCCAGGCCTTCCATGGCATTTTCCGCGACGGTCTTGCTTTCGTCCAGATGCGGTTCCTGTGCCAGGTAACCGATCTTTACGCCATCGGCGCACCAGGCTTCGCCGGTATATTCCGTATCAACCCCGGCCATGATCTTCAGCAGCGTGGATTTCCCAGCCCCGTTATAGCCCAGAACCCCGATTTTCGCGCCTGGCAGAAACTGCAGCGTGATTTCGCGCAGCACTTCTTTGCCGCCTGGATAGGCCTTGCCCAGATTGTGCATGCCGAAAACATATTGATACGAGGCCATGGCGGTCCTGCTCCTTAAGCAAATGATGCAACGAAATACCGCCAGCCGGGGCGGCGAGAGGGTTTTAGCGGAGTTGAGCCCGTAGGGCAATGACGGCATCGGGCAATCCTGATGCAATCTGGTTTATGTAAAAAAAACATAACTATTAATGGTTCCAAGCAAAAAGTTCGCCTTTTTACTGCAAAACAATGCCGTCTCGATATACAACTCTTGGTCTATCCTGGTTTTTCGGAATGGCCGAATGACCAGAACTCTGAAGGAGGGCATAATTATGAGTAACCGTATAAATAGTTCCGATGATTCTATTACAATCAAGGTTGCCTCTACGATTGAGGACCTGATCGCCTGTCAACGAATTCGATCAGCGTGCTTTATGAGTGGCGACGAACCGGAACCATATTCGGAACAGTTCGATGGGAACGACTTTTCGGCGGCAACGCATTTATTGGCTTGTCGAAATGGCGCACCCGTCGGTAGTATGCGTATACGCATCCTGAATGGGGGTGAAGGAACTGAGGCAACTTGGGAAAAGCTTTCTGTGCTGCCCAGTGAAAGAGGTGCTTTGGCTATCCTGAACTCAATCGCGCAGGCTGCGGTGCAGTATTCGGTGTTTAAAGGAATTACGACCATTAGAGGTTTGGTGCGGGATCCACGGATCATGAAGTTCTGGAAGCGCACAGTGAATGGCGTAATCACCAATGAGCCGCCGGTCGTCTATGAGGGACGGGAATACCGTCATATCCTCATCGACCTGCGTCCTTATTGGACACCATGCGAACGACTGACATTGGAGAAGATCGAACATGAGATTTTCGCCAAACATTTGTCAGATCGTCGCCGCGCATTGGCATCAGAGCGAGTGGAAGAGAGAATGAGGCAACGCGTCGCATGATACGTTCGGAACAACTCTTAAGAGAGTTGGAAAAGACAGTCGACCCGTCTGACGTAGAACTTGTTCTGCGTCGGGCGGGGGCGACCCATATGTTCTGGCAGACCTGGGATCCAGATACGGTCTATACGTGGGAGCGTGTGCCGCCTGGATTCTTTTCCATGTATTATGGTCTGGACTCCGACCGTTTTTGCGCCATTGCCAACGCCATGCGGGCGGGCTGGATATGCTATACCTTTGGTCAGGCGCGCGCAGAGCTGGGCAATAGTCCCGACAGCAAAGACGCCGAAAAAATCTGGAATAATTTCAACATGTATGACGGCATCTGTATTTTACAGGGATTTGGCGGGCGCCGTTCCTTGTTGACGATGGCTGTGACGGGCAATGCAGAACGGCTGTTGCGTCAGTATCATGTTGTTTTCTCGGCGGCTGCCGCACGGCTGGATGAATTGTTGGCGGCAGATCTAAACTCCCTGTTCCGGGCACCACGGGCGCGCGGCCTGTTGTCGCCGGCCGAAGAGGCCACGGTGCAGGCGCAAATCGAACACCCGCATTTAACCGTTCGCCAACAGGCCAGCCTGTTGAATGTTTCTGTTCGGACATTGGAAAAGCGGCACGCAGATATCGCAAGGAAGCTGGGCGTTTCATCCTTCCCTGGCGCGATTGTCATTGCCCTGGATCACGGTCGGATCGGCGGGCCAGCGGCAGATAATGCTGATGAGGACAGCAAATTGGGCAAAACCAATTAGAACCGGTTTTGTTGGATCAGTAGGTTTGCGCAGCCAATAGATTTGCCTATTCTGGTGCGATCCAAGTTTTATCTGAAAATTAGATAGGGCCTGGTGCCTGCATCTTCAAAGCCTGTTTCTTGTTGGGATAGCCGCATGTCTGGAATCGAACCGCCCGTTACGGCAGGGCGAAATATTGGCCTTTCCCCGAAATCTTCTGAACAAGGCAATGTGTTATACGCGGCCGCCTGGATGATGGGGGCTTTGGTTTCCTTTGCCGCGATGGCGATTGCCGGGCGTGAGATTTCGCGGGAACTGGATACCTTTCAATTGATGTTCTTTCGCAGCATCATTGGTTTGATCATCGTCGTGTCGATTGGCAGTTTCCTGCCCGGTGGCCTGCGCAGCTTCAAGACGGACCGGCTGAAATTGCACACGGTGCGCAACCTGTTCCATTTCGTCGGTCAATTTTGCTGGTTTTATGCCATCACACTGATTTCACTGGCCGAAGTTTTTGCGCTGGAATTCACCACCCCAATCTGGGTGGCGATTGTCGCGCCCCTGGTTCTGAAAGAAAGCATGTCCAAGGGGCGGGCCTTTGCGGTTGTTATAGGATTTATAGGGGTGCTGATTGTTTTGCGCCCTGGCCTGACAGAGTTTGGCGTTGGGCATATGGCCATGTTGATCGGGGCCGTGGGCTTTGCGACCAGTATGCTGACCACAAAAAAACTCAGCGCGACGGAGTCGCCCCTAACAATCCTGTTTTGGATGGCGGTTATCCAGGCCCCTATGGGCTTGGTTGGGTCCCTTAGCCACTTTGTGATTCCGGGGCTGTGGACATCCCTTTGGCTGCTGGTCGTTGGTATCTGTGGCTTTACGGCGCATTATTGCATCACCCAGTCGTTTCGATGGGCAGACGCCACAGTGGTGGCCCCAATGGACTTTTTCCGCCTCCCCTTGATCGCCTTTGTTGGCATGTCGTTTTATAGCGAGGCGCTGGATCCCTTTGTCTTCATCGGCGGCGCGGTGATCCTGACCGGTAATTATCTGAACATCCGGTATGAACGGAAAAGAATAGCTCTGGCGGGCGCGGCCCCTGTGCTTGATCCTGCGGCATCAGTGAATGGCGTCGATCATCCACCCCGATAGGTTCTGTGCATCGACTTCCGCCATTCGGCTTTCACGATCCATTCGCAGGATAAATTCATCCAATTGCGGCGGGGCGATGGATGTCTGGCTCAACATGTCGTGAATTTGCCCACGGTGATGTGTGCCATGGGCCAGAACATGCTGAAGGATCCCCCAGATCGGCTCCACAACCCGCCCCCAACGCTCTGTCTTATGCAACAGGATTTCCTGCTCCAGATCATCAACCGATAACCCGCCGATATAGGCGCGCATCGCATCATCGGTTTCATGCTGTGCCGTAACAAGGGCATCCCTGGTGCCATAGGTCACACCGTCATCCCCGGTTGGGGGAAGCGGGGTGCCCCCCAGCCGTGACAAATACCGTTGATCGGTCGTGACGATGTGATCGAAGGTCCCATGGATGGACCCGAAAAAGCTTTGGCGCGTGGCGTAATATTCAGAGTCCTGGAGGCGCAGACAGGTCTGCATCAGGCGTTGATTTGCCAGGAAATGATTGGCCGCCTGCACCCGCAGCAATCCCAACACATTTATCGCCATTTGTTGTTCCTATCGGCTATTCACTTGATTTGATTTATCCTAGTGCGAATGTAATATGACATCAAAGGATGCCATGACATGCAAAAAAGTGACGATGATATGAGGACTGGTTCAGATAGGATGGGCCCGCCACCGGGACCCCAGAATGAGTCTGAAAGCTCTGTTTACAAAGGGGTCGCCCTCTTCCGGATCGGGGATGCGGTTCAACACCGGAAATTCGGTTTCCAGGGTGTTATTTTTGATGTCGACCCGCAATTCGCGAATTCTGATGAATGGTATGACTCCATCCCGGAAGAGTCGCGCCCGCGCAAGGATCAACCTTTCTATCATCTGTTTGCGGTTAATCCTGCGGATCTGTCGCCCTATATCGCCTATGTCTCTCAACAGAATCTAGTTCCTCTGCCCGAAGGGCAAGAGGTCGCCCATCCCCAGTTGGAAGATTACTTTGCCGGTCGCCAGAACGGTCGCTGGGTCGTTCGCAACGATCGCATCAATTGATCGGCAGGGTGGGGCCATGTTGAGTCCAGCGGCACGGTATGAAGATGTCGTGGCTAAGTTCTCTTGGCAAATTCCGCAATTTTATAACATTGGGGTCGATGTTTCCGATCGGCAGAACCCGAATGATTTGGCGATCCTGTTCCGTGATTATGATGATCAGGTGCGGGAATACACGTTCGGCGACCTATCCCGGCTCAGCAACCGCTTCGCAAATGTCCTGATCGCTCAAGGCCTGAAGCGGGAAGACCGCGTGGGAATCCTGTTGCCCCAGGCCCCGGAAACCGCTGTTTCGCACATTGCCGCCTATAAGGCCGGGCTTATCGCGGTGCCGCTGTTTATCTTGTTTGGGGAAGAGGCGCTGGAATATCGCCTGGCCAGTTGTGGGGCGCGGGCGGTGGTCACGGATGCGACAGGCTTGCCGAAAATTCTGGCGATCCGGGATCAATTGCCGGAATTGCGGGTGATATTCTGTATTGATGGCCCCTTGGAGGGGGCTGTTGATTTTCATGATGCTCTGGCGCGGGCCTCTGATCGGTTCACACCGGTCAAGACGGCGGCGGATGACCCGGCGATCATTATTTTTACCTCTGGCACGACCGGTCAGCCCAAAGGGGCCCTGCATGCGCACCGCGTCCTGCTGGGCCATTTGCCGGGCGTAGAGTTCCCCCATGATTTTTTCCCTCAGAAAGGGGATCGTTTCTGGACCCCGGCGGATTGGGCCTGGATCGGCGGCCTGATCGATGTGCTGTTGCCCAGTCTGCATCATGGCATTCCCGTTCTGGCCTATCGGGCGCGCAAGTTTGATCCGGAAGAAGCGTTTCACATTCTGGCGCGGTTTGGCATTCGCAATGCCTTCATGCCGCCGACGGCCCTGAAGATGATGCGCCAGGTTGAAACGCCGCGCGACCGGTTTGACTATAAAATGCGTTCCATTGGATCAGGTGGCGAAACGCTGGGCGCGGAATTGCTGGAATGGGGGCGCGAGACTTTTGGCCTGACAATCAATGAATTCTATGGCCAGACCGAATGTAATCTGGTGGTCGGTAACTGTGGGGCCTGCATGCCGGTCCGCCCGGGCTATATGGGCCGTGCGGTGCCGGGCCATGATGTTGGGATCGTCGATGACAATGGTAATCCCCTGCCGATGGGAGAGGTCGGCAATATCGCGGTTCGAAGCCCGGATCCTGTTATGTTTCTGCGCTATTGGGATAATCCCAAGGCAACGGCAGAGAAATTTGCAGGCGATTGGTTGCTGACCGGGGATACCGGCAGTTTGGATGATCAGGGATATTTCCGCTATGTCGGGCGCAATGATGATGTGATAACCACGTCAGGCTATCGTGTCGGTCCGGGTGAAATAGAAGATTGCCTGATGCGCCATCCCGCCGTGGCACTGGCTGCCGCTGTTGGAATTCCAGACCCTTTGCGCACTGAGGTCGTGAAGGCGTTTATTGTGCTGCGCAGTGGGTATGTGCAAAGCGATGCTTTGGTCGAAGAGATCCAGGCCTTTGTGAAAACCCGACTGGCGGCGCATGAATATCCGCGGCATGTCGCCTTTGTTGACAGCTTGCCCATGACCACGACGGGCAAGATCATGCGCAGGGAATTGCGACAACAGGCGGGACAATGACAGGAGTGGTTGTTTCATACGGTATCGACGTATTCTTGGAATCCGCTTAGGGTCATCGTCTTGCAACGGGGGCATTTCAGTATGGCGGTTGGTTTTGGGGAAAAAAAGGTGATATCCGCAGGGCTGTTCAGCCTGTGCCTGATCATGACCTTTGCGGTATCTGGCTTGGACTCCAGGCATGCTTTTGCGCAATCTGAAACGGTTCAGCAGGATGTTGCGCCGACCTTTATCGTGGATCGTTATCGCGCGAAAGCAGAGGCTGGGGATGCAGGGGCGCAGTTCCGCCTGGCCCTGTTATATGAACGGGGTGCCGTGACCGGCTCGCCCGATTATGATCAGGCGGTGATCTGGTTTGATCGCGCTGCTGCTGCCGGACATGGGGCCGCACAGTTCAAGCGCGCCTTGTATTATCAAGAAGGCATAGCCGGGCAGAAGGATTTATCAGCTGCCGCAGCGCTGTATCAAAAGGCAGCAGAACAGGGTTTGGGGGAGGCGCAATTTAATCTGGCCCTGTTATTGGCGGAAGGGCAGGGCGTTGGAAAGAATGTGTCGGGTGCCATTCGCTGGTACGAACAGGCGGCGTTTCGGGGGGTGACGCCAGCCATGCGGGCGCTTGGCCTGTTGTATATGGGCGGTGTCGCAAACACGCCCCACGACAGGATAGAGGCCTGGGCATGGCTGACCCTGGCAATGGAAAATGGGGATACGCAAGCCGCTGGCCTGTTGCCGGATGTAACCGATGGCATGGATAAAGCATCGCTGGAAGAAGCGTCGCGTCTGGCGGATGCCTATCGCCAATTGCGCCTGCGCCCCTGATTATCGCCCCTGATTATCCTCCGGGCCTAAACGTCGCAAATACGCGGGTTTTGACGCTATTTCAGCAACAGACTCCTTTCACTGGCGTTGGCAGGTCGGTCCATTTTTTGTATTGTCGTCGCAAGGATAAATCTTGTCGCGCGGGTGTGAGCCTGAAATCTGCCTGGAATTAGCGTATGGCGAATGAAAACCAGTAATGGGGCGAGACGAAATTCGCCCCATTTGCCTTAAAAGGGATTGATCAAAATGGCCGATGATGGGGATCTAGATCTTCGCTCTTTGGACGATCAGGAATTGGTCGAGCAGATGTGGGACGATCTGTATGATGGTCTGGCGGACGAAATCACAGAAGCAACGAACATCCTGCTGGAACGCGGATGGGCACCCTATAAGATCCTGACCGAAGCGTTGGTCGAAGGGATGCGGATCGTCGGGATTGATTTCCGCGATGGTATCCTGTTCGTGCCCGAAGTGCTGATGGCGGCCAATTCCATGAAGTCCGGGATGAACATCCTGCGCCCCTTATTGGCGGAAACCGGTGCGCCCCCACAGGGCAAAATGGTGATTGGCACGGTGAAGGGCGATATTCATGATATCGGCAAGAATCTTGTGTCGATGATGATGGAAGGCGCAGGCTTTGAAGTGATCGATTTGGGTATTAACAATCCAGTCGAAAAATACCTCGCTGCCCTGGAAGAGCATAAGCCTGACATTCTGGGCATGTCCGCGCTGTTGACCACGACGATGCCCTATATGAAAGTCGTCATCGATACGATGAAGGAACAGGGCATTCGCGACGATTACAAAATCCTCGTCGGCGGGGCACCTTTGAATGAAGAATTCGCGCGGGAAATTGGCGCTGATTCCTATTGCCGGGATGCCGCCGTTGCGGTGGAAACGGCAAAGGAAGTGATGGTTCGCAAGAACAATCAATAGGTTCATCAGCCGCTTCCCATAAGATGCCTGTTCCCGCCATTCATTCTTGGTGGCAGAACGGGTAAGGATGGACCGGATGAATCAATCACAGGATCATAAAATTCCGGCGCCCGATGCGGCGCCGGAATATGGTCTGGAAAAGGCCAATATACTGATCATTGCCTGCGGTGCACTGGCGCGGGAAATATTGGATATTATCCGCCTGAACGATTGGCAGCATGTCGCGGTAACATGCTTGCCTGCCAAATTGCATAACACGCCGCAGAAAATCCCCGATCTGTTGCGGGCGAAAATTCAGGAACATCGCAATGACTATCAGGCGATCTTCGTTGCCTATGCGGATTGCGGGACAGGCGGCAAATTGGATGATGTTGTCCGACAGGAAGGGGCGACCCGCATTCCCGGCCCCCATTGTTATTCCTTCTTTGCCGGTGCCGATGCATTCGATGCCCTGGCGGAAGCGGAATTGGGGACTTTCTACCTGACAGATTATCTGGCGCGGCATTTTGAGACCTTAATCCTGGAAGGGATGGGCCTGCGCAAGTATCCGCAAATGCGCGACATGCTGTTTGCGAATTACACGCGCCTGATGTATCTGGCACAGACGGATGATCCAATTCTGGAGGACAAGGCCCGCCAGGCGGCACAGGCCCTTTCATTGAAGTTTGATATGCGCCGCACCGGCTATGGTGAGTTGGCAGATTTCATGACGGCATCGGTAAATGATGCCCCGTTAAAACAATAAAGGATGGTTTAGATGGCCCAGTTAGTTGTTGTATATTGGCGTGATATTCCAGCACAGGTAATCGCGAAAAAGGGCCGTCGGGATCAGGTGAAGATCGTTCTGGCAGAACGGTTTGAAAAGGCAATCGATCGTGCCGCCATGCGGGGCGGTGCGCGGTCCACAGATGATTATCTGGCAGAATGGCGCAAGGCTGATCCAGTTGAAGTCTCTGACGATCTGGAGGCAGAGGCCCGCAAGGTCGCAGATGCGCTGGAAGCGGAATTTGATGAGGCCCGCCTGAAGGAATTGGTGGAAAATGGGGGCTTGCTGGAAGGGTGACTGTGCGCCGTGTTGAGGTGACAGGGCCCTTGTTCTACTGTTTTCTTATGGGATTTAAATAGAATACAGGTAAAAAGAAGGAATAATTTATCTGTATTTGAATCTATATTCAAAAAACCAAAATTAATTTAATCAATAAAATCAATAAGATAGCCTGTTAAGGCGTTCAATCTTTTTTGAGGGATTATCTTATCTTCTTGTAATTCTTGATTTTTGCACCGATTCGGCCAATTTTTAAAGGATGAAATACTCGCTGTCTCAATTTCGCGCCAACCATGCGCCTTTCACTCTTGCCGGAATGATCCTGGTGGGGGCGCTATTCTTGTTTGCGCGACCGGCTCTTTCAGAATCGGTTTTTGAGGCCCCGTTCGAGCCTGCCAAATGCGGGGAACGGTTAAATCGATTATACGATGGCGATTTTGACCAGTTTTGGAACTATGTTCTGCGGCAGGGCTATACGGGCGTGTCGGAATTTGCCTGGTCCACACCGGAAATGCCCGGCGAGTCGTCGGAAGAGTGGCGAGTGCGCGCCTATCAATGCGTGTTGGAAGTTGAACGCGCCAATCATCATGATGACAGGCCGGAAATACAGTATGCACTGGGGTATTTCCTGTGGTTCGGGACGACCTCTCTGGGATACGACAAGGAACCTGACGGAAAACCCGGCATTCGGGAGCGCGGTTATCGCCTGTTGTCGGAAACGGCGGCTGATGGCTATAAGCCGGCCAAGGAAACCATCATTCAGGTCCATCTGGAAATGGTACAATCTGTCGATCAGCGCATCGCCTATGCTGCGCGTGCTGGCAAGACGGTAACCTTACCGGACTGGTGGCCAGACCGGGATCGCCTGATCCTGTCTCTGGACCGGGCGGCGAAATCAGGGTTCAGTTCGGCCTATCTGGCGATTTCATCGATTTATTCAGAGCGCGCGCTGTTGGTTGGCGCGACTGGCCATGACCATAATGGAAATCCTGCCACATCGCCGGATCCGCGCCTGATCTCTGCCGCAAAAGCCTACCGTAAGGCCTGGGAAGAGAACCGGACCGCGCCAGTTACGCCTGCACCCAGCCCCGCGACTTAGCCCTGTTTAGCTGGCGCTTGCTTTCGCAGCTTCGATATACATCTTGCGCAGTTTAAGGGCGATTGGACCTGGAACGCCCGCGCCAATTTTATGGTCGTCGATTTTCACCACCGGCATTACAAAGCTGGACGCCGATGTGATGAACGCCTCTTCGGCCTCATAGGCTTCCTGTGGGGTGAAGGGGCGGATTTCAACTGTCAGATTTTCCTTCTCCGCCAGATCCAAAATAACCCGCCGGGTAATGCCATGCAGAATGTCATTGGACAGATTGCGGGTGACCAGGGTTCCATCCTGGGTAACGATAAAGGCGTTGTTTGAACTTCCTTCCGTTACAAAGCCATTTTCAACCTGCCAGGCATCATTGGCACCGGCGTCGATGGCGGCCATCTTTGCCATGCTTGAGGCCAGCAGCTGGACGGTTTTGATATCGCGTCGATGCCAGCGGATATCAGGCACGGTGATCACAGAAATCCCCGTCTTGGCGGCGGGAACATCAACAATATTTTTCAATTGGCTGAACATCACCAAAGAGGGCTTTGCATCTTTTGGAAAGACGAAATCCCGATCCGCCGCGCCCCGTGTGATCTGCCAATAAACGGCCCCTTCGGTAACCTGATTGCGGCGAATAATTTCGCGCTGGATTTCCACCAGTTCTTCCTTGGTACAGGGCCAATCCATTTTCAATTCGGATAAGGAGCGTTCCAGCCGTGCGATATGGGCGGCATTGTCGATCAGTTTCCCATCCAGAACAGAAGACACCTCGTAGACGCCATCGCCCATCAGAAACCCACGATCAAAGACGGAGATTTTAGCGTCTTCTTCGGGAAGATACTCGCCATTTACATAGACGATCCGGGACATCGACAGCTCCTGTTTCAAAGATTGGATACCGACGTCTGCTATAGATAGGACCGGGCAGCGTCAAGCGGTCAGGAAATTTCCCGCTTCATCTGAACTTCATTGGGGCGAAATCCCCGTTTTGCATAGGCTGCACCGGCGCGATCATTGCCTGCCAGATAGCTCAACATCAGGACCTTCAGTCCCAGCGCTTTGAAATGCGCCTCTGCCATCGCGATCATGTCATCCAACACGGTTCCGCCACGATAATCCGGTTCAATCCACAAATCGTTGATATAGCCGACGCGGCTTTCGGATGGATACAGATACTCTCCTGGAAAGGTCGAAACGGAACAAACCATCATACCAACGGGCAGGCCGCCCTGTGTCTCTGCCAGTGCCACCAGCCCGTCATTCTGTTGAGCATCCAGGATTTGATAGCGCATATGGGGGTCCGCGCCATCGGCGGCCGTTTGACGGGCCGGATCGATGGCGTGTTCCAAATCATGCAGATGACCCATAAAGCGAATCAGGGCGGACAGGTCGTCTGGCAGAACGGCCTTTCTAACGATCACTGTCATTCGGCGGCTTGCGGCGCCTGGGCACTGCTGGGATCGCGGAATTTCGCCATCAGTTTGGCTTCCGTGTCTTTGGCCAATTTCACATGGCGTTCTTTGACATGGCCATAGCCGCGAATGTGTTCCGGCACCTCCGCCAGTTCAATTGCCGTATCATAATTGGATGCAGACAATCCGGCGATGATGTCCCCGATCACGGTTTCGTAGTCGGTGATCAGGCGGCGTTCCATTTTCCGCTCCTCACTATAGCCGAAGATATCCAACGGGGTTCCCCGCAGGCCCTTCAACTTTGCCAACAGGCCAAAGGCGGACATCATCCAGGGGCCATATTCGCGCTTTTTCAATTCCCCTGTTTCCGGGTCGCGCTCCGCAAAAAGCGGCGGGGCAAGATGGAATTTCAGCGTGTAATCGCCTTCAAACCGATCCCGCACGGACTTCATGAACTTGCCATTGGTGAACAGGCGGGCGACCTCATATTCATCCTTGATCGCCAGCAGTTTATAATAATACCGCGCCACCGCTTTCGCCAGGCTGCCATCGGCCCGACCAACGCGGCCTTCTGCCGTGACGACTTTATCAACCAGGTCCTTATAGCGCCGGGCCAGGCTGTCATTCTGATACTCTTTCAAGGCGGCGATACGCTTGGCAACGATGTCTTCCAGACTGGTGGCGATGGTGTCATCCTGTTTCGGCGCGGCGGTGGAGGCCTCTGCCTTATCCACCATTTTCAAAACCGCTTTCGGGTCGTGGGCCATGCGACGACCCCATAGGAAGGCCCGCATATTCGCTTTCACAGCGATACCATTCAACTCAATCGCCTTTTCCAGTGCCGCGCGGGAGACTGGGATCAACCCCATCTGGAAGGCAACGCCCAGCATGAAGGGATTGGTTGCAATACTGTCTCCCATCAGGGCTTCGGCGACCTTTGTGCCTGGCAGAAAATGGGAGGCTTCGGCGCCCAGATTATCGCGGATAATCTGTTCCATCTCCCCAGCCGGGAATTGCCAGTCGGGATTGCGGGTGAAATCCCCAGTGATAGAGGCTTGGGTGTTTACGACAGCAACGGTTGAGCCGCGTTCCGCCTTCGCCATCGCATCGGGGCCAGAGGCGACAACAATGTCACAGCCCAGGATCAGATCTGCGCCACCTGCGGCGATCCGCACGGCCTTGATGTCTTCAGGGGTTTTTGCCAGGCGAATATGGCTGGTGACCGGACCACCCTTTTGCGCCAGGCCTGCCATATCCAGGATAGAACAGCCAGCCCCTTCCAAATGGGCTGCCATGCCCAACAGGGCACCAATGGTCACAACCCCTGTGCCGCCAACACCGGTCAGCAAGATGTCCCAGGGTTTATCCGTCAGGGGGCGGATTGTGGGTTCAGGCAATGCTTCAAATACATCCGCAACGCCTGCGGTCTTGGCAGAGCCGGCATCGGCTCCCTTGCCCTTGCGCAGGCTGCCGCCATGCACGGTCACGAAGGAGGGGCAGAAGCCATCGACACAGGAATAGTCTTTGTTGCAACTGGACTGGTCGATCTCTCGCTTGCGCCCGAATTCGGTTTCCTTGGGCACCACGGACAGGCAATTGGACTTCACAGAGCAATCGCCACAGCCTTCACACACGGCCTCGTTGATAAAGGCGCGTTTGGCGGGGTCGGGATACAGGCCGCGCTTGCGACGGCGGCGTTTTTCTGCGGCACAGGTCTGGTCATAGATAATGACCGTGCATCCGGGCGTTTCCCGAAATTGCTTCTGCAGGGTGGTCAATTCGCTGCGGTGATGGACCGTCGTGCCCGGCGGGAAATAGCCCGGCGTGGTGCCGTATTTCTCCGGCTCGTCAGAGACAACCGCCAGCCGCGTAATCCTCTCAGAAGCAACCTGTTGCGCCATGGTCGGGACATCAATGGGCCCATCATGGGGCTGGCCCCCGGTCATGGCGACGGCATCGTTGAATAGGATTTTATAGGTGATATTGGCACCAGACGACACCGCAGCGCGGATTGCCAACAGGCCGGAATGGAAATACGTCCCATCGCCCAGATTGACGAAGACGTGCTTTTCGCTGGTAAAGGGGGCCTGACCGATCCAGGTCATGCCCTCGCCTCCCATCTGGGTGAAGCTTTGGGTATTGCGATCCATCCACAACGCCATGTAGTGACAGCCGATTCCGGCCAGTGCCCGGCTGCCTTCTGGAACCTTGGTGGAGGTATTATGGGGACAGCCAGAGCAGAAATAGGGGACGCGCTTGGTGCCCCCCTTGGTTTCCGCCAATGATTTTTCTTTCGCGGTCAGGAAGCCAAGGCGGTTTTTAAAATGCTCATTGGAATCGACCGTCGCATTGCCACCGGGCAGTTTCTTCAGGCGGTCCACCAGTACCCGGGCGATTCCTGCGGGGGTCAGTTCCCCGTAAGAGGGTAATTGTAACTCCCGCTGGTCATTGAATTTACCAACCACGCGCGGGCGCACATCTTCGCGCCAATTATACAATTGTTCCTTTAACTGATTTTCGATCACGGCCCGCTTTTCTTCGACAACCAGAATTTCTTCCAGTCCTTCGGCAAAATGGCGAATGCCTTCACGCTCCAGCGGCCAGGGCATGCCGACCTTGTAAATCACGATCCCCAGCTTCTCGGCAAAGGCCTCGTCGATATGCAGGTCTTCCAGGGCCTGCATCACGTCCAGATAGCTTTTGCCCGTCGTGACGATGCCCAGGCGGCGGTTCTTGCTGGGCCAGACCTGATAGTTCAGCCCGTTGGCCCGCACATAGGCCAGCGCGGCATATAGGCGATATTTATGCAGCAGTTCTTCTTCCTGCAGCGGTTGATGGATGGAGGCGCGAATATTTAGCCCCCCTTCCGGAATTTCGAAATCGTCTGGAATCTTGCACTGAACCCGATGCGGATCGACATAAACGGATGCAGACGTATCCACCGTATCGGCCAGGGTTTTGAAGGCGACCCAGACCCCGGCATAGCGCGACATCGCCCAACCATGCAGGCCCATATCCAGAAATTCCTGCACATTGGCGGGGTGCAGAACGGGGATCATGGCGTCCATGAAGGCATATTCGGTCTGGTGGGCGGTGGTGGAGGATTTACAGGTATGGTCATCCCCCGCCAGGGCCAATACGCCGCCATGAGCAGCGGTTCCAGCCAGATTGGCATGGCGGAACACATCGCCGGACCGATCGACGCCCGGCCCCTTGCCATACCAGATGGAAAACACGCCATCGACTTCCGCGCCGGGATACAGGCCGACCTGCTGTGTGCCCCAGACAGCGGTTGCCGCCAGGTCTTCGTTCACACCCGCTTTGAAATGAATGTTGCTCTTTTCCAGGAATTTTCGGGCCCGCCACAGCTGTTGATCAAACCCACCAAGGGGCGATCCGCGATACCCGGAGATAAAACAGCCCGTGTTCAATCCGGCAGCCTGATCGCGTAAACGCTGCATCAGCGGCAGGCGAACCAGCGCCTGCGTTCCGGTCAGGAAGACCCGACCCTGTTCCAGCGTGTATTTATCGTCCAGTTGTACATCTGCCAATTCGGCCATGGTGAGCCTCTCCCATAAAGAGCCCGGATGCTCATTCTTTATGATGAGTATGGGGCCGGTCTGAATGCATCACAAGACTGCTGTCCTGTGTGGTATTTTATTATTGATTGGATTTAGGTTAGCATTACTGACCTAAATTTTCAACTGTCTTGCTTTCCCTTGCGGGCTGATGTCGAATCGCGGCGGATGATGGATAGAATAAGCATGAAACATGGGGATTGAGGGCGCATCATGAAGTTATCCGACCGGGATATCCTGCAACGAATTGCGGATCAGTCGATTGAAATAGAGCCTGCTGAGAATGTTCGGTTCGGCCCGGTCTCTATTGACCTGACACTGGATGATCGATTCCTGTACTTCAAGCATGAACAGATATCTGTGATCGATGTCGATAAAGGATTGGGCGGCAAGGGGTTAGGGGACAAGGATCCCATGACCGAATATGCCGTACCGACAGGTGATGCCTTTATCCTGCAGCCCAAAGCCTTCGCGCTGGGGGCCACGCGGGAGCGGGTCAAGATACCCGATGATCTGGTCGGCTGGCTGGATGGTCGGTCCAGTCTGGCGCGTATCGGGTTGATGGTCCATGCCACGGCCCACACGCTGGAACCCGGCTGGAATGGGGTGATCACGCTGGAATTCTTTAATGCGGGTAATGTGGCCCTGGCATTGCGGCCGGGCATGCGGGTCTGCGCCGTCAGCTTTGAACCTTTGACCTCCTCGGCGCTTAATCCCTATGACCGCAAGGAAGGCGCAAAATATGTCAATCAATCCGGTCCGGTCGCCAGTCGCGTCGGATCTGATACATAAGCATCATGCGTTCGCATGAGCACACACATTATACTCTTACCCTAAATTTCAGGGTGCATCGCAGGGCGTAACCCGGTATAGGACGCCCCTAGTTGAAAACCCCTTTTCTTTTGGAAGAACGACACAATGACCGTGCTTGTAACGGGTGCCGCTGGCTTCATCGGAATGACCCTGTCCCAACAGTTATTGGCGCGGGGAGAGACAGTCATTGGTGTCGACGACCTGAACGACTATTACGATCCGGCGCTTAAGCTGGCCCGGTTGGCAACATTGACGGACAAGCCTGGATTTACGTTCCAGAAGCTGGACATCGCCGACACGGATGCGGTTTTGGCATTGAACGACCCGGCGCTGAAGATTGACCGTATCGTCAATCTGGCGGCGCAAGCGGGGGTTCGGTATTCCCTGAAAAATCCCTATGCCTATATTCGATCAAACCTGTTGGGCCATTTGAATGTGATGGAATTGGCGCGCAGCATCGACAGCTTCCGGCATATGGTTTATGCGTCCTCCTCCTCCGTCTATGGCGGTAATACGAAGGTACCGTTTTCGGTCGATGATCGCACGGATACGCCGGTTTCCCTGTATGCCGCGACCAAGCGGTCTGATGAGTTGATGAGCCATTCCTACAGCCACCTGTATGATATTCCTATGACCGGTTTGCGCTTTTTCACGGTCTATGGCCCCTGGGGTCGGCCCGATATGGCCGCCTGGATCTTTGTTGAAAAGATGCTGCGGGGGGAGAAGATTCCCGTCTTCAACAATGGCGATATGATGCGCGATTTCACCTATGTGGATGATATCGTGGCGGGCGTCATGGCCGTGCTGGACGGGCCGCCGGTGCGGGGCGATCAACTGGCAGCCCACCGAGTCTATAACATCGGCAACAATCGATCAGAACCCCTGATGCGGATGATTTCTGTTCTGGAATCCGCGCTGGGTATTAAGGCAGATATCGACTTCCAGCCGATGCAGCCGGGCGATGTGCAAAAGACCTATGCTGATATCGACGCCATCGCCAATGATTTCGGCTATGCCCCGACAACCCCAATTGATGTGGGCCTGCCGAAATTTGTCGCCTGGTTCAAGCAGTATCACGGGCTGTAAACGGCAAGGCGTTGTCGGTCTTACTCCACCGCATAGTCCGTCTTGAATCCACCCTTTTTGGATAATTCAATCTTGCCATCTTGAATGGCATACAGCCAGGCAGAGGATTTCTTCAGGCCGCCCAGGGGATACAGATGCGCCTGGATGATGCCGCAATTGGGATCGGTTGCCTTGTAATGGGCCAGATCGCGGACCAGCTTGTCGGGTTCGCTGACGCTCATCAATTTGGCAATATTGCGGGCCTGTTTGGCGATGAAACGCATGGAATTACCGATGCCGCAGGCTTGGGCATGTTTCATCAGGGTCTTGATTGTCGCCAATCCTGGAATGCCGATATGGATCGGTAATGTGTTGCCCTCGGCACGGATCTGACGGTCCCATTGGATCAGCGGTTCTGCTTCAAAACAGAATTGTGTCGCGATATAGAAATCAATCGGGCTTTGGGCGGCATAGGCGTTCTTGTCCAGCAGGGCGCGGATGACTTCGGCGGGTTTAATATCCGGGCTGCCTTCCGGGTGACCGGCAATGCCCAGATGTTTAATGCCATATTTCTCAAACAGGCCCAGTCGCAGGATTTCCATGGATTCGCTGAATTCCCCGACCGGATTGTCCACGCCGCCGCCGATCAGCAGGGCTTCTTCGACACCGGTTTCTGCCGTCAGCATCTTCAGGTTTTCTTCAAAGAATGCTTTTGTGGGGATGGAGCGGGCGGCGAAATGGGGGACCGGGCGCATGCCCTGATCTTTCAGCTTTTTGACCGTCACTACTGTATCACGAAAGTCTGATCCTGGCAGGAAGGTTACATAGACGATCTGATCCGGGCGCAGGACGGCGCGGAAATCATCAATCTTCGCGGCCCCACCTGGTGTTACCTCCAACGTGCAGGTGCTCATGAAGTTTACGATCTGATCAACCTCAGTCATGGTGATGGTCTCCGACATGGCGCGCTCTTTCCTGCGTTTAGTGTATCTATGTGCCGCTAGCCACGGCGTCTCCGGCGACGGCCACCGGCTTGGCCATCATCGTGAGTGGACTGCGCCGATTTCTTCGGTGGCAGGGTTACGATCTTTTCCAGATTCGGGAAGGGGGCTGTCTTGTGTGGGAAGGCCATTGCCCCGACGAAATGTTCCTGAAAGCGCGGCTCGACAGCGGTTTCGATCTTTTCAATACCCGCCACAATCTGCTTGATCTCATCACGAGAATGGCGGTTTAGCAGGGCAATACGCGCCCCGGTTCCAGCCGCATTCCCGACAGAGGCGACCATATCCAGCGGACAATCCGGGACCAGACCCAGAACCATGGCGTATTTTGCATCGATATGGCTGCCAAAGGCACCGGCCAGCACGATGCGTTCCACGGGCTTGCCCAATTTATCGATCAGCAATTGTGCGCCCGCATACAGCGCCCCTTTTGCCAATTGAATGGCGCGCACATCGGCCTGGGTCACACGGATTTCCGGTTCCCCGCGATGCAGGACATAGGAGAAGGTTCGACCTTCCCCCAGAATACGGTCCGTGCGGGACGCGGTGCTGCCGTCAATGATGCCATCTTCGGTGATCAGCCCGGCCAGGAACATTTCTGCCAGAACTTCGATAATGCCTGATCCACAGATTCCTGTGACGCCAGTCTTCTTGGATGCTTCGGCGAAACCTGGATCATTGGACCACAGGTCCGACCCGATGACTTTGAAGCGTGGTTCCAGCGTTTCCGGGTCAATCCGCACCCGTTCGATTGCCCCCGGCGCGGCGCGCTGACCAGAAGAAATCTGTGCCCCTTCCAGGGCCGGGCCGGTCGGGCTGGAACAGGCCAGCAGACGGTCTTTATTGCCCAGAATAATTTCCGCATTGGTACCGACATCAACGACCAGAGTGACCTCGTCGCGCAGCTGTGGCCCTTCTGCCAGGGCAACACCGGCCGCATCGGCCCCGACATGGCCCGCAACACAGGGCAGGAAATAGACCCGTGCGCCTGGATTGGTCTTACCCTTCAAATCCAATTCGCTGGCCAGGACTTCTAACGATTGATTGGTCGCCAATGCGAAGGGGGCCCAGCCCAATTCCGTTGGATCAATGCCCAGCAGCAGATGGTGCATGATGGGATTTCCAACCATGACCAATTCCAGAATCTCAGTGGGGTGAACTTTCGCTTCGACCGCAGCCTGACCAATCAGATAGCCCAAGCTTTCGCGCACGGCCTTGGTCATTTCGACCTCTCCGCCTGGATTCATCATGACATAGCTGACCCGGCTCATCAGGTCTTCCCCAAAGCGGATCTGCGGGTTCATCGCACCAACCGATGTGACGACATCGCCGGATTGCAAATCTGTCAGATGCACAGACATTGTGGTGGACCCAACATCAATCGCACAGCCAAAGATCCTGTCGTGAAAGCCCGGCCAGACATAAATCAATTCATGTTCATTCCGGATCGCGGCGGTGATCTTCCATTCGCCCTTACGCAATGCCTTCTGCAATATCTGGATGACCGATAGGTCGGCCTGATCGACAGTCAGCCCCCATTGCTGCAACAGGGCTTGTTCCAGCCGCTCCAGATCGCCAGACGGATGGTGCATGTCGGGTTCTTCAACCTCAACATAATGCAGACGCACGACCGGATTGATTTCAATGCTCCGGACCTCAGCGCGTTTGCGCACAACCTGCTTGTGGACCTGGCTGTCGGCGGGGATGTCGATCACCAGATCGCCCTGAATCGTGCTGGAACAGCCCAGTCGACGATCGGCCTTCATAGTGCGTTTGCTTCGATAGCGTTCCTCCACCGCATTCATGGGGGAGATATTTTCCGCCTTACTTTTTATCTGAAACTTGGAAAAGTCCCCGACCGAGGGGGTGACTTGGCAGCGCCCACAGATACCACGGCCACCGCAGACCGAATCCAGATCGACGCCCAGATGTCGCGCGGCCTGAAGGATGGGGGTGCCAATCGCAAAATCACCGCTGCGGCCCGAAGGGGTGAAAACCACATGGGCAGTTTTCCCTTCGGGGGCAGTAGATTGTGTATCAGTCTTGGTCGGGTCGGCGTCAGCCATAAGGTACTCTTCTTTGTTTACGACAGCGGAACAAACGGATGGCGTCAGGCGGAGCGGCGGCGGCGCGTGCTGCGACCCCCGCGGGCTCCTTGTGCCTCGCCGTCCGGGGCGGCCTCGCGGAAGCGCTTGATCCAGGCGGCGCAATCCTTGTCATGACCGGCGATCACATCCGCCCCCCAGATTGCGTGCATTTCCGGCTCGTGCAGCGGGTTCATGATGGCGCTGGTCATACCGGCCCCAACCGCCATGGACAGAAAGGCCCCGTTCAGGGAGTGGCGATTTGGCAGGCCGAAGCTCATATTCGACGCGCCACAGGTCGTGTTGACCTTCAATTCATCATGCAGGCGACGGATCAGGTTCAAGGCGCCCACACCGGCATTGCCCAGGGCACCGATTGGCATCACCAGGGGATCAATCACAACGTCATGGGCGGGAATGCCATAATCCGCGGCGTGTTCGACGATCTTTTTGGCAACCTGGAAACGAACGTCCGGATCTTCGGAAATACCGGTTTCGTCGTTGGAAATACCAACCACGGCACAGCCATATTTCTTTACCAGCGGCAAAACGACTTCCAGGCGCTCTTCTTCCCCGGTCACAGAGTTGAGGAGCGGGCGACCTTCATAGGCCGCCAAGCCCTGTTCCAGGGCTTCTACGATAGAACTGTCGATGCACAGGGGGATATCAACCAGGCTTTGCACCAGCTTGATCGTTTTTGCCAGAATGTCGGGTTCGTCGGCCAGTGGAATGCCTGCGTTGACATCCAGCATATGGGCACCCGCAGCAGCCTGTGCCAGCGCGTCTGCCGTGACTGTCTCGAAATTGTATTCCTTCATTTCCGCTGCCAGCTTTTTGCGGCCGGTTGGATTGATACGTTCCCCAATTACGGTGAAGGGGCGGTCAAACCCGATAATGTGGGTTTTGGTTTTGGATTCGAGAACAGTCCGGGTCATTGAGCAAATTCCTTGATGCGATGTCGTCTCCACAATGTCAGGCGCGACATTGGGTCAGCACGACAGGATTATGGTCCGTCGTCAGATGGACGAAAGTTAACCGAGCGGGCGCAAGGGAACAGCGCGCCCGCGTCTATTAACGTCGGAATCGCGCCGTTCTTGGTTTTCGGTGAACAAAGTCCTGTCTAAAGACCCGTTCACACTGTCGGTTAGGCTGTTTCGGACACCGATTCCGGTGCTTCAACGGGGTCAGGGAAACGGGTCCAACTGGATACCGGTTCCAGATTATCGACCACGCGCTCGTCACGGACCCAACCCAGAACCGGACGGAAGCCATCCTCTGCGCGGTCGCGCAACAAGGTGTCCAGGGCGGCAGTATGTTGTGGCAATGACCCGCCGCCAATCAGATTGACCGTGCCATCGCGCAAGGCGCTGTCCAGCCAGGCCGCGCGGCGGGCATCGCCGGGGCGGAATTGGACAATGCCATCGGCGCTGTTGACGGTGCGTGGACCAAAGCGTGGGCCGCCTTCAATGCGTTGCAGCAGGATCGCAACGCGGCTGTTCAGTTTTTCGCGGGCCTTGTTGGCCCCTTCCAGCATGGCCTGAATGCGCCCAACGCCGGGCAGCACGTCCAACAGAATGCCATCGGCACCCCCGGCTATCAGCCCTTCAACCTGAATGCTGGCGGCGGCTTCGACCTCACCAGGGGGGATATCCCAACCATCATCGCGCACAACGCCCATGACAAAGCGGCGGCGGCCTTCACCGGGCACGCTGTCCACAGCTTCCGCAGCGGCTTCTGCAGCTTTGAAATTGATCAGGAAGGCTTCTTCTTCCAGGCCATAGGCACGCAGGGTAAGAGGGTTTGCGCGCAGGCTGTTGGTCCGCACGATATCCGCACCGGCCTTCAGAAAGGCCTTATGCACATCAACAACCTTGCTGTAGCGGGTCAGGTTCAGCACTTCCGGGCATTCCACGGCACCGAAGAAATCCCGCTCTGCGTCCAGATCCAGTTCTGGCAGTTTAAGTTCTCTGGTGATCGATCCATCGGTCAACAGGACGTGATGGGTCAGGGCTTCTGTAATTGTCCGCATAGGTTTACGCAGCCTCCTCTTTCTGAGTAATCACGGCGGTATCTGTGCCTGTGATGCCAAGCGCCCGGGCGATGGTCAACGCATCCCGCACGCGGTTTAATGTATATAGGTGAATATGGTCGACCCCTTCTGCGATCAGGCGATCTGACAGGGATACAGTGGTCGCAACAGACAAGGTTCGCACGGTATCTGGGTCGTCTTCCAGCCCCGCGAAACGGGCGTCCAGCCATCCTGGCACTTTCGCGCCACACCCGGCGGCGAAACGATGCAACCCTTCCAGGCTGGCAATAGGCAAAAGGCCCGGGATGATGGGCTGATGAATGCCCGCCGCACGGCAGTCATCCCGAAAGCGCAGATAGTCTTCGATGTTAAAGAAGAATTGGGTGATTGCCTCACGGGCCCCGGCATCGAATTTACGCTTCAGATGGTCCATCTCTGCCGCCTTTGAAGCGGATTTGGGATGGCCTTCGGGATAGCAGGCAACGGCGATGTTAAAGCCGCCAATCTGGCTTAAGGCTTCGGTCAGTGCGGCGGCGCAGGGATATTCATCCCCCGTCACGGCGGGTGCATCCCCCCTTAGGGCGACGATCCTGCGAATGCCTTTTGCCTTCCAGTCGCGGGCCAGCCTGTCGATCTGATCCTTGGACTGGCTGGATGCGGTCAAATGGGCGGCGATCTTATTGGCATGACCCTGTGCCACCAGGGCATTGATGGCGGTTTCGCTGCGTTCTCTGCCAGACCCGGACGCCCCGTAGGTCACCGAAACATAATCACCCACGGCGGCTAATGTTGCGACACTGCTTTCAAATGTCTCAGAACTGCCAGATTTGGGCGGAAATACTTCAAAGCCGATGCGGATGCGATGGCTCATGCTGCTTCCTCCGCCTGGGACTGTGCTGATTTCTGCGCCGTCCAGATACAGACCGTCAGGGCACCGCCTTCCAGTCGCGTTATGGATACGTCGCCAAATCCAGCGTCGTTGAGCCAATTCTGAATCTGTTCCTGGGTGAATCCCGGCCAGCGATGCGCATGTTCTGCGCGCAATTCTGCCAGATTATGTTGTTCAAAGTCGACGATCAGAATGCGGCCCGTGTCTGATAATACGCGGGCGGCTTCGGCCAGGGCCTGGGCGGGGTCATCAGCATAATGCAATACCATATGCAAAACCGCTGTGTCGAAATCCTGATCGGCGCTGGGGATTTGGTACATATCGGCCTGGCGCACCTGACAGTCCGTCAGGCCTTCGCGTTCAATGGCGGCACGCGCAACGCGCAGCATTTCCGCAGACAGATCAATACCAACGGCGGAGCTGGCGCGCGGACCCAATAGTTCCAGCAACTTCCCGGTACCGGTTCCGATATCCAGCAATCGACCCAGGGTCCAATTCCGCGTTACGTCAGACAAGGCATTGGATACCGCCAGTTCATCAACATGCAGGGTGCGGATATGATCCCATTCTGCGGCATTGCGTTTAAAGTAATCCGCCGCTTCCGCATCCCATTTGCGGCGCAAGCGGTCCAGCCGATCCATGTCGCGCGCCAGAATGGGGTCTTCCTGTGGCAGCAGGTCCAGGACGGCGGATGCAAAACCGGCAGCATTGTCATCCGCCCGACGGTCTGATGCCAAACGATAGCGTGCCCAGGACCCTTCCTGGTGCCGTTCCAGAACATGACCTTCGACCAGCAATTTCAAATGGCGGGAGAGGCGTGGCTGGCTTTGACCCAGCAAATTGACCAGATCGCTGACGGTCAGTTCTGAATGGGCGCACAGGTTCAGGATCCGAATTCGGGTCGGTTCCGCCACGGCGCGCATTGCCTGAAGTAGTCTGTCCATTTGCTTGGCCTCATAATGTAATGCACACATAACAATATCTTTATATCGTTCTGTCAACAAAAAAGAGAGGCACGCAAATCATTGGATCCTATCTGCATGGCAAAATGCATAATGCCCGCTTTTTATGAAAAGCAGGGCGCTGGCAGAAAATGGGTGAAAAGGGCGGGTAGGGTGGATTGTTACTTTAGGAAGGACAGTTCTATCGCATGAAGGGCTTCATCACTGTGGATGACACCATCGGCCTCAATCAATGTGCGGATGGACTGTTGCAGGGCCTCCAGGGCCGTTTCGCCCTTGGTATCCATGATATCATGGGCGCTGTTCAGCATTGTCCGGGAATCTGGATACAGGCGACGCACGATTTCCCAAACCGTATCGGGCGGGCATTCTGTATGTCCATAATTCTGTTGAATAAAGGACAATACAACAGTCCGTTCTGCTGGATGCAAATAGCCGTCACAGCGAGAGAAGAACATAAGCACAGCAAGTTCATTGCGCGCTGCGCATAACAGGGCGCGGGTTTGATCGCTAATGCTTTCGCCCGTGCCGTCACAGTGAAAGCGTTCCAGAAACTGATAGGCAGAATCATAAGGCATCGCGCCGCCATGCGGGTCGATCACGCGCAGGGGACGGGTCAGGCGGAATCGTCTGACATCCTGGCGCGTATGGCAAAAGGCTGTGAAGCTGGGGTCATCCCCCTTCAGCGCCGCTGACAACAGGGTGACGCGCCGCACGCTCCATTGGTCGTGATCATCCCGATATTCCAAGATCACACCGGCTGGCAGATATGTCCCATCCGTTTCAGGCGTCAGCATGTCCGGGGAATCTTCGACCGGTGCCTCTTCGACCACGCCGCCGGGAAGGGGCGGGCGCGGAGCATTCGCGACTTTCCCGGCGATTCGTTCAAAATCCCGCAGCATGTAATGGCCCCTTGCTTTTATAGGCGGTGTCAATCCGTGCCGGTATTTAACACCCAAAAGGGAGATGGTGCCACGCAATTATATACTGGTATCCACCGTCAGGCGGGGGCCCATTCCCGCGCGCCATCGGCAAGATAGGCCCACAGATAATCAGCAAAGCTCCACCGGATCATAACGTCGAAGGTATCGGCATCGGCCAGTGTGATAAAGATCGTTGCATGATGGAACCCGGTCCCGGTCGCTTGCCCTGGCTTGAACGAACGGGGGTGCAGGTCGACGACGCACCCTTTCGCCAGAAGGTCGCGGCTGCGCGCACCATCGACACGCAGCACGGTATAATAATCACTGACATCGACAACGGATTTGCGAATGCCGGAAAGTGCTGCGTTCAAATCCGTGATCAATTGAATTTGCGCATCTTCGTTGGTCCAGATCAGCCATTCGTCGAATGCCTTCCAGAATACCCGAATGTTGCCAACACGCAGCGACGACAGAGGTTGCGTCGGCAGGTCTGCACCCAGGACAGACTTAACCGCTGCCGCAAAGGCTGGGTCGGCTGCATTGCCCCGCAAAGTGACCTTTCCTAGAAAGGGCAGTTCCGTGATGGTCACACCATCAGCCTGAATGGGGTCTTTGCCTGACAGCGGCGTTTCAATGGTAACGCCTGGATACAGACTGGATGCCTTAGCCATTGGAGCGTGCTCCTTCCTTATCAAAGAAGACTGTATCGGTCAGCGTCACCTTTTCCACATGCCCGTTCATCAACGGCACAGAAAGCGTGTCGCCTTTGCGCTTGATACCATCCGCCACCAGGGCCAGGGCAATCGAGCGACCGACATTCGGGCTGTAATAGCTGGATGTTACATGGCCTAGCGTCTTCATCGGGGGCTTGGGTTTCACATCTTCCACGATATGGGCCCCTTCGGGCAGCACAAAGTTTGGATTGTCCGTCAACAGGCCAACCAATTGCTTGCGGCCTTCCCGTTTCGTATCCGTGCGATAGAAGGATCGGCGGCCCAGGAAATCATCTTTCTTCTTGGACACGATCCAGTCCATGTCCAGATCCATTGGGGTGACCGTACCATCTGTATCTTGACCAACGATGATGAAGCCCTTTTCCGCGCGCAACACATGCATGGTTTCTGTTCCATACAGGCACAGGCCATGGCTCTTCCCGGCGTCCTGTAGCGCGCGCCAGACATGCAGGCCATAGCGGGCGGGGACGTTGATTTCATAGGCCAGATCACCGGTGAAGCTGATCCGATAGACCCGTGCGGGGGCCCCGGCAACCGTGCCTTCCTGCATCGCCATGAAGGGGAAGGTTTCCGGATCCAACGGCATGGATGTCACATCCGCCAACAATGCCCGCGCATTCGGCCCGGTGATGGTGCAGACCGCCCATTGTTCGGTGACAGAGGTCATATAGACTTCCATCTGTGGCCATTCGGTCTGGGACCAGTTTTCCAGCCAGCCTAGAACCCGCGCAGCCCCGCCGGTCGTGGTCGTCATGTGGAAATGATCATCGGCCAGGCGGGTCGTGACGCCGTCGTCAAACACCATGCCGTGTTCATTCAGCATCAGGCCATATCGGGCGCGCCCAGGCTTCAGCGTGTCCCATTTATTGGTATAGACCCAGTTCAGGAATTCAGCTGCGTCCTTGCCCTGAATATCGATCTTGCCCAGGGTGGAGGCATCCAGCATGCCAACGGTTTCACGTACCTGACGGCATTCGCGCAGGACAGCCTCATCCATCGTCTCTGTAACGCCGGATTTGCTGGTTTTGGGGAAATACCAGGGGCGTTTCCAGTCGCCGACATCTTCAAACACCGCGCCATTTTCGACATGGGCCGGATGCATCGCGCTGGTGCGCTCCTGAATGAACAGGTGATTGCGATTCTGTCCGGTAACCGCCCCAAACGTGATGGGCGTATAGGGGGGGCGGAAGGTCGTGGTGCCAACTTCAGGGATCGCGGCGTTGCGGATTTCCGCCATGATTGCCAGCGCATTGACGTTGGATGTTTTGCCCTGATCGGTGCCCATGCCGGTTGTGGTATAGCGCTTCAAATGCTCAACCGACAGATAGCCTTCGCGGGCGGCCAGATGAATGTCAGACGCGACCACATCATTCTGATGGTCGTGGAAATGCTTTGCCTTGCCATGGCCCAGCGGCTTCTTGCCGGGAATGGTCCAGACCATGCGTTCAGGTCCTTCAACCAGGGGCTCGGTTTCGGGTGTCTTGGGCACTTCGCCGCTGCCAAAGCCCGCCGCTTGCGCCGCTGCAGCGCCCTGCGCGAAGCCTTGCGAAAGGCAATTCCCCAGATCATAGGTTCCGGTTCCCGACCCTGCTGCAACAGGCAACCAGGGGCCGGCATGACCGGGAATAAAGCAGTTCTTTTCTGCGTCCCAGGTCAGTTTGCCCCGTGCCTGGCTCCACAAATGGACGGACGGATTCCAGCCATTGGAATTGGCCAGGATGTCACAGCCGATGAAGGTCGTATCAGAGGTCAGGCTTTTGCCATCAGCAGATATTTTCGCGATTTCGCACCCGGTCACGGCATGTTTGCCAAATGTCGCAACGACGGCACTGCCCTTATGGATGCGGATCATCAGGGCTTCGGCCTGTTTCACCAGCGGGCCTGTCGGGTCCACACGCAGATCGACGATATCGACCACAGCCCCTGCTGTATGGGCGTCAATTGCGGTTTTATAGGCGCTGTCATTATTGGTGAAGACAACCACCTGACGCCCAGGCAAAACGCCATAGCGATTGATATAGGTGCGCAAGGCCGCCGCCAGCATGATACCGGGGCGATCATTGTCGGCAAATACCAACGGGCGTTCGATGGCACCCTGGGCCAGCACAACCTTTTTCGCGCGGATTTTCCAGAAGCGCTGACGGGGGATGCGATCATCCGCCTGTGGTCCCAGATGGTCGGTCACCCGCTCCAGCGCAGTCAGATAGTTGTAATCGTAATAGCCAGACACGGTTGTGCGCGGCAAGATGGTCACCTCTTCCAGGCGCGCCAATTCCGCCAGGGATTTTGCAACCCAGTCCAGGGCAGGCTGTCCGTCGATCAGGGCATCGTCGCTGAGCAGCGCGCCGCCCATTTCCTGTTGTTCGTCGGCCAGGATGACACGGGCACCGGTGCGACCTGCTGCCAAAGCCGCAGCAATCCCGGCGGGGCCGCCCCCAACCACAAGCACATCACAGAAAGCGAATTTCTGGGCATAGGAATCCGGGTCTCGCTCCATTGGGGACTTACCCAATCCTGCCGCACGTCGGATAATCTTTTCATAGACCGGCGTCCACCAGGAGGCGGGGAACATAAAGGTCTTATAGTAGAATCCAGCCGGAAACAGCTTGGCAATTTTCTGGTTCACCGATTGCACATCAAACTTCACCGACGGCCAGCAATTCTGGCTGGCGGCGGTCAGCCCGTCATACAAATCCACCACAGTGGCGCGGGTATTGGGTTCCGTGCGCGGTCCTGTTTCCAATTGAACCAGGGCATTGGGCTCTTCGGATCCGGCGCTCATAATGCCGCGCGGGCGGTGGTATTTGAAGCTGCGCCCGACCAGCTTCACGCCATTGGCCAACAGGGCAGAGGCCAGCGTGTCACCACGATAGCCCGTGTAACTCTGCCCATCATAGGTGAAGGTCAATTTCTGGCTGCGGTCCAACCGGCCTTTGTCGGACAGGCGATAGGATTGGCTCATTTTTTAGCACCTTCGGCTAATTTCTTGTGATCGTCGCAACAGGTCAATCCGTCCCAATCCTTGGGCGGCGTGGGCGCGTCTTCTCCCATTTTATAGCTGTCCCACATGACATCCGTGACGGTGTGGCGCAAGGCGTTGAACCACCGTCCGCACGCCTGTGTATGGACCCAGCGTTCCGCATGAATGCCCTTGGTATTGGTTCGGGTATAGATGTAATCGCCCCATTCCTGATCCGAAATCTGGCCAGGTTCCAGGGGGCGGGCGATATGGGCCTCGCCGCCATAGCTGAATTCGGTCTGATCACGCCAGCCACACCAGGGACATTTTACAAGAAACATGGCAGAAGCTCCAAATCTGAAAGGGTGTCGGCTTAGTGGGCGACCGCGGCGGCAGCCGCTTCATCGATCAAGGCACCGGTATGGAAGCGATCCATGGAAAAGGGCGCTGCGACAGGGTGCATTTCACCCTTGGCGATGGAATGGGCAAAGACGTGGCCCGATCCTGGCGTTGCCTTGAATCCGCCCGTTCCCCAGCCACAGTTGAAGAACATATTTTCAACCGGCGTCTTGGTCATAATGGGCGAACGATCCACAGTCACATCGGTGATGCCGCCCCATTGGCGCAGCATGCGAACCCGGCTGAAAATCGGATATAATTCTAGCACGGGACCGACCACATGTTCGATCTGATCAAAGCTGCCCCGCTGGGAATAGGAGATATAGGGGTCGCCCGATCCGCCAATCACCAATTCACCCTTATCGGATTGGCTGATATAGGCATGGATGGCGTTGGACATGATCACGCAATCAACGATGGGTTTCATCGGCTCGCTGACAAAAGCCTGCAAGGGGAAGCTCTCCAGCGGCATGCGGAACCCGGCCATTTCCGCAACGACGGAGGAATGCCCGGCGGCGACAACACCGACCTTGCCAGCGCCGATGCTGCCGCGCGTTGTTTCCACGCCCTTAACGACCCCGCCTTCAATCTTGAAGCCGGTGACTTCACAGTTCTGGATGATATCGACACCCATCGCATCGGCGGCACGGGCATAGCCCCAGGCCACAGCATCATGTCGCGCGGTGCCGCCGCGACGCTGTAACAGGCCGCCCATAACCGGATAGCGACAGTTCAGATTGATGATCGGCACCATCTCTTTGACCTGTTCGGGGGACAGGAATTCACTGTCGATCCCATTCATATAGATGGAATTGCCGCGCCGTCCGATTTCCTGCATGTCGTGAACATTATGCGCCAGATGCAGCAGGCCGCGCTGAGAAAACATGACATTGTAATTCAATTCATCGCTGAGGCCTTCCCACAGGCGCACCGCGTGATCGTACAGGGCAGCGGATTCATCCCACAGGTAATTGGACCGCACGATGGTCGTGTTGCGCCCCGTATTTCCGCCGCCTAGCCAGCCCTTTTCAATGACCGCAACATTGGTAATGCCGCATTCCTTGGCCAGATAATAGGCGGTTGCCAGCCCGTGGCCGCCGCCGCCGATGATCACGACATCATAATGGGGTTTGGGATCAGGACTGCGCCAGGCGCGTTCCCAGTTTTCATGATGGGTGCGGGCGTTGCGGGCGATTGCGAAGATGGAATATTTCTTCATGGTCACAGATCCTCATTGAGTGGCCTTTTGTGTAATACAGCGGCCCATTCCCCCCTTTCAGAACTGCGACAGGCTTAACAAGAAATGCGACGAGACCCGCTTTCCCCCCTATGACGCGGATTGACAAGAATCCCAATCACGCCCATAGCGATGATGACGCATATGTGAAACTTGCCCCCTTAGGATACCTGTGGATGGGCAGCATAAACAAAAGCGGCACTTTCTTGGGAAAGGGCCTGTCGCGTAGACTATAATTCAGCAAGGCCGGCATATAGAAGGATCGGTTACGAATGCGCATGTTGAAACCCGTGGCAGGATCAGGCCCTGATAAGGTCGTGTTCGTGCTGATTCCAAATTTCTCCCTGATCGCCTTGTCTGGCGTGGTGGAACCGATGCGCCTTGCCAATCGGATCAGTGGCAAGACCCTGTATAAATGGGAAACGGCTAGCCGGGATGGTGCGCCGGTTCAGGCCTCTAACGGGTTTCCTATCGGCACGGACCGGTCTGTCGCTGATTTCACATTGCCGCCCAGCAATGTCATTCTGTGTTCCGGCATCGATGCACATGTTTACAAGGACAATGCGGTGTTCGGCTGGCTGCGCCGTTGGGCGCGCGAAGGCAGCCATATTGGTGCAATTTGCACCGGGGCCCATGTGCTGGCCCATGCAGGCCTGTTGAACGGCTATCGCTGTACAATTCACTGGGAAAATTTGGACAGTTTTACAGAAGAATACCCGGATCTGGACGTGCGGGCGGAATTGTTTGAAATTGATCGGGATCGTTTCACATGCGCCGGGGGCGTTGCGGGCCTGGATATGATGCTGCAGGAAATTTCTACCAAACACGGGGCGGATTTGGCTGCGGCTGTGGCTGAGCAATTCATGCATGAGCGGATGCGTGAAGGCCATGATGATCAGCGACTGCCCCTGCAGGCCCGTTTGCGCATCAGCCATCCCAAGCTGATCCGGGCGATATCGGAAATGGAGCGCCATACAGAAGAGGCACTGACCCGGGACGAGATCGCAGATCGTGTTGGCCTGTCCCGGCGTCAATTGGAGCGCCTGTTCCGCCGTTATCTGAATACCAGCCCGGCGCGCTATTACCTGCGTTTGCGGTTGAATCGGGCCAAAACATTACTGACCCAGACCACGATGCCGGTCACTGAGGTTGCCTTTGCCAGTGGCTTTACCTCCGCATCCCATTTCTCAAAATGCTATCGCGATATGTTCGGGCGCACCCCGCGCGCAGAACGGCGCGGTCCTGGCGGCGTTATCCTGGATGCAGAGGATGACGAGGCGGAAGACTTGGACGGTGCCGCTTATTCTGACGAGGATTTCGAGGACGATCTGGATGATGATCTGGACGACGGAATGGACGACGACCTGTTGGCAGAGGGCGGCAAAGCGTAATGCCTGTCGCGTTCAAAGATGCTGCCGTTCAGGCTGTCTTTGATCAGTACGAGGCGGATATTCGTGACAAGCTATTGTCTCTGCGGGATCTGATTTTTGATCAGGCTGCCTCCATCCAATCTATCGGCTCGCTGTCTGAAAGCCTGAAATGGGGACAACCGGCCTATCGTCCCGTTGCAAACAAGATCGGGACAACGGTGCGACTGGATGCTGTTCGTGGATCGGGCGGGGCTGTGGCACTTTATGTTCCCTGCTCAACCACTCTGATTGCAGATATCACAACCCGATATCCTGATGTGTTTGACAGTCAGGGAAAGCGGGCGCTGGTTTTCGCGCCCGATACATCCATTCCGGAATCAGAACTGCGCCACGCGATTGCGATGGCGCTGACCTATCACCGCGCACCACACTAGGACGCGGTGGGGGCAACGCTGGTTGTTTCCAATATTGTGGGCTCCCAATCCTCACCGGCTGCCAGCAGGCAGGTGATGCCATTGCCATTGGTATGAACAAAAGTCCATGTCCCGTTTGGGGAGACGAATAGCTCCACCAAAGACCCCCCATTGGTCATGCCAACGGCAGACTGGCGTTCTTCAAACCGGGCGGCCAGACGTTGGATGATGATGTCTCTTGGCCCACATATCTGGGGATCATCGCCCGCCTGCGCAGCGTGGGGAAGGCTGCTCCCAAATGCTATCAACAGGCTTAGAATAGCAAAAACCGATCCTGATTTCACATACAACGTTTTCATAATGCTCTCCTGATCCAGAAACACAATATGACACTATCATGACAATAGAATGCACCAATTTGCATTCATCCAATATGATTGTTTTGTTACTGTAATATTACGTTGTGCCTTTGAGCATAAAAAAGTAAAGGGCCGGGGGGCTTATGACAGCACCCCGGCCCTTGCATCAGGCGTGAAAGCTTTAGGCTAAAATCAGCCCTTCAGGCTTTTCACGATTTTTTCCACCATCTGCTTGGCATCGCCAAACAGCATTGTGGTATTGTCGCGGAAGAACAATTCATTCTGTACCCCGGCATAGCCCGACGCCATGGAGCGTTTCAGGAACAGGACCTGACCGGCATTTTCCACATCCAGAATGGGCATGCCATAGATGGGGGAGGCCTTGTCGGTCTTTGCCGCTGGGTTGGTGACGTCATTTGCCCCGATCACGAAGGCAACATCGGTGCTGGAGAAATCGCCATTGATTTCTTCCAGTTCCATAACCTCGTCATAGGGAACATCTGCTTCCGCCAACAGCACGTTCATGTGGCCAGGCATGCGACCTGCAACCGGGTGGATTGCGTAACGGACGGTAACCCCTTCGGCTTTCAGCAGGTCCGCCATTTCCCGCAGGGTATGCTGGGCCTGGGCGACAGCCATGCCATAGCCGGGCACGATGATGACACTGTCAGAATTCTTCATCATATAGGCCGCATCTTCCGGCCCGCCTGATTTGACCGGACGGTCGTCATCGCCGCCATCGCCAGATGCCCCGGCAACTTCACCGCCAAAGCCACCCAGAATGACGTTAAAGATGGACCGGTTCATGCCCTTACACATGATATAGCTGAGGATGGCACCAGAGGCACCAACCAGCGCACCGGTGACGATCAAGGCGGTATTGGCCAATGTGAAGCCGATCCCCGCGGCGGCCCAGCCGGAATAGCTGTTCAGCATAGAGACAACGACCGGCATATCCGCGCCACCAATTGGCAGGATCAACAGGAAACCCAGGGCAAAGGCTACCAGCACGATGGCCCAGAAAATCCAGGGGGCCTGCGTCACACATAAGGCGATAATCAAGGCGACTAACAGAATACCCAATCCGGCATTCAATGGATGCTGACCAACGAATGACAGCGGCTTGGACCCAACGATGCCCTGCAACTTACCAAAGGCAACCAAAGACCCGGTAAAGGTCACGGCCCCGATGGCGGTGCCAAGGCCCATTTCGATCAGGGACCCAATGGCAATTTGCCCTGCGGTCCCGATATTATATTCTTCCGGCGCATAGAAGGCCGCCGCGGCAACAAAGACCGCCGCCAGGCCTACCAGGCTGTGGAAGGCGGCAACCAATTGCGGCAGTGCCGTCATTTCGATCTTACGGGCAATAAATGTCCCGATGGCGCCACCAACGACGATCCCCAGAATGATCCATTCATAGGACAGAACATTGGGCATCGCCAGGGTTGTCAGGATGGCAATCGCCATCCCGACGATGCCGAAACGATTGCCATTCCGGGCTGTTTCCGGGTGGCTGAGGCCGCGCAGTGCGAGGATAAAACACACTGCCGCGACGAGATATGCATAACCGGCCCATTCCATTGTCGGTCTCCCTTCCCGCCGCGCTTAGCGTTGCTTCTTTTTGAACATGGACAACATCCGGTTCGTTACAACGAAACCGCCGAAAATATTCACACTGGCCAGGACCACGGCGATAAAGCCGAAAATCTTGGACAGGCTGGCGTCAGTAGGCCCCGCTGCGATCAAGGCACCGACGATGATCACCGATGAAATCGCATTGGTCACCCCCATCAAGGGGGAGTGCAGGGCGGGCGTCACCGACCACACCACGTAATAGCCCACGACACAGGCCAGAACGAAGGCGGTGAAGAGATGCAGAAAGGGCGTTTGCGTCGCGGCTTCCGCTGCTGAGGCCAGCCCGGTTGGATCCATCGCGGTCAGATTCGCTGACAGAAGTTCCGCCTTCGCCGCTAGTGCCTGCGCCTGCTCTTGCAGGCTTTGGGCGGCATTTATTAAGTCTTGCTTGTCCATGGATCAGCCCTCCTTTCCATCAGTGCCGGCGCTGTCATTGGCAGACGACTGTGCCGGGGCTGCCGCCTCTGGTGTCTCAGCAGGCGCCTTTTTGGCAGCGGCTTTCTTCGCGCCAGCTTTCTTTGGTCCAGCTTTCTTGGACGCCTTTTTCGCTGCGGCTTTTTTGGGGGCAGCTTTCTGGGGCTCGGCCTTCTTAGAGGTTCCCTTGCCCAGCGCTTCTTTCACACGGTCCTGAACAATTTCCCCATCCATACAGACCAGGGTGCCCTGAATGACCGCATCTTCCCGGTCGATCTTCATCTTTCCGGTATCTTTGTCGATCATGGGCGTCAGGAAGTTCAGAAGATTGCGCGCAAAAAGCTGGCTGGTCGTTTCGGCCAGACGGCTGGGTACATTGGCATGCCCGACCAGCGTCACATCATGTTTGGTGACAACCTTACCGTATTCGCTCAACGGACAATTCCCGCCCGCTTCTACGGCCAGGTCGACGATGACAGAGCCAGGCTTCATTGATTTCACATGATCTTCCGTCACCAGAACAGGTGCTGGCCGACCCGGGATCAGGGCTGTTGTGATGACAATGTCCATCTTCTGGATTTTTTCAGCGATCAATTCCGCCTGTTGGCGTTTGTAATCGTCTGACATTTCCTTGGCATAACCGCCATCGGACTGTGCCTGTTGGAATTCTTCATTCTCAACCGCCAGGAATTTCCCGCCCAGGCTTTCGACCTGTTCCTTGGTTGCGGGGCGCACATCGGTCGCATGCACAATCGCGCCCAGGCGTTTGGCTGTCGCGATGGCTTGCAGGCCTGCAACCCCAACCCCCATGATGAACACATTGGCCGGATTCACGCGACCCGCCGCCGTGGACATCATCGGTAAGGCGCGACCATAATATTCCAGCGCATCCAGCACGGCCTTATAGCCTGACATGTTTGCCTGGCTGGACAGGATATCCATCGATTGGGCGCGGGTGATGCGCGGCACCAGTTCCATCGCAAACAGGGTAACACCCTGATCGTTCAGGGCCTTGACGGTATCGCCTTCTGTCAGGGCATAGGCATGACAGACCAGTGCCTGGCCTTTTGAAAATAGTTTTATTTCTGATTCCATCGGCCGGGCGATTTTCAGGACAAGATCAGCCCCTTTGACTGTATCAGCCGCAGTCTTGGCGATGGTTGCGCCAGCCTCTTTAAAGGCATCATCCAGGATCGAGGCCGCGTCGCCCGCACCGGATTCTACGGTGACGGAGCAGCCAAGCGAAATGAACTTCGCAACACTATCGGGCGAGGCCGCAACGCGCTTTTCACCGTCGCGTCGCTCCTTCAATACCGCAATTTTCATGGGTTATCCCCCGTTTCCACATCCCAACACACGCCCCTCGATCCCTTTCAGGTTCGTTGGGGCACGATCCGCAATCACAATATATTCTCTCGACGTTATCGATATGGAACAGTCTGGGCAAAAGAAAAGGGGGGATGGATGCAAACTTTCTTTAATGCGACTGTATCTGTCCCTAGGCAACCAGCCCGACTTTCTCAAGGGCGGCGGCCTGCCGCTGTTCCAATTTCGCTGCATCGAAGCCGTCGATCAATTCATGAAATTGCCGGTGCCAGTTCACTTCCGCCTTCAGGTGCATGAAGACAGACCCCAGGCCAATTGCGGCGCGGTCGACCAGCACGAATTCGCGGGGGGGCTGAACCCCGCCCAGGCGCGACAATTCCTTCTGAACCTTTCCAGCGACTTGCGCCCCATACTGACCGTTGTCGGTTTCCTGGATCTTCTGCACCTTGTCTTCCATCAGGGGGCGATACAGGAACCGCGCCCAGACATTCAGGACTTCCAGCAATTCTTTTGAGATATTCTCAAACCCCCAGGATTCATAGGCATGAACGGCCAGGTCCATATCATCATCCCGCAAGGCGCGGTACAGGTCGATCACGCCGGTTACAAAGCTGGGCGGGAAAATCCGGATGCAGCCAAAATCCAGCAGATTGATGCTGCGGCCATCTTCCTGAACCGCGTAATTGCCCATATGGGGGTCGCCATGAATAACGCCATAGTCATAGAAGGGGACATACCAGGCCCGGAACATCGACAGCGCAATCTCATTGCGGGTTTCCAGGGGCGCGTCGCGGTAATTCATCAGGGGCGAACCGTCCAGCCAGGTCATCGTCAACAGGCGCTTGGTCGACAGATCGGTCAGGGGTTCCGGCACCCGGACGCGGGGTTCATTGGCCAGCATATGCTGATACAGCAGCATGGCCTTTGCTTCGCGCTCATAATCCAATTCTTCGCGCAGACGCTCCGACAGTTCCTCATAGATACGCTTGGTGGAGATCGCCTTGTCATAGCGCTCATAGATCGAAAAGATCAGCTTTAGTTGTTTTAAATCAGAATCAATCGCAGATGCCATATCGGGATATTGCAGCTTACAGGCAAGGCGCGTTCCATCTTCCTGGGTTGCGCGATGCACCTGTCCCAGGGAGGCAGCATGGGCGGCCTCTTTTTCGAACTCTGCAAAGCGTTTGGTCCAGCTTGGTCCCAATTCTGTGGCCATACGACGGCGGACAAAGGGCCATCCCATTGCCGGCGCATTGGTCTGTAACTGTCGCAATTCTTCCGCATATTCTTTTGGCAGTGCGTCTGGGATGGTGGACAGGATTTGTGCCACCTTCATCAGCGGCCCTTTCAGCCCACCGATCGCCATTTTCAACTGGCCGGCATGTTTATCCTTGTCCAGCTTCATGCCCAGATAGCGCGACCCTGCCAGGCGCGCACCCAGCCCAGCCATCGCGCCGCCCACCTGGGCCGCACGGCGCACTTGACCGGTGAAGGATGTATCGTCGTTATAGGAATCTGACATAGTGTCTCTTTTACGTGCTGCCAGTCTAGTTGGATTGTTAAAATCAGAAGCGCCCTGACGTCATATCGTTCTCTATCGACAAAGGGACAAGAGATAAAAGCTATGTAAGTTTAGCCAAACAGATCCATGGTTGTTTTCTTGGCCCTTCGTGTGAGCCTATAGCCAGAAGCTTTAAGCTCACAAATGCCATGCATTAATCCGTAGAGAACATTATTCATTTCTTCTTGATCCATGCATTCGACTTTGCTCGCTGTAATCAATTTTGAGACGCTGCTGGGAGGTCTGCTGATATCATTGTTAAAATTTGATTTTTTCTTAGATCGAACGTCATAAATCTGTATGTCTGTAAGAGGAAATTTTCCGAACATTTTTCTAAGTACAGAAAATATATAGGCATAGTCGCCTTCATTCGGTGCTGTATCAGTGCGAAGCTGAGCTATGTGCAGAACAGGTCTGTTTTCTCTCTCTCCTGATATTCCCAAAGTGCTCTTGCATTGTGTTTTTTTATCATTTTCTAGATCGATCGAGTATTGATGCCAATTTAAAGGCCTAAAGTCTGTTAAGAATTCTGATATACTAACAAAACCAATGAACCTACTTCGGACTAAAGTGCGATCATTCGGTGGAAGATTGTATGAACGTATTTGAGATAGGCAGGAATCCTTGTCCAATTTGTTTTCTAAATATTTTTGAAATATCGGGATACATTTTACCGCCGGGGACGTACCTCGGTATTGTTCATAGTATGACTTCAATCGACGGTCTAAACCTGCCCGCCCATCAGCCCAAATTCGATACTGATCATACAAACTTGGAAATGGGAGCTCTTCCATACAATGGAACTCCAAAATCATAGATTTTATGAATGTAACAAAAGTTGCGATTCAATAAAATACACAATTTCGCATTCACATATCGTTTTCAGTCAGCCATTGGGCAAGGGTGTCTGCGGCGGTTTGCCAGGCGTCGTCCAGCATGATGCCATGACCAGTGCGGGGCAGAATATGCGCTGTTTCGCCCAATAGCCGTGCCGTGGACCGAATGAAAGGCGGGGGGATCAGGCCATCATCTTCCGCCCCTAGAACAAGAATGGGCATCCGACCCGTTAACCGGTCCGGTCGCACCTGGATCAGGCCATGCATTTCCGCCACAGCGCGGGAGGATTCACCCCCCATCATCGGCAGATACTTATTTATCAGGGACGCTGGCACATGTTTTGAAAACAAGGCCTGGCGCAGGCTGTTCATGGTCATGGCGTCGGGCCTACCAGACTGCACCCGGCCGATATCCAACATCAGCATCGGGTTCCACATTGCCAGGCTCATCGACGGTCCGATCAGACCTGCAGGCGGGACAGAAGACAACAGCGCCAAACCGGCAATGTCATGATCTTCCGCATATTTCATGGCAACGAAACCGCCCATGGAATGCCCGATTAGAACAGGCGACCGGTCCAGATCTTCCACCACGGAGGAGAGGTCCTTGATATAGTCAGCTATCCCGAACCGGTTGATATCCTGTTGCCCGCCGCTGCCGCCATGCCCCCGAAAGGAGGGCGCATAGCAGGTATAACCATGGGCGGCATAATAGGGCAGGAAGCGTTCGATCCAACACCAGGCCCCGGCAAAAGCACCATGCAGAAATACCAGCGGCACGGGTTTGCTCACAACACCTTCCGGCGGCGTGACGCGAATAATTTCCAAGTTCAGGGAGTCGGTGGTCAACGAGGGTTCCTTTCGAATGGACCCCCTTAGTTAGGCCGACTCACAGTAATAGCAAAGGGTAAGCTGATGGCACGCTATAGCGCAGTTGCCTGAAAGGCGGGAAGCGCCTCGCACCGCGCGGTGAATGCGTCCAGATCGGGGACGTTCAGCGTCAAGGCCGGTCGAACCTTCTTAGCGAAGCTGTGGGCGACGGCAACGCTGATATCGGCCTGGCTGATCGTCTGTGTTCCTGCCATCCACCCATCGCCTGCGGCTTTGGCAAGGCCGTTTAGATATTCCAGCCCTGCGATCACCTGCGCGTCATTGTGATCGATCCAGGGCTGGTGGACTTTTTCTTCGGGATGGAAACGGGTTTCATAAAAGGCCCATTGCGCCTTTTCCATGACACCAACGCCCAGCGCGGCGATTTGCAGGACGGCACGTCTGCTTGGACCGCTGGGCGGCGTCAAGGCGCGGTCGGGACCAGCCATTTGGTCGATTTCGTCCAGGATCGCGCTGCTTTCGATCAGTGCGCTGCCATCCTGCAGCACCAGGGTCGGAACCCGCGCCAAAGGATTGTGTTCCCGCACTACGTCTGGTCTTTCAAATACCCGCACGGCGTTATGCGTATAGGGCATATCCAACAGATTCAGGGCAATTGCGACACGGCGCGTATAGGGGGACAGGTAGACGCCATACAGTTCCATCACGCTTAACCCTTTCCATACAGTGCTTCCAGGCGATCCTGATAGCTTTGTTTAATGATGTGACGGCGGCTCTTCATTGAGGGCGTCAGCATGCCATTTTCAACACTGAATGGTTCCTCTGCAATCAGAATTCGGCGGACCTTTTCAATGATGCTTAACTCTGCATTGGCCCGATCAACGGCGGCCCGAACCGCCTTTTCAAATGCGGCGTCGTCCAGCAGGGATTGCCAATCACCACCGCTGCCTTTCTGGTTATTCTTGCGCCAATCCTTCACCCATTCGGTATCCGGTACGATCAGCGCGACGATATGGGGGCGTTTGTCGCCATAGACCATGACCTGCCCGATTTCGGGTTGCAGGGCGATCACCCCTTCGATGCGCTGGGGGGAGATATTATCCCCACCGGAATTCACGATGATGTCCTTCTTGCGATCGGTGATACGGATGCGACCTTTTGAATCCAGTTCCCCGATATCTCCCGTATGCAGCCAGCCATCCTTGATCGTTTGGGCGGTGCGATCCGGGTCATTCCAATAGCCCAGCATGACCAATTCGCCGCGCACCAGGATTTCGCCGTCATCTGCAATTTTGACCTCGACACCCAACAGGGGTGGGCCCACGGTTGTCAGGTCATTCATGTCCGCCCGATTGACCGATACGACCGGGGCGCTTTCCGTCTGGCCATAGCCTTGCAGGATGCGCAGGCCCAGACCCAGGAAGAACAATCCCACATCATAATTCAACGGCGCGCCGCCGGAGACAAAGGCCTTCAACCGTCCCCCAAAGCGCTGTTTGACCTTGCGGCGCACCAGGACGGACAGGGCGGCATCCTGGATCTTCTCCATCAGGGTCAGGGATTCCGGATCCTCATAGCTTTTGCTGCCCAGTTCAATAGCGCGCAGCAACATTTTTTCCTTCAATCCACCGACAGCCGCGGCCCCCCGCAGAATCTTCGCGCGCATGTTTTCATACAAGCGCGGGACGGCAGTCATGATGGTTGGCTGTACCTCGATGATATTCTGGGCCAGCTTATCGATGCTTTCGGCATAATAGACCTGTGCGCCGATAGAAATCGGCACGAATTGCCCCACCGTATGTTCATAGGAATGGCTTAAGGGAAGGAAGGACAGGAAAACTTCTTCCCCTTCTTTCAGTCCGGGCAGGGTGTGCAAAAACTCCTCTGCGCCCATCACATTGCACAGCATATTGCCATGGCTCAGCATAACGCCGGTGGGTTCTGCGCTGGTGCCAGAGGTATAGATGATCGCCGCCAGGGACTCGCGTTTGATCGCCTGGGCATCCTGTACCAAGCTGGCGGGTGTGCTGTCTTTGGCTCGCTCTGCCATGCCCAGCACATCGTCCCAGCCATGCAACTTCAGACCTTGCGGCACAGGGCCAGGCCATTCCATGGTGACAATGGTCTTCAGGTCCGAACCTTCTGCGGCCTGCATGACACTTTGTGACAGGGGCGCCAGGGAGCATATGGCAAGGGTCGCACCAGAATTCTGTATAATATGGCGGTGATTGCTGACCGTATTCGTCGTATAGGTGGGAACAGCGACCGCCCCAATCGACATGATGGCCAGATCCGTGATCATCCATTCAGGTCGGTTTTCCGATACGATCAAAACCCGATCACCAGGCTTCACGCCCAATTGCTTCAGACCATAGGCGAATTTTGTTACCCGGTCTGCGACTTGTTTCCAGGTGGAGGGACGCCAGCGACCATCTAATTTTGCCCATAAAAATGGGGCATCTTTGAATTTTGACGCACGTTCGAAAAATAATGTTGGTAGGTTCGGTATGGACTCATACGCCAGCATCGCCTTGTAATCCCCTGTTTTAGCGTTCCCTGTTTCAAGTGGGCCTATTCAAATGGGTCCGGAGCGAATTATCATATCGCCTTGTTCGAACGACCCTACAGACATAGATACGGATGAATTCAAAGGAGACAAGCATCATGCCAGATACACATATTTCATCCGACCTGCCTGTATGGGATTTAACCGACCTTTATTCCGCGCCTGATTCTGGTGCGTTGAAACAGGATTTATCCGATGCCTTGAATCGGGCGCAAGTCTTTGAAACGCAATATTCGGGCGCTCTCAACGACTTATCGGGTGATGGGCTGGCCCAGGCAGTGGTCGAGTTTGAAGCGATTGATGAAATCCTGTCCCGCATTCTCAGCTATTCACAATTATTGCATGCGGGTGATGTCAGCGATCCAGAAATCGGCAAATTCTCTCAGACAATGCGGGAAAAGGCGACGGAGATTAACAGTCATCTGCTGTTTTTCACCCTGGAATTGAACAAGCTGGAGGATGACCTTTTTGCTGCGAAGTTATCTGAAAGCACAACCTTGACCCGCTACAAGCCGTGGCTGGAGTCGGTGCGCCTGTATCGTCCCTATCAGTTATCAGATGAACTTGAACGTCTGTTGCTGGATATAAGTGTTGCCGGATCCGCCGCTTGGATGCGCCTGTTTGACGAGACAATGGCCAGTTTGCGTTTTCCTTTTCGGGATCAATCGCTGACCATGACGGAAATCCTGCATAAAATGCAGGATCGTGATAGCAAGACCCGAAAAGAAGCCAGCCAATCCATGGGTAAAGTGCTGTCGGAGAATATCTCCACCTTCTCGCTGATCACCAATACGCTGGCTAAAGACAAAGCGGTTGAGGATAAATGGCGCGGCTTTGATCGTCCCATCTCTTCCCGGAACCTGTCGAACCATGTGGAAGACACGGTGGTCGATGCCCTGATTCAGGCGGTACGGGAGAAATACCCTGACCTGTCCCATCGCTATTACCGGTTGAAGGCGAAATGGTTGGGCCAGGAAACGCTGGACTATTGGGACCGCATGGCCCCGCCGCCAGCCGATGATGACCGTACCTTTACCTGGGAGGATGCCAGGAAGATCGTCATGACTGCCTATGGCAGTTTCTCCCCCGATATGGCTGGCGTGGGACAGAAGTTTTTTGACAATGCCTGGATCGATGTCCCCCCACGCCAGGGGAAATCGGGCGGGGCCTTTGCGCATCCAACTGTGCCGTCTGCCCATCCTTACCTGTTACTAAACTTTCAGGGCAAGTCCCGCGATATCATGACCCTGGCCCATGAGCTTGGCCATGGTGTGCACCAGGTTCTGGCGGGTAAGCAGGGGCATCTGTTGGCTGACACGCCCCTGACCCTGGCGGAAACGGCATCGGTATTTGGGGAAATGCTGACCTTCAAAAGCATGCTGGCGGCAACCAAGGACCCGATGGCACGTCGTGCGGTGCTTGCGTCCAAAATTGAAGACATGATTAACACCGTCGTGCGCCAAATCGCATTTTGTGAGTTTGAACGCCTGGTTCATGACGAGCGGAAAGAAGGTGAGTTAACCGCAGAACGCTTGGGCGAATTATGGATGCAAGTCACCCATGACAGTCTGGGTGATGTTTTCCGATTCGATGAACATTATCGGCACTATTGGGCCTATATCCCACATTTCATCCACTCCCCCTTCTATGTGTACGCGTACGCCTTTGGGGATTGTTTGGTGAATGCGCTATATGCGAAATATGAGGCCGAACCAGACGGCTTTCAGCAGAAATACATGGATATGCTGTCAGCCGGTGGAACCTTGGGCCATAAGGAGCTTTTGGCCCCGTTTGGCCTGGATGCCAGCGACCCCAATTTCTGGAAACTGGGGCTTAGTGTGATCGAAGGCTTCATCGACGAACTTGAGGCGACTTTCTAAACTGTTCTTCGGGAGGGGGCGGGCATGATCAAAGGGTATGTCAGCGACAAAGGTCGGCTGGTCAGTATTGACTCCCCAATGGATCATATGGACCAGGTGATCTGGTTTGATCTGTTGCACCCGACCCTGGATGAAGAGCTGATGCTGGGGCGTCGCCTGGGAATTACGCTGCCAACGCGAGAGGATATGGAGGAAATCGAAATATCCTCTCGCCTGTATTTCGAGAATGATGCGGCCTTTATGACCGCGACGCTGCCATCCCAGGTGGAGGGGGATAGCCCTATCCTGGCACCCGTGTCCTTTATCCTGACGGACCATCGCCTTGTGACGGTGCGCTATCATGAGCCCCGTTCCTTTTTCACCTTTGCAATCCATGCCGAAAAAGCCGCCATGGGCTGTACATCCGGTGAGTCTGCTCTTGTCGCCCTGCTGGAAGCTGTTGTGGACCGCCTCGCCGATATTTTGGAACATGGCGCGCGCGATCTGGACAAGATTTCCCGTGATATCCTGCAACAGGATCGCCGGTCCCCTTTAAGAAGCAAGGATTTCCAGCATTTGCTGCGTGAAATCGGACTGTCTGGTGACTTGACTTCTGATATCCGCGACTGTCTGGCAACGATGGAACGGCTTGTCGGCTTTCTGGGACATGCCTTGGGGCAGCGAAAGGTCACGAAGGAGCTTAAGGAGCGCGTCAAAACCCTGTCCCGGGACATTCGCTCTCTGGCAGATTACTCCGGTTTCATGTCCCAGAAGATCACCTTCCTGCTGGATGCCACCCTTGGCATGATCAGTATCGAGCAAAACGGCATTATAAAGATCCTATCCGTAGCCTCCGTCGTGTTCCTGCCGCCAACCCTGATCGCCTCCTTCTACGGGATGAACTTTCAATATATGCCAGAGTTGGAGTCACCCTATGGCTACCCCATCGCCTTTGGCGCGATGGTGCTGTCGGCCATCCTGCCGTATCTTTTCTTCAAATATAAGAAATGGCTGTAACCCGATATTCCAATCCCATGCGATAGAATAAGTCGGGGATGGTGTAAGAGTGGCCCATTTTCTGGAACGATCGTTCTGTAAATTTTATCCGTATCAATCCACCTGCATCATGATCTTGCCAATATGGCTGGACGTTTCCATCAGGCGGTGGGCGTCGGCGGCCTCTTTCAGGGGGAAGGTCTTGTGGATGACCGGGGCAACCTTGCCGGAATCCAATAGGGGCCAGACATCCCGGGCCAGATTCTCAGTAATCGTGGTCTTTTCAGCAATGGTTTGGGGCCGCAATGTCGCGCCCAGGACGGTCAGGCGGTTCATCAGTATCCGCGAGAAATCAACTTCCGCCTTCGGGCCTTTCAGGAAGGCGATGAAATTGTATCGACCGTCGCGGCGCAGCAGTTTCAGGCCGGGATTGATATAGGGGCCGCCCACCATGTCCAGAATAACGTCCAGGCCGGGTCCGCCAGTCATGTCTTTGGTCCAGGCGGCGGCCTGTTCCGCCCAATCGCCTTCCTTGTAATTGATCGCCAGATCAGCGCCCAGTTCCAGGCAGGTCTGGCATTTCTCGTTGCTGCCTGCGGTGATCGCGACCTGGGCACCATAGGCCTTTCCCAATTGAATGGCGGTCGTGCCGATGCCGCTGGACCCGCCATGTACCAACAGGCGTTCGCCCGCGGTCAGTTTGGCGCGCATGAAGATATTGTAATAGACGGTGAAGAACGTTTCCGGCAGCGCCGCAGCGCGGATCATATCATATCCCTGGGGCAGGCGCAGACAATGTCCGGCAGGCACGCGGCAGTATTGCGCATAGCCGCCGCCGGGGGTCAGGGCACAGATCTGATCACCAATGCTCCAGGCCGTGACGCCTTCTCCCAGGGCGACAACCTCCCCCGCGATTTCCAGGCCGGGCAGAGGGGAGGCATCGGGCGGCGGCGGGTATGCGCCGGCTCGCTGGGATACATCCGGACGGTTTACGCCCGCTGCATGCACTTTTACCAGAACCTCGCCCGTGCGGGGCTGGGGCGTTTCGACCTCCGTTAGTTTCAGAACCTCTGGCCCGCCAGGGGTGGTGATTTCGATGGCCTGCATACGGGCGGGAAGGGACATGAGAACTCCTTTCGGGGGGTTGCTGTGAACGCGTGTGACCGCAATACTGACAGCCGTCGTAAGACGCTGCAAGGGAGCCTGAACAGATGTTTGATGAAGAAGAGAAACCAAGGCCCAAAGGCATCCAACCCCTGGACCTGGATATGATGAGTATTGAGGCTTTGGAAGACTATATCACTGAACTGGAAACGGAAATCGCGCGCGTGCGGGTGAAAATTGACAGCAAAAAGTCAGCCCGCGGCGCGGCGGAGAGTTTCTTTAAATCTTAAGAGGTGTGAAACCGCCAAGGACGCAAAGGAGGCGCTAAGGGTGCGGAGATAATGAGTTTGGCTTTAGAGAAACCCCTTGGCGTGCTTCGCGTGAACTTTGCGCCCTTTGCGGTTAAACCTTTTGGAAAGCGTTAAAATTCACCGCCCGTGATGCGGAAAGAGAGGCCTTCATGACCACTGACAACAAGACCTGGATTCTGGATCACCACCCGGACGGCATGCCCACGCTGGATACGTTCCGAATGGAGACAAACGACATCCCCAGAGCAGCAGAGGGAGAGGTTTTGGGCAAGGCGCGCTGGCTGTCGGTGGACCCCTATATGCGCGGGCGCATTTCTGCTCAGGCGAATTACGCTGGCGGTGTTGCCGTTGGGGAGGCAATGCACGGCGCCGCGGTGGCGGAGGTGATCGAGAGCCATCATCCCGATTGGAAGCCGGGCGATTTGTTTGAAACCATTAAATTCGGCTGGCGGGAATATGCCGCCGTGCCGGGCGATGGCCTGACCCGTGTTGATCCGTCCCTGGGGCCCGAACATGCTTATCTCAGCTATCTTGGCATGCCAGGGCTGACTGCCCTGATCGCGTTGGATTTGATCGGGGATGTAAAACCGGGGGAAACAGTGCTTGTCTCTGCCGCGTCCGGTGCCGTGGGGCAGGTCGTGGGCCAGATTGCCAAAATTCGGGGTGCCCGCGCCGTGGCCGTGGCCAGCAGCCAGGAAAAGCTGGACTGGTGTGCGACGCTGGGCTTTGACGCAGGCATCAATTATCGCACACAGGATGACTTAGCCGCCGCAATCAAACAGGCCTGTCCAAAGGGTGTCGATGTGTTTTTCGACAATACGGCGGGCCCGATCCACGACGCGGTGATGAACAATCTGGCCCTGAACGCGCGGATCATCATCTGTGGCACGATCAGCCTGGCTGGTCAGTTTGAACAGCCGGATATGGGCGAACGGTTCCTGCGCAAAATCCTGGTCGCCCGCGCCCGAATGGAGGGTTTCCTGATCTTCGATCACACAGATAAATTCGACGCCGCCCGCCAGCAATTGGCCCAATGGGAAAAGGCGGGCAAGCTGACCTTCAAGACGGATATCATGGACGGAATAGACGCAATGCCCCAGGCCTTCCTGAACCTGCTCACCTCCCAGAATTTCGGCAAACAGGTGGTGCGGGTTTAGGGAGAGAAAGCCGATCCAACGTAACGAATTTCATCTAACTCCATCCTACGAAACTGTTGTGAAAACGCCATGGGAACACATACTATGGTTGTGGTGGTGCTTGAGGGGTGGATGTGATGAATATGCCGGGTTTAAATAGATTTATCGCCTTGGGTGCTTTCCTTTTGAGTGTGATCGCGACCCCGGCCTTGGCGAATGAATTGCCGCGTCTTCCAGAACAGTCGGAACACACGAAAGACATTGCTGGTTCCATCGAAGATGTCATCGCGCTGCAAAAGGCCTATTGGGGGGATTGCGATCCCTTGCTGGATGCCATCCCCGAAGACTCGCTGTCTGCAACAATGGAGCCGAAGACGCGGCGGTTGGCGATTGAGTTGCTAGAGCGGGGGCTGTGCCTGCCCTATGACCCAGAACTATCGCTTCGATTGATTGAAGCGGGCCATGATCAGAAAGACCCACGTGCAACGCTGCTGTTGGGATGGCGATATTGGTATGGCTATGGCGTGGAAACTGATATCGAACGGGCGAAAGACCTAATTGATGAAGCAATGCTGGCCTTCACGCCTTATCGAACCAGTGTGACTGCGGCATGGACGCAGTTTCTGAACGGCCGCCAAGTACCAGACTATGTGCGCGAGTGGGATGGTTGGTTTGCCCGGCAGGTTGATACAGAAGAGAAGAAAGTCCTGTTTGCATACCATTTGCTGGACGGGGCGTTGATCCTGCCAGACGGTCGCTTGCTGGGCTCCAGACCACAGATTGCGTCAAAATGGTTTTCAGTGTTGGCGGTCAAAAATTTTGAGATTCAGTATCGATATGGAATTTTGCTATACGCTGGGCGTTTTGGGGAAGAGGCGCGCAGAGATGCCGATTATATGCTTATGCGGCCAGCAAGATGCCACTTTCTGCCAGCAGTCATGACCATGGCTGAAATCAGTTTTAAAGAAGGCCTAGACGGCGTTCCTGGTGGATGGGAAAACGCTTATATTTGGTACAGAGTCGCTGATGCATTGGGCGTCGATGTAAAGAGCCAGTTAAGGACAGCAAAAATGAATCTATCCCCTTTGGATCTGTACGGGAATGACCCCCATCTAGAAAATATGGTTGATATTTGGATGGACAAAGGCTCTAGCTGCTGAATGCTTTAGTGAAATAACCGGCATTTATCACTGGTTTTACCGGTAACAACAATTTCATCATCTTTATGCACGAGCACCCAAAGTCCCTGTTTTGGGTATGAAAAATACTGTTTGCTGGTATCATGATTTCCCGATTCTGGCTGATGCCCGCTATTTCATCTTAGCTATTATAGAACGCAGCATGGAGCAGACGCGCGACCCATCGCCAGTCGGGCTGTTCGGGCGCACCTGAACCGTACCCAACGTTACGCGCCCAGCTGTCTAAGGCGCGGGTCACTCCCTCCATTCCCTCCAGGTAATCAATGACGCCCTGCTGTTCAAATAGGCTGCGGTTATAAGCATCTAACAGCTTATTAATATAATCCGCCAAATCTTCATGTGAAGTGACCAATTCAGCATCCCTTGCAATTTTTTGATTAGGGGTAGCATCTGTGTTGATCATAAGATGCTCCTTTCTATTAATCATCTAAAGGGTCGTTTGCCCTGATCCGAATATTCATACCGTGATTTTTGTTCCTGTTTTCCAACGATTAGCCTCGACCTCCGCTGATGTCGCCTTGCGATAGTGCAGGTCCGCATCTTAGCTGTGCAAGAATGAAACATGAAGCAAGCGCCCCATCCATTTCCAACTGGGTTGCTCAGGTGCACCGGGGCCAAATCCTACATTTCGCGCCCAATGATCCATAGCTTCCGTGATGTGCAGCATACCTGTAAGATACTCGCGAGCATCTTGTTCCTCGAAATAACCTTCGTCATATGCTTCTAAGAGCTGGTTCATGAAAGTGATTAGGTCCTCGCGTGTTTGAATAGCTTCTTGGGCGATTTTCAATGCCTCACAGCGTGCCTGAATTGAATACTCCATGATCTATTGCCTTTTCTTTGGTGCGTTCGGTTGAATTCGTAATGAGTGACCATCGTTTTCTGAGGTGTTTTTCCATCCATCTCTCGCGATCTCCGCTGCAGTTGCCTTGCGATATTGGAGGTCTTTTCCAGCTTCGCGGGCGGCGATGAGGCGGCGGTGGTCCAGGGTCCAGACTTTGCCATCTCTTTCATATATCCGTATTGGCGGGATATCATCGGCCTTACCAGCCGCAAAGTCGTCGCGTGTTTCTTCCAATGATTTCCCGTCGCGAAATCGCCTCGAAATTGTGTCCTGCATTGTGCGAATACGCTTTGGATTGATCTTGCCATTTTCCGGCAGGGAATCGTACTCTCTTTTTTCCATTGGATTTTCTGTTTTGGATACCGATGGGATCTGGGGTCTTGTCTTGCCCTCAACGACCGGTTGAGTCTGATTTGGGCTCCCTGATTTCTGCCGCCCCTTTTTGTTACCGATACCACCAAAACCCGCGCCTGCGGCGATTGCCATTTCGGTTGCTTTTCGGAAATCGCCACTGTTGTTTTCTGCTGCAAGGCCGAATTGCTGAAAAGCATTCAGGGCTGCTGCATCAGCATGCGCTTTCGTATCTGGGGGCGGTCTGTGATATATGGTGCCGTCCTGGTTGATCACATCGTTCCGACCAATACCCGAACCGCTGTCAGGCGTTTGGTATTCGCCATTTGGCATGCGTAATTCATTGCGGATGTTCTCGGCTGCTCCAGTATCTGCCAGTGGCTTGAGATTGGAGATTTGATCCGCACCGATATTCTGTAATTTCAGAAACCAGTTTTTGTCTGAGTAGAAGTCATTCTGATAGGCATCAGCGATCTGTTTGACGGCATTAGGATCTTCCAGATTTTCCAATATCTGTTCATACAGGCGCGTTCGATAGTCCTCATCACTTTCGCCATCTTGCCTATGCACGCCGGATTGATCTGCTTCTGGCGGAGAGATTGATGTATCGTCAGGGTGTGGATTCGGGGTTCTACCCTGAGCCCCTTTGTCTGATCGGTCCTCCTGGTCGGATCGTTCGGGTAAATCACCTCCACCGCCTTCGGGTGCCCCGGTAGGCGTAGGTTGGTCGCCAGAATTGTGTCCAATGCCGGGCATGCTCCCCTCAGAAGCAGAGGGGTCGTTGCTGTTGATGACTGTTGGGCCAAATCGATAAGGCCAGCGAGGGGCAAGAGAGACTCCTGTGCTCGGCTTGCCATTCGATGCGTCTGGCATGGGAACGGCTGTCGAGGGGCCAAGATCAACGTAAAAACCAGGATCAATGTCGCGTGGGTTTCTATGCTCCTGATTGAAATCAGGCCGTGCCTTTCCATCGCGTGTATTGTGCTCATGCCGCCCGAAAATATGCTCCCAGTCCGGCGGCTGTCCAGGTCTGCGGCTTTGGGCGCCTGGATACTGTGGGGAGATGAGAAGATCCAAAATGCGATTGCCCGTTGGACGCTTTTGCATGTGTCTCAGGCTGGATTGGGTATCAGGAACTTGAACCTTGGTGAGCAGATGCTCCAAGGATAATGCTGGTTGTTCATCCTGAATGGGGCGGCCGGTCGCGTCTGTTCGGGCCGGGTTTGGATAGGCGGTTTGCCAGAGTTTTTGGACTGTGTCTTTCAAGGTGGTTGCGGCGGGGCCTGTCTGCCAATAGTCGTCGCGCTGCATCAGTGATTTGATGTAGCCATCGACGCGGTCTCTCTCTGACTCCAGGGAATCGGCAGGGTCTGGTTGTGGCACGCGAGGTGCCTTCAGATCAGCCGCAGCCTTGCGGCGGGCCTCAATCCGGGCGCGCATATGTTCATTCAATGTGAATGGTTGTTGAATGTCGGTCAATTGCGGCTCTTTGGGCCGTAATGATGTCCCCCCATGCGCGCCGGTCGCGAGCGCGGTGCGGGCAGGCCCCATCCTGCTCGCGGCGTCTTCCAGCGACCGGCGCTTGGTAAAGAAATTAGACCCAAGCTGTTCTGGTCGGTCATAAGGAAATCGCGTCATTTAATTTACCCCCTATTTGTTCTTTTGGTAGGGTTTATAAAACCGGACTAAGATGTCCGGTTAAAATACGCCTTGCCAAAATCACCCCCAAACCTCTCATGCGTCCTTCGGCAGTCTTTCTAGCCTGAAGCCTCTCTTTCACTCATCCTTGAGAAGCGATTTGACCAAAGACTAAAACGCATGATTGTTATTTTTATAAAACACCCTTGACTCCGTGTCAATTATAAAAAGAACAAAAATCGGATAAATATGATAATGCACCACATTAACTCTTTGCGAATGGGGTGGCTGCAAGAAATTAGGACGGGATCGTGACGTTGGACTGACCGCTGCGCTGGCCTGTGACGTTTCGATCGGCAGAATTTTCTGTTGCTTGTTAATTGACCTGGAATGATTAGGTTTTGACTCAGACAAACAGTTCTCAAACAAAAGGACGTCTCTCATGTTGAATGGAAAAGTGGCTCTTGTGACCGGCTCTACCAGTGGCATTGGCTTGGCGATGGCCCGGGCGCTGGCGCAGTCCGGGGCGAAGGTGATGCTGAACGGGCTGGGCGATGCGGCTGAGATCGAGAAGACCCGCGCCGACTTGGCCCAGGAAACCGGCCAGGAAATCGGTTATCACGGTGCCAATATGATGAAAGAGGACGAGATTGTTGATGCGGTTGAACAGACTGTAAAGACGTTCGGCAGTCTGGACATCCTGGTCAATAATGCAGGCATTCAGCATGTCAGCAAGATTGAGGATTTCCCGACCGCGAAATGGGATGCGATCATTGCGATCAATCTGACATCGGCCTTTCATTCCACCAAGGCGGCCTTGCCACATATGCGGAAATCCGGTTGGGGCCGCATTATCAACACGGCGTCGGCCCATGGTTTGGTCGGCAGCCCGTTCAAATCCGCCTATGTCGCGGCCAAGCATGGCATTGTAGGCTTCACCAAGGTCACCGCGCTGGAGGCGGCGGGTTCGGGAATCACTTGTAATGCGATCAATCCGGGTTGGGTGCGCACAGAACTGGTTGAACGCCAGATTGAGGCCGCGGCGACGGAGAAAAACTGCACTGTTGAAAAGGCTGCCGCCGATATCCTGGCAGAAAAGCAACCTTCTATGGATTTCGTGACGCCAGAGCAACTGGGCGGTGTGCTGGTCTTCCTGTGCTCCCCTTCTGCGGATCAGATTACCGGGATTTCCCTGTCGGTCGATGGCGGTTGGACGGCACGATAAGATATCCTTTTCAGGGGCTTGAAAGGGTGTTGTTCTGAGTTTTTCTCGGTTTGGTGTAAAAAATTGAACACTGTCCCTCGTTTGACGCATAAGACTGTTGACCAGATGGAATAGGACCGCTACCGTCCTTTCCCAGTGAGGCAAGTTGAACAGGGGGCACCGGGAGATCGGAACAATTCGACACGGGTGCTGGGATTTCAAAAGAAGGCTGTCGGGGCACCGGCAGCCTTCTTTTGTATTGGCGACGGCTGCTTGTATCAGGGGTGATATTTGAGCGATCAGCCTGTGCTTTCCAGCCTTTGCTGAACGCATTACTGTGGCCTGCCAAAACAGTCCACCAATGGGGGGAGGAATACGGATGAAGCCGGATTTCCTGAAATTTGACACGTTGAGTCTGCATGCAGGGCAACAGCCGGACCCGGTGACCGGCGCACGGGCAGTGCCGATCTATCAGACGACTTCCTATGTCTTTGACAGCACAGACCATGCCGCAGCTTTGTTCAATCTGGAACGCCCCGGTCATATTTATTCGCGTATTTCCAATCCCACCGTTGCGGTGCTGGAGGAACGAATCGCAGCCCTGGACGGCGGTGTTGGCGCGGTGGCGACGGCCAGTGGTCATGCGGCCCTGTTTCTGGCGATCTCAACCCTGATGGGTCAGGGCGGGCACATCGTTGCATCGAAATCGCTGTATGGCGGATCGATCAACATGTTCCTGCACACGCTGCCCCGGTTCGGGATTACCGCGACCCTTGTCGATCCGCGCAAGCCGGAAGAATTTGAAGCCGCGATCCGGTCTGAAACCCGGTTGGTTTTTGCAGAAATTCTGGGCAATCCCAACCTGGAAGTTCTGGATATTGAGGCCGTGGCCGATGTCGCCCATCGCCATGGCCTGCCGCTGATGATCGATGGCACATTCAACACGCCCTATCTGTGTCGCGCCATTGATCATGGTGCGGATATCATTATGCATTCGGCAACGAAATGGCTGGGGGGGCATGGTGTTGCGATGGGGGGTGCCCTGGTTGATGCCGGGCGCTTCGATTGGTTCGCCCAGGCGGAGAAATTCCCGACCCTGACCGAGCCTTACGCCGCCTATCATGGCATTGTCTTTGCGGAAGAATATGGCCCGGCTGGCTTTATTACCCGTGCCAGGGCGGAAGGGCTGCGGGACTTTGGCGCGGTGTTGAGCCCGTCCAGCGCGTTCTATCTGTTGCAGGGGATCGAAACCCTGCCCCTGCGTATGGAGAAGCATGTCGCCAATGCCCGTATTGTGGCGGATTTCCTGGCCGGACATGAAGCGGTGGAATGGGTGAATTATCCAGGCCTGGAAAGCCATCCGGATCACAAGATTGCCCAGAAATATCTGCCAAAAGGGCCGGGCAGCATGCTGGCCTTTGGTGTTAAGGGCGGTCGGGCTGCGGGGGCCAAGTTTATAGAATCGGTGGAATTGTTCAGCCATCTGGCCAATGTCGGGGATGCGAAATCTTTGGTCCTCCATCCGGCCTCGACAACCCACCAACAGATGACGAAGGAACAACTGGCCGCCGCCGGGATCGGGGATGATCTGATCCGTGTTTCGGTTGGCCTGGAAGACCCAAGCGATTTGCTGGCAGATCTGAAACAAGCCCTTCGGCGGGCCTATAAAGTCGCCGCTGCGGAATAAAGGGGGCACGCGTTATGATTATCGATATGGACCATGGTCCAGTTTTCGCCAATACCGGTGGGGCGGCCTTTGACCCAGCCAAACCAACCGCCATCCTGGTCCATGGGGCAGGGGGGGATCATTCCATCTGGGGCGGCCAGAACCGATATCTGGCCCATCATGGCGCATCCGTTCTGGCAATTGATCTACCCGCCCATGGGCGCAGCGGTGGCAAGGCGATCGATAGCATCTCAGGCCTGGCCGATTTCCTGATCGCTTTTATCACGGCGGCACAGGTTGAAACCCCCATCCTGATTGGTCATTCCATGGGGGCACTTGCATCCCTGGAAGCGGCCGCGCGCTTGGGCAAGGACTGTGCGGGGCTGGGCCTGTGCGGTGTTGCGGGACAGATGCCGGTGCATCCTGACCTGCTGGGGGCGGCCCAGCGGAACGAACTAACCGCCGCCCAGTTCATCGCCAGTTGGGGCCATGGCAGCCGGGCTCATCGCGGGGGCAATCCCACCCATGGCGTGTGGATGCTCAGCCAGGCAGTGACCCTGATCAATCGCACGGGGCCGGGCGTGCTGTATACCGATCTGAAGGCTTGTGCTGAGTATAAGGGGGCATTGGATGCCGCCGCCAAAGTCACCTGCCCAACGCAGTTCCTGCTGGGCCAGAGTGATAAGATGACCCCGCTGAAGGCAGCTCAACCCTTGATCAATGCGATTGCAGGCGCACAGGTAACGGTCTTGCCGGCTATGGGCCACATGATGACGGTCGAATCGCCAGTGGATAGCTGTTCGGCGCTGATGGCCTTGTTAGAACGGGTCCAGGCCGCATGACAGACAGCCTGCCCAGCCGTGCCGATTTTTCCACACTATTGGCGATTCCCACCCGGTGGATGGATCAAGACCCCTATGGTCATGTAAACAATGTCGAATATTATTCCTATTTCGACACGGTGGTGAATGATCACCTGATCCGCAAGGCGGGCCTGGATGTCGTCAACACGCCGGTCATCGGGCTGGTCGTTGAAAGTAAATGCCAGTTCATGAAGGAAATCTCCTTCCCCCAGACCGTTCATGCGGGCATGCGGGTGGTGAAACTGGGCAATACGTCTGTCACCTATCAGATCGCCCTGTTCCGGGATGACGAGGACAGCCCTGCCGCCATCGGGCATTTCGTGCATGTCTATGTGGATCGCAAAACGCGGGCGACAGTGCGTGTGCCAGACCAGGTTCGCGATGCCTTGGCTGAATTAATCGCGTGATCAGTCTTCTGTGTCGCCCAGATAGGCGATCTTGATGACTTCCAATTCGTCGATACCATTGGGGGTCTGGACCTTCACCACATCGCCTTCATAGGCCTTCAGCAGGGCACGGGCGACGGGGGATATCCAACTGATCTCCCCCAGTTCCAGCCGCGCCTCGTCAACGCCGACGATGCGTATGGTGATTTCCTCATCCCGCTGGTTCACATAGGTGACGGTGGCCCCAAAGAAGACTTGGTCGCGGTTGGTTTGTAACCGTTGATCCACGACTTCGGCGATTTCCAGGCGCTTGCCCAGAAACCGCAGGCGGCGATCAATTTCCCGCAGGCGCTTTTTGCCATATATGTAATCGCCATTTTCTGAGCGATCCCCGTTGCCCGCCGCCCAGGAGACAATGTCGACAACTTTCGGGCGTTCATCGCGGATCAATTGGCGCTGTTCCGCCTGCAGGCGCTTATGGCCCGCAGGGGTCATATAGTTTTTTGCGCCCCGCGGCAGCGCGGGGGCGTCATCGGGCAGGTCCTCGTCGTCCTCGGACTCGGATTCCTTTGTGAAGGCTTTACTCATTGTGTCCCGTCATCAATCTGCCAGAACCAGCGTGTCCTTTTGACGCCAGCTGATCCAGCGCCGGTCGCCAGGCTTTGCCGGGGCAACCAGGGTCCGTTCGTGGTTGGGAAGGGTGACGGAAAGTGTCAGCCCCCCATCTGTCTTCAAATGAACATGGTTCTCATCTCCATGATACGCAACCTGTAGGACGGTTCCCTCCAGCGCGACACATTCCGTATCGGTGGGCTTGTCCGGACTAACCGTGGTCTTTTCAGGGCGCACCGCAATGCCGATTTCGCCGCTGGCCTCGCCTTCATGGGGCAGGCGCAGGTCACCGATCCCTTCCACAGAAACAGAAACCTCGCCGCCACCACAGGATTTTACCTGGGCCTGGAACAGGTTCATTTTTCCGATAAAGTCTGCCACGAAACGGCTGGTCGGATATTCGTACAGGTCCCGGGGGGCGGCCAGTTGCCGAACGCAGCCAGATTGCATCACCGCGACCCGGTCGGCCATGCTCAGTGCCTCATCCTGATCATGGGTCACCATGACAAAGGTGATGCCAACACTGGCTTGCAAGTTGCGCAATTCCAACTGCATGGCTTCACGCAGCTTGGCATCCAGGGCCGATAGCGGCTCGTCCAGCAGCACCACTTTTGGGCGCTTCACCAGGGCACGGGCCAGGGCGACACGTTGGCGCTGACCGCCGGAGAGCTGGTCAGGCATACGCGCACCATAGCCAGGCAATTGCACCAGACCCAGGGCTTCTTCCACCCGCCCGGCAATCTCCTTGCTGGCGACACCTTCCATTTTCAGACCATAGGCGACATTGTCCGCAACCGACATATGCGGGAATACGGCATAGGACTGGAACACCATATTGACCGGGCGCTTGTTGGGGGACACGCCTTCCATATCCTGCCCATCGACCAGCAATTGACCTTCGCTGGGCATTTCAAAGCCCGCGATCATGCGCAGCAGCGTGGTCTTGCCACAGCCGCTGGGACCCAGCAGGGCAAAGAATTCCCCTTCCTTGATGTCGATTGACACATTGTCCACGGCGATCACATCGGACCCAAATCTCTTGGTGATACCGTTAATGCCGATGATGGTTTTTCTGGTATCGGTCATTTTTTCTTGGCCCCTTTGTTCTGCAGCCACATGGCCGTTGCCGTCAAAAACACAGTGATCACAATCAACACGGTGGAAGCTGCGTTTACTTCCGGCGTCACGGAAAAGCGCACCATTGAATAAACCTTCACCGGGAAGGTCACGGTCTCCGGCCCGGATGTGAAGAAGGTGATGACAAAATCATCCAGCGAGAGGGTAAAGGCCAACAAGGCCCCAGCCACCAATCCAGGCTTCATATGGGGTATGATGACGTCGCGATAAACCTCCCAGTCCCCTGCGCCCAGATCCCGGGCGGCTTCTTCCTCCTCCATATTAAATCCGGCCAGTCGGGCGCGCACGATGACCGCGACGAAGGGGAAGGTGAAACTGATATGGGCGATCGTGATATTGGCCAGGCTGAGCGGCCAGGGAAGGTCATTGGGCCAGCCGATCCGCGCGAAAAAGGCCAACATCGCGACCCCCATACAGATTTCGGGAATAACAATGGGAAGGGCCATCGCCCCTTCATACACCGGCTTGAAGCTGAAGCGAAACCGCCACAACAGAATCGCGACCATCGCCCCCAGGATCAGCGATATGATGGTGGAAACAAATGCGATGGTCAGCGAATTGCCGAATGCGATCATCAGATCGTCATTCTGGAACAGCTTGGCATAATATTTCAGCGAGAAACCGTTCCAGACGATATTGCGACGGCTGTCATTGAAGCTGAACGCCATCAAGGTCAGCAGCGGCACATACAGGAAGATGAAGGTCAGCGCCATGATCGTCAGCAAGGGCCATTTGCGTAGATAGTCCAAAGGACCGGCGGGTTCTAATCCAAAGAGAGATTTCTTTGCCATCGCGTCAGATCCCATCCTTGCTGTTGCGGGCCATGATCGCCCGCAATGCCAGCGCCCCAAAGGTGATATACATCAAAAGGAATGACAGGGCGGAGCCAAAGGGCCAGTCATTGGCGGATTTAAACTGCCGTTCGATGATATTGGCGATCATCGCACTGTCTGGGCCCCCCAACAGGTCGGGCGTCAGGAAGCTGCCAAGGGCTGGAATGAAGGTAATGATAATGCCCGATACGATGCCGGGCAGGGCCAGCGGAACCACAACATTCCAGATCGTGCGCAAATGTCCCGCCCCCAGGTCCAGGCTGGCTTCCAGATAGGATCTGTCCAAACGCTCCAGGGCGGCATATAGCGGCAGGATCATGAAGGGCAGATGCACATAAACCAGCCCCAGAATAACGGCCTTATCATTATACAACAGTTCCAGGGCCTGGAATTGTTCGCCCAGGACGGCTGCACCCAGCCCGCCCAGTCCGACCAGGTCAAACAGGAACCGCATTTTCTGATCGAACCATTCCAGCGTGAAATTCAGAAATCCGCGCTGACGCAAAACCGCGATCAAGGCATAGGTTCGGATCAGCAAATTTGTCCAGAAGGGCAGCATGATCAACAGCAGCAACAGGCCCTTATACTTATTGGGGGCGTAAACAATGCCCAGGGCCACCGGCAAACCGACGAACAGACAGATTATCGTTGCCAGACCTGCAACGCCTAAAGATTTCCAAAAGATTTTTAAGATATCGGGGTTAAAAACACGAATGTAGTTATCCAAAGTCCAGGTGATGTCGATGCCGACAACGCCCTGCTTTTCGCCAAAGCTGAACAACCAGATCAATGCTAAAGGAACAAGAAAAAATAAGACCAGCCAGAATGTCGGTGGAATGCCAACAGCCCAGAAAACCTGCTTAAATTTGCGCCACGATTCCATGCCGGATGCCCCCCATCAGAAACCCCAATCCCGCCGCACGGCCCTTTAGGAGGCCGATTGCGGCGGGCAGGCACTTACTGCATGCGATCAGGCAGCCAGGAAACGGGTCCAGGCTTCATCGCGAATGCGGGCAATTTCTTCGCCGGGATAGCGTTGCCATTCACATTTGGCCAACACGTCTTCCGGTGGGAAGACAGACGGGTTCTTGTTGTAGCTGTCGTTCAACAGACCCCGCGCCGCCTGGTTTGGCGTTGCGTATTGGATGTAATCGGCAACCAGGGCCCCGACCTGCGGGTCCAGAATATAGTTGATGAATTTATGCGCATTCATTGGATGCGGCGCATCCTTTGGAATGCACAGGTTATCCGCCCAGATCAAAGAGCCTTCGGTTGGGATCACATAGTCAATGTCATCATCTTCCAGCATAACCTGACCAATGTCGCCGGACCATTCAATGGTGATGTCGACCTCTCCCGACAACAGCAAATCCTGACCGTTATCTTCAGCGATGGTTTTGAAAGCGGATTTCTGTTTGATCAACAGATCCACAGCGGCGTTGATTTTTTCCGACGTATCGGGGTTCATGCCGGTGCCCAGATACATCGATGCCATGCCGATCATGGCAGAGCTTTCCGACAGGATCGCGATGCGGCCGGCATATTTGTCGCTTTCGAAAATGTCACCCCAACTGGTGATGCCATCCGGGGTTTTGCTTTTACGAATGCCCAGGCCCATTGTGCCCCACATATAGGTCACGGAATGCTTGTGACCGGGGTCATAGGCGGCGTCCCGGAAGGCGGGTGCGATATTCTTTGAATTGGGGATCAGCGAATAATCCAGCGGCTCCAGCATGTCGGCTGCAATCATGCGGGCAACATAGGTATCAGACGGGACAATCACGTCAAATCCCGGATTGCCTTCGCGCAGTTTGGCGAACAATTCGTCATTATCCGCAAACAGGGACATGTTGGCTTCAATGCCAGTCAGGTCATTAAAGTCGCTTAACGTGGTTTCACCGATATAGGTGTCCCAGTTGTAGAAATTGAGTTTTGGTTCTTCGCCATGCGCAGCGGCAAAAGCTTTTGGACCAAAGCTGATGCCTGCCCAGGCAGCGCCTGCACCGGCAATTGTTGATTGCAGCATGCTGCGACGGGTCAAGCCCTTGCGATATTGATCTGTCATTCCCTGTTCTCCTTGTTTGATCGATCCTTAACCCGAACAGTGACTGTTCTCAGTCTTATCTGCCGCGTTATGTAATTCCCCACCGCCGGTTTCAGGCGGCGATGTCTTTCTCCCCAAATCAGGACATTTTCCAATGCGGTCTGTCAATGTGGTTCACGCATTGAGAACCCTAAAATTACATGATTCCCAAATCTTTTGCTGTTGCATCCAGACATTCCCGCAAAATGCCTATAAGTTCATCTATTTCAGCGGGTTTGATGATCAATGGCGGGGACAGGACCATCGTGTCGCCACAGGCGCGCATGATCGCGTTGCGTTTGAAAAAGTGATCGCGACACATAGTGCCAACGCGCCCCGCCGGGGCAAAGCCTTCACGGGTCTGCTTGTTCTTGGTCAGCTCAATACCGCCGATCAGGCCAATACAGCGGACCTCACCCACCAGGGGGTGGTCTTTGATTTCTTCCAGTTTCTTGGCGAGATACGGCCCGGTCTCCATCTTTGTTTTCTGGACCAGGTTTTCACGCTCGATGATTTCAATGTTGCGCAGGGCCACTGCGGCGGCGACAGGATGCCCGGAATAGGTATAGCCGTGATAGAATTCACCGCCATTGTCGATAATCATATTGGCGACGCGATCAGAAACCCCGGTGGCGGCGATGGGCAGATAGCCCGATGACAGGCCTTTCGCCATGGTGATCAGGTCTGGTTCAATGCCAAATGTGTTGGTGCCAAACCATTCCCCGGTGCGGCCAAAGCCACAGATAACCTCGTCGGCGATCAACAGAATGTCGTATTGTTTGCAGATCCGGTTGATTTCCGGCCAGTAGGTTGATGGGGGAATGATCACCCCGCCTGCCCCCTGGATCGGTTCGCCGATAAAGGCGGCGACGTTATCGGGACCCAGTTCCAGGATCTTGTCTTCCAGCGACTTTGCCGCGGCCAGACCAAATTCCTCCCGCGACATTTCCCCACCCAGCTTGTACCAATAGGGTTGCATGACATGGTGGATCGTCGGGATCAGCTTGCCACCCTGTTTGTGCATCGGGCCCATGCCGCCCAGACCGGCCCCGGCGACGGTGGATCCGTGATAGGCATTGTCGCGGGCAATGACAAAGCGCTTGTCTGGCCGTCCGGCGCATTGCCAGTAATGGTGCACCATCCGCAATTGGGTATCGTTCGCCTCAGACCCGGAATTGGCGAAGGTCACATGGTTAAAGCCCTCCGGCAGGATCGACGCGACCTTGGTTGCCAATTCGATCGACGGCGCATGGGCTGTCTTGAAGAATGTGTTGTAAAACGGCAGTTCCTTCATCTGGCGATAGGCGACATCGGCCAGTTCATCGCGCCCATAGCCAACATTCACGCACCACAGGCCCGCCATGCCGTCTAGAATCTTGTTGTTGCTGGAATCATAAAGATAGACGCCTTCCGCCCGCGAAATGATCCGCGATCCGCCTTCGGCCGCCAGGGATTTATGGTCGGTGAACGGGTGCAGATGATGGGCCGTATCCAGCCGAACCAACTCATCTACATCTAAATTGCGTCTGATCTCAGTCATTTACAGGAATCCTTCTGAAAGCGGCAAGAGGCTATTTATCAAGTTTCACGTAAAACTACCAAATGTGATCACATTTTGAAAGCATAGGATTGCCCAGGGATCACAACTTTTTGCGGACCTGCGCGACGCTGCGATAAAATGTTCCTTGTCGCGCAGGCTCGTTTCCAAGAAACTTTGTTGAAAGATATGAGAAAATGTACAGGGGAAACGCAGCATGAGCCAATTGGATGAAATTCATCGCCGCAGTCTTGAGGAACCCGAAGCCTTCTGGGCGGAAGTTGCCTCAGACATTGATTGGATAAAGCCGTGGTCCAGTGTTCTGGATCGCAGCCGCGCGCCGAATTTTTATCGATGGTTTGTGGGGGCTGAATGTAACACATGTTACAACGCCGTGGATCGTCACGCCGATGGTGGTCGCGGGGATCAGGCGGCGATTATCTATGACAGCCCCATCACCGGTCGCAAAAAGACGGTTACCTATTCTGAATTGAAAGAACAGGTGGCGCGATGCGCTGGTGCAATGACCGCGCTGGGTATCACAAAGGGTGACCGGGTTATCATCTATATGCCGATGATTGTCGAGGCCGTGGTCGCAATGCTGGCCTGTGCCCGCATTGGCGCGGTGCATTCGGTGGTCTTTGGCGGATTTGCGTCCAATGAGCTTGCGACCCGCATTAAGGATTGCCGGCCCAAGGCGATCCTGACGGCCAGTTGCGGGTTGGAACCGGGGCGGATCGTTGGCTATCAAAAGCTTATTGAGGGGGCTTTGACCCTGGCACCCGACATTGTGGACTCAGTTCTGGTCTTTAAGCGGGAAGAGGCCGCCTGGGACCTGAAAAGCGGTCGCGACCATGACTGGGATGAAGCCCTTGCGGCGGCGACACCGGCAGACTGTGTGCCCGTTCAGGCGACCGATCCCCTGTATATCCTCTATACTTCCGGGACGACGGGTCAGCCCAAGGGGGTGGTACGCGACAATGGCGGTCATATGGTCGCCCTGAAATGGTCGATGAAGGCCATTTATGGTGTCGATCCGGGAGAGGTATTCTGGGCCGGATCTGATGTCGGCTGGGTTGTGGGGCATTCCTATATCGTTTATGCGCCGCTGTTGCATGGTTGCACCACGATCCTGTTTGAAGGAAAGCCGGTGGGGACGCCAGATGCCGGTACCTTCTGGCGGGTGATTGCGGACCATGGGGTGACAACCTTTTTCACCGCCCCGACTGCCTTCCGCGCGATCAAGAAGGAAGACCCGAAAGGGGAATTGATTGGCAAGTATGACCTGTCTAAATTCCGCACATTGTTTCTGGCGGGAGAGCGCTGTGATACCGATACGCTGGCCTGGGCGCAGGAGAAACTGAAGGTGCCGGTGATCGATCACTGGTGGCAGACAGAAACCGGCTGGCCCGTTGCTGCAAACTGCATGGGGCTGACCCCGTTACCGGTGAAGCCGGGATCCCCGACGCGCGCCGTGGCCGGGTATGATGTCCGGGTCATTGATGATGCGCTGAAGGAACTGCCACGCGGCGAGATGGGGGCGATATGCATCAAGCTGCCGCTGCCACCGGGCTGCCTGCCGACGCTGTGGAATGCAGATCAGCGTTATCTGGACAGCTATCTGGTTGATTACCCCGGATTTTATAAGACCGGCGATGCGGGCTATATGGATGAGGACGGGTATCTGTATATCATGTCGCGCATTGATGACGTGATCAACGTCGCGGGACACCGCCTGTCTACAGGCGCGATGGAGGAGATTTTATCCTGTCATCCAGATGTCGCGGAATGTGCCGTCATCGGTGCGGCGGATGCGCTGAAGGGTCAGTTGCCGGTTGGCTTCCTGGTTCTCAAGTCCGGCGTGACCCGCAGCGACGAAGATATCGTCAAAGATGTCATCGCGATGGTTCGGGATCAGATTGGGCCGGTTGCTGCCTTTAAGGCCGCAACCGTGGTGAAGCGTCTGCCCAAGACTCGATCCGGGAAAATCCTTCGCCGCTCCATGTCTTCTTTGGCCGACGGACAGGAAACGAAGGCACCGGCGACAATCGATGATCCGGCAATCCTGGATGAGATATCCGAAAGCCTGCGCAAGATGGGATACCCCGCAAAAGGATAGATCTGCTTACAGGGTGACATAACTGGCATACAGCAAGCCAACGCTGATCGATCCTACCATCGCGATGGCCAGATACAGCAGGAAGGTCTGGGTGTTGACCAGCGCCTTGACCGCAATCGCGGCGGGGATGCAGGTCACACCGCCTGCCACCATAAAGGCCAGGGCGGCACCCGGTTGCAGCCCGATATCCATCAGGCCACGCACCAGCGGGATAGCCGCATAGCCATTCAGATAGGCGGGCACACCGACGGCGGCCGCAGCGGGGACGGCCCAGACGCCTAAGGTCGATAACTGCGCGGCAACCTGATCCAGGGGCACCCAGGATACCATCATTGCCTCCAGCAGGAAGGCCAGGCTGAGCCACCGGGTCAAGAACCAGCCCATGGTGCCCACTTCGCCCAAAAAGGTACTGCGGCGCTCTGACTCCTGCCAAAAGGTCCATACTGGTTTGGTCTCAGGCAATTTTGATGGGCCGCAAGAGGATGTTCCGCATGTTGGCTTTGCGCGCGCCAGCAGGACATCCCTTAGATATCCCGCCCGCTGTAACAGCATCACAGCGCCCCCGCCCAACAGGCCGATGGCAATGGCTGAAAGTGTCTTGGCGACGGCCATTTCCAATCCCAACACCCCCCAGGTCAGAACCATCATTTCCGGATCAATCACGGGGGAGGCGAGCCAGAATGCCATGACCGGTGCCAAAGGCACGCCCGCAGCCAGCAGCGCCGCAATCAACGGCACAACACCGCAAGAGCAAAAGGGCGACAATGCCCCAAAGACAGCGGCGGTCAGAACAGCCTTTTCCTGGCGTCCTGATAGGGCGCGCGCAATCAACTGGTCGGCCCCGCTGGCCTTGATATAGGCGGCGATCAGAACGCTGATGATGATGAATATCCCGGTATTGACCAGGCTGTTCCCCATTGCCGTTGCGAAATCCAGGGCTTGATTGAGCCCTGTCCAAAGTGCTGTTGCGATTAGCAGGATCAGGATTGTCCACAAAACACGATCCTTGGGCAGGGATTTTATCCAAAAGACGATACTTCTAGAAATATCGAATTTATGGGAAGTCGGGTCCAGGCTGTGATCGACCATCTTTGAGATCCTTATAGACGTTAGGCGCTTAGCTTATGGGCGCGGTGCGGGACCTTGGGCCTTGTGCTGCTGTCTGCGCAGCATTCTTCCGTCAGGAAGGTCAACAGCCAATTCATGGTGTCATAGTCGGCGCGGCAGGTATGGGTTGTCCCTTCGCGATGACGCGACACCAGGCCGACCAGTTCCAGATGCTTTAGGTGATGCGACAGGGTGGAGGCCGGGATAGACAGGCTGGCCTGAATTTCACCAACACTTTTGCCAGCATCCCCCGCCCGCACCAACAGGCGGAACATCGCCAATCGGGTCGGGTTTCCCAAAGCCTCTAAACAGGCGGCAGTTTCATCAAGATCGCTCATGGAACTATCGATACGATGAATCAAAAAGGGAGTCAACGGTATTTCTAGAATTATCGAAATAATGAATCATACTTGCATTCCCTTTCGCACCGTCTTAGCTCAAAGGGAGACTGTGCGATCTTTTGGGGACCAGATATTATCATGGCGCAATTGCCGAATATTCCATCGCCCTGTGTCGGGGTTTGCGTGATGCATCCGACCACCAATCTGTGCCAGGGATGTATGCGCAGTTTGGGGGAAATTGCGGAATGGTCGCGGGCGTCGAATGAGCGTCGCTATGAAATCGTATTGGACTTGAAGCAGCGGCGCATCGCGTCGGGTCGGGTTTCGGAAAGCGACCTGCGCCCCCGGCGGCGTCGCGCAAACCCGTCGACCAGCACCGGATAAACCATCCATGGGCCTGCCCCTTCCTGTCACCACCAAGGATGCGCGTGCGCTTATCCTGAATTTGCAGGGTCTGGGACAATCCCACCGCAGACGTCTGTCGGATGGGGATTTGATGGACCTGATCCGCCAGATGGGATTTGTTCAGGTCGACAGCATCAACATGCTGGAGCGTGCCCACCAGATGATCCTGTCATCCCGTGCGACGGGGTATCGCCCCAAACAGCTGCAACGCCTGTTGGAAAAACAGGGGGCTTTGTTTGAGAACTGGACTCATGATGCGGCCATCATTCCGTCCGACTTCTTTCCCTATTGGATGCGACGATTTGAGAACCGGCGGGCAGCCTTGGCGGATCGGTACAGCCGTTGGCATGGTCCGCAATTTCTGAACGAGACGGAAAGCGTGATCGCCCATATCGAAGCCAATGGCCCGATACTGTCCCGCGATCTGTCACCCGATGAACGCAAAGGGCCCGGCGCCTGGTGGAATTGGCATCCCTCCAAGACCGCCCTGGAATATCTCTGGCGGACCGGGACCCTGGCAGTGGCCCGACGGGAAGGGTTTCAGAAGGTCTATGATCTGACCCACCGTGTTATTCCTGAACCACACCGGGAAACCCCGGCAGCGCATGCGGATCTGGTTGACTGGTCCTGCCGCAGTGCGCTGGACAGGCTGGGATTCGGCACGCCGGGAGAGATCGCCGGCTTCTGGGATCATATCACGGCGGATGAGGCAAAGGCCTGGTGTGAGGCTAATCTGGACAGGGCCGTTATCCAGGCCAATGTGGACCAGACGACGGGACGCCCCCGGCTGTTATATGCCAGACCGGATTTGGAAACTGCTTTGAACCAAGTTGAACCGCCGCCGCCTGGACTGCGCATTCTAAACCCGTTTGACCCTGTCTTGCGGGATCGCAAGCGGCTACAGGGCCTGTTTGGATTTTCCTATCGCATAGAAGTTTTTGTGCCAGCCCCTCAGCGGACCTATGGCTATTATGTCTTTCCCATATTGGAAGGGGATCGCCTGATCGGCCGCATTGATATGAAGGCGGATCGACCCGCTGACTCCTTGCAAATCACGGCTGTCTGGCCGGAACCCGGAATCAGTTTTGGAAAGGGTCACATGAAGCGCCTGGAAGGGGAATTGGACCGACAAAAGAGCTTTGGTGGCCTGTCGACCCTTCGTTTCGAAGACGGTTGGCTACGGGAACCTGTCGTTTCGGCGTAATCTCAATCTGGCGTTACTCAGACGCGCCCGCGCAGTTTTGGCGTTTTCACGGGGCGGACTTTCGCCACGCGGGTTTCGCGGTGGACAATATAGATCCCGCTGGCAATAACGATGGCAGCGCCAATGAAGACACGCAATACTGGAATTTCTCCCCAAATCCAATAGGCCAATAATGTGGTCCATATGATAGCGAGATAATCCAAGGGGGCCAGAATGGCGACTTCTGCATGGCGAAAGGCGATCGTCATTGTCAATTGTGCAATCGCGCCGACCAAGCCGACACCGATCAATAAGGCCCAATCCAACGTTGCCATCGGCATCACCCAGCCATCCAGATAAACCCATATCGCGCCCACGATAGCACCCGAAAGGGTAAGCCAGAAGGTGATGGTAAGGGCGGTTTCGGTAGCGGATAGTTTGCGGGTAATGATCATTGCCAACGCCATGCCTGCGGCTGCCAAGAGCGCAGCCATAGAAGCCCAATCAAACACGCTGCTGCCAGGATTGACGACGATCAACACACCGACAAATCCAACGCAAACCGCAATCCATCGGCGAATCCCCACGCGCTCACCCAGCAAGGGAACGGATAAGGCGGTCATTAGGAGTGGGGCGGCAAACAAAATTGCTATGGCATCTGCCAGCCGCATTTGACTGAAAGACCAGAAGATCAGGCTCATGGTGACGATGCTGATCGTCGAGCGCATCAGATGGACTAATGGCCGTTGCGTCTTGAGCGTCACAAGGCCACCATTCATCATTACTAAGATGAATATCGGTACAAGCGCAACGCCACAGCGGAAGAAGACAATTTGCGATGTTGGGTAGCCATCGCCCAACCATTTTACAGTCGTGTCCATGAAAGCAAATAAAAGAACAGACAGGCACATCGTGGCAATGCCCAGGCCGTTCTTGGAAAGATGCGATGATTTTTCGGAGACTGAAGCGTCAGTCACGACGTGGCGCCCAATTCCTTGGATCGACGGGTGGCGGCGGCAATGGCCTCAACCATCAATGGCCCCAGACCATCTTCCTCACGCATCAGGACTTTCAATGCTTCCAGGGTTGTTCCGCCTGGACTGGTCACATTTTCTCGCAGGGTCGATGGGGGCGTATCGCCGCTGGCCAGGGCCAATTGTCCGGCACCAGCGACGGTGACCAGGGCCAATCGGGCAGACAGGTCTTCGGGTAAACCAGCGGCAATACCCGCCTTCGCCATGCACTCCATCAACAGGAAGGTATAGGCAGGCCCGCCGCCGCTCAGTGCGGTTACGGCGTCGATCAGCGCTTCGTCCTGAACTGTTGCGGCCTCTCCCACAGCGCGCAGCAGGACTTCGGCCAGGGACGCCTGGGCATCGCTGGCAATAGCATTCGGGCAGGCGACCGTGATGCCCTGTCCAATGGCGGCAGGTGTATTGGGCATGGCGCGAATGATTGCGGCCTGGTCCCCCAGATGGGTTTCAAAATACGATATGGTCTTGCCCGCCGCGATGGACAGGAACAGACAATCTGGTCCGGAAAAGCGACGGTAGTCTGCCAGCAATGCATCCATCTGCTGGGGCTTGACCGCCAAGACGATGACTTCCGGATTCAGGTCGTCAGGCACATCATTGGCACCGGCAACAACAGTCACGCCAGCGCGATCCTTGAAGGCATCGCCGCCCACCGGATCCACAACAGTGACGCCCCCAGCCACAATACCGGACTTCAACCACCCATCCAGCATCGCACCACCCATTTTCCCGCATCCGATCAGCAATAGTGGTCTTGATAATGTATCGGTCATTTTGGTCCCCTCGGTTCCCGGTGAATTTTGCTCTAACGGGTGCTCATGCGCTGGAAAAGGCTTTCCGTGTCCTTGATCAACCGTCCCTGACGTTCAGCCAGGTCCATCACGGCGGCAATTTCGCTGGGCGAGAAATTGACCTGCTCCGTGACTTTCATCAGCACGGAGGATTCATTGGGGTGGAAGTTATCATCAACGAAAGCCATGGTCGCCAGGGTCAGGATCAGGACGACCTGTGAATGCGCATCGTCAAAGACAGAAACATCGATTTCGCCAAACACATCCTGAGTCGGTGTGGAAAGATTCGCCCCTAATTCCGCATGCAGCATGCCAAACAAGGCATCTTCTTCGATAACAACTTTTGAATCAGCGATCATCATCCGTTTGGCCAGCGCCAACAGAACGGTCTTTTGTCTCAAGCTCAGTTTATCAAAAACAATCATGGTCGGCCCTCTGTGCAATTGGGCCGTTTTGGCATGTCAGGCCCACGCTTAAGGGTATTCGCCACAGCGCTTAAGGGATGTCAAACCTGAACACAGGAAAACATTTCTTCCAGGACGGAATATCCCAGGATGCGTCTGGGGGTATGCCGACCTTATGCTTCGCCCTGACAATCCAGCAAAGCCGCCTGCACGGCTTCTTCTGGTTTGTATCCACCCCACAGAAGGAATTGGAATGCCGGATAAAAGCGCTCGCATTCCGCCAGGGCGATATCCATCAAATCTTCCAATTGCTCGACCGAAAAACCGCCCATGCCGCGCGTCGGGATGGTATGGCGATAGGTGGGGGAGCCGCTTTCTGAGCACAGATCGAAATGACCCATCCACATTTTTTCATTGATCAAGGCCAACAGTTCGACCACGCCCTTGCGACGGTCCCCTGGGATCTTCAAATCAAAGGTGCATGTGTAGTAAAAGGCGTGCATGTCTTCCCGCCAGACGAACAGCATGCGGTAATCGCACCAGCCACCGGTCGTTTCGACGATCAGTTCCTCGTCGTCTGAACGTTCGAATGGCCATTCGTTGGCTTGAAACATTGCTTCAAGGATATCGAGCGGGTTGGCGAGCTGACTGGAATGATCGACCTGCAAGCTGGTCATGGGTTCTCTCCCCTTCGAAGGCCCGGCGTGGGCGGCGGCCAATTTTGTACCGAAGGCATAGGCACAACGATCAAAACCGAACGGATCCACCATCCACCGTGCCGCGATCCACGCCTCTCTCCACCTCTCTCCAGAGTGTTCCAGACATCGCATCTATATATAGATATGTATGCGATATCTGGTGAGATCAACGCTTCACCACACAAGACCTAGATTGCCATAGGGGGTTTCGCGGCGCAAAGACTTTTTAAAAGAAAGTTTTGTGGCGCTTGGTCAGGGTTATGGGGCGACTCGCGGGATTGCGAAAGTCCTGTAAGCGGTGTTCCGCTTTTTTCCTGTCGATACATGCTTTTAGAATTCGGATCAGTAGGCTAGCGTTCCAGGATAAAATTGTTGCATGGGAGAAAATGAAAACAATGGAACACGACCACAGAGTGCTGATCACCAATGATAATCCTGAGAAGCTGATGCCCCTTTTCAAGGAACGCTACCCGGATTTGGCAATTCGATTCCTCAGTGATGCTGACACGCTGGATGCTACTCTGGCTGAATTCAACCCGACGGTGATTTTCGCCTATCCGGGGGAGCCGGTTCCAAAATCCAAGTTTCCGGTCATGATCAACTATCCTTCCGTGCAATGGATTTCCAACAGCGGTGCCGGTGTTGAACATATGGGGCAGTGGAACCCCAAAGAGAAAATCGTTACCAATGCATCGGGCGTCAATGCGCCCTTCCTGGCGCAATATACAATTGCGGCCCATATGTCGGCGAATATCGGCATGCCCCTGTATGCGCGGCAACAGCGCCAGAAGCTGTGGCGAATGGAAGAATGGCAACCCTTTGATGATCGGCGATTCTGTATCATTGGGCTGGGCAATATCGGACAGGCTGTTGCTGGATATGCGAAAGCGCTGAATCTGCGCGTTGTCGGTACCCGCGGCACCGCCCGCCCAACACCCAATGTTGATGAGGTGTATGATTCAGACAATATCATGCGGGCATTGACGGGGGCTGAATTCGTGTCGGTCCATACGGCGCTGACACCGGAAACCAAAGGCATGATCAGCGACGATGCCTTCGCGGCGATGGCAGATGGGGCGATCTTCTTGAATGCCTCACGCGGTGCAGTGGTGGATGAAGACGCCCTGTTGCGGGCGCTGGACAGTGGAAAGGTAAAAACGGCCATTCTGGATGTGTTCCAGCAGGAACCCCTGCCCAAGGATCACCCCTTATGGGAGCATGAAAATGTGATTGTAACGCCGCATATGGCCGATTCGGTCAAAGACTGGCACGTCAACAATGCGCGCGCCTTTTGCGACAATCTGGATCGGTGGTTGGCCGGTGACCAACTGCAAAACATCGTCGATCCAAAGAAAGGATACTGATCAGACCGGCGCGGGGAATACGGGTTCCTCATCGCCCGCTTGCCAGGCGGGGTACTTTGCCATGATCCCCTCAAACAAGGGGGAGGCAAGGTGACCCGCCAGCCAGCGTTGCAGATGCGCCAAGGGCTGCGTATCAAACCAGTCCCGGTCGGTATTGGCGAATTGACGGATGAAGGGGAACAGGGCCGCATCTGCTAGGCTGATTCTGTCACCAAAGAGCTGATCCGTCTGCGCCAATCGGCCATTCAGTTCGGACAGGATATCGAATCCCGCCTGCCGGTGTTCGGTCGCATCGGTCACGTCCTCGTATCGGTGGGGATATTTGTATCGATCCAGGTGATATTTGAAGGGACCATCATTCCGCGCGATCAGGTCCCGCATAGCGGCCATATCCCCCTGTGGCGGGGATAGCCAGTGATCGGGGTCGTTCTGGTTCAGCGCCCACAGCATGATGTCCAGGCTTTCTTCCAACACATCCCCCTGGGGCAGTTGCAGCACTGGGACCGTTGCCTTGGGGGAAATCTCAATCATCTCCGCGGGCTTGTCGCGCAGCACGACTTCGCGCAAGGCACAGGGCTGGCGACTGATGCTGAGCGCAAGGCGCGCCCGCATGGCATAGGGGCAGCGCCGGAAGCTGTAGAGGACAGGCAGAGTATCAGGCATGGCTTTTCTTGGCGGCTGGTTTGGTGCCAGGCGCGCGGGACTGATCGCCAATATGCATTCTGCCCTTTGCCTGGGCCAGTTCGATCTGGCGCTGTCTTTCCCGAAAGCGTTCTTTGCGGTCCTCGTCATGGGCGTCATAACAGGCGGGGCAACTGACGCCGATCACATATTTCCAGGACTGAATCGCGACTGAATCGACGGGTTGGCGACAGGCATGGCAAACCTGATAACTGCCCAATTCCAGATTATGTTTTACCGACACACGCTGGTCGAATACGAAACATTCTCCCTGCCACAGGGAGTCTTCAGCAGGCACAGTCTCCAGATATTTCAGAATGCCGCCTTTCAGGTGAAAGACGTCGGCGATCCCCTGTTGTTTGACAAAGGCAGTTGCCTTTTCACACCGAATGCCCCCGGTACAGAACATCGCCACCTTTTTGCCCGCCAGGGCGTCTGGTGTCAGGTCTGGTTGTGACGCGAACCAGGTCGGGAAATCACGGAATGTCTCCGTCTTTGGATCAATTGCGCCCTGGAACGTGCCGATTCCTACTTCGTAATCATTGCGGGTATCGATGACGATGACATCGGGATCACTGATCAGCGCATTCCAATCTTCGGGCGCGACATAGGTACCAACCGTCTGCGTCGGGTCGATGCCCGGCACACCCATGGTGACGATTTCCTTCTTCAGCTTCACCTTCATACGATAGAATGGGGTTTCCACGGCGTGCGATTCTTTGTGCTCCAGATCGGTGCAGTTCAGCAATTCCCGAATGCTGTTCAGGGCGGCATCGATACCTGCACGGCTGCCCGCGATGGTTCCATTGATCCCTTCTGGCGCCAGTAGCAAGGTGCCGCAGACATCCACCGATTGGCAGGCCTGAAGAATGGGCTGGCGCAGCGCGTCAAAGTTCGGTAAGGCCATGAACTTATACAAGGCCGCCACGATGATGGGGGTTGTGTCTATTTGGGTACGGGACTCGGTGACAGGGGTCACGACGCATTAACTCCGAAATTAGCTAATATTATTCTGCATTGCGACGTGCTGTACCATGCCCTGGCGATAATTTCGAGAGTCAAGCGCCCTGCGGTCCCTATTCAAATCACCGCATCACAAACGGGTTGGACATGGGCGCGTCGGAGATGTTGATCCAGGTTGTACGCGTACGGGTATAATCCAGGATGGACTCCCTACCGGCCTCTCGACCATAGCCCGACTGATTGAAGCCGCCAAACGGTGCGATGGGGGATATGGCGCGGTAGGTGTTGACCCAGCAGATCCCGGCCCGCAGGCGCGATGAAACCCGGTGCGCGCGGGCCAGGGATTGCGTGAAAATACCAGATCCCAGGCCATAGTCGCTATCGTTTGCCAAGGCGATGGCCTCCTCTTCCGTATCGAAGGGGATCAGGGTCATGACAGGCCCGAACATTTCCACCGTCAGGGTTTCCAGGTCGGGCTGGTCATGGGTGACCAGGGTTGGCATAAAATAATTGCCGTCGGTCCCGGCCTTGCGCATGCCGCCAAACCGAATTTCCCCTCCCTGGTCCGTGACTTTTTGCAAGGTTTCCTCAATGCGGGCGATCTGGGCCGTGGTGCATAAGGGGCCGATATGTGTCTTTGGGTCCTGCGGGTCACCCACGATTAGGTCCTGGCACTTCTGCTGCACCAAGGCAGCGACTTTTTCATAAATTGTGCGGTGAACATAGCCCCGTGATCCGGCCACACAGGATTGTCCAGATGCGCCAAAATTGCCTGCGATCAAGCCATTGGCGGCGCTGTCCGGATCTGCATCTTCAAAGACCAGGATAGGGGATTTGCCGCCCAGTTCCAGGGTTGTGACCGCGAAATTCTCTGCGGAATTGCGCACCACATGCCGCGCGGTTTCAGGGCCACCGGTGAAGGCGATGCGGTCCACCTTGGGATGCCGGGTTAAGGGGATGGCACAGCTTTCTGCATCCCCGGTCACGACGGAAACGACGCCCGCCGGGAAACCTGCCTGTTCGATCAATTTGGCAAAATGCAGCATCGGGGCGGGGGCGATTTCTGATGCCTTAAGCACAATGGCACACCCTGCTGCCAAAGCTGGGCCCAGCTTTGTTGCCGTCAGGAACATCTGCGCATTCCAGGGGACGATGGCCGCGACGACGCCGATGGGCGCGCGCTGGGTATAGACATGCATATCTGGCTTATCAATGGGCAGAACCGCGCCTTCAATCTTGTCGGCCAGGCCTGCAAAGTAGCGGTAGTAATCGGCGACATAGCGGGTCTGTCCGACGGTTTCCGTCGCCAGCTTCCCGCTGTCGGTGGTCTCCAACCGGCCCAGCTCTTCCGCGTTTTCTTCAATCAAGGTCGCCAGACGGTACAGCAGCTTGCCCCGCTGGGTCTGGGTCATATCGCGCCAGGCGGGATCATCCAGAACCCGGACTGCGGCGGCGATGGCGCGGTCGATATCCTGCGGCGCGGCGCAGGCGAAGGTGGACCAGACCTGCCCCGTGGCGGGGTTGTGGCTGTCCATAACCTGCCCGTCGGTGCCTTCGCACCAGGTGCCATCAATGAACAATTGAAAATGGGGAAGGCGTGTCATGGTAAATCCTTTAGCTGAAGGCGGGCATCACATCATCGATGAAGCGGGACAGGGAGGCGCGTTTCCGCTCTGCCGTCATGCCGCTGTCGATCCAGAAGGAGAATTCGTCATAGCCCAGATCTTCGATGCGTTTCAGGCGGTCAATCACCTCCTGTGCCGTTCCCATGGTCAGGTCGCGGCGCATATTTGCCGGTGCCATCATGGCATTCCCCGCAATTTCCGACTCGTCCAACGTTTCGATCAGGCCTTGGGAGACCGGCTTTTTATTCTGGAACCAGGCCCCAAAATAGCAATAGAAACGGCTGAATATAGTGGCGGCTTCTTGGGCGTCGTCTTCATCTGCCGCAACATAGGTATGGTGCAGCAACATGACCTTGGGTCTGGGACCGGAATGGGGGGCACAGGCAGCATTGAAGCGCTGCATCAGGCTTTCGATTTCCGCTGACCCCTGCCACAGCGGCGTTACCTGCACATTAAAGCCATTCTGTACGGCAAATTCATGGCTGTTGGGATCGCGGGCCGCAACCCAGATGGGCGGTCCCTTTGGCTGCAAGGGTTTGGGGGAGGCGGTCGTACTGGGGAATTGAAAAAACTCCCCCTCATGGGCGCAATCCCCCGCCCACAATTTCGGCAGCAAGGGGGCGATTTCCCTGAGTCGCTGGCCCGCCTGCCAGGCATCCAGGCCAGGATGCAGGCGTTCATATTCATAACTATAGGCACCACGTGCGATCCCCAGCTCCAGGCGTCCACCGGTGACCAGGTCGGTCATCGCGGCTTCTCCCGCCAGTTTGATCGGGTGCCAGAATGGCGCGACAACGGTGCCGGTCCCAAGGCGCAGGTTCTTTGTGTGGCGTGCAACATCTGTCAGCGTGATGAAGGGGTTGGGGGCGATGGTGAATTCCATCCCGTGATGCTCCCCGGTCCAGATCGCGCGCATCCCGCCGTCATCTGCCATCTGGCATAAATCCAGGAATTCCTGATACAGAACATCATGGGGTTGGTCTGCGGTCAGCCGTTCCATATGGGCAAATAATGAAAATTCCATACTCAACTTCCTTTTTGAACGGGATGGACGGGGTGCAGATCGCCATATTCATCGTCCCCGACATACAGCCCGAATTGCTGGTTCTGACTTTCCAGGATGTATCTCTCGATGATGGTCCGTTCTGCCATGGGGCCGGTCAGCGCCTGTGGTACGCTGCCCAGAGGCAGGAATCTGCCCAGATTGGCGACTTTTACAGAAGGGGCGGTGCCACGATAGAAGGTATAGCTGCGATCCGCTTTGGTATCGGTATAGATTGAATAGACAGCACCGATTTCGATGCCTGTTCCATCAAGCGCATGGGTCAGGGTATCCAGGGCACTTGTGCGGGCGGGCACCCGGAAATGGGGTAAACGCAGTCCGGTTTCTGTGGGGGTCAGCAGAAGCTGGTCCCCGTAAGAAATGATACCACCGACAAAGCGTTTCTCCATTTCCGTTGCGACGCCGGTCTGGGCCTTGTGCTCCAGGGTGCGGCTGAAATATCCACCACTGGCATAGCCCAGTCCCGGCTTGTCATTGCTATCGAAATCCAGAACCTCCCCGATCAGAATATCGTGGTCGCCCGCCTCCACGCGATTATGGACGCGGCAGGAAAACTGTGCGGTTGCACCCTCAATCAACGGGCTGCCCCATGCGTCTTGCGCCCAATTCACCTGGCCAAAGCGATCTTCTGTGCGACTGGCAAACAGGGTGGAAATTGCGGCTTGATCATCGGCCAGTATGTTCACGGCAAATCGGGTGCAGCTGTGAAACAGGTCATAGCTGCTCAAACGCTTTGCAGGACACACCAACAACAAGGGTGGATCCAGGGAGACTGAGGTGAAGGAATTTGCCGTGAAGCCGACAGGAACGCTGTCGGGGCTCATCGCTGTGACAACGGTGACGCCTGTCATATAGCTGCCAAAGGCAGTGCGCAGGGAAATCGGATCCAGGGTCATGGTCACGCATCCCCTCCGGCCATTGCGAAAAATTCGGCAAGGATTTTTGCGATCATCGTGGTATGGGTCATCGGGGCCATATGCGCAGCGCCGTCAATGATATGGGCGCGTCCCTTTGGGATGATCCGGGCCAGAGCCTTTGACATGGCCGGGGTAGAATTCGGGTCATCGGATGCGGTCAACAGCAGCGCCGGACAGGCAATCTGCTCCAAAGCCGTATCATCTGGCCCATCCGAAAAGGCAAAGGCGCGATAGGCCGCCGCATATCCAGGCAGGGACCCGTTGATCAGCCAGTCCCGGCAGGCATCATTCGCGGCTTGATTGGCCGGGGCTGGCGGATTGCCAAACCAGCGTGTCAGGGTCGGCTGTGGGTCCGCATCTTGACCGGACTGTGCCTGGGCCAGGGACGTTGCGCGGGCGCGAACCGCCTGTGCAGAAGTCGGACTGCGCCGATAGATGCTGTTCAGCGCTGCGACCGCCTGAACCATTTCTGGATACCGCGCCGCCAGGTCCAGCGATATCAGCGCCCCCAAGGAATGCCCCGCGATACAGACGGGTCCAGGAAGGTCCCGCAGGCTGGCTGCGATCTGATCGGCATAGTCTGAAACCGTTGGGTTTGTCTTGTCGATCAGGGGGCTGTCGCCATGCCCCGGCAAATCAAGGGCATAGACGCTGTGTTGTTCTGCCAGACCCGGCAGAATACCACTCCAGCTTTCAGCGCGCAGGCCAACCCCGTGGATCAGAACCACGGCGGGCCCCGATCCGCAATGGTGCCAGGCCAGGCCGTTGCTGCTGTTAGACCGCGGCAGGGTTGTCCAGGTCATGTCCCAGATCCTTCAGGTCCTGATAGCGATCCCCAATGCGATGATGGGGCCGTCCCCCGCTGGCACCGCCCAGCACGACGACAATTTCATCGGCGCGGGGCGCATCGGGAATGGCAAATTGAATGGTCAGATAATGGGACCGGCGGCCCGCATCATTCTTATCCATCAAGGGCACGCTGATCGGGGCGTTTGCCCCACCGCGCGTATTGGTGAAGGACAGGTAGGATTTCGCCCCGACCGCCTCCCGGTAATGATTGCCGAAACGCAATGTGTGGATCAGGCCCGATGCGTGTTCGATCTCTCCATCCAGCCCCACGACCGCGGCCTTGCCATAGGCTTCAATCGAAGCACCGCCGCCTGCCATGGCCAAAATGCGTTCTGTCAGCATGGTGCCCAGGATCGGCCCATAGGCCTGTATTTCCGGTTTCAGGTCCTCAACATATCGACCTGCCCAGGGGTTGCGCACAACGGCTGCAACGGCGAACAGCCGCCAGGGTGTCTCGGTGGCCTTGAACCCTTCGATCAGTGTTTCTTCTTCAAAGGTCACTATTTTGCGAATTTCCGGCGTCATTTTGTCTATCCCATTGTTTATTATTTGGCAGTGTCCGGCTCTGGACTGAATTTGACAAATGATGCTTTCGACGTCATAGGCATTAGTATCATTAATGGTTAGGTTTATGCTGATGGCACGCGCATTACCCCCGGTGGCCTGGTTCAGGGCGTTTGAAAGTGCGGCCCGCCATTTAAGCTTCACAGCGGCGGCGGAGGAATTGGGGCTGACCCAATCGGCCATCAGTCAGAATGTGCGGTCTTTGGAACTGCGCTTTTCCACCATCCTGTTTGAACGCAAACCCCGTGGATTGGCGCTGACTGATGCTGGGCGCAGGCTGCTGCCCGATGTGACAGCGGCGATGGGTAGCTTAAGCAATGCAGCGGGCATTTTTGAGGGCGCATCGCAATCGGGCCTATTGACCGTCGCAGCCAGCGTCAGCTTTGCGCAATGGTATTTTGTACCGGGACTGGCCCGTCTACTGGATCCCAATCCAGACCTGTCGCTGCGCGTGATCACGACGGTTTGGCCCGACGAATTCAGTCGGTCTTCAGCGGATGTGGAAGTGCGTTTTGGAACCGAGTCCCATATGGGGAAGGGGGCAGAACGGTTGGGTCCGGATGAATTGATCGTTGTCGCTGCGCCGCATCAGGTCGCCCGCACCGGCCATCCTGTCCTGTCCACAGAGGCATTGCGCCAACAGCGGTTGATACAGGCTGTGGGGACCAGCGATAATTGGAAACGCTGGGCCCAGCATTGTCGCATTGCGCCCCTGCCAGAGCCGGATCTGATGGCGGATTCGCATGGCCTGGTAATAGATTTCGCCCGCGCTGGCCTGGGCGTTGGCGTCACCAGCGCGCTGCTGGCGGCACCCAGCCTGGCCACCGGGGATTTGGTACAAGCCCATACGATGACGGCCCCCGCGAAGGATGGTTATTTTCTGGCGACAAATCCGCGGGCCAATCCATCAGACGTCGACCTGTTCACAACCTGGCTGAAGGCAGAAATCAGCACCGCAACCGCACTGGCTGATGCAAAAAGACAGCATTTAGGATCCTAAACCAAGCTTTCCCGTTTGATCCCGCATCAAATGTTCAAATGAATGTTCACTTGAACGTCACACAATCATGACGTGGTTGTCACACCCGTCGGGTACCTCTTCTCGCATTGAACAGTCATTGAATATGCCAATGACGGGTGGCGGGGGTGTGTATGTATATGACGACGGAACGTCAGGCGGAGATTGCGGAGCGGGTGCGCCAGAGTGGTTTTCAGTCTGTCACGGATCTTGCCCAGCATTTTGGTGTCACGACACAGACCATCCGTCGGGATATCAATGAACTCAGTGAAGCCGGGGCGTTGCGCCGTCGCCATGGCGGTGTGGAACTGCCCATTCCGACGGATAATATCGGCTTTGAAGAACGCCAGACCCTGAACTTTGCTGCCAAACAACAGATTGCGCGCGTCGTTAAATCCTATATTCCCAATGGGGCCAGCATCGCGATCAGCATCGGCACAACGCCCGCCTTGACGGTGCATCAACTGTCCGATCTGCGCGGTCTGACCATCGTCACCAACAATCTGATGGCAGCATTGAATGCGTGCTCCTTGCCCGCTGTTGAGGTTCATGTTCCAGGCGGTGCCGTGCGACCGGAAGCACGCGATATTCTGGGGCCGGAAGTTGAGGCTTTCTTTGAAAGCTTCAAGGTGGATATCGGCCTGTATGGTGTCGGTGGTGTGGATGAACAGGGTGAGCTTCTGGACTTCAGCCGGGATGAAGTCCAGGTGCGCGAAATCATTCGCCGCAATTGTCGGCGCTCTTTCCTGGTTCTGGATGCCAGTAAATTCGGTCGGGCCGCCCATGTTCGGGGTGGCTGGATCAGCGATGCCGATATTGTGTTTTGTGACCGGGAGCCCCCTACACAGATTCGCCAGGCAATAGAGGCCGCCGGCCATGAAGTCGTACTGTGTTCCGATGGCGGTGTGTCATGACCGCCATGGGTAGAAATGCCGCCATTGAAGTGCGGGATTTACGCAAGGCCTGGGGCGATCAGGCGGCGGTCGATGATATCAGCTTTACCGCGCCAGCCGGGGAATTCACGGTGCTGTTGGGACCCTCTGGCTGTGGGAAATCAACCACATTGCGGCTGATTGCAGGGCTGGAAGATGCGACATCCGGCACTGTGATGATTGGCGGAGAAACGGTCACACACAAGGCCCCGAATGAACGCCAGATCGCGATGGTGTTTCAGTCCTATGCCCTGTTTCCTCATCTGAATGTCGCGGAAAACATCCTGTTCGGTCTGAAGGTGCGCGGCGTCCCCGCCGCAGAACGGGCCGAACGATTGCAGCGCACAGCGGCCCTGTTGGGGTTGGATACATTGCTGGACCGCCGCCCCAGTCAGATATCGGGCGGCCAGCAACAACGTGTGGCCCTGGGCCGAGCGATCATTGCAGAAAAACCGATCTGCCTGATGGACGAACCGCTGTCCAATCTGGACGCAAAATTGCGCCATGAGATGCGGATCGAGTTGAAATCGCTACAGCGCAAGCTGGGCATTACCATGGTCTATGTCACCCATGACCAGGTGGAAGCCATCGCAATGGCCGATCGCATCGTGGTGTTGAATGGGGGGCGGATTGAACAATGTGCCGACCCGCGTACCCTGTATGATTGCCCCGCCAGTGTTTTCGTCGCGCGCTTCATTGGCACGCCCCCGATGAATATCCTGACCCTTGCGCCTTGCCCGGGGGGCTTGGCGATCGCCGGGGATGCAACCGCCCTGGTCGCAGGCGATTTGAAGGGGGCGTCTTATTACCAATTGGGCGTCCGGCCGGAAGACATTTCCATTTCTGAAACCGGCGGTGTGTCGGCAACGGTAGAGCAGGTCGAATATCTGGGATCTGACCTGCTGGTCGATTGCCGTATCGCCGGGCAACCGCTGGTAATGCGGGCATCGACCCAGAATGCCGTGCGACCGGGACAGTCGGTGCGCCTCACCTGGTCGAAACAGCGCCAACATCTGTTCAATGGGGATACCGGGGCGCGGATCGACGCGCATGACGGCATTTCCCTATCACCATCCGCGGAATCCGGGGGTTCCGATCCGTGACACAAGAGGGCCACGCCATGCGGGCACAAGGCCCCAAACATCCATTCAAGTTCTCTAACCAGGAGTAAGCTGAGATGACCTTTCTTAAGACAATGACGACGACGTTAAGTGCAGCCGCACTGTTGGCGTCGACGGCGGGATCAGCCCTTGCGGTTGATCTGCAGTTCTTCTTCCCCGTTGCCGTTGGGGGTAAGGCTGCTGACACCATTCAGGCCCTGACCGACGAATATGCCGCCGCCAATCCCGATGTTAAAATCGACGCGGTTTATGCCGGCAGCTATCAGGACACGATCACCAAGACCCTGACCGCAGCAAAGGGCGGCACCCCGCCCCAGTTGTCTGTGATCCTGGCGGTGGACATGTTCAGCCTGATCGAAGAAGACGCGATCATCCCCTTCGATGGTCTGGCAAAAACCGATGAAGACAAGGCCTGGTTGACGTCCTTCTATCCGGCTTTCATGGCGAACAGCATGACCGGCGGCAAGACCTATGGCATTCCGTTCCAGCGCTCCACCCCGGTACTGTACTGGAACAAGGAAGCCTTTAAGGACGCTGGCCTGGACCCTAATACGCCTCCGGCTACCTGGGAAGAAATGGTTGAATTTGGTAAGAAGCTGACCAAGACCGACAGCAATGGCAATGTCACCCAATGGGGTGTGCGGATCCCAAGCTCCGGCTTCCCCTATTGGCTGTTCCAGGGTCTGACGACCCAGAATGATGTGATCCTGGCCAATGATGCCGGTAACAAGACCAATTTTGATGATCCGAAAGTGGCCGAAGCCCTGCAGTTCCTGGTCGATCTGTCGGTGAAGCACAAAGTCATGCAGCCCGGTATCGTTGAATGGGGCAGCACGCCAAAAGCCTTCTTTGAAGGCCAGGCCGCGATGATCTGGACCACGACGGGCAACCTGACCAATGTTCGCGACAACGCACCGTTTGATTTTGGTGTCGCCATGCTGCCTGCCAACAAGCGTCGCGGTGCCCCGACCGGTGGCGGAAACTTCTATATCTTCAAGGACTCCACCGACGAACAAAAGGCTGCGTCCTTTGACTTCATCAAATGGATCACGGCCCCGGAACAGGCTGCTAAATGGACGATTGCAACGGGCTATGTTGCCCCCCGTGCTGATACCTGGGAAACGCCTGCGATGAAAGACTATGTCGCTGGCTTCCCCCAGGCGCTTGTTGCCCGGGACCAGTTGGAATACGCGGTTGCTGAATTGGCGACCTATCAGAACCAGCGCATCACGACCATCTTCAACGATGCCCTGGAAGCGGCCATTACCGGGACGAAGACCCCGGCGGACGCCCTGAAGGAAGCCCAGGCCCAGGCTGAGGCTATCCTGAAAGACTATCGTTAAGCCTACCCGCTGCCGGTCGGTCTTTGGGCTGACCGGCAGCCCTTTTTTACTGGATATTGATCATGACCCACAGACGCGAATGGATCTATGCCTGGCTGCTGTTAAGCCCTGCGCTGGTATTGCTGTTCGCGTTTACCCATATCCCTGCCATTTCCACGATATGGGACAGTTTCTTTTCCACCCCGCGCGGCATTCGCCCGTCCAAATTTGTCGGCTTGGAAAACTATGAAAAGCTGCTGATGGATGACACCTTCTGGCAGGTTTTCTGGAACAGCATCTGGTATGCGGTTGTCACCATCCCCGTTTCGGTCGCCCTGGCTTTGCTGATGGCAATATGGGTCGATGGAAAACTGTCGGGCCGAAGCTTCGTGCGGTTGGCCTATTTCGCGCCGACCGTCCTGCCGCTGATCGCGGTCGCCAATATCTGGATGTTTTTCTACACGCCGGGTTTCGGCCTGATCGATCAGATCAGTGGGGCGTTGGGGTATCCCAGCGTCAACTGGCTGGGCAATCCAGAGCTTGCGCTGGGCTCCATCATGGTGGTGTCGATCTGGAAAGAGGCGGGGTTCTTTATGATCTTTTACCTGGCCGCCCTGCAATCCATCCCGCCCGTCCTGCGCGAAGCCGCCGCCATAGAAGGGGCCAGCCGCTGGACCTTTTTCCGGCGCGTAACCTTTCCGTTGCTGATGCCGACAACACTGTTTGTTTCGATCAATGCCGTGATCAATTCCTTCCGTATGGTCGATCATGTGTTTGTGATGACCGAAGGCGGGCCGAATAACGCCAGTTCGCTGTTGCTGTTCTATATTTATGAAACAGCCTTCAAATTCTGGGACACCGCCTATGCCTCGACCCTGACCGTTGTGTTGCTGGTTCTGTTGTCAGTCATTGCGCTGGGTCAGTTTCTCCTCCTCGACAAGCGGGTGCATTACCGATGATGGCGACACGGTTTGATCGCTGGTTGAATACGCTGGGTGCCTGGACCTTGGCGCTGATATGGTTTCTGCCTTTGATCTATGCGGTCTGGACCGCCATTCATCCCGGTGCCTATGCAACCCGGTTTGAGCTTTTCGCGCCGCTGACATTGGAGAATTTCTCCAACGCCTGGAACGCGGCCCCGTTTGCGCGGTATTTCCTGAACAGTTTTCTGCTGGTGACCTTCATTCTGATTGGACAGTTCGTTCTGTGCACGCTGGCGGCCTATGCCTTTGTGCGCTTCACCTTTCCGGGGCGGGGAATTCTGTTCGCGCTGGTCCTGCTGCAGCTTCTGGTCATGCCCGATATTCTGATTGTGGAGAATTATGCGACGATGCGGAAGCTGGGGCTGGTCGATACGATCGCTGCCATTGGCCTGCCCTATATCGCGTCGGGCTTTGGCATTTTCCTGTTGCGCCAGACGTTCAAGACCGTGCCCAAGGAATTGGAAGAAGCCGCCCGGATCGAAGGGGCCGGGCCGCTGACGGTTCTGTGGCGGGTCTATGTGCCACTGGCAAAACCAACCTATCTGGCCTATGGCCTTGTTTCGGTCAGCCACCATTGGAACAATTTCCTCTGGCCACTGATCGTCACCAATTCGGTAGAAACACGCCCGGTGACCGTGGGCCTATCGATCTTCTCCTCAGTCGATCAGGGCGTAGACTGGTCCATCATCAACGCCGCCACCCTGATGACCTCCGGCCCCCTGCTGATCGCCTTCCTATTGTTCCAACGCCAATTCGTCCAAAGCTTCATGCGCGCGGGGATACGGTAGTTTGGCTCCACATCCATGTTAAGCGTATCCTGGTGTATAACGGGGTTAGGGAGCGATTCATCGCTCCTCGCTTTGCAGGTTATCTCCTTACCGCGCTGGCCATACCGATCAGCCGTCAGATACGGACAACCAACAGCGTCGCACTGCCGCCGGTGGAGAGTTCCCATTCTTCGCGCGCGACTTCTTTTCCGTCTTCGGTTTTTACCCAGAAAAGCGCCGTGTTCTCGCCACTGCTTCCCTGATTGAGCGCTTTGATCTCGATTACATTGTCGCCGATCGAGAGCGGCATCTGGATCTCTTGGACCGCATGTGCCAGCGTCAAGGTCTCCACGGCCTGGCCGTTGAGTAAAATCGTCACGCGATCACCATCCTCAGAGCCATGATCTGAGGCATAGATCATGACCGAGGTGGCATCGGTTTCGACGTGCCCCAAAAACTGCTGGCTGCTTCTGCGCAGCGCATCAATCTTTTCCCGCTGCGCCTGACGCTCTGCAGCAAGGGCAAGCGCGTTGGCAACGCGTTCCTCGCCAGAGGCCTTAGGCTCGTCGGAGGTTGCTGCAGACGGTGCGGGAATGGTCGGCGGGGACGCACCGGGATCGTCACCGAATGCCGACTCCAAGGTATTTTCCAGCGCGGTGACATTGGTTGGTGGTGGTGCATTCTCCGCCGGTTTGGCGGCCGCAGACAGACGCGCCAAGCCCTCGCGGCAAAGTGCTTCCATTTCCCGAGAGATCGCATTTACGTTGAACTCGGGTTCTAGCAGTTTCAGGTTTTCGACGTCGAAGCCGACGGCGAAAACCCGCTTTGCGGTCGCTTCGTTATAGAAACTGCCATCTGCGCGTTGAAGCAGGGCATCCCAATCAGGGCTGCCGCTCACAGACAGTCCATAGTCTTGCGGTGCCTTGACCATAGAATCTGGACGGAAGCGCACATGCATGCCGGCAACCTGTACGCGGTCGCCAGCGATCATGATCGCCTCGTTCGGCACTATGTCGAGGGAGAACTGTGAGTTGGACAAAAACGCGCTTTTCTCAAAAGCAGTTGCGAAACGCTTCGTCTTGCGGATGTTCACAAGCGGCTTCTCTATCGCCGTCAGCCCATCCTCTTCATTGTTCCTCAGATATTCCCAGCATTTATCGGTTGCGTTTACAACTGCGACATCGGCAAGGGTGTATCGGCCACGGAATGCCATCAGCGGTTCTTGCGCCAGCAGGCCAAAGCGGTACTCCATGGTCAGATCGAAAAAGGAGATAGCACCGTTTCGAGGTCCCAACCCTGCCGCCATCACAGACAGGCGGGCCGACGGGTCCAGCAGCGACAGCCGTCCTTCGCGTAGATTCGCTGCCTGGGCGGAATATGCCAACGAGCAAAGAAAGAGAAAAACCGTTGTGAGAATGTATTGCAGCGGCTGATACTGCCAGGACAACATTCGGATCATAGGAACACACTTTCGACCGCAGAAATTCAACGCCAATGCTCAGGATTGCGGTCATGGAACCACATAATCCCTATGAATAATCTTGCATACAAATTCAGAATAAATATTTTGAATAGCCAGTAAAGGAATTTGTTGGAGAGTGATTCATGATGTTAGTACGCCTTGCCGCGCCGTTTTTCGCGCTTTTTCTATTGCTCGCGGCGCCACCTGCGGTAACGGCTCAGAACCTGCCTCCGGAGGTTCAGTTTGATTTGCTGGTCCAGAAGCTGGCCAGCGAGATCAAGAATGAGCGCTGGAACTCAGCACTTGCGACCGTCGAAGAGTTGAGGGACAGCAACACCGATCTTCCCGATAGTTTCCTGCATTTTGAAGCGCAGGCCAATCTGAATGCAGGCAACCCCAACGCGGCGGAGCAGGCATGGATCGCCTATGTCAGTGCAACCGGACGGCAAGGCAAATATTATACTGAAGCCCTTGCCGGAATCATTGAGGCTCAGCAGTCGGATTCCTATGTGCAAATGGCTGAAGGAGAGTTCATGGACTGCGGCGGCTGTCCGATAATGGTTCCCTTGAATCCGGGGGTCGGTGCCCTCATCAAAGACGATAGAAAAACTTCATCGTTTGCGGATGGACTAGACGAGCGAACCATAAGGAAAATAAACATCGAATATGCATTCGCGATCAGTAAATTTGAAGTTACCTATGCCCAATATAAAAGGTTCATAGAAGAATCTGGATATGAACCGAGTTCAAACTGTTGGGTCTACGTCAGTGGAGACAAACATAAGGTAATATCAGAAAGTATCCCTGGACGATCATGGCGCAATTCCTTCAGAAAGGTATTTGATAACCAGCCAGTCGGGTGCATAAACTGGCACGAAGCGAAGGCGTACACTGCGTGGCTCTCCGAGAAAACGGGGCACGTCTACAGACTACCAACGTATGTTGAGTGGGAATACGCCACCCGGTCCGGGACGGATTCAATATGGTTTTGCGGTAATAATCCAGACTGCCTGGATAGCGTTGCATGGCACCGGGGCAACTATTCCGAATTCTCTGCCCCGGCCGTGGGCACCAAGAATCCCAACCAATGGGGCTTGCACGACACGCTTGGCAGCGTGTGGGAATGGGTTGAGGATTGTTACGTTGGATTTGACAAATTCCCAACCGATGGCAGTGCGCACTCTGCAGAACCGGAATGCAGTCGTATCATTCGCGGTGCAGGTTTTGTTAATCCGTTGGTGGAAATGCCCATAAGCCGCGTGATCGATTTTAAACCGACAAACAATAATTGGATTGTCGGAATCCGCGTAGTGCGGGAGCTTCGCTAAAAAGAATGCAAATAGACGGAACTGTGTACATTTTCACTAGAGTCGATGCGCACGGATATGGGCAGCCCCGACGCGCCTCTTTGTCCTTTTTAAATCAGAGGTTCCTAGTGACCTGACAAGTTCACCAGTCTAAACTGTGCGACTTGGTCCGATGTTTCAAGAATGCCGTCACGCATTTCTGTCTTTTCTCTGGATCAAAGTGTTGGACCCGTGGTCCAAAACGCTCTTTTCTGTGCATTCGAAGGTTAAAACGCTACCGCATTGAAAAAAATAAAAATGGTGTCCCCGACAGGAATCGAACCTGTGGCCTTAGGATTAGGAATCCTACGCTCTATCCTACTGAGCTACGAGGACACGCGACCGGGGCTATAGCACAGGTCGGATTGGCTTACCAAGCGCCAGTTTTTGCAGGCCCGGCCTTACCATGATCCCGTATTGGGCATGGAGCCCCAGGGTTCTTCGACGGCCAGTTTTTCGCCCCGTTGCAGCAATTCGATGGAGATGCCGTCGGGGGAGCGGATGAAGGCCATATAGCCGTCGCGGGGCGGGCGGTTGATGGTGACACCCTGATGCATCAGGCTTTGGCAGGTCTCGTAAATGTTATCGACGCGGAAGGCCAGATGGCCAAAATTGCGGCCGCCCTGATAGTCTTCCGGATCCCAGTTATAGGTCAGTTCCAGCAAGGGCGCGCGCTGGGCATCGGCATTGGCCTTGTCGTCTGGTGCACACAGCATAACCAGGGTGAAACGGCCCTTTTCGCTTTCCGTGCGGCTGTGTTCCTGCATGCCCAGCTTGTTGCAGTAGAAATCCAGGCTTTCGTCCAGGTTGGAGACGCGCACCATCGTGTGTAGATATTGTAGTCCCATGAGCCAAAAGCTCCTCTTATCAGCATGAGTGTCTGGGGCATTAGGTAGCGGTGCGACCCCTTCAGGGCAACCCCATGGCGGGTAAATCCTATCGCAAGTGACCAAACAACAACAGACAGGCCCCGACAGCAGCCGCAATACCGGCGGCATCTGCGGCGAGCGCAGCAAACAGGGCGTGCCGGACGCGACGAATCTGAACCGCCCCGAAATAGACTGCCAGGACATAGAATGTCGTTTCGGTCGATCCCTGCAATGTCGTGACCAGATAGCCCGTATAGCTGTCGGGCCCGATCATCGGGTCGGTGATAATGGCGACCATGATGCCATAGGCACCAGAGCCGCTGAGCGGACGCATCAGGGCCATGGGCAGGGCTTCGGCTGGCAGGCCAAAGGGGGCGGTGATCAGGCCGATGGGCTCGATCAACAGCGCCATGGCCCCCGACGCCCGGAACATGCCAACCGCCACCAGGATGGCGACCAGATAGGGGATGATCTTGATCGCAACGCCAAAGCCGTCTTTCGCGCCCTCCACAAAGCTTTCATAGATCGGCACGCCGCGCAGCATGCCGAAGCTGAGAAAGGCGATCATCAGGCCCGGAATGATCCAGGGGGCAATGGCGGGACCAAAGAAGATCGTCAGGGGGACGAAACCGATCAACGCGCCCAAAGCCAGGGCGGAGGCCCAAAGCGGATAGGCCGCACTGGCATCGGCGGGCAGGGCTTCTTGTGGCTCGATCGGGTCTTCTGGCTCAGTCAGCGCATCGTGTGCTGGGGCCTTGAACCGTCCTTGCAGCAGTTTCGCGGTGACAATGGCAATTGTGGTGGAACAGATCGTCGCGATCAGGGTGGTGGCGACAATGCCAGCCGGATCGTTGGAGCCAGAGGCCGCACGGATCGCAATCACCCCTGTGGGCAGCAGCGTGACGGAGGATGTGTTGATCGCCAGGAACAGCGCCATGGCATTGGTGGCGGTCCCCTTATGGGGGTTCAGGCGGTCCAGTTCCTGCATTGCGCGAATGCCAAACGGGGTGGCTGCATTGCCCAGACCCAACGCATTGGCGGAGATGTTCATGATCATCGCACCCATGGCCGGATGGTCGGCTGGCACATCTGGAAACAGGCGCACCATCAAGGGGCGCAGCAGTTTCGCGATGATGCGCAACAGGCCCCCAGCCTCCGCCACCTTCATCAGCCCCAGGAACAGCGCCATGACGCCAATCAGACCCAAAGCCAGGGTGACGGACGATTCCGCCGTGCCGATCATGGACAGGCCCAAATGCTCCATCGGGGCCTTGGCGGCTTCTTCGCCTGCGGCCACAATCGGGGTCACCCAGGTCACCTGTTGATAGGCCGCGACCACAAATGAGATAGCGACCATGGCGAAGAATATATAGTTCATTGACGCCCCATCCTCTGTTTACATCAGCAACACGCGATTCGAAGAATTTGTCGAGCAGGTCACATCTGTTTTACCTGCGGTCGGTCAGATAGGGGGGCATTTCCACTTGCATGACTGCGCCAGTTCACGCTCAATCCTCCTGTGTTTTGTGTTCCGTCGGGTGGCACGATTGGGGGGCGTTATATGCGAATAACGACAATTGTCTGGGGAGTTCTGCCCTGTATCGCCATTCTGGGGCTGACCCCATCGGCCTTCGCCCATACGTCAGAAAGTGGCTATATCCTGTTATTGCCCACCGAATATTACCTGTTGGGCGGCACCTTGTCGGTTGCCTTGTCCTTTCTGATCCTGTCGCTGACAGCCCCGAAAGCAGTGGTTGCGGGGTATCAGGGCTACCTCTCGCTGCCCTGGATTCCAGCGGGAGTGTTCGACACCGTGCTGTCAGCGGTCGGGTTCATTCTGTTTGCCGGATTGTTGTATTGCGGGGTTGAGGGCGCGCGAGATCCCCTGACGAATCCTTTACCCATGGTGATATGGTCTGTGGGATGGGTTGGTGTGACGGTTGCCCATGCGGTGTTTGGGAATTTCTGGTCCGTGCTAAATCCCTGGCGGTTTCCGGTGCGGATGCTGCGCCGCCTCGCGGGGGCTGCGGCAGAGGGAAATGGGCCCGTTGCCCTGCCTGATTGGGTTAAGGGATGGCCCGCTATACTGCTGTTGATGGGGATCGCCTGGTATGAATTGGTGTCTTTATCACCAGAGGACCCCGATCTTCTGGCATTTTGGGTTTCGGTCTATTGGGTCATTGGATTCATCGGCTGCCTGATCTTTGGTGAGGCCGTCTGGTTGCGTTCCGGCGAACCGCTTTCGGTTCTGTTTCGCTATCTATCGCTGTTGGCACCGTTTTCTGTGGAGACGAAGGACGGGGGGCGGCGGGTTCTGTACCTGTCGAAGCCGGGCAGGCGGGTGCTTGAGGCATCGCCGCCAACGGTGCCCTTCATGCTGTTTCTGCTGCTCAGCCTGGCAACGGTCAGTTTTGATGGCCTGAGCATGACATTCTGGTGGCTGGGCCTGAATGATATAAATCCGTTGGAATTTCCTGGGCGTTCTGCGGTGACAGGGATCAACACGGTTGGATTGGTGTTGGCCTGGACCGGACTGGCCTGTCTGTATTGTGCAGCAGTCTGGACGGGGGAGCGGTTGCGCGGTGCCCAGGATGTCCGCGCGGCGCTTGGATTGATGGTCTTGTCGATCCTGCCTATTTCTCTGGCCTACCATTTTGCGCATTACCTGACCTATTTTCTGGTAAACGGGCAATGGGTGCTGATCGCACTGAATGATCCGCTTGCCACCGGCGCGAACCTGTTGGGCTTACAGGGCTTTCGGGTGACGACATCCTTTCTGAACATGCCAGATACAGTGGAGAGACTCTGGCAGGCTCAGGTTGCTGCAATCACCATCGGTCATATCTGGGCGGTCGTGCTGGCCCATGGCCTGAGCCATCGTCTGGCTGGTGGGCGGGCCTCACGCCATCTGATCGGGCAAATTCCCCTGGGTGTGTTGATGGTGGGCTATACTTTGTTTGGATTGTGGCTTCTATCCTCTCCCACAGGGGGATAATGTGGCAAAATCGATCACAGACACTAGACACAAATTCATTTGTATGCGTACGATTTTTCCAAAGACCGTCGCATGCTTGGGGAAAGCCGGTAGACGAGTCTATAAACATCAAGTCTGAACAGGAGACTTCGCGATGACTGAACAGAAGACAAACAGCACCAAGACAAAGCATTTTACGCGTCGGGACACGCTGAAAACACTAGGGGCTGCGGCTGGTTTGGCCGCCGGGTCCCACCTGATGCCGCTGTCTGGTCGATATGCCCAGGCACAGAGCAGTGAGCCGATTAGAATCGGGTTCCAGGCCCACCGCACCGGCATCGGTGCATCCTATGGCCGCTGGTACGAGCGCACCACGATGGCGGCTGCACAATTGATCAATGACGCGGGCGGGATCAATGGTCGCCCGATTGAAATCGTGACCGAAGATGATGGCACCGATCCCAAGCGCGGCGCGGAAGTGGTCGAAAAATTCGCCATTCAGCATAAGACAGATATCGTGTTTGGTACCTTGTTCAGCCATGTCGTGATCGGGTCCGCCCCACGTGCAGGCGAATTGAAGATCCCGTATTTTGTGGTCAGCGAGGGACACCATGTCGCCAGTGGCAAGCTGAACCGCTATGTCCTGCAGCCCGGTATTACGGATGTGAAAAGCCAGGTTCAATCCATGGCACCCTGGGTTGGCAGCAATCTGGGTAAAAAGGTCACGATGATCTACCCGGACTTTGCCTTTGGACATGATCACCGCGATTACTTCTCTGCGGCCATTGCGGCGCAGGGTGGTGAGGTGATTGAGAAAATTGCAATTCCACCGACGGAGCAGTCTTTCTTCAAATACTTCCCCCGCATCCCCAAGGAAACCGAAGTCCTGTACCATGTCATGGTCGGGCCGGGCGTTTTGACCTTTGTGAAGGAATTGGGTGAATTCTTTGGCAGCGACCGTCCGCAAATCTTCGGCTTTATCGACAGTCTGGAAGCCGTTGATCTGGCCAATCCGGGCCTGGAAGCACTGGAAGGAACCTATTTCTGGGAAGGCTTCCCGCGCTATGCCCAGAATGATGGGGCCAATCCGCATGATGCCTTCTATCGGGAAAAGGTCGGCGTTGATGCCAATGGGGCCAGCCTGAGTGATCCAAAGGATATCTCCACCTATGCCCATATGTTTGGGTGCTGGGAGACCCTGTATATCATCAAACAGGGTATGGAAGCGGCAGACTATAAAGGCCCAGCGGATCGCGCCAAATTGATCGAAGCCGTTGAGAGCTTCACGGACTTCCCGGAAGGACCGGAACATCCGCAGGGTGCGAAAATCTTCAATGGTCAAACCCACCAGGTTTTTGGCATTCAGAATATCAGCCAGGTTACCGATGGGAAGCTGAAGGTCGTTCACCGCACCTCCATCGAAGACAGCCTGTACGAGCCGGAAGTCGATTATACGAAGATGGCATTCTAGGGACCTTAGAAAGCCCCTGTCACCCCGGACGTGTTCCGGGGTCCAATGCGATTGGCAGGAAATGCCCAGGTTGCTCTGGAGTCCTGACTGCGCGGAATGACGGGACATGGTGTGGTTTCCTCTCTCCCACCGTGGGAGAGAGGAACTTCAGAAATGAAGCTTCGGAATTCTATCCGGCAAGGACATTTTGATTCCATGGATTTTGGACCTTATTTGCTTCTCGCCACGCTGGAAGGGGCTGTTCAGGCGGCGGTTCTGGCACTGACAGCCCTAGGCCTGTCGCTGGTGTTTGGTGTCATGCGCGTGGTCAATGTCGCCCATGGCGAATTCTTTATGTTAGGGGCGGTGCTGGCCTGGTGGATTTCCAGCCTGTTGACCGGAACGCCGCTTTTCGGATTTCTGGCGGCGCTGATTTTTGCCCCCTTGATTGTCGGGGGGCTGGCAGCTGTCGCAGATCGCCTGATCTTGAAGCGCCTGAAGTATGACCCGGAGGCGACAATCGTCGCGACGATAGGGCTGTTGTACATTATTCAGCAGGGGGCCCTGACGCTGTATGGGCCTGATGCACGCCCGGTCGCAGCCCCGTTTGATTTTCGTGTCAGCTTCCCGTGGTTTGGCTATTCCGGATATAAGATTTCGGTGATCCTGACCTGTATGGTGATGCTGTTGGGGGTTTGGGCCTTGTTGACCCGAACCCGCATCGGCCTGATCATGCGGGCGACCCAATATGACAGGGAAACCGCCCAGGCTTTCGGCATCCCTGTTGCGCGGGTCTATACGGGTGTTTTTGCCTTCGGGGCGATGCTGGCCGCCGTGGCGGCCGTGTTGATCGTGCCGACACAACAGGCCTATTACCTGATGGGGCTGGATCCATTGTTGCTATCTTTCATCGTGGTGATTATCGGCGGGTTGGGCAGTTTGAAAGGGACCGTGCTGGCCGCCGTTGTGATCGGGTTAAGCGACGGCATTATCACGATCTTCTTTGATCCGACCCTGGCAAAGATCCTTTCCACAATACTGGTTGCGATGATTCTGGTCTTCCGACCGACAGGCCTGTTTGGGACGGCAACACGATGAGCGGGATCTTTAACAAGGCACTGATGGTGCATTTGGGCCTGATCGTTGTGCTGCTGGCGTTGCATTTCATCCTGCCGGCCTATCACCATGTCAGTCTGGCGCGAATCATGGTGCTGGCTGTCTATGCGCTGGGGTTCAATCTGCTCTTTGGCTATACCGGATTGCTCAGCCTGGGCCATGCACTGTTCTTCGCAGCGGGTCTGTATGGCGCAGGCCTGTCGATGCAGTTTTTCCAATGGACGGCGGGGCCAGGTTTCGTCTTTGGCCTGTTCTGTGCCATTGCGGTGGCAACGCTGATCGGCATGTTGGCCCTGCGGACGGTGGGTGTATCCTTCATGATTGTGACCATGATGTTCGCCCAGGTCGGATATCTGCTGATCCTGTATTACAACGAATACACAAGGGGCGATGAAGGCTTCGTGATCCTGCGGGAATTGCGGGTCTTAGGACCCCTTGATCTGTCGGCGGAAGATATACGCTATCTGGTGGCCTTGGCCCTTTTGGCGGCGGCGATTCTGATCAAGCTGGCACTGGTTCGGTCCCCAACCGGTCGTATCCTGATTGCTATTCGTGAAAATGAGGAACGCACCCGGATGCTGGGCTATGACCCGTTTCGGTACAAGTTGATGGCGATGGTGATTTCCGGGGCCTTTGCGGGGGCAGCAGGGGCGGCCTATGGCATTCTGTTTGGCTATGTCGGGGCCAGCTTCGCGTCCATTCAGTATTCTATTCTGCCCCTGTTATATGTCCTGATGGGGGGGGCGGGCGTCGTGCTGGGGCCATTATTGGGGACGATTGCAATGTTCTATCTGATTGATATCGCCAGCGGGATGACCTCTGCCTATCTGTTTTTTGTGGGGCTTGCTCTGGTGTTCCTGATCCTGGTCGCCCCAAAGGGCCTGTTGGGAACTGTGCGAGAACGGTGGGCACCGTGGCTGCCATGACGACATTATTGCAAACCAGAAACCTGTCGAAGAATTTTGGCGGCCTTGCGGCGGTCCAGTCCGTTGATTTTGATCTGCAGCAGGGTGAAATCCGGGCCATTATCGGGCCGAATGGGGCGGGGAAATCCACCCTGGTTGGGCTGATCAGCGGACGAATTGCGCCCAGTGCTGGAACCATCGCCTTTCAGGGGCAATCCATCACCAAATTGCCCGCCCATGCCCGTGTTGCGCGGGGAATTGCCTATACATTTCAGATCACCAGCATTTTTGCCAATCTGACATGCCGTGAGAACATCCTGTTGCCTGCCCAGCGCGCGGCGGTGGCGGCATCTGGACTGTTCGGGCGCGTGGATGAGGCAGCGCTGATCACCCGCGCGGATGAGATATTGGCCCGGGTCGGGCTGGGCGATCAGGCCGATACCAAGGCGAAAGAGATGGCCTATGGGCATCAGCGTTTGCTGGAAGTCGGGATGGGGCTGGCATTGCACGCGAAATTGCTGATCCTGGATGAGCCGACACAGGGCCTGTCGGATTCCGAAATTGCCAATTTTATTGATCTTATCCGAACCGTGTCCAAGGAGACGACCATCCTGTTGATTGAGCATAATATGACGGTCGTGATGGATCTGGCCCAACGGATCACGGTGATGAATTTTGGTCAGGTTCTGGCCGAAGGCACGCCGGAAGAAATCCGCGCCAATCCCGCTGTTCAAACCGCGTATCTGGGGGGATAGGCGATGCTGACAGTCACAGATATCGATTGCTTCTATGGCGACGTGCAGGTGTTGCGGAAATTTTCACTATCGGCGGCCTCTGGGGAAATCCTGTGTCTGCTTGGGCGCAATGGTGCGGGGAAGACGACGGCGCTGAAAGCAATCATGGGTCTGGTGCCGCCGCGTTTGGGCACAGTGCTTGTCGATGATGTCGATCTGACAAAACTGCCCGCCCATGCCGCCCCGAAATACGGATTGGGCTATGTCCCCCAGGGGCGACGGCTGTTTTCGGAACTGACGGTCGCGGAGAATATTGAAATTGGCCTGATGGCGACCGGGCAGGGTAAGCCGACCCGTGATCGGGTGCTGGACCTGTTTCCGGTCTTGCGTGAACGGCTATCTCAGGTGTCTGGCAAGTTAAGCGGGGGGGAACAACAGATGTTGGCCATGGCCCGCGCCTTGTGCACGGAACCCAAGGTTCTGTTGATGGACGAACCGACGGAAGGATTACAGCCATCCATGATTTCCAAGATTCGAGAGGTCGTCCTGTCCCTCAAGCAAACAGGCGTTGCCGTTGTTCTGGTGGAACAGCGCGTCGATGCCGTCCTGCCGGTCGCGGATTATGTCGCCTTCATCGAAAACGGTGTCAATCGTGAGAGCGTGCCCGTGCAGCAATTGCGCGACGACCCAAGCCTGCTGCACCGTTATGTCGGTGTTTGAACGGTCAGTCTGTAGGAATATTGTCATTTCCGCGCAGGCGGAAATCCAGAGATATAGGCAAGAATGATGAGTGCCGCTCTGGACCCCGGATCAAGTCCGGGGTGACCTTGAATGCTTGATCCGTTATGTCGGTGTTTGAACGTGCATGTATTTGTCTGCGCCCGTGACGGAGGGGGTTTGACAATTCGCACATTTCTCATCCTGAGGAGCGGCGACGCCGCGTCTCGAAGGAGGGATTGTAAGTCGGGTGCTTTCAGGGGGCGCATCCTTCGAGACGCTGCGCTCCTCAGGATGAGGGTGCTATGACTTCCACCTGACAGAAGAGTGCAGCCGTTTTTGTTCACGACATCCGGTTCTTGCGAAGGTCCATTGGGATGTGGAAAACTGGTGGCTGGTTCCAAAGAAAAGAGGTTTCCGATGATCCCGGCAGATACGGCCTTTGTGGCGATTGACGTGCAGAATGACTTTTGTCCGGGTGGCGCGCTGGCCGTGGCACAGGGGGATCAGGTCGTGCCATTGATCAACCGCATGATGCCGCAGTTTCCAGTTAAGGTTCTGACACAGGACTGGCATCCGGCGGATCATTTTTCTTTCGCAGCCAACAGTCCAGGGGCGGAGGCTTTCAGTGTGATCGATGCGCCCTATGGGCCGCAGGTAATGTGGCCGATCCATTGCGTTCAGGGCAGTGCAGGCGCTAAATTTCATCCTCAGTTACAGACCGATTGCGTAGATCTGATCATCCGCAAAGGCTATCGCAGTCATATCGATTCCTATTCCGCCTTTTTTGAGAATGACCATACAACGCCCACTGGGCTGGAGGGATACTTGCGGGAGCGAGGTGTAAAATCCCTTGTCATGGCGGGGCTGGCGACAGATTTCTGTGTTCGGTTTTCTGCCGTCGATGCGGCGAAGCTGGGATTTGATGTGACGGTCTTGGAAGATGGCTGTCGCGCGATTGATATGGATGGGTCCTTGGCGGCAGCCATGGCGGAAATGGCAGACCATGGCGTGGCTGTAATTTCCAGTGCGGATTATCGGGTGTAATTTCCCTTTTCTCTTGTGTGAAATACTGCTAAAGCCCCTTTCACCCCGGACGTATGACTCCTGACCGGGGGATTGGTCTTGCGACAAAAGGATGATGTGATGGGCGCTGGATATGCCGGGGACATAACGCCAAAAGAGGCGTGGAACCTGTTGAGCGAAGAGCCTGATGCGGTTTTGGTGGATGTCCGCACAGCGGCGGAATGGCAGTTTGTGGGTGTCCCTGTCCTGAACAGTTTGTCCAAGCAGCCGGTTCTGGTCGAATGGATCCGGTTTCCCGGCGGTGCGCCAAATCCGGAATTTGTTGCACAAGTGAAAGAGGCCGTGTCTGAAGCGACAGGCAAGGTGGATCCGGCAATTGTGTTTCTGTGTCGATCCGGTCAGCGCAGCCAAGGCGCTGCCGCAGCCCTGACTCAGGAAGGGTTCAGCCGTTGTTACAATATCCTCGAAGGGTTTGAAGGGGATAAGAATGCGGATGGTCAGCGGGGCCATTCCGGGGGATGGAAAGTGGCGGGCCTGCCCTGGGCCCAGGGTTGATTTATTTACTTTGAAAGAGATCATGATGGATAGCGGAAAACCTGAAATCGGTGCGGGACGGCGGTATCGCCAACAGACGGAATTGGTGCGGGGCGGCCTGGAGCGCACTGATTTTCGGGAGACCAGTGAAGGTCTGTTTCTGACCTCTGGCTATATCTATGATAATGCGGAACAGGCAGAAGCCTCGTTTAAGGGCGAAACCACCAATTTCATGTATTCCCGCTATGCCAATCCCACCGTTGGCATGTTTGAAGAGCGCCTGGCGCTGCTGGAAGGCGCAGAAGGATGCCGCGCGACGTCCAGTGGGATGGCCGCTGTCTTTCATGCGCTGGCCTGTTTTCTGGGCCAGGGTAAGCGGCTGGTCGCGTCCCGCGCGTTGTTCAGTTCCTGCTATAACATTTGTAATGACATTCTGCCGCGCTTTGGCGTGCAGACTACCTTTGTAGATGGCCATGACCTGAACCAGTGGGAAGACGCCCTGAAACAGCCTGCCGATGCGGTGTTTCTGGAAAGCCCGTCCAACCCGATGCTGGACCTGGTGGATATTGAAGCCGTGTGCAAACTTGCCAAAAAGGCTGGCGCGCGCGTGGTGGTTGATAATGTCTTTGCGACCCCGATGCTCCAGCGGCCGCTGGCGCTGGGGGCGGATATCGTCACCTATTCCGCAACCAAACATATTGATGGTCAGGGCCGAACCATGGGGGGTGCCGTATTGGGCACCAATGCCTTCCTGAAGGATGTGTTTGAACCCCTGTATCGCCATACCGGTCCGTCGATGAGCCCGTTTAACGCCTGGGTCATGCTGAAAGGGCTGGAGACACTGCCGCTGCGGGTCGAACGCATGTGCCAGAATGCCGACAAGGTCGCCCGGTTCCTGGAAGCCCACCCCGCCGTGACATTGGTTCGGTATCCTGGTTTGGAAAGCCATCCCCAGCATGACCTGGCCAAGCGCCAGATGACGGGTTTTGGCACACTGGTCACCTTTGCACTGCCCGGCGGGAAGGCTCAGGCGTTCAAATTCCTGAACGGTATGCGGCTGTTTGATATATCCAATAATCTGGGGGATGCAAAAAGCCTGGCAACCCATCCGGCAACGACGACCCACCAGAAACTGAAGCCCGAGGAACGACAGGCGCTTGGCATCGATGATGGCACAATCCGCCTGTCGATTGGTCTGGAAGATGTCGATGATTTGATCGAGGACTTACAGGCTGCCCTGCAATAGGAATATTCCTGACGGGAAAAACTCTTGATCCACTACCTATCTTGGTGACTCTGTATTTGCCCCACTTCAAAAGCTGGGATACGGATAAAGTACCGCGCGCGATTTGAAGTTGGATTTTTCATGTCTCAGGTTTCTGCTGACCATTCCGATGCAACGGACACTCCCTATTCCTGGTTTCGGCTGGGGATATGTCTGATCTTAAGCACGATTGGTGGGGTTGGACTGTGGTCTTCCGTGGTCGTTCTGCCGTCTATTGAGCTGGAATTTGGTTTGGATCGGGGCGCGGCGTCGTTTCCTTATACCGCGACGATGATTGGCTTTGCCCTGGGGGGCGTGCTGATGGGCCGGTTGGTGGACCGGTTTGGGATCGCCATGCCGATTATTATGGCGGCCACGATGATCGGCGCAGGCTATGTCCTGTCGTCCTTTGCCACGAATTTCTGGACCTTCCTGATCTGTCAGGCCGTGCTGATTGGGATGTTGGGCAGTTCTGCGACCTTCGGGCCGATGGTGGCCGATGTTTCCCATTGGTTTTTAAAGCGCCGGGGCCTTGCGATTGCGATTGTCGCCAGTGGCAATTATCTGGCCGGGGCGATCTGGCCGCCGATCCTGCAGGAAGCAATTGTAACGATTGGTTGGCGGGGAGCCTTTTTCTGGGTCGGGGTGTTTTGTTTCTGCACCATGATCCCCCTGGCCCTGTTGCTGCGCCGTCGGCCTGATATTGACCAGGGCGCTGTCCCCATTTCTGCAAAGGCGGCAACCGCATCGGCACCCGTATCGCCCAATGTCGTCCTGATGCTGTTGATCGTTGCCGGTGTTGGATGCTGTGTGGCGATGTCTATGCCCCAGGTTCATATCGTCGCCTATTGCGGGGATCTGGGCTATGGCCCGGCGGTCGGGGCGGAGATGTTGTCCCTGATGCTGGGGCTGGGCGTTATCAGTCGGCTGGCATCAGGGGTGATTGCCGATAAGATTGGGGGTGTTGGCACCTTGATCCTGGGCTCGACCCTGCAATGCCTGGCCCTACTCTTTTATCTTCCCTTTGATGGTTTGGTCTCCCTTTATCTGGTCTCTGCCTTGTTTGGTCTGTCACAGGGGGGGATCGTGCCCAGCTATGCCTTGATCGTGCGGGAATATTTCCCAGCCCGTCAGGCGGGGTCGCGGGTCGGCATCGTTCTGATGGCAACGGTTCTGGGCATGGCATTGGGCGGCTGGATGTCAGGCGAAATCTATGATCTGACCGGCAGCTATCAGGCGGCCTTCCTGAATGGCATCGCGTTCAATCTGCTGAACATGTCGATTGCCTTCTGGCTGTTATATATCCGTCGCCCTAAAGGCCCAAAAGCGGCTGTGGCATAATCACTGACCGGTTACGACCTGACGGACAGCGTCCTTGAATTCGGCACTGTCTGCCATTTCTGTCGTCAGGTTATGGTTTGCCCCGGCTATCTCTGCAAAGGTGGCATCAATGCCCCTGGCCGATGCGTCGGCTGCATAGTCGCGCGACAGCCGTGACCAGGTATTGGTGTCCCGCGATCCCGTCACCAGCCGGATCATGGTTCCAGCCGGGATGCGGTCGATATAATCAAGCGGGTTTTCCGCGCGCGACAAGGGCTTGCGGCTGTTGATCTGTCGCCAGGTTGGCACATCGCAGGGGCAGCTTAACAACATCGCACGCTGAACCAGTCCTGGATGGCGTCCCAAAATCACACCGGTCATCACGGCCCCGCCACTATGGCCGATCATCACAACGGAATCGGCCCCATGATGGGCCTTCAGGCGCGTGGTCGCGTCGGCGATGGCGTCCATTTCGTCAGGTGTATAGATTTCTGACCGGTTTTCGGATCGGCTGGCCCGACCGGTGGAGGATCGACCCCCGCCGCTATATCCGATGCGCATCATTGCAACACCGACTGCCCCCATTTCGGCGGCTGTTTCGGCGACGGGGAAGATATAGTCAGCGGGGCCGCCGCTGCTGAGATCGCCATGCAGAACAATAACCAGCGTCTTGGTTTGGGCAGGCGTGCCGGGCAGATAGGTCTGGATCGCCAAACACTCCTCCCCACCCTGAACATAGGTTTGGTTATCTGCGGGTCGGCAATCATCATCCGATGCCTGTGCCGGCGCAACAATTGACAGGGTAGGTAGGACCAGAAGGCCGAAAACGAAAATCCAGAAACGCATGGGTCGATCTCCCTATAAACTATCGCACTGTATGCGGATTTTCCTATGAGTATGGTAGGGGAATAGGGGAGATAGGCAATAATCAAAATGGGCCAGACGGTCTGTAAGCCGGGTTCTGTCCTCCCCCCGCTGACCCAAGGATCATTGGGGCGATGGACGGCCATTCCTCTGGGACACCCGTTGCCGGGTGCCTCTCGCAACCTACCCGGATGGGGCGCGGAAACCCGCCTGCCGTCTTCCAGGGGCGATATCTCATAAGAGATCAACCCCAGTGCGGCTACCATCCCTACTCGGTTTTGCTCCCGGTGGGGTTTACCATGCCTCTTCCGTTGCCGGACGAGCGGTGCGCTCTTACCGCACCCTTTCACCCTTACCCCGATTGAAATCGAGGCGGTTTGCTTTCTGTGGCACTTTCCCTAGGGTCGCCCCCGCCGGTCGTTAACCGGCACCGTGTTTCCGTGGAGCCCGGACTTTCCTCACCCAGACGGGTTTCCCCATTGCCTGGGCGCGACCGTCCAACCGTCTGGCCCAGGGGAGGAGATACGCCCTATTGTGGATGCTTTCAACGCTGGTGACATCCGCATAGACTAAAAGCCATGAACAGGGATGATCGAATATCGGGTAAGGGATCAGGAATGGCCGCAGGCGGAACCGCGCCTGCGGCCTTAAATGTCGGCATTGTGCCCTTACCGAACTTCACCCTGAATGCGTTTGCGTCCTTTATTGATGCCTTGCGGTTGGCCGCGGATGAACGGGACCGGTCGCGCCCGATCCGATGCCGCTGGGAGGTGATGTCCCATGATGGGCGCATGATCCCGGCAAGCTGTGGTGTCAGTATTACTGCAAGCAGCACATTTCTGTCCCCGGAACGCTTTGACTATGTGGTCGTGATTGGCGGATTGCTGGGGCATGACGAGGATAAAGAAGATCCCGTCCTGGACTATTTGCGCCAGGCCGCCAGTGGAGGTGTTGCCTTGGTAGGAATTTGTACCGGTGTTTTTGCCATGGCGCGGGCGGGATTACTGGATGGGCGCAAGGCCTGTGTCAGTTGGTTGCACTATCAGGATATGATTGATCGGTTCGACAGTGTGGAACCCGATGCCAGCCGCCTGTTCGTCGCAGATGGTAAGCGGATTACCTGTGCAGGGGGTGTCGGGGCGGCACGTTTGGCAGCCTGGATGATTGAACGGCATCTGGGGCGGGATCTGGCGCAGAAGGCCCTGAGCATCATGATGGTCGAAAACAGCCGTGCGACGGCGACGCCGCAACCCCAGCCCCCGGTGGCCCAGTCGGTGCGCGACCCCCGTGTGGCCCGCGCGATCCTGCTGTTGGAAGAAAAACTGTCCGATCCGCCGCGCATTGATCAATTGGCGCGCACCATCGGTATCTCCAGGCGACAGTTGGAACGCGGTTTCCGGGATGAATTGGGTATGAGCTTTGGGGAGTTTTCCAGAGCATTGCGATTGGATCATGGCCTGTGGTTGGTCCTGACAACGGATAGATCCATTCTGGATATCACGCTGGAATGCGGGTTTAACGGTCAGTCCCATTTTGCGACCTTGTTTCGCAAGGCCTATGGCCTGACCCCGACGGAGGCGCGCGGCTTACCCTTGCTGGACCGGGATGCGCTGATGCAGTCAAAACTTCGGTTTCGCCCCAGAGCCGCAAACGATTCACGAAAGACCCACTGGACGCAGTAAACCCACTGGATGCAATAAACTGGCCTAAAACTGATCCAGCAGCCGGTCGATATAGTCCAGCTCTTCTGGCGGACGGGCGCGTTCTCCGGCACGTCGGCGTAATTCGTCCCGAATTTCCCGGGCTTTTTCCAGCCCGCCCTTGTCTGGCACTTTCACCTGGCCCTGCATGCTGCCGCGGAAGGTATCACTGGCTTCGCGCCCAAATGGATCCATTGTCTGTTCGCCAGATTGACCGGGCACTTGCTGACCCATTCCCATTTGTTGCTCAAACCGTTCAATAAAGGCGTTTCGCGCCGCATCGGCGGCTTCCTGCATTGCATCCAGCGCCTTACCTTGGGAGTCCACGGCTTCACCGGGCTTGCCGTCGCCTAATTGCTGTGTCGCATCGCCCATGCCTTCATCCGCGCGGCCAAAGGGTTCAGGAATTTCCCCCATCATTTCACCAAATTTGCGCATCACTTCACCCAGTTGACGGCGCAGGGCATCTTGCAGAACGGCATCTGCACTATCCTGCGCGCGCTGTTGGTCGCCGGATTCTCCCCGCTGACCCTGTTCAGCCTGGCCCTGGCTTTGCTGATTGCGCTGGGCCTGGTTTTGCTGTCCGGCCTGACCCTGTTCCGGGTTGCTTTCGCCCCGGCGTTCCAGGTCGCGGCGATGGGTTCGGTCCATCAATTCGCGCTGGCTTTCCATGATGTCCTTCATGGAATTCAGCATTTCCATGGCTTGCTGATTCTGGGGGGACATTTGCTGTTGCATGCCCGCCTGCATGTTTTCCATCATATTGCGCAGTTGTTCCAGCATCTGCTGGGCGCTTTCGGTCATGCCATTCTGCATCATGTCGCGCAATTGCTGCATCATGTCTTCAAGATCGCGCTGGGAAACAACATTTTCGCCGGGGGCGATTTCCGGGGGTTGTTCGCCTTCTGCCATATTCTGGCGCATCTGATCGGCCATGGCCTGCATGTAATCCTGCATGGCCTGCTGCAACTCATCCATCAATTGATCCAGCTCGGCAGCATCCGCCCCGTTTTCAAGGGCATCCATCAGGGCCTGTTGTGCCTCGCGCAAGCGCTGCAGGGCCAGCGATACGCCGCCATCTTCCAGATACAGTGCCGTTTTCCATAAAAGATCGATCACAGACGCAATGGCCTGCGGCTCAGGGGCGGCACCGGTGCGACGATGGGGCGTCAGGGCACGTACCGCCTGGCGCAGCGCCATGAAGACCGTAACCTTGTCATCAAAAGTCGAATGTTCCCATGATACCGCATCCAGCGCGTCTGAAACGCCCCGATAATTCTGTAAAGGGTTCCAGGCCAGTTCACGCCGCAAGTCGATTATGATCTTTGCCACCGGGTGGTTGAACTCCCGCGCGGGCAGGATCAATGTCACAGGTTCTGATCGACCTTCCTGGCCCAGGGCGTCTGTTGCCACCAGGGTCAGGCGCACCTCTCCCCCGGCCCAGGGATGGGCGGTGTAATCCCGATAAGCACGGCGTTTGGTGCCGTATTTGTCAGGATCCGGGACGGGCAGTTGGGTGATGATTTTCATGTCCTCATCGCCTTGAGCGCTGCTTTGGGCAGAGCCTGCAAGCCTGTCCGCGCGCTCTATTTCTGCCCTTAAGGACAGAACGCCGAAGTCATCGCTGACCGTATGGGTGATGGTCAGGGCGCGCTGAACACTGGCAATCGGGGGTTCTGGCAGGGTGACAATGGGGGGCGCATCCGGCACGGCGCGAATTTCCCAGGATGCAACGGTTTCCCCTTCAGACTGAATGGAAAACGTGCCGGACTTTAGAATTTCATGCTCCAGCGCCACCGCATTCTGGGCAAATGGCGCCATTGGCATTGGGCCCTGGGGCGTTATCAGGGTCGCCCCATCCGGCACGCCGCTGACCTGAACCACCAGCCGCGACCCGACCGGGGTGCTGTGTTCATCGCCCTGCATTGTTGTTGGGATCGTATCGGTCGTGTCAGGCGATTGTTGCTTGCTGCTGGACATAAAAAGCGGGGGCAGACCGGTATAGTCCGGCGGTGTCAGCCAAGCATCGATGCCAACCGTAAGGGTCGGACCGCTGGTGCCAATATTGGGGACCAGTGCCGTCCGCAGGCGCTGCAGACTGTCGCCTCCCGCAGCGATCAGCGCGATGATCAGGAAGAATGGCGCAATCAGCCGCAGGGCGCGGGGATCGCGCCGTGCCAATTGGGGATCCGGGGTGCCAGCGGATAAAGGCCCCAGGCGTTGCCGCAGGCGCGCCTGATGGGCCTGCCACAGGGCCAGTTGGACCGGGTTATCGCTGCTGGGACGATCTGCCAGACTTTCCAGTGGGCGGTGATCTAGTTTGTTGACCCGTTCGACCCGGCGACGGGCGGCTTCATAGCGGGGCAGGTGAAACCGTCGATATCCCTGAACCATGAAGCCACTGAAAACCGCGGCTGACACCGCCAGGATGGTCGCATGCAACCAGGCAGGCAGGTCTGGCAGAAATCCGGTGATCGCGATGGCAAGAAACAGGATCAGAAAGCTGACAGGCTTCCAGAAGGCGACTTCCAGCGCCTCCCAGATCAAAACCGCACGGGAGAGACCGATGGGCAATTCCATACCCGTCGCGTCTTTCTGGCCCCCCCGAGCCGAGTGATCTGTCATCCTGTTGCTCCAATCCTTTAGGCAGCGTGATCCTTTGAGTCAGTCTGTAACCAATCTGGAATTCTGTCCATGCCGATCAACTCTTCATAGGTCTGTCTGGGCCGGATCACAGCATAGTGATCGCCATCGACCAAGACTTCCGGGACCAGTAATCTGGTATTATAGGTCGATGCCATCACCGCGCCATAGGCACCAGCCGTCCCAAATGCGACCAGATCCCCTTCTTCTATCAGGGGCAGCATGCGGTCCTTGGCAAAAGTATCGCCCGATTCACAGACCGGCCCGACAACGTCAACCGGCATCAGCGGGGCATCTGCCGCCGGTTCATTGACCGGGCGCACGCCATGGTGACCATTGTACAGGGCGGGGCGGATCAGGTCATTCATGGCCGCATCTAGGATCAGGAAGCGCTTCGCCTCGCCAGGCTTCACGACCAGGGCTCGCGACAACAATATCCCGGCATTACCCACGATCATGCGTCCTGGTTCCAGCATCACCTGACAGTTCAAATGCGCGATTTCTTCTGCTGCCATTTTTGCATAGGCATCTGGCAGCGGCGGGTTTTCCGCATCATAGGGGATGCCAAGGCCGCCCCCCAGATCAACGCGGGTGATCTTGTGGCCCAGACTGCGCAGCCGCTCAACCAATTGGGCAACCCGGCGAAACGCCTGACGATAGGGATCCAGATCGGTCAACTGGCTGCCGATATGGACAGCAACAGTGACCGGGGCAAGGCCTAGAAGAGAGGCCGCCAGTGCGTAAATTTCCTCGGCACGGTCAATATCTATGCCGAATTTATTTTCCTTCCGGCCGGTCGAAATCTTCTCATGGGTTTTGGCATCAACGTCGGGATTGACCCGTACCGCGATTTCCGCCGTCACATTCATGCTGGCGGCGATCCGGGATAGCAGCCTGATTTCGCTTTCGGATTCCACATTTATTTCATGAATTCCGGTTTCCAGGGCAAACCGAAGCTCACTTTCGCTTTTGCCAACACCGGAAAAGACGATGCGATCCGGGGGAATTCCAGCAGCCAGGGCACGGCGTAACTCCCCTTCGGATACGACATCCGCCCCCGCACCCAATTGACCCAATAAGGCGATCACCGCCAGATTGCTGTTCGCCTTGACGGCATAACAGATCTTGGCATCCAGGCCGGCTGCGCGAAAGGCGTCGGCAAAAACCGTATAGTGGCGGGTCAATGTCGCCCGGGAATAGACATAGACGGGGGTTCCGACCTCTTGCGCGATCTGTGTCAGGGGGACATTTTCAGCGCATAAAACCCCATCGTGATACTCAAAATGGTTCATTTCACAGGTGCCAATCTAATAGTGATGCGATTACAAAATCACGATGTCAGGAAGGGACCGCCCCGGACGGATAGGTCCGTGGATAGGGCGCATCATCGCCTGAAGGGGGTTCCGGTTGCGATTTTTTGCCACACGCCGCCAGGGGAAGACTGATCGCAACGGTCAACAGCACGGCTGTTCCGGCCCGGCGCAACAGTGCGCGACGTGTCGTTTCTTCCATATCCTGAAACTCCCTGACAAATGCTTACAGATACTGTTTTCTGGCTGCCGCTGCTGCTTCCCGCACGCGGCTGGGCGCAGTACCGCCAAAACTGGTCCGGCTAGCAACGGATGCCGCAGGACTTAGCACAGAATATATATCAGATGTAATGCGCTTTTCCACCGATTGCATCTCTTCCAGCGACAGTTCCGCCAGATCAACGCCGCGTGCTTCTGCCTTTGCAACCAGCGCGCCGGTCACATGATGGGCATCCCGGAAGGGCAGATTGAGGACCCGCACACACCAGTCGGCCAGATCGGTTGCAGTGGGGAAGCCCTTTTCCAGCCCGGCCATCATGCGGTCGGGGCGGGGTTGCATATCATCGACCATGCCTGCGGTCGCAGCAACGGCCAGGGTCAGGGATTCAACAGCATCAAACAAAGGTTCCTTGTCTTCCTGCATATCCTTGCAGAACGTCATGGGCAGTCCCTTCATCATTGTTGATACACTGATAAAGGCCCCCAGCAACCGCCCGGGTTTGGCGCGCACCAGCTCTGCCGCATCCGGGTTCTTCTTTTGCGGCATGATGGACGACCCGGTGGTGAAGGCGTCGCTGAGCGTGATGAATGCGAAACGGTCGGACATCCACATCACGATTTCTTCAGCAAGACGGCTGAGATGGATCGCATGAATGGACCCTGCGGCCAGGAATTCCAGAATGAAATCACGGCTGCCGACGCTGTCCATGGAATTGGCGGTGGGTCGATCAAAGCCCAGCGCCTTGGCAGTTCTGTGCCGATCAATGGGGAAGGATGTCCCAGCCAGCGCTGCCGCGCCCAATGGGCATTCGTTCAGACGCTTGCGACAATCTGCCAGCCGACCGCGATCCCGCCCGACCATTTCGACATAGGCCATCAGGTGATGACCGAATGTGACCGGCTGGGCGCTTTGTAAATGGGTATAGCCCGGCATCAGAACGTCGGCATGGGCTTCGGCCTTGTCGATCAGGGCGCGCTGAAGGTCCGCCATCAGCGCGTCCAGACCGTCCAGCGCATCGCGGGTCCACAGGCGGACATCGGTGATGACCTGATCGTTGCGGCTGCGTCCCGTATGCAGGCGCGCGCCGGGATCTCCGATCTTTTCGCGCAGCCGGGCTTCCACATTCATGTGGATATCTTCCAGCTCGGTCTTGAAATCAAAGGTTCCTGCCTCTATTTCCTGTTGTATCTCAGCAAGGCCCTGATGGATCGCATCGCGGTCCTGGGTCGTGATGATGCCTTGGGCGGCCAGCATGTCGGAATGCGCCAGGGACCCCTGAATGTCCTGTTTATACAGGTTTTTGTCGAAACCAATGGAGGCGTTGATTTTTTCCATGATTTCCGCCGGACCGCCAGAGAACCGACCGCCCCACATATCGTTCTTAGACATACTGTCTCACCCTTGTTATCGTTACTCTATGATGAATTGGAGGTTCAGCCTGTGACCGATCCCGTAAAAACATCCCCTTTGGTGCCGACACGCCGTGACTTTGGCCTTGGCGTTTACGGCCTTGGCATTTGCGCCATGGGCCTGACTGCCCTTGCGCCATCCATACTGCATACACGCCCGGTTCAGGCGGCTGCGGACTATCCTCCGACTGATGGGGAGATGCAAGAATTCGTTCTGTTAAAGGAACGCGCGCCGGCCCCCGTTACCCCATTTTTTGATGGCGATGGCGCTGAATTTCATTTCACGGATTTTACCGGGAAAGTATTGCTGGTCAATTTCTGGGCGACATGGTGCGCGCCCTGTATCAAGGAAATGCCCAGTCTGGCCCGTTTGAACGATGCCCTGGCCGGGCCGAATTTCCGCTTGTTGACGATCAGCCAGGATCGCGGTGGCAAGGCGGTTGCCGAACCTTTCCTGCGCGACCGGTTGGGACTGCCGGATCTGGAATTGTTCTATGACCCTAAATTAAAGCTGGGTCGGGAACTGGGGTTGCGGGGCTTGCCCAGTACCTATCTGATTGATCAGCAGGGCAACTTGGTTGGCGGTCTGGCAGGGGCTGCGGAATGGGACAGCCCGGACGCGATTGAAATGATCAAATATGTCATGCTGCAAGGCGGCGACATGGAAAAGACAGACAGCCAGTCCAGCACTTAGGGCGTCAGACTTTCCGTCCGTTGCGTCACGGTTTCCTGTATCTGTCCGCCAATAGTTGAGAGACAGGCAGCGCCAGGACACATAGGAAGGAAACCTGCCACCAGGATGCCCAGATGGAGAAATTGGCCAGGGAACTGGTCCAGAAAGACGCCATCACGGCACAGGTGATCCATGCACTGGCATGGCCGCGCAAGGCTTTACGGGCGACCGCGATCACCAATAGCAATTGCGTACCGCAAAACAGGACCAGCCCCACAATTCCCGTTTCTGACCAGATTTCCAGAATCCAGTTATGTGGGTGTCCGGGGATATATTCAGCGCTTTGAAGACCGGGAACCATTTCGCTGGCCCCCTCTGTTTTGTTGATCGTGTTGATGCCATAGCCCGTAATGGGGGCATCCTGTGCCTTCTGATAGACAAACCCCCAGATCACCTGTCTGTGAAAGTCGATAATTGGCAATGGGGGAGACAGGACATCTTGTTCTTTTGTGGGGGGATGGGGCAGGACCCTAAAGACGCTGATACCAACCGCCACACACAGGCCAAGAGTGGCGATAATCAACATAACACGGCCACGCCGCGACAGGGCGCGCGCGATCAGCAGTAAAACCAGAACCAAGCCGACCCCTATTAAGCCGCCAACCGCCGATTCCGCAGTTTGACCGGTGATGCCAGCGAATAATGCGATGTCACAGATCAGGGCAATGGACACCACGCCGATCCAGATGCCGCGCCGCTGCCATGCCAGATACAGCAGTACAGGTACGGACAGGGCCAGAACCGATTGCAGCGATTTGAACATATTTTCCCGCATGATCGGACCTTCATGCAACGGCTTGAAAACATGCAGCAGGGCGGGTTCGACAATAACCGCAATAACGGCCAGGGTTCCCAGGACGGCAGACCCAATCATAATGCTGGATTCTGCGATATGGCGGGCCTGTGGGCGTTCCGCCAATGCAACGATCACCCAGATGAAGGCCATGATGTAGACTGTCATGCGGCTGACAACCTGTATCGAACTGATCGGATCAATTGAGGTTATGGTAATGCCCACCCACCACAGCAAGGTCAGCAAGGCCGCTGTTCCAACCCGGGTTTTTGCCAGCGCCATGGCCTGTTGCCTGGCAGACGGGTTCGCCATCGCAACAGCGGCCAAAATCGCCGCAAAGCCAAAGGCGATGGCAAGGGCCAGATTGCCCATATAAGTTACGGGTACAGCGATACCGGTCAGCAATCCTAAAGCCCAGGCATATCCACGACTGTAGGTGAACTGCTGGGGATTAATTACGGTGGTCACGTTCACGCCCTCAGTGACCGGCCAGAGGGATTTCTGGCAACGGTTTCTAAACGCTTGGTTTGTAAGAAAAAGTCTATTAGTGCTATGACACGAAGCGTTTAGCATGCCGATATCAGCAACGCAATTGGCAGATTTTATGGCAAGAATTAGATGGATTTGGGCGGTCCTCGCCATCATTGTGATATTGGGGCTGTTGGTAGTCTTTGTTCGCACCAATGAAGCGGCCTTTACGGTGTATAAGCGCCTTAAAGCACAGGACCAGTATGTCTATGAGGAGGTCCGCCCCAGTCTTGTGGCGCAGGATCCCGCCACTTTCATATCGATCAGAACGCCTGCGGATGTTTTGACATATCGTGAAACGTTAAATCGACTGGTCTATGGCGGGGACGGGCAGCGCCTGGCGGAAACCCCGATTTCGGCTGATAGTGATAGTCCGGTTCTGGATGCCGTTCGGCAGTTTTCTGGCGTTGCGGAGGCGCATCGTTTCGCCCTGGAAGTCCGACCCGGCCTTTATTCCTATATCTATCTTATGGTGCCTGCGAACCCGATGCCGCACCGTGGACTGATTTATCATCATGGCTTTGCAGGCAGTTTTCCCCAGCGCCAGGATTTGATTGAGGCCGCCCTTAAAAAGGGGCTGACGGTTATCGTCATGGATCAATTGGCCTATGGGGAGAATGCCGGGGAGGCCCCCTGTGATTTTCCGGCAGGGGCCGACTGTCAGGCCAATCTGCAATTTGATCTGACCAAATTAAAGAACCCCCTGGCGATCCATGTTGAACCCGTGCGCGTCGCCATTGATCTGTTGAATGAACGGGGCATCAATGATGTGACCGTGGTGGGCTTTTCCGCGGGATCAGGAACAATTGTTCTGACCGCTGCTTTGGATGACAGAATTCGAACATCCATCGCGGTGGCGGGGACGTTGCCCTATTACCTGCGCGAAGGACAGGACGCCCCGATCGGCGTGGCGAATTATACCCCGTTGCGCGACGCAATGAGTTTGATGGATCTTTATATTCTGGGCGCATCGGGTGGGGGGCGGATGCAGACACATCTGTTCAATCGATATGACCGATGTTGCTTCCGGAATGTGAAAGGGTTGTTGTACGAACCGGTGATTTCTGATCGCTTGAAGGAACTGGACCTGGATGGTCAGTTCCAGATACGCATTGATGAAAGTCACGCCCGTCATGGTATTTCAAAATGGGGAATTGCCATGATCTTTGAGCTTATGGGGCTTCAGGAATAGGCTGTTTCCAAGGAGGAATTTAGAATGACGAATGTTTATGCCGGGGCGACTGGCGCTGCTGTGGGGCACAATCATGCAGACTTTGTGGATCTGCGCAGCGATACCGTGACGCGCCCGACGCCCGGCATGCTGGCTGCCATGGCGGGGGCTGAGGTGGGGGATGATGTCTATGGCGATGACCCCACCGCCATTGCCCTGGAACAGAAAGTAGCGGAAACCTTTGGCAAAGAGGCCGGGCTGTTCCTGCCCACCGGAACCCAGAGTAATTTCTGCGCCCTGCTGGCCCATTGCGGGCGCGGGGAAGAAGTTTTGGTGGGGCGGGCCTATCACGTCTATTCCTATGAGGCCAAAGGGGCCTCTGTCCTGGGGGGAATTGGGCTGGAACCTTTGGATGTTGCCGCAGATAACGGACTTGAACCCGAAACCGTTGCCCGGGCGGTGAAGGGCAATGACCCGCATTTGCCCATCACGCGCCTGTTGTCCCTGGAAAACACGGTCAGCGGCAAGGCCGTTCCCCTGGCACGGCAGGAGGCGGCGGCTGCGGTTGCGCGCGATGTCGGTCTGTCTGTGCATCTGGATGGTGCGCGGGCCTTCAATGCGGCGATTGCCCTGGGCATTGATCCCAAAACATTGGCGCGATGTGCGGATTCCGTGTCGGTGTGTTTGTCCAAAGGGTTGGGAACGCCAGCTGGATCGGTCCTGTGTGGTCCCAAATCCCTGATCCAGAAGGCGCACCGATATCGCAAAATGTTGGGTGGTGGCATGCGGCAAGTGGGGATTCTGGCCGCCGCGGGGCTGTATGCACTGGAACACCATGCCCCTAATCTGGCGCAGGACCATCAGCGCGCGGAGCAATTGCGGCTGGCCTTGAGTGAGCTTCCCGGCCTTTCCGTCGATCTGTCGCCGCTGCAAACCAATATGGTGCTGTTGCAAACACACGATGTTGATGCGGCGTCGCTGGTCGTTGCCTTAAAAGCCCATGGCATCATCGCCAGCGGGGCGGGAAAGAATATGCGTCTGGTCGTCCATCGCGACATCAATGACGATGGCATCGACCGGGTTATCGCAGGATTCAGGGCAAGCCTATAGGCGCGCCGCCATCAAGTCGACAAACCGATTGAACAGGTAATGACTGTCCTGTGGTCCGGGGGAGGCTTCCGGGTGGTACTGTACTGAAAAGACAGGACGCCCGGTGACTTGCAGGCCCGCCAATGACCCGTCGAACAGGGAAAAATGGGTCCCCTCCACGCCGTTGGGCAGGCTGTCTTTATCGACCACGAAACCATGGTTCTGGCTGGTGATTTCAACCTTATTGGTGGTCAGGTCCTTGATCGGATGATTGGCACCATGATGACCCAAATGCATCTTTGCGGTCTTCGCGCCCAGCGCCAAAGCCAGCATCTGGTGGCCCAGGCAAATGCCGAAAACCGGGATGTCGGTCTTCAGGATGTCTTGGATCATCGGCACGGCATAGGTTCCAGTCGCTGCCGGATCGCCCGGACCATTGGACAGGAAGACACCATCGGGCTTTTGGGCCAGGACTTCTTCGGCTGTGGCTGTCGCCGGCAGGACCGTGACGTCACAGCCCAGTGTCGCCAACCGGCGCAGAATGTTTCTTTTGATCCCGAAATCGATGGCGACAACCTTGTATTTCGGATTTTCCAGGGTGCCATACCCGTCTTTCAAGCTCCAGTCCGATTGGGACCAGTTATAAGCCTGGGTGCAGGACACATCTTTCGCCAGGTCCATGCCTTCCAGACCCGGCCAGTCGCGGGCTTGTTCCCACAGGGCGTGCAGGTCAAATTGACCATCGGCGCGATGGGATAGAACGGCATTGGGCGCGCCCGCATCGCGAATGCGGCGGCTCAACTGGCGCGTATCGACTCCGGTCAAGGCTGGCAGCCCCTGGGCCTTCAACCAGCCGTCCAGATGACTGACCGCGCGAAAATTAGACGGTTCGGTGATGTCTGCGCGCAGAATGCAGCCACAGGCCGATGGTGTTGTCGTTTCCAGATCTTCAAGGTTCGCACCAACATTGCCGATATGGGGGAAGGTGAAGGTCACCATCTGCCCGGCATAGGATGGATCGGTCAGGATTTCCTGATACCCGGTCATTGCCGTGTTGAAACAGACCTCGCCAACTCTTGTTACTTCCGCCCCTGCGCCGCGTCCCCACAATACGGTGCCGTCTGCCAGGACCAGTACAGCCGTTGCCCCTGCGGGCTGCGGTGGAAAAGTCGGGGGCGTGCCTGTGGTGGATGTGTTGTCGGTTGTCGCGCTGTCGGTGGGCATGGTTTAATTCTTCCAGTCTGTCAGAGGGTTAAGTCGAACCTGACGGTATCAAAGACTGGGCTTCTGCGGGATGCCTGCTGAAGACCAGCGGATGGATACGCGACCCACACGAAAAGGTCAACCCAGATTTGATTCGTAAAACATATGTTTTTCAATAGCTTAGTGTTTTTCGTCTCTGTTGCGGGCGGCGGGGTGATCGGTTAATGTCCGCCTCTTACAGCAAGAGCATTCTTGCACTATTGTGAAACCGGGATGGGAGAGACCCAATGCGCGATGCTTTAACCCAGGCGCTTAAGGAATCCATGCGCGCGAAAGACGAGCGCGCGGTGTCCACGTTGCGCCTGATCCTGGCGGCCTTGAAGGACCGGGATATTGCGGCGCGTTCCAAAGGGAACTCGACGGGCATCACCGATGATGAAGTCCTGCAAATGCTGCAAAGCATGGTCAAACAGCGGCGCGATTCGATTGCCATGTATGAACAGGGCGGGCGTCTGGAACTTGCGGAGCGCGAGCAGCAGGAAATTGATATCATTCAGCGCTATCTTCCCAAGCAGATGACGGAAGATGAAATCGCACAGGCCGTACAGGATTTGATTGAAGAGATGAATGCGTCCGGACTGAAACAGATGGGCGCAGTGATGGGGGAATTGCGGGAACGCTATGCGGGCCAGATGGACTTTGCCAAGGCCTCCCCCATCGTTAAGCAAAAGCTGGCTTAACCAGACACAGATGCACCCTATTTCGGGCCTGGATGTTTCTTTTCAGACAACATTCTGTATCCCTCGTCAGAGAGACTGCCTGCAATATCCAACAGCAGGGCATTGGTTTCATTGAAATAGCGCGTTTGGGCATCGCGTGCCTGACGCAAGGCTTCGGACAATTGTTGCGGGTCGCGGACGCCCCGTTGCATCAGGTCCCGCAATTGCGTGCGCGTGGCGGATGTTTCCGCCTTTGCCCTGGCCAGGGCAGGGCCGTGTTTCTCCCTCAGCGCAATTAAGGCATCGTGATCCTGGTCGGGCATGTGCTTCAGGAAATGTTCCGATCGACCTTTCTTGTCGTGGTCATCGGCCTGCATGAATCGCATCATTTCAGAAAAGGGACGGGGGGGGCGGTCATGGTCTTCATGGTGCCGGAAAAACCCTATCGCCAAAAAGCCAATCAGGAACAGGTTCAGTGCCAGTGACCCAATCAGGAGCCAACGTCGTGTTGTCACTGCAGGGGCGTTCATAATGAGTCCTCCGATCCCAACAGGAATGCGTCGAAAGGTGATGATGTGTCCGTTGCCTCTGTAGCGGTATATTGCCCTGTCACATCGGCCAAGGCCGCCGATGTATCCGGATTTGCCAGGCCCAGCATGACCCCCAGCAATAGGGCCGCAGCCAATGCGCCGGTGGGTTGCCAGACAGGACCCCACCAATCAAACAGGGCGCGTATCCGGATCATCAGGCCGGGTCTGGCCTGTATCCGCAGGGCAGTGATTGCTGACTCTGACAGGGCGGGAACGGCTGCTGATGCCAGCATCTGATCCAGAATTCGCGCCTGGGCCAATGCCTGACGGATTGCCGGTGTATCTGTTGCGGCCCTTTGTTGCGCAGCCATACGCTCCGATTCCGGCCAGTGCAGCGGATCTGCCCCATAGGCGGCGATCAGCGCAAGCAATCGGTCTTCTGATATTTCAGAGAGCATGTCCGAACCCTTCCTTCCCATCATCATAGCAAATCCTGCTTTTCGTCCAATAATTGGCTGCGCAATGTACGCCGTCCACGGGCTAAAAGTGATTCAAGGGCATCAACAGTGATTCCCATACACGCCGCCGCCTCTATTTGCGAAATTCCCTCAAAATGAACCAGCGCCAGGGCGGCACGTTGTCTGTCTGGCAGGCCCGCCAGGGCGGCTTGAACCCGGCTGCTGGTGTCTTTTGTCTGATGCATCGCTTCCGCATTCGGCGTGTCATCTGGTTGCGCATTCATCGTTTCGTCGTCGGTAATCCAGCGTTTGCGCCGCCGCAGCTTATCGATACACAGATTGCGGGACGTGCGCATCAGCCATCCACCGGCATCGCGGTCCGGGGCCTGTGCACCGGCGCTGGTGCTTAATACTTTCCACAGCCGGGAGAAGCTTTCCTGTGTTGCGTCTTCGGCCTCACTGGATTCACCCAGAACGCGATAGCAATTGGCGAAAACCTTTGTCATGTAACGGTCCAGCAAGTGCCGAAACGCGATTCCATCGCCTTTTGCGGCTGCGGATAACAGATCACCATCCCCAGATTTAACGGGACTGGGGGCCTGGTTCTGGTTCGCGCCCGATGGCGGGGCTGTCATACCGTTTCCTAGTGCTGGCGAGTCTGATGGTCGCGTTTTCAGACAAGAGGGGGCGGCGCAGACGACGGTGCTTTCGGAAAGCAAAACCGTCATCATGCGCCGCCCAACACGTCTCATATCCGTGTTTAATCCTTAGGATGATCGTGCTTTGGTTTCAACTCTTCCGCACTGATGGTGCCGTCATTGTCACGATCCATGCGTTCAAACATGTGATCGGACATTTCAGCCATTTCGGTGGCTTCGATGCGACCGCTGCCATCCTTGTCCATGCGCCAGAAACGTTTGCCACCGCGATGCGGGCCCATGTCAGACGTCAGGAATTCTTCCTGCGTGACGGCGCCATCGCCGTTTTTGTCCAACATCTTAAATTTCATTAACCGGGCTGCGGTTTCCATTTCTTTGGGCGTGATGGCCCCATCGCCATTGGCGTCCGCGTCGGCGAATTTCGCATCCCGGAAGGCCTGGGCTTCTGCTTTGGTGACAGATCCATCCCCATTGCTGTCCATTTCAGCAATCATGCGTTCCATATGGGGCCCTGCCATTTTGTGGGGGCCACCATGCCATCCTTTGGCCATGACCGTGGTGCCGCCCAATGCTGCGCCAATCAGACCAGCGCCAACCAAAAGGGCAAGTTTCTTGTTCGATAATGCCATGTTGCGATCCTTCATTTACTGTTACGTTTCAGAGGGAGTGTCCCGCTGTCATGCTTCAAGGACGCGGGGCATTATGTTTTCCGTCGCGATTATTTTGCATCTGCGAAATAGCATTGCGGGTAACTGACAGGCATGCGAATTTAACAAAGACGCCTTGTCCTGATGGAAGGAGAGCCGTGCCATGACCGGAAAAATAGTGACCATTGCCCAACAAAAGGGCGGCGCTGGTAAGTCAACGCTTGCGGCCCATCTGGCCCTAGCCTGGGCCCTGAAAAAGAAATCTGTCGCCCTGGTTGATATTGATCCCCAGCAAAGCCTGGCGGCATGGTACGGACAGCGGGAAATCTCTCTGGGGGCGGATCAGACGCGCATCACCTTTGCGTCCGCAACAGGGTGGCGCGCCGCTGGCGTGGTCGAAAAACTGGCGAAAACCCACGATTATGTTCTGATCGACAGCCCGCCCCACGCTGATACTGATGCGCGTGTCGCGGTTCGGGCGGCGGATCTGGTCCTTGTCCCGGTCCAGCCCAGCCCATTGGATGTATGGGCCACATTGCCTACGTTGGAAATGGCTGTGAAGGAAAAGTCCGCGGTGCTGCTGGTGCTCAACAGGGTACCGCCACGGGCCAATCTGACGGCCCAGATGATCACCAAGCTGGGCGGGTATAAGGTGACTGTTGCGAAATCAACAATCGGCAACCGTGTCGCCTTTGCCGATGCCATGGTCTCTGGCCGCACTGCGCTGGAAACAAAAGCATCGTCCGTTGCGGCGAAAGAATTGCGCGCCCTGGCCAATGAGTTGGCAAAAGCACTTTAAAGCAAGGGCTGATCGGCCACGTTGCCTTGCAGTTTTTCCCGGGCAATGTTCCAGGCGATGCTGATCCGATGCCCGTCGCCCAGATAGGGGGTGACGTAATGCACGACAAAACTGGGGAACATCACCAATGTGCCGGGATCCAACGGCGGATAGATTTGTGATGTGACGCATCCGGGGGATGTCGGACAGCATTTCGCCACACGGGGATCCGTAATTCCCAGTGCCCCATTGAATTCGGCACGGTCCTTGGGATCAGGCGGCTCAAGGTGATACACAAGGCTCATTTCCGTGCGGCGATGGGCATGGGGCCCAATGAATTCGCCCTTGCGATACACGCTGGCCCAACAATCATCGATTTCTGCGGTTTTCGCCTTTGTAATCATCTTGAAGGCCAGTTTTGCCCGTTCGTGCAGCAATGTCATGGCGGGGCAGGGCCAGGAGCCGATGTCGCGAACCTTAGCCCCCCCGGCACCGACCCAGCGATCCCCTTCGGCTTTCCGAAAGGCTTCTTCGCCAGCCAGCAGCTTTGGTCCGGCAACGGATCGGATCAGATCGTTATCAGGGAAAACAGCAAAATAGACCATTGGGTCCATGTTTTGGATGCGCACGCCCTTTGGCCAAATTGGCACCGATATCGGCCCAATTTGGATATGTTCATTCAACATCAGGAATTTCCCCCCCGGGTAACCCAAATTTTTATTACAGTTTCACGAATTCGTGATCAGGGCAACTGTCCTGTGTAAAAATCAAGAAACAACAAAATCAAAACAGCCTTTATTTGGATATATTATTTAAGAAAGCGTTGTGAGCCTATTTTTAATACTACCAATGGAATAGTGTGATGAACCATGTTAGGCCTTTTATGCAGTCTGCTGATGTTTCATCCAGAATAGATCAGCCTTCAGGGTGTCCTGCGTATAAGGTTCATTGCTGTTTACTTTGAAAAGGGGGGTGCATGAAAATCGTGCTGATCGGGATTCTTGGTCTGGGGGCGGTTCTGTTTGTGTTAGGCGTATTGCTGTGGACACCCGACAAGCCCCGCGCCGTGTTACAGGCGCAGTACCTGGAACAGTCGTCCGATCTTATCGATGTGTTGGGGGTATCCCTGCATGTCAGAGATCGCGGCCCGCCGGACGGACCTGTTCTTATTATGATGCATGGATTTGGGTCCAGTTTGCATACCTGGGACGCATGGGCGGAGGAATTGACGGATCGTTTTCGCGTCATTCGCTTTGATCTGCCAGGCAGTGGATTGTCCATGCCGGACCCGACTGGCAATTATTCCGATTTCCGGACATTGGATATTCTAACCACCCTGATGGATCAGTTGGGGGTGGAAAAGGCAGCGATGATCGGCAATTCCATTGGGGGGCGATTGGCCTGGCAAATGGCTGCCAAATTTCCAGAACGGGTTACGAAGCTGGTTCTTATCTCGCCAGACGGATATGCCAGTCATGGATTTGACTATGGTAAGGCCCCGGATGTTCCGCTGACAATTCATCTGATGCGGTATTTCCTGCCAAAATTTATGGTGAAAATGAACCTGCAGCCAGCATATGGCGATCCCAATCGGTTCAGCGCAGAAACGGTTGATCGATACTATGATTTAATGTTGGCCCCTGGATCGCGTCAGGCCCTGATCCATCGCATGGAACAAACCGTGCTGGTCGACCCTGATCCCCTATTGGCGACGATAGAGGTGCCCGTGTTGCTGGTGTGGGGCGAAAAGGATGCGATGATTCCGATATCCAATGCAGCAGATTATCAGCGGGTGTTGCGCAACAGCACCTTGGTTCGGCTTGAAGGGCTGGGCCATGTACCGCAGGAGGAAGCGCCTGAAATATCCCTGCCGCCCGTCCGCGCATTTCTTGAGCCCGGGTAAGGATGATGTGTTTGCAATGCTTATTTTGCAGGGGTGCCGGATGGCGTATCGCGGCGGCGGGCGGCGGGGAAACTTAACGTTACCTTTGTGCCTTCACCGACAGCGCTTTCAATCAGTATGGTTCCGTCATGATGGTCCATCAGGGCCTTTGTGATCGACAGGCCCAGCCCGACCCCATCAATGACGCCACCTTCGCTGCCCATACTGCCATGATTGCTGCCGCGTTCGAAGGCGTTTTGTATGCGGGGAAGGTCGTCTTTTGGAATGCCAATGCCGGTATCGCGCACAATGACATCCACGCCGCCCTGGAGGCCTTCGTTCAATTGCAGTTCAATAAATCCGCCGCGTTGGGTGAATTTTATGGCATTGGTGACCAGGTTAATCATCATCTGTTTGATGGCATTGCGATCTGCGCACAGGACGGCATTCCGCAAGGGGGCATCGCGGTCAGGCTGAAGCAATGTCAGATTCTTCTGGGGCAGACCCAGGGACATCATGTCCGCCACTTCATCCAGAATGGGCCCTATTGGAAATTCTGTTTCGTGCAGCTCTGATTCACCCAATTCAATGCGCGATGTATCCAGGATTGAATTCACCAGCGATAAAAGGTGCATGCCGCTTAGATAGATATCTTCGGCATAATTTTTCGCCCGGTCGCTGACATCGCCTGCATAATTCAGTCGGATCATATCCGAAAACCCGATTATGGCGTTCAGGGGGGTGCGTAGCTCGTGGCTCATCCCGGCCAGAAAGTTCGATTTCGCCTGACTGGCGCGTTCCGCCGCGACCCGCGCCTGCAGAAGCTTTTTCGAGGTATCCAACAAGGACATATTGGCCTCTGCCAACTTATCCAACTGGCGCATATGCCGCCATACGATAAAGCCTGAAGCGACCAGGACCGCAACAACCAGAAGAACAAGGATTCTAAGCCCAACCAGGATTCGGTTCTGGGACTCCTGCCGTCGTTCTGCCATGTCTTGATTGATGCGCGATGCAAAGGACGCAAAGATGGCATCATATCCATTCAGATAGTGCAGTGCTTGCGCCGCCAGGGCAGGCACGTCTTGTGGCGGGGCGGTCCTCAGTTTTTCAATGATCGGGTCTGCGTTGCGGGTCGTTTCCTGAAGCAGCGACAGTTTTTCTGCAAATTCTCCATCGACATGCCCACGATAGGGCGGGCGCATCGGAAGACTGTTTATCCGTTCGTATAGAATATCATACGACAAGACAGCGTCATCCACAGACGTATCAGGGTGGGAATGCGACAGCTCCGTCAGTGCAAATAGGACCTTCGTATAATGCGTGCGCAACTGATAGGCGGCGATTGGGGCGCTTTCATAATTGATTTGTTGCAGGAAGATGCGTTGCGAAATCAGAACAATGAACAGACCAATCAAAAAGACGATGCAAACCGCCGTTGCGATTATAAAGGTCCGTGTGGAAACAATCCGGCCCGTTGGATTTTGGCTCATTGAAATGCAATCCGTTCAATCTGCCAGACAGACCGGGCGGAATATTCCATTCCTCTGAGTTCAGAGTTGGAATCAAAGGGGTAGATCAGCCACAAAGGGCCTTTTTCCCGAATTGTCATAACGTTACCATTTTTTGCCCAGGCTAGGATTGGATCATATTTCTCAATATCACTGATGGGCACTGCTACCTCATACCCATCCAGGGCGGTCACAAGCATGATTGTTCCCTGGGCCTCTGTTGCGGCAACCAATTTCGACAGCCGACACCCGGTGAATTCTGAAATTCCAACATCCCAAGGGGTGCTGGTCTTTATAGTGAATGTGTCCAGCTTCGCCAACATGGCGTGATCAAATACGGTCCTTTCACCCAGATTTTTATTGGTGATCCTGCCGTCGACCGTCAGAATAATTTTGCCCGTTGGTTCTGGTAAAGGGATATCGGCAAAAAGCTGCTGTAGCGGCACCAAAGTGAACAGCAGGACCGCAGAGAGAAAACACGCCACGTATTTCATCGAAATCTCCCAAATGTTACCGTCTGGGCAGGATTACAGTGTAATCTAACGTTAGGACAAGATTATCCCCGGCAGTCTGAAACTCTGTGCAGGGTTCATTTTTGATCGCTCTTGTTACCAGCCGCAAGGCCCCAATATCGGACCGATTTTGCAAGGCAATACATTCCGTTATCTCGGTCCAGGCATACAGCGTATCCCCGGCATGGACGGGTGCTGAATGGCGCCCCGCATTGATCGCCGTTACGATGCAGGCATTTGCCAGACCGTTATAGGATAGCGCCCGGGCAAGGGCGATAACGTGCCCCCCGTAAACCAGGCGTTGACCACCGGCGCTGTCTTTCATCTTCAAGCCATCGAAATGAACCCGCGCTGCATTCCGGTACAGCCTGGTTGCGGTCATGTGTTCCGTATTCTCAACAGTGACGCCATCGATATGGTCGATTTTTTCACCTACCTGATACTCTTCCCACCGATAGGGGGATCCAGTGCGCAGATCGTTCCAGTTGCGGTTTAATCTGTGCGGCGGAACAGTGATGGGATGAACCTGGTCGGGCAGGTCCGGCACATGGGAGATATGCGTCCGAGTGTTCGGATCTCGCTTCGGAATCAAGACCCATCGAATGAACCGAAGTATTGGGACATCACGATGATCCAATCCTTCCGTCATGACATAGACGATGCCGCTATCGCCCGATGATGTTTCACGCAAACCAATAACCCGCGATCGCGCAGAAAGCGTTTCACCTACAAAAACCTGTGCCAGGAAATCACACCCGGCATAGCCCAGATTAGCCCTGGCATTGCGGGAAATGTCGGCGACCGACAGACCAAACACGGCATTGAACAGAAATATGTCATCAATGGGCGCTGTGTTATAGCCGACATCGCGCGCAAACTGATTTGATGTCTGCAGCGTGAACCGGTTGCCGGTCAGGGCATGATACAGCGCGATATCGCCATCGGAAATTGTCCGGGGGGCAGCATGGATGATCACTTCATCCAGCGTGAAATCTTCAAAAAACCGCCCATCGGAGGATTTGGATCCTTCTGTGCCGGTGCGGGGCCGGGAAGAAACCGATGGTAACATTCGAGCATTCTCCTGCATGGATGAGAGAAGCGGCGAAAAAGCACGGACAAGCCACGGTACCGTCTGACGACAGAAAAGTGCCTGCCCCTAATTATTTAATTCATCCGGTCCGGGGCCCGGCTTGGTCGGATTCACGTATAATTACTCCATTTCTGTCGACAGGTCTTTAATCATCTGTGCCAGGGTCAGGATGCGTCGTGCGTTTTCAACATGCAGATTTTCCACAAGTTTCCCATCCAACACGACAACGCCTTTCCCTTCTGACTGGGCTTCTTCAAAGGCGGCAATAATCTGACGACTGTATTCAACTTCCTGATCACTGGGGCCAAAGGTTTCATTGGCCTGATCAATCGTCTTTGGGTGGATCAGCGTTTTCCCATCAAAGCCCAATTCCAGTCCTTGCCGACAATTTTGGGTGAAGCCTTCATCGTCGGACAGGTCCAGATGCACACCGTCCAATGCAGCCAGACCATAGGCACGCGCCACCAGAATAACATGGTTCAGGCTGGTCATGAATGGCAGGCGCTGTGGCGTGTGAAGGCAATGCAGTTCTTTCGCCAGATCCGATGTGCCCATCACAAACCCGGCCATGCGGGGGGAGGCTGCGGCAATCTCTTCGGCATGAAGCACACCCATGGGCGTTTCAATCATACACCAGACAGCCAGATCAGCAGGACCGCCTGCTGCATCCAAAATTGACAGCGCCTTGCGCACCGCGTCTGCGCTTTCGACTTTTGGCAGCAAAATACCATCCGCACCACATGTCGCCAGATCGGCCAGGTCCTGTCGTCCCCATGGGGCATCCAATGCGTTGACGCGCACCAGAATTTCGCGCTTTCCATATCCGCCTTCCGCCAGCGCGGTCGCGATATTGGTACGAGCGGCATCCTTGGCATCCGGCGCGACGGCATCTTCCAAATCCAGGATCAGCACGTCTGCCATCAGTGTGCGCCCCTTTTCCAGGGCACGCGGATTGGATCCCGGCATGTATAAAGCGGATCGACGGGGGCGGGCAGATGCAGGCATTTACACTCTCCTGTAGGGGGATTTCCACTAGCCGGAATGTATTTCATTTTTAAAGAGGGTTAAAATCTTTTCTGTGCGCCGCATGGCATCACTGTTTTTCCAGCCCGTCGCGACGTGTTTTCAGGCGTGCCAGATTCTCGCGCCAGGTCAGCAATAAGGCACCGCAGACGATCAGGCCCGCCCCAACCAGGCTGTAAAGGCCGGGAACCTCATTAAACACAATCCAGCCGTAAACGCTGGCAAAAATCAGTGTTGTATAGAAGAAAGGGGCCGCAACATTCGCTTCCGCCATGGCGATCCCTTTCAGGAACAGGGATTGCGCAGATACCATGATGACGCCCAAGGCGACCAGCATGACCCATTGTGTGGGGGTGGGTGCCTTCCAGAAGAAAATCACTGCAATGCTGATAATCAGGGCCGCGACGCCATTATTGATTGCCAGAATCTTCAACGGTCTTTCACGCCCACTCAGCAACTTGATGAAAATCAGTTCTGCGCCTAGAAATGCGGCTGCGGATAGCGCGATCAGGGCGGCGGGTTGGAACGTATCCAGCCCGGGCCGGGTCAAGACCATGGCCCCCACAAAGGCAATGCCCGCCGCCAGCCAACGCCAGGGGCCGATGATTTCCCGCAGGAAAATGATCGCAAAAATCATGCTGAACAGGGGGCTCAGGAAGCTGATAGCGGTTGCATCGGTCAACACCATTAACCCGGCGGCGGCGAACATGCCGATCACCCCGCCCAGCCCCAAGAGAATACGTCCCATATGCAACAGCCAGGGTGCATCGTTCACGGTAACACCGCGCATCACCGCGATGGGGACGATGGTGCAGGCCCCAAAAAAGAACCGGGCCCAGGAAACCTGAACGGGATGCAGCGCCGCCTCTCCCGCGATTTGTGGGCCCAGAGCACGGGCGATCAATGTTGTCATCGCCACCAGGACGCAACACAGAACGATATAGGCCGCGCCCTGCACATTGTTGGGGGCGGGCACTGTGAAGGCATTGGACTGGCTTGGCACCGAAAGGAACACTCTTTAAGAACAGAGGGTAGGATTGCAGCGCAATGATAGGAATGGGTTTCCTGCTTTGCAACGTCGCGGGTTGCTTTTCTTGTCAGGAATTGTCTGTAACCCAAATTTTAACGGTGCGTGAGGCATTATGGCTATTCTATCCATTCAATCGCATGTCGCATACGGCCATGTCGGAAATTCTGCTGTCACGTTTCCACTTCAACGATTGGGGCGAGAGGTCTGGGCGGTTCATACGGTTATGTTCGCCGCCCATGCGGGCTATGGCCCCCCAAAAGGCCCGGTATTTTCGGCGCAAATCGTTCGGGATGTCGTTTCGGGGCTGGAACAGTTGCAGGTTTTGCCCCGATGCAAGGCAATCTTGAGCGGTTATCTGGGGGATGCCGATCTGGGGGCGGCGGTGCTGGATGCCGTCGCAACGGTCAAGCAGGCCAATCCATACGCCTTATACTGTTGTGATCCAGTCATGGGCGATGCTGCGCCCGGCATTTATGTGCGCGACAATATTCCAGCCTTTATGAAACAGCACGCCATACCCGCAGCCGATATTGCGACCCCGAATGTGTTTGAATTGACCCTTTTGACCGGTATCAAGGTGACAGATATTGCGTCCGCCATGGCCGCGTGTCAGGCGCTTTTGGCCATGGGCCCTAAATTGGTGCTGTTGACCAGCCTGGAAGGACATCAGACCCCGCCGGACCATATCGAAATGCTGGTTGCGACGCAACAGGCCGCATGGTTGGTTTCGACACCGAAACTGGACCTGGATCCTGCCCCAAATGGGGCGGGGGACCTGACTGCCGCGCTTTTTCTGGCGTTTTATCTGGAAAATCAACAGGCCGATACCGCTTTGGCGCGAACCGCTGCTGCGGTGCATGCCGTCTTTGGTGCAACCCAGGCGGCAGGGACGCGGGAATTGGCTTTACTAGACGCGCAGGATGATATTTTGCGCCCAAAACAGCTTTTTCATGCCAGAATGATTAAGTGATGATTTTTGTTAACCTTAATTTAATCGGGGGCATTGCAAAACCGGCACAATATGCGAAACATTCCGGGTGAACAATGTCGTGCGCTGGATGGGGCGATGGGCGCGGACAAAGGACAGTAAACAGTGGAAGAGGCGCTAAAGCCGACAACTGAACAACAGGATAGCTTGCATATCCTGCCTTTATGTATGATTCCCATCAAAACGCCTGCTTTGCGCCGTGCGTGCCTGGTTAAGAACAGTCGGCTGGAAACTGCCGTAGAATTGTTCCGGGACAAGGCGGGGGTCAGCGGACAGCTTAATGTGCAGGACTTGCCGGATTTTTTCCAGGAGTCGGATGCAGACAGCCTGCCTGACGATATGGTTAAAATCCGCGGGTTGGACAAGATGCCCAGCTTCGATGTCTATTCCTGCCGGATTTCCCTGCGCGCGCTGGGCATTGCTGTGAATGATGAAGAATACCTCAAACTGTCTTCCGAGCGTCAGGCAATTCTGGCGGATCGCATGCGGGAATTCACCAGACCGCTGATCGCCCAGGTCTTTGGCAAAGATGTTGATGGGCTGGATGAAAGCATCGATCTGATCGCAATGCTGCGCAATCCGCATCAGGAGGATACACGCGCCAATCTTGCGAAATTGGCCCGGGAACTAGATGTGAAGGTCATGGAAATTCCCCGCTTCGTGGAAGATTATGGCGATATCTTCCTGTCGCTTGCCTATTTCCGGGACTGCCTGGACAAGATCGCGCCGACCGTTGAGCGCTTTATTGTCTGGCTGCAGGAAATGAAGGGGGCCTGGACCATTCGCAACGATCGCCCCAAGGAGCGCATGATCGATCAGGTCGAAGAGGACATGAAGGAAATCGTGCGCCTGATCAATTTGCGGTTCGATACGTTCGACCGGAAAACCCATGATTTCTGGGACAATGCCTCTGCGGACCATTTCAAGGCCGTTCGGCAATATATCACCAGCCACCATACCTCTGTTGGCGGGGTTCTGTGTGGTCTGACCATGAAAATGGATTCCTGGAAGACACGGTTTCCAACCAAAAACCCCGGTGGGCCCCAGGCCCGCATGGAGTTTCTGATTGGCGAAATCCTGCCCGGCCTGGACACGATCAAGAAACTGGAACGCTCCGCGATCGACCTGAAGTAGTTCCTTGCTCTTTATCCTGGCACTCAGCCGGGGATACGAACTGGAAATTCATCGGTGATACAGGGTGTTTGGGGAATTCAACACTTCTCTGTAGCAGGGATAGAAACGATACCTCTGCCCGACGGGAATTTTCGGAACATCGCATTTTTATCCACGTAATACACACAGCAGAGGGCGCAATGTATGCGCCCTCAAACTGCATGATTTTTTGAATTGGTCGGAGAGGCAGGATTCGAACTTGCGACCCCCTGCTTCAAATTTTGTTAACTTTTTCACTATAATATTGTTTTTATTGTATTTTATTCGCCTTTCGCTCTCTTAAAGCACATATTTTTTAGTTACACACTAGTTATAGAGCGCACGACAGGCGCTTATAGGAGCACTACGCCCGCAGTTCCGCCACGCTGCAAATGTGCAGCGCAAGCAGGTTGGAGTAGTTGGCGGGTTTGACGGGTTGGTTTGGATTGTTAGGAATACCGAGTAACTTCCTTCACACTTTCACATATCGTGCAGACATCCTTACGCCGATCAAATTGCCGTGTCTTCGATAGTTCCCGAGTCTTATGGTTAGCATGTTGACGGATGCTTAATCCTAATGCCTTTGTGATACAGTCATCACATACTGGTTCTGGTGACTTGTGAATGAGATATTCTCGAACCTGTTCCAAGACAGTCATTATTACCTCCCATGCCGTTCTCAAAGCATACAGTAACGCGGCTCGACTTTCGATATCCATTCACAGTTTGAAGGATCGTTTGAAGGCAGGCGAGAAGACACGATAGATCGAAGGATAGAGAGTTGAAGAATGGCAATGTTCCTAAGCGAACGCGCATGTTTATAAAGAGGCAGAACACGTATGCTAACAGTCACGTTCCGTGACGATGCAACAGACGTATTTGATGACTCTGTAAATGGAACACTAACGACTACAGATACGGTTTGCGAACCTGAGACCACATACATATCAAATACATGGGGCACTGTTACCAGAGGCGAATCAGCCAGCCAAAGCTAACAAAACACACGCTGTAAGCTATTGTTTTTGCACCAAAAAATTTTTTGCATAGTTACACACATGTTACACACAGCTAGAGAGCACACCGTGCGCTCTCTAGCTGTTTGTTTTCATTGGGTTTTTGGTCGGAGAGGCAGGATTCGAACCTGCGACCCCCTGCTCCCGAAGCAGGTGCGCTACCAGGCTGCGCTACACTCCGATAGGGTGCGATCGGATGATGATCATACATCATCTGAGGCGGAACGGCTTATAGCGCTCTGGCTCAGGCGGTGCAAGATGTGGATTGCATCGGGATCCTGGAATTTTCAAAACTGGCGGGAGTGCGATAGGGTTGCGGAAATAAACAGCAAGAGGGTGTTTCTTCAGTGATTACGGATGTTCTGGATTTTTGGTGCACACAACACGGGCCTGAGGATTGGTTTGCGCGGTCTGACGCGCTGGATGCGGCGATTGGTCAGCAGTTTTCTGATCTGCATCAGTCATTTTGCGAGAGCAGCCAGGCGGCCTGGGCGGCGTCGGATACGCCCCTGGGCGCGCTGGCGGTGGTGATCGTGCTGGATCAGTTTTCCCGCAATTTGTATCGCGACACGGCAAAAGCCTACGCAATGGATCCCTTGGCCCGGGACATTGCCCGCTATGCCATTGCGCGCGGATTTCATACCGATCCCGGTCTGCCCACCCTGTCGGCGCTCTTCTTCTATCTGCCGTTTGAGCATAGCGAAGCCCTGGCGGACCAGGACTGGTCCTGTGCGCTGATCGCCAGTATGGGGGATGAAACCTATGACGATTATGCCAGGCAGCATCGCGACATTATCCTTCGGTTCGGGCGCTTTCCCCATCGCAATGAAGCCCTGGGGCGGATCAGCACGGATGCGGAGCGCGACTTTCTGACCCAGCCGGGCTCTTCTTTCTAGGCAATGGGGCCAAATGCCTTTTCCTTATGCGGTGGGTCCAGTATGACATTTTGACTTTCGCAGACCCTGCCGATTTTCTCTATGAGATATGATGTCCAGTCTTCGCCCGATCCTGCCGCTTATCCTGGCCACGGTGTTCAGCATTATCGGGCTGGGAATTATTGTGCCGGTGCTGCCCTTTCAGGTGACGGCGCTGGGCGGTGAGTCGGGGGCTGCGCCGCTGATATTCTCAGCCTTCTCCATGGCCGCAGTGATCAGCGCCCCGGTTTGGGGCTGGTTGTCGGACCGGTTCGGGCGCAGGCCAGTGCTGCTTGCCTCTGCCAGTGCGACGGTGCTGTCCTATCTGTGGCTGGCCAATGTCGGGGGCCTGACGGAGGTCTATGCCAGCCGGATCATGGCGGGTCTGGCGGCCGGGTGGTTCACGGCAGCAGCGGCCTATGTGTCGGATGTGACATCAGATGCAGACCGGGCAAAGGGTATGGGGATGCTGGGGGCTGCTTTCGGCGTCGGCTTTTGCATTGGGCCGGGCCTGGGGGCCTGGGCGGTCGGAGGGGATGCGCCAAATTATGCGCTACCCGCTTATGCGGCGGCAGGCTGTGCGGCGCTGGGCCTGGTGATTGCAATCCTGTTTGTCAAAGAACCTGCGCGTCACAGCGAAGACCATATCGTGCGGTTCGCCACCGATGTGCTGCGCAACAACAACATTTCCCTGTTATTGGTGCTGCATTTTACTATCCATCTGGTCTTCACCGCGATGGAAGGGGTTTTCGCCATCTGGGCGGCGGCAGAATTTGGGCTGGGCGCGCGGGAGGTCGGGTATTATCTGGCCTTTTCCGGATTGATCACCGTGCTGGTTCAGGGCGGATTGGTGCGCCGTATCGTCCCCATATTCGGGGAGGCGCAGGTGATCATCTTTGCGGCTGGAACGCTGACAGCAACGATGCTGGCGATCCTGATTGTCGATGCGCCGGTCATGATCCTGTTGCCCATGGGCCTGTTGGCGGTTGGGATGGGGTTGCACAATCCCGCCATGCAAAGTCTGTTGAGCCAGATTGCCCCCAAGGCGATGCGTGGCGGCACATTGGGCAATGCCCAAAGCGCACAATCCTTCGCGCGAATTTTAGGCCCGGCCTGGGGGGCGGCGGTTTTCAGCGCCTTTGGGCCTGACTCCCCCTTTATCATCGGGGCGGTTATCTTCATCGGGGCCACCATTTTTGCCTATTATCTGGCGCGGCGGTTTCCCAAAACCGCAGCCTGAGCTGCAGTCCTAGCCGCCCATTATCAGCGGATGCTTAAGCGCTGAATATAGGTTATACTGTAATCCATGGGTCGGAATACCGGCCCTCCCCTTCATGAATGGGCGATACTGTGTCGCCATTTGCGCGGGACCCCTGTTGGGGGCCTTCCCTCGCTTTACTCGGAGAGTCGTATGGCTAAAGCAAAACCCAAGAAGACGCAGACGGTTGTTACAGACACCTCCCTGACGGCGACCGCGCGGCCACCATCCGGCAAGCCCACCGCCGTTGCGCAGTTAAGGACATTCAAGGCTGAATTGGACCGTGCCCCATCGGGTATGAAAAAGGATGCAGCCCTGCGCCAATACGCCATCGCCGATGCTGCGATGAAGGACAATAATGATCGCGGGCTTTTAAAAGCATTGGAAGAAGCAAAGAAGCTGCTGCGCTGAGCGGTACTTACAGCGGGCCCGCCCTTCAAGACGAAACGCTCCTCAGGGAGAGGGTGCCTATGTCGTCGTCACCCCGGACTTGATCCGGGGTCCAGGGCGGCGGGCACGATGGGCGCGGATGGCCCTGGGCTCGGGAGTGACGGCATTGTTTGCAGATTTACCACCCTCCTGTGAGGGACGGCAACGCCGCATTCTGAGTCTAGGCTGCTGCCGTCTTCTGGTCGCCCTTGAACTGCAAGGCCGTCAAATAGGCCTTCACGGTGGCATCAAAGCCCATCCACAACGCATCTGCGGTAAAGGCATGACCAATGGAAACTTCGTCCAGCCGGGGCAGGGCGTGGATCAGGTTGGGCAGATTCTCTGTTGTCAGATCATGCCCGGCATTGATCAGCATCCCGGCATCCAGCGCCGCCTGGGCCGATCTGGCATAGCGGGCCAATAACGCGGCCTCGTCCGCCGTTCCGAAGGCATCGGCATAGGGGCCGGTATAGAGTTCAACCCGGTCGGCACCCAGGGCGGCGGCTTTCCGCATCGCCGGATCCGGATCATCGGTCGCATCCATGAACAGCGCGACGCGACAGCCAAGACCTTTTAAGGTGGCGATTGTCTGCTTCAGCCGGTCAGCCTCCCCAAACACATCCCAGCCACTGTCAGACGTGGCAGCATCGGGAGAATCCGGGACCAGCGTTGCCTGATTAGGCCGGACCTTGTTGATGATGGCCAGGAAATCATCGAAAGGGTTGCCCTCCACATTAAATTCGACCCCGCGCGCGGCCCATCCTTCATCGCGGATCATCGCGGCGATGTTCATCACATCGCTCTTTCGGATATGACGCTCATCCGGGCGCGGATGCACGGTCAGGCCATGGGCACCCGCCCGCAGCACGGTCCGGCCTGCCTCAACAGGATCAGGATAGCCGACATGCCGCTGGTTGCGCAGCAGGGCCACCTTGTTCAGGTTCACAGACAGTTTTGTTTCAACGCGTTTCATACCAGAAATCCTAGAATATCCTTAATTGGCTTTAGATATAGGATTTTCACAGCACTTTGATAGGGCCATTTTGATGAAATCGTGCTGGACCTTTCGCAAGGATTGGTTGATAAGCGGCAGATGGTTTTGTCCGATAATATAAAAGGCGCGTCCTTGATGGCGGCCAGCATGGCGGCGTTTATCGTCAATGATACATTGATGAAACTCGCCTATGATTTCGTTTCCATGTATCAGGCAATGCTCTTGCGGGGCGTGGCGGCGACCTTGATGATCGTGATGATCGCCGTCTGGCGGCGCGAATTAAAAGTATCGATTCCAAAGCGGGAGCGCGGCATTCTGGCCCTGCGTGTGCTGGGGGAGGTCGGGTCCACCACCGCCTTTCTGACGGCCCTGTTGCATATGCCGCTGGCCAATCTGACAGCCATCATGCAGACCATGCCACTGGCAGTCACCCTGGCGGCGGCGGTATTCCTGAAAGAGCCCTTGGGCTGGCGGCGCTGGTCGGCGATTGCGGTTGGATTCTGTGGTGTCTTACTGATCGTGCGGCCGGGATCTGAAGGCTTCAACAGCTTTTCCCTGCTGGCGTTGGTCGCGGTCCTCTTTGTTGTGCTGCGCGATATCTCGACCCGGCGGTTGAATGCCCAGATACCCTCAATCTTCGTGTCCCTGCTGACCTCCGTCGCGGTCACGGTTCTGGCGGCAGTCATGGCCCCGACGATGGAATGGCGCCCCTTAAGCGGACATGCGCTTGCCTTGTTGGGCACGGCGGCTGTTTGTGTGATTTTCGGCTATATCTTCAGTGTGAAGGCCATGCGCGTTGGCGAAATCGCCTTCGTGGCCCCGTTCCGCTATACGATCATGATCTGGGCCATCCTGCTGGGGATCTTCGTCTTCAACGATTACCCCAGCCAATGGACCCTGATCGGTGCCGCCATCATCGTTGGCACCGGCGTCTATTCCTTCTACCGCGAACGCAAACGCCGCATCCTGGCCGCTAAAGTCGCACCGCGCAACCCCTAAGGCCGGCGGGCGGGGTTACCCCCGCATCCGCTCTGCCTTTGGATCGAACAGGGCTTCGGTGATCAGGGTGGCCGTATGGGGCACGCCTAAGATTTCGATCTCGAACTTGCCACCCTCGATGATGCGTTCCTTGGGGATCATGCCAATCGCGACCGACTTGCGGGCCCAATGGGCATAGCCGCCGGACGTGACATAGCCGATGACCTTGCCGTCCTGCCAGATCGGTTCGTCTGCGACGCAATCAGCGGATTCCGGGCTGTCTGGCACATCGACGACGAAGGTTGCCAGATGGTTGGCGGGTGGATTCTCGCGCTCTGCAACGGCAACATCCCGACCAATGAAGTCGTTCTTTTTGAAATTGCAGAAGCGGTCCAGGCCGGTTTCGGCCGGGGTGAAGTCCGGGCGGAATTCCCGCAGCCAGGAGCCAAAACTCTTTTCCAGCCGCAGCGACATCATGGCCCGCATGCCAAAGGGTTTCAGGCCCAGATCGGCCCCGGCACTCTTTAAGGCTTCATACAGCGCAACCTGATGATCGCGATGGACATAGATTTCATAGCCCAGATCACCGGTATAGGTGACGCGGTTGACCAGGGCAGGGATCGGCCCGATTTCGATTGCCGTGCAGCTCAGGAACGGCATGGCAGTATTGGACGTGTCGCTGTCGGTGACGCGGGACAGCAATGCGCGGGCATTCGGTCCGGCGATCTGGAAGCCGATCCGCTCCAGCGAGACATTGCGCAGGCTGACCGATCCATCTTCTGGCAGGTGCTGTTGGAACCAGTGCATATGGAAAGACTGGGCAGAGAAGGAGGCGGTCAATTGCACATCTTCTTCCCCCAGGCGCGCCATGGTGAAATCCCCGATGATCTTGCCCTTGGGCGACAGCATCGCGGTCAGGGCGATCTTGCCGACGGCAGGCACGCGGTTGGTCATGATATGGTTCAGCCAGGCCACGGCACCCGTGCCGGTGACCAGATATTTCCCGAAATTGTGGATCTCATTGATGCCAACCGCTTCCCGCACGGCGCGGCATTCGGCCCCGATGGCGTCAAACGCGCTGGAACGGCGGAAGCTTGGCGTTTCAAACAGCGGTTCGCCTTCGGGTGCGAAATAGTTCACATGCTCCATGCCATAGCCGGAACCGAAGACCGCGCGTTCTGCCTTCCACAGGCCATAGGCGGGTGTGGTTTGCAGCGGGCGACCGACCGGCAGTTCTTCATTGGGGTAGGAGATGGAGAAGCGCCGCTGATAATTCTCCGTCACTTTCATGCGGGTATAGGGCCGCGTGCAGTAATCGCCAAAGCGCGCGACATCCATGGCATAGACATTGCGGCTGGGCTCACCCTCTACCATCCATTCCGCCAGCGTCAGGCCAACACCGCCGCCCTGGCTGAAGCCCGCCATCACGGCACAGGCGGACCAGTAATTGCGCAGGCCCGGCACCGGACCGACCAGGGGATTGCCGTCTGGCGCGAAGGTGAAGGGACCATTGATCACGGTCTTGATCCCCGCCGTGCCCAGCACGGGATAGCGCTTGAACGCTGCGTCCAGGGGCTCTGAAATGCGGTCCAGATTGTTGTTCAGCAATTCATGGCCGAAATCCCACGGCGTGCCATTGACGGCCCAGGGGTCACAGTCCTGCTCATAAATCCCGATCACCAGCCCGCGGCCTTCCTGGCGCAGATAGGTCTCGCCCGCCGGGTCCATGACATGGGGCAATTCGGTCGGGTGGTTATAGACTTCGGGAATGTCGTCGGTGACCAGATATTGGTGTTCCATCGGGTGCAGCGGCAGGAAGACGCCCGCCATCTGCCCGACCTCGCGCGCCCACAGGCCCGCCGCGTTGATCAGGTGTTCGCAGGTGACCGTGCCCTGTTCGGTGACCACATCCCAGCCGCCATCGGCGCGGGGATTGGTTTCCAGCACGCGGTTGCGCAGCACGATTTCTGCACCGGCCATGCGCGCCGCCTTGGCATAGGCATGGGTCGTGCCCGATGGGTCCAGATGTCCGTCCAGCGGATCATACAGCCCGCCCAACACGCCCTCGACATTGGTAATCGGCGACAGTTTCTGGATTTCCTCCGGCCCGACAATTTCGGTGTCCAGACCCATATAGCGATGCTTGGCACGCTCCGCCTTCAGGTAATCCAGCCGGTCGCGGGTCGTGGCAATCGTAACCCCGCCGACATGGTGCAGGCCACAGGACATGCCCGTGATTTCTTCCAATTCCTTATACAGGCGGATCGTATACCCCTGCAGGGCGGCCATATTGGTATCGGCATTCAGCGTATGAAACCCACCCGCCGCATGCCAGGTGGACCCCGAAGTCAGCTCAGACCGCTCAATCAGCAACAGGTCCGTCCAGCCCAGCTTGGTCAGGTGATACAGCACCGAACACCCAACAACACCCCCACCAATAACGACAACCCGGACATGCGATTTCATGGAAAACCACCCTTTGCAACAGCGTCAAAATTTCAAAATCCGCCGCACTCTGCATCGGTTTTCTCGTTCGGGAAAGAGGGTTTTTGCTCAGACAAAATCAATGCTATAATTATTTTACTGTGATGATGCAGAGTTGATGAAAATCTCCCATCAATTAAATTTTCTGGGCATGGATGTTGGTTCCTGATCGGGCCAACACATAGAACCTGAAAGCAAATTAGATGTCAGACAGCGCTTTCTTGGTGGAAAGCACCCGGGTTTCCCAATTGGCGGATCCAGCGACAATGCGGATTCGGAGCTTGACACCTAAGCTTCGCCGTGGATTGGAGATATGGGACAGTCTTCGTGCGGATTTGCCACGCCCCAACCGTGCGGATATCGACCCGCTGATTTTGCGGTCGATCCTGCCGAATGTCATGCTGTGGGAAATTGTGCCTGCTCAGAAGGGAAAAGAGTTCGTGGTTCTCATCGCGGGGGAAGACGCTGCGATGCGGCGTGGTGGGCGGTTCAAGGGCTATACCCTGATCGATTTTCACGCGGATCAGTACGAGCCGATCTGGAAGGAATTCGATCAGGTGCGCCGTACCGGTCAACTTCATTATTGTGAACGCAAGGCCCAATGGGTGAACTGCCCCTTTTACTATTTCTATCGCCTTCTCCTGCCAATCGGGACGCAGGATACCGTGACACATCTGCTCAGTGTGATCGAGTATGACAAGTTTGCTGTGCCCGGCCCTTAGGTTACGAAACCCATCGCATCAAAAACCCAACCACCTTCCGCGTCCGATCTGAAAACAGGCTGGGTGTGAAATAGCTGCCGGCTGTGCGTTTGGTGACTTCGGATAGGGTGGGATAGGGGGCGATCAAGCTGGCGAGGGTGCTCATTTTCTGGCGGTTTTGCACGGCCATGATCCAGGGCAGCAGCAGGTCTCCGGCATGGGCACCGACGAGGGTGCAGCCCAGCGCCCGGCCCTTTGTGTCGACGATTGCTTTGACCAGCCCGTCGGTGCGGCGTTGGCGCGGTCGCTGTTAGCAAAAATAGCAGTAAAATTATTCCAAGCTGATCAATTGAGTTCTGAAAGTATTTTGCAGCCTGGATGCATCCCCTGAAGGCACGCCCGCAATTTTTGCATGTTTGGGCCATGCGCTGACCGCAGCAGCAATTTCTGCCAGGATTCTTTTTACTTTTGTTATTTTTATTCCGGCCATTTTTGCGAATGCCAGAAAGTCTTCGGGTGTGAAATCATCGTGTTTCCCATTCAGGCTCATCTGATGTTGACTGGTCCACGCGCCATCCGGGTTATAGGAATAAGCAATGTCAAAGGCGGGCGCTAGGCGCCATGTCCCCGCGCGATCCATCAGGAAGGCGATGTTCTTGACGTGATCGTCTTGGTTTCGGGTGATGACGTTAAAGAGGGCGCGGCGATATTGCTCTTCAATGCTGGGCATTGGGATACTGAGTAATTTTAGAGTTTGGATTGCTTGTTCGTAAGAGTAGGCACCGGCCATATTGAAATCGAAATGTTGCAGGGCGCACAGGCTCTGCATGTGAATTTTTTCACCTGATGTGGTTCGGTCAAATCGTTTGGTCATGAAATGCGCCCGCCCACCTTCCTCATGCAGGCGGCATGGCGTCATTTCGATTCCTGCCTGGCGGGCCATCAGGAAATAGGCATATTCAATACGTCCAAAACCTTGCGGATCCGCGATTTCCTTATCACGATTGCCGTCGATACCGTCGAATTTCATAATCCAGTAACCGAATTCTGGATCGTTGGGGATCTGACCTGATCGGAATTCGCTAGTCTTTTCATTCCAGGCAAGTATTGCTTTCGCCCGGGCTCCGCCTGCGGATGTGCCGACACGCAGGATGTCTTCAATGGCGGATTGGTCATCAATGCCGTCGAATCGGCCGTTCAGGGTTCGGCGCGTGTCTAGGGCCTGATTGGCTAACTCAACCAGTGCTTCGATTTGGACTGTTCTGCTGGTGTTCGAGACGGAGCCTCGGCTTGGCTGAAACTCTAACGCGCCCATGCCCCTGGACCCGGTGTAGCACAAGCGATCAACGGGATTGAAACTGGCGGCAGTTCGGTTCTCGCGCGCCAGCCAGGCATCGATCAGGGCGTTCCCGAATTTATCTGGCAAGCTGTCCGCCAGCAATCCAGGCAGGCCTTTGAAGGTTTGTTGGTTCAGGTTTGGGAACTCATAGGGGGCGTCGCGCAAGGGCATGGTCAGGGGCGCGACCTCAATCCCACTTTTGGCAAAAGCCCCTGAATACTGGAAAACGCCGATCTGACGATCTTCCAACCAGGAGACAGCGCCGATCTCTGATCCCCATAGTAAAACCCGTGCGTCGGTCATTTTGTCGACCCGTCATCTGCCCAGGTCCAGGGCTCAGCCTCGGTTGGCTTTCGGCGCGCCCGCTGGCGCTGTTTTCCTTTGAATTGGACTCGTTCGATGGGGCGCACTGTCGGATCAGGAATGAAGTTCTCTAAATGATGGTGAAGATTCAGGGCCAACATCACGCGAATGATGGTATCGAAGGAAACCCCACCTTCGCCTGTTGCAAGGCGGGTTAGCGTGCGTAAGGAAATGCTGGCCCGTTTCGCCAGTTCGGATTGGTTCATGTTCTGGCTGAGCCGAACCGCTTCCAGTCGGGCGCAGAGATAGGTTTCAATCTCTGCACTTGAGGCGATTTTAAAGTCAATTTTTTGCGTCATTTTTCGCGCTTTATAGATTTATTAAGAGATAACACGCGAATTATAGCGTATAATAAAGTTACACAATACTAAAAAATATAATACGCGAAATATCGCGTTTTCTGGCGTTAAAATAACTTAAAACGTAAAATTTCGCGTTTTATATTAATTTAATCAAAAACCGCACTACCTTCCGCGTCCGCTCTGAAAACAGGCTGGGCGTGAAATAGCTGCCTGCTGTGCGTTTGGTGACTTCGGACAGGGTGGGGTAGGGGGCGATCAGGCTGGCGAGGTGGCTCATTTTCTGGCGGTTTTGCACGGCCATGATCCAGGGCAGCAGCAGGTCGCCTGCATGGGCGCCGACGAGGGTGCAGCCGAGCGCCCGGCCCTTTGTGTCGACGATTGCTTTGACCAGCCCGTCGGTGCGGCGTTCGGCCTGGGCACGGTCGTTTTCGGCAAAATGCCAGCGCAGGACCTTATAGTTTCCAGCCCCCAGTTTCTTTTCCGCCTGGGCCTCGGTCAGGCCAACCTGGGCGATTTCGGGGTCGGTATAGGTGACCCAGGGGACCGCAGTGTGGTCCACTTTGGTCCAGAACATCTTAAACAGCATCTGGCGGATGACGATGCCCGCGTCATAGCCTGCCATATGGGTAAATTGCAGCCCGCCCGTCACGTCGCCAATGGCAAAGATGCGGCGGTTGCTGGTTTTCAGATGGGCATCGACGGTAACGGCCCCGCGCTCCGTCTTAACGCCTGCCTTGTCCAGGTCCAGACCGGCGGTATTGGCGCGGCGGCCCACAGCGACCAGAAGATGGCTGCCGGTAATCACGTCCTGCTTGCCATCCTTTTCCACCGTGGCGGAAATGCCGGTATCGGTGGGGGCGACGCTTTTCAGCGCAGTCTCCTCGCGGATATCCAGACCTTCGGCGCGTAGTCTCTCCAGCACCAGGGCGGTGGCTTCGGGATCATCCTTGGCCAGGGCCTTTGCCATTTCGATGACGGTGACCTTGCACCCCAGGCGGCGATGGGCCAGGGCCATTTCCATGCCGATGGGCCCGCCGCCGATGACCAGCAGGTGGTCGATGGGCTGGTCATTGTCAAAGATGGTTTCATTGGTCCAATAGGGTGTCCTGTCCAGCCCATCGATGGGCGGAACGAAGGCGGTGGAGCCGGTGGCGATGACAAAGTATTTCGCCTGGATTTTTGTATCGCCTGCCTGAACCTCCGCCGGGCCTGTGAAACGGCCAGGCTGCTGTATCACCGTCACGCCCAGGCCCTCAAAACGCTCAACAGAATCATTGGGTTCGATTGCGGCAATCACGCCTTTGACATGGGTGCGAACTTTTTTCCAGTCGACCTTGGGGGTGACGGGCTCGACCCCAAAAATGTCAGAATGGCGCTGGACATGGGCGGCATGACCGGCGGCCAGCAATGCCTTGGACGGCACACAGCCAAAATTCAGGCAATCGCCCCCCATTAAGCCCTTTTCGATTAGGACCACGCGGGCGCCCATCTGGGCAGCACCGGCTGCGACGCTCAACCCGCCAGAGCCTGCGCCGATAATGCAGATATCGGTCTTGATCGTGCCCGTCATAGTCTGTTCCCCATAAAGGCGTTCGTGCTGATGTGAAACAAGGTGGCGATAAGGCCACCTGTTTTGCGATACACATCATCTCACGTTGCCGTGACGAGACTCGATATCATGGCTTTGGGAAAATCCCTAATGCCCGATTGCTGATTTGGGTTGGGCGGTGGGGGGTGATCGGATTTGATTTAAATAGCCATCCGCGCCTGGCGAATTCTGCCCGCAGCAGGGATGTTACAACCGCTGCGACAATACCGCCCGCGATCACGTCGCTTAGGTAATGGGCATTCACCACGACCCGGCACAGGGCGATGCTGGCGGCGATTGTCATGGCTGGATAGATCAGGCGCGGCCACAGAAAGGCGATGACAAAGGCAACGGTAAAGGCGGTTGTGGCATGGCCAGACGGGAAGGATTGATAGGAGGATGTGAAACCAATGGGGTCGATGCCATACCAGTCTTCGGTCAGCAGGACCCTTGGTCTGGCGCGCCCGATCAGCATTTTAAACACTATTGCCGCGATGCCGCTGAGTGCGATGGCGCTGAAGGCAAAGCCGATATAGAGCCCGATCTGTTTGCAAGCCGGGCGCACGGTCTGTGTCTTATCCCACAGGCCAAGCCCGGTCAGGATCAATCCTACAATGCCAAGGGGATAGAGATAATAGGCGGAATCCCCGAAATCCCCCAATTGATGAAACATCCGTCTTTCCGATGGGGCGATCTGGGACAAGGCCTGGGCCAGTGGCGCATCCAGAAATAGGATGAACAGCGGAAGCGATGTCGTCGCCGCCTGTAGTCCCGCGATCCAGGTCGCCTGATGGTCCGGGGCGATTGTGGCGTGAAACCGTTGTTGTAACAGCACCGCTGTAATTGTCATAACGGCCAGAACGGACAGTCCCAGGAACAGAAACCCGGTCAGGAAGGCGATGATCCAAATCAGCATCGCCAGGGCCACAAGCCCAAGTGCCGCAATCGCGACGCCCCCTGCAGACGCGAAGGACTGGCGGGTCTCAGCTGTGGGTATGACATCCTTCGACGGCATGCCGATCCTTCCAATCACAGGGACAGTGAGTCGCCAACGGGTATCCTTTCGTTTCTACAGTTTTGATATGAATGATGGGTGTCATCTGGATGAAGGCCTTAGGGCACTTTTATGGCATGGATGGGCCAGGGACTGTTTTTTAAGGAAAATCGCAGAGGGCATCACAGATCGGTCATAAGGACGCGTTAGGGTGCCCAAAAGTATGCCGCTTGATCGGATTGATTTTTTGATATGATACGCAGTGCTTTCGCCCGTTTCGCGCTTCCGGGTCCCATCGCCCTACCGGTGCTTGCGTTGTTGAGCCTGTTGGTCTTTCTGCCAGGGTTTTTCAGCCTTCCGGCTATGGACCGTGATGAGTCCCGCTTTGCCCAGGCGTCCAAGCAGATGGTGGAAAATGGCGATTTCCTGGACATTCGCTTTCAAGAGACACCCCGTCATAAAAAGCCGATTGGCATTTATTGGCTTCAGGCCGCCTCCGCGCTTGTGTTTGATACATCTGATGCGCCGCAGATTTGGGCCTATCGGGTGCCGTCCTTGGTCGGGGCAATAGTATCAGTGTTGCTGACCTGGGGGCTGGGACGGGTCCTATTTGGCAGGCGCGTTGCGCTTCTGGCAGCCCTGTTTCTGATGGGCAGTGTGCTGTTGGGGTTTGAGGCACGACAGGCCAAGACCGATGCCGTCCTGTTGGCCTGTATCCTGGGGGCTCAACTGTGTCTAGCCATGGCCTATACGGCGCGATCCCAGGATGCGCCGATCGGGCGCAAGACTGCCTATTGCTTCTGGTTACTGCTGGGCATTGGAATATTGATCAAGGGACCGATCATCCTGTTGATCACGGGGGTAACAATTGTGGGCCTGATCGCTGTGGAACGCCGGGTTGATTGGGTCTTCGCCCTGAAACCCTTATCAGGAATGGGGCTGACCTGTCTGATCATCGCCCCATGGTTCATCGCCATCGGGATTGCGACCGGTGGGGCGTTTTTTCAGGAAGCGGTGGGGCAGGATCTGGCAGGTAAAATCCTGTCGGGGCAGGAATCTCACGGTGCGCCGCCTGGATACTATCTGCTGACCGTGTGGCTGACATTCTGGCCGTTCGGACTGTTTGCCGGGCTGGGCCTGTTGTGGGGGATTCGGAACTTTTCGACGCCAGGGGCCCGGTTTGCGCTGGCATGGTTGATCCCCAACTGGATCCTGTTTGAACTGATCGCAACGAAACTGCCGCATTATGTTTTGCCGTTGTATCCCGCCCTGGCGGTGTTGTGCGCGGTGGCGCTGGTGCAGGAAATGCCACGGGACAGACTGTTTCGGATCTGCAAAGTGCTGGGGCTTGGCATGACGGCCCTGATAACGGTGGCATTGATGGTGGCCGCTGGCGCGGTTCTGGTGTTGTATGGCGACCCCTTATCCTTTTGGCTTGTTCCGGCGATTCTGGCGGGAACCGCCATGCTGGGATTGCTGTGGCGTCAATTCCATGACGGGGCACAATTGGATCTGGGCATCCTGCCACTCTTTCTGGCGGGCATATGCCTGATCGGGTCGATATTTCAGGGTGTCCTTCCTGCTGCTCAGGATTTCTGGATTTCAGAATCTGTTGCGGATGTTGTGTCTCAACATCGGCAAACCTGTCCGAATGCGCCATTCGCTATTGTTGGATATTCAGAGCCCAGCCTGGTTTTCCTGGCAGGCACAGAAACGTATTTCACCTCAGTTGAGGGGGCGGCAGTATCCTATCTGGCTGATCCGACCTGCGCCCTTGTGGCCATCCCAGAAGCGGCCGTGCCGGACTTTCAGCAACGGGTCGAAGTATCGGGTGTCATGGCGTCTTCAATCGCACATATTCAGGGTTTCAATTACAATGGAGGTAAGCGGGTTGGGTTGATAATGTTTTCCGGTACTGAATAATTAAGATTTAATTGCGGCCTTCTTTGGTGAATTTAATATTAAAAATGTAATACTTGAAATCTAAAATATAAAAAAGCAAATCAACCTATATATTTAGTAATCAGCATCGAGCAAACATTCATAATTTATAAAGATAAACCTGTTTTAGAAGGGGCATAATGGCGCATTTTTTAAAAATATTGTGCGCTTTTTGACGTTTTGTCGAATTATGATATGGATAAGCTAATAGATTACTAAGCGAACCCAATCAAATGACGTTCGCATAATAAAAATGTGTGGTGCTGTACCAAAATAAAAAAAGCCCACCGCGGTTAGAAGGAGGGGATTCGCCAATATTGTGGCAACCATCAGGTATGCGTCAGTCAGGATGGCATTTACACCATCAGAGTCTGTGTCGGACGCATTCAACAGAAAAAAGCCAACACTATTGCGAGTCCATTTCTGGAATGGATTTTGACAGACAAGTAGACGTATTACGCGGGGTGCGTGACGGCTGCTGACTTATGATAACACTCACCTAAAGAAGGGGGACATTATGTCTGACCAAGGGGGTAATCAGGGAATACCTGAGCCTGAAGGAGCGGTCGAAAAAATTGAGACCGATTACGAAATCGGCCAAAACAACGTCGAAGGGGAGCTTTGGCGGATTGGCTTTGATATTCACAACCCGGTTTTCATGATTTCCGGATTGTCGATTATCGCGTTCGTGTTCTATGCGCTGGCTTTGCCGGAACAGTCCGGGGCGCTTTTCAGCTATCTTTTCTCTACTGTGACGCAGGGCTTTGACTGGTTCTTCATGCTGGCGGGGGATATTTTTGTCGTCTTCTGTCTGGCGCTGATTGTCAGCCCGCTTGGGAAAGTGCGGCTTGGTGGCAAGGAAGCAACGCCTGACTTCACCTATATCGGCTGGTTTGCAATGTTGTTCGCGGCGGGCATGGGCATCGGGTTGATGTTCTATGGCGTGTCTGAACCGATGAGCCATTTCGCCAGTTCAATGGGTGGTACCAGCGTAGAAAATGGGGTCCGTACCGATTGGGCACCGTTGGGCGCAGCCGCTGGAAATGAAGCGGAATCATTGCGTCTAGGGATGGCGGCGACGATTTACCATTGGGGTCTGCACCCCTGGGCGATCTATGCTGTGGTGGCCCTGGCGCTGGCTCTGTTCAGCTATAACAAGGGTCTGCCACTGACGATCCGCTCTGCCTTTTATCCGATCTTTGGGGATCGGGTCTGGGGTTGGACCGGTCACGTCATCGATATCCTGGCTGTGTTTGCAACGCTGTTCGGTCTGGCCACATCCCTTGGTTTTGGGGCGACACAGGCCAATGCCGGTTTGAATGAATTGTTTGGTGTGCCTGTCAGCGACACAACAGAAGTGCTGTTGATTTCGGGTATTACTGCGGTCGCGTTGATTTCAGTTCTGCGCGGTCTTGAAGGCGGCGTGAAGATCCTGTCCGAGATTAATATGGGACTGGCCGCCTTGCTGTTGCTGTTCGTATTGTTCGTTGGCCCGACAGTCGCGATTCTGACTGGCTTTGTGTCAAATCTGGGCAGCTATCTGGAATATCTGCCAGCCCTGTCCAATCCCTTTGGGCGTGAAGATGTGAACTTCAGTCAGGGTTGGACATCCTTCTATTGGGCCTGGTGGATTTCATGGTCGCCCTTCGTCGGCATGTTCATCGCGCGCGTCAGCCGGGGTCGCACGGTTCGGGAGTTCCTGGTCTGTGTGCTGTTGATTCCGTCCCTGGTCTGCGTTTTGTGGATGACCGTGTTCGGTGGCGTTGCCATTCAGCAGGTCATTCAGGACGGCTATACTTTGGCCCAGAATGCCCCCCTTGAACTGAAACTGTTCAAGATGCTGGATGCCTTGCCCCTGTCGACCATCACGTCGGTGATCGGGATTGTTCTGGTGATCGTGTTCTTCGTCACATCATCTGACAGCGGATCGCTGGTGATCGATACGATCACGGCGGGCGGTAAAGTGGATGCCCCGGTGCCCCAGCGTGTTTTCTGGTGCATCTTTGAAGGGGCCGTTGCCATCGTCCTGTTGTTGTCTGTGGGGGGCTTGTCTTCCCTGCAATCCATGGTGATTTCAACGGGTCTACCGTTTACCGTGGTGTTGCTGGTGATGTGCTATGCCATCTTCCGCGGCTTGCTGGCGGAACCACGCAAGTAAGTCTCTTGCACTGTGACCTGGAAAGGGGCGCTGGAGGAAATCTTCAGCGCCTCTTTTCATTTCAGGCCAGGCTCATTTCCGTCATGCGCCGCTGCAGGGCCAGCAAGTCCTGCCAGGCCTGACGCTTGGCGGATGGTGTTTTCAGCAGATAGGCCGGGTGAAGGGTCGCAAGTGCTGGAAGCGACGTTTCCCCGATTTGGATATCAAACCAGGTGCCACGGCTGCGGGTGATACCCTGTTTCGGGCCAACCGACGTGATCAGGCTATTGACCGCCTGACCGCCTGCCAGAAGCAACAGCTTTGGGCCGACCAATGAAATCTGTTTTTCCAGAAATGGGCGACAAATGGCCATTTCGCCATCCGTGGGGGATCGATTACCCGCCGGTCGCCAAAAGACGGGGCTGGAGAGATAAACATCCCCGCGCGACAGACCAATCGCTTGCAGCATCTTATCCAGCAGCGCCCCGGTTTGGGCCACAAAGGGGGCCCCGGCCCGATCTTCTTCCGTATCGGGCGCATCGCCGATCAGCATTATAGGTGCCCCCACAGACCCTGCGCCAAAGACCATGTTTTTTGCGTGAAACCGTAATTCACAGCCTTCAAAACGCCCCAGTGCAGCGGATAGCTCTTCCAGGCTTGTGCAGGCTTGCGCTGCTGCCTTGGCCTGCTCCACCGCCTCAGCTGCGCCCAATGGGGCATCGGCGCTGGGCTTGGCACGGTTTGCTGTTGGGAATGCCGTGGACGTCTTGGCCTGCGAAAGCGTGCTTTCAGCCGCCGCACGCCTCGCAGCCTGACGCGCCTGTGCTTCCGCATAGCGGTCACAGGGCTGATCTGCCAATGCCTCATCCGCGCCCATGGCAATTTGCCATTCCAGCGCTGATATCAGGGCTTTTACGTCGCCATCCAACACGTTACCGTCGCCAACCGTGATTGCTATTTTGGGCTTCTGGGCTATTGTGCCCGCCGAAACCTATTCCGCCAAGTCGCCTGATAAAGAAGATAAGGATCGATTAATATGTCCGACGCTGTGGTTCGTGAAAGCATGGAATATGATGTGGTGATTGTGGGGGCTGGCCCCTCCGGTCTGTCCACCGCCATTCGCTTGAAACAGCTGGAACAGGAAACCGGCAAGGAAATCGCCGTTTGCGTCATTGAAAAGGGTGCGGAAGTCGGTGCCCATATCCTTTCTGGTGCGGTTCTGGAGCCCCGGGCCCTGAACGAACTGATCCCCGATTGGCAGGATAAGGGCGCGCCGTTGGATACGCCGGCGACGGATGATCATTTCCTGTTTTTGACGGAAACTAAGGCGTTCAGAATGCCAACGCCGCCGCAGATGAACAATCACGGCAACTATATCATCTCGCTGGGGAATTTCTGTCGCTGGCTGGCGGAACAGGCTGAGGCGATGGGTGTTGAAATCTATCCGGGCTTTGCGGCTGCTGAAATCCTGTACCACGAAGATGGCAGTGTGAAAGGTGTGGCGACCGGCGATATGGGCCGCCTGAAAGATGGCAGCGAAGGGCCGATGTTCCAGCCCGGTATGGAATTGTGGGCCAAGCAGACCGTCTTTTCCGAAGGCTGTCGTGGCAGCCTGGGCAAGATGCTGATGGAAAAATTTGACCTGCGCAAGGATGCTGAGCCTCAGACCTATGGCCTGGGCATGAAGGAATTGTGGGAAATTGATCCAGCAAAATCCCAGCCCGGCAAGATCATTCACACGACCGGCTGGCCGATGGATTCCAAAACCTATGGCGGGTCATTCCTGTATCATCTGAATGGCAATCAGGTTGCGATTGGCTATGTGATTGGCCTGGACTATGAAAATCCAAACCTGTTCCCCTATATGGAATTCCAGCGCTTCAAGCATCACCCGGAAATCAAGAAAATCCTGGACGGTGGTAAGCGCATTTCCTATGGGGCGCGTGCCTTGAACGAGGGTGGTTATCAGTCGATCCCGAAACTGACCTTCCCCGGTGGTGTGATGGTCGGTTGTGAGGCCGGGTTCCTGAATGTGCCGAAGATCAAGGGCACCCATACCGCGATGAAATCAGGCATGACCGCTGCCGAAGCACTCTTCGCCGCGCTGACTGGCGATGGCGAGGCCCCGCGCGAAATCACCGCCTATGAAGAGGCATTGAAGAAAAGCTGGGTCTGGGACGAGCTGTATGGCGTGCGCAACATCCGCCCGTCCTTCAAATGGGGCTTCTGGGCAGCACTTGTCTATTCCGGTCTGGATACCTTCCTGTTCCGGGGCAAGGCCCCCTGGACCCTGCACCATCACGGGCCGGACCATAAGTCGCTGAAACCGGCAAAGGACTGCCGGAAAATCGATTATCCGAAACCCGATGGCGTCATCAGCTTCGACCGCCTGACCAATGTCGCCTTTTCCGGCACCAATCATGAGGAAGACCAGCCGGTCCATCTGCAATTGAAAGATGCTTCCGTTCCGGTCGACATCAATCTGGCACTCTATGACGAGCCCGCACAACGCTATTGCCCGGCTGGGGTCTATGAGATTGTACGGGACTCAGACGGTGGCAATCCGCGCCTGCAGATCAACCATCAGAACTGCGTCCACTGCAAAACCTGTGACATCAAGGACCCCACCCAAAACATCAACTGGGTCGTCCCCCAAGGCGGCGAGGGCCCAACCTACCCGAATATGTAGGGGGTCCTCATACATAAAGCCGAGGGACGCTGGCGGTGGTGGTTTGTTTTCGGTCTTGGCTGGGGGAGAGTCCGAACTGGTTGCGATAGGCGCGGGAGAAGGTGGGGAGGCTGTCGAATCCGGTTTCAGCGGCGATTTCACCGATGCCCAATGTGGTTTGCTGTAGCAGGTTTTGCGCGCGGGTCAGGCGCAGGGCCAGGTAATGGGCCTGGGGGCTGTGTCCGGTCCCTTTCTGAAAATGACGCTCCAGCGTCCGTTGGCTGGATCCAAGCTGTTCTGCCAGATCGGGAAGGGCGATGGGGTCATTGATATGGCGGGTCATAAGGGCGATTGCCTTGGTGACCAATGGGCTGTCTCCAGACGTCAGACTGTTTGCCGTTTCGGGACGCCCCTGCTGATATAGCAGATGAATTCGGACAGTTCGGGCCAGGTCCGTGCCCGCATCTTCCTCAATCAACTGCAAGGCCAGGTCGATGGCGCTGGCCCCCCCGGCGCAGGTCAGGCAGCGGCCCGCCCGATTGACGGGCGCATCGCTAAGGCGGATATCGGGGAAGTCTTCTTCAAATCCATCGCGATTGGCCCAATGAATGGCGGCCTCTCGCCCCGTCAGAAGGCCCGCCCGTGCCATCGCTACGCCGCCCGTTTCCAACCCCACCACGCGCGCGCCAAACCGGTGTGCCGCCCTTAAAAAACCGGCAACGCCCGGTGCATTTGCAAGCCCGTGGGGATCGAAACTGGATACCGCGAAAACGATATCCATCTTTCGTGCGGATACCGTTTCCAGTGGATCGGTGCTGATCGCATGATTGCCAAAGGCCAGGATCGGACCCCCATGGGCAGAGACGGTATCCCAGGTATAGAGCGATTTTCCAGCCTGCCAGTTTGCCACAAAGAAGGCATCGGTGATCGCAGCCAAGGTGATCAGGCTGAATCCGTCATGCAGGATGAAGCAGCAACGTATTGTCATTCAAATATTTAACACTATTCGACATTACTTTGTCGATCTTTGTGTATGTCATGCCCTAAATCCGGATAGCTTCTGGGAAACTTATTCTACAGCAGGAGTGCGACTTGATGTTTGCCGACAAGAAAATCCTTTGGGAAACGGATCGACCTGAGACGGATCTGACCCTTCCGGCGCGCTATTATTACGACGCGGATATCTTTCAGCGAGAGGCGGAGACGATCTTTTATCCGTCCTGGCATTGCGTCTGTCACGATACAGAAGTCCCGGAAGCTGGCGACTATGTGAAGTTTGATCTGTTGACGCAAAGTGTGATTGTGGTGCGGGGCGATGATGGTCAGGTGCGCGCCTTTCACAATGTCTGTCAGCATCGCGGCACGCAATTGGTGGAAGATCGTCGCGGGCGGTTCAAACAGGCAATCACCTGTCCGTATCATGCCTGGACCTATGCCTTTGATGGCGACCTGAAGATCGCGCCGCGTGCCAATACGCTGGAGGGGTTCAATGCCGCAGATTATGGCCTGAAGGAAGTCCGCGCGGAGAATTATGGCGGCTTTTGGTATATTAATATGGACCGCAACGCGACGCCGATTGCCGAAGAAATGGACGGCGCCCTGGACGCGATGCGCCCGTATTTCCCGGATCTGGATGACATCACCTTTGTGGAAGAGGTGGAGTATGTCGTCGATGCGAACTGGAAAATCGTCACAGATAACGCGATTGAGGGTTATCACTTCAAACTGTCGGGCCCAGTCCATAAGGAACTGGCATCGTTGATTGATTTCAAGGGGTATGACCTTCAGGAGCACGGCCATTGGTGGGACTTTAAAGGTCCGCCGAAGAAGGTGAAGACAGCCTTTGGTCATCCTGTTGCGGGGGAAAAGTATCAGACGGACTGGTTCTATAATATCCAGCTATGGCCGATGACGACGCTGTATGCCTTTCCCTATGCCGATGTGATCGGCACATTTAATTCAATCCCGCTGGGGCCGGAAAAAACGCTGCTGCGGTTTGGGCATTACTGTCCGAAATCCCGCCCCCAAAGCGCGCTCAGCCGTGCGGCGATGGATTGGTTCAATACCCAATTGGGACCGGAAGATATCTGGCTCAATCTGCTGGTCCAGCGGGGCGTTCATTCCTTTGGCTTTGATCAGGGGCGCTATCTGATCGATGAGGAGCGGGGGCCGAACAGTGAGCATCTGGTGCATCACTTTCATAAGCTGATTTATGATGCGTTGACTGGGGATCGGTCCTTTCCCCGGTCAGCGGCGGCGGAATAATGGCTGTGGCAACAGGATCGGATTATATCATCATCGGGGCCGGGTCGGCGGGCTGTGTGCTGGCCAATCGATTGAGCGCAAATCCCAAGAACTCTGTTCTGTTGGTGGAAGCCGGGCCCGATGACAATGACTGGACCCTGAAGATGCCGTCGGCCCTGACCATCGCGTTGGGGCGGACAAAGCACAATTGGGCCTATAAGGGAGAGCCGGAACCGGGCCTGAACAACCGCGTCTTAAAGCATGACCGCGGCAAGGTGCTGGGGGGATCATCCTCCATCAACGGCATGGTGTGTATTCGCGGCCATGCCAGAGATTATGACACCTGGCGACAGATGGGCTGTGACGGTTGGGGCTATGCCGATGTGCTGCCCTATTTCAAGCGGCTGGAAAGCTATGCCGGGGGCGATGATGAGTATCGCGGTACGGATGGGCCGTTGAAAGTCACCCGCCCGCCAGCAGAAAATCCGATCTTTCAGGCCTTTCTGGATGCGGGAGAACAGGCGGGTTATCCCCGCACCAGGGATATTTGTGGCCAGGTGCAAGAAGGCTTTGGCCTGTTGGACAGCACGGTCCATGGGGGCCAGCGCTGGAGCGCGGTGCGCGCCTATCTGGATCCAATCCGGTCACGCCCCAATCTTAAGATTCTGACGGAAACACGAACGCACCGAATCCTGTTTCAGGACAAAAAGGCGGTTGGTATCGAAGTTCAGGATAAATCCGGGTCGATACGGCAGCATCATGCCACTAAGGAGGTGATCCTGTCGTCTGGTGCGGTGGCGTCGCCCCATCTGCTTATGGTTTCTGGTATTGGTGCGGCGGCGCATCTGCGCGATCATGGCATTCCGGTTATCGCAGACCGTCCCGGCGTTGGCGAAAACCTGAATGAACATCCAGACTTTGTGATGAAGTATCTGTGTCGCCAACCTGTCTCTCTTTTCCCCCATACGCGGGGCCTGGGGAAGATAAAGATCGGCCTGCAATGGTTCCTGTCCCGAAGCGGGGTGGCAGCGTCCAATCAATTTGATACCGTTGCCTGCATCCGGTCCAGTGCCGGGGTGGATTATCCAGATATCCAGTTGACCATTGTGCCCATTGCGGTGGAGGAAGGGTCCGTCAATCCGATGGCGGTTCATTCCTTCCAGATCCATGTCGGCCTGATGCGGGCCCATAGTCGGGGGCGGGTATTCCTGAAAAGCAATGACCCAACGGCACAGGCCGGTATCCTGGTAAATTACCTGAAAGACCCAAGGGATCGTGAAATTTTGCGAAAGGGTATCCGATTGGTCCGGGAACTGATTTCCCAACCACGTTTTCAAGACGTCGCTGGCGAGGAGATCTTCCCTGGACCCGCCTATCAAACGGATGCGGAACTTGATGACATGCTGACAAAGGCGGTCGATACCCAGTGGCATCTGTCTGGCACCTGCAAGATGGGCTCTGCCCAGGATACAATGGCGGTCTGTGATTCTCAGGGGCGTGTCTTTGGTGTGGACAATCTAAGGGTCGTGGATGCGTCCCTGATGCCAATCGTTGTGAATGGCAACACCAATTGCCCAACCCTGATGATCGCAGAAAAGATGAGCGACGCCATTTTGGGTCACTCCCCCTTGCCACGCGAAGACCGTGATGTCTGGCAGAACCCCGCCTGGGAAACCGCACAGCGATAGGATTAGTAATTTCTACTGTAGCCTGTAGGGGCGACTCTATCCACGCCCTCCCCCTTGAGGGGGGGAGGGGTAAAAGAGGGGACAACAGAGAACTAAAGGTCCAATCGGCATCAGCCGCGCAAGCTGCCCACTTTGGCGAGGCTGGCGGGCAGGTCGTGGCCATATTTTTCGGTCACGATGGAAACGATGCGGGTGACTTCATCCTTACCCAGCGTATCCATCAATTCGCACGGGGCCTTGCCAAAGCGCAGGGCCAGGCCCGCGCCCATGTCTATATCGGCCGGGCTGGCGACATCTTCGTCCAGGGATTGCAGGACCGGCAGGAAGGTGGCTGCGCGCAGGCGGTCGGCGATGATCGCATCGCTTTCGGCAGAGCCCGTGGCATCGTCGCCGATTTCAAATTCATAATCCGTATCCCCGCGATCTGCCAAGCCTTTGGCCAGGGCATAGAAGGCACCGTGCGGGCCCAGATTGCGTTGGGCATGGAACATGATTTTCGGCTTCACCAGATTCATCACCAGGAAGGGGCCCGCTGCGACGCCCAGGCAATCCTGTGCCACGCGGTCGATCTGGGCGGTGGTGCCAACGCCCTCATCCAACAGGCGCACCGCTTCATTGCCATAGGGCACGAAGAAACGGTTGATGGCGAATCCATAGGCATCCTTGCACGGAATGGGCTTCTTGGCGGTTTCCGTGATGAAGGTGACGCATTTCTGGAACAGCGTGTCGTCGGTCTTCTCGCCCTTCACCACTTCCACAATCGGATTGATCGCGGCTGGATTGAAATAATGCAGACCCAGGAAGCGGGTTGGGTCTTCAACGGTTTCCGCCAGTTCGGAGACCCGCAGGGCAGACGTATTGGTTGCAACCACGGTGGTGGGTTTCAAATGCGCGTTCAGCCGTTTGAACAGATCTTCCTTAACGCTGAATTCTTCAAAAATCGCCTCAATGATCAGATCACAGTCCGTAAGGGCGGAAAGGTCTGTCGCGCCCGTCAGTTTCCCATAGGCTTGATCCGCGTCCTGCGTGCTCATTTTGCCCTTTTCGGCGGCGCGATCATAGAATTTCTTGGCAGCGGCCAGACCCCGATCAACGGCGGCCTGGCTGGTATCTACCAGAACGACAGCAACGCCTTGTTGACCCAAAGAAGTTGCAATGCCTGATCCCATTGTCCCGGCACCAATAATACCTACGGTCTTAAAAATCATGATCTCACTCCCTCAATGTCAAAATGGTTGGTTCCTACCTAATGCCGCAATGCAATATTGTCGAGGGTCCTATCCCGCATTCCGCGCCCAAAGGACGATCTGGGTGCACCGGAACAGGGCGATGGGACGATCGGGCCTTGCATCTGAAAAGACTTCCACATCCCAGACCTGGGTGGTGCGGCCCTGATGTTTGGCATGGGCGCGACAGATCAGGCTTCCCTTGCGTGCGGTTCCCATATGGTTGGATTTCAGTTCCGCCGTGGTGAAGCCTTCGGCCCCTTCCGGTAAATCGGCAAAGGTTCCATAGCCACAGCATGTATCGGCCAGGGCAACGACAGACGCTGCATGGAGGAACCCATTGGGGGCCAACAGATTGGGCGTGATTTTCATACGCCCCTTGCTGACACCGTCGCCTGCATCGGTGATTTCGATGCCCAACAAGGATACCAGCGTTCCATTTGCGCGTTCTCTTAATATTTCGGGGTCAATTTTCGGCATTCCGGGTTCCTTTACGGTTAGGCGCTAATGGTCTTTGCTTTGAAGCCACACAAGTCATTGACAATACACGCCCCACAATCCGGTTTGCGCGCCTTGCAGATGTAACGACCATGCAAGATCAGCCAGTGATGCGCATGGCGCAGAAATTCTTTCGGGATCCGCTTTTCCAGCTTCAATTCGACTTCCAGGGGCGTCTTGCCCTTTGCCATGCCGGTGCGATTGCCAACCCGGAACAGATGCGTATCAACGGCGATGGTTGCTGCGCCAAAGGCGATGTTCAACACAACATTGGCGGTCTTGCGTCCAACACCGGGCAGCGTTTCCAGTGCGGCGCGATCCTGTGGCACGACGCCCCCAAAGTCCCGCACCAGAATTTCGGCGGCCTGCATCACATTCTTGGCCTTGGAATTATACAGCCCAATCGTTTTGATGTGATCCTTCAGGGGGCCTTCCCCCAGGGCCAGCATATCCTGTGGGGTTGAGACGATTTCAAACAGTCGCTGCGTTGCCTTGTTCACGCCAATATCGGTTGCCTGTGCAGACAGGGCGACCGCCACCAGCAACGTATAGGGGTTGGTCCAGTTAAGCTCCCCCTTGGGTTCTGGATTTGCCGCTTGCAAGCGGGCGAAAAATTCGTGGATGTCGGCTTTTTTCATGAATGGGCAATTCGATTGTTTGGATTGGTCGGCCTGTGAGTCACCGGGCACATTAAAGAAGCCATGGTCACCAAGAAAGCATTTCTCTCGCATGCGGGCGCTTTACGACGTTGGAATTCGCGCTAATCTATGGGGTATGCGCGACACTCAGGAACAGACCATCTATCTTGATGCGACGCTGCGGCCGCACCGCAGCCTGGACCAGCGCGGATTCCTGATTGTGATGGTTGCGATTGGGGGCTGTGGTTTCCTGATTGGGCTGGCGTTTTTTCTGGCTGGGGCCTGGCCCGTGGCCGGATTCTGTGGCCTGGAAATCGCCCTGGTCTATATCGCCTTCAGGCTTAATTTCCGGGACGCGCGGCGGTGTGAGCATTTATTGATGACCGATGATGGCTTGCACATCGTGCAAACAGATCCGTCGGGCACCATCCAGCATATCCGGCTGGAACCCAGCTGGTTGACGGTGCAAATGGATGATCCACCGCGCCATGAGAGTCAGTTGATCCTGAAAAGTCATGGTCAGGGTCTGGAAATCGGGCGTTTCCTGCAACCCTATGAGCGCTTTGAGGTCGCCCAGGCCTTGCGGGATGCAATCCAGCGCTATTGCACGGCCTTGGCATGAGGGGCGGGCTGTGTATCGATAGACCGGATCAAGGCGGGAACTTCGAGTGCCAGCGTCAGGCCGCGCGCGAACAGGAATATATGCAAGGCTGCCCATAATCCATCATTGCCGAATTGTTGGGTCAGCACCCATTCTGAAACAAAATAAACCGCAATAGAAATCAGCATGCCATTGCGCAGGGCGGCGGATCGGGTTGCGCCAACGAAAATCCCATCCAGCACGAACGCCCAGACGGCTGTTATAGGCAGGAACGCGGCCCATAACATGAAATTTGCGGAGACATCGCGCACAGGCATTTGATCGGTCATCAGGGCGACGATCTGATTGCCAAAAACATAGAAGACCAGCACGGCGATCAGGGAAACGAGACCGCCCCATAATAGGGACAAGCGCATAACCTTTATAAAGATATCCCGGCTGCGCTGTCCGACAGCCTTTCCAATCAGAATTTCCGCCGCATTGGCAAAGGCATCCAATCCATAGGAACTGAGATCCAGAAAGATCAGCAGCACCAGGTTCGCCGCCAACGTGACCGTCCCCAATTCCGCGCCGACAATTTTGAAATGGGCGAAAGCGATCAACAGACAGAAGGTTCGAATCAACAGGTCCCGATTAACACCAAACAGGCGACGCAACCCTGCGGGCTCCAGCACACTGACCCAATCGGGCAGCAGGGATTGTCCCAGATGTCGCAACCGGCGTGCAATGAAATACAGGCCAAGGGCAGCACCAACCAGCTCGCCAATGACGGTGGCCAGGGCAACACCTTCAATGCCCCAATCGAACCCGAAGACGAACACAAAATCCAGTACGACATTGACCAGATTGGTGACGATCTGGATCGTGACTGGCAGGCGCATGCTGCCAAAACCGAACATCCACCCCAATACGACCAGATTCAAAAGGGCTGCCGGTGCGCCCCAGATGCGAATATTGAAATAGGACAGGCCTAACGTTTGAACCGTTTCCGTCGCCTCGGTCAGTTGGAAAGCATATCGGCCAATCGGATCCTGAAAGACCATCATGAGGATCGCCAATGCGATTGCAATCAGGCCGCCGCGATACAGAATGATGCGGACCTCTGCGGCATCACCACGGCCATCCGCCTGGGCGGTCAGGCCGATTGTGCTCATGCGCAGAAAGCTGAAGCTGAAATACAGGGTGGAGAATATCATCGCCCCCAGGCCGACAGCCGCAAGTCCGCTGGGATCTGGCAGATGGCCCATCACGGCGGTATCGACCATGCCCGGCAGGGGAACCGATAAATTTGCCAGCACAATGGGTCCTGCCAAGGCGAACAGGCGGCGGTTCCAATTTGTTGTGTCCGGGGACTGGGTGGGCGCTGATGTCATTTTCGCTATTTGCCCGGTTTTTTCGGATGCGGCAAGTTTGTGAAATGAGTCTCTGTATGGTCACAACAGATGTGTTATACTGCACGGATTAGCTGTGGATCAGGGTCCTGGAAGTGTTCATTTCTGAAGGCGCGGCGACAATGATCGAAGTAGATTATACCAATTATTGCAGCATTCAGGCGGAATGGGCCGCGGGCCTGTTGCGGGCGGCGAGTCATCCGGAATTTATGCCTGCCGGTTACTGTGAGGATATGACCGCCATTGCCAAAGGTATTCAGGCGCGGCTGACGGATGGGCGGCATTACTGTCGCATTACCATTCCGGCCCATATTACCAGTCAGGATTGACGCCCGGCAGGGTTGCCCGCGCGCGCAGGACGAATGTTGGGTCAATATCGGCCGCCGCGGCGAAGTCCAACAGATCAGGCTCGTGCCCCAAAATATGATCCAGAACCCCACCCAGAAAGGCCGGGTCGGAAATGCGGTTGCGCAGGTCATTTTGGTCCAATCCGGACAGGGCCAGGAATCGGTCCAGCCGATCCTCATCCTCCATCAGAAAACTTAATGCCTGAAGTGCCAAGGTTTCCGCCTGCTCTTGCTTCATTGCTGCCTCATCGAACGAATAGGGCTAGTGTCCCTGTGACATTCGCGATATCACGCGCGACCGCTAGCGAAAAGGATTTAGACCCATCGTGACCGAATCGACCGCGCTGCAACGCTTTTGGGCGGGCCTGCTGATTTATAAAGACAGGCGCATTGTTCTGATCGCCCTGATGGGCATTGCAAGCGGCCTGCCGCTGTTGCTGACCTTAAGCACGCTTGGCTATTGGTTGCGGACACAAGGGCTGGACCTGACGTCGATTGGCTTGTTTGCGGTTGTGGGAACCCCCTATGCGTTAAAATTCCTGTGGGCACCGGTGATTGATAAAATATCATTGCCGTTTTTTACCCCGTTACTGGGTCAGCGCCGGGGCTGGGCATTGTTCATTCAGATCTTGCTGATGGCCGCGATTGCGTCCCTTGGATTTACAGATCCTGTTGTCGCGCTGGCCCCGGTTGCGATACTGACCACGTTGATCGGCTTCTTATCCGCCAGCCAGGACGTGGTGCTGGATGCCCTGCGCATCGAGCTTCTGGAAGAGGAAGAGCAGGGGGCCGGCGCGGCGGCAACACAGGGCGGGTATCGAATCGGCCTGCTGATTTCCGGGGCCGGCGTTCTGTTTCTCTCGGATTATGTGTCCTGGGCTGTGGTTTTTGTGTGTTTATCGGTTTTCATGACCTTGGGAATGTTGGCGGTTTTACTGGTCAAGGAACCCGACCACCCAAAGACCGCTGAAATCAGGGACATGGCGACCTTTATAAAGGTCGGCGTGGTCTCTCCCTTTTCAGAATTTCTGGTGCGGCCCGGTGCCTTTGTAATTCTGACATTTGTATTGTTATACAAATTTGGCGATGCCATCGGGGGCACCATGGCCAATCCCTTCTATGTCGATATGGGCTTTACTGGCACTGATATCGCCTTGGTCAGTAAAACAGCGGGCATTGTTGCGACCATGCTGGGGGTGTTTGCCGGGGGCGTGCTGGTCCGGGCGATCGGGCTGTTCCCCTCTCTTGTCATTGGCGGTATTCTGCAAGCGGCGACGAATATGCTGTATGCCTGGGTGGCGGTATCGGGCACCGATGTCAGTGTGTTGGCGATTGCGATCTGGGGCGATAATTTTACCGGTGGGCTGGGATCTGCGGCCTTCATCGCCTATCTGTCGGTGCTGTGTAATCGGGAGTTCACGGCGACACAGTATGCCTTGCTGACATCGTTTATGGCATTTGGTCGCACTTTGTTATCAACCCCCAGCGGGTGGCTGGTTGAACAAGTCGGATGGGCGGAATTTTTCATCATGACCGCGTTTCTGGCGGTCCCTGGCCTGGTCTTGATCTTCGTATTGTCCCGCTACAAGGCCTATAGGCCAACAAAGTCAGCCGATTGACTGTTTTTGCATTGCGACGATTTCTCCCATGTTGCGGTGCAGCAATTTAAGTACTATCTAAGGGATCAGACATTGGTGGCCGGCTGCGGTTGCCGCGGATAAATGAAAAGGAAGTTTTATGCGGATTGAGTTGCTTGCCACAGGCGTTGCGCCACCTTGGGACGTGAATGTTGTGATCGAAGTCCCCCAAGGGGCGGAACCGGTGAAATATGAGTTGGATAAGGATTCCGGCGCGCTGTATGTCGACCGTTTCCTGCATACCGCCATGTTTTATCCGGCAAATTATGGCTTTATTCCGCATACTTTATGTGGGGATGGCGACCCGATTGATGTGCTGGTTGTCGGGCGTGTGCCCGTGGTACCGGGCAGTATCGTGCGGTCGCGGCCAGTTGGCGTCATGATGATGGAAGACGAAAGCGGCATGGATGAAAAAATCATCGCCGTACCCCACAGCAAGCTGCATCCCTATTATGATGAAGTGACAGATTATACGGATCTGCCAAAGATTCTGATCGATCAGATTGCCCATTTCTTCGCCCATTATAAGGACCTTGAGCCTGGTAAATGGGCCAAGATCATCGGATGGGCGGATTCGAAAAAGGCTGCAGAGATGATTGAGGCTTCCATTGTCGCCCATAACGAAAGTGTGGCGGCAAAATAGGCAGGCCTCCAAGAGCAAATCCCGAACAAACGGGATCGTTTGTGACGACGTATTTGCTCAGAAAATAAGTGGTTAGAGTATCCTGTGTGAGCGCATGCGAGCGCATGATGCTCTAGCCGAAAGCTGGAGAAATGTCGGTAGCGCAGATGAATGAAGCTAACAGTTCCAACGACAATCGGATCGCCGTTATTGATGGCGATATCACACGGTTGACCGTGGACGCGATTGTGAACGCCGCGAATGAACCCCTGATCGGGGGTGGGGGCGTTGACGGGGCCATTCATCATGCAGCCGGACCGGAAATGATGGAATATTGCGCCGGTCTGGGGGGATGCCCGACCGGTGAAGCCCGCATCACCCCGGGCTTTCGATTGGCGGCACGCCACGTCATTCATACCGTCGGGCCGATCTGGATTGATGGACAATCGGGAGAGGCCAGATTTCTGGCATCCTGTTATCGCAATTGTTTACAGTTGGCTGTGGAAAATGATGTGCGCAGTCTGGCATTTCCGGCAATTTCCACTGGGGCTTATGGCTATCCGGCGGAATTGGCTGTCGAGATTGCAATCTCGACCGTGTATGATGAATTGGCACAGAGTTCTTCTATTGAACACGTGATTTTCTGTTGTTGGGGGTCGGCAATGACCGACCTGTATAATCGGGTTCTGGCACAGAAAATTCACAAGAACGGATAAGATTCAGGGACGGGACAACGGCTTTTGCAGGCGTAAAGCGATTGACTGAAATCGCGCAACTATGAAGGTGCCCCATGTCCGTACGTGACCTAGAATATTTGTTCAATCCACGCTCTATCGCCTTGATTGGCGCATCCAAACGGGCTGGCTCTGTGGGGGCGGTGCTGGCGCAAAATCTGTTTGGGGGCGGCTTTGAAGGGCCGATCATGCCGGTCAACCCCAAGCATTCCGCCATTGGTGGCAGCATGACCTGGAAGGATATTGAAAGCCTTCCCATGGTGCCCGATCTGGCCATTGTCGCAACGCCCGCCGATGCGGTGCCTCAGGTGATTGCAGACTTAAACAAAAAGGGATGCAAGGCAGCCTGTGTAATCACAGCCGGTTTTGGAGAGGGCGACGACAAGGAAGGCCATGCACGCCGTCAGGCGGTTATGGATGCTGCGGGCAGCATGCGGATCTTGGGGCCAAATGTGCTGGGCATGATGGTTCCAGCGATTGGCCTGAATGCCAGTTTCGCCCATATGAACCCCAAGATCGGGGATTTGGCCTTTGTCGCGCAATCGGGGGCGGTGTTGACCTCTGTCCTGGATTGGGCGACGGGGCGCGGTATCGGCTTTTCCCACATGATCAGTGTCGGCGATAAGATGGATGTCGATTTCGGCGACATGTTGAACTATCTGGCCACCGCGTCAGAGGTCCGCGCGATCATGCTGTATATTGAGGCCGTTGGCGATGCGGCAAAATTCATGTCAGCGGCCCGCGCAGCGGCGCGCACCAAGCCGGTCGTTGTGATCAAGGCAGGACGCATGGCCGAAGGGGCCAGGGCCGCAAGCTCTCATACCGGCGCGCTGGCGGGATCGGATTCGGTCTATGATGCAGCCTTCCGGCGGGCTGGCATGTTGCGTGTTTATGATATGCAGGAATTGTTTGATGCGGTTCAAACATTGTCCAGCGAATTGCGGCGCATGGGATCCCTGGCGGATGGGGATCCAAACACGGTTGGGGATCGTCTGGCGATCCTGTCTAACGGGGGCGGGATTGGTGTTCTGGCAACAGACAGCCTGATTGAACAGGGCGGTCATTTGGCGGAATTGTCGCCACAGACAATAGAAAAGCTGAATGCCTGCCTGCCGACGATCTGGAGCAAGGGAAACCCGGTTGATATCATTGGCGATGCACCAGGCAGTCGCTATCGCGACTCCTTGCAGGCCTTGATCGCGGATGAAGGTGCCGATGCCGTGCTGGTCCTAAATTGTCCCACCGCAATCAGTGATTCCCTGGAGGCGGCGGAGGCTGTTCTGGACGTGGCCCGGGACCATCACCGCCCGATCCTGACATCCTGGTTGGGGGATATGTCCGCGGCTGAGTCGCGTCGTCGCTTTGTTGAGGCGCGCATTCCAACCTATAACACCGCTGAAGAGGCCGTGCGGGGCTTCATGCATGTGGTGCGGTATCGCCGCAATCAGGTCAATTTGATGCAGGTGCCCTCTGCACGCGCCAATAGTGTGGAGCCGGACCGTGATAAGGTGCGCCGCATTATTGATCAGGCCCTGTCGGAAGATCGGGAATGGTTGAGTGAGGTTGAGGCCAAGCAGGTTCTGGAAGCCTATGGCATCCCCATTGTGCGCACCGAAATTGGGCGCACACCTGCCGAAGCGGCGGAAATCGCCAGAGGGTTCTCTATGGGGGATCTGGTCGCGGTCAAAATCCTGTCGCGTGATATCACCCATAAAAGCGATGTTGGCGGGGTCGTGCTGAACCTGTCATCGCCCGATCAGGTCTATAATGCCACGGAATCCATGCTGAAACGGATGCACCAGGAATTTCCTGATGCTCAGATCGAAGGGGTCAGCGTTCAGCAGATGATTCGCCGGCCCGGCGCCCATGAATTGATTGTGGGGCTGAATGAAGACCCGCAATTCGGCCCGGTCGTCCTGTTTGGGAAAGGGGGCAAAGAGGTTGAAATCGTTGGCGATACCGTGACCGGCCTGCCGCCGTTGAACGATGTGCTGGCGCAGACCCTGATAGAGGAAACGGCAGTCCATAAGCTGTTGCGCGGGTATCGCGATGAGCCGCCGGTGGATTTTGAAAGCCTCAGGCTTGTCTTGATTCAAATCGGCCAATTGGCGATCGATTTTGCTGAAGTGAAGGAATTGGATATCAATCCATTGATCGCAGACAGCGCCGGGGTCATGGCGCTGGATGCCCGTATCCGTGTTAGGGCCGTGTCCCAGGAATTGCGCGATAATCCGGCCCAGCGTCTGGCAATCCATCCCTATCCCCGCGATCAGGAAGGCACAGTGCCATTGCGGGATGGAACAATGGTCAATGTCCGTCCGATCCGCCCGGAAGACGCGCCCGGATTAAGCGATCTGGTCGCCCGGTCTGCCCCGGAAGATATTCGCTTCCGCTTCCTGCACCCAATGCGCCTGTTGCCAGAGCGTTTGGCGGCCCGCCTGTCCCAGATCGATTATGCCAGAGAGATGGCATTCGTTGCGCTGGACCCTGCGGATCCAGATTCCATCATCGGGGTTGCGCGTCTGATTGCCAACGCAGATGGGGCAGAGGCGGAATATGCGATCCTGCTGCGACAGGACCATAAGGGCGAAGGCCTCGGCTATGCGCTGATGTGCCTGTTGATAAAATATGCCCGCCAGCGCGGTATCGATGTTCTGTATGGCGATGTGCTGCGCGATAATAAGCCCATGCTGGATATGTGTGCCGATCTGGGTTTCACACAGCAGTGTGACCCCAATGATGCAGGCCTAATTCGCGTGCAATTAATGGTAATATCGCAAACCACGCCAAGCCCGGCGAAACATAAGCAGGTTGAACCGATAAACTAGGGTTTTATCCCTGGCTGGTAAACCGGTCTTGCAGGGCCAGGAATACGCCGCGAATGCCTTGTGCCTCGCCGCCTTCCGGGCGACCGGGCTTTGTGCTTGTATTCCAGCTCATCAAATCAAAATGGGCCCATTCGACGTCAGGTTCGACGAATTTTTCCAGGAACAGGGCCGCCGTGATGGCCCCTGCATACCCGCCAGAAGATACATTGTTGGTATCCGCGATCTTGCTGTCCAGCATCCCGGTATAGGCCTGATGCAGTGGCAAACGCCAGGTTGGATCTTTTGCGGTCAGCCCCCCTTGTGACAGGGCGGCGGCCAGAGTGTCGCTGTTACAGAACAAGGCGGGCAGGTCCGTTCCCAGGGCCACCCGGGCGGCCCCTGTCAATGTGGCGAAATCAATCAACAGCTCCGGCGTTTCTTCACAGGCCAGGGCCAGTGCATCGCCCAGAACAAGGCGACCTTCCGCATCTGTATTGCCGACTTCGACCGTCAATCCCTTGCGGGTGTTCAGAATATCCAGCGGGCGGAAGGCGTTGCCTGACACACTGTTTTCCACAGCCGGGATCAGCACACGCAGACAGACCGGAAGCTCCATTTCCATGATCATGCGCGACAGGCCCAGAACCTGGGCCGCGCCCCCCATATCCTTTTTCATCATCAGCATGCCGCTGGACGGCTTCAAATCCAGCCCGCCTGTGTCAAAGCAGACGCCTTTTCCAACAAGCGTGACTTTCGGATGCCCCGGATTGCCCCAGCGCAGGTCGATCAGGCGTGGCGCGCGCGTGGACGCACGACCAACCGCGTGGATCATCGGGAAATTCTGCGTCAGCAGGTCCTCCCCCACGATGGTTTCACAGTGTGCGCCAAAGGTTTGTGACAAGGCCGATGCTGCGGCTGCCAACTCTTCCGGTCCCATATCCGACGCTGGTGTATTGACCAGATCGCGGGTCAGATAAATACCTTCATACATGGCGGTAATAAGCTTGCGGTCGGCGTGCTTCGGCCAGATCAATTCCCGAACCGGTTCGGACCGTTTGCGATAGCGGTCAAAATCATAGCTGCCCAAGGCCCAGCCTAGACAGGCATTGTATGCCACATCAGCCCCTGGTTCTGGCGACAGGCAATAGCGACCGGCTGGCAGTCGCACCGCCGCTGCGCCCCAGGACCACAGATCTTGATCGTCTTCCAGAACCACCAGGGCATTATTGGGAGCACCGGTCTTGTCTGGGAAAATCGTAACAGCACCGGCTTTTGCCTTAAACCCCGATCCGTTGATCCAGGTCTGGACAGGCTTTGGCTGGTCTGAAAGCCACGTATCGTAACCAGATTTTGTTACTCCGGTAAGGCTGCGCGTTTCGCTGTTTTTCTGTGTGGCAAAGCAACTCATATCCATGACCTTTTATGATAAGCGGGGGTGGCGGGTGGAATTAACACTCCGGTTCTGGAATCGCCAGGACCTCGACCAATCGCGCCTCGGCGACCAAAAAGCCCAGATCCATGGTCAGGCGCGTGACAATGCCATTGGGCAGGATATCGGAAATATAGGTCGAAATCGGCTCCGCATCGGTATTGGTCAAATCAAACAGCGTTGTGACAATCCGCTTCGGCTGACCGATTTTTGTTATGCCATCAGGATCCTGGGCCTGTGCATCCAGGGGTTCCGGCGTGCCAGCCACCAGATCGGTGGCGCGCCAGGCGCTCAGCTCACTGCCATCGAAATAAATATAGTTCATCAGCCCCTGTTGCGCGCCCCAGGCGGCATTCAGATTGGTGCGCATCGCATTGATTGGAAACAGCGTTCCCTCTGGCAGACGGACGTTCTTTTGTTCAGGCAGGGTGAATTCTGCTTCTCCGCGACCGTCTTCTTTTAATGTTGCGATGCCTTGATAGGTTTCTTCCGGGGCATCATTGACCACAACGTTTGTTTTGAATTCAAACCGTCGCCCATCCAGGCTTTCTGTTGCGGCCTGATTCATCACCAGTACGAAGCCTGCGCCATCCTGATTGCCTGCCGCCAAATTGAAGTGTGATTGTAATGTCCAGTTCGTGCAGCCCTTGATCAAATCAATGCTCAAATCGCCATCCAGCATGGTGACTTCGCCAACCTTAGCTTCAACCAATGTGATGCTGTAACGCGCTGAATGGGGCAGAACGGGGTATTCCTGCGCCTGAGCCGATTGCTGTGCTGAAAAAGCAGACAGCAGAGAAAGGGCGGCAATAAGACTTTTGCGATGCATTGAGGCGATCCCTTCGATTATTCCGTTTGGGCATTAACTGTCCATATAGGGTGGCTGGCAGCTAATTTCGACGGCTTAGCAGCCCACGAGCGATGACCTGTGCCTGAATCTCGCCAGTTCCTTCAAAGATATTCAGTATGCGTGCATCCACCAGGACACGAGAAATCTGGCTTTCCAGCGCATAGCCGATCCCGCCGTGAATCTGTAAGGCATCGTCGGCTGCCGCCCAGGCGGTGCGCGCCGCCAGCAGCTTTGCCATGCCTGCTTCGACATCACAGCGCCGCCCGGTATCTTTCGCCAGGGCCGCATGGCGCGTTAATTGCCGGACAATTTCTGTTTCCGCGGCCATCAGGGCCAGCTTATCGGCAATGCGGGGAAACCGGATCAGGGACTGACCGAATTGCCGTCTGGTTGTGGCATAATCCAGGGCCAACCGCAGGGCATTGCGGGCGACGCCGACGGCGCGCGCGGCGGTCTGGATGCGCGCCGATTCAAAGGTCGCCATTAATTGCCGGAACCCCAGACCTTCCTCACCCCCCAGAAGATTATGGGCGGGCACGTCGAACCGGTCGAAGGCGATGTCATATTCCTTCATGCCGCGATAACCCAGGGTGCGGATTTCGCCACCACTCATGCCCGGCGCAGGGAAGGGGGCTGAAGTCGTGCCGCGTGGCTTTTCCGCCAGCAACATGGAAACGCCGCTGTGATCCTGGCTGCCCGCCTGGGTGCGCACCAACAGGGTCATCAGGTCACTGCGCCCGCCATGGGTGATCCAGGTCTTGGCCCCGGATACCTGATATACAGCGCCCCGCCGAACCGCCCTGGTGCTGAGATGCGCCAGGTCCGAACCGATATCAGGTTCTGTGAAGACGGCGGTTGTCATGATCTTTCCACTGGCGATCCCCGGCAGGAATCGGTCTTTCTGATCCTGGGTCCCGCTGTTGCTGATCAATTCCCCGGCAATTTCAGGCCGGGTTGCCAGCGATCCGGTGGGCAGATGAAAGCTGGATAACTCCTCCGTCACTGCGACCATGGCCTGTTTGGACAATCCCAGACCGTCATACGCTTGTGGAATTGTAATCGCAAAGGTGCCCATATCGGCAACCTTCTGCACCGTTTCATCAGGAATCAGAACATCATCCAGATGCCATCGATGGCAAAAGGGTGCAATTTCGGCTTCGGCGAAGCGTTGATATTGCGCCCGCATCATGGAAATTTCGCCATCGGGGTCGTCGGCAGGATCGGAAAATCCATGTTCCGACATTGCCAGCGCAGTCGCCATGCGAATCTCTGGCAGGTCGGGGTCTGCAAACAGGGCATTCAGGGTTGGATCGGTCGCCATTCCCATGGCACGCAGTGACGTTCCCAACTCATGGGGACGCACGGTTTCGGTTTGCCCCATGGGCAGGCCGTGAATGACTCTGTTCAGATATTCGGCAAAGCCAATGCGCAGAATTCCAGCTTCAACAGGTCCCATTGCATCGGTTTCTTCCAGACGCAGGGCCCAATCATGCAGCGCCGTCAGTCCGGCGACATGGGACACAAGCCAGGCCGTGCCATGGGCTTGATGCTGTGCGCGCTCCAGGGCGGTTGGGTCCACCCGTCCGGTTTCATGGTTCCTGACTGTTTTTGACAGATGGTCAACAGCCTCTGCGGCCAAGGATTCTGCTTGGCTTAAGGCGTATAGTCGGGCGTCGGGCGTGATCACGATTTGGGCTATTCGCGGTAGGGACCTGGACGTCCCCCATTTCGGGGACTGAGATTGGTGCGCTGGGCACGATCGCCACGGGATTGAAAGCTCAACACGTTCTGGGCCTCGCGGCCTTCAATGCGGGGGGGCGGTTTGATCCCAGAAGATTCCGCCTTTTCACGCGCAGCGTTGGCATCGCGGGTCAGGCCAGCCTGCTCCACAACGGTGTCGCCGTTCATTGGAAATGTCGCGTTAAAGCCACCATGCCGGTGACGCACCATTGCCGCTGGTTTCCGCCCGAAAATCCAGAGGTCTGCCATGCCGGGTCTCTCCCTCGCTGGGCCCAATCCATCGGGTGATAGATGGCACGCTCCTTCCCGAACCGCAAGGTCTCTGACTTGCCCAGAGCAGCCACACGGAGTAATCAGAAAACAGATAAGATAAGGATTCGGCTCTCTTGGATATCGTAATTAACATTCTGCTGCCAATTTTTGGTATCGCAGCCCTTGGATATGTCGCAGCCCGCCTTGGATGGTTTTCTGAATCCGCAGAAGCGGGGGTCGCGTCCTTTGTGTTCAATTTCGCCGTTCCCTTCATGCTGTTCAGGACGATTGCAACCACGCAATTGCCCGACCAGGTGCCCTGGAACCTGTTTGCCAGCTATTACGGGCCAGGAATTCTGATTTATGCGATTGGCTTTCTGGTCGCGCGTTTCATCTTTGGGCGGGACATAATGGGGGCTATCCTGACCGGGATGGGCAGTGCCTTTTCCAATACGGTTCTGTTGGGCCTGCCCCTGATCCTGTTGGCCTATGGAGAGACGGCGGCGCTGCCGTTCTTCCTGATCCTGTCCGTCCACGGGATAATTTTTTTCACCGGCACCACGATCCTGTTAGAGATGAGCCAGTCGCGCAACAGCGGTGGTCTGGCCGCCCTGCCGAAACAGGTTGTCGGCGGGTTAATTCGCAATCCCATCCTGTGGGGTTTGTTTCTGGGCATGGCGACAAATCTGGCGGGCCTGACTCTGCCTACCCCCTTGGCCCGGATTGCCGAAACCATGCAGGGGGCGGTGCTGCCCTGTGCCCTGTTTGCGCTGGGATCGTCGCTGAAGCGCTATGGAATTGCCGGGCGTGTGGTGCAATCCATGGTCCAGGTGTCGCTGAAGATCATGCTGTTTCCGCTGTTGGTCTATCTGGCGGGCACCTATATGTTTTCTCTGGATCCGCTATGGGTACAAATTGCCACCATCACCGCGGCCCAGCCCAGCGGTGTTATGGTCTATATCTTCTCTCAGAAATACGGCACCGCCCAGGCCCTGGCGACGACATCAATATGCCTGTCCACGATTGGCTCAATGTTTACTCTTTGGCTTATCTTATGGCTGTTCCAGGGTGGTTTGTAATATTCTTGCGTCACCTTCCGACCGGATGTAGAGTTTCAGCATGACGAACTTAAATTTCTCTGTGGCGCTGTTTGGGCGCATTGGCCGAATTACGGACCCGGTCCCCCGCATGTAATGCGGCTGGGGGGTCCGGGCCTGCGCCGCCACCTGATGCCATTTACAGAGAAATGAGATTCCCATGACCTTACCCCTGACGGTGCCGTCCAATGATGTCGGTACATCCCCTTCAGTATATTGTTTTTCCGTCACCGCCGATACGGATGTTGGCATCCTGGCCCGCGTATTGGCCCCCATCACAAAGCGTGGCTTGATCACACAGAAGTTGAATGCTGTGATTGATGGTGGTCTGGACCCCAACCTGATCATCGATGTGCAGGTCAGCGGCCTGGACCCGCAAAGCTGTGATATCGTCGGCGCGGTGATGCGTCAGACTGTTGGTGTTCGCAGCGTTCTGGTGTGTGAAAAGAGGTAACCGTGGCCTATCAGGACCGGATTTTTGCCTGTAACAACGGAGCGCGTGAAAATTATCTGCCGTTTTTTGGGCGCGGTCAGCGATTGGGCTGGATCCGCAAGGATCGATTGCAACGACTGTCCGGCTTTCCAGATATCTTCGTGGTGGGCGGACAACAAGTTGATCTGCATGGGGCTTTGTTCGATTACGAGTCGGCAACGGCGGCGGTGGATTATGCCCTGCGCGTCATGGCCGATGAAGGCCTTATCACAGGATGGCGGGACGAGCGTTATGCGGTTGCTGAACGGTTCTCGGATCCCTCAGTATTTTCGATTGAGCGCGCGGGCTGTCCTTTTCTGGGGATCCGCAGTTGGGGCTTTCATTTGAATGGATATGTGCGAAAGCCTGACGGTCTGTATCTTTGGATCGCACAGCGCGCCCATGACAAGCCATCCTATCCCGGATTGCTGGACAATACGGTCGCCGGGGGGCACCCGGAAGGCCTGACCCTGGCGCAGAATCTTATCAAGGAATGCGCGGAAGAGGCCTCAATCCCCGCACATCTGGCTGCCCAGGCCCGTGCGGTTGGGGCGATATCTTACTTATATGAAAGCCCGCAAGGGCTGAAGCCGGATCAGATGTTCTGTTATGACCTGGAACTGGATGAAAGTTTCACCCCGATCCCGGCCGATGGGGAAGTTGCGGGGTTTTACCTGATGCCTGCACAGGAAGTCATGGAAATCGTGCGCGATACGGACCGGTTCAAATTCAATTGCGCCCCGGTCCTGATCGATTTCTTTATCCGCCATGGCTTGATCGACCCGGATCGGGAACCCGATTATGTCGGCCTGTGTGAAATGCTGCATGGTGCCCCGCCGGTGTAATAGCGGGGTTACAGTTTGCGTTCGCGCCGATCCAGGAAGCTTTTCCACATGACAGCAATGCCTGCGGCAGGGCGTTTCAGCCAATGGAAGGGAATCGGGCGCGGCGCATTGATGGGCATGGGCAAATCCTTGTGGGGAACATCGCATAACCAGTCCGCCAGAACCGGTCCTGTCGCCGTTGTCATGGCGACACCCCGCCCATTCCATCCAATAGCAGCCCCCAAACCGGGCGCGATCTGCATCAATCGGGGCAGGGAATCCGTGGTGACGGCAACGCGCCCGTTCCAGAAGCTTTCCATTGGCACGCCGGTCAGTCTTGGAAACATTTCGTGCATGCGCTGTCTGGCCAGGTCAAAGGCAGAATCGTCCAGCGATCCGTTCAGTTTGCCCCGCGCGCCCATGATAAAGCGCCCCTGAGCGTCGATCCGATAGTAACTTAAAACACGCCTTGCTTCGGAAACACCCAAACCATGGACAGGCAGGCTTTTCAGCAAATTGTCTGACAGTGGTGATGTTGCCATCTGATAGCTGTAGAATGGGACGACAGATTGTGTGGTCGCATCCTGTAACGGTGCCAGGTCTGAGTACCCATTCGTGCATAACAGGACCTTACCGGCGGTTACTGTCCTGCCGTCGCCCGTCGTTAAGGCCCATCCATGCGGCGTTTGCGACATGGCGGTCACCGCTGTTTCACCATGGATTTGGGCCCCGGCCGCCTGAGCCGCCCGGGCCAGGCCACGGGCCAGCTTTAATGGCTGGACAGTACCACCCGCAGCATCAAACAGGCCGCCCACATACCAATCAGTTCCCACGCGCTCAATCATCTCCTGGCGGGATAGGATGGAAACGGCGCGACCCCGCGCTGCCATTTTCTCCGCTTTTTTCTTCTGATCTTCCAGCACGCCCACGCCATGGGCGGATTGGACCCATCCGCCCCGCACGGCATCACAATCCAGCTTCAATCTTTCGATGATATCAAATGCGGTATCGGCTGCTTTGTCGGCATGGCTGATCATGCGTCGGGCCATTTCAGGGCCGACAAGGCGTTCCAAGTCAGCCAGATCATGCTTCAGGCCGGCAATCACCTGACCGCCATTGCGTCCCGACGCGCCCCAGCCCGGTTGGCGTGCTTCCAGCACGATGACAGACACCCCCCGTTCCGCCAGATGCAGCGCGGTGGACAGCCCGGTAAACCCACCCCCGACAATTGCAATATCCGCCTGCTTGTCCGTATCCAAGGGCGGGCAATCGGGTGCGTCGCCGCCTGTGGCTGTCCATAGGGATTGCTTGAAGCCCTGATCGTCCAACGCAAGTAAAGCCATCTTATCCTCGATCCTAGTTTCGATCAGCCTGAAGCAAATCCGGAGCAAACGGATATGTTTGCAACGACATATTTGCCAATATTACAAACGGTAAGAGCCTGATGTGTGGGCTCATGCGAAGGCATGATGCTACAGCGCGTTATCGGCGCAAGACAAACCCAACTTTGTCCGAAGGGGCGAAAATATACATGATTTGGGTGAACAGCGGTCCGGGCTGGATCAGGTTTCCAGTTCGGTATCCCAGTACAGATAATCCCGCCAGCTTTCATGCAGGAAGTTTGGTGGGAAGGCCCGGCCATGTTCCTGTAATTCCCAGGTCGATGGTTCGATGGGGGCGCGCAGCAATGGCATATTGGCCTGTTTCGGGGTGCGGCCACCTTTGGTCAGATTGCACGGGCTACAGGCCGCGACGACGTTTTCCCAACTGGTGATTCCACCCTGACTGCGCGGGATAACATGGTCAAAGGTCAAGTCATGGGCCGGGAAGGTTCCATCGCAATACTGACAAACCAGCCGATCCCGAAGGAATACGTTAAACCGGGTAAAGGCGGGGCGTCGTGCCGGGGCGACATATTCTTTAAGGGAGATCACGCTGGGCAGGCGCAGGGCGAAGGTCGGGCTGCGCACCTCCATATCGTATTCTGAAATGACATTGACACGTTTGGCGACCACGGCCTTGATGGTGTCTTGCCAGTCCCAAACCGACAAGGGAAAGTAGCTGAGCGGCCTGAAATCCGCATTCAGCACCAAAGCGGGACTATGATCTAAGGCGGTTAACATTGCCGCACTCCGAACTTTCTGTATCACCAGATCGATTTCGTCAGAACCGATACAAGTACGTTACCCCATATTTTGTCCTCACCACAACATTTTGTGTAAGCCTGATGGAAACTATCACATTGTTGTAATGAGGACCCGACACTTCCTTCTCTCTATCCGATTTCAATGACAAATATATAACGCCTCTGAATTTTGGCGATATCTGCTTGTTCTTTTTGACGGGTGGTATTCGAGTCAGGCCTCTGGAATTTCCTTGTCACCAAAGGCGCGCTGTAGGAATTCAATGCCAAGGCGCAGGCCCGCCTCGTCAATGGAATGACCCAGACCTTTGGAAAAGGCGACTTCTACATCAAAACCGGCCATCTTCATGGCTTCGCCCGATACCTTTGACATATCAGCCGGGACGACCGGATCGTCTGTCCCGTGAATCAACAAGGTGGGCGGCTTGCGAATATTCTCATCAGCCAGGGATTCCGGGGCGATCAGCATTCCTGAATACCCCAGGACACCGGCGACAAGCCCTGGATATTTTGGCATTGCATGCAGCGCCAGCATCGTTCCCTGACTGAAGCCGACGATTGCAACGCGGTCTGGCGTCACAGAAAACCGCGCCAATTGGTCGTCCAGATAGCGGTGCAGAACCGGTGTGACGGCATCCACACCTGCCTGTAATTGTGTGCGGCTCATATCCTGCAGGGAAAACCATTGCAGGCCCATCGGGGCCATATCGCATTCTTCCGGTGCATTGGGGGCCAGAAATTGCGCGGTCGGGAAGACCTGGCCCAGAACCGGTGCCAGGCCGATCAGGTCATCGCCATTGGCCCCAAGCCCATGCAGGAATATGATCAGACGATCTGGTTTCTTGCCGTCGGTGGGGGCTTGTTCTGGTCCGCTTAGAACCGGTGTATCGGTCATAGAAATTTCCTTGCACATTGAATTGGAATTTGGGGCAGCTTGGACGATCAAACCGGGATGCGCAAATATGCTGTCACGCGGGGGCACCCCGGTAATAGTGCCATAGAAATACGGCCATGGCGGATCGATGGGGGGACCAGTTTTCCGACATCAGGCGTGCCTGTTTCGCATCCGGGCGGCTGGGCAGGCCTTTCAGCCGTCGCATTGCTTCCTGCAAGGCAATGTCTTCGCCGGGAAACAGGTCCTGCCGCTGAAGGGAGAACATGCAGTAAATCTCCGCACTCCAACGCCCGAAGCCTTTCAGGCCCATGATGGCCGCAACGGCCTGATCGTCAGGCAGTGTGGCAACAGCCTGTAGATTTAAGGTGCCACTGGCAATCGCGTCTGCCAGTCCCAGGGCATAGGCGACCTTGGGGCGCGACAAGCCCGCCGCGCGAATTGCCTCTGGCCCCAATGCCAGGAAGGACTCTGCTTGCCCCCCAGGGTTCAGCGCTTCCAGCCGTGCCTGGATTGCCCCTGCCGCCTCCTTGGAAATCTGTTGTGACACGATGATGCTCAGCAACGTGTTGAATCCATGGGGCCGCAGGCGGGGCTCCGGATATCCAACAAGGCTCAGCCCTGCCGCCACATCTGCATCCTGTGCGGCAACGATATCCAGCGCGGCGATGATATGTGTATTATCCATGGCTCTTGACTTACCCTGTAGAGGCAAACTACGCCAGTAGCTATGGATGGATTCAATTCTGCCGCAACCCGATTTGCGCCCAGCCCCAGCGGTTTCCTGCATTTGGGGCATGCCTATGGCGCGCTGTTTTCCGCCCGGCAAGCAACGGCGATGGGCGGTACCTTTCTGTTGCGCATTGAAGATATCGACCTGGCGCGCTGTACGCAGGCCTATGAGCAGGCGATTTATGACGATCTGCGCTGGCTGGGTTTGACCTGGCCCGACCCAGTGCTGCGGCAATCGGATCGTTTTCCCGTCTATCACAATTTCCTCCACACATTGGAAGAAGGCGGGCTGACCTATCCCTGCTTTTGTACGCGCCGGGAAATTCGAACAGAAGTCGCCAACGCCCCGCGCGCGCCACATGGGCCGGATGGTGCGCTGTATCCGGGAACCTGTAAGCATTTGGACCCGATGATCGCGAAAGACCGGGTCGCCGCGGGACAGGTTCATGCGGTCCGCCTGCACATGGATCGGGCCGCCCGCATGGTCGGGCCCTTGACCTTTACGGATCTGGATCGAGGGGAGATCAGGGTCCTACCGGAAAGCTGTGGCGATATCGTGTTGGCGCGCAAAGATGTGCCAACCAGCTATCACCTATCGGTCACGGTAGATGATGCGTTCCAACAGATATCCTGTGTGACGCGGGGGGAAGACCTGTTGCACGCGACCCATATCCACCGCGTCTTGCAGACCTTGCTGGGGTTTCCAACGCCGGTCTATCGCCATCACCGATTGCTGCTGGATTCGCAGGGCAGGCGCTACGCCAAACGCGATAAGGCCATCACGTTGCAGGCCTTGCGTAAGGCGGGAAAGACGCCTGAGGATATCTTACAAATGGTGGGCGAAGATACGCATTAGGGCCGCTAACATTACTAGATTGGCAGCCGAACACGGGCCCTCAACCCGCCATGGGGGGAGGTTTCCAATAGGATTTCACCGCCATGGGTGCGCGCAACGTCACGACTGATCGACAGGCCCAGACCTGTGCCGCCGGTGGATGGATTGCGGGACCGATCCAGACGATAGAAAGGGCGGAAGGCGTCTTCGCGTTCTTCTTCGGGAATGCCGGGGCCATTGTCGTCCACCAGAATTTCAATGGCATTGCCCCGTTTTCCGGCCTGTAACCAGACCTGACTGCCATAGCGGGACGCATTTGCGATCAAATTATCAATGCACCGTCGGAAGGCATTGGGTTTCAACCAAGTCACAATCTTACCTTCTGAATGGCAATCCAGGGCGATGCCGGAGGCCTGCCATGTCGCGGCGAGGTCTTTGACGACCTCACTCAGATCGCATTCAATGGATTTCTCTCCCCCCTCGCCACGGGCAAAGGTCAGGTAATCCTGAATCATTTTCTCCATTTCGGAGACATTGACGCTTAGTTCCTGCGTTTCGGGCGAATCCCCCAACATTGCCAATTGTAGCTTCATGCGGGTCAAAGGGGTGCGCAGGTCATGACTGACCCCTGACAACATATCGGTGCGCTGGCGGATCTGGCGACGGATGCGTTCGGACATCAGATTGAACGCATTGGCGGCCTGGCGTACTTCCAAGGCCCCTTCTGCCTTGAAATCCTGTTCCGGCTCCCGGCCTTTCCCGAAACTTTCAACGGCACGGGCAAGGCGGCGGATTGGTCGCACTTGATTGCGCATGAAAATAGAGGCAACGGCGAACAGCACTAAAGACGTGCCAACCATCCACAAGATGAAGATATAAGTTGTCGAACTGAACAACCTGCTGCCCGGCACAACAACCTTCAGGACCGCATCCTTCAACTGTATCTGCAATATCAGTTGTTTTCGGAAGGACGAACTGTCGATGATAAAGGGGCGTTGCACGCGCTCATTCATCGCCTGGGCCAGCAGGCGGTCCAGTTGGCTGCTGATTTCGGTCTCCTGATTGGGCAGGATTTCCCCTTGCAGCAGGGTAATATCCAATTCCATGTTCTGGCGAACGCTGTGAAAGATTTCGTCTCGGGCATCGGGTGTGCGGCGCAATTGTTCAATCGTATTGGCGATGTCGCCTGCGACGCTGGCGGACAGACGCCAGGTCACGGTATCCCAGTGCCGATCATAAAACACCCAGGCCGACACGATCTGCAGCAATATCAGGGGCATGACGATGATCATCAGCGCCCGCCCGAACAGCGTTTTTGGCAGGCCGCTTTTGATCGTCAGGCGTATTGTGCGCAGCACAGACCGGATCGGACCCATCGATTTACCCGCAGGGGACTGGGTTGGCTTTATGGGGGGGCAATCCGTCATCCATCCGGCCTTAGGACATAGCCGCGTCCCCGAACGGTTTGCAGATAGCGGGGCACCTTTGGATCCGGCTCGACTTTCCGGCGCAGGCGGGTCATCTGAACGTCGACCGCCCGATCCCCGCCATCGATGTCTACAAATTGTGTCAGTTCATCCCGGCTCATAACGCGGCCTGGCTCGCCAGCCATCACCTTCATCAGGGCGGTTTCTGTGGAGGTTAGGCGCACCGGCGTATTATCGCGCAACAATAATTCGCGGCCCAGGTCGAACAGCAAATCCCCCAATCGCACAACAGAGGCCCGGCTGGGTTCCGCCGCAGCGGGCAGGCGACGCAGGATCGATTGTATGCGCAGGATCAATTCGCGGGGTTCAAACGGTTTGGGCAGATAGTCATCGGCCCCAGCTTCCAATCCCTGAATACGGTTTTCGGTATCCCCCATCGCGGTCAGCATCAGGATTGGCACACCAACCTCCTGACGGATGGATTTTGCCAGATCAAGGCCACTTTCGCCCGGCATCATGACATCCAGGATCATGATATCAAAGGTCAGGCTGGCGATCTTGCGCCGTGCATCCGCAGCGTCTTCCGCCTGGGTCACGCGAAAGCCTTCCTTGGTCAGATAGTCACGCAGCAGGCTGCGCAGGCGCGCATCGTCGTCAACCACAAGAATATGCGTATCTGTGTTCATGAGCGCAGTATAGGCGCAGTTTCGCTGCGACAAAATCTCAACGTGATCGCTAAATTAAGAAACATCGCCTTTTGGGGCCCTATGGGTTCTTGGTTATCGCGGGCGAATGGTGTACGCCCTAGCCCATCCGAAGCAAATCATATCCAAACAACCTTGTTTGCGACGATGGCTTGCATAGAAACACTATGTCGGGGTGTACAGTATTCGCATTGGCGAATGTCTTTTGCCCCGGATTATGATGGATGCAACGCTATGCCGCGTGAGGATCAGGTGTCAGGGGATATCAGCACACAAAGTATGTGGCGTCTGTTGCTGGGTGCTGCGCTGGCGCTGTGCGCGGTTCGTCTGCTGGTTTCGTATTCAACAGGGCTGTCGCTGCATGGGGATGAGGCACAGTATTGGACCTGGTCCCGGACGTTTGAGTTCGGATATTATTCCAAGCCCCCCCTGATCGCCTGGGTCATTGGTGCCGCGACCAGCCTTTGTGGCGATGAAACGTGGTGCATTCGTGCGCCCGCCGCATTGTTTCAAACGGCGAGCGCGCTTGTATTGGCGAGTGCGGCCCGTCTGTGGTTCGACAACCGCACGGCGCTGTGGACCGGGATTGTCTGGCTGACCGTGCCAGCGGTATCATTTTCTTCCCTGATCATGTCAACAGATGCGCTTTTGCTGTTTTTCTGGGCGGGATGCCTGTGGGCCTATGGCGCATTGCTGCGACGCCCAAGCTGGGGGGCGGCCCTCGCTCTGGCGGTCAGTTTCGGACTGGGGCTGAATGCGAAATACGCCATGGCCTATTTCCTGGTCTGTGTGTTGGTGCACCTGCTGATCAGTGCACAGGCCCGCCAAAAGGCGCGCATCGCAACGGCGCATTTGATCGCAGGCTTTGGCCTGGGGGCCTGTGCCATTTTGCCCAATGTCTGGTGGAACAAGGTGCATGGCTGGGCAACTGTCGGCCATACTGCCGATAATGTGCATTGGCAGGGGGTGGTGCTGCATTTCGATGAATTGGGGGATTTTCTGGGTGCGCAGTTTGGCGTGTTCGGGCCAATTCTGTTTGTGGTTCTTCTGTTGGCGATCCCGCGCAGCCGTCGCGCCTGTCAGGCCCTGTCCGAACCGGTCCGATTGCTGTTGGCGTTTTCGCTGCCCATTCTGGTGATTATTTCAGTTCAGGCGATCCTGTCCCGCGCCAATGCGAATTGGGCGGCAACGGCCTATCCTGCGGCGGCAATCCTGGTAACCTCTGTATTGCTTGCCCAGGCGCGGCGGCGTTGGCTGTTATGGGGCTCGATTGCCCTTCATACGATTGTGGCCGCAGGCCTGTATGGGGCGGTTTTGATGCCCGGCGCAACGGCCCGCGCCCTGGGGCGTGACCCGTTTCAGGACCTCAGCGGCTGGGATCAGGTCGCAAATCAGATATCAGATGCAATGCAGGCTGAAAATCTGTCCGTGCTGTTGATGGACAATCGCATGATGATCGCCTCCATGGCCTATGCATTGCGCGACCAGCCTGAAATTATCATCCGCACCTGGAACCATGACACCAAGATTGATCATCACTATGAGATGGCGTGGCTGTACACCTCGCCCATTGATGGATCGCGGGTATTGTTGATGACGCCCCATGGAACCCAGTCCATTGAAAGCCAATTTTCACAGGTCAAAGACCTGCCCCCTATCCGAAAGATGGACCGCGTTGGTCAGGTCAAAATTCTGGAATTACGTGTGTTGGAGGATCCGAAATGATGTCGCTTGGCAGCCCCGCCTGGTCTACGGCCTGGATGTTGAAAATCTGTGGTCTGGTGTTTATTGGCCTGGCCGTCATCTTCCTGCCCTTTCCCCAGATAGATCTTTGGGTATCAAGACAGGTCTATCTGGGTGACAATGAATTCTGGCTCAGCAAAAGCCAGTTCACCGTGTTCAAGAATGATGTCCTGCGCCCGCTGTTTGGCTATCTGGTCGCGATTGGACTGGTGGTGTTTTTATGGCGATTGTTTACGGTTCGGATTCAGCAGGTCCGCAAACTGGCCCGCTATGCATTTCTACTTGTATGTCTGATCCTGTCTACAGGATTGGTCGTGCATGGGGTTTTCAAGGAAAACTGGGGACGCGCCCGCCCAAAACAGGTGACTGAATTTGCTGGGGCACAAATCTTCACCCCCCCGCTATTGCCAGCCCAACAATGCGATGGAAACTGTTCCTTTGTCTCCGGGGACGCGTCGGTTGGGTATGTATTCCTAGCCTTGGCGCTGTATGCCGCGAAACGCAGAAAATTCTGGATACTGGTCACTGTGGCCGCAGGGATTGGGATGGGGATTCTGCGGGTCATGAATGGATCGCATTTCCTCAGCGACATTCTCTATGCCGGTGTCTTCACTTGTGGCACGAACCTTATCCTGTATCGGTGGTTTGAGGAAAAGAAATGGCAACAGGATCTGGGCTTTCTGGCCCCGATCGCACGGCCGGTTTCTGCAACCCTGGCGCAGGCAGTTCCGGCGTCGGTATCGAAAAAACTGGACCCTGTTGCGGTGCGCTTCCAGGCCTTATTTAGGGACAGCGTCTGATTTCTTGGGCGTATCGCCGGCCATCCCCTCCCGATCAGGGTCCGGAACGTCAAAATCGACCTTCCGGTGGCGCGTGACAAAGTAAAGGTTGCGCAGATAGATAAACAGGCCCGTCGATTGTCCCAGAATGATTACGGGATCCGCGCGCCATATGGCATAGGACAGCAGGATCGCGCCGCCACCGATGCTGAAATACCAGAATGCGATGGGGATCACGCTGTCGCGTTTCTTTTCGCTGACGATCCATTGAATGATGAACCGCATGGCGAACAGAAACTGGCCCAGAAAGCCGATAGACAGCCAAATGATTTCTTCGGGAGGCATGGCCCCGATATTTGCGATAATTTTATCGATCCACCCCATGGGGCACCTCTTCTTGAACATCCGGTCGCTTTGACCGTTTTACCAACCAATAGACACCAAACAAATCGATCAATCCCGCTAAGGCCCTCTCCAGCGTTCCATATTTGGACTGGCCGCGATCCCGCGCGCGATGCGTCACCCGTTCATAGCGAACCGAAAAGCCTTCGCGACTGATCAAGGCTGGCATGAAACGGTGCATGTGATCGAAATAGGGTAATTGCTTAAAGACGGGCCCGGCGACGACTTTCAGGCCACAGCCGACATCTTGCGCGGTATGATTCAATAATGTCCTGTTGCAGGCATTGGCAACCCGGCTGATAAACCGGCGAAAGCCTGAATCCTGACGCTTTTCGCGCTCTCCCATAACCATGCCGATGGCCTCGCCCTCCGCCAGGGCCGCGTTGAATAGGGCGACAAGGCGGGGCAGGTCGGCTGGATTGTTCTGGCCATCCCCGTCCAGCACACAGATCAGGCGCCCACGCGCAGCCAGAACGCCCGTGCGGATCGCGCGGCTTTGGCCGGATCGCTGGGCATGGGTCAGAACCCGCAGGTTTTTGTGCTTTGATTGGCAGTCTTTCAGAACCGCAGGTGTGCTGTCGCGACTGCCATCATCGACATAGATGATTTCCACCTGATCTGTATCCGGGAAGGCCGCCGCAATTTCTTCGATCAGGGGGGATACATTGCCTTCCTCATCGCAGACCGGGACAACAACACTGATCTCCAAGGAAGCGTCCTGGCCGGGAGAGAGTTTTGTTTTAGTCTGTTGGGTCATACTGGCTGCTCAAACGACCTTTATGATAGGAACGGCGAAAGGCATTGGTCTTTAAAATGCGAACGGGACCGGGCTTATCACGCCCGGTCCCGATTGGCACGACCGAAAAATCATTCTAAACGCTTATGCCGCAGACCCTGTGATCAAGGCCGCCTTATCTGAGCCTCTGCGCACTTCTGCGTCATAGGCCTTCATTAAAGTTTCACAGACCTTGCCCGGTGTGAACTGGTATTCGCCAATGGAAGCAATCGGCGTGACCTCTACCGCCGTCCCGGTCAGGAAGGCCTCCGTCGCCTGTGCCATCTCTTCCGGCTTGATGTGTCGCTGCACGATTTCATAGCCATTGCGACGGGCCAGATCGATTACCGTGCGCCGGGTGATGCCATCCAGAAAGCAATCCGGGTCCGGCGTATGCAGCTTTCCATCTTCCATCAGGAAGAAGATATTGGCGCCGGTTGCTTCGGCAACATACCCACGCCAATCCAGCATCAGCGCGTCATGATACCCTTCCGCTTCTGCCTTATGCTTGGACATGGTGCAGATCATATACAGGCCAGCGGCCTTGCTGCGTGTCGGTGCTGTGCGGGGATCTGGGCGCGCCCAATCGGAAATCCGCATTTTCAGGCCACGCATGCGGGCTTCCGGGCTGAAATAGGCGGGCCATTCCCAGGCTGCGATTGCCAGATGAATGGTGTTCTGTTGTGCTGACACGCCCATCATTTCCGATCCGCGACAGGCGATGGGCCGCACATAGCCATCAACGATGTTGTTGGCGGCAACGACTTGATCGCAGGCGGCGTCAATTTCAGCGACAGTGAACGGAATCTTGAAGCCCAGCAGCTCCGCAGACTGGTGCAGGCGCTCGGTATGTTCTGTCAGCTTGAAAATCTCTTTGCCATAGACGCGCTCCCCCTCGAACACACCAGACGCATAGTGCAGGCCATGGGTAAGAACATGCAATTTGGCATCCCGCCACGGCACCAATTTACCATCCATCCAGATGGAGCCATCGCGATCATCAAAGGGCATTAAGGACATCGTTTCCACTCCATTTTGGGGGTGTCGCCAGCTTCCACGCTGGGTCCCCGGGGTTTTATTTGTAAGCTTTTGACTTACAACGGCTTTTCCGACCAGCTTTTACTGCGGTTCGGATTTTTTGGTAATTTTATTACTCTGGAGCCGGGTCAAAAGATATGATCCAATACGCTTCATTGTTGCCAGACGTAACATCATGAGGCATATATGTCAACATGACTGACATAAATTCTTCCAAGCGTGGATCATCTCCCTCTTCACCCTCACTGGGTGGGGATAGACACCGGTCTGCCAAGGCAGGGGGCAATCCTTTGTTCTTGCGGGATGAAGAATTGCGCCAGGCGATAGAGCTTTTGTTCTATGCCTATCGGGATTTTACCGGCGAACCGGATATCATCCTGGCGGAACGGGACCTGGGGCGGGCGCATCATCGCGTGATTTATTTCGTGGGTCGCTATCCGGGTATGACCGTATCGCATTTGCTGGATATTCTGAAGATCACCAAACAGAGCCTGAGCCGTGTGTTGAGCCAGTTGATGGCAGAGGGCTATATTCGTCAGGATCAGGGACAGGAAGACCGCCGTCAGCGCTTGTTGACTCTGACCGACAAGGGCGCGGAACTGGAGCGCCTGTTGACCGAAACCCAACGCAAGCGAATCGCGCGGGCCTATCGCAATGCCGGCCCGGAAGCTGTGGAAGGGTTCCGCGATGTCATGTTGGGCATTATTTCCGGCGATGCGGATCGTGCACGATTTGAAAACCGTGGGGAATAAGTCTGCGTCCCAGTAAGGCCTTGCGTTCCGGCCGCGATGTTCCATGTTATCTTATGCGATTTATAAAGATGGATGGGAATTTTGGTCGACAGAGACGGTATCAAAAACGGCTTTTTTCAGGAAATGGCGCGCCAGGCAGAGGCTGAAGGTCTGTTAAAGCCTTTATGTGATGAGGAACGCCGCGCATCGCGGATTGCGACCATGGCGGCGCGCCCTGCGGGGGCCGATATCTGGGTCTTCGCCTATGGGGCCCTGATGTGGAATCCGGCCTTTCATTTTGTGGACCGTAAAATTGCCAGGCTGCACGGCTATCACCGCGCTTTCTGTCTGGAAACACAGATTGGGCGCGGAACGCGCGATTGTCCCGGATTGGTTCTGGGGCTGGATCGCGGCGGGTCGGTTCAGGGTGTCGCCTTGCGCATTGACGAGGCGCAGGCGGATGAAGAACTGGATGTGATCTGGGCGCGCGAAATGCTGGCAGGGTCCTATCGCCCGACCTGGGTGCGGCTGATAGACAATGATGGCGGGGCGTTTCATGCCATTGCCTTTGTCATGCGCCGGGATTGCGATCGCTATAAGGGATGCCGTCCGATGGAAGAAGTGGCACAACAGATCGCGCGCGCGGCCGGTAAACTGGGCCCCTGTTCGGATTACCTGGAACAAACGGTATCAGCCATGGATGAAATTGGCATTGGCGATGGCCCAATGCATCAATTGCGGGATCGCGTGCGGGTATTACAGGCTGAAATGGAAGCGGAAAGGAGCACCGGATCATGAGTGATACGGCTGGCAGTAAAGCAAAAGTGACGTTAAGCGACGCTGAATGGCAAAAGCGGTTGAGCCCGGAAGAATACAAGGTCACCCGCAAGAAGGGGACAGAGCGCGCATTTTCCGGAAAATATCATGATGCCAAAACGCGCGGCACCTACACCTGTAAATGCTGTGGTGAAAAACTGTTCCATTCGAATACAAAATTCGATAGTGGCACGGGCTGGCCCAGTTTCTTCAAGCCAATCGACGAAACTGCCGTGGCTGAAAAATCCGATAACAGCCTGTTCATGCGCCGCACCGAAGTTCTGTGCGCCCGCTGTGATGCGCATTTGGGGCATGTCTTTCCTGATGGGCCACAGCCGACCGGATTGCGATATTGTATGAATTCCGCTGCATTAGACCTAGACCCAGAGGTTTGAGGGTTTTATACCCCCACCATGAACAGACAGCAGCGGCGCGCAAGTAAAGGGAATGGCACCGGTAACGGGGCGGGCAATGGGACCGGCGGGGGATCGGATGATTCCCGGCTGGACCAGGCCATGGCATTGCATCAGGCTGGCCGCCTGATGGAGGCGGATGCCCATTACCGACAGATTCTGGAACAGCATCCAACAGATCCAAATGCCCTGCGCCTGCGCGGGGCCCTGGCCTATCAACTGGGCAACCCGGCGGCGGCGGCGGAATTGCTGGCGGAAGCCCGCAAGGCCGATCCGAAGAATCCCGAAGTCTTGACCCTGCTGGGACTGGCACTGGAAGGGGCGGGTAATCCTGAAGCGGCAGAGCAGGCCTATCGCAAGGCATTAACCCTGTCGCCGAAATCGCCGGAAATCTGGAACAATCTGGGGGCCCTGCTGCGGGAGACGGGAACCCTGCAAAAGGCGGCGGAAGCCTTTGGTCGAGCCGTTGTCTTGAAGCCTGACTATGTTGAGGCCTATCAGAATCTGGGCGTTACCCTGTATCGCATGGGGTCCTATGGGGCGGCGCTGGCTGCCTTTGAAACCGGGCTGAACTATGCACCCAATGATGCCGATATGATGCTGAACTATGGCGTGGTTCTGTCTGCGGCCAACCGTGTTCAGGAAGCTGCCGCCTGTTTCAAGGCCGTGTTGGAACTGGCCCCCGATGACCCAGACAGCCTGACCAATCTGGCCGCTGCGCTGATGCGGTTGGAACAATTGTCAGAAGCCGAAGATGTTGCCCGTCATGCCCTGTCCATTGCGCCGGAAAGCGCCGGGGCGATGGCCAATCTGGCGATGATCCTGACCGCAGCCCGCCATTTTGACGAGGCGGAAGCCCTGTATCACGACGCCTTGCGCGCCACGCCGGATTTTGCCGATATCTGGGGCAATTTTGGTAATATGCTGACCGCGACCGACCGGCTGGAAGAAGCCGCGGTCGCCTATGACAAGGCCTATAAGCTTGACCCCAGCGATGCCCGCCATGCCTTTCAACTGGCCCTGTGTCATTTGGGGCAGGGCAACCTTACCAAAGGATGGGCGCTGTATGAAAGCGGCTTGGATTGTGGGGAGCGTGTTCCGTTCACCAGTCCGGACCTGCCACGCTGGCAGGGCGATGCCCTGAAAGGCAGGCGCTTGTTGATCGTGCCGGAACAAGGGCTGGGCGATGAAATTCGCAGTCTGTCCTGCCTGCCCGATGTTGTGCGCGCGGCCGGCGAGGGGGCAAATATTCTGGTTGGCTGTGACCCGCGCTTGCAGGGCCTGGTTCAGCGCGCCTTCCCCAAGGTTGAGACTATTGGGCGGCCCGATGTTGCTAGTGCCAGGGCGGATGTCTCCATCCCGGTCGCGTCCCTGCCGAAACTGTTTCGTACTGCGCTTTCTGACTTTCCAGAAACGGCGGGCTATTTTACAGCGGATCCAGATCAGGTCGCAGCGATCAAGACGCGGCTGGATCAATTGGGCAGTGGCATGAAGGTTGGCATTGCCTGGCGCAGCGGCTTGCGCCGTGTGCGCAGCCAGGCGGCGCTGACGGAAATTGCCCAATGGCAGAAGGTATTGTCGGTTCCCGGCGTGCATTTTGTGAATTTGCAATATGGCGTTCAACCGGAAGAGCTGGAAGGCCGTTCCATCACGCATTTTGATGATATTGATCTATTCAATGATCTGGATGGGGCCGCTGCCCTGACCCAGGCCTGTGATCTGGTCATCAATATGGGAACGTCGGTCGGTGATATGGCCGGTGCCTTGGATGTGCCCTGTTGGTCGCTGTTGCTAAAGCCTGAATGGATCACGCTGGGGGCGGAACGCCACCCATTCTATCCCAACACGGATGTATTCTGGCGCATGCCTGATGAGGAATGGCCGGCGGTTTTGGCCCGTGTGGCGGAGCGCCTGGCCCTGATCAGCAAGGCGTGACGCGATAAGCGCAACGCCGCGCGCCCGTCAGGATGTGATCGGTCCGATCCACCCGAATGTCGGGACCCAGCGCGATCTGGAACACGGTCAATTCCATCGCGCACAGCCCGGTGCAGGCCTTGGCTGCGCTGCAAATCGGGCAATGGTTTTCGATGAAAAGATATCCATCCGTATCGGCCAGGGGTTCTACCAGTGCCATATACCCCTCGCGGGTTCGGATCTCTGCCAGGGCGTCCAGCTTGTCGCGCAGGGTCTCAGGCTTGGACAGGGTCGCGGCATAATCCGCGCTTTGCCGCCTGGACCGTTCGGCGATCAACAGATCCAGCGCATCCTGACCCAGGCTGTTTTTCAGGGCATCGATCAATCCAACGGCCAGTTCGGCATGCGCATCGGGAAAGTATTGATCCGCCGCCGGTGTTAATTGCCACAGCTTTGCAGGACGCCCGACAGCGCGGGGTTCTTCCTGTGTCGTCACCATCCCTTCCGCCTGCAAATCATACAGATGCTGGCGCACCGCCATTGGGGTGACGCCCATTGTCTGGGCCAATGCGGATGCGTCCGACGGTCCGTCGCGTTTCAGGCGATCCAGGATATCCCGACGGGGGCGTGGTTTCTGTGTGGGATTCGTCATGTGAAACTTTCTAAAGAAAAAACTTGATTAAATCAAGATGAGTGAGTCATATTTATAAAGTTAAATCTATAGAAACTATTTTGATGCAAAAGGGCATAGCCCCGCTTGCGATATGGTACGGTCTGGATATCGCGGTGTGGGACAGACAGGCGAGGATGTGAATGAAAACCAAGATGCAAGACTGGCAGCCAGTCGCGACAGCCGAAGCATTGCAAGAGGCCGGTCGGCTGGTTGTTAAAATCAACGGCAAGCAAATCCTGCTATTATGGCAGGATGGACAGGTCCTGGCCTGTAACAATCGCTGTCCTCATGAAGGTTATCCCCTGTCGGAAGGGGATGTTTCCGGCTGTGTGCTGACCTGTAATTGGCATAATTGGAAATTTGATCTGGACAGCGGGGAGACCCTGGTCGGGGGGGATAAATTGCGGCGCTTTCCAACCCGGATTGTCGCGGGGCAGGTGGAACTAGACCTAACCGATCCACCGGCTGACGCGGCGATTGCTCAGGCATTGGATAATATCACCGATTGTTTCGACCGCCATGAATATGATCGCATCGCACGGGAATTGGCGCGCCTGATGAAGGCGGGGGGCGACCCGCTGGACGGCTTCCGGCGCACGATTGCAAGGGTGGGGGACCGGTTTGAATATGGCGCGACCCATGCCTTGCCCGCCGCCGCCGATTGGTTAAGCCTTCGCGGTGAGACTCAAGACGCGGTGCGGCAGTTGGGCATGCTGACAGAATGCATCGGTCATTTTGCCTGGGACACGCGGCGCGAACCAGCCTTCCCCTATCCGGCAGGCGTGTCGGGCTGGGATGAGGATGCCTATGTCGCGGCGGTTGAGGCAGAAGATGAAGCGTCGGCCTGTTCCCTGATCCGAGGGGCCGTTGCTGATGGCTTAACCTGGTCGGGTATGGAGCGTGGCTTTGCGCGCGCGGCCCTGGCCCATTATGCGGATTTCGGTCATTCCGCGATCTATACCTATAAAATGCGGGCCTTAACCGAGGCATTGGGGGACCGTGAAAGCCTGTTAATGTTGTGTCTGATGCTGACCCGATCCTTTATCTATGCCAGTCGGGAGGATTTGATTCCGGAATTCCGGGCCTATGGCAAAGCCCTCAAGGCATGGGATGGGCAGGGGATAGCGTATCCCAACTCAGAATCGCTGCGCACTGGGTCTGTTCGGGAAATCCTTGAACGCCTGGGTTCAGGGTCGAAGGACCCGATTGCCCTATACGACGCCGCCATGGCGGCTGGGGCCTGGCAGTTGTTGCATTTCGATCTGGATTGGCAGGACAAGACCGACAGCAGCATCGCCCAAAGCGTTGGCTGGCTGGACTTCACCCATACGCTGACCTTCGGGAATGCGGTGCGGAAGCTGGCGGAACGCTATCCCGACCTGTGGCCCCAAGGCCTGTTACAGATCGGGTGTTTCCTGGGACGCAACAGCGGCTTTACCGACCCTGACAGTGATGAGGCTCCCTGGCGCAGCAATGATCCCTTGGGGGCGGTTCAACAGGCGCTATCGGGCGTTGAGGATCATGGCAAGTTCGAGTACATCGTCTCCAGCCATTTATTGAAACTCAGCTATGCGATACGGGAAGAAATGCGGGAAAGACCAGAATCACAGTTCAATGCCCTGGCCGCTGCTGCCCTGCGCCGGTTCCTTGCCAGCCCGTTGAAGCGCAAGCATGTTCAGCGCACGGCCTATCAAGCGCTTAATTTCGTGCAGGCTGAAGGATGACCACAGAAAAACCGGTATCCTGGGGGACGGTCCTGTCCGGCCCCAATCGGGGTCTGTTCGCGGTACTGTCATTCGGGGTCTGGCTGCATGCAGCCGACAGCACCGTCATCGCCACCCTGCTTCCCGGCGTCGTCGCCGATGTGGGGGGAGAGGCGTTCATTTCCTGGAATTTCGTGCTCTACCTTCTGGCCTCCATCACGGCGGCGTGCAGTTCGGCCTTGGTCGCGCGGATGCTTGGTCTGCGCCGGTTGATGATCTGGTCGGCGCTGACGGTGGCGATCGGGTGTCTGGTCAGTGCCGTCACCCCGACAATGGGGGGCATGATTGCCGGGCGCGTGTTGCAAGGCTTCGGGGGCGGCATGTTGGTCGCATGCACCATGATCGGGGTCGCGCAATTATTCCCCAGTCACTATACGCCCCGCGTCATGGCGGCGATTTCGGCGGTCTGGGGGGCATCGGCCTTCTTAGGCCCGTTGGTTGGCGGTATTTTTGCTGAATTTGATATGTGGCGAATGGGTTTCTGGTCTTTTTGCGCACAGGCGCTGTTTCTCGCTTTTGCCTTGCGCTGGGCCCTGCCGGTGACGGTAGCGCCGCCATCAGACCAAACGCGCCTGCCCTGGCGCCGCTTGTTGGTGTTGTCTGTGGCGGTGCTGTGTATTGCAACAGCGGGGGTCCAGAAAGACAGCCTTGTGCTGATGGGGGCCTTGTCCTGCATCGGAATTCTGGGGTTTGTGCTGTTCCTGCGTTTGGACAAGGCGGCAACCGATAGCCGCCTGCTGCCATACAGCATCACGGATATGACCCATGTTACAGGAATTGGCCTGATTGGGATTTTCCTGATCTCCTTTGCAACGATCGCATTTTCAGTCTACGGGCCGGTCCTGCTTCACAGTTTGCACGATATCGGTCCCCTGGGTGTTGGCTACATGATTGCGCTGGAATCCGTGGCCTGGACGGTGGGGGCGTTGTCCTTGTCAGGTCTTGCGCCCCGTCAGCAGATCATCGCCATTCGCCTGGCCTTTCTGGCGATTTTAGCGGCAACGATTGGCCTTGCCATGGTGGTCACGCCGGGGCCTGTCTGGGCCATCCTGCCCTGCCTTTTCATTACGGGGGCCGGATTTGGGGCCTGTTTTGGCCATATCCTTCAGCGCTGTACGGAAGCGGCACCGCCGGAGGATAAAGACAGGGCTGCCAGTGCCATGACCACGGTGCAGACCGTCGGCTATGCGCTGGGCGCGGCAGTCAGTGGATTGGTGGCAAATCTGGTGGGCTATGGGGATCAGCCGACGCTGGCAGATGCCCAGGCTGCGGGGATATGGGTCTTTGTTGCGATGGTGCCGGTATCTGCTGTGTCGGTCTTACTGATCTGGCGTTTGCGGCGTTAAACTTCACGCAGGCGCGGCATCAACTCAACAAAATTGCAGGGTCTGTGGCGGAAATCCAGTTGATAGTGCAGGATCTCATCCCAGCCATCCTTACAGGCCCCCGTAGACCCTGGCAGGGCGAACAGATAGGTGCCCCGGGATAGGACCGCCATGGCGCGGCTTTGGATGGTGGAGGTTCCGATTTTCTGGGCGGACATCCAGCGAAAATACTCGCCAAAGCCCGGTATGTCCTTTTCCCGAACGGCGGCGAATGCTTCGGGGGTGACATCACGCCCGGTCAGACCAGTGCCGCCGGTGGTTATGACACAATCAATTTCCGGGTCATCGATCCACTGATTTAGGACCTGAACAATCTGTGCTGCATCATCAATGATAATCTGACGTGCTGCCAGGATATGTCCATCCTGTTCCAGGCGCGCGACCAGCAAGTCGCCGGATCGGTCATTTTCAACGGTGCGGGTATCAGAGACAGTCAGCACCGCAATTCGCACCGGTTTGAACGGCAGGCTCTTATCAACACCCAGCATTGAAATTACTCCGCGCTGATCCGCACTGTGCGGGGCTCCCCGGTCGGGGCACCCTTTTGATCCTGACTGACATAAATCGGCCAGGATCCCCCGATCAACATATCCAGACTATCGACATTCTGCTTCAAACGCAGGCGATAGATCCAGAAATTGGACAGGACATGCTCAATATAGGCGCGGGTTTCACGGGACGGAAGGCTTTCGATGAACAACAGCGGATCATCGGCATAATCAATCTTGGCACGCCAACGCTGCAAATTGCCAGGCCCCGCATTATACGCCGCCAGCGCATAAAGCAGGTTTCCATCAATTTCCGCCAGATTGAGGACATGATGCACATATTTCTGACCCAGCGACAGGTTCAGGCCAGGTTCAAACAGTTCCGCACGGGATGAACCATGGAATCGGTCGCCCGCCATATATCCGGCGGTGGCCGGCATCAATTGCATCAAGCCCCGCGCACCAGCGCTGCTGATCGCGCGGCTGCGGAATTGAGATTCCTGGCGCACGATGGCAAATATCAAGGCGCGATCAATGCCAAAACCATCTTCCGGTTCCCAGCCTGGTACTGGATACAGGGCACCGTCCAGGCTGACCTTCTGGCGGCGCTCCATATCACGCCCCAGGCGGAAGGCGACATCAGCCAGCCCCGCCCGATCAGCCAGCGCAAGAAGTGTCCCAACAAAGGACGGCGGCAATTCATCCACAAACCGCCGTAATTCTTCATCGGCGCGGTTGGTCTGGCCGGTTTCGATCAGCGCGATTGCCCGACGGGCTGCGGGGATTTCTAACAGAAACTCCGTCTCTGTATCGGACAGAACCGGCATTTCAAAATCTAATGGGGGTGTTTGGCCCAGGGCGCGGGTTGCCAGCAGGCCATAGAATGTGCGCGGCATTTCCGCGGCACGCTGCAGCATGGCAGAAACATTCTGGGGTTCGCCGCCAACCAGATAGGCGCGGGATGCCCAGAAACCGCCGGCGGCCCGCAGCCAATCATCCGCTTCGACAGACAGGCTCAATGCTGCAAAATGGGCCGCAGCCGTATTCCATTCTTTTGCCCGGAATGCCGCCAATCCGCCCCACCAATGGGCGCGGGCGGCATCATCACCGGCAAGTTTGGTCGCCATCTTGGCAACGGCCATGGCTTCCTTGTCTTCATGATATCGGAAATACCCCCGCGCGATAACGCCCAGGCTTTCCGCAAAGCTGACCGGATCAAACAGGGCGCGATTGGCCTTGGTATCCAGATGGCTCAGGGCAATTGATACACTGCCGCGTTGAACCAATGAATGGATCTGGTGTTGAATACTGCGAATCTTGGCGCGTTGGCTGGACGATTTGCCGGCATATTTACGGCTTTCCGCTGCGGGTGATTCCGTTTCCGATCCGCCCTGTGGCTCATCAAACGCAGTGACAATGTCCATGGCGGGCATTTCAACCGCTTGCGGCCTTCTTGGTGCATCAGCAGAAGCTGGTTTACGCTTCAGGGCCAGCCCGTATATGCGCGATGCACCAGGATGATCGGCATACTCCGCCAGCCAGTTCTTCAATTCCTGATAGGAAGACCGATAAGCGGTCGGGTGCATATAGCGTTGAAACAGCACATGACCCAAAAGGGAGTCATCGGATACTTGCGCGATCAGACGATCTGCCCGATCCCATTGACCCTCATTCTGAAGATCAAAAATTTCGGTATAAAGGGCAATGTCATTGCGGCTGAGAATCGCTGGAAGAGTGCTGTTAGATTCTGACAACGGACCCACACGCGGGGCCAGGGCGGCCATTTCAGACTGCGCCAGGGCACCACCAAGCGATACGCCCGTGGCAAAAATAATTCCTATCAGTGCGCTGGCAATCCAGCGCAGGCTGGTGTTCAACTTTAAAATGATACTCTCCCCTGCAAACCGTACCGCAAATACTAAGGCGGTGTCGCTCCAAACTGATGAGCGGGAAAAACTAGTGCCAGGTGCCAGAATAAAATATGTCGGGCGAACTCACCCTCGGTCATGTAACTACGTCATTCAGGGGAATATGGCAAGAATGTGCAGACCGTTTCAGGCGGATTTTGAGACGCCTACTGTGCTATTGGTTTTGGTGAAAGCAGGAAGTCGAGGGAATCATGGACGAATTTTGGATTTCTCTGGTCACGGGATTTGCATTTTTATGTGTCTTGGAAGGGTTGCTTTATGCGCTGTTTCCGACCCAGATGCAGCGAATGATGGCAGCCGCGTTGACATTTTCACCAGCGAGTCTGCGCCGGGTGGGAATGGGGGCGCTGGTTTTCGGCATTGCGCTGGTTTGGCTGATCCGTCATTAAGGCAGGGATTGGTTTTTTGCACCGCTTGCTTGCCACCTGTCGCGGATTATAGTCTCCCTTATGAGCGATACAATGGACCTGAAACCAGATATGCCCGCCGGGTATATCTTTGGCGAAACGCCGAAATATGCGCGCCCCTTAACAGAGGGCGGCGTGCCATTGAAAATTGAGTCGGATTATCAGCCCGCGGGCGATCAGCCAGAAGCCATAAAGCAGCTTGTGGAAGGCGTTCGCGCCGGGGAGCGGGATCAGGTTCTGCTGGGGGTAACCGGATCGGGCAAGACCTTCACCATCGCCCATGCAATTCAGGAGTTACAGCGCCCAACCCTGGTTCTGGCCCCGAACAAGACCCTGGCGGCGCAATTATATGGGGAAATGAAATCCTTCTTTCCCAATAATGCGGTGGAGTATTTCGTCTCCTATTATGACTATTACCAGCCGGAAGCCTATGTTCCGCGCTCTGACACGTTCATTGAGAAGGAAAGTTCGCGCAACGAGCAGATCGACCGAATGCGCCATTCTGCGACCCGGGCCCTGTTCGAGCGGGACGATGTGATCATCGTTGCGTCTGTTTCCTGTATTTATGGTATCGGCTCGCCGGAAACCTACAGCCAGATGGTCATCGATATTGAGGCGGGCAAGCGCATGGATGTGCGCGATCTGATGCGCGAATTGGTGACCCTGCAATATAAACGCAGCGACATTCAGTTTCAGCGCGGCAGTTTTCGTGTGCGTGGCGACACGATAGAAATTTTCCCGGCCCACTTGGAGGATCGCGCCTGGCGGGTGTCTTTCTATGGCGATGAAATCGATGCCATTCACGAATTTGACCCGCTGACCGGGGAGAAGACGGCGACCCTGGAGAAAGTCCGGGTCTATGCAGGCAGCCACTATGTCACGCCGCGCCCAACGCTGAAGCAGGCAATGGACCGCATCAAACTGGAATTGCGCCAGCGCACGGAACAATTTGAGAAGGCCGGGAAACTGCTGGAATTACAGCGCATCGAACAACGCACCGTCTTTGACCTGGAGATGATGGAGGCGACGGGGGCATGCAATGGGATCGAGAACTATTCCCGTTACCTGACCGGGCGTAATGCCGGGGAGCCGCCGCCAACCCTGTTTGAGTATCTGCCGGACAATGCCCTGCTGGTGCTGGATGAAAGCCATGTCACCGTGCCCCAGATTGGCGGCATGTTCCGGGGGGACTTTGCGCGGAAATCGACATTGGCGGAATTTGGCTTCCGGCTGCCGTCCTGCGTTGATAACCGCCCCTTGAAGTTTGAGGAATGGGAGGCGATGCGGCCCCAGACCATCTTTGTTTCCGCCACGCCAGGCCCTTGGGAGCTGGAGCGGACAGGGGGTGTCATTACCGAACAATTGGTGCGCCCCACCGGCCTGATCGATCCCGTTTGTATTGTGCGCCCGACGGCCAATCAGGTCGATGACCTGCTGGATGAATGCCGGAAATGCACCGAAAAGGGGGAACGTGTTCTGGTCACGGTTTTGACCAAGCGCATGGCGGAAGATCTGACCGATTACATGTCGGAAACTGGCCTGAAAGTCCGCTATCTGCATTCTGATATCGACACGTTGGAGCGCATTGAGATTATCCGCGATCTGCGCCTGGGGGCCTTTGATATTCTGATCGGGATCAACCTGCTGCGGGAAGGCCTGGATATTCCCGAATGCGCGGTGGTTGCGATCCTGGACGCGGATAAGGAAGGGTTCCTGCGGTCCAAGACATCGCTGGTTCAGACCATTGGCCGGGCGGCACGAAATGTGGATGGGCGCGTCCTGTTATATGCGGATCGCATGACCGACAGCCTGACCTATGCCCTGGACGAAACCAGCCGCCGCCGGGAGAAACAGCAGCTTTACAATGCGGAACATGGCATTACGCCGGAAAGCATCAAACGCTCCATTTCCGATGTTCTGAATTCCGTCTATGAACGGGATCGGGTCACGGTCGGCACTGGCGATGGCGCACAATCCCATCTGGTCGGGGTCGACCTGAAAACCTATATCCGTGATCTGGAAGAGCGCATGAAGGCCGCTGCTGCGGATCTGGAATTTGAAACGGCGGCCAAAATGCGTGATGAGATCAAGCGGCTGGAAGCCTATGATCTGGATATGCCGGTCGATTCCCTGCCCATCAATGCGGAGATCGCAGCCTCCCTGATCAGTAAGAACCCTGAGGCCGTGCCAAAGGGGCGTAAGGGGGCAAAGGCCTCCTCTGGCCGTCGGCGGGGGCGTCGTTGATGCGGGTTCCTTTTGTGCAACAGGATGAGCGTCTGGCCCCGGTCGCATTGGTTACAGGCGCGGCCCGTCGGATCGGTCGTGAGATTGCCCTGGATTTGGCGCAGTATGGATTTGATATCGCCCTGCATTATCGGGGATCAGAGTCTGATGCCGAAGCGACAGCCCATGAAATTCGCGCTTTGGGGCGAGAAGTGCATTTGTTCGATGCGGATCTGGCAGACCCTGACGCGGCGACGGATCTGGTTGCCCAAACCCTGTCTGCTTTTGGCGAATTGGGCGTGGTCGTCAATAATGCGTCGATCTTTGAGCGCGACGATTGGGACAGCGTTACACGGGAAAGCTGGTCATCCCACATGGCGATCAATCTGGAATCGCCCCTGCGGATCATCCAGGCTTTTGCGAAGGCATTGCCTGATGACAAGAATGGTGTCGCCGTAAACATCATCGATCAACGGGTGTTTAATCTGACGCCACATTTCATCAGCTATACGGCATCGAAATCCGGCCTGTGGACATTGACGCGCACACTGGCGCTGGCCCTGGCACCCCAGATTCGTGTTGCCGCCGTGGGCCCTGGGCCAACCGCGCCCAGCATCCGACAGAACATGGCTGATTTTGATCAACAATGGAATGCCGTGCCGCTTAAACGCCGCACCGAACCAACAGCGATTGCCAAGGCCGTGCGCTTTATCATCCAAAGCCCGAGCTATACCGGTCAGATGATCGCCCTGGATGGGGGCGAGCATATGGGATGGCAGCAGGCAGGGCTGGGATGCTATATCGAAGAATAATGGCGCTGCCGTGACTTAGATGGATCAGTTTAATGCTTATGACGTGTATTGAATGCAGTTGTGCCTAAATATTTAGAAATATGCCTAAAATCCAATTTATCATTTTGAGTTGTACACAGGAGGTTTTGTCAGAGTGAGAGGGAGTCCGCAGGCAAGAAGCTTTTTTCTGTTTAACCAATCTTTCATACTTGACTTATTATAATGTTAATAAAAACAATATGTTAGTTTTTGGTGGTCAAATATTAGGCAAACCGCTGACTCCCCTAGGGAATGTGGCGAGGCGCGGGGTCGTCCCTTGGTTACCAACAAGGTTTTCCACAGATGCGGTGGATAGCTGGTTTCCAGTGCGCCAATACAGCATTAGAGCGGTTTGGGGTAAAATCCGCCCCTGTTAGAAAGGCGCAATTGATACCCTTGACCAATGAGGTTGGCGAAAAGAAATATGGGGAGCAGACAACCCCTGCAGCAAAGCCTGCGCAAACGGACTTGTTTGCGACGCCGCATTTGCTGAATAAAAAATGGTAAGACCATCGTGTATGAGCGCATACGAGCGCACGATGTTTGGCAGGAAAGTGACGATATGCCCAACGCATCCAAGACGGAATGTTTAGCCCAAACGGCGGATGGCACCCTGTTGTCGCCTGCTGTTGCTGCACGTCCCAGTCTTGCGACCGGTGCTGCGGTGGTGAAGCGCTATGTTTCAAAGCTGGGGAACGAAGCGGGCGTCTATCGCATGATTTCTGCAGACGGTGAGCCCTTATATGTTGGCAAGGCACATAACCTGCGCAAGCGCGTTACGACCTATACCAGGCCAGATCGATTGCCGATCCGCCTGCAGCGCATGGTTTCTGAAACCGCAACGATGGAATTTGTGACCTGCGCCAGCGAGGTTGAGGCGCTGTTGCTGGAAAACAATCTGATCAAGCGCCTGATGCCGCGCTATAATGTGCTGTTGCGGGATGATAAGACATTTCCAGACATCTTGATTAGGGGCGATCAGGACTTTCCCCAGATCGTTAAGCACCGGGGCGCACGGGACCGGAAAGGGGATTTCTTTGGTCCATTCGCCTCGGCAGGGGCGGTCAATCGTACCCTGAATGTGTTGCAGCGCGCCTTTTTGCTGCGCAATTGCACGGATGGGGTGTTTCGCAATCGGTCGCGCCCCTGCCTGCAATACCAGATCAAACGCTGCAGCGCGCCCTGTGTCGGCTATATCTCGCAAGAAGGCTATGCCGCCACCGTGGCGCAGGCCAAAGCGTTCCTGTCTGGTCGATCGCAGGAGGTGAAGGATAATCTGGTCAGTGAGATGCAGGCCGCGTCTGATGCCATGGACTTTGAACGCGCCGCTTCTTATCGGGATCGGTTGCGCGCCATGGCCCATGTCCAGTCCAGCCAGGATATCAATATTGAAGGCATTGGCGACGCGGATGTGATTGCCCTGGAACATCGCGGGGGGCAAAGCTGTATCCAGGTTTTCTTTTACCGGGCGGGCCAGAATAATGGCACGCGGTCGTATTTTCCAAGCCACGACAAACAGATGGAACCGGGCCTGGTTCTGGCCGGGTTCCTGGGCCAGTTCTATGAAAGCCGCCCGCCGCCAAAAGATGTGTTGTTGAACCAAACCCCTGATGAGTTGGACCTGTTGACAGAAGCCTTGTGCCTGAAGGCGGGCCGGAAAGTCGCGATTGCCGTGCCCCAGCGTGGCGGTCGGCGCAAGGCGGTGGATCATGCAGCCGACAATGCAAGGGAGGCACTGGAACGACGCCTGGCGGAAAGTTCCAGCCAGGTGCGGTTGCTCAATGGTCTGGCGGACCTCAGCGGCCTGGAAGGGCCGCTGCAGCGGGTGGAGGTTTATGACAACAGCCACATTTCCGGGCGTCAGGCTGTGGGTGCCATGATTGTGGCCGGGCCGGAAGGGTTTTCTAAAAATCAATATCGAAAATTCAACATTCGGGGAGAGGATGAGGCCACCAGTCCCTCTGGTCCCGGTCTTGCTGAGGCACCCGTGCCTGCCTTAACCGATGCCCCTGCAGGTGGGGATGATTATGCGATGACCAAGGAAGTCATCTATCGCCGTTTCGCCCGCGCCCTGAAGGAAGACCCGGATCGCACCAGCGGTGTCTGGCCCGACCTGGTCATTCTGGATGGCGGGAAGGGTCAATTGAGTTCGGCGATGGAAGCACTGGCGGAACTGGGCCTGGAAGACGATGTTCCCGTCATGACCGTCGCCAAGGGGCCGGAGCGGGAAGCGGGCCGAGAACGGATCATGCTGCCTGGTGGGGATCAGCCGCTGTTGCTGCCCCCCCGCGATCCGGTGTTATATTTCATTCAACGCCTGAGGGATGAAGCGCACCGTTTCGCCATCGGGTCACATCGCAAGCGCCGCGCAAAGGATCAGGTGCGCAGCCCATTGGATGAAATTCCTGGAATTGGGGGGAAGCGTAAAAAGGCGCTTCTGTTATACTTCGGTTCCGCAAAGGCAGTGTCGCGCGCGTCTGTGTCGGATTTGGAGAATGTGGATGGCATTTCAAAAGCAGTGGCGAAAAAGATCCACGGTTTCTTTCATCCAAACGGCTAGCCTGACGGTGCTGCTGTTTTTCAGCCCGGTAAGCATGGCTGTGGCTGATTGTGACGGCAACATTTATGCCCTGGAAAGTATGATGCAGGATGGGCTTGGCGATCTGACCACCGCACAGAATTTAACAGAAGAAGCCCTGCATCGTTCAGATATCACCGACGGTCAAGCATGCAGCTTTTTGCATACCGGGGTACAGCGTTTCGATAAGGCGAAAGCGCATTTTCAAAACTGCGTCGATAGCCTTGAGGATATGCTGACCCGATGTAAGGCACCGGACTGGTCGCAAATCAGCGCCAGTCCGGATTTATGCCAAACCCGCATTTCTGAAATTGAGCGGGAGCTTGCCTTGATGCCCCACCGCCTGACACGATTTTGCGACCAGTAAAGCGGCGTTAATACAGGTAGACGACATAGCTGCCATACAGGCCCAGAAAACCAGCCCCGACGATCCGCCCCAATCCATTCAGGGCAAAAATCAATCCGGTCAGAAGAAGGGATACGCCGATCATGACCGGAATATCCATGCCCGTCATTTCTGGAGAAACTGTGACGGGTTCGATCATCGCGGTGATGCCCAGAATGGCAAGGATGTTGAAGATATTTGATCCAACCACATTGCCGATGGCGATATCAGACTGACGACGAATGGCGGCGACCAGGGATGCCGCCAATTCTGGCAGGCTGGTGCCGACGGCTACGATGGTCAGACCAATCACAGCTTCTGAAACACCAAATGTGCGCGCGATATCTGTTGCTGACCCGACCAGCAGATTGGCCCCCACCATCAGGGCAACCAGGCCACCCAGTATTGCCAGGGTTTCCTGCCACCACAGCAATTTCGACATACTGGTGTCGGACGGGTCTTCTTCGCAGGGGGTGTTCCGGCAGGCGAAGAACAGATAGGCGATCAAGACAGCCAGCATGGCCAGCCCCATCCAACGCTCGATCAACCCGGCCCAACCCAGACCCAGCATAACGACCGCAGCAGCGATCATCATGACCAGATCACGCGACACTGTCTTGAATGCCATCGTGATCGGGGCAATCACAGCAGTCGCCCCCAGGATCAGCAGAATATTGGCGATATTGGATCCGACCACATTGCCCACGGCAATATCAGGCGACCCGGAAAGCGCGGCCTGAACAGAAACCAAAAGCTCTGGCAGAGAGGTACCAAAAGCCACAACGGTCAGCCCGACAATCAGGGGAGACAATCCAAATCGCAGCGCCAGGGAGACACCGCCCCGAACCAGGGCTTCACCCCCGGCGAACAGCAGCGCAAGACCAAGAACCAGCAAAGAAAGGGTGATAAGCACGGTAGGATCATCCAGTGAAGAGGGGAGGGTAGAACGATTTCCAGCCACCCGCGACGCATAGGTGATCCCGTGTCGAAGATGTTACAATATGGGACTAAAAATAATTCGGTAACTGTTCCCAGATAAGGCAAAGCCGGACCTGACTCCAGATTGGACTCAGGTCCGGCTGTCGGGGGACTCGTTTCAACGCTTATCCGTTGGGAACATCCACCAGGATGACTTCAGCGTCTTCCAAGGCTTCGATCTTCACCGATTTGGCATCGCGGATAATGACGCCATCGCGGTTTTTGATCTCCGTGCCATCAATCTTCACACGCCCCTTCGCGGGGACCAGATAGGCACTGCGGTTGCGCCCCAAAATCTGGTCGATGACCGTGCCTTTGGGCAGGGTGCCCGCAAACAGGGTTGCGTCCTGATCAATGGGGGCAACACCGGTTATTCCAGGCCGTCCAGAGGCCAGGGGGTGTAATGTGCCCGCCTGATCCCCCCTGGGGAAGGATTTGGTTTCCCAGCGTGGTTTGCCCCCCTGGCTGCGGGGGATGATCCAGATCTGGAAGATCTTGGTCGTTACATCCTCTTCATTGAATTCGGAATGCACGATCCCAGTCCCAGCAGACATAACCTGGATATCGCCCGCCTCTGTGCGGCCCTTGTTCCCCAGGTTATCCTTATGGGTGATCGCCCCTTCGCGGACATAGGTGATGATTTCCATATCCCGATGGGGGTGCGGGTCAAAACCAGTGCCCGGTGCGATCGTATCATCATTCCAGACACGCAGCGGCCCGACATGCATCCGCTTGGGGTCATAATAGTGCCCGAAGCTGAAATGGTGCTTTGCATCCAGCCAGCCAAAATTGGCAGCGCCCAAGCTGTCGAATGGTCTCAGTTCAAGGGTCATGATACGCACTCCTCGTCTTGCCCACCGGCTTGTTCCGGTCAGGCGGCTTTCTGGGCATCCCGCCCATGGGGTTCGCCAGAGCATCATGCGTTCGCATGAGCTCACACAAGATACTCTGGCTGGTTGTTATTTCGGCAAATTCGTCGTCGCAAACGCCTCCGTTTGCTCGGGATTTGCCCCAAAGTCCAGAACCGGTCCCACAGGAATAACACCTGTCGGGTTAATCATGTCGTGGCTGCCATAATAATGTGACTTGATATGGCGCATATTCACGGTCTCCTGCACGCCGGGCTGTTGATACAATTCCCGGGTATAGGCCCACAGATTGGGGTAATCGACGATCCGGCGCAGGTTGCATTTGAAATGCCCGACATAGACCGGATCAAACCGAACCAGGGTTGTAAACAAACGCCAGTCCGCCTCTGTGATCTGATCCCCGACCAGATACCGCTGTTTTGACAGGCGCTTTTCCAACCAGTCCAGGCTGTCGAACAGGTCTGTGACCGCCTCTTCATAAGGTGCCTGTTCGGTCGCAAATCCTGATTTATAGACACCATTATTTACAGTGTTATAGACCCGGTCATTGACCTCATCGATTTCCGCGCGCAGGGCTTCTGGATAGTAATCCCCGGCCCGTGCACCGACCCCATCGAATGCTGAATTCAGCATCCGGATGATATCGGCCGATTCATTCGACACGATCTGGTCGGTCTTCTTGTCGTACAGGACCGGGACCGTCACCCGACCGGAATAGTCAGGCTTTACCGCCGTATAGACCTGGTGCAGGAACCGCGCCTTGTGGATCGGGTCGGTAATGACATCCGGGTCACTGTCGTCAAAGGTCCAGCCGTTTTCTTTCATCCTCCAATGGACGACAGAAACGTCGATCATCTTGTCCAGGTCCTTGATGGCCCGGAAAATCAGGGTGCGATGGGCCCAGGGACAGGCCAGGGACACATACAGGTGATAGCGACCCGCTTCTGCCTTGAAACCGGCATCGCCGGTCGGTCCAGCGCTGCCATCCGCCGTGACCCAGTTTCGGAATACTGAGTCACTGCGCACAAATTTACCGCCTGTTTTGGACGTGTCGTACCATTTGTCGTGCCATTCGCCGTCTACCAACAGTCCCATGTCGTTGCTCCTTCTGGTTCATTTGTCTGGGACACAACTTAATCCCGATCTGAATAAGAACAATCGATCAGAAAAGAATTTAATTGTTTCGAAAAAGGCCCTAATGTTTCTCAACCAATCTGGAGCGATAGAAAATGCAGGATTTAAGCGGGATTGCAGTATTCGCAGCGGTTGTTGAGGCTGGAAGCTTCACCGCGGCTGCCGAAAAAATGGGACAATCAAAGTCTGCAGTCAGCAAGCAGGTGACGCGCCTGGAGCAGCGGCTGGGCGCGCAATTGATTGCGCGGACAACGCGACGTCTGAACCTGACGGAGGTGGGTCAGGCGTTTTATGAGCGCTGTCGCCGGATCATTGCCGAAGCGGAAGAGGCGGAACTGGCCGTCACCCATTTGCAGGAACGCCCGCGAGGCCGGTTAAGGGTGACTGCGCCTGTCAGTTTTGGCATTACCCACTTGGCCCGCGCATTGCCAGATTTCATGGCGCAGTTTCCAGAAGTGAAAGTCTTCATGGATTTCAGCGACCGTCGTGTCGATATCCTGGAGGAAGGGTTTGATATGGCCGTGCGCATTGGCGTGCTGGAAGATTCCAGCCTGATCGCCAAGCGCATCGCGGAAACCAGGCGACCAATCCTGGCGTCCAAGGACTATTGGGATCGAATGGGGCAACCTGAACACCCCAAGGACCTGGAAACGCATAACTGCCTGATCTACACCTATCTCAGCGCTCCGAATTCCTGGACCTTCAAGGATCCCGATGATCCGAAAGGGGCGGGGATTTCGGTTCGCGTCAGTGGTACATTGACATCGAATAATGGCAATGCGCTGGCTATGGCGGCAGCGGCGGGTCTGGGAATCGTGAATTCCCCCACATTCATATGCGCAGATAGTATTCGGAATGGGGACTTGATTTCAGCATTGGATGCGTTTGAACCGGATCCGATTGGCATTTATGCCCTGTATCCGCCCAATCGCCATTTATCGGCCAAGGTGCGCGCCTTTGTTGATTTCCTGGTTGCGCGCTATTCCGGGCCGGAGATGCTGTGGCCGTGACCATCCTCAGCCGTATCTTGACGTAGGGTCTGAAAAGGTCTTGCCTGTGGGCTCCCGCGCCGCCCCAATATCGCGTTACCCATTATTGCATTAAGGACCTATGATGAAGACCGACCAGCCGCCCGTAATCCGCCTGTCAGAGTATCGCGCGCCCGCCTATTCCATTGACCAGGTGGCATTGGAATTCGATCTGGCCCCGAAGGAAACTCTGGTCACGGCGCGGCTTGTCATTCAGCGGGCATCGGGGGAAACAGGTCCTTTGACACTGGATGGCGAAGAGTTGCGCCTGAAGGCGATTGAGATCGATGGGACAGCTTTGGGGAAAGAGGCCTATAGCCAAAGCAAGACCGGCCTTATCCTGACCAATCCACCCGCGTCTTTCGAATTAATGACACAGGTTGCCATCGATCCGGTGGAAAACACACGGCTGGAGGGTCTGTATCAATCCAACGGTATTTTCTGTACCCAGTGTGAGGCGGAAGGCTTTCGCCGGATCACCTTTTATCCCGACCGCCCTGATGTGATGAGCGTTTTCACCGTCACGATCCGCGCCGACAAGGCGTCTTATCCCGTCCTGTTGTCCAATGGGAATCTGACCAGCGCAGGGGACCTGCCGGATGGTCGGCATCAGGCCGTCTGGGATGATCCCTTTCCAAAGCCCAGCTATCTGTTTGCCCTGGTTGCAGGCAAGTTGGATGCTTATGAAGATACATTCACCACCCGCAGCAACCGCGCGGTTGATTTGAAAATCTGGGTAGAACCCGGCAATGCGCCGCGCTGCGCCTATGCGATGGATGCCCTGAAACGCTCCATGGCCTGGGATGAGTCCCGCTTTGGCCTGGAATATGATTTGGATATTTTCAACATCGTCGCGGTCAGTGATTTCAATATGGGGGCGATGGAAAACAAGTCCCTGAATGTGTTCAACGCAAAATACATTCTGGCCGATCCAGAGACGGCAACCGATGCGGATTTCAGCTCGATTGAGGGAATCGTCGCGCATGAATATTTCCACAACTGGACCGGCAACCGCGTCACCTGTCGCGACTGGTTTCAGTTGAGCCTGAAGGAAGGCCTGACCGTGTTTCGCGATCAGGAGTTCACGGCGGATATGCGCTCCCGCCCGGTCAAGCGCATACAGGATGTCCGTATGCTGCGCGCGCGCCAGTTTCCGGAAGATTCAGGCCCGCTAGCCCATCCCGTGCGGCCCGAAAGCTATATTGAGATCAACAATTTCTATACCGCCACCGTCTATGAGAAGGGGGCTGAGGTCATCCGTATGCTGCACGCCTTGCTGGGCGAAGAGGGATTCCAGGCGGGCATGCGGCTTTATTTTCAGCGCCATGATGGGCAGGCGGTGACCTGTGATGATTTCGTCGCCGCCATGGCTGATGCCAATGACATTGATTTGGGCTACTTCAAGCCCTGGTACAGTCAGGCTGGCACACCGGAAGTTCGGGCCGAATGGCGGTATGACGCAACAGCACAACAACTGACATTGACGCTGCAACAGACCACAAAGCCAACACCCGGCCAGCCCGAAAAGCAGGCCCTGCCAATTCCGCTGCGTATGGGGTTGATGGATGCGAAAACCGGTCGCCCCCTTCATTTAGGTGTGGATGGAAAGGATTTGGGTGAAGAAACCGTGCTGGCCTTGAACGAGGCGACATTGGTGACGGTGTTTGAGGATATCAGCGGCCCGGCAGTGCCTTCTTTGAACCGAGGGTTTTCTGCGCCAATCGCTTTGAAAGCGGATTACACACCGGAAGACCGCGTTGTTCAAATGGCCAATGATCCAGACCCTTTTGCGCGATGGGAGGCCGGTCAGCAATATGCGACCCAGCGCCTGTTGGAAATGGTGCAGGCGCTGCGGGATGGGCGCCAGCCAGATATCGATCAGGATTTGATCGCAGCCTTGGGTAAAATCCTGTTGGATAATGAATTGGACCCGGCCTTCCGTGCCCAGGCAATTGCCCTGCCGACCGAAGATTACATTGCCGAACAGATGCGCCCGGTGGCGATTGATGAAATCCACACCGCCCGCATGATGTTGCGCACCGCCTTTGCACAGGCGTTTCAGGCGGAATTCCTGGCTGTGCATGATGCCCTGGCAGAAACTGGCCCTTATGATCCCGCCGCAGAATCGGCCGGGCGTCGGGCCTTGCGCAACACCGCGCTGGCCTATCTGGGCGCGTCGGGTCATGCCGATGCCATTGCGTTGGCAAAATCGCGCTTTGATCAGGCTGATAATATGACCGATCGCATGGCTGCACTTTCTGTGCTGGCCGATACTGATGGACCGGAGCAAGAGGCGGCCCTGGCGGCGTTTTATGACCGCTTTAAGGGTGACGAGCAGGTCATGGACAAATGGTTCGCAGTCCAGGCCATGAGCAATCGGGCCGATACTTTGGACCGCGTCAAGAAACTGATGTCCCATTCCGCCTTCTCAATTAAAAAGCCCAATAAGGTGCGCGCCTTGGTTGGGGCTTTCGCTATGGGAAATCCTGTGCGGTTCCATGCCGCTGATGGGACGGGATATCGTTTCGTGGCGGATGTTCTGGTGCAGTTGGATGGCATCAATCCCCAGGTCGCTGCCCGCTTGCTGGGTGTCTTTGGTCAATGGCGCCGCCTGCCTGCTGACCGCAGCCGGGCGATGCGTGACCAGTTGGAACGCATTGCTAAAACCACCGGTCTCAGCCGGGACAGCCTGGAAATTGCGACCAAGTCATTGGGGGAATAATGGGGGTCGGCCTATCTTTCAAACAAAGGTTTGAATAGGGGGCCGACTTCTGCTGCACCGGTAAGGCTTAAATGATGCCCGTCATGGTATAAAACTTTTCCATCCCGGTAGAAGTAACACTGCTCCGTGTCGCACAGAATTTCTGATGGTTTTATGATGATCGTATTGGCTGGCAGGCCGAGCAGAAAGGGGGCCTCGCCGTCAAGACGGGCATCAAATACAGCACGTTCCTGGGTTAGACGGGTGGGCACCCCCTGATCTTTATAGAGATTGAAGAGGGTCTGGGGAACATCCGCGCGAAATTCTGGAACGGAATACACCAATGCTGTTCGTTTCCCGGATGCTTGCAGCGCGCGCATGGTTGCATAAAAACGATCGGAAAAATCGGAGGCAGGATTTGTGATCGGATAACCGGAAAAGCGACTGCTGAAAATGACAGTATGGATCGACGTACTGTCTGATATTTCCTTAAAGGCCCTATCCTGAAGGGCCAGACAGGCCTCACGCCAGGGTTGGTTTGGAATGGCCCAGCCCGCAATGGGGGGGCAGGACGGCATTGTATATACCATTGCCGATGTTCCAGTCTGCATCGCCTGTTCCCCCAATGCCTGGGCGAAGACTGCAGCATGGCTGTCACCCCACAGCGCAACAGTAGGCGGTTCCGTCTGAAGTCCATATAGGCACCCACGGGCCTGTAAGTCTGATTTCAGGCATTCTTCCTGTCGGGGGTCCTTGTCTTGGCCGCCATTGACAATGGACAGAACGGCGGGGGCATATCGGCTCTGCCACCCATTCGACAGAATGCCGTGCAGACCGATGGCAATGAAGACTCCCGTTCCCAGCAGGGCGAATTGGAAAATCCGCTTTCGGGACAGAATCCCCTGTCTTCCCCGAAACGGGGTTTCGACCCAGATCAGTGTTCCCGTTGCAAGAAGGGCTGATGCCGCAAGGATCAGAATTTTCCATTGGACCGTCAAGGGCTCCCCAAAATACTGAACGGTCAGGACGATAAGGGGCCAATGCCACATATACAGCGAATACGAGGCGCGACCAATCCACACCAGGGGAGTCAGGCTAAAAAGGCGCGAAACAATGGTTGATTGCTGTTGGCCGGCCGCAATGATCAACGCGGTTCCAAGACAGGGCAGCAGGGCAGCAGGGCCTGGAAACACTGTATCTTCCGAATATCCAATCGCGGATCCCAAGATCAGGACCAAGCCAAGGCCTGAACCTGCCTGGGCAAAGATACGGTGCTTAAAGGCTGTAACCGGCACAATAGCCACAGCTGTGCCCAACAGAAACTCCCAGGCGCGCCCTGGCGGCAGGAAGAAAGCTGCCCTTGACTCTGGATTTCGGATCAAGGCCAGGGTCACGCCAATAAATGAAATCACCCCAATCAGGGTTAAGACATTCAACCGCAATTTACTGGGGTTTCGATAGATCCAGATCAGCAGAAGCGGAAAGAAAATATAGTATATTTCCTCAACCGACAGGGACCATGTGTGCAGCAGCGGCTTTTGTTCTGATGTCAGGTCAAAATATCCATTTTCAGACCTGAAATGAAAGCTTGAGAAAAACAGGCTGGCAGCAATCAAGGACCTTGAGAAAGAGACATATTGGATCGGCAGCAGAACCAGTGCAGACAGGACGACTGTCGCTGCCATGACGACAAACAGCGCCGGTAAAAGGCGGCGCGCGCGACGTTCATAAAAGTGCAGAAGCGAGAAATGACCGCGAAGAGCATCATTCCTAATAATCTGGGTGATCAGAAAGCCGGATATGACAAAGAAAACATCAACACCGACGAACCCACCACCAAACCCTTGAAACTTTAGATGAAATCCAACGACCGTTAAAATGGCAAGCGCCCGCAGACCATCAATGTCGCGACGATATTCCATAACCCTCCCCAAATTCCTGAAGCGCACGCGTTAGGCTTATTAATCTCATTTGGACTGTATTCATCTGAATTTTGCGATGCACGCCTAAATGTTTCAAAGCACTTTATGGCAAACCCCCTTCATCCTTCAGGCGGTGAATGGTGCGCGGGATCAAACCATCGCTTGAAGCTTGGGACGGAATCCGGCGAGATTGGGGAATGTGTGCTACACTAAATCTTCTGATGGAAACTGCGACCGCTTTCATTTAGTAGATCTTTTCCGGTAGATTTGACGCACAATGTCATGCCCAATTTTCACGCGGTCAGACTCCTTTTTGGTATTGTAATCCTGGGTTGAGAATAGATCGGTCGTTGCCGCCTGTACATAATCGTTTCCAAACCCTCGGTTTGGATCGGACAGCCGTATGCCGGGTGTGATCAGTGTTTTGTCTGTTACATCCGGTGCGGCGGTGCGCTGTGGTTTTGAGGCATTGATCCCTGAAGCCGACGGTGTTGGCACGGGCGCGGTTGCACCATCCCAGCGCTTCCAGGCCGGATTTTCCGGGACAGTCGGATTGGCTGGTACTGTTGGCGCGGCCGGGTTCAGACTTGGCAGGGTTGGGCTATAGCCCCCTGCTTATTTGAAACCATCGCTTGAGGACTGGGCCGGAATCCGGTGACAGTGGGGAATGTGTGCGGCCCCGACTCTTATGCTGGAACCTGCGCCCGCCCTTGTGGCCGGGGTGCATGAGGCTGCGTGGCTGACCGTGGATGGAGAGGTTGAGCGTCTGCCCCATAAGGAGGCGGCACGGCGGCTGTCAAAAGGCGGGCCGATTTACCTGTTGCATGCGCCTGCTACCGTGACCCGGATTTCGGGTCGGGCCGGGGGGCGTATACCGACTGGAAGCTTGGACCTGCTGGAACTATTCGCCTTTGTCGCGCCTGCAAAATTCTGTGTGCCGACCCCGCGCGGGCTGGCCGAGGCCTTGCAATTGCCGATCCCAGGCGGGCTGGAGGATCAGGCAATCCTGCTGCCCCGCGCTGCCCAGCGTTTGTTGCGTCATTTGATGGCGGTGGGGGAGCGGGACCCCCGCACCCGGCGGTGTGCCTTCGCCATGGCGCAGGGTGGCTGGCGTTGGGGCCCCATGGTCTTGGCAGCACTGGGGGAGGAGTCGGAGACAGCCGGGCTGCGCGCCGCTGTGACCGGGTTGGATGTTTGGAAAGACCTGCCGGAATGGCAGGAAGAAGCGCCCCCGCCGCCGCCCGGTGATCTGGCCGTTGATCCGGCAGAGGCACGCAGCCGCCTGGCCGATCTGCTGGGGGCAGGGGCGGAAGCCCGGCCGAGCCAGTCTGACTATGCCTCTGCCGTCAGTGAGGTGTTTCGGCCCCGCGAGGATGAAGGCAATCCCCGTGTCGTCCTGGCAGAGGCGGGAACCGGCGTGGGCAAGACCCTGGGCTATATCGCGCCGGCCAGCCTGTGGGCGGAAAAGAATGAAGGGCCGGTCTGGCTGTCGACCTATACCCGCAACCTGCAGCATCAGATTGATGGGGAGCTGGACCGCCTGTTCCCCGATGCGAAGGAGAAGGACCGCCGTGTCGTCATCCGCAAGGGGCGGGAGAATTACCTGTGCCTGTTGAACCTGGAAGAGACGGTTCGCGCCGTTGAGATTAACAGATCGGAGGCAATCCCGCTGGGCCTGATGGCGCGATGGGCGGCGGCAACACGCGATGGCGATATGACCGGGGGCGATTTCCCCGCCTGGCTGGTGGATCTGACCGGCGGGCGACGGCTCAGCAGCCTGACCGATCGGCGCGGGGAATGCGTCTATACCGCCTGTGCCCATTACAGCCGATGCTTTATCGAGCGCGGGGTGCGCCGGTCCCGCAAGGCTGATCTGGTGGTCGCCAATCATGCGCTGGTGATGATTCAGGCGGCGCGCGGCGCGCTGGATCTGGGGGGGCGCACAACGCGGCTGGTCTTTGACGAGGGGCACCATGTCTTCGATGCAGCCGATAGTGCCTTTTCCGCCCATCTGTCTGGACAGGAAACCGCCGAACTGCGCCGTTGGCTGCGCGGGAATGAGGGAACCGGTCGCGGCCGTGCGCGGGGTCTGAAGGCGCGCTGCGAAGACCTGCTGGGGCCAGAGGACAATCGCGCCCATCTGGAGGCCCTGATGCGGGCGGCCGCCGGTTTACCGGGGGAAGGCTGGCATGCCCGCATGACGGAAGGACGCGCCCAGGGACCGGTTGAGGTGTTCCTGGCAGAGGTGCGCCGCCTGGTCTATGCCCGTTCACAGGATGCCGATGGCCCCTTTGGCCTGGAGGTTGAGGCGACCGAGCCTAGCCCCGAAGTCGCAGAAGCCGGCTTGAGCGTTAAAGACCTGTTTCAGACCCTTCTGCGATCCGCCACCGGCCTGCGCGATGGTTTGCTGGCGCGGTTGAGCGAGGAAGCGGAAGAGCTGGAGCCTGGCGATAAAATGCGGATCGATCAGATCTGCCGCTCGCTCACCCATCGCGTCATCGATTATGCCAAGGCAGCGATGGAGATGGCAGGGTCCCTGGATCATGCGACGCCCGATCAATTCGTTGAATGGTTCGGGGTGGATCGGGTCGATGGGCGTGATCTGGATGTCGGCATGCGCCGCCACTGGGTTGATCCCAGCTTCCCCTTCGCAGAAACTGTGCTGATCAACAGCCATGGCGCGCTGATCACTTCTGCGACGCTGACCGACGGGTCTGGGGATGGGGAGGCTGATTGGCTGTCAGCAGAGCGGCGCGCCGGGACGAATTTCCTGCCCAGCCCGCCGATCCGTGCACGGGTGCCGTCGCCCTTTGATTACCCTAAGAACACGCAGGTCTATATCGTCACTGATGTGAACCGGAACGACACGGCCCAGGTCGCAGCGGCCTATCGGGGACTGTTCCGCGCGTCTGGTGGTGGGGCGCTTGGCCTGTTCACTGCAATTGCCAGATTGCGTGCCGTCTATCAGCGCATTGGTGCAGACCTTGAGGCGGAAGGCATCGACCTGTTGGCGCAGCATGTGGATGCGCTGAACCTGCCGACCCTGATCGATATGTTCCGTGCAGAACCCCATAGCTGTCTGCTGGGGACCGATGCCATCCGCGACGGCGTGGATGTGCCGGGCGACAGCCTGCGCCTGATCGTGTTTGACCGCGTGCCCTGGCCCCGCCCGACGATCCTGCACAAGGCCCGACGAGGCCACTTTGGCGGTAAGGATTATGACGATGCCATGACCCGCCTGAAGCTGAAGCAGGCCTTTGGTCGCCTGATCCGCCGGGCCGATGATCGCGGTGTCTTCGTCCTGTTGGATTCCCGCATGCCCAGCCGCCTGCTGGGGGCCTTCCCGGACGGGGTTGAGATTCAGCGGGTCGGACTGAAGGAGGCGGTCGAGGAGGTCGCGGCATTTTTGATGCCTGATGAGGTTTAACTTTACGATGCCTATTGTAATCGCTGCCCTGGACCCCGGATCAGGTCCGGGGTGACGAAATCGAGCGCACAATAGTGCCATCCTTCGAGACGCTTCGCTCCTCAGGATGAGGATGCCTTTTGGGAGAGGGAACCGCAGTTGCACGACTCATTGTCGACCCGTTTGCAGGCAAAAGCATTGGCGACCGGCTAGGTGGGACTAATGAAATCGCACCAATCGTCACCCCGGACTTGATCCGGGGTCCAGGGCGGCGGGCGCGATTGATGCCTGTGGCCCTATTCACCCGCCTGCGCGGATAGGGCCCGAGTGGTGGTCAGTCATTCCCGCTCAATCCCATAAGGCTTCACGATGTCCCAGACATGATCCGGGATCATGTATTGCGCGCGGGCGGGTTCTTCCCGCCTTAGATGGATAACGGTTTCGCAGGCCTTCATCTCCACCCGGGCGCGGGCGAATTCCAGGCCCTTGGGGCCGACGATGGGCATCAAGCGCCCGACAATTGGGCGCAGCCAATTGGGCATGCGGCGCAGGGGCAGGCCGCCCGCTGCGCGGATTGTATTGGCCAGGAACCCTTTTACCGGGCCTTCGCGTTTGCCTTTGCTGCCTGGCGCTTCCGATTGGAGTTCATCGCCCAGCAGGTCAACCAACTCTTCGCCCCGGTCATTGCGAACCAGCAGCCATTGCTGACCCTGGCCGCCCATATAGCCCACGGTTATGTCGCTCAAAACATTGGTGTAATCCACACAGGTGCGACAGGTCAGGGGGAAGAAATCCGGTGGCAATTGGGAAATGGGCAGCATCAGGAAGGGAATTTCCTTCTTGCGGCCATCGGTAAAGCGCAGTTCCACATAATAGTCCGCACGAAATTCCAGATAGGTGATGGTATCGGGGTCCTCCGCCAGCAATTCCAGGAAGGTATGGAAATTCTCTGTTGTCGTATTGTCGGAACAGGGCGTGCCGATGACATACAGCCGCTCCAACCCCAATTCCTTCTCCAGCGCGCGCAGGGCATAGACCTGGCAGGGTATGCCGATCACTGCCAGGCGCTTATAGCCCTTGGCAATGGCAGGTTCCAACAGGGCCAATAGGGGCGCATAGCCCATGCGCATGCCGCGCACCTGTTCCATGCCTTCAGGCTGGGTTACCAGGACCGGCATTGGCTTCCATCGGTCCTGTGGATCAGGGGCCATGGTCAGGACGGCATCTACGGCCTGTGTTTCCAGCAGGCGTTGGGCGATCCGGGTGGTGATGCCGGTCCATTGCGCACCGGGGCTGGGGCTTTTCAGCTTGGCGCGCAGCATCCGGCGGAAGGGACCAAAGTATATTTCGTCGGTGCGTTCCCGGTCCCGGGCGCGGCCATGCACAGCGCTTTCCATCGCGGGATAGTCTGGTTTGATGAATTGGCAGGCCTTGCCGCATTGTTTGGGATCGGACATGCGCGATACACCGCAATCGGTGCACAGGCTGCGCGGGGCGGCGGGTCCATAGGGTATGGCCTCAACCGGCTCAACCATTGTTCAGCAGGTCGACATAATGCTGTAGGATGAAGGAAACGGTCACGACGGACAGAATTGTCGATACCAGAATGACTGCTGAGGCCCGTTGGACATAGATCCCATATCGCTGGGCCAGCACGAAAATCAGTCCCCCCGTGGGCAGGGACGCCATGACAACCGCAATCGCCTCCTCCAATGGCTCCAAGGGGATCAGATAATGGGCGATCAGCCAGGTCGCCAGGGGATGGATGATCAGCTTCACAAAGGTGACCCAACTGACCTCCAGGGCGCCCCGCCGAACAGACTGGCCCACCAGAAATAGGCCCATGGCGAACAGGGCACATGGCCCGGCTGCCCCGGCCAGCAGATCCAGGAATTTCAGGCCGGGACCCGGAATTGTAATGCCCAATGCAGACAGCGTCAGGCCCAGAGCCAAGGCACAGAGCAGGGGGCTGCGCACCAATCCGCGAACGGCATCATAGGCAATGCGCGGGCCTTTTGAACCGGTGCGGTCCACTTCCATCATGGCGGTCGCCAGGCCCAGCACGATAAAGATATTGGCCAGCACGGTTGCGATCATCGGATTGGTCGCGCTCTCCCCAAAGGCAGCCAGGCCCAACGGTATTCCCATATAGCCCGTATTTGCAAAGACGGAGGAGGCGCTGTGCAGCCCGATCTCCCCGATCCGTTTGGCAAAGAATATCCGGGCGATGAAGGCAATCGGGATCGCGGTGAACAGATATCCCCCTGCGACGACGGCCAGGAGTGGCCAGTTCAAGACGGCTTCCACCGGCGCACGTGATGTTGATGCCAGGAACAAGGCGGGCAGCGCGATGAAAAAGACAAAACCGTTCAGCGCGGCGGTGGAATCCTGTCCCAATAATCGAAACCGTCCGGCCAGCCAGCCGGCCAGAATGATTGCGAAGACGGGAATGGAAAAATCGATCAGAGCTTGCATGATGGTACGCTATAAGCGCTTGCCCCGTTTTGTCGAGCCGAAAGCATGGCACGGGCCTGTATCAACCCCATATTAGCGCCAAGGACAGGCGTAACGGTCTTCCTTGACGTGCGGCGGGGAGCTTGAAATAACTCAGGCTCTCTATAGATAGAGTTCTTAACGGAGGGTTCCCAAACAATGTTAAACCGCCACGAGGCACTTATCCATGGCATGGTGATCGCCGCTGCCGCTGATGCCGTGATCACTGAATCCGAAATGGAAATGATCGGGCGCATCGTTGCGCATCTGCCGGTGTTTCGTGATTTCGATGTGACCCAGCTGACCGGCATTGCAAATGCGTGTATCGACAAGCTGGATGATGTCGATGGAATAGATCACATTTTGCAGGAAATGAAGGCCTCTCTGCCGGTATCACTGCATGAAACCGCCTATGCGCTGGCGGTTGAAGTAGCGGCTGCGGATTTGGAAGCCAGCGACGAGGAATTGATCCTGTTGCAGATGTTCCGCCAGAGCTTCGGGCTGGACCGGCTGATCTGTACCGGCATTGAGCGTGGCGTCCGGGCGCGATTCACCATCGACTGATCCCCTGTGTTGCCAGGGAATTTAGGGTTCAGCGGAAATATAAAGCGCTGTTTCCGCGCCAATTGAGCAAATTGGCAAAAATGGTGATATATTTGCAACGGTAAGATTGTTCAAAAATTAGGCGTTCGCCTATTATTTTATCGTTAGATTTCAAAGGATTCTGAGTTTGTGACGCATTTGTTGCGGGGCTTTAGTTTCAGCCATGCATTTTTCGCATACCCGGCTTGACGTTTTTGACGCTAGGCGGCGCGCCCCAACAAGACTATGTAAGAGGTGCTTCAGTTGCTGCAGTGCAGCGACGCCGGGTGATGTCCCCATCAGCCCGGCCCTACGTCTCCCAGACGTGAAGCCTCCCTGTTCAACTTGCCCCTAGGTCTTTGACTTAGGGGCATTTTTTTGTCTGTGGTGTAGAACGTCGGGGGCACGGTTACTAAATGGTTACTAATTGCCCTAGATTTCCCCCCTGTCTTGCCCTGTCGTCTGCCAGCGTCGGAACGGGCATACCCTATAGAAGGTTGTTAAAACGAATTGAATTTACAAACTTAAACAGAATCCCACATCGCAACTATGAATCGGCAAGCATTTTCAAGATCATTCATCCTTCGGGAGTTTGATTCAGGAGCTTGGAAACACTCTCCGTGCTGCACATCAATAGACATACAAAACCTGTTTGATATTGGCTTACTTAGATCAAAATTCTGTTCAGCATGTAGTCTCGCTAGCGTTGCAACATATAGTCCCATTTCCCTTCTGCGCGTTTGTGCCGCTTCTGATTCGCCGTCAGCCTGGGTCATGCGAAGTATGGCGACCCCGGAATGAGGTGCCCTTCGAAGGGTGCCCGTCACAATTAAATCCGCGTAAACCGAGATTTCTACGCCAGCGAGATCAAGTTTTGCTTGCCGTTTGGGAGCGGGTTCAAAGCTGAATTGCGTAAGGCTATTTGCCATGCGCTGGATCGCATGCAGCACCTCTACGCTATTTCTTGCATCATCCTGCCGAAGGGCGGAAATAGAGGGGTCGTCTGCTCGCTGATTGAAGTGTTCTTCGGCTTCAACTAGGAGATTCACAGAACGTTGATTATCTGATAGAAATGCGTTTACGACAGGCCGCACATCCTTATATCGAATAATGGGCGGAATGTTTGGGGTTTTGGCTCTCCGCAAGATTCCAACACGAGCTGTGTCTGATGACACCATGTACTGAGCGAGATCATTCACACTTATTCTAGGAGCGGGTCGATGAACAGGAGTTCGGGCCATGGATGATATCCTTGCAAGCGTCGCAGTCGGCAATGGTTTAAGCGTTCATATTGCCACACTTGCACGCAAGACGATAGAAAATGCTGGCGCGAGTCATTTAGGATCTGATGGGTACTTTCTATTTGAAGCAACAGACATTCCAGATAGGAAGGGAATAACGATCCTTGGTAAGGTGGCGTCGTTGGATGCCGCATTCAGATTGATAGACTTATGGACTCTTCGCGAGCGTACAGCCTAGTCTCCCCCGCGTCGTGATTCCATGGCCTTAAAATGACTGCGGGTCAGTCTAACAAACGGTCGTCTTGTTCTAGGTTTCCTCGTTCATCTTCTGAGACGGTATCGGTAACGGTTTGCCAAACGGTTCGGGGAACGGTTCCCTATACGGTTTCATGACGGGTCGTGACGGTCTGTGACATTACGTGACGGTCTGTGATAGGGCGTGACCATTGGGGCATCTATGCGATATTATGGAGCAAAATCACCAAAATAGCCAATAGGATAAGCCGTGGAAGCTTTACTGCGGCGTTCTTTATGATGTGTATGGATGCAATAGGCGTTCACGATCTGCGACTAGAAACGTGATTGTGATATTAAATTTGTGTGGGTGGCCTTGTTTTCCTACATTTTGTGTGTGATATATGATAGTAACTTCGTATTGTGTTCTTGACAAAAGTTAAAAACATAGTCGCGAAACTCGAAACCGCGCTAGAGATGGTGTACCCACTCAACGCGCCAACAAGAGGTGGAAAGTATGGCTGATCAAGTCTCGCTGGCCCAGAATCGCCTCTTTGGCGAAAGCGGGCTGAAGGTAAAGGATGTCAAACTGTTCCCAGGATCGTCTCGCGACGTTTCCGAAGCGCAGTTTGCTACCGAAATCAACAAGGTTCTGTCGCAGCTTGAAGCGGGCGACTATGATGTCGAAACCGATAAAGACTACTAGGGGCCCGGTTGAGTTACAAAAACCTTTACGAGTTTGCCCAAAAGCAAACCCCCAAAACCAGTAGAAATATTATACGCGACGAGGCCCTGCGACTAGCAGGGCTTCAAAGCATTGCACATGTCAAATCTGGCATGGACGTGACTGTATGCCGTGGGCTGTATTTCTCAGCCACATCCAAAACACATAAAATTGTTCAGCAGCTTGGCAGCCATGTTATTATTACAGAACGGTCGCTCAACGAATGCTGGACTCGCTTTGTATATGTGAAAGAGCTGATGCATGTCTTTACGCCTGCACATGAAGCATCAGACACGGGATCTAGGTTCGAAGAACTATTAGCGGACTTGTCTGCCCCGATACTATCATCTCCATCAAATCAAATGCTTTCCGAAGTGGACGCATTTTGGATGTCGCTGGCGGTTCTGTGTCCAGAAGCGCGTCGCCTTGAGATGAAGGAATCTTTGGAAAAAAACGAAATAGATAACTACGGCATCGCATTAGAACTCAAGATACCAGAACAGTATGTTCCTAGGTTATTTGAGGAGCGCTATCTCAGAAATGTGAACCGAATCATCAAATAAAGCGACCAACATCATCATATTTGGTGAGTTTACTCCATAATACCGCATTTATGCGATCAGTGCCTTTCCGGCCTCAGTCACGCGGTACCCCTTGAATCGGCCCATAGTGACGCGGGCAATCAACTCCCCACGGCATAGGGCCTCAATGTCTAGAAAAGCTATATCTGCCAGACCATCGGCGTGGACGATAGGCGCGATTCCATCCCCATGAATGCGCATGAGTAGAGTAAGGTGCCTTTCTGAGATTTGCGGGATCAAATCATCTCGGGACATTAAATCCTCTTGAGGTGACGAGATATTGTGCTGGGGCACAAACCGAACCGCGCGCCTATTTCCTGATTTGTTAAACTTTCCGACCTTCGGAGTCTTTGCACTTCTTTAAGATCATTTGGAGTCAGTGCTGGTGGCCTTCCCTTCCAGCCGATTCGATTGTTTTTGATTTTGGATGATATCGTTTCTGGGTTTCTCGCAAGCCAACGCGAGATGCATTCAACTGATTCACCTCGCTTGATAGCACCGATCATAATTTGAAGCTCTGCGGGAGAGAAAGGGTCCTGATCCCTCTCATGCAGTAAACCATAAAGATATCTGCGAACCGCGTGTTTGGAGCGCTTTGGAAATAGTTCGGCTAGCGCAATTCCTCGCACACCAGAGAGGTAGGACATCAATAACTTACGTTTGTCGGCAATGGACCAGACCGAAGATTTTTGAAATGCCTCTGGGCAAAGGCGCTTCGCCATGTGGTTCACGGAGTGCTTTGAACGTCCCGGCAATAATTGTGCGACCTCGCTTAGACTTAGGCCAGAACAAAAACCTCCAACCAATCGGCTCTTCTCTTCCTCTGTGAATTGTTTACTGAATCGTCGACCATTTAGAACAATCTTTTTTGCGACGTCGCTAGGTTCACGTTCTATTTGGTGTGAAATCATCGCAATAGAATAATCACTCTTAAGGCACTCTCGGAGTGCAGCCAGGTCTTCTGAACCCCACGGGGACCGACACTTAACAGACGCATTCAGATGTCGTCTTGCGTTTCTGAATCTCCTTTGTTCCGCTCTATGAAGTATATCCTTTCCATTATCGTCGTGCCTTAGACCGCGACGCTCCGCATCAATAAGTCTACATCGCATATGGCGAAAGTTTCTGGCTTCGACATATCCAGTACTCCAATGTGTTCTGCGCAACAGACCTAACTTCCAGGCATGAGACACGACATCGCCTCCTGACCGCCCCAGATCAGCTGCAATTGATAGTATCGGAGCCCCAACAGACCATCTTGTTTGTAGGAGATGTTCTTCATGTTTTTGCCAAGGTGGGAGTTGCCTTCCGGGGTTCGCAAAAGGTTTGGAAGGGCTGCAAGGAACATCGACACGTCTCTGTCACTGGATGATCCCGAACCCGTCTGTCGCATTGCAGGCGCAAGGCGGCTCTGAATGCTTTGAATCAGTTCGCCCTCTTGCAAGGATGGATCGACGGGCAAGCCCAAATCGTTCGCCAAGCTGCCAAGGAACAGGCGGATATTTGCGGTCGGACCCGTGCCGAATTGATCCAGGGCGGCGCGAACCCGTTGCAAGTCTGGCATGGATTCCCGCATTTTCTGGACGCCCTCCCGCATGCCGCCGATAAATTGCGCGTCGAGTTTCGACAGTTCGTCTGCACCTTTCGGCATGTTGACGGTCACGCCACCTTGTTTGGACAACATATCGCGGGCGGCTTGCTGATATTCGGGGGTTCCCGGCTGGTAGCCTGCCTGCATAAGCTTTACCTGGATATCGGGCGGCTGTTGATACGCGGGTTGCCCAAGGGCCTCTTGCGCGGTCTGATATCGGAAACCATTGTTGCCGTCCGGTACTTTCACCAAATCGGCGGCTGTGATTGGCTTTGGCTTGTTGTTTTCCATGCCCTGTAGTGCGGCGAATTGAAGTTCCTGGGCCCGTGGTCCTGTCAGACCGTCCAGGGCGGCGAACATGCCTTGATAGCCTTTAGGCGGCTCTGTGGTGCCTCCAGGCGTCAAGGGTGCGCCGGTTGGGTCGCTGTAAGTCCGGTTGGGCGCACCTTGTCCCTGAAACCCACGCATGGCGGCTTGGAATGCCTTCTGATCGGCCTCTTGCGCCTGCTGCCGTTCCTGTCGCTGCCTGCCCATCTCTAAGCCTTGCGTCAACTGAGACGCCAGATAGCCCATACCGCCCGCGTGAGTGCCGTTGTTCATCTGCGCGGCATAGTTCGGGTCCAATAATTTCACATAACGGCCTACGGTCTGCATTGGATGGTCCTTTCGTGTTTCAGGCGTTGCCAGCGATCAAAGGGGACTGGATGGCGCGAAAAATTCGTTCTTCATTTTCGAGTAAGACTTCGGCTGCCCAAGGGCCTGCGACTGCCAGCGCAATGTGTGCTGTAGTTTCCAGCGACCATTGCCCCGCCATCTGCTCCAGGCCGATTGCGGTTGCCACGTTTTGCGGCTGAAGGCTTGCCAGGGCTTGCCGATACTCTAGGGGCTGTTGAAGCAACCAGCGCAAAGGGACCGATAATTCAGGGCGTGCCGGGTGTGCCGGGTTTCCGTGACCATGTTCCCCGTATGCCGCGACGCCCTCACAATATAACCGTTCCCGCGTATCTGGGGCGATGCTCCATTGCTCCAAAAGCCCAAAGACAAGATCATTAACTCGCATACCCAGGTTTCCGAGATACCCGGCGATGAATTGGCGTTTCAGGCTTTTCGTGATGTCGTCGGGAAAGGCTGCCCCCACCGGGCCAGGGGCGCTGTCGGACGCATTCAGACCATGAGAATTATGGGCTTCCGGCGGGGGCAACTCGGACCGCTCAAGGGCGGAAATTTGTTTCGTTTGCTTCATCTTTCATAACTCTCATGTTGGCGCGACTCCGTATGACTCCGACATACGAATAATAGCATCATCTCCTTGATTCTGCATGGGTTTCACTGTGACGCGTCACACCCAACCAATCGCGTAACGCGGCTTGTGTCGCTTGTTCAATCGCGGCGCGGTCGTCTGTGTCTGAAGCGCTAAGAAATTCAAACTCGACAAGCGCGGCTTTGAGTTCGGGACCAATCGCAATTGACGCAACGGAAACGCCAATTTTTTTTCGGTCTCTGTAAGCCCTGGTTCTCGTTGCGGATTTGTCAGGCATTGGCTTCGCCCGACGACACAGTGTTTCGTCCCGAAGTGCCTACTCCCCTTTTTTTTGGAGATGCTTCTGATCTATCGGTATCGGTGCGCTCTGTGGTGACTGTGCCCTTGCTCTGGATTGCTGTACTGGCATTCCGGCCCAACACTTCCCCCAAACCCCTGGAGATATAGAAAGGACTCGCAGAAATGGGGGTAGGCCAGCCATAGGAAAAATCGCAGAAATCCGGGTTTCTCATTTTCGGGTACTCTCTGAAAGGCTGCCCACTACTCGCAGTTTTGGGGGTACAGCACTCGCAGTTTTGCGAGTAGCAAACTGTTTTTTCCGGCCCTTATTGGCTTCGGATTGGTGCCGTTTCCAGGCGTCCACCGTCTCTTGTGTCGTCACCTTCCATTCATTGGTAGGGCCTGCGTCGGCATTCCCTAGCCAGGTCAAACGATAGAGGGAAGGGCGGTTAGCCCCTCCCCACCGTCCACCACGTTTGAAGCGGATTAAACCAAAGACTTCGGCTTCCTCAATGGCATATCGAATGCAATTCCGGGAAAGCCCGTATTCCTCCAGATCCTTGTGTGTGACTGGCAACCTGCCATTTTCAATGCCACCATGTGACAGATGTTCGATCATCAAACGATCTATCAAGCGGCGTCCATTGGTAGACAGACCACACCATGCGGGACTCTCCAGAAGTTCGGCGGTAAGCCATACGAATTGACCGGGCGGCTTTAGGTTTGCGGCGATGACACGGGTGTATGTCCCACGGCTGCGACCCGTTGCGTCTGTCTTGCGATTCTTCATGGCTGCACCGCCGTATCGCCTGCCTGGAGTTGGCGCGTGACCCGCAACAAATCTTGCATGGACGGCGGTCTATTCGGCTCGTATTTGATCCGGGCGGCGGCGTGTACCAATTCCTCCGCAACGCCTATTTCATTCGATCCATCATCATCATCTTGAATGAAGCCTTGGAATCGGCGGTCATTGATTGCATTACATGCGAGACAAGCCCGAACGAACAGGGCGACACTCCTGTTCCGGTCAAACGGGGCCAAGTCCATTATGGCAAGAGCAAATCGATTCAGCGGATGATTGGTAAATACGGCAAGCATTGCCTTTCCGTTTTCATCCTCCAGCCATAAACTAGGCGCATATGGTCCCGCTATCGGGGCCATGCGGCCCCGGCCTGTTGCTTCCCGAACGCCAACTTGAATGGCGGCGGTCAGCAAGGCAGGCGAGACGGTTTCAAACTTCTGAATGTCAAAAATGTTCATAGGGCACCGCCTGGACGGGTCACGCCCTGTTCGCCCGGTTCCGGGAAATTGAGACGTGCGAATTCGCCGTGCAGGCCACGGGCCATGGCGTCATAGTCTTTTGCGGCTTCAATGGCAGTGAGTCGCCAGGGACCGCGAAACCTTGCGCCGTCTTGCGTCACTGCCCCTTGGAAACGAACCTGGACAGGATCAAATCCTATCCCCACGAATCCATAGCTGTTATGGGAAACAGTCCTGTTGGCGCCGTTCTGTGAATATGTGCAAATCCGCAGGTTTGACCGGCGATTGTCCAGCGGGTTGCCGTTGACGTGATCCACCACGAAACCGGGGGGCGGGGACATTAATTCACGATGTAAATAAATGCGGCGTTGCTTGCCATTTATCATGGCGGTTCGCGACATATACCGGCCCTTGGTCCCTCCAGGCGAATAGCGGTATTGACTGAAACGCGCGTGATCCGCTTTGTCGATAAGACATTCCGCCCCGTCACTGCGAATAAGGATAGCGGTATCAGTGCCAACATCGGACAAGTCAAAATGACGGGCGATGATGGACGGGACCGGTTGCGGATTTTTTGGAGTTGGAGTATTCTTAGGGCCTTCCGAGCCTGTTAAGAAATCTCCGTCCCCGGCCAGCGTGCCGGGGTTCGGTCTATGGTGTGTCATGATTATGCGGCCGCATTCGCCAATTCAAAGGCGCTCTGGCCTTCGGTGCCGGTCTGTGCCAAGCGGTCGATACTTTCGGCGGTCACAAGGCGGCGGTGTCCGATCATGCGACTTTCCAGCTTGTTGCCCTGCAACAGATACCGGATTGTGCGCGGGGATACGCCCAAGGCTTGGGCGGATTCTGGAATGGAAAAAAGGCGGCGGGTGACAGGGTTTAGATTGTTTGTCATAAACGCTAATCCTTTGCTCATGGTTGCGACGATTTGCCGTCAGTGAGCAAAGGATGATGGTATAAACCCCTGAAAAATAGACGTTATGATCTACCGTTATGAATTTTGCGGTTCGATACGGTGTTTCGATACGGGCGTTATGAATTCTCTTTTTTAGAGGGGCCGGGGCGTGCCCAAGGATGATCCGGCGTAATAAGTTGTCCCCAAACCCGATCTCTAAATCCTCTCTTGCTAACACCAAATGTACTTCTGGCGAATTCAGATAAGGTTTCTTTCGTCTGGTTAGGGGGCCTTTTCTTCGGGTGTTCTTGCAGTAACCCTTCAAGCCATTTTCTGCATGCAGAATCCCCTTTTGTTGTCGGCGTCTGATAGGGCGGCTTTTCCTCGACGGGCGGTGCTTCAATTGAGGCGGGGGCAGGCGTTGCCAGATCGGGGCTTGCCGGTTGCTCCAGGCTGCTATCAGGTTGCCATAGGCTTAAAACATCATCACGACGAAACCGGATATTCTCAAAATATTCGATTGCGGGTTTGTTGTAGGTTCCGAAAACACCAAGCCCAAAATACTTTTGCTCCAGATAATTCACACAGTCGGAAATTGTATCATATGTGAATGCTTGCGGGTTGATTTGTCCATTCGCGGGGAAAGTGCCGTATGGGTTCAATCGCAATAACTCGCCACTGCATATAGCCTCGACCAAATCACGGGCGGCGCGCTTTACGGCAATTTTAGAATCAAAATAGCTGCCCCCTGTAGTTTCTATCGGAATATCCCAATACCCGGCCTCTATTGGGTCCAATAGATTAAATACCTTGAACGATAAAACTTGCGACCAGTGCCACACTTGCGACAACGGCAAGCGTTGCGGGCTTTCTATCCAATCGGCGTAAACCGGAATAATCATTACACCGTCAAACCTAGTTGATACCGACTCGATATTGTTTCTACAGAAAGTTAGAATACTGCCATTTGATGGGTCTAGAAGATTGCCTTCTTTCCATGCTGACACTGATATGGTTTCCGCTGTCCTTGATCGAATTGTTTGTGCAGAAATCCTATATCCTATCGCCCGACATACGCCGTTTACTAATTTCTGAGTGAGCCGATCATAAGCCTCTTTACGGGGTTGCAAAGCCACCCTCACATCATCGCCACTTTCCCCCTTGTTCTCGACAAGATATTTAAGGGGTGATTTTTGATAGCGTTCTAGCTGGTGCCCTAATTCAACTAGGCGGGCCTCGCTCTCTCTGAGCGTTGCAAGTTCGGTCTCGTTTAAGACACTCTCCAGGGCTTCAACTAGCGTAAGTCGTTTCTGTTCTGTCATGCTCTGCACCTTCCGTCTGGCGCGCCGTGATAAGGGCGATGGGGGCAGGCGGGCACGGTCCCCGCTTGTCGGTCGCTAAACCTAGCCCCCATCAACTTTTACCGAATTGAGACTACCCTTGCCCCGGCTTCGGAATTCAAAACGACGCGGCGGACGTGTTCCCCCCACTTTTCCAGCGCGTCGCGTTTTTCGGCTGCAAAATCATACATATCGTATGTACTCTCCATCGCGTCTCTGGCATGGTTTAGGATCAATTCAGCGACCAGAACCGAGACACCAAGGCGCGATAGACCCGTTCGGCCTGTCCGTCGAAAATCGTGCAGCGTCCAGCCCGTCACGGCGCTTTCGCTAGTGAGCGCGCCTACAATCTTGCTATGACCGGCATAGGGGCGTTTGCCGTCGATGGTGAAGACATAGGGGCCAAGCTTGGGCAGGGATTCCAGAATCTCCCAAGCGAAAGAGGATAAGGGCACAGTATGCTCGCGGTCTGCCTTGGTCCTGGACGCTGGAATGATCCATAGTCCTGCATCCCGGTCCAGTTCGGCCCATCGCATGGCGCGGATTTCGTCCCGGCGCTGCATTGATAAAATGAGAAGCTGGATGAATTCCCTAGAGGGTGAGGACCGGGCGGCGGCTGCTTCCCAGACGGCCCGCAATTCGGCATCATTCAGAGACCGGGCGCGCTTCGTTTCTTTCACGCGCCGCCTCAATCCACTCATATGGTTGATTTCGATGCGGCCCTCATTCACGGCCCAATTTAACGCGCCATTCAAGGCGGCGTGTACGCGGTTGATTTGTGCGGTCAATCCCTTGCCCGAAAGCTTGTCGAGAAGCCCGATAGCATCCCCACGGCGGAAATCGTCCAGGCGCAACTTTCCAATGTATGGAATGACGTGCTGGTCAAACAGGACGCGCGTTTGTTCGGGCTTGCGCGTTTTGGGGATGGAATGGCAGGTGTGATAGTTGTCTATGAGATCCGATATGGTTTCGATCTTGTTCGCGCCTGAGACCTTGCCCTGCAGAAGATCGGCCCGGAACAGTGTTGCAGCGGTGCGGGCGTCTGCCAGCGACATTGCCGGATAATCCCCCAATAATTTCGCGTCCTGCACCTTTCGGCGCGGATCGGTATATCGGACAAACCATCTTGCGCGGCCCGTATGGTAAAGGCGAAAGGTTAAACCGCTTGTGTGAGTATCGGTGCGCCATATGAAACCCTTTGAAGGCGGCTTTAAGCTTCTCAAAAGCTGGTCAGTCAGTCGTGCCTTTGTCGGTTGCTTTGCCATATTGGCCCCCATGAATTAGTAACGGAATGCCTCGTTACTAAATGGTTACTAAATTTATTGCTGCTTGGCGTTGCTACGCATTGCCATATATTGCAGAATGTACAGCAAGAGATACAGGATTAACAGGGTTTTTAGGGGTTCGGATTGTTTCACATTGCACGACAAGGAACCCCGTTGCCCGGTTGGCAACACGTCTCCCAGACGTGAAGCCTCCCTGTTCAACTTGCCCGGATCTTCTGATCCGGGCATTTTTTTGTTTTAATCCCGATTATTCAAACAGCATTTGTGTGTGCTGCTTGAATTCAATGATTTGGAAAGCAGCTTTATGCTTTGGCCCTTGGGTCGTGCTTTCTCAGCCAGTCCGGCCATTCTGAGAGTGGCATGGGTTTGGCGATCCAATAGCCTTGCAGCATGTCGCAGCCCTGCTTGGTCAACCACTCTGCGGCTTCTTTGTCTTCGACACCTTCTGCGATGCTGACAAGGTTCAGATCCTTGGACAATTCGATGGTTCTGCGCACCAGAATGGCATCGGTTGACGAGTGCATGATTTCGCGCACAAAGGACTGATCAATTTTCAAGGTGTCCGCGGGGAAGTCCTTCAGGTAGGAAAAGGACGAAAACCCCGTGCCAAAATCGTCAATCGCGATATGCACGCCCATGTTGCGCAACTCAGCAAGAACCGGTTTGGCGGCCCCCAGGTCTTCAATAACAGAGGTTTCCGTGATTTCCAGTTCCAGATTGGGCAGGCGTTTCATATCGTCTTTAAAGGCTGCTTTTAGCCGGTTGGGGAAGTCTGAATCTGTGACATCCCAGCCAGAAACATTGATTGCGATATGATAGTCGACATTCGGCAGGACAGCTTCTGTCGCCATCATATACACCCGCGCAGCGTCAATTGATGCGCTTGTGATGTCATAGATCAACCGCGATTTCTCTGCCAAAGGGATGAAGCGATCCGGCGGGATCATCCCGTCCTCCCCATGTTTCCACCGCACCAGCAATTCGCATCCCCGCACCAGTCCCGTCCGGGCGCAAAGCTTGGGTTGGGCAAAGAAAACGATTTCCTTTCGTTCGATGGCCTGGCCCAGGTCCGCCAACAGTTTCAAGTTCTCGCGCCGGATCGTGTCGTCATTCTCATTGAATACCGACGCAGTGGAAAATCTGGCTGGTGTCTGCAACATCGCTGCAAATGATTTGCGCACCAAATCGTCTGCGTGCGTTCCGTGATCTGGAAACACGACCATGCCAATCCGGCTTTCTATTCGCATCGGAAGGCCCTGCATCATGACCGGACATTGAAGGGAGCAAACGATTGAGTTTGATATCCGACCCGCTTCTTCAGGCGTTACATGTTCTATTAAGGCCAGGAATGTGGCGTGGCCACCGCGGGCCAGATAAGAGTCCTTCGGCAGGATGGATTGTATTCGATTGGCACAGGCCTTGATAAAATCTTCACAGGCATCATTCCCAAATGACGTGCGGATGTCGACGGCGGTTTCGATTTCGAAGTTCAGGATGACATGTTGCTCATTTGGGTCGGTATAGGCCTGGGCTGCTGCGCTGATCTTGCGCCGGAACGCCTCAAACAGGGGAAGGTTTGTGACCGGATCATAATTCAGGATCCGGAACATTTCTTGTTGATGGTTGAGGATCGTGTTGTGCATAAGGCCGATCACCAGCCCGAAAAGGCACAGATACCCACCCCGAGAGACCCAGTTTTCAAGCTCTTGCGGTTCCCCGGCCAGAACATCCAGAGGCATAATCGGCCCCATAACAATCATACCGACCAGACCCGAAACAATGCCCCCCAGGACGCGAAACCGGAAGGCGGCAAGGACCACTGGAAAATATACGACATGAAGATGGGCGAATTTTGTTCCGCCTGTTTCATAAACGACAATCCAGGACAGGATAAAACAGACCCCGATTGTCAGGAGTGCGATCCAGGGTTTGTTGTAAAGCCGGAGCAGCAACGCGAATGTCGTCCTGTCAAAGATGCTCTTCATGGGTCACTCCCTTGGATCGTCATCTAATCGGCGGAACTATCAGGCGGCACTTTATACGAAAAATTGTTGAATTTAGTTTGAGTGGTAAAAACTTAACAAATTATTATAAAAAACAACCAAAACGAATATACAGTGTTTGAGTGTGCGTTGGAAAGTTTTCTCAGGAAAAGAATCTTTTCCTGGTCGTCGGGGTGACTAACGGTAGCTGGGTGACCGAAAGCCTGGATCGGGGCCTCCAGCAGCCCGTCTGCTGCTTGTGCCTTGGGGGTGATCTGGTATCTTTGACGCTTGATACACTGATAAGGGTTTGTGTGTGTTCTCGCGACTGTTTGATCCTGCACGGAAATTCAAGAAAACGCCTGAGGGCAAGCTTGTTTCCATCCTGAATGAATTTTCCATAGATATCGTTTTGGATGTCGGGGCCAATGTTGGACAGACAGGGCAGCGTTTGCGCCGGGTCGGTTATACGGGCGCGATTGTCTCCTTTGAGCCGGGACCAGAAGCCCATGGCACGTTGAGCGTGGCCGCAGCCAAAGATCCGAAATGGACCGTCGCACCGCGCATGGCAATTGGAGAGGCGGAGGGCGAAATTGTCCTGAACGTGTCGCAAGAAACCAGTATGAGCTCCGCCCTGGACGCAAGTCCTGCATTGATTGAGGCATTGCCGCGCACCGCCAATCAGGAAAAAGTCACAACCCCCGTCTTTCGTTTGGACAGCCTGTGGGATCAGTATGTTACGCCTGATAATCGGGCGTTTCTGAAAGTCGATACACAAGGCTTTGAGCGTCAGGTGTTAAATGGTGCGCCACAGACATTGAAGAAGCTGCAGGGGGTTCAGTTGGAATTGTCCTTGTTCGAACTGTATCAAGGGGAAGAAACGTATCTAGGGTTTCTCCAGGACCTGCACCGCTGGGGCTTTGAACCTTACATGATGTGGGAAACCTATTTCTCGCGAAAACTGAAACGACAGCTACAGATCGATGTCGTTTTCATGCGCCCCCGATAGAGGGTTTCAATACCGAAAAACCGGTTAACCTGTCCGCTAACAGGGTTGTCCAGACCGTGCCGCCGCCCACCACCATCATCAGATAGGGGGCCGAATAATAGCGCGGGTCATAATAGGGGAAGATGATGAAATGCAGCGCAACCATCGCAACCGAAATTGCCCCGATTTCCCCATATATCTGTAATTCTGTGTGCCGACGGCTGATCCAGTAAGCCACCAGCACCAGGGGCGCTATGATCAAAAGTTTAATGCCATCAACCATCAAATACCCCAATTGGCGGATGAGTATTTCCAGATAGATTTCAAATGTCACGATTGGTTCTGATATTTGTAGAAAGGGTGTCTGGGAAATAAGGCTGTGGCTGAAAACTGCCTTGTATCCCGGCGGATTCATAACCGCCACAATTCCGGCATACAGCAGCAGGGAAACGATGCCCCAGGGTACCGCAGCCTGCCAGAATGGCATGCGCCGCGGGCCCTGACAGAAAAAGGTCGCCACCCCCAGATAGGCGCCGACAAAGATGATCGCATCCGCCCGCACAGTGATCGCAGCCAGCAACAGCAAGCCGGTTGTGCGTGGCATTGCTTTGCCATGGGCGATCATCGCTGCCCCCAAGGCCAGCGCGGTCAGGCTGTCTGGATATTCGTACCGGGCCGTTTGATACAGCATGAAGCCCATGCCCATCAGGCTGAGCGGAATGGCAATCCGTGCATCCATGCGACGACACAGCCAGACCGCTGTCATGCCGAAAAGAACTGCTGCAGGAATTGCAGAGAGCAGTCTGAGCGCCCAGTGTGGATCAACGCCCATCCATGTCAGCGCAATGGCGGGCCAGACAAAACCTATCTTGTAACAGTAAACCGGCTGAGTTAGTTCGAAAGCCTTCGCTGATTTGCTCATGAATTCACGGTAGGTGCTGATTCCCGGCCCTGCCGTGGTCAGGTCGCGATAAACATCCGGCGGGTATCGTTGCGACAAGTATGAATAGGTTCGTTCCCGCTTTTCTTCCCAGGTACCGCCCTGCAGGGCAGACAGGATACACCCAATATAATGCGTTGAATCCCACGCATATTTGGGTTTCAGCAGGGATAGGGTGGCAAATGTCAGTACCAGACAGAAAAGAATGCCAATAACAGGCGTCGACAGGCCAAATAGCCGTGTCGGTTCGCTTAACCAACGCCCCTGCATCCCCCTACCTATCCCACTATGTTACGCCGCGAACACACTATAAAGGGAAGGGATCGTTGGCAAATAGATCTGATCCGTGTCACATCGACGCCCTGAACCTTTATTGGCTGAAAAGGCCTTCGGCATAGCGACGAACCGGTTTTACCAGAAAGTCTTCAGGGTGGCCCGCAGCGATCCCCATGAAACTTCCTTTTGCGTCGATGGTGCTGGATTTAACCTCAGTGCCAGTCTTGGCATCAATGATTGTCAGCGTGATCGTGGCCTGATCCACGGCACCCGACCAGGCGGTATCAACATCACGCCATCGCAGTATCTTGGGTTCTATCAGGTAATCGGCCTGTTGGGATCGGGCGGAAATCAAGGCCTCTTCCCGGCTGGCTGGATCAGACCCAAGCGTTAGATTTAAAAAATAGGGTGCGAAGGCATCCGCCACGATATTGGCCGTTAAAGAGCCCGAACGGAAATAGATGCTGGCCCCATCCCGACCGTCCACTGGTGTCGTAACATAGGCTGTTTTTTGATTGGCTGGCAGAATCACTGCTGTCGCGCCATCGTCCTGAATATCCTGTTGTGCGCTGCACCCGGTCAGCAGCGCGACAAGGGTAAGAATTTTCCAGTATCGTTGCATCATGGTCCATTTCTAAAATTCAAATACAGATATCACCAGAATCGTTCATCCTGAAAGACTTAGGGCGAGAAGGACGCTGCTGCAAGGTGGTCTGTATACCGGGGAACACGGGGCGTTTGGCAGGGTGCCTACTATTTGTGCAGCATTAACCATGTTGAATGCTTGTCTTGAAAAAATACTCCGGGCACACTTTTCAAATTGGGCATTGCAGGCTGGGGAGCAGGATGTTTCGAGGCAATCGAGGAAACGCGGATACAGGGTCGGATTTTCGGCGGGACCCGCGTTTCAATTCCAAGAAAATTCGCTTTTTGATGGACGGTCGCGAACTGGATGTGGTCGATATTTCCGCGACCGGCATTCAGGTGCGTCATGTACCGGGATGGGTGGTTGCCGGGCAGGGCTTGTATTTCGATTTATTGATCCCCGTGCGTACAGGGATGAAGAAGGTTCCAGCGACGGGCCATGTTTTGCGGCGCAAGGGCACTGACATGGTGGTGACCTATCACAGCCCCCATCCGGATTGGCGGCGTTTGATCACGCAATTTTTGGCCAGCCGCTGAACCAGCTTGTGAATCGGCTTTTCGGTTTGCATCAATCCCCCTATAGTTTCGGAAAGGTGTTTTTGGATTGAATATGATCCAGGAAATGCTCGGTTCGTATCACAGCAGTGCGCCTAAACGGTGCGGGTCTTAAATAGGATCCGGCCGAGGGTTGTGCGCGTCGATGCGATCTGCGGGATGCAGCACATTTCGTGCAAGCCTCGCCAAACCGTAAGGATATGATCAAATGGGTAAGGGCAATAATCAACGCGGCAACAAGGAAACGAAGAAGCCCAAGAAAGAGCAACCAAAGGTCCTGGCAACGGCCAATTCGAATGCCGGCAAGCCTGTCCTGGGGGCCACCAGCAAAAAGGCCAAATAAGCATAACTGGCCGGAAAGGTTCAGGCCGTGCTGTTTGGTTTCCGCTGTGCGGATGAATGGATGTGTTGGCGCAATCTGGCCGTGATCTTATGGCGTTGGATTTTTCCAGACGGACCGCGCGGGATCGCATCCACGGAATATAGATGGATGTCGGCCTTGAAGGTCAGGTGCGTTTTCAGTTTTTGCTGAATGTCTGAAAATTCAAAATTGGGTAAAAATTTTACGCCCAACCAGATTGCGCCATCATCCAGCGGGTCTTGAAGGGTTGTCGCACAGCAATCTACGACTTCCGGAAATCCCTTTACGACATCTTCGATGGCTGTGGCGGGTATTTTGTATCCACGGACGTTTAACAGGTCGTCATCCCGCCCCAGCAAGCGCAAATGTTGCGCATCTTCCAGGATTGCCAGGTCGCCTGGATAAAACCAACCGCCGCGAAATCGATCTGGTCTGGGGTGATCTTCGAACAGATACTGGACTGTGCAGGGCGCCCCGCGCAGTCGAATGGCACCAGCATGTCCAAAGGGAAGCGGGGTATCCTTGTCATCGACGACCTGAACCTCCAGTTCGGGGATGATTTTTCCGTGCTTGTCTGATTGCATCTCTGCAATCGTACCACTTTCATTGGTCCCATACAGTTCAATCAATGTGCCTGTGGGGCAGGCCTCGTGCCAGGCGGTTCTGTCAGCCGGGGACAGGCTGCCGCCGACAATAATTATTTTCAGGCCGGGTGGCAGTTTCTTACGGTATTCAGGCGCTTTCAGCGCGATAAACTCCATAGGAATGACGATGCTATGTGTCGCGCTCTGCTCTTTGAGAGATCTAAACAGGGGGACCTCGCCAGCGAAAATGCAGTAACCGCCCGCCCGCATGCAGGAAATAAAGGAGAGGTAATTTGCTTGGAAAGCAAAACTGGCAGGCAGGACAAGGCGGGAATTTGGCGTCAATCCAAGGCGCATCTGGTTTTGGCCAAAGCGGAATTCTGACTGGGCGCATGTCCGCATCATAAATTTCGGTGCCCCGGTCGTGCCGGAACTGCTGGCGATGCGATGGTTTACTGCCGGTTTGCTGTCACAGATCGCCGCTGGATCGGCTGGTTCGGATAATGTCCTTTCCCACCACATATCATTGCACAGGATTGTCAGGGTCTCTTTATGTGGGCGGATCGTCGCCGCCGCGATCAGGTCCGAATGGGCAAATAGGCGTTGATAGTCCCCGGCAATTTCCTGGGGACGGTAGGTAGCCGTCACCACGCCAAAATGTTCCAGCGCCAGTAACAGCAATATGTGTCGATAGGGCGATGTCCATTCCACGGCAACCAACGCATCGGGTGCTGGTACAATGGGACCCAGCGCGGAAATCGTGCGGCAGAGATCCTGCCACAGAGTCTGATAGGATATGGATTCCGCATCATCCAGTATCGCCGCCGCATTGGGGCGCGTCTGTGCATGGGCTGCCAGGGCCGTCAGGGTTTTGGTCAGCGACGGCTGGTCGGGTGCGTTCACGGTGTCGGGCGTCACGACGCTATTTGGATGCGAAAATCGCCAGGATCGACGGCATCAATCTGTTCTGGTTGTAGGAATTTTTTCGCATAGGCCTCATAAATTCGCTCTGCCAGGAACAGGTTGAAAAGCTCTGGGTCCAAATGGGAATCCTGTGCCATGAATTTCATGATCTTCAGGGCTTCGGACAAGGTCTTGCCTTTCTTGTAGGGGCGGTCAACGGCCGTTAATGCCTCAAAGATATCGGCGATGACCATCATACGCGCGACGGGGGACATTTCCTCCTTGGTCAAACGCTTGGGATAGCCTGTCCCGTCCATCTTCTCATGGTGGCCCCCTGCAAGCTCCGGCACATTTCTAAGGTGTTTTGGGAAGGGCAGGCGGTCCAGCATTTTGATGGTTTGGACGATATGTTCATTGATCTTGTATCGATCTTCATCCGTCAATGTACCCCGACGAATGGTCAGATTGTGGATTTCGCCACGATTGTACAGAAGTTCTGGGACTTGCATTTTAAAGCCCCAGGGATTGTCGGCATCGAACTGTTCTGTGACGGGGCGTTTGATCTGATGTTCTATCCGATCCGCCAACAATGGTTCTTCTGCAGGTACGGGAAGTTCTTCACGCCCTTGGAATCGATTGAGTTCTTCATGGGAGACGCCCATGCGATCACTGATGGTCCGTGTCCAGGTTTTAGCAGCAATTTCCTTGATGCGTTGAACATCCGCATCGGTTGTGAATTCTCCACCCTGATTACATTTCGCCAAGAAGACAAAGTCGTCGTCCAATTGATCCAGGTCGGCCTGAAGCGCTGCTTTACGTGTGGGTGTGTCGCCATCACGTAATACGTCGCGCAGATAGGCGATTTCGGCTTCACGCTTCATGACCTCGACACGCATGCGAATTTCGTGAATTCGGTCATAGATGGTTTCCAGCTTCGTCGCCTTATCGACAACGAATTCAGGCGTCGTCACTTTTCCACAATCATGCAGCCAGGCGGCAACATGTATAGCCTCCCAATCTTCGTTGGACAGCGTGAAGTCGGCGAAGGATCCGCTGGTGGATGAATGCGCTGCCGAGGCCAGCATTTTCGTCAACTCTGGAACCCGCGCACAATGGCCACCCGTATAGGGGCTTTTTGCGTCAATTGCGCCTGCAATCATCTGGATGAAGCTTTCAAACAGCTCCTTCTGGGCAACGATCAATTGCCGGGCTTCCAGAGAAATTGCTGCGGAACCGGACAAGGCTTCCGTGAAGCGGATCAAGGTTTGATCCATCGTGGTATCGGTTTCCAACAGCAACAGGACCCCGACCAGTTCTTTCTGGCGATTGTACAGGGGGGCTGCGATCAGGTTCTTTGGTGCATCGTCCATTGCTTTGGCGATGTTACCCAGGCCCAACATTTCCAGTTCAGTGGCGGTGGCCGGGGCCCCTTCCGCATTTTCATCGACGATGCTGCGGGCCAGCAGGGTTTCCTTGCGGGACAGCAGAACATCGGGCAGCGGATAGTCCAAGGGCCGGTTGCGATCCAACCGCCCCGCATGGGGCACCAACCGGGTTCCATCCCTGTCGGTCAGATACAGAATGCCTGCTTCGGTCTTGGTCACGCCAATGATTTCATCCAGCAACCGCCGCATCAACGCATCAAAGTCTTCCTCTGCGGCAACTGCCTGTGAGATATCCAGAAAGCGCCGGATTGTTTCCTTCATCATGAAGATAGCATCCGACAAATTCTGAATATCTGAAATTCGGGTTGTCGGTGACTCCTGATGTGTGAAGTCAAACCGGGTGACATCGTTGGCCTGTTTTTGCAGGACCCGCAAGGGATTGGTGATCATGCGACTGACCCACAACACCAGCAGTATAGATACCAGCATCAGACCCAGCGCCCAGATCATTCCTTCCTGTATGACCGCTGTCAGCCCTCCCATCATTTCCGCGCGCGGAATTGCCAGGGCCAGGATCAAGGACTGGTCCCCCAATATGGGCACCGATGAATGGGATACGTCCCATACAGAGCCATCCTGTGTTAATTGCAGGCGGCTCTGTTCACCGCTGCGGAAGCGCTCAAACCCCAGGGTCAGGACCGGGCTACCAAGATCCGACAGGATGGTTTGCTTCAGTTTTCCATCATCACCCATTTTGGTTACTTTGCTGGGGTCCGGATGCGCGACGATCAGTCCGTCGGTGGTCATAAGAATGCTTTCCGTGCGCGGGGTCACACGGTTTTGTTCCATCGCATTGCCCAGTGTTCCAAGCGTGATATCGACACCAATAACGAACTGCTCGTCAATTGACTCTGAGGATCCCTTTCGGGCCACGGTCACCCCTATTTCCTGTGTGGTAAAGAAAACATAGGGGGGCGTCGAAACTGTCTCATCGCTTTCTACGGCGGATTGGTACCAAGGGCGGGTTCGGGGGTCATAGGTCGTGTAGTCTTCCCGTGGTTGAAAACGGACCGTCTTCAAGGCGGCATTCACATAGATATAATAACCGCGGGCGACTTGTTGCCTGTTGCGCTCTAATACCTGAACGATATAGGCGGTGCCTTCTGGTGCATTAAACCGTGCGGCCAGGTCCGGGTCCGTAGGCATCCTTCGGACCAGCATGAAGTCGCCCTGCTCGTTCCCGACAAAGACAGCCGTTATATTCTCGGACCTGTTCAACCCCCGCAAAAGGACGGGAATGCTTTGCATCCGATTTTTCAGCGTCGTTGCGCCAAGATTGCCATTGGATGAAAGAAGATTGGCAACACTTTCCGCAGGCAGAAACAGGGCGCGGGTCTCCGCAATTGAAACGCGATTGACTTGGTCCAAAAGCGAGTTTGTCGAAGCTTCAGTGAGCTTTAGGGCATAATTGTAGGAAACGACGCCAATCAGCGAACAAACAGAAATAAGAACAAAAAGGAAGATCGTACTTAGGTGTACCTGAAGGGAAAATCTTAAATTTTTAAGATCCAATTTTGAGAGCATACTACCCTACACGCAAAGAGGTTTTGGCTATCGTAGCACAGCACCGTTAATTCTCTTATTGTAAAGTGTAATTTTACCTAAATTCGCTCGCTCAACCAAATGGCAAGGCGGGAGCCGCGTTGGATCAGGCCTGTCAGCACCGAATAGGCAGGGGCCTGGGTTGCGCCATGGTCCAGACCAATATCCCTGTGTTCCAGTTCTTCCAGGCGGAATTCCTCAATTTTTGCACTCAGATCCGGTTCGTCCTGTCCCAGAGCGGATAGCTGCTCCTGATAATGGGCATCGATGACTTCTTCGACGGCGACAGTGCACGCCATCGCAGCCTTTTCCCCCATCAGGGCGGTGCCCATTCCCAGGGCGTATCCCGCAACATGCCAGACGGGGCGCAGGGCGGTTGGGCGCACGCGGCGCTGTGCCACCATGGTTTCAAAGGTTTCCAGGTGATGGGCTTCCTGTTCCGCCATATGACGCAGGATGTCCCCCTTGGGGCCCTTTCCCAGAACCGCCAATTGCCCTTCATAAATCTGTTTAGCCCCAAACTCACCCGCCAGATTAACGCGCAACATAGAATGCACGTCGTCGCGCCTGCGGGTGTCACCAGGCAGATATTTCGGGCCACGGTTCATGGGTTTTTCAAGGGCCATGGGCGTTTCAATCCTTTCCAAATCGCCAGACCGCCCATCAGGACGACAAACAGCGACAGCAGGAAATTATACCCCGCCATGGAAATGCCAAACAAGGTCCATGCGGCGTCGCTGCAAGATGGGGCGGGCGGGCCGGACTGAATGTTCTGAATCGCCCCGGCCAGGCCCGATGACAAGGACTGTGCGCCCGTGCAGCCGGATGGTCCGGGCCAGAATTGATATTCGACACCGGCATGATAGGCCCCCAATCCCGCGCCAATCAGAATGGCGACCAGCGCCAAGATTGAAATCAACAGTGACAATACGCCCCGGCGTTTCAACAGCATAATGGCAATGCACGACAACCCCAATGCGATCCACCAGGGCAACCGCTGATACAGGCACAGATGGCACGGCAGATAGCCAAACCCGTATTCGAAAATATTGACGGTTATCAGCACCAGTGCCGAACACACGGCAAGGGCGATCGGGATGCGTTGCGGCGGCAGCAGGCGGGTCACAAGCGTTGTCATAAGATTACTTTGACCACAAGGAAGCCGCCGATCAAGAGCACAAAAGACCCTGCGACAACCCAACCCAGTCTGGTTTCGATAAAGTCTCGAATGGGGGCCCCAAATTTCCACAGCAGGGCCGCGACCAGGAAGAACCGCGCCCCGCGCCCCACAATTGAAGACGCCATAAAGGCCCACGGATCCAGCCCCAGCGCGCCAGACGCAATGGTGACGACCTTATACGGAAACGGGGTCATACCGCCGCCCAGGACGATCCACCACCCATTTTCCGCGAAATCCCCCTGAATGCCCTGCAATGCCTCCGTCGCGCCATACAGGGCGACCAGCGGCCGCCCGATGGATTCGAACAGGAAATGCCCGATTCCATATCCGGCCAAGCCGCCCAATACAGAGGTAACGGTACAGATCAGGGCAAACCGGAACGCCAAGTCCGGGCGCGCCAGGATCATGGGAATCAACAGCACATCGGGCGGTATCGGAAAGACCGAACTTTCGATAAAAGAAACCGCCGCCAACCACCAAACCGCATGGCGATGCGCGGCAAGAGACAACGTCCAATCATACAGGCGATGCAGCAGGAGCATGGGGGGTCCATTTTCTTAACGGTTTCCTGCTGTTAGCCCATACGACCATTATCGTCCACAAAATAACCAGACCTGCAGTTACAAAGCGACAATCAGATTGTTAAAACATGCCATTGTTTACAGCCATTTGATGACCGATTGGAATGTCGGAATTTAGATAAAAGGGGGAAGAGTCTAAGCGCATTAAATCAATTATAATCTGCTGATGTTCCAAAGATTTATTCCTGATGGCTATGTCTGCCGATGATCCGGCGTAGAAGTGTGCTGGTTCACAATTATAGTATGTATTGTTTGTGCACACAGGATTGATTTTATTTCGGAAATCAAATCGGATGGCACAGTCCAAGCCCTGTTGATTTGGAATAATAGCTGTCTGGTGTATTTCATTTAGTTTACCCAGCAGGTCGGGCCAAGGCATTGCTGGCAATGCCTGAAGCATTCTAATCTTATTATTAAAATCGGGCTCTATATTAAGAAACGAACCGACTGTATGATGAGTGCTAGGATTTCCGCTCGGACCAAAAGTTTGGGTATTGTCTTCGACTGAATAGAGATTTCCGCGTTTCCAAACGATCACAAATGCAGATCGTGGCTTTAAGACTACCCAATATGATGTTTTGTTGGTGTTAGGGTTATTTACCCCAAAATTACGGGTAAAAGGTCTTTGCTGTAATGTTATGTATAAGCAAGATTTTGGGATACTTTTGTCTCTTAGTTTTTCTATTTCAAGGTCAATTTCGGACGGGTTCACCGGCAAAGTAGATGGGGCGGAAGCACCCTTAACCGTGCCGCTATTTGGGAAAGATGAAAAAAAATCAGTACCGGAAAGTGAAATAATTCCAAATACAAAAAGAAGGAGTATTGAAAGTTCAGATAGAGTGCTTTCTACAATTCGTGACATTTATAAGTCACTCTTGTTTTTGCGGTGACCCCATTTACGAACTACATAGTGTGCAAAATCAGATATTTCATTATTTGTATTTAGATCATATAAATTTAAATGAGGTGTTGTTCTGGAAATTCTTGTTACTTGTAATAACTTTATGTCTTCTTGGCCAAGGTTTGGACGACTTCCGTCTGGATGCATTCTGCACGTACAATCCTTTATCTGATTTAGTAAAGTTATGATATTCTTTGCCCAGTTGGTTTTAGAAAAATTGCTCCAGTCCAATACATTTGAACTATGTTTGTCATTATTATTGAATCCAATATTGTCCATTAGGCTGCGTGTTATCAGGCCAAAGATCGTTGAAATGATCGCCGCCCCCGCTATTGGAACAATTTTTACCCCAAATGCTAACCGAACATCCGTGCTGTTGCTGTTGCCTAGTATAGCGTTCTGGCCAGCCAAATTAATAAGCAGTGATGTTGCAATTCCTGTTTGAAGGAATCCATAGGCCAAACTAGCCAAAGTGCATATAAACCCAATGAAATAAAATTTATCTGTAGACCAGCCGCAATTAAATAAAGCCTGTTTTGGATCTATATTTTCGAGGGTGGCGGTTGGTTTTATATTTATATAATACAAATACAGAAAAATTAATAAATATAAAAAAACAAAAAATATTCCACCAAACATAGAATGAATTATCATCTGAATAGAATTGTCTACGCTTACAAAATTTAATAAACTATTTATATTATTATTTTGAATTATTTCTAATATTTTTTCATGAAAATTTAATGTCAGGTATATTGCGAAAAAAACTGGAGCCCCGTAGCCGATCAGATCAACGATCATGATTTTGAGTCTCAGATTTCTATAAAATGTTGAAGCTGGATCAGACGCAGTTTCTGCCATAACCACAATCCTTTATGACTAATAGTCTCGTTCTCACCCTCAACGATGATCGAAAAGGCGTTGTTGCAATTTTCGCGCGGCATAGTTGCTGTTGTCTTCGTTCAGCAGGGCGCGGATGCGGGCTTTCAGGAAGCGATCGAAGGCGTCGGTATCGTCAGAATCGTCGCTTCCTGTGTATTTTGTGGTGTTTTCGGCTTTGGTATGCATGGCGGGATAGGCGCCGTCCTGACCGATGGGGTCGCCAGCGGGTTTGTTCCAATCGATGAATTGGCCGACGGAATGGATCAGATCATTGCGCGCGCTTTGAATGGTGTCGGCGACATTGGTCTCTTTGCTGGTCTCGACTTTCAGATGATCCTCTGAGGTCAGGCCATAGGGAATGGGACCGACGATGACACTGGGCAGGTCAAAGATATTGACCTGTTCCCGATCCAGCAGACCGATTACGGAATGGTTGGGATTTTCCTTTGCCACCGCATAGCGCAAGGCCAGGCAGAACATGACAATCGGGTCAGCGGTGGTGATATTGGCGATCACTAGGTCCGCTTTTGACGTATAATCTTTGTGTTCGCGCGTCATGTTACCCGACCGCGTGATATGAGAGGATCGAACAATCCTGAATCCCCGACCGGTGATGGATGGCTCTATGATCTGATTGAAGATCGTATTTAAGTCGCCATGGGTCAGGGCATGGGGATGCGCGTCATCGCGCTGTTTCACAGGGGTCGGCTCCAGCACGAAGCACAAATTTGTATCTTTGATCGTCATTGTGTTTGCCCTTCTCAATATTCCAGGGAAAGCCGAAATGCCTTTGCTGGCATGGTTGTCTTGAAGAAATCGGTCCAAAAGGCGCGAAACTGGGTCGCTGGGCCGGGGGGCAGTAAAGCCGCCGCATATCCTTTTTCTTCGATCAGACTCTGTTGTCCCAATCGCTTGCCAAAGCCAAAGGCCGAAACAGTCGCATTTGCCAGAAAGTGATTTTCGGGAATAACCCCACGCGCCTTGCGTTCCAATTCTTGCCGCGCTTTGAGATCAAACCCGTTGATTTTTTTGTTTAGCGGAGAGTATTCCAGCATATCGGAGAATATGTAGAATTTGCTGATTGAACTGTCGGCATATTGATAGGTCAGGTTCTCCAGGGTGTTGACCAGATGGGTCGTGTCAGAAACTGCGGGCACGGTGTTCAAATCATTCATGAACTTTGTAAATGCGGCGACAAACAGGCGTTTATCGCGCTGAATCAGAACATTCGAACAGATATGCTGCCAGTTGGAATTGCCGGATTCGATTTCATCTGGACAGCCCGGGATGCAGGATGAAAAGGCGCGCGTTAAGGCACCGGGCTGCCCGGCGATCAGATAAACATCCAACTGGTTGCCCGGAATCAGTTCCTGGAATATGCGATTGAAGCCTTCGGCAAAGCGCGTCATGTCGATGGTGTCGAAGTTTTCTGTTCGATCAATCAGCATCAGGGTGTGGGGGGGCGGACTGGTAGGACCGCAATAGTTGGAATATGCCTGTGCCTGTGCGGTGTCGGGGGTGCTGACGCTGACAAGAAGTGCCAGAAATCCCAATAGGGACGGGTGTAACTTTGTCATTCGACCAATACCTCCTCGCCCAAAAGTTTTAATCCGAAATTGCCAAAATAGACGGGCCGTTGCGACATGCGGGCCTGGGCATTGCTTTCCTGATAGGCGGTCAGTTGCTGGGACAGGATGTTCAGGACCGTGCGGATATCATTCTCGATCTGACGCTTTAGCTGCATCCGCTCTTCTTCAAGCCTTTGGATATCCTGATCAATTTGATCGGCCAATCGCTCGGCGGAGGATATCCGTTTGGACATATCGTTTTCCACGTCGGACGCATCGCGGTTGAAATCGCGCATATAGTAATCAACGGCACGTTCCGTCTGGCGCTTTTTCAAATAGGCTTGCTCCAGCTCTGGCTCCTTATCGTGGCGCAGGCAGGACAGAACCGTTCCGATCAGCAACACCAGCCCGTTCAAAAGCAACAAACCGACCTGGGCGAAGTTGCTTTCTGTCGGGTCGCCGAACAGAGCATTGGATAGATTTCTAAACAGGTTTGAAAAGAAGTTGCTGGCCCCGATCTGCGCCACTTCGGGTGGGGGTGTCGCCCCTGGCACCTGAATAATTGCAGATTGCGCGGCAACCGTTGCCGTGACTTCCCCGCGCATCTGGAACAGCACCAGGATCATGGTCGCCATCAGCAGCAGGGTCAGCAGGATAAGCACCAAATGCCACACTTTATGCCAGCCGGACACAGCGATAAATCGCAGCATCTGGACGCCTAGAAAATGGGCCTGCAGGATAAAGGTCACACCGACCAGGAAGGCGATGATGTAGGATATCCAGGCGGAAAATTCGAAGGATAACTGAATCGCCAATTGATTGACCGGCACTTCCAGAACAGCGAGAAACAGCAGGACCAGAATGTAAATGGACAGCCACGAGAACCAGGGTCGGTCAATAATGGGTTCATGCATGCGCAAACTGGGCGCGCGCCCGAATTCGTGTTCCCGCTCGCGATAGGTCCGGTTCGCCTCATCCCGTTGCCGCACCAATTCGGTATAGCGATGCGATCCCTTGCCAACCAGGTCATTCACCCGTTGCAGGCGGGATTGCTTTTCCACATACAGCGAGCTTTTCCGTGAACTGTAATCGTCATCACGCAATGAGACGAATTCACGGATGCGCAAATCGATCTTGTCGATTTCGGTGCGCATGCGCCGGATATATTCGTTCAGGGCGGTCCGGGCTTCAGCAATGCGATAGGCCTCATGCGGAGAAAAGTCGGTATCTTGTGCCGCCGGTAATTCCCGGTAGCCATCCTCAGCCCCCCGTTGCCGATCAAGGCGCGCGTCTCTGCTGCTGAAATTCTGGTAATAAGCCAGAGTTTCAGCCGCTATAAATCTATCCATCTGGGACCCCCCCAAAGCAATTTAGCGAACTATTCAATCGAAACGATATGAAGGATAAATTTTACAATCAATTAAAAAATCACTCTTAAGTACATTAAAATCAATATTGCTATTTAAGATAGCTAATCGAGCAACTTTTAGGGTCACTTTGGGGGCGTTGGCCGTGTTGCTGTGGTTTTTCTTGCGCTGCACCTTGCGCGGACATGCCGTGTCGGATAGGGAACAAGGCAGTATTTTTTCGTCCAAAAATGACACCATACGGACATTGCAAAAATGAAACGCAGTGCGGTATGGGTCGCAACGAAAGGGCTGTAAATTCATGGCACGGAACAAGATTGCGCTGGTTGGCGCGGGAAATATTGGCGGAACCCTGGCGCTTCTGGCTGGTCTGAAGCAACTGGGTGACGTTGTTGTTTTCGACATTGTTGACGGCATGCCGCAAGGCAAGGCGTTGGACATCGCACAGGCCGCCCCGGTTGAAGGGTTTGATGCAAAAATGTCTGGCACCAATGACTATGCGGACTTGAAAGGGTCTGATGTGGTCATCGTCACCGCCGGTATTGCGCGCAAACCTGGCATGAGCCGCGATGATCTGATCGGCATCAATGCGAAGGTCATGAAGGCTGTGGGCGAGGGCATTAAGACCCATTGCCCGGACGCCTTTGTCATCTGCATCACCAATCCGCTGGATGTGATGGTTGGCCTGCTGCAACGGGAAAGCGGCCTGCCGGCGAATAAGGTTGTTGGCATGGCAGGCGTTCTGGACAGCGCGCGTTTCCGCTGTTTCCTGGCGGAAGAATTTGATGTGTCTGTTGAAGACGTCACCGCCTTCGTTCTGGGCGGTCACGGCGACACAATGGTGCCGCTGATCCGCTATTCAACGGTGGCTGGGATTCCCGTGCCGGACCTGATTAAAATGGGCTGGTCCACGCAGGAAAAGATTGACGAAATCGTCAAGCGGACCCGTGGTGGTGGCGGTGAAATTGTCGCCCTGCTGAAGACCGGCTCGGCTTTCTATGCGCCAGCGTCTTCTGCAATTTCCATGGCGGAAAGCTATCTGCTGGATAAAAAGCGGGTTCTGCCCTGCGCCGCCTATTGTGACGGCGTCTATGGTCTGGACGGCCTGTATGTCGGTGTGCCGGTCGTGATTGGTGAAAATGGCGTGGAACGTGTTGTCGAAATCAACATGGACAAGGACGAACGCGCCATGTTCGACCATTCCGTCAATGCGGTGAAAGAATTGAATGCAGCCTTGGAAGACGTGCTGAAGGCCGGTTAAAGCAAATCCCGAGCAAACGGAATCGTTTGCGACGACGTATTTGCAGAGAAAACAAGGGGTAAGAACATCATGTGTGAGCTAATGCGAGCACATGATGTTCTAATCAGACAGGGTTATCCAGTCTGGAATTTCTGGATGAAGGGCGGTGCTGCCGGAAGTCAGCGCCGCCTTTCTTTTGACGGCATCCAGGCGCAGAAGGGCCAGCCCCCAATCCCCCGCGATGCTGAACAGCGTGCCTGCATCCTTTCCCTCCGGCGTCAGGACCTGGCTGCCTTCTTCGGGTGTCCCGCCAGACAATCGGACCGGCAACAGGCGCTTTTTGGTCAGGCCCCTATATTTCGTGCGGGCCGTCAGTTCCTGGCCCATGTAACAGCCCTTTTTCCAGTCCAGGCCATTCAGTTCGTCAAAGCCGTGCTCCAACAAGATCGCCTTGTCGGGCTGAATATCCCGTGCACCATCCGGAATGCCCAGCGGGATGCGGTGGGCGTCCCAGTCCGCGCGGCTACGCTCGGTCGCGCCATGGTCCAACAACCAGGGGCGTGCCGCGTCTGCGGGGGCAATCAATCTGTATCCCATGGCGGGCAGGCGGGGATCTGCATACAACACGCCCCCGGCAAGAGTGTCTATCGTGCCATCGGTCAATGGGTCCTTTGATCCATCCCCCCAGAGTGCAAAGCAGTGCAGCGCTGGTTCAACACCCAATTTGGCATCGGCCCGCAAGACATAGCGGCGCAATGTCTGCCCCAGATCCATCAGGCGATCACCGCCTTCGCAATCGATCAGAATCCGGTCGCCATCCTCGATCAGGAAAAAGTCATGACGAAATTTCCCCTGCGCCGTCAGCAGGGCCGACCACAGGGCGCGTCCGGGCTCCAGCTTGGTCACATCGTTGGATACCAGCCCTTGCAGAAACGCAACCCTGTCGGTCCCGGACAGCGTGATGACGCCCCGGCCCGTCAGTTCGGCAAAATTTGTCATAACGCACTCTCCTTGACGCGAAACAGCTCTTTTACACAGGTAAGCATGACCGGTTCTGTTGGCAAGCGGTGGCAAGGCGGGTATAGGGTCCTCCCGATACCGGACCCAGCATTTGGACCAGCACTTGGAAAGGCCCGTTAAACCTCTATGCGCCTGCTTTTCATAACCTCCAATCGAATTGGGGATGCGGTTTTATCGACCGGTCTGTTGTCGCATTTGATTGATCGGGATCCAGGCATCCGTGTGACTATTGCGGCGGGCCCGGCCTCTGCCCCTTTGTTTGAGGCTCTGCCGGGGCTGGAACGGCTGATCGTCTTGAACAAGTCGCGCTTCCACGGTCATTGGTGGCGTCTGTGGCGGGCCGTTGGCTTGCGAAAATGGGATGTTGCTGTGGATCTGCGTCGATCCGCTGTTTTAAGCGCATTGCGGGCGGAAGAAAAACTGCGCGTACCAAAGCCTGTGCACCCAATTCATCGCGTCGATGTTCTGGGCAGCATGGTAGGGCGTGCGGACAACCCGCCCCTACCAAAGATGTGGTGGTCACCCGTTCATGAGGAGCGCGCCACAGCCTTGGTCGGGTCCGGACATGGGAAAGTTCTGGCAATCGGCCCAACCGCCAACTGGGAGGGAAAGATATGGCCCGCCGATAGATTCGTATCGGTGATTAAGGCTTTGACCGACCCAACTGGTCCATTGCCCAACGCGAAAGTGGCGGTCTTCGGTGGGCCGGGGGAGCGTGCACAGGCACTGCCGATCCTGCAATCGGTGCCTGAAGACAGGCGCATTGATCTGGTGGGGACAGTAGATCTGTTGACCGCTGCGGCGGCAATGTCGCGAATGGCCCTGTATATTGGCAATGATTCCGGGCTGATGCATATGTCCGCTGCGGTCGGCACCCCGACTTTGGGGCTGTTTGGGCCATCGCAAGATGCCCTGTATGCGCCCCGTGGGCCGCGTGCCGCTTTTCTGCGAACACCGGAAACCATGGCGGAACTGATCGGTTTTCCAGGCTATGACCGGCATACGGTCGGAAGTTTGATGGGAAGCCTGTCCACCGATCAGGTTATTGCAGGCGCAAAGGATTTGCTGGAATAACAGCGCGGTTAGTTGTGAGTCCGGCGTTCCAGAATCTCACGCGCCTTTAAATGAATTTGCAGGCTATAGCCCGCCGCGAAAAAGGCCAGGGCAACGCCATAGATCCCTTCGCGATATCCCTTGCGCGCGATGTAGGATTTCCAGCCGCGTGTCAGAATTCGGCGCAGCGCGGAACTGAGGGACGGGACGGTATTCTTATCCACCGCATCCTGGGCCATCAGGGTTGTGTAGCGGTTCATCCGGTCGAACATATCGGCCAGATCCTTATCCACCAGATGGATCAGGCCATGGCGCAGCGATCCCAACCGCGCCCCGGTTTGCAGGGACGGATGCACCCGTTCCGGGCCCCAGACCTTGGCCCCCTTGGAAAACAGGCGGGGTGCAGAGGCCGCACCATTATAGGCGCCCCAGCCATATCGTACTTCGCGGTCACCGATCATGTTGCGGATGGGGATCAGGTATAATCCGTCCGGGCTGGTCTGGATCAGGCCGGTCACTTCCTGGGCGACCGACTCGGTTGCGCGTTCATCTGCGTCCACTTCCAGAATCCAGTCGCTGGTGCAGGCCGCAATGCCCGTATTGCGCCGTTCCCCTTCGGACGGCCAACTGCCTTCGATGATTTTGGCCCCGGCCTGGTCTGCGATGGCTTTGCTGTTATCTGTCGTGCGGTCCAGGACGACAACGATCTGGTCTGCAAACCCTAATGATTTCAAACAGTCGGGCAGCATCGCCTGTTCATTCCGGGCGACGATCAGGCAGGATAGGGTCTTGCGTTCGGCTGTGGTGTTTTCCGTCATGACCTTGCGTATATCCGAGATTTCCAACCCCGAAAAGGAAGGATTAATTTGCCTCTGGAAACGAGCATCTGTAGTCTCGCGCTGAAACCCGCGCGTCTGGCTGGCCCAGACGCTTCTTAAAATCGGATGATCCAGTGTCCGCGTGCTAATGACAGAGCCAAGCAGTCTTCGCCCCCCAGACCAATATATGGATGGCCGCATGTTTCTTGCCGCAGCGCTGGTTGCGGCCTGGATAGGGTTGGTTCTGGCACCGGGATGGGCGCCCTATGGCGTCGTATTGGTCTCAGTATGCGCCTGTATTATCACGATTATTCGCGGGTATTCGCATCTGTTGGCCCTGCCCAGGGCGATGGGGTCAATGGGATGGATCGCGCTGGCATTGGCACTGTGGGTTGCGGCCAGTGTGTTCTGGTCCGCCCAGCCTGGCGTTTCAACGCCCTTCGTGATCGTGCTATGCGGGGCCGTCTTGCTGGGGGTTCCTGCAATTCTGGTCGGGTGTCGTCTGACACCGGACTCGGCGGCGGTCGTACCCACATTGTATGGTGCATTCGCGGTGGTCGCGATTCTTGTTTTTGAAGCCGCCTCCGGTGGTGCCTTGCGCGGTATACTGCGGATCGACGCGGCGCAATTTGACATTCTTTACGTCTTGTTGAGCATTTTTATGTGGCCGGTCGCGGCATTGGTACAGCGCGCCTATGGATGGAAAGAAGCGACACTGTGGCTGGTGATCTGTCTGGCAGTGATGGTGATTGCGGCGGGTCCAATTGCCCGGATCGTCTCCGGTGTTGGTTTGGTGTGTTTCCTGTTGTGCTTTGCCTCCATCGTTCTAGTGCGCCTGATGCTGTTATTGGCCTTATTGGTATGCAGTTTTGGCCCGGCCGTCGCTGTAACATTATATGGGGACGGCCTGAACCAGTGGGTATTGGATAATGGAACGGCCTTTCCAATCCTCGGCACCAAGCTGGATGCGTGGTATGCCGGTCTGGCATCCTGGGCTGACTCGCCCTTGCTTGGCTGGGGGGCCGGCATTGTCTCGGCAGATGGGGCACAATCCTTTTCAAACGCGTCGGTGCAAACCAGTGCATTTTTGGAATTGATGCTGGGAACTGGCGTTGTCGGATTGATATTGGCGATTCTGGGCGTCTGTTTCCTGATCTTGCGCTGTGTTCAGGGCCCGCGCGAGGGATGGCGGGTGCCGTCGGCTGCCGCAGTTATTGGGGCCGGTCTGGCGGTTGCTGTATCCGGCCTGGGCTTCTGGCAGGCCTGGATCCTTGGTGCATTTGTCCTGTCGGGTCTTGCTGTCGCGGGATGCCGTCCCATTGAGTCGAAAGGGGCGGCACTAGGGTCAATTTTTGACAGCGCCAGAAATGATCCGACCCTCTATCATTTCGATAATGATCTGTATGACGATGACGATCAGGACGCAGAATACGAGCGTGAAGACGAAGACGAATACGACCATGAAGATGAAGACGGTTTTGATGAGGATGATCCAGACGGGCAGGCCCCTGATAGGGCCCGACAGACATCCCACGCAATGGAACGGTCGCATTTAAGCACTGAGACATCGGAAGAAGACGAGGAATGGCAAATTGATGTCGATCCCCTGGATTCCGACAAACGGAGGTAAAGGGTAACAAGTGTCAGTATCCGTTCTACAAGTGATGGCCGGGGCACAAACCGGTGGGGCTGAGGCCTTTTTCGTGCGTTTGGTCAGCGCCTTGGCGCGCGCAGGAACGCCGCAACACGCAGCCATTCGCCACCATGACGGTCGACGCAAAACCCTGATTGATGCCGGGGTGCCCGTCACAGAACTGGCGTTTTCCGGTAAATTTGACATGATCACCAAAGGTAGCGTTAAGCGTCTGGCGAAAAGTTTCAATCCGGATGTTGTGCTGGTTTGGATGAACCGCGCTGCCAAAATTGCCCCAAAGGGGGATTGGACGGTGGTCGGTCGATTGGGCGGCTATTACAAGCTGAAGAACTATAAGCGCTGTGATCATCTGGTCGCCAATACCCATGATATCAGGGACTATCTGATCCGGGAGGGCTGGCCGGAGGAGCGGGCGTGGTATCTGCCCAATTTCGTTGATGATCGGCGCATGCCGCCTGTGGATCGTGCAGAATTTGACACGCCACAGGGCGCGCCACTGCTGTTATGCCTTGGGCGATTGCATCCCAATAAAGGGTTCGACACGGCGCTGGAAACACTGGCGCAATTGCCAAAGGCGTATTTGTGGATTGCAGGCGATGGCAAGGAAGAACAGGCGCTGAAACAGCAGGCGGCGCAATTGGGCATCAGCAACCGTGTGCGTTTCCTGGGTTGGCGTGAAGATACGCCAGCCTTGCTGTCTGCGGCGGATGTATTCTTTTGTTCGTCGCGACATGAACCTTTGGGTAACATCGTCCTGGAAGCCTGGGCGCAGGGTGTGCCGGTCGTCGCTGCGGCGTCGCAAGGCCCCAGCCAGTTGATTGAAGATGGAAAGACCGGCCTGTTGGCCCCTGTTGACAATGCCAAGGAGTTGTCGCGCGCCATTGCGCGGCTGTTGGATGATCCCAGCCTTGGTCAGGAAATCACCGGGCATGCGCATGCGGAATTTACCGACAAATACTCCGAAGGCCCGGTCGTCGCCGCCTATCAGGAATTTTTTGAAAAGATCCGCCAAACCTCGTGATGGGGTGGCGATCCCTGGAGCATGATAAAAGTATATGTGCGGCATTGCTGGCCTTATGATGCGGGATGGGTCCGCGCCGAATGACGCGGTTCTGGATCGCTTGATCACGGCCTTGGGTCATCGTGGCCCCGATGGCAGTGGCCGTCATATTGCTGGCGATACGGCGCTGTTGCAGACCCGATTGGCAATTATCGATCTGACCACCGGGGACCAGCCCTTGTATGAACCCGGCGGTGCGGCCCTGGTCGCCAATGGGGAAATCTATAATTACATTGAATTAAAGGCAGCGATGCCAGATACGCCGTTTCGCACCGCATCCGATTGCGAGGCCGCGCTGTTCCTGTATCGCCGGGATGGGGTGCAATATGCCAAGGCGTTGCGCGGCATGTATTCCATCGCGATCCATGATCCAACAGCGGGGGGCAGTCTGGTCCTCAGCCGGGATCCGTTTGGCATTAAGCCCCTGTATTATGTTGAAACGCCCAGCGCCTTTGCCTTCGCGTCTGAGCCGGGGGCATTGATCAAGGCGGGATTGATTGATCCAAAACTGGATGAAGAAGCCCGGGATACCTTTTTGCAGCTGCAGTTTTCCTGTGGGCGGGATTTGCCCCTGAAAGGCATAAAGCGTGTGCTGCCGGGGGAAACGCTGATCGTGCGGCAGGGCCGGATTGTTGAGCGCCACAGGCTGCCCGCACTTCCCCAGGGTGGACCGGAGCCGATTACCGAAGCCGAAGCGCTGGCCCGGTTGGATGATGCGTTGAGGGACAGCGTTCGGGTTCATCAACGATCCGACGTGCCCTATGGCATGTTTCTGTCCGGCGGGATCGATTCCAGCGCTATTCTGAGGATCATGGCGGATTTGAATGATGCCCCCGTTGTGGCATTCACCGCAGGGTTCGATGGAACCACCGTGCAGGATGAGCGCAGCCATGCTCGCATGCTGGCCAAACGCCTGGGCGCACAGCATGAAGAAGTTTCATTCGGACAGAAGGATTTCAATCAATTGCTGCCTCGCATTGCGGCGGCCATTGATGACCCGACGGCAGATTATGCGGTTTTGCCCAGCTGGGCCCTGGCAGAACGCGCCGCACAGGACTTAAAGGTCGTCTTGTGCGGGGAGGGGGGCGACGAGCTGTTCGGGGGATATGGACGCTATAGATCGGTTCTGCGTCCCTGGTGGATGGGGGGAAAGTCCATCCGGGGTAAGGGGGTGTTTGATCGGTTGGGCGTCTTGCGTGATGTATCGTCAACCTGGCGCGACAGCATCGCGGGGCGCGAGGCATCGGACAGCATGGATGGGCTGAACCGGCTGCAGGCCGCCCAGGCGACGGATTGTCAGGATTGGCTGCCCAATGACCTGCTGGTTAAACTGGACCGCTGTTTGATGGCCCATGGGCTGGAGGGGCGCACCCCATTCCTGGACCCGGTCGTGGCCCAGGCGGCCTTTCGCCTGCCGGATGTTTTGAAAATTCGCGACGGGCGCGGCAAATGGATCCTGAGAAAATGGTTGGATCAGCATTTGCCGGAAGCCGACGCCTTTGCCCGTAAGCGTGGCTTTACCGTCCCGGTTGGTGCCTGGATCAAATCAGACGCCGCCCGGTTGGGCGCAGCCGTCGCCCGCCAGGACTGTATCGCGGAAATCGCCCATCCGGATCGTGTCATCGCCCTGTTCAAAGCGGCAGATAAAAAGCGTGAAGGGCAGGCGGCCTGGGTTCTGTTATTCTATGCCCTGTGGCATAAGGCCTGGATAGAACGGGTCGATACCCATTCGGCAACAATCCTGGAAGCGTTGGAGGCGGCATGACACAAGACACACTCAGTCTAATCCGACCAGATGACTGGCATATTCATTTCCGTGATGGGGATATGCTAAAGACTGTGGTTCCGGCCACTGCATCCGTCTTTCGCCGCGCCATTGTCATGCCAAACTTGGTGCCGCCCGTAACCACTGCGGCAGCCGCGCGGGCCTATCGCCAGCGTATTCTGGATGCCTGCCCGCCGGGATCTGATTTCCAGCCCCTGATGACCGCCTATCTAACGGAAACCCTGGACCCGGATGATCTGGCAGCGGGGCATGCGGCTGGTGATTTGACGGCGGTGAAACTGTATCCAGCGGGCGCGACGACAAATTCAGATGCCGGTGTGCGCGATATCCGCAAGGTGGATGCGACGCTGAAACGGATGGCAGAAATCGGGATGCCCCTGCTGGTCCATGGGGAAGTCACGGATCCAGCGATTGATATTTTTGACCGCGAAGCCGTCTTTATTGAGCGGGTGCTGAAACCCTTGATGGATCGCCTGCCAGATTTGAAGATCGTGCTGGAACATATCACGACGCGCCAGGCGGTTGACTATGTTGCCACTGCCGGGGACCATCTGGCCGCCACGATCACCCCCCATCACATGGAAATCAATCGCACGGATATTTTCCGGGGGGGCATTCGCCCGCATCTGTATTGCCTGCCCATCGCCAAGCGGGAGGAGCATCGCCAGGCGGTTCGGGCGGCGGCGGTCAGCGGCAATCCCAGATTCTTTCTGGGCACGGATTCAGCGCCGCACCCGGTTCATGCGAAAGAAGCCGCCTGCGGCTGTGCCGGGATCTATAACGCGCCGGGTGCATTGTCGGTCTATGCCGCGATGTTCGAGGCCGATGGGGCCCTAGACAAGCTGGAAGGATTCGCCAGCCTGAATGGGCCCAGATTCTATGGTCTGCCGGTTAATGAGGAAAAGATAACCCTGCGCAAGACCGGCTGGACCGTGCCGGATGCCGTGACGACTGGCGGTGACACGATCCTGCCCTATCACGCCGGGGAAACCTTGTCCTGGGCGGTGCTCTAGATACCAACTAAGCCTTTTTGTGGGAAAACTCCCAATAAAGATCATGGGCCAGTTTGAATTTTGGCCCGGGCTGAAGGTCACGATTTTCATAGCGAATGACCGGCATGACCTTGCCATAATTGCCTGTGTTGAAAATCTCATCCGCCTCAATCAGATCCTGGGCGGTCAGGCGGGTTTCCAGCACGGTTTCCCCCCGGTCGCGCAATAATTTGATAACGCGCTGGCGGGTGATGCCGTTCAGGAAGGTGCCATTCACAACCGGTGTCTTCACCACGCCATCCTTGGCCATGAACAGGTTCGCCGTGGCAAATTCTGCAACATTGCCCAGCGGGTCCAGCATGACACAGTTATCGAACCCCTTGGCGCGGCATTCCAATAGTGCGCGCCCCGCATTGGGATACAGGCAGGATGCCTTTGCATCCGTCGGTGCCGCATCGGGCATTGGCCGGCGTCGCGATGACAGGCAGGCGGAAAAGCCCTTCGTCCCCGGCATTGGCAGAGGGTTGACCGTCAGTGCAAATTTCGTTGAGTCCGGGTCCGGTGCCACAAAGCCAACTTCTGCCCAGAACATCGGGCGGATATAAAGGGCGGTATCGGATGAAAACTGGGCAACGCCATCGCGCGCAATTTCTTCAATCTCCTTGGCCCCCATCGTGGCGCGCAGACCCAGCGCCCCAGCGGATCGCACCGCACGCTGGCAATGCAGGTCCAGATCCGGCGTGACGCCTTCAAAGGCACGCGCGCCATCAAAAATCATAGAAGACAGCCAAACACCATGGGACATGGAACTCCACAAAGGGGCATTGGCATCGACCCATTTGCCATCGACATAGGTGATCGCGGTGGTTGTTGTCATTCTATTGGTCCTTCACTGTGGTGTGGAGTTCGGCGGAAAGGAGCCAAATTCCGTTACTGACGGGCCCAGGCGATGCGGGTGAGCCAGGGAATATGCTGTGCCTGGATGGTTTCAACATCGTCCCCAACCAGGGAGGCAATATCAATGGTGTACGGAGTTTGCCGCAGCAAGGTTCCGATGAAAAGCCCGCCTTGTCCCGTCGGGTCCTTCCTGTGTCGATAGACCACACGATCACCCCGACGAACGCTGATTCCAGGCGCACATACCAGCAAGTCGCCCGCACGATAAATAGGTGCATACTGATCAGATTTTATGTGCAGGCCAAAGCAATGGGGGTCTTGCACATCCGGAAACTCCACAAGGTCCCAACCAGCGCCTGTGGGAAATCCATCTTCATCATAGTTCTGTTCATCGGCGGCTTTTTCCAAAGACAGGGTTGGCAATTTAAATCCGGACCGGGCCGCAGGATTGCCATGCATGTAATTCACGAAATCCCCCAGGGAAACACCCGCGACATCCAGCACTTTTGCCAGACTGTCCATCGACGGCCAGCGAAGCTCTCCATTGGGCTTCCGACGGCGGCCCGCGCTGAATACAGCCTGATCCAATCCTGCCATCCGTGCGAGACGCGCAGGGGATACCCCGACCTGATCTGCAAGATGGTCAATGCCCAGCCAAATGTCTTCTTGCTTCATATGTCTTTCCTAAAGTGGCAAATTTAATATTTTCACACTTACGATTAATTAAATCCATTTAATCAGGATAATTCTAAACCTCAAGAAAAACAATTTTCGAACGAATGGAGGGGGCGCAAACCGTTTGGTCGCATGGTTGATGATGTGTTGACCGAACCAGGGTTTGTTTGATAACAAAATAGCCTTATTAAATTTATTAAATTAAAAATTAAAAAGAACATATATAATATAAAATGACATAATTGATTAATTTTCTCGTTTTTGTGGTTGACCATATAAATTTCGAGCAATACGATTGATTGCCTGTTTGGAAATGCAAAGTCCATGAAATTTGTAATGGAGGATTGGATGACGCGAATGCGACTCATCCCGCGCCCGACTGTTGTGTCAGAGGGTGTGGCATTCGATACGGCACAGGAGGCCTGGTTATGGGCCGCCTTTATCACGCGCCATGGGGCGGATGGGGGCAGCCTGACCGCCCATAAATCAAATACCCCAAAACCATGTGAGCCCCGGGATGTAATTTCCGTGGCCTGTCGCCTGCGTCGTTCGGGGGTGTTGAGCGGGTATGAATTTGGCACCTTATGTCGATATGGTGCGGCAGAACGTCCCCCAGATGCGCGCATCTGGGAGGAAGTTCAGGATGATCGCTATTGGTCCCAGGCATTAGGAAAGCTGACTGGCCCCCTGGAGGAGAAGGGAATTGTGACTGCTTCTCCCTTTAGCATCCCTGCACCCCAGAGATCCCGCATCAGGTATAATCAGGATATGCAGGTGGGATGCAATTTTTCCTGCCATGAAAGGAACATAAAGTGAATAAACCGACAGGGCAAATTCCTTTAAGGCGGGCCGTGATTATCGCCTATACAAACCGCAGCAGCTTTGCGTTTTTACGGTGGCTGCGGCCAGGCTTTCGCCATTGCATAGCAATCTCCGCAGCCCCACCTTATTGGGTTCTGGTTGATCCAATTTCAAACAAACTATCCCATTCTGTGTTAGATCTTAAAGGGTTGGCCGATTACTTGGTGACACTTCATCAATACGGATATCGGTGTCAATTGACCTATACGATCCGCAGCCCCAGAAGAGAAATCAGTGTCATGCCCTATACCTGCACCGAAGCTGTTAAGCGAACCCTGGGGCTTGTGAGCTATCGAATCTGGACGCCGTATCAGCTTTTTAAGCATATTAAGAAAAACATATTGACAACATAAAATAGCAATGCAATTGTTTAACCCGCAAGAGTAATTCTGATTGAATCACATACGTCCTATCTGCGTGACCGGGGGCGATGTCTGTTGGTCGGTTGCGCGCAACACTAAAAAAGAACAAAAGGAGTCTAAAATGGGTTTTTCATCAAGTGCACCAACACCGCCCCCGATCGTTCCGGTCGATCCATTGCCGGAAAAAGATCCAGCCTTAGAGGAACGGGATCGCCGGGTTGAGGAATTGGATCGTCGACGCCGGGGGCGCAGCGGAACCGTTGAAACGGGATTCCGGGGTGTTTTGACGCCTGCTTCCACATCGGGTGCGACCAAGCCCGGCAAGACTTACCTTGGGGAATAGATATGACAGTCACATCGCTTGAAACGATGCCGGCTGACTCCCTCCTGGGTCGGTTCGAGCGGGCGAAAGCCCGCCGTTCCGCCTGGGAAAGTCACTGGCGTGAATGTTACGACTATGCCATGCCTCAGCGGGACGGGGCCTTATCGGAAACGGTTCCGGGTCAGAAAAAGACGGATAAGCTGTTTGATGGCACGGCACCCGATGCGGTGGATCAATTGGCGGCCAGTCTGATGGCGGAATTGACGCCGCCCTGGAGCCGCTGGTTCGATCTGGTGCCAGGCCCCGACGTACCGGCACAGGACGCCATGCGGATTGCCGGTCCTTTGGAAGAAGCGTCGGCAACCTTGCAGCGTCACTTTGACCGGTCCAACTTCGCGGTTGAAATTCATCAATGCTATCTGGACCTTGTGACAGTGGGGACTGCCTGCCTGCTGTTTGAAGAGGCCGCCCTGGGAGAGTCGACAGCCTTCCGTTTTACAGCCGTTCCCCTGGGGGAGGCTGTGTTGGAAGAAGGGCCGACTGGGCTGTTGGATATCAGTTTCCGTCGCAGCGAATTTACGGAAGATGCCTTGAAGGCGCGCTTCCCCAAAGCGGATGTGATCACCGATCAGGCGGTCGGTGAAACCGATCAGGGGGACAAAAAATACGCCGTGCTGGAGGCGGTGATTCCCGATCCGGATCGCGGCTATACCTATCGTGCCCTTTTGACCGAAGGGTCCCATACGGCGGATCGGGCCACGGAGCTGGCGCAAGGGAGTTTCCCGGCATCACCGTTTATCAATTTTCGGTGGATGAAAGCCCCTGGTGAGATCTATGGGCGCTCCCCCGTGATGAAGGCGCTGCCGGATATAAAGACCGCCAACAAGGTCGTTGAACTGGTGCTGAAGAATGCCACCATTGCTGTGACAGGCATCTGGCAGGCGGATGATGATGGCGTGCTGAACCCGGCGACGGTCAAATTGCTGCCGGGGACAATTATTCCAAAGGCGGTCGGGTCCAGTGGTCTGACCCCGCTCTCTGCGCCCGGCAATTTTGATGTATCGACATTGATGCTGGACGATATGCGTGGTCGCATTCGCGCCAGCTTGCTGGCCGATAAGCTGGGCCAGGTGAATGCGCCCAAAATGACGGCGACGGAAGTGTTGGAACGATCGGCGGAAATGGCGCGTCAATTGGGGGCGACCTATGGGCGGTTACAGGCGGAACTGATGTTCCCCCTGGTGCGGCGCGCCGTCTCCATTTTGCGCCGACGGGGCGAAATTCCAGATATCGTGCTGGATGGACACGAGGTTGATTTGCAGATCGTATCGCCCATCGCCCTGCATCGTCGTCGGGCAGAAGCACAATCAGCCATGCAATGGTTTGAAATGATCGGTCTGTTTGGCCCAGAAGCCGCCCAGATCGTCAAACCACAGGAAGCCGCGCGATGGCTGGCCAAATCCTTCCGCATCCCGGACACCTTGCTGCGCACGCCGGAAGAAATGGCGATTGCACAAAACCAGGCTGTGCACGGTCAGGGGGCAGCAACAGGAGCCGATCCAATGGCAGGACTTGGCGAAATGTTGGGGCCATTGGCAGGGGGTATTGGTGGGGGTATTGGTGGGGGCGCTGGTGCGCTGGATCCCGCTGCGGCGTTAAGCAGTCTGGCAGGGGCGGCACAATCAACGGTCAATCCTGCGGCTGGCGCTCCGGCACCCATTCCTGCCCCCGTTCCTGCAATGGCAGGTCCGTTGAAACAGGGAGGGCGCAATGTCTGATCCAATACAGACCGGTTGGGGAGCACTGACGCCTGTTATCGCGGGCGGTGATCCAGACCTGAAGGCAAAAACGGAACGGGCCTTCGCGCGATGTTTCGCCGGGGTGGAGGGGGAACTGGCTCTGTCCCATTTGCGGGGGTTGACCCTGGACCGGGCGCTGGGACCAAACAGCACGGATGCTGCCCTGCGTCACCTGGACGGGCAACGCTGCCTTGTCCTTCACATCCAGTCCCTGATCGATCGCGGTCGTGGACTTTCTTAATGAAGGGAACAAATCATGAATAAAACTATTGAAACAGCGACTAAACCAGCGCAATCCCCCTCGCAAGGGACAGCAGCGGAAATGAACATTCCGCAAAAGTTCAAGGATCCCGCAACGGGGGAGGTTAATGTCACCACTCTGCTGCGGTCGTATCAGGAATTGGAACGCAAACTGGGCCAGGGACAGGCACCGGGGGGTGATAATGGCCCCGCGCTAGAACTGGATCAGGCCGCCATGTTGAAAGCCCTGGGCGTACCCGACACACCCGAACAATACCGCATTGATATTCTGGAAGACTATCTTGAGCGGGATATGGAGATGGAGGCCGTGCTGCATCGCGCGGGCTTTACGGAGGCTCAGGTACAACTGGTCTATGACCTGGCGGCTGAAAAGCTGGCCCCTTTGATTGTGGAGGTCGTGCAGGCGGCCCGCGGGGCTGGTGACTCTGCCCGATTGGAAGCACATTTCGGCGGTCCGGAGCGATGGAAGGAAATCCGTCGCCAGATGCGAAAATGGGGCCAGAAGAACCTGCCGGGGGACGCCTTCAACTCCCTGTGTTCCAGCTTTGATGGGGTCATGGCGGTGCACCGCATGATGGCCGCCGGGGACGAGCCTGGCCTGACCAAGGGTGGGGATCGTGGAGAACCGCTGAGCGAGGAACAGTTGAAGCGCCTGATGAATGATCCCCGCTATTGGCGCGATCACGACCCGGCCCTGACCCGCAAGGTTCAGAACGGCTTTAAGCAACTCTATCCCGACGGTGCCTGATCGCCGGGATGATGCCCTTGCGCCTTTGCCTTTTCACTGCGACCGCGGGCGGGGGCGTGTCCATCTGAAGAGACCTTCAGGCATGGAAGACAATCGCGGTCGCACTTACTCAACCACGCGAAAGGAATGACAGTATCATGTTTAACAATAACCACTCGGTCCAAGTGATCGCCAATGGCCTTCAATCTCTTACCCAGGCGGAACTGGCGGAACTGGATTCCATCATCACGCCTCGGGCGGCGATTTTGCTGGCCAAGGCCTTCGGGCCGGAAATCGGCGAATTGCTGGGCCCGTTGCTCAGCAATGATGACCCGAAGGGGAAGGCGGATGCGGAAGAACAACTCCGCCAGATGATGCGCGATCCCCGCTATTGGCGCGACCGGGACCCACAGGTCCTCAATGCCGTCAGCGAGGGCTTCAAGCAGCTCTATCCCGAAGGCAGCGCACCGGCTGTCTGACCGGGGAAAGACAACACCGATGGGCGGTGGACCGGCAGTGACTTTGCCCGGACAGGCCCCACCGCTCATCGGGGTTGGCTGTAAGCGCAGTGCATTCGGCGGGCGCACCCTTCGAGACGCTCCGCTCCTCAGGGTGAGAGTGCATTTGGCTAACATTGCGTCACCCCGGACTTTGATCTGGGGTCCAGGGCAGTGTGAAGAGATTTAGGCGTTCCGTTCATTGATCCCCAACACCATTCTCATCCTGAGGAGGCGCGTATGCGCCGTCTCGAAGGATGGGCTGTAAGTGTAGGCGCACCCTTCGAGACGCTGCGCTCCACAGGGTGAGAGTGCATTTGGCTAATGCTTCGTCACCCCGGACTTGATCCGGGGTCCAGGGCGGCAAGTGCTAAGTGTAGACCGCGCACTCCATTTCCGATATACATGTTTCAAGGTTCAGAAAGAACCTGAAAGAATGCGTCTTTAAAAGCGGCAGAAGGCCGGATGATGACCGAAGTGATTTCACCCTTCTATACGGGGGTCGCCTGATATGTGCGGCCTTGCGGGCTATATCGGCAGCCAGCCGCCCGATGCGGATGTGCGGGCGCGGGTCTTGCGGGCCATGGCCCATCGCGGACCGGACGGGTCGGGCCAGCGAGTGATTGCCCTGTCGGATTCGACCGTCGTTCTGTTGCATACCCGCCTTGCCATCATTGATCCCGATCCTCGTTCTGCCCAACCCTTTGAAGCCGATGGCTGTGTTCTGGTCTTCAATGGGGAGATTTATAACTATCTGGAAATCCGCGACGAGTTGATTGCGCTGGGTCATTCCTTCCGCACCCACAGCGATACAGAAGTGCTGTTGCAGGCCTATCTGGCCTGGGGAGAGGCAGCGCTGGATCGCCTGGAAGGGATGTGGGCCTTTGCCCTGCTGGACCCACGGGACGGCGGTCGCCTGCTGTTGTCGCGGGATCGCTTTGGGGAGAAGCCGTTACATCTGCATCGCTGTTCCCATGGGCTGTATTTCGCGTCAGAGATCAAACAGCTTGCCGCCCTGACCGGTAAACACTTCACAGTGAATGCGGAAAAGGTTCATCGCTTTCTGGCCCATGGCTATCGCGCCCTGTTTCGGGACCAGACCTGTTTCTTTCAGGATGTTACGGCCTTCCCCGCAGGTCAGGCAGCCTGGATATCCCAATCGGGCGCAGGGGAGCCTAAGCCCTACTGGACGCCAACATTTTCGCCCGTTGCAATGACGGCGGGGGAGGCGGCAGAGGGGGCGGCGGCAGAAATCGACCGCGCCATTCGCATCCGGCTACGATCAGACGTCCCAATTGCCATCAGCCTGAGTGGCGGCATTGACAGCAATGTTCTGGCCGGGATCGCGGTGCATCGCCATGGCCAGCAATTGCATACCTTTTCAATGCTGGAGGCAGACCGCGACTATGACGAAAGCGCGGCCATTCGTGCCGCAGCGGCCGCTCTGGGCACGCCCCATCATGAAACCCGTGTCTCCAGCGACGGCTTCCTGGACCGTCTGGCGCGGATGAGCCTGGCCTATGACGGGCCGGTCCCGTCGCTGGGCATGTATCTGGACGGGTTTCTGTCAGAGGCCGTGGCCCAGGCGGGCTATAAGGTGCTGATCAATGGCAATGGCGCGGATGAAATCTTTGCCGGCTATTATGATCATTATCTTTTCTGGCTGGCCGGGCAGGCAGGTCGCGCTGATTTTGACGATTTGATCGCTGAATGGCAGGCATCTTTTGGCCAGCATGTGCGCAATCTGCTGTTGCGCAATCCGCGCGCCTTTATCGATCATCCGCGCGAGCGCGGGCATGTGCATCTGAATGCGCCACAGGTTGCTGACTACCTGAAGGCACCGGTGGCAGGGGAATTTGACGAGGCATCCTATTGCCCCGACCTGTTGCGCAACCGGATGCTGAATGAATTGCTGCGGGAATCTGTACCCGTGCTGACCTGGGCCCATGACAGCCATTACATGGCCCATTCCATCGAAAATCGCGGTGCCTATCTGGACCGTGGCCTGGTGGATTTCATGCTGACCGTCCCGTCACAACATCTGATTCAGGACGGCTATTCCAAAGCGCTGCTGCGCCAAGCGGGGGAGGGACTCGTGCCACAGGAAATTTTAAAACTGAAGAAAAAGCTGGGCTTCAACGCGCCCATTGCCTCCCTGTTGGACAGGCGGGCACGGGATGTGCGGGACCGGTTGCTGGCTGACAGCGCCCTTTGGGACATTGTGGAGCGCGACTCTGTGGCCCGGCTTTTGCAACCTGAAACAGACAGTCAGGGGATGGACAATTTCCTGTTCTGCCTGACATCTGCCCGATTGTTTTTTGAAACCAGTGTTGATCCTCGCTAAAGGGACGTGAACCTTATGGAAAAGACCTATCTGTCGCGCCTGCAAGACCTGAAGCGCCTTGCCGCTGACCTGCCCCGAACCCGGTTCATGGCCTTGGCGCGGATTGAGGCGCTGATCCGCATGAATATGGGCTGGGAGGCACTGCAATATGATCAGGCGCTGCCGGAACATCCCTTTGTGCTGACCTATGCGCTGGTGGAGCGCGCCATAGAGGACCTGCAGGCCGCGCGAAAGATCGCCTTCTGTGATGGCGGCCTTCCCCTGGATCACGATCCGCGTGATCAGGCGATGGAGGAGGAACATCAGGACCTGTTCCAATCGCTATGGACCCAATTCGATGCAGATCAGTATCGCGACCGGATTACCCGCTATGATGATCGCCTGCGCTTTAATGGATTGGACAAGGGTACTTTTGAGGGCATGCGCATTATTGATATGGGATGCGGGCATGGGAATTTTGATCACGCGCTGCTGAATGCGGGGGCGGCGGAAGTTGTGGGGGTTGATTACGGATCAGACAGCATCCGCTATGCCGAAGCCGCGCGCGATAATCTGGGTGTCCCGGAAAGCCGTCTGCGCTTTATCCATGGCACGGTCTATGATGTGCCCGAACAATCCGGCAGCTTTGACGCCGCCGTTCAAAATGGCGTGTTCCATCATCTGGATGATGAAGACCGCGCATACCGCGAAATGCATCGGCTCCTCAAACCCGGTGGCATTGCCTGGATCTATACGGAAGGGGAGGGATCCATCGCCCGTGACTTGTTCCATGTTTCGGTTCAGATCCTGGCAGATGTCCCCGCAAAACTGGTTCAGGATCACCTGGCCCATCTGGGTTTTTCCATCAACAAGCGCTATCATCTGGGCGATGGGCTGAAGGCAGTATATCGCGCCACCAGCTGGGCCAATATAACGGGGCGTCTGGAAGCCATCGGCTTTGGGGACTTCAAGCGTCTGATCGGTGGCTTTGATACCGATCTGGATATCACGGATGCCGACCCCTATGCCGCCGAAAAATATGGCGAGGCCGACATCCGCATTCTGGCAACCAAGCGGGCCTGAAGCGCGCCCCAAACTAATTTGCCGGGCAGGTGACAGCTTTCACAAGCTCACCATTTTGATAGCAGTTTTTTTGACCGCCATAATACCCACTGGCAGTTTGCTGAGGATAGAGTATTTGCCATCCGTGCAATTTGCCGTTTTTCATTGTCTGCTCGGAAACGACTTCGGTGCCTTTATAGGAAATTGTCCTGGTTGTGTCGCCGCCAATGGGTTGTGTCACATTCGTCGAATACAGGCCGGACTCGGGTTGGCGGCCAAAAGAGATTGAGGTGGTGGACATCGGTGCTGCGGCATCTTCGATATACGTGTAGGTGGCAATGGGCGCTTGCCCCATTTCATTCAGAAAAGACCAGTCATTCTTTTCGGCCTTTAATGCTCCTGATTCATCGGGGCGCAGAGTGACATTCTTTTGAATCTGGATCGCCCGCATCGGTCCGCTCCATTTCCCGTCCTGATATGTCGCGCGCAGTTGCGCCACACTATCGGTGACCATGATGGATTCATACTCTGTACCTTCAGCGCTTCGGGTAATGGTTCGTTCCGTTGTGACCAGGGTGACGGGGCCTTCGACACCGGATTCATCGCATTTTCCAGAGACGATTGAGGTGTTGTAGGAATTGAAGTCAACCAGATAGGTGCTGCCGAAGCCTTTAAACATTTCCTGATAGTCTTCGTATTCCATGCTGTGCAGAAGCTTGAAAAGCTTCTTTGGGTCCATTGGACAGGCTGCCTTCGCTTCCGCTTTCAGCTTTTCCGCATCGCGGCCATATTTGGCGTAATCCGCTTCAAACTCTGTAACAATCGCGTTCAATTTTGGATCAGAGAATTTCGGGTTGCCCTGGGCTTCCAGCCTTGCCGACTCCGCCCTGTAATCCGCCTCAACCGAAGACTGAGCCATTTGTGTGATTGCAGCATCGCAGGCGGTCAGTGACATTGCCGCCAGGATCACAGCGACGGATTTAAAATTTCTAAGGACATGATTGATCATTCTAGACGGTCCTGTTTGTTTTATAAATGGATAGGATCAGTTCACTTCGGCGCATTGATTGTTGCCACAAGCCTGCAGGCATTGCTGACCCACTTTGGCAAAGTCATCAATCAGGTTGCAGGAATAGGTCCTGGCAAAGTCCTTCATGGCACTGCCGCAGCTGGGTTTCTTATAGGTTATGGGAATGGTGTAATTGCCCCCCATTGGACAGCTAAAGTTGAAATTCTCCGTTTGCATCGATGATGAAGACGCTGCCGTGGATTGCGCGCTGCTGGAAGTTCCAGATGGTGTGCTTTGAGGCGATGCATTGGAAGGGCTGGTTGTGGATGTGTTGATGGTCTGACCGGCTGCGGCCGCAAGGATCGCATTCAATCCCGGCGCGTCAAAAGACTGTTCCCCCGTGAAAAGTCCGCCCAGATTGCTGCCCCCACCACTGTAAGAACTCATGATATTCGCCAGCGCATTGCCGCTGCCATCCCCGCTTACATCACTGATGAACGCCTGCGCAAGATTCAGCTTTTCCATGTCTGGTAAATCGGAAGATCCGATCATCGCAGCCCCAAGGCCCAGCGCCAGGACCTGTCCGAAGTCCCATTCATCATCGGAAGAGGCAAGTTGTTGTTGATAGGATTGAACCGCGGCAGTGTGGCGTTGTTCAAACTGCTTTAAGTATTCCGGTGTGGCGCGGACGAATCGTAAGGAAAAGCCAGCGACCGCGTCTTCGGCGATATAAATGCCATTCTCGGAAGTACCGTCCGCCTTGATCCTTTTACCGATGACGACAAAACTGCCCTTGGGGAATGAGTCCCATTCTTCGGTTGGCTGTCCGAAATAGTGGAAGTTTCCGACATAAACAGCGTCGCCTGGAATGGCATAGGCCCCTTCATCATAGGATACAAAGGTTCGGTTCAAATAGGGGTGATGTGTTCGTTTGAACGTCCCCTCGAAATAGGGATCACGTTGGGCTGGTTGCAAAGGGTCGTCGCGAACCTGCACCCCCCTGTGTGATTGTGCACCCGTATTCAGCATATGACGCGCGACATCATCGGTGAATGTTTCAGGTGGCGTTGGTGCCATAAAGGAAAACTGGGTGGATGAGTCTGAGTTCTGTTTTTCGGCATCATGCTGCTGTAAAAGCTGCATGACATCCAGACCCAGAGTGCTGTTTGGATCCGATGTATCCTGTGCCGATGCTATGGAACTGAAAAGCACACAGACAAGACTGGTCAGCAGACTAAAAACGCTCCTAAACCGCACCGCATATCTCCCCAACATGCAGAAAATACAATACCTTAACGTAAGGTAACTCGTATACTAAAAAGGATTTCTTGCAGCAGCAAGAGAAAAGCCTTTAATCCCTAAATCCTGAAATTCATCTATTCCATTGTTAGGATATTTGAAATGGGTTCACGCCATTCCGATCCTCAATTTCGATGACCCACAGGTCTGGGTCCCGGGCACTGTTGCGGGTGATATAGGCATCGGCGTCGGCCTCTTTGGGGGTCGGGTCTTTGGGCAGGGCATCGACCCAGCGCAGCACGCCCGCCATGTCCCGCTGTTGTGTCAACAGGCGACAGGCCCCGTCCAGGGTGGTGATTTTGACCAGCACGACACCGGTATGGGGATCGCCCTTGTGCAGGACCATGGCGGAAATGCCCCTGGTGCTGCACTGCGCCAGTCCGGCCTGAACCCAAAGGGCGGTTGGCAGGCGATCATCACTCATCTGTCAGGCCCAGTTCGGCCAGAATTTTGGCCCGATCCGCATCCAGCTTTGGCGCGGGGGGGCGCGTTGATGGATCGGCGACACCGGATATCTTAATCGGGTTTCCAGCCATCATCAGGTCTGGACCATCGGGATCCCGCATATGAACGACCATATTGCGGGCGCGAACCTGTGGGTCATTCAGGGCCTGCTCAACATTGTTGATCGGCCCATGGGGAACGCCTGCCGCATCCAGGACGTTCAGCCAATGCGCAGTCGGTTTGGTTTTCAGGGTGGTTTCTAATTCGGTCTTTAGGGCATCCACATTTGCTGCGCGATCTGAATTGGTCAGGAATCTAGGGTCAGTGGCCAAGTCGGGTCGGTTCAATCCAGAGCATAGATCGGTAAACAGCTTGTTATTCCCTGCGGCGATAATCAAATACCCATCCTGTGTCTCATAGGCTTCGAATGGCGTGATGGAGGGATGCCGGGCACCCAGCGGACCCGGTGGCTTGCCAGTGACGGCATACCGCGCGACGGCATTTTCCAGAATCGCGATTTGGCTGTCCAGCATGGAAACGTCGATCATGCGGCCCAGTCCGGTGCGCTCCCGCTCATACAGGGCCACATTGATTGCGCCCAAGGCGAACAGGCCGGCCGTCAGGTCGCCAACAGACGTACCAACGCGGGTCGGCGGCCCGCCTGGATGGCCGGTAATCGACATCACGCCGCCCATGCCTTGCACCACCATGTCATAGGCGGGTTTTGTCTTGTAAGGACCGGTCTGACCGAAGCCGGAAATTGCGGCATAGATCAATTTGGGATTGGCCGTGTGCAATGCATCCCAGTCATAGCCCAGACGCGCCATCGCGCCGCCGCGATAGTTTTCTACCAGCACATCGGCTTTCCGGATCAAGGCATCGAAAACAGCGCGGTCCTTTGGGTTCTTCAGGTTTATGGCAATTGATTCCTTGCCGCGATTAAGGCTCAGGAAATAGGCGGAAACACCCTGTATGAAAGGGCCGAAACTGCGGGAATCATCGCCGGTTTCCGGTGATTCCACCTTTATCACCCGCGCGCCCAGATCGTTCAGCATCATCGTACAATATGGACCGGCCAGGACGCGGGTCATATCAATGATCATCAGACCGGCCAAAGGTCCTTTGTCGGAGGGGGTTTCAGGACTGGTGTGCACGGGGACTCCCTACAGGATAGCAATTTTTATCGATTTTTTATTGGATAGATCATACTGTTTTGTACCATGCCGGTTGCGTCCTCTTTTTTCCAGGCCATATCCAATAGAATTAATGCGACAGTGTGAAGGTACAAAGCAATGAGCACGACCCTGGTTGTTAGACAAGAGACTGGTTTTTTTGCCCGCACGCTGGCCAGTTTGCGCGACGTTTGGGATGATCTTGCGGGGACGGAAAGCGTTGAGGCGCTGAAACCGGATCTGGAAGGACGCGACCTGACCGTTGTTCGCAAACAAATGGCGGCGTGCCTGGAACGGAAAGGTGGGGAAGTATCCGCCCGCAAACGCGCCGCCGCCCTGGGTCAGGCCTATTTGTCGCTCAGCCGGGATGGACGCCGCCGGTTTCTGCTGGTCCTGGCGAAAGAATTCGGCGCCCGTCCAGAAGACATCGATAAAGCTCTGGAAGGGTGGAAAGAAGCGGGGGACGATGCCGCCCGCCACAAGGCGGAAGAAGCGTTGAGAAACGCGCTGACCCCGGCCAGCACCATCCTGTTGATGCAATTCAATGCGCTGCCGCAGGGCGTGAAGTTTCTGGTGGATATGCGCGCTGACATCCTGTCCTTCCTGTCAAAGGAACCGGATCTGCAACCATTGGATTCCAGCTTACAGGCCCTGCTGGTCAGTTGGTTTGATATTGGCTTCCTGGAAATGCAGGCAATTTCCTGGAACTCTCCGGCCTCTTTGCTGGAAAAGCTGATTGAGTATGAGGCCGTTCATGAAATCCGATCCTGGGAGGATTTGCGAAACCGTTTGGAATCGGACCGCAGGCTGTATGCCTTTTTCCATCCCCGCATGCCGGAAGAACCGTTAATCTTTGTCGAAGTTGCTTTGGTCAACGGCTTGTCGGGCAATGTTCAGAAACTGCTGGATGAATCGGCCCCGACGGGTGATCCGGAAAAGGCGGATACGGCGATCTTTTATTCCATTTCCAATACCCAGAAAGGGTTGCGGGGTATCAGCTTCGGGAATTTCCTGATCAAGCGGGTGGTGGATGATCTGCGTCGTGATTTGCCGAATTTGAAGACATTCTCCACCTTGTCGCCCATTCCGGGATTCCGCAAATGGCTGGAAAAGGCGGTGGCGGAAGGTCTGCCCAATATTCTGACAGCAGAAGATCGTCGCCGTTTGAAGGATGTGACCGGCGAAACCGCGACCAAGGGCTATCTGATGAAGATTCTGGCCGATCCGTCCTGGACCCAGGATGATGCTTTGGTCGCGGCCTTGAAAGAGCCGCTGACCCGGTTATGCGCCCGCTATCTGGTGGAAGAAAAGCGTGGGACCCTGCCGCTGGACCCGGTCGCACGGTTCCATCTGCAGAATGGGTCCCAGGTCGAGCGGATCAACTGGATGGGCGATACATCCCCCAAGGGCATTGAGCAATCCGCCGGGATGATGGTGAACTATCTGTATCGTCTGGGTGATATCGAACGAAACCACGAACGGTTCTCCAGCGATGGCACCGTGGTCTATTCTAGCGCGGTCAAAGCCCTGCTATAGGGGGGTAAAGCGGCTGTTTAAGTCAGGTTTGTCGTCTCGCGCCATTTTTGGCGCAGGCTGACCGCGCGGTCTTTGAACGGGGTGTTAAGGCGATCCGCCATGGTGATCCGGTCCAGCCGGAAATGACGGAAATCCTCGCGCAACTCGCACCACGCAGCCAGGACGATTGCGTCGATGTAATAGATCATCGCCAGCGGCAGGATCGTTCGGGTGCTTTCCGCGCCTTGGGCATCGGTATATGCGATTGAAAGGCGGTCTTCGTCGCGCAACGCTTCACGAATGAACTGTGTGTCTGTTTCGGACTCTGGAATCGCATTCCAATGGGAAGCATACAGGGCACGGTCTGCCAAGGGACCTGCATGCTGTGGGGTGGCAGAGGCGATCTTGCGGCTTGCCCGTTCAGCCGCGCGTAACAGACCAATATCCCGCGTCCGTCCCAACATGGCCAGGCCGACAACAATGGCTTCGATCTCCTCCGCCTCGAACATCAGGGGCGGCAGATCATAGCCCGGTCGCATGATATAACCGATCCCTGCTTCTCCTTCGATTGGAACCCGCATCGCCTGCAGCGTTGCGATATCGCGATAAACCGTCCGTTTCGCGACTTCCAACCCATCAGCAATGGTTTGCGCGGTTACCGGCCGATCAGCCGTGCGCAGGATTTGAATGATTTCAAACAGGCGTCCTGACTTGCTCACTCAAAGTCTCCTCAATTCAGCGACGATAGCACCATTGCTGACATGCTGTTGTCAGCAGCAATTTGATAGTCTTCCTGGACCAAGAATGGAACTTTGTAATCAGGAGACTTTGCAATGAAACGCTGCCCGTCTGGGGATGGAAACTTGCAGGAAACCCCTGTTCTATGCGGGGGTCGGCATGACTGAATCAACGCTGTTATCGGCATTTGAAACCCATTCGGTTCGCATGTTGAAATTCTGGACTGTTACCATTCAGGCCCCTGTGGAAGACATCGCACGCATAATGGAGCATGTCAGCGCGGTCACGCCATTGCGGCAAGGTCCCTATGACAATAACGCTTATGTCACGGCGGTGGGAACGGAGCGGTACCGACCCCTGGACGGGGCAGCAGCGGGGGCCGAAAGTGCCGTGCGGGAGCGCCCAGGTGTGGTCGAAGTCAGTTTCGATCTAACACCCGATCAAGATATTCTGGGGCAAGTGGTCGAAGCGGTATTTCAGGTACACAGTTATCAGGAACCGGTTATAAAGGTGCAGGACACTCTGGTCAGCCGCTCAAAAGGGTTGGATGATCGCAACAATCCGCATCGCTGGTGGAATACGACGGGTGACTGGAAACAGGCTGATGGGTGATATGGATACAATTGAACTGCGCGAGGCTGGCCCGGATGTTTGGGATGCTTTCGTTGAGTTGATGGGACCCAAGAAAGGCGGTTCTGGGGGGTGCTGGTGCATGCTGTGGCGATTGGATCGCAAAAGCTTTGATGCAGGCAAGGGCGCGCCGAACCGTGATGCGCTAAAGGCATTATTTGAAACCGATCCACCGGGGCTGCTGGCATTCGATGGGGACCGGGCGGTTGGCTGGTGTGCCATCGCGCCGCGCCCGGCCTATCCCTATCTGGACCGGTCGCGCCTGTTCAAACCACTGGATGATATACCGGTTTGGTCGGTGTCCTGCCTGACAATTGCCAAGAGCCATCGGCGGCAGGGCCTGTCGGTGAAATTGTTGGATGGTGCAGCGGATTTTGTGCGACGCCGGGGTGGCCCAGCGGTAGAAGGCTATCCAGTCGACCCGAACGTCCCCAATTACCCAGCCGTCTATGCCTGGACGGGTCTTGCTGCGGCTTTCCGCCGGGCGGGGTATCAGGAAGTCGCCAGGCCGTCTGAAACACGCCCCATCATGAGAAGGATTTTGACATGAGCATTCTGTGTGAAGAAAAGCGCGCGGCCTTCCGGGCCTTGCACCAGCAGGATATCCCCTTTGTGATTCCCAATCCCTGGGATGTTGGATCTGCGCGAATTCTGCATGGATTCGGGTTCAAAGCCCTGGCGACGACCAGTGCCGGGATGGCTTTTTCCATGGGGGTCTGTGAAGGGGAAAGCACGCGCGACACCGTGATGGATCACTGTCGGATGTTGGTGGATGCAACACCGCTGCCGGTATCGGCCGATCTGGAAAAAGGGTTTGCCGATACGCCAGACGGGGTTGCTGAAACCGTGACGCTGGCCGGGGAAATTGGTCTGGCGGGTTGCTCCATCGAAGATCATACCGGGGATCGCGCCAATCCGATCTTTGATCAGGGTCTGGCGGTAGAACGGGTGGCCGCAGCGGTGGAAGCGGCGCATGCTATATCCCCCAACTTCATTCTGACGGCGCGCTGTGAAAGTTTCCTGTGGGGCGGGACAGACCTGGATGCGGTGATCCGCCGTTTGCAGGCCTTTGAGGCGGTGGGCGCGGATGTCCTGTATGCGCCCGGCCTGAAGGATCTGGATAGTATCCGCACCCTGTGTCAGTCCGTCACACGTCCGGTCAATATTGTGATGGGAATGCCGGGTGCGACTTTCGATCTAGACGCGCTGAAACAGGCGGGCGTCAAGCGGGTCAGCATTGGGTCCGCCTTTGCCCGTCTGGCCTATGGGTCCTTGCTGGCGGCGGCACAGGAAATTCAGGACCATGGCAGCTTTGGCTTTTCGGCTCATGCTGCCGGGTTTGCAGCGATTGAGCACTATTTCCGCAAATCCCCTTAAAGGATCAATGGCACGTCTCTTGCTTCATGCCTCTTGCCAGATCTGATGCTGGTTGGAGGCCGATACGATGAAGATAACATCCTTTTTAGAACCAATCCGCGATGATGGTTCTTCAACAACGTTGTTTGGAGAAACCGGGACCCCGCTGTTGGGTCACAGTCGGCGCATCAAGCGTTCTATGGGTCCCGGCAAGGCTAGGGCTGCGGGCAAGGCTGGTCGCCTTCAGGATCGATTACCAGATCCGCCACCACGGGGCCCTTTTGGCGATGATTTTGACCGCGTCACGCCCAGCCTGGAAGCAACCTATCTGATGATCGGGGACCGCTATGACCCGCGGTCACTGGCGCTGCATGATATGATTGATATGACCGATATGCTGGTCGCCGGTCATGTCATCACCCGCAGCGATCAGGCCTTGTTGTTGCGGGGCCCCACAGGGCGGGGCTATTCCATGACGACCGTGACCCAGCCAATAAACAGAATTGCCGAATGGCAGGACTATCTTGCCCAGGGGGTCGCCCGATCCGACCTGAATGCTGTCAGCCGGGCGACCCGGGCGTTGGGCATATTCGGCCGTGTTGCAGCAACTCGGTTGCCGAAATAGAGTTTAACTCAGCCCTAATGCGCGTGCTATTCAGCAGCCGCGATGGCGTGGCGCTGGGCCCAGACGGCGGGCGTACCGTCGGCAGCGGGCTGATAATAGTGGGACAGTTCGCCCATTGCCGCGATCCAGGCCTGTGTCTCTGCACCGTCTTTCACCTGGAAGGCATCAAAGCCTGCGCGCTTCATGAACAGATATTGGTCGCGCAGAACATCCCCCGTGGCGCGGACTTCCCCCTGGAAGCCATAACGCTGACGCAGCAGGCGCGCGGTGGAATAGGCACGCCCGTCGGTGAATTTGGGGAAATCCAGGGCGACAACCTGCAATCTGGGCAGATCGGAGGCAATGGCCGCCACATCGTCGCCGGGTGCCAGCTTCACACCCAATTCGGCGCGGCTGCGCACCAGGGTATCACGCTCTGCCAGGAACCGCTTGTAGGATACGATGGTCGGAATATCCGCCTGGACCGGTGTATCATCGCCTGCCACCAGCCATTGATCTGACACTTGGGTACCATTTTTAAGAAGGGCCATGGTGTTCGCTTCCTTTCGTCAGGCGGCCTTTGGGCCGTACAGGTTTTCCTTGAAGGGGGCGTGACCCACCCGTTCCAGGGTATCAATGAACCGTTCCGCGGGGTCCTGGCGCAGGGACAGATAGGTCTCTACAACATTTTCAACGGCATCAATGATGCCATCCGCACTGAAACCAGGGCCGGTGATGTCCCCAATGGCAGCCGCATTATCGGCGCGTCCGCCCAGGGTCAGCTGATAATGCTCTTCCCCTTTCCGATCGACGCCCAGAATGCCGATATGGCCGACATGGTGATGTCCACAGGCATTGATACAGCCGGAAATCTTGATCTCCAGATTGCCGATATCGTATTGCCGGTTCAGATCTGCAAACCGGTCGGAAATCTGTTGTGCGATGGGGATCGCGCGCGCATTCGCCAGGTTGCAGTAATCCAGCCCCGGACAGGCAATAATATCGCCCGCCAGCCCGATATTGCCTGTGGCCAGACCGGCTGCGACCAGCTTGTCATAGACGGCAGGCAGGTCCGACAGCTTCACATGGGGCAGAACCAGATTCTGCTGCAGCGTTGCGCGGATTTCACTGTCCAGTGCATAGGCATCAGCAATATCGGCCACTGCATCCATTTGATCGCCGGAAATATCACCCGGAATGCCGCCCGTGGGCTTTAGGGAGATATTGACGATGGCATAGCCTGGCTGGCGATGAGCAACGACATTGCTGCGCACCCAATGGCGGAAGTCGCGGTCTTCAAACCGGCGGGCCTCGTACCCGGTATCGGTATCCGCCAGGACCTCAAAATCCGGGGCACGGAAATAGGCGGCGATCCGGTCGCGTTCTTCGGCGGGAAGATCGACGCTGGTTTCCTTTTTCAGGTTCGCCCATTCGATTTCAACAAGGCGACGGATTTCCTCAATGCCAACTTCATGGACCAGTATCTTGATGCGCGCCTTATACTTGTTATCGCGCCGGCCCAGCATGTTATAGACCCGCAGGATTGCCTCCAGATAGGACAGCAGATTGTCCCTGGGCACAAAGTCACTGACCGTTTTGGCAATGAAGGGGGATCGCCCCTGGCCGCCACCGATCATGACTTCGAAGCCTGTTTCACCGGCGTCATTTTTCTTAATCGTCAGGCCAATATCGTGTACGCGTACGGCGGCACGGTCATTGGGCGCACCGGTGACGGCAATCTTGAATTTGCGCGGCAGGAAGGAAAATTCCGGATGGAAACTGGACCATTGCCGGATCACCTCTGCCCAGATGCGCGGGTCTTCATATTCATCCACGGCCGCACCCGCATAGGGGTCTGCGGTGGTGTTGCGGATGCAGTTGCCCGACGTCTGAATGGCGTGCATTTCAACCTTCGCCAAATCCTCCAGGATATCGGCAGTATCCTCCAGCTTGATCCAGTTGAACTGAATATTCTGCCGGGTGGTGAAATGGCCATAGTCCTTGTCATACTTACGCCCGATATGGGCCAGCATGCGCATCTGTTTCGCATTAAAGGTGCCATAGGGAATGGCAACGCGCAGCATATAGGCGTGAATCTGTAGATACAGGCCATTCATCAGCCGCAGCGGCTTGAACTCGTCTTCTGTCAATTCACCCGACAGGCGACGTGCGATCTGGCCCCGAAATTGGGCGACGCGTTCCTTTACCAGGGTGTCATCAAATTCATCATACCGGTACATTATGCGGCCTTTCCAAGGCTGTCTGCTTGTTTGCCCAGATCCAGACGGACCGTCGGGCCCAGGGCACGAATGCGTTCCTTGTTCTTGGTGGGGACGGGTCTGCCGTCTTCCAGCTTCACATCAATCGGCAAGGCATCCACGACGGTGCAGGCCTTTGTCGACTGGGCGGCGATGGCTTCCATTGCGGCCAGGGTGTCTGCATCCTCTGCAACCCGTGCGTCATAAACGCTCTCGCTCCAGCGACCAGCAGGGGTCAGCCAGACGGCAATGCCATCGATCAAACGATTTGCGGTAGTGGCTTTCAGGTTCATGGTGATTTCCTCTTGTATCAGGCGCTTAGGGCGTGGGGCAGTGGATCGGCGCTGCCATGTCGCAGGGTTTCATAATGGGTGTTTGCAGTTTGACCCGGTAGGGCCAGGATAACGACAGTCCTGCCAGCGCTGCGTGCGATTTCCGCGCGGTGCAGGGCATCTGCGGGACTGCAGGTGATCAGGCGGTCGGCATCACGGCGCACCAGTTCCAGTGCGGATGCCCCAAATTGCGCATCGTGCAACAGGATATCGGCACGCTGTAACTTGCGCAGCGCCCTCAGGCTTAACAGGTCAGGCTCATTGGGGGGCAGTTCCACAATGGTGATGTGACCGACGGCCTGGTATTGAACCTCACGGCCATTCAATGCGGTCAGCATTGCGTCATTTGCGCCGCTGTCATCGCCCTCCAGAACCAGTTGCGCGATGGGGCCGTCAAAGAATCGCTCCCAAAAGGCGCGGCGCAGGGGACCTTCCGAAATGGTGGCAGAGACTGCGCGACGAAACCGCTGGGAAAACGCAGCCAGGGCCCCCAGACGGGCGGGCAGGATGGCTTCCAGTGTTTCGCGTACTGAACGCGCCAGAATGGGTGCGGCCCCACCGGTTGCGATACCGATGATCACCGGATTGCGGTCCACGATGCTGGGGATCAGAAAGTCACACAGTTCCGTGCGATCGACCGCATTGACCGGGACACGGTGGGTGCGCAGCCGGGCAACGCTGGCCTCAGCTTCTTCATCATCATTGGTTGCGACAATGCCAAAGGCTGTATTTTCGGCGATATCCTGATCTGTCAGGGCGCGGCAATGCAATGTGACCCGACCCGCAACTGCCATTTCCGCAATGTCAGCCACAACAGGGGCCTGACTGAAAACATCAATTTTTGCCGCAGTCCGGGCGATCAGACGCAGTTTACGCAACGCAGCATCCCCACCGCCAACGACGATGATTGCTTTGCCTTCCAGGCGCCAAAAGGACGGAAACACGTCCATGATACTGTCGCTTTCGTTGCGGGTTAATTCACACTTCTAAATGTGTGAATAATGTTATAGACAAAATATAAGTGTGAATTAGGGAATTGTCCAGTCTGAACCGATGAATTAAGTGTGAATAATGGGATCAGGTGTTAGGCAGGGTAGCATTTCTTTTCACCCCCGCTCCCCTTTGAGGGAGAGAGGGCAATGAAAAGTTCACGGTATGGGACGGAATAAGCAATCCGTCCTTAAAACTCAGTTTGAAATTTTAGTGCCAAAGCCGTTTTCTTCGGCAACGCTCAGCGTATGGATGGCAATGGCGGTGTCTTGTACGCCGGTGCCGGTCAAATCACAGATGGTCACATCACTGGCGGATTTGCGCCCCTTTTTGGGGGTGTTCAGGATGGTGCCTAATTCTGCGACGGGCATGTCCTCTGGCACGATTCCCGCGCCGACCGCGTGATGCAATTCGCCCAGGCGGGCCGACTGGCTGTGACGGTCACAGGTGAACAGATCCGCTTCTGCGATCACATCGGGCGCCAGTTCGTTCTTATGTTCGGCATCGGATCCCATCGCTGTGATGTGCAATCCTGGATGCAACATGCTGGCATCAATCAAGGGTTTGCGGCTGGGTGTGGTGGTGACCACGATGTCGGAATCCCGCACCAGACCGGCGATAGAACTGGATACCGTAACATTGGCCGATGTCAGGCGTTCAATATCCTGGGCACAGGCTTTGGCCTTATCGGCGTCGCGTCCCCAGACATGGACCGTATCAATCGGGCGCACCATCGCCAGGGCCTGCATTTGCAACCGCGCCTGAACGCCGGTTCCGATCACACCAGCGCGGGTGGCTCCTTCCGGGGCCAGACATCGGGCGGCGACCGCACCCGCCGCGGCGGTGCGCAAGTCAGTCAGATAACCATTGTCCAACAGCACCGCGCGAACCTGGCCTGTCGTGGCATCATGGACAACCATCAGTCCGCTGGTCGTCGGCAGGCCAATTTTGGGATTGTCAAAAAAGCCGGGGCTGATCTTGATCGCAAAACCGTCCAGACCGGGGACATAGGCGGTTTTTACGTCCACTTCGCCATTCTTGTCTTCCATATCCATCCGCAGGATGGGCGGCATGGAAACCTTGCCCGCCGATAGTTTCTTGAAAGCATCCGCGATCAAATCAATCAGGGTCGTGTCCAGCGATACCGCTTGGCGCAGCTCGTTTTCTGTCAGGATCAGAATTTCCCGCATTGGGTTATGCTCCTCCGTCGGGTTGCACAGTGGCAAGGTCAACATCTTCCCCACCTCCGATGCGGGTGAAGATATCCATATCAACATTTCTGCCGCTGATCACAACGGCAATTCGTTTGCCTTTGGCTTGTATTTTATTGGCCAGCAGGGCGGCAATGCCGACGCTGCCCCCGCCTTCTGCAACAATTTGTTGATCGCGATACAGGGCGCGCATGCCTGCTGCGATTTCCGCCTCGCTGACCAACAGTGTCTCATCCACCAGATCGCGGCACATGGCGAAGGTATAGTCATTGTCCAGACCAATGCCGCCACCCAGAGAATCCGCCAGGGTTGGCGTTTCAACGACTTCGACGGGATGGCCTGCGCGGATGCTGTCATACATGGCGGGACCGCGTTCCATGGTCACGCCGATAATTCTTGTGTCGGGCTTAAGTGTTTTCACAGCCTTGGCAATACCCGCCATCAGGCCGCCCCCGGACAGGGGTACGATGACCATATCCAGTTCCGGCCAATCCTCGATTAACTCAATCCCGATCGTGCCCTGACCGGCAATGACATCTGGATGATCAAAGGGGGACAGATAGACCAGGCCTTCATCCCGCATCAGGCGCAGGGCTTCCACTTCTGCCTCATCCTGGCTTTTGCCACAGATGCGGACCTCACCCCCGAATCGTTTGATGCCGTCGATCTTAACCGTCGGCACCAACTCGGACATACAGATCACCGCGCGCACGCCCAGCAAATTGGCGGCATAGGCAACGCCGCGCCCGTGATTGCCTGTCGAGCATGTCACGACGCCCTTGGCACGGTCTTCCTTCGATAGAGTCATAATCGCATTGGTCGCGCCGCGCAGCTTGAACGCGCCGGTTGCCTGCAAGGTTTCCAGCTTCAGGCGAACCTCCCCCCCACACACATCGGACAGCGGAAAGGCTGGCACCAGGGGTGTGCGCAGGACATGCGGGGCTATTTGATCGCGGGCCGCCTCAATCGCGGAAAAGGGAACATGTTTCTGTGTCATCCTGCCAAGGTATGTGCCTGAACCCGATAGCACAAGATACCGATATGTTGTCGTCGAAACGCGAACCTGATCTAGTATCAAATCTATTGAGGTGAACTTCCCTAAACGGTCGGCGCGAAAGGTCGCACACTATGGATATTACACGGCAATCCGCTGGTGTTCTGGTTGCGGAAATGCGTGCAGGGCATTTGCGTTGTGTTCAGGTGATGGAGGCTTTTGCCCAGCGTATTGAGCGGTTCAATAACCGCGTGAATGCGATCATTCAGTTGGACCTGCCCAAGGCCCTGGAGGCCTCGGCTGCTGCGGATAAGGCGCGCGATGCAGGGGGCGAAATGGGGCCGCTGTTCGGTCTGCCTGTGGCCGTTAAGGATAATTATGATGTGGTCGGGTTTCGCACCACCTATGGCGCACCCGCCTTGCGCAATAATTGGCCCGAGGCTGATAGTTTGCATATCGCGCGGATGAAGGCAGCGGGTGCCATCATTGTTGGCAAGACGAATATGCCGGAATTCGCCTTTGGGGAGGATACGGATAATCCCCTATGGGGCCGCACGCGCAATCCCTATTGCCTGAGCCGCACGGCCGGATCCAGCTCCGGCGGGTCCGGCGCGGCACTGGCATTGGATCTGGTCGCGCTGGCCGATGGCAGTGACCTGGGGGGATCAACCCGCATCCCCGCCAGTTGGTGCAATATCGTCGGTTACCGCCCAACCACGGGGGTGGTGCCTAAGGTTCCCAGTGTGGCCCCGTTCGACCGGCTGCATGTGATGGGGCCCATGGCGCGGCGGGTCGATGACATCCGACTTTCCCTGTCGGTGATATGTGGCCGTGATGTCAGAAGCCCGATTACCGCCCCGTTCGGGCCGCAGGAATTCGCCGCACCGCTGACAGGCAATCTGGCAGGAATACGGATCGCCTTTTCCGTGGACAGCGCGATCTTTCGCATCGATTCCTCGGTGACGGATGCCTTGACCCCCTGCGCGGATGTGCTGTCTAAAGCCGGGGCCACCGTTACGGATGCCGCACCGGATGTGCGGTTCCTTGCCCGTAGTCAGCCGGTCTTTCGCGCCCTGTGTGCGGCGGAATATGCCGGTTGGGCGGTCGATGAACATGGCCTGGAACTGGGGCATCTGATCCTGGATCTGGTGGGCCAGTCCCGCCGCCTGACAGGGTATGAGATTGAGCGCGCCAATATGATGCGGGTCAAGGCCTGGCACCGTATGGCAAATTTCTTCGACAGTTATGATCTGGTCTGTTGGCCGACCAGCAGCGGTTCCCCCTTTGCGCCGGATATGCCGGGCCTGAAGGAATTTGACTGGGATACCGTTTGCATCAGCCCGGCGCTGGATTTGCCCAGCATCTCCGTTCCGGCAGGGTTCACCCAGGATGGATTGCCAACAGGTCTTCATATCCTGGGCCCACCGGGCAGTGATCGGCTGGTGCTGGAAGCAGCAGAAGCGATAGAGCGCGGTCTGCAAATGTGGCAGCGCAATCCCCCGAATGAGAAGCTGGAAGTGGCGTCAACGCGATAATTGAGCTGGATTCAGGCAGAATTGCCTGTCTGTGGAATTGGATTCAGGTTCAACAGCCTTTGTCGGATGGATTGTTCGCTGATATCGAACCGCCGGACGACATCCTGACAATAGGGGTTGAAGCGGCAGACTTCTTCAAACAGTTGCATATCATGGCGCACGCTGTCGACCGCATCCATCAGGAAGCCGAAGGATACCGTGTCGATTTCTGTGCGCTCAAAACCGCTATGGGAAATGATCTGACCGATGTAATGGGTCAGGAACAGTGTTTCGGCCAATTCACGGTCATGGGTGTCGGCAGTCTTTTCCACCACGACAAAGCCTTCCTGGCACAACCGCTCCCGGAAGGGTTGGTCCAGTTCAGGGCCTAGATTCGATTCCGTGATGACAATGCGGAAACCAGAGACATTTCCTGCCTTTTTGGCATAGCTTTCGGGACCGAACATCGGGTGGGTACAGATATAGGGCTGATTGGGCACCAGGTCGCGGATCAGTTGGCCCGTATAGCCTTTGACGGTTGCGACATCGATCAGAATGGTATCGGGGCGCAAGCGGTCGCGGATCGACAGCAGCGTATCGGCATAGGCACTGATTGGCATGCATAACAGCAAGGCATCACAGTCCAGGGCGTCTTCCAGCGTTGTGAACAGGCCGTCGCCCGGTGTGGCCCGACGGCGATACAGGCGCACAGATACATCTGGCAAAAAGCGTTCCGCCAATTTGTGCAGGAACGAGCCAAAATGCCCATATCCCAAGATACCCAGCGAGAACCCCGCCATATTCACCACTCCAGCATTTTTTAAAACGGCAACTTGGGCAACGATAGCCAATTGGTTGGCTAAAGATTTGCCATAACGTCCGCGTCTTTATCGATTTCATTGCCATTGGGCAACCATACTGCCATTGAAACGCTCTGCCGGGCGGTTTTAACTGGCAAGAATTGAAGGGTTGGACGAACTGACTTTCGACGCGATATACTGGTCGAAAGATAAAGGAGCGAAGCGGAATGGCGGATTTTGAGAAGAAGACTCTGGCGGAATGGCGCGCCCTGTTGGAAAAAGAATCCAAGGGGAAGGGCGAAGCTGATTTGACATGGGATTCGCCAGAAGGAATATCGGTAAAGCCGCTTTATACCGCCGAAGACCTGGCCGGGTTGGACCATATCGATACCATGCCAGGATTTGCGCCTTTCACACGGGGGCCCAAGGCGTCGATGTATGTCGGCCAGCCCTGGACCGTTCGGCAATATGCCGGTTTCTCAACAGCCGAAGAATCCAATGCCTTCTATCGCCGCAATCTTGCGGGGGGCCAGAAAGGGTTGTCTGTTGCCTTCGATCTGGCAACCCATCGTGGCTATGACAGTGACCATCCCCGTGTTGTGGGCGATGTGGGCAAGGCGGGCGTTGCGATTGACAGCGTTGAGGATATGAAAATCCTGTTCGACCAGATTCCCCTGGATCAGATGTCGGTTTCCATGACCATGAACGGGGCGGTTCTGCCGGTTCTGGCAGGCTATATCGTCGCGGCAGAGGAACAGGGCGTGTCGCCGGAAAAGCTGTCTGGGACGATCCAGAATGATGTTTTGAAGGAATTCATGGTCCGCAACACCTATATTTATCCGCCGACCCCATCGATGCGGATCGTGGCGGATATTATCGAATATACAGCCCAGAACATGCCGCGCTTTAACTCAATCTCGATTTCTGGCTATCACATGCAGGAAGCGGGATCGACGCTGACGCAGGAATTGGCCTTCACCCTGGCCGATGGTCTGGAATATGTGCGTGTCGCGGTTGCCAAGGGATTGGATGTGGATGCCTTTGCCCCGCGCCTGAGCTTCTTTTTCTGTATCGGCATGAACTTCTTCATGGAGGTCGCGAAGCTGCGCGCCGCACGGTTCCTGTGGGCCGATCTGATGAAAAAGCACTTCCAGCCAAAGAATCCGAAATCGCTGATGCTGCGCACTCATTGCCAGACATCCGGCTGGTCGCTGACGGAACAGGACCCCTATAACAACGTTGTGCGCACGGCGGTTGAGGCGATGGCAGCCACCCTGGGCGGTACACAATCCCTGCACACCAATGCCTTTGACGAGGCGATTGGCCTGCCGACAGATTTTTCTGCCCGGATCGCCCGGAATACTCAGTTGATCCTGCAGGAGGAAACCCAGATCACCCGCACGGTCGATCCGATGGCCGGGTCCTATTATGTTGAAAGCTTAACCGGCGCGATGATCCAGGAAGCCCGCAAGCTGATTGATGAAGTCGAAGCCATGGGCGGCATGACCAAGGCGGTTGATTCCGGCTGGCCCAAGATGAAGATCGAAGAAAGCGCGGCAGCCCGCCAGGCCCGAATTGATCGGGGCGAGGAAACCATTGTTGGTGTCAATAAATACAAGTCCGGCGATAAAGACCGCATCGATATTCTGGATATCGACAATGATCAGGTGCGCGAAAAGCAGGTCGCGCGGTTGAAGAAAATTCGGGCCAGCCGAGATCAGGCGGCATGTGACGCGGCCCTGGACGCCCTGACCGCTGCGGCGCAGGATGGTTCTGGCAATTTGCTGGATTTGGCCGTCAAGGCAACCCGTGCCCGCGCAACAGTGGGAGAGATTTCCGATGCGATGGAAAAGGCCTTCACCCGGCACCGGGCTGTCATTCGTTCAATCACTGGGGTGTATGGCTCTGCCTATGACGGGGATGCGGGCTTTATGAAGATACAAGACGATATCGCTGGATTTGTCGAACGCCAGGGCCGCCGCCCGCGTATGCTGGTGGTTAAAATGGGCCAGGACGGTCACGATCGCGGTGCCAAGGTCATCGCCACCGCCTTTGCCGATATTGGCTTTGACGTGGATATCGGGCCGCTGTTCCAAACCCCGGAAGAGGCCGCCAATCAGGCGATTGAGGCCGATGTTCATGTAATTGGTGTTTCTTCTCAAGCAGCCGGTCACAAAACACTAGTGCCCCAGATGATCAAGGCCCTGAAGGACAAGGGTGCCAGCGATATCCTGATCGTCTGCGGCGGCGTCATCCCGCCTCAGGACTATGATTTCCTGCTGGGGGCAGGCGTCTCTGCCATTTACGGCCCGGGCACCAACATCCCAGCGGCCGCAGGCGAAATTCTGGGCCTGATCGAAGAGGCGGTAGCAGCACAGGCGGCGGAGTAGGGTTGCAAAAAGGACCATATAGACAGCGTCGCTATTAGTGCCTATATTAACATCATATGATTTAGAGGTGAGAACGGCCTCCTCACGCACCCGGGAACGGGTATAGTAGCCAAAAGGTGAAGAGATCCAGGGGTGGGCAACCTGGCTAAATCTGATTGAATTGGTAAGGCTCTCACAGAAATGTGGGAGCTTTACTTTTTGGGCACGCTTTTAAGGTATCCCTTTCCACATCGATTGGTGATTTTAGCAAAGGAAACAGGATAGAATGAAGCGATATGATAGTTTCCTGATGAATCTCTTTGTATTGAAAGTGCAATCAAGAGGCCATTCCCAAGCTCAGGAATCAGCGAAATCAACTCAATCTTATTCTCATTTTTAAAATCATCTCCAATATAATCGGGTGTTGAGATAACGCGCTGTAAATAGGGCAGACAGCGGGAAAAATCTTCAGGATGACGACGTGCCGCGTGAATTTGAGCTTTGGCGGAAAGGACAACCTCACCTTCTTCCAACTCTATACCAAGGTACTTAAAAATCGTGTCCACAGGGATTGGACCATAATTACGGGCCTTAGGGGTTTGAGCTTTTTTCGTTATCTTTTCGGATGGTGTCATTGGTGTAACATTCAATAAATTTCTATCTTACGTTTTTTTTATTATTTGATTAACATTCAATGCACATAAAATCATTGGGTAATTTGTCCGTTTTCAACATCATCTTTCGGTAAGGGATTGGCTACCTTACTGCGACGTAACGAAAGCTCTTTCGTGATTTGAAACGCGGGCAGGGTTGCAAAAAGGACCGAAAGGGACCATTTTGGACCAATTCAGTGACTGAGGAGGTTCTGCTGTGACTGTAAATGTAAAGTTATCAGAAGCGCTGGTTGCAGAGGCCAAACGGGTGGGGTCTGTTAGTCATCGCTCTTTACCTAAGCAGATTGAGTATTGGTCGCAGCTCGGAAAAATATCCGAAGAAAATCCCGACCTGCCCTTCAGTGTCATTAAAGATATTCTGACGTCGCGAACTGAAACGGCGACGGAAGAGTATGTCTTTGACGAATGACGCGCGTTTTTCAAACGCCCACATTTAAGCGATCCGTAAAAAGGCTGCGTGGCGAACAAAAGGCGGCCCTTGATGCTGCGATCCGGGCTGTTCTGAACGCACCAACGCTGGGAGATGTCAAAGTTGGTGATCTGGCGGGCGTGCGCGTTCACAAGTTTCGCGATCATACCCATATGGTGCTTATGGCCTATGCGTATTCTGAGGCAGACGATGCAATCACGTTACTGGCGCTTGGCAGTCACGAAAATTTCTATCGTGATTTGAAACGCGGTTAGGGTTCAGTCTGTGCCGGGCTTGTTGTCCCGGATAAGCCCGCGCCTGCGGGAAAAGTCGCTGAGGCGCAGTTGGGTGCGTTGTCGCATCAACTGAACATGGCTGCGCAGGGTGGGGGTCTGTTTGGGTTCCAGGACCAGACCAATTTCTGTGATTTTGCCATCGTCATCAATGGTCCGCACCACCAGTTCGACGCTGCCCAGGCGGGCGCGGTCGCCCTGGGCGGGCTGGCCATGGAATTCCTGGGTCATGAAGTCCGCCAGGGACAGTTGGGTATTTGCGGCAGGAACGGTCGCGCCATATTGTTCTGATACGTCCGCCAGTGTCGCCTCCGCCGATAGGGTGAAGTCACCCAGAATGGCAGTATCATCGGACCCGGCGGGTGCCGCATAGATGTTATCCAGCAAGGATATCAGGCGGGGGGCGGCGAATAGATAAACATGGTCATTCGCCTTCAAAGGCCCGGCCTTATGCACGGTCAGGGCCTGACCATCGCGCAGGATCAGCACCGGCCTTGCCCAGCGCGGCACACGGTCGCCCCGGGCGACGGTGCTGTCTGGGTGAATGCGATAGGAAATCAGCTCCATCGCGGCATTGCCGGGCAGCTCCAGTTCCACGCGCTCCACAATACCCGGCTCGTCCGGGGCCAGCACCTTTAGTTTTCGGGCCATCAGCGGGATCGTCCAGCCCTGAATCAACAGGGAGGACAGAACCATGATGAAAACGATATTGAAGTATAAATCCCCATTGGGAACACCGCCCAGTGTCGGCATGACTGCCAACAGGATAGAGACCGCACCGCGCAACCCGACCCAGCCGACAAAACCGATTTCGCGGTTAGAAAACCGAAAGGGCTTGAGGCACAGATAGGTCGCAACGGGGCGGGCGATGAAGATCAGGAACAGCGCCAGAATGATCGCGGGCAGGGCAACGGCGGCAAATTGTGATGGGGTCGCCAACAAGCCCAGGGCCAGGAACATGCCAATCTGGGCCAGCCATGTCATGCCCACCTGAAAGCGCCGCAACCGGGCGGCATATCGAACCCCCCGGGCGCGGGCGACGACACCAGCCAGATAGGCCGCCAGAAACCCGCTGCCGCCAATCAATCCCGTCCCGGCAAACAGAATCAGGGCGGCGGCCAGGGCCAGGATGGGGTACAGCCCGGCCTCAAGACTGCGCATCCAGTTCAGCATCCAGGCGATGGCGAACCCGCCGATCAGCCCGGCCAGGAACCCGATCCCAATTTGTTGGGCAAACTGGTTCAGAAATTCCCAACCCAGGGTTTCCAGCGGCAATCCTTCACTGGCGGCAATCAGACTGACCAGACTGGCGACCAGAAAGATCGCCATCGGATCGTTGGCCCCGGATTCGATTTCCAGCGTCGTGCGCACCCGATTGCGCAGTGTGATGCGCCCGGTGCGCAGCAAAAAGAACACCGCAGCCGCACCGGTAGACGCGACAATCGCCCCGATCAGCATCCCTTCCTGCCAATCCAGATCCAGCAGAAGATAAGCGGCTACACCGACCAGACCGGTTGTCAGGATGACGCCCAGTGTGGCCAGAACCAAAGCCGGGGCACCAGCCGTGCGATAGCTTTTCAAGGGGGTTTCAAAACCACTGTCGAACAGGATGATCGCCAATGCCAGGGAGCCGATGAAATAGGCGGTCGCCCCGCTGTCAAAATCAATTCCCAACAGGCCGTCTTCACCCGCTAAAAGACCGATACCCAGAAACACCAACAACAGGGGCGCGCCAACACGCTGGGAAACCAGACTGGTCAGCGCACTTATGGCGACCAGTCCAGCCCCGATAAGAATGGCGATATTGATGCCGTCAAACACGTCGTTTCTTCTTATTAATGAATGCGATGCACTAGATATAGGGCATCTGATGATTATTCATAGCGATTGTATTTTTTAAAGAGTGAAAACAGGCTTGGGCCATTCTGCGGAATCACCCCCCGGCCTGGCTGCGGCACAAGGCATCGGCACGGGATTTGAACAGGCTGGCCTGGTCTGCGGAAATCGTGCCATCGGCCTGCATCGTGTCGATCCCGGCACTGCGTTCGGTGATACAGGCCTGATAGGCGGCCTCTGCTGGGTCAATCGGGGCGGCGGGGGCGGGCATCAGGTCATCGCGATGGTGCCAGGCAATCACGCCCGCACTGGCAATCATGACCAGAACTGCAATCACACGGGCCAGCATGATTGGATCCTTACTCCATAGGATTAAGCGACATCAATGGTACCGTTGATTTCCACAGTCAGGTCCACCCCGTCGACCGTCAGGACGATTTTTGCGTTCAGTGGGGAGTCCAATTCCCCTTTTTCTGAGGCCTGACGCACGGCGGCCTCTATTTCCCGCTGAGAGGTGACCCCCACTGTTTTCAGGAATTTGCGGACGGACATGTTAAAGGCATCTTCATTCATGGCAGATTACTCCTTTTTCAGCCGACTTCATTCAAGGGCAGGTTGACCAGAAGGTTCTGGGGCTTCATGCGCAGGGTGTTGGTATCATCCATGGCCAGGCCCAGATAGATCGGGCGACCCTGGACCCGCTCCAACACGGCATCCTGGTTTTTGATCTCCAGACGGAACAGGGACAGCAAACGGGTAAGCCGGGCTTCTTCCGGTTCCTTCCCATGATACAGATCATTCAGCAGGGCAGACGATTCCGCATCCAGCCCGGTATGCCAGACCCATTTTTCATCCCGAATGGATTGCACGGGGTGAATACGGCATTCCACGTCCAGAAAATAGGCAATCCATTTTTCCGCCACCCGACAAAACGCATCCAGCCCCGGCTGGGCGAAGGTCAGATTCAACACCGTGTCGAACCGATCGGACCGCGCCCAATAGCTGCCTGCCGTTTCCTCTGTCAGGACATCCAGATCCACCTGGGGCATCGCAGTCTTGCTTTCCACCAACAGGCGTCCCAGGTCGCCAAAGCCGCCGGTTGTGGCATAGCGATCCACGGTTTCCTGGTCTGCCAGCATGATCTGTCCATCCTGGACCGTGACCTTCTGCGTGCGAAAGAACAGCTCTGCTGCGCGCGCCTGCAGTGGGTTTTGTTCCGCATTCAGGATATGGCGCATCACGGCATGGGCCAATTGATCCATAAACAATGCGGGAACGGGGAAGGCCGGCCCCTGCACCAGCTTGCGATAGGCGGCTTCCAGGGTGCCTGCCTGAACCAGAAGGTCCCGGAAATTCAGAAAGACCTCAAAATTGTACCGCGCATCCTGATCTTCGAAGGCATCCAGCCGCGCGGTTTCAATCTGTTGGCGCGGGTTTTCCATCAGGTCGGCATGAACCGCGCGCTCTATGGCGCAGGACTCGGCGACCGGTGCTAATTCAGGGCGGCTCAGATAGGCGCTAATCAGCGCATCGGTGACCGGCAAATGTCCTTCGGCATTCGGGGGGGTCAGACCATAACCGGAAGATATCCAAAAATCGGGACGCGCAGCCATAATCACCTATAACTCCCAGCTTGGGCCAGCAAGCAAGCCGCTGAGCATCAGGGTTTGCGGTTTTCCATCGCGGGTGATGATCAGGTCACCCGTGTTGGTCAGGTCCGTGACCAGACCGCGTATCAACGTCCCGTCATTGGGGAAGCTTACCGCTTTATCGCGCCCGGCGGCGCGTTCCAGCCATAACTCTTTGATAGAGGTCAGTCCATCGCGCTGCCAGCGGTCCAGCCAGTTCAGGAAATAGCGGCAGAAGCTTTCCAAAAGGGCCGGGGCGGAGGCTTCGCCAGCCCCTTCCTCATACAGCGATGTTCGGTCCAGCGCTTCACCAGGAAAGGGGTTTTTGGGATTGCCCATGATATCAATGGAAATCCGGGCCAACATCCAGTCTGGAACTGTTGAAAGGTCCTCGTGCTGGGTGAACAAGGCCAGCCCCCCGGCCAAAGCGCCATTCACGAACAAGCGGTCCGGCCATGCCATATGCACCGCAACGCCCGGCGGCAGGGTTGCGCCCAGGGCATCATTGGCCGCCAGCATCAGGGGATAGATCACCTGAATGGCATGGGACAATTCCGTTTCCGGGGCCAGCATGATAATGGCGTCCAGCTGATCGGGGCGTTGTGAATAGCACACCGTACCGGGGTCCATCCGCCTGCGTGTTGCGCGATACAGCGCCTCCCCCGGCAGGTTTGCATCAGGGGCAAAACCCATTCCGGTAAACAGCGGTGGCAGATTTAGGTCTTGTGACGACACCCGGCATACACTTTCACGAAACGAAGTCTTGCGATCAGCGGTTCTGACGGTAAGACTGTTCAACATTAATCCTAGTGAATATCTTTACGGTATCGGAGCCGACGTTTCCAGATGTCGAAACAGCATTTAATGACAACCAGTGAAATCGCGGCCTATCTGCGCATCAAAGAACGCAAGATTTATGATCTGGTCGCTTCGAACCGGATTCCGTGTACGCGGGTGACCGGCAAGCTTCTGTTTCCCAAGCCCTTGATTGATTTATGGATCGCATCCGAAACGGAAGGTGGCGGATTGGAGCGGACAGAGCGCCGCCCGCCGATTGTCGCAGGCAGCCATGATCCATTGCTGGATTGGGCCTTGCGCCAGGCCGATGCCGGGTTGGCGACCCTGTTTGATGGCAGCCTGAATGGATTGCGGCTGTTCCTGGATGGTCAGGCGCTGTTCTGTGGTCTGCATGTCCCGGATGCCAGTGCGGAGGATCCGCTGGGGGCGACGGCGAACCAATATCTGTTTGGCGCTGGGGGAGAGGCCGGTGGCGCTGCCGCCCGGGTTGTTCTGGTGGAATGGGCACGGCGCAGCCAGGGGCTGATCCTGCCAAAGGGGAATCCCAAAAACATTCAATCCTTGCAGGACCTGGTTGAACAAGGGGCGCTGTTGCGGCCACGCCAGCCCCAGGCCGGCAGTCGCGTCCTGCTGGAAATCCTGATCATGAAGGCGGATATAAAACCCGGCGCTTTGCAGATGGACAAGACCATCGCGCGCAGTGAAATGGAAGCCGCGACCGCCATTGCGGATGGAGAAGTCGATGCGGCCTTTGGCATTGCAGCGGTTGCCAAGCGGTTTGATCTGGATTTCGTTCCCCTGGCGACGGAACGCTATGATCTGGCCATCGACCGGCGGGATTATTTTGAAGAGCCGTTTCAGGCCTTGTTGGCGGTGACGCGCAGTTCCGAATTCGCCCAACAGGCAGAACGGCTGACCGGTTATGATATTTCCAGCCTGGGTCAGATCGTATTCAACGGCTGAGGATTGATTTAGTTCTTTATTACAGCGCGTCGTCTGGAATGCTGCGCAGCGTTTGCCAGCCGCCTTCCATTGCGATGAACAGGCCCGGCACTTGCGGCAGTATGTTTTCCGCATAGAATCGTGATGTGGCAATTTTCGCCTTCAGGAAATCGGTATCCTTTCCTGGGTCCTGGGCCAGTTTTTCCAGGCATGTGCGGGCTGCGCGGGCCAGGACTGCACCCCCCGCCGTGATGCCAAAGGCCCGCAGATAATAGGCAGCACTGCCGCCCACTGCATCCGGATTATCTTTGGCGGTTTCCAACAGCCATTCCGTTGCATCTTCCAGCGTGTCCACGGCGATGGCAAAACGCTTGCGAATGACGGCCATATCTTCGCCCTCAACATCATTTAAGGCCGTGATCAGAATATGAACCTCGTCCAGATATTCCTGGGTGGCCTTGCCTTCATCGCGCAGCAATTTGCGACCGACCAGATCCATTGCCTGAATGCCATTCGTGCCTTCATAGATCGGCAGGATACGGCTGTCGCGGAAATGCTGGGCGATGCCGGTTTCTTCAATAAAGCCCATGCCGCCGTGAATTTGCACACCCATGGATGTCAATTCGACCGCCATATCGGTGAACCAGCCTTTTATGACTGGCGTCAACAGACCAACCCGGCGTTCCGACCATAGACGCCAGGATTCATCATGATGTCGCTTTTGCTGATCCAGGGCCAGCATGGTTTCCAGCACCAGCCCGCGCATCGCTTCGGCATGGCTGCGCATCGTCATCAACATGCGGCGCACATCGGCATGATCGGCGATGGGGGCCAGCTTCTTGTCACCGGCGCGCCCCTGTTTGCGGTCCAGGGCATAGCTGCGCGCCTGCTGATAGGATCGCTCAATAATCGACAGGCCTTGCAGACCAACGGCCAGACGGGCGTTGTTCATCATCGTGAACATATATTCCAGGCCCCGGTTTTCTTCGCCCACCAGATAGCCGATTGCCCCACCATTATCACCATAGGACATAACGCAGGTGGGTGATCCGTTGATCCCTGTCTTGTGTTCGATGGAGACACAGCGCAGATCATTGCGCTCGCCCGGCGTGCCATCGTCTTTAAGGATATATTTCGGCACCACGAACAGGGATATGCCCCGCACCCCTTCGGGCGCATCTTCACAGCGGGCCAGCACCAGATGGATGATGTTTTCCGCCATTTCATGTTCGCCATAGGTGATGAAAATCTTCATCCCCTGAATGCGATAGTGATCACCCTCCCGCTTGGCCCTGGTCTTGATCAAGGACAGGTCCGATCCGGCCTGGGGCTCTGTCAGGTTCATGGTGCCGGACCATTCGCCGGAAATCATTTTCGGCAGATAGGCCGCTTGCTGTTCCGGCGTGCCATGGACCTGCAACGCCTCGACCGCGCCCTGGTTCAACAGGGGGCACAGGGCCCAGGCCATATTGGCCGATTGCCACATTTCCGTGACGGCGGTGGCAACCGTCCAGGGCAGTTCCTGACCGCCAAATCGTTCTTCAAAGGGTACGGAATTCCATCCCCCGTCGACAAAGGCCTTATAGGCTTGTGTATAGCCATCGGGCAGGCGCACCACGCCATTTTCAATGGTCGCCCCCTGCTTGTCGCCGGACGCATTGATCGGGGCTAATTGTTCTGAGGCAAATTTTCCCGCTTCCTCAAGAATCGCATCCACCAGATCCGGAGTCACTTCCCCACAGCCCGGCAATTGCATGACCTGTTCCAACAGCCCCATTTCTTTCAGGACAAATTGCAGGTCGCGGATCGGCGCAGCGTAAGGAATCATGGGGAACCTCTTAATCAATTGGAATTGGCGCAGACCCTTATGCGTCTGGGATCGTCTTGCCGGGGTTCATCAGCCCTTTTGGATCAAACAGCGATTTCAGTGATCGCATCATATCCAATTCCACTGCGGATTTACAACGCAACAACTCGTCGCGCTTGGATCGCCCGATGCCGTGTTCCGCAGAAATCGACCCATCCAGGGACAGGGCGACGTCATGAACACGGTGCTGCAGTTTTGCATAATGCCCCAAAAATTCCGCGGCAGGCATATCGATGGGCTGGGACAGGTTATAGTGGATATTGCCATCGCCGACATGGCCAAAGGGATAGGGGCGAATGCCGGGCATCATTTCTGCCACCGCAGCATTGGCCTCGCGGATAAAGCGCGGAACCTGGCTTACGGGGACGGAGACATCGTGTTTCACCTGTGCCCCTTCACGAACCTGGGCTTCCACGATGGCTTCGCGCAGGAACCAGATCTGGGTGCGTTGATCTTCGGATTGTGGCAATACCGCATCGATCACAAGGCCGTCTTCAAAGGCACTTTCCAACAGGGATTCCAGGGCAATTCTGGCGGCCCCATCGGTGCGGGGCCCACCGATTTCCATCAGGATCGTCCAGTCATAGGTCGTCTCAAACGGCTGTTTGGCCCCCTCGACATGTTTTTCTGCCCAATCTAGCGCAAACCCTGGCATCAATTCAAAGGACATCAGCGCATCGCCGCTGGCGGACCGGGCCCGTTCCAACAAGGTAACAGCCGTATCCAAATCGGCAATCGCGACCAGGGCGGTTGCGCGTTCTTTCGGCAGGGGGAACAGCTTCAACACCGCTGCTGTAATAATGCCCAAAGTCCCTTCGGACCCTAAAAATATCTGTTTCAGGTCATAGCCGGTATTGTCTTTGCGCAACCGTCGCAATCCGTTCCAAATCCGCCCGTCGGGCAGCACGACTTCCAGCCCCAGCACCAGATCGCGGGCATTGCCGTATCGCACGACATTAATCCCCCCGGCATTAGACGCAAGATTGCCGCCGATCTGACAGGACCCTTCCGCCCCAAGGCTGAGCGGGAAGAGACGATCCGCCTGTTCCGCAACACCTTGCAGGTCCTTCAGAATGCAGCCCGCTTCAACCGTCATTGTATAATTGGCGGCATCCACGTCGCGCACCGAATTCATGCGCGCCAGATTAAGCAGCAACTGACGCCCCGTTGCATCGGGTGTCGCGCCCCCGACGCGACCGGTATTGCCACCCTGTGGCACAATTTGCAGGCCGGCCTGATAAGCGATCGCCAGTATTTCAGCAACTTCCTGTGTGTTGGCGGGGCGGGCCATTCCCAGGCAACGCCCTTCATAAACGCGCCTGGAATCAATCAGCCAGGGAGCCAAAGCATCAGCATCATCGACCCATCCTTTTGGGCCAAGGCATGCGCGGATACGAGACAGCGCATCGCGCTCTGTGTCGTTTGGTGTATAGGGCATCTGTGTCATAGGTACAGATTTAGACCCTGGCCTGCCGTCAAGCAAGAAGCTGCATTGGGGGATGGGCGAGTGACCGCTTCAAAACGATATGAAATATTAAATTTGTCACATCCGGGTCACACAGAAGTAACGCGGAGAAACTAAGAATGTAAACGGTTACAGCATGGCTTGGATGCGCGCGTGAATGTGTGGTAATGGTGAAAAATGACAGACAAGAAACGATCAAAAAATACGATCAGGGATGTAGCGCTGGATGCGGGTGTTTCTATTGCCACGGTTTCCCGGGTGGTCAACAAATTGGGGACGGTCAGCAAAGAAACAGAGGAGCGGGTTCAGCGCTCTATTGATCGTATGGGCTTTCGGTTGAATGCCTTTGGGCGTGGTCTGTCTACAGCGCGCAGCTATACCATCGGGGTGATGATCCCCAGCCTGTCCAACCCGGTTTTCGCCGATGCCGTATCCGGGATCACGCAAGAGGCCAGCAAGGCTGGCTATAATGTCATGATCGCCGCGACGGACTATCAGCATGCGGCGGAAATCAGCACCGTATCGACATTTCTTGAGCGACAGATCGATGGAATGATTTTGACCGTCGCTGATCCGATGCACAGTGATGCCCTGGATATGCTGGAGGGGGCACAGGCCCCCTATGCCCTGATTTACAATCAAGTCTCAAAGAGTGACAGGGTGACTGTTACGGTCGATAACGTGGCGGCCGGGGATGCCGTGGCACGGTGTTTTCATGCCCAGGGCCACAGAGTCATGGCCATGATATCTGGCAGTTTTGCAGAATCCGATCGCGCCATTGCCAGGCGTGATGGCTTTGTGACTGGGATTGCCGCACTTGGTCTGCCCGCCCCCGTCATTCATGAAGTCGGCTTTGTGAACCTGGATATAGAACCTGTCCTGCAGTCTCTTTTTGAAAATCAGGATACAGCCCCGACCGCGCTGTTCTGTTCTAACGATCTGCTTGCGATATCTGTCATCAGCGGCCTGGAGCGACGCGGCCTCCGTGTGCCCGATGATGTTTCGGTCATGGGCTTTGATGGAATCGCCATTGGCACACATCTTCACCCCACGCTGGCAACGGTTATTCAGCCGTCCAAACGCATGGGAGAAGTTGCGGCGCAGTGTTTGCTGTGTCGTATCAAGGGGGAGGGGGGCATGCAGTCAACACTCCTTCCCTTCACATTGAGACTGGGAGAATCGACGGGGCGCGCCTGCAAGCAACTCCCCGCCGATCTTCAGACCCCCCATAAATCCGTGCACAGGAGACCCGCACAATGATTCATAGGACCCTGAAACTATTAGGTTTGGCCGCTGCATTCAGTGTAACGGCAGGATTATCCGCAGCGCAAGCTGAAGACGCCATTTGCTATAACTGCCCCCCGCAATGGGCCGATTGGGCAACGCAATTGACGGTGATTAAAGAAAATCTGGGATATGACATTCCCCATGACAATAAAAACTCCGGTCAGACATTGTCCCAGCTTCTGGCGGAAAAGGACAATCCTGTCGCAGACGTTGCCTATTATGGGGTGTCCTTTGGCATCCAGGCGGCCGAACAGGGTGTCGTAGACGCCTATAAGCCCACCCATTTCGATGAAATTCCAGAAGGCCTGAAAGATCCGGAAGGCCGCTGGTTTACCATTCATTCCGGTACGCTGGGCTTTTTCGTGAATGTGGCTGCGCTGGAAGGCAAGCCGGTTCCCCAGTCCTGGGCTGATCTGCTGAAGCCGGAATATAAGGGCATGGTGGGTTACCTGGATCCGACATCTGCCTTTGTCGGCTATGCCGGTGCCGTTGCCGTTAATCGCGCAATGGGGGGCAGCCTGGACGATTTTGGTCCCGGTATCGAGTATTTCAAGAAACTGGCCGCTAATGATCCAATCGTGCCGAAACAGACCGCCTATGCGCGTGTCGTATCGGGTGAAATTCCGATCCTGCTGGATTATGATTTCAACGCCTATCGCGCGAAATACAAGGACATGGCCGATGTTGCCTTTGTCATCCCCACCGAAGGCACCGTGGTTGTCCCCTATGTTATGAGCCTGGTCAAGAATGCCCCTAACGCAGACAAGGGCAAAAAGATTCTGGACTTCATCATGTCCGACAAGGGTCAGGCTGTTTGGGCCAATGCCTTCCTGCGTCCGATCCGGGCTTCTGCCATGAGTGCAGATGTGGCGAAGAAATTCCTGCCCGAGTCAGATTATGCGCGTTCCACACCGGTTGACTATTCCAAGATGGCCGCTGTGCAGGACGGGTTTGCCCAGAAGTACCTTGCCGAAGTTCGCTAAGGTTTAAGCGTCTCCAGGCGCGGTGGGCATTTGTTTCGCCGCGCCTGGATGGCCCTTCAGATTGACCCTTTATTGCTTGGATCGCCTGATGAAAGCCAACAATACCATTTTGTTTTTCCTTGCCTTGCCAGCAGGGCTTGTCTTTTTAGCCTTCTTTCTGATCCCCATGGTCCGGCTGTTGGGTATCGGCGCATCCGGGGACGAAGGGGTGGCGGCCTATTTCTCTATCCTGACAACGCCGCGCCATTTTCAAAGCATGGTCGCAACAGTGCTTCTGTCCTGTAGCGTGACCCTGGCGGCGGTGGCTGTTTCGACGGTTTCTGGGCTATTTCTGGTCCGCAATCAGTTTCCTGGCCGCAGCGTTCTGATTTCCATGCTGACCTTGCCGCTGACCTTTCCCGGCGTTGTCATTGGCTTTCTGGTCATCCTTTTGGCCGGACGACAGGGAGTCCTGGGGACCTTCACCCAGGCCGTTATTGGGGACAAGGTTGTCCTGGCTTATTCGATGGCAGGATTGTTCATCGGCTATCTGTATTTTTCAATTCCACGGGTGATTTTGACGGTTATGGCCGCGGCTGAAAAACTGGATGCTGCATTGGAAGAGGCGGCCCGCTCGCTTGGTGCGCCGACCTGGCGTGTTGTGTGGGATGTGATTTTGCCCGCGCTGAAACCCGGCCTGATCGCGTCCGGCGCAATCTGTTTCGCCACATCGATGAGCGCTTTCGGCACCGCCTTCACGCTGGCGACCAATATCGATGTGTTGGCCATGACGATTTATACGGAATTTACCCTGGGTGCCAATCTCGCAGGCGCAGCCAGCCTTTCCATTGTCTTGGGGCTGGTTACTTGGGCGGCCTTGTTTATCGCCCGCAGCCTGTCAGGCTCCGCTGTTGCCGGGGGCGGGTAGGAGACATCCCATGAAATCGCGCACTTTCTTTTGGCTGCAATTGGCATTCACACTTGTGCTATGTGCCTTTCTGATTGGCCCGGTCCTGTTGTCTGTCGCGGCCGGTGTCACAGAAAACTATTTCCAAGGCATTTCCAGCGGCATCACATTGCGTTGGGTGATGGAAGTTTTGGCCCTGTATATGGATACAATCTATCTGTCCCTTTGGATCGCGGTGTGTTGTCTGCTGTCCAATCTGGTGCTTGGTGTGCCTGTCGCCTATGTCCTGGCAAAAAAGGGGGGGCGTCTGGCGCGCTTCCTGGAAGAATTGATCGTCCTGCCCATCGCCATTCCAGGCCTTGCCATCGCCTTGGCTTTGATTGTCAGCTATGGTGGTTTTCGGGATTTCCGAACCGGGTGGGCTTTCATTCTGGTTGGGCATATTCTCTATACGCTGCCCTTTATGGTGCGGTCGGTCCTGGCCGTCTTGCAGAGCATCAATTTCCGTGAATTAGAGGAAGGGGCCGCCAGTCTGGGGGCTGGTTTCAGTCAGCGTTTCTTTGGGATCATCATTCCCAATTGCCGTTCCGGCATATTGGCGGGGGCCTTGATGACTTTCACGCTGTCTATTGGTGAATTCAACCTGACCTGGATGCTGCATACGCCGCTGACAAAGACATTGCCCGTCGGGCTGGCGGATTCCTATGCATCGATGCGGTTGGAAGTGGCCAGCGCCTATACCCTGATTTTCTTTATCCTGATCGTGCCAGTCCTGATTCTTATGCAGGCGCTGACCAATCGACGTTTCTGATCGCAGAAGGGGACCCAAATGTCCGCCAAGACTGAAATACATCTGCGCCAATGCGGCAAAACCTTTCCAGATGGCACCCGCGCGCTTGAACCCTTGGACCTGACCATTGCAGGCGGGGAAACACTGGTTCTGCTGGGGCCATCGGGCTGTGGCAAGACGACCCTGTTGCGGATCATTGCCGGATTGGAAAGCCCGGACCAGGGTGGCCAGATTATTTTCAACGACGATAATGTCACCCATCTTCCTATCGAAAAGCGGGCTGTTGGGATGGTGTTTCAATCCTATGCCCTGTTTCCAAACATGACCGTTTGGGAAAATGTTGCCTATGGATTGAAGGTCCAGCGACGCCCGGCTGCAGAAATCAAACAGCGCGTTCAGGGCGTCATGGATATGATGCAGATCACCCAATTGGCGGATCGTCGCATCAATCAGCTTTCCGGGGGGCAGCGCCAGCGTGTGGCCCTGGCCCGTGCGACGGCGGTTCAGCCCCGGGTGCTGTTGTTGGATGAACCCCTGACTGCCCTGGATGCGCTATTGCGGGACCATCTGCGCGTCGAAATCGATACCCTGTTGCGCACGCTGGGAATTACAGCGGTCTATGTCACGCATGATCAGGGGGAAGCCATGGCGCTGGGGGACAGGATCGTGGTGATGAGCAACGGTCGTATTGAACAGATCGGGACTCCGCGCCAGATCTATTTTGAACCCCAGACGGATTTTGTCGCTGATTTTATCGGCACCATAAACCGTGTGCCCTCTGCCTTGATCGCAGGTGACAGGGAAACCGCCGGTCGGGGGGCCTCCGTAATGTTCAGACCGGAAGATGTTGAAATTGTACCCGTCGGGCAAGGTGACATGGAAGGTCGTGTCGTCTCCTCCCTCTTCCTGGGGGATCGTGTTCGCATTGTTTTGGACATTGCGTCGACACATACCATCACGGTCGATCTGCCCGCCCGCCACACTGTTGAAATTGGTCAAAAGCTGGCGCTGGTCATCGCAAAGAAGATGGCCCTTTCTTCTGTCGACCCTGTCTTGTGCTGACCCCGTCTTGTGCTGAACGAAGCAAAAGGAAAATAACATGCGCATCGCGCAATTAACCGACACTCATATAAAAGCCCCCGGAACCCTGGCCTATGGTCGGGTAGATACTGCCCAATATTTGGAAGCAGCGGTCGCCCATATCAATGGCATGGCATCGGATCTGGATGCCGTCTTTATCACAGGCGATTTGGTCGATGGCGGGAAAGCCGCAGAATATGCCGTTTTGTATTCAATCCTGTCGGGATTGACCGTTCCCTTCTATCTGGCCTGTGGCAATCATGATGATCGCGCGGGGATCCGTCAGGCGTTTCCCGATCCCCGGTATGACGATGACCCCAAGGCCCCGTTGCACTATGTGATCGAATGGAAAAATCTGCGCGGTATTGTGCTGGACAGTTCGGTTCCCGGTGCCTCCCACGGACAGTTTTGCGAAAGCCGTCTGGCATGGCTGGAAGACACATTGAAAGCGCGCCCGGATATTCCCGTCATGATCTTCATGCATCATCCGCCCTTCATAACCGGCATTCATCATATGGATGTTCAGAATTTGCGGCAGTCTGAGCGATTCTTTGAGGTGCTGGTTAAGGCGGGCACGGTACGCCATATCGCCTGTGGACATGTTCACAGGGCCTGCGAAACGGTCATGAATGGCATCGGCGTCAGCATCGCCCCAAGTCCTGCCCATGCGGTTTCCCTGGATTTCGACCCAAATGGACAGCCTGGATACACCCTGGAACCGCCCCTGCTGAGAGTGTTCAATATTAGTGAGACCGGAAACATTGTTTCCCATCTTAGCCCGATTGGACAATTTGACGGTCCCCATCCGTTTTTTAACAGCGATGGTACATTCTTATAATCAGTATCGGATATTTTGACACACGGGCGAAGAAGTGTGCCGCGTTAAGCACACGTTAATACCTGCTGCTTTATCTTTTATGGATACACGGTAGTAGGAGTGTGATGACATGATATCTGCATGCAAGAATGCTGTCAGCAAAGCATATCGTATGATCGGGGATCTGGACGAATCCGGTGCATCGCGCGTTGAAAAGCATCTGTCGGCGTGCAGTATCCGCGATGCCTGTCCCTATGCCCAAGAATGCAGCCGCACGCTGGCCCTGTTGCGCCGTGATATCGGTGATACGAATGGTTCAGATATCGTCTATCTGTTTTCCCGTCACGCGGCACAGTAATCTCAATGTGCTGGAAAACACAAACGCCCCCGTATCCAGGACGGGGGCGTCGGTGTAACGCAGTATTGGCCTGCTGATTTACAGGGCTTTCAAGATCGCCTCTGCGGAGGAAACTTCGAAAGCGCCAGGGGCTTCAACGGCCAGATGGGTGACGGTGCCATCGTCAACGACCATCGCAAATCGCTGACCACGCACGCCCAGACCAGCCGCGATCAGGTCCAATTCCAGACCCAGGGCTTTGGTGAAGGCGGCGGAGCCGTCGGCCAGCATATCAACCTTATCACCGGCACCCTGGTCCTTGCCCCAGGCACCCATGACAAACGCGTCATTGACCGCAAGGCAGGCAATCTTATCGACGCCCTTTGCCTTCAACGCATCGGCGTTTTGGACGAATCCGGGTACATGCTTGGCAGAGCAAGTCGGGGTGAACGCGCCAGGAACCGAAAACAGGACGACCTTGCTACCTGCGAAATATTTTGCCGTATCAACATCTTCAGGGCCGTTTGTGCCCATCTTTTTCAATGCGATGGCAGGAACTTTTTCGCCTTCTTGAATGCTCATTGGTTTGCTTCCCTTTGATCTGGTTTCGGGTCACGCCGGATATGTGACCCTTGTTAATCTTATCTGGACATAGGCGATTTTCAGGACTTGTCCAGAGGGTCCTGTTTCTTAATCCGAGGTCGCGATGCGCGCCTGAGGATCTGCCTGCACGGCGGCTGATTTAACCGCACCCGCTGACAGCAATTCCGGCAACGCTATGCCTTGTGGGGCGGCAGGTCCATAGACAATGTTAAATGGAATACCATAGCGTCCGTGTTGGGACAGGAAGTCCGCTATGACTGGGTCTGGTTGGGTCCAGTCAGCCTTCATCGCAACAACGTCTGGGCCCGATAACCAATCGGCGATGGCGCCAACCTCAAGCACCGTCTTCTTGTTCCATTGGCAGGTGACGCACCAATCCGCCGTGACATCGACAAAGACGGTCTTGCCCCCTGCGACCAGAGTGGAAATGGCAGCAGGATCGAAGCGCTGCCACTGAATGCCAGCGGCATCTGCCCTGTTCTGATCATCCGACATCGGGATGTGCGGGGTCATAGTCAGGGGGGCCAGCACGGCGGCCAGGGCCAGGACGGCGGAAATGGGCCAGGCCGCCCGCCCCAGCCTGGAACCCGTGAGTTTCCGGGTCGCCAGGACCAGCGCGGCCAACAGGGCCAATGCACCGATCGACAGGGCGTTTTCAGCACCAATCGTCGCGCCCAACACGGTCAGCAACCAGACCGCCGTGCCTGCCAGGGCCAGGGCCAGGACCCCTTTCAGCACCAGCATCCATCGGCCGGGGCGCGGCAGGAACCGAACAATACCGGGGACCATGGCGACCATCAGATAGGGCAGTGCCAAACCCAATCCCAGCGCCAAGAAAACAGCCAGAATTTCCAACGGGCCCGCTCCTAAGGCAAAGCCTACCGCCGTCCCCAGAAAGGGCGCGCTGCACGGCGTTGCCAACAGGGTTGCAAAAGCCCCGGTCAGAAAATCGTGAAACAGGCTATCGCGTCCGGCCCCCATTGCCGCCGCCCGATCTCCCAGCCGCCCCGGTAGGCGGAATTCGAACAGGCCCAATAGGTTGCAGGCAAATAACGTGACCAGTGCGACCATCAGGGCCAGGAAGACCGGCTGTTGGAACTGAATGCCCCATCCTACGCTCAGGCCAGCCTGTTTGACGGCAATGGCAGCCCCCGCCAGGATCAGGAAGGAAACGATAATCCCGGCGGAAGATGCCAGGAACCCGGCGCGAATGGACGCGGCAGACTTGCCGGATTTCGCCATAACCGACATCAGCTTTAGGGACAGGACTGGCAGCACACAGGGCATCAGGTTCAAAATCAGCCCGCCCAAAAGGGCAATTCCCAGAATGGTCCAAAGCGGTGTCTGGTCGGTGGGGCCTGCCATGGCCCCCTTCAGGGGCAGGGCACCCTGAACGGGCGTGATGCGGGATTCCAGCGCGCGCGGACCATCCACAACGGTCACCGTGACACCTTCTTCTTGCAGGGAGGCCAGTGTCATCCGGGTCGGCGCGGTGACACGCAGCACTGCCGACATTTTATCCTCAGACAGGGAAACCTTTGGTGCGTCAAAATAGGCACCGCCCGGTCCTTCAATAAAGGCGTCGGGCTGGGTAAAGGGGATACCTTGTGCGGTCACAGTAATGCCGACCTCGATCTGATCCTGGGGGCGGTTTTGCAGGTTGGCATGTGTGATCGTCATTCCAGCCAGGGCGGTATCCGTGGCAGGCACCGTGGCGCGATACTGGTCGATCAGATGAGCTCCCGACGCCAGATCCGGCGTGCCGGATGGAAGGTCCAGGCTGACGCTGGCATGGCCGGGGATACAGATTTCCTCACAGACCAGGAAATCAATCTCTCCATTCAACTGGATTGGCGCGCCGGGATGGATGGGGGTCACTGTCAGCGGAAAGACGACTGCATCTTCGTATCCCAATGTCCCGATATCAAAGATTTCAAACCGTTTGGGGACGGGCCATTGCATGCTGACAGCATCCACATTGTCGGATCCTGTCCAATCCGCAACGGGGGGCAGTCCGGCATCGCCAGGGCTGCGCCAATAGATTTTCCAACCCGGCTGCATGCGAAATTGCAGACCCAGGCGCAGGGTTTCATCCTGACCAACCGCTGTTGTTGCCGATATCAGACGCGCCGCAGCATGGTCGATCCCGTCCCAGGCGCTTTCCCCAGGGTTTTGTTGGGCATGACTGGACCCGGCAGTGCCCATGATCAGAAGAATCGCGGCAATACCGGCATAGAATACCTTAAGAAACCTGACCTGGATCGCATGTGAAAGCGGCATAAAAATCCAACGTTATCTGCTGTGCCTTTGAGTACAGCACCCTATATAGGCCAGATGGCGGTCGCTAAAAACTCACAACTGCGTGCGGCCCTTCGTCGCTTGATAAATGTGATATGTGTCGATGGCGCTGGAACTGACCCCTAATTTCTTGATAGACTGGGTCCAATGTCAACGCCAACTCAAACCAATGATACGGGGCCGATGCCAGAAAAAACCCATAATCATTCTGGATACTTAACCGGACAATTCCTGGTGGCGATGCCCAGCATGAATGATCCGCGCTTTCAACGGACGGTGATTTTCCTGTGTGTGCATAATGCAGAAGGGGCGATGGGCCTGGTGGTCAACCGGCATGTGGACTCGCTGACCTTCGATGAATTGCTGGAACAGTTGGATATCAGCCGCGCGGGTATTGGGGATCCGATCAGCGTGCATTTTGGGGGGCCGGTCGAATCAGGACGCGGATTTGTGCTGCATTCCACGGACTATATGCGTGAAGGCACTGTTGTTATGGATAACGGCATCGGATTGACGGCAACGGTTGATATCCTGCGCGATATTGCGGAAGGGGCGGGACCCCAGGACAGCTTGTTGGCGTTGGGATATGCCGGTTGGGGCCCAGGACAATTGGATGCTGAAATTCAGGAAAATGCCTGGCTGACCGTTCCGGGCGATGCCAGCCTGCTGTTTGATTCCTCACTAGAGGAGAAATGGGACCGGGCGGTCGCGTTGTTGGGATTTGACCCCAATCTGTTGTCGTCGGACAGTGGTCGCGCCTGAACATACTTTCTCACGTCCGCGTTACCTGCAATTGACGCGGGCGGTATTTCGCTCAAATTAAGCTCTAGGCGCTGGATTTTCGGCGTGGTCACAGTTTTTGAGGGAGCGCGATTTCAATGCTAATCAAGATTAAACGGGGTTGGGAACTGCCTGAATCCGCCGCTATCAGCGAGAGCGACTATCACAACCGTCGCCAATTGTTGAAGGGCCTGGCCAGCGGTGCCTTTCTGGCCGGGACCGCTTTGGCAACCGGCATTGGCGGCAGCCGCCGCGCCTTTGCTGATACCGACCCGTCCGCTGGATTATATCCGGTTCCCCGCAATGAATTGTATAAGGTGCCAGAGCGCGGTCTGACCGATGAAAAGGATGCGACCACCTATAACAATTATTACGAATTCGGCAGCCAGAAGAGCATTTCCGAAGAAGCCCAGGCGCTGAAAATCCGCCCCTGGGAAATCAAGATCGACGGCATGGTCGAACAGCCCATGACGCTGGACATTGATACCTTGTTGAACAAGGTGCAGTTGGAAGAGCGCGTTTATCGCCACCGCTGTGTTGAGCGCTGGGCGATGACCGTGCCGTGGTCTGGCTTTCCTATGTCGCAACTGATCGCGCTGGCAAAGCCCACCAATGACGCGAAATACGTCAAAATGCAGACCTTGGCGGACAAGGAAACCATGCCGAATCTGTCCGCTGATTGGTATCCCTGGCCGTATACAGAAGGCCTGACGATGGCAGAGGCGATGAATGACCTGACCTTTTTGGTGACAGGAATGTACGGAAAACCTGTGCCCAAGCAGAACGGGGCCCCGTTGCGCATCGCGCTGCCTTGGAAATACGGGTTCAAGTCAATCAAGTCGATTGTCAGCTTCACCTTCACCGATCAGCGCCCGGTCAGCTATTGGGAAGAATTGCAAAGCAGTGAATACGGGTTCTGGGCCAATGTGAATCCGGAAGTTTCGCATCCCCGCTGGTCCCAGGCGGAAGAACAGTTGCTGACCACCGGGGAGCGAGTGCCGACCCAGATCTATAATGGCTATGGTGAGTTTGTCGCCAGCATGTATGACGACATTCGCGAAAGCGCTGGGGATCGGCTGTATCGCTAGGAAGTATAACACCTTGAAATAGAATGCTGTTTTAAGGCCCATTCTGGAGTTTCCTCTTTAGAATGGGCCTTTTTATTTTTCAAAATTATCTAAAATACCATGTAAATTTTCGGAAATTTTAATCAGAGAAATTGGGAGAATTTGCAAAAAGTCTTAATATCAAGAAATATTGGTGCGATGGCCTTGCGACCATACCGCAAGTATATGGATTACAGGGGTTTGTGCCGAGGGTCCTGGATCGTCGAAGCCGATAAAAACCTTGGATCCGGGCCAGAAAGTAGGTGGATCTTGGGTCGAAGTGTGACGACCATCACCGAAGAGTGCGGACAATTTACCTTATATTGGATGTAGCTGGTTTTGTATCCTGACCCCAGCACCAGCGTTTAAGGGTCTCTTGGAATAGATTGTGGGTAACGGAAAATGAATATTCTTCAGGCCTTGCAGGCTCAGAACGGTTCAGAGGGCGAAACTTTCGTCGAACTGAACGCCAATGGTCCGACCGTCGTGCCCGGTGGGGATGACGTTCTGTTGGGGGAATATTCACATGTCGGCCCCGATCTCCAGATCATCCTGCCCAGTGGCGAAACAATCGTTGTCGTTGATTACTTTGCAGGCGGGGGTGCGCCCCCGGATTTGGCCACGGATGGTGGGGCGGTTGTAAATGGCGGCCTGGTTTCGCAACTGGCAGGGCCGATGGTCCCTGACCTTCAAGTTGCCCAGACCGGCACCAGCGATGCGGCGGGGGAACCCGCAGGATCCGTCGACAGCCTGAAGGGGATTGTGACGGCGCAACGCGGCGGCGTCGAAGTCGAACTGGGCGCAGGCGATCCGATTTATGAAGGCGATGTGATCGTGACCGGCGGTGATTCGGCGGTCGGGATCGTGTTCGCGGATAACAGCACCATGTCGATGGGCGGCGATGCCCGAATCTCGATTGACGAGATGGTCTATGACGCCTCTGCGCAATCCGGGTCTCAGCTGTTCGATATCGTTCAGGGGGCGTTTGTTTTCGCCAGCGGCCAGATTGGGCACAATAATCCAGAAGACGTGCAGGTCCGCACGCCAGTTGCCACGATCGGTATTCGCGGCACGAAGTACGGCGTCAATGTGGATCAGGAAAAAGGCGATGCCACCGTCACCCTGTTTGAAGGGGCGGTCGTAGTGGAAAACAGCGCCGGTCAGGTTCTGTTAAGCTCGATTGGTCAGTCTACGATTGTCACCTCTGCCTTCACGGCACCGGGCAATGTCTTTACCATGGACCCGGATACACAGACCGCCACCTATGGCGATGCCATTGATTTCAGCCCGAACGCGCCGCAATTGCGGGAAGATGACGACGGCGGGGGTAATGATCCCGATGACTTGAGTGCAGATGAACTGGAGGATCTGGCGGACCAGTTGGATGATTTGGACACCGCCGCAGGCCCCAGCGGTGCGATAGCCGGCCTCACAGAGAGCGGGCTATTTTTACGAATCCTCAATGCCGGTCTGGGCAATGATACCCAGGCACCCATTGGAACCCTTGGCGGCAGCAGCCCTGGCGGCAGCAGCCCGTTCTTCAGTGGCAGTGTATCGGACGACAATAGAAACAGCTCTTCGGATTTTGGGGGCGGCACTGTAAGTGGCGGCAGCAGCAGCGCCTTCCAGACATTTACATTTGGCAACTCCGGTGGCTCCTACACATACAGCTATGGCAGCGGTAACTATGATGTCTTTGGTGGCAGCGGCTTTGATCTGTTCACGATCAATGCGTCGGGTGTCACGTCCGGCACGGGGTGGAGTGTCGGTCAGGATTCTTCCGGGAATGTGCTTATTAATGAAGTTGGCGGCGTTGGCACGTCAATTAATATGGATGGCGTTGAAGAGCTGGGGGTCACTACCGGCAGCGGAAGCGACTCTATTTCGATTGGAAACCTTGTCGGCACCGATATCGCCGAAAGCACGGTTATCTTAAATACCGGCGCTGGCGATGATGTCGTCGCCGCAGCAGAAGCGGGCAAGCGCCTGGTGGTGGATGCCGGGGATGGCAATGACACCGTCGTTGGCAGCACGTCCAATGATGATATGCGCGGCGGGGCTGGCGACGATATTCTGGATGGCGGCACCGGCAATGACCTGCTGCGCGGGGAGGCTGGCGATGACATCCTGCTGGTGACGCTGGAAGGCGGCACGGTTGAGTTTTCTGAAACGGCGGGACAGTCCGATTCCGAAGAATTCGAATTTGGTGACAGCGAAGCTGCGCAAAACCGGGTCTATGACATTGTTGAAGGGGGCGAAGGCGATGACACGGTTATCTTGCGCTTCACCGATGAGCAGGCGCTGAACGCCGATTTCGTGGCGGATTTGATCGCGCTGAAAGAATTCATTGCCAGCGGGGATACGGAAACCGTTCGCACCTTTGACACTTTGGGCCTGCAAATCAGTGGTGTCGAAAATGTTGAATTTGCGGGCAATTTCCCGGATCCCAGCTTTACCCCGACACTGAGTTTCACCCCAGGGGTTGAGGATGGCACGGTCGCGTTGAGCCTGACGCTGGATGACGGGGCCGACAGCCCGTTCTTAAGCGTCTCGGTATCCCTGACAGGCATTCCTGAAGGGGCCGTTCTGACCGCTTCGGATGGAACGCAATTTCCAGGTGGCACAGCCATTTCCCTGACCGTGGCGCAATTGGGCGATATGTCCATTCAACTGCCGCCGGATTCGGATCAGAATCTGGATCTGGATGTCTCTGTATCGGCACAGAATGTCCTGACCGATGCGTCCGGTGTGACGGAAACCACCACCACGGTTCCTGTTCTGGGGGTCGCTGATGATCCGATTGTGACGGTCAGCAATGCATCCGGGTCGGAAGATGGGGCAATTTCCCTGTCTATTTCTGTGGCACAAGGCGACGCGGATGGGTCGGAGACCCTGACGGTTGAGATAGAAGGATTGCCCGTTGGCGCAATTCTGACCGATTCAGAAGGCACCTTGCTGGATCCGGCGAATGTGCCAGTCGCGGCCCTGTCTGGCCTGCAATTGCAGCCGCCTGCGAATTATTCCGGCACGCTCTCTCTCAGCGTTGTCGCGACAAGTTCCGAAAACGGGACCAGCGCAACGGTCAGCCAAAACTTCACCGTTGATGTTGCAGGGGTTGCAGATCAGGCAGTTATTGAGGCACAGGATGCCACAGGACTGGAAGGCGGAACAGTTGCGTTGGGACTGTCCGTTGGCCTGCCCGATGGTGATGAAACGCTGACAGTTGCCATTTCAGGCCTTCCATCCGGTGCGACGCTGGTGGATGCAGGTGGGAATACCGTTGATCCTGCCAATATTCCTGCGGATGGTGTCAGTGGTCTGTCGGTGCAAGTCCCAGCGGATTACTCCGGCGACATGAATTTGACAGTGACCGCAACGACCCAGGACGCCAACAGCACGGCGGTTGCCACAAAATCGCTGACGGTTTCGATTTCGGGCGTTGCAGATGATCCTATCCTTTCGGTTGGCAATATTCAGGGCACAGAAGATGGCGCGATTGCCCTGTCCTTGAATGTCACCTCTGGGGATGCCGATGGGTCAGAAGCGGTAACGGTTTCGATTTCAGGCCTGCCTGAGGGCGCGCGCCTGTTGGATGCGCAAGGCCAGGATATCGCCGATCCGTCGGCGATGACGCCTGATCAACTGGCGGGTCTGCAGTTGGTGCCGCCGCTGAATTTCTCTGGCACGATTGATCTGACGGTTTCGGCGACCAGTTCAGAAGACGGAACCCAGGCGACATCGACGGAGACATTCAGTGTCGCCGTCATTGGCGTTGCCGACGCGCCAACCCTGGATGTTGTCCAGGCGGAAGGTCTGGAAGGGCAGGAAGTGCCCTTGTCGATCTCCTCTGCGCTGACCGACACCGATGGATCGGAAACGCTGAGCATCGAAATCAGCGGCCTGCCGCAGGGCTTCACCCTCAGCGATGGAACCAATACCTATTCAGGCAGCCCGGTTTCCATTCCTGCTGCCTCTTTGTCTTCCCTGGCCTTGGTTCCCCTGGCTGGGTTTGCAGGCTCTGTCGCGCTCAGCGTGACGGCAACCGCGACAGAAGGCGACAGTGTCAGCAGCGTGACCGAAACCCTGGGGGTGACCTTTGGGGCCGTTGCGGTGCAGCCGGTCCTCAGCGTTCTGAACGCAACGGGATCTGAAGACAACAGCATTCCGCTGACCATAAATGCCAGTGCCTCCAGCGGTGGGGACGCAGTCAGTGTTACAATTGCGGGCCTGCCTCAAGATGCCATTCTTACCAATACGGCAGGCGATACCTTCAGCGGCAGTCCGATTGTCCTGACGCCAGACCAACTGACGGGATTGACCGTTACGCCGGGCGCAAATTCGGATGCGGATTTCACCCTGACCATTACCGCAACCGCGCAGGATGGCGATCAGACGGCGGAATTGTCGTCCAGCCTGACCGTGACGGTTGATCCGGTGGCAGACACACCCAGCCTGACGGTTAATTCTGTCGTCGGCATTGAAGACCAGCCGATTGCCCTGTCCCTCAGCGCGGCCTTGTCCGATACGGATGGGTCGGAAAGCCTGACGGTAGAAATTGCCGGTCTGGATGAAGGCTTCGTTCTGAAAGATGCTGATGGCGTCACGTATAGCGGTGATCCGGTTGAGGTCCCAGCAGATGCCTTGGCGGGTCTGTCTTTGATTACCCCGCTGAATTTCTCGGGCAGTGTCGGGCTGACGGTGCGGGCGATTTCGACGGAGGCCGATGGCGGCGCATCGAAAGTGGTGGAAAAGAACTTTTCTGTCAGCGTTACCCCGGATCTGGACCTGCCAACAATTTCCCTGGTCAGCGCCAGCGGCGCGGAAGACGAGAGCATCCCGCTGGACATCACCATCGGCAATGTCGATCCCAGCGAGACTGTCAGCGTCACGCTGTCCAATATTCCAGACGGCGCGACCCTGACCAATTCTGCGGGGGAAAGTTTTGAAGGCAGTTCTGTCAATCTGACGGTTGATCAGTTGGACGGTTTGGCGATCATTCCGCCACAAGATTCCAGCGTGGATTTTAACCTAAGCGTGACCGTATCGACCAGCGATGGCGTTTCATCGGAAAGCACGTCGCAAACCCTGGATGTTACCGTTGCAGCCCGTGCGGATGCGCCGGACTTCACGGTCAGTGATGTGAATGTGGTTCTGGGCCGCGCTGACTCTTCAACGGAAATCGGAACCTCAGGCGATGATACGATCATCGGCGGGGCTGGCAGCGATACCCTGTTGGGTGGCGATGGCAATGACCATCTGATCGGCGATGGCGATAATCTCAGCGCAACCGTCTCATTGGATATCGCAGCGGCCGTGACCGACATAGACGGGTCTGAAATCGCGACCGTCACCTTGTCCGGCCTGCCCGATGGTGTTCAGCTGTGGCAGGACGGCGAACTGCTGGTGACCGGGGGCAGCGTTACCCTGGCTTCAGATGCTTTGGAGTCAGTACAGTTGATCGTTCCCCCTGGAACGGCTGATTTCGACCTTAGCGTCACGGCGCGGGTAACAGATCGCGACCCTGATGGTGGCGGACATTCCCGCACGGAAACCAAGAGCTTTACTGTTTCTGTCGACGATGGAACCGGGCAGGGCTCTAACGACGTGCTGAATGGCGGTGCGGGGGATGACATTCTGGAAGGCGGGGCCGGGGCCGATACGCTGATTTCTGGCGAAGGCGCTGATACCCTGCTGGGGGGCAGCGGCAATGATGCCTTGCGTGTTATCAGTGATGGCGTGGGGGTTGATGTCGTCGATGGCGGCGCGGGGGTCGATACGCTGACCCTGACAGTGATGCCCTGGGATCTGGAAAATCAGACAATCGTTGACGAGCTTCATGCCCTGGTTGAATTCGTTCAGTCGGGTGATGCGGCCACAGGGGCACAGGTTTTCTCTGCGCTTGGCCTGGATGTGCGGGGGGTTGAGGCCCTGTCAATTGTCGACATCAATGGCAGCCCCATCGACGTTGGCAGCATCGTTGTCCCGGACCCGGATGCCGGGATCGTCTTTACTGGCGATAACAGCGACAATGTTGTGACGGGCACGGAAGGGGACGATACCCTGTCGGGCGGCGGCGGCAATGACACGATTACCGGCGGTGGCGGCAATGATACGCTCAGCGGCGATGCTGGAAATGACATCTTGTATGGTGGTGCAGGCAATGACAGCCTGGATGGCGGCACTGGTAATGACACCCTGTATGGTGGCGCTGGCGATGATTCGATGGCGGGTGGTTCTGGCAATGACACAATCTATGCCGATGGTGGATCAGACACCGTAGATGCGGGTGCTGGCGATGACCTGACGGTTGTGACCATCGACCCCAATGAAGTTGGTCGGTCCCTGAACCTGAATGGCGGTTCGGGCGATGATGTTCTGCGCATCGCACTCAGCGAAAACCATCCCAATCTTGACGCCGTGATTGCTGATATCGCAGCGGCGACCGTTGCTGCCCATAAGAATAGTGCCGGGCCGCATACGATTGCCAGCCTGGGCATCAATTTCGAAAATTACGAAGATTTGCAGATCACCGTTGGCGGTGCCTTGGTCGATTTCGCACCTGAAGTCACGCAACCAGACGATCTGTCGCTGGATACTGATGCGCTGACCGGGGGCGTTGCGGTGCTGGATGGTGTTGATATCTCTGATTTCGATGGGGACCTGTTGATGCAGGCGACGGTCGAAATCTCTTCGGGCTTCAAGGCCGGGGATGCCCTGGACGTTGATACGGACCTTCTGGACAGTTTCGGCCTGACGCTGGAAACAGCGACACAGACCGCCACGGGCTATAAGCTGGTGATCTCCGGCGATGCCTCCCTTGCGGATTATGAGGAGGCTTTGGCTGCTGTACGCCTGTCCAGCAATGACAGTGTGCCGGAGCCTGGAACCCGTGTGATTGGCGTCAGTGTTATTGACGATGATGGCAATCAGTCTGACGTGGCCTCCGTCTCTGTCGGGGTGGCGATGCCTGATGCGCCGGATTTGATCGACTCTTCGGATGAGGCACAGAATTCCGCCCTGTATCTGACAGAAGCCAGCGAAACCGGGGCAACCGTTTCGGATATTGATACCGTACCCTCCACTGCGACCGAAACATTGGTGCTGGAAGTTGGCAAATTGGGCTGGGGCAGCACTGGTCAGTTCGAAGTTCTGATCGGTGGGCAATCCTATGGCACCTTCACCACGACGGTGAAGGCGAATGGCCATGAAGGGGCTTTCCAAACCATCGAAATTCCAGGGATCACTGTCAGTCGTGATCAGGAAACCAATATCGAATTGCGCAATGTATCGGCCAATTCCAACGTCGTGGTTGGCAGCATCGCCTTTGGTGCCACAACCCTGGCGGCCTCTAACGGCTGGTCTGGTCAGGGCAGTCATGACCAGGGGGATGAGGGTGACGATGAAGACAATGACCACAATCATGATCACAATGGTCATGGATGGGGTCAGTTGCTGCATTTCTTCAATTTCTATCTGTTCGGGAATCAAGGTGGCTGGAATCAGGGTGATGACGATGATGATTATCTGACCCTGTCTTCCAATGGCGACACGCTGGGCTTCACGATTGAAGCGGAAGAACTGGCCCCTGGCCTGGAAGCCTGGCAGGTGGATGAAAATGGCGTTCTGCGTGACTTCACGGATGCCGATCTGGGCACGCGCTTTGACGATATTGATATGGGCGAAGGCACCGATTGGGCCGTCGCTGCCGCCGGTGTCACCGAAAACCTGCATGTCGACCTGTCCAGTTCCGTCTGGAATGGCACCGAAAATGTTCTGGGCGGGGCGGGCGATGATGTCCTGATCGGGAATGACGACGCCAACCTGATCGCAGGCGGCGATGGCAATGATGTACTGATCGCGACAGGGGATAATGATCTGCTGGTCGGTGGTGCTGGCGATGATGAGGGGCATTACGACATAAGTGACCTGCAACAGGCGGCGCAGACACAGGATGGCTCCGGGTTCGGTACGCTGGATCAGGCCATTGCGGATGCCTATGCCGCCAATGACTTGGATGGCGCGGCTGCCCTACAGGGACTGAATGCCGGATTTGATGGCGGCAGCGGCACCGATACCCTGAAACTGGGCGGTGGAAATGCCGCAGGCAACAGCCTGTCTGGCGATGACCTGGCCAACACGATCCAGAATATCGAAATCCTGGATGTCACCGGGGTTGAGGGCAAGGTTGATATGTCCCTGTCGGTCGATGACCTGATGGAGATGACCGATGACCGCGACGAATTGAAGATCCTGAAAGATGGCGAAGATACGGTCACCATCAACGATCAGCAATATGCCGCCGGCGAACATGTCATCAATTACGAGGGTGTGGACTTCAAGATCACCATTGAAGATACCGAACCGCCGCAGGTCTGACGGATCAGATTGTGCACTGAATGACCCCGCCTTGCATGCACTGGCGGGGTTTTTCATTTCCGGCCCAATACGGTAAGACGGGCCTGTACCCCCATCATGAATTTGGAAAGTATTGGTCGGCGTGAGCACATTTGATCAGGTCCTTGGGCGCAAGGTGACGCCGCTGGAGCCCGCCCTGTTGGACGCGGCTTGCCGTCAGGCGCAGTCGGTCCTGATCGATGTTGGCACGGGCCAGGGAAAATTCATCCTGGATGCGGCGCGCGAGGAGATAAACCGCCTGTGTATCGGCATTGATGCGGTGGCGGAAAACATGGCGGCCAGCGCCCGCACAGCCCGCAGCTCGCCCAAAAAGGGGGGCCTCCCCAACGCCCTGTTCGTTCGGGCGGCGGCGGAAAGACTGCCCGGCCCCTTTGCCGGTCTGGCAGATGAATTAACGGTTCAGTATCCCTGGGGCTCCCTGATGCGCATCGTGTCCCAGCCTGCCATCGAGCATCTGTCATCGCTGCGCGCATTGTGCAAGCCAGAGGCGAGGCTGAGCGTGCTGTTGAATTATTCGGTGTTTGAAGACCGCCCCTATCTGGAGCGTTTGGGCATGGGCGATATTGTCGACCCTGCCGAAAACCCGGACCTGATCACCGCCTATGCGACCGCCGGATTTACCGTCACGAACCGGGAGCTGATCCACGGCGATCCCCCAATCCGCAGCGCCTGGGGCCGCCATCTGGTGCGGGGCTCTGCCCGCGCCACACTGATGATCGACGCCATTGCCGATCCCACTTGGCAGGGGAGTTGATTGACAATGCCCCCACGCCCGCCAATCCTGCGCCCATGAAACATCCGGCAAAACCTGTTCTGATCCACTGCAAGGGTCACCCCAATATCCGTGCCTCTCATGCCAAGACATTTGAGGTCACGCGCGATCTGGACCTGACCGCGTCCGGCACCTGTATCATCGGGGTCGATGCCCAATATGACGAGGGTGCCTTGCTGGCCCTGCGCGGCGCGGTGCAGATGACCCTGCGCTGTGGCCCCCATGAGGACACCGCGACCGCCCGCATCAATCCGAAATATCAGGCAGGAGCGCCCCTGATCTGGCGGCGGATGCCAACACCGGAGCCGCGCACCTTCTGCATCGGGCTGGATAAAGGCGCGTCCCAGCTGAACCGCGACCTGATCAAGGCGTTGCAGCAGGAAGGCGCGGAACTGGAAATCACCGTCGCACCGTTAGAGGCCCAGGATTCCGAAGGTGACGGCATCCTCTATCTGGTCGGCACGCCCATTGGGAATATGGATGACTTCTCCCCCCGCGCGCTGTCGGTGCTGCAAAGCGTCGATATGGTCTTGTGCGAGGATACCCGCACCACCAAGGAATTGCTCTCCCCATTTGGCATAGAGGCCCACCTGACCGCCTTTCATGACCATAACGAACGCGCCCGCACGCCAGAGATGATCGACCGCCTGCGCCAGGGCGCGCGCCTCGCGCTCGTCTCCGATGCAGGCATGCCGCTGATCAGCGATCCGGGCTTCCCCCTGGTCCGCGCGGTGCGAGAGGCCGGGCTGACCGTAACCGCCGTGCCCGGCCCTGATGCCGTCACCACCGCCTTGTCCATTGCGGGCATTCCGCCAGACGATTTCCGCTTCCTGGGCTTCCTGCCGCGCAAGCCGACCCTGCGCCGCAGCCGGTTCGAAGAATTGCGCACCACCCCCTATACCTGCGCCTTTTTCGAGGCCCCGCACCGCATCGAAAAGACTCTGTCGGAAATCGCCGAAATCCTGCCCGACCGCGATATCGCCCTGTGCCGCAACCTCACCAAATTTGGCGAAAAGGTCCTAACCGGCCCCGCCGCAGAGGTCCTGGCCCGGATTGAGGCGGGCGAGGCGGTCAATGGCGAATTGGTCCTGATCCTGGCCGGGGCTCCCCCCAAAGACGACACCCTCGACGCCCCGGCAGACGCAGGCGCCCTGGACCGCATGCTGGAAAGCCTGGTCGCCGCCGGCCTGCCCACCAAGGCGCTCGGCGACGCCCTCGCCAAAGCCACCGGCATCCCCCGCCGCGACGGCTTTGCTAAAGTGCAGGCGATGAAGGATGCGCTGGAGTAGGGGGAAGTTCTAAACCCACTCCATCGTCATTCCCGCGCAGGCGGGAATCCAGGGCCACACGCACCTATCGCGCCTGACGCCCTGGACCCCGGATCAAAAAAACCAATGCCTCACCCTGAGGAGCAAAGCGTCTCGAAGGGTGTGCTCGCTGCAAGCACCGCCTTTACAGGCCCTCCTTCGAGACGCGGCGTTGCCGCTCCTCAGGATGAGAATGGTGTTGGGGGTTAATGGTGGAACGTCTAAATCGTTACCTGCCGCCCTGGACCCCGGATCAAGTCCGGGGTGACGGTTCATTCAAAGGGATATCTTGATTTACGGGGAGGAGATGAGGTGATTCTTCTTATTAATTTCCCCCCAACATCGCCAACACCTGTCGCACGGCCTTCGAGGCCTTCTGATGCAGCGAAACGGTGACAGTCAGCGCCTTCCCCGTTGCCACACGCTCTCCAAACGGCGCGACCAGATCGCCGGATTTTAGGGCGGTGTCGACCAGGGCGGCGTGGCCGATTAGGATTCCGGCGCTGTGTTTGGTTTCTTCCAGGGCGATGGTGTAGAGGGAGAAATGGGGGCCGTTGGGCTTTTTCTTCAGGCCCGGTGCCGCCTGTGCCAGCCAGTGGTCCCAATCATCGGCCCAGACGGCGTCATACAGCCAGGTTTCATTTAGCAGGTCTTTGGGCGACGTCAGCCGCGCAGCGACCTCTGGGGAGCAGACGGGGAAGATCACGTCCTCTGCCAGGATGGTTTCGCCGGGCTGGCCGGTGGGGGTGTCCAGAAAGATGCTGATATCGAACAATTCCCGCTGCAGGTTGGGGGGCGTTTCCAGCGCGGTGACCGACAGGCGGTGCCCGGCCAGCGCGGTGCGGATCATCGGCAGGCGCGGCGACAGCCACAGTTGCGCGACGCTGGGCAGGGCGGCGATGTGGATCGTCTGCTGCTGCGCGCCGGAGCGGAGGTGGCGCACGGCCTGACCAATGGAATCGAAGGCTGTGGCGAAAGGCTCGGCCAGCGACAGGCCAAACTCTGTTGGCACCACGCCTTGGGAGCGACGCTCAAACAACGGTACTTCGGCCCAATCCTCCAGCGCCTTGATATGTTGGGAAATCGCGCCCGGCGTTACGCAAAGCTCCTCTGCGGCCTGGGCAAAGCCACCCAGCCGGATCGCCGCCTCAAAGGCGCGCAGGGCATTCAAGGGCGGGCCCTTTGGGCGCGGGGGCGAAACGGGCATGGTCGTTATTCCTGATCCTATTTGATTGATAATCTACCCTTAGATTTTCTAGGGCAAAATTTAGCAAATCTGATTTGCGGGGGCAATCATGACGGCATAGCGTTAGTGGAGCTTTCGGCAAATCCCGAGCAAACGGACTCGTTTGCGACGACGCATTTGCTGAACAACAAATGGCCAGAGTATCTTGTGCAAGCGCATGCGAGCGCATGATCCTCTGATAGGAGAGATCATCATGGCCTTGTCGCATCGCAACTGGGTTCCAGCAGAATGTGAAACCTATATGCAGGGAATTGCCCAGCGGGTTTCTGCGCAATCTTCCGCAGAGGTCGAGGCGTCGATTGAGGCCCTGGCAGAGCGAAACCGCGAGATTCATGAGCGCGATTGCTTCAACCTGAATCCGGCCACCAATGTGATGAATCCAAAGGCGGAGGCGATGTTGGCCTCTGGCATCGGGTCGCGCCCGTCGCTGGGCTATCCCGGTGATAAATATGAGATGGGTCTGGAAGCGATTGAGCAGATCGAAGTGATCGCCGCCGAACTGTGCGCCGAGGTCTTTGACGCTGAGTTTGCTGAAATCCGGGTGCCGTCGGGGGCGATTGCCAATCTGTATGGCTTCATGGCGACCTGTCAGCCCGGCGATACGATCATTGCGCCGCCGCCCTCCATCGGCGGGCATGTCACCCATCACGGGGCGGGCTGCGCCGGTCTGTTCGGGCTGCGCACTGTCAGCGCGCCGGTGGATGCGACGGGCTATACCATCGATGTTGCCGCGCTGGCAGAACTGGCAGAGCGGGAACGCCCGAAGCTGATCACCGTGGGCAGCAGCCTGAACCTGTTTGAACATCCGGTTCGCGAGGTGCGCCAGATTGCCGATGGCATTGGCGCGAAGGTCCTGTTCGATGCGGCTCATCAATGCGGGCTGATCGCCGGGCGGGTCTGGAAGAACCCGCTGAAAGAGGGCGCGCATTTCATGACGATGAGCACCTATAAAAGCCTGGGCGGCCCGGCGGGTGGGATCATTGTTTCCAATGATGCAGAAATTACGGAACGTCTGGATGCTATCGCCTTTCCCGGCCTGACAGCGAATTTTGATGCGGCAAAATCAGCGGCCCTGGCGATCACGATGCTGGACTGGCGCGATTTCGGCCCGGCCTATGCCGCCGAAATGGTGAGCGTGGCACAGGCCCTGGCACAGGCCCTGGCGGCGGAAGGGCTGCCGGTTTTTGCCGCCGACAAGGGCTACACAAAATCCCACCAGTTTGCGATCGAGGCTGCCCGTTTTGGCGGGGGGCAGACAGCGTCCAAGACCCTGCGGAAGGCAGGCTTCCTGGCCTGTGGCATCGGCCTGCCGATTGATCCGGTTGCGGGGGATATGAACGGGCTGCGCATCGGCACACCGGAACTGGTGCGCTGGGGCGTCACAGCCCAGGACGCCCCAGAATTGGCCAGCCTGATCGCACGAGCCCTGACATCCAATGATCCAGAGTCCCTGGCCAACGAAACCCGCGCCCTGAGACAGGGGTTCAACACGCTGCACTATATCCGCCGCTAGCGCGGATCAGCCGGCCAGTTTGGACGCGACCCAGCGGTGGAAGATATGGGTAGGGCCGTCCATGGCGGGGGAGAAATGGCCCCCGTCGAAACGTGGCGCGTGGCGGCCCTTCTGCATGCCTTCGACGACGAAGACGTCTTCGACGAAGATACCCTTCCACTGCCGGGAATTGCGGTCGCGCAGATCGGCATAGTCACCGTCCAGCATACGCTGATTGGCGTAATAGATTTCGACCCGCTCGTTGGTTTCTTCCAGGCCTTTGGGCTCCAGCAGGATCGCATAGACATGGTCGCGATGGACACCAAACAGCACATTGGGGAAGAAGGACACATATTCCGCCGCCCGGTCCCATTTGTCTGACAGGTCGTCGAAATTCTCAAAGGCGCGGCCGGTATTGTCCAGTTGCGGGTTATAGACAACCGTCCCCTGGCCGGAGAATTTTCCATCTTCTTCAATATGATAATGGTCTTCCAGCCGGGAATAGCTGTTCAGGCCCGGATGCACCATGGGCAGGTGATAGCTTTCGCAGTAATTCTCCACCGCCAGCTTCCAATTGCAATTCACGGACAGATTGAAGGAGCTTTCGGGGCCGCCATGATGGATCGGCTTGTCGAATTCCTTCCAGCGCGCGATCAGCTCTGCGGCATAGTCTTCAAAGGCCGGGGCGTCGCCCGACAGATTGACGAAGACAACATCGCGCCACAGCGTCGCGCGGACTTCCTGCAGGCCCAGACCGGTCTTGTCGACATCGGGATGTTCATTGACACCCGGCCCGCCGATATCCGGCGTGCTGCGCAGGCTGCCATCCAGGCCATAGCACCAGGAATGATAGGGGCAGCGGATAACGCCGCGGATCGTGGTTGGTTCCTGAACCAGGATCATACCGCGATGGCGACAGATATTCTGAAACACCCGCACCGCGCCCGACCGGTCGCGCAGCATCAGCAGGGGGATGCCTAAAAATTCAATCGGCACGGCATCGCCCGTATTGGGCACATCCTTGCCAAATCCGATCCCGGCCCAGTTTTCGAAGAAGACCTTCTTCTTCTCAACCTCAAACGCGGTGGGATCGATATAGGCTTCATTGGGAAGGCCGGTCGCTTTCGCAATCGGCTGCATCACATTGTTCAGGGCGATCGAATCCAACGGCATGGCGGTTCTCCAGATAGGAATTCAACTGTCAGTCTGATCGCTATCCATAAGTCCGAATGGCATTGGCGCTCAACTGTGGAAAAATGCGCGGTCGCATGCGTAAAACTCACGCGAGGGCCTGTTCCTGCAACCAGTCACAGAATTGCACCATAGGGCGGGACGGGGTGCGGGCCTCGTCCCAGATGACGTAATGGGCACCGGGTGAGGGCATGGCCTGGTCCACCAGGCGCACCAACTCGCCGCTGTCCAACAGCGGGGTGACCAGTCTCTGCCATCCCAAGGCGACGCCCTGACCGCCCCGCGCGGCCTGCAGGACGACGGTGTAGTTATTCAGGCTACGCCCCCGCTTTTGGGCACTGGTGCCGGATACACCCGCCCAGGCGAACCAGGCGTCCCAGTCAATCCAGGACGCATCCACACCGGTCATGCGCAGCAGCGGAAGATCAGGCAAATCCGCTGCTGTGACGCCGGGATGGGTGGCGGCGAAATCCGGGCTGCAGACGGGAACCAGGTGATCTGAGAATAGGCGGATCGCGCGGATGCCCCGCCATGTGCCATCGCCATAGCGCAGGGCCAGATCTATATCGCCGCGTCGCAGGTCAATGGCATCATCCGAGATTGCGTGATTGACCGTGACGTCTGGAAAGCTTTGCCAGAAGCTGCCAATGCGGGGGATCAGCCAATATCCGGCAAAGGCGGTCGTCGCGCCAACCGTCAGGCTGGGCGTATCGGTCTGGCTGCGCAGGCGGCGACAGACATCAGCCGTGCGCGCAAATCCCAGCGCCAGGGTTTCCGCCAGTTCTGATCCCTCAGATGTCAATTCCAGCCCACGATGAACGCGCACGAACAAGGCGCGGCCCAGTTCTTCCTCCAGCGCCTTTACCTGGCGGCTGACCGCGCCTGGCGTTACATTCAGTTCAGATGCCGCCGTCTTCATGCTGCAATGGCGCGCAGCTGCTTCGAAGGCAGCCAGCGTTGTCATGGGCGGCAGATCATAGGGGCGGCGGGCCATGGGGAGTCTCATCTGAATGCCATAGGGACAGCAAACATGCGGCCTCGATTGAGTTCAACACAATCCAATCTGCGGATTATTGTATCCAAGATGCGCCGCCTTATCCTTGCACGCGCTGTTTGGTTAAGGCATCGTTTCCGCACATTTATCGTGGAAAATACCGCGAAAACGATACAAATTGCCTTTCTTTAGAGGGCTGGGAGCTTTGCCGATGTCGCCGACCCCCTTTTCTGCAATTCTGACATCCATTGACCGGTTGAGTGATGAGGTGAGCAGTTTCACCTTTGAGGCCGCACAAGGAACGCCGTTTCAGGCCGCCGTGCCCGGTGCCCATATCGATATTCTGCTGCCCAATGAAATGCTGCGGCAATATTCATTGTGGAAATGGGCACCAGACGGGCGCAGCGGCTCCGTTGCCGTGAAAAGGGAAGACGCTGGTCGCGGCGGGTCCAAGGCTATGCACGCCCTGACCATCGGCACTCAGGTCACCCTGAATGGTCCGCGCAACAATTTCCCGCTGAAAGAGGATGCCCCCCATTCGATCCTGCTGGCGGGCGGGATTGGGGCAACGCCCATCTATGCCATGGCTGCGCGCCTGTGTGATTTGGGTCGCCCGGTCCAGGTACATTATCTGACCCGCAGCCAGGCCCATGCAGCCTTTCAGCCCGCCTTTGAGGGGTTGGGGTTAGGGAATGCCTTGTCCTGTCATTATGACGACATACAGGGGTTGATGGATCTGGGCGGAATGCTGGATGCCGCGCCGGTGGGATCGCATCTGTATGTGTGTGGGCCGGAACCCTTGTTGCAGGCCGCCCTGAATGCGGCGGCCTCCCGCCTGCCAGACGATCAGGTTCATTTTGAGCGTTTTGCCGCCGATCCCAGCGCCCTGGAAGGCCCGTCGGATTCGTTTGAAATCGTGCTGGCGAAAAGCGGGCGCAGCCTGCGTGTCCCTGCCGATCGGTCTATTCTAGACAGCCTGCAAGAGGCGGGTGTCCCTGTCGATTTCGGCTGTACGGAGGGTGTGTGCGGTGCCTGTATCGTTGATGTGCTGGCCGGTGAGGTTGATCACCGTGACAGCGTGTTGACCAGCGACGAACAGGCGGAAAACTCCATGATGTGCGTCTGCGTTTCCCGCGCCAAAGGAAAATCACTGACATTGGATTTATAGGAGGTCCCGTTGAAACGCCTGTTGATTGTCGGCCATGCTCCGTCGCCCAATACGAAACGCCTGCGCGATGCGGTCGTGGCCGGTGCCCAGGATGCCGAAGCCGAGGCGGTGGAGATTGTCGTGAAGGCCCCTTTGGAGGCCGGGCCACAGGATGTTCTGGCCGCCGATGCGATCATTCTGGGGACGACCGAAAATCTGGGCTATATGTCCGGGGCATTAAAAGATTTTTTTGACCGCACCTACTATCAGGTGATTGAGGAAAAACAGGGCCTGGCCTATGGCCTGTATATCCGTGCGGGGCTGGACGGTACCGGCACACGCCGCGCGGTGGAAAGCATCGTGGGCGGCCTGGGCTGGAAGGCGATACAGGACCCCGTCCTGTGCAAAGGAGAATGGGACGAGGCCTTCCCTGACCACTGCCGAGAACTCGGCATGCTGGCCGCTGCCGGATTGGATGCCGGCATTTACTGATGGCAAACCTTCCCGCCTGCGCAGGTATGACATGTGCGGGCTACAATCTCATCCTGAGGAGGCGCAACAGCGCCGTCTCGAAGGAAAGGGTGTTACGCGTTCACATCGACGACGACACGACCACGGATTTGACCCTTCAGGATGGCTGGGCCCAAATCAGGCAGGTCGCCCAGTTTCTTATCCACGACCATTGCGTCCAGCTTGTCGAAGGGCAGGTCTGTGACGATGCGGTTCCAGGCAGCAAGGCGGTCGGCGGTTGGGCGCATGACACTGTCGATGCCCAACAGGTTTACACCGCGCAGCAGGAAGGGGATTACGGTTGTGGGCAGTTTCGGGCCGCCTGCCAGACCGACGGCAGCGACGGAACCACCATAGCAGATTTGCGTTAAGACCTTCGCCAGCATGCTGCCACCAACGGCATCAATGCAGCCAGACCACAGTTCCTTTTCCAGCGGTTTGCCAGACGGTTCTGCCAATTCCTCACGCGGGATGATCTGGCTGGCACCCAGGTCTTTCAGATAGTCCGATGTTTCGGGTCGTCCGGTCACAGCGGCAACTTCATAACCCAGTTTCGCCAGGATCGCGGTGGCAACGGAGCCGACCCCACCAGCCGCCCCGGTGACCAACACAGGCGCACCTCTTGGTTTTAAGCCATGCGCTTCCAAGGCCAGAACGGACAGCATTGCAGTGAAACCGGCTGTGCCAACCGCCATGGCGCGTTTTGGTGATAAACCTTCGGGCAGGGGGACCAGCCAATCGGCCTTAACCCGTGCCTTTTGGGCATAGCCGCCCCACCAGACTTCACCCACGCGCCAGCCAGTCAGGACAACCTTGTCGCCCGGCTTGTACCGGGGGTCGTCTGAGGATTCTACGGTGCCAGCGAAATCAATACCCGGCACATGGGGAAAGGTCCGAACCAGACCGCCTGTCCCGGTGATGCACAAGCCATCCTTATAATTCACGGTGGAATAGTCGACCGCAACAGTGACATCCCCATCTTCGGGCAACTGGTCTTCAGAAATGTCCTGGATCTGGGCGGAAACCGCGCCTTCCTGGTCTTTGTCGACGATCAGTGCTTTGAACATGGACTTCCTTTCAAACGATTTCGGCGTTTACAATGGCAGCGATACAACCTGTGCATCGCGTGGACCGGATGGCGTGTCTACAACCAGTGCTGTTCCAGGTTCCCAATAGTCTTTTTCAATCATAGCAATTGCAACGGTGGTCTCAAGCCTTGGGGACCAGGCGCTGGAGGTTACCTGTCCGGCATGGTGGCCGTCATCGGTCAGCACAGACCATGGTTCAATAGTAAAGGGTAAGTCTTTGGCATGGATCTTCAAGCCACGAATCATACGTTGGGGACCTTCCATGATCGTCCGGATCAGGGCGTCGCGGCCGATACAGCCAATGGCATCAACGGTCTGACAGAATTTCCCCAAACCGCATTCATGTGGCGTGTTCAGGCGGGTCATGTCATTGCCATAGGATAACAAGCCTCCCTCAATCCGTTCGATAAGGTTTGGCCCCCCGGCGCGAATACCGTGGGGTTTGCCGGCTTCTTCAATCGCATCCCACAGCGCTTCGCCAAAGGCGGAATCCTGCAGATAGATTTCAAAACCACCCTGTTTTGAATAGCCGGATCTGGCGACGATATATTCCTGTCCATTCAGCAGCATCGGTTCGAAGCGGAAGAATTTGATGCCGCGCACGCGCTCCCCAAATACAGCGGCAACGACATCTTCCGCTTTCGGGCCTTGCACCGCCAGGGGGGACACATCCGGTTCCGTGACCGCAACATCCATGCGGGTTCCGGCGGACAGGCCTTTCACCCACAGCAACAGGTCGCTGTCGGCGATTGAAATCCAGTAACGGTCGTCGGCCAGTTTCAAGGTGACAGGGTCATTGATCATGCCGCCGGTTTCATCAACCATCGGGGTGTAATAGCATTGCCCAATCTGCATGTTCGATAAATCGCGCGGTGTCAGCAATTGCAACAGCCGCGCCGCATCCGGTCCGCGTACTTCGACCTGACGTTCACAGGCGACATCCCAAATCTGCACCGACTCCCGCAAATGGAAGTAATCATCCTCCAGCGAGTTGAACACGGTGGGCAGCAGCATGTGATTATAAACCGTATAGGCCTTAACCCCGGCCTGGGTCACACGCCGGCTGAACGGGGTGCTGCGGGTGCGGCGAGAAATGGACAGAAAGGGAGCGGTCATGGGCGAAACTCCACAGTGAATAATGGCGACATTTCAATGTTTTCCCTACACCTGTCTGGGGTTCAGCGAAACAGCGAAAATACTCATGCCAAATCAAATGAATTTCATCTGAATGGCGGTTCGTCCAGCCCCCGGCTAAGTCACTCTGCTGCTTTGGAGGTCTTTATGGAATCAAAGGGCAATGTGACGCGGAAACAGGCACCGTCACCGGGGATCTGGGGCAGTAATTCCAGGTCACCCTGAAGGCGTTGCATGATCTGCCAGCTGATGGCCAGCCCCAGGCCGGTGCCGCTGCGGCTATCTTTGGATTCACGCCACCCGCGAGAGAATTTCTTGAAGATGCGTTCCCTGTCATCGGCACGGATCCCCTCGCCATTATCCTGGATATAGACACAATAGCGGTCGTCCTCCAGCGTCGTGCGGATGGTTATGACGGGGGTATCGGATGTGTTGTACTTTATCGCGTTGGTGATCAGGTTCAGATAGACTTGGCGCAGACGGTCGGCCTCTGCCTTAACCTCAATATCGCCTACGCGGTCTCCAAAGCGGATTTCTGTGGCTGCTTGTGACGCCAGGCCATGACAGGTCTCCACAGCCCGTTCCAGGGTTTCTTCCGGATCAACCCGTTGCAAGACCCAGGGCACCTGTTCGCCCTCCAACCGTGCCAGATCCAGGATTTCATCCAGCAACCGTGTCAGGCGCATACTTTCTTCCAGAATGATGCCGGTGAAACGCTGCGTCTCCTCAACCGTCATATCCGGTGTTTCCAGCAGGATTTGCGCAAAGGAACGAATGGAGGTCATGGGTGTGCGCAACTCATGGCTGACCTGGCTCAGGAAATCATCTTTCTGCAAGTCCAGTTGTTTCAGCCGTTCATTGGCGTCGCGCAATTGCCGTGCGGTTTGCTGCAACTGGTGGGATTTGACTTCCAGCTGTCGGCTGTAATCGATGACCTGCTGGGTTTCATCGACGATCTTCATCAATTCATCCAGGCTGATGGTTTCCCCTTTCACCACCTGGGAAATCATCGCCCGGGCCGTTGCCGCCCCGACACTGCCCGCCAGTTCCCGTTCTAAATGGCCAATGAATTCATCATCAGCCCGCGGCAGATGGCCGGAAACCCCCTGTTTCTTGGCAAAGTCGCTGAACAGGCGATAGGCGGTATTGGTGCCCAGAATTCGTTGGGCCAGGACGAATAGATCGCTGCTGGCGGCATAGCGGCGGATGAACCGGGATTCATTGTCGGCCGGCGTGCGAAACACGTCGACAAACAGCGCGCCCTGTAAACGCTCCAGCGGTTTTGGATCAAATATTACGGACACGATCACGAATAGGAATGTGTTGATCGACAGGCTCCAGAACAGCGCATGTACCAGGGGGTCCATGTCGGTTAATCCGAACAACGCCTGGGGCTGTAAGAAGGTGATCCCCCATGGTCCGTTTTCAATGACGCTGAGCGGCATGACAAACTGGCCTTCAAAGCTTGGGAAAAACAGGGTGTACAACCACAGCATAAAACCTGCGGCCAGACCGGCGAATGCCCCTTTTGCAGATGCCTGGCGCCAATACAGACCGCCAATCAGACTGGGCAGGAATTGGGCGACCCCCAGAAAGGCGATCAGGCCAATGGATGCCAGGGCATCTGATTTCGCGCTCAGTCTGAAATAGATGAATCCCAGCAGCAAAACCAAACAGATGCTGGCCCGACGGCTGAACAGCAGCAACTTTCGAATATCACCACTGGCCTTCATCTCAATCCAGGGCAGCCGCAGGGCAAGGGGCATAACGATATGGTTCGACACCATGGTCGACAGGGCGATACAGGCGACAATCACCATCGACGTCGCCGATGAAAATCCTCCCAGAAACGCTATCAATGCCAGGGTATGCTGGTTCATCGCCATGGGCAGGGTCAGCACGAACATGTCCGGATTGGCGGTTTCCGGCAGAAATTTCAGCCCGGCAATGGCGATTGGCAGCACAAACAGACTGATCAGCATCAGATACAGCGGGAACATCCAGGATGCCGTGAACAAGTGCCGTTCATCGGAATTTTCAACAACGGTGACCTGAAACTGGCGGGGCAGGCAGATCACGGCGGTGGCTGCCAAAAACGTCAGGCTGACCCAGCGTGGGCCAAAAACATCCTCCGTCTTCAGAAAATCAGGCGGGGCCCAGGAGAAGACTTCCCCCGGTCCATCTGCCAGGGAGAATACGACGAACAGACCAACGGCCAAAAGGGCAAACAGCTTGACCAGGGCTTCCAGTGCGATGGCGGCGACCACCCCATGGTGGCGTTCGTTTGCATCAATGTTACGGGTGCCAAAAACAATTGTGAAGATCGCCATGCCAAAGGCGATCCAGAAGGCCGTCGTGTAATCTGGATCGCCAAAAACCGGATGGGCCAGGTCGCTGACAACGGTACCACTGATCACCTGGAAACTGTTTGTCACCGCCTTTAACTGCAGCGCGATATAGGGTGTTGTGCCGATTACCGCGATCAGGGTGACCAGCACGGCCAGACTTTCACCCTTGCCATAGCGCGATGACAGAAGGTCGGCGATAGAGGTGATGCGATGGACGCGCCCGATGCGGACCAGCTTGCGCAGCAGATACCAGAATCCGATAAAAACAATGGTCGGGCCGATATAGATTGTCGCAAATTCCAGCCCGCTTCGGACCGCCGATCCAACCGCTCCATAAAAGGTCCAGGACGTGCAATAGACAGAAATCGACAGGGTATAAATCAGCGGCGATTGGAACAGGGCCGAAGACCCGGTACGCGCCTTCTTGTCCCCCCAGAATGCGACCAGAAACAACAGGATCACATATCCCAGCGATACCGCAAAGACGAGATTGCCCGACAGCATTACGGGGGAGAATCCTGTGGATCCATGACCAGAGGATCATTGGTTTCTGGCGTGTTCAAACGCCGTGCATTCCAGGCGGTCAACACCACAGCCAATGTCCACAGACCAAACACATAAACGACGATTGCCGGAATGCCCGCCAGGCCAGGTTCAGGTCCAAACAAATGGATCATCGGTTTCATGATCAACAAGGTAAAGACAACAGGAATGATCATCGCGAGGTCGCGGGATTTGCGAATGGCCGTCGCGGTTGCAGCCCCGGGAACGGGGGCCCGTCGCTTGCGCGTCATGTCAATTCCCCTGAAGGGCTGGTCAATTTTTGCACGGTTTCAATGATATGCTGGTTGGAAAAGGGTTTGGTGACGAAGGCGTTGGCACCAATTTCTTCAGCCATGCGGCGATCCTGGCTTTGACCTTTCGCGGTCAGGATGATGATTGGAATGTCCTTCACCGAGGCGTCGGATCGCACCGCCTTCAAAACTTCGAACCCGTTCATTTTCGGCAGCATGACATCCAGAATGACGACATTTGGCCTATTGGCGCGGATACTGGTTAAGGCGGCTTCGCCATCGGTGACGGATGTCACATCGCAGCCAGACCGGTTCAGAATAAAACTGAGAGATTCAACAATATTTGGTTCATCTTCCGCGACCAATACACGAGTCGTCACAGCTTACCCTCCCCAATAGCGATTTGCCGATTGTTCCAGCTTATTAAAAGAACGGTAACGCTGGACCGCAGGTTGCGCAATGATTACGACGGGTGGGCTGGCCCATAAGGGGTGGCAGATTTACCGGGCTCCACCAGGGGTGCCTGCTCTCGATAGGCGCAGGCGCGCCGGGTGCACAATCGACAACTGGGTCCCACGGGCACTTCCAGACCAGCGGCGTTCAAATCCAGTCCATCGGCATAGATCGTGCGATCCGCATACAGAATGTCACACGCAATCATGACGCTGACAAGGTGGCGAGGGGCGTTGAACCGGCTTTGCGCCTTACCCTGGGCCCGGGCGATGAACAGGAACCGCTCCCCATTCGGGAATTCCGCAATCTGTCGACAGACCGAACCTGGCGTCTGAAATGCGTTATACACTGCCCATAGAGGACAGGCATTGCCGTAGCGGGGCAAGGGCAGGCGCGGCAGAGGCATGCGCTTGGTGATAAAGCCCGCCGGGTCCGTGCGCATGAAGGCAAAGGGCACCCCTTCAGCACCGGGGCGCTGCAGCGAGACCAGGCGATGGCAGATCTGTTCATAGCTGGCCCCATATTTACGGGCCAGATATTCAATGTCATAGCGCGCACGTTCCGCATCTTCCAAGAACATCTGATAGGGCATCAGCAAGCAGGCCGCACCATAGGAGGCAAGTGCCCCTTGCGCCCGGTTACGGGCTTCATCGCTGCGCAACAAAGGGGATGTTTCAACCATCTCATCAAGCACTTTGCGTAAAGCAAAGCGGCAGATCAGCCGGGCGATCTGTAACCGATAGCCCGCTGCCGGTGCACTGTCTTCAATCTGGAAAACCTTTGTCGCCTCATCGAATTCAACATTGTTCCAGACCCGATCCCGATCCATCTGGTTGCTGGTCACAAACCGGACAGCAATACCAAAACGCCGTGTCAGGTAATCGATCATTTTTGAATCAACCGGGATCGCAAAGGCATCGATTTCCCGGCGCAAGGATTCCGCCGCCTGTTCAATTTCGGGGAAATGGTTGTTCCGATCCAGGATGAAATCATCCACTTCCTCCAGGGGCGTCATGGCGGCCGTCTCGGTATCGGCGGTATCAAAGAACTGTGCGATGCCTTCTGCAATCCCGGAAAGATTGGTGCTTTCCATCGCCAACATGGACTGAAACCGTTGCCGTTCCTGATCCCCCAGATCGGTGATCGTATCCAGGATTTCGGCGGTCGAGCGAATGGTTGTGATCTTGGTCAGCATTTTGTGGATTGCCTCACCCAGATACGGATCCTGGTTCAGGCGATCTGACAGGGCGGCAACCGTTTCATTGCGATTGATATAGGCACGATACATCGCAACCATGGCCTTTGCCCATTCCGGGCTGCGGGCGACCAGATCCGCAGCAGAGCTTTCAGCCAGTTCAAATTCCCGCAACAACGGGTCGGTTGCCAATTCTTGTATTTCCTGAACCAGGCGGCGTTCTGCTTCGCCATCCAGCCATTCAATATCGACCCCCAGATGGTCAGCCAGGCCATTTAACAGGCGCGCGGCAATGTTACGCTTGTTGCGCTCAATCAGGTTCAGATACGAGGCGGATATTCCCAAACGCTGTGCCAATTCCGTTTGAGATATTCCAAGTTTTAATCGCCGATCTCTGATTTTTAAACCGATTGCTGATTGCGCCATGGTTTTGATCCTCGCCCTTGGGCTGAAATTCGGTGGGATAAAGTTACTGAATGACTGGCTAAATCGTTAGAAAGTTTCATTTTTGTGCGGTGCGGGGTAAAGTTTTGACAGGCCGCACCTTAAAATTTGTTTATCTTTTACAAGAAAATCATTTTAAGTCAATGAGTTATTGAATTTTTGACAAAACTAATTTACAGATGTGCCTGCGTCGCGGAAATTCATCACCCATAACGGGGATGCGGCCGCACGTCGGCCGCTCTTGCGATAATAAGGGGGCGGATGCGCAAACGAGATTTGAACAACAGGAGGAAACAGAACATGGGTGGTTTCATTAAACCGGTAAACCGTCGTACCCTGCTTAAGGGATCGGCTGCTTTGGGGGCGGCTGCATTTGCCTCTCCTTATTTCTTCACTAAGGGTGCCAGCGCCTATGTGAATGACCCAACAAACAAATCCAGCGTTGTGCTTGGTTTTAACGTACCTCAGACGGGTGCTTATGCCGATGAAGGTGCGGATGAGCTGCGTGCCTATGAACTGGCAGTGGAACATCTGAATGGCGGCGGTGATGGCGGCCTGATGAACACGATGAAGCCGATGGCCCTTAAGGGTAACGGCGTGTTGGGCAAGAAGGTCGAATATACCACGGGGGATACGCAGACCAAGTCTGATGCGGCCCGTGCTTCTGCCAAGCGTATGATTGAAAAAGACGGCGCGCTGATGATTACCGGTGGCTCATCTTCTGGTGTTGCTATCGCGGTTCAGTCGCTGTGCCAGGAAGCCGGCGTTATTTTCATGGCTGGCCTGACCCACTCAAACGACACGACCGGTAAGGATCGTCGCCGCAACGGGTTCCGCCATTTCTTCAACACCGAAATGACGGGTTCAGGCCTGGCACCGGTGCTGAAAGCCAACTATGGCACGGATCGTAAGGCCTATCACCTGACGGCGGATTATACCTGGGGCTGGTCTCAGGAAGGGTCGATCAAGAAGTACACCGAAGCCATGGGTTGGGAAACGGTCAATGCCGTCAAGACGCCACTTGGTGCAGGGGACTTCTCTCAGTACATTACGCCCGTTTTGAATTCCGGCGCCGATGTGCTGGTGTTGAACCACTATGGCAAGGACATGGTGAACAGCTTGACCCAGGCGGTTCAGTTCGGTCTGCGTGACAAGATGGCCAACGGCAAGCAGTTCGAAATCATCGTTCCGCTGTATTCCCGTCTGATGGCACAGGGTGCTGGCGATTCCGTTAAAGGGATCTTCGGGTCAACCAACTGGCATTGGTCGCTGCAGGATGAGGCCTCGCAAGCTTTTGTTAAATCCTTTGGTGCGAAATATGGCTTCCCACCCTCACAGGCGGCCCATACCTGCTACGTTCAGGCACTGCTGTATGCCGATGCGGCAGAACGTGCTGGCACGTTCAACCCATGCGGTATCGTCGAAGCTCTGGAAGGCTTCGAATTCGATGGCATGGGCAATGGTCCGACGCTGTATCGCGCCGAAGACCATCAGTGCTTCAAGAAAGTGCTGGTCGTGAAGGGTAAAGAAAACCCGTCCTCACAGTTTGACTTGCTGGAAGTCGTCCAGGAAGTTCCAACTGAGCAGGTCACGTATGATTCAAGTGAAGGTGAGTTTGCAGGGGATCTTGGGGCCTGCAACGCCGGATAAGGTAATCATCTGACCTGGTTCGGATAAGGCAGTCGTCCCTGTGGGGCGGCTGCCAACCGAGTCCAGGGACGTTTTCAGACTGATATTCATTCTATTGAAAAGGGGAGGGCGGTCGCCATGGATGCGATTCTCCTGCAGGTTCTAAACGGACTCGACAAGGGGGCGGCCTACGCATTGATTGCGTTGGGATTGACCTTGATTTTCGGGACCTTGGGTGTCGTGAACTTCGCTCATGGCGCCTTGTTCATGTTGGGCGCGTTCTGCGCGGTCACGATCAACAAGGTGCTGACGCTCCAGAAAGTGGTTCTGTCCCAGACAGAGACCACGGCATGGGGCACACCATTGGAGATTCGAACACCATTAGCGCAGGAATGGTTTGGCGACCTTGGTCTCACGATCATCGACTTTTCTGTCCCCATTTCGATACTTGCTGCTATCCCGGTGATGTTGTTGATCGGGGTGGTGATGGAACGCGGCTTGATCCGGTATTTCTATAAACGCCCCCATGCAGAGCAGATTCTGGTGACCTTTGGCCTTGCCATCGTGTTGCAGGAAATCATCAAGGCCTTCTTTGGGGCCAATCCAATTCAGCAGAACGCACCGGAAATGTTACAGGGGGCCATTGATTTTGGGGCCTTGTTCGGTAATCCGGGTGCCCTGGTTTATCCCTTATGGCGAATGGTTTACCTGGCCTTTTCCGTGATTGTGATCCTGTCCGTCTTTGCCTTCCTTCAGTTCACAACCTTCGGGATGGTTGTCCGTGCAGGGATGGCGGATCGTGAAACTGTGGGTCTGTTGGGGATTGATATTGATCGGCGATTTACGATCGTCTTTGGCATCGCCGCGGTGGTCGCTGGAACAGCAGGGGTGATGTACACACCGATCCTGCCCCCGGATTATCACATGGGGATGGATTTCCTGGTTCTGTCCTTTGTTGTCGTTGTTGTCGGTGGGATGGGCAGTCTTGGCGGGGCTGTTTCCGCAGGCTTCCTTCTGGGGATCTTGCAGTCCTTTGCGTCAATGTCGGAAATTCGGGATCTTTTGGCGAAGGTTGGAATCATCGGCCTGGATCAGATCATCATTTATCTTATCGCAATCGTCATTCTGTTGGTCCGCCCGCGCGGTCTGATGGGACGCAAAGGCGTGATGGAGTAGGGCCATGTTGTCATTGTTTACGAAATCGTCTGAAAAGTCAGACCTGCTTCTTCTCGCGCTGTTTGCAGTTGTTGTCTTCGCCATGCCGATCTGGCTGGCCCCTTTCGGGGCAGCCTATCCGGATCTGATGCAACGCTTTGCGATCTATGGGATTTTTGCGACCGGGTTCAATATTCTGTTTGGTCTGACTGGCTATCTGTCTTTTGGTCATGCAGCTTTCCTGGGTGTCGGGTCCTATACGGCGGTTTGGACCTTCAAATTGCTGGGCATGAACCCAATTCCGGCAATCATTGCCGCCATCATTGTGGCTGGCCTGTTTGCGTTGCTGATTGGGTTCATCAGCCTGCGTCGCTCCGGGATCTACTTTTCGATCCTGACACTTGCCTTTGCGCAAATGTGCTACAATCTGGCCTATTCGGTTCTGACCCCGATTACCAATGGGGAAACCGGCCTGCGGGTATTGCGCGATGATCTCCGTCTGTTTGATGCGCCAACCGTTGGTGATGGCGGCCCCCTGCTTTCGCATATTGGCGGAATCGAGATGACCGGCATGCCAGGTTTCTATTTCGCTGCCGTGCTGCTGGTCATCATGGTCGGGTTGGCGATGCGGATTTTCCGGTCTCCCTTTGGGATGATGCTGAAAGCCGTAAAGACCAACCAGACGCGCCTGAACTATACGGGCGTCAATACGCGACCCTATACGCTTGCGGCCTTTGTCATCTCCGGCATGTATGCCGGTCTGGCGGGTGCACTTTTATGCGTGATCGATCCCCTGGCCGGGGCGGAGCGTATGCAATGGACAGCCTCTGGTGAAGTTGTTCTGATGACCATTCTGGGTGGGGTTGGCACGATCATTGGACCAATCCTGGGGGCGGCGCTGATCAAGTATTTTGAGAATATCTTCTCTGCCTTCAACGATCAGACATTGAACGACATCTTCAGCTTTCTGCCGGACCAGTTGCAGGAAGGGTTTGTTTCCGTGACATCCCTGTTCGTGGGGGAAGGCTGGAACTTAAGCCTGGGTATCCTGTTCGTGATCATCGTTGTTTTTCTGCCAGGCGGTGTCACAGAAGGACTGAACCGCATCGGCCGGTTCGGATTGCGGCGTTTGGGGATAGGGCACAAATCAAAAAATGAGGATGAAACCTCACCCGCACCGGGAGAATAGTCATGGGCATTCTTGAAGTAAGAGACGTGAATAAGAATTTCGGGGGCCTGAAGGCGCTGCACAATGTCAATCTGGATGTCCAGGAAGGCAGTGTTCACGCCATCATCGGGCCGAATGGTGCGGGGAAATCGACCTTGCTGAACTGCTTCATTGGGCGCCTGACGCCCGATACCGGGTCGGTGATGTTCAATGGATCAACGCTGTTAGGGTTGAAACCGCATGAAATCAATCAGGCCGGTGTGGTGCGGGTTTTTCAGACGCCTGAGATTTTCTCGGAACTGTCCTTGTTGGAAAATGTCATGATCCCGGCATTTGCCAAACGGGACGGCGCTTTCAAATTGAATGCTTTCTCGGACGTCGCCCGTCATGGCGAAATCCGGGAAAAGGCAATGCATATGCTGGAAGAAGTCGGTCTGGCCAATGATCGGGATAAGACGTCCTCCAGCATGTCACGCGGGGATAAGCGCCGATTGGAACTGGCAATGTGTCTGGTTCAGGATCCGGTCTTGCTGTTGTTGGATGAACCAACGGCGGGGATGTCTCGCGCCGATACCAATGCGACCATTGATCTGTTGAAAAAGATTGGTGGCCGGGGCGTTACAAAGATTGTCATCGAACATGACATGCATGTGGTCTTCTCTCTGGCGGATCGGATTTCCGTGCTGGCCCAGGGGACGGTGATTGTTGAAGATATTCCCTCCAAAATTAAGGGGAATGAAAAGGTACAAGAAGCCTATCTTGGAGGGGCGCATCTATGAGCGATGTCAAAAGAGCAGAGCGCATTCAACCAGCGGCGACATCTGGCGGCGATACCGCCTATTTCGCAGTTCACAATCTGCATGCCTATTATGGTGAAAGCTATATCGTTCAGGGTGTCAGCTTTTCCATCAAGGAAGGCGAAATCCTCGCCCTTTTAGGGCGCAATGGGGCGGGTAAGACCTCAACATTACGGGCCCTGGCGCGTGTCGCTACGCCTGAATTACGACAGGGGGAGGTCTGGCTGGATCATGAACCCCTGCACACGATGGAGGCACATCAGGCCGCCCGTACCGGTATTGGCCTGGTGCCGGAAGATCGGCGCATCATTCAGGGCCTGACCGTGCATGAAAATCTGCAATTGGCCCAGATCGCCCCACCGGTTGGATGGCCGATTGAACGGCTGTATGAATTGTTTCCGCGTCTGGGAGAACGCCGCAGTCAGGAAGGGACCACCTTGTCGGGGGGCGAGCAGCAAATGCTGGCCGTCGCCCGTGCCCTGGCCCGTGATGTGAAACTGCTGTTGCTGGACGAACCTTATGAAGGTTTGGCCCCGGTGATCGTGCAGGAAATCGAACGTACCCTACAAGAGATCAAGAAACTGGGCATGACGACCATCATCGTTGAACAAAACGCCGTTGCCGCCCTGCATCTCGCAGACCGCGCCTTGATCCTAGATATGGGCCAGGTGGTGTTCGACGGCACCGCAAAGGAAGTGCTGGATAACGCAGAACTGCGCCAGGAATATCTGGCGATTTAATCAAGGGAGTCTCTGTGAAGAATTGACTTTTGGCGCGAAAACGCCTATTTGTCATCTGTGTCATAAAGAGCATTTTGAGTTGGCGTCACCTGTAAATCGGCCTGCTCATGTGGATGGTAAGCTCTGCAGGGGGTTTATTCGCAGGACACTTCGGGTGGTTTCCGAACCCATTGAGCTAAGGAAACGCTGCTACTGCGACACCTAAATTAGCGCACGGATCCCACACGGGTTCCGTGCGTATTTCTTCCTGAAAAAGCTGTGACAATTGACCAAATTGTGCCGTCGTTTCGTTGAATGCATTCCAGAATTGCAGTACCGGAGACATGACGGACAGCCATCAAGCGAATTTTACGCGAGTATCTGTCACCGAAATATAGTGGTGTTCCAATTTGGACAATGTTTGAGACAAAGTTTGGGACTTCATCAAAAGATGTCAGTCCGATCTGCGCCATTTCTTTGGCGTGTTCTCTCCAAATGTGTATGGCTCCGAAGCCCCTGTTCGGGCCCACATGCTTTCCTTGAAAGAGAAAAATGTCTCCTGTCGGAATGATGTCATTTTTGGATTTAATTAGGGGTACATTTCCAAATATGTATGACCCTGATCTTGGGTTTATCAGCAGTTTTTTTGACATTCTTTATACTTCGCTTCTTAATTTTCTGCTGATTCTATAGGCCTCTGGTATGAAGTACTATCAGCTTGTTGAAGCTGTTATAGCGCGAAGAAGGGGATCTCAAGCAATCCATGATTGGATGGTTTGTAGTAACCTATCGATTTTATTTGCTCCTAACATCGAATAGAAGAACTGACGGTAAATCTGCCTGTCTTTCTGATTCTCAAAAATCGTTCGGATTGAGGTGTCGGGGGATCAGCGTTAAAGTGATCAAAATAGTTAGATGTCGAAGAATATATTAGGGAGGGTATAGGGATGTCATCATCCATGGAACCAAAAGATCGCTATACACAGGGAATGGCGGTGCGGCGCAGTGTTCTGGGCGACAAGCATGTTGAACGGGCGGAAGCCAATAAGACCGATTTTGATATTCCGTTTCAGAATTTTATCACGGAAGGGGCCTGGGGTACGGTCTGGGCGGGGGATCATTTCACCAAGCGGGAGCGCAGTCTGGTGACGCTTGCCTTATTGGCGGGTCTTGGCCATTACGATGAGGTTGCGATGCATGTTCGCGCCAGCCGCAATACAGGCGCGACGGCGGAGGATATTCGCGAAGTCATGATGCATGTCGCTGTCTATGCCGGGGTGCCTGCCGCAAACAATGCCATCAAATATGTGAAGCGTGAACTGGCCGCCATGGCCGAAGAAGAAAAAGCAGGAGAATGACGCCATGACGGATTCCTTGTCGCCCCGCGATTGGGCCAGCCACCCCGCCTATATTGATCCTGGATATAAATCGACCGGTCTGCGCGGTCCCAAGCAACCCCTGATCAAGCTGCCAACTGGATTGGGAGAAGGGCTGGGCCCGCATTTCGGGCAAGAGCATGTTTTTGGGCATGATGCAGACCTGACCCGCAATGGCCGTGTGAATGGCGAACCCCAGGGGGAGCGTATTATCGTTACCGGTCGCGTACTGGATGAAGATGGCCGCGCGATCCCCAATACGCTGGTGGAAATCTGGCAGGCCAATGCGGCCGGGCGCTATGTTCACAGCAAGGATCAGCATGACGCGCCCCTGGACCCGAATTTCTTTGGCGCGGGTCGGTGCGCCACCGATGATCAGGGCGTCTATCAGTTCAAAACCATAAAGCCGGGCGCTTATCCCTGGCCGAACCATTTCAATGCCTGGCGACCCAATCACATCCATCTATCCCTATTCGGGCCCAGTTTGGGTACCCGTTTGGTGACACAGATGTACTTCCCTGGTGATCCGCTCTTGGCGTTGGACCCGATTTTTCTGGCAACACCAGAAGGCGCACGGGATCGCCTGGTCGCTGATTTCGCAATTGATGTGACACAAGAGGCCTATGCGTTGGGATATCGCTTCGATATCGTTTTACGGGGCCGCAACGCTACCCCGATGGAGGATTGAGCGTATGTCAAAGCTGGGTCAAACCCCGTCACAAACAGTCGGTCCGTATTTCGCCTATGGCCTGACACCTACGCAATATGGCTATCCGTTGAAAAGCGCTGCCGGGCCGGAAGTGGAAGGCTTGGCCGAAGCAGGGGGGCCGCGCATTCGCCTGGAAGGGCGCGTGCTGGATGGCCAGGGGGCGGTGATCGAAGACGCCATGCTGGAAATCTGGCAGGCCGATGCCCAGGGGCGCTATCCCGGTGCGCCAGGCGGCGCAAACAGCGGGTTCACAGGATTTGCACGCTGTGGCACGGGGACGGCACCGGACAAGTCCTATCGTTTTGAGACTGTAAAGCCGGGCTGTGCAGAGCCTGGTTCTGCGCCCCATATCAATATGATCGTGTTTTCCAGGGGCCTGTTGTCCCACGCCTATACGCGGGTTTACTTCGACGATGAAGCCACCGCGAATAACAGTGATCCCGTTCTGGCCCTGGTGCCGAAGGACCGACGCAACACCCTGATTGCGAAACGCCTGGAGACCGATCAGGGGATTGTTTATTGCTTTGACATTCGCATGCAGGGGGATGGGGAGACTGTGTTCTTCGACCTGTGACGTTATGCTCAGGTGGGGGCCTCGACCGTCTGTTTCGGTTGGGATAGAGTCAGAGAAACAAAACATTTGAGGAGACGATATCATGACCGCGGCAATCGTTGGCTGGGCCCATAGCAAATTTGGCAAACTGGAAGATGAGGATGTCGAAAGCCTGATCGGGCGGGTTGCTGAACAGGCGTTAGCCGATGCTGGAGTCGCGGCGGAAGATGTCGATGCGATCTATCTGGGCTGGTACAATGGCGGCTTCTCCAAGCAGGATTTTGGGTCGTCTCTGGTCATGAACACGATTGACGGATTGCGCTTCAAACCATCGACACGGATGGAAAATGCCTGTGCGACCGGATCGGCTGCGGTGCATCAGGGCGTGAATTTCCTGGAAGCGAAACAGGGCCGCATCGTGTTGGTCATCGGTGTGGAGAAGATGACCTCAACGCCCGGACCCGAAATTGGCGGAATTCTGCTGCAGGCGTCCTATCTTAAGGAAGAAAGTGGCGTGGAAGGCGGTTTTGCCGGTGTCTTTGGGCAGATCTGCAATGGCTATTTCCAGAAGCATGGCGATCAGTCCGATGCGCTGGCGACTATTGCTGCCAAGAATCACAAGAATGGCTGTGACAATCCCTATGCTCAGATCCGCAAAGATCTGGGATTTGAGTTCTGTCGCACCGTTTCGGACAAGAACCCGATTGTTGCCGGTCCTTTGAAGCGCACGGATTGTTCTTTGGTCTCAGACGGGGCGGCGGCGCTGGTCATGGCGGATATGGATACCGCCCTTGGCATGAAGAAGGCGGTGGCTTTCCGGGCACGGGCACAAGTGAATGATTATCTGCCGCTGTCCCGGCGGGATATGACCTATCTGGATGGCTGCGCACGCGCCTGGGATCAGGCGTTCACGAAGTCCGGCCTGACGCTGGAAGATCTGGATTTCGTTGAAACCCATGACTGCTTCACCATCGCGGAAATGATGCAATATGAAGCCATGGGGATCGCCAAGCGGGGTGAGGGCGCGAAGGCCGCTCTGGACGGCGTGACCCAAAAGGATGGCAAATTGCCGGTCAATGCATCCGGCGGACTGAAGGCAAAAGGCCATCCCATTGGGGCGACGGGCGTTTCCATGCATGTCTTAACCGCCATGCAAACCCGGGGCGATGCCGAGGGCATTCAGGTGAAGGGTGCCAAGCTGGGCGGTATTTTCAACATGGGCGGCGCGGCGGTCGCCAATTACGTTTCGATCCTTGAAGCCGTGAAATAGCAAAGAAACCCATATGGCCGGACATCATCACCATCATCACCACGTCGATCCCGAAGCCGGGGATGCGAAGGTGTTCTGGGCTGTGTTCGTGAACATGGCCCTGACGGTGGTGCAGATCGTTGGTGGTGTCTTGTCGGGCAGTCTGGCCCTGATTGCCGATGCGCTGCATAATTTTTCGGACGCGATTTCCCTGATCATCGCCTTTGTGGCCCGCAAGATCGCGCGGCGACCGGCAAATGAGGATATGACTTTTGGCTATGGTCGCGCAGAAGTCGTCGCCGCATTGGTTAATTATACGACCCTGATCGTGATCGGCCTGTATCTGGTCTATGAGGCCGTAATGCGGTTCTTTCAGCCAGAGCCGGTTGTCGGGTGGATGGTGGTCATCATTGCCGCTGTTGCCCTGGTGGTGGATCTGGTCACCGCCCTGCTGACCTATTCCCTGTCCAAGGACAGTATGAACATCCGCGCAGCCTTTCTGCATAATCTGGCCGATGCGATGGGATCGGTTGCGGTTATCCTGGCGGGCAGTCTGGTGATCCTGTTCGATTGGTGGCTGGTCGACCCCTTGGTGACGCTGCTGATTGCGGGCTATATCCTCTATATGGCTTTCAGTGAGATTGGCCCCGCCATCCGCATCCTGATGTTGGGCAATGCACCCGGACTGGATACGCAATCGGTGTTACGTGATATTCGCGCCGTGCCTGGGGTGGACAGCATCCACCATGTCCATCTGTGGCAGATGCAGGAACATGAAAACGCCCTGGACGCCCATATCGTCATTGCTGAGGGGAAATGGGCGCAGGCCGATGCGATCAAACATGCGATCAAGGACCGCTTATCCTCCCAGTTCCACATCCACCACGCCACATTAGAACTGGAATGCGCCCACCATGCCTGCCCGGAACCCCAGATGATAGGGCACGCGGCAGAAGATGGCCCTGCGCTCAAACATACCCATAATCACTGACAAAACGCTAAACCCGATAGGGTTCCAGCGCATCCAGGTCGAAGGTGAAGCCGGTGCCGGGGCGGGTGGGGATGTCCAAGGTGCCGTCTGGGTTGATCGTCACCTTTTCGCGGAACAGCGGGGCGAACCAGGGCATGTATTCGATGAACAGGCAATCGCTGGTGACCAGCGCCAGGCTGTGTTCGGTAAACAGGTGAGGGGAGAAGGGGATGCTGGCCGCCGCCATTTGGCCGATGACCCGCCGAAACTCTGTATAGCCGCCCATGCGCTGAAGATCAGGCATCAGGATATCGGCTGATTTCTGTTCGATCATATCCCGGATGCCATAGCGCAGATATTCCGTTTCACCAGACGCCAGCGCCATGGGGATGGCGGTGCGGATTTCTGCATGGCCGGCACGGTCCCAGGTTGGTACAGGTTCTTCAAACCAGAACAGGTCATAGGGTGCCAAGGCGCGGGCCAATTGGATGGCTTCGGGCACAGACAGGCCTTGATTTGCATCCGCCATCAGTTTGATATCTGGACCAATCGTGTCGCGCACGGCTTCAACCCGTTCGATATTCTGCGCCAGGGGAAGTTTCCCCAGCCGCACCTTCATCGCCTTAAAGCCCTGTTTCAGGAAATCCTGTGCTTCCTGGACAAGGTCATCCGGGCTTGCGGCCAGCCACATCCCGCCGCTGGCATAGGTCGCGATGCGGTCCCGGCTGCCGCCAAAGACCCGGTGCAGGTTCTGGCCGCTGGCCTTACCCACAATGTCCCAGCAGGCGATGTCGATTGGGGTCATGGCCATGACCGATATGCCCGCCTGGCCCAGGAAATTGCTGTTCTGGAACATGTCGGCCCATAGGGCTTCCGTCATGAAGGGATCGCGATTCAGGACCATCGGGACGAATGCCTGAACCATGGCTTCCAGAACCCGCAGTTTTTCTGTGCCAAAACAGAAAATATGACCTTCGCCCTCAAGGCCCGTATCCGTTGTCAGGGTCACCAGCAGGCAGGAGACGGAGTCGATGCGGTGGATGGAGGTGCGAAGCGGTTGCTCCAGCGGTAAATCCACTCGCCTTAGGGTGATGTCTGTTATCAGCATGGCATGTCGCACTTTCGGCAAAGGTCAAGGATCCTCCCCCTACAATGGGTGGGATTGGCCGATGCTGCAATCATACTCAGTGCGGTTTTGCTTCCGATGACACACCGAATGTCTCAGGCTTTGGCGATTCTGAAAGGGCGGCTGCATCAGACAGGGCAGGATTGATCTGATTGATCGCAGTGCCTGGCGTCTTTGGTGGTTTTTCACCCGTGTCGGTCTTATGCGAAGACTTCAGTGTGGGCTTGGGTAAGGCCTTTTCCGCAATGTGGCTGTAATTGCCTTCGATCTTGGCCCCGGCGGCGACCTCGATCACTTCATGGCGGACATCCCCGATCATCGTGGCGGTTACGTTCAATTTCACGATTTTGGCTTCGATGCTGCCAAAGACAGACCCATTGATAATGGCTTCCTGGGATATGATCTGGCCTGATACTTCCCCTGTTTTTCCGACCGTGACGGATCGGCACCGAAGATTTCCTTCCAGCTTTCCATCCAGCAAAAGATCGATGTCGCCATCAATATCGCCTATAACAGACATGCCCTCAGCGATGTGAGACCGTTGTGCCGCGCGCGTCTCTACGACGGGCTGTGGCCCCTCCCGATCCTTTGAACCGAACATATGGTACTCCTCTTCCCCATAAGAACCAGATGTAGAAAACCTTAACTAATTGTTAATCAATGTAGATTAGCCTGCGACAGTGTTCAACCATCGCATTATGAAGATTTAAAAAAGGCTTCGTGACTGGGAAAAAGCGAGCCTATTCCGCTGCTTCAGAACCGGCTGACGATTCCAATTCAGCGATGAATTTTTCAGCCTCCAGGGCGGCCATACAGCCCATGCCTGCGGCGGTGACGGCCTGTCTGTAGATCTTATCCTTCACATCGCCGGCCGCAAAAACGCCGGGTCGATTGGTGGCCGTCGAATCCGGCGCGGTAATCAGATATCCTTCCCCATCCATCTCCAGATGGCCCTTGAAGACAGCGGTTGCCGGATCATGCCCGATGGCGACGAATATGCCATCGACGGCAATTTCCGACATGGCATCCGTGTTTCGATTACGCAGTTTCAGGGATTCGACGCTGGGGGGATTTTGCGATCCGCAGATTTCCTCAACCACCGTATCCCAGATTACGGAGACTTTTGGATGTTTGATCAGCCGGTCCTGCAAGATTTTTTCCGCACGCAAACTGTCGCGGCGATGGATCAGGGTCACTGATTTTGCATGATTGGTCAGATACAGCGCTTCTTCGACGGCGGTGTTGCCGCCCCCGACGACGGCGACATCCTTGCCCCGGAAGAAGAACCCATCACAGGTCGCACAGGCAGAAACGCCCCCGCCCATGAAGGCCTGTTCGCTGGGCAGGCCCAACCAGCGCGCCTGGGCCCCGGTCGCGATGATGATGCTGTCGGCCAGATAGACAGTGCCACCATCGCCGATGGCTTTCATCGGACGGCTGGTGAAATCGACATCCATGATCAGGTCATAATGGATCTTGGTACCGACCTTTTCTGCCTGTTTCTGCATCTGGTCCATCAACCAGGGGCCCTGGATCACATCCTCGTAACCGGGATAATTTTCGACATCCGTGGTGATCATCAATTGTCCGCCGGGCTGCAATCCCGCAACCAGCATGGGTTCCAGATTGGCGCGCGCGGCATAGATTGCGGCCGTGTATCCGGCCGGTCCGGCACCGATGATCAGGACTTTGGTGTGATGCTGCTGGGCCATGGGGCGTCCTCTATTGGGTTGTTGGTGGCGCGGGAGTTGTGATCTTTCGTCAAGATAATCACCCGGCCCCCATGCGCAACCGCTTCCTTGCGATTATTTCCGTGTCAGCAGGATAAATGAATAATCCGGCGCGGATACGGCTGGGTCCGTTGGTGGCGGTCCTGGTTCGCGCCAAGCCTCCTGCCACTGGCTTTTATCAAACTGTGGAAAGAATGTGTCCGCAGTTGGGGCGGCATCGACCTCTGTAATATACAGGCGCGTGGCGACAGGCAGCGTCTGGCGATAGATTTCTGCGCCACCGATGATGCTGACCTCATCAACCCCCATCTCCTGCGCCAGGGCACGTCCCCGTGCCAGGGCTTCGTTGATATCTGAAAACACGTCGGCCCCTTCTGCCTGATAGTCCGCGTCGCGGGTGACGATCAGATTGGGGCGGCCCGGCAGGGGATTGCGGGGCAGGGATTCCCAGGTCTTGCGCCCCATCAGGATCGGCTTGCCCATTGTGGTGCGCTTAAAGAAGGCAAGGTCGCCGGGCAGACGCCAGGGAAGTCCCCCTTCAATACCAATAGCCCCATTGCGGGCAATGGCGACAACAAAGGCGATGTGAATATCAGTCATGGTTTTGCTTTTACCTTTTTCGCCCGACTGGCTTTAGCCGGGGCCTTTTTCACCCTGGCCTTGCGGGTTGCTTTTTTCAGGGCTGCACGTCGACCAGCCTCCAGGCCTAATCGTGCCCAGTCTAACAGCAGATCATCCTCGTCAAAGGCATCGTCGGGACATCGGCGCAGGGCGGTGACGATGGTGGTGCCGGTCTTCTTTTCGTAACGGAAAGGGTCACACCCCGCCGCGTCAAACTGGGGCGCGGTTTGCGCGTCGCTTTTAATATACAGGATATCATCCAGGATGATGGCAAACATGGCCCCATCGATGAACAGGCCTGCCCCGCTGAACATGCGGCGCGGGGTAATCGGCCCCAGCGGTTCCAGTCGTTCACACAGCCAATCCAGATAGTCTTTGCTAACGGCCATCCCCGTCGCCTAAACCGCGACAGGGGCTTTGATATGGGGATGGGGATTATAGTCACTGAGCGTGAAATCGTCGTATTGGAACGCAAAAATGTCATGGACTTTGGGGTTCAGGGTCATGGTCGGCAGTGGTGCAGGTGTGCGGCTTAGCTGTAAATCGGCCTGATCCAGATGGTTTAGATACAAATGGGCATCGCCAAATGTATGCACGAAATCCCCTGGCTTCAGGCCGCAGGCCTGGGCCACCATCAGGGTCAGCAGCGCATAGGAGGCAATGTTAAACGGAACGCCCAGGAAGATATCCGCGCTGCGCTGATACAGCTGACAGCTCAATCGACCCTCTGCGACATAGAACTGGAACAGGCAATGGCAGGGGGGCAGGGCCATGTCATCAATATCAGCAGGATTCCAGGCGCTGAGCATATGGCGTCGGCTGTCAGGATTGCGTTTCAGCCCCTCCAGCAGCAGGCTCATCTGGTCAATCACCCGTCCGTCCGGCGCGGCCCAGGACCGCCATTGCTTGCCATAGACCGGTCCCAGCTCACCCGTCTCATCGGCCCATTCGTCCCATATGGAAACGCCATGTTCCTTCAGATAGGCAATGTTGGTGTCGCCCCTCAGGAACCACAGCAATTCGTGGATGATGGACCGTAAATGCAGTTTCTTGGTGGTGACCAGCGGGAAGCCTTCACTGAGATCAAAACGCATCTGTCGCCCGAAAACAGACAGCGTTCCCGTCCCCGTTCGGTCGGTCTTTTCGATGCCGTTGTTCCGGACATCCTGCAGTAGCTCTAGGTATTGCTTCATGGCGACACTATTAGAGGGGATTCTTTGGTATTCTGAAAACCCCTTTCATTCATTCCGGTAACTCCCTATATATATTTTGTCGAGCAATTGACTATGGCGCTAGAGGGCGCTGCGGAATAAGCGTAGTGGACCCGGGGGCAGTACCCGGCGCCTCCACCAATTTCGCCGACAGGCCAGCGTAAAGATGGTCTCTCGGCACCTCCCTTGAAAGATAGGGAGGGGTTTTGGGGGCGAAATAGGATCGACACGCGTGGTAAAGGCAGATGTCTGCGTCCGGCATGGTACCGCCGTATCGGGCCAAATCGCTAAATGCGAACGATAACGACGAGATGGTTGCTGTCGCTGCGTAAGCAGTCTCGGTAACAAAGTCGTAATTCCTAGTGGACTCATCCTCTTCTAGGTGGGGCCTGGGGGGGCCTAGCAACAGAACCCCCCATTTTCTCCTTAACGCATTGAAGATAGTTATCTCCCAATAGATTCATACTTTTAGTCGGTAATGTTTTTTGTAGAATTTTTTGAGCTAAGTTGGTTAGATACGCGGACACCAAGGTATGTATGAATTGGCAAAAAACCTAAATATGTTGTCCAGCAAAATAGACTTCGAAATTCTTAATAGTTGTGTCCACTATTTTCAGACAAGTCCAAAAGGGCTTTAGGGATTGCGATAGCGTCCGTCAATCGAGTATTGGGCACTGTTAGGCACAGGTGATTGTTCTCAATCTAATCGAGACGGATACCTGAAACATCTAGTTTTGGACGTAGTGCAAACAAACCATAAAATGTGTTCTGACTGTTATTTAAGGCATTCCGTTAGTGCCTTGAGGTCCAGAACATATTCTTTGCCCGCTTTGTGGAATTCAACGGTTTTAATGTTTAGATTAGATACTGGGCCTTTAAGAGCTTCCCCCATTCCTTTAGGTAAAACTAAAACCTTCCTATAGTTGTCTTTTAGCAACATTTCGTAGATATGTAATTGTCCTATGGCTTTGAAAATATCTTCTGCGTAGCATTGGGACTTGATCTCAAACAATACTTTCTGGCCATACCCCTCGGTTACAAGGTCTGGTCCGTATTGCCCAACCCTGCCATTTGTGTGAGGTACATCTCGATCATTCAATTCCGCTGTCAGTATCTTCCATATTTCTCCGTGGACCCGGCGTGCAACTCCACCGTTACGAGCCGAATATTCATAACTGCCAGTCAACTCCGGTCTCAGGCCACGCTCCCAGTTTAGAAGCGTTGAGGCATCAACAGCGAGTCCGTCTCTTGCAAGCTTTTTTTGCCGCACATTGGCGCATATTGCAATAAATGCGGCAATATTCTCCTGTACCACAGCAGGGTGTGCACTCAAGTTCGCAACTTTATGATAGTTCCTTTGTGAGCCATCGCTAAATGCCACATTGGTTGGCGTCCAGCCAGTGGCTGCAGAGAAATCCGACTCAGTAATTCGACTGCCTGGTATGCTCATACGTCCCTGGTGAAGAAGCCAGTTCTGCCCCTTTTCATCCCTCGCAAACACACCCTGAAGGCTGTGGTCGATACCGCTGCGTGGTTGGTTGATTTCAACGATAATGTTGCTACGAAAGTCGTGTGGCTGCTGTCCAAATGCATTCCAATTTCGCTCGGAACCTGTCTCTCTGACTGATTTTCCAAACACCCCCCAAATTCCAAGACGCTCATGCCAAAAAACTTCATTGCGACTTGTTTTACCAATAGCCTCTGCCCCCAAACGAAATGCATCCTGCCAAGTCTTTGTCATGGCATTTACATCGTTGAGTTTTTCAAGTGCTCTCATAACTTCCCCTCCTAAATTACTAATCAACGGTATACTATTATATCGATAACATTAATACAAAGTCCCTTTATGATGGAAATGCCGATGCGTTTAAGCTGATATGTACCTGCCTTACAGATTGATAGCAGGTAGTAAGTGTGACAGGCTTTAAATCATAGGCTTACAGGAAGCCTTGTTCTGGAGGATATGATGTCCCAGAAGCCCAATAACTGCACAGAATTTAACATTCCACTGGATCGGGACAGCTTCATGCAGGGTATGCTGCGCGATTTGGCGGGGGTGTTACAGGATTCCATCGGGGTTCAAGAAGCCCGTGGTTTCGTGTCCATCGTGGGCGCGCGCATGGGCGATGCCTTAAACACTGTGTATCGGGATGCATTTGGGCAAAGCCGATTGAATTCAGATCAGGTCATTGACGCGATGCTTGACCTCAAGCAGCGGATTGATGGTGACTTTTACATAGTATCACAAGATGAAACAGAAATTGTCCTGGGCAATCGGAAATGTCCCTTTGGTGAGAGTGTGCGGGGCAGGCCAGCGCTGTGTATGATGACATCCAATGTGTTTGGTCGCATCACGGCAGAAAATTTGGGGTATGCCTCCGTCGAAGTCGAAGAATCCTTCGCACAGGGCCATGATAGATGCCTGGTGCGGATTGGTCTGGACCCTCAAGCAACAACCAATCGAAAACCAGGCGGGCGTGAGTATTTTCGCATCGATGAGGGCCTGTAATGTCGGACTCTCATTCAGAGGATAGTATTCAGGGTGCGGCACGCGCCATGTGGAGTTCTATTCCAGAGCCGATCCTTCTGATCGCAGCCGACGGGCTTATTTTGCAGGCAAATGATCGTTTTGCCTCTGTTTTTGGGCATGAGGCATACGCCAATCCGCAAAAGAAGCTGACGGATATTTTTTCCAATTCAGCAGAATTTTTTCAACAGGCTTTAAGGGATTGGCTGGGCACAAGAGAACCCCTGCCTAAAGTTTTTCATAAACAAGGGCAGGATGGTTCACCGGTATCCATTCGTGCTGAAGGATGGCGGACGCACTATGATGACCGCGCCGCCGTCCTGGTGCGGTTCTATCCAGAAAATCCCAGCGTTGACCGGTTCATTGAATTGACCACGCTGGTCGATACCCTGAACAATGAATGCGCTAGGCGGGCACGGATTGAGGATGAACTGCGCAGTCTGTTGGGTCAGTTGAATGCCGTGAACAATATGCGCGACCTGATTATGGCGCAATTGAGCCATGACCTCAGGACCCCATTGAATGCGGTGCTTGGGATGTCAGAATTCATTCTGTCTGAACCTTATGGGAAGATGAATCCACGCTATAACGAATATATTCATGACATTAAGTTCAGTGGGGAAATTCTGCTGGAACAGGTGAATTCAGTTTTGTCGATGACCGATGACATGGATTTTCTGGATCGAACCAAGGACCTTTTGGTTGATTTGTCAGACTGTCTGGATAGTTGTCATCGCATTGCATCCCCAATCGCCCAGCGCCGCGGCATCGATTTGTTGGTGCCCCAGAATGTTCGTACCCCCCGAATTCGGGCGGAAAGAACATTGGTAAAGCAAATTTTGATGAACCTGATTGGTAATTCCACGAAGCATATTAATGAAGGCGGACATATTAAGGTTAATGTCGATTGGCAAATGGGCTCAGACCTGAATGTCAGTGTGATCGATGATGGTCCGGGGATCGATCCAGACAAGCTTGAAAATCTTTTGCACTCCAATTCACGGGATGCTTACTCAACCAGCAAGACAGGTTTTGGTTTGGGATTGTATCTTACCAATCGCTCCGCCGAGGCAATTGGGGCCCGGATCTCAATTGACAGCGTGCCGGGTCGGGGGACAATTGCCACAATGACATTTCCCGCTGCTATGCTGGACATGTCCACCTTATAGCATTTCAGGGCGCACGCGTGATGTTCTAGCCGCTGAGCTGTGACGGGCGCTGCTGTGCACCCAGTTGCTGGCTTTGTTGGAATGCCTGCGCCGCGAACAGACTGCGGGATGCCCTGTCATCATCGGGGGCGGTTGGATCAGGGGCCTGATTTTGGTCGTTGTTGGCGGATTCCGCGCGATCTTCCTGTTCCTGACGGGCCAATTCAGCGCGGGCCTGATTGATCTGTTGCTGTGCCAGGGCGGCGACCTGCTGATCCTGGGCAGAGGGGCTTTCCGGTGCCAATGCGGCGCGGCGGACCTGTTGCGCCTTTTCTATTGTTGCTTCGGGATCGCCAGGGATCGGGCTTGCAGCGATACTGACTTCTCCATCGACCGCATACTGAACGCCATCGGGGCCGGTTTCATACTGATACCGGGGGGCGCTTGCATATTGTCCCCCAATGGCAGCATGGGCCTGTTCATGGCGGCGCACTTCGGCGTCGCGCTGCTTCAGATCCGCGACCTCCTCTTCCTCTTCTGGCGTCAGGCCATCAGAGCCTTCCTCATCCTGAGCGGCGGCATCTTCGGCTTCATCTTGCGGTGGCGTGGCCTCTTCCGCCTGTTCTGAAGAGGCGGGCGGGGGCGGCGCGAAAAGGGGCGGCAGCGCGTTCGCATTGGCCAGGGCTGTTGGATCATTGTCCGTGTTTTGGGGGGCCGTGCTTTGGGGTGAATTTGCGGTATTTGCCTGCAAAACACTCACGGCTTCCGGGCTCAAAGGTGTCTGACCAGACACAAAGCCGCTTGCGCGTTGACCGTCGCGAATGGGTTGGGTCTGGGTCGAAAGGGACGCAACGGAACCCTGAGCCTGTACCGGGGCGACGGCAGGGCTTTGTTGTGGGGCGACAATCGCGGTGCTGACGGACTGTATCTGCATAAACCAGTATCGACAGACTCTGAAAGGCAACCTTTCTGCATGCGAGCCTGTTGTGCCTGGCACCGCGCGGAAAGGTGGCCCTTGTTCGGTCCAATGTCGTCCAATTAACGCATTTCTTGCTGAAAATTGGCAGGTTTCCGGGAGGCTTCTGCCCCGTTCAGCTTTCAGGATATCGGTATTCTGGAAAAAACGCCATAGCCATGAAATTTATAAAATCGTAGCATTGTGTTAAATATATTGAATCACATAATTATAATGTATATATTATTATTTAACATGGAGAAACCGTATGAAATCGCACCATAATTCGCCATCTCATTCGCATCAATCCGCGATAGATACCTTAACCGGCCTTTCCGACCTGCCATTATTAAGCAAGGCGCTGGAGGAAGTGTTTGTCGGGCGCGCCTGTGTGGTATCGGCCTTTGGTGCGGAATCTGCGCTGGTCCTGGATCTTGTTGCGCGGGTGGATCGCCACACGCCGATCCTGTTCATTGATACAGGCAAGCATTTTCAGGAAACATTGGATTACAGGGATTTACTGATTGATCGCTTTCGATTGACCGATGTCCGGTCCATTGGCCCGGCGACGGATCGGACGATCGGGGACCCGACCGGCGATCTGCACAAATCAGATACGGATGCGTGCTGTGATATTCGCAAAGTGCGCCCATTGGATCAGGCCCTAAGTCAGTTTGACTGCTGGGTCACGGGGCGCAAGAGGTTCCAGGGCGGGTCGCGCACTTTGTTACCAACTGCGGAAGCGGATGGGCCGAACCGGGTAAAGCTGAACCCGCTGGCAGATTGGACCCCGGATCAGATCGATGGATATTTTGAAAATTATGCCCTGCCGCGCCATCCCCTATGGTTGAACGGCTATCGCTCCATCGGGTGCGGGCCATGCACGTCAGCCCCCAGACCTGGGGAGGATGCGCGGGCGGGTCGCTGGGCCGGATTGGGTAAGACAGAATGCGGTATTCACCGCTATGGTGGACAGGCAGCCTGAACGAATGCAGCCTGAACGAATGCAGCCTGAAATTGGCGACCGGTTTCAGGGATGCGCCAGGTCTGCAAACTCCGCCAGTACCCGCTCATAAATAGGGCGTTTGAACGGCACGATCAGGTCAGGAAGGGCCTGGATATCGACCCACCGCCATTCGCCGAATTCCGGCTTGTGACTGGTCAGGTCGATGTCCTCATCCGTGCCCAGGAAGCGCAGTGCAAACCACCGCTGGGTCTGACCGCGATATTTCCCCTTCCAGATTCGGCGCGACAGGCCCGCGGGCAAATCATAGGGATACCAGGTCGCACTTTCCGCCAGAACCGTGGCCTTATTGGTTCCAATCTCTTCCTGAAGTTCCCGTAAGGCGGCGTCCAGGGGTGTTTCTCCATCATCAATACCGCCCTGGGGCATTTGCCAATGATCGCCGGGCACATCGATCCGATTGCCAATAAAGACTTCTCCCTTGTTGTTAAACAGCATCAGCCCGACGCAGGGCCGATAGGGGCGTGGATCATCCCTGAACGGATCGACGGAATCCGTAATGGCCACGGGCCCGGTGCGTGTTGGCACATCCCCATCATCAGTGTCAGTCATTTCTACTCCCAACTGGTCGGCCCTTTTCTGGGGCCGTTATTATATATTTGGCAAGGTATTATCCGCCACCGGTATCCCGGTGTCTGCGAAAACGGTTCAGCCTTCGCGAATGCGGGCGGTAATGATACCGGAAAGTGGCGTTAGTACCATGCCCTTGCCACTTAATTCTCTGCTCCAACGCTTAACGCGTTGTAAAATCATAGGAAATGGCTTGATGCTGACAACGGCTGTCTTCTGGGTTTTGGCCAACAGCTCCAACTGGGTCAGTTGCTCCAGAACGCCGCCGCGTGATTGGGTGGCGTCAATCATCATATCGGCGGTAGCATGCGGCATTCCGACGGATTGGGCGACTTCCGGTGCGACGCTGGTGGCATTGTCCAGCGTGTCAAAATAGATCAGCCCCCGTTTGGAGATGTCTTCCATTACAGGTTCCAGCGCCGCCCGGCTGGAGGTAAATCCAGATCCCTGATAATTCACCAGCCCAATATATCCGCTCCCCTCACTCATGACGCGCTGCAGGTTCAGAATGTTCTGGGCCGGTTCGACGCCGGTCATCAGGGACAATAGGCCCGCATCGCTGCGGGGGAAGTCCCGGGGCTCCATCGGCAGGCCCACCATGACTTCATGACCGGCATTGCGGGCCTGGGCGATCCAGTCCTTCAAATTCGGGGCATAGGGGGAGAAGGACAGGGTGATCGCGCCGGGCAGGGCGATTGCGGCCTCCGTCGCTTGCACAGACAGGCCCAGATTGATCACAACGATGGCGATCCGGGGGCGGGTTTCCAGGCTGCTGGACGGGCGGGCATAGACTTTCCAGGGAACCCGTCCATCCGCCCCCGCCGTGGGCACTTCACCAACCGACGCAATTTCTTCAATCAGGCCGGGATCGGGATAGGCGGCCAGATTGCCGGCATAAGGGTCCGGGCCATCATTTGCCAGGGGCGGTTCATCTGCATCAGAGGCGGCGTCGGTCATTGCCGTATCTGTGGGCTGTTCCATTTGTTCGGCTATTGCAGGTTCGCTGTGTGCCTCGACCGGGGCATCGGCAGTATCTTCGCCTGGTGCATCAACGGGTTCAGCGGTAGTCGCCGTGCTGCTATCCTGTCCGGTCTCGCCTCTTTCATCAACGAATTGGAACTCCGAAATCTCCGCACGGGGGATATTGGCTTCCATCTCCGCCTCAATCGCGGGGCCTTTGATCAGCAGATAGGCAGCAATTCCGATACCAGTCATCAGGAAAAGGCCATAGGCGGCGAAAACGGGCAGAACATGCGCCTTGCGCTGAAAAAACGTTGGGCGCAGATGTTCCGGGATATCTTCGTAAGGGTCTGGCGCGGGACCTGTCGTGCCTTTTCCGCTGCCCCCCAGCTTGCCAGGAAGCATCGATTTCACGGTTGCGCCAAGGCCTTTGACCTTGCCCATCAAACCGGAAAAATTGAGCTTTGGCATTGCAAGCTTCATAGCGCCTTTGGCAGATTCTAGCGCGAGGCTGATTAACGCCGCGCAGCAGGCACCTGCATCACTCCCCCGTCAGAGTTAATTCTAACTTTCTGATTTTGCGATCTTACCGCCTAAAATCAACCCGTTGACTGTGCCTTGATTTGCATCGTCATTCAAGCGGCCCCGGTATCTGGGAAACTGGGTATGGGACAACAAAAGAACCGGGGCCAAATTCGGTATTTGGCCCCGGTTTTATCTCTCGTTATGAAATCAGCGCAGCTGTTAATTCGCGGCCTGTCCGCGATACAGGCCAATACCACGGATCAGGTCCAAGGCGCGGGCCAATTGATAGTCTTCAATTGCCGTATCGGTGGCGACATTTTCCGTGGGGACGGCCCCTTCGACTTCATTTTTCAAGGATCCGGCTAGGTCTTTCTCGCTGCGTTGTGGCGTCGCTTCGATCACCTCGACCCGCGCGCGTTCTACGGTGATGTCCGGCGTGATCCCCAGTTGCTGGATCGATTTGCCGCTGGGCGTATAGAACCGTTGGGTTGTCAGCTTGATTGCAGAGCCATTGCGGCTTAACGGCGTTATGGTCTGGACCGAGCCTTTGCCAAAGGTCTGTGTGCCCAACAGGATGGCACGATGCTGGTCTTGCAGGGCGCCCGCAACGATTTCCGCCGCACTGGCCGATCCCCCGTTGATCAGCACGACAATGGGCATGCCATTGGTCAAATCCCCGGGCGTCGCCTGAAAGCGCTGAATGTTTTCCGTCGTGCGGCCACGGGTGGAGACGATCTCCCCCTTTTCCAGGAAGCTGTCAGAGACGGAGACACCCTGATTAAGCAATCCGCCCGGATTGTTGCGCAGATCCAGAACATAGCCCAGCAAGGCCTCGCCTGCCTCGTCCTGGATCGACTCAATTGCTTTTTCCAGACCGGACTGTGTCTGACCGGAGAAGCTGGTGATCCGGATATAGCCGATATTGTTTTCGACCCGGCTGCGGACCGATTGAACCTGAATCTTGTCGCGAACCAGGGTCACCTCAAACGGTTCGGCGACACCTTCACGAATGATGGTCAGCACAATGTCAGCACCGACAGGACCGCGCATAATTTCCACGGCTTCGTTCAGCGTCTTGCCTTTGACATTCTCGCCATCCAGCTTGGATATCAGGTCGCCCGCTTCGATCCCGGCGCGGGCAGCAGGCGTGTCATCAATCGGGCTGACCACTCTGACCAGCCCGCTTTCATCCATGTTTACCTCGATCCCCAGGCCGCCAAACTCCCCCTTTGTATGGGTTTGCAGGGCTTCAAAGGATTCTGAATTCATATAGGTCGAATGGGGGTCCAGGCTGCTCATCATGCCTTCAATGGCGGCTTCGATCAGTTCCTTGTCACTGACCTGTTCGACATAATCCTCGCGGGCGCGATTGAAGACTTCTCCAAACAGGTCCAACAGTTCGAACGTATCTGGTGCCTCGGCCTCATTGTTTTCTTGCGCCTGGGCAAGGCCCGGTGGGACTGCCAAAAAGGCGATGCCCAAGCCACCCAGCATGGCGCCCGTTAAGAAAAGACGCCGCAGGGACCGTGCCCCGGAGCCAGCCCCGCCCTGATTAGAGGGGAGGGGAGAGTTTTGTTCGCGCACGATCATCCGTTCATCCTAATGCTGCCAGCTGTGATCCAACGGAGCGGATTGACCGGGTGGCCGCCGCGCCGTAATTCCATATAGAGTTGCGGATGGTTTCCGCCACTAGTTTTTGTCCCGACGGCGCTCTCAGTGATTGTACTGTATTCCTGTGGCATTATGCCAATCGGTTCGCCCGCCAGAACCCAATTGCCCGTCGCGACGTCAATCCGCTGAAAACCTGCAAGTACTGTATGGTATCCGCCGTCATGTTCAATGATCAAGACTTGCCCCAAGTCCCGAAATGGACCCGCAAAGGCAATTTTTCCATCAAATGGGGACAAAACACTGGCCCCAGCCCGGGTTGCTACCACGATTCCTTTTGATGTCTGGCCAAAAGTTGTTTCTTGCCCATATTGAACAATCAGGAAGCCAACGGCGGGTGCGGTAACCACGCCCTCGTCCGGGAAGGGGCGAATGCCGTCGGGTTTGCGCGTCGGCAAGCGGGCAAGTGCCGCCAATTGGGCTGCCTCTGCGTCTCTTGCAAGCGGTTCTGGCGGGGGGGCATCGGGGGTTGGCAAAGACACTGTCGCTTGGCTTTCCGCCTGCGCTTCCGCCTTTTTGCGGGCCTCTTCTTCAGCCTGCATTTGGGCCGCTTCTTGGGCTTCGCTGGCCTTGCGTTCGGATTCCAGGGCGGCCATCAATTCTCTCAGCGACGCCGATTCTTCTGTCAATTTGCGCAGTCGCTCGTTGGTGTTGCGCGACGCTTGAGACGTTTCTTCGTACAGTGCCCGCTTTTTCTCCAGCAGGGATTCAATTGTCGCACGGTCCTGTATCAGGGACTGATCTTCCTGGTTCAGGCGTTCAAGTTTGTCGTTCAAATCCTTCTGCACGGCGCTCAGGGCTGCAAGATCCTCTCTCAATACAGACGCCCGTTGGCCGATGACAGGAATTGCCGCGCGCAACAGAATGGAGCCCCGAACCGCCTCCAAAGGATCGCCCGGATACAGAAAGAAGGCGCGGGGCGCATCTTCGGACAAACCGGTCAGGGCGCTTAACGTGCCGGTCAATTGTCGATGCCGTTCCGCCAGGACAGATCGTCGCTGGTCGGTTTCGGCGCGCAATTCTTCGATTTGCAGTTCCAGATTGGAAATCAAGGCTTCGCGGGACTGGGTGTCCTTGGCTACCGTGACCAATTGCACCCTCAATGCCTCTAACTCTTGGGAAAGCTGTCGTGCCTTGATTTCCAGGGCACGGCTGCGTTCCTGTTCAGCCTTTAATTCCGTCTCAACCCGTTTGGCCTCTTCCGACGGGGGCGTCGTCTGGGCCAGTCCATGATGACCGGGCAGGCCAATGCAGACAATGATCGCCAGTGCCAGCCCGACAGGGCGGAAAAGTGAAGAGGTAATGGGCCTATTCAGCGGCATGGCGGGCTGCGCGCTGCAGCAGGGTATGTCCGGTCATCGCCTTGGGCTGTGGCAGGCGCATCAAATCCAGCACAGTCGGTGCGACATCGGCCAGGCGTCCATTGTTCAGGCCCGACACTTCTTCAGCGGGGGCACCGACCAGAATGAGCGGCACCTGGCTGAGTGTGTGGGACGTATGGGCAATGCCGGTATCGGGGTTGACCATCATATCCGCGTTTCCATGGTCAGCCGTGATCAGCATTCGGCCGCCCTGTTTAAGTATTGCGGCTTCCAGGCGACCAAGGCAGCCATCAATGGTTTCGACAGCTTTGACCGCAGCGTCAAAGATCCCAGTATGGCCAACCATGTCGGTATTGGCGTAATTCACAACGATCAGGTCATAGCGACCGCTGTCAATCGCTTCCACCAATTTGTCAGTGACTTCTGCGGCCGACATTTCCGGTTTCAGGTCATATGTCGCAACATCGGGGGAGGGGACCAGGATGCGATCCTCCCCCTCAAAGACCGTTTCGCGCCCACCATTCAGGAAGAATGTCACATGGGCATATTTTTCGGTTTCGGCGATGCGCAACTGCTTCCCGCCTGCCTGGGCTATGACATCGCCCAGGACATCGCTCAGCACCTCTGCCGGGAACAGGGTTTCCATAAAGGCATTATGCGCGTCTGAATATTCAACCATACCCAAAGCGGCGGCAAAGGTTGGTTGCACCAATCCTGGGATTCCCTTGAATTCGGGGTCCAGCAGGGCGGACAGAATTTCCCGCGCACGGTCGGCCCGAAAGGATGTCATCAGCAGGCCATCGCCATCCTTCACGCCCTGATAGCCATCCAGCACGATGGGTTCCAGAAATTCATCTGAAACGTCCTTGTCATAGGAGGCCTGAATGGCGGAAATCGGATCCGTCGCCGCAACGCCTTTACCGTCAACGATAAGGTCAAATGCCTTGCGAATGCGGTCCCATCGATTGTCGCGATCCATCGCCCAATACCGCCCGCATAAGGTTGCGATCGGAACATCCGGGGCGGCGGACTGAAATGCTTTCACATAGTCTTGCGCGCTGCGCGGGGGTGTATCGCGCCCGTCCAAAAATCCATGAATGGCGACAGGAATACCTTCGGCGCGCAGATGCTGCGCCAGGGTCGCCATGTGATCCTGATGGCTGTGAACACCACCCGGCGAAATCAGGCCCAGCAAATGCGCTGTGCCGCCGGTCTCCTTCAAGCGCTGCACAAAGTCCTTCAGCTTGGGAGATTGCCCAAGGGTGCCATCGGCGATGGCCTGATCAATTCGGGGCAAGTCCTGCAGGACAACACGTCCCGCCCCCAGATTCATATGCCCCACCTCTGAATTACCCATCTGGCCGCTGGGTAGGCCTACAAAAGTTTCAGACGCTTCTAGTACCGCAAAGGGATTCGATGTCTTCAATCGATCCATAACCGGGGTCTTGGCCGCGACGATGGCGTTGTCATCGATTGAGGCGCGTTCGCCCCACCCGTCTAGAATGCAAAGTAATACTGGTTTAGAACTTGAAGTGTTGGTAGTCATTGACCTAACGCGCTATGTTGTATCTGGGAATGCGTTATTTGTCAGAATGAGATATACTGATTCTGATGGGAGGGTTTTATCGCAGTCCGGGCCTAGATAAAAGCCCAAGGATGCGTTGGTTTAATTGGTGGGAAAAGGAACGTGTATGCCTAAAGAAAAAACAGTAGTTCCAATCGACCCGACCCTGCGTGCGCCAGCCTTAGCTTTGCGTGTGTTTGAGAAGGAAATTGAGAAACTATTAAATGGGATAGGGACGCCGCTTGCCAGGCAAGATGCGGTTCAACTTTCAGGTATTCAGAGCTATACGATCCTCCTGTTTCTGGAGGATTATGCATCATCTGATCTGACGGAGAAGCAATTCGCGGCGCTGTTGGCCCGACATGAAGTCGATACGCCCGGAAATATCAGAATTTTTCCGAATCTTAGCCAGTCTGCCCTGTTTGAAATCTTCGGAAATATCGGTGTTTCGCGAGAAACAATCCGCCGCCTGCTGATCCTGATGGCCCAATACGGTCTGGTGGATCGGGTAAGCAAGGGGCCACCTTTTCCGGATCAATTGGCAATTTCTAAGGTGGGCACCAAGTTGCTGTCGCGCGTTGCCAAGAAGCTGACGAAGGATATGTCAAAAGAGAAGGCGTTTGCCTATCTCTAGGTGCCTATCTCTCGGGGGGTCGGAACAGTCTATAGTTCAAGCTTCATGAACGGACCAACATGGCGAAAGCCCTGCCGTTCATAGAAGGCTTGGGTTCGGCTCCATTCCTCACCATCGGGGCTGTTGACTTCCAACAGCTTCCAGCCACGGCTTTTGCCAATCTGCCGGGCTTCTTGAATCAGGCGATCCCCGATCCCTGCTGACCGCGCATCGGGGACGACGTATAATTCCATAATGATGCCCAGACGCCCCTCTGCATAAATCGCGACGGCTTCGGTCAGCGTCATGACGCCGACCGGGCGGCGCTCCATATCAAAGGCCAACAGGGCGCTGAACTGATTGTCTTCTTCCAGCAATTGGCGACAGACGGCGTGAATGCGCTCATCATCCGGTGCACCATGCCAGGCACCGATTTCATGCAGCAGACGGTGGACCATGATTGCGACCAGATCGGCATCATTCTCTCCGGCCCGCACGATTTCCAGGGGTCCTGTTTCCATCCGTTCCACCTCTTTCACTGCCACTTTGATGCGGCTTTTTCATCGCCCTCGCGGGCCTCGACCCATCGGGTTTCGCCGCTGTCCAATTGTTCTGCTTTCCAGAACGGGGCTTTTGTCTTCAGCCAATCGATCAGGAAATTGCAGGCCTGAAAGGCCGCGTCGCGATGGGGGCTGGCGGCGGCGACCAGAACAATCCGGTCCCCTGGCTGCAATGCGCCATAGCGATGAATTATCAGGCTGGCCTGTAGCGGCCAGCGTTCATGGGCCTGTGCTTCAATTTCTTCCAGCATCTTTTCGGTCATGCCGGGATAATGTTCCAGGACCATACCACCGACACCAGACCCGTCATTCATGTCCCGGACCAGCCCGACAAAGCTGCACAGCCCGCCAATACTGGTATTGCCCCTGGTCAGGGCATCCAATTCATGGCCCAGATCAAAATCTTCCGATTGCACACGAACGGTCATATCTCAGCCGCCGGTAACGGGGGGGAAGAAGGCAACCTCATCATTCGCGGCAATCGGTGTTTCGCGATCCCCGAATGTCTGGTTCACGGCAATCTTAACCGCACGGGCATCCTTGAACGCTGTCGCATAGCCAGGGCCACGGGTCGCTAACCAATCGATTAATTGGCCGGCGGTTGCCACTGATTCCGGGGGATCAATCTGTTCTTCTCCTGTGCCGATCTTTTGGCGCAGCCAGGCGAAATATAGGATTTTCATTCAAAACACCTCCGCGAAGGACAGGAAATCTACGGCCGTCCCAGACTCTAGATAGGTATCATCTTCGGGCAATTCCACAAATCCATCTGCCCCGACCAGGGACGATAGAACGCCAGCCCCGCTGCGGCCATGCTTAATGGCCCGGGGCAGGCCCGTATTCTGGTCAACCCCATCCAACCGCACCCGCACGAATTCCCGCCGTCCCGTTTTTTTCTTATAGTCGAAATCTGCACAGACCCGGAACCGGGGAAGGGCGGTGACGGTAAGGCCCGCCAGGGTCATCAGGACAGGTCGGGCCAATGTGGCAAATGTCGTCAGCGCCGCAACCGGATTTCCCGGCAGGCCGATCACCGCGCAAGGGGGGCCGTCTTCCTGGCGGATCAGACCCATACCGATCGGGCGACCGGGCTTGATGGCGACACGCCAGAAATTCAGACTGCCCAAGGCTTCGACGGCGGCGCGGACGTGATCTTCTTCGCCCATCGACATGCCGCCCGTGGTGACAATGGCGGCGTGGCGTGTTGCGGCCTGGGACAATGTGCGGCGGATCACGGCGGCATCGTCTGGTAATATGCCCAGATCTTCAACCGCACAGCCCAAGGCCTGCAAGGCAGCCCCAATCGTATAGCGATTGGAATCGTAAAGCGTGCCGTTGGGGATTGGATTTCCCGGTTGGCGGATTTCATCGCCTGTCGAAAACAAGGCAACGGACAGGGGCGCGAATACCTGAACCTCCGCCAGGCCACAGGCGGCAATCATTCCCACTTCCTGTGGGCGCACACGGGTTCCTTGGGTCAGGACCCGTGTGCCTGCTGCGACATCATCACCGGCAGGGCGGCAATTAGCACCCGCTTTTATCCCCGGTTTAAGGGTCACCTGTTGGCGATCCGATGAAATGATACAGTCTTCGACCATCATCACGGTATCTGGTCCTTTGCCCCCGTCTCCCAAAGGCATTGGGGCGCCGGTGAATATTTGCACCGCTTCGGCGCGTTTCTGGGGCCGTGGCAGGGGCCTGCCTGCGGCAACGCGCCCGCCAATGGGCAGGATCGTGTCGCTGTCGGGGGACAGATCCGCATGGAATACGGCAAAACCATCAACGGCGGAATTGGCATAGGGCGGGATGGGCAAGGGGGCGATGACATCCTGGGCCAAAATCCGGCCCAGAGCCTTGGATACCGGGCAGGGTTCCCGTTCTGCCACGCAAACCAGCTTTGTCAGAATATGGTCCAGCGCGGCGGCCGCCGTGATAAGCGGGCCGTCAAAGGCAAAACAATCATCGGTCAGTTGCGCCATTCGGCGTATCCCTCCTTTTCCACCTTATTGCCGGGCTGTTGGTAAGCCGTCGCTGGGGGAAATTTCCAGATTATTTGCTTAGCATATCAAAAACGCCATCCCAGTCACTGGGGGGCGGTGAGTTTTTGAGATGATCCAGCCGATTGAGAAAGACTTTGGAGGGGCCGTCCTGTGGCTCGATTTCCAGGCATTTCTGAAATGCGCTGATTGCTTCGTCGAAACTGCCCCGGCGATAGGCAGACAAACCCGCGTCAAAGCTTCGTGCCAGGCGTTGCTTTGGCTCCGGTGCGGGATCAAACACCATGGCTTCAAACACTTTCACAGGTTCACTGCGTCCCTTGACCCGCAGGGCATCGATTTCCCGGAACAGAATGCCCTTTGTCTCTTTCCGGGTTGCCTCATCGACCAACAGGCGCACGCCATAGGTCTTGCAGGCTCCCTCGATCCGGGCGGCCAGATTTACCGTATCGCCCATGATCGTGTAATTGCGATGATGCGCGGACCCGACGGTTCCGACCAGTGCTGGTCCGCTGGCGATGCCTGAATGAATATCGATGGGGTCCCCGTCTATCCTGACGCCCAGGATTTCTGGCACTTTCTTTTGGAAGGCCGCGATCAGGTTCAACTGGCGCAGGGCCGCCGTACAGGCATTCTGGGCCTGATGGGCTGCATCCACAAAGGGAGGGCCCCAATAGGCCATGATCGCATCGCCAATGAATTTGTCGATCACACCGTCGGTTTCCTGGATTGGGACGGACATATCTTCCAGATACACATTCAAAAGCGTGACCAGGGCGTCTGGTGACAGGCGCTCTGACAGGCCAGTAAAGCCCCGCATATCGGCAAACAAAACCGTCATATAGCGCCGGTCACCGCCCGGTTTGGTCATGGACGGATTGCTGATCAGGGCGTCCACAACGCGGGAATCGACGTATTTACCAAATGTGTCGGTGATACGCTCCTTGGCGCGCAATCCTTCGACCATTTCATTGAAGCCTATGGCCAGGGTTGCTGTTTCGTCGCGTGTCGTGACCGCCAGAGTGGTTTCCAGGTCGCCAGCCCCAACGCGCTTCAGCCCTTCAACCAGGCTCTTCATCGGGGTGACAATGCGCCGTGTGACTATGGCGGCAAAGGTCAGACCCAGCAGGGCCGCGATTGTGGTCAGCGCGATCATCAGGATGTTCAGGATGTTTTCCAGTTCCACAACTTTTTCAATGGCGGCCACAACATGGCTTTCCATTTGATGGCGCAGCGCATCCAACTCTCGATAAATCCGAACTTCGGATTGTGTCAGCATCTGGTCCAAAAGCGGCATGCTGTTAAAATCACTAGCGTCATGGGCGTCCAGCAGGCGGTTTATCTGTGCTTCATAGTCGCGATATTGCTGTTCAACCCCTGCCAGACTGCCAGAAACCTTGGTGGTTGCTATGGCGGCATCTTTCGACAGGTCATCCAGGTTCAGGCTGTCCAGGATCGATCGGGCCCCTGCAAATTCCTCATGTATCCCAATACTGGCCTCCCGAATGATCTGGTGGCTCTCTTTCGATGTCATATGCAGGCGATCATCTTCCATCGCCACGCGCAGGCGTTCAATGACAACCTCCCCCTCAAGCACACGGGATTCAATGTCGGCGATATGATTGCTGAGTGGCAGGAAGGTCGTTGATTGAAGTTCCAGTTCCTGGCGTACCTCGCCCACCATATAAACAGAGGCGGAAGATACCACGATCATCAACAGCACCAGACTGAGCGCGATTGAGTAAATCTTGGTCCCGATTGAATGGGTCTTCAGCACGGCGATTCTCCTCCCGATTTGGCTGCCAGTGTGGCGTTTTTCCTGACATTCAGGAAGAGGGTTTGCGATGCGTTTTTCAGGGTACGGGGTTTTTCATAAAGGCAATCACGAAATCAGTAATCGCCGGAATGTCATCTATCGACAGTATCGGTTGTATCAAACCCGTCAAAGTTTTGTCATCCGTCGCAATCGCGATGACATGATCGTCCGTGTCTGCCAACAGGGGTTTTTCATTCACGCTGCGGTGAACTTCCAGTTTCGGATGGGTTCCGAATTTCCACCCCTCCACCAAGACCAGATCGACATCGCTTAATTTGGCAACCAGATCATCCAGGCTGGGTTCTACGTCGCCGCGGTGTTCATGCATCAACGCCCAGCGGTTGGCCGATGAAATCAGAACCTCTGTCGCACCGGCATGGCGGTGCTGGTAAGAATCCTTGCCGGGCGTATCGACATCGAAATTGTGATGCGCGTGTTTGATGGTTGAAACGCGCAATCCGCGCGCGGTCAGCGCCGGGATCAATTTGGTCACCAGGGTTGTCTTGCCAGAGCCGCTATAGCCCGCGATGCCCAGAAGGCGCATGTTTGTGCATCCCCCTGCTGGTCAGTCTGTCATGTGTTTCAAACCGGCCCGCAGATAGTCAAAACCGGTGACAACCGTCAGCCCGGCTGCAAGCCAGATCAGAATTTCACCAATCAGGACGCTTGGGATTATCGCCGGGCTGGCCGTGCCAACAATCAGGAATCCCAGGGCAAAAATCTGGATGGTGGTCTTCCATTTCGCCAGGCTGGAAACCGGCATGCCGACCCGCAGCTCCGCCAGAAATTCCCGCAGGCCCGATACTGTGATTTCGCGGATCAGAATGATCAGCCCCGGCAGGATCGCCCAGCCGGACAGGCCACCCGAAGCCACCAGCATGAAGATCACGGCGGCGATCAGCAATTTGTCAGCAATCGGGTCCAGAAACCGCCCCAGCTTGGACACCTGACCCGTAGAGCGTGCAAGATATCCATCAAAGAAATCTGTGATTCCCGCAGCGGCAAACAATCCAAAGGCTGTCCAGTTAGCCCAATAAACATCGACATAAATAAATGCCGCGATCGGCACGATGGCGATGATGCGAAACAGGGTCAGTAAATTTGGCAGGTTGAACAGCATGGAACCGGCGGGTCCTTCCCGGAAATAGCGAGTAAGACTTACTACCCTTCCAGGGACTGTCGCGCAATCATAAGCAGCCAGCATTCAAACACTTACATAAAACTGTAAGGGTCGATATCGATCTGGATGCGGACACTGGTGGGGGGCTTAACCCGGTTGATCCAGTCGCTGACGGCTTTTTGAATGCTGATCTTGCGGTCTGTTTTCATCAGCAGGCGACGGCGATAGCGACCGCGCAACAGGGCCAAAGGCGGCGCAGCAGGACCCAGGACGCGCAATCCTTCTGCCTGTGGTGCGACGCGGGCCAGGTCCGCGGCGACCCGCTCCACCTGGCCCTCATCCTCTCCTGACACGATCAACGCGGCCAGTCGGCCATAGGGGGGCCAGGTCTGTTGGCGGCGCATGTCTGCCTCTGCGGCATAGAATCCATCCCGGTCATTATGGGCAATCGCTTGTAGAACCGATGCCGTGGGATTGGCGGTTTGCAGCAAGACCCGTCCGGCATGACCGGCGCGGCCCGCCCGTCCGGCGACCTGGCTTAGCATCTGAAAGGTGCGCTCTGCTGCGCGTAAATCCCCACCTGCCAGCCCCAGATCAGCATCCACCACACCTACCAGGGTCAGCAGGGGAAAGTGATAGCCCTTGGCAACGATCTGGGTCCCGATGATCAGGTTGATTTCCCCGCTGGTGATGCGATCCACAAAGGCGGCGGCGGCAAGCGGGCCTTGTAGCGTATCCGACGTGACGATTTCGATGCGCGCGTCCGGCAGCAGGGCGCTGGCCTCTTCAAACAGGCGCTCCACACCGGGGCCACAGGCAACCAGGCTGCCGGTATCTTCACAGGAGGGACAGATTTCGGGCGTTTTCATCATATAGCCGCAATGATGGCATTCCAGCCGACGGCCAAAGCGATGTTCCACCAGCCAGGCATCGCACATCGGGCATTCTATCCTGTGCCCGCAGGTGCGACACAAAGTCAGCGGTGCATAGCCCCGTCGGTTCAGGAACAGCAAGGCCTGCTCCCCCCGCGCCAGGGTTTCTTCCAGGGCATCCTGCAGCGGGGGCGATATCCATCTCTGGCGCGGCGGCGGTGTCTTGCGCAGGTCAATGATTTCTATGTCGGGCAGGCTGGCGGTGACGTGGCGGTCGGTCAGATGCAGGCTTTGATATCGGCCTGCCTCCACATTTGCCAAAGTCTCCAGGCTGGGCGTTGCAGAGGCAAGCACGATGGGACATTCAAAGATTTGCGCCCGCAGGACGGCCATATCCCGGGCATGATAGATCACGCCTTCTTCCTGTTTGAAGGATCCGTCATGCTCCTCATCAACGACGATCAGGCCCAGATCGCGAAAGGGCAGATGCAGGGCGGACCGGGCCCCGACCATGATCCGGACGCGATCTTCTGCCACGGCGCGCCAGGTGCGGCGGCGGGTGCCGGGCGACAGGTCTGAATGCCATTCGGCTGGGCGGACGCCAAACCGGTCCTGAAATCGCTCCAACCATTGCGCGGATAGGGCGATTTCGGGCAGCAGAACCAGTACGGTCTGATCTGCTGCCAGTGCGGTTGCTATGGCTTCAAAATAAACTTCCGTTTTGCCGGACCCGGTAATGCCGTCCAGCAAGGTCACGGAGAATGTATCGGCCTTTACCGCCTGGCACAGGGCATCGGCAGCCTTTGCCTGATCTGGTGAGAGGTCCGGCCCCTTTTTGTCGGGGTCGGGGATATCGAAGTTTTCCCGATCCGGCAGGCGCAGCGGCAGTAGGCCACCGGCATCGGCCAGGCCGCGAATGACGCCGGGGGTGACGCCGGCTTCCCGCGCCAGATCACTGGCGGACAGGGCGGGGCTGTTTTGGGCAACCTGCATGACGCGGCGGCGCGCCCCGGTCAGGCGCAGGGTGTTGGGCACGGGATCGGCGGCGGTATAGACGGTGTGGACCGGCGGCGGCTCAAGGGATTTTGGGGAACTCATCGCCATGCGCAGTACGCTGCCGGGCGGGGCCAGGGTATAGGCCGCGATCCGCTCCACAAACCGGCGCGACGCATCGGGCAGGGGCGGGACGGGCAGCACGGCCTCAATTTGGCGCAGCTTCGATTCGGGCACACCGTCTGGATCGGGCGGGTCATCCCAGACAATCCCGATGATGCGACGGCCGCCCAAGGGGACCTCGACAAAGTCGCCAAAGTCCAAGGACATCCCGTCTGGAACGCCATAGTCATAGCCCCCCGCCAATGGCAGTGGTAATAGGACCTTGACCCGACGGGCGGGAGGGAACAAAGACTGGGTTTCAGGCAGCGTGTTCTGGCTCATACCGTCCCATCCTGTATGAATAGGATGTTTGATCCAAGACGCTTAGGAAAGCGGTTTACATCCGCGAATCGGGGCATCATCCCCACAGATATAGGGCTCCATCGCCGCCCCGACAGAGCGGGCAGCAGGCGATGGGATCGGAGCGAGGCGAGCATGAAATTTTTCATCGATACGGCAGACATTGCAGAGATTCGCGATTTGGCCTCAACAGGTTTGGTGGATGGGGTGACAACCAACCCGTCCCTGATCGCTAAAAGTGGGCGTAATTTCCTGGAAGTGGTAGCGGAAATCTGTGAAGTCGTCGATGGCCCCGTTTCTGCGGAATGCGTCGCGCTGGATTTCGAAACCATGCTGAAGGAAGGCCGCAAGCTGTCCAAGATCGCCGATAACATTGCGGTCAAGGTGCCCTTGACGGAGGCCGGGCTGAAGACCTGCAAGGCGCTGAGTGATGACGGCATTATGGTCAATGTCACGCTGTGTTTCTCCGCCGCCCAGGCGTTGCTGGCGGCAAAGGCGGGGGCGACATTCATCTCCCCCTTCGTTGGCCGGTTGGATGATATCGGTCAGGACGGTATGGACCTGATCGCCGATGTGGTCACGATTTATGAGAATTACGATTTCGCCACCGAAGTCCTGGTCGCCTCCATTCGCCATCCCGTGCATGTGGTTCAGGCGGCAAAGATGGGGGCTGGCGTTGCTACGCTGCCACCGAAAGTACTGCGCCAATTGTTCGGGCATCCGCTGACCGATAAGGGTCTGGAAGGCTTTATGAAAGACTGGGCAGCGACCGGCCAAAGCATTCTGTAAGGGTTATCCAGGCCCCGCATCCCCGGGGCCCTGTGTCGAAGGAGGTCTGAAAGTATGAAAGCGTCTCCCGGCAGTCAGTCTGTCCCGGTGTCGATCGAAGCGAAGGATGTTGTCTCCTTCCTGCGCGACAATCCGGGTTTTTTGAATGAACATCCTGATCTGATGTCCGAACTGGACCCGCCCACACGGTCGGTGGGGAAGGGTGTTTCCGACTTCCAGAATGCCATGATCCGCCGCCTGCGGGACCGGATTGAAGAAACGACGGATGTCGCGCGGGAATTGATCGATACCAGCCGCGAAAATCTGAACAGCCAGGCGCGGGTCCATGAATGTGTGCTGCGTCTGCTGGCGGCGAATTCCTTCGAACAATTGATCAATCTGATCCAGACCGATGTTGCGGTCGTGCTGGATATGGATGTCGTTGCCCTGGCCGTGGAATCCGAAAATGCGGAAGATTTCCCGGTGCGCAGTGTGACACTGGTGCCGCCGGGCTTCGTCAATCGCCTGATGGGGCCGGATAAGGAAATGCTGTTGCGGGCGCATATTTCCGGCGACCCGGATCTGTTTGATGGGGCTGCAACGCTGGTGCAAAGCGATGCTTTGGTGCGGCTGCACATTTCATCGGCTTCCCCAGCGGCGCTGTTGGCGTTCGGGCATCGGGATCCAGAGAAATTTCATCCCGGTCAGGCGACGGAGCTGATCTGCTTCCTGTCTGCGGTTCTGGCGCAGTTGGTTCGAATCTGGCTAAACTTGCCGGAATAGGTAGGGTCAGACCGGTCCGACCGACATATTTGGTGGGGTCATGCCAGAAGATCGCTTTGATCTGTCCAATCATCCCGTTGCCGGTGATGGTGCGGTGGCAAGTGCTTTCCGCGCCTTTCTGGCCTGGTTGGCGGATGAAAAGCGCTATAGCCCGAAAACGGTCATCGCCTATCAGCGGGATTTGTCTGATTTTCTGATGTTTCTGTCGGATCATCTGGGCGAACCGCCGACGCTGGACGATCTGTCAAATTTGCAATTGCTGGATTTCCGCGCCTGGCTGACATCTTTGGCGCGGGCAGATATTAAGGACGTGTCGCGGGCGCGCAAGCTGTCGGCCCTGCGCAGCTTCTTTCACTATCTGCGTAAGCGCAAGCTGGCTGAAAATGATCGCATCAGCCTGATCAAATCCCCGAAACTGCCCCATTCCATCCCAAAGCCGCTGACAGTGCCGGATGCGCAATTATTGCTGGAATCGGCGGGGGATCACGAAAACCAGCCCTGGTTGGCGAAACGGAACATCGCCTTGCTGACCCTGCTGTATGGCTGTGGCTTGCGCATTGCAGAAGCCCTGTCCCTGCGGGAACGGGATGCCCCNACAACCGANTNCATGAAAGTGTTGGGNAANGGGAANAAGGAACGCTTNGTCCCGGTNCTTCCCGTNGTTCGGGAGGCGATTGCGGATTANCTGGCNATCAGCCCCTATGCGGGTGANCCNNATGGNCCCTTGTTCNGGGGNGTNCGGGGNGGTGTGTTAAATCAGGATTCCGCGCGAAAGCCNATTCGGTTGCTGCGTGTTGCGCTGGGCCTGCCGGATACGGCCACACCGCATGCCTTGCGGCACAGTTTNGCCNCCCATCTTTTGTCCGCAGGGGGCGATTTGCGGGCCATACAGGAACTTCTGGGCCATGCTTCGTTGAGCACCACACAGCGCTATACACAGGTTGATACCGCCCGTTTAATGGCCGAATACGCAAAGGCGCATCCCAGGGCNCGCTAAACTGTGTCGAGGTCATTTACAGGTCCGGTACCCCTTGGTATACCCATCTCGCGTAACCGAATGTGACGTCCGATAATGTCTTTCGATATGGGGTGACTTTTAAGAGAGACAGGGGAATTCGCGTTCGGTAATTCATTTTTGAGAGTGGGGGAAGGCCTAGTCCAGCGAGACAAAGCCCCTCTTAGCGCGCCAGGGAAATGCTATCTCATGAAGATTCTCGCCGGCAATTCAAACAAGCCGCTTGCCGAGGCGATCACAGCCTATCTGAACGTCCCCTTAACCAAAGCTTCTATCCGACGATTTTCCGACATGGAAATCTTCGTGGAGATTTTGGAGAATGTTCGGGGNGAAGACGTTTTCGTCATTCAGTCGACGAATTATCCCACCAATGACAACCTGATGGAATTATTGGTGATGATCGATGCGCTGCGGCGCGGTTCGGCGCGGCGGGTGACAGCGGTCATTCCTTACTATGGATATGCCAGACAGGATCGAAAGACCGGCCCNCGCACGCCGATTTCGGCGAAGCTGGTCGCCAACTTGATCGAAACAGCAGGTGCAAATCGTGTCTTAACGCTTGATTTGCATGCCGGTCAGATCCAGGGCTTCTTTGAAGTGCCCACCGATAATCTCTTCGCGCTGCCGGTCCTGCATAAGGATTTGACGGAAACCCTGAAGGGTAANGGNGAATTGATGGTCGTATCGCCNGATGTTGGCGGTGTGGTTCGGGCNCGCGCNCTGGCNAAGCGNCTGGAATGCGATCTGGCGATCATTGATAAGCGCCGNGAAAAGGCCGGTGTTTCCGAAGTGATGAANATCATCGGGGAACCACGCGGNCGGACCTGTATCCTGATCGATGANATCGTCGATTCCGCAGGCACCCTGTGCAATGCGGCCCAGGCACTGATGGATGCCGGGGCAACATCTGTTCATGGCGTTGTGACCCATGGNGTTCTGTCNGGTGGGGCNGTGGCGCGGGTTGCGGCCTCTCCCATGGAACAGTTGGTGATTACCGATTCGATCCAGGCAACAGAAGCCGTCCGGGTCAGCCATAATGTGCGCCAGGTTACCATTGCGCCCCTGTTGGCGGAGGCGATTAAGCGGATTTACGAAGAAAAATCGGTTTCCAGCCTGTTCGATTAAGTGTACAAGACGCCGCTTTTCAAGGTCGACCCCGCAATTTTGGGTGTCGGCACCGAAATCTTTGGTCCTGATGGGACCCCAGCCGACACCCCTGGAGGTCGGTCGCCGNGNCGANGGCGNNTNGGTGGAGAGTANCAATTGTAAGGAGAAACAAGATGGCNGAAGCAGCGATCTTCCCCGNAAAAGTGCGGGACCGGGCAGGTAAGGGGGCAGCCCGCGCAGTCCGTCGTGAAGGACTGGTGCCAGGCGTCATTTATGGTGACGGCAAAGACCCTCAAACAATCAGCATCGACCCACGCTTGATCATGAAGCAGCTTCAGATCGGTGCGCTGTTCAACACGATCTATACGATCGATGTTGAAGGCGGGAAAAAGGAAAAGGCGCTGCCCCGTGATGTGCAGTTCCACCCAGTTTCTGATGCGCCATTGCATATTGACTTCATGCGCCTGAAGAAGGGCTCGAAGATCAACGTCAACATTCCGGTCCACTTCATCAATGAAGACAAATGCCCGGGTATCGANGANGGTGGTGTNCTGACNGTTCAGCGCGACGAAGTCGAATTGCTGTGCCCGGTGGAAGACATTCCGCANGAAGTGATCTGCGATCTGACCGGTTANGAAATCGGNGCGACGATCCGCATTTCCATGGTTCAACTGCCGGAAGGCACCGAACCTGTTATCCAGGACCGTGACTTCGTTGTCGCGTCCATCGCTGATCCGGTGATCTCTGAAGCCGTGGACGAGGACGAAGAAGACGCAGACGCAGTTGACGGTGAAGAGGAAGAGGGTGAAGGCGATTCTGAAGAAGAGTCGGAAGAGTAATCCTCCTGCCCTTTAAGCAGAAAGGTGGCGTCCCATGCGTCTCGTTGTAGGGCTNGGCAATCCCGGACNGAAATACGAGGGGAACCGCCACAATGTTGGATTTATGGCGGTGGACGAGATTGTCCGCCGCCATTCCTTTAGTGCCTGGCGCAGTCGGTTTCAGGGTCTTGTCTCTGAAGGGGAGAGTGTAGGCGAAAAGGTACTGATCCTCAAGCCCGCCACCTTTATGAATGAAAGCGGTCGCGCGGTAGGCGAAGCGATGCGGTTTTTTAAACTGCAGCCTGCGGATGTCACCGTTATCTACGACGAATTGGATCTGGCCCCGACCAAGATTAAAATGAAACAGGGCGGCGGCAATGGCGGCCATAACGGGCTGAAATCCATTGATGCCCATATTGGTGTGGACTATTGGCGGCTGCGCATCGGTATTGGTCATCCAGGCGACAAGTCCAGGGTGATCGGTCATGTTCTGTCTGATTTTGCCAAGGNGGAACAGCCNGANTTTCAGCGCCTGTTGGAAGGAATTTCGGATCGATTTGATCTGCTGGCGGCTGGCAAGGCGTCGGACTTTATGTCNAAACTGGCAATGGACCTTAAGCCTGCCGCAGCAGAAAAGAAGCCGGTCAAGTCTGACCCGCCTGTCGTAACCCCTCCCGCAGTGAAGGCGGAACCGACGTCGGAACAACAGGGCGGTCTTGCGGCCCAAATGAAGCGCTGGTTATCCGGTGATACGAAAAAGAACTGACTGTCTTATTTTTTGAAGGAGCGTCCCTGTCATGGGTTTTAATTGCGGTATTGTCGGGCTTCCGAATGTTGGGAAATCCACCTTGTTCAACGCCTTGACCCAGACCCAGGCGGCGCAGGCGGCAAATTTCCCCTTTTGCACGATTGAACCCAATGTGGGCCGTGTCGCAGTGCCCGATCCCCGCCTGGACAAGCTGGCTGCGATTGCCAAGTCTGCCAAAATCATCCCGACCCAGTTGGAATTTGTTGATATTGCAGGCCTTGTTAAGGGCGCGTCCAAAGGCGAAGGGCTGGGGAACAAATTCCTGGGCACGATCCGCGAAGTGGATGCGATCTGTCATGTTCTGCGCTGTTTCGACAGTGGTGACATCACCCATGTGGAAGGCTCTGTCGATCCGATCCGTGATGCGGAAATCGTGGAGACGGAATTGATGCTGTCGGATATGGAAAGCCTGGAACGCCGCATTGTGCCGCTGGAAAAGAAGGCAAAATCCGGCGACAAGGATGCAAAGGCGGATGTGGACCTGATGTCCAAGGCACTGGAGCTGTTGCGCGATGGCAAGCCGGCGCGTCTGGCTGACCTGAGCAAGGACGAGGTCGTGCCGTTTAAGCGCCTGAACCTGATCACGTCCAAACCTGTTGTCTATATTTGTAATGTCGAAGAAGACAATGCCGCGACGGGCAATGCCCATTCCGCAAAGGTCTTTGAGAAAGCAGCGGCGGAGAAGGCCCAGGCCGTGGTGATTTCTGCGGCAATTGAAGCAGAGGTCGCACAGTTGGAAACCGACGAAGAACGCAAGGAATTCCTCGATTCACTGGGCCTGGAAGAAACCGGTCTGACCCAGGTTATTCGCGCGGGCTATGCGCTGTTGGATCAGATCACCTTCTTCACCATCGGCCCGAAAGAGGCGCGCGCCTGGACGGTGTTCCGGGGCGCTAAAGGACCCCAGGCCGCCGGGGCGATCCATACGGATTTTGAGCGGGGATTCATTGCGGCCGAAACTATCGCCTATGACGATTACATCGCTGTAGGCGGCGAACAAGGCGCAAAGGAAACCGGCAAACTACGCCTGGAAGGCCGCGATTACCTGGTCCAGGACGGCGACGTCTTCCATTTCCGCTTCAATGTCTAACTGCCAACCCCTATTGGTGCCAACAATGCGGGGCGGGATTGAAACCAGTCCCGAATGAAGTCGATCAGCAGCCGGTTCTTTAGGGGCAGATGCCCCTGATAGGGATAGACGATATAGATCGGGCTGGTNGGCGTTNTNTAGNTCTGTCAGGGCCAGTTCCAGCCGNCCCTTTTGCANTTCAGGCTCCAGAATATANCGGGGCAGCAAGGCGACNCCCAAACCAGATATCGCCGCATCGCGGATCAGGGGATAATGGTTCAGGCGGATCGGACCGGTGACCTTCACCGCGATGGGGTCCGCATCGGCATAAAAGATCCATTCGCCCAGCTTGTGCAGGTGAAAATTCAGGATACAGGGATGGTCTGCCAAATCTAAAGGTGTGCGGGGTTTTGAGCGGGTTTCCCAATAGCGCGGTGCGGCGCAGATATGTTCTGAAAACTGACCAATGGGCAGCGCAACCTGATCTGGATCCTCCGTCAGGCCCTTTCGGATTGCGATATCCAGTTTGGCAGACTTCATGTCCTGAAACTTGTTTTCCATCTCTAATTCAATGGTGATTCCAGGATGGATGGTCTGGAACTGGGTTAAGATCTCATGCAGGAAGACNTCCCCGAAGGAGATGGGAACGGTCATGCGCACCAGACCTTCTGGCCGCGTGTGAAGGGCGGAGACATCTTCAAATGCCGTTTGCACCGTGCCGATGATGCGCTGGCAATACGGCAGGAACCGGGCTCCCGCCTCAGTCAATTCAATGCGCCGGGTGGAGCGAAACAGCAATTGCGCCCCCAAAGCTTCCTCCAGCCGTTTCACATGCTGACTGATCAGGCCTTTTGACAGAGTCAGCTTTCGGGCGGCTGCTGTAAATCCACCCTGTTCTGCAACCGCGGCAAAACTTAACATTTCCATGACATAGTGCGTCATTGTTTACACCATTAAACAATAAGTTCTGAATATACCACCTTATCAGACCAAGCATGGCATGCCCATATATTCCTTATCAAACACGCATTGTAAGGATACGGACATTATGAAGATATTGATCGTTGGTGCCTCTGGCACTTTGGGTAAGGCTGCTGCTGAGGAGTTGGGAGCCCGTCACGATATCATTCGCGCGTCGCGCAGCGGGTTGGATATCGCCATCGACATTGGGGATGCGGCCAGTATTGAGGCGGCGTATAAAAAACTGGGTACAGTCGATGCTGTTATCTCTGCTGTGGGTAATGTCCATTTCGGTGATCTGGCCGACATGGATGAGGAGAAATATCGCATCGGTATCGACAACAAGCTGATGGGTCAGGTCAATCTGGTGCTGATCGGCAGGCATTATGTCAGCGACACAGCCTCCTTCACCTTGACCACAGGGATACTCAGCAAGGATCCGATCCGCTATGGCAGTTCGGCGTCCATGGTCAATGGGGCGGTGGATGCCTTTGTTCGGGCAGCCGCCATTGAAATGCCCGCCAAACAGCGGATCAATTCTGTTAGTCCCGGCGTGATCCTGGAATCAATGGAAGGCTATGGACCTTACTTCCGGGGCCATAATCCGGTTCCCGCCGCCCGCGCCGCGCTGGGCTATGCCAAAAGCGTTGAAGGGCTGCAGACCGGTCAGGTCTTTGAGATCTTTTAGAGCAAATCCCGAGCAAACGGGATCGTTTGCGACGACGTATTTTCTGAAAAAAGAAATGGTTAGAGTATTATGTATGAGCTCATGCGAACGCATGATGCTCTAGCGCTTGGTTTCGCGCTGCAGCGCCCATTTCACGGACGCCCCTTCAGGCCCTGTAACACCTGTCAACAGGATCTGCTGGGTGCGTTTCGTGTCTTGCGGGCCGCCCAGATAGATGCTGTCGGCCAGCGACATTTCTGCACCGCTGACCCGCAACCGCCAGCCGCTGCCCGATGGGGTTTTCAGCAGGGCTGCGGAATGATTAGACAACAGCGACACCTGAACCTTGGGGTGCAGGTGGAAGCGCAGGGTGAATGTTCGACCCTCCGTTCCTTCCAGCCGGTCCTCCCCGCGCAGGTCGGTGCCTTCTGGGGCCAGATACAGGCGGCGGCGATGGGTGACGCCAAAGGGTTTCAGATAGCCATCATGGGACATGTCGATCCAGACAGCCCCGTCGGTTTCGTTCCGCTCCACCACTGTGCTGGCGCGGCGTCTGCCGATGCGCCCGTCATTGCTGATTTCATCGGCATTGGTGTCTTCAACGCCAATGGTGGAATGGGCCGCCGTGCTGCGTTGCGCCTTGGCCCAATCGCCATCGATGACCTTGGACGCACCGCAATTAACGATTAAGCGTTCTGTCCCATAACTGACTTCCATCGCCAGGGGGGCGGCATGGGCGTGACTGTCATAGGGGGCACCAGGCGGGGCACCCGCATCGACAATGATGTTCAGTTTACCGGAAACCAACCGTTCAAACCCGCCATGGGGACAGCGTGCGGGCGCGCGCCCTTTTGCATCGGCGCGCCCCAGAACGCCATCAATATCTGCTGATACGCCTTCGCGCGTGTCATGGAACAGGGCCAGCCCCCCATCGCCATGTCGGAAAAACCGCAAGACCGGGGCCATTCGGTCAATGGCGGTCACCAGACAGATGGGCACTTCGGCCTGTAGCTCGCTGAACAACTCACGCAGACCTACCAGATCGCGCATAACCTCGAACTGAAGGCGGGGGCTGCGGGTCGCATGACAGCCATCTGGCAGGATGGAATAGGTCAATTCCCGCTCCATCAGGCCAACGGCCCTGGACAGGCGGGGATGAAAGGCGGGGACCATCAGGCTGGCCTGAACCAGACCCAATATGGCGGTTAATCTTTCTTCGCCATCCCCCTCTGCCCCGGCGATCAGATCCAGATGCCGCACCTGTCGCCCCAGTGAGTTCAGGATTTCCGGACCCAGCGTGCCGGACTCGCCCCCGATCAGCATGCTCCAATGATTAAGCCAGGCCCGCACGCGCCGCCCGGTTACGGCAGCAGACCAGGCAATGCGATCAGCGCCTGGTTTTTTCGTAGCGTCCCAGTCCAGCCACAGGCCGACCAGGGCCTGGGCACTGCGGGCGGAATCATCGCCACTGCTGCCAGCAGCCGCCAGGTCACGCAGCCAGCTAAAGCCATGCGCCTCGCGCAGCCATCCCGGGGGGGCGTCGGCCACCTCCCAAGGGGAGCCTTGCGGGGTTTGGGTCGTGCCTGCAAAAATATAGCGCCCGGACGCAATCGCGCGCCCCAATGCCGGATCGCCCAGCCAGGGATCCGCAATGCTGCGACTGGGCGCGCCGGGGCGGGGGCCAGACAGCAGATATCGATACAGACCCGTAGCGCGCGCCAATCGTGCGACGAGATAGCGTGCTTCCTGACCAATCAGGCTGGGTGGATGGGCGACCGGTTCCATAGGGGCTTTCGGCCTTTCAGTTACTGTCTTCACACGCCGCGAAGGCGACGGATATTGTCGGCATAGGCATCGGGGCCGCCCTTGAAAGTGGCGGTACCGGCGACCAGGACGTCGGCCCCGGCCGCAATCGCCTGTGGGGCCGTCTCAAAATTAATCCCGCCATCCACTTCCAGGTCGATATCCCGTCCGGTGGCGTCAATCATTTTTCGCAAGCGGGCGATCTTGTCCAACTGTGACGATATAAAGCTCTGACCGCCGAAGCCCGGATTGACGGACATTACCAGGATCAGATCCACCAGATCCATTACCGGTTCCACAACAGATGCCGGGGTTGCCGGGTTCAGAACCACACCAGCCTTTTTGCCCAGCGCACGGATGCTTTGCAGCGTGCGGTGCAGATGCGGGCCGGATTCTGGATGGACGCTTAAGATATCCGCGCCTGCCTTTGCGAAGTCTTCGATATAGGGATCGACGGGCGAAATCATCAGATGCACATCGAAAATCTTTTTGCTGTGGGCGCGCAGGGCGGCCACGACACCCGGTCCAATGGTGATATTGGGCACGAAATGCCCATCCATCACATCCACATGGATGAAATCCGCCCCGGCAGCATCGATTGCCGCAATCTCTGCACCAAGTGCCGCAAAATCGGCGGATAGAATGGACGGCGCGATGCGGCATGGTTTCTGAGTCACGGCATGACCTTTGGACAGGGGAATGTCTTCCTTACCTAGTCTCAGATTCGCCGTTTCGCAACATGCAGCGCCCGAAAACCGGTTAATCAGGCAGTGGATATTGGATTAGTGTCAGAATATTGTCGTCTGTATCAAAGAAATAGGCCAGTGCCCCGCCCCAGGGCTGTAATTCCGGGCGACCGTCAAATCGCACCTTCTTGTCCGACAGGGCGGCATAGGCGGCGCGGATATCTGCCACGGCGAAGGAAATTCCCGTCAGGCGCCCGACCAGTTCAATTGCTTCATCCTCGTCCTGGGGATCGATTGCTTCCAGCATCAGCTTGGTTTCGCCATTGGCAAAAATCGCCATGGCTTCGTCACTGATGGCCAGCTTCATATCCAGGGCGTCACGATAAAAGGCAATCGCCTTGGGCAGATCCGTGGTGAACACGCGAATGGTATCAATGGGTCCCAGCATGGCACTCTCCTTTTATCGGCAGAATGGGCGGTTGTATTTGACACATCCGGTAGGGTTGGACAACGATCCTGGGACCGAAATAGGGCAGGGAGGCGGAAATGAAGGCGGTAACTTTAACGCAAGCGCGGGTGATCCTTACCCAGGCCAAGGCACAGACCTGCATCAGCTATGGCAAACCGACCAAGACCATGATGGCCCTGGCAGAAGAATTCCCGACCTGGTTCGATGGCATCAGCCGTGTTTCCATGGACCGCATGGGCCTGCCCCTGATCGCGACCAAGGGCGGCGTCTTCATGCGCGATCCAGCCGGAAACACCGTCGGTGCCGTCGGCGTCGCGGGAGAGGCCGGAGACTATGACGAGGCCCTGGCAATTGCCGGTATCCTGGCCGCAGGCTTTGTACCGGATGCGGGGGAGTAGAGGGGGTGCGGCAGCATCGGTGAATACATCTGGATGCGCGAATCGGGGTTTCAGGCGGTGGATGACAGCTTTCATCGCGCCAGTCATCCCATTTTTAGCGCTAGAAAGCCATGACATGACCCCGTAAGTCGGCAGTCAAATATGCCTGCCCGTTTAGCGACTGTTGCAGTTGCGAATATGTTGCAATGCATTCTAAAATAATCCCTTGAATTAGTATGGGTTTATGCTGTGGCGTTGGATTCTACCGCCATCTGGGTATGTTTAGAGTCAATTCCAAAGAACAACCAATGCGATACTTATTCTTCTGCCACTTATTAACAAAACTGCAATAAATTTCCTGAGAAGCCCACAAAAGGCTTGTTTCCGATCCCTTTCTGTTGCCCACTTTTTAATCAGGACATCCGTGGGATGTTTTGCGCCCGAATTGGTGTAGGGCTTTGTTGTTCATAAATAGGGGAAATAAGATGACAACAAGTATCGTGGTTGGGCTCGACGGGGATGGATCAGGCATGCGTGCCTTGGACTTCGCGAAGAAGCTCGCAAAAGGCATGGGGACATGCGAACTGATCCTGGTCTATGTGATTGAATGGTCGCCGTATTCTTTTCAGACAGCGGAAGAAAATGCGGTGCGGCACAAACGCCGCGAGGAAGAAATCGAAGCAGCGCTGGAGCGTGTCGTAACGCCCAGTGTCGCTGCGTTGAAGAAAGAAGGCTTCTCGGCCCGGGGCATCGTCCGCCATGGCGATGTCGCGGATTTGTTGAACACGGTGGCTGTGGAAGAAGGGGCAGATCAGATCGTGGTCGCCCGTTCATCTGAAGGCGGGTTTGTGAAGCGTGTCTTTGGCACGGCGACCGCCAATCTGGTCATGCATGCAACCGTCCCTGTGACCGTTGTCGGCTGAGGAGAAAATCATGAAAAAGCTCTCATTCGCGGCCCTTGCAGGGCTGCTTGCAACACCGTCTGCCGCCTTCGCACAAGAAGCCGGTGGGATCGATCAGGCCGTCAACGAAGTTTTCGCAGCGGTGACCGGGCCTTTTGTTAATCTTATCTTTGCACCGCTTCCAGGAACCAGTTTTCCCTGGATCGTGCTTTGGTTGGTGGTCGCAGCGTCGATTTTCACGCTGTATTTCGGGTTCATTCAGTTCCGGGCGTTTAAACATGCCATTCAATTGGTGAAGGGGGATTATTCCGATCCCAAAGATGCGGGGGAGGTCAGCCACTTTCAGGCACTGGCCACCGCCTTGTCGGGAACGGTCGGTCTGGGGAATATTGCCGGGGTGGCTGTTGCCGTTGGGATCGGCGGGCCGGGGGCGACATTCTGGATGATCCTGGCTGGCCTGTTGGGCATGGCGTCCAAATTCACCGAATGTACGCTGGGCGTGAAATACCGGAATGAATATCCAGATGGCACCGTGTCCGGTGGCCCGATGTATTACATTTCCAAGGGCTTCATCGAACGCAAGGTGCCAGGTGGGAAGATCATGGCGATCCTGTTTTCGATCTTCTGTATCCTGGGTGCTCTTGGCGGTGGGAACATGTTCCAGGCCAACCAGGCCCATGCCCAGATTTCCGGTATCCTGGGGGATTATCCAGGCTGGATCACCGGTGTGATTTTCGCCGGGGTGGTCTTTGCGGTGATTGTTGGTGGGATCAAATCCATTGCCCGCGTGACGGAAAAAGTCGTGCCCTTCATGGGGGTTTTGTATGTCGTGGCAGCGCTTGTCATCATTGCCGCGAATTACCAACAGATCGGCTGGGCCTTTGGTCAGATCTTTGAAGGGGCGTTCACGGGTCTTGGTATTGCCGGTGGCTTTGTCGGGGCCTTGATTCAGGGCTTCAAGCGGGCTGCCTTTTCGAACGAAGCCGGGGTTGGTTCTGCGGCCATCGCACACTCTGCCGTGCGCACGAAAGAGCCGATTACAGAGGGCTTCGTATCCCTGCTGGAACCGTTCATCGATACGGTCGTGATCTGTACGATGACCGCTTTGGTGATCACGATTTCCGGTCAGTTGATGGTGGATCCGGCGACGGGCAACTATCTGATGGACGGCAATATGATTCAGACCGTCGGGGGCACGTCCGGTGTGGCGCTGACCTCTGCGGCCTTTGCCTCTGCCTTCAGCTGGTTCCCGTATGTGCTGGCCATTGCGGTGGTGCTGTTTGCCTTCTCCACCATGATTTCCTGGTCCTATTACGGGCTGAAGGCCTGGACCTACCTGTTTGGGGAAAGCAAGCGTGCGGAACTGACCTTTAAGGTCGTGTTCTGTGTGTTCGTGGTAATCGGTGCGGCCGCCAGCCTGGGGCCGGTCATCGATTTCTCTGATGCGGCGATCTTTGCCATGGCGGTTGTGAACATTGCCGCCCTGTATGTCCTGATGCCAATCGTGAAGAAGGAGCTGAACTCCTATCTGAGCCGATTGAAATCAGGCGAGATCAAACGCTTTAAGGGTTAATTTAATCCTGACGAAAGGTGCCGGGGCCCGATCATTGGGTCCCGGCATTTTTATTGGACTGTTGGGCAATCCATTCCAGGCGTTTGGCATAGCCCTTATCCCGTTCATTCAGGCGATAAAAGACGGTCGGCGTATGGGTTGGGCCACCCCGGTACTGTTGAACCAGGGCGGCAAACACCCGGCGGTCTGCGGACAGGAAGGTATCGTCCCCATTCATCGGAACACTCCACAGGCCCAGTACTGCTAGACAGGTGATCTTATCCAGCATCAGGCAATTGGGATCGACGAAGCCCCGCAGGGAATCCTTATACCCGCCGGCATCGGGACCGACCGATTCTAACCGATCAACGCATAATGGCTTTAGCGTTGCCGGGTCGACATACCAGCGCAGGGTATAGGCATAATCATGCCCTTGAATGGCTGTCAGCAGCTTTTCCAGATGGTCCGGTGCCAGCCAGTTGTCATCATCCAGATAGGCGACATAGCGGCTGTTGGCCATATAGCTGAGGATGGTGCGCAGTGCCCCGCCATCCCCGGCGGCATGTATCCCGCCATGCCGGGTGGATGTTGAATAGCCCAGATTGACCAGCGTTGTGACACAATTATCGGGTTGTTCCTGAAATATGGGATTAATCGCAGCGATGTCCCCTTCAGCCCGGTCGACACCGACCAGAATGTGAATCCGCCCGACATTCTGTTGCGCAAAGATCGATCGCAGCGCTTGCGCCAGACTGGGGCGCAGCAATGTCGGGATAACGATGGCCGCGTCAAACGGTGGCTGTAAAGGCGCACCGTCGCTGCCGATGTGATAGGCAACGGGCATGCTGCCAGGGGATTTTGGGGTGGGGGATTTCATGGCCGATCATCCCGTGTTCAATATGGGGCTGGATGTTCTTTAGCATGGCTGGTGTCCCTGTGACACAATCCCCTTTAAACAAAGTGATGCTCTTTTCTTGACCGCGAAAGCGCAAGGGCTTATCACCCGCGCATTCAGCGGATGCTGGGGGCGGGGCTATGTTCCCCGCTGGGGCGGCCCTTTGGTGGCGATAAGACCCTGATGCGCCCAGCACGAAAAGGAGTGATTGCCATGAAAATGGATGCGTCGTCTTTTGCGCGGCTGTTGCCCGCCATCATTGCCATGGGTGTGATCATCCTGGCGTCCAACATTCTGGTTCAATTTCCCGTCCAGGCCATGATCGGCAGCTTTAATGTCGCTGACTGGGTCACCTATGGCGCGGTCACCTATCCCATCGCCTTTCTGGTCACCGATACGACCAATCGGGTGCTGGGCGCTGCGGCGGCCCGCAGGGTGGTTCTGGTCGGGTTCTGCTTTGGGGTTCTGCTGTCGCTGATCCTGGCGGATATGCGCATCGCCCTGGCCTCCGGGTCCGCCTTCCTTGTGGCGCAGATGCTGGACGTCTTCGTTTTTGACAAATTGCGTCAGGGAACCTGGTGGAAGGCCCCGTTCCTGTCCACTCTGGTAGGGTCAGCCCTGGATACGGCGCTGTTTTTCTCCATCGCATTCATGGGGACCGGCCTGCCCTGGCAGACCTGGGCGCTGGGGGATTTCGTTATCAAAGTGGCGATGGCAACGCTGTTGCTGCCGGTTTTCCGCGCCTTGATGACCTTGCTGCCTGCCCCCACTGAAAAGCGCAGCGTGGCCCTTTGAGTCCGCAATGAAGGTTGATCTTTTCGACTTTGACCTCCCGGACCAGTGCATCGCACAAAGCCCGGCAGAGCCGCGAGACTCTGCCAAACTGTTGCATGTGCCGGTATCGGGAGGCTTCGCGGATCGACGGGTGTCTGACCTTCCGGACCTGTTACAGCTCCAGGACTTGCTGGTCGTAAACGATACCAAGGTTCTGCCAACCCGCCTGTTTGGGCAGCGCGGCACGGCGGGGATTGAGGTGACGCTGATCAAGGAGCGGGCCAGCGACCTGTGGGATGCCTTCGCGCGACCGGGCAAGAAGCTAAAGCCAAAGGATCAGATTATCTTTGCCGATGATTTGGTGGCCTTGGTGGAGGATAAACACCTCGACGGTCAGATTACCTTGCGGTTCAATTGTCAGGGGGCCGCCCTGCGCGAGGCGCTGTGGCAGCGCGGGACAATGCCCCTGCCGCCCTATATCAAACGATCCCGGACACCGGACCGCGACACCGATGCAAAAGACCGGGATCACTATCAAACCCTGTTTGCCCAGCGGGAAGGGGCGGTTGCTGCCCCGACGGCCAGTCTGCATTTCACCCCAAACCTGCTGCAACGCCTGCAGGATAAGGGGGTGCCGATGGTGCGCCTGACCCTGCATGTCGGGGCGGGGACGTTCCTGCCGGTGAAGGTGGAAGATACGGACGACCATCCCATGCACAGTGAATGGGCCCAGCTGTCACCCGAAGCCGCCGAACGCCTGAACGCGCATAAGGCATCGGGGGGGCGGATCGTCGCGGTGGGCACAACGCCGATGCGCACACTGGAAAGTGCTGCTGCGCCCGATGGGACCTTGGCTGCCTTTGAAGGGGAAACCGACATTTTCATCACGCCGGGCTATCGCTTTCGGGCGGTGGATCGATTGATGACCAATTTCCACCTGCCGCGCTCGACCCTGTTCATGCTGGTCAGCGCCTTTTCGGGGTTGGATCGGATGCAGGCGGCCTATGCCCATGCGATTTCCAGTGGCTATCGGTTCTATTCCTATGGCGACAGCAGCCTGTTGGATCGCGCCCCTGTTGAGGGATGAAGATGGGTGCGTGATGCTCTGGACCCCGGATCAAGTCCGGGGTGACGGTTATTGTCATTCCCGCGTAGGCGAGAATCCAGGGCGGTGGGTGATTTGGGTGCGTGATGCTCTGGACCCCGGATCAAGTCCGGGGTGACGATTTCTGTCATTCCCGCGTAGGCGGGAATCCAGGGCGGTGGGTGATTTGGGTGCGTGAAGCTCTGGACCCCGGATCACGTCCGGGATGACGCCCTCTTGGGGCGGCGTGCGGAAAAGGGCGGGTTAAAGGTTTAAATTTTGAAAGGCTTCGATATGGCTGAGTTTGGATTTACCCTGTTGGGAACCGATGGCGGCGCGCGGCGCGGGCGGGTTCAAACGGCGCATGGATCTATAGAAACACCGGCCTTCATGCCCGTTGGCACGGCTGGCACCGTGAAGGCGATGATGCCGGAATCGGTGGCGGCGACCGGTGCGGAAATCGTGCTGGGCAATACCTATCACCTGATGCTGCGGCCGGGGGCAGAGCGGGTGGAGTCGCTGGGCGGCCTGCATAAATTCATGAATTGGCCGGGCCCGATCCTGACCGATTCCGGGGGATATCAGGTCATGTCGCTGGCCGCATTGCGCAAGATCACCGAACAGGGTGTTCGTTTTCGCAGCCACATTGACGGCAGTTATCAGAACCTGTCGCCGGAAAGTTCCATGCTGATCCAGCATCAACTGGATGCCGATATCACCATGGCCTTTGATGAATGCACGCCCTTTCCGGCAGAAGAGGAGGTGGCCGCAGCCTCCATGGAGCTTTCCATGCGCTGGGCGGCCCGGTCCAAGGCGGCGTTTAAGACGCGGCCTGGCTATGGCTTGTTTGGGATTGTTCAGGGTGGGGTTTATGAAATTCTGCGCCATCGTTCCATCGCGGCGCTGACCGATATCGGGTTTGACGGCTATGCTGTGGGCGGTCTGGCCGTGGGCGAAGGGCAGGAATTGATGTTTTCCACCCTGGATTACACGATGCCCGCCCTGCCAGAAGATCGCCCGCGTTACTTGATGGGCGTTGGAAAGCCGGATGATCTGGTCGGCGCGGTGAAGCGTGGCATTGATATGTTCGACTGTGTCCTGCCCACCCGGTCGGGCCGCAATGCCCAGGCCTTCACGCGGCGCGGCACGGTCAATCTAAAGAATGCGCGCCATGCCGATGATCCAAGACCCCTGGACGAGGAATGTCCCTGTCCCGCCTGCACCAAGTACAGCCGCGCCTATCTACATCACTTGATCAAGGCGCAGGAATTGTTAGGACCCATGCTGCTGACCTGGCACAATCTGGCCTATTACCAGCACTTGATGGCCGGTATGCGGGGCGCGATTGAGGCGGGCAAGTTTGAGGATTTTGAAGCCGCCTTCCATGCCGAACGCACCATCGGTGATATACCGGTACTTTAAACTCTTTCGGAATCTGTGTCGTGACATAATGCGGTGGTTTTGCATCAACGGCTTTCGTAGTAGATCCGTATTCTTGCATATTCCATTAATTCATAGCGGGTCAGTTCCGCGACTAAACTTTTTCTGTAATCCTCTGATATAAACATTTTCACGGACCCTCTCCAGGAGGCCAAACTGTTCCTTTCTCGCGGACTTATCTTTACCTTATTGCTTCGTCTGGTGCTTAAACCCCTCTCTTCAGCGATTTTCTTAAGAACATTCTCTAAGACATCGAGAGAGTCGGCTCCGTTAATGCCACTGGCAGAAACGATACAAACATTCGAACTGGCCCAAAAGTCTGATAAACTTTCTAAAAGCATAACATTTACATCATCGCCGTTGGGAAAAGGGACGTTCCAGTCGGACAACACCAGCTGACTCAGGTCATTTTTTGTGCCACCATTTCTTGCCGCCAGCTGGTCCAGATTTTCTGGGGAAAACTCCGTTCCAATGCAGTACTCCTCAGCCAATCGACCCAGTTGCTCAGAGCGCTCTTTTTCTTGTGGAGTGTTTGCATCCCTTGCAAAGACGGTCGTTGTGAAGGACAGACATACAATCCCTGCAAAGAATATTGTCAGCCAGTTTTGCCTTTGGGTCATTTCTGTGCCTCGCTTTAAAGTCCGGTACGGCATCCAAAGTCGCATTTTGCAGTTTTTTCTTTTCAACATACAACCTAAAATTTTGTAATTTGTACGGGCTGTTTAGGATTGGATCGGGTATTTTGATGGCATGACAGGTGCCCTTCAAACGACAGTCAAAGATTCCATCCGCGCGCAGGCCCTTCAGGCGGGGTTTCAGGCTGTGGGGTTTGGGCCTGCCGCGATGGGCGAGCGGGAGCAGGGGCGGTTGCAGGCCTTTGTGGACAGCGGGCAGAATGGGGATATGGCCTGGATGGCCGATCATCTGGACCGGCGGCTCTCCCCCAAAGGGCTGTGGCCCGATGCGCGCAGCGTGATTGTTCTGGCGATGAATTATGGGCCGGAAGAAGACCCAATGGCGATGCTGGAGCAACCGGACCTTGCCAATATCTCCTGCTATGCCCGCAACCGTGATTATCACGATCTGATCAAAAAGCGCCTGAAGCAGGTGGCCCGCTGGATCGTTGGTCAGTATGGCGGCGATGTGAAGGTGTTCGTCGATACCGCCCCGGTGATGGAAAAGCCGCTGGCCGCGCTGTCTGGTATTGGCTGGCAGGGCAAGCACACCAATCTGGTGTCGCGCGATTATGGATCCTGGCTGTTTCTGGGGGAGATTTATACGACCCTGGATCTGGTCGCAGATGAAGCGCAGGGGGATCATTGCGGCGGGTGTCGGCGCTGTCTGGATGTCTGTCCAACACAGGCCTTCCCCGCGCCCTATACCCTGGATGCGACACGCTGCATCAGCTATCTGACGATTGAGCATAAGGGGCCGATCCCGGTGGAATTCAGGAAGGCGATGGGCAATCGAATCTATGGCTGTGATGACTGTCTGGCGGTCTGCCCCTGGAATAAATTTGCCACCCCCACCCAGGAGACGTGGTTCCTGCCCCGCGAGTCAGTTCAAGGGGCGACCTTGGCACTCTATCTGGGGTTGGATGATGCGGCGTTCCGAGCCTGCTTTTCAGGGTCGCCGGTAAAGCGCATTGGGCGGGACCGGTTCTTGCGCAATGTACTGATCGCGGTGGGCAATAGCGGGAATGATACATTGGTGCCTGCTGTGATTGGCCTGCTGGCTGATCCCAATCCGATTGTGCGGGGGGCGGCTGTTTGGGCCTTGAGCCAATTATCGACGACAGAGTTTCAGCGTTTGAAGTCTGAGCGAATGGGGCCGGAAACCGACCCTGACGTTCTGGCAGAATGGTCTTTAGAATAGAAAAGGCCCGCCCCTGTTAAAGAGGCGGGCCTGATACTCTAGCACACGCTATTTGCGCGGCACCCTTCGCCTTATTTGGCGATGGCGGCCTGGCGCTTCACAATGCGGCGCTTCAGCTTCTTGGCTTCGTCCGTCAGCTTGCGGGCTGGCGTGTTCAGCAGGAATTCATCGATACCGCCCTTTTTATCCACCGTGCGCATGGCACGGGTGGTCAGGCGCATGCGAATGCGCTCGCCCAGGATATCGCTTTGCAGGCGGACAACTTGCAGGTTCGGCAAAAAGCGCCGACGGCTGTGGTTCATAGCGTGAGAAACGTTGTTACCGCTCATCACGCCTGTGCCGGAAATATCGCACCGACGAGACATGGCTTTAGTCCTTTCCAGTCATTTCAGAAGTTCCACCCGCTCTTCTTTCGGCGGCAGGCTTTCTTCCGCGTTATTGCTTGCTTATAAGCCCCCTTGGTATGTCTCCATCCAGGAAAGCCGGTGCATTTAGGGTATCGGACCCCCGGTCGTCAAGCCTTTCGCGCCGGTTTTCAGGCCTTGTTGCGCTTTGGCTACATAAAATGTGCCTGATTGGCACATTTGCGTATTTTTCGTGAGTTTTTTCAAATGTTGGCGCATATTCCCTACGCTTGAAAGAGCCTATGAATGCCGTGGTGTTTTGGGGGAAGTGCCGTGTTTCCACGTTTTAGCCTGATTTTCGCGATTATCGCGACGATTTTCGGTCTGTCTGTGTCGCCTGCAATGGCACAAAACACGGATAAGGAACCGTCCTTTATTCGGTTTGGGTCTGGATATTACGATATCAATGACGACCACAGCGCGGCAGAATTTCATCTGGAATATATTTCAGGGTCGAAATGGTGGGTCTTTAATCCCTTCGTCGGGGCAATGGCGACCAGTGATACAGCGTTTTACGGATATGCCGGGATTCGGTTGGATCTGTTCGTGGGGCGTCGCTTCGTGATCACCCCATCTTTTGCGCCGGGCCTGTACCATGATGGCGACGGCAAGGATCTGGGCTATCCGATTGAGTTCCGATCTGCGATTGAATTTGCCTATCGATTCGATGATCGCTCTCGTCTTGGCCTCAGCCTGTATCATCTGTCGAATGCGGGATTGGATGAAAACAATCCTGGCACCGAAGTGATCAACCTGCACTATTCCTATCCCCTGACCAGCCTGTTTGGCGACTGATCGCCGTATAAGCGGTTAGGCATCGTTGCGGGCGTTTATGAATTTTTCACTTTTAATTCAATTATTATTGAATTATTGAAGTATCATGCTTGATACAAAATCCGCCGTCACTGTTTTGACCGCTCTTGCCCAGGGCCATCGCTTGGAAGTGTTTCGCCGCCTTGTCGCGGCGGAACCAGAAGGCATGGCGGCTGGTGAATTGGCCCGGCAATTGGATGTCGCGCCTGCGGCCCTGTCGTTTCATCTCACCCATTTGGGGCATGCGGGTCTGGTTACCTCATCCCGTCAGGGGCGCAGCATCATCTATCGCGCAGATTTCAGCACGATGCGAACTTTGCTGGGCTATCTGACACAGGATTGTTGCGGCGGGCGGCCGGAAATCTGTGGCGACCTGTCTGTGTGGAATGCCGCAGAAGGCTGTGCGCCGACGCGCCGCACATCAAAGGACGTTAAATGACCTGCACAGCCGCCAACTCTTCATTCCTCTTTCTGCAAATCTTTCCCATGAAAGCAACGGATTGCCTTTTTGGGGCATGGCCGTGGTGCGATATGGGGCATAACCGATCGGACATTCTATGAGCACGCAAGATCAGGCAGCCAATCCCCCCGGCGGAATTGGCTTTTTTGAAAAATGGCTGTCAGTCTGGGTGGGGCTGTGCATCGTTGCAGGCGTCGTGTTGGGTAATCTGGTACCGGACGTCTTCGCAATGTTGGCTGGCTTTGAATATGCGTCGGTCAATCTGGTCGTTGCGGTTCTGATCTGGGCGATGGTCTATCCAATGATGGTTGCCATTGATTTTGCCAGCCTGACCCATATCGGGGAACGCCCGAAAGGCCTGATCCTGACGCTGGTGGTGAACTGGCTGATCAAGCCGTTCAGCATGGCGGCTTTAGGTGTGGTGTTCTTTGAATATGTTTTTGCCGATCTGATCGCGCCGGCTGATGCGACACAGTATATTGCCGGTCTGATTCTATTGGGCGCGGCACCGTGCACGGCGATGGTCTTTGTCTGGTCACAACTGACACGGGGGGATGCGGCCTATACGCTGGTTCAGGTATCGGTCAATGATGTCATCATGATCTTTGCCTTTGCCCCGATTGTTGCGGTGTTGCTGGGGGTGACAGATATCGTCGTGCCTTGGGATACGCTGCTGTTATCCGTCGGCCTGTATATCATCATCCCGCTGGCTGCCGGGGCATTGACCCGCAAGGCGCTGATGCGCCGACGCACGGGCAATCCAGATGCGGCCGTGCAGGCCTTTACCGCAGCGGTAAAGCCGATTTCCGTACTGGGCCTGCTGGCGACGGTGGTGCTGTTATTCGGATTTCAGGCGCAGGTTCTGTTGGAAAAGCCCCTGGTGATCGCCTTGATCGCGGTGCCGCTGCTGATTCAGTCTTACGGCATTTTTGTCATCGCCTATGGTGCTGCCTGGCTGTGGCGGGTGCCGTTCAACATTGCGGCCCCCTGCGCCCTGATCGGTACGTCAAACTTCTTTGAATTGGCGGTGGCGGTTGCGATCAGCCTTTTCGGGTTGGATTCCGGGGCTGCCCTGGCGACTGTGGTTGGGGTTCTGGTCGAAGTGCCGGTGATGCTGTCGCTGGTCGCCTTTGCCAATCGCACGCAGCAGCATTTCCCCCGGAAAGGCTAGTGTGGTGCACCATGCTATGGGACAGACCCTAGCGGCCCCTTTAACTCGACGACATTGCCGTCTGGATCGGTGATGTACAGCGACGGGCCATCCCCTTCCGCCCCATAGCGGGACGCGATATCCTGTGGCGTTACTGCAATATCGTGTGCTTTGAGGTGGCTACACAAGGTTTCCGGGACAAAAGGATCAATGGCCAGGCAGATGTGATCCACATTGCGGCCTTCTTTGCCGGGGCCTTTGCCACCCATCGCCCCCAGTTTTCCAGATAATGGCACCAGATCGATCAGACACGCGCCGGCGCGCAACTGGATCAGGCCCAAGTCCTGTTGTTCCTTTTCCAGATGGCAGCCCAGGATGTCACGGTAGAAATGCAGGGACTTATCCAGATCCGCAATGCGCAGAACAACATGGTCAATTCGCTTAATCCGGAAGGGCGGCATTAATCCTCAGTTGCTGTTGGAATTGGTGCTGGGCGTATCCGTTCCCTGACTTTCCGTGCCGGTGGGGGCAGACGGACCCTCAGACTTCATTTCTTCCGACCCATCTTCAATGGCGCTTTCAGTATTGGGCAACAGCGTGAAATTCGCATTGGTCACACCCGATGGCGGATTGATGACTTCTGTGGTGAAGGAAACCGTTTCCCCAGGCAGAATATCAGGCTTGTCCGCCGTGAAGGTCCAGACATGCAATTCCTGCTGGTTGGTATCCACCAGGGACCCCCGCAGCAGGGGAATATCGACCCGTTCTGACAATTTCGATGTGATCTTACCGGTAAAGACCAATCGAATGCCATCTTCGGTCTGGATCGCCTTGGCCTCATCAGCCTCTGGAATCAGGCCGTTGATCAGCAGGTTGGCGTCCAGCCCGACCCAGGAATAGACCTTGGCGATTGGCGGATAGGCGGACACGATGCCATCGCGGAAGAAGAAACCGACGGCCCCGGTGGCGATTAACAGAATCAGCAAAATCACCCAGGCCATGACGGGGCTTTTCTTTTCCACCTTGGGCTGACGCTGACGCAGCACAAAATCCCCATCCGGCGCAAGCGGCGGCGGGTCCATGCCGTCTGGCGGCGAATTCATATCATTGGCCGACATGCCATTGGGCGCGGGTGATCGTAGCGGTGCGGCAGCCGCAGGGGGCGGTGCGAAATCTTCTTCCATCCGGTCCACAGGGGCCTCTGATTCCGGTGGTGCCACTGGCTTGGGGGCAGGGCGTGGCGCTGCGGCGGGGCGCGCGGATGCGGCAGACGCAGCAGGCTTGGGTGCCGCAGGCGCGTCCATCCCGTCTGGCATGGCATGCCAGACATTCTCACAATTGCGACATTTTACTTTGCGACCCGTTGGCCCAATCGCGTCATCTTTGACACGGAATTTAGTGCTGCAATTGGGGCATGTCAGAATCATAAGGACCGCGCCGCTTTCAAAGGATATCCAGGATAATCAATTTGTCATCGCAGATTTTGGCGATTCGTGCAACTTTACCAGCGGTTTCAGCGGCGTCAATTTTAAGCCGGATCGGGGCATGGCCCGGCTTTGCCAAGACCTGCGACGCATGCCATTGTGCGCAGGGTCCTAAGACCCCAAATGTGCACGGGGTCATAAGACCCGGATTCACTTGTCTATTCATGGTAAATGGAACAACCGGCGTGATTCGGTTCGAAAATGTTGGCATGCGATACGGGACCGGTCCAGAGGTCCTGCGCGACGTGACGTTTGAGTTACCCCCAGGCTCCTTTCATTTTCTGACAGGGGCCAGTGGTGCTGGTAAATCGTCTTTGATGCGGTTGATGTATCTGGCTCACCGGCCCAGCCGTGGCCTGATTGATATTTTCAATCGCGATTTATCGACGATTCCACGGTCTGATCTGCCTGCCTTGCGCCGTCAGATCGGGGTTGTGTATCAGGATTTCCGACTGCTGGGTCATTTGACGACGTTCGAAAATGTCGCCCTGCCGCTTAAGATCAAGGGTGCGTCTGAGGGCATGATCCGTAAGCATGTCGGGGAATTGCTGGCCTGGGTCGGGTTGAATGATCAGGCCCATGCCCGGCCTGCAACCCTGTCTGGTGGACAGCAGCAACGCGCCGCAATCGCGCGGGCTGTTGTGACGCGGCCGCAATTGCTGTTGGCGGATGAACCAACGGGGAATGTGGATGATGCCTATGCGGTGCGGCTGTTGTTCCTGTTACAGGAATTGCATCGCCAGGGAACGACTGTCGTAATCGCAACCCATAACCGCGCCTTGATAAAGAAGTTCAGACACCCGGTTCTGCATCTGGAAGATGGCATTTTAAGCCGCGTAGGAGAGGACCCGGTTTACGATGGCTAAACGTAAGACCGATATTCCGTTCAATCAGGATCCGGCCTCTCGTCTGATGCCCTGGATCGTGGCCGTTATGGTTTATATTGCCGGGCTGGCACTGGCCGGGGCCTTTGTCCTGTCTGCCTTCGCAGATCGATGGGAATCCGGGCTGACCGGGTCGCTGACCATTCAAATTCCACCGCCTTCTGATGAAGCGCTGTCACCGGATGCGCAGACACAAAAGGTTGAGGCAGCACTGGATGTCCTGCGCGGCACCAAGGGCGTGGTATCCGCCAATGCTCTGGCCACGGAAGAGATGCGCCGCCTGTTGGAACCATGGCTTGGTCAAAACATCGACCCGCGTGATTTGCCGCTTCCCTCCTTGATTGCTGTTGAATTACAGGGCGGACTGATTGCGTCTGATCTGGACTTGCGCGACTTGCGACGTCGATTGGATGCGGTTGCCCCCGGTGTGCTGATTGATGATCATGGACAATGGCAGGAGCGTCTGGTGGCGTTTCTGGGCGCGTTGAGACTGGTATCGGCGGTGCTGGTCGCGATTGTCACGGCGGCGGGCTTGATCATGGTGATTTTTGCCACGCGGGGGGGATTGTTGGCCCATCGTCAGACGATTGAATTGTTGCACCTGTTTGGTGCCCAGGACGGCTATGTCGCCAGCCAGTTCGCCCGGGAGGCGATGAAGGCTGGTCTTAAAGGTGGCTTGTTTGGGGTCTTTGCCACGGCCTTGACCGTTATCGGGCTGGGCCAGGGGGCGGCCTCTACCGGGGCTGTTTTGCCGGGGGTTGCGGTGCTGGCACCTTTGGATTGGGCCGTGTTGGCGCTGTTGCCATTGGCGACGGCCCTGATCGCGATGATTGCTGCGCGCATCACTGTGATGCGGGCGCTGGCGCGGATGGTCTAGGGAGCCCGCGATGGCACGATGGCGGGACAATCGAAAGCGGCGAAAGCCTATCGGGTTGCTGCTGCTTGCCGTGCTGGCGACGGGCTGGGCCATGGGCTTCGTCGTTTTCGCCAGCACGATACCGGAAACCCCGGCCCCCTTATCGGAAAAGACCGACGCCATTGTTGTGTTGACCGGTGGCACGCTGCGGCTGGAGGCGGGTATTGAATTATTGGAGGCAAAGGCAGCCGATAGGCTTTTCGTATCTGGCGTTCATCGGGGCGTGGATGTCGCGGAATTACTGCGCATTCAAAAGCGTGCGCCGGATCGCCTGCAATGTTGTATTACGCTGGGCCATGATGCGGTCGATACCGATGGCAATGCCCAGGAAACGGCTGCCTGGGTGAAGGAAACAGGCATTGGCTCTATTCGGCTGGTGACGGCTGGCTATCATATGCCGCGCAGCTTGCTGGAATTTCGCGCCGCAATGCCGGGAATTAGGATTGTTCCACATCCCGTTTCCCCTGATCATGTGAAGCACGAAAGCTGGTACCGCTATCCAGGCACGGCAGCCCTGATTGCGGGAGAATATACGAAATTCATTCTGGTCTGGATACGTCAAACCCTTCGGGAATTGGTGCTCGGCCCGGAGGAGAGACTATGACGGTTCTGCGGTCGCTATTGTTTGGTTTTGCCTTCTATGGGGGCACGATTGTCATTGGGTTTCTGTATCTGCCCCTGATCCTGTTGCCGGAATGGATCGGCCGACCGTTCTTTCGGTTCTGGATATTTTACGGTGTCGCCTGTGCGTGGCTGTTTGCCGGGATAAAATATCGGGTTGTTTATGCCGATGGGGCGGCGCTGGCCGATGGGCCTGCGATTTATGCATCCAAGCATCAATCCGCCTGGGAAACGATGGCGTTCAGTCATATCCTGCCAAAGCCAGTCTTTGTTCTGAAGCAGGAACTGAAGTCTGTTCCATTCTTTGGCTGGTACCTGTCCAAAATGCGCATGATCGCCGTTGATCGCGCCGCAGGGGCGTCGGCCATGCGCAGTATGGTGCTGCAAGGGCGGGCGGTGATCAAAGATGGCTATTCGGTTGTGATCTATCCTCAAGGGACGCGCGTTGCGCCGGGGGTGACCGCGCCCTATCACCCGGGCGTCTATGCCTTGTATCGCGCGTTGAATGTTCCAGTCATCCCGATTGCCCTGGATTCGGGGATGCGCTGGCGGCGCAACAGTTTCCTGAAGCGGGCGGGCACGATTACTGTTTCCATCCTGCCAGCCATTCCACCTGGTCTTGATCGGCAAAGCTTTATGGACAGGCTGGAAAATGTAATAGAATCAGAGTGCAAACGGATCAATGAAGAAACCTGTGGATAACTTTGTGGAATGTTTCACTGGGCAGTATCGATTGCATGATCTTCTTTGATTTCAAAATCTTATCCGGAATGACACGCACGGGTCGGTGCATCGACTGTCATCAAACAAAAACAGAACATCGATTGACTTGAATCGCATTTGCGCGTTATAATAAAAAAGTCATTATATATCTGATAGTTAGTCAGAAATCGACAATGCCTGGACCCAATTGGGTGCCACTCTCAGATCGATCCAAACGAGGATAACCATTTGGAATTTAGTACTTTTTCCAAGCGTATCTGGGATATGAAATACCGGCTGAAAAAGCCGGATGGAACGCCTGTGGACAAAACGGTGCAGGATACCTGGCATCGGGTGGCTAAGGCCTTGGCGTCAGTGGAAAAAGACCCCTCGATATGGCAGCCGCGCTTCTATGAAGCGATGGCGGATTTCAAGTTTCTGCCCGCCGGGCGCATTCTGGCCGGGGCCGGGACCGATCGTGACGTCACGTTGTTCAATTGCTTCGTGATGGGCACGATTCCAGACAATATGGTCGGCATTTTTGACCATTTAAAAGAGGCCGCGGTGACGCTGCAGCATGGCGGGGGGATCGGTTATGATTTCTCCACGCTGCGCCCGCGGGGGGCATTGGTTAAGGGTGTCGGGTCTGATGCGTCGGGTCCGGTGTCTTTCATGGAAGTGTGGGATTCCATGTGTCGCACGATCATGAGCGCCGGTTATCGCCGGGGTGCCATGATGGCGACGATGCGCTGCGATCATCCTGATGTTGAGGAATTTATCGCGGCCAAGCGCACGGCTGGGAAGCTGACCAATTTCAACATGTCGGTTCTGGCCAGTGATGCCTTTATGGAGGCTGTTGCGGCCGATGGTCCCTGGGATCTGGTCTTTGATGGTGCCGTGATCCGCACGGTTAAGGCGCGGGATCTGTGGGACAAGATCATGCGCTCCACCTATGACCATGCAGAGCCTGGCGTCATTTTCATCGACCGTATCAATGCCCGCAACAATCTGCATTATTGTGAGACGATCCAGGCGACCAACCCCTGTGGAGAGCAGCCTTTGCCCCCCTATGGCGCGTGCCTGCTGGGGTCGATCAATCTGGCGCGTCTGATTCAACAGCCGTTTACGGAAGCCGCCCATCTGGATGTGAAGGCCCTGGAGGCGCTGGCGACCATCGCGGTGCGCATGATGGATAATGTGATCGACCTGTCGCGTTTCCCAATGGACGCGCAACGGCAGGAAGCGATGGCGAAACGGCGTATTGGCCTGGGCGTGACCGGGCTGGCGGATGCCCTGATGATGTGCCGCACGCGCTATGGCAGTGCGGATTCCTTGAAATTGACGGAACAATGGCTGGCCAGCCTGCGCGATGCGGCCTATCGGGCCTCAATTGATCTGGCGGGGGAAAAGGGCGCATTTCCGTTGTTTCAGGCAGAGCCCTATCTGGCCGGGGAAAGCATCGCCGAATTGCCGGAGGATATTCGAAAGGATATCGGCCGTTATGGCATCCGCAATGCGCTGGTCACGTCCATTGCGCCAACCGGCACGATTTCCCTGGTGGCAGAGAATGTGTCGTCGGGGATAGAGCCCGCCTTTTCCTTTCGCGCCCATCGCAAGGTCCTGGCACCCGATGGCAGTCGGGAAAGCCATGAGGTCGTGGACTATGCCTATCGCCTGTATCGGGACTTGTTTGGTGCAGAGAGTGAGTTGCCGGATTATTTCGTTGATGCACAGGCGCTGCAGCCAGAGGATCACCTGGCAATCCAGGCCGTCGCGCAACGATTCATCGACAGTTCGATATCCAAGACCATCAATCTGCCCGCAGAAATATCGTTTCAGGCCTTCAAGGATGTTTATGCCCGCGCCTATGCCCTGGGCTGCAAGGGATGCACAACCTACCGCCCCAATGAGATCACCGGATCGGTACTAAGTGTTGAGGGAACCCCACCAGCAGAGGCTGCCGCCCTGCCGCAAGCAACACAGTCGGAAGGGGATGTGGTTTATATGTCCCAGCCCCTGGACCGTCCCGGTGCATTGGAAGGACTGACGTATAAACTGCGCTGGCCGGAAAGCGATCATGCAACCTATATCACCATCAATGATGTGATGGAATCATCGGGCCGCCGCCGCCCGTTCGAGGTCTTCATCAATTCCAAGAATATGGAACATTACGCCTGGACCGTCGCCTTAACGCGGATGATCAGTGCAGTATTCCGGCGGGGCGGCGATGTTGCCTTCGTGGTGGACGAATTAAAGGCGGTTTTCGATCCGCGCGGCGGCTATTGGGTAGAGGGGCGCTATGTCCCCTCCATCCTGGCGGCCATCGGGGAAGTGATTGAGCGCCATATGATCGCCATCGGCTTTCTAGGCAGTGATGAGGAAGGCGAGGTCACGCGACCCGCAAGTGGGGCTAAGCGGGCCCATGGATCAACAGACAGGGGCGGCGCGCAATGCCCGCGCTGTGGTCAACCCGGCCTGGTGCATCAGGAAGGCTGTGACACCTGCGAAAGCTGTGGCTGGTCCCGCTGCGGCTAAACCGAGCTCCTTAATCACCTTACCAGCCGTTGCAGCGGTCCCATTGGTCGATGATCGCCTCCCCATCCGTCACATGATAAACGGGATAGGCGGCAGCCGTCATACAGACATGATTGGGCAGAACCCGCACCCGACTGCCCACCGGCAAGCGATCAAACAGGGCTGGATCCGCAACCTTCACATGCCCATGTTCCTGACTGACAGAGGTCACATAAACATCGTTCAGGGCGGGGCCTTCCACGGCCACAACGGCCCCATAGCGGACTTCAGGACGGAAGGCGTTGGCACCGATATCTTTTGACAGGGCAAGGCCCCCGGCATCCAGCAGGATCTTACTGGCTTCCCGGTTGTGTCCAATGACCGTTGCCAGAACGCTAAGCGCCAGATCCTGGGTTTGACAGACACCGCGCGACTGTTGGTCCAGGTCAAAGAAGACATAGACCCCGGCGCGATATTCGGTCAGCCCCGTCGCATCCTGACTGAACAAGGCGGTCGGGGTGGATCCGGCGCTGACGGTTTTTACGGCATGCCCGGCAGCGCGCAGTCGTTCTGCGGCATGAACCACGGCCCGGCGTTCATCTTCCGCAATTTCCTGGATTTTCGGGATGTCATTGACGCCATAGGAATGTCCGGCATGGGTCAAAACCCCCTCCAACCGGGCGGCTTTTGACACAGACAGGCAGTCGGCTATTGCCAGCAGGGTTTGCCCGGTGGCAGACACCCCGGCCCGCCCGTCACCGCAATCGATCTCAACCAGCAGCTTGAACGCTGCGCCGTGATCGGCAATCGCCCTGGCCGCATCCACCGTATCGGCCAGGACCTTTAGATCGATACCGCGCGCGATCAGGGCTGCGGCGCGGTCCAGCTTGCCTGGCGCAAGACCCACGGCATAGGTGATATCCTTAAACCCGTGAACGGCGAAATATTCCGCCTCCCGCAGGGTGGATACCGTGATGCCAAATTGATGATTCTGTGTTGCCAGAAGGCCAACTTTTTCAGATTTCGCCGTCTTCAGATGCGGCCGCAATTTCACACCCAATCGGTGGGCTGACTGTGTCATGCGCGCAATATTGGCCGCCAGCTTTGCCTGATCCAACAAAAGGCAGGGCGTTTCCAGGGTGGCGATGGAGGTCACGGCAACGCTATTTCTTCACAACCAACCACAGCGCATGGATCGACCCTGGCACGAAAAAGAAGCATGTCAGAATAAGGTTCAGCCAGAAATGCAATCCCAGGCCGACCGTCAGGAATGCCGCAACGGGGGGCAGAAACAAGGCGATGATAATGCGGATAAGGTCCATGATGCTGTCTTCCTTGGTTTTAATTCGACCCGACGGTACTGTCTTTCACGTCAAATTACCAGTGCCGTTGGGGGAAGTATCCTTACGAGATCGGCCTTAGGCCAGGACGATTTCAACCTGACCCAATGCCCCAAAGTCCCCAATGATCGGGACCCCTCTTTTGCCCTCAAAGACGGGGGCCAAAGAGCCAGTGATGATATAGTTCCCGGCATTCAGCCGTTTGCCCTTCTGGCGCAATTCTTCCGCCAGCCAATGCAGTGCCTTTAAGGGCCCCCCCATGGACTCAGCGCCCGTTCCTGTGCCCATGACCTTGCCATCCATCGCGACAGATACGGCAAGCTCCGGCAGGTTCAATGCGCGCCAATCTGTGCGGCCTTCGCCATAGATAAAGGCATGGTTTGCCGCGCCATCGGCGATCAACCATTTCGCATCCACCGGCTTGCCCGTATCGCGAAAGCGACGGTCCACGATTTCAATGGCGGGATGAACGGAACCGATGGCATCCGCGACATCCTGTTCGCTGAAGGCTTCGTCACGCAGTTCCAGATCGCGCTTCAATCGGAAGGCAATTTCCACCTCGACAACCATTAATGCGCCATTCGGGGTCGGTATCCGGGTCGGGGCGGCATAGGTCCAGCGATCAAACAGGGGGCCATATAATGGCTGGTCCGTGTTCAGCCGGGCGCGGGCCTCGGGACTGTTGGCACCGATCTTCCAGCCGACCACAGGCACGCTGATCGTCTCGATCATCTCATCCTGGATTTCATAGGCCTGTGCCAGGCTTTTCGGGATTGGGCCAGGGTCAGCCGCAAGCTTTGTCCCGTCCAGCCGCGCAGAGGCCAAAGCCCTGCCAATAGAGCTGTTCATGGATTACTCTTTCTCACTTAAAGTTTGTTGGGCCAACATGTCCTGATCGACCGGTTGTGCCTTGCCTCGGTTCCAGACGCCGGTTGAGTCACGGGACCACTCGACACGCTCCCATATACCGGTTTTGGCCTGATGCCACCAATAAATTGGTGCCTCCAGCGCGCCCACCCATGCAAAAAACAGCAAAACGGGCTCAGACCCGGTGGAAAGCGCATGAACACGCTCAATGGGTGTGATCGAATAGTCACCGCCCTTAAGCAAAAAAGGCACCCCATTCACGCCATGACGCAGCGTCAGCGTGCCAGAGAGGCAAAAATAAAGCTCCGCAGCGCTGTGACTGTGCAGCGGATAATCGATATTGGGGGCCAGCGTGAACAATCCGGCGCGCATGCCAGGCATGCCAAGAATGCCCAATTCACCAAATATATGCGCCGCATGCATACCGCCGGATAGGGCGGGATCAACATCAGGATGCGCGGATACAACATCACGCCAATGACACAGGGGCGCAGTATCCTGGACGGCCTGGCGCAATGCGTCCGATCCTGAAAAATTATCCAGACTGGGCTGAAAAGCCGACGGGGCGGGCGCACGGTCCGTCGCTGGCTGCGCAACAAAGCCGTCCCGTGCGCCGCGAATCAGCGGGGCCAGGAACGGAAGGAGTGTTATATCCTCCCGCGCCCGGACCCGTAATTCTTCTATCACAACATCCGCGAAGTGTAGCGCAGCAGTGTCCGGCGTACCGGCAGATTGACCCATCAGCGAATTCTACCTCAGCTCAATTGGCCGCATGCGGTTTGAATGCGGCGGCAGGCTTCTTCCAGGGCTTCTGTCGATGTTGCATAGGAAATGCGGAAATAAGGGGACAGGCCAAACGCCGCCCCTTGAACCGTTGCCACGCCCTTGTCTTCCAACAGATAGGTGACGAAGTCCTGGTCTGTTTCCAATACCTTGCCCGACGGCGTTTTGCGCCCGATCACACCCTCACAGGATGGATAGACATAAAATGCGCCTTCCGGTGTGGCACAGGTAATGCCGGATGCCTGATTTAGCATGCCCACAACCAGATCGCGGCGATCCTTGAACACGGTGTTATGCTTTTCGATAAAGCCATGATCGCCATCCAATGCCGCGACACCGGCCCATTGTACGAATGTCGTGGGCGATGTGGTGGATTGGGAGTTCAGCATGTTCATGGCCTTGATCAGGTCCGCATTGCCCGCCGCATAGCCCAAACGCCAGCCGGTCATGCAATAGGCCTTGGACAGGCCGTTCAAGGTCAAGGTGCGTTCTTTCAGGCGGGGCTCAACCTGGGCGATGGTGGTGAATTCAAACCCGTCATAGACGATGAATTCATACATATCGTCGGTCATGACGTGGACGTGCTGGCAGGCGGGTTCCATCAGAACATCGGCCAGGGCTTTCAGTTCAGCGCGGGTATAGGCAGCCCCCGTCGGGTTGGACGGGCTGTTCAGCATCAACCACTTGGTCTTGGGGTTGATCGCCTTGCGCAACTGGTCCGGCTGCAGCTTGAAATTCGCCTCTGCCGGGCAGTCAATCAATACCGGCTCCCCTTCCATCAGGGCGACGATATCTGTGTAGCTGACCCAGAAGGGGGCGGGGACCAGGACTTCATCGCCCGCATTCACTGTCGCCATGAATGCGTTGAAAATGGTCTGCTTGCCGCCGGTTCCAACCGTGATCTGGGAAATATCATAATCCAGACCGTTGTCGCGCTTCAACTTGCGGGCAATCGCCTCACGCAATTGTGGGATGCCAGGGGGTGGGCCATATTTGGTTTTGCCCGAAGCAATCGCGTCATAGGCGGCCTTTTTGATATGTTCCGGGGTATCGAAATCAGGTTCCCCGGCACCAAGGCCGATAATATCGACGCCCTGTGCTTTCAATTCGTTCGCCTTTGCGGTCACCGCAACGGTCGGGGAGGGCTTGATTCGCTTCAATCGATCGGCAAGAAAGGCCATGGTCCTGCTAGCTCCTAAGCATTGAAATCATGTTGTGCGCGAATGGGCGAAACCTACGCCGAACGACCGGATGCTGCAACGCCGTTCCGGCCAAAATTCATGCGAATAGACCCCAACTGTTGCCTAAAGATGCAGGCAGACCACAGTTCCGCCGCAAAACGACCCCCAACTTGCCCTGATACCAGCCCCAGCCTGCCGTGATTGCCCGGCAGGATATGCCCCAGATTAACTCATATGAGGAGACTGGGATTATGAAGGTGCAGCTCTTTTCCCATCGCACAGGCCATTCCTATCGTCAGGCCCGACGGGACCGGTATCTGATCGGCGCAATTGCCCTGATCACCTTTCTAACGGTGCTGATATCGTCGGTTCTGGCGATGACCAGCGCGGCAAGCGCAGCAGAGGCACAGAATGACGGTCTGTATCTGCGGCCAATGGGCCAGGCAGAGGCCCCCTTTGCCTCAGCCCCCAGACTGGCGCAATCGGTGCAGTTGGATATCGCCGCCATCGTTGCGCGGGGAACGGTCATTCAATTGTTCCGGAATGACAGCACGGATTGGGTCGAAGGACGCTATCGCTTTCCCTTGCCCGATAAGGCGACGGTGGATCGCCTGACCATTCGCGTCAATGATCGCATCGTCGAAGGGGAAATTCGAGAGCGCAGCGCTGCCAGAAAAGAATACGAAGCGGCAAAGGAAGCCGGGCAGACTGCGGCCCTGATGGATGAGAATCGCCCCAATCAGTTCATGCTGTCCCTGGCCAATATCGGACCGGGGGAAATGGTCTCTGTCACGTTGGAGTTTCAGTCAACGGTCGACCGGGATGGGGATTTGTTTGAATTTCGCATGCCGCTGGTCACCGCCCCCCGATATGTGCCGGATATGAAATTGTCGGCCCTGGAACATCCACAGGTTCAGGCGGAGATTGAGCGTCAGATGGCGGATGCCGCACGCCTGGGATTCCCAATTGATGAACAGCGCCAGTCAAACCCGACCGGGTTGCAGGTTACGCTGGATGCCGGGGCTGAATTGGCGACGCTGGAAAGCCCCAGCCACGATCTGGTCGTAACCCGCGAAGGGGAGAAATACAAAATTGGCCTGCGATTGGAAGCAGAGCCTGCGGATCGTGACATCGTTCTGCGCTGGCGCACCCAACGCAATGATATGCCAGGTGCGATGTTGTTTCATGAACGGGTTGGCACGGTGGATTATCTATTGGCCATGGTTCAGCCGCCCCAACCTGATCAGGCCAAGCAATTGGAGCGTCCCCGTGATGTGACATTTATCATCGATACGTCCGGTTCAATGGAAGGGGAGTCGATGCAGGCGGCCAGCGCGGCGCTTATTCAGGCATTGGCGGCGCTGGGCCCCAAGGACCGGTTTGATGTCATAGAGTTTGATTCCAGCTATCGACGCCTGTTTGGTCAAACGGAACCGGCGACACCGGCGCGAATTCAAAAGGCGGTTGGCTTTGTTGCGGGTCTGAAAGCTGATGGGGGAACGGAAATGATGCCCCCGCTTCGATCTGCTCTGGCATTTGGGCATAGCGTCCAGGATAGCAGCGATCAGGCTGCGTTGCGCCAGATCGTGTTCCTGACCGATGGTCTGGTCGGCAATGAAGATGAATTGTTTCAGATGATCGAAGCCAATCTGGGCAATGCTCGTTTGTTTACGGTTTCCCTCGGCTCTGCGCCGAATGGATGGTTCATGCGCAAATCCGCCCAACTGGGTGCGGGTGAAACCCTAAACATCGCTAATGTGTCCGAAGCGGCCTCGAAGATGGCAGAATTCTATAAACGGATTGAAACGCCTGTTGCGATTGATCTGCAGATATCAGCCGATCCCGCCACCCGGATGGAAGTATATCCAGACCGGTTGCCCGATCTGTATGGGGCCCGCGCCTTGATTGTTCCGATTGCGATGGAAAATTGGGATGGAAATCTGACATTTACCGGCAAAATGGCGCAGGACGATATGCTGGTCCACCTGACCCGCGCAGATCTGCGCCCTGCCAAAGGGATCGCAAAATTATGGGCCCGAACCAAGGTTGAATCGATCCAGGACGATATTCGCCGGGGCGCGATTGATCCAGAAGCGGGACGTCTTGCCATATTGGACCTTGCCCTGCCGCATCAACTGGCAACCGCCTATACCAGCTTTGTCGCGGTGGATCGCCCGGTTCGCCGTCCCGCATCAGAAGACATACAGCAGCACGACATGCCCAATAATCTGCCCGCCGGTATGGTGATGGCGTCCCTTGCCGGACCTGCAGGGGCGACCGGATGGCAGGGCATGATCCTGATTGGTGTGGGGTTGATCGCAGGCTCGATTGTGCTGTTGTTGATCAGCCGCCGGCGTGGCTTTGGGGCGGGGAAATGAGGGCTGTTTGGACGCAAGACGGCGGGAAGCCCGTGAAGGGCACTCATTCCCCCCGGCGCAATCGGCCCCTGTTGGTGCTGGCCATGATCTTGGCGGGGTTCGGGGTCTGGCAGGTGGGCCAGTCTGGGGTGATCCTGGTGAAGGCATGGTTGGCCCCGATCCTGATTCAGCGGGCCTGGGCGGCGGCGCAGGACGGACAGACAGGCGATGCGCTAAAGCCCTGGCCCTGGGCCGATACCCAGCCAATTGCCAAACTGCATTTCCCAAGTCTGGGGCGGGACAGGATCGCGCTGGCCGGGGCGTCCGGCAGGGCGATGGCCTTTGGCCCGACCCTGGCTCAGGGGGGCGATGTTCCGGCCTTTTTCGGACATCGCGATACCCATTTTCTGATGCTGCAGGATTTGCAGCCGGGCGACTCGGTCGTATGGGAAAAGGCGGATCGTTCTGTCGCGGCGTATCGCGTGATTGATGCGTCTGTGCAGCATAAGGACCATTTGCAGGTGCCCTTGGGACTGCCGGGCCAGTATGTCGCTCTGGTCACATGCTGGCCGTTCGATGCGGTTCAGGCGGGCGGGCCCCTGCGCTATGTGATACTCGCACAGCGCGAAGAATAATGGTGGCCCCATTCAATTACGATTTATTAATAAATATCTGTCATTTTCATGACATCAGTCGCTGGTGATGCAAGGGGAGCATGAAATGGGTAGGATGTCACCGCAATGCATATTGAATTTGCGCATGGTCGAAGGGGCCTTGTTGAAAGGCGACTGGGCCCGTGCTCGTAAGCTTGTTGTTGCCTGGGAATGTCCTGAAGGCGGCGCGTGCGGCCCTGGGGAAAGTTGCACCGCCCATCGTGGTTTTCTGCACCATGTGGCCTTGACCGTAAAAATCATGGGGCTGGAGGCGGCGCGCAAACACCTGGCGCATGCCGTGCCCGTTTCTATTGCCCAGCCCGCCCGAGTTTTGCCGCTTCAGATGGCGAATTCGTCTTCGCTGTAGCCCTGATAGAATAACAGCGCGGTCATGTCGGTATGTTCGATGTGCACACGGGTCTGTTCCCGCACAATGGGTTTTGGGAAAAAGCCAATGCCCAATCCTGCGGCGGTCAACATATCCAGATCATTCGCGCCATCGCCAATCGCCGCTGCACCGCTGCGGGGCACAGCCTGGCGGATGCACATGTCATCCAGGATTTCCAATTTCGTCGCCCGTCCGACAATTTTACCAGTCAAGTTGCCGGTGAAGCAGCCATCATCGCCAATTTCCAATGTATTGGCCGCATGTTCCTGAAAGCCCAGCTGGGCGTGGACCACTTCGGTGGTAAAGGTGAAGCCACCAGATACCAGCGCACACAACGCGCCATTTGCCACCATGGTCTTAACGGCACGTTCCGCCCCGTTTGTGTGCAGAATCTGATCCATCACAACAGCCATCGATTCGGTCGCCTGATAGCCTTTCAGCAGGGCGACGCGGGCGCGCAGGCTCTCAATGAAATCAAGCTCTCCGGCCATTGATCTGGCCGTGATCGCCATGACCGCATCGCCAAAGCCCAGCGCCGTTGCCAATGTGTCCAGGGTTTCGTTCTGGATCATGGTTGAGTCCATATCGGACACAAGAACACGTTTGCGCCGGCCTTCCGGGGCCTGCACCGCGCGATCGATACCGTCCAGACCTGGGGCCCCTTCCAGCGCAGCGATCAAGGCCAGTTGCGTGGCCCCATCCGCAATGAATTCCGCGGCCCAGCCTGAGGCCAGGGTTTTGGTTTCCATGGATGGAGCAGCCCCGGCGCGCTGTACGGCGGCACGCGCAGCGGTCAGGTGGTCTTCAGTAAGGGCGGTGCGATTGCGGTTTGCAACCAATGTGATGACGTTTTGCATAGGGAAATCGCGATACCCGAGGCCATCCATTCCCGCAAGCGACAAATTCGTGACGCTGGCGGATTTCTGATCTGTACGCTTCGCTCTCGCCCCGTCGGTGGGAAGCGTCTAGACTGCGCCGCGTTAACGCGTGAAGGATGGTTGTGTGACTTCTGAACCTGATACGATCCGCCCCTGTATTGTGCTGTATGGCCCGACGGCTTCTGGGAAGTCGGCGCTGGCGCTGGCGGTGGCGCAAAGGTTTGGCGGTGTCGTGATCAACGCCGATTCGATGCAGATCTATCGCGACTTGCGGATATTAAGCGCCCGACCCTCGGCAGAGGAGGAGGCTTTGGTGCCGCATCGCCTATATGGTGTTTTAGATGGGGATGATGTCTGTTCGGCTGCCCGGTGGCGGGATATGGCGCGGATGGAAATTCAGGCGGCGCACGCTGCGGGACGCATCCCCATTCTGTGCGGCGGCACGGGATTTTATATCAAGGCCTTGATCCAGGGCCTGTCGCCCATGCCACAGGTGCCGCCGGAAATTCGGGCGCAGATACGGGCCGAAGTTGCCGCTGCACCGGGCGTTTCAGCCTGGGATCGGTTGCAGGAACTGGACCCTGTGGCGGCTGCCCGCATTGAACCCATGGATATGCAGCGCATCAGCCGCGCGCTTGAGATTTATGCCGCAACCGGTCGCATCCTGACCGATTGGCAGAATGATCCCCTGGATGGTCCACCGCCTGGCCTGACATTTCTGACCTGTGTTATGGTGCCGCCCCGGGCAGAACTGGTCGCGCGGTGCGATGCCCGGCTGGATGCGATGGTGGATCAGGGGGCCTTGGCAGAAGTATCTGCCCTGATGGCGCGCGGCCTGCCTGACGACCGGCCGATCATGCGGGCCGTTGGGGTCCCGGAACTGACCGCGCATCTGATGGGACAGCTTACCCTGGCAGAGGCGCTTGTGCAGGCGAAAACGGCGACGCGACGCTATGCCAAAAGACAGGCCACTTGGGCCAAGAATCAGATTGTTCCAAATTTTCTTATAAAAGAGAAATATTCAGAAAGTTTGGAGGCCAGATTTTTTGCATTTATTGAAGAAAACGGGTTGATTCGGGTTTAAGCCGCCCGTATTGTGCGCCGCACGCGATGAGGCGTCTGTCTGGCGATAGAATCCTTTCCCGAAATTGAATGACCCCGTTGGGGTGTTTTTTAACAAGATGGATGAACGACATGTCGACACAGCAACTTTCCGGCGCGGAAATGGTGATTAAAGCCCTAAAAGATCAGGGTGTCGATGTTGTATTTGGATATCCAGGCGGCGCCGTGCTGCCAATTTATGATGCGCTGTTCAAACAGAACCATGTGCGCCACATTCTGGTGCGTCATGAACAGGGTGCTGTGCATGCGGCGGAAGGCTATGCGCGGTCCACCGGCAAGCCTGGTGTTGTGCTGGTGACCTCTGGCCCGGGCGCGACCAATGCGGTGACCGGCCTGACCGATGCGCTGATGGATTCCATTCCCATCGTCTGCCTGACCGGGCAGGTGCCGACCCATCTGATTGGGAATGATGCATTCCAGGAATGCGACACGACCGGGATCACGCGCCCCTGCACAAAGCACAATTATCTGGTCAAGGATGTGAACAAGCTGGCCCGCACGATGCACGAGGCCTTTTATGTCGCGACCAGCGGGCGTCCCGGCCCGGTCGTGGTTGACCTGCCAAAGGATGTGCAGTTTGCGACCGGCACCTATGAAATGCCGAAATCCGCGGCGCACAAGACCTATAAACCTATCCTGAAGCCCGATCATTCCCGCATCGAAGCGGCTGTTGATCTGTTGCTGTCGGCAAAGCGCCCGATTGTGTATGCGGGCGGTGGGGTCATCAATGCCGGGCCGAATGCTGCAAAACTGCTGACTGAATTTGTGCGCATGAACAATTTTCCCTGCACCCTGACCCTGATGGGCCTGGGGGCGTTCCCAGCCAACGAGCCGCAATATCTGGGCATGTTGGGTATGCATGGAACCTATGAGGCGAATTGGGCGATGCATGATTGCGATGTCATGCTGGCCATTGGATCGCGCTTTGATGATCGCATCACCGGGCGATTGGATGCGTTCTCCCCCAATTCCAAGAAGATCCATATCGATATCGATGCGTCTTCGATCAACAAGAATGTGCGCGTCGACTTGCCGATCGTCGGGGATGCTGGATACGCGCTGGAAGACCTGATCAAGGTTATGAAGGCACGCCAGAAGAAGCCAGATGCTGCGGCAATGGAGCGCTGGTGGGGCAAGATCGATGAATGGCGGGCCTTGAAATGCCTGTCCTTCAAAAACGGTGAAACCGTTGCCAAACCTCAGCAGGCAATCCGCCGTCTGTATGAAAAGACGCTGGAAACCGGTAAGGATACCTTTATCACGACCGAAGTGGGCCAGCATCAGATGTGGGCGGCCCAGCATTTTGATTTCCAGAAGCCCAATCGCTGGATGACATCTGGCGGATTGGGAACCATGGGCTATGGCCTGCCTGCTGCGATCGGCGCGCAATTGGGCAATCCCGATGGTCTGGTGATCGATATCGCGGGCGAAGCCTCAATCCAGATGAACATCCAGGAACTCTCCACCGCCATTCAATATCGCCTGCCGGTGAAGATATTCATCCTGAACAATGAATATATGGGCATGGTGCGCCAATGGCAGGAATTGCTGCATGGCGGTCGCTATTCGGAAAGCTATTCCGAGGCCCTGCCCGATTTCGTGAAGCTGGGTGAGGCCTATGGCATGAAGGGCCTGCGGGCGGAAAATGCGGGTCAGCTGGATGATGTGATTGACGAAATGCTGGCCCATGATGGTCCGGTCATCGCCGATATTATGGTCGATAAGTCCGAAAATTGCTATCCGATGATCCCATCGGGGGCGGCCCATAATGACATGCTGTTGGGTCCGGTTGCTGAAGGCGAAGAAGCCATTGGCAATGCTGGGAAAATGCTGGTTTAAGACGACACTTGAAATAGGGTGATTTTACAATGCCGGAAGGAAGTTTTGGGATGGCGAATTCAGGGACCGTGGGTCAGCCGGGCGCAGCCTATACCTTTGCCAGCGGGAATGAGACCGTGCGGCGTCACACCTTTGCCGTGATCGTTGACAACGAACCCGGCGTTCTGGCCCGCGTGATTGGGCTGTTCTCTGGCCGGGGCTATAATATTGAAAGCCTGACCGTGTCGACCGTCACAGCAGATGAAAGCGTCAGCCGCATCAATATTGTCACCACGGGAACGGAGATGATCATTGAACAGATCAAGGCGCAATTGCACCGACTTGTTCCGGTTCATGACGTTCATGACCTGACCCTGGATGGTGCGCATGTGGAGCGTGAATTGGCCCTGATCAAGGTCCGCGCCAAGGATCATGCCCGCCGGGAAAGCCTGCGCATCGCCGACATCTTCCACGCCAAAGTCGCCGATACGACGCTGGACAGCTTCGTCTTTCAGATTGATGGCGATCCGGAAAAGGTCAACAGCTTCATCGAATTGATGCGCGCCCTTGGCGACACAGAAGTCGCCCGCTCCGGCGTCATCGCCATTGCGCGCGGGAATGATGTTCTGAAGGTTTAAGGGGCTTCAGATAAGTAGGCTACATTTGAAATCTTTGATTTTACGTGTCTAGGGCGCGTAAGATTTTTGTCCAGTCCTGCTTCTCGCCCAGAATTCGGATGACAACAAGGTCCTCATCGGCGATTTGATACAGGATATAATGAGACCCAGTTGAATAAATACGGACTGGCGGGTTTAGCTCTGCGCGCAAGCGGGCTATTTCAGGTGCATAGAGGAGAAGTTGGAAGGTCTGTGTCAGATTGTTGACATAGTTTTCAGCCTGATCTGCTGACCACGCAGTGGCTGTGTAAATCCAGATTGCTTCCAGATCTTCCCGTGCTCTTGGCGTTAGCCGATATCTGTTTGGTCTCTTAGGCCCCATGCTTTTTGCGCATCGTTGCATTAAACTCGATTGGGTCAAACAGTTCAGGCGTACCGCTGTTCAGGCCGTCATTGATTGCATCTTGTAAGGTTGCAATCGCGCTTTGGCGCTCCTGATCACGTCGGATCAAATGCCGCACATAGTCGCTGGTATTGCTGAAACACCCATTTTGTAATTGTTCTTCAATCCACGCTTTCATTGGGTCGGGGAGAGATACATTCATTGTTGCCATCACAATTCTCCATTCAAGTGGAATGATAGAGCATCATGGCAAAGATTGCCATATATCTGTTGGACTTCCTAGCCTGAATAAAAATTTCGTTGCTGTGCAATCTAGGCCTCGAACGTTAGAGTTCCTCATTCCGGTCTGTTGCCGAGGCGGGCTGTTCAGACAGGCCAGCGATTTCGGTCCACAGGGCGTCGGTCATGTCTATTTTGACAGAGTCCAGTGACGCCTGAAGCTGTTCAACGCTGCGCGCGCCGATGATGGGGCAGGTGATGCCGGGGTGATGGGCGGCCCAGGCGACGGCCAGGCTGACCGGGTGTTCGCCTCGTGCATCGGCAAGGGCTGTGAATTTCTCTGCGGTTTCATAGTACCAGGGCACGTCATAGCGTTTTGAATACATCTTGTTTTGCACAAGTCGGGTGCCTTCGGGGCGCTGACCGCTGCGATACTTGCCGGTCAGCAATCCACCCGCATTTGGACCGTAGGAGATTACGCCCAGGTCTTCGGCCTGCGCCAGGGGCAGGATTTCAACCTCTGACTGGCGCTTCACCAGATTGTACATGGGTTGGATGATATCGAACCGGGACCAGTTGTTCTTATCCTGAATACCCAGCGATTTTGCCAATTGCCAGGCCGCGAAGTTGCTCGCCCCGATATGCAGGACCTTGCCCGCGCGCACGAGGTCTTCCAAGGCCCGCAGGCTTTCTTCGATCGGGGTTTCAGGGTCCCATTTATGCAGGAAATAGACGTCCAGCCGATCCGTGTTCAGGCGGCGCAGGCTGTCTTCAACCGCGCGGGTGATGTGGCGGCGATTGGACCCTCTGTCATTGGGGCCCCCTTCATTCAACGGCATGCCGACCTTGGAGGTGATGACCAGCTTGTCCCGTTCTGGTGCAATCAGGCGGCCCAGAATTTCTTCGGCGCGGCCCCCATTATAAACATTGGCACAGTCAAAAAAGATGATGCCCGCATCCCGGCACGCGGCATACAGGCGACCGGACTCCGCCTCGTCCGCATCGCCGCCAAAGGACATGGTGCCAAAGCATAATTCAGAGACAGTAAGGCCTGTACGGCCCAGTCGGACGGATTTCATTAAACAGTATCCTTTGCAAAAATCAGCGGGGGAGGGGTTATCCGCCGTTCTGTTCCGCGACCTTGATCAGGGCCATGATGTCGTCGCGCTTGCCATATTCCTGCATCAGGCGTTCGCGCGTCGTGCGTTTTGTAATCGGCGGCGCGTCCAGTTTGGCACCGGCCAGAACCAACATTTTGACCCACAGGGAGCGTTGTTCAACTTCCCATCTGTCCCAGGAAATGACGGTGGCCAGCATATCGCCTTCCATCCCGCCCACGGCCGGATTGGCCCCCAATTCCAGATAGCGCACGGCAAGCTTTGGACAATCCCTGAAATAGGCGGCATAGAGCGGTGTCCAGACAGAACGGCCCCGCACCAGAATGGCATTCATGTCCTTGCCCTTATAGGCTTTGTCCAGATCCTCGCATTTCATACAGTAATCAGGGTCCTGATCACTGCATTCCAGTGCCTGTGCCGGTTGGGCTTGAAGCACAAGACCTAAGGTCAGACACAGGATTGTAAAAAGAAGGGGCCGCAGCATAACCAACCTCATTGTACAGGTGCACAGCGAGAGGGGTCTTCCAGCAATTGTGCGCCATCGCCCTGACACGCATAAAATGCCGCCATGTCACGGATCGTCTGACCATCCAATCGGCCTGCATAAATTTCCATGAATTTGTGCGGTCGACGCCCGTCGCGGAAGTTTTGCAACTGGTTGATCAGATAAACCTCAAACTGGCCATCCAATCGCGGGACGCCAGGCGTTTTTGTGCGCCCAAGCCCGGTTTCCCCATGGCATTTTGGACATTTCATTTCGATCATCAGGGCCTTGCCTTTGGCGGGGTCCCCTGAGACATCTTGGGCCACTGCCGGTGACAGCCAAAGCAGCAGCGGTGTGACCAAAAGGGTTATAATGAATGTCTTCATGGATATAAGATAAAATACTTTCTATTTTTCGGCAATGCTAACCCCTGCTTTTAGATCAGAAGAATCTGTTACAAGAAAACACTGTCTATCCGGCAAGAACGCGCTTTAGGAGCCATGGCAATGACCAAGAATGATACCGGGACAATTGTCAAACTGGGGCGCGACGCGATCTCTCAACTGCGTGATATAGAAACCCGGTTTAAAGTCATCGCGGGCGAAGATGGGAAAATTGATCAGGCTGAGTTGCAGGCGGGGTTGGGACTGCATGATGCGGAGTATGCCGCCCGTATCTTTGGGCTGATTGATCGGGATGGCAGCGGCACTGTCACGCTGTGGGAATTTATTGATTTCGCACAGATTCTGCTGACTGGATCGCCGGATGAAAAACTGCGCATCGTCTTTGACCTGCATGATCTGAATGGCGATGGCACCATTGATAAGGCAGAGCTGACCCATATCCTGGACCGCAGTTTGAACGAGCACCATCTGGATATTCCGCCCCATAAATTGGATGCCTTAAGCGAGGCGATGTTCCAGAAGGTGGATGCGGATGGCAGCAAATCTATTACATTTGGGGAATTCAAGGCCTGCATCGATTCCCATCCGGCCCTGAAAGAACAAATGGTCGCAAATTCCGCCACATGGTTGCGATTGCCAGAGCGCATCGAGCGCGACCGTCGCCGTCAGCACGGACGCCTGTTGCACAATCTGACAGAGGGCGCGATACGCCTGTGGGAGAATGAGCGCCCCTGGCTGGTCCTGTTGGTGCTGTATTTCGCGGCCAATGCCTGGATGTTTCGCGGTGGCGTGCTGGCCGAAATCCAGTTAGGGTCCGATCTGTTCACCCAGATTGCCCAGGGGGCCGCGGCCTGTCTGAAACTGAACGGGGCGATCATTCTGATCGCCATGCTGCGCCATTCCCTAACCTTTCTGCGGCGCACCTGGTTTGGACCATTCCTGCCACTGGATCATGCGATCGCGTTTCATAAAATCGTCGGCCATGTGACCTTTCTATGCGCGGTCATCCATGTGGGGGGGTATATCGGGGCCTATGAGAGCATTATCGACCCGGACTTTTTCACACGCGATGTCGTGTATGGGGAATTGTTCAAATCACGGGTTGGCTGGACCGGCCTGACCTTGATTGGCCTGTTTCTGGTGATGTGGATATTTTCCCTGCGATTTGTGCGGGATAAGGGCTTGTTTGACCTGTTCTATATCACCCATCAACTCTATTGGCTGTGGTTTGCCTTCTTCCTGTTGCATGTCCCAGGATTCTGGATGTGGGTCGTTGGTCCCGGCGCGCTGTATCTGATTGAACGGGGTATCCGGTTGGTGCACGGGCTGAAAACAACGGATTTGCAGCAAGCCGATGCGCTGTCTTCTAATGTGACACGGTTGCGGATGACGCGGCCTGACTGGTTTCACTATCAGCCGGGCGAATATGTTTTCCTGAAACATCCGATGATTTCCAGTTTTGAATGGCATCCTTTCACCGCCACTTCCAACCCGGAAGAAACGGAAATGTTGGAACTGCATGTGCGGGGGGTCGGAAATTGGACGCACAAGCTGCATGATCTGGCACAGCAGCCTGTTCCGGAACGCCCGGCCGCATGGACCAGGGTCTATCTGGACGGCCCCTATGGGTCGCCTGCATCGGATATTTTTGACAGCAAGATCCCCGTATTGATCGGGGCCGGGATTGGGGTGACACCCTTTGCCTCCATCTTACGGTCCATCCTGCACCAGCGCCAACAGGGGGCCGCCAGCCAGATGCAGCGGATCTATTTCATCTGGATGAACCGGGATCAGAAAGCCTTTGAATGGTTTGTCGATCTGATGGCGCAATTGGAAGAAGACCCTGCGACGCGCGATGTGATCGAAATTCAGGTCTATTTGACCGGGCTGCGGGCGGAACTGACATCGGCCAGCCTGACCGTTGCAATGGAAGTCTATCATCAGGAAACGGGACGCGATTTGTTGACCGGGCTTCATGCCCCGACACGCCTGTCGCGGCCCGATTGGCAGTCCGTTTTCAAATCAATCCGACAGGCCCATCCGGACCAGGCGGTTGATGTTTTCTATTGCGGGCCTGAAGGCTTATCGCGCGTTTTGTTACGGGAAGCAGGCCGCTTTGACTTCGGGTATAAGAAGGAGAATTTCTGAGCCATGCTGCGCCGTCTGGACCATGTCCATCTGCGCACCGCCCAGCTTCAGCGCATGATCGATTTCTATACTGACATTCTGGGGCTGACAGTCGGCGCGCGTCCTGATTTCAATTTCCCAGGTGCCTGGCTGTATTGCGACGGGTTTCCCATCGTACACCTGATCGGTGTCAGCGACCCACCCGCCCCCTATCGACCCGACCAGCAATTGGAACATTTCGCCATATCTGCCGACGACATGACGGGGTTTCTGGCGATCCTGCAGCGGAAAGGAATTCCCTATCACCGCGTTGATGTGCCAGGCATGCCGATCACCCAGATCAATCTCCATGACCCGGATGGCAACCATCTGCATATCGATTTTTCAAGAGAGTCCACATCCGTCTGACCTTGGAAATCATTGGAATTTCAATAATACGCCGTGATTTGGATTGAATTCGGTCTGGAAAGCACCGCAATTCCGGGCTAGGTATGTGTCAGAACTATTAATCACTGTGAAAGTGGTCATTTGTGACAGATGTAAGCCCCATGCTTGCCACGCCCTTACTGGATACGGTTTCCCTGCCGTCTGATCTGCGCGATTTGAAGCCAACGCAATTGCGGCAATTGGCTGATGAACTGCGCGCCGCAACCATTCGTGCGGTGTCCCAGACAGGGGGGCATCTGGGCGCGGGGCTGGGCGTGGTCGAACTGACCGTGGCGCTGCATTACGTGTTCAACACGCCCGATGATCGCCTGATCTGGGATGTCGGACATCAATGCTATCCCCATAAAATCCTGACCGGGCGGCGGGACCGCATTGAAACCCTGCGCCAGGGCGGCGGGTTAAGCGGCTTTACCAAGCGGGATGAGAGTGATTATGACCCGTTTGGCGCGGCGCATTCGTCAACCTCCATTTCTGCCGGGCTGGGGATGGCCGTCGCGCGGGATTTAAGTGGCGATGACAACCATGTCGTAGCCGTGATCGGCGATGGCGCAATGTCGGCTGGCATGGCCTATGAGGCGATGAACAATGCTGGTGCGATGAATTCCCGCCTGACCGTTATTTTGAATGATAATGATATGTCAATTGCGCCCCCCGTCGGCGCGATGAGCGCATATCTGTCGCGTTTGATGTCGTCGAAACAGTATTTAAGCCTGCGGGAAATCGGCAAGCATATCGCAGAACGCTTCCCGCGGTCTTTTGAGCGCGCGGTTGAAAAGGCTGAGGAATATGCCCGTGGTTTCGTGACGGGGGGAACCCTGTTCGAAGAAATGGGCTTTTACTATGTGGGCCCGATTGACGGCCATAATCTGGATCATTTGCTACCGGTTCTGAAGAACGTCCGGTCTGCAAAGGAATCCGGTCCGGTCCTGATCCATGTTGTGACGCAAAAAGGGAAGGGCTATCCCCCCGCAGAAGCGTCTGCTGACAAATATCATGGCGTCGCGAAATTTGATGTTGTCACCGGTGCCCAGCACAAGCCCAAACCAAATGCGCCGGCCTATCAGAATGTTTTTGGTCAGGTGTTGAGCGATCTGGCAGTAAAAGACGACAAAATCGTCGCTATCACCGCCGCCATGCCATCTGGCACAGGCCTGCATTTGTTTGAAAAGGCCCATCCCAGCCGGACCTTCGATGTCGGTATTGCCGAACAGCATGCGGTGACCTTTGCGGCGGGCTTGGCGACAGAGGGATATCGACCCTTTGCCGCGATCTATTCGACATTTCTACAGCGTGGCTATGACCAGGTCGTTCATGATGTCGCCATTCAGAATTTGCCGGTGCGCTTCGCCATTGATCGGGCGGGCTATGTCGGGGCCGATGGCGCGACCCATTGCGGGGCGTTTGACCTAAGCTATCTGTGCTGTCTTCCCAATTTCATCGTCATGGCCCCGTCGGATGAGGCGGAATTGGCGCGCATGGTGGTGACCGCCGCTGGTATTGATGATCATCCATCCGCCATCCGCTATCCGCGGGGAGAGGGCATTGGGATTGAGATTCCCAAGAACCCCGAACCGGTAGAGATCGGGAAGGGGCGGATTGTGCGGGAGGGGAAGACGGTTGCCATTCTGTCTTTGGGAACCCGTCTACAGGATGCCATGACTGCGGCAGAAGATTTGGCCGCCCATGGGTTTTCAACGACGGTTGCCGATGCCCGCTTTGCCAAGCCGGTGGATGCTGATCTGGTGCGGAAATTGGCACAGACCCATGATGTTTTGATCACGGTGGAAGAAGCGGCCATTGGCGGCTTTTCGACCCAGGTGTTGAACATTCTGGTGGCGGAAGATCTGATCCAGGGCATTCGATTGCGCACCTTGTTCATGCCCGACCGCTTTATTGATCAGGACAAGCCGGATCGTCAGATTGCAGAGGCTGGATTGGATGCGGCGGGGATCGTGAAAACGGCCCTGGCGGCGCTGGAAACCGAAGCGGCGGCTGAAACGGATGCTCCGGCGCGGGCTTAGGATTGGAGCGGGCGATGCCGCGCATCGTCTATCTTATATTTGGATGCCTGTTTGTCGGGCTCGGCTTTATCGGGGCGTTCCTGCCGCTATTGCCGACAGTTCCTTTCCTGTTGCTGGCGTTATGGTGTTTTGCGCGCTCGTCACAGCGGTTTCATGACTGGCTGTATCATCACCCCCGCTTCGGCCCGCCCCTTAGAGATTGGGACCAGCATGGTGTGATCCCGGTCCGCGCGAAGATCCTGTCCACGGCGATGATGGTGGTCAGCATGGCGATCATGCTGGCGGTAACAGATTTATCGGTTTGGACCTATGGGGGGATTGCAGCGGTTTTGACATTGGTATCCCTGTATATTCTGTCGCGTCCGGGAAGCCCCCCTGATCGATCGTAAACAGGTCTAGATTTTTCATTCCCGGCATATCCTCTATTTCCTTCCCCACTGCCTAAAATTGAGGCATAAGCCTCGGCATGACACAGGATGAAACGATACAAGCTCCCACGGTTCTGGACCGAAAAGCGGAGGTAGGGGCGACATTCTCGCTCGCCTGGCCCATGATCATGACCATGGTTGCGGTGATCATGATGGAAACCGTGGACATGCTGATGATCGGTCATCTGGGTCAGGATGCCATCGCGGCGGCGGCATTGGCGCTGAATGCCTGGTTTATTTTTCTGCTGTTTGGCATTGGCACATTGGGGGCGGTGTCGTCCCTGACCGCCCAGGCCGTTGCGCAAAATGATGATCGCGGTGTACGGCGCAGCGCGCGTCAGGGCCTGTGGATCGGGTTGATGATGGGAACGCCGTTTGCCCTGATCCTGCAATATGGAGAGGCCGCCTTTATCTTTCTGGGTCAGGACCCAGTAATTTCCCATGCTGCGCAAGGCTATCTGAACTGGATGGCACCGGTTCTTATCATCGTGTTTGTCACCATACCCTTGCGATTGACCATGGCATCCTATGGGGTGACGCGGCCTGCCATGTTGTTTGCCTGGTCTGGTGTGCCCCTGAACGCATTGATGAACTGGGTCTTCATGTTCGGTGGCCTTGGCTTTCCCGCTATGGGCCTGCCAGGGGCAGGATTGGCGACCTTTGTGGTCGATATCTACATTTTGGTCCTGGCCGTTCTGTATATCAATTTCACACCGAAATTCGCAAAGCTGCAGTTATTCGTGCGGTTCTGGCGACCGGACTGGCCGCGCTTTCGCCAGATGTTGAGCATCGGCCTGCCGTCGGGTGGCAGTTGGGTCATGGAGCATGGCCTGTTCGGCGCGACGGCGATTATGATGGGGTGGGTTGGCGTTACCCAATTGGCAGCGCATCAGATCGCCCTGCAGGTCATGTCGATCACCTTCATGGTGCCCTTTGGTCTGTCGCAGGCTGCTACAATTCGCATCGCCCTGGCAGCAGGCGCACGGGACCTGGCGGCGGTTCGCCTGCGGGGTCGGGTGATACTGGAAACGACGCTGGTTTTCATGCTGGGCTGCGCCATCCTGTTCTGGACAGTGGGTTATCTCTTTATTGGCCTGTTCCTTAGCGACGATGATCCAAACCGGGCGCAGATCATTGCCTATGGCGCGACCTTTTTAGCGGTCGGGGCGCTGTTTCAATTATTTGATGGGGTGCAGATCACGGCCGGGGGCATATTGCGCGGGCTGAACGATACGCTGGTGCCAATGGTCCTGGCATTCCTGGGATATTGGGTTGTTGGCATTGGCGGGGCCTATGTCATGGGGTTCGTTCTGGGCTATGGCGGTGTCGGTGTCTGGTATGGCCTGATGATCGGGTTGGGCTTCTGCGCCATCGCGGTGACGCTGCGGTTCTGGCGTCAGACCGGTCCCAATGGCAGCGCGTTCCATCGTATTCGCGGTTAGAGTATCTCAGGCAGAGCGGCGATCGAGTCCAATATCATTGCAGCCCCCGCAGCGCGCAGTTCTTCAGCGCTGGATGTGCCGGTCAGGACCCCGATGCCTGTTGCCCCAGCGGACAGGGCCATTTCTATGTCATGGCGATTGTCGCCGATCACCCAGATGCGGTCCGGGGGCAGGTCTGTGGCGGCGCAGAATCCATGCACCATGCCGGGTTCCGGCTTGCGTCCATGGCCGCTGTCAAAGCCGACAGCAAAGGCAAAGCGATGCAGAATATCAAACGGGGCCAGGGACATTCGCAAGCCATTGGCGCTGTCGGCAGTGGCAACGCCCAGGGCAATATTACGGGCCTGTAACTGCGTCAACAGGGCGGGCAGATTACAGACCGGCGTTGGCACCATATTGGCGGGAAAGGCACTGTCCAGATAGGCGACAATGCTGTCAATCGTGCGGTCTGGGCCGTCGGGCAACAGGTCCTGCCACAGGGTCGCGATGTCTTCCAGATCCCCCGCCGCCAGGGGACTGCCCGAAGCGACACGATCGGTTGCCTGATCCCATCCCCCAGCACGCAGCAAATGGTGGGCTGTGTTCAAATCACCCTGCGCCAGTTCCAGAGCAACCGCATGATTGGCTGGCATCCAGGTTGCGTGATATTCCAGCAGCGTGCCATCTTTATCAAACAGAATACCTAAGGGCGCTTGCATCAATCAGGCGGCCAGATCACTGGCATCATCAATTTTGATACCACTGATTTTCAGTTGGGCAAGAAGCTGTTCTTTCAAATTTTTCAAGGACTTTTCGTCTGGCCCCTCACAGCGGGCAACCAATGCCGGTTGTGTGTTGGAGGCACGCAACAGCCACCAGCCCCCAAAATCTGATACCCGGACCCCGTCCGTGTCATTGACAACGGCACCAGCCTCAATCAGGCGGGCTTTGACTTCTTCAACGACAGCAAATTTCCGCGCGTCGGGCACGTCTATCCGCACTTCTGGCGTATTGAGCATTTTGGGCAATTCATCCAACAGGTCGCTGGCTTTCTTACCGGAATTGGCAACCATCGCCATGAAGCGCACGGCAGCATAAAGCGCATCGTAATAGCCATAGTATTTGTCGGCAAAGAAGATATGGCCGCTCATTTCCCCGGCCAGGGGCGATTTATGTTCCAGCATCTTTGTCTTGATAATGGAATGGCCGGTCGGGCACATGACCGGTTTGCCGCCCAAACGCTCAATCTCATCGAACAGGACCTGACTGGCCTTTACATCCGCCAGAATTGGGGCACCTGGCATTTCTTTCAGGACTTCGCGCGCCATCAGGGCCAAGAGCTGATCGCCCCAGATCGCGCGGCCCTTATCATCGACAATCCCTATTCTGTCGCCATCGCCATCAAAGGCCAGGCCCATATCCAGCTTTTCTGTCAGCACCAGATCCTTTAGCTGCGCCAGATTTGCTTCGACGGTTGGATCAGGATGATGCGCGGGGAAGGTGCCATCGACCTTTTCATTGATCAGCAAATGCTCCCCCGGTAACCGATGGGCCAGCCGCAAGACGACGGGACAGGCCGCCCCATTGCCTGGATCCCAACCAACCCGCATTGATTTCTGGGTTTCATATCCCAGTAGAATTCGGGTTGTATAGGCAGCCAATGTATCTGTTTCGACCATAGCACCCTTGGCGCGTGCCCAGACACCGCGATAGGACAGGTCCCGGAGGCGCTGTATTTCTGCGCCATAAAAGGGCATCCCGTTCAGGACGATTTTAAAGCCGTTATATTCTGGTGGATTATGGGACCCGGTCACCATGATACCCAAAGACGCCTTTAGCATTTTCGCAGCGAAATACAGGCAAGGTGTGGGCACAAGGCCAATGCGCAAGACATACAGACCACAGGAGGCCAGACCGCGGCACAATTCCTCCTCCAGCATGGGGGAGCTCATCCGCCCATCATAGCCGACGACGGCGATACGACCGCTGCCTGCGACGGCAATCGTCCCCATTGTGCGCCCCAGGGCCAATGCGTCGGACGCTGAAAGCGACTGACCAACGACCCCACGAATATCGTATTCCCGCAAAATCTCGGGATCGAAACGATGCCCCATACTACTTCGTCCTTCCCCACTGGATACCGTCAGCGTGACGCGCCCAAGATTATAGGCCCATTGTTACATGCTGGGCGTCACACGCCCAACGCTGGAATACAGGAAACCCAGTTCCAGCATATCTTGGGGCTCAAAGAGGTTTCGCAAATCGACCATAATCGGCCGGGCAAGAACCTCTTTAGCGCGGTTTAAATCCATCGTCTTATAGTCATTCCACTCCGTTACGATGACGACGGCTTCCGCGCCTTTCATCGCATCATAGGCATTATCAGACCATTTCACATTATTGAGAAGCGTTTTTGCGACATCCATCCCTTTTGGGTCATGGACGGCGACGTCTGCCCCTTCCGCCTGCAGACTGGCGATAATATCGATTGCGGGGCTTTCCCGCATGTCGTCGGTTTCCGCCTTGAAGGTCAGGCCCAGAACGGCGATGCGCTTGCCCTTTACGGGGGCATTCAGGGCGGCCGCGACACGGCTTGCCATGCCTTGTTTACGGGCATCGTTTGACGCCACGACCGCTTCGACAATCCGGCTGGGGGTTTCAAATTTCTGGGCGGTGGCGACCAGTTCCAGCGTATCTTTTGGAAAACAACTGCCGCCATAGCCAGGGCCTGGCATCAGGAATTTTGGCCCGATGCGGGTATCCATGCCAATGCCCTGTGCGACCTGATAGACATTCGCGCCGGTCCGTTCACAGATATCCGCGATTTCATTGATAAAGGCGATTTTGGTCGCCAGGAACGCATTGGCGGCATATTTGATCAGTTCTGCGGAATCTGGATCCGTCATCAACAGGGGAATACCGCGATCGGTCATGGGCTTGTACACATTAGCCATGACCTCTCTGGCGCGGTCGGATCGTATGCCAACGACAATCCGGTCCGGGTTCATAAAGTCCCCAATCGCCGCCCCTTCCCGAAGGAATTCAGGGTTGGATGCGACGTCGAATTCTGAGGCATCGCGCATCCGGCTGATAATCTTTGTCACCTCCCGCGATGTACCGACAGGGACTGTGGATTTATCCACTATGACGGTATAACCGGTCATGGCTGCGGCAATGGATTCTGCGGCGGCATGGACAAAGCGCATGTCGGCATGACCATCTTCTGGACGCGGGGGCGTTCCAACGGCAATAAAGGCCGCATCAGCCCCTGGCACGGCTTCAGAAATTTCCGTTGTGAAGGATAAATTTCCTGCCGCGACAGTGCGGGCAACCATTTCATCCAAACCCGGTTCATAGATCGGGATAATGCCCGCTTCCAGCTTGCGGATTTTTTCCGGATCGATATCAACGCAGACAACGGTGTGGCCAAGATCGGCAAAACATGCGCCGGACACCAATCCGACATAGCCGGTCCCAATTACTGCAATCTGCATTTCGTCTCTCTCCCCACTATTGGGATGGTTTGGTGTGATCGCGCGTGCCTCAGCGGTAACGCGCTAGAATCTGTTCGGTCTGGGCGCGACGATCCTCGCGGGCCAGGGAAAAGGCTATATTGGCTGCCAGCCATCCTTCTTTGGTACCACAATCAAACCGCTCCCCTTGAAAGCGCAGGCCATGAAAGGGCTGATCCCCGATCATCCGCGCCATGGCATCGGTCAACTGTATCTCTCCACCCGCACCTTTTTCGTGCCGGTCCAGATGGGAAAATACGGATCCGTGCAGAATATAGCGACCAATAATCGACAGGGTGGAAGGGGCGTCTGCGGGTTTTGGCTTTTCCACCAGCCCTTTGATTTCGGCCAGTCGATCCTGTGGATTTGGCGTGTCCAGAATACCATAGCGGTCGGTCTGATCGCGGGGCACGTCCATCACGGCCACCACATTGCCCCCGGTTTCACTATAAGCCTGGACCAATTGCGCCAGGCAGGGGGGCTCCCCCAAAACCAGATCGTCGGGCGATAGGATGGCAAAAGGTTCGTTGCCAATCATGTCACGGGCGCACCAGATCGCATGGCCCAGCCCCAGTGCTTCGCGCTGGCGCACATATTTGATCGCACCAGGGGGTGGCAGGAATTCATTGACCTGTTCCAGTTCGGCGGTCTTGCCGCGTCGGTCCAGTGTCTCATTCAATTCATAGGACAGGTCAAAATGATCTTCCATCGCCTGCTTGCCGCGGCCGGTGACAAAGATGAATTCCTCGATCCCGGCAGCCATGGCTTCTTCAACGGCGTATTGGATCAGCGGCTTGTCAACGACGGTCAGCATTTCCTTTGGCATCGCTTTGGTTGCGGGCAGAAACCGGGTGCCTAGCCCGGCGACAGGAAATACAGCCTTTCTGATGCGCGCGACCATTCAATGCTCCTCATGCTGCCTTGTGGGGAAAGGCAAGAAAGTCCCGTTGGGTATTGCCATAGCCAATGGCCCAAGGGCAAGCGGAAGGGTGCATTCCAGGCCTGCTTGTCATTGAATGGTCATGACAAACCACGATTGAACAGCGATTTGCCGCGATGCTGCCCCTTTTTCGCCCAATTTCAGGTGCGTAGTGAAAGGGTCAAAGGTCGCTGTGAGACCTTTTATCGAATCACTTAAAGGCTAAATCATTCCTTAGGGGAGTACAGGTTATGATGATTAAGAGCACCAACAACACGGTCAGTTTGGCGCAAACCCGCAGCCAGTCCCGTTTGGTTTTGTCCGCTGTTTTCCTGATTGCTGCAGGCGTTGGTTTGCTGGGACAATTGGATGCGCATAAGGCTGCCTATGCCCAGGCTATCAGCCCCCATCCAATTTCAAATGTCATTATCCAGCCCACTGATAATGCGGCGGACATGAACTGTCCGGCCCGCCCGGTTTAACGGTTCAGCAATATATCTTTTGCCTCATTGACCCGGGCGGCCAGATAGGCAGAGCCGCCCGTGTCTGGATGAACCTGTTTCATCAGGCGACGATGCGCGGCCTTGATATCAGCGGCCGTCGCATCGGGTTTCAGGCCTAACAGTTTCAGCGCCTCATCCACTGTCATTTGGCCACTGTTGTTCCGCTGTGAGGTGGAACCGGTGGTATGGTCCCCGTCCTGCTGATTATCCGACATACGCCACGCGGTCCCATGGGCGCGATCCAGGAAAGCTTCCAGCAATTGCAGGGACCTTGGGTCGTTGGATGCTTCGATATGGGTGTAAAGCTGTTGGCCTTCCGCCATCGATAATTCAGACAGCAGCGCCCCTTCAAACGGACCGGCCTTGATGCGCCCATCCATGACCCCGGTGTCATGGTCCAGATAAACATCAAAGAACGGGGCAGAGATATGCGAACGCTGGCCCCCCGATGGGCCCTTCATTGATTTCCACAGGCGGCGCAGCGCGTTCAGGCGCATAAGCCACGGGATCAGGAATACGCCCAATCCCCAGATTAGCTGAAAATTCTTCGTCAGCAGCACGACCAGCAGGACCGCCCCGCCCAGGCCGATCGCGGTCCATTTAATCGTTTTAAGGATATCCTTTGGATTGGCGTTGCGTGCCCAGTTCAATGCCGTGAACAGGACGACCATGGCGACAATGCCCAACAGAAACCATGTCATCGTGGCGGCTTACCTTTTGGTCCTTGAAGCTGTTGCAGCAGGGCCGTAGCCGCGCCTGCGCGGTCGGTGCGGCCATAATCCTCCAGCGCCTTCAGGCCTCCGGCGGCATACACGGCGACGGCGGATAACAGTGCCTTTAACCGGTCTGCGCTGGCCAGATCAAAGGGGCACCATGCGCCATTGGTCAGTCTGGCAATTTCACGAAAAGCCCGTTGGGCAATCGGGTCCGCACCCTCCTGAAAGATAAAAACTGGCACTCCCAGAATACCAAGCTCACCCGCCTTATGACAGACAGCGTCGATGTCTTCTTCAAATGCATCGCCGACATAGACGACGGCCCCAACCTTGCCTTGATCCGTCTGATTTTTGACATGGGTCAGAACCTTGCCGATCTGGGTTTTGCCCGCGTGACAGGCGACCTTTCCCATCAACCGGGCCAGGCCCGCGGCGTCGGGTTGCCAGGCCCCTGCCTTGCATTCCCCGAAACCGCGAAAATAGACCAGTTGCACATCCAGGCCCCCGATTGCCCGGGTCGCCTCAAACATCTCCCCCTGGATCTGGCAGGCGGCATCCCAGGTCGGCTGGCGGCTCATCGTCGCATCCAGCGCAAATATCAGGCGGCCCCGCTTGCCCGATGGGACGGCAGGAGCGGGGGGGCGGCGGACCTTCTCCAAGAAGGCGTCCACATCGCGGGTGGCATTATGATCGCGTGGCAGTTTGCTCATAGGATTATATATGGGCTTTTTCGGCCATTCGTCACCCTATGCCTTGGATTTGTTGCCCAACTGGCTAGTGTGCTTCCCGGTCCAGACCGATTGCCGCCATCAGGTCACGCACTTCCTGCCGGGCGGACAGATGGGACATATTCATGCGGATATCGGTCCCGGGTGTTTTCAGATCCAACAGCGTCAGGCCATCCAGGAAAAGCTCCCGAAAGATCACACGTTCTGAAAAGCCGGGCACCTGGCGAAACCCGATGCGGGAACTGAGCTTCGTCAGGGCCTCTTCCATGGATCGCTGATTGCGCGATTCCAACTGGCCGGTTCTGTTGCGCATCACGACCCAGTCAAAGGTCCGGTTGCTTTTTTCCCGGCGGGCCTTTTGCATCTTAACCTGGAACACCATTTCCGCGTATTTGCTGGGGCGGGTCATGGCATAGGTTTCCGGATCGATCATCGCCAGCACATCCAGATCGATGAAACTATCATTCAAGGGCGTGATCAGCGTGTCGGAATAGGAATGTCCAACGCGGCTGAGGAAGTTATCCGTTCCTGGCGTGTCGATCACGATGTAATCATGGCGCGGGGCCAGGTCCTGCACGGCCTTTTCAACAGAATGGGCATCATGTGCGCGTGCAACGTCAATTGAGGCAACGCTGGATGGCTCAATGGGGCGATGGGTTGGCATTAACAGATTAATACCGCGTCGTTCCGCATATTTACGCCGATTTTCAATATAGCGGGTCAGGGTTCCCTGGCGGGCATCCAAATCGATGCTGGCGACACTGGCACCCGTTGACAGCAGTGAGGCGATGACATGCATGGTCGTCGTGGATTTGCCAGAGCCGCCCTTCTGATTGCCGACGACAACGATATGGGCGTATTTGTCCGACGCACTGTCGCCTGACTCTAACGAATCGCTGGTGTCAGACGGATGTGGCTGTTCTGATGCGTTTGCAGGGGCGTTTTCTGGCATGGTGTCCTTGTCAGTCACAGTCTGGTGGGTGGCTTTAGATCTGGTTTGATTTGGAAGGGACGTAACATGCCCGCCAGGATCAGACGGGGGCTGGCGCAAAAAGGCCCGACCGAATCCCCATTCTCTTCCCGTCCATGCCATAAATCCATGCCCCCATGCCCGATTTCACACTCAAATTCCCCGTCAGAATGTGCCACCGTAGCGTCTTAAACCCCGAAAACGGTGCAATCAATCCACTCTCTTCCCCCTGTTTTAGCGCGGCTTCGCTTTGACACAAGGGAATCTATCCGACAAGATTCATGCTACCATGAGATATTTGACTAAAATACTATTGTTTTTCGGGATTTGCGGACTTTTGGCCGCATGCGATGAATTGGGCTGGAATCCATTGGATACCAGCGAGGCGACCCGTATTGCCCAGATGCGGGAAGGAACGGTTCCGATTCTGCTGCAAATTGATGTGCCGACGTTGACCGATGGCGCGTCGTTTTATGATGAACAATGGGACCGGGAAACTGACATTCTGAAGCGACGACGCACCTGGCGGGGCCCGCCCGGCAATGATGTATCCGCATCCTTGCTGGAATTACGCTACAAGGATGGCACCCCGATGGGGGAGGCGCCAAGCCCGGAAGAAGCAACCCGTAACTGGGACATTCTGGCGCAACGAAATCTGGTGTTTCAGGATCTGTATTCCAGTCGGAACGCCGTCGGCCCCATCCTGTGGCGACGCTTTACCATGGGTCCCAATATCTGTGTTTCCTTCGCCCAGGGATACAGTCCAGATGGCGATATCCCGACCCGCCATCTTCTGGGATATTATTGTGCCCCGGCGGGGGAGGCGTTCAGTGATGGACAGGCGGAGACTGTCGTGCGCGCGATTCGTGTCCAGGAAGGGGACCCAGCGCTATCACCCGATGGATAAATTCCTAATTTGGAGCAATTAATTACTATTTTGCCCTGTTTTTGCCATGCTGGCCCTATAGGTCTTTGATTTATGAAAAAATGGTACATTCAAAAGCCGCTTCGCGCGGTTATGGCGGTTGTTGTGGTGCTGGGCGTATTGCTGGTCGGGCCTGCTACAGTGCTGGTTGCTGATGATGCACGGCTGGCCCAAAGCTGGCGGTCGGCACGGTCTGATTCCGCCGGTATCGCGCCCTTGCCCGCGCAAGAACCTGAGGCCGTCATTCAGGTTTATGCGGCGCGAACCTTTGGCTGGCGCGGCGCGTTTGCTGTGCATACCTGGATCGCCACGAAACGTCCCAATGCGGATCAATATCAGACCCACCATGTCATTGGATGGCGATCCGGTAACAAGGTGATCAGCCGTTGGGAGGACCCGGATCGATACTGGTACGGATCCATGCCGGACCTGATTCTGGACCTGCGCGGGGATCGTGCGGCGGAATTGATCGATGCGGTGGAAGCGGCTGTTGCCAGCTATCCCTATCCAAATAGCTATACGGCGTGGCCGGGGCCTAACAGCAATACCTTCATCGCCTGGATCGGGCGTGAAGTGCCCCAGTTACAGTTGGAAATGCCGCCCCATGCCGTAGGCAAGGATTATCTGGGTGGGTTCAGGCTTGTGGATTGGACGCCCAGCGGCACGGGCGCGCAGGTCAGTCTGATGGGGGTGCTAGGGATGACGCTGGCCCTGGATGAAGGGGCGGAACTTAATCTGCTGGGACTGACAATCGGGTTGGATCCACAGGATATGAATTTGAAATTGCCCGGTATTGGACGGGTTGGCCCTATGCCGGACCCGCGACGGGAATGACGGGGGAAATGCGTCCTGTATGGTGGGACATGTCACTTCTGTCTTGCCGGTTCGGGGCAGGGCGGGGATAACTGCATAACCGCATTTCGACGTAGGATTGGGTTTGGATCGATGAGCATCTGGGGAAAAATTGTTGGCGGTGCTGCTGGTTTGGCGCTGGGCGGTCCCATTGGGCTGTTAGTGGGTGCGGTTGGCGGCCATTTCGTCGATCGCATGCGCAACGAGGGTGAGGTCGACCCGGATCGTGCGAAACGCTCTGTCGGGTTCACCATCGCGGTCATCGTGCTGGGCGCCAAAATGGCCAAGGCCGATGGCGTGGTGACGGAAGACGAAGTTTCGGCCTTCAAGGAAGTCTTCAAGGTTCCTGAAGAAGAGATGAAGAATGTCGCGCGCATCTTTAACCAGGCGCGTCAGGATGCCAGGGGGTTTGAACCCTATGCGGAACAGGTTGCGGGCATGTTCCAATCCACGCCAGAAGTGTTGGAGGAACTGTTATGGTGTCTGGCCCATATTGCCAAGGCCGATGGGGTAATCCATCCAGGCGAATTGGATTTTCTGAAACGTGTCGCACAAATTTTTGGATTCAATGATCAGACATTTGAGCGTGTGACCGCCCTGCAACTGGATGGTGAACAGGCTGATCCGTATCAGATACTGGGCGTGTCCCGGGACGCCAGCGAGGCAGAAATCAAAAAGGCGCATCGGGCGCTGGTGGTTGAAAATCATCCAGATAAGCTGATCGCTAAAGGCATGCCAGAAGAGTTCGTTGCTGTTGCCAATGAACGTCTGGCCAAAATCAACGCCGCCTATGACCGTATCCGTAAGCGGAAGGGTTCCACGGAGGCATGAAACCTTTTGATCTTGCCATCGTCCTGTTCGTGGTCACGATCTGGGGGCTTAACTTTGTTTTCGTTAAAATTGGGGTGGCGGAAATTCCACCCTTTTTGTTTATGGCGCTGCGCTTTGGCGTGGTAGCGGCGATTCTGTTGCCATTCATCAAATGGCCTCATGGACGGGGCAAGGCCCTGTTGGCCTATTCACTGATCCTGGGTGTTCTTCATTTCGGCCTGATGTTCAATGCGATCCATTTGATTGATGCGTCCACAGTGGCCTTGTTAAGCCAGTTGAACACCCCCTTTGCAGTGATCTTGTCGGCGGTGCTGTTTCGCGATTATCCGGGATGGAAGCGCGTCCTGGGCATTGCCATTGCCTTTGGCGGATGTTTCGTCATTGCCGGTGAACCCCGCTTCGACGGGGCTTTGCTGCCCATACTCATGGTGGTTGGGGGCACGTTTGCCTGGGCCGTTGCGGCGGTTCAGGCCAAACAGTTGGGGTCTATCGGTCCCTTCGCCCTGAATGGCTGGATGGCGCTGTTTGCCACACCGCCTTTGTTGCTGATTTCCCTGATGACCGAAACCGGGCAATTGGATGCGTTGCGCGGCATCAGCATGAATGCGGTGATTTCTGTTCTGTATCAATCGGTTCTGGTTGTTATTGTCGGGTATGGTCTTTGGTACGGTCTGATCAAACGCTATCCGTTGAGCCGGGTCATACCCTTTACCCTGTTAATGCCTGTGGTTGGCGTTGCGGGGGGCGTTCTGGCGCTGGGGGAGGCGATGACGATAGAGATGATAATTGGCGGCGGGTTGATCATTGTCGGTGTGGGCATTGTTGCATTGCGCCAGGCTGCGCGTGGCGAGACCTCACCCGTTCGACCCCATTAAAGACTGTGAGACCAGCATGCGGATGATCGAAACGCCCTCCCCAAATTTTGGTGATCGCCGGGGCGGCGACGCGGTAACGATGCTGGTCATACATTATACCGGGATGCGCAGCGCTGCGGAGTCGCTGGCAAGGTTGTGTGATCCCGCAGCAGAGGTCAGTGCCCATTATCTGATTACAGAAGACGGGGATGTTCATCGCCTTGTTGCGGAAGAAAAGCGCGCCTGGCACGCGGGCCTTGGCCAGTGGCAGGGGGACCGGGATGTGAATTCACGCTCCATCGGGATCGAATTGCAAAATCTGGGGCATGAATTCGGCTATCAACCCTTTCCAGCGGCGCAGATCGACAGTTTGATCGACCTGGCACTGGGCATACTGGACCGGCACGCAATTCCGGCATCGGGCATTGTGGGGCATTCTGATATCGCGCCGGACCGCAAGCTGGATCCGGGGGAATTGTTTCCCTGGCCGGTATTGGCAGCGGCGGGCATCGGGGTCTTTCCCGAAGCCGGTATCGATACTGAGGAAGATTTGGAGTCCTTGCTGACCCGCATCGGCTATGACCCGATGGCGCAGAATCGGATATCAGCGTTTCTGCGGCGCTTTCGACCAGACAGGATTGATGGTCAGCCCGATATCGAATGTCAGCGCCTTGCCGCTGCCTATCTTGCGGCGAATAACCACCAGGAGGAACCGATATGACCCAAGCGATTGATTATTTTTACAGCCACGTATCCCCCTGGGCATTTTTCGGGCATCCGCGCCTTCTGTCCTTGGCACAGCGTCGGGGCGTGGCGATCAATTTCCATCCCATCACCGTTGCGGAGGTCTTTCCCAAAACCGGGGGGCTTCCTTTGGCAAAGCGTCCGCCCGAACGCCGGGCCTATCGCATGGTCGAACTGAAGCGCTGGTCGAAATATCTGGATATGCCAATCAACTTTGAACCGAAGTTCTTCCCCGTGGATGACCGCCCCTCGCTGCAATTCGCCCTTGCTGCAGCACAGGCGGGCGCTGATCTGGGCAGCTTGTCCTATGCCGTGATGAAGGCCGTGTGGCAGCAGGAACGTGATGTTTCCGACTGGTCAACCCTGGCGGCGATTGGCACAGAGGCGGGCCTGAATGGCGACGCCCTGGTGGCAGACGCGCAGACTGATGCCCTTAAAGCCAGGGGCGTGGCGGAATCCGAATTGGCCCTGCAGTCGGGCTGTTTCGGCGTGCCATGGTATTCCTATAAGGGGGAAGGGTTCTGGGGCCAGGACCGCCTGGAACTGCTGGAACAGGCTTTAGGGTAAATCCCAGACAAACGGAATCGTGTGTGAGCTCATGCGAGCGCATGATGCTCTAGCGTAAGAACATATCTATGTTCAATGGGACGCTGTCGCCCAGCCAGATTGCGGCGTCCCGGTGATCATACAGATCATCCCCCGTTTGGGGATGGACGAAGATTGTAAGCCCGTCGCGCTTTAAATTCAGCCAGGGAATGGCGGTTGCGAAGGTTTCCACCGGAACCGTCAACTGGCAACTCCACCGGGGATGGGGGCCGACCAGACGTTCGTGCATGCGGCCCATTTCCAGCCCGAATCTATCGCGTGCCTGCATCAACAGGGCGCGGGCCTGATCAATGGTTTCAGCGTCATAATAGACATGGGCATGATAGTTTTGAATATCATTCAATTCTGGCATGGGGAACTTTCCGATAAAGATACGATGGTCCCGTAGGGTATCATCAAAAGGCGCCTATGCGCCATACCATGCGCGAATCCTTGACCGTCCGGGGCGGGGCGCGTAGCTAGATCAGAGTGTTGGAACATACTGCGGTCACACAGGATGTTTCAACTAAGTGCCATCAAAGTAAAGGCCCGTCCCAGACAGGGGCTTTTGTCCAGATTTGCTCTATCCAGCAAGGTGTTTCGAATGAAGAAGGCGTTGATTACAGGGATTACCGGTCAGGATGGTTCTTATCTGGCGGAATTTCTGCTGCAGAAGGGATATGAGGTCCATGGCATTGTGCGCCGGGCGTCCACTTTCACGACGGAGCGGATCGACCATATCTATCAGGACCCCCATGACAGCCATCTGCGCTTGAAATTGCATTACGGGGATTTGGCGGACGGATCGGGTCTGCGCCGTATCCTGGAACATGTTCAACCGGATGAGGTTTATAACCTGGGCGCGCAAAGCCATGTCCGTGTCAGTTTTGATCAGCCGGAATATACGGCCGATGTGGTGGGGACCGGAACCTTAAGACTGTTGGAAGCCTTGCGGGATTATATTCACACGACCAAGAAATCTGCAAAACTGTATCAGGCGGGCAGTTCTGAAATGTTTGGCGCGGCAAATCCGCCACAGAATGAAGCAACCGAATTCTATCCGCGCAGCCCCTATGCCGTAGGTAAGGTGGCTGGATTCTGGTTCTGTAAAAATTACCGGGAAGCGTACGGCCTATATGTTGCCAATGGCATATTATTCAATCACGAAAGCCCCCGCCGGGGGGAAACCTTCGTGACCCGGAAAATTACCCGGGCGGTTGGGCGCATCAAACTGGGCCTGCAAGATAAGTTATTCCTGGGCAATCTGGACGCCAGACGGGATTGGGGTTTCGCCGGTGACTATGTCCAGGCGATGTGGCTGATGCTGCAACAGGAAAAGCCAGATGATTATGTTGTTGCGACGGGCAAGGCCTATTCCGTGCGGGAATTCCTGGAAGCAGCCTTTGGCTATGCCGGGTTGGATTACAAAAAACATGTTGAATTCGACGCGCGCTATCTGCGCCCGACAGAGGTGGATTACCTGTTGGGGGATCCCAGCAAGATCAAGAAAGACCTGGGGTGGGAGCCAAAGGTTGGTTTTCAGGAGCTCGTTGCCATGATGGTTGATAACGACATGGACCTGGCGCGTCGCGAAAAGGTTCTGCTGGATGCTGGTCATACGGTGCCCAGCCCGGTTGGGGCATAAAACCTGTGACGAAACCCAGTCTATCAGATCCCATTTTTGTTGCCGGGCATCGCGGTCTGGTCGGATCGGCGATCGTTCGCGCTTTGCAGGCCGCGGGCTATACCAATCTGATTACCCGACGGTCATCCGAACTGGATCTGCGCGAACAAACGGCGGTGCGGGACTTCTTTGCGGCGGAACGCCCCCGCTATGTGGTTTGCGCTGCGGCCATGGTGGGTGGGATTGTCGCCAACCGGGATTATCCGGGAACCTTCATTCACGACAATCTGGCGATTCAGACCAATGTTATTGAGGCGTGTCGCCAACAGTCGGTTGCCAAGCTGATTTATCTGGGGTCGACCTGTATCTATCCAAAATTTGCCCCCCAGCCGATCCAGGAAGATCACCTGCTGACCGGTCCCCTGGAAGAAACCAATGAAGCCTATGCAATTGCGAAAATCGCCGGGCTTAAAATGTGTGAGGCCTATGCCAGGCAATATGGTTTGTCCTCCATCACCTTGATGGCGACAAACCTGTATGGGCCTGGGGATAATTTCGATCTTGAAAAAAGCCACGTCATTCCGGCCCTGATGCGCAAGGCGCATGAAGCAAAGCTGGCGGGGGCTAAGACCATGACGGTCTGGGGCACGGGCACGCCGCTGCGGGAATTTCTGCATGTCGATGATATGGCGGCAGCCGCGCGCTATTGTCTGGAAAATGACACACCCTATTCCATGGTCAATGTCGGATCAGGGGAAGAAGTCACCATCGCTGATTTGACCAGACTGATCTGTAAGGTTGTGGGTTTTCAGGGGGATCTGATTTTTGATTCTGAAAAGCCGGATGGAACCCCCCGGAAATTGGCAGATTCTTCAAGGCTGCGCGGTCTAGGGTGGCGGCCTGCCTTTTCCCTGCGTCAGGGGCTGGAAGATACGTATCGCTGGTTTACGGAAACGAGCAATGCCCGCTTAGGGAATTAAATTTTTGGGGATTAATTAGGGATTATGTCAGGGTCTGTGTCGTCTACTTCGATTTTAGCCTGGTTTGGCCTGGCAGGGGCTGTTGCAATTGGTGTGCTGGATCCTTTGGGGTTGGGGCCAAACGTGGCACCCGTCGCGGGGCTGGTGGCTGGGACAATCACCCTGTTTGCAACGGGCGCGGTGGCGGAACATCTGACCGCGCTGTTGTTCTTTGCATTCGCCATGGTTTTCAGTATCGCCCCGGCAGACCTGGTTTTTACCGGTTTTGCCAGCAAGGCATTCTGGCTGGTCGTGTCGGGCATGGTAATTGGCCTGGCGATCCATAAAACCGGGCTGGGGGCCCGTATTGCCAGGGCTTTGGCGCTGTTGTTTCCAGCCAGTTACACGGGCCTGATCGCAGGCCTGATCTTTGTTGCCATGGCGATTTCTTTTTTCATGCCCTCCAGCATGGGTCGTATCGTGCTGTTGATGCCCATCGCGCTGGCCCTGGCGGATCGTTATGGATTGGCCGAAAAGTCATTGGGGCGCAGCGGCGTGGCGCTGGTCGTCGGGTTTGCCTGTTTCAACCCACCCAATGGGATTTTGCCCGCCACCGTTCCCAACATGGTCTATGTTGGTGCGGTTGAGAAAATCTATGGTGTCGCCCCCCTGTATGGGGAATGGATGCTGCTGCACTTCCCCTTATTGGGCTTCGGGAAAGCGATTTTGATCTGGTTGGTCGGCTGTTTCCTGTTTCGCCAATCAATTACAATACAGGCAGAAACGGAACAGTCGTTGTCCCTGACGGCTGAAGAAAAGCGATTGGCCTTTATTCTGCTGTTTGCCCTGTTGGGCTGGTCAACGGATATCTGGCATGGGATTTCGCCTGCCTGGATCGGATTGATCGCGGCAGTATTTTGCCTGTTGCCGGGCGTCGGTGTATTGCCCAAGGATGCGTTCAAGCAGATCAATATCGCCCCGGCGATTTATGTCGCCAGTATCCTGGGCATGGGGGCCCTGATTGCTGATAGCGGCCTGGGCGCGCTGTTGGGGACGGCGATGGCCGATATCCTGCCCTTGGCACCCGGTGCGGCGGTGCAGAATTTCTTTTCATTGGCGCTGGGGGGTGGGGTAACATCGCTTGTATCCACCATGCCGGGCCTGCCGGCGGTTATGGTTCCTTTAGCCGAACCATTGCATGTTGCATCCGGCCTGCCGTTGCAGACAGTGCTGGCCAGTGTCGTGTTATCCTATTCCACAACCATATTGCCCTATCAGGCCCCGCCGCTGGTTCTGGCCATCGGCATGACCGGTGCCAGGTTGATCGACGCCACCAAACTGGTTGTTCTGGTTGGTATTCTAAGCGTCCTGATCATTCTGCCCCTGACATTCCTGTGGTGGCGCGTGCTGGGGATGATTTGACCACAATTTCTTCGCGGGCTTGATTTGCATCAACGCGGTCCCGATGTGGGAGGCATAGGATGCAGCCATAAACTTTGGCAATAATCAGTGTTTGCGAGGAGATATGGTATGACTGTGAAGCGAATTTTGGTCCATTTTGATGGATCCAAGCGTTCTGAGCGTGCGTTATCCGCCGCGCTGGAACTGGCGGAAGCGCAGGATGCACATCTGATTGGATGCGCTGTGGAAGCGGAACCCCGGATACCCACCTATGCCGCTGCGCAGATTCCGGCAGATGTTATTGCTGCGATGGCAGAGGAACAGCGTCGCTATGTCGAAGCGGCAAAAGTATCTTTCGATAAACTGGTCGCCGCATCTGCCTGGACCGATCGATCCGAATTCGTGATGGCGAAAGGGGATGCGACCCGCGCCTTGTCACGGATAGCACGGGGCTGTGATCTGGTCATTCTGGGCCAGTCAGAACCGGATACGGATTTTGTGGAGATTGAAGACCTTCCCGATAATGTCGTGCTGGAAAGCGGTCGCCCTGTCCTGATCATTCCCTATATCGGCAAGAGAAAGCCGATTGGCGGGCATGTTCTGTTGTGCTGGACCGATACACGCGAAGCCGCGCGGGCGCTGTCTGATGCTTTGCCTTTGTTGAATGAAGCATCAAAGGTGACAGTGTTGAGTGTTGGGGAGAGCCAGAAAGATCCGTCCATATCAGCAGATGACGCGGCCCGGCTGTTGGCGGCCCATAACATTTCTGCGGAACTGCACCATGCAACAGGAAGAGGGGTGGATGTTGGCTCTGTCGTCCTGAACGAAGCGTCTGACCTGGGCGCGGATTTGATCGTAATGGGCGCCTATGGCCATTCCCGTTTGCGGGAAACAATCCTGGGCGGCGTGACCCGCACAATCCTGAAAGAAATGACCGTGCCGGTCCTGATGTCGCATTAGAGCAAATCCCAAACAAACGGACTCGTTTGTGACGGCGTGTTTGCTAAAAAAAACAAGTGGTTAGAGCATCATGCGCCCGCATTAGGCTCTAGCTGCTGTGAACCGTATCGTAATAGGCCTGGGCGCCGGGATGGACGGGAACCCGTCCTTTCGGGCGCCCTTCTTCTATCGTTGGGAAGGTCAGGCCCGGATTGTTGTGATTGAATAAATCGGCGGTGCTGCTTTGCCACAGCGCGCGCGTGATATTCTGTATCAATACTGCGTCCATTTTTTCCTTCACGACCCATTTGACCCCCAGCTTCACGGTCGTGACTTCTTCAATCTTCCGATAGACTTGGGAGGGGATCGTTCCCACTGACAGGAACGGGAAGAAACCTTTCAAGGTTTGCTGGGCTGCACCATCAATGGGCAGCAGCTTTATGGTTTCTTCCTGCTGAAGTTCTGAAATGGCTTCTATTGGTGCAGCGCCCATTTCAAAGAATGCGTCAATGACGCCGGTGATTAAATGATCCGCTGCAGGGCCGGGCCTCAGGTAAACAGGTTCTATGTCTTGCAAATCCAGGCCATTCAGGCGCAACAGTGTGTTGACGATTGTAACCGTCCCGGCCCCCCTGGCCCCAAGGGAGATGGTGCGTCCTTTCAGGTCCCGGATGCTGTTGATACCGGAATCTGCGCGCACCACAATATGCAGGGATACCGGGATCAAGTCCGCGATCACGCGCAGGTCGGGAACGCTGGCTTCGTCCGCGAAGGGCCCGCCGCCGGTAAAGGCCCAGTAAGCCATATCTGCATGGACCAACGCCGATTCCAGGACGCCATCGCGAATGTCACGAATGTTCGGGATGGACCCGGCGCGCGTCTGGGCGACGGCGATCAGCCCCGGTACGCCACAGATGCCCCCTACATCGCAGGGGCTGCTGCCGGGGGGGCGGCTGATCCCTGCTGAAATCGCGGTCCCCAGGCTGTAAAGTGACTCTGCGGATGGGCCTGTTCCGATCCGGAAAAAGGAAAGGCTGGGGCGCTCTTCCTGTGCCGATAGCGCGGTGAAAGGCGCGGGCAACAACAATCCCGCCATCGCGCCCCCCAGGCCCGTGGTCAGGATGCGACGCCGCGTGGCCTTATGTTGGGACCCCTGACTCTGTCCAAAGATCACAGGGGATGGCGGCTTTTCACGGGTCATTTGTCATTCCACCGTGGGAGATCAGGACACAAGCATCATGCGTTCGCATGAGCTTACACAAGATACACAAGCATCATGCGTTCGCATGAGCTTGGAATTTGTTACATAAGCATCATGCGTTCGCATGAACTTTAAAACTATACTCTAGCAAATTGCGATCAACGTAAAGGCGGGGCGAAGAAAGCGCCCTTCCTAAATATGTTACTCCGGCTTTTGATAGCAGCCCGCCGTTTCTGCCCGCATTCGGGTCAGGGCATAGACCATGCGCATCGTTTCACACGGGGTCTTCAGCAGATCGGCGACTTCTATGGTCGCGCCCAGGATCGCATCCAGCTCTATGGCACGTCCACGGTCGTAATCTTGCAGCATGGACGTTCTGAAGGCCCCCAGTTTCAGGCCTCCCTGGAACCGCTGGTCGATGGAAACGGACAGGGACACGTTCAACGCGACACACAGGTCTGAGAATTCTTCCATCATGCGCCGCCCGATCCCGGAAATCTGGGGATCATGGGTCATGACATCAAGGGTGCCGCCGGTCACGACGGAAAGAGGGTTCGCCCACAGATTGCCCATCAGCTTGTTCAGAACGTCAGCGCGGATCGTCTCTGACACGCTGCATGTCAGTCCGGCGGCTTCAATAATTGCGGCAATTTCCAGTAGAATGGGGGAAGGGGGCTGCGTGATGGCACCGATGACCAGCCTGTTCGCGCCGGAGCTTTTAATCGTATAGGGGGCGATAACTTCTGACGCCAGATAGACCGCACAGCCAATGATCTTGGACGGGTCGAACTGTTGCGACAGGATGCCGTCCGGGTCCACATGTTTCACAATGTGATTTTTGTGGGGGCCGTCTGCGCCCTGAAAGAACCACCAGGGTAAGCCATTGATGGCTGTCAGGATTTGTGTGTCTGGGCCTATCAAGGGGGTGATCATGGGCAGGGCACTTTTAATTTGGTGCGCCTTGACCGCAATGATAATCAGGTCCTGGGGCCCCTCCATCGCGGGCGCATCCGTGACCCTGGGGTGACAGGTGAAACCGTCTGCCATGTTCTGGAAGGTGGCATCTTCAAAGGTCAGGCCATGTTGGCGGATTGCCGCTAGGGTCGGACCACGCGCGATTAACAGGGGATCCGCGCCAATTCTGGCCAACAGCGCCGTGATCATGCCCCCGATCGCACCGGCCCCAACAATCGCAATCTTCATTTCATACCCTTTATCGGTTCTTCGTCGCAACACTGTGCCGTGATAGGAAACGGGCGCCAGAGGATTTCCACTGACGCCCGCTTTGCTGATACGGTGCCCCTGCGATGGGTGGCAACCATCCCCTCTTTAGTCCAATTTCTCCCTAAACTCAGGCAATTTTATTGTCAGACTTAATGTCCCAGAATCTGGCTCAGGAACAGTTTTGTGCGCTCGTTTTGTGGGTTGGTGAAGAATTCCTCGGGCTTGTTTTCCTCGATGATTTCCCCACCATCCATAAAGATCACACGGTCGGCGACTTTGCGTGCAAAGCCCATTTCGTGGGTCACACACAGCATCGTCATGCCGGTTGAGGCGAGGTCGATCATCGTATCCAGCACTTCGGAAATCATTTCCGGGTCCAGGGCGGATGTCGGCTCGTCAAACAGCATGATCCGCGGGTTCATGCACAGGGACCGGGCAATGGCGACACGCTGTTGCTGACCACCGGACAATTGCCCCGGATATTTCAATGCCTGTTCCGGGATCTTGACCCGTTCCAGGTATTTCATGGCAATCTCTTCCGCTTCACGCTTGGGGGTCTTGCGCACCCAGATCGGTGCCAGCGTGCAGTTTTCCAGCACGGTCAGATGCGGGAACAGATTGAAGTGCTGAAACACCATGCCGACTTCACGACGGATCGCATCGATGTTTTTCAAATCATTGGTCAGTTCGATCCCATCCACCAGGATATGGCCTTGCTGGTGTTCTTCCAACCGGTTCATACAGCGGATCATCGTCGATTTACCGGATCCGGACGGGCCACAGATCACGATCCGCTCCCCCCGTTTGACGGTCAGATTGATGTTTTTGAGAACATGAAACTCACCATACCATTTGTGCATTTGCCGCACTTCGATGGCGTTTTCGCTTTCAACCTTACTTGTGGCAACCTTTGCCATGTCAGTATCCTCTCGTCGCGCGATTAGCGTTTGTGACCTGTGTGCAGTTTTTTCTCCAGATACATGGAATATCTGGACATACCAAAGCAGCAGATGAAGAAGAATCCTGCCACGAATACATAGATTTCAACTGAAAGCCCGTTCCAGACCGGGTCGGATACCGCCGATTTCGCAACGCCCAGAACGTCCAGCATCCCGATAACGATCACCAGGGTCGTATCTTTGTACAATCCGATAAAGGTGTTCACGATACCCGGAATTGAAATCTTCAACGCTTGTGGCAGCACGATCAGACGCATTGTCTGCCAATATTTCAGGCCCATCGCATCCGCGGCTTCGAACTGGCCTTTTGGCAGGGACTGCAACCCGCCCCGAATGACCTCTGCCATATAGGCGGAGGCAAACAGGGTCACCATGATCAAGACCCGCAATAACAGGTCAAACGAGGTTCCCGGCGGCAGGAAATAGCTCAACATCGTCGATGCGACAAACAACAGGGTGATCAAGGGCACACCCCGAATGAATTCGATGAAGACGGTACAGACGATCTTGATAGCAGGCAGATTTGAATATCGCCCCAGAGCCAGAAGGATGCCCAAGGGAAGCGAGAAGGTGATGCCGGTAACGCCGATCACGATTGTCAGCAACACCCCACCAAACAAGCGCGTGTCTACGGGTTCCAGACCGAACACACCGCCAACCATCAGGACCCCTGCGATGATCGGGAAGGCGAGTGAGAACATCAGACCATATTTACGGAATGGGATATTGTCATACAACACCGGGGCCAGGGCAACAAACAACAGGACGAAGGCCAGGTTAGGGCGCCAGCGCAATTCTGCTGGATAGAAGCCATAGATAAACACCTGGAACCTGTCGCCAATAAAGGCCCAACACGCGCCTTTCCCAAGCTCTGCACATTCCGCCCGTGAATTGGCGCTGATCACTGCATCCAGAACAAAATAATCCAACATTCCCGGTATGATCAGATACAGCAGGTATACCGACAGAAGGGTCAGAACGGTATTGGAAACGGTTCCAAACAGATTGTCCCAAACCCAGCGCTGCCATCCCACAAGATTTTTGGGAGGGGGAAGGCTGGGATGTTGACCGGGCTCATAGCTTTTTGCGTCGCTCATCTCAGCCTCCTATCGCTCAATCAGTTTAATTCGGTTGTTATACCAGTTCATGAAGCTTGATACGGCCAGCGAGATGCACAGGTAAATTGCCATGACCAGGATCATGCATTCCATTTCACGACCAGTCTGGTTCAGGGTGATCCCGCCCAATGTGGCCGTGATGTCCATATACCCAATGGCAATCGCCAGAGAGGAGTTCTTGGTCAGGTTCAGATACTGGCTGGTCAGGGGCGGAACAATGACGCGCATTGCCTGGGGTATAACGACCAATTGCAGCGTCCGGTTATTGCGAAGTCCCAAGGCACCGGCGGCTTCCGTCTGACCATAGTTCACCGCCAGAATACCGGACCGCACGGTTTCGGCGATGAAGGCAGAGGTATAAAGTGCCAGGGCCAATGTCAGGGCGATAAGTTCGGGCTTAACAACATAGCCCCCCTGGAAGTTGAAGCCCTGCATCGCGGGTGTTTCCCAGTTCAGCGGCGCGCCCGTGATAAAATACACGATTACCGGCAGCACCACGATCAGCCCAAAGGAAACGTATAGGACCGGCAAAATCTTGCCCGTCTCGTCCTGAATCTTTTTGGCATAGCGCTTGAACACAATCGCGCCGATAACGCCCAGAATGAAGGTGATGGCCGTTGCCCAGAACAGTGGTTCTGGCAGTGGGCTTGGCATATTGATGCCACGATTTGAAAAGAAGAAGGATTCGCCGAGGCCAAGGGCCTGTCTTGGACCCGGCATATTGACCACGATAAAGCCGTGCACCAGCAGGATCCACAGCAGCACCGGGACGTTGCGCATGGCTTCTACATAACAATAGACCAGGCGGTTCATCAGGAAATTCTTGCTTAATCGCAGAACACCCATGACGAAGCCAACAATCGTTGCAATGAAAATGCCCAGCCCAGCCACCAGGAAGGTGTTCAGCAGGCCAACAATGGCAGCTTTCAGGTTTGAACTGCGCGAGTCATATTCCAGAAAGGATTGATTGATATCGTAATTGGCGGGCTGGAACAGGAAATCAAAGCCCAGGGATTTACCAATCGCGTCCAGATTGATCACGGCGTTGCGAACAAGGTAAAAAACCAGCGCGAAAAGAACGGCGATCGTGAAGATCTGTATGATGACTTGTCGCGCTTCGCTATCGTACCACAATCGCATGATTCCGCCACGCTGCGGCGTAGAATCAGTGTCAGATGCTACAGACATCAAGAATCTCCCTCGAGGTTTGCCGTGACTGGGGCCTCGTCAAAGGGTGTGAATGGCAAACGCCGTCCAAGTACATCAACCTATTGCCAGGTCAGCACAAACGGGCACACCAAACTTGTAAATGAACATAGGGCTGAAAGAACCGAGGCGGCACTTGGTTAGCGCCGCCTCGGATACTCATTCAGTCTTTAGCGGATTGGCGGAGCATACAGGATGCCACCATTCGTCCACAGAGCGTTCAACCCACGCTCCAGACCGATTTCGGTGTTTGGACCGATATTGCGGTCAAAAATCTCGCCATAGTTACCCACAGCCTTGATCGCGCGCAGGGCCCACTGATTGTCCAGACCGACCATTTCGCCATAGTTCCCTTCGACACCCAGGATACGGGCAACGGTTGGGTTTGGCGGGTTGGCAGCCATTTCATCAGCGTTTGCTGAAGTGATGCCAAATTCTTCGGCTTCGATAAGCGCATTCAGAACCCAGCGGGTTGCGTCTGCCCAGGCATCATCACCCTGGCGAACTGCCGGGCCCAAAGGCTCTTTGGAAATGATTTCTGGCAGCAGGATGTGATCTTTCGGCGATTCAAAGGTCGCGCGGCTTGCCGCCAGACCAGAAGCATCCGTGGTGTACACATCGCAACGACCGCTCAGGTAGTTGGTCCGTGCTTCTTCATTGGTTTCAATCGGAACCGGCTCATAGGACATGCCCTGGGCACGGAAATAATCCGCCAGGTTCAATTCTGTGGTTGTCCCGGTCTGGATGCAGACCGAAGCGCCATTGAGCTGTTTCGCAGAGGTCACGCCCAAAGCCTTGCTGACCATGAAGCCTTGACCGTCATAATAGTTGACGCCCAGGAAGGTGAGTTTCAGGTCGGCGTCACGGCTCATCGTGACTGTCGTGTTCCGATACAGGATATCGCCTTCGCCAGAACTCAGGGCGGTAAAGCGGGTTTTACCCGTGGTCGGGACGAATTTCACTTTCTCGCCATCGCCCAGCACGGCTGCCGCAGTGGCACGACAGAAATCGACATCAAAGCCGTTCCAGCGTCCGTTGGCATCCGTGTATGCAAACCCGACGAGGCCGGTGGTGACGATGCAATTCAGTTCGCCACTTGCTTTAACGTCTTCAAGCGTGGCTGCATTGGCGACGGTAGCCGTCATTGCCAAAGCCGCGCCTGCGACCAGGATTGATTTGAGTTTCATGTGGTATTGTCCCCTATTCTTTCGGTTGTTGCCAGTTTCATAACTGGTCAAGCAGCTTGCTCAGGCCCTTATTCATGCTCCCAAACGGCTGCTATCGCAGCTCTATTCTGGTTAGGTAAGAAAATATTCCAAATCTGATGAAGTTTTGCAAACCGAAATCTTGCGGCGCACATTTTTTTAATCATCAGAGCTGTTTATTGTTGAATTTCTTACCCATCCTTAACGCCATACTCACACAACTAGTGTTGAATGTCCAAAAAATTGCATCATTGGTCGCATTTAGAATTCACGTAACGCTTTAACACGTTGCGATATCGAATTTATTACGCGGAATCAGATACAGGCAGGCTGTGCAGGTTACTATTTAAATAGACGCAACAGGCCGCCTTATGCGACATTATCCAGGCGCGGTCTGTATCCGGCGCGCCTGGATTTTTATTGAAAAGAAATTTGCGACGAACAGGGGGCTGAATATGGGCGAGTCAAACAGCAATGCGGGAATTCGAATTGATTCAGCGATGTTGGAGGGGCGCTCTCGTGAAGAGCTGATCGATGACATGGCGCTACCGTTCCTGGACATGGCGGAACAGATTGAGGCGGCCAAACTGAACAATGTTTCCGGGGAGGCCTGGCAAAGCATTCTGGAAACAAACCTGTTCTTGTGGCGGTTTATCTCGAACTTTTTACCGCGCCATTTTTCAGAGGATGTGACCCCTGAAACGGCGGGGCTATTGTCAAAGATCAGCGATTTTATGACCAAGGTCACGATCGCGATGGCCGATGGCGGCGCGCGGGAACCCGACTTGTTGGATAAGATGATCAAGCTGAATTTGAATATGTGCGATCAGATTTTGGCAATGCGGAACAATCCCGATCTTTAAGGCCAGTGATCACCGCGCCTTTCCTGTCAGTTAAGGATTAGTATGTTTTACAAAGCCAGCGAACCGCACGGCCTGCCGCATAACCCTTTCAATGGCCTGATTATCCCGCGTCCGATTGGTTGGATATCCAGTATGGATAAGGACAGTAACGTCAATCTGGCACCCTATTCGTTTTTTAATGGTGTTTCCTATTTCCCGCCCCAGGTCATGTTTTCGTCCACAGGCCCCCATGCCCAGCATGACGGGCCAAAGGATTCTATCCGGAATATTCTGGAGACCGGTGAATTTGTTCACAATATCGCCACCTGGCCCTTGCGGGAGGCGCTTAACATGTCGGCGATTTCTGCACCACACGGTGTTGATGAATTTGAACTGGCGGGCCTGACCCCGGCACCATCCGTCATGGTCGCGCCGCCGCGCGTCAAGGAAAGCCCCATTCAATTGGAATGCAAACTGGTAAAAGTGGTCGACCTCCCCGCGACCCAGGAAAACGGGTCAAACACCGTTATCTTTGGGGAGGTGATCGGCATCCATATTGACGACGCTGTTCTGGTCGATGGCATGGTTGATATCAGAAAAGTCGATCCCATCGCACGGTTAGGTTACCGCGACTATGCGCGGATTACGGACGTGTTTTCCATGGATCGACCAAACTGGCCGCTATAGAATCCAGCGAAAGCCTGATGTCCTATTTCGAAAACACCTTTTGCAAGATCTCAGTGGTGCGCTTGGCTGGATTTTCGCGAATGGCGGCTTCTTCCTGCGCAACATAATGAAACAACCCCTCATAGGCTTTTTCCGTGGCATGTGTTGTCAGGTCGCCTTTGACATCCGGCACAAAGGGTATCGTCTTATAGCGTGCCATCATCGTATCCAGCGCCGCTACGGCACCAACTTCTGTCAGCGCCTGATCAACGATGGGGCGAATTTTCGCCTTGATGTCGTCGCCTGATATGCGCGCCAGATATTGCGTCGCCGCATCATCTGGACCTTGCAGAATGCCTTTGGCATCATCGATGCTCATCGACTGGATCGCGTTGATCACAATCTCTCCACTGTCTTCCATCGCGCTTTCCGCCGCGCGGTTCATCTTCAATTCCACCTCATCTCCCAGGCCCCCCATTCCGACCTTGGATAGTAATTCCTGCACCGTCTTTAACTCGTCTGGCAAAGGGATATGCGCCACAGGGTCGGTATTGAACCCGTCTTTCGCCCCTAACGTATCGACGACACGCTCGCTGCCCACACGCAATGCTTCCTTCAGCCCATCGATGATTTCGGAACTGCTGAGTCCAGAGGCGTCAGGCGCGGAAGATTCGCCAGGGTTCAGTTTTTGATTCAGCAATGATTTCGCACTGTCCAAAAGCCCACTCGCCTGAACTGGTGAGGGTGCTACCGGCATCAACAGCGTCACGACCAATAGGGAACAACCCAGCAGGGGCGAAGAAACCCAAGAAGCAAAGCGCATTATCAACGAATCCTTTCAAAATCTTGGACAGCGATTGTTGTAACGTCAGCCTAGTCGATGTGCCCGCGAAAGAGAACCAAATTGACGTGATGTGCATTTACCAATCATTGTCACCACGCGACAGGTGACCCCACCGCCTTAACACGTTAGACTAGGGCTAACTTGGACTTTAGGGGGACACTGGTGATGTCATTTGACAGCAATATCATGGATCGTCTGCGCTATTGGGGCACAGTTAAGAATGCAGTCGCTGGGGCCCTGGTGGCGCTGGGTCTGGTCGCGGCACCTTTAACGATGGCTTGGTCGCAATCCAGCGGGACGGCTGAAATCGGCGAAACCGGTTCAACACTGCCTTCTGTAGAAACGGCACCACCGGGCGGGCTCTCCATTCTCAATAGACTTGGCGAGCAGATGAGTGGCCTGAATGAGACCATCGGCGCGATGGCCAAGCAGCTACAAGAGAAAACTGAGCAAATTCAAACATTGCAGGCGCAGTTGGATAAAGCCCAGAAAGACTTAACCGCAGCGCAAGCGGAAGGAAAACAGAATGCGGCCCTGATTGAAGAGCTGCAGGGCAATTTAAGCGCAGCATCGGACACGTTAGATACGGTTCAAAAGGATCTGGCAGAATCGCGCACGGTCATTGAAGATCTGACCGCCCAGGTTGACGCAGGAAAATCCAATGCCCAGGCTGTAGAGGCGTTGAAGGCAGATGTTGATGCCTTGACCCAATCAAATCAGGAACTGGAGGCGAAAGCGGCGGAGGCCACGGCGGCGCTGGCGGCGGCGCAGGCGGAACAGCAATCTGGCACAGATAGATTGGCACAGCTTCAGGCGGAGCGGGATGCCCTGGCCCGGCAACGGTTCTGGCTGTCTATTCTGGTGGCCTTGTCTTTGGTCGGTGTTGCCTATTTCGCGATGCGCGGGCGTCCGTCCAATTCCAGCGGTGCTGAGACCGAAACAAAGCCTGTTGCCAGCGAGACTGCGGCTGGCAAGCCCACGACAACGGCAAAGGGTACAGCGTCGAAAGCAAGCCCTAAATCCAGTGCCCCGGCTGATAAAACAGACAAATCCGATAGCACCAACAAGACGTCTTAAAATTGGTCCACAGACGCCAGATGGGGTAAGGGAGCGAATGTGAAACTGGGTCTTAGAGTGATCCTGGCATTGGCCTTCATGGTGGCGTCGATTGTTCCCTTATCGGTCTGGGCCGTCTGGGTGCGCTCTGCGGCATTGGAGCGAGAGATTGAGGAAGTTCAGGACAGGCATCTTCTGCTTGCCCGCAATCTTGGTCTTGCCCTGGAACGATACGCCAAGGATGTATCGGCAGTGTTTTCTCATGTTGTTGAAACGGATCCGGAACTACGCGGGTCGCAACATTTGGGAACTTTGTTGGCGTCGCTCAGCTTTCGCCATATCTGTTTGATTGAAACCGATACGAAACGTGTGGTCTCTGTCACGCCCTCGGCAAGCTACAGCATGGAAAGTATCATTCTGCCGCCTTTGGACCAGTTTATTGAGGTCGCAGAATTCGGGCTTGGTAAGCTGGTTTTCACCAATGTGATGCTCAATCCATCGGGCAAGCCGGCGATTTATCTGTTGAAGAAGATAGAGCCCAATTTTCTGGCCTTGGGAGAGTTGAGCACTGAATTCTTGCGCACCACCCAGCGTGCCGTGGCATTCGGAGAGGGGGGGCATGCTGCGATTGTTGATGCAATCGGTCAGGTCATAGGCCACCCCCGCGTGGATTGGGAACGTGACGTGAAAGACCTGTCTGCCATTGATCCCGTTGCGCGGATGATAAAAGGCGAAACGGGTGTTTCCACATTTTTCTCACCAGCCGCCAAGGAAGATATGATCGCGGGCTTCACAACCGTTCAGGCGACAGGATGGGGGGTGATGATTCCGCAACCTTATCGTGAATTACAGGCCAAGGCCGATGAAGTGCAAAAATCAGCCTATTTTATCGTCGCTTTCGGCGTTGCCTTATCAACCCTGTTGGGATTTGCCATTGGTGGCTTTATCGCCTCCCCAATCAAAGCGGTTTCAAAGGCAGCGGATCGCGTCGCGGATGGCGATGCTGATGTTGCTGTATCCGTTCCGAGTGGATTCGTCCCGGTGGAGGTGCAGGCCCTGACCCGGCAGTTCAATGAAATGAGTATCGCCCTGAACAAGGCGCGCGAGGCGGAGGCCAGGGCCTTACATGCGGCAGAGGAGGCCGTGGAGGCCAAATCTGATTTTCTGACCCGGGTCACCCATGAATTGCGCACCCCTTTAAATACAGTGATCGGATTTTCCGGGATGATCCGGGATCAGACTCAGGGGCCGATCCATCCGCCCGATTATGTCGAATATGGTCGCTATATCCACGATGGCGGACAGCGCTTGTTGGAAATGGTGAATGATATCATTGCGTTTTCGCGTGTCGACAGGCGGGGAGATGATGTTGCCCGTTCCGTTGTGGATATCGCTGTCGTCCTGACAATGGCGGTCGAAAAAATCCAAGCGATGGCACGGGAGGGTCAGGTGGACGTTTCCCTATCCCTGGCGGAAAACCTGCCCGATCTTTGGGTGGATGAAGTAAAAATTCGCCAGATCGTTTCGCATCTGGTGACCAATGCGGTGAAGTTCACGCCATCGGGTGGGGCCGTTGTCGTTACCGCGCATACAGCTTCAGCTGGCGGCATCAATATTGTGATCACAGATACGGGCATTGGCCTGTCGGAGGAACAGATCCCCCTGGCATTGAGCCCGTTTGGTCAGATTTCATCCCATCTGGCGCGGAATTATGAGGGGGCAGGCCTGGGCTTGCCGTTGTCTAAAATGCTGGTTGAACAGCATGGTGGAACATTGTCGATCCAGTCGACACCGGGGCAAGGGACCGTTGTGACGGTGTACCTTCCCCCGGATTGTGTCGCTGTCTCAGCCTGACCAGGATCATTCGTATCAGTCTATTTTTGCATCCGTGATGGTCAGTGCTTCGGCGCGCTTGGCCTGATCTTCTGGCAGGGTAACGGTGGTGCCGGTCTCCAGGCTGGCCTGGACCGCTGTGACATCAGAGGTTGCGATCAGGGCGCCTGTTTCCACATCGAACATGCGATGCAACAGCCGCAAATGTTTGCGCCCCACGGCGATGAACCCGCTTTCGACGCGCACCAGTTCACCCCCGCGCAGTTCTCGGATATATTGGAAATTCTGACGGACAACGGCGATGCGTCGCCCGGCATTTTTGATGGAACGCGGCGAGACGCCAATCCCGTGCAACAGGAACCATGTCGCCTGATCAAATCGTTCGATATACAGGCGCGAATTCATCGATGATTCCGGATCATATTCTGACGCCAGAACGGCACCGCGGAATGTTTCGGTCCAACTGCTCATAAAAGAGTCCTCCGGTTTAGGGTCGATAGATGTGATTTCAGGACTTGTCTTAGCAAAGTTCAGCAGGTAGGGCCATGCCCCCACCCAACGCGATTGTGAAAATGGACTTCTACCGACCCGTACCCTTACATCATTCATCTATTGTATTGCAGCCATAAGACGAAAAACCATGGAACCGGAATTCAAAATACAATAAACCGCCAAACTGGCTATAGTGGGAAATCACAGGGGGGCTTGGATCTGAATTTTGACTGACTTTGCCGATTTTTAGGGCTGTGCGCCGGACAAAATAGAACCATATTTTGAACGGTGTTCAGGGTGACTGTGTGAATGTGAATTGGAGAATTCTGGTGCCAGAAATACGTGAATCACAGCATTTCCTGATCTTGCGCAAAGCCGTCGTTCGATTTGCATTGTTATTCATCATTTGTGCGGCGCTGGGCCTCCTTGTTGAGCGTATTATCCTGCAGGATACCGTGCTGCAAATGCGGGTCGAGGCGCAGAAACAAATGGGCAGCCTCAGGGTTGCGATTGAACGGGTGCTGAACAATAATGTTCAACGTGTGCAGGGGCTGGTGGGCTATGTCATCGACAGCCCGGACGTCTCTCAGGAGAGTTATTCCAACGTCGCCAGTTTCCTGATTGGCAAAGATAACACGCTGATACGCAATATAGCATTGTCTAAGGACCTGATTGTTACCCACATTCATCCCGTTGAAGGCAATGAATCCTCGCTGGGCCTGGATTATCGGCAAGATAGAGTCCAGTGGCCGGTTGTTCAGCAAAGCATTGAACAAAATAAAATCATCCTGGCAGGCCCTTTGGAGCTTGAGCAGGGGGGGCTTGGACTGATCGCGCGCTATCCAATCTATCGCGACAATGTGGAAGGGCAGCCGCAAGATCTGTGGGGGATTGCGTCGCTGGTTATCGATTATCCCCGTTTTCTGGATGAGATCCAGATATCCCAATACTCGCAAACCTATAATATCGCATTGTTTGGCAGGGATGCGTCCGGGATGTCGGGCCCGCCCTTTTGGGGAACTATGGCGGATATGCCAAAAGCGCCGATTGATGTCGACGTCTATGTGCCCGGCGGCAAATGGGTGATCCGTGCGGCCCCAAAAGGCGGGTGGCCCGGCGTTTCTTCGAAAGTCTGGTATATCGTGGCAACTTCCATCTTTGTGTTTGGCGTTGGATGTGCCGTCATTCTGGGGTCGGTTCGGTTTGAAGTTGCGATGGTGAAATCGGCACGGGAACTGGAACTGTCGCGCAATGATGCAGAACGGGCACGGATGCAGGCGGAACAGGCCAATCGGGCAAAGAGCTTGTTTCTGGCAAATATGAGCCACGAATTGCGCACCCCCTTGAACGCGATCATCGGGTTTTCAGAGATCATGTCTCATGAGCTGATGGGTAAGATTGGGAATGAGCGCTACAAGGCCTATGCCATGGATATCTATAATTCCTCCAACCATCTGATGGAGGTGTTGAGCGATATTCTGGACATCACCCGCATTGAATCGGGCGATCTGGAGTTAAATGAGACGGTGATCGCGCCAAATTACCTGGTTGAAACAGCCCTGCGCCTGATCTCTGATCCCTTGGAGAAAAAGGCGGTAAAGCTGGAGGTGGCTGTGCCAGACGCCTTACCGAATATCACGGTAGATGCCCGTTTGATGCGCCAGGTGCTGGTAAACACGATCCAGAATGCGATTAAATACACCCATCCGAACACGACGATTTCAATCACGGCCCATGCCCCGGAACAGGGCGGGGTTGCGTTTTGCGTTCTGGATCACGGCCCTGGAATACCCTCAGAGGATCTGGAGCGTATTCTGGAACCCTTTATTCAGATACGCCCCACCGCAGAGGTGACATTTGAAGGGGCGGGTCTGGGCCTTCCGATTGCCAAGAAACTGATGGAAGTGCATGGCGGTCGCCTGAACATCGACAGTGTTGTTGGCCAATGGACTCGCGTCACCTTAACCATTCCCCCGTCTCGTATTGTGGCCTGATCCGACCGGACGGAAGGCGCATTCGCCAGCCATCGGATGCAATCTGAATGATCGTCCCTGACGTACCATGAAGCAGGGATAGATATTCCGTTTCAGGGTGAAAGGGTCTTGCATGTCGAATTCTTCCATCTTCCTATTTTGCCGCTGGACCATCGTCCGCGCTGTGGTCGTTGTGCTGCTGGGCGTCCTGATGCTGGCATCACCGGCATATGCATCCGGCGATCAGGATCTGTGGCAGTCCTTGCGGTCCGGCGGGCATGTCGTGCTGATCCGCCATGCGATTGCGCCTGGCACTGGCGATCCGGACACTTTCGATGTGAATGATTGCAGCACACAACGGGTACTGTCCCAGGAAGGCCATCAGCAATCAGACCGCATCGGCACTCTGTTTCGGGACAATGGTATCCAGGCTGCACAGGTTTACTCCAGCCAATGGTGCCGCTGTCTGGAAACCGCGCGGGGCCTGTCCTTGGGGGCGGTGCAGGAAATGCCGGCGCTGAATTCCTTCTTTCAGAACAGGGGGATGCAGGGGCCCCAGACCCAGGCTTTGCGGGAATGGCTGCGCGAGGCACCACTGACCCAGCCGACCGTTCTGGTGACGCATCAGGTAAACATTACCGCCCTGACCGGCCATTATCCGCAATCGGGCGAGTTGATATTTCTGCGCGTTGAAGAGTCAGGGGATGTGGTTCAGATCGGTACGATCCAGACGCGCTAGAGCATCATGCGCTCGCATGAGCTCATACAGAATGTTCCGAGATTCTATTCGTTAAGCTCATCCTGCCGGATGATGCTTACAGGCACCCCCACAAATCCGCCGGTGCGCGGTACAGGTCGCCTGCAATCTTGTCTGCCCGCCCTCGTGTCGAGGCATCGGGATTGGCCGGGTTCCGCTCCAGCGGGTTGGGCAGGACAGCCACCAGCCTCGCCGCCTGGTTCCGGGTCAGGTCCTTGGCGCTGACATTGAAATGCCGTCTGGCCGCCGCCTCGGCCCCATAAATCCCATCACCCCATTCCGCGATATTCAGATACAGTTCCAGAATGCGCCGCTTGCTCAGCAGGAAATCCATCATCACGGCCATGGGGATTTCGATCACTTTGCGAATGCGGCTGCGGGCGGGCCACAGATACAGGTTTTTCACCACCTGCATGGTGATCGTGCTGGCCCCCCGGCTGGCCGCGCCGGTTTCCTGTAATTCGTCCAGCACCTTGGACATTTCCGTCCAGTCTATGCCCCGATGGGTGCAGAACCGCTGGTCCTCCGACACGATCACCGCCCGTTGCAGGGCGGGCGCGATCTCCTCAATAGAGACCCAGTCCTTATCCATCGGCGCGTCACGCATCAGCATCAGCGGCGTGACCGGCACCGGCACCACGCCATAAATCAGGATCAGCAGAACCGGCAGCCCGATCAGGACCGCGGGAACGCCGATCAGCACTTTGCGACGGGTGATGCGCATTTACCCAGCCGCCGGCGTGACCGAACAGTAAATCTTGCGCACATCTTCTGTGCTGACCCAGTCAACCTCCGCCCCCAGCGGCACCAGGAAGGTCTCGCCCGCCGTGAAGGTCCGGGCTTTCTGTCCGGTCTCCGTCAGGGTGACCGATCCCGACAACAGATGCATCAGCTCATACCGGTCAAACCGCACCGGCTTGCGGGAATAGGGCGTGGACTGCCACAGGCCGACGCTGAATTGCCCGGTCGCATCCTCATAGAGTTCAACAGCCTGTTGTTCAGGCGTCGCCCCAATCAGGATCTCCGCCCCCGGCCCAACAGAGGGCGCCAGCGGCAGGGCGGGATCAATCACCAGTCCCGATCCGTCATGGCCTACCCCCTCAAGGGTCCCGGCTGCGCCCTGTTCAAAAATCACATAGACCTTCTTGATGTTCCCCGTCTGATGCCAGGCACAGACCAGCCCCTTGGGCAGGAAAAAACTCTGCCCCGCCGACACCGTAATCTCCGCCCCCGACTCCAGAATGATCGTCACCGCCCCGTCCAGCACGATCATAAACTCATCCACCGAATAGGGCCCCATCTGCGCCGTCCAAGCCGTACACGCCCAAATCCCTGCGGTCAGCCCCAGTGCTGGCACCTCCAACAAATCCACCCCCCGATGGACGGGCGCGCCGGAGGCAATGACAGAGGCCGGAATCTCCGGCAATACCGGCAGGTCAGACAGATCATGTGGAAACGCGATGATGGGCATGTGCGATGGCTCCCCAAAAGGCACGGATGATACGGCGCGATACTAATGGGGGAACGGGGAAAGAGCCATGCTTGGATTATGGGGAGGTTTTGAAATGGGGTCGCTCTGAAACAAACCACTTTGTTGCCACCGTGAAAGGGTTGATCTCGAAATATAGTACTAGTTTTTTCAATGACTTAAAAACGCGCTGTCGTAAGCACCTTTGCTAATAGACCCAATAAAACCAATTAAGATCGAACAAGAAGGGTACCAAAAGGGCGCCTTATTTCGTTTAACGGGCACTGAGCATATCGCCTAATCGACCCTCTGTCTCCCGAAGGCGTTTCATCGGTAGGGAAATGTAGTAAAAACAGTAAGTAATAGGAGTGTTGTCGCGAGAAATCCTGCCCTTAGACCTGATAAAACCCGCTTAGGCCCGACAAGCGGGGCAATAAAAAGTCACAGGAAATGGCACGATTGAGAAGTCGCTGTTGAGGAGACTTTAGCTTTAAGTTGGCTTCTTGGGTTCATTCAGTTATCAACTAAACCTTCCAGACAATCGACCTCGCCAACTCAGCCAAGCGGGCTGTGTTATGTCGAATGACTTCTTCCGTAATATCGTCTGCATCACGCAAAATATCAGGCAGTATGTAACCTTTATTTTCCAGTATTTTCTTCTTTGTTTTGAAGTCTTTTGTAGATAGTTCATTATTCGTTTCTGCGTCAACCAGAATGAGATTTCCGATTTGACCTACAATTTGATGCTGTTCAGCAGTCATGATTTGGGATTGCGGAATTAAGTGCTCAATAGTCAAATCATCTGTATTGCCGATGAGTGGCTGTTTCTCATGAAGCGCTATCCTCTTGAGTATGTATTGCACCAGTGTTTTCTGTGAAGTGTGTTCTTTCGTAAAAATAACTTGTTCGAAACCAGCATCGAACTCGGACAGAGGAACCTCTCGGTCCCGAAGCTTTTGAATGAGGTCCTTTATAGCTATTCCCACTTCGTTACTGTCACTTGAGTTAAAGATTTGTCGCCCAAAAGAGGCATACATTCCTGAAATCCCACCAGATGAGCGCGACGACGTAATTGCATTGAACGAAAAATGAAACTTTTCAATAGCATCCATGGCTTGTCGGAGTGGTCTATACTTTATCACACCATCTCGGTATGCCCTCACGAGTGATAATAAACCCGGCGTCGGTTGAATGACTTTGAAAATACGAAGTGCCGCAAGGGACCTCACGACTTCTTTTTCAACCTTTGTCCACTGATAGTCTGTATCGAATATGGAGCGCCATTGTTCAGCGTCTGTCACAAACCTATCCAAATGCCCCTTAGCACTTTTTGCGGTGATAGTTGATTTAACTTTCTGAAACGTTTTTGCCTTTGTTACGAAATCATAACGTGACTGCCAAGAATGCACTATGAATGTATCAGGGTCGAGGGAAACTGTTGAGCTTGCGATTGTATCTAAGACTTTACCCCATTTGATTTTTGACTGATCTACATCACTTGTTGGCTTAATAAACTTCGCAAAATGATTTCGCAGCAAATCAGACAGCGCCAGGTCTTTTCCTCGTGTATTCAAAGTCTCAAAAATAAGATAGGCATCGTCCTCATTGTCCAAAGAGACGAGAATTACATTAAGGTCGAAAACTGTATCGCGGACTTGTGACAGCCATTTTGCTGCATCTTCCAAGTTGTTTTCTTTGGACTGCTCTTTATTAGCAAGATAGGCATCAACGTGCGTTTGAATGTTGTCTGTGAATATTTCGTAGGCGCGTTTAATTGCTTCTTCTTCTCGTCCGACTTCTGTTTGAACGTCCGGAGCTCCGTTTTTTAGAACCTCTTCTTGTAGGAACGGGAAGGAAGTTTCAGTCTGCAGAACATATATGGTTTTATTTTCACGGTCTTTTTGCTCAATAAATGCTTGAAGCCCGTCGGCTAAGTCCATCCTATATATCTTCTTGAAACCTTCTCGGATGGCGCACAGCAGAATTGTTAGTGTTGTGAGACGTTGCTGACCATCTACGACCGCCACGGACGACCTACCAACTTCATAAACTACCATAGAGCCTATGAAATAAGACTGATTAAGGTTGCTCAAAATGTCTGACCAAAAATCGGATACGTGGTCTGCTTCCCAAGAGTAGGCACGCTGAAATCTTGGGATTACGAATGTGCTTCCTTTCAGTAACTCATCAACACGTTTGTCATGGCTTTCAATTTTCACGCAGCGTCTCCTCCTTGTTTGGCAGCCCGATACCCTACAGCTTTGTATTTTTTTCGGCAACTTGGTTAAGGAAAGACTGGAACGATCACAAACACAGTATCTTTAGCCTATACCTGAGAGAGACCATTCGCTGAGACGCCATGAGTGTATTAATAGGGTGTATATTGACTTTTTGAGACATTTGTGATACGAGGTCTAGAGTTCAACGAGACAAGGGAGAAGCGTTTGAAGACATACGGCTATGCAAGGGTTTCGAGCGAAGGACAGGATCTTCAAATCCAGATCGACGCCCTTGAAGCGGCGGGATGCAGCGTTGTCCGTTATGAGAAAGTATCCGCGACATCGAGAAATGGCCGGACAGAACTTCAGGCGCTTCTAGATTTTCTCCGAGAAGGCGATACGTTGATGGTCACTCGGATCGACCGATTGGCCAGATCTGTTAAAGACCTTCAAGACATCGTCTACGAGCTCCGAAACCGTGGTGTTGCTCTCAAGGCCACAGATCAGCTAATCGATACAACAACGCCTGCTGGCAAGGCGTTTTTGGACATGCTGGCGGTCTTTGCAGAGTTCGAGACCGCGCTCCGGAAAGAACGGCAGATGGAGGGCATAGCAAAGGCAAAAGCGCAGGGTGTGTACAAGGGGCGGAAGCCAACGATCAATAGGAACGAAGTTCAGTCTCTTCATCTTTCAGGGGTGGGGCCAACCGAGATCGCGAAGCAATTGGAAATTGGTCGTGCCAGTGTCTATCGTGCGCTGAAGGAATGTCATGATCAGTGCGCGGGATTGCAGTGACAAGCGGGAATCAGAGCTATCGTCTCCACTCCGAGATCCTTTCGAGAGTAACTTCTAAGATGTTCTTTGGCGGCCCACACAGTTTGGTTTTGTGACTTCGTCACCATCTTGGAAACCAACGTTTCTAAGACGTCAGGCTTCAATAAGATGGTGCCAAGCGTTTCGATACACCGCGAGTTCAGGGCAGTGGTGTCTAGACCTCCGTTTCTCTGAACATGTCCCGAGAAAAAGACGGATTCTCGTATCGGAATCGCTGCCATAGCGCCGTTGAACGAGGTCCATGATTTCGTTGGTAGGGGCTATGTAGAAATCCATGTTGGCCTTAGGCGCTAGTTCATCTTCCCGACGATGCTTTCCCCAACGACCGTCGATGAGCGGCGCAAAGTTGGCGAGGATAAAAAGGTCGCTCTCCCAATAACGGAGCGCTGAAAGCGGCTTCGCTTGAAAGTCTACCATCTGAACCCAACACCGGCCTTTGACTTGTACGCGAACCCTGTTGTCCATTACGTAGTCATAGCCCGGTTGGTTTCTTCGAACTTCGTTAGCGTTTTGGAAGGTGACATCAGGGCGCAATTGCCGAACCAGATGTTCGACCGCTAACTCGCCGTGCTGTTCAAGTAACCTGCGGCGCTGAACGGTAGGCAGGCTCCTATCGCTGGCGGGCACGCCCTCAAGTTCCTCCCGACAATACCCCTGAAGAGCCAGTCTGGCATCGTCAGGTAGAACATAGAACTCGACCATAAAAATCCTCAAACCAACATGGTTTCTTTCAGCACCATCATCCAGGTTTGTAAGAGTTCCCCAATCAAGGGTCCAAACCAAGTTTTCGCCGATTATCCGAGTTCTTGATAGCCGTCTCAAACACCGTCGGTACCTGAAATCGGCTTGGGTGGGCAACACCAAGCACTGTTGTTTCGATTTCGCTTCCATCTGACAACGACAATGAACCTCGGGTCCATTTACCGGCACGAAATTTCTCAGAAGTTGTGTGGTCCAGATATGAGTACGACTGAGCTTCCACCGGTTCGAGTTTGCTGCGCATGAACCTGAAGGCGCTAACGTTATCGCCGTTTCCAAGGCAGATGATCACCTTTGGTCGAATAAGTGACAGAAAGAACTGGTGAACAGGCCAACATAGGTCCCACAATTGCCAGGGATTCGACAATTGGTTTGCATCCACTGACCGCGCAAAAACAGCATTCGTGGCGAAAAAATCGACATTCTTTCGACCAACAATCAACTCGATGGTCTTCAGCACACTGGTCTGATGGGGAGCCGTGCCCATGCCACCGCCCCAATCTTCGTCAGAATAGGGATTGTGCGAATAAGGGGTACTTTCAGTTTCTTGAAGTATACTCTTTCCAATGCTACCGGGATCACCGCCTGGATTAAGCCCCATGGCGTAGAGGTTCCCAGCACTTAGGGAATCCCAGCCGGTATAAAGCGATGCGCCGGATTCGTGTACAAGCGCGCCTAGGTTCTGTTTTAACAGGTCAATAGTATTCGCCTTAATGGCATCGTTCGAAATTGTATTCATTTTCTAAACTCCCTTTTCAATATCATTCATGTCAGTTTCGGGGCAGGTTTTGACCTCACGATCAAACGCGGCAAGGACGTCGAAGGCTTTAGGTGGATCGGCCCTATGTGCTCCTTGTACCTCATCCAAATACCAGCCTCCGTTACGATTGCTGACCGATACAGTAGCGCGTTTCTCGCCTTCCCAGGCGAAGATGCAGTGTGTTCCGAGCAACGCGCCTGACGCATAGTGTGATACAGATGTAGCCAGGCAGTTCTCGGCGACATGCCCTTCCTCCACTAATTCTTCCGCTGTCGCAAGCCAACGGAGAGGCCGTTTGTATGAGAACGGAGGGTTGGGAAAGCAAACTCCCGAAGCGATACGTCCAAGCCAGTATCGGGTTCGCTGAAGAACCAATTGGGTATCAGTCAGACGCTGGAAGCTCTGATCCAATCTAGATCTGAGTTCATTATGCATTGCGAACACGAGCAAGTCAGCAAGCACCACCAAAGCTTGATAAGTCTCTTCGGATGCTGACACGATTTGGAGCATCGCAGGTGATTTCCAAGCCGTCGGAATTCTTTCGTCGATTGCATACACCAATGCTCGTGGCTCAATCCAGGTGCAGTGCGAAAGGGCACGCGCGATAGTCTTGTCCTGACAGACTCGAACTACATCATAGAGACATTGAGAGTTCTCAACATCGCCTTCGATTGATGGCTCAATGTTCGGAAGCTCAGTTCGAGACAGTAGACTAACAGCTATACGTTCAACGGGTTCACCCATGAGTTCTGAAAGCATGTCGGTCTTACGAGAGAACGCCAGCTTTTGATAAAGGGCGCGCCGTTCATTACAAGATTGTATGCGGATCTGTGATACGGCAAACACATTCATTGCATATCGTCTGCCGCCCATATCTGAGAGCAAAGTCAGTAACGCCGGTTGGTGCCACAAGGCTTCGAGGGCGACCCATTGCATGCCATGACAGCTGCTTACACAGTCACGGACTCGGTACGGGATTTCGGAAAGATAGCTTTCCCAAGCTTCGGCAGCATTGCATCTTTGGATGCGGTCACCGAGAATTCGGCTAACTTTTGTTGCCTCGACCATTTCCCATCGTTTGCTTGGCAGGCTGCCTCTTAAGTATTCCAGTTCGAAAGATGCATCAAACTCTCTAGCCGGATTCCCCTGAAGGTCGAAAATTTCCATGTGCAGCGTTGATGAAATGAATCTCCCATTGCCCGGGCAATACCAGCATCCAAACATTGTGCCCCAACGACCGAGAACTCTTACCTGGTCTTCAAATTCGATTACCAAAGCTTCACGCCTCAATGCCACACGAAGCGGTAACGAACCTGATATAGTGCCGTCGCCACCATGTTCACGCTGACTCACCAGTTTTGCATTTGTCACTGCCTATCTCCTTTCGCCTATTCGCTACTTGAAAGGATTTTGTTGGGCGTAACGTTTCACTTCAGCATCTTAAGCGGAATATCGGTTCCTTCGTAAGCGCCGATCTAGAGCCTTACCCATTGCGTTCACTCCTCTACCCATAGGGTAGGAGTTAAAATTCTATAGGAGACCCTCATGAAAGTCGGATACGCACGGGTGAGTACAAATCAGCAAGATACCGCACTTCAAACAGACGCCTTGGAAGCGGCGGGATGTGAGAAACTGTTCGAAGAAACCGCATCTGGTGCCCAGAAAGACCGTCCTGCCCTTGTTTCGGCGCTCAATTTCATGCGCGAAGGCGACACGCTAGTCGTTTGGAAATTGGATCGTTTGGCGCGCAGTACTCGGCAATTGATTGAAACGGTCGAGGATTTGGAACACCGAGGTATCGGGTTTCAATCCCTGAAAGAAAACATTGATACGACCTCTCCTGGCGGGCGACTGATCTTCCATGTCTTCGCGGCCTTGGCTGAGTTCGAAAGAGATATGATCCGCGAACGCACTAAAGCCGGTCTCGAATCCGCTCGTAAACGGGGCGCGGTCTCCGGCAGACCGAAGGCGATGGATGACGGGTCTATCGCGATGGCCAGAGCCATGATGGCCGATCCAACAATCTCAGTGGCTGCCATTGCGTCGAAGTGTGGTGTCTCGGCGGCGACGCTTTACCGCTACCTGCCCGGAGGAAAGGCCACACTAACTAAATAGAAAGATCAAAGAGGCTGACAAACATGTCCGACAGACGTATCACGATCCGAAACATCGATCCCGACCTTTGGGACCTTCTGCGCGAAGTCGCATTCGAGAATGGTCTGACATTGGGCGAGGCGATGAATGACGCGATCGAGACGTGGTATGATTCGTTGCCAGAAATGGAAGAGAATCAAGTTGCCTAGTCAATTCCACATACCGAGTTCAAAAAGGGTACCTTTATTATGAGCTTTCGTGACAGGACAGCTACAAGCCACATGCCCAACGCGCGCTGACTACGCTTTCCTCATTCAAATAAAGGAGGACCAGCGGTCACGATTGGCCATACCCAGTCCAGTTGCCTTCCTGCATGTGGCTCACTTCTATTTTTTAGTCTATTTGGGCCCTTTGCCCCATGATCACTGTGAGATCGTACGCAACGATGACGCCGTTTAAGTATTAATGAAATCGCACCTTACAATTCAGCTAATAGGCCTGTGCAGATTACTTCTGAGCGCCATTGGCTCCAATACCGGTTGCCTGCAGGTGCGAGAAGTTCCACGTTGATGTCGAATTCATGAACTGCATCGAACTGATCTAGAATGATTGATCCATGAAAACCTGATACAATTATTTTGCCGCCGAACATCGCAGCACGCCCAACTGCAATTGAGATTGCGGCTTCATAATCGCGCGGCAAAAGCTTGAGGAGGTCGAACTTGCGGTCTTTAAGAACATCTCTGATCCTCTGTGGCAGCAGTGTCATGTCGTCTTCAGTTAAACGGGAGAGAAAAATCGAGACTAGCCCATCACGAAGAACAGATGTTGGGCTCCGAGGTAGCCAGCCTCGTCGCCGATGATGTGAGTTGTCGAGATTCTGTAACC
>PAQY01000014.1 GCA_002709955.1 Rhodospirillaceae bacterium
CGATCACCATCGGCAGCGGAAAGAACTTCGATTTGAGGGCGGTTGATAAAGTCGGACATAAGGTCGGACTTACCATCGGATCGAACCCGAGATCAGACGGCCGCCGCCGGAGGCTTACGGCCGTTCGCCTCCGGGCTAGCGATCTGATGGGCCAACAGGTCAATGGGAAGGGGCGCAACGCGGTGATGAATTGAACCATCCCCTATCAGTTTTATTGCAGGCGACAGGGGACCGTATCACACGCTCAAATGCCAAAGTGCTGCACGCCACACAGAAGCCAAACCGCCGCGCAACATTTGATCACAGCCTCAAAGTCGCAGAATCATGGTCGGTCTAATTGCTCTTCAAGAGCCCCAATTGACGCCAGGATTGCATCAAAGGTAGGGGCTTCACCAAATATCATCGCTTCGGTATCTTTTGTAATCGCCGCCCAACCGCGCACCCAAGTCATCATGTGGAGCGAGCGGGGCGTTCAAACCTTCCATGCTCATACCCGACCACCCGCAGTCGCATCAGACAGAGGTCCACGCAAAATGTCCTGCATCCAGATTGGCATGGCTGACAAGCCGCCCTTCAGATCATCCAACAGAGCCGGACCCGCTTCTTTATCGGCAAGCATGCGGCGCACCGTTTTGCGAACAGGCGCTTTCTCTGCGTCGTTCGACATAACGTCATGAAGCCAGTGCAAGGCCTGTACCAGATACATACCAGGCCGCCCCGCCCAATACAGCCGACTTGGAGATGCCTGTTTGAAAACGATCTTTTGATTGCCCAGAGTGACGGGTTGAGGCCCGCATCCACCAGCACCTCAATTTTGGCCGGCACAGCGTTCGTGAGGCCAAGCATATTCGCAGCCGTCATACCATCGATCAACCAGCGAATCTGATCACGACGCGCAATTGCATCGATGACGGCGCGGTAAACTGGTGCGGTAGATTTGCCTGTTAGCGCATTCTGGGATGGTTTGTCGTAGAGCCCGCGCTGGATGCGGCGCAGCTGACCGGACGTGACCATGCGCTGCAGTGCCTTATCGACAGCTGCGCGACCCCCGATGTCGGCAAAATCAGCTGGCGTCCACACTTGGCGCGGCGCATCGTCTATTCGCGCGCGGAGGCGGTCTGGCAGAGTTTTCAATTGTGCAGATCCGATCATGTCCGAAATATACCGCAAAATTCGGACAGAAGCGAGTTCAAGCTGATGTACCGCCTTAAACGACGATGGCGTTCAAATTGGCAACCAGATCATCCATATCGGTTTGATGCCGTCACAACCGGTAAAATTGGTTCGTACCGCAGCACACTCAGTCATACAGATAACTCAGTAAAAAAGAGCTGCTCCGAGATAGGCTTGTAAATGAGGCTTGCAACCTTGCCTTTGGGGGCTTGGGTCACCGCAGCGCTCGCACTGCACACAGCATTACGGGTCGCCGACAGTTTCCTGTTTTTTGCCTGGTTAATGTGATCGGGAGCAATAATCAAACATCTCTTCGACCATTCGACCTCTGCGCACTTTGCTAAAAATGTACTGCGCATATCGGCTGTTTATTCCACTTAAGCAGTGCTCACTGCCGTGCGGGGAAAGTAGCCAGACCGCCGAAGCGGTCTGGCTTAACTGTTAAGCGGCGTCTTTCGGACCCCAAGGGATGATGGCCTGCAAAGACATGTCCTCCTGGCTCGCGGCCTTGCCAAGATTGGCGTTGAAGGCGTGATCGCGGACCGTCAAGGTGAAGTAATCAGAACCGGTGTCTTTGTTCTGCTTCTTCCAGATGCCACCGCATTCGACCAGTTTGCCGCGAGGGGAGCGGCCGAGGACGCGATGCGTTGGTGCCATGGGGTTGCTGCTGGCAACTGGTTCAACCGTGATGTCGAGGTCGAAGGTCAGAGTTGAAATTGAGCCGATACCTTTTGCTGTTTCGATATCGTCGCTGGTAAATTTGATGCAGTTCGTGGTCATTGCTTTTCTCCTTGTTTGCGTTGCAATGATGGTCACCTTGCAGCTGGCCAAGGCCCGGACACACCGAAGGCGAAGCGTCAGCGGAGAGGGGCAGGCGCGGATCTTTTTGTGTCGCGAGGAATGGCCCGCAGGGACAGGGGAAAAAGATCGGGGCCAACCTTTGTGGGCGGGGCGACAGCTGCGACCAGCATTATCGAGCAACTCAACACATCAGGAGAAAGCCTATGGCCACGTCGCTGATAGTGAACACTGACAAAAGAAACTGCGGGAAGGCATCTTCATTTCCAATTTGACTGACAACGCGCCAATCAAGGGCCCCCGCCCCACCAGACCTGACAGTGAAACGTCTCGTACTCTTTGAGCTCCCGTAAACGCTCTGGGGCCAAGTAGCTGGTATAAACGCAGTATTGACCCGTTTCGTTCATTTATCTGTACATAAGCGACTTAGTGTTCAGAGTACTGGACAACAACTTGACTCGACACCAGGTTAAAAGTACCTGTCCAATATATTGGACGTAAGGCCTCTCACGTCCATCTAATCAGACAATGGCGGTGCGATATGAAACGCAAAAGAAGTTACTCGCGGGTTACGAAGCAAGCTTTGTCTATCTTCGGCAAGCTGATCCGCGTCGCCCGCACGGAACGCGGCATGACAGCGCAAGACCTTGCGGACCGTGCAAACATTAGCCGCACGACACTGTATAACATCGAAAAAGGTGCACCCGGCCCTGAGATCGGCACGGTCTTCGAGGTCGCAGCGCTTGTTGGCGTGCGTCTGTTTGATGCCGATGACAGTACGCTGGCAATGCACAATGCCCGCCTTGATGAAAAACTAACACTCCTGCCTAAAAGCGTCCGGGCGTCCAAGCAGGAGGTCAACGATGACTTCTAAACTTGCTCAAGCCTCGGAGGCCTTCGTCTGGATTTGGCTACCCGAGAGCGCCGCCCCCGTCGTTGCAGGACGCATCACGCAAGATGCGGGCCGGTTCGTATTCAATTACGGTGCAAGCTACCTCGAGCGCACTGATGCAATACCGATATACGCACCCGAACTCCCGCTGCGTCGAGGCATCATCGAACCTCGGGCCGGTCTTTCGATGGCCAGCTGCATTCGCGATGGCTCTCCGGATGCATGGGGTCGGCGTGTCATCATCAATCGTTTGGTGGGCGCAAAGGCGAGTGAAGCTGAGGTCGGCAACATCACAGAAATATCCTACCTGCTTGCATCCGGTTCTGACCGCATCGGTGCCCTCGATTTCCAAGCGTCGGCGACGCAGTATGCGCCGCGCCGGAAATCCGAAGCCACATATGAGGAACTCATCGAGGCAGCCAGTCTCATTGAAAAAGGCGCGCCCCTGACGCTTGGCCTAGATCAGGCGCTCAACCATGGCACGTCCATCGGTGGCGCGCGGCCCAAAGCGCTGATCGATCGCGGAGATCGCAAGTTGATCGCCAAATTCTCGGCAAGCGGCGACCTCTATAGCGTCGTCAAAGCGGAATTCATCGCGATGAAGCTCGCGGCTGCCTGCGGCCTAGACGTCGCGCCCGTCTCGATGATTGAAGCTGGCGGCAAAGACGTGCTCTTGATCGAGCGCTTTGACCGGACCCGCGCAGGTGAGGACTGGCATCGCAAAGCGATGGTGTCTGCACTTACACTCCTTGGGCTGGATGAGATGATGGCGCGCTATGCCTCCTACGAGGATCTGGCCGAGATCATTCGTCACCGCTTCGCCAAGCCCAAGGAGACGCTGCGAGAGCTGTTTGGCCGGATCTGCTTTAACGTGCTGTGTGGCAATACGGACGATCACGCCCGCAATCATGCAGCCTTTTGGGACGGCGAAATGCTTACGCTCTCCCCCGCTTATGACATCTGCCCTCAAGGCCGCACCGGGAATGAAGCGACGCAGGCGATGCTAATCAAGGGCGACAACCGGATGAGCACTTTGGCCAGTTGTCTTGCCGCCGCACCAGATTTCCTGCTCACCGACGACGACGCAATCGAGGTCATCACGCAACAGATTATCACGATTGCCCGTAAATGGGACGCGGTCTGTGAGCTCGCAGACCTCAGCGCAACAGACAAAGCCCTGTTTGGCGGGCGACAATTCCTGAACCCGTACTGTATCGAAGGTTTGAGTTCTGATCATGATAAACTGACTAATCAATTTGAAGGGTCGCGAGGGCAATTGTTAGCTTAGTCAGGGTCGTTTCGATAGGTATTTGGCCTTTACGGTAAGCGAAAGCAGCCGTTCATAAATAGCGCAGCGAATGCTACAGAAGAGCCCTTTTTTCCGTTTGTTTTGCGATGCAGCAAAGGTCTGTTCTGGAGCTTGACGGTTGCGAAACCCGAGTTTAGACAGGGGGTTCAGGGGTCCGCAAGAACCCCGTGAGGCGCCAGCCCAATCTTGCATCCTTCCAACCTGTTCAAGGAGGATGCTTTATGGCGTCATACAATGAAATCCCCGTATCGACATTGGCCCGCTTGGTGGGCACACCCGATTGTCCCGTACTGCTTGATGTGCGCATTGATGAAGACTTCGATGCGGACCCGCACCTGATCCCTGGCGCGGTGCGTCAACCATTTCTTGACGTGATTAAACTTGCCGACGATCTCACGGGCCGTCCGGTCGTTGTCTACTGCCAGAAGGGCCTGAAAATCAGCCAGGGTGCCGCCGCGTTGTTGCGATCAGCCGGTGCGAAGGCGGAAGTCCTCGAAGGTGGGCAATTCGCCTGGAGAGATGCCGGGCTTCCGATGGTCCTTGCGGAAAAGCTGCCGCCACTAGATGCCAGCGGACGCACAGTCTGGGTTACACGTCACAGGCCAAAGATCGACAGGATTGCCTGTCCCTGGCTTATTCGCCGGTTTGTCGACCCGAATGCCCAAATACTGTTTGTCGCCGCATCGCAGGTTGCCAGTGTCGCAGAGCGTTTCAATGCGACGCCCTTCGACATTGAAGACGTATTCTGGAGCCACCGCGACGAAAAATGCACGTTCGACACGATGATTGAAGAGTTCAGCATCAGTCATGATGCGCTTACGAGATTGGCCGTGATCGTGCGTGGTGCCGATACCAACAGGCATGATCTGGCACCCGAAGCGGCCGGACTTCTTGCCGCCTCACTGGGCCTGTCTCGAATGTATCGTGACGACCTGGAACAGCTCGAAGCTGGCATGATGCTCTACGACGCATTCTATCGGTGGGCGCGCGATGCCACGGATGAAGGGCATGACTGGCCCGCTGCATTGACGAAGGCGTAGGTTATGAGTGGTTCCAGTGACGTCCTGATGGACAAAACCCCGACGCTTGCGGAGGCGACACGGGTTTGGTGGAAGATCGGCATCCTGTCGTTTGGCGGTCCCGCCGCCCAGATCGCGCTCACGCACAAGGAGGTCGTCGAAGACCGCAATTGGCTCTCTGAGCAGCAGTTCCTGAATGCGCTGAGCTTTTGCATGCTCTTGCCCGGTCCTGAGGCGATGCAGTTGGCTACCTATGCCGGGTGGCGACTGCATGGCACGCTCGGCGGCTTGATCGCCGGGCTGCTGTTCGTCTTGCCCGGTGCTGCCGTGATCATGTTGCTGGCGACGATCTACAGTATCTATGGCGATGTACCGCTGGTGGAGGCGCTGTTTTACGGAATCAAGGCTGCCGTTCTGGTGATCGTGGTCGAGGCATTGTTGCGGGTCGCGAAAAAGGCCCTTTCGCAGCGCGCGCATTGGCTGATCGCGGCATTGGCGTTTATCGGGATATTCTTCTTGTCGATCCCCTATCCGTTGATCGTCCTAATGGCGGGCCTGTTCGGCTGGTTCATGGGAACCGTGGACATGGATCGGAAGGCCGTGGACATGGCGCACGTGTCGGTGGGTAAGACAAGCCTGACAATTATCACCTGGCTGGCGATCTGGCTACTGCCGCTGCTTGCCCTCGGATGGTTGGGCGCGCCGGGCATCCTGGTTGAGGTCGGCAGGTTCTTCTCCATGCTCGCCGTCGTGACCTTCGGCGGTGCTTATGCTGTTCTCGCCTACATGGCGCAGGATGTCGTTGTCCAATTCGGCTGGCTAACCGCAGGCGAAATGGTCGACGCCCTTGGGTTGGCGGAAACGACACCTGGCCCGCTTATCCTGGTCACACAATTCGTCGGGTTTCTCGCCGGTTTTAAGGACGGTGGGCTTTTGCTTGGCCTGAGTGCTGCCGTGGTGGCGCTTTGGGTCACCTTCGCCCCTTGCTTTCTCTGGATATTCGTTAGCGCACCTTACATCGAATGGATATCGAACCAACCACGACTGAGAGGCGCTCTCAAGGCAATCACCGCCGCCGTCGTGGGCGTCATCCTAAATCTTTCGATCTGGTTTGCGCTGCATGTTCTGTTCTCTGGCGTGAACCGGCAGAAGCTGGGACCCATAACGCTTTGGCGACCTGACCTTGCAACCATCGAATGGCTCGCCGTAGCCCTGTTCTTCCTCAGCGCCTTCCTGGCCTTCCGGCTGCACTGGGGGATCATTAGGATTCTGTTGGTGGCGTCGCTTCTTGGAGCTGGTTTGAGGTTGTTTCTCTGAGGTCTACCCGAAGAACATGAAAAACCCGGACCGCCTTTGCGATGTTGCCATACCCGTAGTGCGGTCCGGATCAGGACGGCTCACTCTGTGCGCTGCATCCAGAAAGGGAACTTTGGTTTCGAGGCAAAGTCAGAAGCGGTCATTCGAAGCCACCGCAGCGAACTGGCGCTTCGTCCCGCTTCTTTCCCCTTCGTTGCGACCGCGCCGAATGGCCGGTCTACGGCTACAGCAAGCAACAATCATTGGTTGCATGAGTCAGACGATTAATTATTGAAGTAGGCAACCTTCAAATTTTACTTCAATCGACATTGGGTCGGCCAAAGTGGTAAGCAACCAAATGATTAAGTTCCATGACATTGCTGATGGTGATCCAGTACTCGATCACTCCCGCCTTCTGAAGGCGATGGAAAACGCCTTCGAATATGCCGCAGCGCACGGCGGGATTGGGCTTACGCAAACCAAGGCCTTCAACCGCAAGTTTGCCCATTGGATGGCAGATCATTCGCCTTGGCCGCAATATCATACTGATGAACTGATGCGACTCAACAAAGTCTTGAACGAATGGGACGTGCCGCACGCAATGGTCGTCCACGATTTGATGACTGTCGCCAAGTTCGGGCGTCATACCAAGGGTAAGTTCCAGGTTTCAAAAAAGGCGCAAGACCTTGCCAGCCAGCGTGGTGCGTTCTTCGCGAAGATCTCAGAAACTTACCTGTTCGAGTATAATCACGCGCGAAATGCCCGATCAGAGTTCACAGCTCCCGGAAACTGGGACATCTTCATCAACATCATCAACGTCGAGACTGATCAAGGCCTCACAGAAGCGCACCTCGTCAAGACGCTCTATGGTCTCGAAAAACGTGCGCATGTGATTGATCGGGAATACTATGACCACGCCGGGTTCATCTTCACGCATGTTCTGCAACCACTCAGCTGGCTTGGTTTTCTGGCAGAAACATCCGACGGTGGCAGACTGTCAGATCGCACCTACTGGAAAACGCCATTGTGGCGGGCGTGTCTGCAACTGGAAACCGACGGTATGGTCGACGTACCACATCGCCACTAAGGCTTCACTCAAGGTGTTGGCATCAAAATTGAGCCCTCTACCCTCCTTGCTTTGCTTGAGCGTCTTCGCATCATCTATTTTTGCGGCAGCCCAGTGGTCATTTGCAATCTCGATGACACGAAGCCAACAGATCAAGCCGAGGATCAGGGCATTTGAAACACAATCAAAAATTGATCGTGCTCCAAAGCGCACTCACCGGAAGGGCGAAGTTTCTGTCGCCAAAGGTGAGCTTTTCTTGGCCTAGGTAGAACACGATCCCCGTGCATGTTTTATTGCGGCCAGGCCCGTCTTTTGAGAACCATTTAAGGTGTTTGAAATCATCTCCATTAACTGATGCAGATGCCTTTATCTCAACGCAGACCAAGTGGCTGCCACCGTCAATCAGGATGTCAATTTCCCGCTGGTCTGCGCTGCGCCAGTGATAGAGCCGGTAGTCAGCGTCCTGCATTGGGACGGCACGCTGGATCTCGTTCAGAACAAAGCTCTCTAGCAGGCCGCCAAGCGCCTGCGGGTTGTTGTCGATAGTGAAGGTATCTTGGGTGAAACGCCGAAGGGCACAGGCGATGCCAGTATCTGCAAAATGGTATTTCGGGTTCTTGATCTCCCGCCTGCCCTCGCCTGATGTCCAGGCACCCAGCTTGGTCAGCATTGACAACCTTAGCAGGATATCAAGGTATTGATCGACGGTAACCCGTTGCAGTTTCGTCAGTTTAGAAAGCTCGGAAGTGTTGATTTCCTGCGCGGAGCGTGCCGCCATCTGATCTATCAGGATACGCAACGCATCCGGTTTTCGAACCGGCATGATATCAGCGACATCGCGCTCCACCACTGCGTCGATGTAATCCCGATATTGCCGCTGGCGGGATCTGATCGGTAGCTCTCTCACCTCTGGAAAACCACCTTCCAGAATGAAATCTATGTAGTCATGTCGACTGACCTGTTCTGGACCACCCACCTGCCCTAGTTTCGGTTCGTTTTGCATCGCCCAATCCATGATGCGATTGACGGGTGCCTTTTTGACTTCAGCGACGGATAGGGGCCAGAGCTTAAGTGTTCGCATTCTACCCGCAAGCGAGTCAGCCACATCAGTGGTTGTGAATACGTTGGAGGAGCCGGTAAGTACAAATTGCCCCTTACGCCGATTGGTATCGACGACCCTCTTGATCGCGAGAGCTAGTTTTTTGGATCGCTGGGCCTCATCAATGATAAGCGGCTCGCCGTTCAAATTTTCCGTTAAGCTGGTAAGCTGCCCCTCCGGGTCCGCTTCAATGGCCGCCAAGACAGCTGCGTCATCCAATGTGATGAAACGGCCATTGCCAAACAAGTCTCGTACAAGTGTTGTCTTGCCAACTTGCCTTGGACCAATGAGGTTGACCACACGTGCTGATGCAAGTGCATCTTCAAGCTCTGGGATGAGGTGCCTTGGCAGATATTCTTCTGTATCAGTCATGAACCTTTTGTCTCTCCCTCGCCTGATGAAGCCCAAACCGAAAAGAGGTCCGCTTCCTTCTTACAGAATGCATATTAGAGGCCCCACCATTTGTCTATTAGATGTATCACCATTTGTTCATTAGTGCATCTACAGTTTGCCTAGTACACAGGTTTGCTGGGAATTTCGTAAAGTTCACATTCACTCGCTCTCTGGGCTTGGCCAGGTCACGTGAGCTGTATATCTCGAACATCACCAAGAAATTCCTAGTGGTAAAACATGGAAGGGCGCTGATTGTAGGGCGTGGCGAAATGCGCGCGGTCCACTGATGCTCCTGCGATGGCATAACTGGTTGTACGCCCTTCCCCGAGATTTACAATTGGTCGCCCTCGACAAGGCGCTTCAAAGAGTGCGAACTGGTCGTTCTCCAGGCTTTCTGAGCGACGCCTTTGCGGATTACCTCGCGGCCGCTTTTGGGTGCGCAGCATTGAAATCCAGGATAGCCTGGTCTGTGAGGACCATGAAACGAAAGTCTGAGAAAGCGAAACGATTAAGGCATTGAAATCGTACATCTATTACTGAGCACAGTTAAATCATTCCAGCAGAAATGAAACGCAAATTGCTCACATTGCGAAGGTAATAGAACAAAATACCAGAACGCAATCATGCTATCAGTCCTATTTTGACCTCGGTTTCTTCAAGAGCGTACGCCAATCAAGGCTCTTATTCGCAAGGTCCTGGGACAATTTGAACGCGTAGCCACGGTGATTGCTGATCGTCTCTGTGCGTTCCAAGAGATATCCTAAGATCATGAAACTGAGCGCTGGACCAAGATCCTTTATCGAGAACCAAGTGTTCCCGAGGTTGAGATATCCGGCAAGATCATCCATTAAACGACGGCAGTCTTCTTGGTTCTTAGCAAACCTGAGTTCCGCGCAGAGCCTTGGGTAGGCGCGCTCCATCTCTTCTTGGCCAACTTCAATCTGAAAAGAAGTTTCATCTTTAACATACTGAGTCTTGGAAGTCTCTTTATGCCCCTCAATTTCGGGGTCACTGGCCCTCAAATCATTTGGTTCTGCAGAGCTTATCCTCGAGATTTCCACAGTGATTTCATCCAGAAGATCGCTTAAAGCTTGCTTGTCTGGCTGGCGTCTCAACAGGTTGCGCGCTTTGGAGAGCAAGCCTACGTCCCACTCTGCGGGCAAGAGGCGTGTTTTGAGGTCGCTCAATGCTGCTGAGCACATGTCTCTGAGCCGCCCCAGTTCGTTTCTGAAGTCTTGGTGGTCTTGTGCCATGCGCACGAACTCAGGGTAACGCTCAGCGAGCGGCAAGAGTGACAGGCCTGTTGCAAGGACAATGCTGCCCTGACGGTCTCGACGGGCCCACCGTTTGCCATTGCCGCTTGATCGCCGCGTCAGCAGGCCCAAGGACACCAATCTTGCAATGTGACGTTCAACGGTTTGAATGCTGACATGGGCGCGTTTTGCGAGGGAGGCATTTGATGCAAAGCAAATATGCCCGTCGTCGCGGGTGGCATCGACATTATCGACACGCAGGAACGAGATCATCGCTCTGAGGAGAGAGATGGACGTGCCTTTTAAGCCAAGCGGCTCTCTGATGTCTTCGATTACCTTGAGGAGTTGCCATTTGTTTTGGGCAATACCTGCCTGCCCCGTCGCTTTGTGCGACGAGTGTGCTCCAGCAGGAGCCATTCCTTGAATTGTTCTCATGATTTGCCTGCAGGCAAAGATTTCCCGTTCGCCCAAGAGCGTTTTTTATTGCTTAGCGATTCGGTGACTGCTACGATTCAGGTGTCTAATCTGAGAAGCGTAGAAATACGTCCAGCCCTCGAAGCTTCGGTTTCGGGGGTTTCTCTTTGCTTACGTCCTCCTTTGTTGCTCTAGCCTCTGGTGTCATCCGCAGGGTTTACAGCTGTAAACTCCTGGTAGGATTTCTTGATGATGCCCTCGAGCTCACGGTCGAGCCACTCAGCAAATGCTGCGTTCTCCCCTGCCCTCTTGATGGACATCGCGATTGATCCGCGCCCCGATTTGATTGTAACGCCCGGTACCGGTGTTGCCTCCCTGCCCTCGCTTGGACGCGCGCCACGCCGTGTAATCTCTCTCATAAGCTGCTCAAGGCGGTCATCTGACGACAGCTCGGCATTCAACTTTGACAGGATTGCGAAGGATGATGATGCATTTACCTTCTTGGACGCGAAGGCTTCGGCTAAGGCGGTCCACTTTGGGCGGCCAGACTTAGGAGCGGCTCCAATTTGATCGCCAACATCGTCGGGAATATTGTCCGTGACCTTGGTCAGGTGGGACAGCCCAGATGCGGACAGGCTGAGAACTTGGCGGATGGTTTTGGTGTTGTGACCAGCCGCCCGTATGACGGCAGCAAACCGAGCCTTTTCGTAAAACGACAGGTTGCGACGTGCCGCATTCTCAAGGCCTTTGGCGAGAAGAGCTGTGGCGTCATCGAGGTCCTGAACATTGGCGCGGACTTTCAGGCCGAGCTCTCGGCAGGCGCGCAATCTTCGGCGACCATAGATGATTTCGAACCGGCCCTCTGCCCCTGCCCTGCGAACCAAAATGGGAACCTGTTGGCCGCCGTCTTTGATGCTGGATTTGAGTGTTTCAAAGCCGTCGCCATCATCTTCGGAGTTTACAGCTGTAAACCCATCAAGGCGATCTTTGGGTCCCCAGTCATCAATGAGCGATGGGTCAAGTTCGCGAATGGCTGACAGCGACCCCTGCAGGGCCCCCAAAGCGGGGGCTGCGGGTTTGGTGGTTCGATCTTTGGGTTGCGGGCTGGAATTGGCAATCGTCTTGGCAATGCCGCTTAGATCCTGAAGTGATTTACGTGCCATCAGCTACGCCCCCATGCTTGGTGAATCATTGCTTCAACTTCGCTGCCAACCGCATCCATAGATTGTTTGGCGCGGTCGTAAGTCGCTCGTGTCATCTCTGAGCGGACGACCTCGTAGATCGATTGTTTGAGCATCGTGGCATCGCTAATCGCGGTGCTTTTGAGCGCAGTGGCTGTCATGACACGGTCCAAAAAGAGAGCGCGCATGAACGAGGTTAACTGTTGTGACGGCACATCTGTTGGCTCGTCGCGGGTGATCAGAAACTTGAAGTGGTCATATTGAAGCTCGGCACCCGCATCTTCGATGACACCCATATAGGCACCGGCAAGCTCAAGGAACTGCGCGGTTGAGGACACGTCGAGCATTGAGGGCGTGAGAGGGACGATAAGGGACGTCGCGGCGGCCATGCCGGAGATCGTCAGGAAGCCCAGCTGTGGAGGGCTGTCCATCAAGACGATGTCGTACTGATCCTCAACCTGGGCCAATGCATTGCGAATGCGCAAGAAGAAGGGCTGGTCAGGATTTGAGTTTACCGCTGATTCAGTCTCGAATTCGGACAGGAGGAGGCGTGCCGGAGCAAGCGACAGTCCCGGAAAGTATGTGGGCATGACGACGTCAGAAAACGGCACCGGATCATCATACCGGATGGCGTCGTAAACGGTGAGGCCGTCAAACTCGATCTCTGGGTTGATGCCGCACATTGAGGTCAGTGACCCTTGAGGGTCCAAATCGACTACAAGCACCCGGTAGCCATTAAGTGCGAGATAGTGGGCCAGGTGAATTGTGGAGGTGCTTTTGCTGCTGCCGCCTTTGAAATTCATCAACTGCCAGACTTGCAGTCGCTCGCCTTCTTTGCGGCCAGGGACGTATCTGCCCTTTGTTCGAGACGCTTTTTCCAGGATTTGGCGCGCTTCCCACAACTCTTGGGCACTGTAGTAGCGGCGACCAGCGCGAACGTCTTTTGGCTCCGGGATCGTGCCCTCGCCGTGGACTTTACGCATGAACTGGCCCGACACGCCAAGCAATTCGGCGGCTTCTGGGGCCGAAAAAGGGCGCAATGATTTGGTGTTGTCGGGTGCGAATGCAGAGAGCAGATGCTCACTGATCGCACGGTTTAGGCGCTCAGAGATGTCCGTTGCCAACTCTGATGGTCTGTCTGTTTTACTCGGTGTCGCGGGAATCATCTGGTTGCCCCAATTTGCTCAATGTGGCTCTTTTCGCGCCACTTGGGGATAAAAGGTGCGATTCACCTCTCTAAGTCAACGACTTTCTTACATTTAGTGTCTAGCACAGCGCAATACGCAAGATAAGACACTACGGACTATTGGCCAAACGGGTCGAAGTTTACAGCTGTAAACTCATCGCAGGGCGCCGTTCGCTTGTTTGGCGATCAGGTTTGGTGGCCACCTGGGTCGGTCAAAAGACCAATGTCATAAATTTTTCGACAGCGAAACGCCATTTCGCGATAGCAATTCCGCGCGAATATCACCGAGCCTGAAAGGGCAGGGGATGTGGCTGCCGACGAAGCAAGACACCTTACCCAGCCAGACCGCGCCATCCTATACCCCAATCCGTTTAACTCGGATCCCCAGCTTGCGCGCTTTATCAACGATATTCTCGGTGATCCCTGACCCTGGCGTTGCGATCAAACCCTGAGGCAGGATTTCCAACATCTTGTCGTTGCGCTTGAAGGGGGCTGCTTTGCCGTGGCTTTTCCAGTCAGGCTTGAACACCACCTGCGTCACGCCACGTGCATCTGCCCACCGTGCTGCGATCATCTCTGCACCTTTGGGAGTCCCCCCATGCAGCAAAACCATATCGGGGTATTTTTGATGCGTGGCATCGAGGACTGACCAGATGAGATCGTAGGCTTGGTAGTCCCCACCTGAGAAAGCAATACGGGTGCCTTCAGGGCAATGCACTTCGATCTCTTTGCGGCGCTTGGCCGAAAGAAAGGCCCGACTGTCCACAACAGCAGATGTCAGACCTCTGTGCGAGACTTTCGATCCGGTGCGGGGCATCCAAGGCGAACCTGTCGCTGCAGAGAAATGGTTACAAGCCAGATCGCGCATCTGCTCGAAGGCGTCGCGATGGTCCCAGAGCTTCAATCCAATCATTTGCAGACGTTCCAGCTCGACCGAAGCAACCTCTGACCCGTCCTGTGCGCTCATGCTGTCGCGGATCTCGCATTCATTGTCATCAAGACGCCTTTGCAGATGGGTGAGGCGGCGATGAAACAGGGAGGTGAGGGACCAGAGCATTTCTTCGAGGTTGTCTTCCAACTGGCTGTCGTCGAGCAGGCTGATGGTGGTGTCAAAGAGCGTCGCCATGGCGAGTTCGACCTGATCTGGCTGTGGTAGGGGGCGATGATCGGTTTCATCTGGCCCTGGCTTTGCGCCATGAAGGGCAAGGTGGTCGAGGATTGCTGACGTGAGGCCGCTATCTTCGGGGTTGGTTTTGTCTTGAAGGGGCATGGTCTTGTTCCTCTGTTTAATCTGACCCGGTTTGGATGGGGCGATAACAGGGCCGGCGGCGACGGAGCCGCATCCCTTGGGATCGCAGCGCAGCGGAGAATGCGCACACGGCAGAAAATTGTTTCGCGAGGAATGCCCCGCCTTCTTTCTTTGGCGGGGCAGGGGAATTTTCTGACGGGGGCGCATTGCGGTTCGGGCGAGGAGCACGCAGCTCCGACCCGCTGGCCCATCGCTCCCCTTATCCAAACGGGATCAGATTGAACGCCTTGGAACGCCTGCCACTGGCAATACACATCCCGATGAGCACGCTTTCTCTTACATTATCAGATACTTATCCCTTCATGGCTGCCAGAAGCGCGTTGCGAAGCCTGTCTTTGCCAAATGCCAGCAGGTCTTCGTTGAAATCACCCAGCTTTGGGACGAGACGCCGACATTCAATGCTCGACGATCCCAGTTTGGCCGACAAAGTGTTTGCGGCGCGTTCCCCTGCCGCATCATTGTCGCGCGCAATCCAGATGCGCTTGATATCTGACGCTGGAATGAAGAGGCCAAGATGCGTGGCTGTCAGACAGGACGCCAGGTTGAAGTCTGGAAGGGTTGTGCCCACTGACAGCGTGTTCTCCAGACCTTCGCCGACGATGAGATCAGCGGAATCTGACGCGGACCAAAACCGAACGGCGTTGCCGTGAAGCTGGCCCAATATCCGTTTGGGGCTACTCAGGTTAGCAATGCGACCAGTGTTCGGGTCGAGATACGTCCGGGCGCATCCCGTGATGTTGCCCTGATTGTCCGTGATTTTTGCCAGAAGGGCAGGGGCGTAACTTGGCAGATCTCGGCCAGTGTCCGCGTCACGAAAGTAGACCCGAGGATGATAGCGCAAGGCCGGTCCGAAGCGTGCGATGCCGCGCTGGTGCAGATAAGCGGCGGCCAAGGTGCCCAAGACAGGTCCGCCAGCGGCATAGAGCTTGCGTGCAAACACCATTCGCGACGTGTTGGAGGCTGCAGGGCTTTTCAAGGTCCGCCTTGGCGCGGGGTTGGCAGAGATGGGTGCAATGCCCAAAAAATGTTGGGCCTCGGTGATGGTTTCCTTGAGAGAGGTTGATCCGAGTTTGGCATGCAGCAGATCAATGGGGACTGTCCTGAATTTTGTGCTCTGGCGTGGTAACTGCTCTATAAGGAGACCCACGTATGAGCATCGACAAAAAGCTATTAGACGAACTGATGGAAGGCCGGTCCTCTGGCGACCTATTCGGCAAGGAGGGCATTCTTGCCGAGTTGACCAAAGCATTGGCAGAACGCGCTTTAACAGCTGAGATGGAGGAACATCTTGGGGCAGAGCGCGAAGAAGGTGTCGCGGAGGGCCAGAACCATCCGCCCAATCGTCGTAATGGCAGCAGCCAGAAGACTGTGACTACCGACAGTGGGAAGGTCATCCTGGACATTCCGCGCGACCGCAACGGCACCTTTGATCCGCTGTTGATAGCCAAGTATCAGCGTCGTTTTCCCGAGTTCGACCGCAAGATCGTCAGCATGTATGCACGCGGAATGACGACCCGTGAGATCCAAGGGCACATTGAGGAGATTTACGGCTTTGAGGCATCACCCAGCTTGATATCGGTGATCACTGAGGCTGTGATGGACGAGGTCACCGCCTGGCAGAGCCGACCACTGGAACCCTGCTATCCCGTGGTGTTTATGGACGCGATCCGCGTAAACATCCGCAGTGATGGAGCGGTCTCGAACAAGGCGGTCTTCGTAGCCTTGGCGATCCGTCCAGACGGCACCCGGGACGTTCTGGGGCTGTGGTTCCAGGCCAACGAGGGTGCCAAATTTTGGGCAAAGGTTCTGAATGATCTACGTCACAGGGGCGTTCAGGACATTCTGATTGCCGTGGTCGACGGTCTCAAAGGCTTCCCTCAGGCCATTGAGGCAGCTTTCCCGGAAGCCCAGGTTCAGACGTGCATCGTTCATTTGCTGCGCCACTCTATGAGCTTCGCCAGCTACAAGGACCGCAAGGCCGTGGCGACAGCCCTGAAGGCAGTCTACACCGCCTTGGACGTCGAAGCAGCGGAGGCTGCACTGGCCGAGTTCGAGGAGAGCGATCTGGCCAAGCGCTATCCGGCCATTGCACCGAGCTGGCGCCGAGCCTGGAACGAGGTGATCCCGTTTCTCGACTACCCGCCCGAAGTGCGCCGATTGATTTACACAACGAATGCCATAGAAGCCTTGAACTCAAAAATCCGGCGTGCGGTGCGAACCCGAGGCCACTTCCCGAGCGATGAGGCGGCAGCAAAGTTGATCTACTTGGCGCTCAATGCTACTTCCGCCGAGTGGAAGCGATCTGTGCGTGAATGGCACCGCGTTAAAAGCCAACTCGCCATCATGTTCGAAGAACGCTTTCCCATGGCGTAACTAAAGGCGTCAGGGCACAAAATTACGCACACTCCCGATCAATGAGATCACCAAATTCACCTGTGGCATAATCTATCCAGCCACCTGCTTTGCGTCCGTCTTGAGCCTGCAAGCGGATGACGAGGCTGCGGCCCGCTGCACCAGACGTGTCGCCAACCTGCCAATAATCGCCCTGGCGACAGCCTTCTGAGAAGTAGGCGCGGCAGAAACTCTCAGCACGCGCCCCAAGGTCTGCTGAAATCTCAGCAACCGGGACATCCCTCGTCATTGCGCCGCGCCATCCACAGCCGTGCCAACGGGGAAGCGTGACAGAAGTGACGCCAAAACATCAAGTGCTTCTGATGGAAGAAACACGCGCGTCTTCCATTGGATCACTTCAGAAAAGCAGCCCATGGCTTTCAACTCAGCGAGTATCGCACCCGTGGCACCGATTAATTCAAGCCGTGGTTGGCCCATGACAAGCGAGCGACGGAGTTGGAACCCGTTTACAAGACTGAGCGTGGCACGGGTTTCCATAACAGCGCGTACGACTTCGTCTGGTTGCATCTGGATATCACTGTCGAGCCCAAGCCGCGCATAGACGTTGATCAACTGTTCTTGCGAAACCAAACGGCCGATTGCGCGTTCACCATCCTTGGCCTGTAGACGGTAAATCCGCATATTATCGGCAGGCAGGCGATCCCAGATCGGCAAAAGAAGGCCGCAGATCAGTGTGATTTTGGAGGTGGTGAACTCCGGTACGGCTTCGACCTCAGCCTGCCAGAGCTGCTCGAACGTCGCATCATCAACTTCGTGCCAGTTTGATTTTATAAACTCACCCTGCTCGAACAAATCATAGGTCATTGGGCGTAGCAGTTTGATCCGACGAATTGGGACGCCGTCCTCGTCCATGTAAGCAGGCGCAGGCGTCATCAGTCCCGCACGCTTTGAATTGGCGTTCCAACAGAGCTTTGCATCGGACATAGCGGCGCAAATGGATTTCACTTTGGTGAGCGTCAGCGGCGCGTTGCGATCAGTCCGCTCGACCGTCAGCGCTGTGGCCGTTGCCCCCGTAGCTTCATGCTCGAAAATGACTTTGCGGTCGATGATCTCAAAGCGCTCGGCCCTTAAGGTCTCAAGGCCGACATCAAGTGTGCCCGCCTGTCGCGCATCTTCGATGATTGCGGCCAAGAATTCACCAAAGGCATCAAAGATTGCATCTTGCATGCTGATCTTGAGGGCAAGACACCGATTGAGGAATTGCTGGATGGGCGGCAGGACCTCCTTCATGCAGCCATCTGCGTCATCAAGGGTCAGGCCCGTCATCTCCTGAAACCGCGCATAGGAGCAGGCATCGATCTTACCTGCGCGCAGTTTGTAGAAGAACTGGCGCAGAGCGGCGCGGGCATAGGGGCTTTCAAGATTGTCCTCGGCACGGAACATGTTCTGTCCGCCGGTCTCTCGTTGGCCCTTCGTAATCGCACCAAGCGTGTCGAGGCGACGGGCAATTGTGGACAAGAACCTCTTTTCGCCTTTGACGTTGGTCGCGACGGGGCGGAACAGCGGCGGCTGCGCTTGATTGGTTCTGTTGGTGCGTCCAAGACCCTGAATGGCGTTATCGGCCTTCCAACCGGGCTCCAGCAGATAGTGCACCCGCAACCGTTGGTTCTTCGCCCCAAGGTCCGCGTGGGAGGAGCGCCCCGTGCCACCCGCGTCTGAAAAGACCAGAATGCGCTTGGTATCATCCATGAAGGCTTGGGTTTCGCCCAGGTTGGAGGACGCAGGTCTATTCTCGACCTTCAGGCACCCCTCAGACGTCCGCACAATCCTGCGTTTACGCCCCGTGACCTCTGCCACCACATCCCCGCTGAAATGCCATAGGATTTGATCCAGCGCACCTTGCACAGGTGCCAATGCTCCAAGGTGTTCGATGAGGGCATCGCGCCGCTGCTCAGCCTCACGGCATATGATTGGCGTGCCATCCACATCAACTGCGGGACGGGATCGCAGATCACCGTTTTCGTCGGTGTAAGGCTCAAACAGCTGTGTCGGGAAGGAGTGGGCTAAATAATCCATCACATATTCCCTCGGCGTGATGTCGACTTGCAGATCGTGCCACTCAGAAGGGGGGATTTCATCAAGGCGACGTTCCATCAGCGCTTCGCTGGTTGAGACAACTTGTACGACAGCGGCATGACCTGCTGCGAGATCCGCCTCAATGGCTTTGATCAGTGACGGACACTTCATGGCCGTGATTAAGTGATTGAAAAACCTCTGTTTATTGCTCTCAAAGGCGGATCGCGCTGCGGATTTCGCTTGCGGGTTCAATGTGCCGCCATCAGACGAGATGCCTGATGCTTCGAGCGCTGCTTCGAGATTGTTGTGAATGATCTGAAACGCGTCAGCATAACTGTCATAGATTGCGACCTGTGCTGGCGTGAGATCATGAACAAGCATGTCGTATTCCACACCGGCATAGGACAAGGATCGCGCGAGATAGAGCCCGAGGGCTTTGAGGTCGCGCGAAATCATCTCCATCGCCGCAATGCCGCCTGCTTCCATTGAGGTCACGAATTCGGCTTGGGTCACGAAGGGGAAGTCACCCGTGCCCCACAGGCCAAGACGGGATGCATACGCAAGGTTGCCAACGACGGTTGCGCCAGTGGCTGAGACGTAGAGGATGCGTGCATCGGGAACGGCGTTTTGCAATGCGAGGCCAGCAAGACCTTGCTGCGACGCCTTCTTGTTGCCACGCGCCGATTTCTCACTAGCGGCATTGGCCATGGCGTGGCTTTCATCGAACGCGATCACGCCGTCAAAACCATCACCGAGCCATGCGACGACTTGATCAAGACGAGACGCTTTGCCCTCACGCTCAGCTGAGCGCAGCGTGGAATAGGTGACAAAGAGGATGCCCTCAGTCAGTCGAATGTCGCTGCCTTGGCGAAACTTGGACAGCGGCACGATGTCACTCTCCCGCCCGCCCAATGCCATCCAGTCGCGTCGGGCGTCCTCAATGAGCTTGTCGCTCTTAGAGACCCAGACAGCACGTTTACGGCCGCGCAACCAATTATCGAGGATGATGCCTGCAACTTGACGTCCTTTGCCACAACCGGTGCCATCACCTAGAAACCAACCCTTGCGCAGACGAAAGGCCCCTTCGTCATCTTCCGCGGCCGTAACAAGCTGGCCTGCGATCTCGCTTGGCTTGAACCAGCCTTTGAGATGAAAGGCATGGGCATGGCCGGCGTAAATAACGCTCTCAAGCTGGGGCGCAGACAGAACGCCGTCACGTGTTAGCGTAGTGGGGAGGAGAGGTTGATAGGTAGGCAGCGGCGGCGGGACAGACGCCATAGCTGCGGACTGCACCAGTGACGTTGGATGGGTGGCAGCACCCTCAATCTCGAAGGCTTGTAGTATATAATCCTCGGACACCGTGTCCTGCAACGAGCCTTGGGGATCGGTCCAGTCCTTTGGTTCATACACAAGCGGACACGCATCAACGCTGTCGAACGGATGCTTGGCGCGCTCTGCAGCGAGATCACGGGTTTCCTGGCGAGCAGCATCGCGCAGCGCATGCAGATTGAGCCGTGTCTTAGGTTTTGCAGCGGTCTGACGCACGCCAGTGGGGCAGGGGGGCATCACACTGGGCCGTTCCGGGCAATTGGCCAAAACAGCGGCCAACAGATCACCTGTGATTTCGCAGAGCGGATGATAGACGTCTTCTGCGTCAGTCAATGCCACGTCCTCGCCAGCGGATCGTTTGTCGATGACCGTCAGACGTGTATCGATACTCGTCCCGTGCCGCGCAAATACCTTGCCAGCAATGGCTGCCGAAAAGACAACGTCGGCGACTTCGCCAATGCTTCTGAAGGTCGACTCATGGCTTTTGGTTTTGGGTGCGAAGCTTTCGCCTGTGATCACAACGAGGCGTCCAGCGGGGGCAAGGCGTGCCAAAGCTGACAGAACGTGCTGACTGGTTGCCTTGCGGTACTTCCCGTCGACGTGTTGAGCCGCAGAGAAGGGCGGATTCATGACGATCACCGAGGGTGTAATCGCGCGATCAAGCCTGTCGTCGATGGACGCGGCATCGTGTCCGGATACCGGTGCATTTACAAACATAGCGCGCAAGACATCGCGACGGATCTCAGCGAGTTCATTCAAGGCAAGCCCTGCGCCCGCAATCTGAGCAAAAACGGCCAGCATGCCCGTACCGGCTGAAGGCTCAAGAACCAAGTCAGATGGGCGAAACCCCGCAGCTTGAGCAACAATCGCTGCGAGGGGCAGGGGGGTCGAGAATTGCTGCAAACGAACGCTGTCTTCCGAGCGCCGCGTGTGTGAGGGCGCCAGTGCGGAGAGCCGCTCAATCATGCTGAGAAACTGGGCAGGGGAGGCGGCCTGCTTTCGCATTAGCGCGCCGTAGCGCGAGATCATCATGATCTGGGCAATTTCTGCCGCATCATAGGCGTCCTTCCAGACCCAAGCGCCGCTTGTATCGCTGGCAGCAAAGGCATCCACCATTGCTGCGCGAAGCATCTTGGCATCGATGAGTTTGCCAGTTTCAAAGTGCGGGAGAAGGCTGTTTGCCGCGGCAACTAGGCGATGCGCCGTCTCAGATGAGGGCGGTTTTGCGTGAAAGGTGTCGATAAGCGTAGCCGTTTTTGGATGTGCATTCATGTCGTGTCTCCAATGTCTGAAAGCAGGAAAAGGAGGCGATCCAGCATATGCGGATCGCCTGTACTTGTTGGTCTGGGAATGTCAGGCGGCTGGACGGCTGAACTTCTCAGCAGTGCGATCCTCGAGGTTGAAATAGAGATCCTCGGTCGCCTTCTTGAAGCCCGGCGGCTTTCGGGCTGCGAGACACCGCACGGATGCACGGCAGCCTTCGCCGTGCGCCATTGCGAAGTGGGTAACCTGCGCGATGAGGTCGTCCATTCCCGCGGCTTGCAGCTGTTTTTCGGGGTAGCTGTCCATCATCGTGAACTTGGTCACGACAAATGCGCCTTCGCGATGAGCTGGATAAAGAGTGATCTTATAGTCGCGTGTTTGTGCCATTTTGTGGCCTCCTGTGACGGCTGCTGAGACAATCTCGAGCCTTGAAATCCGCCAGTAGGAAAAGACCGCCCTCAATCAGAGAGCGGCCTAGAATTCGATCAACTGGAGGGAAGGGACGTCAGTATTCCGACGGCAAAAGCATCGTTAGAACACGGCGCGTTTGCTCCGGATCAGTCGGCTCATCTGAGCCCATTTCATAATTGACGTCATACAGGTCCACCTTGAACCAGATCGTTGTACCAAAGACCTCAACTGCGCCAAACTCATGCCAACCGTGGGGGTCTTTGTCGGGCGTGAACGCCTCAAATGCAGCTACTTGACGCGTGGCGGCCAGACGTGCGTCCGGACCCAAGGCTGCGACACCGGAAGTCATCACAAACTGACCTTTGGGCGTGTTCTCGGCGTCGTTGAAGAACATGATCGATTTACGGAATGCATCGTTCTGGGCTGCAATCGTTGCGGCCTCGGTCGTCGGGTTGTTTTGCAGTACTGTGGTCATGGGTCGTCTCCATGCAGGCGAGCTGAACCAATTCCAGCTTACGGCACCTGCAAGAGGGAAAGGGCCGCCCTTTGTGCAAGGACGGCCCAGATAGATACTGCTATCTTAAAGTGCGGGGCTAAGCTGCGGTTTCGCTTAAGAACGCTGGCAAAGCATCCGGCGCAGAATCGTCAGCATCTGAAGCGATTTCACCGTCATCTCCCGCTGGATCAACGTCAGACGTCCTTGGCGAACTGAACGTCTCCATCAGATCATCGACGCCCTGGAATGCCATACCGTCTGGAAGCCAGCGGGCCGTTTTGGAGGCAACCACTGCTTCAAAACCTTCCGTTTCGGCGGCATTCTCAGCGAATGCGCGTTCCATCGCGGCCGCAATATCGCCTTTGCGTTCTCTGCTGCGCTCTTCTGCATAATCATCGCCGACAAGCTTGCGCGCCATTGAAACTGCGTGACCTTTGTTAACGCGACCCCAGTATGTCGAAGCTGTCGGGCGCCAACAGGCTGCAACATCAACGTCCAACCGCGATCCAATTTCTTCGATGATCGGGGTAGGGTGATTGTCGGAGAGAAGCTGCGGCTTGATTGCAAGACCCACAGCCCAAGCGAATAAAGCTTGTTTCTGGGGCAGGGGGATTGCTGACATCGCTCGAAAGTCGTCTGGTTTTTCCAGCCTCATCCACTCGACCGCAAGATCCTGTTCCAATGCATCAAGCATCTTTTGTGCGACCGTATCAGCGTGCAAGGTCTCACGGTTTTGAGCCAAAAACGGGCTGATCGAGATGTTGAGCGCCTCTGTGCCGTAGGAACGCGACAAAGCCTGTTCGCACAGCGCATAGAGCATCGCATCAAAGGCCACATCGTAATCTGCGGCCAAATGGGCGCGCAGAATATGCTGGCGCGAGGCACGTAGCTCATCGGCAAGACTTGCTGAGATACCGTCTGCCTTGCGCAGTGTTGTCGCCGGATCAGAGATTGGAACGGGTGCTGAAGATTTCGGAGGGGTGACGTTGGGACGGGTAACGGCAATCTCTGCATCACCATCTGCCGGATCTTCAGTCTGCTCCGCAGCGACGGGAATGTCCTCGGGGCGTACCAAACCCTTCTCGACCCGCAACATGCCGTCATGACCAATTGTGACGACACACCCCGCGATCGCTTGATCCGCAGCAGCATAGGGCTGACGCGCCTTCTGCAGGGCTTCAATTTCACGTAGCCGTGGCTCAATGGCGTAATATTCGTCTGCTTCGGCATCCGTCCAATCTGCACCGTCATTTCCCGCTGCCAGTTCTTCTTCTCGTGCCATCAGAGCATTTTCTTNGGCCAGCAGATCAGCATCAGGTTCGATGTCTTGCGGATAGACGCGCCCAAAACTGCGGAATGCGCCGTAATCGACGGACAGATGTACTTCGACCCACTTCCAATCAGCTTCATATGCCTTTGCCGCGTCTTGTAGTTTTTCGATGGCAAGACGTTCCAGAAGCTCAGGGTTTTCCATATGTGCTGCGGCATTATCATCAAACAGATCACGCAACAGAACACCGCCAGCCGCTTCATAGGTCTCAATGCCGACAAAGCGCCCAATGCTTGAACTGGCAGAATGTGCCGTCTCGGTCAGCTGACGTTTGATGGACTGCGGGTGAATGTGATAGCTATCTTTGACTGCGTTCCAAACCGTCAATTGACGATCATGATCATCAGTCAGCGTAAATGCCATGACGCACTCGAGAGTCATCTCGCCGGCGCGGAACTGCTCAATGAGTTCGGGAGCGATGCGGGCCAGTTTGAGACGACGGCGCACGAGGTCAACACTAACCCCAAATTTGAGCGCGATGTCGTCTTCCTTGCGGCCCTCGGCAATCATCTGGGCGAAAGCCTCGAATTGGTCTGCGGGGTGCATCGCAGCGCGCTGAAGGTTTTCCGTTGTTGAAGTGACGATCGCATTTTGCTCATCTTCGACCAAACACGAGACAGGGTGATCGTTGGGGATGACACCATCACTCGCCAGCTGCTTGAGTGCCTTCAAGCGACGACCACCTGCATCCACTGCGAATTTCCCTTCAGGTGTCAACGGCGGAGTAAAATTCGGCCATTGTGGCGGAGCAAAAGTCGGCCAGTTTGGGGCGAGCGCCTTGGAGCGTGCGGCCCTCATATAGCAAGCCCGGTCCAAGGCGCATTGGCCGTCAGGCCAATTCTGTGAGGTTCATTTGTTAGCGGCGGCGAGGCGGGCGCGGCTTTGATTGAGGCGGTAGCTTTCGCCGTTCATCTCTAGGATGTTGACGTGGTGTGTCAGCCGGTCCAGCAGCGCGCCGGTCAGGCGTTCGGTGCCGAAGGTTTCGGTCCACTCCTCGAAGGGCAGGTTGCTTGTGATCAGGGTCGACCCTCGCTCGTAGCGCTGTGAGATCAGCTCGAACAGAAGCTCGGCGCCGGTTTTGCTCAAGGGGACGAATCCCAGCTCGTCGATGATCAGCAGTTTGACCTTGGCGAGTTTGCGCTGGAGTTGCAGGAGGCGTTTTTCGTCGCGGGCCTCCATCATCTCGTGCACGAGGGCTGCGGCGGTCACGAAGGCGACAGGCAATCCTTTCTGGCAGGCAGCCAGTCCCAGCCCGAGGGCGACATGGGTCTTGCCGGTGCCGGAGGGACCGAGCGCGATCACATTCTCCTTGCGTTCGATCCATTCGCAGCGCGCCAGCTCCAGCACCATCATCTTGTTGAGCGACGGGATCGCCTTGAAGTCGAAGCTGTCCAGGCTTTTGATGGTCGGGAACTTTGCGGCCTTGATCCGGCGTTCCACCATGCGCCGTTCCCGGTCGATCAGTTCCAGCTCGGTCAGCCGGGCCAGGTAACGCACGTGATCTACGCCTTCAGCGGCGCAGATACGGGCCTGCTTGTCATGTTCACGCAAGAACGTGGGCAGCCGAAGCGTTTTGAGATGGTGGGCCAGCAGCAGTTCGGGTGCATCCGTCATGCCCCACCTCCTGCCAGCAGGCTCATGTAGGATGCGGCGGAGGTGGTGGTGATGTTGGTTCTGGGCAGGAAGGGATAGACATCCAGATCCAGCCTCGGAGGCCTTTGCTCGACCCTGCACAAGATCAGGTGCTTGATTGCATCGAAGCTGACCGCTCCCATTCGCAGGGCATCTTTGACGGCAAGATGCAGCACGTCAATCTCGAAGCGCTCCAGAAGGCGCAGGACCTGCACATACTCGCGCTTGCCGGCCTTTCCCTGCCGGGCTTCCAGCAGTCGGCGCAGGGTTTTGAACGCTTCGGGCAACTCCCAGCCCTGCAGAGGCGCGGCCTGATCGAAGGACATGATCTTGCGTTCGATCAGCGCCAGGTAATGCAGTGGATCAAACACCATGTCGCCGGTGTCATAGGAGCGCGAATGCTCAGCGATCACCTCGGCGCCGCAGCCGATAACAACCCGGGTCACGAAGCCCTTGATCCAGACCGCACGGTGGCCGTAGGCAACCGGCACCGAGTAATCATTGCCGCGATAACGCACCACCGATGTCGATGTGACCTGGCCACTTTGCAACTCACAAGCCTCAAAGGGGGTGCCGGGCAAATCCCGCATCGCCGCGAGATCGGCCTTCAGCCGTTCCCTGATGCTGACCTTGTGGCCACGCAGAACATCACCCTGGCGCTTGCGGCACTGCTCTTCCAGGTGAGCGTTGAACGCGTGCCAGTCCGGAAAGGACGGGATCGGCACCATGAAGTTGCGACGTCCGTAGCCGACCAGCCCCTCCACGGCCCCTTTGTCATTGCCCTTGCCGGGACGGCCATAGCGGTCCCGAATCACGTAATGCGACAACATCGCGCTGAACCGCTGGGTTCTTTGCCGGGAGCCATCCGGCAGAATCCGGGCTACCAGGCAGCGGTCATTGTCATAAAGAACCGACTGGGGAACCGCGCCGAAGAACGCAAAGGCATGGACATGGCCGTCAAGCCACGCCTCGGTATTGGCCGCAGGATAGGCCCGGATGTAGCATGCGTCGCTGTGCGGCAGATCGAGGGCAAAGAAGTGTGCCTTCTGCTCGACGCCGCCGATCACGACAAGCGCTTCACCAAAATCGGCCTGTGCATGACCGGGCGGATGGCTCAGCGGCACGAACATCTCCTTGCCGGTCCGCTTCCGGTCTCGAACGTAATCCTTGACGATGGTGTAGCTGCCATCAAAACCGCACTCGTCCCGCAACCGCTCGAAAATACGCTTGGCGGTGTGACGCTGCTTGCGAGGGCGGCTCCTGTCTTCAGCAAGCCATTGGTCCATCTGGCTGGTGAACGCATCCAGCTTCGGGCGCCTGATCGGCGCTGTCCGCCGATATCCCGGCGGTTCCGAATAGGCCAACATCTTCGCAACACTGTCCCGGCTGATCCCAAAATCCCGGGCAATCTGACGCCCGCTCAATCCATCCTGGAAATGAGCGTGACGCACCTTCAAATACAAGTCCACGGTGTATATCCCCAAGCCCTCCCGAAATCCGAAAGGGCAAAAGTGGACGACTTTTACGCCGCCCGCGACAACACTATGCCGTCGCTACCGTGGCCGAGTATTGCTCCGCCGTTCACAATCGCCCAGGTGCGTGGCTATCCATGCATGGTGGTCAGCGACAATGGAACGGAGCTGACATCAAACGCCATCCTGAAATGGCAGGAGGAACGGAAGGTCGAGTGGCACTACATCGCTCCAGGAAAGCCCATGCAGAACGGCTTCGTCGAAAGTTTCAATGGCCGTCTGCGCGACGAGTGCCTCAACGAGCATTTGTTCGCCAACTTGCGCCACGCCCGGGATCTGATCTCTGCTTGGCGCGAGGACTACAATCACCATCGCCCACACACGAGCCTCGACGGGCTCACCCCGTGGGAGTATCACCAAAGGTCAGTAGAGGACCAAACCCTGAACAGAGCGAACTAAAGAACGCGGACTCTAAGGGGAGCAGGTCACGCGCAAGGCTCTTTTGATTAGGAGCCGGTAAAGCGAGTTGCGGAGCTTAATTAGTTTCCGTCCTAGAGAGTATCAACGGCGCTGAATTGAAAATAAATTTTTCTACTAAGAATCTTTAGCTCAGTTTTACTAAGAGACTTAAAATTCTTTCAATCACTTCATTTTGCTGTTCATCACTCATATCACTGCCTGAGGGTAGGCAAAGACCATTGGCGAAGAGGTTCTCATCGATGCCGCTACCGTGGTAATCTGAACCAGCGTAAAGCGGCTGCATATGCATGGGCTTCCACAAAGGGCGCGATTCGATCCGGTGCTCCAACAGCATTAGGCGGACATCCTCACGCGAGCCGCCAACCTCATTTGGGTCAATTGAGAGGGCGGTGAGCCAGCGCGTTGAATACTGGCCTTCGGGCTCTGGCATAAAGGATATGCCTGGCCGTTCAAGGGCTGACTTGTACCGCGAGAATATCTCGCGACGGCGGGTCACGCGGTCGTCAAGAACTTCCATCTGGCCCAATCCGATGGCTGCACAGATGTTGGAAAGCCGGTAATTGTAGCCGAAAGTCGAATGCTCATAATGAGGGGCAGGGTCGCGTGCTTGTGCGGCAAGAAACCGTGCTTCATCTGCCCACGCTCTGTGCCGTGTCACCAGCATACCGCCACCTGATGTGGTGATGATCTTATTGCCGTTGAAGGACAATATCGCGGCGTCTCCGCCACTGCCAGCCTTGCGACCGCCAGTGTAGCTCGCCCCCAGGCTTTCAGCGCTGTCGAGAATAAGACGGATGTCATACTGAGCGGCCAAAGCTTCCAGAGTATCAAGGTCTACCGATTGCCCATAGAGGTCGGTTGGGACGATTGCTTTGGGCAGGCGATTTGCCTTGGCAGCTTTAGCCAGTTCCTCGGCCAGAAGATCGGTGTTGATCGTCCAGCTTTCTGGTGAAAGATCAAAGAAGCGAGGCTTGGCACCGAGATAGTTTACGGGAAATATGCCGCCTGCAAAAGTCATCGAGGAAATCCAGACCTCGTCGCCTCTGCACACGCCAGCAATGCGTAAGGCCAGATGCAGGGCGGCAGACCCGGACGACAGACCCACGCAATGGACGTCTTCTTCAAGGTATTCGATGATCTTCGCCTCAAACGCGTCCAGTTGTGGACCGAGCGGAGCGACAAAGTTCGAGGCGAAAGCCTCAGCGACCCGCTGTTCTTCATAACCGGACATATGAGGGCGGGAGAGATAAATACGCATGAGTTAGTCCTCGATCATGGGTTTGGCTGGATTGCCGATGACGGTTGTTCTGGGCGCTACATCTCGGGTTACGACTGCCCCCATGCCGACCGTTGCATAGGCACCTATATGGATGCCTTGGCGAATGACGGCACCGGAGCCGATGTAAGCATGATCGCCGATAGTTACGTTCCCGTTCACCTTGGCTCCAGGGCCAAAAGTAACGAAATCACCGATGAGGCAATCATGTTCGACGTAGGAGTAGAGATTCGCGTGGAAACAGCGGCCGATACAGATATTTGAGGTAAGGGTAACAAAAGGCGAGAGACATGCGCCGTCTTGGATGACGACATCATCCATCTGGACTACCGAAGCAGCGCGGGCCTCAACCAAGGGGATCCCTGTATCATCGCATTTTTCCGCAAGTATTTCGCGGGTCTTGGAGTCCGCTATGGCGATGCTGACGGTTTTACCCTCTCTAGGGCTGCTAAGAAACTCTTTCCAGTTGACTACGCCTTGGCCATTCACATGCTTAGCTGACTGACAATCGTCGATAAATACAAGTTCGACGTTAGGGTATTGGAGACGTAAGAGAGGCATGATCCCCCGTCCGCAGCCTGATGCGCCATAAACGCCGATCAAACTGCTCAAGGTCTGTTCCCCGTGAATTTCGGCATCGTCGCTTCTCCCGCCGCCGAAATCCCGTCCCGCGTAAACACTTTACGTATGGTCAGGAAAATTATCTTTAAATCTAACCAGAGGGTGCGGTTGTCGACATACCATACGTCCAGCTCAAATTTCTCGCCCCAAGAGATCGCATTGCGCCCATTGACTTGCGCCCAGCCTGTGACGCCTGGACGTACCTCATGGCGGCGAGCCTGCTTGGGCGAGTAGAGCGGTAAGTATTCCATTAATAGCGGGCGTGGACCGACGAGGCTCATATCACCTTTCAGTACGTTCCAAAGTTCAGGCAACTCGTCAGCCGACGAGGAGCGAAGCTTGCGGCCAAGCGGTGTAATTCGAACCGCGTCCTCAGCCATATCTACTTCCCTCATCGAGCGAAATTTAATCATTTCAAACGGCTTTCCATCCTTTCCGGGGCGAAGCTGGCGAAATAGTACGGGACTACCCATATCACGCCGGATTTTCCAAAAAAGTAATAGCAGCACCGGTGAGAATAGTAAGAGCCCGACGCTAGCGCCGATAATATCGCATAGACGTTTCATCGAATGAACCCCGCGTCTTGCAGCATTTGATTGTTCACAAGCCGGACATCGTACTTTTCTCGCGCGATCCGCAAGCTTTCGTTTGCCATGGCAGATACTATCTCAGGCGTATCTATAAGACGACGCATAGCGCATTCTAGCGCGTCAGCATCCCCGGGAGGTATCAAAAATCCATTCACGCCTCGAACAACTGTTTCTCGGCATCCGGGTGAATCCGTTGTTATAATTGGACGTCCTGTGGCCATTGCCTCAAGGATAGACCTTGGAGTGCCTTCGCGATAGCGGCTAGGCAAAACGAAGACATGACAATTGGCCAAATAAGGCCGTACGTCTGCTTGCGAGCCATGCCAAGTAACGCCTTTCTCAGTTTTCCATCTTTCTAGTGTCTCGCGTGGGATAGAGTTAGGGTTTTTATCAGTACCTCCCACCAGATCGAAATGTACGTTTGGGTGGGTATCTTTTATTCGCCCTGCCGCCACTGCGAACTCCTGGACGCCTTTATCCTCCAACATTCGGGCGATTAGAAGAAATCTCAGAGGCTGTGAGGTGGGGGGTAAAGGAGAGGGTGTAAAACGTGTGAGATCAACACCCGACCCATTGACGACTGAAACCGATGCGCTCTGCGGCAATAATCCAAGCGTGTGGAATTCTGAAGCATCATCTGGATTCTGAAAAAAAATATTATCAGCATGACGTAGCGCAATTCCATAGAGCTTAGAAAGGATACTGCGGACAATGCGGCGTTTACCGCTCGCGTCAGCGGTAAATACGTACCCCAGACCAGTAATCAATACAATTCGCTGGGGTACTCTGCCTGCAGCTGCGGCCAACGTACCCCATATAACAGGTTTTACGGTGTAACTGAGAACAATATCAGCCCGCACTGCCCGCATTGCTCTAAACAGAACCCACGCAGCGCGGAGATCACTTAATGGGTTCATCCCAACTCGCTGGAAAGGGACATCATGAGGATGTATTTCGTTCTCCATTAGGATCTGGTACACTTCTCGATCTTCGGACAAACCTGGAGCGGAAACGTGAACATTATATCCCAATGATTTAAAACGTAACAGTAGAGGAAGTCGGAAATTTATTAGCGATTTTGGATGGCCCGCAACAACGAAAATAGTTTTCGGCATAAGCTTAGATATCATTGGTATCCCTCTATATATCTGCACTGAAAGTGGCCTATCGGCTTGGCAAAGGACCAGTCAAGAGAATAGTGAAAGGTTGCTATGCTGCGAGAAATCTGTTTGGAATGATAATGTTTATCAAAATGACACCCCATCCATATACTCCATATGCAGACGGCGTTGGCGTATCTCTCGTTCCGTGACATCATGTTGTTACCTAGTACTGTTACTCAAAGTGGTGCGGCTTCATCGCACCCACAGCCTAAATGAAACGCAAAGCTCTTATAAGCGCTCAGATCAGCTTTTAAACTACGCAACGATAGGAAGATAGGCAAAGTCAAAATCCTGTGTCCTCGTCGCTATATCTTGACGCCTGAGGCATGCGTGTGGCTTTGCTGCTTTTCACAAGCTACTCAAAGTATATCGCTTTGAACCAACCAACGATATCAAATACACAAACATAACGGGCATAAGGAATGCGAGAATGATAGTACGGACTTCTCCAACATAAAAAGTATTAGCGGCGATAAATGATAGATAAAACCCAGGCATTCGACCTGAAAAGAACAGCTTATTGCTCAGAGCTTCTGTAAAATGACCAACAAACCTATAGAATACCCCTGAAGCAATAATGCCCACAAAACCAAACTGGACATAACCGAACGATAGAAAACCCGTAGGAATAATAGATACTCTCTCTCCAATCAAAATTTCAGTATTATATTAGGTCAAAGAATCACCGACTTGGAATCCGAGAACTCGCAAATAAAACATGAACCCATGGATATAATCATAAAAATATCGGAAACCCACTTTCTCAATTAAACTATCAACAACTTGAAATGATATAAATACATGGCCAAAGTTGTCAGAAATAGATGGCAAATAGTCAGATTGACCATAAATATTTGCAAAGGAGTTAGTCAGATCTCCCCCAGTTGATAGAGCTGCTATTATCACTTTACCATTCAGTAATATTGGTAAGGTTATTGGAATAAGAACAATTGATAGCACAATAGAAACCTTCACAGGAAACTTATAGAAAATTAGAAGCATACCAATTAGAGTCAAAAGATTAACCCTACCACCAATAGAAACGGAGAGGAAGAGGACTGAGACCGCGAATGTCACAAAAATGAGAACGGACCCCCTTCTCTCAGCCTCGAACAGACAACAGAACCCTAATGACTGAACAAAAATTAATATTAGGGCGAATAGAGGGTTAACATCCACTTCATCTCGCCTTATAGACAAAAAGAGCTGCCCAATATTTGAAATAAAGCCCAATACGCAGACAGCTATTATTACAACTGCGGATATAAATATAAATGCATTTGAGAAGCGAACATGCTTGAAATTTTCAGACTTTCGCTTTGTAATAGTTATAAACAAGCTCGACAATGAGAAGCCAAGAATAAACAAGCTTATTCCCAAAAAGTGAATTGACAAATCCGCTGTAGTTATACGGTATGTCATATCCCGGTACATAAAGTACCCCAATTGAGACGATATCGAAAACGGGATCACATAGAAAAACAGCACGAATAGGCAGGAGAAAAAAGTGAAATCTTTTGCGAACTTCGTTTCCCGCGGCGCTGAATAAAACAACGTAAGAGCCGATACAAACAATGAAAATATTGCTAGGACGTAGTTTAGAACTATCATATCTCTTTCCAAATGTCTTTAGCCGACTCACGCGCAAACTAGACTAGAAACGCCTTCAGGGCACCTCTAAAATTGCCTTAGCGATGGCTCAGGGACGGGAATGCGCTGTGAAGTGCGCCTATTTTTTACACACTGTTTTACGACTCCGCTGAGTTGCAACCTAGTTGGCTACATGCCGCCTTTTGATTTTATTGTGTGTCAAAGACTGGGTTGTCTGGGGTTTGCTTGTCGAGAGCGGTATGCAGTAGCTCATAATTGTAGAGGTTGATTCAGTCTTGATCACCCGTTTGGCTCGGACGCTCTCCTGTACTTCGTGCAGGTACTGGGCATGCGCAGCATAATCTCGAGCGCGGAGATATCGCTCCGTCTGGCCTGCCCCGCGCGAAATCCCTCACCGTGATGTAGATTCTGCGCCAACTTTGAATGAGCAGACAGATGCGAAAGAGCCGTTTCACCGAGGCGCAAATTATCGGAATGATCAAGGAGCATGAAGCAGGGATGCCAACCGCTGAGGTGTGCCGCAGGCACGGCCTGAGCACCGCCACCTTCTACAAGCTGCAGGCCAAGTATGGCGGCATGGAGTTGTCCGAGGCCGCCAGGCTGAAGGCGCTTGAGGACGAGAACGCCAAGCTCAAGCGCCTATTGGCCAACACCATACTGGACAACGTCGTGTTGAAAGAGTTGTCAGGAAAGAGCTGACGACATTGACGAAGCGGCGAGACGCGGCGCTCCGAGTGATGCGGGATCATGACATCTCGCAGCGCCGAGCCTGCAAGCTGGTTGGTGTCGATCCAAAGACAGTCCGGCGTGAACCCCCACGGGACTGTGTCGAGATCCGCAAGGAAATGCAGGAGATTGCCGGCAATCGACGCCGGTTCGACGTCCTGTTTGAGCGCAAGGGCATGACCATGAATCACAAGAAGCTATACCGGATCTACCGGGAAAAAGGTCTCTCCGTGAAGTGACGAGGTGGCCGGAAACGGGCGCGTGGAACCAGGACGCCGATGCCGGCCGATTGAAGACCCAATGCCCGCTGGTCATTGGACTTCGTGTCCGACAACTTCGGCACCTCGCGAAAGTTCCGGATTTGGCGGTGATCGATGACCGCACCCGCCAATGCCTGTGCCTCGTCGCGGACACCAGCCGGTCAGGGGCTCGTGTCAGTCGGGAACCGAGCGCCTTGGTCTGGATCTATGGTAAGTTCGGCTGCACTGTCAGCGACATTGGGACCGAGCTCACCATTCGGGCGATCTTAAAATGGGCCGACGAGAACAAGGTGCCTTGGCACTACGTCGATCCGGGTAAGCCTCAGCAGAACGTTTTCGTTGCAAGCTTCAACGGCAGTCTCAGGGATGAACTTCTGGATGAGGAAATCTTCGATAGTTTGGAGGACGCACGGCGCAAATTTGCCCTCTGGCGTTACGATTACAACACGGTCAGACCGCACTCGTCCTTGGGCAACCAGACACCGCAGCAAGCGCGCCGAGTGTTTGAGCAATTTGAGGGCTCCTCGCCCGGCGCGCTTGCGCCAGACGGAGAAGCCGAATACCCATATCCAACCTGCAGACACTCGTTATGAATGAGAGACCAGCGGGGGGCAGGCCACGAACCACCTCAACAGACTAGGTACAATAAACTACAAACTGATGACGGACTTTACATGCATTTCAAAGCGCTCCAACCTAACTGTGGTCGCCAAACTGGGCGTGAATCAAAGCGACCTTCAGTTCACTGCTGCTCTAAAATATATCCTCGCTACAATATAATATTGTAAAAATGCCTGTACAATTATCGCAATTGATAGCGAAACTATTATACCCATTATCCCGTAATCGACAACTAATAATAGACTAAGGGTAAGGTACAATACTGTTTTCAATCCCATACAATAAAGTGTGATCCGATCCTGTCCATTCATGTTCAGAAGTATTCCAGAGGGACCTATCGCAATTTGAATGATAGTAGCAATAATGACTATACGTAGCTCAGTACTAAAGGCACCATAGGGCTGCCCATACATCAAAGTAAGAAACGCTGATGGCATAGTCAGCGTTATGAGAGCATAGGGTATAACCAACACAGCGCATAAGACGCGAGCCTTTGTATACAAGGCTCTAAATGTAGCAACAGAAGCAGCTGCAAATTTTGGTGCCATATAGAAATCTATGGTTAATATTAAAAACTGTATCGGCGCAAGTGTACGAAACAGGGCGTTGAGCACTGCAGTAGCATCTGCCTCGAGAAACCATTTCGCGATTGCTACCCCCCCCCAGAGCGCTACGTATGAGAGTACGGACATCCCCCACAAAAACCGGCCTTCCAGCAGCAAAGAAATGTCTAGTGAAGGGCGTGTCAATGCCCGCAAGTGTCGAGGCCCAGCGTGCAGAACAGCAATTATCATTCCGATCCAACACGCAGCGGAGAAGACCAGCCAAGCTTCAATAGCGTTGGTTGGCCGCAACACGAGCACAAACATGAAAGCGATCAGCGAAAGCACGCCAACCTCCCAGAAACCTCCCCAACCCGGACAGTTTTTGGCTTTTAGGTATGCCGAAATGGGCCCCATCAATGTTGTCGGTAAAATATTAAGTAAAATCAAATGTTGAGGTTTGCCGCCCGCCCCTATCAAGGCAATGAAACCTACCCATAATATGGTAACAATCACACAAACCGCTGCCAGGTTAGAAATGGTGCGAGAAAATACTCCGTCTGCTTCAGTGGGGCTATCGTGTAAACCTGCCACTTTACGCAATAAAATCAATGGGGTGCCAAACTGAAAAGCGATCGACAGCCCCATAAGGGAGATGAACATCCCGAAGAATATGCCAGCCTCAGAAAGTGACAATTGACGTGCCAAAATTATACTGAGTGCAATAACACCAGCTGCTGACAAGAAGCGCCCGATGAAAGCTCGAGTCAGGGGTAGTACTTCCTTCATTTTTCCCTCAAGATGCTTTGAGATCAACGTTCTATCGTTTCCTAAAACACCGTGACCGACTGGGTTTTTTGTCAATCTTTAACAGTCGCAAAGGTTTGATTCACATTGAGTTACGCTATATTGCATGGCATTCTCGGATTGGCAACGCGTACCAGAGTTGTTACCGGATTCGGTCATACAATTGGCTTCTGCTGATCCTATTTTAGGGGCTTATCATGGGCAGTCGAGGCTACATATTTGGAGAATTCCGGCATTTCAGAGCCCTTTGGATGAATATTTAAAAGATCGTGGAAAATAATATTGATGAAATACCGAATTTCCAGAATTCCATTTAATGAACAACAGAAAGTTGTTCACGTAATCACTGGGCTTGGAAATGGCGGGGCTGAGGCTGTGTTATTCCGTACTTTAACGGCAACGCCAGAGATCAATCATCATGTCATTTCTCTGACCAGTGCGGGGCATTATGGCAAGCGACTTATAGAGAATGGGATACAAGTAACGGTTCTTGGTTTGAATGCGAGGAATCCATTAGCGCTTTGGCGCTTATACGAGATCATTCGACGAGAGATGCCCGATAGCGTGCAGACCTGGATGTATCACGCTGACTTTTTGGGTGGACTCGCTGCACGACTTAATCGCGTCCGAAATGTTTATTGGAGCGTTCATCATGGCACTCCAGATATACGTCATGATCGGCGCTCAACAATCAAAATTGCACAGTTTTGCGCATCCCTCTCCTCTAAAGTTCCCAAAAGAATTGTATTTGTCTCTAATTCAAATAGAGATGCGCATATTGCATTTGGATATGAGGCTGGACGATCAATAGTCATTCCAAATGGTGTCGATACAGCAGTTTTTCGACCTGACCTCGATGTTAGGAAAACTATTAGAGAAGACTGGGGATTTAAGGACGACGTTCAGGTTGTAGGATGCGTCGCTCGATGGCATCCTGTTAAGGATCATAAGACACTTATAAACGCCATGTCTTGCCTTGCTCACAAGCGTAAAGATCTAGCTCTCATCTTAGCTGGACCTGACATGGATAAGAGTAATCCTGCTTTAGAGTCTGCATTGTCGGAACTTACAAAGCTCATGCCAATCCGTTTGCTCGGGCCTCAACAAAACATCGCTCGAGTTTTGCAAGGCCTAGACCTGCACGTCCTACCCAGTTTAGGAGAAGCTTTCGGAAACACAACCATAGAGGCATTGGCCTGCGGAAGCAGAGCAGTTATGTCGGATACTGGCATAGCTCGTGAAACACTGCCAGAAGAATTGATCTTTCCGCCGGGGAACCTCGAGGCGCTTGCAGAGTGTATACATAACGCCTTAGAAAGCCCCCCCATCAAGGCTAATGTTCCAGACATTTTTAACAGCACTAAAATGTGGCGTCAACTATGGGATGGAGATCATAGAAAGATCATACGAATATGAAGATCGAGAGCTTGATAATCTATTTCTTAATAGTCTTAAGAAGTTTATACCCAAACAGTATCAATTATCTGAATGCAGTACCGTTACCTTCCTGGCTGGGTAAATAATTATAACAAATCCTGAGGTAATCTCCCCATTGTTAAATGGGGCTCAACTGTAGAATTCGCGCGGCTGTTTTCAGTTTCATTGCGGGTGTCATACCGCCTATACCGGTAATCCCCCCTAAAATTAGCGGTGTTCAAAAGTAGAATTTTCTCGGCAAGATATCTGAGGAGATTTACGATGAAGAACGGATGATTTAGCGACGCGCAAATTATGGCAGTGTTGAAGCAGGCGGAGGGCGGTGTGCCGGTCTCTGAGCTGTGCCGCGAACACGGAATGAGCAGCGCCAGTTTCTACAAGTGGCGCGCCAAGTTTGGGGGCATGCACTGCACGGCAGGGTTATGCGTAGCATGATCCCGAGAGTGGACGCGTCCTTGATGTCCGAGATGAAGGATATGGCGGAAGAGAACCGTCGTCTGAAGCGCATGTATGCCGAGATGAGCATGCAAAATGATCTGCTGAAGGAAGCCCTTGGAAAAAAGCGTTAAGGCCGTCTCTGCGACGAGAACCTCTCGGGACATTGCTGCGCAATGCCCTGCCGGTCAACGGATGGCCATGAAGGTGGTCGCGGTGCATGGGGTCAGCGTGGCGCTGGCTTGCCGCACGTTCCAGATCAGCGAGACCTGCTATCCATACAGCCCCACGCTGAACGGCGAGAATGAGGGGATCGCCGATTGGCTGGAGCGTCTTACCACGAACAAGCGCACCTGCGGCTTTGGTCTGTGCTTTCTGTATCTGCGCAATGTGCAGGGCTATAGCTGGAACCACAAACGCGTCTACCGGATTTACTGCGAGCTTGCGCTGAACCTGCGGATCAAGCCCAAGAAACGGCTGAAGCGCGATAAGCCTTAACCGTTGGCGGTGCCTGATAGGCCCAATGAGACCTGGTCGATGAATTTCATGGCGGATCAACTCGCGGATGGCAGGTCGATCCGGACATTGAACATGCTGGACGACTTCAATCGCGAGGGCTTGGCCATTGAGGTCGACTTCTCACTGCCCGCTGAACGGGTCGTGCGCAGCTTGAACCAGATCACCGAATGGCGCGGAAAGCCGCAGTCCATTCGGATTGATAATGGACCCGAGTATGTCAGTGGGAAGCTCATGGAATGGGCCGAAAAACAAGGCGTTAGGCTGGAATACATCCAGCTTGGAAAGCCCCAGCAGAACGCATATATCGAACGCTACAACCGCACGGTTAGGGGTGA
>PAQY01000001.1 GCA_002709955.1 Rhodospirillaceae bacterium
ATAGATCCCGTCTGCCCGGATATCATGTTGCCGGGTGCAGTCGTTTATCTCGGCAATCTCTGATCGGATCTCCCGAGAAGATTCGGTTTCGGTGCATTCAACGGGGGTTTTGTTCTTGTCCTTCGCCACAATCAGCGGCCCTGCATATTCAATCCGGGCGGTTTCAAACTCGGCCAGCCCTTTTGCGTTCAACTTGTATCGGGATTGTCTGCCGGGTCCATCATCGAGGGCGTGAGGCTTAACCCTATCGTGATCGATGACGCCCATTGCCGAAAGCCAATCAATAGCATCAAGAGTTCGCTGATATCCGTACGGCGCGGGCTTTCCAGCATAGTGATTTCGGTTCCGGGAATACGATACCCATCGCCCCGGCCTCATCAGAGACGCGGCCACCAACCTTTGCGTCTGATCTTCAGCACGCTGGGCGCGAGGTTTTGAGATGGTCTTAGGAGGGGGTGGCAAGGGCTTTGCAGAGCGATACTGAAGGTTCAGCTTTGCGTCATTATTCTTGCCTGAATCGGCGGTTTTTTGTACTTTCATCTGATCCGAACATGTTAACCCCGTGCCATGAATTTGCAGTCTGGCGCGGGGTTTTTTTCGTTATGCTGCTGTGCGAGCTTCCAGCCATTCGTTTGCAGCGGCGGTTGTAATCAGCCGTTTGCGCGGGCTGATACGTTTCACTGGAGGGGCTGTGCCTTCAGCTTCAAGCTTGGCGAACAACCTGGCATCGATACCGACGGCCCGGCAAAACTCGGGAACGGTCAGCGCAATTCGTTCGGGGGTCGTTTTTTTCATCTTCATCCAATCCTTTCTCTGAGGCCGGTCTATATATGGTCTATTTCTGACCCGGCAAACGCTTCATATTGTACCCTGTTGCTATTTCCAGATCAACGATTTGGACAAAACGGGAACAAAAAAATGTGAAAAACCCTGTTGAATGTGGATGGCCAAGCTGATCAGTGGGCAAGTGTTCTTGTCCACAGAGCGGCGCAGGCAACCTATAGGATTCTAATATCGGTAAGAGTCTATAGGTTGTGGGCCGAAGTATGCGCGATGGGTGGGTTGAAGTATGCGTGACCGAATCGGGCAAATTGAGGGTTTCTGCCGAGTCGCGCAGGGGGGCCTTTCTATGCGTGGAAAACTCCCGTTATACAGGGGTTTTCCACATTACTCGACGGAGCATAGATCTATCTTGCGCGGATAGCCGGGGGAGACTTGTGCAATAAAATTCCTCCGTCGACATCCTCTATCCGTGCTCGTGGATATACTGCCAAGGCTTGTCGGGCTGCGTCTTTAAACTGGCGTTTGAACGTTCTCCGGTCTTGGCTGTCAGTCCCGAATTGGATTTGTAAGGAAGCCCATGAAACTCGGTCCCCATTCCGGCTTCTAACGCGGGGCAGTCGATGGACAAGCCAAGTGTAAATGTCCAGGGCGCGGGCTGAATGCTGAATTGCCCGGATGGCGCGCGGATCGATTGGTAGAGCGTGACCCTGAAGGCTACCAAAAAACTGATCCGATAGCCTGACTTCTGATGGCCATAAAACACGTTGTCGGGGATCCGATGGAAACCAAACGTCCATACGCTCAATAACGGGCCCAGGGTTAACAATGGTTGCCGTCTCGCCTGCATCGAATGTCATCTGCATTCGGGCAGCTGCCAGCCTATTTAACTGTTCTTTGAAACGGGTGATGCTTCCATTCTTTCCGCCAGTCGCCTGCAAGCCTAAGCCCCGCATGAAAGCTGTCATACTGTCAGCAACGGGGATGACAGGGGACTGAGTGCGGATTGCTTCAGTGCACAGGTGCAGCATTAGAAGCCGAGGTTTTGCACCATACGGCACGCCCTGAAGTGCAGGGGCGCGGGTGTTTGGATCGATCATGTATCCTGCGCTAATGATAAGCCCTGCGCGTCCGTTCTGCCTGAAATAATCGCGGGCCTTTGGGTCTCTGTAAGGTAAGGCGCATTGAGCCAGGACCGCATGAAGGAAGGCAATATCATCAGCCTCCGGGTCTCCCATAATCTCGGATGCTGCGTTCAGCACTCGGGATACTGTAACTGGGAGATTATCAGGTAAGTCGATCATGCAGTTATTTACCGCAGTTTTTGTAATTTTGAGCCAGACATTTAGTGGCTAATTCTTGCGCTGATAGAACGCTGTCGGGGGTCATTTCAGAGGCAATTCTATTACGGAGTTCTGCGGCCTTTTTGTCGCCTTGCGATGCGCTGAGATTAAACCACATGTGCGCCATAATGTGATTTTGGAGTGTACCTTGGCCGAACCAATACATAACACCGAGATTATATTGGGCATCGACGTGTCCCTGTTCCGCTGCCTTGCGATACCACTTCAGGGCATCGGGATAACTCTGCGGAGTGCCCTGGCCTTGGGCATACATAACACCGAGATTAAATTGGGCCTCGGCGTATCCCTGTTCCGCTGCCTTGCGATACCACTTCAGGGCATCGGGATCACTCTGCGGAGTGCCCTGTCCTTGGTCATACATAACGCCGAGATTAAATTGGGCGTTGGCGTTTCCCTGTTCCGCTGCCTTGCGATACCACTTCAGGGCATCGGGATAACTCTGCGGAGTGCCCCGGCCTTGGTCATACATAACGCCGAGATTAAATTGGGCCTCGGCGTCTCCCTGTTCCGCCAACCGTCGCACTTCAGTCAGAGCTGCAGCGTATTTCCCATCATTGATATTTTGCCCCTGTGCTGCCGTGATAAGCAGCGATGAACAGATGACAATGATACCCGCTATTTTAAAGATATTCATGCTGCTGCCCTTACTCTGCGAGATCTCAATATTTTAGCAACACCCACATGGCTGATCTTGAAACCGTCATCGTTCAGGTTTTTAGATATCGCTCTGAGAGACTGCCCGCCCTGTTGCATAGCTTCCATTCTCTGAATTGCTGCTTGTTCCTTTGGATGCTCAATCAAGGCACCATCACCGTCAACACGATAACCGAATGGGATAGCCCCTCCGAGATATCTTCCGCGCGCCTTCTGGTCTTGTTTCACATCGCTGATCCGCTCCCGAATGCGGTCCCGTTCTGATTCCGCCACAGCTGAAAGAATAGTGAATACCAGACGGGAAATGCCGTTGCCTGTAACGTCTCCTCCAAGGTCGATCATGTGGAGAGATATGCCCTGTTCCTTGAATGTGTTGCAGATGTTTAGAGCATCGAGCGCAGAGCGAAACATGCGATCCAGTTTTGCCGTAATAACGACATCGCCAGGCTGTATCAGTCCCAACATCATCGACCCTTCTGGCCTGTCTGACAGGGGCTTGGCACCAGAAACAGCACGCTCAACAAATACTCTGTCCATTGGCGTTCCCTGGATCATCGCATAGCCTTCGATTGCTCTTTGCTGTGCGGCAAGGCTTTCGCCCTCTTCTGCCTGTCTGCCGGTTGAGACGCGGACATATCCATAAACAGCCATCACAAACCCCCGTTAACCTGTAAACCTGCAAATGATGATGGGGGAATCATCGGGGCTTGTAAACTTGCTTTAGCACGTTAACGATTCTTATCGGATTTTAATGTATCTTTTCCAGATGGTCGGGCCTCGCGCGCGCGCACCTTGTGGCAAAATACGCCGTTTTGATTTGCGGTTGATATAATATCAATCCCGGCCTCGCGCGCGTACTGGTCCGAAAACTCTTCCGCGCGCGTACTGCGCAGAAATGCCGGTCAGGGCTTGCGCTTGCTAATCACATATTCCAGCCCTTCGATAATCAGGGCATTAATCGATATCCGGTCCCGGAATGATATTTCACGCAACGCATCGTGAATTGAGACATCTAGACGCGCGCCAATCGCGACCCGGTCGCAGGACGCATTGGCAAGATCAAACGCGATCAGCAGAAGGCCTACAAAGCCCACAGGCAGCGTTTCAGCACCAAGCGCGAGGCGTTGAAGTCCGAACAGGCGCAAGGGAAGCAGGAGCTTCGCCAGCAGTGGCAGGCACGCCATCAGGAACGCGCCAGAGTGCTGGACGTGGTGCGCAGGATGGGAAACCCTGAAAAAAGAGCGCAAGGCCACGCAGGAGTCTTCACGCGGCCAGTACCCGAAGGAATTCAACAAAGCTGCGAAGCCAAACCGCCAACGCAAAGGCAGGGTTAGAAAACGTCAGGTTGACGAGTGATCCTTGAGTTCAAAGCCTGAATCTGAACGATAGAGCAATACTCATCGTCTCTGGACTCATAGTCTGTCTGATTGCTCAATCATGACTATGAGTCGTGATGAACGAAAATATTTTGGTGAGCATTTAAGAACACTGCGTACCCAACAGGGAATGACGCAGGAGTCTCTCGCTGATAAAGCGAAATTACACCCAACATATATTGGCGGTATAGAGCGCGGTGAAAGAAATATTGGAATAGATAATATATTTAAAATAGCGGAAGCACTTGGGATCTCTCCTGCTGATTTATTTTTATTTACATCGAAGCAGGTGGAAAAATAATGCCACCATCTATCGATGAGAGAATTATAAAAATTGCCCAAGAGACTATCGCTGCAGGGAAGAACAAGCGAGCTATAGCTGTTTTAAAGGCATTGCTCGATAAAGGGCAAATCACCACCGATGACCTTAATGATATGGGTTACAATCATCCGCCCCGTGCAGTTGGTGATGTTCGCGATCTTGGTATTCCAGTTGTAACTAGTTCCGCTACATCCGAACGCACTGGCCGTCGAATGGCTGTCTACACATTTGGTGATCCTGCAGATATTCAAGATGGACGCATTGGTGGACGCTCTGCTTTACCAAAAAAGTTCAAGAACGCGCTACTAGCCCGCTATGGCTCTATCGACTGCATCACAGGTGCACAACTTGATGAACGTGTATTGCAGATTGATCATCGTATCCCTTATCGGATTGCAGGAGATCATGGGCTAGAAGGCCACGAAGTTGAAAGCTACATGCTTCTTGATGCTTCTTCCCAAAGGGCAAAATCTTGGTCGTGTGAACACTGCCCGAATTTGTTGGGGAATAAGAAGTTTGATGTGTGCGGCACCTGTTTTTGGGCATTTCCCGAAGATTACAAACATATTGCGACTGAAGAAATAAGGCGCACAGATATCGTTTGGCAGGGTGAAGAAGTGGCTGAATTTGATCACCTAAATGAGATAGCTAAAGCGAAAGGTTTATCGGTAAGCACTTTGATCAAAAAGCTAATTGCTCAAAGTGCAAGCGATGCTTGACGCGACGTCTCTGGAAATATGATCGTGTTATTTTCCGTTGCGATCGAAGGCCAAATATAAAGACTTTCGAGGGTCTCCTCTTTTTTCCCTATCAATGTAGCTTGAGATGAAACCCCTGCATGCAACAGAAGGCGTGTCATTCCGAGGCTTTCGGGTAAAGCAGGGCCATACTCACGACCGCCTGTCATTCCATCGTATGATAGACCAAATCGAACTTTACGTGAAATAAGGCTCTCCAACCCCTCAATAAGTTTGTCCTGCTCCATTTGATGGGCATAGCGTTTGTCGCGGCCTATCGAGGTGCCTAAATATGGCGGATCGAGGTAAACGTAGTCTCCGAAATCAGCGTCGCTTGTTGTGTCCATCCAGTCACCCGAACGAATTTCTATTTTACCTTTCAGCAGCGACGAAACGCTTTTGATTGCGTCGGCCATTTTTTCAGGGCGCATCCCTAATCGCCGCTTGTCTGCCGATTGTGTAAAGGCACCATGTCGATTGAAGCGGACAGCGTTTTTAACGCAGCGGCAAATCAAATAGAGCATATCAATGGGGTCTCGCTCGGCATTGTATCGGCTCCGAACTTCATTGAAATATGTAGGATTGAATTCGGTTTGCCCTTCCCAAATTTGAGCATACCTTTCCGATACGGATTGTGGATGGTTAATGATGGCATCCCATAAATGATTGATGGGTTCTAGAGAATCTCCAATGACATACCGCTTCGCGATGTCACGGCTTGCCGCCCAAATAGTCATCGCGATTGAACCAGCAAATGGCTCGTACCAAGTATCAATCTTGTGAGGAATGTATTCACCAATTAGCGGTGCAAGCTTCCTTTTGCTCCCCTGATACGGGAGTGGGTGCGGTAAAGAGCGGTTCACAAAAAATACCTTATTCACTTTCAACACCCTTCGAGCACCAGTAGGAAATAATTGCGTTTCGGCTTGTGCCGCGCCTCGTGGCCATTGCATCGATGGCGGCAAGCAGATCGCTATCAAAGCGGAGGGCAACAGGAACCTTTTTCGACTTGGCAGGTGCAGGCGTGGAGGAACCTGAAATAAACTTTTCAGCCGCCTTTATATCAATAGCGTTTGTATCGCTTTTTGGTTTACGCTGCACGGCCATTGTATATCACCTTTATATCATTTTGATTGACACCTAATCCACTTATCAAACCGATCAACTCGGCTATTGCGTCAGGATTGCGCGGCTTTAATTCCAAGACCGAAAGCCCCTGCCCTGCCCCATCCGAAAACGCTTTGCGCTGCACGACTGGCGGCTCGATCAGGGTCAGGTTTGGATAGTCTTCGCGGATGATGTCTTGTGTCTGTGAGTTATCGGAGCCACGTGGGAACGCCAGATTGAGCACCGCAAAGGCTTCCAGCTTTGCATTGGTGATACTGGCTTCCTCGATCAGCGCGGCCATGCCCTCAAGTGCCCATGTTTCAAAGGAACGAGGAGCTACAGGCACAAGAACCTTGTCTGAGACGGCCAGCCCAGCCCTCAAGGAGGGGTTATCCTGCCCACCCGCATCGATGATGATATGGGCAAATTTGTCCCGCATGGTCACAACCTGATTGACGACTTCCTTGCCTTGAGCACGCACGCAGGTGAAACCAGCCTCACCGAGTAGATCGGCACGGCTTTGGGCAAAATCGGCAGCCGATCCTTGCTTGTCACCGTCGATCAAGAGCACACCGCCCCCCTTGCCTTGGAAGGACAGGGCAGCAGCAATATTGCAGGCAAGCGTAGACTTGCCGACACCGCCTTTTATATTTCCTACTGTTAAAATCATTCTGCCCCACAGGCGATATTAAAAACGAATCATATCAAATTCAAATGTATATCAATTCGATATCACCACCAAGGATGAAAAAGGGCCGGGAATCGATCAAGGCCGACCGCGACTTGCCTGCCATTTTTTGCAGAGGCCCAGAAAAGCTTTGTCAGGATTTTTTGGGGCGTCTTTGTTCTGGTCAGATACCCAACTGCACCATTCCTGCTCGACGTGATTTATGTCCCACCCTTTGGCTATCATGCGAGCTTGTCATCATGCTCCGCGCTATCAGGCGTCCTGGATAATGCTAAACCTCGGGGGGCGGGATGAATTAACACATCCGTCGCCGTCGATCAGGGCAAAAAATCGCCACCGTAATACAGCCTCACGAGCTGCCCCAGTTAGCGTTTGTGCCGTACTCGTCATGCTGAGTTTCTCGAAATTGTCATACTTCATCGAGCCGGGATTATAGCACAGAATCACCCGGCTTGCATCCAGTCGGGCGGCAAGCCGTCATCGATACCATCAGTGGCCGATTGCTTCGCGGCGGTGCTTGCCCAGCGTTTCGGAGATGGTTTAGCAGGGGGCTGGCTTATCACCGAACGGCTGTAACACCAGGTTCCATTCCGGGTTGTCTGTTTCCGCTCTGCTGTTCAACAGCAACAGCGCTCGGCAATCGCCAATCCTGCCGACAAAATAGCGGTTCCCTGCTTTTGAAGTTTTTTCGTATAGCCGGGTCAGGGGTATTTGATTTTCCATTATGCATGCCTTTGTCCAGTGGGGGGGATAGTCGCTTGCGGTTTTCGATGGTCTCAACAGCAATCAGGGCATCCGCTACCCTCCCGCTGATATCCCGAGTTCCTGCAATCATCTTTGCAAGATAAGATCCGGAGATATCCATTTTGCGCGCCAGGTCGGAACGGGAATGGTTATTCAGCAACATGACCAGCCGTTGCCGGTTTCCTCGCTTCACTGGGTCGATTGCCCGCGCCACCGGTTCAATCTTCACCTTAACGACGTTTTGAAAATCGCCATTTTTCAGACAGGGCCTTTTCTGGCTGTCATCGATGACATTTTGACGGTCAGAACAACAGGTCACCGGTTCCCGTGGGGTTGCGTCCCGCGTTACTGCGCCGCGCCGCGCCTCTTGCTGAAAGACTATTCCCCCGGTAGACGGTACAGGGGAGGGCATCCCCATAGTGTAAGACGCTTTTTGCAAAGACACCCCGAAAAGGGCAGAAAACCGCCGCTTTTGTTTTGTCCACACTTCAGACCGATAGAGCGCCTTTAGGGCCTCCGAAAAGACAGCATTTCGGGCCTCAACATCGCGCAATCTCACCCTGAAACTGTCATGCAACGGCAAGCAGGGGATATCCTGCCGGGCCAGCATCACGCAAACTTGTCGGGCAAATTCGCCATCCAGCCGCTGCATTATCAGGGCAAGGTCTGGAACATCCACGCTGTCCAGTCGCTCTATCAATTGCTCTGCCCGCTCACGGCTCATCAGGGGGGGCTTGTGGCGTTTTCTGTCATATGACGAAAGGGCTTGAATTGCGGCCTTTCTGGATCTTGAAAAGTTCACCCTCATCCATCCGGCCTTGCCTTCTTCACGTTCAAAGCCGGGGATCTGATACGGGTCGCCTTCCATGCTGCGGCCTAGAAGTTCGCAGATCATTGATGGCTGAATATGGGAAAAGTCGATTTCATCAGTTTGTTCCCCGTCGATAGTAATCAGGGACCGGGCTTTGCGACTTATTCTCTGAGCATTCGCATACAATCTCCCGCCCTTGCTCAACCTGAAAGGCTTTCCAGCCTGTTCAGAATTGCAGATCATTCGCAGATCAAAGCAATAGATCCCGTCTGCCCGGATATCATGTTGCCGGGTGCAGTCGTTTATCTCGGCAATCTCTGATCGGATCTCCCGAGAAGATTCGGTTTCGGTGCATTCAACGGGGGTTTTGTTCTTGTCCTTCGCCACAATCAGCGGCCCTGCATATTCAATCCGGGCGGTTTCAAACTCGGCCAGCCCTTTTGCGTTCAACTTGTATCGGGATTGTCTGCCGGGTCCATCATCGAGGGCGTGAGGCTTAACCCTATCGTGATCGATGACGCCCATTGCCGAAAGCCAATCAATAGCATCAAGAGTTCGCTGATATCCGTACGGCGCGGGCTTTCCAGCATAGTGATTTCGGTTCCGGGAATACGATACCCATCGCCCCGGCCTCATCAGAGACGCGGCCACCAACCTTTGCGTCTGATCTTCAGCACGCTGGGCGCGAGGTTTTGAGATGGTCTTAGGAGGGGGTGGCAAGGGCTTTGCAGAGCGATACTGAAGGTTCAGCTTTGCGTCATTATTCTTGCCTGAATCGGCGGTTTTTTGTACTTTCATCTGATCCGAACATGTTAACCCCGTGCCATGAATTTGCAGTCTGGCGCGGGGTTTTTTTCGTTATGCTGCTGTGCGAGCTTCCAGCCATTCGTTTGCAGCGGCGGTTGTAATCAGCCGTTTGCGCGGGCTGATACGTTTCACTGGAGGGGCTGTGCCTTCAGCTTCAAGCTTGGCGAACAACCTGGCATCGATACCGACGGCCCGGCAAAACTCGGGAACGGTCAGCGCAATTCGTTCGGGGGTCGTTTTTTTCATCTTCATCCAATCCTTTCTCTGAGGCCGGTCTATATATGGTCTATTTCTGACCCGGCAAACGCTTCATATTGTACCCTGTTGCTATTTCCAGATCAACGATTTGGACAAAACGGGAACAAAAAAATGTGAAAAACCCTGTTGAATGTGGATGGCCAAGCTGATCAGTGGGCAAGTGTTCTTGTCCACAGAGCGGCGCAGGCAACCTATAGGATTCTAATATCGGTAAGAGTCTATAGGTTGTGGGCCGAAGTATGCGCGATGGGTGGGTTGAAGTATGCGTGACCGAATCGGGCAAATTGAGGGTTTCTGCCGAGTCGCGCAGGGGGGCCTTTCTATGCGTGGAAAACTCCCGTTATACAGGGGTTTTCCACATTACTCGACGGAGCATAGATCTATCTTGCGCGGATAGCCGGGGGAGACTTGTGCAATAAAATTCCTCCGTCGACATCCTCTATCCGTGCTCGTGGATATACTGCCAAGGCTTGTCGGGCTGCGTCTTTAAACTGGCGTTTGAACGTTCTCCGGTCTTGGCTGTCAGTCCCGAATTGGATTTGTAAGGAAGCCCATGAAACTCGGTCCCCATTCCGGCTTCTAACGCGGGGCAGTCGATGGACAAGCCAAGTGTAAATGTCCAGGGCGCGGGCTGAATGCTGAATTGCCCGGATGGCGCGCGGATCGATTGGTAGAGCGTGACCCTGAAGGCTACCAAAAAACTGATCCGATAGCCTGACTTCTGATGGCCATAAAACACGTTGTCGGGGATCCGATGGAAACCAAACGTCCATACGCTCAATAACGGGCCCAGGGTTAACAATGGTTGCCGTCTCGCCTGCATCGAATGTCATCTGCATTCGGGCAGCTGCCAGCCTATTTAACTGTTCTTTGAAACGGGTGATGCTTCCATTCTTTCCGCCAGTCGCCTGCAAGCCTAAGCCCCGCATGAAAGCTGTCATACTGTCAGCAACGGGGATGACAGGGGACTGAGTGCGGATTGCTTCAGTGCACAGGTGCAGCATTAGAAGCCGAGGTTTTGCACCATACGGCACGCCCTGAAGTGCAGGGGCGCGGGTGTTTGGATCGATCATGTATCCTGCGCTAATGATAAGCCCTGCGCGTCCGTTCTGCCTGAAATAATCGCGGGCCTTTGGGTCTCTGTAAGGTAAGGCGCATTGAGCCAGGACCGCATGAAGGAAGGCAATATCATCAGCCTCCGGGTCTCCCATAATCTCGGATGCTGCGTTCAGCACTCGGGATACTGTAACTGGGAGATTATCAGGTAAGTCGATCATGCAGTTATTTACCGCAGTTTTTGTAATTTTGAGCCAGACATTTAGTGGCTAATTCTTGCGCTGATAGAACGCTGTCGGGGGTCATTTCAGAGGCAATTCTATTACGGAGTTCTGCGGCCTTTTTGTCGCCTTGCGATGCGCTGAGATTAAACCACATGTGCGCCATAATGTGATTTTGGAGTGTACCTTGGCCGAACCAATACATAACACCGAGATTATATTGGGCATCGACGTGTCCCTGTTCCGCTGCCTTGCGATACCACTTCAGGGCATCGGGATAACTCTGCGGAGTGCCCTGTCCTTGGTCATACATAACGCCGAGATTATATTGGGCGTTGGCGTTTCCCTGTTCCGCTGCCTTGCGATACCACTTCAGGGCATCGGGATAACTCTGCGGAGTGCCCTGGCCTTGGGCATACATAACACCGAGATTAAATTGGGCCTCGGCGTATCCCTGTTCCGCTGCCTTGCGATACCACTTCAGGGCATCGGGATCACTCTGCGGAGTGCCCTGTCCTTGGTCATACATAACGCCGAGATTAAATTGGGCGTTGGCGTTTCCCTGTTCCGCTGCCTTGCGATACCACTTCAGGGCATCGGGATAACTCTGCGGAGTGCCCCGGCCTTGGTCATACATAACGCCGAGATTAAATTGGGCCTCGGCGTCTCCCTGTTCCGCCAACCGTCGCACTTCAGTCAGAGCTGCAGCGTATTTCCCATCATTGATATTTTGCCCCTGTGCTGCCGTGATAAGCAGCGATGAACAGATGACAATGATACCCGCTATTTTAAAGATATTCATGCTGCTGCCCTTACTCTGCGAGATCTCAATATTTTAGCAACACCCACATGGCTGATCTTGAAACCGTCATCGTTCAGGTTTTTAGATATCGCTCTGAGAGACTGCCCGCCCTGTTGCATAGCTTCCATTCTCTGAATTGCTGCTTGTTCCTTTGGATGCTCAATCAAGGCACCATCACCGTCAACACGATAACCGAATGGGATAGCCCCTCCGAGATATCTTCCGCGCGCCTTCTGGTCTTGTTTCACATCGCTGATCCGCTCCCGAATGCGGTCCCGTTCTGATTCCGCCACAGCTGAAAGAATAGTGAATACCAGACGGGAAATGCCGTTGCCTGTAACGTCTCCTCCAAGGTCGATCATGTGGAGAGATATGCCCTGTTCCTTGAATGTGTTGCAGATGTTTAGAGCATCGAGCGCAGAGCGAAACATGCGATCCAGTTTTGCCGTAATAACGACATCGCCAGGCTGTATCAGTCCCAACATCATCGACCCTTCTGGCCTGTCTGACAGGGGCTTGGCACCAGAAACAGCACGCTCAACAAATACTCTGTCCATTGGCGTTCCCTGGATCATCGCATAGCCTTCGATTGCTCTTTGCTGTGCGGCAAGGCTTTCGCCCTCTTCTGCCTGTCTGCCGGTTGAGACGCGGACATATCCATAAACAGCCATCACAAACCCCCGTTAACCTGTAAACCTGCAAATGATGATGGGGGAATCATCGGGGCTTGTAAACTTGCTTTAGCACGTTAACGATTCTTATCGGATTTTAATGTATCTTTTCCAGATGGTCGGGCCTCGCGCGCGCGCACCTTGTGGCAAAATACGCCGTTTTGATTTGCGGTTGATATAATATCAATCCCGGCTTCGCGCGCGTACTGGTCCGAAAACTCTCCCGCGCGCGTACTGCGCAGAAATGCCGGTCAGGGCTTGCGCTTGCTAATCACATATTCCAGCCCTTCGATAATCAGGGCATTAATCGATATCCGGTCCCGGAATGATATTTCACGCAACGCATCGTGAATTGAGACATCTAGACGCGCGCCAATCGCGACCCGGTCGCAGGACGCATTGGCAAGATCAAACGCGATCAGCAGAAGGCCTACAAAGCCCACAGGCAGCGTTTCAGCACNAAGCGCGAGGCGTTGAAGTCCGAACAGGCGCAAGGGAAGCAGGAGCTTCGCCAGCAGTGGCAGGCACGCCATCAGGAACGCGCCAGAGTGCTGGACGTGGTGCGCAGGATGGGAAACCCTGAAAAAAGAGCGCAAGGCCACGCAGGAGTCTTCACGCGGCCAGTACCCGAAGGAATTCAACAAAGCTGCGAAGCCAAACCGCCAACGCAAAGGCAGGGTTAGAAAACGTCAGGTTGACGAGTGATCCTTGAGTTCAAAGCCTGAATCTGAACGATAGAGCAATACTCATCGTCTCTGGACTCATAGTCTGTCTGATTGCTCAATCATGACTATGAGTCGTGATGAACGAAAATATTTTGGTGAGCATTTAAGAACACTGCGTACCCAACAGGGAATGACGCAGGAGTCTCTCGCTGATAAAGCGAAATTACACCCAACATATATTGGCGGTATAGAGCGCGGTGAAAGAAATATTGGAATAGATAATATATTTAAAATAGCGGAAGCACTTGGGATCTCTCCTGCTGATTTATTTTTATTTACATCGAAGCAGGTGGAAAAATAATGCCACCATCTATCGATGAGAGAATTATAAAAATTGCCCAAGAGACTATCGCTGCAGGGAAGAACAAGCGAGCTATAGCTGTTTTAAAGGCATTGCTCGATAAAGGGCAAATCACCACCGATGACCTTAATGATATGGGTTACAATCATCCGCCCCGTGCAGTTGGTGATGTTCGCGATCTTGGTATTCCAGTTGTAACTAGTTCCGCTACATCCGAACGCACTGGCCGTCGAATGGCTGTCTACACATTTGGTGATCCTGCAGATATTCAAGATGGACGCATTGGTGGACGCTCTGCTTTACCAAAAAAGTTCAAGAACGCGCTACTAGCCCGCTATGGCTCTATCGACTGCATCACAGGTGCACAACTTGATGAACGTGTATTGCAGATTGATCATCGTATCCCTTATCGGATTGCAGGAGATCATGGGCTAGAAGGCCACGAAGTTGAAAGCTACATGCTTCTTGATGCTTCTTCCCAAAGGGCAAAATCTTGGTCGTGTGAACACTGCCCGAATTTGTTGGGGAATAAGAAGTTTGATGTGTGCGGCACCTGTTTTTGGGCATTTCCCGAAGATTACAAACATATTGCGACTGAAGAAATAAGGCGCACAGATATCGTTTGGCAGGGTGAAGAAGTGGCTGAATTTGATCACCTAAATGAGATAGCTAAAGCGAAAGGTTTATCGGTAAGCACTTTGATCAAAAAGCTAATTGCTCAAAGTGCAAGCGATGCTTGACGCGACGTCTCTGGAAATATGATCGTGTTATTTTCCGTTGCGATCGAAGGCCAAATATAAAGACTTTCGAGGGTCTCCTCTTTTTTCCCTATCAATGTAGCTTGAGATGAAACCCCTGCATGCAACAGAAGGCGTGTCATTCCGAGGCTTTCGGGTAAAGCAGGGCCATACTCACGACCGCCTGTCATTCCATCGTATGATAGACCAAATCGAACTTTACGTGAAATAAGGCTCTCCAACCCCTCAATAAGTTTGTCCTGCTCCATTTGATGGGCATAGCGTTTGTCGCGGCCTATCGAGGTGCCTAAATATGGCGGATCGAGGTAAACGTAGTCTCCGAAATCAGCGTCGCTTGTTGTGTCCATCCAGTCACCCGAACGAATTTCTATTTTACCTTTCAGCAGCGACGAAACGCTTTTGATTGCGTCGGCCATTTTTTCAGGGCGCATCCCTAATCGCCGCTTGTCTGCCGATTGTGTAAAGGCACCATGTCGATTGAAGCGGACAGCGTTTTTAACGCAGCGGCAAATCAAATAGAGCATATCAATGGGGTCTCGCTCGGCATTGTATCGGCTCCGAACTTCATTGAAATATGTAGGATTGAATTCGGTTTGCCCTTCCCAAATTTGAGCATACCTTTCCGATACGGATTGTGGATGGTTAATGATGGCATCCCATAAATGATTGATGGGTTCTAGAGAATCTCCAATGACATACCGCTTCGCGATGTCACGGCTTGCCGCCCAAATAGTCATCGCGATTGAACCAGCAAATGGCTCGTACCAAGTATCAATCTTGTGAGGAATGTATTCACCAATTAGCGGTGCAAGCTTCCTTTTGCTCCCCTGATACGGGAGTGGGTGCGGTAAAGAGCGGTTCACAAAAAATACCTTATTCACTTTCAACACCCTTCGAGCACCAGTAGGAAATAATTGCGTTTCGGCTTGTGCCGCGCCTCGTGGCCATTGCATCGATGGCGGCAAGCAGATCGCTATCAAAGCGGAGGGCAACAGGAACCTTTTTCGACTTGGCAGGTGCAGGCGTGGAGGAACCTGAAATAAACTTTTCAGCCGCCTTTATATCAATAGCGTTTGTATCGCTTTTTGGTTTACGCTGCACGGCCATTGTATATCACCTTTATATCATTTTGATTGACACCTAATCCACTTATCAAACCGATCAACTCGGCTATTGCGTCAGGATTGCGCGGCTTTAATTCCAAGACCGAAAGCCCCTGCCCTGCCCCATCCGAAAACGCTTTGCGCTGCACGACTGGCGGCTCGATCAGGGTCAGGTTTGGATAGTCTTCGCGGATGATGTCTTGTGTCTGTGAGTTATCGGAGCCACGTGGGAACGCCAGATTGAGCACCGCAAAGGCTTCCAGCTTTGCATTGGTGATACTGGCTTCCTCGATCAGCGCGGCCATGCCCTCAAGTGCCCATGTTTCAAAGGAACGAGGAGCTACAGGCACAAGAACCTTGTCTGAGACGGCCAGCCCAGCCCTCAAGGAGGGGTTATCCTGCCCACCCGCATCGATGATGATATGGGCAAATTTGTCCCGCATGGTCACAACCTGATTGACGACTTCCTTGCCTTGAGCACGCACGCAGGTGAAACCAGCCTCACCGAGTAGATCGGCACGGCTTTGGGCAAAATCGGCAGCCGATCCTTGCTTGTCACCGTCGATCAAGAGCACACCGCCCCCCTTGCCTTGGAAGGACAGGGCAGCAGCAATATTGCAGGCAAGCGTAGACTTGCCGACACCGCCTTTTATATTTCCTACTGTTAAAATCATTCTGCCCCACAGGCGATATTAAAAACGAATCATATCAAATTCAAATGTATATCAATTCGATATCACCACCAAGGATGAAAAAGGGCCGGGAATCGATCAAGGCCGACCGCGACTTGCCTGCCATTTTTTGCAGAGGCCCAGAAAAGCTTTGTCAGGATTTTTTGGGGCGTCTTTGTTCTGGTCAGATACCCAACTGCACCATTCCTGCTCGACGTGATTTATGTCCCACCCTTTGGCTATCATGCGAGCTTGTCATCATGCTCCGCGCTATCAGGCGTCCTGGATAATGCTAAACCTCGGGGGGCGGGATGAATTAACACATCCGTCGCCGTCGATCAGGGCAAAAAATCGCCACCGTAATACAGCCTCACGAGCTGCCCCAGTTAGCGTTTGTGCCGTACTCGTCATGCTGAGTTTCTCGAAATTGTCATACTTCATCGAGCCGGGATTATAGCACAGAATCACCCGGCTTGCATCCAGTCGGGCGGCAAGCCGTCATCGATACCATCAGTGGCCGATTGCTTCGCGGCGGTGCTTGCCCAGCGTTTCGGAGATGGTTTAGCAGGGGGCTGGCTTATCACCGAACGGCTGTAACACCAGGTTCCATTCCGGGTTGTCTGTTTCCGCTCTGCTGTTCAACAGCAACAGCGCTCGGCAATCGCCAATCCTGCCGACAAAATAGCGGTTCCCTGCTTTTGAAGTTTTTTCGTATAGCCGGGTCAGGGGTATTTGATTTTCCATTATGCATGCCTTTGTCCAGTGGGGGGGATAGTCGCTTGCGGTTTTCGATGGTCTCAACAGCAATCAGGGCATCCGCTACCCTCCCGCTGATATCCCGAGTTCCTGCAATCATCTTTGCAAGATAAGATCCGGAGATATCCATTTTGCGCGCCAGGTCGTAACGGGAATGGTTATTCAGCAACATGACCAGCCGTTGCCGGTTTCCTCGCTTCACTGGGTCGATTGCCCGCGCCACCGGTTCAATCTTCACCTTAACGACGTTTTGAAAATCGCCATTTTTCAGACAGGGCCTTTTCTGGCTGTCATCGATGACATTTTGACGGTCAGAACAACAGGTCACCGGTTCCCGTGGGGTTGCGTCCCGCGTTACTGCGCCGCGCCGCGCCTCTTGCTGAAAGACTATTCCCCCGGTAGACGGTACAGGGGAGGGCATCCCCATAGTGTAAGACGCTTTTTGCAAAGACACCCCGAAAAGGGCAGAAAACCGCCGCTTTTGTTTTGTCCACACTTCAGACCGATAGAGCGCCTTTAGGGCCTCCGAAAAGACAGCATTTCGGGCCTCAACATCGCGCAATCTCACCCTGAAACTGTCATGCAACGGCAAGCAGGGGATATCCTGCCGGGCCAGCATCACGCAAACTTGTCGGGCAAATTCGCCATCCAGCCGCTGCATTATCAGGGCAAGGTCTGGAACATCCACGCTGTCCAGTCGCTCTATCAATTGCTCTGCCCGCTCACGGCTCATCAGGGGGGGCTTGTGGCGTTTTCTGTCATATGACGAAAGGGCTTGAATTGCGGCCTTTCTGGATCTTGAAAAGTTCACCCTCATCCATCCGGCCTTGCCTTCTTCACGTTCAAAGCCGGGGATCTGATACGGGTCGCCTTCCATGCTGCGGCCTAGAAGTTCGCAGATCATTGATGGCTGAATATGGGAAAAGTCGATTTCATCAGTTTGTTCCCCGTCGATAGTAATCAGGGACCGGGCTTTGCGACTTATTCTCTGAGCATTCGCATACAATCTCCCGCCCTTGCTCAACCTGAAAGGCTTTCCAGCCTGTTCAGAATTGCAGATCATTCGCAGATCAAAGCAATAGATCCCGTCTGCCCGGATATCATGTTGCCGGGTGCAGTCGTTTATCTCGGCAATCTCTGATCGGATCTCCCGAGAAGATTCGGTTTCGGTGCATTCAACGGGGGTTTTGTTCTTGTCCTTCGCCACAATCAGCGGCCCTGCATATTCAATCCGGGCGGTTTCAAACTCGGCCAGCCCTTTTGCGTTCAACTTGTATCGGGATTGTCTGCCGGGTCCATCATCGAGGGCGTGAGGCTTAACCCTATCGTGATCGATGACGCCCATTGCCGAAAGCCAATCAATAGCATCAAGAGTTCGCTGATATCCGTACGGCGCGGGCTTTCCAGCATAGTGATTTCGGTTCCGGGAATACGATACCCATCGCCCCGGCCTCATCAGAGACGCGGCCACCAACCTTTGCGTCTGATCTTCAGCACGCTGGGCGCGAGGTTTTGAGATGGTCTTAGGAGGGGGTGGCAAGGGCTTTGCAGAGCGATACTGAAGGTTCAGCTTTGCGTCATTATTCTTGCCTGAATCGGCGGTTTTTTGTACTTTCATCTGATCCGAACATGTTAACCCCGTGCCATGAATTTGCAGTCTGGCGCGGGGTTTTTTTCGTTATGCTGCTGTGCGAGCTTCCAGCCATTCGTTTGCAGCGGCGGTTGTAATCAGCCGTTTGCGCGGGCTGATACGTTTCACTGGAGGGGCTGTGCCTTCAGCTTCAAGCTTGGCGAACAACCTGGCATCGATACCGACGGCCCGGCAAAACTCGGGAACGGTCAGCGCAATTCGTTCGGGGGTCGTTTTTTTCATCTTCATCCAATCCTTTCTCTGAGGCCGGTCTATATATGGTCTATTTCTGACCCGGCAAACGCTTCATATTGTACCCTGTTGCTATTTCCAGATCAACGATTTGGACAAAACGGGAACAAAAAAATGTGAAAAACCCTGTTGAATGTGGATGGCCAAGCTGATCAGTGGGCAAGTGTTCTTGTCCACAGAGCGGCGCAGGCAACCTATAGGATTCTAATATCGGTAAGAGTCTATAGGTTGTGGGCCGAAGTATGCGCGATGGGTGGGTTGAAGTATGCGTGACCGAATCGGGCAAATTGAGGGTTTCTGCCGAGTCGCGCAGGGGGGCCTTTCTATGCGTGGAAAACTCCCGTTATACAGGGGTTTTCCACATTACTCGACGGAGCATAGATCTATCTTGCGCGGATAGCCGGGGGAGACTTGTGCAATAAAATTCCTCCGTCGACATCCTCTATCCGTGCTCGTGGATATACTGCCAAGGCTTGTCGGGCTGCGTCTTTAAACTGGCGTTTGAACGTTCTCCGGTCTTGGCTGTCAGTCCCGAATTGGATTTGTAAGGAAGCCCATGAAACTCGGTCCCCATTCCGGCTTCTAACGCGGGGCAGTCGATGGACAAGCCAAGTGTAAATGTCCAGGGCGCGGGCTGAATGCTGAATTGCCCGGATGGCGCGCGGATCGATTGGTAGAGCGTGACCCTGAAGGCTACCAAAAAACTGATCCGATAGCCTGACTTCTGATGGCCATAAAACACGTTGTCGGGGATCCGATGGAAACCAAACGTCCATACGCTCAATAACGGGCCCAGGGTTAACAATGGTTGCCGTCTCGCCTGCATCGAATGTCATCTGCATTCGGGCAGCTGCCAGCCTATTTAACTGTTCTTTGAAACGGGTGATGCTTCCATTCTTTCCGCCAGTCGCCTGCAAGCCTAAGCCCCGCATGAAAGCTGTCATACTGTCAGCAACGGGGATGACAGGGGACTGAGTGCGGATTGCTTCAGTGCACAGGTGCAGCATTAGAAGCCGAGGTTTTGCACCATACGGCACGCCCTGAAGTGCAGGGGCGCGGGTGTTTGGATCGATCATGTATCCTGCGCTAATGATAAGCCCTGCGCGTCCGTTCTGCCTGAAATAATCGCGGGCCTTTGGGTCTCTGTAAGGTAAGGCGCATTGAGCCAGGACCGCATGAAGGAAGGCAATATCATCAGCCTCCGGGTCTCCCATAATCTCGGATGCTGCGTTCAGCACTCGGGATACTGTAACTGGGAGATTATCAGGTAAGTCGATCATGCAGTTATTTACCGCAGTTTTTGTAATTTTGAGCCAGACATTTAGTGGCTAATTCTTGCGCTGATAGAACGCTGTCGGGGGTCATTTCAGAGGCAATTCTATTACGGAGTTCTGCGGCCTTTTTGTCGCCTTGCGATGCGCTGAGATTAAACCACATGTGCGCCATAATGTGATTTTGGAGTGTACCTTGGCCGAACCAATACATAACACCGAGATTATATTGGGCATCGACGTGTCCCTGTTCCGCTGCCTTGCGATACCACTTCAGGGCATCGGGATAACTCTGCGGAGTGCCCTGTCCTTGGTCATACATAACGCCGAGATTATATTGGGCGTTGGCGTTTCCCTGTTCCGCTGCCTTGCGATACCACTTCAGGGCATCGGGATAACTCTGCGGAGTGCCCCGGCCTTGGTCATACATAACGCCGAGATTAAATTGGGCCTCGGCGTCTCCCTGTTCCGCCAACCGTCGCACTTCAGTCAGAGCTGCAGCGTATTTCCCATCATTGATATTTTGCCCCTGTGCTGCCGTGATAAGCAGCGATGAACAGATGACAATGATACCCGCTATTTTAAAGATATTCATGCTGCTGCCCTTACTCTGCGAGATCTCAATATTTTAGCAACACCCACATGGCTGATCTTGAAACCGTCATCGTTCAGGTTTTTAGATATCGCTCTGAGAGACTGCCCGCCCTGTTGCATAGCTTCCATTCTCTGAATTGCTGCTTGTTCCTTTGGATGCTCAATCAAGGCACCATCACCGTCAACACGATAACCGAATGGGATAGCCCCTCCGAGATATCTTCCGCGCGCCTTCTGGTCTTGTTTCACATCGCTGATCCGCTCCCGAATGCGGTCCCGTTCTGATTCCGCCACAGCTGAAAGAATAGTGAATACCAGACGGGAAATGCCGTTGCCTGTAACGTCTCCTCCAAGGTCGATCATGTGGAGAGATATGCCCTGTTCCTTGAATGTGTTGCAGATGTTTAGAGCATCGAGCGCAGAGCGAAACATGCGATCCAGTTTTGCCGTAATAACGACATCGCCAGGCTGTATCAGTCCCAACATCATCGACCCTTCTGGCCTGTCTGACAGGGGCTTGGCACCAGAAACAGCACGCTCAACAAATACTCTGTCCATTGGCGTTCCCTGGATCATCGCATAGCCTTCGATTGCTCTTTGCTGTGCGGCAAGGCTTTCGCCCTCTTCTGCCTGTCTGCCGGTTGAGACGCGGACATATCCATAAACAGCCATCACAAACCCCCGTTAACCTGTAAACCTGCAAATGATGATGGGGGAATCATCGGGGCTTGTAAACTTGCTTTAGCACGTTAACGATTCTTATCGGATTTTAATGTATCTTTTCCAGATGGTCGGGCCTCGC
>PAQY01000015.1 GCA_002709955.1 Rhodospirillaceae bacterium
CCGGTAGGGGTTCCACATGTCCATGCTGACGATCTCGACCTTCTGCCGGTCTTTCAGCTTCATCAGGTAGTTGGTCACCACGTCCTGGCGGCGGGTGGCCAGCAGGTCGAGCAGGGTTGGCGTTGATCGCGGGGTTGTCGCCGGTAATGGGCTGAGTGACCGCCTTTATGGAAACCAGCCAACGGCGTTCCTTCACGGTCTCGGTTCCCTTCCGATCTACTGCCACAAATTCGGCTTGGTAAGTGCTTGGCACGTCGGGAATTGGTGTAACCGTGATGTTTCTAATTTCGCGGGACAGACCGGCCCTAGCGTAAGACGCTGCAGGGCTATTTTTATTTTCTGGGTAGTTGGTTTCTTTCCAGTTCGCGTACCAAGCTGAATCTGTGAACAGGGCCAGCCAATCCGCGCGGCGCAAATCTGTGGTATGATCGATTGTTTCCCGATTTCTTACATACTGGATCAAGTATTTTTCGATCAATACGGCGCGGTCGGTCTTGCTCAATGCCTTTGGTTTTACGGTGATAATCTGATTATCGGAATCATCGAATTGAACAAAAGCAATGACCGGATCGGGCGGATAGGTTGCGAGCAAGAAAGCGGTCTCTGCGACGATCACGACTGAAAGGATTGAAATCGTCGTGATGAATATCAACCGTTCTAAGCTTGTTGCTCGCGCGGGTGCTCGTGGGATAATAGGGCTATCTGCGTGCAAGCCGCCGTCCTGGTTCACGATGCCACCTGTGGAACAGTGGGGAAGTCGTGAAAGACGCAGGCGCAAGGCGATACTTTATAATCGTCTGTGCCGCTGCCGGTTCCTTTCGTGTTCGATTGGCTGCTACAGGCGCTCAAAAGCAAAATTGCAATGAGAGTGAAAATCTTTGTGATTTTGACCATGATCTAGCCTCGTTTATTGCGGGGTTTTAAAGGTGGGCGGCGTCCAGGTTCCCGAAGGCGCGCTTGTCGTCGGTAAGTCGCGAACGGTCGTATTGGCTTCCATTTCGAGGCGTTGCGCGCTTAATGCGCGGATCGCGGCGAGTTCGCTCAGAATGTGCGACATAGCTTTGACCTGGACTCGCAAAACCGACATAACATCGGGCGCGGTGTTCGCTTCCACGATTAGCGCGTCTGATACATCGGTTGTTCGTTTAAGGTTTTGTTTTGCGGTGTTTGCGAGCGCAAAAGAGTCAATGACTGAGTATTTTAACATTTCTTCGCGGCGCTGAATAATGAGCTGATTATAATCAGGGCTGGATATGGTTTCAGCGCCAAAGGTGCCGCCTTCGGGAAGCATGAAATACAGCTTTTTGGCTGAATCGATTGATTTCTTAACGCTGCTAAAATCAGGCCTAAATCCGTCTTCCAGTATGGGGACGCGCACATCTGGCAAGAGCGCGCCCATAGTCTGCTTTAGCTGCGCCATGGCGCTTGTACTGGAAACAGAAGACGCAACGCCCGCTATGGCGTCATACTGTTTTTGCATCAGCTCTACAGTGTTCTTTAGTTCTTCGAGCTGCTTAATGAGCTGCGCGCGGTTAAGTGTTTCCTGTGCCCATGTGCCCGAGTCTTCGACGGGTATTGCATAGGCGGGTGTTGTTATGCCGGTTAATCGTCCTGTGACGGTTCCGGCCATGACGAATCCAAGAATTGCTGCCGCCATGTGGATGGGAATTCTTTTTGACATCGTGCAAAGCTCCTGTTGACGTTGAAACCGCCTCTAAACATCCGAAGATGCAGACCTAGCCGCGATAGGTCGGTTTCGATGAAAGCGGACTCATGTTCGCGTTTCACAAGTACGGGTTTGATTGACCGGGGGGGCTTCCATGTTCCCATGACGAATTGCTTTTCGGTTTCCGTGAATCGAAAACTTCCCACGTCGTCACATTGGCTTTCGCTCTCAGCAGTACCGGGCCAAATGTATAGGGTGCCTATGTTGGCGATGATCGACTTACCGCGCGCATTCTCTTGAAGCGATGTGAAGTCCTGCCAAATCGTGGTTACTTGGCCGTTATTTTTGGCGGCGGTGCGAATTTCACTTAAAATCAGATCACAAATCGCAGGATCAGCTAGAAGGGTTGACGCTTCGTCTACTGTGATACGGTACGGAAATCCGTTGGCGACAAATCCGGTCTGGATTCGAGACAAAAGATAGAAAGCGAATGTTCCGGCTAACAGCGGATCGTCTACAAGCGCATCCAGGGCGATTGTGGTCACGCGCGATGCGGACGGATCAAAGGCGTCCTTTTTACCGCCGAATATGGCCCTATAGCGCTCGTTTGTTATCCAGGGTTCCAGGGCGTTCTTTACAGGGCCTTGGGGCAATAACAGGCTGTGGAATTGCTCTAAAGTCACTACGCCGTCACTGGTATTGTTGGCGTCTGCTACGGCTGTCGATATGACCCTAAGACCTTCGGGCGAATCCGTCTTTGTCATAGCCTGTATCAGCCGCTCTTGTAGTTTTCGAGTGGCGGGGCTGTCTGGCGCATCAAACGGATTTAGCGCCATTGTTTCATCATCTGGGTTTAGGTATTGGCCGCCCATATAGGCGGTAAAAACTTGAATGCCCTTGTTGCGGTCAAAGAATACCTGTCTCAAATCTGGGTGCGCTGAATACGCGCCTGACGCTCTAAAGGTATCGAAAACGGTTTTACCGCTTCGGGTTCCGGCAATGATTACATCGTGCGGGCTGGCGTCATCGCCTGTCGTTGGGTGGTAGGTCAGCGCGTAGGGTGTGAATTCGCCTGCAGTTGGGAAATACCGAATAGGAGACGGACCCCAAGGGGATGAAAGATTGCCCTTTGCAGCTCCGGCCATTGGCGTCACGTCAACCAGATTGACGGTTAGCAGCGAGCGCTTTCTATCGCTTGGGGCAGAACCAGGCCAACGCGATAGAAAGGCTCTGAATCCTAAGACTTCTTCAACTATGGATTTCCAGCTAGAGGCGGATAAAGTCGATTTGATTAACTGGATCGACTTTATAAGTTCCGCTTCGGTATCGCCTTCCGCGATGATTAAAAAACTGGTTTCTGCAATGGTTTCACGCCCTGCGTGGATCTCCGTTTTTGTTTGGTCCCATTCCTCTTTAATAAGAGGATTATCAAAGCGCACTTTTGCTTGTTTTGCGCGATAGTCTGCGGTCGTGTGCGCTTGTTGCGGACTCAACACCAGACTGTTTACAAGGATTTCAAAATTTACGTTCAAGGCCAAAAGTTTTGGAATCGCGCCTAGCGCTGTGTCGTCTCCGAATTCAACAACGCTGATTGTCCCATAATATTTGGATTGCAAGTCAGAGGATTGCCGAATTGGGCCTTCAAGTTTTGGCTCAATATGGCATTCAACCAAGCGCTCAGATAGATCATAGGCGAGCGGTTCGGTCGGTGCTGTATGTCCATTGGCAAGCTCAAAAAGGTACGTTGCAAGCGGGCTGATATTGAATTCATCTGGTTCATTTGTAACGATTTTTGGATGGAATTCAGGGCAAACCTGGATGAATTGATCTGCCGCTTGCGTTAGGTATTCTGAATTCTTTCCGCGTTGCGTCGTGATGGTTAAGTAATGGCGCGTGTCATACGTCTTTGATAGCGCATCCATCCATTTGGCATTCAGGCTATCAAGCATAGGGTCACTGCTGTTAGGCAGTGACGCTAAAGACGCTGTGCGGTGAATGGTTCGGAAGCTGACTTGCAAGGATCGGCCTGCAAGGTCGATAAGCCAATCTTTGCGGCGGTTTAGAATGTCGTTTACGACATTTGTTGCCAGCGAGGTATATCGCGGGCCGTTAATCTCGATCACAATAAAAGCTGATTTGTTTTTATTGTGGACCGTATAGCCGTCTGGGTCGATGTGGGACCACTGTAGCGCGTCCGTGACCCTGGCGGCTGGTATCGCATTCCGAACGGTCTTAAAGGCCCTAGAAGCGACGGCTAGGGCCGATAATGACCCTACGCCAAGCACTCCTAGAGTAATTGCGGTCTCAAGGGACATAAATTTCTCGCTTCGATTTCCATGGCAGCTTGCGCTTACGGTAAAAGCTGTTGGGGGAGATAGGCAGGCCAAAGCGATTTAGTCGCTCTGCTACGACCGATCCGAAATCGGGGTTTCGCCGCCCAAAATTCCAGGCGGCAACCCACCAAATCCCCAAGGTCAGGACGAAAAACGGAACGACTATAGGGTTCAGAAACACCACAAATATGATGATGTTTGTGAAACCCGCTCCGCAAAAGGCCATAGTCAAGATAAAGGGTTCTAGACCAAGAATCGTCATGGGTTCCATGACGTGCTTGCGGATCGTAGCCATGGCTAGTTTCCTAAAACCATGTTTCCGAGAAAAGACACGCCTGCAAGGCCAGCTCCACCTATTCCAATCATCGCGGCGCGCTGTCCATCCATGCGGCCCGATGTAATCGATTTGGCAATGCAATAGCCAAGGCTGACGACTGCGACCCCTGCCCCAATAGTCATAATTCCATCCAAGATATATTCGAGAATTTGGGTTCCAATTTCTATTGGGTCTTCGTCGCCATCGGGGGCGTCTGGCAGTGACGCAGCAAAAACCTGTGCCGATACTAAAAGGTGCAATGCCGTCTGAGCGGCAAGGTTTTCGATAACTCGTTTCATGTTGTTTTTCCTCGTGATCGTGAAATGTTGTGTTTTCTTATAATCTGTATAAAACGGCAATTGCAATTCTTTTTGCAAAAATCGGATAGGAGATTCGCAATGGATGAAAATAACGTGTTCCGTGTACGGGTTCCGTCACTGCTGACAGAATACGTAACTTGGCTAGATATGGGGGTTTCTTTGATCTATCTGGACGCTATGAGCGAAGACTTGATCGATCCGCCGAGAGGCGTCGCCGATAAAAAGGAAATTGCAGTGCAGTTAAAAGGAGAATGCTTGCAAAAGTTTTTACTTTTGCAAAAGACGTTTGAAATGAGTAATGCAAAAATTATTCAGCTCGCCCTTATGAGAGCGTGCAAAGCTATTACCGGGTCCGTTCCCGCTCTCTTAGATTAGGTTTCGCTTGTCGCGGTTCTTCTCGCTCTACTGTGCTGTTGTATCGCTGTTCATCTGGCGATAGGTCCGGCGGTCCTGGTGGTGTGACCGCCTTTTCACCAAAGACAAGCTTTATGAAGTCGTTAATAATATCACCCAAAATATCGACAGATGCAGGCCTCATACTATTCCCCCTCGCATCGCCTTCGATGCTCCTGCCAACGCTTGTTTAGTGGCGTCCAGCACGCCCTTTCCGCCTGACGAGTTTAGGAAGGTCTGTAAAATCATTGGGGGAACTTCCAGGATCGAATTCAGCGTGAAAATCATAAAAATTCCGAGAAGCAATATCTGTAAATAATCGCCTGTGTCATCGGCATCTACACCTTCGACAATAACCATGTTGTCGCGTGCCATGATAGGATCATAAATTGCCCCCATGGCGGCAATTATCATCGCTACCGCTGCGCTTACTCCAATCAGCGAAAGGGCTGCGGTAAACATGACTTTTAGTGCGTGCCAAAAGGTGGCTTGTGTTGACGGAAAAGCGAGCATGACAATCCAGAAAGGAGAGAAAAATCCAACTGTATAAATCTGCACTATAGCTTTCATCGCGGTCATAAGGATTTTGAAAACAAAATACGCATAGACAACAACAATAAAACCAGCGCCGATAAGTTTAGGTATTCGGTATATACTTGCACCTTGTAGCGCATCTTTATACATTTTATAAACATTCAATAAGAATGAATCTTCTATTATATACATTAGTCCTTTTACCCCTGTGTAAGGGGTCTCAGTGCCATTAAATATATTTAATAATTTAATACCAATGTATGGACCGATATTTACTGAGAAATTAAAAACATAATCCCATAGATACCCTGGACCGCTTAATAACATGCCAACGATTCCCATCCAGACAATACGCCAGTAAATGACGTGTACAGAGACTTGAGCTGTCGTATCTCCTTTTACTAATTGTGTAAGGTCCCAAGCAATCTGAATGGCAACAAAGCCGCCAAGCAGCATTTGCAGTTTTCCTGACGTTATGAACCATAATGATACATAAATTTGATTGAGACCGTCGATAACGGTCTCAGTCAAATAGCAGGTTGCGCAAGAGGGGCTGTTAGTTGCCAACAGGGTTCCCCTTTAAGGTAAAATGCCAGATTCCGCTTTTGCCCTGTAAGTCCCTTTCGAGATCGATCCCTTTTATCACTTCGGAATAAGAGAACGTCCCCATATCTATAATTCTGGGTCCACCACTATTCCGAATACCGATCTCGTAAGAAGGTGATTCACCTTCTGCCTCAATGAGGGTCACTACGACCTCTCGCGGTTGGTAAAGGTTCATGATGCACTGGCGGGTAGCGCGTAAATCGCATTGATCGATTATCTCAATCCGATTTGCAGGGTCATTACGGCTTTCTTCGACGGATTCTTGTCCGAGCATAAACGGCGCAACTTGTTGTTCAATTAAAGCGGTCACAGATAAGAACCGATGCTCGTTCTTTTCAACGCCACCAAACCAATCGCTTATCCATCCCGCGTGAGCTGGCGGTGTGAAGGCCAAAATCATTACAAAAATCACATTTCGCATAATCGTATCCTTTTTCAATCAGCGCTCGCGCGTGCGTGGCGCTTGGCCTGGTCGTTGTGGTTGGTTCTGGTTTCTGGATTGTCCTGGACGATCCCAAGGGCCTCTTGGCCGTGTGGTGTCGTCTGTACGGGTGTTCCCCTTGCCCCCTGCCCCACGATTGCGCAAAGCCGGATCTATCCTCTCAACATAGGCCTTATCTGCTTTCCGTTGGTTAGAGGCGGATAGGTCGCTCGCATTGGCGCGCATTTTGGCGGCGGTTTTGCGAATAACGTCGCTATCGCGAAGTGGCCGCTTTGCATTCTTTAAGACTTCCCAGGCTTGCTCCTGCCATTCATCTGAGAGGCGAACATTTACCGGCTTCAATGGTTCATATTTCTCGTTCGTCGCTCCGAACAGTTCCGGTTTATTTACCGCGTACCAATAGGCCGTGCCTTTGTTTTCTGCGCCCAATTCTAGGAACGATGCTCGCGCGCTCTTAGGGTCTTTAAATGTCGCATTCGTCCATAAGTCCAATTCGCGCTCACTCAGGGGATGCAGCCTCGGTAAAGTGACCCCTTCTGGCTTTATCGTCGGACTGTTACTTTTCGATCTGCGGACTTCAAGATCGTATCCCCATCGCTCGTACCAGTTCGGCGCGCTCTTGGTTATTGGAATTTCTTTTCGGGATTTCCAGCCCGACTTCATTTTATCGTAACCTGCCGCAACGTCCTCGCGGACGTGTGCCCGATCCTTGCGTTTAGTGTTGGTCATTTTCAAACCGTGCTTTTTGCCAACCTCAACCGCGTGATCGCGCCACTGATTTAATATCTCTCTATTCGTTCGTAACTTTCCGTTATCGCCTTGGGTTTTTACAACAAAATGAATATGAGGTTTGTTTTGGTGGCGGTGAATGGCAAAAACCGCTTCATGGCCCTGGTCCTTAAATGGCTTCAAAAAATCTATTGCAAATTCTCTTAGTTGTTCGTCGGTCACGTCCTTATGTTTTTGAGGCAAAGATATAATTAAATGCGAAGTCTGACGCGCTTGGTACTTCTCCGCGTCTTTCATTTCTTTCAGTTCGTCCAGTGACGCCTTTCGAGCTTTAGGCGATAGGTTTTCATTGTCCTTGGACAAGTCCCATTCTTTAAGTCGATCCTGTGCTTCGTCTGGTGTCAATTCCTGGCCGTTCTGGTCGTATAGGTGGCCGTCTTCTTTCCCACCATGCTCACCCATATAGCGAACGGTGTTGCCTGCCCCCCTTCCCGTCTTTTGGTGGCTGACAACTTTAAGCACGACTTGATCGCTGGCCGGTTTAGGGTGCGGCGGGTTCGATCCAACCCCTCCCCTGCTCTCTTGGACGGATCGGGACCGTAAGGGATCATCCCAGGGACTACGCTTCGTCATTGGATGTGTTTCCGCCAATATTCGACATAGCGCCGAATTTCGACTTCAACGGCCCGCAGTTCTTCAAGCTCTGATTTAACAGCGGCAAGAGCGCCGATCACTTCGGCATTCTCACCGCGCTGGTGAACACGGGCGACTACCTGATTGATATTCGTTGCTATGCCGGTGAGCTGCCTAACAGCTTCTTTAAGTGTTTCAGTTTGAGGGGGGGCGTTTCCATTGGCGCGATAGGCCAACGCGATAGAACAAAGTTCTCTCAGCGTCCGACTAAGGCTTTCCGAATTTTGAAGGACCGCAACTATCGCCGGGTCCGAAATTCGAGCGGTAATGTGCATGTCGTACCCTTCCTTGTTAGCCGCGCAGCGCCCCGGCCTATGGCCGGTCCTCGGAGAGCAGGGCATTTTGTGCTACAAAATGCGTATCCTGCATATCACTTTAAAAAAACAGTTACCCTTCTAACCCCCCGAAAACTGCCTTTCTTACTGAATTCTTATACTGCTTACAGTTACACACTTATAAAGTTGACCTTATAATCGGCCACACACTTTAAAAAAGCAATGAAAATGCGTTCCACAGGTTTTTTTGAAGGGTGTTTTTGGGCTACACACATTTCAAAACGACCCAAAAAGACGCTACGCACATACGAAAACAGGGTCGCGCAACAAAATCTAAGGGGCCTTGCCCCTGGCGCGGTAAAGCCTGCAGCCACCCACGCGCGAAGCGCGCGGTTCCCTGTGCTTCGGCTTGACCTTGCCTCCCCGTTCTTCGCCAGAAAGGCAGGGTTGCAGGCGGGGCCTGCATCCTGCCGTCAATTTCAAAAACGAAAATTCTATGGATCGATCTAAGGTCTGGCCGCTTCATGCGGCTAGGCTTTCGACCTTCGTTAAAATCTTCCGAACCGATACCGTTGGATCAGCCGTCGCACGTAGCAGCGACTGAAAATATCGATTTGGGCGGCGGATCGGGTCTTCGGTATGGGTTCTAGTTTTGTGGCCGGTCGCGATGAAGGCCATAAGCGATTTCATCGGTAGGTTGGTCGATGCGCGCTGCCAATCGGCAAGCGTGAGGGTGGTTAAAATTTCTTCTCTAAGATCGGTCGCAATCTCTATCAAGTCTGTGATCGTGATTGCATCCTCTGGCACAATGGCCCCTAGAAGCGCCAAGCCTTGTTTGGCGCATTCTATCTCTGGTCTTGAATCCACTTCTGAGGGTGTGGTTTGCCCTGGCGGCACGTTCGCGACCTCCCGAGCGAAAAGCGGCGCGCTCGGTTTTTCCGAAAACGAGCTGGTACTATCGTCATTTGATTTGGTTCCGTTGGCCCTTGATCGGACAGGACGACGCGGTAGCGTTGTCCGGTGCGTCCGATCCCCTTTTGAGTCCCTACCGCCTTCAATTTTTCGATCCCGGTTTTTCTTACGGGTATAAGTATAATTATCGGGGTGGCTCGCGTTTGATCCACTTACAGCGAACGAAATCATAAGGTGATTTAGAGAGGCGGATGGGCTGAAAATTGACGGCAAATTCATTTCAGGATTTCGGGTCGTGCGGGTCTTTCGATTTATCCAGCCGTGATCTATGAAAATGCGAACCGCGCGGATCGCCGTAGGCCGAGAGACTCCGGCGTCGGCGGCGAGCTGACCATACGTGCCGATCCACTCGCGCGCCTCCCCTGCCCTGTGAAACTTGCGGGCCAAGGTCAACAAGACTGAGGCTTGTTTAAAGGTGAGGCCTTGCAAGCCTGCATCGATGCAAGCGCGAACGGCGTAGCCGAGTTTTCGCCTTGTTATCGTCTCGCTGATTGATCGGTGACTACCAAACGATTTGGACAGTGTGCGAGCGGGTGCCGGTCGTGTGGTTGGGCCTTGGCCGGTGTATCGGCTGGTCGCGGTGGCGAGTGCCCTTCCCGCTTCGTCTGGCTGTAGTCCCTGGTCTATAAAAAAGTTGAAAAGCGACTGTGTGGCCTCGTTGGCCGCTGTAACGGCCCGGTCGTAAACGGTCTTTTCCATTTGCATTAGACGTTAGGCAAAAAAAGCCTGTTCGCCGTCAATACGTGATTGACGGCGGTGATATTCCTCTATATTTTTGGAACTGGCTATTTGTTCCGTGTAGAGGAATATGCAGAAGCGGTGAGGCGGGAACCTCGCCGCTTTTTGCTTTTCTTACTCGATTACGCCCCTTCCCTTTCGTTGTTGCTCCTGGGTGGTAAACCCACATTCAAGATCGTGTGTCGATTCTGAGTGCGGGTACTAATTCTTTGGGTACGCGGATTCTAATGAAGGCTTCAACCTTTCGACTCAAAACCTTTGTTTTCTTGCGCTTTCGTACTAATCAGCGGTAATGTCCTACGTAAATTAGGACAAATACCATATTTCATTTGCCAGACTATACATGAGTTGCAAAAACGGCAAGTGTTCGTAATAAAAAATAGGGGATTGGGGTGGACTCTAAGGATTTAAAAGGTCTTCGAGAGGCGGCGGGGCTGTCTCAGATCGAAGTTGCCGCCGCTATCGATTACAGCGGGAATAGTTATAACCGTATTGAAAACGGTCACAGGCCTTTGCCACGTAAGAAAATAGACGCGCTTGCAAAGGCTCTTAACTGCACAGTTGAAGATATTGAAAACAGCGGAATTGAAATAAAAGGTGTTTCGATTGATCCCGATTCAGTGGCCGCACGAATTATTGAGGCGCGACGGCTGCAAGGCCTCAGTCAAGGCGAGTTCGCGGCGCGTGTTGGGTTGTCTCAGGTAACAATCAGCCGACTAGAAACCGGCGCGCAAGCTGTCCAGCTTGGCACGCTGCAACGGATATCGGCGGTCTTAGGCTATGATATGGTTTGGTTTCTTGGCCGGGAAAACACGAATAGCGAGCTGCTGTTGCGCGCGCTTAGAGAAGTGCCGGAAATCTATCAGGATCAAGCGACCAAGGGCGCGCTTGCGGTCCTTATGTCGTTCTCTGATACAGAGTGAGGGGGGCAAGGCCCCCCTGCCCTGCCCTGCCCTATACACTGCCGTATTTTGCTTCTAGCAATGACACAGCCTCAGCGAATAGGTCGTCTTGTTTCCGATTCAGTTCTATCGCCAGAATTTTAAAAGCATTTCGCGTTTCGATACTAACGCGCAAATTTATCTGAACCTTATCGGTTCCGCGTGTTTGATCGAAAACGGTTGATTCTGGCGCTTTCCTGGCCGTCCCGGCCACCGGCTGCGGCTTTGGTGCTGCTGGTGCCGGTTCTGGCCGCTGCGGCGCGCTCTGTGGCGGCGTTGTACTGTCTGCCGCGTCGGTACGACGGGGTGGCGGAACAGCGACCCCTAGACCCTTTTTAGCCATTGGCTCCCTCCTTCATAAAAGCGGCGAGTTCTTCCGAAATCGCCCTTGCAACGGCCTGTGATCTTTCTCGCAGGCTTGGGAATGGTACTTCTGACGCTGCAAGCCCTTCGGCGTGCGCCTGTCGGATCGATGCCATTTCAGGCATGACCGGTTCCAACACGGTAAGCCGTGCGCGCTTTATATACGAGCGGGCGTCGGCGTCTTCGGTGTCAGACCCTTTCGCCCTGCAAAATACCAGTTTGATTTTCTCGGGCGCGATGCCTGCGGCTTCAAGCTCATAGGCAACACCGATCTGAGGTTCCAAGTCGTCCAGGCTGTAGCCTGTTGGCAATAGGATCAGGTCGCTTGATTGGGCCATTGTGATGCCCCCACGCTCGGCGTGCGCGGGTCCGTCCAGGATCAGCAAATCCCAATTCGCGGCGCTTGCGAGCGCCGCGTTTACATTTCGGTATTTTTCAACCGGAATATCTGGGGTCTTTTGTCCTTGATCGCGTCGGATTTTCCACTGTGTCGAGGTTCCTTGTGCGGGGTCCAGGTCAGCGATTTTTACCGTCCAACCCGCAAGCGCAAATTCGACGGCCAACAAGCGCGCCAATGCGCTTTTGCCAACACCGCCCTTTTGACTTATGAGCGAAATTATCATGTCGGAATCTTTCTCTGTAGTTTCCTAGCATCCTAGCTATCTAGGATACCATCATCCTAGCAATCTAGGAATGCACCATACTAGGAACGTAGTAAGCTATCAAGCTATATAAATAGTATTATAGAATGCTATAATTATAGCATCATAGGAATGTAGGAATGTAGGAATGTAGGAATGTAGGAATGTAGGAATGTAGGAATGTAATAAAATAGAATGCTATCATGCTAGTTGTCTAGCTTGATAGCATTGTAGGATTATATGTCGTTTCCGGGCTTCGCTTCGGGCACGCAAAGCGGAACATCGTGAAACGAAATAATCACGATCCGGTCTTTTGGGGCTGGTATCGAAAATGCTGCCCAGCGATGATTTGCAACAAGATCGCCACCGAACATATCCAAAGCATCCAATAGGATTAGACCCGATGCGGTTTGGAAGGTTCGAGCCAATTCGATAACAGTTTGATTATCGCGGCGTCCACCTTCATTCAATGTTACCGACCATCTACTTACGCTCGGGCCGACATAACGCGCTATGACTGTGGGCGTGTCGCCTCGCAAATCGCACTGCCACGTAACCGACCGGCTCCATTGCTGGCGTGTAATAGCGGGACGCTTTGGGTTGTGGATTGTGTTCATCGAACAGAACAAATCGAAAGCGCCGGTAATGCCGGGGGGCAAGACTTCCGAAGATTCAACGAATCTCCAATGCGGATGCGACGCCATAGCCTCGCATCGGTTCAATTGAGATACATACATTATTCAGATACCCACCGTGGTTTTTTACAACCGCCCCTCACGCAATTAGTACCAAACCTCAACCCGTTTAGGTACTACATAAATCGGTAGTCGGCGTATTAATCCTTGGCAGGCACGAAAAGGAAATTTCCTTGATCGTCATAGTTAAACGTCCCGCGCTGCGGGAATAGCGAAATCAGGCCCAAACTAAGGGCTATCGCGACGGCGTGGGCGTTATTCTCAGCTCCTAATTTCTGATAAACTGAGCGCAAGTGATACCGCACGCCATCAGGCGTAATATTCAAAAGGCCGGCAATATCGCGGGCGGTTTTTCCGCCGGCAACCCAATTCAAAATTTTTCGTTCTTCTGGAGTAATTCGGATTTCTAACGATCCAATATGGCTAGATGTAAGCTCCGCGAAAGTATGAGCGGCAAGCCGCAAAATTTGAGGCTTGTTCTGTGAAAGAATTGAGTGGGAATCTGGATCGTCATTGAACGTCAAAAGGCTCATTGTCGTGTAAGCGGTCCTGGGGCCGCGCATCGCCACAATGACCCCGCCGGTTAAACCATGCGCGCGTGCTAAGTCGCACAAGCTGCGCTGTTTCGCCGATAGGTCTTCGGTGTTGCTGACAATCTCGGCAAGCGTCCAGGACCGTCCGAATTCATTGCCGCGCATATTTCGCGCGTAAGCATGAATTGGGTCATAGTCCATTGCGTTGCGGTCTTCGTAGTCTCGCAACCAGTCAACCGGCAAATTATTGAATGACGGCGGGGCAGGTGTCCGATTTGCGCTCGGCCATTCGTGAACAAGAAACGAATAGGCCGTAAATCCGAAATCTCGGGATTCTCGCGCGACCTGCTCAATTAGGGCGCTTGGAATAGTGTTAGGATACGTCTTCACGATGTTCGCTGCAGGAAAGAATCTTCGTCCATCTGCTCTAGTAAATTTTCTGCAGGGCAGGGCAGGGGAGACAAGGCCAGCTCCATAGGCTCGTACATCGTGCCGCCAATCTCCTTGGCGAGTTCACCGGTAAAGGTTGCGCCTTGGCGCTGCCAAAAGGATTTTAATTTCGGATTTGAAACACTACCCAAAACCTTCGACATACCTTTAGCCTCGCAATATTGGCGCGCGGCTTTAATGATGTAAAAAATGATCCGAGGGTTTGCGTCTTTAACAACCGAAAGACGCTCCCACGCTATGAGGGTTCCGAATAGAAATCGGATTCGTAATGTCGCTACCGGAATTTTGCCCTGAAGGCATAAAAGGTGTGTCGTCGCGCATCGATCTTTTAGATCGAATTCCGTCAAATACCCGTCTGATTCTAAGAACCGTGAACCGCGTACAGCGTCACAAGCTGATAGTTCATCCATCGTTGTCGCGACTAGAATTTGATACGGCGGAAAGGATAAAGGCATAGTCGCGCTCTGAGTGGTTCTATATTCGCCCTTTTTATCGAAGATTGTATAAGACGACAAGGAAACCTACTAAGGGGCCTTGCCCCTGGCGCGGTAAAGCCTGCAGCCACCCACGCGCTCCGCGCGCGGTTCCCTGTGCTTCGGCTTGACCTTGCCTCCCCATTCTTCGCCAGAAAGGCAGGGTTGCAGGCGGGGCCTGCTGTCCTGCCGTCAATTTCAAAAACTAAGAAAAGGGCAAAACGGACCAATCGATAAAGGATTGCAGGCCGCGACGTAAGGCGCGGCCTGCAAAATTTAGGCATAAGATGACCAGCGTTTAGGCGATCCATCCCATGGGCGCGCGTAGCTGTATGATCTGATCTTTACAGCGTCGTCTAAAACGCGACGGGTAAAGGGTTCGCTTTTGTCTGCAAATTGATCGGGGCAGGGGGTACAAGTCCCGGTCATAAATCCGGTTTCTTTGCTCTCTTGCCGCAACTCCTGTAGCTCAACGGTTGCTTTACCGCGAACCGCTAGGACTTGATAGAAATCAACATTCGTTTGATCGTATCCCCAAACCGCAACCAGAATATCACCGGGTTTCATAGTGGTAGGCGTGTTTTTTCGTTCTTGGTGTTCTGCTTTTTGTTTCAGGATTGCGCGGCGGCGTTCAATGAAATCATTGATATGCTTGGTCCGTTGGGCTTCGTTGTGGAAATAGTTCCGAATATCGGGTTTCTGTGCGCGTCCGTGAAATCCAAGAGCACACGGTTTACCGTTTCTCTCATAGATATAGATAACGGCATCAGTGCCTTGAGCGTCTACCAAAGTCGCATTTTCTGGGATGTAGTTTTCTCTTTTGTGCTTTTTCATTTTGGTTTCCCTTTCGTATTCAGGTTTGGCGAATGTCAAACCTGACTAGCCCCCCGGCAATGAGGGTGGGGAAGGGGTCAATGGTCCTGTGGGTCTAGTGGTGCGGGCGCAGCGAAGCGAGCCACGGTAGGCCCTCAGGACGGCGCATAGCGCCGCTTGCCAATTGACGCCTGGGGAGGCAACGCCTCCCTCTGCGACCCTGCAAGGGTCGATCACGCTTCAGCTCGTCTTATGTCGGGCTGAAGGATTAAATCAGCCTCTCAGGAGCCGACTTCGGCGGGATGTGGCGTAAGGCATTTTGGGAATTGTCGAAGGCAACGGACCCCGCAGGAGCCGTTTACGGCGGAACCGAGTGCCGCCAAAATGCCTTTCAGTTGCTCGCTTAGTGGCGGTCTATTTACCGCGCCGATAATCCCACGGCGCTTGAAACGATCCAGACCAGATTCCGCGCCTGTGTATTCTGGCGCTGTCCTCCTGGGCGATGTACCGGGCTGAATATTGACGGTAAGCCATTGCGTTACCGCTCTCGACCATAAAGCCGTTTAAATCGATATCGGTATAACAGATACCGACATATCGACCGTATTTATCGCGGTCGGATAGGTCGCAGCGGATTTGAGTAGATCCGATCTTTTGAGTGAGGATCTTCTTAGCGAAAAGACCGCACGGCCATTCATGGCCGTTGGTATCTGTGCAGCTCTGTTTCCGCTCCGGCGCATCGATCCCCATTAGTCGGATTCGGGTTTCTCCGATTTTGAGGGTGTCGCCGTCGATCACGACGGCGGGGCCGGTTAGTCCTTCGTCCTGGCTCTCTTGATTGGCGGCGATGTAGGCGACAATACCGAGTACAGCGGCGGCAATGAGCCGCGCGATTTTCCGGTTAGTCATGGGTCCAGTTCTCAAGCCGCAGGCCGTCAACACGCGAAAACTCGCGCGTGTTGTTTGTTACCAAAATAAGGCCGCGCGCTCTAGCGGCTCCGGCTATCATCATATCATATGGCCCGATGATTTTACCGGCTTTGGACAGGTCCGCCCTGATCTGCGCGAAGTGCGCGGCGGCGGCAATGTCAAAGGTTAGAATCTCAAGAGGGGCAGTAAATATCTTAATGCCTCGCCGGGTTCGTTCTGGCCGGTCGGACTTCTCCGCACCATACATCAACTCGCTGTATGTAACGGTAGATATGGCCATTTCTCCGGCGTTTTCTAAAAGGTGCAACCGAATACTTTCAAAGCGGTCTTTGATCCCATAAACGCAAATATCGGTGTCGAGCAGATAACGAGCCATTAAAACATTTCCTCGCGTTCTTGGTCCTTCGGCTGCGGTTCACGGTCTGGAATAAGATCACCGTCTAGCTGTAGCTGGTCTAAGGCAGCAAAGACGTTCTTCCATGTGTCTTCACTCGGCCCGATTATCCGAGTATTGCCCACGGCGATTATCTCGATGTTTTTAATATGGTCGGGTAGGGCCATATCTTTTGGTATCCGCACTGCTTGGCTGTTACCGCTTTGAAAAACTGTTGTTTTGGTCATGCTCTTGCTTCCTTCTGCCGTGTTTTTGGTGCTGGATCGATCCCGTTCCGGCGCATCAGCTCGGCAACGGCGACTTTTGCCTCGGTTGCCGTCCGGTATTCATTGGGATATCCGTCTTCATCTGTTAAGGCGTCATATTCTAACATGACGTGGGTATGATACCCATAAGGCCGGTTGCTTTCCATTGACTTGAAAAGCGGCGTAATGGTGCCGATTTCTTCATCATCAACAAAGACAGTATAACGGGGCATTTTCCCCCACCTTCCGACGTCCTGAGTTACGGAATATTCGGACATTCTCTTACCCCTTTCTTAAAACAGCGCCATTTGATTGGCGGTTACGGTCTGAGCGGCTGCGCTTTGCCAAGCGGTCAGCTTGGGGAAGTCTGCGACGTGCTCGCCCCATTGCTCGGCCATGGCTGCAGCTAGGCCGGGGAAAAAGGTTGATCGGCGTTTAGCCCGATCTGGTCCCGGTGATGCGCGATGAATATCATCGCGGGCGGTCGATCCGTCCAGCGTGCCGGTCGGTGTTAGTTTCGGCAATCCGCGCAACCATAGACAAGTGCGTTTTTTGACATTATCCGGCCCGGTCTCGTCGGTCGCAAATTGCCAAGGATGAACCGATTGACTAAAGGGGCGGTATCCTTCGATCCGTTCTTTAGCGTGCTTGTGCATGACGGGGTTTTCCACGGCAATGCGGGGCACATCTGCATTATACATATCTGAGAAAAAAGCCGCGCCTTCGTCCAGTTCCTCCCACATTTCCGCAAGGGTTTTATCTGGCGGCGGTGTGGTCAACCAACGGACGCCCGAATTACACAATCGAGTGCAAGGTGGGTGCGCGACTACCAGCATATCCCAAGAGTCCATTTTGAGAACCGCGCGGGCGTCGTCTTGAATGTGTCGGTTGCTACGATCAAGTGAGGCCTGAATATCGCAGGACCAAACATCGTGGCCGCGCTCAAGGAAAGCGTTTCTGACAATTCCCGAAATCTCACATGCGATAAGGATTTTCATTTTTTTATCGTCCTATCGTCAAGGTGACAAAGTTGGTTGATCCTGCGTTTCGTTTCCAGAACCGCAATTCTTCGGCGGCTTGTTCTGGTGACGCTGCACTATGCCAGACCGTCTGAATTGATCGGCGGGAAACGCTTGTAAGAGTGATGCGGTACATGTCTGGTCATCCTTTTCGGTATATATCAGAAGTATATACTATCTGTTTACGCATGTATATCTTTTTAAGATATACGAGGCCTGCATTAAATCAGGTGGGGGCGAGCAAACCCGCCCCCGATTGATTAGCCTTCCATTTTTCGGATTACGCATTTTGCGGCATACCGGCCCGCGTTGTTCAAGTGCCGTTGCCATGCCTCGTTTCTAGGCGACCAACGGAAAGCCTCAGACTTTAGAAAGCCTCTGATTTCTGCGCTTGGTTTTCCATCGAACAAGAATTGAATGCGGTTTTCTTCCACGTTCTCGGTGAGGGTCCAGCCGTCGCCGGTCACGTCTTCCGGTGCTGCTCGGCTGCGGTTCTTTTCTAACTGTGCCACCCGTTGTTTCATGCGTTTGATATTGGCGTTGTTGTTTGTCAGTTGGTAATCAGCGAACCCGACACGGCCCGCAAAGTCTGGCTCTTTTAGTTTGGTAATCTGTGCATCGGTCAAGCCAAGGGCGCGCAAGGCGTCATCGTCTTTTTTGCGAAGTGCCTTGTTGGCCGCTTTCATAAAAGTTTGGGTTTGCTCCGCCTTCTCGATCTTCTCGTTTAGTTTGGTGATCGCGTCTGGATCGTCGGAAGATATGCCGCCCGTTCCAACGGCTGCGGCCCGTTCTTCCATTTCTGCAGCTCGCTTATCTGCCTCGACTGATTTGCGCATTTGATTGTGTGCGCGGTCTAGGTCGCGGCGGTGCCTTCCTTCGGAATGGTGGCCAACTAGGATCGGCTGGCCCATTGGGATGGGTGCTAGAATATCGCTCGATCTTTGGAAGTGCTGATTTGAGGCATTCCGTAGGGATTCGGCGCGCTCCTGCAGGCGGGCGCGTTTGGCTTCTTGTTTCTGTTCATAGTGGTTCATTTTGGTTTCCCTTTCATATTCAGGTTTGGCGAACGTCAAACCTGACTAGCCCCCCGGCAATGAGGGTGGGGAAGGGGTCAATGGTCCTGTGGGTCTAGTGGTGCGGGCGCAACGAAGTGAGCCACGGTAGGCCCTCAGGACGGCGCATAGCGCCGCTTGCCAATTGACGCCTGGGGAGGCAAAGCCTCCCACTTACTGCGGTCCTGAAAGGACCGATCAGACCGTCCAGGGTGGGCCAAAATACCGTGTGTGGGGGTGGTTGACAGGGCCGTTAAGGCGGCGTGATAAGATCAACGGGGCAGGGGGCGCAAGCGCACCTAGGAGGAGAAAGTTCGAACACCTTGTTCGACATTCTCGCTCAATGGAATCAGGTGCTTAGCGCAATCCAAATCCCTGCAAATGCTCCTGATCGGGACATTTGCGGGGTGGCAGGATGACAACAAAGACACCTCCCTTCTCCCTCAGACTGACTTTTGAAGAGCGCGCTAGGCTTGAAGAGCTGGCTGGCGACATGCCGCTTGGAGCGTATATCCGTCGCAAGGTCTTCGACGGTCAGGGGCTCAAGAAGAAACGTGCACGGGCGCGGTCCCGTCGCCCGATCAAGGATGAACAGAAGCTGGCGCAGGTGCTCGCCATGCTGGGGCAGTCGAGGATCGCAAACAATTTGAACCAGCTCGCCAAGATGGCAAATCTCGGCACGTTGCCCGTTCTCCCCGATACGGAACGCGACATTCGGCGCGCATGCGCCGACGTGGCGCTAATGCGGCGGGAGCTTCTTCGCGCGCTCGGCCATCGTACCGATGTGGAGCCGTCATGATCCTGAAAGGATCACAACGAAGCGGCGCAAAGCAGCTCGGACTGCATCTCCTCAAGACCGAAGAAAATGAGCATGTCGAGCTGCACGATATTCGCGGCTTCATGTCCGATGATGTCGTCGGCGCGCTCCGCGAAGCCGAAGCCATCGCCAAAGGCACGAAGTGCCGCCAGTTCATGTTTTCGGTATCGTTGAACCCGCCAGAGAATGAACGTGTTCACATCCGCACCTTCGAAAAAGCGCTGGAAGCCATCGAAGAAAAAAACGGCCTGACGGGCCAACCACGCGTCGTCGTCTTCCACGAGAAGGAAGGACGGCGGCACTGTCATGCGGTATGGAGCCGGATCGATCCTGAGACGATGACCGCCAAGCCGATGTCGTTCTACAAGAACAAGCTGCGGGAAGTCTCGCGCCAGCTCTATCTTGAGAACGGCTGGCAGATGCCGCGCGGCCTGATCGACCCTAAGGACCGCGACCCCCGCAACTTCTCGCTTGATGAATGGCAGCAGGCCAAGCGGATCGGACGCCATGCGGGCGAATTGAAAGAATTGATACAAGAAGCCTGGGCGACTTCGGACTCATCTCGCACCTTCGCTCACGCTCTCGAAGAGCGCGGCTTCTATCTGGCGCGCGGGGATCGGCGCGGCCATGTCGCCGTCACCTTCGAAGGCGAAGTCGTTTCCATCTCAAGGGCAACGGGCAAAAAAGCGAAAGAGCTGCACGCCCGTCTTGGAAAGCCCGACGCATTGAACAGCGTTGAGGAGACCCGCAAGCGCATTGCTGAAGATATTCTCCCGCGCATTAAATCGCATGTCGATGAAGCGCGCGGGTCAGCGCGCGCCGAACTCGATCAACTGAATGCGCGCCGCATGGAGATGGCGAAGGCGCATGCCGAAGAACGCGCCAAGCTGGACGCAGGCCAGAAGACGCGGTTTGAAGCTGAAGCCCGCACAAGAGCGGATCGCTTCCGCAAGGGCATGATGGGCTTGTGGGATCGTCTGACAGGCAAGCGGGCTCAGCTCGAAAAACAGAACCAACTTGAAGTGATTTGGGCGCTTCGACGCGATCAGGATCAGCGACAGATGACGATCAACGCCCAACTGCACGAGCGCGGTGAGCTGCAAAAAGAAATCAACGCCGCACGCACCAAACATGCGCAAGCCCTGCGTGCCCTGCATTACGATGCTGCAAATTATCGCCTGATGCGTCGTGGGGAAGAGCCCAAGGCAAAGACCGCCTTCGAGCGCTTGGACACATTGCGAGCCGAACCGAAAAAGCAGCCGGAACGTCCACGTTTCGACAAGCTCAAGGAGCGTAAGCCCGAGCGTCAGAGCCGTTCCACTGCGTCGGCGCAGGATCGCTTGCGCAAACTGCGCGAGCAAAAGAGAGAAGGACCGTCCTATGACGGTCCTGATCTTGACCGATAACCATCGCTAGAACAATGAAAGCTGACGCGCGGCTTCTTCGCGCTTCTTCCATTGCGGAGTCTGCGCTTCGTGCTCAAGCCACGCGAGCACGTAGGCAACGGCCCCGCCATATTCGTCCGTGACATCGCTGTGCAGATAGTGCGAGCGATAGCCTGTCTCGGTGATCGGTATTATCCCGTCGCCGATGACGTTGACTTCGATGTGGTCGAACTCCGACCACTGATGCCGATGATAGCTGACGCTTATCGCGACACCGCGCCAGTCGATCTGACTGGTGACTGGGCCGCTCATGAGCGCCCCGCGTCGTTTGCAGGTGAAGCCGTGTCTTCCAGCGGCTCGCGCAAGACGATCCGACCGCCGACAGGCAGGGATTCGAGCTGAAGCGTGTAGCCTTTGGCGTCCTTGTGCATCCAGGCTGCGCCGACCTTATTCCAGAAGGATTTGTCGCCTTTCTGGGTGACGTGCCACGCCAGATACTCCGGTGCGCGGAACTCGCGTGTGCGCTCTTGCGCGGTTTGGGTGTTGTTGCGTGCCATGATTGATCTCCTTTGTTCGGGTTGGCTTGCTAACGCCCCCCGATGAGACCGAAGGCAAAAGATCGCCGCGTCATGTCCAACACGGGTGAGGCCTCTGCCGAACTGGTGCGGGCAGGATATTGATGCGCGATCCGCGTTCGGTCAGGGGAAAGGCGAATTGCTGCAAGCCGTGCTCGGACAAAGGTCCGTTCATGCTGCGCTAACTCCCGACACCGAAGGTCTGTTCACGCGTTTTTCAGCGCCACCTTCCGATAGATTTCTAGTGCGTTACCCCGACCCATCAGCGCCTTCACTGGGCCATGGATGATGTGTGCGAGGGCCGAAAGGCCCTGAACGGTTCGGGGCCTCCTGACAATCAACAGGAGGTGACGATGAGACTCATCACACGCTTCGATGCAGCATCGCGCAGCACAGCCGAACTGCATGCCCTCTTACGCGAGTCTTTCAACGCCTTTGCATCCGCTCCTCGCGGATCGATTGAACGCAGCAATGCTCTGGCATCGCTGCACAATATCGAGGCCGAACTGGCGGTTCGCCCGCCAGGTCTATAAGGCGATCAACGCGGCTGGCCAGATGGCCAGCCGCGAATCGTTGCCGTGAAGCACATTCGGAGCTTCGTGCTCACAGGCACAGATCGAGTAAATTTTCACATGCCTGGATCGTTCTCTAGAGAACTCGCAGGCCGCTTTGCCTCGATCAATCTGCTGATATATGAATTTCGGCGCAGCAAGAATTCTTCAAGGCGAGCCTCATAGTCAATTGGAACCGCATCTCGGATTGAGGGGCGTTCGGACAATCTTTGCCGCCAAGCGGTCAGATTGTCAGATTCCTCCATAGCGACGAATGAACCAATCTGATCAAAAACGTCAAAGTAACGGAAAACTGGCCCCATAGCCGCATCAACAAGACTGAAATCATTTCCGTCAAACCAGGGAGTCCCCACCAATCTTTCATCGAGTCGTGAGAACTTCGTAACAAGGTCGTCGATTTTCTTCTCAAATGCGTCCTTGTCTTTAGCGTTATAAAAACCGGCGATATCGTTTAGGATTGCTGAACTAAATTCTATCCAAGAACGATGCTCCGCGCGTTTGAGGGGATCGGATGGATGAAGATTGTTTGGCTGCGTTTCCTCAAGATATTCTAAGATAACTGCCGACTCAAAAACACTTGAATCACCGACTCTCAGTACCGGCGTTTTGCCCAGAGGAGAAATCGCCAAGAACCAATCTGGCTTGTTCGACAGATCTACATAAGAGCGCTCAAATTCTACGTTCTTCTCCGCCAACGATATCGCTGCGCGCTGCACATACGGGCATAAATGGTGCGAAACTAAGATCAACTTCTCGCTCATGTTACCGCTCCATTGTTGCTGGATAAACCAGGTAGCGGTCGTGACCGAACAAGCGCCCAACGTCCATCGCCGAGCATGAACTGAACAATCGCCAAGAGTGTAAGATATGCAGGATACTCCCATCCGCCATTCTCGTATCCGAACATCCATCCATTGCCCCAGTGAGCCCAAGTCGCTCCCGCCAGTATTGGGGCCAGCATAAGCGCCACCCAACGGGCCTGAACACCAAGAACTAAGAGGATGCCACCCACTGCTTCTGCGGTAAAAACAACGTACGCGAACGATCCGGGCAAACCGATTGATTCGAAGAAGCTTGCAGTCCCGGCGAGCGTGAAAATAAACAGTTTCAGCCAAAGACTGTGTGCTATGAACATTGTTCCGAGTGCGACACGAAGCAGAAAAATTGCGGTTGCGTTGAGGTCGTCTTGATCCATAAGGGGCATCCTTTCGTTTCTAAAAATATACATGCATCTGCATGCAAAGTCAACTTCCATGCAGATGCATGAAGTGTTAGAGTGTCCCTATGTCAGATCGCCCTAGCCCTAATGCCGTGTCAGCGTGGATTGCCCTGGTAAAAGCTCACCAAGCCGCCATGGGCACGGTCGAGTCAGCATTGAAAGAAGCGAATTTTCCTCCGCTTCAGTGGTATGATGTTCTCTTGGAGTTGGAGCGCGCAGAAGAGGCTGGCCTACGCTTGATTGAGCTGGAAGAAAGATTGCTTCTCAAACAGTATGGGGTGTCGCGGCTGACCGCTCGACTTGAGGAAAGCGGGTTGATCGAGCGAAAAAAATGTCCAGACGATAGACGTGGCCAAGTAGCCACGATAACCCGCAAGGGAATTGACGTCCGTAAAGCGATGTGGCCGACATACTCGCGCGCAATTCAAAAAGCGGTTGGCGTACACTTGACTGACAAGCAAGCTGAAAGTCTTGTTGGATTGCTAGGCAAGATCGATCCGCGCGAATAGTTCATCGACTTGATTGGCATTCGCCAACGCACACCTTATCCGATCAGATTGTGTTCTCACCCCGTCGTACTGATCAGACAGGCTGAAGCCCATGCAGGAAATCGGCGGCGCGCTGTGCATGAGCGGCGGCGCTGAAGATCGCGCGCTTGTCGTTTTGCAGAACCTTGAGCCAGCTCTGAATATAGGCCGCATGATCCGCACGCGGTTCGGGCGCTAGTTCAAGGTCGGCGCACAGGAATGCTGCGCCGAGTTCGGCAACAAGCTCTTCGCGGGCATAGCCTTCATCGCCCCAACGCTTGCGTCCGAATTCACGGTCAAGCCGCTTGGGGTGTTTGGTCCAGTGGGTCAGCTCATGCGCCAATGTCGCACAGTAGGCTTGCGGGCTTCTGAAGGCCTCAAAGAACGGCATTTGCACGTGATCACTGCCGCCGTTGTAATGGGCTGAGTTGCCGCCGTGGCGGATGTCTGCGCCCGTGCGTGTAAAGAATTCTTCCGCATGCTGAATGCGCCGAGCGGGATTGATGATCGCTTTCGGCACGGTGTAGTAGTGTTCGGGCAAGCCTTCGATCTGCTCGACATTGAAAACGCTGTATCCCTTCATAAAGGGAATCTTGCGCTCCTCCTCGCTGCCGTCGTCCTGCTCTTCGGTTTTGGTGATTGTGTTCGCATAGACAACGAGATTGCCGCGCTCACCTTTCTTCACATGCGCGCCAAGCTCCTTCGCCTGTTTGAAGGTCATCCAGTACGGGGAGAGATAACCCGCTTCGATACTGGCTCCCCAAAGCATCAGGATATTGATGCCGCTATAGGGCATGCCGTTATGGCGTAGCGGCTTGGTGATCTTGCCTTCCATGTTGCCAGCGCTCCATGGCTTCAGCCATGTCAGCTCGCCTTGCTCAAGGTCGGCAATGATCTTGTTGGTAACCCTTTCATAAATATCGGTTTTCATCTCTTATCCCCTTTCTTGGGTAGTCGGTTGCGCATGCAACCGGACTAGGCCCGCGCCAATGAGCGGGGGGACGGCCGTCCAGACCGAAAGCCATGGGAGAGGTGCGGGCGCAGGCACAGCCGAGCCACGGGCCATGGCTTTCGCCCGAAGCCTCAAGCGAAGGGCTTGGTCTTGACGGAGGACGGGGCCGCAGGCCCTCGAAACGAAAAGGAAGAGGTCAGCCCGCGAGGGCTGTCAGATGTTGCGCAAGGGATCGAAGCCGAATGGCCGAGACAGCTTACTGGCTCGGTTCACGAGAGCCCGACCGCGTTTCAAGGGGCGCGACAGCCCCTTTGATCGATGGGTGCAGGGAGAGCGAAGTCTCCCGCGAGTGATGGAACGGCGAAACGTTCTGATGGCTCTGGATGGGTTCAATGCCCAGGAAGAGCCAGGGCCGGAGGGATGCAACGGGAGCGCGCAGCGGGCTATCGACGATTATGTCCGCATTCATCGACGCCGCGTGGGGAGTCCATCCTGCGCAGTTGAGCAAGCGTGCACGGGGTAAGAAAAGCCTTTGTCAGCCAAGCCAATGTGCTAAAATCGGAACGAACCCAAAACAGAATGATGCGAAAGGCCCCGCAGCCTCGCTGACGGAGGAGTGATGGATTCCATGAAGCCCATGAAAGGAAACAGCAAAGCCGTTATTTACTGCCGTGTTTCTGATGTTAAGCAGACGACACGTGGCACGGGCTTGCAATCTCAGGAAACCCGCTGCCGAGAGTATGCATCCTTTCGCGGGCACGAAGTCGTGCAAGTATTCACTGACGATGCCTCTGGCGGGATGATCAATCGGCCCGGCATGCTAGCCATGCTCAGCTTCCTGCGGAAGCACCGCAAAAAACCTCATGTTGTCATTATCGATGATATCAGCCGTCTAGCACGCGGCGTGCAGGCGCATCTTGAGCTGCGCGCAGCACTCAGCAAGGCTGGCGGAATTCTCGAATCCCCTTCGTTGGAATTTGGCGAGGATAGCGATAGCCAGCTTATTGAGAACCTGCTCGCCAGCGTCTCACAACACCAACGTCAAAAGAATGGCGAGCAAACCCTGAACCGTATGCGCTCTCGGGCGCTGAACGGCTACTGGGTCTTCCAAGCGCCAGTTGGCTACCGCTACGAGCGCGTCAGCGGACAAGGCAAGGTGCTCCATCGCGACGAACCGACCGCATCAATTCTGATCGAGGCGCTTGAAGGCTATGCCTGTGAGCGCTTTGCGACTCAGGCCGAGGTCAAACGCTTCCTTGAGGCCCAGCCGCAATTTCCAAAGAATTCCAGTGAGGAAGTGACAAATCAACGGGTCAATGACCTGTTGAATCAGCCTTTATATGCCGGATATCTCGAACTCCCGAAATGGGATGTTTCGTTCAGGCCAGGGAAGCATGAAGCGCTCATCACCCTTGAGACCTACAAGGCCATTCAAGATCGCTTAAACGGCATCGCCCGCGTACCAGCACGCAAGGACATCAACGACGATTTTCCGCTTCGTGGCTTTGTGCTGTGCGGCTGCTGTGGAAATCCACTTACAGCTTGTTGGTCAAAGGGGAAAGCAAAACACTACCCCTACTACCTCTGTCACCAGAAAGGTTGCGAGGCGAAAGGAAAGTCAGTTCGCCGTGAACTCGTCGAAGGCGAGTTCGAGGAGCTATTGAAGGCGCTTCGTCCAACAGAGGAACTTTTTGAGTTTGCGTCCTCGTTGTTCCGCGACCTCTGGGAACAGCGCGTCGAGACTTCAAAAAGCCAAGGCAAATCGATGAAGGCTGAAGTCTCGCAGATTGATCGCAAGATTGCCCAGTTGATGGATCGACTGGTCGATGCCGATAGCGATTCAGTTGTGCGAGCCTATGAAAAACGCATTGGCGATCTTGAAACAGAGCGCATGGTGCTCCGTGAGCGGATTGAAAAATGCGGCACTCCGGCGAAGACCTACGAGGATACTTTCGAACACTCGATGATGTTTCTAGCAAACCCTTGGATTCTTTGGGAAAATGGAAGCATTGAGCATCGTCAAACCGTTCTGAAACTCGCATTTGCGGACCAGTTAGCATACTGCCGTGAATCGGGTTTTCGAACACCAGAAATATCCTTACCGTTCAAGGCGTTAGGGGATATTTGCAGTGGAAATTTGGAAATGGCGCACCGGACGGGATTTGAACCCGCAACCTTCTCCTTCGTTAGGGGAGCGCTCTATCCAGTTGAGCCACCGGCGCACCGCGACGGTTCACGCCGCTAGGCCCTGTCAACTTCCCCCACACCCACTAGACAGGGTGGGGGACGGTCCCTATATTTGTTGTCTTCGTTAGGGTAGCGCATTCGGCGCGGTTGCTTCTTGGCACCGCGCCGTTTTCTTTTTTGCGATTCTTGGATATTTGGTAGAGTGATCGCCTTAGAAATATTCAGGAGTAACGATCATGCAATTTCGCGGCGATGATGCGATTTCCCGGCCATTGATAATATCGATCTTTGCGATTTCTGTTCTCGCGTTCGCTTTTGTGATGATTAAGCCCATCAGCTCTAGTCTCGCGAAACTTGATCCGTCTGTTGCAAGGATCGTCAAGGAAGGTCTGCCACTCGGACAGAGCGGCAGGGATAATCTATTTAGACTCAATGATGATGTTTATTCTTGTACCTTTGACTATGGGCAAGATGGGATTGTCTCGGTCTCTCGGTGTCGCATGGTCGTGTATCCTGAATAGGTTGCTGTAACCTAGAGGCGTGTGTGGTGTCAGCTTCGACAGGTTGGGATATCAGACCAACGTGTCGTGTAATGCGGCGATAGCATGTCCTGGCGCATATACCATGTTCTTTCACGCTTAATCCTGCCGATAGCGATAGTGCCTGCACCAAAGCGGGCATTCAGTTGATCTGTGACTTTAGAAATGTCTTTAGACGTAGGCGGTTCCGACGAAAACAGATCGCGCATTGCATCATCGTGTTTCACCAAATCGAGCAGGTAAACGCCAGCTCGTTTGTAGCCAATCCCTTCGCGATATATTCGATTGAGACAAGTCTGGGTCGCTTTGTGAATCGCCAAAGCAGAGGCACGCGGCGGGCTAAAGTCTATCGCTGCAGAATTTCTATATTGTGGTTGGTTGGGTTGAAATCGGTCTGACTCGATAAAGACGACGACGCGGCCTGCAACCAGGTCGGCCTTCCGTATTTTAGAACCTGCTATGTCGGCAAAAGTAGCGACCGCTTCGGCTAGGGTTGTTTGATCCGTCATCGTCTTTCCGAAGCTGCGGGAAACGCAAACTGTCTTTTTATCTACTGGTTCAATTTCCAGGTCGTCGCATGGTTGGCCTTTAAGCTCTCGTACAGTGCGCAATCCAGTCACACCCATTTTTTGGCGTATCCAGCCTTCTGGTACGGTTGTCAGTTGGTAAGCTGTTTGAATACCGCGCGCTAAAAGCATCGGGGATCTTCGATAACCGATCCCCCAAACGTCATTAATCTCTGTTGTCTTTAGCGCAGTTTCTCGCTCGGCAAGAGTGGACAGGATCACAACTTGCCCTTGTTTCTTAGCAAGGCGGTTTGCGAGTTTTGCCAGTGTCTTTGTCGGTCCCACGCCAACGGAAACAGGTACGCCGGTCCATTGGATTACTGTCTCTTGAATCTTCCGGCAATGGTCACGTAAATTTTCAATACCGGATAGGTCTAAGAAACTTTCATCAATGCTGTAAACTTCAATTCGTGGTGTAAATCCTGCCAGGATAGAGACGATCCGAGAACTAAGATCACCGTATAGTGCGAAGTTGGCGGACTTAACGATAATTCCATGACGGCGGATTAGATCGCTCATTTTGAAGTGCGGCGCTCCCATAGGAACGCCAAGGGCTTTTGCTTCTGCGCTGCGTGCAATGACGCAACCGTCATTGTTTATATTACATTTGATATAGTTCGTTATTATTCAGAGCTCTGATTCAAAAGAGTAAATACAAATGTATTATTATTTTTGTTCACGCAAAAACTGTTCAGTCAAATTGTATAGGTGGTTAGAAGATAAGTGCATCAACACTAATTCGATGAAAATAGATTTCTGGTTACCAAGTGTAAAAAGTCGACAGATGAATTTTGGGAACGGATCAGAAGAGATTTAAAGTTCTGAGTGCTGGCTGGTATGTAATTTAAAATGGGCGAGGGGTGAACTGTCTTATATTAAAGTCAGCCTTGTCTGGTTCACCCCTCGCCCAATCAGTCAATATTGGGATGCTAGTAACTTGCTCGACGTAACCTCAG
>PAQY01000016.1:0-217500 GCA_002709955.1 Rhodospirillaceae bacterium
CGGCTAGAAGAGAGCGTGCAGGCGATGTGGTTCATCGTCAAGCGCTCTCGACGCCGTCCGACGGGCCGATAAAGGGACCAAAGGCGCTGTTTGCGGCGCTCCGGGCCGCGTCGCCTTCCGCTTGCGATGCCCCGCATCGCTTCGCAAAACGCTCCTAACCGGAGCACCGCAAACAGCGTCCTGATCGATCCCAAATAACCGCGCACCACACTAACGCAGAACCCGTGCGCGCAAGGTCCCCGGCAGGGTTTTGATTTCCGCAACAATGTCCATTGCATCGGCGACCCGCCCTTCGGCGTCCAGCACGACATAGCCGATTTCCCCTTCCGTCTGATAATGCTGGGCGGCGATGTTGACATTGCGATTGGCGAAAACATCGTTCAGGCGGCGCAATTCACCCGGCAGGTTACGCTGAACCTGAATAAAGCGGGTGACGTCCTTGCGCGGCGGCAATTGGACCTGCGGAAAATTCACGGCCCCAACGGTGGAGCCATTATTCGCATATTCTGACAGCTTCCGGGATACTTCCTCTCCAATCCGCTCCTGCGCTTCCAGTGTGGAACCGCCAACATGCGGGGTCAGGATGACATTATCCAGACCTTGCAGGGGGGAGGTGAAGGGCTCTGAATTAGACGGGGGTTCAACTGGGAACACATCAACTGCCGCCCCTGCCAGATGGCCCGATTTCAGGGCATCGGCCAGGGCACTTAGGTCCACGACCGTGCCGCGCGCATTATTGATGAAATAGCTGCCAGGCTTCATCTTCGCAAATTGGGCTGCACCGATCATGTCCTTCGTCTGGGGCGTTTCCGGGACATGCAAAGAGACGATATCGGCTTTTTCTAACAGCGCATCCAGACTTTCCATCGGATGGGCGTTTCCGTGGCTTAACTTGTCGGTGTGATCGTAATAGATCACTTGCATCGCCATGGCTTCGGCCAGAACCGCCAATTGTGTCCCGATATTGCCATATCCGACGATGCCCAACGTCTTGCCACGCAATTCCATGCTGCCCGTCGCAGATTTATCCCAGGTTCCGGCATGGGCAGCCGTGGAACGCGGGAAAGTGCGGCGCAGCAGCATGATGCTTTCCGCCAAAGTCAGTTCCGCCACACTTCGGGTGTTTGAAAACGGTGCATTGAAGACCGGAATACCGCGCCGTTGCGCCGCATCCAGGTCAATCTGATTGGTCCCAACAGAAAAGCACCCGACCACCCGAAGCTTTTCGGCTTTGCTGAGGATTTCTTCCGTCACCTGACTGCGGGAACGAATGCCCAGAATCCGCACATCATCGGCCAGCGCTTCGGACAAGGCATCGCCGGTCAATGCCTTGGTCAACCGTTCAACCTTGCGAAATCCAAAGCCGGTGAAATGCTCAACTGCGCGTTCGGAAATACCCTCCAGCAGCAGGACCTTCGATTCGGCAATGTCCAAAGGCAACGGTTCCAGTATCGACATAGCGGCATATCCTTCATAAATCACGACCTGAGTGACGCGCTTCTATCGCACTCGCCGCAGGCTCACAAACCCCTTCTTGTCGCAGGCACGTTCTGACCGTAAACAGGACCTCATCCCGTATGGTGGGATGAAGTTGGGAGACGATTGTGCCACTGCATAAAAACGCATCAGGAATGGATCGGTTGACGGGGCTGGGGTTCATTCTGGCGCTGGGATTATGGGGTGCTGGTGTGACGCTGCCCGTCCTGTATGTCACGGAGCTGTTCGTGTTCCAGAATGATGTATCCCTGATCGGGATCGTCACCGGATTGTTTCAACAGAATGAAACGGCAATTGGCATTGTTGTCCTGGTGTTCACCCTGGTCCTACCCCCGGCAAAGCTGATTATTGGCTATGGCCTGTGGCGGTTTACCGAAGGGTCTGGCATCGCGGCGCGCCGGGGCATCGCCTTTCTGGATGCGATTGGGAAATGGGCCATGCTGGATGTGCTGGTCCTGGCGGTCGTCGTTGTCACACTGAAATCCAGTTGGGTGGCAGAGGTCGAGGTCGCGCCGGGCCTGTACTTCTTTGCGGCCTCCGCCATTCTGGCTGTTGCTGCAGGATTTGGTCTGCGACGTGCCCATCGTGAGCGCTCAGACAATACGGATTAAGATACTATTGGGTAAGGATAACCGGGCCGGGCGTTGTGCGCTGTTGCGGCGACTGGGGCTGGGAAATAAAGCCCTGTGATCCAGTGGTTGTTCTTTCTGCCGTTCGCCCGGCCGGGGCCACGACAACATCCACTTCTACACCATTGGTAAGCGGCAGAATACGGACGGTTGCGAACCGATCCCCCTTTACATAGGTGATCGAGGTGCGGCGCGACCGGACAATCGCCGTTTCGACCCAGCCATATTGCGGCATGTTCTGGCGCATGAATTCGACAATCTGAACCGGTTGGCTGGCATCGCCGACCAACACGACCTGCCCCGTCCAGGACAGGTCATCGCCAACAATGACCGTATCGGTCAGCACAACTTGAGAGCCAGGAGGGACCGGGAGATCCGGAATGGTCAAGACGTTGGGGGGTAGTTCCCCCTCTGGGGCGACGGCGGTACGGTCGCTGGGCGATACCGCCTGGACACCGGCAGTTGGCCCGCGGTCGCTGGATACCCCCATATTCCCACCAACGCATCCCACCAGCCCGGAAAGACAAACACCGACAAATGCAGTCCGCAGCGGTATTCTGCTAAGGGACAGCAAGGATTGTGATTTGCGCGATTTTTTCATCACTCTCCGCCGGTTCATCGGATACAGGATATCCTGCTTATTGAATAACTGACGCAACAGGACAGTGATTCGGGGCGGCACGGCAACGTGTTTTGTCAGGAGTGCAGGTTGTTTTTCATCAGAATGGCGCGCGCACGCTCCAGGTCTTCTGGTGTGTCCACACCCAGGGGCACCGTATTGACCAGGGCGACATCAATACGCATCCCGGCTTCCAAGGCGCGCAACTGCTCCAAACGTTCCCGCTGTTCCAGAATACCGGGGGGCAATCCCACGAATCTGGCCAGGGCCTGGCGGCGAAATGCGTATAAGCCAATATGGTGATACAGCGGCCCATCCCCCCAGGGGGCCGTGGCGCGGGTGAAGCTCAACGCCCGGGCGATTGTAAAACCCTGATCTGAAGCCTGATCTGAAGCCTGGGGGAAACCGGCAATGACTTTCACAACGTTGGGATTGGATCGCTCTTCTTCCCGGTCGATGATTGCCGCGATGGTTGCGATATCCACCCCGTCTGATAGGCGGATCGGGGCCAGGGCGGCGCGAATCGATATCGGGTCCAATGTCGGCAGGTCACCCTGGACGTTGACGATGACGTCATGGTGACCGTCCGGATCCAGACGGGATACCGCCTCATATATCCGGTCAGACCCTGAAGGATGGGCGGGATCGGTCAGGACGGCGGTATAGCCGGCCGCCTGCACCGCGTCATAAATTTCCGGGTCTCCCGCCGCGACGGCGACCGGGCCCAGATCGGCCTCCAAGGCGCGCTCTATACACTGCACGATCATCGGTTTTCCGGCGATCTCTGCCAAAGGTTTGTTTGGCAGCCGGGTCGATGCCAGGCGCGCGGGGATCAGAACAATTGGGTTGATCGTCATGGAATTAGGTCCCTGGAACAAAAAATTGGGGGTTTTGAATACTGCGACGACGCGCCGCTAATTGGTACCGTTGATTATCAGGTTCGGACAGGATATATCGCTCCCCAGACTTGGCAATCTCATCACGAGACTGGTTTGGGCTAGACTGTACGGGCACTGTGGTTAAAGTGTGTGGGGTTAGACGATAAACGCAGATACAGGTCGGCGAATGTCGGCAATTATCGGGGGTCATCAATGAAACAAGATGCGCTTTTCATCAACAAGATTTCCGCAGCGGTCCTGTCGGCCGCCCTGCTGGCCATGGTTTCCGGGATACTAGCGGATTCTTTGTATCATGTGGAATTGCCGGATGGCGTCGAAGGCCAGGCCTTTGTGATCGCAGAGCCGACAACCGGCACAGAAGTGGCAGAGGCCGCAGAACCCGCTGAGCCTGCTGGCCCTGGCGATATTCTGCCAATGTTGGCATCCGCCGATATTGCTGAAGGTGAAAAAGTCGCAAAGAAATGTGTTGCCTGTCACAATTTTGAAGAAGGTGCCGGCAACAAAGTCGGCCCGGATCTGTATGATGTTGTGATGCGTAAGATTTCCAGCGCTGATTTCAGCTATTCCCCGGCCTTCCAGGCCCTGGAAGGGGACTGGGATTATGATGCCCTGAACCATTTCCTGTATGCACCGACGGAGTATGCACCGGGAACGAAGATGAGCTTCCGCGGCGTCCGGAAAGATGAAGATCGCGCAGATCTGATCGCCTATCTGCGGACCTTGAGTGCAAATCCAGCGCCCCTGCCGTAAGCGGGCGGTGTTGGTATGATTTATGCGGGCGGCAAGGCATCCTTCGCCGCCCGTTTTTTTGCCCGAATGATATCTGCATTTATGAGGTAAGGCCGTGGCTGTTGTGGAAAACATGGAACGCTGTCCGGAAGAATGGATTGCCCTTGCGCATCGCCTGGCAGACATCGCAAGGCCGATTGCACAACAGTATTTCCGCACACCTTTGGATATCGTTTCCAAGGCGGATGACAGCCCCGTTACGATCGCGGATCGCTCTATCGAAGCCGCGATGCGGGCAGAAATCGAAAAAACCTTTCCGGATCATGGAATCCTGGGGGAGGAATATGGATCCACCCGGCTGGATGGGCCCGCTGTTTGGGTGCTGGATCCGATTGATGGCACAAAGGCGTTCATTTCCGGTATGCCGTTGTTTGGCACCCTGATCGCCTGTTGTGTCGATGGTGTGCCAATATTGGGTGTTGTCGATCAGCCAATTCAGAAAGAACGCTGGATTGGGGCGCTGGGCTACCCGACGACCTATAACGGGGCGGCTGTTCAAACATCCCGGAAATCAGATTTGACGCAGGCGATATTCTATACAACGGATGCTGATTTCTTTCTGAATGGCCCGAACGAGGCTGGTTTTCTGGCGGTGAAAGAGGCGGCGGCCCTGACCCGGTACAGCGCTGATTGCTATGCTTTCGCACTGATCGCGTCGGGATCGGTCGATCTGGTCATTGAAACCGGGTTGAAGCCCTATGATTACTGTGCCCTTGTGCCGGTGATTATCGGGGCAGGGGGAACGATGACGGACTGGAACGGTCAGCGGTTAACCATTCACTCAGATGGCAGTGTCATTGCGGCGTCCAGCACAGATTTGCGCGATGCTGCCCTTGGGGTGTTTTTACCCTGACAGTGCGCCTGATGGCCCAATTCTGAGGTATTCGCGCCGCAACGCTTGCGCTTTTGATGATCTGCGCCACATTAATATCTTAAGTCGGATTGAATAACGGCATCACCGGGAGACTTTGGATTTATGCTGTGCACCCTGAAACACGCCTGTTTCGCCTTTTTTCTAATCGGATATGCTTTTGGACCGTCGGTCGGACATGCACAAGAGGTCGTCCGCTCCCATGGCTGGGCCATTCACAGCCAGATTAGATATCCCAGTGATTTTAAACATTTCGACTATGTAAATCCGGATGCGCCGAAGGGCGGGACGGTGGTGTTTGGTGTGCCAAACACATTTGATTCCCTGAACCCTTTTATCATAAAGGGCAATCCAGGGGCGGGCAGTTCCGCCATATACGATACCCTGATGACGACCAGCATGGACGAACCCAACAGCGAATATGGCCTGTTGGCGGAATGGATTGAGGTTGAGACCGACGCGCAGGGCGTGATCACCGATGTTCGGTTTAAATTGCGCGATGCGGCGCGATTCCATGATGGGGTTCCGGTGCGCGCCAGCGATGTCATCTGGACGTTTAACACCTTGCGGGAAAAGGGCAGCCCGCTGTATCGCTATTACTATGCCAATGTCGAAGAAGTCACAGCCCTGGATGAGTTGACGGTACAGTTTCACATGGTGCCTGGCGAGAATGTGGAAATGCCGGTGATTTTGGGTCAATTGCCCGTGCTGCCGGAACATTATTGGCAGGACAAAGAGTTTGATAAAACCACTTTGGAACCGCCTTTGGGGTCTGGTCCTTATAAAATTAGTGCGGTGCGCCCCGGTCAATCCATTACGATAGAGCGCGTGTCGGATTATTGGGGCAAGGACCTGCCGGTAAATGTCGGTAAGGATAATTTTGGCACCATCCGCTATGAGTATTTCCGGGATCGGACGGTTATGCTGGAGGCGCTGAAGTCAGGCGCGATAGATTGGCGGTCTGAAAATTCATCAAAGTTCTGGGCGACGGCCTATGACGTTCCTGCCGTCAGGGATGGACGGTTGATCAAGCGCGAATTTACCCATGAACGCGGCACCGGCATGCAGGGTTTCGTCATGAATACCCGCAAGCCGATTTTCAATGATGTAAAAGTGCGCGAAGCCCTGACCTATCTGTGGGATTTCGAATGGGTCAACAAGACCATCATGTATGATGCCTATGCCCGTACCGACAGCTATTTTGAAAATTCTGATTTAGAAGCGACGGGATTGCCCGGCCCGGAAGAATTGAAGGTGCTGGAGCCATTGCGCGATCAATTGCCCCCGCGCGTGTTTACCGAAGATTACGCGCCGCCCGTCACCGATGGGTCCGGGAACAGCCGCCAGCACTTGCGCACCGCCCTTGAAATGCTGAAAGAAGCAGGGTGGGCTATCCAGGATGGGGTGCTGACACAAACGTCAACAGGCGCGCCGTTTGAATTTGAGGTACTGTTGAATCAGGACCTGTTCACCCCCCACACCCAGGCATTGGTGCGGGGTGTCGAACGACTGGGCGGCAAGGTATCCATTCGTGTTGTTGATGCCGCACAGTATCAGTCACGGGTGGATAGTTTCGATTTTGATATGATCATCGGCAATTGGGGACAGTCCCAGTCCCCCGGCAATGAGCAGCGGGAATTTTGGAGCAGCGCAGCGGCGGATCGACAAGGCAGCCGCAACACGGCTGGAATCAAGAATCCCGCCATCGACACCTTGATTGAAGACCTGATCGCATCCCCCACCCGGGATGTATTGGTGGCGCGGACCCATGCGTTGGATCGTGCGTTGTTGTGGAATTTCTATGTCATTCCCATGTATCACAGCAAGGTCGACCGGATAGCCTATTGGAACCGGTTCGGTTTTCCGGACGAAACCCCAATGCAGGGCACGTCGCCTAATTTCTGGTGGGTTGATCCAGACCTGGATTCGGCCCTTCAGCGCAACGGGCGAAAATAAACCACGATGGTGTATTTCGTCGTGATCACGTCGATTAGGGATTAGCCCATATGTACGCGTACATCCTGCGCCGATTGCTTTTGGTCATCCCGACCCTGTTCGTGATCATGCTGTTGAATTTTGCTGTGATCCAGGCAGCACCCGGCGGGCCGATTGACCAGATTATCTCTCAGCTAAAGGGGGATGCGCCTGGTGCCCTACAGCGTGTCTCTGGTGGGGCGGGGGATCTGACAGGGGGGTCGGAAAACAGGGCCGCGTCCAGTGGGGACAATCAAACGCGCGCGTCCCGGGGGCTGCCGCCGGAATTCCTGGCCCAGCTTGAGGCGCAGTTCGGCTTTGACAAGCCCTGGTACGAGCGCTTCTTCACCATGATCGTGAATTATTTGCAGTTTGATTTTGGTACCAGCTACTTTACCGACCGGACGGTGATCGATCTGATTCTGGACAAAATGCCGGTTTCAATTTCATTGGGACTGTGGACCACGATCATCACCTATCTGGTTGCGATTCCCTTAGGCATACGCAAGGCCATCCGGGAAGGCAGCCAGTTTGATGCCTGGACATCGGCGGTGCTGTTTGCCGGATATGCCATCCCCAATTTCCTGTTTGCCGTTTTGCTGATCATCCTGTTTGCGGGCGGTCAGTATTTTGATTGGTTCCCGCTGCGGGGCCTTGTGTCGGAGAATTTTGACGACCTGACCTTGTGGGGCAAGATTGTTGATTATTTCTGGCATCTTGCCCTGCCGCTGACGGCCATGATTGTCGGGGCCTTCACCACGTTGGCCCTGTTGACCAAAAATTCCTTTCTGGAAGAAATCAACAAACAATATGTCATCACGGCGCGCCAGAAGGGCCTGGATGAAGGGCGCATTCTGTACGGTCATGTCTTCCGCAACGCGATGTTGATTGTTATTGCGGGATTTCCCGCAGCCTTCATTTCCATCCTGTTCACGTCCTCTTTGCTGATCGAAGTCATCTTCTCCCTGGACGGTTTGGGCGCGCTGGGGTTTGAAGCGGCGATCAACCGGGATTATCCGGTCATGTTCGCCACCCTATATATCTTCACGCTGCTGGGCCTGATCATGGGGCTGATCGGTGATTTGATGTATGTCGCGGTCGACCCTCGCATCGACTTTGAAAAGCGGGAGGGTTGATCCGTGACCCAGGCCAATGCTTCCCCGAAAACAGACACCATCCCACGCTATAGTTTTCTGGGCATGCGGGTGTCGCCCATCACCCGCAGGCGCATCGATCATTTCAAGAACAATCGGCGCGCTTTCTGGTCGATGATCCTGTTTCTCATGCTTTTTGTTTTTTCATTATTTGCCGATGTGATTGCCAATAATAAACCCATTCTGGTCTATTATGATGGCAGCTTTTACGTCCCCATTGTGCAGCAGGTGCCAGAGACCACCTATGGCGGTTTCTTTGAGTCCGAGGCCGTCTATACCGATCCCGCAGTGCAGGACCTGATCCGGGAGAAGGGCTGGTTTCTGATGCCCTTGATCCCCTATGGCAACAATACGCCGGCCTATGATCTGACCGGCCCTGCACCGACGGCACCAGATTCCAATCATTGGCTGGGCACCGATGATGAGGCCCGCGATGTCGTCGCCCGCCTGATCTATGGCTTTCGCATATCGGTGCTGTTTGGCCTGGCCTTGACGGCGGTCAGTTCCGTGATCGGGATCGCAATTGGGCTGGTTCAGGGCTATTTCGGCGGATTGATTGATCTGTTGGGTCAGCGGGGGATTGAGATTTGGAGCAGCCTGCCGACCCTGTATCTCTTGATCATCCTGGCCTCAATTGTTGAGCCGAATTTCTGGTGGCTGCTCTTACTGATGATGCTGTTTTCCTGGCCGGCGCTGGTTGGTTTGGTGCGGGCGGAAACGCTGCGGGCGCGCAATCTGGATTATGTGCGCGCGTCCAAGGCGTTGGGCGTTGGCAATCGTACCATCATGCTGCGCCATATCCTGCCCAATGCCATGGTGGCGACCATCACCTTTCTGCCCTTCATCACGACGGGATCGGTAACGACCCTGACAGCCTTGGATTTTCTGGGATTTGGCCTGCCGCCAGGATCGGCATCCCTGGGGGAGCTTCTGAAGCAGGGTAAGGAAAACCTGCAGGCACCCTGGTTGGCCTTGACGGGCTTCTTTACCATCGGGATCATGCTGACCTTGCTGGTATTCATCGGGGAGGGTGTGCGCGACGCCTTTGATCCCCGGAAAACAGATATTAAAACCGATAAATAGAAACAGGCACAGCCATGACCCCTACCGACGACACTCAGGCTCAGCCGCTTTTGACAGTCGAAGACCTTTCCGTCGCGTTTCAGGTCCCAGGCGGTACCGTTGAAGCTGTGCGCCATGTGGGATTTTCTATTCACAAAGGCGAAACCCTGGCTTTGGTGGGGGAAAGCGGGTCCGGAAAGTCTGTAACCGCCCTGTCTATTCTGCAATTGCTGTCCTATCCCGCCGCCAGCCATCCCAATGGTCGCATTCTGTTTAAGGGCCAGAATCTGCTGGGCGCGGCGGAACCTGACTTGCGCAAGGTGCGGGGCAATGCCATCGCGATGATCTTCCAGGAACCGATGACCAGCCTGAACCCGTTGCATACCGTGGAAAAACAGGTATCAGAAGCGCTGATCATTCATAAGGGCTATAGCCGGGCAAAGGCCCGCCCGCGGGTGCTTGAACTGTTGGAAAAAGTTGGGATACGTGATGCGGAAAGTCGGCTGACTGCCTATCCCCATGAATTATCAGGCGGCCAGCGCCAGCGGGTGATGATCGCCATGGCCCTGGCGAATGAGCCGGACCTGTTAATCGCCGATGAACCAACCACCGCGCTGGATGTCACGATCCAGGCGCAGATTTTGAAACTGTTGAAAGATTTGCAGCAGGAAACCGGCATGGCGATGCTGTTCATCACCCATGATCTGGGGATCGTGCGGCGCATTGCGGACCGGGTTTGTGTCATGCAACAGGGGGAGATTGTGGAAACGGGCCATACCACCGCCCTGTTCCAATCCCCGCAGCATGCCTATACCCAGGCGCTGCTGGCGGCCCAACCAACGGGAAAGAAAGAACCCGTTGCCCTGGACGCGCCGCTGATCCTGAAAGGGGATGGGGTCAAGGTCTGGTTCCCGATAAAGAAAGGCCTGATGCGGCGCACCGTGTCCCATATCAAGGCCGTTGATGGTATCGATGTCACAGTCCATGAAGGTCAGACGGTTGGCGTTGTAGGGGAAAGCGGGTCTGGCAAGACGACCCTGGCCATGGCGCTGTTGCGTCTGATTTCGTCCCAGGGCGGGATCGCCTTTGAAGGGGTGCCTATCGAGGCTTTGGATGGCCGTGCCCTGCGGGGCCTGCGCCGCCGCATGCAGGTGGTTTTCCAGGACCCCTATGGCAGTCTAAGCCCCCGCATGTCGGTGGGTGAAATCATCGCCGAAGGGCTGGAAGTTCATAAAATCGGTGAAAATGCCCAGAATCGGGACGCGATGGTTGTCGAGGTGCTGAAAGAGGTCGGGTTGGATCCGGAAAGCCGCCATCGCTATCCCCACGAATTTTCCGGTGGCCAGCGCCAGCGTATCGCCATCGCCCGGGCCTTGATTCTGCGCCCCCGTTTCATGGTCCTGGACGAACCGACATCGGCCCTGGATATGTCGGTTCAGGCACAGATCGTTGATCTGTTGCGTGACCTTCAACGCAAACACAAGCTGGCCTATTTGTTCATCAGCCATGATTTGAAAGTCGTGCGCGCCATGGCCGATACGGTGATTGTGATGCGCGATGGAAAGGTCATAGAATCCGGCCCATCGGCACAAATCTTTGATCAGCCCAAGGACCCCTATACCAAGGCCCTGATGGCCGCATCGTTTGATCTGATGGCCGATGAAAGCGGCGTTGTGGCGGTTTAGCACGACACCTTTTCCAGCGCGCCTCTCCAAGAGGGCTTGTGTTTCGGGGGCTTGTAGCTAGGTTCTAGCGCAACCTTCTGGAAAGAATTTACGGTATCGGACTTATGACACTCACGCATGAGATATCTCCTCAGCCTGCGCCGAAAACGCCTGGAACCAGCAGTTTTCCCGATTTGGGACAACATGTCGGCCCCCGCAGCTTTGGGCGGGTCAACTGGATTGGCTGGCACAGCCTGTATATGAAGGAAGTGCGGCGTTTTCTGAATGTCGCGACCCAGACGATTGCAGCCCCAGTTGTGACAACATTGCTGTTTCTGGCAATTTTCTCCCTGGCGCTGGGACATGCTGTTGAGATGGTTCAGGGTGTTCTGTTCCCCGTCTTTCTAGCCCCTGGGCTGATTGTCATGGCGATGGTTCAGAATTCCTTCGCCAATACGTCCTCATCCTTGGTCATATCCAAGGTTCAGGGGAACATTGTTGATGTCTTGATGCCGCCAATTAATTCCATAGAAATGGTATCGGCCTATGCGCTGGCTGGTGTTTCGCGTGGTCTGCTTGTCGGGGTAACAACCGGGCTGTTCATGTGGATTTTTGTCCCCTTTCATGTCGCTAATTGGGGGCTGGTTGCTTATCACGCGGTTTCCGCGTCCCTGATGCTCAGCCTGATCGGGATCATTGGCGGGATATGGGCGGATAAGTTCGATCATATGGCGGCGATTACAAATTTCGTCATCACGCCCTTCGCATTCCTAAGCGGCACTTTTTATTCGATTGAGCGCCTGCCAGAGCCATTTCACACCATCGCCTACTTCAATCCGTTCTTTTATATGATCGATGGGTTTCGCAGTGGGATGATTGGCGTTTCGGATGCACCGACATGGTTGGGCATGCTGGTCATGTTCTGCATAAATTCGGTCCTGGCCGTGATCGCCTGGCGGATGGTCGCAACCGGCTATAAGCTGAAGAATTAACGAAAGCACAGCCGGGCATGTCTGCACCTTATACTGATCCCGTCGCGCGCATTGCGTCTATATTTGGGTCCATTCCCCGGCCCCGTCGGTTTGGGCGGGTTAATTGGGTGGGCTTGTTTGGCCTGATGCGGCGCGAGGCAATTCGCGAATTGCGCTGGTTCGGTATGGCCCTGGTGGGCCCCGCCATTCAGGCCGCCTTGTTTGCCACAGTGTTTTCCCTGGCTGCCGGGGAACAGGGCATGGCCGTCGATGGGTGGAATTTCCTGGAATTTCTGGGGGCCGGATTGGTGATTTCTGCGGTTATGCAGCGGGCGCTGGAAACCACGGGTTATTCCATCATGTTCGACAAATTGGAAAGCGGTGGGCTGCAGGATATTCTGGGGGCCCCCCTGACACCGATGGAGATTTTGACCGCCTATCTGGCAACAGCAATTGCGGTTTCGGTCTCTATAGGCCTTTTCATTTGGCTGGTTATGTCCTTGTTCGGGCTGGGCCTGCCTGCCCATCCGCTGGCGGCGGTGTATTTTCTGTGCATTGCAGGCGGCATTTTTTCCATGCTGGGCCTGATTGGCGCTGTCTTCTCCAAGAAATGGGATTCATTTTCCGGTAAGGAAACCTTTGTCGTACTGCCTTTGATTTTTCTCAGCGGCACTTTCTTCCCGCTCAGCGCTGTCCCGGAAGGGCCCTGGCGAACCGTTTTTCAGGTTAACCCGATCTATTATCTGGTGGATGGCTTTCGGTGGTCGGCAACCGGACGCCTGGAAACCGACCCATGGCTCAGCGCCGCTGTCACGGCCGGGCTGTTCCTGATTGTCTATTCCATCGCGGCCCGTCTGCTGGCGACCGGATACAAGCTGAAACCTTAAGGGTTTCGGATTGCACAAATGCGCTGGCGAATGCCAGGCTTTGGCGTTGCATCATAGCCGTGTTCATAGGCACGCACGGTGAAACTGTGTCGCACCGCGTCCAGCAATTCCCCTTCATTCAACAAATAAGCCTCGCGCGCCGGGTGGCCATAGGCCTGGTTGCCCTGGGCGAATGTTTCATACAGCAGGATGCCGCCGGGGGCGACGGTGTTTAGAATATCGGGCAGGATGGGGCGATGCAGATAGCAGGTCACGATCACAGCCCCGAAACTGTGTGCCCTTAAGGGAAAGGGCGCACCAGCTTCCAGATCGATTTCCAGACATGTCGCCCCAGCATGATCAGATAGATCAGAAACCGCGCTGATATCCCGGTCTAGGAAAGTCACAGCAAATCCACGGTCCAAAAACACCCTGCCATGGCGTCCGCCCCCACAGGCCAGGTCCAGAACAGGCATTCCAGACGGTGCCAAATCCGCCCAGCGCAGAATCCAGGGGCTGGGGTCCTGAAACCCGGCATGTTTTGTTACAAGATGGTCTGACATGGAGACTCCCACAGTTGGAATTTTTCTTGCAAGCGGCGGCGTTCGGGGCCAAATCATACCTTATGCCCAAAGAGGCGTTGCCAAAAGAAGCGTTGCCAAAAGAAGCGTTGATAGAGAAATGGTCGAAACGATGATTTGTTTTACGCTACGGTGTCAGAAAGATCATGAATTTGAGGGCTGGTTCAAGGATTCTGCTGCTTTCGAGTCACAGAATGCCGCCAAGGATATCGAATGTCCGGCCTGCGGCAGCCACAAAATTGAAAAGGCACTGAGTCGCCCGAACATTTCTTCTGGCAAAACACAGTCTTCGGCACAGGCCGAAGTCATGCGCAAAACCCGGGAAACCTTGCGCGAATTCCGGCAAAAAATTGAGAGCACTCATGAAAATGTGGGGACCCGCTTTGCCGAAGAAGCCCGGAAAATTCACTATGGCGAAACCGAACAACGCGGGATCTATGGCGAAACGACCGGGGAAGAAGCCCAGGAATTGGCTGAAGAGGGCGTCCCCATAGCAGCCATTCCCTGGATTGAAGAGGCCAAAGAGAACTAACGGCATATCCTAATCCGCTATATATCAATTTGATATATTTTTACTTGATATAAAAATTGCGATGGGATATTTCCCTTCTGCCCGGATGCGATTCTGCATTTGGGCCAGAAACGTGCCTATGGCACATGGGGAAAGATGGACATTAAAACCACCTGCCTGGGCGTCCTGATGTTGGGGGATGCCAGTGGATACGAAATCCGGAAATCTTTTGAAGAGGGACCTTTCAGTCATTTCGCGGAAGGGGGCTTTGGCTCGATCTATCCTGCGCTGACGAAATTGTCACAGGAAGGTCTTGTGACCTGTACTGCCCATCAGCAGGAAAAGCGCCCCGCCAAGAAGGTTTATCACATCACGGATTCTGGATGGTCCCATTTGGAAGCCGCGATGCGCGAGAAGATTCCCAGTGAGGATAAGATCAAATCCGACCTGCTGTTCGTATTGTTCTTTGCGGATTGGCAAAGCCCGGACTGGATCGCCCGTGTAATCGATGCCCGCATCGCCTATTACCGGGAAAAACTGGATTATATGGCGGAATGTGGCACGCAGTTTGAAAAGACGATGGGGCGCAGTTTGGTGCTGGGGTTCGGGATGGCTGTGTATCAGGCTTCCTTGGACTATCTGGTCGCCAATAGAGAGGCGTTCATCGCGGTGGCCGGGCAGGCGCGATCCTCCCTGTCATCCGCGGCAGAGTAACAGTGACCCTGATTACGGACCCCTAGCGTTTCGCTGTGGTTCCTGGACCTGACGAAGGAAGACCGATGAAGGTGCGATTGAAACCCTCTTTGATCATAGCAGTGGCTTTGGCGGTCCTGTCGGTGGCCTGGATTTATTCAGGGCAGATGGAAAATGACCCATTGGCCAGCGCCCGGGAAAAGGTTCAGACGCTGAAAGATGCTTCCAATGCCCAGGCCGATGCCACAAAAAAGGAACTGCCATCGGTCCGCATTAAGGACTCAACGGCCGTGCCACACCGGGCAATCTTGACCTATACCGGTCGGACTGAAGTGGATCGGCGCGCTGTGTTGCGGGCGGAAACGGAAGGGCGCGTCATTGAAATCGGGGCGGAAGTCAGCAGCCGCCTGGATAAGGGTGCTTTGGTTGTAAAGCTGGCCCCCAGTGATCGGTATGCCCAGTTGAACAAGGCGGAAGCCCTGGTGCGCCAACGCACGATTGAATATGAAGCGGCAAGGAAATTGGCAGGCAAAGGGTTCCAGACAGAATCGGCCCGGTCGGAAGCAGAAGCTAACCTGTCTTCTGCCAAGGCGGCGCTGGAGGAAATTCGCGTTGATCTGGCGCGGACGACCTTAGAAGCCCCATTCGATGGGATCATTGAATCCCGGACGGTCGAAGTCGGGGATTATGTTCAGCGGGGTGATGAAATCGCGCGGATTGTTGATTTTGACCCCATCGTTGTGACAATTCAGGTGTCTGAACGGGAAATCAATCGCGTTGAACTGGGCGTTGTCGCGCCCATTGAACTGGTATCGCATGAAAGTCTGACAGGCATCGTCAGCCGGATCGCCACAACAGCGGATAATGCCACCCGAACCTTCGAGGTGGAATTGGAAGTTGAGAATGAAGATGCGGCCCTGCGGGATGGTGTGACGGCAAAGGTCCGGTTGCCCGCGCAACAGGTTATGGCGCATCTGATCTCTCCGGCGTTACTGACATTGGATGATCAGGGCACTGTGGGCGTGAAGGCCATCGATGCGGAAAGCCGCGTTATCTTCTATCCAATCGACATTGTTGAGGATACAGCCGATGGCATGTGGATTGATGGACTGCCGCAAAAGGTGACACTGATCACTGTTGGGCAGGCTTTTGTCGCGCCCGGTGTTAAAGTGAAGGCGGTAGAGGCGGAGGATGCTACGACGGACCCGAATATGCCGACCAATCCCGCACCTGCGGTCAGTGTCGGCGACGCAGCGGGAGATCGTTCGTGAGTATTATCGGCGCCGCCCTGTCGCATTCCCGGACGGTATTGGGACTCCTGGCATTCATTCTGGTTGCCGGTGCAATTTCCTACATCACCATTCCGAAAGAATCCGATCCCGACGTCAATATCCCGATTATCTATGTCTCCATGCATCATGAAGGGATTTCACCAGAAGATGCAGAGCGTCTGCTGGTGCGTCCCATGGAACAGGAATTGCGCGGGATTGAGGGATCAAAGGAAATGCGCTCCACTGCTTATGAAGGGGGGGCCAATGTTCTTCTGGAATTCGAAGCGGGGTTTGATTCTGATACGGCCCTGAGTGATGTGCGCGATAAAGTGGATCTGGTCCGCCCCGATCTGCCGGAAGATACGGATGATCCGACCGTCAACGAAGTAAATTTAAGTCTTTTTCCTGTGCTGGTCGTCACCTTATCCGGCGACTTGCCAGAACGCATGTTGTTGCGGATCGCGCGGGATATGCAGGACCGGCTGGAAGCCATCGAAACCGTGCTGGAAGTCAATATTACGGGGGAGCGTGAAGAGGTTGTCGAGGTCTTGATCGACCCCGTACTGGTGGAAAGCTATGGCCTGGAACCAGAGGATCTTTTGGCCCGGGTTGGAGCGTCCAATCGACTGGTCGCCGCCGGTGCGCTGGATACCGGAAGCGGGCGTTTCGCCATCAAGGTGCCGGGTCTGTTTGAATCTGCTGATGACATTCTGGACCTGCCCATCGTGAACAGTGGGGACGCCATTGTTCGGGTCCGCGATGTCGCAGAGGTTCGCCGCAGTTTCAAGGATCCGACCACCTTTGCCCGGGTCAACGGTAATCCGGCCCTTGGCCTGGAAGTTGTGAAGCGTACCGGGGAAAACATCATTGAGACGATTGCCGCCGTCCAGGCCATTATAGAGCAGGAACGCCCCTATTGGCCGCAGGGACTGACCGTTGGTTATTCCAATGATAAATCCGAAGACATCAGGACAATGCTGACGGATCTGCAGAATAATGTGTTGTCTGCAATCCTGTTGGTGATGATCGTTGTTGTCGGGGCGCTGGGTGTGCGTGGTGGCCTGTTGGTTGGCCTGGCCATTCCGGGGTCCTTTTTGGCAGGCGTTATGGCCCTGTCCATTATGGGGTTGACGGTTAATGTGGTAGTTTTATTCGCGCTGATCCTGGCCGTTGGGATGCTGGTCGATGGCGCGATTGTGGTCACCGAATACGCGGATCGGAAGCTGACGGAAGGCGTCCCAAAGCAGACCGCCTACGGCATGGCGGCAAAGCGGATGGCCTGGCCCATTATCTCGTCCACGGCGACAACCTTAGCAGCCTTTCTTCCCTTGTTGTTCTGGCCCGGTGTAGTTGGCGAGTTCATGAAATTCCTGCCCATCACATTGATTGCGACATTGACGGCATCGCTGGCGATGGCATTGATCTTTGTGCCGGTTCTGGGGGCCAATCTGGCTGTGGTCGTGCGTGTGGTCATGGTCGGTGCATTGGCCGTTGCGGGCTTTGGTGTCGTATCTGATGCAACGATGGCGATAGGGGGACCGAACACCCCGTTTGCGCCTCTTTTGGGGATTGTTGGCGCTGTCTTGGGGGCTGTTCTGGGCTATTGGCTGGGGGGCGTTGTCGGGCGACTGCTGGAACGTGTCGAAGGGGACCCGGAAAAGGCCCAGGCGCTGGCCGGTCCTTCAAATATTGACGACAGCGATGTTGACCAGACCATGGACCCCAGCAAGGTCGGCGGTTTGACGGGTGTTTACGTCTCTGTCCTGTCGCTCTGTCTTCGGGCACCCTGGCTGGTGCTGTTGCTGGCGGCGGGGACGCTGGTCGGGACGGTTGCCCTGTATCAGGTCAAAGGCCACGGCGTTGAATTCTTCCCGGAGATTGAACCAAAGCTGATGATTGTGAATGTGCATGCCAGGGGCAATCTGGCTGTCGACGAGAAGGATGCGTTGACCCGGCAGGCCGAAAATCGGGTTCTGGCGCTCGGCATGGAAACAGGCGAGTTCAAATCTGTTTATGTGTCCAGTGGCAATTTTCCAGTCCGGGATGACGAAGCAGAAGACATCGTTGGCAAGATATCCATTGAATTTAAAGACTGGGAGCTGCGCCGCCCGGCAGCAGATATCAAGGCGGATATTCGGGAGCGCACGTCCGATCTGGCCGGCATAATTGTTGAGGTCCGCGCAGAAGAATCCGGCCCCCCGGTGGGGAAACCGATTCAGATTCAATTGACGGCCCGAAATACCGCATTGCTGGATGAGGCTGTCGTTCAGGTTCGTGAAAAACTGGACAGCATCGACGGTCTAACTGATGTCGAAGATTCCAGGCCCATCCCAGGAATCCAATGGGAATATAAGGTTGATCGGGCACAGGCATCGAAATTTGGTGCCAGTATCGGTGTTCTGGGCAGCTTTATTGAACTGGTCACCAATGGCCTGAAGATTTCTGATTACCGCCCCGATGACAGCGATGAAGAGGTTGATATCGTCGCCCGGTTCCCGGAACAGTTCCGATCCATTGATCAGTTGGACGGGTTGCGTGTGACGACGGAGTCCGGTCGCATTCCTGCGGGGAATTTTGTGACGCGCACGGCCCAGCCCAATACGGGTATCCTGCGGCGGGTCGATGGATCCCGTATTGGATTTGTTCGTGCCGACGTGGCGGAAGGGTTGTTGCCCGACACGATTGTTCAGGAATTGCGGGAATGGTTTGAATCGCGCCCCCTGAAAGATGGAGTATTTGTCGAATTCAAGGGCGAGGACAAGGAACAGAAGGAAGCGCAAGACTTCCTGGAAAAGGCCTTTGCGGTCGCGCTGTTCCTGATGGCGATTATTCTTGTCACCCAGTTCAACAGCTTCTTTTCCGCCTTTTTGATCCTGTTTGCGGTTATTATGTCGACGGCGGGTGTCCTGATTGGCCTGATGGTAATCTCCCAGCCCTTTGGCATTGTGATGAGTGGTATCGGCGTGATCGCCCTGGCCGGGATTGTGGTAAACAACAACATCGTGCTGATCGATACCTTTGATCAGTTGAAGAAATCATCGGCCACCGTGCGGGATGCGATATTGCGGACCGGGGCACAGCGTTTACGGCCTGTGATGCTGACAACGACGACCACGATCCTGGGCCTTTTGCCCATGACAATGCAGGTCAATATTGATTTCTTGACCCGTCATGTGTCGCACGGGGCACCATCGACGCAATGGTGGGTGCAATTGTCCACCGCAATTGTGTTTGGGCTGGCTTTTGCGACATTGTTAACCCTGGTTGTCACACCCTGTTGGCTGCAGTTACGCGACAATTTAAGCCGTCGGTCCAAACGCAGAAAAATGCCTGAAAACAAAGCCGACGGCACGGTTCCCGATGAAAAATCAGGCGTCCCGGCGGAATAGAGCAAATCCCGAGCAAACGGAATCGTTTGCGACGACGCATTTGCTAAAGAAACAAGTGGTTAGAGTGTCATATGTGAGCTCATGCGAACGCATGATGCTCTAGCCCAGGAAACTCAGAATTCAACGGTAACGGGGCGCTCCAGCAATTGACCAATCGCCGCGTCAATGTCCACATCTCCCCCCAGAATGGCATTCACGGCCTGGGCGATGGGCATTTCAATACCGGCCCGCGCCGCTAGGGCGACGACGGCCTGGGCTGTCCAGTATCCTTCGGTCACGGCGCTGCGCTGGGACAGGGTTGATTGCGCGGACCGGCCTTCGCCCAGGGCAATGCCAAAAGAAGTGTTCCGGGATGTCGCACTCATCGCGGTCAGGATTAAGTCCCCGGCACCGGACAGGCCCATAACTGTTTCCGCCCGCCCCCCTTCGGCGACGGCCAGGCGCATCATTTCCGCCAGTCCCCGACTGACCAGGGCGGCGCGGGCATTTTCCCCCAGGCCACGCCCGGTTGCGATTCCGGCTGCGACGGCGACAACATTTTTTACCGCGCCACCGATTTCCGCCCCAATCGGATCATCGGACAGATAGGCGCGCAGGCTGCCGGACCCAACGGCGGCCTGGATGATTTCTGCGGCTTTAAGATCCTGTGCGGCCAGTGTTATTGCAGTGGGCAATCCTTTTGCGACCTCTCCGGCAAAGGTTGGTCCAGAGAATATACAGGCCCGCGCAGTGGGGGTTTCTTCTGCCAGAATCTGTGACATACGCTTTAGGGTATTGCGTTCGACACCTTTCGCACAAATCGCGATGGGTATGCCGGAAGACAGATGCGGTGCGATTGCCTGGGCCACGGATCGCAAGGCCTGGGCGGGGACTGCAATCAGGATACAGTCTGCGCCTGATACTGCAAAGGTCAGGTCCGTTCCGGCGGTAATGCCGCGCGCCAGGGGGATACCCGGCAGCCGACGTGGATTGGACCCGTCTTGAATACAAGTTGCCGTTTCCGCGTCGCGGACCCAGACATGGACCTGATGGCCCGTGCGGCGTGCGACACAGGCCAGGGCAGAGCCCCAGGCACCGCCCCCTAAAATTGCGACATGGCCTGACATTCTTGGTTCCTCACACAGATAATTCGGACAAGACTGATTTCATCACCGTCAGGATGTAGCCTATGGCGTCCGGATGCGCTACAGGTTCTCTTGGCATTTGTCTTATTTGGGCATGATAATTGGTGCCCTGGTTTACTGTGTGAGGTTCGTTTTATGAGCAAGACTGTACCGACTTCCGTTACCCTTGGCACGCGAGGCTCGCCTCTGGCGTTGTTACAGACCTATGATGTTCGCGATCGGTTGATCGCTGCCAATCCCGGTTTGACGGTCGAAATCGCTGAAATCACGGTGGTTGGCGACCAGATTCAAGATCGGGCCCTTTCCGAGGTTGGGGGGAAGGGGCTGTTTACCAAAGAACTGGATCGCGCCATTCTGGATGGCCGGTGTGATGCGGCTGTCCATTCGATGAAGGATGTGGAAACCTGGCTGTCCGACGGAATATCGCTGACATGTGTTTTGCAGCGGGAAGATGTCCGCGATGCCTTTTTAAGCCATAAGGCTGATAGTCTTGAGGCCTTGCCGCCCGGATCCAAAGTCGGGACGTCCTCCCTGCGTCGCAAAGCCCAGATCCTGGCTAAACGCCCGGATTTAGAGGTCGTGTTGTTCCGGGGCAATGTGCAAACCCGTTTGCGCAAGCTGGAAGAAGGCGTTGCCGACGCGACCTTACTGGCGATGGCAGGGCTTAATCGGTTGAGCATGGCGCATCTGGCAACGGCCCCGCTGGCGGTCGAAACGCTGTTGCCCGCCTGTGCCCAGGGCGCGGTGGGGGTGACAATTGCCAGTGCGCGATCTGATTTGGCCCAGTTGTTCGCCCCATTGAACCATGGTGAAAGCCAGCTTCGCGTTCAGGCGGAACGGGCCTTTCTGGATGTTCTGGATGGCAGTTGCCACACACCCATTGCCGGCCTTGCGGAAATTACTGGGTCAACGGTTCGGTTTCGGGGTCTGGTTGCCCGGGAAGATGGTGCGCGCCTGTTGACGGTGGAACGGTCCGGACCCGTGGACCAGGCTGTTGCCCTGGCACAGGAGGCCGGGCATGCCCTGTTGAAAGAGATGGGTGATGGTTTCTTCGACTGATCCCGATGTCGCACAGGTGGACCGCCCCCTGGTCCTGATTACCAGACCGGTAGAGGATGCGACTGGATTGGTCGATGCCTTGCGGGCAGAGGGGTTCGATGCGCTGGTCGAACCGATGCTGCGGATTGAGTCCTTGCCGGACGCCGTGGTTGATCTGACGGATTGCCGCGCGATTCTGTTTACATCTGCGAATGGCGTTCGGGCCTTTGCCCGGATCAGTGCGGTGCGCAGCCTGCCGGTTGTGACCGTTGGTGCCAGCAGCGCCCAGGCCGCAACCGAAGCTGGGTTTGAGGATATAGAAGCATCGGGTGGCGATGTGGAGGCCTTAATCGAAACCGTGCGCGCGCGCTTTCCGGTTCAAGGTGGCGCATTGTTTCATGCGGCGGGATCTGTGACGGCGGGTGATTTGAAGGGCGATCTGGAAGCCTTGGGCTACACGGTCAAGCGCGTTGCCCTATATCGGTCCGTGAAGACACAGGAACTCAGCGATGCCTGTCGGGCCGCATTGGATACGGGGCGCATTGCTGCGGTGACATTTTTTTCTCCCCGAACGGCGGAGTCGTTTGTTACTGTACTTCTGGGTGAAGGACGTGCACCCTGTGCGCGTACGGTTTGGGCGGTTTGCTTGAGTGACGCGGTCGCGCAGGCTGCGGCGGGAATAGACTGGTTAGGGGTCAAGCGTGCGGCAACGCCCGATACGCCCGCCCTGATCGCACAGATTAAGGCCTTGTTTGGGGTCGGAAATCAACTGGGTAGGATGATGACAATGGCTGACGACAAGAAAAATGACGAGGGTGTTGACGAAAAGAATGCCCCCGAAATCAGTACCCCCGAAACCGACACAAATGAAGGTGATGCATCTGTTGATGTCGCAGAGGCGGTCAGTGATTTTGATACCGACGCCGTGATCGACGCTTTTGGGGGTATCCGCCCCATGGCGACCAAACTGGATGTCGCGGTCAGCACAGTACAGGGCTGGAAAAACCGCGGCCATATTCCGGAAAACCGGTGGCGCGATATCATCACCGCAGCCTCGGCCCATCAGATTGACCTCAGTGTTGCCATGCCAGCGGAAAAACGCCCAACCGCATCTGATCAAGAGGCACCTGAACCGGTGGAGTCTGAACCAGTGGCGTCTCCCTGGAGTGATGAAGCAGTGGATGATGAAGATCGTCCAGATGCCAATGAACAGTCAGATGCCCCATCGCAGTCAAAACCGGCTGCCGCCTCTGGTACAGGGGAGTCTGGTTCCAATGGTTCTGGAAAACTGGCTCTTTTGGTGGCCGGTGCGGCGCTTGTCGCGGTTGTAGCACGGCCCATCTGGGCCCCCTATGTCGATCCACATCTGGCACAGTATGTGGAACCGCCCGTGGCGGTGGTTTCCGGGGGGACGCCGTCAGATATCGCGGCGACGCTGTCGTCGATTTCTGATCGATTGTCACAAGTTGAATCGCGCCCGGTCCCAACGGGGGATGGCGCGGTTATCTCCGGCGATGTTTCAAGCCGTTTGGACAGTCTGGAGAGGGATGTTGAAGCGTTAAGCGACGCCTCAGAATCCTTGCAGGCGATCCGCGAAGAAACTGCCAATGCCTTGACGGAAACACGCAACGCCCTGGCCGCATCGGTCGAGCGGGATGAGACAACCCGTGCGCGCCTGTTGGAGCGTATGGGCGTCATTGAAAGCATGCTGGAACAGGTCAGCAAAGAGGCAGAGCGCGCAACCGCCGGTCTGGCTGGTGTGGAGGCAAAAGCCGTTCAGAATGCAGAGGATATCACAGAGCTGAAAGCCCGCCCCGCCCTGGAAGGTGCCGCCCAGGCAGGTCTTGCTCTGGCGGTTGGGGATGTTGAATCCGCCTTGTTTGCAGGCCGCCCCTTCACGCATGCCCTGGATCGTTTGACTGGGTTGGCCCGGGGCGATGCGGCGATTGCAAGTGCAGTTACCAAATTGCAGCCCTATGCCACCCGGGGCGTCGCCACCCGTGCGACGCTGATTTCCGCGTTTCAGCAGAATGCGCCCGCGATGCAGTCAGAAGTCAACCGCACCGATGGGGATGTGTTGGATGTCTTGATAGAGGGTGCGCGGTCCCTGGTTTCAATCCGCAAAAAGGGGGAGGCCGCGGATGCCCCCCCGGTCAGTCGCGCTGAAGCCGCCTTGAACAGGGGCGATCTGGCCAGTGCTGTCGCCGCCCTTTCTCAGGGACGGGAGACGTCTGAAACCATCGCGACCTGGCTGAATGAGGCAGAGGCGCGATTGGCCGCAGAGGCTGCGTTGACAGATCTGCGCGATGCGGTTGCTGCGGGTCTGGCGATTGCCCCGGCTCCCACGGCATCGCCTGAACCCGAACCCGCTAAATCGGGAGATCCGTCATGACATGGCGCGTATTCTTCTTCCTGATCAAGATTGGTGTCCTTGGTGCCTTGGCGGTGTTTTTTGCCACAGATCCGGGGCGTGTATCCTTTGACTGGCAGGGTTGGGCGATTGATATGCCCGTCGGTGTTTTTGCCCTGATCGTGCTGTTGCTTGTCCTGCTGTTGGTCTATGCAGAGCGGATTCGCCAAACTGTGTTTCGCTTCCCCGGTCGATGGCGCGCCCATCGCAAGGCCATTCGGGAAATGAAAGGGTATCGCGCCCTGACGCTGGGCATGGTTGCTGTCGCCGCAGGGGACGCGATTGAGGCAAAGCGGCAGTCGCGTCGGTCTACGGATCTGCTGACCCAGGCACCGCTGACGAAACTGTTACAGGCCCAATCCGCCCAGTTGAATGGTGATAATCAGGCCGCGACAAAGTATTTTGAAGATATGCGCGGCAATCCGGAAGTATCCTTCCTGGGCATTCGGGGATTGATGACCCAGGCCCTGCGGGACGGTGATTCCGAACGCGCATTGGCCCTGGCGGAAGACGCGCGCAAGCTGCGGCCATCGGCGAAATGGGTGCTGTTGGAATTGCTGGACCTGCAAATGGAAGCCGGTTTCTGGAATCGCGCATTGGCGACGTTGGAAGATGCGGAAAAAACTGGGGCAATATCCACTGAGGAAGCGAAGCCATTGCGGGCGCGCCTGTCGCTGCGTCAGGCCGCGCGCCTTAAGGACGCCGGTCAAAACGGGGAAGCGCTGAAAATCGCGAAGAAGGCGATGAAAGCGGATCCGTCCAATGACGCCGCCGTTGCCTTGGCCGCCGATTTGATGCAGCAGGGCAACGATACGCGAAAAGCGGAAAAACTGATCGAATCCGCCTGGAAACAACAGCCCACACCGGTTCTGGCACAGGCATATCGCAATCTGGCGGCAAGCGATGCGACCCCGATTGCAAAGGTGAAGCGGTTCGAAACCCTGTTGTCGCTGTCCCCGGATGCAGCGGAAAGTCATATCGCCCTGGCGGATGCGGCCCTGGATGCCAATCTGTGGGGAGAGGCCCGCACACATCTTGCCAAGGCGACGGATATCCTGGGGGATCCTGTGCCGCCCGTTCTGTGCCGCCTGTGGGCGCGACTGGAAGAGGCCGAACATGGTGATCTGACAGCGGCGCATCGCTGGTTGAAAAAGGCGTCAGAATCAGAAGCCAAGATACAGGCAGAACCTGATCTTAAGGTGTCAGTGCGGCAGACTGATATCGTCCCCGTTCAGCGCACGGAGTTACAGCGGCGACCGTTGTGATCAATCAGGTTCCAGCCACCATCATGCCGTCGATACGAATGGTCGGCGCATTGGTTGCGTATTTGAAGTCCAGATCATCCGCAGGCGTCATGGCCAGGAACATATCCACCAGATTGCCCGCGATGGTGACTTCGTTCACCGGATAGGCGATCTGTCCGTTTTCGATCCAGAAGCCGGATGCCCCGCGGCTATAGTCGCCCGTCACCATATTCACCCCCATTCCCATGACGGAGGTGATATAGAAGCCGCTTTTGATATCAGACATCAGGTCTGTTGGGGAAACATTGCCTGGTTCCATATGCAAATTGGTGGTGGATGGCGACGGGGGGCTGCTGGTTCCACGGCTGGCATGACCTGTCGAGGTCAGGCCCAATTGCCGCGCGGCGCGCAAATCCAGAATCCAGGTTTGCAGAACGCCGTCTTCAACCAGATTGCGGCGCATATTCGCCAGGCCTTCGGCATCGAAGGGTTTGGAGGCCAGACCGCGCGCCCGGTGGGGGTCATCGACAATAGTAATCTCAGGAGACATGACCGCCTGACCCATCTTGTTTTTCAGAAAGGACGTGCCTCGGGCAATCGCCGCCCCATTGATTGCGCTGGTCAGGTGGCGCACCAGCCCCCCGGAAACGCGAGGGTCGAATACGACAGGCACCTTTGCCGAAGGCGGCTTGCGTGCCCCAAGTTTCTTTAAGGCGCGGTCCGCGGCGCTGCGGCCAATTTCTGCCGGATCGGTCAGGTCAGACCCGAATATCGCGCTGGAATAGTCATAGTCTGATTCCATGGCAGTACCGGTTCCCGCAAGGACTGAGACGGCAATACTGTGGTTGCTGCCTTGATAGCGTCCGGCAAAACCATTGCTGGCGGCCAAGGCGATGCGCGACTGGCCCCAGGAGGCTTCTGCCCCTTCGGAATTGGTGATCCCGGCGACAGCCAGGGCCGCATCTTCGGTTTCCGTCGCCCGGGCGATCAGGGTCTCGGCGCTGGGTTCCTGTGGATCAAACATTTCCAGCTTTGGATAATTCTCGCCAACGATCTGGTCTGGATCCGCAATGCCACAAAAGCTGTCTTCCGGGACGTTTTTGGCCATGGCGATGGCACGGTCCACCAACAGCGCCAATCCGTCTGGATTCCAGTCATTGGAAGAAACTATGGCCTGGCGCTTGCCAATCAGCACCCGCAAGCCGAGGTCCTGAGATTCCTGACGCTCCAGCTTTTCTGTTTTTCCCAGCCGCTGTGCGTGGCTGATGCTGGTCGACAGCCCGGCTACCGCATCCGCTGAATCGGCACCTGCTTTCAGGGCGCGCTCAACAAGGTCTTGAATCAGGACAAGCGGATCAGTCTCAACGGTCATGGTATGTCTTTCTATTTTCTGGGCTGTGCACTTGGCTGGATCAGCGTGTCAGTCTTGTAGCAGGCTAAATAGGGCAATGAAAAGCAGTGCCACCATTCCCAGGCCAGCACCGATCATTTGCATCCGCGCTCGCCGCAGATTGGGCGATATATCGACCATTTCGTCTGGATCCCGTCGCCAATCCAGTTTTGAGTCCGTATCTTGGCTGGTGCGCGCCAATAATCGTATTCCAACCGTCATCACGATTAAAAAGACCAAAGTCAGAAGGATGATCCAGACTGGCACCCCCAGAAGAATTGAAATTTTATCCAGGCTGCGTGCAATGGCGTCCGGCATCGCCTGTATCCCTTATTCGCGGTTAAGCGCGCGATGGCCGATGTCGCGGCGACAGAACCCTTCTGGCCATTCAATCAGGTCAACAGCGGCATAGGCGCGTTCTCGTGCCTCAGTAATTGTCGGGGCCATCGTCGTCACGGTCAGCACACGGCCCCCGGTTGCGATCAGCTCCCCGGCGTCATTGCGCGCGGTTCCCGCATGAAATACGACGACATCGGGGGCGGCGGCTGCGCCCTCTATATTACGGATCACGGTGCCTTTCTGATAGGTGCCGGGATAACCCTGGCTGGCCAGCACAACAGTCATAGCAGATTGCGCGTGCCAGCGCAGATCAAAATTGCGCAATGTGCCATTTGCCGTCGCCAACAGGGCAGGCAGCAGGTCCGATTGCAGGCGCATCATCAGGACCTGGCATTCCGGATCGCCGAACCGGACATTATATTCAATCACCCGTGGCCCGGTTTTTGTGATCATCAAGCCGATGAACAGAACGCCCTGGAAAGGGGCGCCTTCCGCCTTCATTGCCTCAATTGTTGGGGTCAGAATCTCCCGGATGATGCGCGCTTCCATCTCTGGCGTACAGACAGGTGCCGGGGAATAGGCACCCATGCCCCCGGTATTGGGTCCGGTATCGCCGTCGCCCACACGCTTATGATCCTGGGCCGATGCCAAAGGCAGCGCGGTTTCACCATCCGCCAGCGCAAAGAAGGACAATTCTTCCCCTTCCATGAATTCCTCGACGACCACTTCTGCCCCAGCGGTTCCAAAGATGCCGTTCACCATGGCGGCATCTACCGCATCCAGGGCTTCCTGAACGGTCATCGCGACGGTAACGCCCTTGCCAGCGGCCAGGCCATCGGCCTTTACAACAATCGGGGCACCCTGGGCATGGATATAGTCCTTGGCGGCCTGTGCATCGGTAAACCGGCCATAGGCGGCGGTGGGAATATTGTATTTTGCACAGATATCCTTGCTAAACCCCTTGGATCCTTCCAGCGCGGCGGCGGCGGCACTGGGTCCGAAGACGACAATATCTTTCGCGCGCAGGCGATCTGCCAGACCATCGACCAAGGGCCCTTCGGGACCGACTACGACAAAATCGATGGCCTCTTGCGCAATCAGGGCTTCAATCCCATCAAAATCATCGACAGCGACTGGGCGGCATTGGGCATCCTGGGCGATGCCTGCATTGCCCGGCGCACAGAACAAGGCGTCACACAGGGGCGATGCGGCAAGCGCCCAACATAATGCGTGCTCACGCCCTCCAGAGCCAATGACAAGACAACGCATATGGTCTTTCTCCCAATCTGAACGCGGCTGGATGTCGGCGATGTTCCGCTTCGACCAGCCAGTCTATACCACGACGACGGCGGGCCTGTTGGGCACCGCCGTCTTCAGGACCTGGATCAGGCGATCATTGCGCCATTTTGATCCGCTTCAGCCGGTATGTCTGGTTCCGGTACCTGCGGGGACATGCTGGCGGATTCTGGCCCGAAGAATCCCGGAATAGCATTTTCCCCGGCATTGACAAACCGTCTTAACCCGCGCCCGACAATTCGCACTGTCATCAGGCCGGACTCCTGCTTGGTTTCAACCTGTAGTACCCCGCCCCCTGGTCGATGAACCGGGCGCGGTGGGTAGCCCAGGAACCGCAGTATTTCATAGTATCCAGGACAGTCGACCAAGATGATATCGCCCGGTTCAAAGGGATCGGAAAGCCTGGCAAAAAATCGCGGTTTTATCATCACATCAAGTATATGGTTGGTGCAATGATAGCTCCAAATCGAAATTCCATTATTTGAAACTAGTTTTCTCAGGCCACTCTTTTGTGCGCGAAGTGTCATTTTACCCTCTCCCTTTAGATTGCAAAGATAAGTATCTACTAGAAAATGTTGAAATATCATGCAAGAGAATTGAATAATAATAGCACGTAAAAGTAGTATTATTGATGTTAAAATTTAACAGATAAAAGAAAGACCATTTAAGCGTGTATAAATTTCTCTTAAACAAGTGATTTAATCTTTGTGCGGTGCGTGGCATTCTAGGGTCGCTATGATGCGCAATGTCCAAGAACTCTCTGTTTCCGAACTGTCCCAGGCGCTTAAGCGCACGGTGGAAGACGCCTATTCTCATGTCCGGGTCCGGGGGGAGATTTCTGGCTTCAAGCGTGCAGCGTCCGGCCATTTGTATATGGCGCTGAAGGATCAGGATGCGGTGATTGATGCTGTCTGTTGGCGGGGCAGTGCGGGCAAGCTGGACATTCGGCCGGAAGACGGCATGGAAGTCATCGCAACAGGACGCCTGACGACCTATCCCGGGCGGTCGAAATATCAGATCGTTATTGATCATATAGAACTGGCGGGCGAGGGCGCGCTGCTGAAATTATTGGAAGACCGCAAGCGACGCCTTGCCGAAGAAGGCCTGTTTGATGAAAGCCGAAAACGAACTCTGCCATTCCTGCCAGAGGTGATTGGTGTCATCACGTCGCCCACCGGGGCGGTGATCCGTGACATTCTGCACCGCTTGGCGGATCGGTTTCCGCGTCATGTGCTGTTGTGGCCGGTCCTGGTTCAGGGCGACGGCGCGGCGGCGCAGGTTGCGGCTGCGATCGAAGGGTTTAATGCCATCGCGCCTGACGGTCCAATCCCCCGCCCGGATGTTCTGATCGTTGCGCGGGGCGGCGGCTCTTTAGAGGATTTGTGGAGCTTCAATGAAGAAATCGTGGTGCGCGCGGCTGCGGCCAGCGCCATCCCGCTGATTTCTGCTGTCGGACACGAGACCGATACAACATTGATCGATTATGCCAGCGACAGGCGCGCGCCGACGCCAACCGCCGCAGCGGAAATCGCTGTGCCGGTTCGGTCGGAATTGATGGCGGATCTGGCCGGGTTCACGCATCGGATGATTCAGTCCGGCACCCGGAATATTGAAAACCGGACACGGTTCCTGGAAGGCCTGGCGCGGGGATTGCCCCAGCCGCGCCGATTGATGGAACCGGCCATGCAGCGACTGGATGATTTGACCGAACGGCTGGATCAATCCACCCCCCGTTTGGTGCGGGCAGCGGAAGAGCGGTTGCAGACCCGCGTCGCGCGATTGCGATCCCCTGCGGAGCTGGTGTCCCGTGCCATGGCACAGGTTTCCGACCAGGGCCAACGACTTTACGGCACGACCCAGGCGATTTTCGCCAGGGCGGATCGTAAGGCGCTGGAAATGCGTGCAGGCGACAGGATACAGGCAGCAATGGACCGCCGCCTTACCGGCTGGCAGGATCGTGTATCGCGCGCAGGATCGGCGGTTGAGGCACTCAGCTATAAGGGCACGCTGGCGCGGGGCTATGCCATTGTGCGGGGCGCTGATGGTGGATTGATCACCAAAGGGGATGGCATGCGCAGCGGCATGGCTGTTGAGATTGAGTTTCAGGAAAATACGCGTGTCTCTGCCCTGGTCACAGACGGGGCAAGTGTTTCGCCCGCTGGCAAGGGGGAGAAGCCCAAGAAGTCCCAGAAAGTGCCGTCCCCGACCTCTGTCCAACCGGAACTGTTCAAATGATCTCTCGCCTCGCTTGCCTGATGTGTCTCATTTTCGCACTTTCCATGCCAGGGGCTGGGTTTGCGCAACAAACACTTTCACTGGATGGCACCCTGATTCAGGGTGGCTTTGCCAAGGGGACCGTTCCGCCGGGCAGCCAGGTGCGCTATGATGATCATGATGTGATCGTTGGGTCGGATGGTCGTTTTCTGATTGGCTTTCACCGCGATGAACCCGCCGAAACCGTTCTGACCGTGATCCTGCCCGATGGCAGTGAACAGCGGTATCCAATGAATATTCAGCCCCGTGAGTATGATATTCAGCGCCTGAATGGCCTGCCGGAAGAGAAAGTAACACCCCCCCAGGACGTGCTGGACCGGATTGCTGCTGAAGCGGCAAAAGTGCGGGCTGCACGGGCGCAGAACAGCGCGGAAACCTGGTATGACAGCGGCTGGATCTGGCCAGCGCGGGGACCGATTACCGGCGTGTTCGGCAGCCAAAGAATACTGAATGGTGAACCAAGACAGCCGCATTATGGCGTTGATGTCGCTGCCCCGGAGGGAAGCCCCGTGGTCGCACCGGCGGATGGGGTTGTGACCCTGTTGGAACCGGACCTGTATTTTTCAGGCGGGACGCTGATGATTGACCATGGGCGTGGGTTGGCATCCACCTTCCTGCATATGAAAAGCTTTTCTGTCACCCTAGGCCAAAAGGTTAAACAGGGGGATGAAATTGGCACGGTTGGCACGACGGGCCGTTCCACCGGGCCCCATCTGGATTGGCGTATCAATTGGTTTGAAAGCCGGCTGGACGCGACCTTGTTCGTGGGGCCAATGCCAAAAGATTTCTAACGTGTTTCAGGGCAGGCGGGTGATGCGATAGGAAAGCGGCCAGAAGGTCGTCTTCTTGTCATCAGGCGCGCCCCATACTGACGTGAGGCCACGCCGCAGGATCGGCAGCGGGTCTTCGCCGCACCGATGGCGATACTCCTTCACCGCTGACCATGTTCCTGCATAGCCAACCACTTGTTCCAGGTCCCACTGAACCTCAATCTTCATGTCTGGTCCGGGCTCTTCCGGGAAGGGAAAATCAAGTGACTGATAGCCCGTTTCGACATGGTGCCGGTCTGCGGGCCAATAGGGGCTAACGGTTCTGGTGTAAAAATCCTGCAGTACCGCATTTGCGACCGGGTCAACAATTTGCGTCGGGCGATAGGTGATCAGGGCCAGAACTGCATTGGGGGCTGCAACACGCCGGACTTCGTCGTAAAAACGAGGCAGGTCAAACCAATGCGCCGCTTGTGCCGCAACGATCAGATCAACGCTGTGATCCTGCAGAATGGGCGCATGCTCTGCCGGGGCTGTGTCATAAGTAACATTGAGAAATTGTGGTGCCGTTGCCAGTTGCGCGGCGCTGGGATCGGTTGCGACGACTCTGTCGAACAGGCGCGCCAGATGTCTGGTTGCCTGACCCCCCCCGCATCCACAATCCCATGCCAGCCGCCGTTGCGGTGCGCGGGTCGCCAAATCATCGAATAAAGTGGGCGGATAGTCGGGGCGAAACTTGGAGTAATCTATTGCCGTGCTGGAAAAGTGATCTTTGAAAGGGCTCTGTGTCATTCCGGGACTCCGGTGCGGGTCTTAATTCGGCCAGCGTTTATGCAGCCAGAACCATTGACCGGGCCGTTCGCGGATCCAGGATTCCAGCAGCGTATTATACTGTACCAGAATGGCGCGCACTTTAGCCTGTCTATCGTCTGTATCTGGCGCAACAAGGGGTGGGTGAATGGTCACCCGGAACCGGGTATCCTCAATTCGTTCAATCCGTACCGGCAGAATTGGTGCGCCCTGCCGCAGGGCCATTTCAATGGGGGCGCTGGCAGTCATTGCGTCGCGCCCGAAGAAAGGGACCGCCATCCCCTCATTCAGCTTCTGATCCAGCAACAGGGCCAGGGGTCGCCCTTCCTTCAGCGTCATAACAGCATCGCGCATGCCAGACCGCCCTTTTGGCAGCAGTTTTCCGGTAAAGCCGCTGCGGATGTCGCGAAAATACCGATCCATCCAGGGATTGTCCGCCGGGCGATAAATCGCGGTCATGGGACAGCCATGCTGGCTTGCAACGGTTGTTGCCAATTCCCAATTCGCCATATGGGCGGAAACCATCATAAAAGCGCCGTTGCGCTTTGCCTCCCACAGATGGTCCAGACCAATTGTTTCAATAGGGCCTTCTGGGTCTAGAACATTCAGATTGTTTGCATGGGGAAACTCCCCCGCCCCCCGCCCCAGATTGTCCCAGACATCCCGAACGGTCGCATCAATTTTGGCCTTATCCCAATCTGGAAAGGCCTCGGTTAGATTGCGCCGGGCGATTTTGTCTGATTTTAGAAAGGGGCCGATCAAACGAAACAAGCCCCCCCCGATAGCGGATGCAACGGTTCTTGGCAGCGCCGCCAACAGGGCCAATACGGCCCGCGCCAGGCAATATTCGATATAATAGGTGATGGCGCGAAAGGTGCCCCGGCGCTGCTGTGCTTGTTTAAACAACATCTGCCCGCCCCTGTGTCAGAAGAGACAAAGGATCAACACTGGGGGGCCAATCCAGGGTGATAGGAACCGAGATAACCTGGCTGCGAAAGGCTGCTGGAAGCCGGATCGCGTCTTTCTCTGTCGTCACCAGGACTCCTCCCAGCATCGTGGCCTGTTTCTCAAGTGCCGTCATATCCTGTGCGCTGAATGGATGATGGTCTGGGAACTCTTGCGTCAGAAGCAGGTCCAGATCAAGCCCCCGCAGGGTTGCAAAGAATTTCTCTGGCCGCCCGATCCCGGCGAATGCAATGCATTTCGTCCCAATGGGCAGGGCTTTTGGTCTGTCCGCCACGATGTGAACCGACAAGATCGGACCATGAAATCCGCTCAGATCCCTTTTCAGATGGGGCGCTGCTTGATCCCCTAGAATAAGCACAGCGTTTGTCCGGGCCAGCGCCGCAGCGACCGGTTCGCGCAAGGGGCCCGCTGGAAAGACAAAACCATTGCCAAATCCAACCGCGCCATCAACCACAAGCAGGGATGCCGTTTTGTGCAGGCCTGGATTCTGGAACCCGTCATCCATGATTAAATGCGTGGCACCGGCCTTTTGCGCCATATGCGCGGATGCAACCCGGTCTGCCCCGATCCAGGTAGGGGCAATCCGGGCCAGCAATAAGGGTTCGTCCCCGACCTGGGCGGCCCCGTGTTGGTTGGGATCAACCCGCAGCGGACCAGCCGCGCTGCCGCCATAGCCACGGGACAGGAAATGCGGTTGCGCGCCCTGTCCGATCAACCGTTGTGCCAGATCCAGGGCAACCGGTGTCTTGCCTGCGCCCCCCAGGGTCACATTTCCAATGCAATAGACGGGGATGTTCATTTCGGTCGGTGTGGCATATCGCTGGCGCAGGGCGCTAAGGCCGCTCCAGATCAGAGACGCCGGCCACAACACCCGTGACAGAATGCCGGGATCAGAGTGCGACCAGAAACCCGGCGCATGCATCACCCGTCCCCTTTTGGGTGGGATGTGACGGGGGGTAATATTGGCTCCAGTCTGTCCAGGACACGCTGGGCGGTCGCTTCGCCTTCCCGGGCAACCTGTTGCGCCGCAAGGACCAGTTGATTGCGGGCCTGATCATCGGTCAGCAATCGGGCAACATGTCCGGCCAGATCCAGTGCATTTTCCACTGTAATCGCGCCCTTTGCGGCATCCAGATCTGCGGCGACCGTGCTGAAATTCGCCATGTCGGGCCCGTATAGGGGGGCACAACCCAAACGGGCGGCCTCAATGGGATTGTGGCCCCCGTGATTGCCCCGCAGGCTGCCCCCGATAAAGGCGATCCGGGCCAGTCGAAAAAACAAGCCCAACTCGCCCAAAGTATCGGCAACCAGAATATCCGTTTCACCGGCCAGCGTTTGACCAATGCTGCGCTGGGCCACCGTCAGGCCGCGTCTGCTCAGGCGCTCGGTTATTTCGCTGCCACGTTTTGGATGGCGCGGCACCAGGATCGTGACCACGGATGGAATCGTTTCACGCAGTTTTTCATGGGCTTCTGCAATGATATCTTCCTCCCCCGGATGGGTGCTGGCCGCCAGCCAAACAGGGCGACCTTCCAGCACAGCCTGTTCTGCTGACAAGGTATCCGCATCCGCAGGCAGGGCCGCTACGGAGAGTTTCAGGTTTCCAACACATGCGGCCTGATGCGCGCCCAGATCGTTTAGATGATCGGCGTCGGCTGGGGATTGCGCCAGGCAGGGGGAAAACCCCGCCAGCAAATCCGCAGCAATGCCTGGAATGCGCCGCCATCGGGCCAGGCTGCGCTTGGAAACCCGACCATTGACCAGGGCGACAGGCTTACCAGCGGCCCGCATTTCCCAGATCAGGGCAGGCCAGAATTCGGATTCCACCCAAATGCCGGCATCAGGCTTCCAATGGTTTAGGAAGGATGTCACCCAGGCAGATCGATCCACCGGCACGAATTGATGCAACGCGCGGGATGGCAATTTATCCGCCATCAACCGGGCGCTGGTCAGCGTTCCGGTGGTCAGCAGGACATGCCCCTGCGGATCCCGCGCCAATAACAGGTCGATCAGGGGCAGGGCTGACATGGCCTCCCCATTGCTGGCGGCGTGAATCCAGATCAACGGTCCCTTGGGGCGCGGCAGTGTCGCCTTTCCCTGGCGTTCGCAAAAGCGATGGGGGTCTTCTTTTCCTTCAGCCAGGCGCTGTTTCATGTAACGCGCGATAAATGGGGCCGCCAGGACCGTGCTGATGCGATAAATGCTGCGGGCGATCATGGCACATGCCCCATATCCCGGTCGCAGGATGCAGTCAGATCCTGAAGGATGGTGTGCAGCATTTGGCGATACCGTTCCCGGGTTTCTGCGTCCGGCTTGGCGGGCAGGACAATGGCCTCCCCCCATCGGCAGATTCCCCGATTAAACGGCAAGGGAACCTGGAAACGATCCCATGTATTCAGCATGCGGCGTTTTTTGACGGCGTAACTGACGGGGATGATTGGGACACCCGCCATCGCGGCGATGAAGATGATGCCTTCTTTCACTTCCAGGGCGGGGCCGCGCGGGCCATCGGGCGTAATGCCGACATGGCCGCCGTCTTTCAATCGCCGGATAACGATGCGGGTCGCCTTCGCGCCGTCCTTGCTGTCCACCGGTATGCCATCAAACCCAAACCGTTCCATCGTATCCAGGACAAGGCGGCCATCGCGATGACCTGATGTGACGACACACATTCGATTGGATTGTTCGGCATAGGCATAGGGCATCATGCAGATGCGGTTGTGCCATAATGCGATGATGAAGGGCTTCCCCTCAGCAAATAGGCGATCGCGCGCCTCTGTTCCTTCCACGGTCCATTGGGTGGTCAGCCGCACAAAGCGGATATAGGCGGCCAGCAGGCTGCAAATCAGTCTGTGCACCCACGCCTTTTTGGAAAGAGCCTTGATGACCGACATGATCGCCCTATTCCTGATTCGCCACAATGCGGGGGGCGGTTGTCTGGTCTTCTTTATGATCTTCTGTCGGGTCTTCTTTCAGGTCCCCGCTTTGATCTTGAAACTGAATTTTCGACAGGCGGGCATACAGACCGTCCTGCGAAATCAATTCAGCATGGCTGCCGGTTTCCACAACCTTCCCTTTATCCAGGACATAGATGCGATCCGCGCGCCGGATGGTGGCCAGACGGTGCGCAATGACAATCGTTGTGCGCCCGACCATCAGGCGGGACAGGGCTTCCTGAACCTTTTGTTCGGATTCCGCGTCCAGCGCGGATGTCGCCTCGTCCAGCAGCAGGATCGGGGCGTTCTTCAGCATCGCCCGGGCAATTGCGATACGCTGGCGTTGGCCCCCACTCAGGCGCAACCCCTGTTCGCCCACCATCGTGTCATAACCATCGGGCAGATCCAGAATGAAGTCATGGGCGGCAGCGTCCCTGGCCGCCTGAATGATGTCGTCTTCGCTGGCACCAAAGCGGCCATAGGCGATATTGGCGCGGATTGTATCGTTGAATAATGCCGGTTCCTGACTGACCAGGGCGATATGTCCCATGACAGATTTCAGGGTCGCGTGGCGAATATCCTGACCATCGATCAGGACCTGACCGGCGGTCACATCATAAAATCGCGGGATCAGGTTCAGGATTGTTGATTTCCCCGCACCGGACGGCCCGACCAATGCGACCGTTTCCCCCGCCGTGATGTCCAGCGTGATGCCATCCAGCACTGGCGCATCGGCGTCATAGGCGAAATGCACATCCTTCAGGGTAACCCGTCCGGGACCTGGGGTCATTTCCACCGCATCGGGTGCATCCTGAATGGCGGGCACATGATCGATCAGGTCGAAATTGCGCTTTGCCGCGCCCAGACCTTCCTGCAGGGAATTGTTCAGGCTGGCCAGGCTGCGCAGGGGCTGATAGGCGACAAAGACCGCGACAAAGAAGGACATAAAGGATCCGACGGTCTGTTCCCCCGCCAGGATCTGATATCCCCCCAGGGCAATGATGCTAAACAAGGTGAATCCCGCCAGCGTATCCATGATGGGATAGCTGAGCGAGCGTGTGCGCACCGCCTTTAAGAGCAGCTTATAGGTGGTCAGGAACGCACCTGATCCTCGTTCAGCCTCATAATCCTGCATGGAATAGGCCCGGACTTGACGGGCATTTTTCAAACTGTCATCCAGCACAGATGTCATCTGTCCGAATTCCACCTGGGTTGCTTCGGATACCTTGCGCAGCCGCCGACCGATCCGGGCGATGGGGAAAATACTGATCGGGAAAAAGAACAGGGCAAACAGCGACAATTGCCAGTTCTGATACACCATTAGCCCGATCATCGCCGCCAGGGTCATTGTATCGCGCCCGAAACCGGTAAAAACTTTCGTTACGGCATCGCGCAGTACATAACAATCTGAGGTAAACCGCGATAACTGGCGCGCGGTTCCTTCCTGCTCAAGATACCGAATTTCGATATGCAGCAGGGAGCGGAACATCTGGTTCTGCATTTTTTCGATGATCCGCAATCCCACCATCTGCATCAGCACGGATTGCATGAAATTGGCCAGACCCCGGAAAAAGGATGCGATGAAAAAGCCAAGCGCAGAATACCAGATCCAGACTTCGCTTTGATTGATAAAGGCCTCGTTCAAGGCGGGTTCAATCAGCTTTGCCAGGGCGGCACTGGCCACAGCCACCAACAACATCCAGAAGGTCGCCAGGATGATCATGCGCAGATGTTCGGACATGTAGTCACGCCAAAGGCGCCAGGTCAGTTTCTTGGTGACCGGATCAAACCTGAATCTACCTTTTTTCTGTGTCTGGGAGTCGTTCTGTGCCACCGTTGATCCCGGTTCGCTGGTTTAAGGTTTTCACTATATCCGCCCTATAGCATGGGTCGCACGGGGCGTCACGCCGCTAACCCATCCCAATGGGGGCGGCAAATCGTCAGGCGGACGTGGACAGGCTGGGTATAGTGCGGTATACGCAAGGCAATGCGTCGGGAATGCCTGGGTACTGGGTTTATGCCGGATGTTGCAGATGCAGTGCTGCCCAATGGATAGGGTCGAATTATATGCTGGAACAGGCTTAGGTCGGAATGAACATTCCTAAAATACTCCTGGCGATCAGCGTTTGCCTTTTACCGATCCTGGTTGCGGTATTTTGGGTGCCGATTAAGGGGGGATCGCTAGACGGTCTCTTTATAATCGGTGCGAATATCTGCGCCATCGTTATTCTTCTTGTCTATATAGTTGATCGCCCATGACCTCTGAAACTGTGACGCCTACCTGTCCGATTTCCGGATCGGACCGTATCGAGGAGTTTTGTGTCCAATCTGATCCCGATGGGGGCACCGTGACATGGATCCGATTCCCCGATAGTGGCTTTGTCTGCCTGCAACGCATGCCGTCCGTGGATGAAATCGATGATATCCAGGATGAAATTGGCGGCGACTATATGCGGGTCATGACGCCGAAGTGGAAAAGCAAAGCCCGCAGATCCAAATCCCGCGCGAAATGGCTGAAACGTCACATGACGGGTGGAAGCCGGGTGCTGGACGTCGGCAGCAATGTCGGCCTGTTCTGTGCCATGGCGAAAGAAATCGGGCTACAGCCGGAAGGCATTGAAATCAGCAAGAATCTTGCCCGTCAATCCGCAGAGCTATTTCCAGAAATCCCGTTCCATTGCACATCCCTGGAGGCGTATTCCGGCCCAGGGGAATTCGATGCAATTTATTGTTCTGAAGTCATCGAGCACACGATCGACCCATTCGATTTTGCCGCACGCCTGTTTCAATTGTTGCGCAAGGGCGGGGTGCTGTATCTGACAACGCCGGATCTGGAAGAATATCTGACGCCTGATGGTGCGGTGACCCGGTTTCTGGGCGCGCCGGATCATAAATTATACTTCACGCGGGAAAATATTATTCCCTTCTTAAAGCGCGTTGGCTTTTCGGATGTGACGCACAAGCGAACCTGGTCTTTTGGTAAATCCGGGATTCAATTGCTGGCGACTAAATAAGAATTTCTTCAGATACTTATACCTGTTTAGGCTGTTGGTTTGCCGTTAGATTCTGCAAAAATTGCAGGGAGCAGGCTTCCCAGCTGAATTTTTCCGCGTGTCGGCGACACAATGCAGGATCAATGTCCAGGGCCCGCATGGCGGCACGTTGCAGGTCCTCGTCCAGAACGCCACAATTGTTATCGCCGATCACATCGATGGGGCCTGGCACCGGCAGGGCCGCCACTGGCACCCCGGATGCCAGGGCTTCCAGCAGAACCAGGCCAAAAGTATCGGTGCGGCTGGGAAACACAAAAACATCGGCGGCGGCATAGTGGCGCGCCAGATCTTCGCCTGTCTTGGGTCCCAGAAATTTAACATCAGGATAGGCGGCTTTCAGTTCCTCCAGTTGAGGACCGCCCCCAACAACGACCTTGGTTCCAGGCAGGGCCAGTTCCAGAAAGGCCCCTATATTCTTTTCCACAGCAACCCGGCCGATATTCATAAAAATGGGGCGGGGGAAATCCAGAATATCTTTCGGGCGCGGGCTGAACAGCTCCAGATCGACGCCTCGGGACCAGATTTCCAGATTTTTGAATTTCCGGCTGTCCAGATCGGCGCGCATGGTCGGTGTGGTAACCATGGTCACCGATGCATCGCCATGAAATTTACGCATCCAGGCATAGGTAATGGATACCGGCAGGCCGCATCGGGCGTGGATGTATTCCGGAAAGCGGGTATGAAAGCTGGTGGAAAAAGGGTGCTTGTGCTTCTTGCAAAAGCGCCGTGCAGCCGATCCCAGGGGACCTTCCGTTGCGATATGGATGGCAGCAGGCATCAGGTCCTTCAGCATTTTCGGCAAGGCCCATAAGGCATTCATCGCCAGCCGGATTTCTGGATAGGTCGGGCATGGGATGGTCCGAAAACGATCCGGGCCGATGACATGCACATCCAGTCCCAACTTTTCCATTTCCTGTCTGGTACGGTCCAATGTGCGCACCACGCCATTGATTTGTGGCAGCCAGGCATCGCTGACGATTACCAGGCGCTGACCGGGCACGGCAGAGATATCTGGTTGCACAGGTCCCACACTGACTTGTTTGGTGGTCACGGCGTTCATACGGGTGCTTTCACAGTAATTCTATGGTCTTGCAGGACCGGGACATGGGCTGTGTTGTCCGTCCATTGGATTATTTCCATGCGGCCATTTGCGTGTTCCACCAGGGCGGTGCAACTTTCGACCCAATCGCCATCATTGCAGTACAAGATACCGTCGATTTCGCGCATTTCTGCATGATGGATGTGACCACAGATCACACCATCCACGCCGCGCTGTTTCGCTTCATGGGCGACGGCTTCTTCGAACTTGCTGATGAATTCGACGGCGTTCTTGACCTTCTGCTTCAGAAAAGCGGACAGCGACCAATAGGGCAGCTTTAGCCAACGCCGGACCTGGTTGAAGTAATGATTGGTCGACAGAAGGATCGTATAGGCCCAATCCCCCAGATAGGCCAACCACTTGGCATATTTCACAACGGAATCGAACTTGTCGCCATGGATGATCAAATAGCTGCGCCCATCCGCGCCCTTATGGATTGCCTCGTCCTTGACCAGCACACCACCGAAAAACAGGTTGGTGTAATCGCGCAGCACTTCGTCATGATTGCCAGGCACATAGATCACCTGACAGCCCTTGCGGGCTTTCCTCAGAACTTCCTGCACGACATCGTTTTGCGTTGCGGTCCAATACCAGGATTTCTTCAGGCGCCATCCATCGATAATGTCGCCCACCAGGTACAGTGTCTCACATTCGGTATGCTGCAGAAAATCCAGAAGGAACTCTGCCTTGCATCCCCGGGTTCCCAAATGGGTATCGGAGATCCAAACTGTGCGATAACGACTGACGCCGCGAAACCCGTGCATATCCGTATCCGCCTTTAATTCTTTCGATCCGCAGGGAATACGGGTGTAGTGTGAAGAAAATAAGTAATTATGGTAATTCTTATTTGCTTTCATTTAAGTTTAATAAAAAAGAAATAGAAATTACATCTAACACACACTATTTGCCCTAATTCGTTACAATGGAGATCTTTGTCAGTGGTTAATAAAAAGGAAGTTGCGGACCCGATTCGCAGGCGGGTGGCGGTTATTTACAATCCTGTTGCAGGATTTCGTCAGCGCGGTCGTCTTCGCGGTTTCTTGAAACATTTGCGTGCGCGGGGCCATGACGTTGTCCTGCGACGAACCGAAGGGCCTGGACATGCGACAACAATCGCCTCTGAATTGGATGTCGAGTCTGTGGATGTTGTTGTGGCCGCTGGCGGGGATGGAACAATCAATGAAGTCGCCAATGGATTGATCGGGCGTCCAATCCCGATGGCGATTGCCCCCCTGGGAACCGCGAATGTCTTTGCCTTTGAACTGGGTCTGGGGCTGAAGCTTAAGCGTGCGGCTGATATGCCGTCACAGGGGCGTGTGGCTGAAATTTTCCCTGCCCTGGCGGGCGAACGCGGGTTCCTGTTGATGGTCAGTGCCGGACCTGACGCGCGCGTTGTTGCGGATGTGAATAGCAAGCTGAAACGGATCATTGGCAAAATGGCCTATGTGATGGCGGCGGTGCGGGAAATTGCCCGCAATGCCAATACCACCATCACAGTCACCGTAGACGGGCATACGCACCAGGCGGGATTGGCGATTGTGACCCATGCAAGCCATTATGCCGGGCCCTTTGTTATCTCCCCTGATACCCGGCTGGGCGATGACGCGATCAGCGTCGTATTGTTGAAGGGAACCAGCCGTTGGGCGCTGGTTCGATATGGTTTTGCCCTGTTGACCAATCGGGTCGCTAAACTGCCGGATGCGACGTTGCTGCGCGCGCGCCGGGTGCGCATTGATGGGCCGGTGGGCGAACCCATTCAGTCTGATGGGGATTTGATCGGTCAGGCCCCGATGGAAATTGCCCTGGGCAGCCGTCCCTTGCGCATTCTGGTACCTGATCTTTCCCGTGTTCTGGTGCCAACACCTGTTGCCATATCGTCGCCCGCGGTTGAACAGCCAGTGTATGGGAAGCCTTGAAAATCTTAAATACAGTAGCGTTTCGTTAAAAATTCTGGTAGGTCAGACGGTGAACAGAGGCGGTCCAGAAGGATTTTCCGCCTCCTTACCAGGAGAAACGGAATGAAGAACCATCCGACCTGCGGGGCAACTGCCCCGGCTTTTGCATCCATTGTAACGCCGCACCCCACCAAGCGGCCGATAGCGGCGCGGCTTTGCGCCTTGGCGCTGTCTGGCAGTCTTCTGTTTTCCCAGGTCGCGTGTACGACCGGCCAGGAAGAATTATCCCGTGATGACAAACTGGCAATCGGTGCTGTCGCAGGCGCGGTCGTTGGCGGCCTGATCGGGTATGAGTATTTCGGCAATGATGATACCCGCCTGTTATGGGCCCTGGGATTAGGGGCTGCGGGTGCCTATGGCGGAAAACTGCTGTCGGACAACCTGACCCGATATGACAGAACCTCCATGCAGCAGACGGCGTATCAAAGCCTGACACAGGCTCCCGCCGGGGAAACAGCAACATGGCAGAATAAATCCACCGGCACCCATGGCAGCATCACCCCCATGCGCACCTTTCTGAATGCTCAGGGTCGGATCTGTCGTGAATATGATGCGCAGGTGAATGTTGATGGTAACACGGTTTCGGGTCGTGAAACCGCCTGCCTGACAGAAGCGGGTCATTGGGTGGTTTACGCCACGACCGGTTGATAGTCTGGAAAGCATAACCGGCACCTCCTCCCCTCAGAAATCGCAGCTTATACGGTGCGGTATGCGCGAAAAAAAAGGACCGCGTCGAAACGCGGCCCAAGTTTAGGGAGGAAACGCCCAATACGGACGTAACAGCGCAGATTTACAGTGCTAAAGCACAAACTACAGTGTTTACGTCACAACATGATTAGGCGGATCATGTTGCAGTGCAATAATTGGCAGATAACGCATTCGAAATCAAGGGTTCTTATCGTGTTGCAGCGCACAAATATTAGGCAGTTACGCGCCCTAAAAATAGCCTTGTCGGGTATTCTGGCTGATTTCGCCTGATTTCTCGCGATTCTATGCAAAATGGTTTGTTGTGAATGTGCAGGCTGCGGCGAAAAATCACAGGGGTAGAGGATTTTTATAGTGCTCAAATTTTGCTCATTCTCTTTGATGACCCTTATGGTTAGCACGTTTAGTTTACTGTTTTTCGTGCAATGCAGCATGGCCGAAGAGGCCGGAATTCAAAAACCCTACCTTTCCCCGGCCAGGGATCTGGATTCTGCTTCTAAAGTGTCAGAATTTGCCTGGGATGACTCTCGTCGCGCCTTGGGACCGGATATATTCTTCTTACCTGAAGCGCTCAAATCTCCCATGGCCTTGAAAAACTTTCTCCCCGTGGGTCGATCAATAGGCAAGGGCGAAGCGCTTCAAGGTCAGTTGACCCTGCGGCAAAGCGCCCTTTTGATTAATGTGATTGGCGCATTGGGCGAGTCAGAGCTGGCCTTGTCGGAAAAAGCGCTGGGTCTCATCACCCATGGGGATCGCATCGTTCCTGTTCCCGCCCCGGAAACGGTTGTTATCGATCAACGGCGGCGGTTTACGCTGTTATTCGGTGTTGGGAGAATATGGACTGAGCCGGGGGATCGCGGTCAGTCCAGGGCATTGTTGCCGGTCAGTATAGTCGATAGCAAATTTGGCGCTGTGCGCAATGGACTGGCCAGCTTTCTGTATGGCGATGGCAAGCCGATTTCCAATTTGGTTCTCCAATTTTCTCAGGAAACCGCTGCGGAGCGTGAAGCGGACATCTGGGGAACCCTGGCGACAGAGTTCATCCCAGGCAAAGTGGAAGGCGCGCAAAGTCGGATTGCCGCCTATGAAGATCGAATGTCCAGTGCGCCCCAATACAAGGATTGGGCCGATCTGGCCGGACGATTTGGCGCCGAAGCGGTATCTGGATTCAACGGTCCTTTGGGATCAAAAGGCGCGGTTTCAGTCAGTGGGTTAATTGTTGATGAAACGGTCTATCTGTCAGGCTGTAACACGCGGCATGGTTTATATCCCTTCTGCCGTCAAATGCGTCATGCCATATCCAGTATGACGCCCAGTTTTCTGGCGTTCGTGGCGGTATCGCATCTGGCCCATCGCATTGGACATGATATTCTGGTGATGACGATCGGAGATTTGGTCCCTGAATTGGCCAACCACCCGCAATGGCGGCGTACCCGAATATTGGACATGATCAACATGGCCAGTGGTCTCGGTGAAATTACCCCGGAACGGACTGCAAATTTCGTCGCGGCGGATTCTGATCCATCCGCACAGGCCATTCGTGCAGCAGGAACGATTGATGAGAAACTGGCCGTGGCGCAGCAGTTCCCATATTACCCCTGGGCACCGGGCACTGTATTCCGGTTTCGGACATCGGACAGTTTTGTCCTGTCTTTGGCGCTGGATCGGCTGGTCAAGCTGAAGGATGGGGCGGGGGCCTCCTTGCGCTGGATCCTGCAAGATCGATTGTTCAAGGCAATCGGGATCGCGCGCCTGCAAATGCAGATGAGTGTTGGGGACGCTGCCGATCAGCGGGTTCCCGATCTGGGGAACGGCTTATATCCGACGACGGGTGAATTGGTGCGCTTGATCCTGGTTCTGCGACACAGTACGGGGGGCAGAACCCTGACAGGCCTGTCGCGGGATATGGTTGTTGATGCCTTGGACACACAGGGGGATAAAGGCCTGCCAACAGGGGTTTCTTATCCAAACGGTGCCGGTCGCTATGCTTTGGGGTTCTGGCGGACACCGATCAAAATGGCCGGGAATTGCATACAGAATATCCCATCCGCTCAGGGCCGGGGTGGGTCGGTTGTATCCTTCATGCCCTATAACATCACGGGGTTTCGCATTGCAGATGGGGCCCCTGCGGATCCAGCAACACGCGACAGCACGGACATTCGCCGCATTGGCGATGCCGTCCGTGGCTTCTGTGGAGAGCCCCGCGAATAACTACTCCGCGGCGGCGTTCAGCGCGATTTTCTGGGGTTGATCATATGGCAGATCGTTGTTTATCGACGGCACCATGCCGCGCACTTCGGAAACACGGTTCAGGTTTAGTGTTGCCGTGATGATACCGGGGGCGTCCCCGCCATCGGCAAGGACCTCTCCCCAGGGATCAATGATCAGGGCGTGACCATAGGTCTTGCGGCCATCCTCATGGTCGCCGCATTGCGCCGGTGCCACGACGAAGCAGCCATTCTCGATCGCCCGGGCGCGCAGCAGAGTGTGCCAATGGGCCTGTCCCGTGGTGCGGGTGAAGGCGGCGGGCACTGCCAGAATGCGTGCGCCGGCCTTCGCCAGATCACGAAACAGATGGGGAAAGCGCAGGTCATAACACACCGCCATGCCATACCCGCCCCAGGGTGTCTGGGCCAGGGTCGCATGGGTGCCGGGGCGAAAGCCACTGCTTTCCCGATAGCTTTCACCATTCGCCAGATCAACATCGAACATATGGATTTTGTCGTATTGCGCCTGTATCTGTCCGGTGGGATCGATCAGAAAACCGCGATTGGCGAAGCGATCATCATCCGCCAGGCGAATGACCAGCGACCCAGCATGAATCCAGATGCCAAGCTCCTGCGCCAGCGCTTTATACGCCGCCAGAGAGGCATCTTCAGAGTCCAGGGCTGCAATCTTCGACGATTGGGAGCGGTCCCGCTGCATCAGGTTCACGACTTCAGGCAGGGCGACAAGCTCTGACCCTTGTGCCGCCGCCTGTCGGATCAAATCACTGGAAATCTTGATGTTCTGGTCAATCGATGTGGTCGAGGTCATTTGGACCAGCCCCACGGTCAATGTCTCTCTCATCTCAGTCTCCCTTGCTTTGATCCAGTTTCGTCTGACTAGGCTGCTTCGTCTGACTAGGCCGCAGTGCCTAGCAATTTGTCCAGCTTACCGCTGGCATCGGCTTCCATCAAATCATCACAGCCGCCGATCAAGACATCGTCGATGAAAACCTGGGGTACGGTCTGGGCGCCGGGCGCGCGTTTGGCCATGGTTTCCTTATGATCGCCTTCGCCCCAGATATCATATTCGGAATAACTGACGCCTTTGCTGTCCAACAGTTTCTTGGCACGATAGCAAAAGCCGCACATGGGGCGGGTGTAAATCTCAACGACGGCCATTTGGCCCTCCTTCTTTCAAAATTTGGACCTTATCGAATAAGGTCGCACAGGATTGGTTCATCATGCAGGAAACCGCCTCTTTGTCGAGAGACGCTGCAAATCATTGCCAATTTGGCGCGTTTCAGGCTAGGGACAAGGGGTGATGAGCCAAGAGACTGTTTCCAAAACCGATATAGTCCCGCCTGATGAAAATTCAGGCCACAAACGCTCTTACACCATTCCCTGCAGCACAGGGTTTCGAAATCAGGTCCTTGCCCTGGCAGAAGCGCGCGGTGTCAACGCCGCAGATCTGGCGCGGTCGGTCATTCTGATGCTGCCTGAATCGATGATCGCGGCGGCGGTGGATCCGGGTGATCCAAAAGCCTCTGACCGCGAAACGGTGACCCTGAAATCCGGCCCGGATAAGGGCAAGCCCTGGCGGCGAAAGCCCCGCCTGCAGGTCCGACTGCCGGATGGATATGATCCGGTCCTGTTGCGCAAGGCCTTGGGATTGGCTCTGGCGCTGGACAGCGGTGCTCTGCGTATGGTGCTGGAGCCCAGCCATCACCCGACCCGCGCGGTAGAGCATGCCCAATTGACGGCTGAATTGACTCGATTGCGCGCTGCGGTTCAGGTTCTGGCTGGGGATCGTCTGCCCAATGCGGTGCGCACCAAGGATGAAGCCCATTTCGTCCTGGGCTTCCCGCCAAATTCCCGTCCTGGAGCTGCGGAAATCAAAGCCCGGTACCGCCAGTTGGCAACCATTCACCATCCAGACAGTGATACCGGCGATACGGCCCGCATGGCCCTGCTGAACCAGGCTATGAGTTTTATGCGAGCTTACGATAAAAATTAGTTTTTTTCATATTTATCAATAATAAAAATATTGACTTGCGGTATTTTGAGGCCTAATGCCACGCCATGAGCTTGTCTTCGGCAGTGAAAGGGGCTCGCCTTGCGGCGGGATTGAGCCAGAGCGATCTGGCGAAACGACTGGGCGTCACCCAGTCGACCATTGCCTTGTGGGAGACGGGTAAGACCGCGCCAAAGCGCAGCATGATGCCAAAACTGGCCGCTGCCCTGCGGGTGACAGTGTTGGATTTAGAGCATGGCACCGGTGCCTTTACCGGGGCCCTGGGTTCCGTTTCGTATTTTCAGGAAGGCCACAGAACGATGTCTACTCCCTCTCCCACCGCGATTGTTAATCCGGCACAGGATAATCCTGTCATCGCCTTTCAGGGGGTGTTGGGGGCCTATTCCCATCTTGCGGCACGCGGGGCATTTCCGGCGATGGAACCCTTACCCTGCCCAACATTTCAGGATGCCTTTGCCGCGGTTGAGGAAGGGCGCGCCGGATTGGCGATGATCCCCATTGAAAACTCCCTGGGCGGACGTGTGGCGGACATTCATCATCTGCTGCCCGAATCGAACCTGTTCATCATTGGGGAATATTTTCAGCCGGTACACCATTGCCTGCTGGTGCCGAAAGGCGGGTCATTCGAAACGGTGAAGGAAGCGCGCAGCCACGAACAGGCGCTGGCGCAGTGTCGCAACACGTTGCGGGAACTCAAAATCAAGCCGGTCATCGCCGCCGATACAGCCGGGGCCGCGCAGGATGTGGCGAAGCTGAATGACCCATCCGTTGCAGCCGTTGCCTCAACCCTGGCTGCGGAAACCTATGGGCTGGATATTCTGCGCCCGCGAATTGAAGATCGGATTGGCAATGTGACCCGCTTCATCGTGATGTCGCGGACCCGCATTGAACCAGATCCGCGGTCCGGTCCCTGCCTGACAAGCTTCGTGTTCACAGTGCGCAGTGTGCCAGCCTCGCTGTACAAATCCCTGGGCGGCTTTGCCACCAATGGGGTGAATATGATCAAGCTGGAAAGCTATATCAGCGTCGGCGACGACAGCCGCGCCCGGTTCTATGCGGAAATAGAGGGGCATCCTGCCGACAAGTCGGTCGATCAGGCGATGGAAGAACTGCAATTCTTCACCAGCAAGATCAAACTGCTGGGCACCTATCGCCAGGCCGATTATCGCGCGGAGGAGTGAGGAAGAGTGTGTGAGCCTTGCCACCTTTGAAGTTTTATCGCGAAGGACGCTGAGAAGGCGGAGAGGACGCAGAGCGGACGACCCATACATTTTTACGTCATCCCGGACTTGATCCGGGATCCAGGGAGGCGGGCGCGTTTGGTGCTTGTGGCTCTGGATACCCGCCTGCGCGAATGGCACAGTCTTACTCTTTACTCCATTCTCATCCTGAGGAGGCGCGATAACGCCGTCTCGAAGGATGCGCTGTAAGTCCGGTGCTTACAGAAAGGCCCCCCTTCGAGACGCTACGCTCCTCAGGGTGAGGGCGCGTTTGTCGATAACATCGTCATCCCGGACCTGATCCGGGATCCAGGGCGTATGGCAGAACGGGGCGGGCATTTGGAATTTGATGCACAGGGGCTTAGTTGCCTTCTGCCATCCAATCCTGGATCAGGCGGTAGGCGATGGAATCGCGGCGGGGCAGGGCGAAGGTTTCGTCTTCGGGGCTGGCGGCGATTTCGGCGCGGGATACCCAGCGGGCCTCTTCTATTTCATCGGTCGCAACCGTCATATCCTCGGCAGTCGCGCGGGCGCTGAAGCCCAGCATGATGGAGGATGGGAAGGGCCAGGGCTGGCTGGAATTGTATCGAATATCTGCTGTCGGCAGGCCGACCTCTTCCATCACTTCACGGGCGACCGCGTCTTCCAGGCTTTCCCCCGGCTCTACAAATCCCGCCAGGACAGAGCACCGCCCCGGTGGCCAATCTTTCTGACGGCCCAGCACGATCCTGTCGGCACCATCATGAACCAACATGATCACCGCCGGATCAGTGCGGGGAAAATGGGGCGTGCCACAGTCTGGATTGGTACAGCGTCGCTCATGCCCGCCCTTGCGAGAGTCTGTCGGGCTGCCGCAGACGCCACAGAATAAATGACGGCGATGCCAATGCACCAGACCACGGGCATAGGCCAAAACCGCCCCATCATCATCCCCCAGCATCGGGCCAACTTTGCGCAGATCCTCAAATACTGTGCCGGGTTCAAATTCGGGTGGTTCTTCGATGTCTGACAGGTCGATGGCAAAATGGGGCGCGCCAGTGGCGTCCAATCCCAGAAAAACCGACAGATTGGCGTGCTGCATCAGATCCGTGCGCGTTGCCTGCACGGTCCATCCCCGGATCGCTTCACCCATCTGCACCAGATTATTGCCCCGCCATACCGGCAATAGCCGCGCGGTTTCGCTGCGGATGGCCAGGGTCAGTGCTGCGTCGTCTGCGCGCAGTCGATCCGCCCGATCCAAAGGTCCGGATGCGTAGACGTTCGGCGCATGTGTGTGATGCAATACGGTTCTCATGATGGACGCGACAGTGCCATGCGTTGCACGGGCCATCAACTGCTATGCAGGGCACCAATGCCTTAAAAGATGATTTTGCGCTGCAACATATTGCGCTTGGACATATTCTGGGGGTAGCGTGTTGTGATGGATGGAGATATCGCCTTGACCCTGGCTAAACGATCCCCTGCACAGCGGGCGCGGGGTGCGGTGATTTTGGGCTTTCGCCATGATGCCGCGCGGGGGGTTACGGGGTTGAGCGACCTGTACCACAGCCATCCCATGCGGGTGCTGTTTCCAAGGCCCGCACGAAACGATGTCATTACCGCCGCAATCACCACGGTCTCTGGCGGGCTGGTTGGGGGCGATCAGATCGATGTGTCGATCCGCGCAGAAGACAATGCACAAGTCCTAAGCCTGGCCCAGGCGGCAGAGAAGGTCTATCGCGCGCAGGATTTAGAACCGGCGCGGGTCACATTGGGGCTGACCGTTGGTGCGAATGGGTGTCTGGAATATCTGCCACAGGAAACGATCGTATTTGACGGCGCACGTCTGGTTCGATCCACCAGGATCGATCTTGCGACAGAAACCGCCCAGGTCATGGCCGGGGAGATGGTGATTTTTGGACGCGGCGCGATGGGGGAAACTGTGCGCCAGTGCCAGCTTCAGGAAAACTGGAGAGTGACAGTGGCGGGCCGGACGATCTGGCGTGACGCCTTTGTCCTGACGTCGGCAGTTGCAAACAGCCCCTTCGGACTGGACGGGGCGACGGCGATGGCCAGCCTGATCTGTGTCGCGCCACAGCCAGACGTGTTGCGCGATAGGGTGCGACCGCTTCTGGCGGACCTGTCAGGAGGGATTGCAGGTGGAAATGCGGATGGAATTGCGGGCGCGACCGTGATGGGGCCGCTTTTGCTGCTGCGGTTTCTGGGCAAGGATCCAGCCGCGATGCGGGCTTGCTATATGCACATATGGTCTGAGTTGCGGCACCAGGCTTTTGGTCGCCCCGCGCGGCTGCCAGCCTTGATTCATTGTTGACGGGAGGAGACGGGGACAGATGAATTTATCACCCAGAGAAAAGGACAAGCTATTGGTCGCGATGGCCGCCGAAGTGGCCCGCAAGCGATTGGCGCGGGGGGTTAAGCTGAACTATCCCGAAGCCATTGCCCTGATCAGTGATTTCGTGGTTGAGGGCGCGCGCGATGGGCGATCGGTGGCGGATCTGATGCGCGACGGCGCGACGGTGATTACCCGCGATCAGGTCATGGATGGCATTGCAGAGATGATCCATGAAGTCCAGGTCGAAGCGACCTTCCCTGATGGGACCAAGCTGGTCACCGTTCACACCCCCATCCGCTGACGCAAAGGAGAGATAGTATGATTCCAGGAGAAATCCTTTGTGCCGCTGGTGAGATCACCCTGAATGAGGGGCGCGAAACCATCACCCTGACTGTCGCCAATGGCGGGGACCGCCCGGTCCAGGTTGGCAGTCATTATCATTTCGCGGAAACCAATCCGGCCCTGAAATTTGATCGGGCGGCAGCGCGGGGGTTCCGGTTGGATATTCCAGCGGGAACCGCGGTGCGCTTCGAACCGGGGCAAAGCCGGGATGTCACATTGGTCGCCTATGCCGGAAAGCGGATCGTGACCGGATTTAATGGTGCGGTTCAAGGTCCACTGGAGGGGGGGAACTAGGTCATGGCATATTCAATCGACAGACAGGCCTATGCCGATATGTATGGCCCAACCACAGGCGACAAGGTGCGCCTGGCCGATACGAATCTGATCATAGAGGTCGAAAGCGACCGCACGATCTATGGGGAAGAGGTGAAGTTCGGTGGCGGAAAGGTGATCCGTGACGGTATGGGTCAATCGCAAGCCACCCGCGCAGAAGGCGCGATGGATACCGTCATCACCAATGCCCTGATCCTGGATTACACCGGTATCTATAAGGCGGATATCGGGCTGAAGGGCGGAAAGATTGCCGCGATCGGCAAGGCGGGCAATCCCGATGTGCAGCCAGGCGTCGATATAATCTGTGGCCCCGGAACAGAAATCATCGCGGGCGAGGGGCGCATTGTCACCGCCGGCGGGATTGACGCGCATATTCACTGGATCTGTCCACAGCAGGCGGAAGACGCGCTGATGTCAGGCGTCACAACCATGTTGGGCGGCGGCACAGGACCGGCGGAAGGCACCAATGCCACGACCGCAACACCCGGTCCCTGGCATATGGCCCGCATGTTGGAAGCCGCAGATGGGATGGCGGTGAATGTCGGCCTGTTTGGCAAGGGCAATGCATCCCGACCAGATGCGTTGATCGAGATGGTAGCCGCAGGGGCCATTGGCCTGAAGCTGCATGAAGATTGGGGCACCACCCCGTCCGCCATTGATTGCTGTCTTCGCGTCGCGGAAGAGACCGATGTGCAGGTTGCAATTCACACCGATACGCTGAACGAAAGTGGCTTTGTCGAAAATACCATTGCCGCCATAGACGGGCGGACCATTCACGCCTTTCACACCGAAGGGGCCGGTGGTGGTCATGCCCCGGATATTATCAAGGTCTGTGGGCTGCCCAATGTCATCCCGTCTTCGACCAATCCAACCCGGCCCTATACCCGCAATACAGTTGATGAGCATTTGGATATGTTGATGGTCTGTCATCATCTTGATCCGCGCATTCCGGAAGATGTCGCCTTCGCGGAAAGCCGGATTCGCAAGGAAACCATCGCGGCAGAAGATATCCTGCATGACATCGGGGCATTCTCCATTATTGCCTCGGACAGTCAGGCGATGGGACGTGTGGGGGAGGTTATTACACGAACCTGGCAAACAGCCCATAAGATGAAGATGCAGCGCGGTGGCCTGCAGGACGAAACGGGCGATAATGATAACCTGCGCGCGCGGCGGTACATCGCGAAATATACGATAAACCCCGCCCGTGCCCATGGGATATCACAGCATGTTGGTTCTATTGAGGTCGGAAAGCTGGCTGATCTGGTACTGTGGAAGCCGATGTTTTTTGGCGTGAAGCCTGACCTGGTTCTACGCTCTGGCATGATAGCCGCAGCGGCTATGGGTGATCCGAATGCCTCTATCCCGACACCACAGCCGGTGCATTATCGCCCGATGTTTGGCAGTTTGGGCGGTGCCTTGGGGGCAACGGGTGTCACGTTCATGTCCCAAGCCGGGGTTGATGCGGGTCTTAAACATTCCCTGAACCTGTCCAAGCAGGTTCTGGCGGTGAAGGGATGCCGGACCGTGACAAAGGCGGATATGGCCCTGAATGACGCCCTGCCTGATATCACGGTGGACCCGGAAACCTATGAGGTTCGGGCGGATGGCGAACTCCTGACCTGTGAGCCCGCGATAGAATTGCCGCTGGCGCAACGCTATTTTCTGTTTTGAGGATGTGATGCGGCGCGCAACCGAACGACATATGGCAGGCAGTTGGGTGGATGATGGTACTGCCGTCACTGCCACACTGGACCTGGATCAGCGCAACAGGCGGCGGCTGAAATTGCAGGACGATCAGGGGCAGGCGTTTCTGCTGGACCTGCCTAAGGCCGTGACGTTGCGACAGGGCGACGGCCTGGAATTGCAGGATGGCGGCATGATCCGCATCGTTGAAGCGCCAGAGCCAGTTGCCGATGCACTTGGCGTCAGTCCAGCGGCCACGGCGCGATTGGCCTGGCATCTGGGCAATCGTCATCTGCCGGTGCAAATCCTGGACGATGGCACGATCCGCTTTCGCGCCGATGCGGTGATTGAAGCCATGGTGGAAGGCTTGGGCGCGGTGGTGAAGCGTCATGATGCCCCTTTCACGCCAGAGGCCGGGGCCTATGATGCCGCCAATACGGGGCATGGACATCATCATAATGAGGGGCACGACCATGACCATGACCACCACCACGACCATCATCATACCGCAGCAAGGATTGGATCGTGACACGCGCGCCCGACTGGTTGCAGACGGTAATGCTATGGACTTCCCCCGCCTTTCCGGTTGGGGCATTCAGCTATTCCCATGGTTTGGAATGGATGGTGGAATCCGGACAGGTCACCGACCGCAGCAGTCTGGAGGCGCTGGCCCTTGCCTTGCTGGAATTTGGGGATCTACAGGCCGATGCATCCTTCCTTTGTGCCGCCCATCAATCTGACATGGAAACCCTTCCATCGGTTCTGGAGGAGGCGGTTTCTCTGCGTGGGGCCAGTGAATTGGCCGCAGAATCTGTCAATCAGGGGCGCGCCTTTATCAAGGCCTTGCAGAGTGAGGGAAGTGACTATCCCCGCTTGTCGGCATTGCAAAACACGATGTCCGATGTCGGAATTCCTCATGCTGTCGCCTTTGGTGCGGCCTGCGCGGATGCGGGTATTCCGCTGGAAGCCGCTGTCGAGTCCTGGCTGCATGGTGCGGTTGCCAATCTGGTATCGGCGGGTCAGCGCCTTATTCCCCTGGGTCAGAAGGACGGGGTTGCGGCTTTGATGACCCTGAAGCCGCTTATTACCAAATTTGCGCAAAAGGCGATGGAAACACCATTGGACAGGATTTCCAGCGCCAGTGTCGCGGTTGATTTGGCCGCAATGTTTCACGAAACCCAATATACGAGGTTGTTTAGATCATGACGAAACCCGTTTCCCATACAGGCCCTGTTCGTATCGGCATTGGCGGTCCGGTCGGCTCTGGCAAGACGGCGCTGATGGATCGGCTGTGTAAGGCGATGCGCGAGACCTATGATATCGCCGCCATTACAAACGATATCTATACCCGCGAAGATGCAGAATTCCTGACCCGCAGCGGGGCCTTGACGCCGGACCGGATCGTGGGTGTTGAAACCGGCGGCTGCCCCCATACCGCCATTCGCGAAGACGCCTCGCTTAATCTGGCCGCTGTGGACGATCTGGTTGCGAAATTTCCCAAGCTGGAAGTGCTGCTGATCGAATCCGGGGGCGATAATCTGGCCGCGACGTTTTCGCCAGACCTGGCGGATATCACAATTTATGTAATAGATGTGTCCGCCGGTGATAAAATCCCGCGCAAGGGTGGGCCGGGGATCATCCGGTCGGACCTGTTGGTGATCAACAAGATCGATCTGGCGCCCTTGGTCGGTGCAGACCTGTCGGTAATGGATCGGGACGCGAAAAAGATGCGCGGCGACCGTCCCTTCCTGTTCACCAATTTGAAGGACAATAAGGGTGTCCCGGAAATTGTCACCTTCCTGGAAGACGCCGCCGGACTTGCCTGATCTTGTGAAACTGACACTTCTACAAATCGTCCCGTTCTCATCCTGAAGCGGCGCTGTAAGGATGGTACGTGCAGCAGGCTCCCCCTTCGAGACGCTACGTTCCTCAGGGTGAGGGTGAATCTGTAAGCACCATCGTCACCCCGGACCTTGATCCGGGGTCCAGGGCGGGAAGCGCGATTGGTGCGTGTGGCCCTGGGCACCCGCCTACGCGGGAGAGGCGGGGCTTGTTGAAGATTTACCGCAAAGGGCGCGGAGAAGGCGCAAAGGGCGCTGAGGGTATGATATTTGTTGCTGTCACCCCGGACGTGATCCGGGGTCCAGAGCAGCGGGTGCGATTGGTGTGTGTGGCCCTGGACACCCGCCTGCGCGGGTGCGACGGGGTTTGATTTACCGCAAAGGGCGCGGAGAAGGCGCAAAGGGCGCTGAGGGTATGACATTTGTTGCTGTCACCCCGGACGTGATCCGGGGTCCAGAGCAGCACGTGCGATTGAAACGTTTGTACCAGGGGGCTCAGAAAATGGGTTTACCTCAGCAGTAAATCCGCCAGGGCCTGGGGCGCGTTGACCATGCAGTCATGGCCGCTGGCAATGTCTTGCATGGTCCAGCCCATCTCCACGGCGCGCTGGCGATGGGATTCCAGCGGCGGGTAGATCGGATCGGTTACGCGGATATAGCGGACCGGCAAGCCATTATTCGGCAGGTCATTGAATGTGATCGCCGTCTCATAGGTGCGGATCGGATGCGGGGTCATGCGGGCCTCAATATAGGCCGCCTCAGTCGGGTCGGTCAGGCCCATGGCAATCGCCTTGGGTGGGGGCAGGCACAGGGTTTCACCCACCATGATGGCACTGGCCTTGCGCGCCGCCCAGACATCCGGGGCAACCGTCTCATGCGGCGCAACGCCAGACAGGGGGACCATCGCATCCAGATAGACCAGTTCCGATATCCGGTCCGGTAAGGTGGCCGCAGCCCCGGTAATCGCAATCCCGCCGAAGCTGTGCCCGACCAGCACCGTGTCGCGAATGTCCTGGGTCTGAATATGCGCCACCACATCATCGACAAAGGTTTGCAGGGTGATATCCGGTGACAATTCCCCCGCGCGCTCCCCCAATCCGGTCTGGGTGATATAGGACACGGTATGGCCCCGTGCCATCAGGATCTTAGACAGGGCGTCCCAGCACCATGCGCCATGCCAGGCACCGTGTACCAATGTGAAATGGGTCATCGTTGTGTGTCCATAGTGAGCCGAAAAAGGCAAAATCCTGTGGCCTGCAGATCTCTTCCCACAGACCACTGTTTTTCCTACACTAGCGCAAATCCCGAGCAAACGGAATCGTTTGCGACGACGCATTTGCTAAAGAAACAAATGGTTAGAGTGTCCTGTGTGAGCTCATGCGAACGCATGATGCTCTAGCGCCAATAGAGGAGCAATATGATGACCGCCATTGACCGCCAGCACACTGGCTCTCACCACATTGATACGACTCTAAACAATTGGCAGGAAACCGGCGCGCCCGGCTTCTGGCTGAAACCAATCTTTAAGGACAGCCAGACCGGCGTGTCCACGGCGCTGATGAAAATCGATCCCGGCGCCTATACCCCGGATCACGCCCATGACCAGTTGGAAGAAATCTATGTCCTGGACGGCGATTTCTATGACGCAGAGCACAGCTATGGCCCCGGCCACTATTGCCAACGCGCCATCGGCGCCATGCATGAGGCCGGATCCAAGGGCGGATGCACAATGCTGCTGATGTATCGGCGGTAAGGGGGGAAGGAGCGGTTTACGAAGAATGATTGGGTACCGTTGTGTGACGTTATGCGTCTTCGCAACGCTTTCCAGAACGTGTTAAAGCCTTAACCAGCGAATCTGCTACTTTTTCTGGCAAAATCAGAGTTCCGACCTTTGTTCAAGTCCCCATTTTGTATTGCCAAGGGCTTACTATCATTGGCACCTTCATATAGGCTGTTTTGTATGGGTTGCCTAATTTAATGAGTATATTTTTAATCATGAATGGTACGACATTGTTTTATCCAATCGTTTTTCTTGGCTGTAGCTTAATCCGGCAATGTGGTGGCCCATGACGATAAATGTGCTCGTCTTGGTCTTTGAACTCACCAGAAAAACGGGGTTATGATGGATGGACACAGATTTTTTATTGCGGGGAAGAGAAACAAAAGTTTAAGCATTGTATTGTAACGGCCAAATTACTCTGCTTCCTCGCTTCTACCTATCATAAAATACTGAACTACTTATGTGTTTTGTATCGCGCAGTAAACTTTTCTGGACAAAATTTAATGTCCTTAAAAGCTGCCCTTGGCCCAACGTTTAGAATAGGTTGGCTATACACGTAACCGCGATCATTCTGTGAGTTTTGGAAAAAACGACCATAAGGGTCGACCATAATATAAGATTGCTCCATGTCATTGTTGTCTTCGATTGTTATTATTGATTCAAATGCTTTATGGCGTTTCAAGAATGATTTAAATTCATCATCTGTAACTGATAAATCGGTCGTGGTTACAGGCAGCATTCGCATTATTTTCCACCTATCTGGTCGCGCTCTTTTAATTAGTTCAGATAGGTCCTCTGATGAATTCACAGAATTGACCACGGTGTTAATTTTGATCTTTATATTTAAATTTTTGCGTCTGATCCGGTCGATCAAGCTAAGTACATCATCAATGGTCAAACATTTCCCACTTTTGTCCATTCGACCAATTTGAGAGTTTATCGTGGTACTTACCGAATCAACACTAAGCCCTATGATATCTAAACCGTTCGCACACTCAGTAATGACATCTGGTGAACTGCCGTTTGTGATAAGCGAAACATTGAATCCAATTTGTTTTGCTTGAAACACTATTCTTTGTAGGGAATTTCTCAGAATAGTAGGCTCTCCACCAGCCAAACTTAGACGCTGAGAACTCCATGAAAGACTTTTCTGCAGTGCATTGGGCGTCGCGCCATTGAAGTAGTTGTATAAACATTTAAGAAGGTTCTCTGTTGCTGTGTTATCTCGCCATAATTCTCTTTTTTGGTCAGTTTTTGCCCATTTTGCATAACAGTACTTACACTTGAAATTGCATGGTTGAGTAATATGCCAATTTAGCACTAACTCCTCAATTTTTTGTACTATTTTTGTGGGTTCATTAACTATAAGTTTATTTTGATTATGCCGTATTATATTGCTTTCCATTTTGACCTCTTCTAACAGTTTTTGTTGACTCAACTGCTTTTCTGTGATTATTTCGAAATATACAAAAAGGACCATTAAGTCAAAATTGCATAAATAGGATAATTTGACAAAATGGAAAAAAATGCAATAACTTTCTCAATGGTGGTTGCAAAATTTCTAAACGACATCCGGGAATCTTCGGGCCTTTCTCAATCCGAATTTCTTGAGAGGTTGGAAATGTCTCAATCATCTTGGTCAAGATTAAATCGTGGATTGTCATTTTTGACGTTGGAAGAGCTAAGGATTGCTTGCAAACTTCTAAACGTCGATGCATCCAACATTATAAAAAGCGCAGAAATCGCAATTGAAAAATTAAAAAATCAAGAAAATATAGAAGTTTTGTCTGCCAAAAAAGCTATTGATAATAAAACTGTTGCAACAACAATTGTTGCTGCCGCCGCACTTGCATTTCTCTTAGCACGCATATCAAAATAATTGTTAGTTGGAGCTAAACTTATGCTCACCCCCGCTCCACAAAACTCGCCACAACAGTTTTCTTCCCGGCCTTATCGAACTCAATTGAGAGGCGGTCGCCGTCTATGGCGGTGATGGTGCCGGGGCCGAATTTTTGGTGGAAGACGCGCTCTCCTGTGCCGAAATCGTGGTCGGTGCTGCTGCTGTAGCTGGCATCGATCACCGGTGCGCGGGTTTGGCTGAGGCCGCGCTGTTTCAGGCGTTGCCAGCCAGGGCCGCCGCCCTGAGAAGAATAGGTGGGGGCCGAGTAAGTGGAACCAGAATCGAAGTCTGAGGCTTTCGCACCGCCGAAGCCGCCACCAGTCGTGCCGCCCCCGAAGCTGCTGCTGCGGCCATAGCCGACCTGGGTGAAGGCAGCGCGGTCTTCGGCGCGGCCGCCACCAATGCCGCCATAGACGCCGCGGTCGGCCTCGATCAGGGCGTGTTCCTGGGGCAATTCATCGATGAAGCGCGACGGCAGGGCGGCATTCCAGGAGCCGTGAATGCGGCGGTTGGCAGCGAAGCTGATTTCACAGCGGCGCTTGGCGCGGGTGATCCCGACATAGGCCAGGCGGCGTTCTTCTTCCAGCCCGGCCAGGCCGCTTTCATCCATGGCGCGCTGATGGGGGAACAGGCCTTCTTCCCATCCCGGCAGGAAGACGGTCTCAAATTCCAGACCTTTAGCAGCATGCAGCGTCATGACCGAGACCATGGGGCCGACCGTGTTGGATTCGACCTCCATCACCAGGCTGATATGTTCCAGGAAGGCGGGCAGGTCGTCGAATTCCTGCATGCCCGACAGCATTTCCTTGAGGTTTTCCAGCTTGCCAGCGGCTTCCGGCTTTTTCGACTGCTTCCAGAAATCGGTATAGCCGCTTTCTTCCAGCACGGTTTCGGTCAGTTCCACATGGTCAATGCCTTCGGACAGGCGGCGCCAGCGGTCGAACATGTCCATCGCGGCGAACAGCTTGCTGCGGGCAGCCGCCTTCAATTCGTCGGTTTCCACCATGCGTTGGGCGGTAATGGACAGCGGCAGGCCTTGCGCCCGGGCGGCCTTGTGCAGCGCTTGCAGTGTGGTTTTGCCGATGCCGCGCGCGGGCTTGTTGATGATCCGCTCAAAGGCCAGATCATCGGCGGGCTGGTGGATCACCCGCAGATAGGCGATGGCGTCGCGGATCTCTTCGCGCTCATAGAACCGGGGGCCGCCGACAACGCGATAGGGAATGCCCAGGGTGATGAAGCGTTCTTCGAATTCGCGGGTCTGGAAGCCAGCGCGGACCAGGATAGCGATTTCGTCCAGCGGCTCGTTCTTCAATTGCAGCGCTTCGACCTCATCGGCGATCAGGCGGGCTTCCTCGTCCCCATCCCACAGGCCGCGCACGCGCACCTTGTCGCCATCATTGCGGTCGGTCCACAGGGTCTTGCCCAGTCGCCCCTCGTTCTTCTCAATCAGGCCCGAAGCCGCGCCGAGAATATGGGGGGTGGAGCGATAGTTCCGTTCCAGCCGCACGACCTTCGCGCCGGGAAAGTCCTTTTCAAAACGCAGGATGTTGCCAACCTCTGCCCCGCGCCAGCCATAGATCGACTGATCATCATCGCCAACACAACAGATATTCTGGCTTTCGCCTTCCTTGCGGCCTTGGGCCAACAGGCGCAGCCAGAGATATTGCGAGACGTTGGTATCCTGATACTCATCGACCAAGATATATTGGAACAGATGGCGATAGCGCTCCAGCACTTCGGGGTGCTTGGTAAAGATCGTCAGATTGTGCAGCAGCAGATCGCCAAAGTCACAGGCATTCAGGGTACTAAGCCGCTGTTGATACTGGCGATAGATTTCCATCGCGCGGCCATTGGCAATGTCGCCGGACTCTGAGGCACTGACACGCTCCGGGACTTGGCCCTTGTCCTTCCAGCGCTGGATGACATGGATCAGCATGCGGGCGGGCCAGCGCTTTTCGTCTACGCCTTCGGCTTCCAATACCTGTTTCAACAGGCGGATCTGGTCGTCGGTATCCAGAATGGTGAAGCTGGATTTCAGGCCGACCAGTTCAGCATGTTTGCGCAGGATGCGGGTGCCCAGTGCGTGGAAGGTTCCCAGCCACATCCCCTCTGTCGCCGGGCCAACCAGATGGGCGACGCGCTCGCGCATTTCCTTGGCGGCCTTGTTGGTGAAGGTGACGCACAGGATCTGATAGGGCTTGGCCTTGCCCTGATGCAGAATTTGCGCAAGCCGGGTGGTCAGCACGCGGGTCTTGCCGGTGCCAGCCCCTGCCAGTACCAGAACGGGTCCGTCAATTACCTCCACCGCCAGGCGCTGGGCATCGTTCAGAGTGTCCAGCCAGGGCGGCGGCGCGGAATTGCTGCGCCCCGGATAGGCGGGGGCTGGGCCGCTGGGCACAGCGGGGAAGTCGATATCGTCGTAATCCAATGGGTCTGACATGGGTTCTAGTATAGCCTTCAGGCGCGTAGGGAAAACCCCACCAGATACAGGGGAGTCAAAAATATCCGGTCATTCTGTGTCTTCGGGGCCGACCCACATGAAGGGGTTATACGCGATCTCCCACAAATGGCCGTCCAAGTCCTTGAAATACCCGGAATAGCCGCCCCAGAAAACCTTCTGAGGGAGTTTTACAGCCGTCGCCCCGGCCCCAAGGGCCTCTGCGAACAGGGCATCGACTTCAGCTTCGGAACCCAGATTATGGGCCAGGGCAAAGCTGTTGAAACTGGCTTTCTCGCACGGCACATTGGCGTCTTGCGCCAACGAGTCGCGCCCAAATAGCCCCAGCCATGTGCCGTTCAGGGTGAAGAAGGCGACACTGGGCGGAGAATCCATGCGCGGCAGTCCCAAGCCTTTTTCATAAAAGGCGATCGATTTTTCCAAATCATCCACGCCCAGCGTGATCATACTGATTCTGGGTTTCATGGACGGGGTTCCATTTTCTCCGCTTCAGTCCGGTTTGCTGTGCCCTGACGCTCTCGCCACCAGATCATCAAGCCGCTGATAACAATGATAACGCCCCCCACGGCCATGTTCCATGCCGGGATATCCCCCCAAATGGCATAGCCCATCCCTGCGGCAAAGATCAGGCTGATATAACGGAACGGGGCGACCAGATTGACAGGTGCAAAGCGGAAACTTTCGATCTGAAAGAAATACGCCCCGAACATAAAGGCAGCTGCGCCCAGGATCAGGGCGATATCAAACAGGCCTGGCATCTGCCACGAACCGGCTGTCACCGTGGTATAGCCCGATATGACAACCGCCAGCACTGTATAGAACATAATCGCCAGCGAATCGTCACCTGAGACCAGTCGGCGCGACGAGACATCGCGAACCGCCGTCAGCAAGGCCGTGACCAGGGGCAACATCGCCACCTGCCAGCTATAGGCCGCAGGGGCGTCTATTAACAATCCACCGGGGTTCAGGGCGATGAAGACACCGACAAATCCAACAGCCATCGCGATCCAGCGCCGCCAGCCGACAGTTTCTTGCAGAATAACAATCGCCAACAGGGTTGAGAAGACAGGCGAGATGAAGACGATTGCAAGCGCATCTGCCATCGGCATCAGGCTGAGTGCCGTCAAGAAGGTGAAGGTGGCCGCCGTGATCGCCAGTGCCCGAACCCCCATCGCCGTCTTGTTCTGAATGCGCAAAGCCCCCATACGACCTTTCAACTGCAGCAGGCCAATGATCACAAACAGAATGACCGTCCCACGCAGCGCCATGATCTCTCCGACCGGCCAGTTTGCGGTCAGGAATTTCGCAATCGAATCATTCAGGGTCAGCAGAAACGACCCCATGATCGCAAAGGCGATGCCTTTGGTTGGCAGATCAGACGTTGTTGGACGCAAGGGCTGGGGCAGATTGGGGGCCGGAATGGTAGGGGGCGTCGGGCCGCTCATATCGCTTCCTCCCGCCGTGTGTCCAGAATGCATTGGTGATAGCGGGCCATCACGTCATGTTCGTGCAAAACCCCCATCAAACGTTTGTCTTCCAGATTATTAACCACGGCGATATGTTCCTCGTTACACTCTTCCAGCAAGTTCATTGCATCTTCCAGGTCCGTATCGACGGTGGCCAGGGGCGGTGCCCGGCGACAGACATCAATCGCGCGCAGATCCGAGTCATGGAGATGTTCAAAGGCATCCGCCCCCAAATCTCCTAAGATGATGGTCCCGACCAGACAGCCTTCCTCGTCAACGACAAAGACCTCGCTATAGCGGGTAGCGGTCAGTTTCTGGCGTATTTCCGGCAGCAAAGAGGAAGGTTGAACCGTCACATAATCCTGTTCCATGACTTCCCGGACATTGGTTTGTCGGATGATGCGGGATTCCCGGCTGCCCATCAGGTTGATTCCGCGGGCTTCCAACTGCCAGTGAAAGAAAGAACGCTTATACGTTGCTGTGAATATCTGTGTCGCGATGACTGTGGCAATCATCACGGCGATTGTCAGCGCGGAATCCCGGGTTAATTCATACACGATGAAGATTGTTGAAATCGGGGCCCCCAATGTGGCACCGGCCACTGCGCCCATACCGACCAATGTATAGGCCCCATGCCCGGAAGAGAGATAGGGGAAAATACCTGTCGCAACGAAGCCAAATGCCCCCCCTAACATCGCGCCCAGAAACAGCGATGGAGAAAAGATCCCCCCGCCGAACCCAGAGCCAAGTGTCAGTGCCGTTGCCGCCGTCTTGAATACAAGCAAGGTGATCAGCATGGTCAAAGGCAGCATCTCATTTAGGGCTTCGTCCGTTGCCTCATATCCCACGCCCATGACTTGCGGCAGGAACAGGCCGATAACCCCAACGGCCAGGCCCGCCAGGGCGGGGCGCAGAATGGGATGGATGTTCAATCGATTATGCGTATTCCGGACAACGTCAATGGAAACGCACAGCGCGACCGCGACCCCTGCGCTGATACAGCCCAGAATCGCAAAGGCGGGAAATTCCCAGAAGGAGGCGATTTCGTGTACCGGGATGGTGAAGGCCGGGAAATCTCCAAAATAAGAGCGGCTGACCAGGGTGCCCCCGACAGAGGCGATGACGACAGGGGCAAAGCTGCGCAAGGCATAGGAGCCAATGACCACTTCCAGCGAAAAGAACACGCCTGCAATTGGGGCATTAAAACTGGCTGCCACACCAGACGCCACACCGCATCCTAACAACAGGCGGCGGGTTTCCGGGTCCAGCTTCAGGATTTGTGAAATCAGGGTCGACAGAAAGGCGGCGAAATGAACAACCGGTCCTTCGCGCCCCGCTGATCCGCCTGATCCAATGGTAATGGCGGAAACGACAAAGCCGCCAAAGCCGCTGCGTTTGCTCATCTTACTGCGGCGAAAGGCGGATGCTTCCATCACATCAGCGACGCCTTGGGGACGGCGATCCGGCATCAGATAATAGACGATCAAACCGACCAGAAGTCCCCCAACCGCCGGGGCGAAAAGGATAATCCAGGGGGATACATCTGCCGCATTGGAATGAAAATGGTCGCTGGAAAAGCCAAAGAACAGCGTTTGTACCAGCCCAATTGCTTCCCGGAAGGCGATGCCCGCACCACCGCCCAATGTGCCGATGAATACCGCCAGCAATCCCAGTCGGATCTGATCGTTTTTGATCAGCCGTCGAAACCATTCAATCGTGCTGTTTGGCGCGACCGTCGCCACGGCCGACCCTCCCGCCTGGGCGCACATCCCCGGATGTGACCCTGTTGCGTTGATATATTAGTCTTCAGACAAGACCAGAATCGTCTTCGCACGGCAAGGCATGGTGCCGATGCATGATCGGATTTTTGTTCCAGGACCGTCTGTTGCAGATTAATCGGCGTTGATGACTTCCAACTGGGTTTCCAGCACGGTTTGATTGCGACCATTTCCCTTTGCGAAATACAGCCCCTCATCGGATCGACTGATAAAATCGGTCAGGGATTCGCCGGGGTGATACAGGGCAACACCAATGGACAGGGTAATATTGCCCATTTCCTCACCAGTCGTACGGTTTCGGATGCGTTTGGTGGAAACCGCATTTCGGATATGGTCGCATACCGTCTTTGCATCATACAGCTTGGTTGTGGGCAGGATCAGGGCGAATTCTTCCCCGCCATAGCGCGCGGCAAGATCCTTGCCCTTAACATTGCCTTGCAGAATATTGGCGACCAATTTCAGCACCTGGTCGCCGGTCTGGTGTCCATATGTGTCATTGAATTTCTTGAAAAAATCGATATCCGCCAGGGCAAGACACAACGGCTCCCCATCTTCCATCGCCTCCATCGCGCGCTGGCGCAGGGTCGTGTCGAACATCTTGCGGTTCGCGATACCTGTCAGGGCGTCCGTCATTGCCTCGCGCTGGACGTCTTCCAGGTTTTTCCTAAGGCTGGCGATTTCCTGCGATGATTCTTTCAGTTTTGATTGCAGTGCAGAATTTGATTTCTGCATTTTCTGGGTTTCCAGCGCCAGCGATTGGACCGCTTCGCGAATCCCGACCAGACCTTTTGAATCCGTCAAAGCGCCCAGGCTTTCGGTCAGCGTCTTGCCGAAATCCGCTACGCCGCCAGAAGCATCCCCCATCATGTCCAGAACACGCCCGACCTGGCTTTCTATTTTTTGTGACGTTTCCTGAAGGGCGATGCCTTCATCAGAATTCGTGAAGAATTTATCATAGACTTCATCATTCTTTTGCGACGTGAAAACCTGTTTGTTGCTGATCAGGACATCCAGCGTCTTTTTCAGATCCGGGTATTTTTCATTCGCATAAGTGTACCAAATCGCAAAATTGCGTGGTGTGGCGGGAATATTATTGGATTTCATGATATCCAGCGCGCGCTCTGCATATTCTTGCGCCAACTCTATTCCTTCAGAATATTCCACCGAAACTCACCCTCCCCAGAACGAACTCTATGAACGACCTTTTGTTGGCCAGGGCAGACCCCATCCGCCGCCTGCCCATCCAGGTCCTATTAAGAACTATCACATACTAGAATACCAAACGTTCATCCATGCATATCAGGCCCATCTTTGTGAATTTTATAAATGACCTGGCGGGATCGAAATTCTTCCGGTCTGGTCATTGCGCTGGTCATTGCGTGGCTCACATATGCATAGATTATAGTATGCTATCAAATTGTTCCCAACGCTCAACCGTTTTGGCAGATGTGAATCAGCCCTTCAGCCCGGATCCAATCGATATTTAAATCAATTTAGAATGTGTTCCAGTCATCCGGAAGCATAAACTGTGCATGCGCCTCAAGAACGGGCTTCAAAACAGATGCTGTATGGGCAATTTCATCGACTGTGCCTGAAACGGGAATTTCCAGGCGCTCCTCAACTGCGGCCAGATAGTGCTCCGGCTCCGCATACAGCGCCTGGACCATATGCAGTCCTTTATCAGAGAAACCGACAAGTTGCGTGGTCAGCATCAGTTTTCTGCCGCCTGGGACTTCGCGCAGATAAGACACCCGATTGGCTTTGATCTGAAACGGCAGGGACAGTCCATGATCCTTTCGAAACGCCTGTGCTGCCAGATCAAAGGCCTGAACATAATATGCGACGTTGAAATGATCATTGTAATCCGTCCATTCCGCGATAACCGAAGGCGTTGCGCTGCTGATCAGGGAGTCGTGAAAAACAGGGAGTGTGGAACGGACCATTCTTAGCATTCCTGGTGTTTGGGTGAGTTTCAGGCGGGTCCACAGTGTGCTGGACAAGCGGCGGGAAGGGCAAGCCAAAAGGGCTGACCGCGCCCAGCCTGGATTGGCATGAATGCAACACCCTGGATTGGCATAAATGCAACACTGGGTTCGGGAAATAGTGGGGGTGTGGTTTGCTCGGTGGTGCGGTCAGGGCCTCTATGCTAGACCCTGAATGTACAGATATTTTAGGAATTTCAGGTCTGTACAATGTGTCGTGTTTTGGGAGTGTTGCTTCGGGTGGGCTGGATGTACCGATGGTTCGGGGTTTCCAGTTTACAGCGACATAGTCAGGATGGGGTTTCATATCTTTGTAGAATGACATTGATATGATTTGTTGCGTGATGCCAGAGTCTTATATTAGAGATATGGCATGCGTTTTGGCTGACTTTTGGGGCACAAGGTCGGCATTTGAGTTGAGGGATTTGTAACAGAATGTCGACTGGCTCTGATTTCTTTTCTGTTTTGCGGCGTGCGGGGCTGGGTCTCATTCTCGCATTGGGTCTTGCTGGCTGCGCAACTGCGCCGACCGACCCGGTAGAGCGCGAAATTTATGAAGAAGCCAATGATCCGGCTCAACCCCTCAACGAAGCAATTTTCGAATTCAATATGGCGCTGGACAAGGTAATTGTTCGCCCGATTGCCAAGGCTTATGAGTTTCTGCTGCCTGATCTTGTCCGCGATAGCGTGCGGAATTTCATTCGCAACCTGAAAACGCCTGTCATCCTGGCAAACGATTTGATGCAGGGGGAGACGGAGCGCGCTGGCGAAACCATGGGACGTTTCCTGACCAATACGCTTTTGGGCGGGGGTCTGTTTGATGTCGCCGGTGCCGCCGGTATTCCGTATCATGAAGAAGATTTCGGCCAGACATTGGCGGTTTGGGGCGTGGAAGAAGGGCCGTATATCATGCTGCCCTTCCTGGGCCCGTCGTCTCCGCGGGCATTGGCTGGCTTTATCGTGGATGCAGGGCTGGATCCGTTCCGCTGGTGGGGATACCATTCGGACCGCCCATGGATCGAATACAACACGGCGATCCGTGCGGGTGTGGAAGTGATCGACTCGCGCTCCCGCAATTACAGCCAGTTGGAATCTTTGGAAGAAAATTCACTGGATTTCTATGCGACTGTCCGCAGCCTGTATCGTCAACAGCGTGAAAGCATGATCCGGAACGGGGTGGATAACGACGAATCGATCCCATCAATTGGGTATGACGAGAATTCTCCTGCGGAAGACGGTGTGCCGCAGGCAGAAATCCCCTCACCAAGTGCACTGAATTAAACGTGGAGTGACAATGCAGCGTCGTAGTTTCATGAGTGTATCTGCAGGTGTCGTTCTGTTTGTTTTGTTGGGCCTTGGACTCCCCTTCTCATCCCATGCACAAGAGGATGCCGGCGCGTTTATTCAGAATTTGGCCGATACGGCCCTGACGGCGCTGACCGACGAAAAAATCTCCAATGCGGAACGTGCGGACCGGTTTCGCGATTTATTGCAAGAGGGGATGGATATTCCCACTGTCGCCAGCCGTGTTCTGGGACCCTATGTTCGCCGTGCCACAGATGAGGAAATGAAGGAATTCGTTTCTCTGTTGGAAGAAAACATTGTTCGGAAATACGCCATCATGTTCAAAGGCTATTCCGGTGAGTCCATCAATTTGGTCGAGACTAAGCCTCTGCGCGGCGACATGCAGCAAGTTACGGTGTCTATTCAACGCACAGACGGTCAGCCGCCGGTCGATGTCCGATGGATTGTACACAAGGTGGATGGCCAGAACAAGATCATCGACATCATTGTTGAGCGGGTATCGATGGTAACCACCCAGAAGGAAGAATTCGTCTCTGTAATTCGCCGGGGTGGCGGAAAGGTCGAATCGCTGCTGGGGGAATTGCGGGAACGCAACGCAGAATTGGCCACCAACGTAAAAGATTAGGGGTCAGGGGTTTCTGACCTGGCGTCGCGTGTTTCTGTGTCTAAGCCATCCTCCCCTTCTTCATCCTGGTAAAGCGGTTTTACGGTCTGGGCTACCAGCGCTTCCAAGGCCGCGCGGGGAAGCCTGTCTGTTTCGATGCCTTTTACCGCTGTATAGCGTAATAAATTCCCGCGAACGATACCGGCACGGTCCGCCATGCGGGCGTCCCGCCCCGGCAAATGCTCCAGCAAAAGAAGCAAGTGATCCATCTGGACAAATTCTGCCGCCAATTCGGCCTGTTTGATCAGATCCCGCACAGATTTCGCGCGTTCCGGATCAATCGGGCCGACGGCTTCCTTCAGGCGGCGGCGCAAGGCGCGGATGGGGTCGATTGCTGTTTCCCGCCACGGCTTGACCGACTGTTCCGCCTGGGCCAGGGCGTCAGGGGATAATCGCACGCCATGCTGCCCCACCCAACAGCACATCAGGATCAGGGTGACATCCAGGTCAAAGCGGTCCTGTAAATCCAGACAGGCGGCTTCCACCCCCTGCGCTGCATACAGGCTAAGGCAAAACTGGCGAAATGTGTCGCTATCGTGTGAGGAATCCTGTGTCATAGCCCTAGTGTGGTGCGCGGTTATTTGGGATGCAAGGACATGCTTCATTCCTGTAACAGAGGCTGCTATAGTCCGACCGCATAGAATGATAATTTCACAGGTGATACCATGCGGCCCGCCTAATCCGGCGGGTTGCCTGTTTCTTGAAGGCTGTTATGGACGAAGTTGAAGAATCTGAAATCCGCGCACGGATCGCGGCCCTGGAAGAAGAGCATCGCGATCTGGATCAAATGATTGCACGGGTCTCTGAATCCGCCCCGTTTGATCAGTTGCAATTAATTCGGATGAAAAAGCGCAAGCTGGCGATCAAGGATCAAATGGCCCGGCTCAGCGGTTTCCTGTTGCCCGATATTATTGCCTGACGCAGCGGGTCAGTATTTCAACTCGTTGTAAATCGGCTCGACGGAGTGATTCCAGCGTGTGTGATAGGCCTGTAACTGGTCGTCAGCCAGCGTGCGACCCGTCGCAACGATCTGATGCAGGGGCTCGATATACTGTGTTTCATCCAGGCCAGAACTTGAGCTCAGTCGGGCCCGGCGTTTCAGGCCCCCCTGACAGATCTCCAGCACTGTGCGGGCAACATCCTGCACCGTCCCATCGCGGAATTTTGCACCCAATGCCTGCTTTGGCACCGCATCGCGCATTGCAGAGATTTCAGCAATGCTCCAATCCTTGATCAGATCTGCCGCTTCCTGTTGCGCCTGGGCGTCATAGATCAGTCCGACCCATAAGGCGGGCAGGGCACACAGGTTCCCCCAGGGGCCACCATCCGCACCACGCATTTCGATGAATTTTTTCAGACGGACTTCCGGAAAGACGGTTGTCATGTGATCCGTCCAGTCGGTCATTGTGGGCAATTGCCCCTCAAACCCTTCCAGCTTGCCCTGCATATAGTCGCGGAAGCTTTTGCCCGACACGTCATGATAGACGCCATCGCGGTAGACGAAATACATCGGCACATCTAGGACATAATCGACCCAGCGCTCATAGCCAAACCCGTCTTCAAAGACGAAGGGCAGCATGCCGCAGCGGTCCGGGTCTGTGTCGGTCCAGATGTGGCTGCGATAGCTCAAGAAGCCATTTGGTTTGCCTTCCGTGAAGGGGGAATTCGCAAACAGGGCGGTGGCCATTGGCTGCAAGGCCAGGGATATCCGCATTTTTTCAATCATGTCGGCTTCCGTGCCGAAATCCAGATTGACCTGAACCGTGCAGGTCCGGCTCATCATATCCAGGCCCAGATTGCCCTTTTTGGGCATATAGGATTTCATGATTTTATAGCGGCCCTTGGGCATCCAATGAATATCATCGCGCTTCCACAGGGGATTAAAGCCCAGGCCGACCGTTCCCGCGCCGACTTCCTTACAGGCGGCGACAACCTGATCCAGATGGCGATGGACTTCCGCACAGGTCTGGTGGACGTTTTCCAGGGGCGCGCCCGATAACTCAAATTGTCCGCCTGGCTCCAGCGATACTGAGGCACCATCCGTGCCTTTCAGCGCGATGATATTGCCATTTTCCAGAACCGGCTCCCATTCCGGGCCGGACAGGGCCTCCAGAAGCCCTTTAACGCCAGGGCGGCCTTCATAGGCCAAGGGGCGATGGCTGTCCGTGCAGAACAGGAATTTTTCGTGTTCGGTGCCAATGCGCCAATCCGCCTGGGGCTTTTCGCCAGACGCGATATAGTCAATCAGCTGGGACTTGGATTCGACCAGCGTTTCATCGGACGCGGTGGGAGACGACATCGGCGCATTTCCTCATCAAAAGCGGCCTCTCACCGGGGCCCTTGCTGTACCTAACCGCGCCGGGGTGGACGGGTTGTCCCATCCCCTGCAACAGCCTGCCAGACAGCCAGGGCTGCCAGCGCTGCCGTCTCTGCCCGCAAGATGCGCGGACCAAGGCCGACGGGGAGGACTAAAGGCGACTGGTGCATAAAGTCAAGTTCCGCAGCGGAAAAACCGCCTTCCGGTCCGGTCACAAATCCGACAGCGCCAGATTTCCGGGCTTGCGCGGCTTCTGCCAGCGGGATGGCGGTGCCTGCCTCTGCACAAACAAACAGCACGCGCTCCTTCGGCCATTCCAGAATTAACCGATCCAGCCGCACTGGTTCGGAAATTTCTGGAATATCCAGTCGCTCAGATTGCTCCGCAGCCTCGATTGCCGTGGCGCGCAGCCGGTCGGTTTTGACGCGTTCTGACTGGGTCCGTTCTGTCAGCAATGGAATCAACCGGGACACACCCAGCTCCGTTGCTTTTTGAACGATGAAATCTGTTTGTGTTTTCTTGACCGGCGCAAAGGCCAGCCATAGGTCCGGTGAGCTGATCTGGGGGCGCATCTGTTCCGACAAAATGAAAAGGCCGGTTGATTTGCCTATTTCAGACAGGGTCGCCGACCACTCCCCATCACGGCCATTGAACAGAATAACCGATGCGCCCGCCTGCAACCGCAGCACCCGACCCAGATAATGGGCCTGATCTGATGTCGCGACGACCGGTTGATCCGGGGTCAGGTCTTGTGTCACAAAAAGGCGGGTTGATGTAGCCATGGCGCAGACTATTCTGCCTCAGCCTGAAAGAGCAAGGATCAGTAAGCGCTATGACGCCATCGCCGACAGAAATTTCTTCGCAGGACCGGACGGATATTCCCAAAGGCAATTGGGTGGACCGCTGGTTGCCGCCCTTTGCCAGACCATATGCGCGCCTGGCCCGATGGGACCGCCCGATTGGGACCTGGCTGTTGCTGCTGCCCTGCTGGTGGGGCGTGGCGCTGTTTGGGCATGGGTCCGGGCACAGTGTTTTGATGTTGCTGTGGTATGGGGTGTTGTTTGGCATTGGTGCGCTGGCCATGCGGGGCGCGGGCTGTACCTGGAATGACATCACCGACCGGGATATCGATGGCAAGGTTGCCCGCACGGCGACACGGCCCATTCCATCGGGTCAGGTCAGCGTGAAGCAGGCATTGGCTTTTATCGTTCTTCAGGCGCTGGTCGGGTTGGCGGTGCTGACGCAGTTCACCCTGCCTGCCGCCATCACGGCGATTGCCAGCCTGGGCGTGGTCGCGGTCTATCCTTTCATGAAGCGCTATACCTATTTCCCACAATGTTTCCTGGGGGTCGCCTTCAACTGGGGCGCGCTGGTTGCAGGCGCCCTGCTGATCGGACATTTCGAACCACAGATCATACTGTTGTTCCTGGCAGGCTTCTGCTGGACCATGTCCTATGACACGATCTATGCCCATCAGGACAAGGAAGACGATGTGTTAATCGGGGTTAAATCCACGGCGCTGAAATTCGGCAGCAAGACCCGCCCGATTATCGCCGGGTTTCTGGTCCTGACCCTGTCGCTGATTGCCACGGCGGCCTGGCTGCACGGGGCGGTTGGACCCCTGTTCTGGGCAGGCTGGGCTGCCGCTGCGCTGCATTTCGCCTGGCAGATCAAAACCCTGGATTTCGACGATCCGGTAAACCTTTTGAAGCATTTCAAGGGCAATCGTCATGCCGGGATGCTGGTCACCCTTGGTCTGGCCTTTGGCATGGTGGCGGTCTGATGGTGCAACAGTTGATCCGTGAGAATACCAAGATCATGTCACCGCGCCTGCTGCCGGAGATGAAGTTGCATCTGGCGCAAGACGATGTGCCACTCTACCGCATGGGGGAGGATGAGCTGGACGCGCTGGGCATCGGTACGCCCTATTGGGCCTTTGCCTGGGCGGGCGGTCAGGCCCTGGGGCGCTATATTCTGGACAATCCGCAGGTTGTGCGCGGGCGCAAGGTGCTGGATTTCGGCGCTGGGTCCGGCATGGTGGCGATTGCAGCGGCCATGGCCGGGGCGTTTGATGTGATCGCCAATGACATCGACCCCGTCGCGGCAGATGCGATGCAGATGAATGCCGACCTGAACGACGTGTTCCTGGATATCGTGACCGAGGATGTGATCGGCCGCATCAGCAAGGATTATGAGGTAATCCTGGTGGGTGATGTATTCTATGACCAGCAAATCGCCGATCTGGTGCTGCCCTGGCTCAAGGAATTAAAAGCCAAGGGGCGCGAAATCCTGATCGGTGATCCGGGGCGGTTCTATCTGCCCAATATGGGGCTGGAGCGTATTGCCCGCTATGCAGGGGAAACGACGGGCCTGATGGAAGATACCGATCTGCGCAATGCCGGTGTCTGGCGATTGGCGGAATAAGGCCTGCCGTCAGTCGGGCGGGCCAAACCCAAAGCGTGCCAACCGTGCCTGTGCTACAGGTCCAAACAGATAGTGTAACAGGGCGTCGCCAACCTCCGGTGATGCCACATTAAAGACGGCGGCAAAGCGTGCGCCCACCTCAATGTCTGGCGGGAAGGTCAGATAGGTCAGGTTCGGTTCCTTGCTGCAGGCTTCCAGACAGATCGTGCGATAGGCCAGCATCAGATCCACTCTGTCCTGCTGCAAAACACCGACATAAACGCCATCGGGATGGACGATCGGTGTGTCCTCCCCGCCGCCGGTGACAATATCTGTGCGCTTTCGTAACTCTGCATCACCTTCCGGGATGTGTTGGGCCAAACGGTCGAGAAGCCGAAGGGCATAATCGCCACTGGGGTCTGCTAGCGGGGTCGACATGCCGACGCGCAATCCAGGCGTCCTGAGCAAGGAAACCGCGTCGTCCGGGCCTGTGTCCAGACTATCGCGGCGCATCAGAAGCGCCAGGGAATTGGTTGCAAATATCTTGCTGGAACTGGCCAGGCCTGCCGCATGCAGGCGATCTGGATGCGCCGCATTGGCTGAACAGAACAGATCCCACGGCAGGCCAGCCTCAATCCTTTTAGCGACGGTGCCGGACGCGCCGAACTCAAAGTCAGGGTCAGGGATATAATCCGCAAAGACGGAATCGTCCGAAGTGAAGGCATGTTTCAAACTGCCCGCGGCGATAATTTTAGGGGCAGGGGGCATTGTCATCCTATGACCCATTTCGATCCGAAGGATGGTTGATGCCATCAAATGTGATGATGGGGCCTAGTTGCAAGGGGTTGATATCCTCCAGGCACCCAACATTGATGCTGTATTGCTTGGGGTTAGAGCGTCGTTGATGATGGGTATGAATTCCGCAGATTTTACAGAAATAGTGGCGGGCGGTATTGGTGTTGAATTGATATAGAGCCAGAGCGTCGGCCCCTTCTACCACCGAGAGATTTGATAAGTCGACGTCGACCACCACAGTGCCGCGACGGCGACAGAGGGAACAGTCGCAACGGCACGGTTCTTTCAGGCCTTCAGGCAATAGCACCGAAAGCTCAACCGCCCCGCAATGGCAGGTCGCCTTGTGGTGTTTGTGTACGTCCATGGATTTGGTTCCTTTCGCTCCCCTGCCAGCCCCCTCGACGGGGGGCGTGCCCTCTTCTATAACAGGGCGGGACGGGAAAAGGCGAGGCCCTGATGGCAAAAGATGAATATGGATTTGAGACCCTGGCGCTGCATGCTGGTGCGGCCCCCGACAGTGCGACGGGCGCGCGGGCGGTGCCGATTTATCAGAACACGTCCTATGTCTTTGACGATGCGGATCATGCGGCCTCCCTGTTTAATTTGCAGGAGCCTGGTTTTATCTATTCCCGCCTGACCAATCCGACGGTTGCGGTGCTGGAGGAACGCCTTGCGGCCCTGGAACAGGGGATTGGCGCGACGGCAACCGCGTCCGGCCATGCCGCCCAGATGATCGCCTTGCTGCCCTTGATGGGGCCGGGCGATCACATTATCGCGTCGTCAAAGCTGTATGGCGGATCGATCACCCAGATGGGCCATACCTTCAAGAAATTTGGCTGGCAGGTCAGCTTTGTTGATCCCAGCAACCCTGATGCTTTTCAAAAAGCGCTGACGGCTAGGACAAAGGCGATCTTTGTCGAGTGCCTGGCCAATCCAGGCGGTGTCGTGCTGGATCTGGAGCCGATTGCTGCCATTGCTCATGGCGCGGGCATCCCCCTGATCGTCGATAACACGATGGCCACCCCCTATCTGTGCCGTCCGGGGGAATTTGGTGCGGATATCGTGACCCATTCGACAACCAAGTTCCTGTCGGGCCAGGGCACGGCGCTGGGCGGCGCGGTGATTGATTGCGACAGTTTTGATTTCCACAATCCAGAGAAATTCCCCAGTCTGGCGACGCCTGCGCCCGAATATCACGGCCTGACCTTTACGGAGAGTTTTGGCAATCTGGCCTATACATTATATGGGCATGCGGTGGGGCTGCGCGATCTTGGTCCGACGCAACAGCCGATGAATGCATTCCTGACGATTTTGGGGATTGAAACCTTGCCGGTGCGGATGGACCGCCATATCGCCAATGCCCGGATCGTGGCGGATTATCTGGACGGCCATGCGGCGATAGCCTCTGTCGGCTATGCCGGGCTTCCGTCCAGCCCGTATTACGATCTGGCGCGCAAATATATGCCCAAAGGGCCGGGATCGGTTTTCACCTTCAAATTAAAGGGTGGGTACGAGGTCGGGCGCAAGCTGGTCAATGCGGTTGAATTGTTCAGCCATCTGGCAAATATTGGCGATGCGAAATCCCTGATCTTGCATCCGGCCTCCACAACCCATAATCAATTGACGAAAGAACAGCAGACAGCCGCAGGGGCGGGACCCGATGTGATCCGACTGTCCATCGGGCTGGAAACGGTAGAAGATTTGATCCGGGATTTGGATCGGGCGCTGGCAATCGCGACCGCGTGACACAACTGACAGAAAGTATCTGACCTATGAGCGAGAATCTGTTCCTGAAACTGTTGCAAGAGCGCAGCCATCTGATCGCCGATGGCGCGATGGGCACCAATCTGTTTGAGCGCGGTTTACAGTCCGGCGATGCCCCAGAGCTTTGGAATATCGACCATCCGGACCGGGTTGCCAGTGTGCATCAGGAATTCGTGGATGCGGGTGCAGATATCATCCTGACCAACAGCTTTGGCGGAAACAGTTTCCGGCTGAAACTGCATGATGCCCAGGATCGCGCCTATGAATTGGCGAAGGCCGCGGCCCAGGTCGCGCGCGCTGTGGCGGATAAGGCCGGGCGTCCTGTGGTGGTTGCGGGCTCTATCGGCCCGTCTGGGGAATTGTTTGAACCGGTCGGCCCAGTAACGTTCGAACAGGGCAAGGCTGCCTTTGCCGAACAGGCGCGCGGTCTGATCGATGGCGGCGCGGATATCCTGTGGATTGAGACGATTTCGTCCCGGGAAGAAAGCGCAGCAGCGGTTGCCGGTGCGGCAGAAACAGGACGACCCGTTGTCTCCACCATGACCTTCGACACGGTTGGGCGCACCATGATGGGTGTTACGCCAGCGGATGCCTATCGCCATTTGATCGACCTGCCGACCGCACCAACAGCGATTGGGGCAAATTGCGGTTTGGGTGCGACGGAAAATGTGCTGTCCATTCTGGGCATGCGCGAAGCCATCGGTCCGGACGCGATCATGGTGGCAAAGGCCAATTGCGGCGTGCCACAGTTCAAGAATGGGGCCTTCACCTATACCGGAACGCCTGAATTGATGGCGGATTATGCACGGCTGGCCCGGGATTCCGGTGCACGGATTGTGGGCGGTTGCTGTGGCACAACGGGGGTCGTGTTGAAGGCGATCCGCGACGCCCTGGATGGCTATGTCCCCGGCGAACCGCCGACCATGGATCAGGTGGTTGCCAAGCTGGGCCCGCTGGCCGGGGTCACGGACAAGCCTGCTCACGGCCACAGCCACGGGGCGGGCGGTGATGATGGATCAGATGGCGGCCGTCGGGCGCGCCGTCGCCGCCGCGACTAAATATAGGCCGTCGCCGCCGCGACTGACCTAAACCCGTCGCCGCCGCGACTGACCTAAACCCGTCGCCGCCGCGACTGGATTAGAGGCGCGTTTATCCCAAGGTGACGGCGGTGCCGTTGGCGACCACCATCAGCATCCCGTTTTCCTTGCCCAGCACTTCATAGTCCAGGTCAACCCCGACAATGGCATGGGCGCCTAGATTTGTGGCTTGTTCGGTCATGTCTGCAATGGCTGCCTCTTTGGCATCCTGCAGGATTTTTTCATAGGATCCGGACCGCCCACCGACAATGTCACGAATGCCTGCGAACATATCCCGGAAGATATTTGCGCCGATGATCGCCTCGCCACTGACAATGCCTTTGTAATCGGTGATGCGGCGACCGTCGATGGACTCGGTGGTGGTGACAATCATGATGGGATGCTCCTTCCTGCTGTGCTAAACCCTGTGGGCAACCTTATAGGCCGGATCGGGAAAGAAATGAACCAAAAGACGGATAAACGCGCAATTTGGGGGTGGTGCCTGTATGACTGGGCCAATTCCGCCTTTCCCACCCTGATTTCAACCTTCGTCTTTGCTACTTACTTTACCCAGGCGGTTGCGGAAACGCCGGAGCAGGGGACGTCGCAATGGGGCTATGCCACCTCTATCGCGGCATTGATCGTGGCTTTTTCTGCCCCGGTTCTGGGGGCGGTATCGGATAAGGCCGGGCGGCGGAAACCCTGGCTGTTTGTTCTGACCGGTATCGGGGCGACGGCAACAGCGGCGCTGTGGTGGGCCTTGCCCGATGCCTCCGCTGTCCCGCTGGCATTGGGATTGATGGTTCTGGGCACAATCTGTTTTGAGCTGGGGATGGTATTCTATAATGCCATGCTGCCCGATGTTGCCCCGGACGGCATGACGGGCCGGATATCTGGTTGGGGCTGGGGCCTTGGCTATGGCGGGGGGCTTGCCGCGCTGGCGATCAGCCTGGTGGTCTTTGTTCAGCCTGATCCCGCCTGGTTTGGGCTGGACAAGGGCAGCAGCGAGCATATCCGGGCGATCCCTGTTCTGGCCGGGGTCTGGATGGCACTTTTTGCGATTCCCTTATTCCTTTGGACGCCGGATCGACAAGATACCGGTATTCCTGCAAAAACAGCCATTCGCGAAGGAATTTCGACTTTAATCGGGACAATCCGCCATCTGGGGCAATATCGACAGGTTCTACGCTTCCTGATCGCCCGGATGTTTTATACCGATGGACTAAACACGCTTTTTGCCTTCGGGGGTATTTTTGCGGCGGTCAGTTTCGGGATGGAAAGCGATGAGGTTCTGATGTTCGGGCTGGCGCTGAATGTCACGGCGGGGCTGGGCGCGGCGGGATTTGCCTTTCTGGATGATAAATGGGGGCCGAAACCAGTCATCACCCTGTCGGTCGGGGCGATTGCAGTGATCGGGATAGCAATGCTGATGGTGACGGATAAATCCGTCTTCTGGGCATTGGGGATGGGCCTTGGTCTGTTTCTGGGGCCGTCCCAGGCAGCCAGCCGGTCGATGATGGCACGGATTGCGCCCGCTGCGTTGCGCACGGAATTTTTCGGTCTCTATGCCCTCAGTGGGAAGGCGACCGCCTTTCTGGGCCCGGCGCTTCTGGCTGTTGTCATCGATATGACTGACAGCCAACGCATCGGTATGGCGACGATCATTCCCTTCCTGATCCTGGGCCTGATCCTGTTGCAATGGGTGCGTGAGGATACATGACGGCAAAAACCGATCTAAGCCATGCGGACCGATTGGCGCTGAAGGCGTTGAGCCAAAGATCAGATGCCCGTGGTTTGGTGCAGGTCATCGGTCATTTTGGCCTGATCGGTCTTCTTGGTTTCGGGACCTGGCAGGTGCACGACGTCTGGGGATGGGCTGCGGCTGTGCCCATGCAGTTTCTGTTGGGTATCGCCTTGGTATTTCTATTCGCGCCCGCCCATGAATGCATTCATCGCACAGCCTTTGCCACACGCTGGTTAAATGATGCCGTCGCTGCCCTTGCCGGATGGGTGCTGATCCTGCCGCCACAGTATTTTCGGGCATTTCATCTGCACCATCACCGTTACACGCAAATTCCGGGGAAAGATCCTGAATTGGCGGGCAAGAGGATTGAAACCCTGGGCCAGTATCTGTGGCATGTGACCGGCATTCCCTATTGGCGGGCCGCTGTGACAGGCCTGATCTTGCGTGCTGTGGGACGGGGTAGGGAAGATTTCATCACCGGGCGTACGCTGCGATCCGTGCAGCGGGAGGCGCAAGTCTATCTGGCCCTTTATGCCGGTGCAGCGGTGCTGTCGCTGTGGCTGGGAAGCGGGTTCCTGGTGATCTATTGGATGGTTCCCGTCGTGTTGGCCCAGCCTTGCCTGCGCCTGTATCTGCTGGCGGAACATGGATTGTGCCCGATGGTCGATGATATGTTCCGAAATACCCGCACAACCCTGACCAATCCGCTGGTCCGGGCATTGGCCTGGAACATGCCCTATCACACGGAACACCATGCCTTTATGGCTGTTCCGTTTCATCGGCTGGGCCAGGTTCATACGCTGTTTCAGGACCGTATCGCGGAGCAGACGCCGGGCTATGGGGCATTTCACAGAAAGTTCCTTAAGCATTTGCGAAGCCCCCGGACTTCGGTCTAATCTGATCGAAATGTTCTCGGGGCGGGGTGGAACTCCCCACCGGCGGTAAGGTCTGGCGTCTGGAAGGATGCATGGGCCAAGCCCGCGAGCGCTTTGAAATTGCCCGCTTGGAATTGATCCCGTTTGGGGATTTATTCCGTTTCGGCAGTTTGAAAGGTCAGCAGAGTCGGTGAGAAACCGACGCCGACGGTTACAGTCCGGATGGAAGAGAACGGAAGCGTGCGCAGATCCCGGCGATCTATGATCGGGGCAGGTCTGTGTTGCGTCTTTCCGTGCGCCCCGCTTGGTTTGGATCGTTCGGAAAGGAAAATTATATGACATCACCCCATGACAATCAGAATACGGCCCCCAAAATCGCGGTGATTCGCGCGCGCTGGCATGCCGATATTGTGGATCGCGCGGCATCCAGCTTCGTTTCACATTTGCCGAAGGTTGGCTTATCAGGTGCGCAGGTGGAACAATTCACTGTGCCAGGCGCCTATGAAATCCCCCTTTTGTGTCAGCGACTGGCGCGGCAGGGTCGTTTCGATGCGATTGTCGCCTGTGCTCTGGTGGTTGATGGGGGGATTTATCGACATGATTTCGTGGCCCGTTCGGTGATCGATGGCATGATGCGGGTGCAGTTGGATGAAGGGGTACCGATCTTTTCCGTCGTGCTGACACCGCATCATTTTCACGATCATGCAGATCATCTGGACTTTTTCAGCGCGCATTTTGACAAGAAGGGCCGGGAAGCGGCAGAAGCGGCGGCGGCGGTCTTGGTGCCCCAGCAACAGGTCGCCAGTGCCCTGCATCACGCAGTTGTCATGTAACGTCATTGGTGGATTGTCGCTGGACGTATTAGGTGATGGCCTGGATCATCACCAATTAGCCGAGACAAGATAATGAGCAGCACTGTGAACCCTGAAAACCCCACAAAGAGGAAACCCCTGTGGCAGCGCGTGATGCCACTGTTGATTCTTGTGGGGCTTTTCACAGTCTTCTTTGCCCTGGATCTTGGGCGATATGTCAGTTTTGACGCGCTGCGGGACCATCGGGATCAGTTGCAGGATTTTGTTGCAGCGAACGCTCTATTGGCTGTGTTGGTTTATATGGTGCTGTATGCGGCCATGGTTTCCGCATCGCTGCCAGGTGCCACGGTATTCACGGTTGCGGGCGGCTTCCTGTTTGGCAGCATTCTGGCAACTTTTTATACGGTTGTGGCGGCAACAATCGGGGCCACGATCATCTTTCTTGTGGCCAGGACCGCGATGGGAGACGCCTTGAGGGACAAAGCCGGTGGTCGGATTGACCGGCTGTTGACCGGATTTCGCCAGGATGCGTTCAACTATCTGTTGGTTTTGCGGCTGGTACCGATATTCCCGTTCTTCCTGGTCAATATTGCACCCGCCTTTGCCGCTGTGCCTGTGCGGGTTTACATTGCGGCAACCTTTCTGGGCATTATTCCAGGGACCTTTGTCTATGCTCAGGTCGGGACCGGATTGGGCAGTATCTTTGAGTCTGGGCAGGCCTTTACGCTGGGCAGTGTCCTGACACCGGAAATCATTATCGCCTTGGTGGGATTGGCCGTACTGTCGGTCATTCCCGTCATCTATAAGCGATATAAGAAAGCTGCCTAGTTCGGGATTGCGGTTGCAGCCCTGCCCTTGGTCTGGATTTCCTGCTGCAGCGTCATGACATGTCCGGCATCGTCGCGGGCCCAGTATTGCAGGGTTATGCGATCCGGGTCTAAAGGCGTTGCGAAATGATGGTCGCGCTGGGTCAGGCTGCCCCCTGGTTCAATGCGATAGCGCACACAGGCATCGGCGCAGGATGTGCCGTCTTCGACACAGACCTTACCCCGATAGATGAACAGGCCTATTCCCGCGGATTCCTTAAAGCGGCGGTCATGGGTAAAGCGATGCCGCCCTTCCTCGAAGGAATAGACGAAATCGCTGAGTGTCAGGTTCAACCGGGCAGAGGTTTGAGACTCCACGCTGGGCTCTGGCAATTCCTTCAGGCAGGCCGTGCTGATGCCACTTGGGTCGGACTGGTTTATCGTCTCTTGCGCAGATCTGTCGTCCGCGTCATCACAGGCAGCCATGCCGCCCATAATAAGGGCCGCCAGCATTACGCGTTTCCATGCACCCATATAAAAGAACCTTCATCCGGCACTCAGATTAACCCATTCGCAGGTTACTGTTTACGGGCGCATTCTACCGCTAAATTTCAGCCCTGGTCCAGAATCATACGGTCCCACCAACTGTCAAGCCGTCCAAACGCAGGGTTGGCTGTCCAACGCCAACCGGAACGCCCTGACCTTCCTTGCCACAGGTGCCGACACCATCATCCAGTTTCAGATCATTCCCAATCATGGAGACCTTGGTCAGCGCATCTGCGCCGTTCCCGATAAGCGTCGCACCTTTCACCGGGGCACCGATCTTCCCATCTTCGATTTTATAGGCTTCGGTGCAGGAGAAAACGAATTTGCCATTGGTGATATCAACCTGACCACCACCAAAATTGGTGGCATAGATGCCGTTCTTAACGGAGGCGAGGATTTCCCCAGGCTCTTTGTCGCCCGCCAGCATATAGGTGTTGGTCATCCGCACCATCGGGCAATGGGCATAGGATTGACGACGACCGTTCCCGGTCGATTTAACCCCCATCAGGCGCGCATTCATGCGGTCCTGCATATAGCCTTTCAGAATACCGTCTTCGATCAGCATTGTTTCGCTGGTTGGGGTTCCTTCATCATCGACGGTCAGGGACCCGCGGCGGTCTTTCAGGGTGCCATTGTCGACGACCGTCACGCCCGGGGCCGCAACGCGCTGACCCAACAATCCTGCAAAGGCGGATGTTTTCTTGCGATTGAAATCCCCTTCCAGGCCGTGCCCGATCGCCTCATGCAACAGAATGCCGGGCCAGCCTGGTCCTAGCACAACCGTCATTTCTCCAGCCGGGGCGGGAATAGCCTCCAGATTGACCAGCGCCTGGCGCAGGGCCTCATCCACTTGTGCCTGCCATTTGTCGGGGGATACAAATGTCGCGAAATCCATGCGCGCGCCACATCCATGGCTGCCGGTTTCCATGCGCCCATCCTGTTCGACGACGACGCTGACATTGACACGCACCAAGGGGCGGATGTCGGATGCGCGCTCCCCATCCGGGCGGACGATCTGGATGGCGGACCATTCTGCCGACAGCGAGGCCGTGACCTGCTTGACGCGGGGATCCTTGGCCCGGGCATAGGCGTCGATTTCATTCAAAAGCCCGACCTTTGCATCGAATGTCAGCGTTTCCAGCGGGTTTACGTCGGAATACAGCGCCATATTCGTGCGGGGCGGGGCATCGGCCAGGACGCCGCCATGGCCACCATGCACGGCCTGAACCGCCGTGGCCGCGCGCTTGATCGCCGCTTCGCTTAACTCCCCGGAATGGGCATAGCCTGATACTTCCCCCACGACAGAGCGCAGGCCAAAGCCTTGGGAGGTGTCGAAACTGGCGCTGCGAATGCGCCCGTCGTCTAGGACCAGGCTCTCGCTTTGACCATATTCCAGATATAACTCCCCATCTTCTGCGCCTTTAAGACTGTCGGCGACAAGACGTTCCACGCGCCCCTGGTCCAATTCGGTGCGACCGTAAAACAGGTCGTCGGTGATGGCGATATCAGACATGGTCATTCCCTTTTAAACTGTTTGGCCGCAGACTGACTGGCCGAAATGGGTCGGGCGTGGACGGCTGTAAATCAGGTCAGACACTGATCTAAACACGATGCTGGCGCATATATGTTACAGGTGAGCATAAAATTCAAAGGATGGTTGCCACCATCATAGCGTTACCTGCCGCAACCGGTTATGCAAGAGTTCCCGGTATTTTGATGAACCCGGCGCGCCTTGGGTTGTTTTGTGTTGTTAAATTGAAATAGGAGCAGATCCACCATGGGCAAGCCCCCAGCGCCAATCGACATGCATCCGGCCCCCGCTGAAGGGGCCGAAGCGGATTTATCCGAACAGCAAGGGCTGGTGAATGATGGTGTGCGGAAATTCGCGTTTCCAAAGGAACACCCGCTGCGCTATGCCCTGACGAACGAATTGCATGCCCGTCCTTTTGAGATGCTGACACCACCGGTCCAGACCAGCATGTATGCGACAGTCCTGGGGGAGGGCGCTGGATCGGGCGTTTTCGATCACCTGAAAGCCTTGTGTGAACGCTATGGCGTGAATCCGCCCCATCGCGACATGAACCATTTTTCGGCCGATTTTGGACCTTTCCGATTGCGGTTTGAACGGCATACGGAATTTGCGTCCTATACTGTTCTGCGTCATGGGCCTTTCGATGTGCCGTTTGAAAAACCGGCCTCTGATTTTTTACCCCGTGAATGGCTGGAATCCATGCCTGGTGAGATTTTGTTGGCCATTCATGTTGCGATCCTTCCTGTTGAAGGGCCCGATCCAGATCCTCAGTTGTTATCTGATCTGTTCGTGCCGGAAAGCCTGGTCAACAGCATACTTTCGGGAAATTCAGCGCAGGTTTGGACGGATTTGCGCATTCATGGTGATGGTCACAATCGAATCCTCCTGAAACCGTATGACCTTCCCCCGGCGAAGGCTGGACGTGTTGTTCAGCGGTTGCTGGAAATCGCAGCCTACCGGAATTTCGCGTTGTTGGGCCTGCCTGCTGCCCGAGAAGTCGGACCGGAATTGACACGCATTGACAGCGGCCTGGCAAAACTGACAGCGGAAACCGCCTCCTTGGTTGAATCCGGACCGGAAGGAAATGTGGCTGGTCAGAGCAATCAGACCGGGGCCACGCATCGTGAATCAGAACTGTTGATCCAATTGATGCAGCTTTCGGCCGAAATTGAACGCTTGAATTCCCGACACAGCTATCGCTTTTCGGCGTCCAGAGCGTATTTTGCGTTGATCCGATCGCGCCTGACAGAATTGCGTGAAGAACGGGTTGAAGGATATCAAACCATCCAGGAATTTTTGGACCGGCGATTGGCCCCTGCTATGCGAACGTGCGAATCGGTCGAAGATCGGATGGCCAGCATGTCCCGGCGCGCCACCCGTGCGGCAAATTTATTGCGCACCCGTGTGGATTTTAAACTGGAGCGTCAGAATCAGGGATTGCTGAGCTCCATGGATCGGCGCGCCAAGATGCAGTTGCGCCTGCAGCAGACCGTGGAAGGCCTGTCTGTCGCCGCGATAACATATTATGCGGTGGGCCTGGTCGGGTATGCGGCAAAGGCGCTGTCAGAGTTCGGGCTGCCAGTTTATCCGCCCCTGGTGCAGGGAATTGCAGTCCCGGTGATTGCAATCGGTGTTTGGGTCGGTTTGCGCCAGGCCCGAAAACATAGCCGTTTAGACGATTGAGGGTCGGCATTTCCTCAGGATCGTCAGGTGCTACAATCTGTCGCTGATGGGTTCTGTACCTTTAAATCTGCCCAAGGATGGCGCAAGCTTGGGCTATGGACATGGGCTGGACGCCCTGAAATTAGGCGAAATTCGTTGATTTCATGGTCGGGCTGGTGTTTAACCCGCAAGGTCATGTTTTTGGGTACAGATGTGGTGTCCCACAGTCTGTGTGCCTTGAACGAGACGCAGAGCACGATAGTATGGAGATGGGTCAAGAAATCTGGTGACACGACGTGCAAGGCTCGCAGGTCCGTCCCCGTTCAGGGTTTCTTACGATCATGGTGTAACGCGCGATTGGTTGAACGATTGGTTCGATTGAATATCGCGGGGGAAACGGGAGATTAAGGGTGCGGAAGCTCTTTACGATTCTTTCCGGTTTGGCTGCAGCGGGCGTTGGGTCCATTGCCAGTGCCGGTCAAGCCTTGGCTGCCAAAGCAGAACCTTGGCAATTGGGATTACCGGATCCGGTTACGCCACTGGCGCGTCAGATGGCTGATTTTCATAACTATTGGTTGATGCCCATCATTACGGTCATCACGATCTTTGTTCTGATCCTGTTGATTTATGTCTGCTGGCGATTCCGCGAAAGCGCCAATCCCGTTCCGTCCAAGACGACACATCATTCCATGTTGGAAGTCCTGTGGACGGGTATTCCGGTTTTGATTTTGGTGGTCATGGCTTTCCCCTCCCTGAAGTTGCTTTATGCAACGGATGCGGTCGAGGATTCGGAAATGACAGTTAAGATTGTCGGCCATCAGTGGTATTGGGAATATCAATACCCGGATCACGGCAACTTCTTTATCGAAGCCCGCATCGCCGCGACAACGGAAGAAGAAGCAAAAGAACAGGGCGTCTATCGCCTGATGGCCACGGACGAGATGTTCGTGCTGCCTGCCGACACAAAGATTCGTCTTCAGATGACCTCTGCCGATGTGATTCACAACTGGTCTGTCAGTGATTTTGGCGTGCGCATGGATACGGTTCCAGGCCGCCTGAATGAAGCGTGGACCCTGATTGAGAAGCCCGGCGTTTACTACGGTTTCTGCTCTGAATTGTGCGGTGATGCGCATGCCTTTATGCCCATCCAGGTTCAGGTTCTGCCAAAGGCGGAATTTGCGGCCTGGGTCGAACAGGCGCAGGAAAAATATGATCCGGTCGAAGAAGCGCAAGCGCCATCGGTATCTCGGGCTGTTGCCGCCTCACCGGCCCAAGCGGTCGAATAACACAGTGCTGGGCGCATTCGACGCCTGGACCATGTAAATTAGGGTGCCGGTATCGCCCGGTGCCAAAAAGGGAAGACGGAGAATTTCGATGGGATATGCCGCAGCAGCGCATGATGATCACGGAACCCCGACGGGTATTGCCCGCTGGTTGTTTTCAACCAACCATAAAGATATCGGGACGATGTATCTCATCTTCTCGATCATTACCGGCCTGATTGGGGGCGCGGCTTCCATCTATATGCGGATGGAGCTTCAGGAGCCTGGCGTTCAGATTATGTCGGGTGGGCATGAATGGAATACGGTGATCACGGCGCATGGTCTGATCATGGTGTTCTTTGTCGTTATGCCTGGCCTGATTGGCGGTTTTGGAAACTGGTTCGTGCCGCTGATGATCGGTGCGCCCGATATGGCCTTCCCCCGCATGAATAACATCTCTTTCTGGCTGCTGATCCCTGCATTCGCGCTGTTGATGCTGTCGACATTGATTGGCGGCGGGGCCGGGACAGGTTGGACAATGTATCCCCCGCTATCCAATACCGGTCAGGGATTGTTTACCGGGCATGATCTTGCCGCTGTTGACCTTGCTATTTTCTCTCTTCACTTGGCAGGGGCCAGTTCCATTCTGGGGGCGATCAACTTCATTACCACGATTTTCAACATGCGCGCGCCTGGCATGACCTTGCACAAAATGCCGTTATTTGCGTGGTCGATGCTGGTAACCGCCTTCCTTTTGGTGTTGGCGTTGCCGGTCCTTGGGGGCGCGATCACCATGTTGCTGACGGACCGTAACTTCGGCACGTCCTTCTTCCGTCCAGATGGCGGCGGGGACCCGATCCTGTTCCAGCACTTGTTCTGGTTCTTCGGTCACCCGGAAGTGTACATCATGATCCTGCCGGGCTTTGGTATCCTCAGCCATGTTGTCTCTACCTTCTCCAAGAAGCCTATTTTTGGGTATCTGGGCATGGCCTATGCCATGGTCGCGATTGGGGTCGTGGGCTTCGTCGTCTGGGCGCACCACATGTACACGGTGGGTCTGGATGTGGACACGCGGGCCTATTTTACGGCGGCCACCATGGTGATCGCGGTGCCGACCGGGATTAAGATTTTCAGCTGGATCGCGACGATGTGGGGTGGTTCCATCCGCTTTACCGTTCCGATGCTGTGGGCAATTGGATTTATCTTCCTGTTCACCGTTGGCGGTGTGACCGGTGTTGTCCTGGCGAATGCGGGCATGGATCTGCAGTTGCACGATACCTACTATGTTGTGGCGCACTTCCACTATGTTCTGTCCCTGGGTGCGGTTTTCGCATTGTTCATGGGCATGTATTACTGGATGGGTAAAATGTCCGGTCGCGAAATTCCAAACTGGGCCGGGTATCTGCACTTCTGGACCACATTTATCGGTGTGAACCTGACCTTCTTCCCACAGCATTTCCTGGGGCTGGCCGGTATGCCGCGTCGTTACATCGACTATGCCGATGGGTTTGCACAGTGGAATCTGGTTTCGTCGATCGGGGCTTACATTTCATTCGCATCGACGCTGTTCTTCGTTGTCATCATGATCTACACGCTGGTTGCGGGCCGTAAGGCGGCTGCCAATCCGTGGGGTGAAGGCGCGACAACATTGGAATGGACGGTCAGTTCTCCGCCTCCGTTCCATACATTCAGCACGCTGCCCCGCATTGGCGGTGGCAGCGGCCACTAGGCCAGAAATCCCCCGCCCCCGGACTAAACCCGGTGGCGGGGTTGACTTGCCCAGCCACAGGTTGGCGGGTGTCGCCAGGAAGCCATCGTATGGTCGGTGTTGCTACCAAAACGAACCATGATCGGGACTGAGACAGCGTGAGTGATACTACTTTTCAATCCGCCACTCTGGAGGGGAACCCCCTGATAAATCCGGGGCTATCCGACCAGACGGGGTCTTCTGCCTCTAAAGGGGCAGAGGTCCGTGATTTTGTGCGCCTGTTGAAACCGCGTGTTATGTCTCTGGTCGTGTTTTCCGGTTTTGCTGGTCTTTTTGTGGCGCCGGGATCCATTCATCCGTTTCTGGCGGCGGTTGCGGTTCTGTGTATCGCTGTCGGTGCCGGTGCGGCGGGTGCCATCAATATGTGGTTTGATCGTGACATTGATGCGATCATGGTGCGCACACGGGGCCGTCCTATCCCCCGTGGCAAGGTTGCCCCCGACGATGCCCTGGCTTTTGGCACCGTGCTGTCGCTGGGATCCGTGTTGATCATGGCCTTGGCGGTCAACTATGTTGCTGCTGGATTGTTGGCGGTCGCGATCCTGTTTTATGTTTTCATTTATACAATGTGGCTTAAGCGCTCTACCCCGCAGAATATTGTGATTGGTGGTGCTGCTGGGGCCTTCCCGCCAATGATCGGCTGGGCGGCCGTGACGGGTGGCGTATCGCTGGAATCTGTTGTGCTGTTCGGGCTGATCTTTTTATGGACGCCCCCGCACTTCTGGGCGCTGGCCCTGTATCGCCGGGGCGATTATGCCGATGCGGGTGTGCCGATGCTGCCTGTCGTTGCTGGCGTGCGCGAAACGAAAAAGCAGATGTTCATCTATACGATCCTGCTGTTCCCCTGTGCCATCGCGCCCTATTGGTTGGGCGTTGCGGGCCCATTGTATGGCATGGCCGCAGCGGTGTTGGGAGGATTGTTTGTCCTGTCATCGATCGCGGTTTGGCGGGATGAAAGCGACAAATCGGCCAAACGCATGTTTGGTTATTCGATATTTTATCTTTTCGCTCTGTTTGGCGCGATGATCCTGGATCGTGGCGTTGGACTGATCGGATAACAGACTTAAGGAGTTTTGTTTTGGCCACTGAGTCTAAAGACACATTGACGATGACGGACGATGAAATTCGTCGCCGCCAACGCAGCCGCAACATTGCTGTCGCCCTGTCTGTGGCGGCCTTGGTGGTGATTGTATTCCTTGTTTCTGTCGTCCGCATCAAGGCGGGTATCGACGCTTCGTTAGGCGGGTGAGTGTCCAATGAGAACCGAAAACACAATCGCACGCAAAAACAAACGGCTGATGATCGGTTGTGTGCTGGTTGTCGGCTTTATGGTGGGGATGAGCTTCGCCGCTGTGCCGCTCTATGATCTTTTCTGTCGCGTGACAGGCTATGGGGGGACGACCCAGGTTGGCACAGCACCATCGCAGGATGCCGTTTCGGATCGCACGGTCACTGTTCGTTTTGACGCCTCAAAGAACCGCGGCCTGCCGTGGCATTTCAATCCAGAGCAGCGCGAAATCACATTGCGCGTCGGGGAAACCGGCATGGCCTTTTACAGGGCTGAATCCGTGTCCAGCGAACGCACCGTCGGGACGGCGACATTCAATGTCACGCCGCTGAAGGCCGGTCAGTATTTTGTAAAGACGGAATGTTTCTGTTTCACGGAACAGGCGCTTGATCCAGGCCAAGTTGCAGATATGCCGGTCAGTTTTTATATTGACCCAGGCATCCTGGAAGATAGTAACCTGGATGACACGAATACGATCACGCTTTCGTATACTTTCTATCGTAAGAAAGATGCGGAAGAGTCGGAAAATGAGAAAGCTGCGGCGACAAACGAAAATGCCGCAGCGCTTGAAAGTATCCAGCCGCTCAATTGATGCGGCGGAAGAATATGGTTCTGTGTCACATCACGTGGCATAGGGTAAGAGGCGTAAACAAGAGTCTGGTGTTGGGCGTTCCTGGGAAGGGGCGGGTCAATGCGGATCACTATGGGGGTTGAAGACCATGGCAGCCGATCATCACGCGGTCGATCACGATTATCATCTTGTAAATCCGAGTCCCTGGCCGGCTTTTGGGGCGTTAAGTGCCTTTGTGCTGGCTTTTGGGACGGTGTGGTATCTCCATCCCGATATGATGGGGGGCATTTCCATTGGCCTGGCAGGCACGCTGATCGGGCTGATTATGGTCCTGTTGACGATGTATTTCTGGTGGCGCGATGTTGTGCGGGAAGCCAATGGTGGTGACCACAAGCCGGTTGTCCAGTTGGGCCTACGCTATGGCATGGCGCTTTTCATCGCATCGGAAGTGATGTTTTTCGCGGCCTTTTTCTGGGCGTATTTCGATGTCAGTATTTTCACCGCTGACCCCATCCAATACGCCCGTGTCGAGGCGACAGGGGGACAGTGGCCACCCGCTCATATTGAGACCCTGGACGCCTTCAATCTGCCATTGCTGAACACCCTGATCCTGTTGCTGTCTGGCTGCACAGTGACCTGGGCGCACCACGCCCTGCGGGAAGGGGATCGCAAAGGGACAATCCAAGGGTTGATCTTTACGGTCATCCTGGGGGCCTGCTTCAGCGCCGTACAGGTTTATGAGTATGGTCATGCGACCTTTGGCTTCACTGAGGGGATCTATTCTTCGACCTTCTATATGGCGACCGGCTTTCACGGGTTCCATGTTCTGGTGGGTACGATTTTCCTGGCAGTCTGTCTGGTGCGCGTGAATCGCGGTGATTTCACCCCCACACAGCATTTCGGCTTCGAGGCCGCCGCCTGGTATTGGCACTTCGTCGATGTGGTGTGGCTGTTCCTGTTCGTCTGTGTTTACTGGTGGGGCGGCTGATCTCACACGCCTGCTTTTCTTCAGGGGGTCAGGGATGCCACAGCGGCACCCTGGCCCTTTGTTTAAAATCAGCCTTTTGATTAATGACAGGCCTTGCTGCAGTTGCGTATAAACCGGAAAGGCACCCAACCATGGCGCATTCGCATTATGATCTCCCGTCGCCCTGGACGACAGGATTTAAGGGGCGTTGTCCCCGCTGTGGCGAAGGGCGCTTGTTTTCAGGGTTTCTGAAGGTTGCCCAGGGATGCGGATTTTGCGGGTTGAGGTATGATTTTGAAAATGCCGGCGATGGTGCGGTGCCGTTTCTGATCCTGATTATTGGTGCGATCGGGGTCGGCCTTGGTGCCTGGGTCCTGTTGGCATTCGATACCGCCGTATGGGTGCCAATTCTGGTTACAGTGCCGGTCGTGATCCTGCTGACCCTGATATTGATGCCCCGTGCCAAGGGACTTCTGATCGCGCTGCAGTATGTCAATCAAGCCAGTGACAGTGGAACAGACAGCCCGGATACCTGATAAAATTTGAGGTTCTGCGTCTAAAAGGAAATAGGTTTCATGCTCTCGCGTCTAAAGTTGGTTCCGACCCTGATTACCATACCGTCTCTGATCATCCTTGTTTGGCTGGGTGTCTGGCAATTGCAGCGGATGGACTGGAAGGCGGACCTGATCACCAAATTGCAGGAACGCTCCACCATGGCTGCGGAAACATTACCGCCGGGCGACCTGTCGATAGACGACATGGAATTCAGGCAGGTTAAAGTGACGGGACGCTTTTTGAACGAGGCGGAAATGTTCCTGTTGAATCGATCCTTGAATGGCAATCCGGGCTTGCATGTCCTGACACCGTTCCAACGGGATGATGTCCCTGGCTCTCCGGTGATCCTGGTTAATCGCGGATGGGTGCCCTTTGATCGGAAAGAGCAGGATACCCGCGAGGAAGGCCTGATCGATGGCCAGACGACGGTTAATGGCATTGTCCGATTCCAGCGACCGATCACAGGGCTTCAGCATGTTTTCCTTCCCGAAAATGAGCCGGACCGGAACATGTGGTATTCGATCAACAGCGACCAGATGGGCAACCAGATCGGCATGCCTGTTCCCAATTACTATGTGGTGGATGGCAACGACGCCGTGCCCGGTCTGTATCCCGTGGGGCGTCAGTGGCGTCTGGATATCCCGAACAATCATCTGAAATATGCGCTGACCTGGTTTTTCCTGGCAATCGCCCTGGGAGTGATCTTCGTGTTGTATCACCGCCCCGCAAAACAGGGTTCCCCGTCGGATGTCTAAGGCCGCGATGGAACAGGATTGCGCCTACAAGACATTAGAAGCGCGGTTTCGTCAGATTGCCCTGTATGGCGAAGTGGCCAGCGTCCTGCATTGGGATGCAGCAACGATGATGCCCCCGGATGGGGCGTCCCCCCGGGGCGAACAATTGTCAGAACTGCGGGTTCTGCGTCATCGTGCCGTTACTGCCGCTGACATGGCGGATCTGTTTTCCGCCGCCGAACAGGAAGATCTGGACCCCTGGCAGCGCGCAAATCTGCGGGAAATGCGCCGGGATCACAGATTTGCAACGGCCCTGCCTGATGATCTAGTCGCCGCCATCAGTGACGCGACCAGTGCCTGTGAACATATGTGGCGGGACGCCAGGGCGACGTCTGATTTTGCCGCAGTATCAGACAAGCTGTCGGTCGTGTTAAAATTGACCCGGGAAAGTGCCGTTGCGTATGGGGAAGCGCTAGACCTGGACCCTTATGACGCCTTATTGGAATCGTATGCACCCGGCGTGCGGTCGGCGGATATTGACCCGGTGTTTAACGATTATGCTGCCTTTCTGCCGGGGTTCCTGGAAGAAGTGACAGCGCGTCAGGCCAATAACGGGCTGCCTGTACAGCCAAAGCCCGTCCCTGTGGCGCAACAACAGAAGCTTGTGGCGCGACTGGCGGGCGCAACTGGCTTTCGGTTTGACGCTGGTCGCATTGATGTCAGCGCGCATCCGTTTTCAACCGGATATCGCGGCGATCAACGCATCACCGTTTCTTATCATGAAGACGATCCGATGGCGTCGGTCATGGCGGTGCTGCATGAATGCGGTCATGCCGCCTATGAGGCAGGATTACCCGCTGCCTGGACAAGACAGCCTGTCGGACAGGCCCTGGGCATGGTGGTGCATGAAAGCCAGTCGCTGAGTGTCGAAATGCAAGCCAGCCGGTCGCCGGAGTTTCTAGGCTGGTTGGCGGCTCAGGCCATGGACGTTCTGGGCCCGGATCCTGCCTACGAACCCAATAATTTTCGGCGGCTGCAACAATGGGTTCAACCTGATTTTATACGGGTTGAGGCCGACGAAGTGACCTATCCCGCCCATGTGATACTGCGCACACGCCTGGAGCGTCCTCTGTTGTCAGGGGATTTGCCCTTGTCGGACCTGCCGGGGGCCTGGAACAAGGGAATGAAAGAGTTATTGGGCGTGGATGTGCCTGATGATCGTCGTGGCTGCCTGCAGGATATTCATTGGTATGATGGGGCATTTGGATATTTCCCCACCTATACATTAGGGGCAATGCTGGCCGCACAACTGGCAGAAGCAGCCCATAAAGCGGTGCCAGAAATCCCTCAAGCCCTGGCCAAAGGGGATTTTTCACCCTTGATGCAGTGGCTTGGTAATGCCATTCATGCCCAAGGATCGTACCTGGACGCCGATGGATTGATCACCCAAGCAACCGGCCACACGTTGGACGCAGCGGCGTTTAAGCGCCATTTGCATCGACGGTACCTGGAAGGATAGAGATGATGGAATTTTCAACCGAGCAAATGGAAGAAGTTTGGAACTGGCTGGTCCCGACCGCCCTGGATTATGGCAGCAACATTATGCAGGCCGTGATCATCCTGATTGTCGGGCTGTGGTTGGCGGGGCGTTTGTCAAACTGGACACGCCGCAGCCTGAATAAGTATCAGCGCATCGATGGTACGCTGAAACCGCTGTTTGCCAGCCTGTTGCGCTATCTGATTGTCATTATCACGATCATCGCAATTCTGAACCAGTTCGGTGTTCAGACGGCCAGCATCATTGCCATTCTGGGTGCCGCAGGCCTGGCGATTGGTCTGGCCCTGCAGGGGACGCTTCAGAATATTGCGGCCGGGATTATGCTGTTGATCCTGCGTCCCTTCCGGGTTGGAGACTACATCGATGCCGGTCCCGTGTCTGCGACGGTTGATGAAATTGGACTGTTCACCACCCAATTCACGACGGTTGATGGCGTTTATGTTTCCTGCCCGAACAGCAGTATTTGGAATGCAAAGGTCACAAACTATTCCCGCAATGACCAGCGCCGCATGGATCTGGTGATCGGTATTTCCTATGCAGATGATATTGGCGTTGCAATGTCGGTATTGAATGGATTGATGGACAAGGATGATCGCGTCCTGAAGGATCCTGCGCCGCAATGCATGGTCACGACTCTGGGCGATAATTCCGTTAATATCACCATGCGGTTCTGGGCAAAAAGTTCTGATTTCTGGGCCTTAAAGTGGGACATGACCCGGTGGACCAAGGAACAGATCGAAGCCGCTGGACTTAGCATTCCTTTCCCACAACGCGATATGCGAATGATCCCGGTCCCGACCCCAGAGTCAAAGGTCGCGCCATCATCGGTTCCCGCCAAATAGGATACAGCGATGCGCTATGTTTCGACCCGTGGTTCTGCGCCGGATTTAGGTTTTGATGATGTCTTGCTGACCGGGCTGGCGCGCGATGGCGGTTTATATGTGCCGTCAGACTGGCCCAAATTCTCTGCTGCGGAATGGCGCGAAATGCGCGGTCTTCCCTATGATGAACTGGCGGTGCGGGTCTGTATGCCCTTTCTGGGGGATGTCATTTCAGAAGATGATTTCGCCGACATCGCCACTGATGCCTATAGCGGGTTCGATCATGATGCCGTCGCCCCCTTAAAACAGCTCAGCGCTGATACCTGGTTGATGGAACTGTTTCATGGCCCGACGCTCAGCTTCAAGGATTATGCCTTGCAGGTTGTCGGGCGCCTGTTCGAACATGTCCTGACCCGGCGCGGGGAACGGATCTGTATCGTTGGTGCAACATCGGGTGACACCGGGTCGGCGGCTATTGAGGCCTGTCGCGATCGGGATGCGATCGATATCTTCATCATGCACCCGTATCAGCGATGCTCTGACGTACAGCGCCGCCAGATGACCACGGTGGCTGCATCCAATGTGCACAACATCGCCATCGATGGGACGTTTGATGATTGTCAGGATGTTGTAAAAGCCCTGTTCAATGACCTGGAATTCCGGGACGAGATGCATCTGTCTGCGGTCAATTCGATCAATTGGGCGCGGATCATGTGCCAGATTGTTTATTACGTGCATGCCTCCCTGTCGCTGGGCGCACCGGATCGGGAGGTTGCGTTTTCCGTTCCAACCGGCAATTTCGGGAATGTCTTTGCGGCCTATGCCGCGCGCGAGATGGGGTTGCCCATTTCGCAACTGATCGTGGGGTCCAATGAGAACGATATTCTAACGCGGTTTTTTGAAAGCAATGACATGTCGATGCGCGATGTGGTGCCGACCCATTCGCCCTCTATGGACATTCAGGTCTCCAGCAATTTTGAGCGGTTATTGTTTGAATTGATGGACCGGGACGGCGCGGCCACGGCCCATCTGATGCAAACCTTCCGGGCGTCGGGATACCTGAATATTGAAACGCCCCGCTGGCAGAGCGCCCTTCAATTGTTTTCCAGCCACCGATTGTCAAATGAACAAACCGTTGCCGCTATCAAGGCGGTTTTGGAATCCACGGGCGAATTGGTCGATCCCCACAGCGCGATTGGCATTGTCGCAGGCTGGACCCGTCGCCACGATCCCAGCGTGCCGCTTGTCGTCGCAGCAACGGCGCATCCCGCGAAATTCCCTGATGTGGTCAAACAGGCAACGGGGCTGCACCCCAGTCTGCCGCCGCGACTGCAGGATCTTTTTGACCGGGAAGAGCGCTATGACCGCCTGCCCAATTCCGTCAGTGCGGTTCAGGATTATGTGCGGCGTGGCTCTAATCGGGCAGGTGTGCAATGAGCGGTGAAACCCAGATCACAACATTGGACAACGGCTTGCGGGTTGCCACCGACCACATGCCGGGTTTGCGCACCGCTAGTGTGGGCGTATGGGTTGGGGCCGGGGCGCGTGTCGAACCAGCGGAGATAAATGGTGTCGCGCATTTCCTGGAGCACATGGCGTTCAAAGGAACAAAACGGCGCAGTGCGCGTCATATTGCCGAAGAAATAGAAGCGGTCGGGGGCTTGCTGAATGCCTATACGTCGCGCGAAAACACCGCCTATTATGCCAAGGTTATGGCCGATGATTTGCCATTGGCCCTGGATATCATTGCCGACATTCTGCAAAATTCGACCTTTGATCCACAGGAATTAGAGCGGGAACGCGGCGTCATCCTGCAGGAAATCGGGGAGTGTCATGACACGCCCGATGATGTGATTTATGATCGATTTCAGGAGGTTGCCTATCCAGGTCAGGCAATGGGGCGTCCTGTCTTGGGCACGGTCGATACCGTCCGCAGCATGTCTCGCGATGCCATTCGTGGATTTATGACCAAGCGGTATGCAGGGGAAAACATGGTCCTGTGTGCGGCAGGTGGCCTGGATCATGAGGCATTCACCCAGATGGCCGCAGAAAAATTCCAAACCCTGGGCCCCGCGAAAGAGACAGACACGCCCCGCGCCGTCTATCAAGGCGGAGAATATCGCGAGTCCCGTGACAGCGAACAGGTCCATCTGCTGATGGGGTTCGAAGGCCCATCCTTTGAGGGTCAGGACTATTACACGGCTGGTGTGTTGTCGGCCTTGTTTGGTGGCGGCATGTCCTCCCGACTTTTCCAATCCATCCGGGAAGAGCGCGGTTTGGTCTATTCAATCTATTCCTTCAGTTCGACCTTTGCCGATAGCGGCATGTTTGGGCTATATGCTGGCACCAGCGAAAGGGACGTTGCAGAACTGATCCCTGTTGTTGCGGATGAGATATGTTCGCTGGCCGATACGTTGACGGAAGCTGAAATCAGCCGTGCGATCGCGCAATCCAAAGCGTCCTTGTTGATGTCGCGGGAAAGCACGAACAGCCGCAGCGATCAGTTGGGAAACCAGATGCTGGCCCATGGTCATCCCATATCCGAAGCAGATCAATTGAAAGCACTGGATGCGGTGGACCATGGTGCATTGACCGCGATGGCGCGACAGATCTTTGCCTCGCCCCTGAGTTTGGCGGCGATTGGGCCTGTATCCCACCTGGAAAGTTATGACCGTATCGCAGATCGTTTGCGCCTGAACTAGCGGCGGGACCGATGTTTAACTTTTTCCGAAGCTCTCCCCCACGATGTGTCTTTTCCGGGCCGCGAGTCTTTCTGCGCCCCCCGAAATGGGCTGATCAGAAGGAATGGTTGAAAATTCGGGGGGAGTCCAAGGCGTTTCTGGAACCTTGGGAGCCCGCCTGGTCGCGCGATGCGCTGACGGCCGCAGCCTTTCGACGACGGGTGCATCGCGTCGATCAGGAATGGCGGTCAGGCATTGGGTATGGTTTCTTTATTTTTGACGGGAAAACCTCAAACCTGGTTGGGGGCATCACTTTGGCGAATGTCCGCCACGGTGTGGTCGAATCCGCCAATATCGGGTATTGGACCGGGCAGGGCTATGCCCGCCAGGGATATATGTCGGAAGCACTTCAAATCACGCTGGATTTCGCGTTCCGCAAGATCAAGCTGCACCGTGTGGAGGCGGCTTGTTTGATTGAGAATGGGGCCAGCCGCGGCCTGTTGTTAAAATCCGGATTTCAGCAGGAGGGGCGCGCGCGCCAATTTCTGTGCATAAATGGCCGATGGCAGGATCACGATATGTTTGGCATCTTGCGCACAGATGACCGTCCCGCCGTGCCGGTTATTGAAAGACCCTAGCAATCTGGTCGGTCAGAATCTTGGTTAAATGCCTTACTTTTGCCTGATTCTCTGCGGAGAAAAGAATTGCCGCGTCGCATGAATCAGCGTACATCCAGAAGACCTAGCTTGGAATAGGCGGTCCAATTTTATAAACCACATCAGATCCCTTAACCAGAGCATGAAACAATCCCACTGTCAGATCCAGATGGATAGGATCACACAGCGTTAGAGGCTAAAGGCACCCACTATGTTTTCTCGGTTACTCGGTTTTCTGTCCGCCGATATGGCAATCGACCTCGGCACGGCCAATACACTCGTCTATGTGAAGGGGCGCGGTATTGTTCTGAACGAGCCGTCGGTGGTCGCCATCGCTGATGTGAAAGGCAAGAAACAGGTCCTGGCTGTTGGGGACGAGGCGAAGATGATGCTGGGCCGGACGCCTGGAAACATCCAGGCCATTCGCCCGCTGCGCGATGGCGTGATCGCCGACTTCGAAGTTGCCGAAGAAATGATTAAGCACTTTATTCGCAAGGTGCATAACCGACGCAGCTTTGCCAGCCCGCAGGTCATTGTCTGTGTCCCGTCCGGGTCCACAGCGGTCGAGCGTCGCGCCATTCAGGAATCTGCAGAAAGCGCCGGTGCACGCCGCGTGTTCCTGATCGAAGAGCCAATGGCCGCTGCCATCGGGGCCAATCTGCCGGTGACGGAGCCAACGGGCTCCATGGTTGTTGATATCGGCGGTGGCACAACGGAAGTCGCGGTGCTGTCGCTGGGCGGTATTGTATATTCCCGGTCCGTGCGTGTCGGTGGCGATAAGATGGATGAGGCGATTATCGCCTATATTCGCCGCAATCATAACCTGCTGGTCGGCGAAGGCTCTGCGGAGCGCATCAAGAAGAAGATCGGGTCCGCCTGTCCTCCGGAAGAGGGCGATGGCGAAATGATGGAAATCAAAGGCCGCGACCTGATGAATGGTGTGCCAAAGGAATTGAACATCTCAGAACGCCAAATCGCGGAAAGCCTGGCCGAACCGGTTGGCGCGATCATCGAGGCTGTTAAGGTTGCCCTGGAACAGACGCCGCCGGAACTGGCTGCTGATATCGTCGATAAAGGGATTGTTCTGACAGGCGGCGGCGGGATGCTGCGTAATCTGGATTATGTTCTGCGTCATGCCACGGGCTTGCCGGTTTCCATCGCTGACGAGGCTTTAAGCTGCGTGGCCTTGGGAACGGGGCGGTGTCTGGAAGAGATGCGAACCTTGAAGAACGTCTTGATTAGTATGTATAATTAACCGACCGCCTGGAATGGGGTCGACTCTTTGGCGAGTCGTTCGGTTGTATAGAATCTGAAAGGGCGGGGGCCACCTTGGCGAAACGCGCGAAAGGGCCGGAAATTAGGACGGCGCAGCCGCTTCGTACGGCAGCGCAAAGGATTCTGTTCCTCCTGTTCCTGGGGTCGGCTGTTGCTTTGATGGTCATCGGGCGGACGGATCCTGCTGCATTCGAACGGGCGCGCAGTCAAGTCACTGATGTTGCAGCCCCAATACTGGATACCTTGGCCCGCCCAATTGATGCGGCAAATCATCTGGTCGATCGCATTGATGCCTTCGCGAATATGTATCAGGACAATGCGCGCCTGCGCCAGGAAGTAGAGCGCTTACAGCAATGGCAGGCCGTTGCCCGAAATTTAGAAATAGAAAATGCCCAGATGCGTGATTTGCTGGCATTTCAGCGCCAGGACGTGGAACGTTTTGTTACCGGGCGCGTGATCGGCACGGGTGGAATATTCGTTCGGGCCCTGTTGTTGAATGTCGGGTCTCAGGATGGCGTCCGAAAGGGACAGGTCGCCGTGACCGGTGCCGGGTTGATCGGGCGCGTTGCCGAAGTTGGCCGTCGCTCCTCACGGGTGCTGTTGATCACGGATTTGAACAGCCGCATTCCCGTTGTTATTGAAAGCTCACGTGCGCGGGCGATCCTGGCCGGGGACAATACTGCGGTTCCGCGCTTGATTTATGGTGCTGCCAATTCTGACGTGAAATTGGGTCAACGGGTTGTGACATCGGGTGATGCGGCGGCCTTTCCCCCCGGCCTGCCCGTTGGCGTTGTTTCAAGCGTGGATGATAATGGAATTCGCGTCATGCCTTATGCGACATCAGAACGCCCGGAACTGGTGCGGTTGATGGAATATGGCCTGGATGGCATTTTAGGGGATGGTGCGGTCAGCTTTGGTCGCATGTCACAAAGTGACTGAGACGGTTTTCTGCATTGGGCTAGAGTATCATGTTAGCGCTCCTGCGCGCGCATGATGCCTTAAGAATCTGATCACAGTGCATCGGTGAACGGCATGCCTGCTGGATCACGAATGGGACGGCGATGAGAACCGGACTGTTTTATAAAATGGATCTCTTTGCGCGCGGGCTGGTGCCACTGCTGTGCACATTGGCCATTGTTGTGATCAGCGCGGTGCCAACCCGCCTGCCGATGTTGTCGCTGATCGCCCCGGCTTTATCCTTAATCGCCGTCTATTATTGGACAATTTATCGACCGGATTTGTTGAACACGTTCTATATCCTGTTGCTGGGTGCCTTGCAGGATATGCTGACCGGTGCACCGATTGGCATTACGTCCTTTGTTCTTTTACTTACATATCTGGTCGTTGTGTCCCAGCGGCGGTTCTTTCATGGCAAGAGTTTCGGCGTGGTCTGGTGGGGGTTCATGCTGGTGGCCTTTGGCTGTGCGGTGGTCACATGGATCATCCATGTCCTGCTGGCGGGGCAGTTTATTGATCCGTCAGGGGCTGCATTTGGCTTGCTGTTGACGATTATGTTGTATCCACCACTGGCGGCGTTGTTATCACAAGCCCATAAGGCGGTGCCTGCTCAAGACTCGGATGCATAGGATCTAGCGCATAATGAATCCGGATAAGACCAAAGCCAAAGTGTTTACCCGCCGGGCGGCCCTGTTTATGGGCGGGCAGACCCTGGTCATGGGGGGGCTTGGTGCGCGCCTGTATTACCTGCAGGTGCTGGAAAGCGAACGCTATGCCATGTTGGCTGAGGAAAACCGCATCAATTTTCGCCTGATCGGCCCCCCTAGAGGCTTCATCGTGGATCGTGGCGGGGATTACCTGGCGATCAATGTGCAAAACTATCGTGTTGTCCTGGTGCGGGAACAGGCCCAGGCCGCTGGGGGCATTGAGGCGGTGCTGGAAAAGTTGGCAAAGCTGATTGACCTGAATGAACATACAGTTGCACGGGTGTTGAAAGAGGCACAAAGCCGTTTGGCATTCGTTCCGATCACAGTGGCAGAAAACCTGAGTTGGCGAGATGTCAGCCGTATCGGGGTAAACCAGCCCGACCTGCCTGGGGTCAGCATCGATGTCGGCCAGATCCGCCACTATCCCTATGGGGAAAATATGGCGCATGTCGTGGGATATGTCGCGGCGGTATCGGAAAAGGACTTAACTGGCGATCCCTTGCTGGAACTGCCTGGTTTTCGTGTTGGGAAGAATGGCATTGAAAAGCACTATGACCTTGCCTTGCGGGGAACATCGGGCACCAGCAAGGTTGAGGTTAATGCCCTGGGTCGTGTGATCCGGGAAATCGACCGCCAGGAAGGCCAACCCGGCCGTGAAATTCGTCTGACACTGGATATGCGGTTACAGGAATTCACCGCAAATCGTCTGAAGGATGAAAAGGCGGCCTCTGTCGTTGTGATGGATGTGCATAATGGGGATGTCTTGGCGCTGGTTTCCGTGCCGTCCTTTGACCCCAATGCGTTTAGTGAGGGCATTGGCGCTGCTGAATGGCAGAAACTGGTCAAAAATCCTTATGGTCCCCTGACGAACAAGGCGATTGCCGGGCAATATGCCCCTGGCTCTACCTTCAAGGTCGCCGTGGCACTGGCCGCGTTGGAAAACGGCATTGATGAGGATCATTCCGTTTACTGCCCTGGATATATGGAACTGGGGGATCGGCGGTTCCATTGCTGGAAGCATCATGGCCATGGCCGCATGGATATGATCACGGCCTTGGAACAGTCCTGTGACGTTTGGTTCTATGATGTTGCGCGGCGGGTCGGTGTGGATCGCATCGCACAGATCTGTAATCGATTGGGGCTGGGCGTTCCCACTGAAATTGAAATGCTGGGCGAACGGTCGGGATTAATCCCAACCCGCAAATGGAAACGCGACGAACGTGGACAGCCCTGGCATATGGGGGAGACCCTGGTCGTCGGCATTGGTCAGGGTTTCGTCTTGACGACCCCGCTGCAACTGGCGGTCATGACGGCGCGCATAGTGAATGGTGGCAAGGCTGTTCGTCCGCGCATGACCTTTCCTGTGCCTGGCTTTGGTCTGGATGGGAAGCCCCTGTCTGAGGAAGTCCAACTGGAAGACGGAACGTCAGAGGAAATGTCGCCAGAACAGAAACTGGTGGCCGCGACGGAAGCCGCCGGGTCCATCAACCCGCTGACAGATACCACGCGCCCGGACTTTGAAGATACAGGGTTTCATCCGGACCATTTGGAAATCGTACTCCGCGGCATGGATGCGGTCGTCAATGGGGTTCATGGGACAGCACGCAAATCAGCCCTGCGCTTTGCTGACCTGACGATGGGTGGCAAAACAGGAACCAGTCAGGTCCGCCGTATTTCTCAAGCAGAGCGCGATGCCGGTATTCGGTCGGGCGATGATATTGCCTGGCGCCTGCGCGATCATGCCTTGTTTGTTGGCTTCGCACCGGTGCATAACCCGCGCTATGCCGTGTCTGTCGTCGTCGAACATGCCGAAGGGGGATCGCGTGCCGCCGCCCCTGTCGCGCGCGATGTCTTAGAGGAGGTTCTGCGCTTGCAGGGCTTTGCAACGGCAGATGCCAAAGCCAATGATACCGAAACTGGGGGGGCAGGCTGATGGCACTCCGCCACGGAGAGTTACGCCAACCGGAAATGACCCTGGGTCAAAAGATCTGGCAGATCAATTGGATCATGTTTCTGCTGATTGGCATGTGTGTCGGTGTTGGCCTGGGGATGCAATATTCGGCAGCCAATGGGTCCTGGGACCCCTGGGCACACAGTCAATTGACAAAATATTTGGTGTTTTCGCTTGGCATGCTGATTTTGGCCTTGGTCGATATCCGCATCCTCATGCGCTATGCGTATATTGTCTATATCCTCAGTTTCTTGCTGTTGGTCGTTGTGGAGATTAAGGGGGCCGTTGGGGGCGGTGCCACGCGATGGATCGCGATCCCTTTCATTGGGACATTTCAGCCGTCTGAGTTAATGAAGTTCACTCTGGTCTTGGCGCTTGCCCGATATTTTCATAAATTATCCTATGAGGATGTGGGTCGTTTCAGTGTTCTGATCGTGCCGGCCCTGTTGGTTGCGGCCCCGACATTGTTGGTGTTGCGTCAGCCGGATTTGGGGACGGCGATAGTCTTATGTGGCGGCGGTGTGGTGATGTTCGTGCTGGCTGGGGTTCGCTGGTGGAAGTTCGCGGTTGTCGCGATCACCGGGCTGGCGGCCAGCCCCTTGATCTGGAGCATGATGCACCCCTATCAGAAACGCCGCGTGCTGGTGTTGCTGAACCCTGAATCTGATCCGCTGGGCAGCGGTTATCATATTCTGCAATCAAAAATCGCGATGGGTGCAGGGGGGCTTGTTGGGCGTGGCTTTACCAAGGGGTCTCAAAGCCATTTGAATTTCCTGCCGGAAAAACAGACCGATTTTATCTTCACCATGCTTGCGGAAGAATTTGGCCTGATCGGGTGCCTGGCGCTGATGTCGCTGTATCTGGTGTTGATGGTCTATGGTTTTGGCATAGCCCTGCGGTCCCGCAACCAGTTTGGCCGATTGCTGGCCATGGGCTGTATCGTGACCTTCTCCTTCTATGTCTTTATCAATATCGCCATGGTGATGGGGGTTATTCCCGTGGTCGGTTTGCCCCTGCCTTTGGTTAGTTATGGTGGGTCGGCCCTGCTGGCGGTGATGTTCGGATTCGCGTTGATCATGAATGTCTATGTCCATCGCGACCTGCGCATTGGGCGGCAAGGCGAAAGCAATGGCCTTTAGAGCAAATCCCGAGCAAACGGAATCGTTTGCGATGACGTATCTGCTGAAAAAATAAGTGGTTAGAGTATCATGTGTGAGCTCATGCGAGCGCATGATGCTCTAAGGCAATCTTCGGTCTCGACAAGCCCGCTCACAGACGCTATACCGCGCCACCGTTCGACAAAATCGGTACGGGCCATTAGCTCAGTTGGTAGAGCATCCGACTCTTAATCGGCAGGTCGTAAGTTCGAATCTTACATGGCCCACCATTTCCTAGACATTGGTGGTAATTCCTGGTGCAGACAGCGCAGTTCGATACGATTGTCATCGGTGCGGGGGCGGCTGGGTTGATGTGTGCCATGACGGCCGGTGCGCGGGGGCGGCGGGTTCTGGTGTTGGATCACGCCGATCAGGTTGGGAAGAAAATTCTGATCTCAGGCGGCGGGCGGTGCAATTTCACCAATATCGGCTGTTCGGCGGAAAACTTTCTGTCTGGTAATCCGCATTTCTGCAAATCTGCCCTGGCGCGCTATACCCAGTTTGACTTTCTGGACCTGATTGAAAAGCACAAGATCGCCTGGCATGAAAAGACCTTGGGGCAATTGTTCTGCGATGGCTCTGCGCGCGCCGTTGTGGCGATGTTGCTGGCGGAATGTCAGGCAGTCGGGGTCGATATCAGGACCAGCCATAGCGTCACAGATGTCAGCCATTCTGACGGCTTCACGGTTTCGACCCATCATGGCGTCTTTAAAGCGCCGTCTTTGGTTCTGGCAACCGGTGGCCTGTCGATCCCCAAGATGGGGGCGACCAGTTTTGCTCATGATGTCGCACGGAAATTCGGACTGCCGCTGCATAATCTGCGCCCTGGCCTGGTCCCCCTGACCGTGGCGGCACAGGATCTGGCGCTGATGCAGCCCTTAAGCGGGCTTGCCTTGGACTGTATTGCCCAGTGCGGCAATCGCAGCTTTCGCGAAGCAATGTTGTTGACGCATCGTGGCCTGTCCGGCCCGGCGATCCTGCAAATCTCCTCCTATTGGCGCGAGGGGGAGGAGATCACGCTGAATGTGGTGCCCGATCAATCAGGGGCGGATTATTTATGCGAGCGCAAGCGCGGACGGGCGAGGATTGAGCCACAAACGGCGCTGTCGGAAATTCTCCCGGCGCGTCTGGCAGCCGCCTTTGCCGCCGATCACCTGCCAAAGCGCCCGATTGGCGAAATCGCTGATAAAGACCTGGTTGCCCTGGGGGACCGCCTGAATGCCTGGCGTGTCACGCCCTCGAGAACAGAAGGCTATGCCAAGGCAGAGGTGACATTGGGGGGTGTGGACACCAATGCCCTGTCATCGCGCACGATGGAGGCAAAGACGGTCCCTGGCCTGTATGTGATTGGGGAGGCTGTGGATGTCACTGGCTGGCTGGGCGGTTACAATTTCCAATGGGCCTGGTCCAGTGGTCATGCCGCCGGGGAGTCGGTGCCCTGAAGGTCCTGATCGATCTTTTGGATCAGGGCGATGATCTGGTGCGGGTCTTCCTCATGGGCCAGATGTCCCAACCCTGATAGGCGATGGCCTGTTCCATTGGGGACCTTGTTCAGAACGATTTCAATATCATCCGGGTCTACCGCCTCGTCCTCTTCGCCCACAATCAGGTGCAGCGGTGTCTGTAATCTGGGAAACAGGCGGCCCATCGGGCGCAGGTCCCAATTTGCCATCATGCCCAGCGCGGCGGCGCAATGGGCGGGGCTGCGCATCAGACGGCGATAATAATCAATCCCGTCTTCATCCAATGTCGATCCGGTTTGGCGTATCAGACGGGCAACGCCCTCTGCGCTGGCCTGACGGGCAAACAGACGGGGGGTAAAGGGATTGACGAAAAGCAATCGCGCCATGGTCGGGAATATCCAGCCACTGGCCCCTTTGAATGGCAGCAGCGCCCCATTGATGGCGATCAACGCCTTGGGATGGATCAAACCTTCCAATGTGGCCCAGATCAGGACCGCCGCTCCCGCAGAATGACCAACGGCCAGATCAGGTGTCAGGTTCAATACCTTCAGCAGGGCGGCAACAGCGCGGGCCATGCCGCCCACTGTTAAATCCTGTCGTGTGGGGGCCCCGGTAAATCCATGCCCCGGAAGGTCCGGCGCGACGATGGTATAATGCTGTGCCAGATCGGGCATCAGCGCACGCCAGGTATGGGTCGACGCCCCGGTCCCATGCAGCATTAACAAAACCGGACCGGTTCCCATGACCTGAACATGCCAGGACAAGCCCCCTGCCACGATAATCTGGCTGTGCTGGCGCAGGGGCCAGTCTTTACCGTGTGTTTCCAGCGACAGGCGATCCCGCTCAAACATTGTCTGTTGCTCCCTTCACGGCATTGGACAGTTTTGCGGGATCCGCGAAAGGCAGGGGCAGGTATTTCGCCCGCATCGCGGCGGCTAATTCCCTGGCAGGTGTGCTTGGGCGGGGGCTGATATCGACCATCAGCGTCCCGATGCCAGCACTTGCCAATAGGCGGGCGGCAGTCATTGCCTCCTGACCCGCCTGAACCCGGTCTCCCTTGCCCTCGCGGGTTAAATTCGCCTTGCCATCGGTCATGAATACCAGCGTTGGCGTTTGCCCCTTGCGGCGAATAGCCTGTGCCAGATCGGCGGCCATATCAATGGCGGCTGCCATTGGCGTGCCGCCCCCACCCGGCAGTCCGGTCAGCCGGCGTTTCGCCATTACAAGGGAGCGTGTGGGCGGCAGGGCGACCTCTGTCAATCGGCCTGAAAAGGTGATCAGGGCAACGCTGTCGCGGCGAATATAACAATCCGCCAACAGCAATTCGACCGCCCCTTTGGCCTCTGCCAGTCGGTTCACCGCTGCAGAGCCAGAAGCGTCGACGACAAAGATTGTGACGGTTTCGGCATTCTGCTTATAGCGGGTGATGCGAAAATCATCCCGACGGATTTCCATGCGCGGCACCGTACCGGATTTTGCCTCGCTGGCCCTTTGGTGTCGGCGCAGGGGCTGCCAGGGGGCGGCGGCGCGCAGGGTTTCCAACACATTCAGGCGCTGGCCTGGCTTTGGAATGCCGCGTCGTGTGCCAATGGGGCGTCCTCTGCGATCTCCCATTTGGGTTTGGCCGTTGCGCCCGCCCTGTCCAGATTTGCCACGGCCCAATTCTGAGGCCAGGGATGCCAAAAGATTGGCGGGAAGAGAGGCTCTAGCCGCCTCAATCATCATTTCCTGCAGCGCGCTGGGATCCAGGGGTTCTTGCAGATCTTGCGGGGCATCGGGTTCATCCTGCGGGTCTTCCGGCAGGTCTTGTGGTGGCGGCTCCGGTTGTGGTTCTGGCGGCTCGGACTCTTCAGGCTCGGCCTCTGGCTCTTCTGGTGGGGCGGGCATTTGTGTTGCACGGGGACCGATGACCAGTCTGGCCGCCAGGGCCACATCATCTTGCGTGACGTGATTGCGCCCCTCAAGGGCAGCGGCGGCGCGGGCGGCCCGCAGGGTCAGGATCGCCGCCCGGGCAGAAGCAACACCATAGGCCAGGGTCGTTCCGCAAATCGCGTCCAGATATTCCGGTGCGATTTCAACGCCTGGCAGAATCTCCTGCGCCAGGACGATCGCATCCTGGTCTGCAGCCTCAAACATTGTGGGATCACCCTGTTGGGTCGGGTCCAATGTCACATGGAACGCAAGACGATCACACAATCCGGTCGGCGGGGGCTCTTCATCCTCTGTGCGTTCGTCCAGCAGGATTGTCCCAAATCGGGTCGGGTGACAGGCGGTCAGGCCATCCCGCTCCAGCCGCACCTCCCCCTGGTCCAGGGTTGCACACAGTTTCGCAGCCGTGCCAGGGTCCAGGCGTTCGGCCATTGGAATGATCAACAGACCATTATCCACATCGGCCAACAGGCCCCGCTGAACAATTGGCTTTCCCGCCGACAGGGTGGCGGTCAGGTCCAGCCCCCCCAATAACCGGTCATCGGCAATGGCATTGGGCAGGCGGCGTTCCGGCATATCGTTGGGCAGTCGGGCACGCAGGAAAGCCAGCCAGGCATCCCGTTGAGGCCCGGCACGAGAGGACAGGCAAACGCCCCCCAGACCGAACGGATCTATTGCAAATAGCAGGGCCGCCCGGCAGGCATCATCCGGCAATGCTGGTGCGCGAAAGGCAATATCCCGCGCCAGACCCGTCATGGGGCGAAAACATCGTCAATGGCGCGTTGTACCCGTGTACCGGATCCTGCTTCGTCCAGGGGATCGCGGCGCAGGCGGTGGCGCAGGGCCAAGGGCGCCACGCTGCGCAAATCCTGGATGGTTACGGTCTTTTTTCCATGCAGGGCGGCATGGGCACGGGCTGCCCGGATCAAGGTCAGCTCACCGCGCAAACCATCCGTGCCCAGGGCAAGGCACAGCTCCGCCGCCTTCTCATAAGCCGTGTCGACTACGGAAATCTCTTTCAGTAATTTCTTTGCCTTCATCAGGCTTTTGCGGGTCTTATCTTCTTCTTTCATCCAATTATCGCGGAAGGCATTCGGGTCCCGCTCAAAGTCATCGCGCCGCTTTATAACCTCTACGCGGGTTTTGACATCGCCAGGTGTTCTGACATCCACCGACAATCCAAACCGGTCCAACAGTTGCGGGCGCAATTCACCCTCTTCTGGATTGCCACTGCCAATCAAGACAAAGCGGGCGGGATGGCGGATGCTCAATCCTTCCCGCTCAACCAGATTCTCGCCAGACGCGGCAACATCCAGCAACAGGTCAACAAGGTGATCCTCCAGCAGATTGACCTCATCGATATACAGGAATCCGCGATTGGCTTTTGCCAGCAGGCCGGGCTCAAAGGCCTTCTCGCCCTGGGTCAGGGCGCGCTCCAGGTCCAGGGCACCGACCACACGATCCTCCGTCGCGCCCAGGGGCAGGTCTACGACGGGAACTGATATCTCAACGGCCTTGGCGGTTTTGTTCTTTCCCCCCGAACAATCCGGGCACAAATCAGAAGGGGCGTCCGGACTGCAGGAATAGCGACAGCCTGCAACGGCCTGCATTTTTGGCAACAGGGCGGCCAGTCCGCGAATGGCGGTAGATTTTCCTGTTCCCCGGTCACCGAAGATTAAGACCCCCCCGATGGAGGGGTCCACTGCGGCGATCAAAAGCGCCTGCTTTATTTCGTCTTGTCCGACCAGGGCGGAAAACGGAAACGGTATTGCCACAGAAAACTCCCCAAAATCTGATCTTTTTATGCGCCTGGAACGCCAAGTATCGTTCCTTTTTGAAGGGATCTTTGAAACGTCGGACCCCCACACCAGTACTGTAGGATGATTTCGCCACATGTTGCACGGTTTTGCAAAGGGTGCGACGATCCTGGAAACAACGAATTCTGGCGAGGCGATGCAGGTAATAACCCTTTCTTTTTTCAGGTTTAAGGGGGTTTCCAACAAACTGTGGGCCTTTTCGCAGATGCTGGCTGCCCGCTATCCGCTGAAGCGTGTACCGGACATCGGGTTTCACAAACTTTTGGGCTCTGGCACGCGGGAGGGGTTTCATCCTTATCCGAACTTTGGCGTTTACGGAATATTGGCAACATGGCCAACGCTGGATGCGGCGCGGGCCCAGATCGGATCAGCCCCGGTGTTTCAGCGGTATCGTGACCATGCTGTGGAAACCTGCACGGTCTATTTGTCCGCGGTGCGCTGTCGGGGCCAATGGGCAGGCAGACTGCCCTTTGATGTGGGGCAGGAACCCATAGAAGCGCCAAATCAATCCGTTGCTGTTTTGACACGGGCAACGATCAAACCCCGTCATATTCTGAATTTCTGGCGTCAGGTTCCCGACATCAGCGCCACGATCCGCAGTCAGGATCAATTGCAGTTCAAAATTGGCCTGGGGGAAGTGCCCTGGCTGCATCAGGTGACGTTCACAATCTGGGAAAACAAGGCCGCCATGGACGCCTTTGCCTATCGCCAATGGCACGGGCAGGCTGTGCAGGCGGTTCGTGCCGGAGACTGGTTCAGTGAAGAACTGTTTGCCCGCTTTCGGGTGTTGCACCAGGAGGGAGAATGGGAGGGCTATCACCCGCTGGTGAATCACACAAATGATGTAAAAAATGACTAAGGACTTGTATCGACCACCCGCACCAATGCCGATTGGGCCCGTCATGGCCTTGATGCGCAGCCTGATTGCGGGGGATCGGGATCTGTTGGCCCTAATCCCCAAGCAGGCCTATCACAGCACCGTTGCGCCGTTGGGATATTCCAGGCGCAAGATAATTCTGGTCAATGATCCGGCTGCCATTCGTCGTGTGATGATCGAAGAGGTTGAGAATTTTCCGAAAAGTGATCTGATGGTGGGGTCTCTCTCCCCCCTGATCAATGACGGCCTGTTTGTATCCGCTGGGGCGACATGGAGCCGACAGCGTGCCATGGTGGACCCGGCTTTTACCCATATGCGGGTCAATCGCGCCTTCGACGCTATGGTTGGGGCGGTTGCCGATATTGAAGCCCGGTGGGATATCCTGTCTGACGAGGGAAAACCCCTGTCACTGGAACGGGAAATGAGCCACCTGACGGCGGATATCATTACCAGGACAATCTTTTCACAAAAATTGGAAAACTCTGTTGCGTTTGAATTCTTTGACGCCTGGGCCAGCTTCCAGGATTCTGTAGCAACGATTGATTTAAAAAGCCTTATCTTGGGCAAAGCATGGGCCCCCATGAAGCAACCACCGGCGGCGCAAAAGGCGGCAAGGGTGATCCGGTCCCATCTGGGGCAGCTTGTGGATCAGCGAATGGAACCGGAGGCTCCAAAGCAGGCGGACATCGTTGGAGATCTGATAGCCGCCCGCGACCCCGTCACAGGGACAGGCTTCAGCCGTGAGGAAATCATTGATCAGGTTGGTGTTTTCTTTCTGGCTGGACATGAAACAACCGCCAGCGCCCTGACCTGGACCTTCTTTATCCTGTCGCAGCAGCCGGAAATGGTACAGCGCTTACGCGACGAAGTTCAGAATGCGGCTGGATCGGGGGAAATTAGCTTTGCGGTGACAAAGAAATTAGCCACGGCGCGCAATGTCTTTCGCGAAAGTTTGCGACTTTACCCACCGTTGGGATTTATTCCACGTGTCAGCCTGTATGACACTGTGATTCAGGGTGTGCCGACACCGCGCGGTGCGATGGTGATGATATCCCCCTGGATCATCCATCGCCACAAGGAGGTGTGGGAGGCCGCAGATCGGTTTAACCCGGACCGGTTTCTGCCGGATCGGGAGCAGGCGCAACCCCCAGGGGCTTATCTGCCCTTTGGTCTGGGACCGCGCATTTGTATTGGGGCGGCGTTTGCTATGGTGGAGGCAGTGTTGATAATAGCCCGCCTGATCCGGCGGTATGAATTTGAAACCCTGGATCCGCAGAAAGTGCGCCCGGTCAGTCATTTAGCAACCCGTCCGGCCACAGAAATTGTGATGCATGTGGCGCGACGAAAGGGGGTGCATCATGAGTGGTGAGCGAAACTTGGCGCGTTTGTTGGCGGAAATGACCCCGGTTCTGGATCCCGTTCCATATATCTTTGCAACGGTTCCCCATGAATACCAGACGACAGTTCCGCCCTTGATGCGCTTTCAGGAGGTTGAGGGGGATACCCTGATCCTATCCCAAAGGGAAGCGGAACAAGAGGGGTTGAGTGGGGCGGTTTTTCAGCGGATTACTCTTTCTGTGCATTCAGCTTTGGAGGCTGTGGGGCTCACGGCGGCCTTTTCCGCCTGCCTGACGGACCATGGCATATCGGCCAATGTCGTTGCGGGCTATTACCATGATCATATCTTCGTGCCGCAGACGGATGCAGATCGCGCCCTTCTGGCATTGCGGGCCCTATCTCAATACTCAAAGCCTTAGCGATTGGCCTCCAGGATCATGTCGGCGGCTTTTTCCGCGATCATGATTGTTGGGGCATTTGTGTTGCCGCTGATCAGGCGGGGCATGATGGACGCATCGACAACCCGCAGGGCGGTGACACCCCGCACGCGCAGGCTGGGATCAACCACCGCCTTCTCATCGGTTCCCATGCGGCAGGTGCAGGTGGGGTGATACAGCGTTGCCCCGGTAGTGCGGGCATGGGTCAAAAGCTCTTCATCGCTTTGCAGATTGGGCCCGGGGGAGATTTCGGCGTCGATGTTATCCCGGATCGGATCGGTTTTCACCATGTCACGGGCCAGTTTCAATCCAGCCACATGGACCGCACAATCGGTTTCACTGGTCATGAAATTGGGTTGGATTTCGGGGGCCAGTCGATGATCGGGGGAAACCGCGTGGACATGTCCATAACTTTCGGGGCGCAATTGGCAGGGGCCTATGGTCAATCCGGGGAACTTATCAAATGTGCGCTTCTTTGGGTCCGCAAAGGTGGCATGGGCAATGTGGTACTGAATATCCGGCAGGTCCAGATCGGGATTGCTTTTGGCAAAACCCACGATAATTCCGGCGGGCATGGTCAGGGCCCCCTTACGGTGCAACAGAAACCGCGCCAGTTCGCCCATCAAGGGCAGGCCCCGTGTCAGTCGGTTCAGGCTGTCGGCATCTTTCAATCGCCAGGACAGGCGCGAGATATAGTGATCCTGTAAGTTTTCCCCGACGCCTGGAAGGTCATGTGTCACCGGGATACCAAGCGCTTGCAGCCGCGCGCCCTGCCCAATGCCGGACAATTCCAGCAATTGCGGCGACTGGATGCCACCGGCACACAAAATGACCTCTCGTCTGGCATGGACTTCATGTTCGTGGTTGGCCTTTTCATAGGCAACACCGGTTGCGCGTCCCTGATCAAACAGAACGGATTTGGCGAAGGCATGGGTTTCCACATGCAGATTTTTCCGCTGGCTGCGGATCGGGTTCAAATAGGCGGATTTCACGCTGAACCGCGTGCCATTCTTCTGGGTGACCTGAAAATAGTGGAAACCGGACTGATCGGCCCCGTTGTAATCCTGATCCATTGGATAGCCCAGGGCGCCCCCGGCTGCGATCACCTTATCCAGGATATCATAGCGTTGGGTTGGCAGCGTCACATTCAACGGGCCCCCTTGCCCATGATAGGCATCAGCCCCCTGTTCGCGATGTTCCGCGCGTTTGAAATAGGGCAGGACGTCTTCAAAGCTCCAGCCGCGACAGCCCATCTGGGCCCAGGTATCATAGTCCTGAGCCTGGCCGCGCACATATAACATGGCGTTAATGGCGCTGGATCCGCCCAGAACCTTGCCGCGTGGCACCGGGATCGGGCGATTGCCGGTTTTGGGGTGGGGTTGGGTCTCAAACAGCCAATTCAGGGAGGGATTAACCATCGTCTTAATATAACCGGCGGGAATGTGAATCCACGGATTGCGGTCTTCGCCCCCGGCCTCCAACAGGCATACGGTGACCTTGGGGTCGGCACTTAAACGATTGGCCAGAACGCATCCTGCGGAGCCGCCACCGACGATGACGTAATCGAACTCCATAACGCTTCTCCCCACGGATTGTATGTTTGTATGTGGTTGGGAATTCGCCGCATTTTCGCTACGGTGTCAATCTGGAACCGCATACGGGAAGGATCGGGATTTATGAAAGCCATGCGTTTAGAGGACTGGGGGCTGGAAAACCTGAAACAGGTTACCCTGTCAGATCCAGAACCAGCCCCGGATGAGGTGCTGATCCAGATCGGGGCCGTGTCCATTAACCCGCGCGATGGCATTCTGATGCAGGGAGGTTATGGCCGCAAAGGGGGCATGCCACCTCTGATTCCCTTATGCGATGGCGCGGGGGTGATTGCCGCCGTGGGGGCCAATGTAACGGGCTTCGCCGTTGGGGATTTCGTTATTCCGGCATTCAGCCGGAATTGGCTGCATGGCAGTGCTGCCGAAGAAACCTATACCGGTGCCCATGGTGGCCCCTTGGATGGGACGATGCGTGAATTTATGCCAGTCCCGGCCAGCGCCATAGTGAAAGCCCCGCCGCATATGTCCGTGCAGGAGGCCGCGACCCTGCCCTGTGCGGCGCTGACGGCGTGGAGCGCGGTAATTGGACAAGGCGGTATAAAGGCAGGGGATAAGATTCTGATTCAGGGGACGGGTGCTGTCTCGTTATTCGCATTACAGTTTGCAAAGATGCACGGGGCGGAAGTCATTCTGACCTCTTCCAGTGATGAGAAGCTGGAGCGGGTCGCCCATCTGGGTGCGGATCATACGATCAATTATCGGCGCACCCCGGAATGGCATCGTGTGACACGGGAAATCACCAACGGGCATGGCCTGGACCATATTGTTGATATTGGCGGTGCGGGAACGCTGGATAAGGCGCTGGCGGCGATCCGCATCAGTGGTTCAATCAGCCTGATCGGTGTGCTGGGCGGGGCGGAGGCGACCTTGCCGCTGGGGCGTGTGGTGACCCAGAATATCCGCCTTCAAGGCGTCACTGTCGGCAGTCATCACATGTTGCAGGAGATGGTAAGCGCAATGACCCTGCACAAGACGAAGCCGGTCCTGGACGATCAAACCTTTGAATTCTCTGATCTGGCGAATGCCCTGAAACGCCTGACCAAAGGCGCGCATATCGGCAAGATTGTCTGTGTTTTCTAAGGCGGACTCTTGCCTTGGAATACTCTTACTTTTTGTATCGTTGCGGATTTAATTGACATTGTATAGTGTCAACTAATGAGAACAGAACCGTATTCTCCCAGTGCTGGAAATGCCCTTGTCGGTCGTGAAGACAGGCGGCCCCATGCTATTGTAATTGGCAGCGGCTTTGGCGGGTTGGCGGCAGCCGTGCGGTTGGGCGCGCGCGGGTATTCCGTCACTGTTCTGGATCGGCTGGATAAGCCTGGCGGCCGTGCCTATGTCTTTGAACAGGATGGGTTTCGGTTTGATGCGGGCCCAACGATCATCACCGCCCCGTTTCTGTTAGAGGAACTGTGGGACCTTTGCGGTAAGACGTTTTCCGACCATATCGATCTGCGCCCGATGGACCCGTTCTATGACATCCGATTCGACGATGGCAGCGTGTTCCATTACAGCGGCGATGCAGTGGCAATGGAGGCGGAAGTTGCACGTTTTAATCCCGCCGATGTAGAAGGCTATCGCCGTTTCATGGCGGTCAGCAAGCTGGTCTATGAATTTGGCTTTGAAAAGCTGGGGATGAAGCATTTCGCCTCAATCCTGGATATGATCAAGGTCGTGCCGAAAATGCTGGCGCTGAAAGGACACCGCACGGTCTTTGGGCTGGTGTCCAGCTATATCAAAGACCCGAAACTGCGCATGGTGTTCAGCCTGCATCCCCTGTTGATTGGGGCCAATCCGACGACGGTGACAGCGATCTATATCCTGATCAATCACCTGGAGAGACAATTTGGCGTTCATTTCGCAATGGGCGGCACGGGCAGTCTGGTAAAAGGCCTGGTCGATCTGATCGAAGGCCAGGGCAACAGTATCCGATGCAATGCCGATGTTGCGGAAATCATCGTTGAACAGGATCGCGCCATCGGCGTGCGCCTGCAAACGGGGGAGCGGATTTCTGCGGATATTGTCGTTTCCAATGCAGACAGCGCCTGGACCTATAAGCATTTGTTGCCCAATGGGCGGCGGGACAGGTGGTCTGACCGCAAGCTGGAACGGGCGCGCTATTCCAATGGGCTGTTCGTCTGGTATTTCGGAACCAATAAGCGATATGAGGATGTGCCCCATCATATGATGTTGTTGGGGCCGCGCTATGAAGGCCTGCTGAAGGATATCTTCGGTCGGAAAGTCCTGGCGAAGGATTTCAGCCTGTATCTGCACCGCCCCACGGCGACGGACCCCAGCCTAGCCCCGGACGGCTGTGACACATTCTATGTCCTGTCCCCCGTGCCACATTTGCAGGCGGATATCGATTGGACCACCGCGGCGGAGCCCTATCGGCAAGCGATTGAGGCACATTTATCCCAAACGGTTCTGCCTGGGCTGGGCGATCATATCGTCTCCTCCCGGATAATGACGCCGCTGGATTTCCAAACGCGGCTACTCTCCTATCGTGGTGCAGGCTTTGGCATGGAACCGGTGATCTGGCAGAGCGCCTGGTTCCGACCAAACAATATCAGTGAACAGATCGACGGGCTGTATCTTGTCGGGGCCAGCACCCATCCGGGCGCAGGCATTCCTGGCGTTTTGACGTCTGCCCGTGTCCTGGATCAGGTGGTGCCCCATGCCGATGCCTATGTCTGAACATCGTTTTTCTAATGTCGCAGATCAGGCAGCCTGCCGTGCCCTGATAAAAACGGGGTCAAAATCTTTCTATGCTGCGTCGCTGTTATTGCCCCAGGCGATGCGGGTGCCATCCTATGCGGTCTATGCCTTCTGTCGATTGGCGGATGACGAGGTTGATCTGGAAACCGATCCCGCCAAGGGCCTGATGCGCCTGCATCAGCGTTTGAATGCGATCTATGGCGGCTATCCAGGGGATTGCGCGGCGGATCGGGCGCTGGCGGATACGGTGCGGGATTATGGCGTGCCTAAGGAGCTGTTTGCGGCTCTGTTGGATGGCTTTCAATGGGATGTCGAAGGCCGTCGCTATGAGACGCTGGAGGATCTCTACGGCTATGGCGCGCGGGTCGCGGGGGCGGTCGGGGCGATTATGACCCTGCTGATGGGCAATCGAGGGGCAGATACACTGGCGCGGGCCTGTGACCTGGGCGTTGCGATGCAATTGACCAATATCGCCCGCGATGTGGGGGAGGATGCGCGGGAAGGGCGATTATACTTGCCCCAATCCTGGTTAAGGGAGGTTGGGCTGGACCCGGATGCCTTCCTGGCAGATCCGAAACACAGTCCGGAATTGGGTCAGGTCATTGCAAGGCTTCTGGACGCCGCTGAGACATTGTATCAGCGGTCGGGAACAGGGGTCGCGGACTTGCCGCTGGCCTGTCGTCCGGCAATCAATGCCGCACGGAAGCTCTATGCCGCAATTGGGCGTGTGGTCGCGCGCAACAATCATGATTCGGTCAGTGATCGCGCTGTTGTAACGACCCGACGGAAATTGGGATTGGTGTTCAGCGCCACATTAGAGGCACCATTATTGACCCGAGGCCCCCACGATCCGGCGCTGATGCAAACCGAATTTCTGGTGCGTGCCGCAACAGAGGCAGAGGCGGGACGGTTGCCAAGTCGCCGCAGGCAACGTATGGCGGATGTATTGGATGCGCCGGCGGGTCATATCCTGCAGCTATTCCTGGAAATGGAACAGCGCGACCGCCAGGCACGTTCCGCAAACAATCCGGCCCAACGCCTGCAATCATCGGTCATGATGGATGCGGGAAAAGCCGGTTAGGAGGGCGTCATCGCACTGGACTGGACCATTCTGATTTTTATTGCAATCTGCTTTGCTGCGGCAGCCAGCGGCGGAATTTTCCGTGCTGGTGCCTGGTATCAGGATTTGAAGAAACCATCCTGGCGGCCGCCCGGATATCTGTTTGGGCCGGTCTGGCTGGTCTTGTATATCATGATTGCTATTTCAGCCTGGCGGGCCTGGATGGCGGCAGAACCAGCTGCGGAAACACTGGTCGTTGCCGTGTTTGTGCTGAATATGGTGCTGAATGCCGCATGGTCTGCGCTGTTTTTCGGGATGCGCCGCCTTGGCCTCGCGCTGGTTGATATGGGCGCCTTATGGCTCAGCATCGTTGCGATGATCGTCCTCTATATGCCTATTGATCCCCTGGCAGGGTGGTTGTTGGTGCCCTATCTCGCCTGGGTCAGTTTTGCATTCGTGCTGAACATGACAATGCAGCGTCTGAACCCGGCCTCTCATTTTCTGGGGGCAACGCAATGAACGGCCTGACAATGGTTCTGCTGGAAGGCGGGCTTATCTTCGGCGGCGCACTTGCCTTCTATTTCTGGCAGATGCGGGATTTGAAGCGGGAGAAAGAAAAGCGCGCCAAGTCCCGCACCGAAGAGTCATAGACGCCAGACACCGACCTCTGTTTCGACGCGCGGGCCGTGCCCAGCCTCATGGGCCGGGATGATGGGCCAACGCCAGGAATGCTCCGGCGGCGGCAATCCAGCCGTCTGGGCGATATCCTCTTGCGACAGAACAGCCCCTTTTGACTCCAAGGTCCATCGCAGCGCATCGGCGATCAGCAGGGTCGGGCCTGTGTGATCGCGCAAGGACTGAACATGGCGCTGTAGGATTCTTTGGCCCAGCAGGGGATCATCGCTCCACCGGGTTGGGATCAACGGCAATTGGGACAGCAGGTTGACCGAAACAAGCAGACCCGGCCCCTGAAAATCCGCCAGAGGCCTGTCGGGGGGCGCTTTTCCAGCATATAGGGCGGTGGCGCTGCCTTCGATATCCTGACACAGATAACGTGCATTCTGGGGCAGGCGGACACCTCTTAACCGTACCGCATCCACCAGCGTCAGCCGGTCGGTCAGGGGGGATAAATCCTGCACGGGAATGTCCAGGCATAGACCGGCACCCAGGATGGTGATGTCTGGCAAATGCCCATAGGCACGGGCTGTGGAGAGAATGGCATCCTTCGTGTTGGTCTGATGCTGCGCCCAGTCCGCATGACAGCGGCGCGCGCGGTGCCGGATGGCAATAGCCTCGCGCAGATAGCCCATATCCCGCACCCATTTTGGACAGGGGGTGGTCAGATATTCCAGCGCTTCCAGGATCATTTTTAGGGGGCTGACCATTCAATCAAGATGATCAGGGCAGCAAAAAGCACGAACATGATATGCATGATCTTTTTTTGCCAATCGATGTATTTCAGTCCCTCTGGCTCATAATACTGGTCCTTTTTCCGGAACATAGCGTCTTTATGACCGAAACGCGGAATGCCCGGTTTCAGATGACGCCACGCATAGAATTGCAGGACAAACCCGGCCACACAGCACAGGGTCAACAGTATGATCAGCAGGATTTGGCAGTAATAGACCCATGTATCGGCGGCTGCCATACCGGTCGGCCCTTATCGGTTTGCGCCGGGGACCCACAGAATGTCGGCCTTGCCGCCGTCATTCTCGTGCCGACCCAGGACAAACAAAAGATCAGACAGGCGGTTCAGGTATTTCACCGCTTCGGCATTGACGGCCTCTACCCCCGCCAGGGCAACGACCAGACGTTCGGCGCGGCGCGTCACGGTGCGCGCCAGATGGCAATAGGCAGCCGCAGGCGTTCCACCGGGCAGGATGAAGCTTTTCAGGGTTTCCAGCGGCTCGTTATAGGCGTCGATGGCATCTTCCAGCGCCTTGACTTGGCTGGCCTGGATGCGCAGGGCCCCTTGGCGGCGTCCTTCGCCTTCCGGGGTGCATAAATCCGCCCCCAGATCGAACAGGTCATTCTGAACGCGGCTTAACAAGTCATCGACCGGGCCTGTCGTATGCTGACGGACCAGTCCGATGGTCGCATTCGCCTCGTCCACGGTGCCGTAGGCTTCAACCCGCAGGTCGTGTTTGTCGCGTCGTGATCCATCGCCCAGCGACGTCTGTCCTGAATCACCGCCCCGCGTATAGATTTTTGACAGCGTCACCATCGGGGATCACCCACCGCCAGCGCGCAGAAGCATGATCGAAATACCAAACATCACCAGCGCGATGAATTGCGCGACGATGCGATATCGCATCAGGCGATTGCCCCATTTCTGGTTAAATTCGCCACCCCGGGCCATGCCAATGATCCCGGCGAATAAGATCCCCACCGTGACCAGCATGGCGACGACCATCATTATGATTGCTAGTATTGTCATAATTCCTATGTAACGCGCCAATAGCGCTTCGAAAAGACTGAAAGCGGGGGACGCGGCGAAACGTCTCTATCTAAGGGGTCAACGCTTAAGCGGATTTCTTCAATGCGGGTTTTGCCCCGGCCACAGAAATACTCACCCCTTCACCCGTCCAAGCACCAGGCCAGACTTCCGGTTGGGTTGCGCGCAGCTTGCGCACGATGCCGACGGGAATGTCCTTGGCATGCAGGCGCGGGCCCAGCGGATCGCCCTTTTCCGCCTCATGGAAGGGGCCGATTTCCGCAAAACGACCGGTGAAGCCCAATTCCGCCTCACAAGGCTGATAGACGGCAGCGCCGGACACATTCTTGCGGCCTTCACCCAGCGGCGTGGCCCCGATGCAGCCGACAACGGCAACCGTGGTGAACAATTCGACCGCCCGCGCTTTGGCGCAGCTGAATACACGCGAATAGCCGGACATTTTCTCCGTCATCGACGGGCAGATGATCAGATCCAGATCCGGTGCGGCCTGTGCCAACATGGATGACAGGATCGGCAATTCGATATCCAGGCAGATGATGATGGCGCAGCGCAGGCCATTCCACTCAAATACCTGCATTTGCTTGCCGGGCACGATACCCCAGCTGTCGGGGGCCTTTTCCGGCGGGGTCATGCACATTTTGCGCTGAATGAAGGGGCTGGTGCCGCCCACGGTGAAAAGATGCGCCCCGTTATTATAGCCGCCATTGCCATCAGCCACGGGCCAGGATCCCGCCATAATGTCCAGACTATGCTTATTCGCCAGGGCCTGAATGCCTGGCATGATTGCCTGTGCGGCCTGGGCCATGGCGGCGGGTTCCTGGGTGACGTCGATATCGGGGCCACAATAGGTCAGCCATTGTTCCGACACATATTCCGGCGCGACCAGCAAATCGCTGCCTGCAGCCTTGGCTTCTGCCGCAACAGTGTCCAGGGCGTCCAGCCAGTCCTGGGGTCCCTTCAAGGACTGCCCCAGATTGGTTGCCCACAGGGTAATCGATACCGTATCGGTCATCGTCTTCACCTTACGTTTACTGGCCACGATCAGGTGGCGGTTAATCCATCGCGGATCGCGATTACCGCATTCAGGCTATCAAGTCCAAAGCTGTGGATCAAATAATCCGGCCAGGTCGATAATTTGACCGCCAAAAAGTCTGCTTCAGGGTCGATATAGATCAACTGACCGAAAACACCGCGGGCCATATAGTCACCGCGCGCCACATCATGCACCCACCATTGGCGACGATACGCCCCGTTGGGGGATGTCGCCCTGTAGGGGTCATTGAATTTGGCGGCCTCCCCCATGCGGCAGGATTCGACCCATACTTTGGGGACGACTTGATGGTCACCAACACGGCCGCCTTGCAGCATCATCAGACCAAAGCGCGTAAAATCTCTCAATGTCGCATTGAAGCCGCCATCAGCCAGGGCCGTTCCGGCATGATCGACAGTGAAATAGCCGTCCCGGTCAGCGCCGATTTTGGACCAGATGCGATCCGACATCAGCTTCGCAAGGCTGGTGCCGGTTTCGCGTTCCAGAATCCAGGCCAGCATGTCGGTTTCAATCGACCGATATTCAAAACGCTCCCCATGGGGGCGCTCTTTCTGCAAGGTCAGGATGACATCCCGAATCGCGGGCACCGGTTCGCCCGGATGCGGGGGGCGCCAGCCGCTGGCAATATCGATCCGCGTCATATCTGAATTGGGCAGGCCATAGTCTTCGACAAAGCGCACGCCGGTCTGCATGTCCAGCACCTGGCCCAGCGTTGCATCGCCATAGCCGCAATAGGCCAGTTCAGGGATGCGGTCGGCCAGCGGCGCGTCCATATCCAGCTTCCCTTCGCCATGCAGCACGCCTGCCAGCGTGCCAACCAGGGATTTGGATACTGATTGCGCCAGATGCAGGCTGCGCGGATGCATGTCGTTGAAATACTGTTCGGTGATGATCTGACCGCGATGCATGACCAGAAAACCATCCGTATAGGTTTCTGTCAGCATCTGTTTTATGGTTTTGGTCGTGCCATCCAGGGCGCTGAATTTGACGCCCGATACGTCCTGATGGGCGCTGGGCAGGTCCCAGACGGGTCCCGTGCCGCGATCCACATCAACAGTGGGCAATAAGGCGCGCACATTCTGAAAGGACCAGCGGTTAAAAGGGGGCAGATCCCAATTGCTGGCTGTTGGTCGTTTTTCAGGGCGCGGGGGAAACCCCTGCATGATTCCCAATTCGCGCGCAGTATGGGGGCGTTGGCTGGGCATCGATGGGGGAACAGAAGGCATAAAGGCAATATCCAATTTTCTGACTTTCAAGAAGGAGGCGAGGCCCGGTTATAGGACTCGCCCCCAGTCTCGAAAAGGCTTTACTGCTTCAGGCGGGTCCAAATCTTATTATAAAGATCGACTGTTTCCTGTGGGCAGGGTTGCACGAAATCAGGCGTCGGCGCATCTGCCGGCATCACAATTTCAGGCGCAGACAACATTTCCGGGTCCCTCAGATGCCAATGATAAGGGGTGCGGGAGACTATAGAAATCGGCAAGTCTTTATTGGGCGCGCCCATCAGTCGATTAAAACCTGTAAGTGTTCGTCGGGAAAGATCAGGCCGATCGCATCACCTGGATTGCCGCCACCGGAACTGCTGCGCGCGATGACGTCGGTTCCATCTTCCAGAGTAATGTGGGTATTTGTGCCCGACCCGAAATAGACGACGTTGGAAATGGTGCCTGATACCGTGCAGTTGGTATCGCCTTTGTCACACAGGCGGACATTTTCCGGTCGTATGGCGACGCTGACCGAACCAGGCTTTAGCGTATCTGATGAAAGGCGCGCCTTTACTTCTTTGCCCTTGCTCAGTCGGATCGTGCCATGCCCGTCTGATACAGCCAGCATTTCGGCATTCATGATGTTGATGTCGCCAATGAAATCCGCAACGAAGCGGCGTGCCGGATGATTGTAAATATCCTTTGGGCCGCCGACCTGTAGAATATGACCGGTATCCATCACTGCGATGCGGTCGGACATCGTCAGGGCCTCTTCCTGATCATGGGTGACAAAGACGAATGTAATCCCGGTTTCGCTTTGCAGGCGTTTCAGTTCGATTTGCATTTCCTTGCGCAGCTTCAAATCCAGCGCGGACAAGGGCTCATCCAACAGCAGAACCTTGGGATGAGGCGCCAGCGCACGGGCCAGCGCGACGCGCTGTTGTTGACCACCCGACAGTTGATCGGTGCGTCGGTCGGCCAGCTTTTCCATCTGCACCAGGGCCAGCATCTTTTTCACGGTATCTTGGATTTCGGCCTTGGGCTTGTTCAGCATTTCCAGACCAAAGGCGATATTCTGTGCCACCGTCATATGGGGAAACAGGGCATAGTTCTGAAACACGGTGTTGACTGGCCGCTTATAGGGCGGCAGGTGTCCGATTTCCTGACCATCCAACAGAATGGACCCCTTGGTGGGCAATTCAAAACCGGCGATCAGGCGCAACAGGGTTGTCTTTCCACAGCCCGACGGGCCCAACAGGGTGAAAAACTCATTCTCCCGGATCGTCACCGATACATTGTCCAGGGCGGTGACAGCATAATTGCCGCTGCCAAAGGTCTTGGTCACGTTTTCCGCCGTGACCATGGGTTGCCCCGACTTTTCCCCGGACGGTTTCGATGCGTCGGAAAGAGTGCTTGTCTGGTTCATATTAAAGTCCCCTGTTGAGAATTGTTCCATCGCTTTCTGTCACATGATCTGACGTGTCATGTTTGTATAAGCAAGATAGGCGATAGTCATCTCTAGCATTAAAACGGTACGCCGCCCCATGCGGCCCCGTAAATATCCCCCTAGGGATAGTATCCTAGTGTTATGTGCGGTCTGTCGCAGGCAGGCCTGCCCATGTTCAAACCCTCTCAACGCCAGATAAGGCGCTTAGAAACAAAGAAAACAGCTCACTTTGTGAGGATATGTTCAGCTTTCTGTACATATTCTTGCGGTGTATTTTTACGGTGCCCGGGCTGATAGAAATAATCCGCGCAATTGATTTTGAAGAATGTCCTTTCAGGATCAAACTAGCGATTTCCCGCTCCCGTTCGGTCAGATGATCGCTTCCAAAGCGGGCCAGGGCGGCATCAATCTCCTCGGCGGGCACCCCTTCATCAGAGGGGCCGTTGTTATAGGCTTCATGCACGAAATGGCGTCTGTTCAGCGCACTGAAAACCGGCAGAACGCGCCGGAATTCAGTGATCTCGCGTGCGGTAAATCTGGGTTCGTCTATCAATCGACCGATGGAATAGAACAAATGTTTGCCCGCGGGCAGGTCGATCAGGATCGCCATTTCGTCGCGCAATCGGATCGAATGGTAATATTGTTTGAAATAGGTCGATTGCTGAAACCGATCCGGTGCCACGTCGTTGAGCCGCAGGGCGTCGCACGGGGCATAGTCCCGATAGGCCACATAGAACGGATCCAGCAGATAGGCCCCATCCAGATAGCGATCGACAACTTCTGACCGGCGTTCCACGCGCACATTGTCATACAGGTGGACGGGTCGCCGCGTGCCGTTCAACAGCGTCAGAAGGCATCCTCTGAACGGTGCAATGTATCGCAGATAGTCCAGTCCTGTTGGAATGAAGTCAGCCGTCCCCACGGATGAAATCGCCGCAGCCAGCGCTTCCTCCACGGTATCTGTTTTTGGCCTGGCCAAATGATACACGCAATATAGTTCCCTGTTTTAATCATCCCATCCCAAAAGGGATATTTACGCGCAATGCGTAATTGGCTCATGCTACGCTAAAATATACCGATCTGAGAAGGGGAGTCTGTCGGAAATGCTGACTATTCAAACTGATAAGCATAAATTGCGGGATGCAAAGACCGAATTGCATGGTGGATTGCTGGTGCCTCCGTTTGAATGTCCGGCGCGCGTCGACCGAATTTTAACCCGTGTGCAGCAAGTCAATCTGGGACCGGTGCAAGAACCGGATGACTTTGGGCTGGACCCGGTCCGGCGCATTCACGATGGAGAATTTCTGGCATTTCTGGCGGGCTGCTGGGATGAATGGCAGGCGGCAGGCTTTGAAGGGGAAGCCATCGCGACCTCTTGGCCGGCGCGACGTATGCGCGTGAAACCGCCAAGCTTCATCGATGGCAAGATCGGGTACTATTGCCTGGCGTCTGAAACCGCGATCAGCAATGGCACCTGGGAGGCAGCCCAGGCCAGCGCCAATGTCGCCCTGACGGCGCAGGCCGCGATTGCGAAAGGGGCCCAGTCGGCATTTGCCCTGTGCCGCCCGCCGGGCCACCATGCAGCGGCCGATATGTTCGGCGGCTATTGCTTCATCAATAATGCCGCCGTTGCCGCACAGGCTTTCCTGGATCAGGGGGCGTCGCGCGTTGCCATTCTGGATGTGGATTTCCATCATGGTAATGGCACCCAGGATATATTCTATGGTCGCGATGATGTGTTCTTTCAGTCCCTGCATGGCAGGCCCGAAGACGCCTTCCCGTATTTCCTGGGCTATGCCGACGAGAAAGGAGCCGCAGCGGGGGAAGGGTTTACGGAAAATTACCCCCTGCCCCCCGGTACCGCGTTTGACGTCTGGGGCGATGCCCTGGCGACATCCATCAAACGCATCCATGATTATGGTCCCGATGCGGTGGTGATTTCGCTGGGCGTGGATACGTTCAAGGACGATCCGATCTCTTTCTTCAAACTGGAAAGCGATGACTACAAATCCTATGGCCGGATGATCGCCGGGCTGAACCGTCCAACCCTGTTTGTCATGGAAGGCGGGTATGCCGTCGACGAAATCGGCATCAATGCTGTGAATGTGTTGATGGGATATGAAGATCGATGAGCCAGCCACGCATGCTGACCGTTGCTGCGACTCAATTCGCCTGCAGTTGGGACATTGAGGATAACCTGAACCAGGCGGAAGCATTGGTGCGTCAGGCCGCCGCGAAAGGGGCCGGGTTGGTCCTGTTACAGGAACTATTTGAAACCCCGTATTTCTGTCCGGATCAGAAAGCCAAATATCTGGAATTGGCCCAGCCGATGGAGGGGAACCCTCTGATCGCGCGGTTCTCTGCCCTGGCACAGGAATTAGGTGTGGTGCTGCCCATCAGTTTCTTTGAACGCGCGAATAATGCGTTTTTTAACTCCATCGCGATTGCCGATGCGGATGGAAAAATTCTGGGCCTGTATCGCAAAAGCCATATCCCAAACAATCCAGGCTATCAGGAAAAATACTATTTCAGCCCCGGCGATACCGGGTTCAAGGTCTGGGATACTGCCGTGGGGCGCATCGGGGTTGGTATCTGCTGGGATCAGTGGTTCCCGGAATGCGCCCGGATCATGGCGCTGCAAGGGGCGGAGGTGCTGTTATACCCGACAGCGATTGGCAGCGAGCCGTCCGATCCGGGTTATAATTCCAAACGCCACTGGCAACGCACCATGCAGGGCCATGCTGCCGCCAATATCATGCCCCTGCTGGCCAGCAACCGCATTGGGGTGGAACAGCATGACGCGGCGGATATGACATTCTATGGCGGGTCCTTTATCGCAGACCCAACGGGGGAGATGGTTGCAGAAGCGGACTCTGAAACCCAAGGACTGATTACTGCTACGTTTGATTTGGATGCGATCCGCTCCATGCGGGCATCCTGGGGCGTATTCCGGGACCGGCGCACGGACCTCTACGGCCCCTTGAAGTCTCTAACAGGTATGCCCTAGCGCAGGAAGGCACCAAAGAACTGGTTCAGCCCGCCTTCCAGCTGTTTGTTCAGGTCAACCGCTATTTCTTCCGTCATTTTGTACCAGACGCCTTCACGCTCGTTCAGGGTGATGTCTTCGGCAACGGTGCGTTTGCGCTCCACCGTTGTGGCAGATGCCGCTGTGGTCCCCGCATCCGGGTTCTGGGCGCTCATCTCCACCACCAGATGCGCGTCGTATCGCTGGGCCTGATCCACTGTCACCAGGCCGGTCAGGCCGGTTGATGTTTTCAGGGGCACTTCAACAACGCTGGCATCCTTGATGGTGAAAATCAATTCACCACTGCTGCCGACCGGCTCCAGGCGGTCCTTGGCCCATTGTGCCGCCATCTGCATGGGGGGCACGGGGAATTCGCCGTCGACATTCGGGGGCGTGGTTTGGTTCTGATAGGCCTCAACCACCGTGATCTTGGCGACATCCAGTTTGATCTTTGGAAGATGGGCAAAGGTGATGTCTGCATAGCGCGGAACTGAGACCGGCGTTGTGCATGCCGCCAACAGTCCTGCCATCAAAATTAAAAAGCCACGCCGTATCATTGCCATTTCCTTTATTTGCCGCGTTCCGTCTTGGTCTCATGATTCTGGTGAATGCCGCAATCATCCCTAATCAATGCGGCGACAGTTAGGCAGATATATGGCCCAGATCGGCATCCGTGAAGACTTCTGTGCGGGAACAGAATTCGCATGTTACTTCGAATGTCCCATCGTCTGTTTTTAAGTCTTCCATCGATGCCGGTTCCAGGGATTTCAGCACATGTTCGATCTTTTCGCGCGAACAACGGCATTCTTCGGTGATGGATCGTGCCGGGAAGACCCGCACACCGTCTTCATGGAACAGGCGGAACAGCAATTCATTGGGAATCAGGTCCGGGTCCAGCATTTCTTCCGGCTTGGCGGATTTCAACAGGACCATGGCGCGTTGCCACGCATCTTGATCGGCATAACCGATGCTTTTATCGCCGCCTTCTTCCGGCAGGCGCTGAACCAGCAGGGCGGCAGCCCCCATCCTACCATCCGGGCGTCGTCCTGAAGACAGATTCACCGCAGAGGCGAACTGGTCTGATTGTTCAAAATAGCGCTGTACGCATTCTGCAACCGTCGCCCCTTCCAGCGCAACAATCCCTTGATAGCGTTCCATGTCAGCGCCCTGATCCACGGTAAAGGCCATATAGCCAGCCCCTAACAATTTTGGGATCGGGGCGGCAATGGCTTCGTGCAGGGGCGGTACCTCGCCCTTGATCTGGGCATAGCCCCGCATTTTTCCGTCGCTGGTCACATCCGCGACCATCATCGGTACCGGTCCATCACCCTTGGTTTGTAAGGTAAAAACGCCATCAAACTTCAAGGCGGCGGCCAGACCGGCACATAAGGCCAGCATTTCCGCCAGCATATACTGCACGGCATCGGGATAGCCGTGGCGCGACAGGATCGCATCGACCGATGGGCCCAGCTTGACCATGCGCCCATGCAGCCCGGTTTTATCAATCATATAGGGCTGGATACAATCGTCGGTCGGGCCACCGGTATCCAGGCTGTTTGGATCAGTCATATGTATAGGATCGGCCATGATGGCTTACCTTCTTTCTTATGCTTAAGAGTTTGGTGCTCAGATCTTGTTCAGGCACCACAGCAAGATGCCCTTTTGGGCATGCAGGCGATTTTCAGCTTCATCCCAGATCACCGATTGCGGGCCGTCAATGACGCCTTCTGTCGCCTCTTCGCCACGGTGGGCGGGCAGACAATGCATGAAGATCGCATCGGGGGCGGCCTTGGCCATCAGGGCCTCGTCCACCTGAAAGGGTTTAAGCTGATTGTGGCGCACAGGTGCGTCGGTATCGCCCATGGAGACCCAGACATCCGTCACAACACAATCGGCACCGGCGACGGCATGATCGGCATTATGCAGGATTTCCAGCTCGCATCCTTGTTCGATGGCCCAATCTACCACATCGCGGGGCGGTTGAAGCTCCTCCGGGCAGGCGACGCGCAGTTTGAACCGGAACCGGGCGGCGGCATGAATCCAACTGGTGGCCATATTATTGCCGTCACCCGCCCAGGCGACAGTCTTGCCCGTGATCGGACCGCGATGCTGTTCATAGGTCATGACATCGGCCATCAACTGACAGGGATGGGTGCGGTCTGTCAGGCCATTAATAACTGGAACCGTCGCGTATTCCGCCAGTTCCAGCAGCTTTTCTTCGGCGGTTGTACGGATCATGATGGCATCGACATAGCGGGACAGGACGCGGGCGGTATCGGCAATCGTCTCCCCCCGGCCCAATTGCGTTTCCGCTGGGGTCATGACGACAACATCGCCGCCCAATTGCTTCATACCGACGTCAAAGCTGATCCGCGTGCGGGTCGAGGGCTTTTCAAAGATACAGGCCAGGACCTTCCCCGCCAAAGGTTTGGCAGCGGACGGGGCTGGATTGCGCACGGCGTTTCCGCCATCCAGCATGACCCGCAAGGTTGCTTCGTCAAAGTGGTCCAGATCCAGAAAATGTTTAGGCTGCATCATCATTACTCCAGGCTCCGGCCACCGTATCGATCAGGGCAATGGCCTCATCGATCTGTGCTTCAGTCACGATCAGCGGGGGCAGCAGTCGAATGACATTTTCCCCAGCCCCAACGGTCAGCAGTCCAGCCTCCCGCAAGGCATCGATGACTTTCAGGTTGCTGACATCGGGCTGACAGACCAGGCCTTGCATCAGGCCTGCACCGCGTGCGGCTGCAAAGACTGTGGGGTGACGGGCAACCAGGTCTTCCAGGCGGGACCAGAAATATTGGCCCGTCTTTTCAACACCCTCCAGGAATCCGGGGGCCTGGATGACATCCATCACCGCATTGCCCACCGCCATTGCCAGCGGATTGCCGCCAAATGTCGTGCCATGGGTTCCAGGCGTCAGACCCTGGGCCGCCGCTTCCGTTGACAGAATGGCCCCCATGGGAAAGCCGCCGCCAATACCTTTAGCCGTTGCGATGGCGTCTGGTTTGATATCAGCCCATTCATGGGCCCACATCTTGCCGGTTCGACCATTGCCGGACTGAACCTCGTCCAGGATCAACAGCAGGCCGTATTCGTCCGCCGTTTGGCGCAATTGCTTCAGATAATCCAGCGTTGCCGGGCGAATGCCGCCTTCGCCCTGAACCGGCTCCAGCAGGATCGCACCGGTTTCGGGCGTAATGGCATCGCGCAGCATGTTCATATTGCCAAATGGAACATTGTCGAAGCCTTCGACCTTGGGGCCGAAACCATCCATGTATTTCTTGTTGTTGGCCGCAGCAATCGTCGCCAAAGAGCGCCCATGGAACGCACCATCCACGGTGATTACGCGATACCGTTCCGGATGGCCGGAAACAGAGTGATAGCGGCGGGCCAGCTTGATCAGCCCTTCCAGCGCTTCAACCCCGGAATTGGTGAAAAAGACGCGATCGGCGAAGGAGGATTCCGTCAGCCGCTTGGCCAGACGCTCCCCTTCCGGAATTGTGTACAGGTTCGATGTATGCCACAGCTTTGCCGCCTGATCCTGCAAGGCCTTCACCAGATGCGGATGGGCATGGCCCAGGCTGTTGACGGCGATCCCGGCATAGAAATCGAGGTATCGTCGCCCCGTCGTATCCCACAGATAGACGCCCTCCCCACGCTCCATCGCAATCGGCGACCGGGCATAGGTGTTCATCACTGCGGATTGGGTCGGGTCAGACATCTCCTCGTTCTCACTTTCTGCTAAGGGTGGCTTCGCCGGGTCCTGCCTAGCGAAGCAAAGGCGGGAAAGTGCCGCCCGGGCGACTTTCTGTCAATGAGATAGAGGCCCATCCTTCCGGATAGTGCGGTTATAATCACCAAAACTTGGGAGCAACGTCAGATTTCAAGGATACGCTGAACCCGTTCGCGTAATTGGGGCAGCACGTCCGTATCAAACCAGGGGTTCTTGCGCTGCCACGCGACGGTGCGCCAGGATGGATGGGGCAGGGGCAGAATTCCCGCCTTCAGGTGGTGCTGAAAATCCCATACGGCCTGTGTCATTGTTTGTTTCTGTCCCAGATACCGCCGTTGGGCGTAACTGCCAACCAACAGGGTCAGGCTCAGATGCGGCAGATGCGCGCGCAGCCGGTCATGCCAGGTCGGTGCACATTCCGGGCGCGGCGGCATATCGCCCCCCTTTGGATTGCGCCCCGGATAGCAAAATCCCATCGGCATGATGGCAATCTTTCGGTCATCATAAAATAGGTCTGGGTCGATCTGCATCCAGTCGCGAAGACGCTGCCCCGATGGATCATTCCAGGGAATGCCTGTTTCATGAACTTTTGTGCCCGGTGCCTGTCCGATAATCAAAAGACGCGCAGATTGTGTCATACGCACAACCGGTCGCGGCCCAAGGGGCAGTTGGTCGGCACATAAGGTACAGGCGCGAACCTCTTTCAGCAGGGCATTCAGGCTCATGCTGTATAGCGCAATATCTGATCCACGACCTGGGGCACCATTTCGGTGGCGGGGCCATAGACACCATCATCAAACAGGCTGGCCCCTTCTGACGGTTCCAGGCTGATTTCGACCGTTTGCGCCGTCCCGGCCTGGCGGACGGTTCGCACAAATCCAGCCGCCGGATAAACATTGCCAGACGTCCCGATAGACAGGAACAGGCCGCATCGCCCCAGCGCCTCAGTGATCGTTTCCATCATGAAAGGCATTTCGCCAAACCAGACGACATGGGGCCGCATCCCGCCCTTGCGACCACAGGACGCGCAACTGGTCTGGACCGTCAAATTCATATCCCAAAAGGAAACGGAATTGCAGGTGCTGCAGCGGGCCTTCAGTAATTCACCATGCATATGGATCAGATTGCGGCTGCCGGCGCGTTCATGCAGGTCGTCGATATTCTGGGTGACCACCAAGACCTCTGCGGGCCATTCCCGCTCCAGCCGCGCCAGGGCCTCATGGGCCGCATTCGGTTTGATGGCGGGATCCAACAGCGCGCGTCGCCGGGTGTTGTAGAATTCATGAACACGCTCCGGATCGGCCTTAAAGGCTTCGGGCGTGGCGACATCTTCAATGCGCACCGTCGCCCATATGCCGTCCGCATCGCGAAAGGTCGACAGGCCGGATTCTTTCGATATGCCGGCCCCGGTCAAAATCACAATTGGAAAGGCGCTGTTGCTTTCTGTCATCGTGAGATCATGATATCCAAGGTTCGTATGTCTTACGAGAGGCGATTCGATGACAAAAACAAAGCCCTGCCGTGTCCTGATGGTGTGTACCGGAAATATCTGTCGTTCCCCCAGTGCGGAGGTCGTATTGCGCCATATGGCTGGGGATGCGGGCTTGAGCGATTGGATATCAGTGGACAGCGCCGGTACAGCCGACTGGCATACGGGTGAGTCCCCCAGCCGACTTGCCGTTGTTGCCGGGCAGGCGCGGGGCTATGATTTCACCGGCGTCAGGGCCAGACCCCTGGAAGCCAAAGATTATCAGGAATTCGATCTGATCCTGCCGATGGATGAAGGGCATCATGCCATATTAACAAAGGCCTGTCCGGCTGATGCGCGCAACAAAATCAAGATGTTCCTGGAAATGGCACCCCAGGCCGGTCGGGTGGATGTGCCCGATCCTTACTATGGTGACATCACCGATTATGAATATGCGCTGGATCTGATCGAGATGGGATGCCGTGGCTGGATAAACCATCTGCAGGAGACTGCGTGACCCCTGAGTTACGACACAGGATTGAAACCGCGCTGGGCACCAGGGTCCGGCGCAGCCTGCCCTTAAGGGGCGGAAACATCGCCCAGGCCACCCGCATTGAAACCGATGATGGGCGGAATTTGGTCGTCAAGCATATGGTGCCGCGTCCGCAATCGCCCCATCCTATCTTTGGTACTCTGCCAAAGGCGACGCTGAAGGATGAGGCCTTTATGCTGGACCGGTTGCGTCAAACCGGTGCGGTCCCGGTTCCAGAAGTGGTCCATGTCACGCCAGATTTATTGATTCTGACCTTCATTGACTGTGATCAGGACGCCTTGTCGAATACGGGACAGGCTGCGCTGGCCGATGTTCTTACCGCATTGCATGCCCATACCGCGCCGCGCTTTGGCTTCGACAGGCCAACACCGATTGGCCCGGTTCAGCGCCCCAATGCCTGGAGTACGGATTGGGTCGCATTCCTGCGCGATCAACGGTTGATGTTCTTCGGGCATTTGGCACAGCAGGCGGGACGGTTGCCCGATGGCTGCTTCGCCGGACTTGAAAAGCTGTGCGCCAATCTGGATCGCTGGATCCCAACGGACCAGACACCCAGCCTGATCCATGGGGATCTGTGGATCGGAAATATCCTGTTCCGACAACAGCGCCTGGCGGCCCTGATCGATCCCGCCACCTATTATGCCGATGCAGAGATTGAATTGGCCTTCCTGCCACTGTTCAGCGGTGTGGGGTCTGCCTTTTTTGAACGATATCATGCGCATCGACCCATCAACCCCCTGTTTTTTGAAGAACGCCAAATGCTGTATCAATTGGAGCCATTATTGGCCCATGCTATATTCTTTGGGGGCGGCTATGGCGCGCGCGTCCATCAGATTGTCCGGTATTACGGGGGGTAAGCAGGCGCTTGATCTTATCCAAACTCAAAAAGCCATCGATCCGGTTCATCGCGATAGGGGCCAGCGCATTTGCCGCCCTGATGATCGCCATTGCCTTGATCTTGTATCCGACTGTGCCGCCGCTGGGCGCGGGCAGTCGTTTTATGGTGCATCAACCAGACGGCGTCACGCCAGGGCATCCTTTCGCCTTTCGGGATCCGGATCGTTATGCACTGATTATTTATGTCAATGGCTCGACGGCAGAATCCAAGCCGGATCCCTGCAATACCAGCAGGCCTGGACTCAATATTCCAAAGACGGCGACAGATTTGGTGGGGCAACGCATCGGGGGGTATGAAATTCTGCTATATGCTTTCTGCACCCCAACGAAGATTGGCGGGTTTAATCAGCCCGAAAGTGATGGTATCCCCAAGGTGATCCGCCGCGCGGATGAGCTTCAAGCCCTGCTGGCCTATATTGCCCGGACTGGATTCCCGCCGGAACGCACCTTCGTCATGGGGCAATCAGCAGGGGGCTGGGCCGGTCTGCTGGTGCAGCGACGGGGTCAGACACCATTCGCCGGTCTGGTCGCATTCGCCCCGGCTTTTGCTGGGCATACCGGTCGCCGCAAAGATGTCTGGCAGCAGGAGCGGGACCGCCAGGCAGCCTTTATCGCCCAGGCCCCCCGGTTGAATGCGCTGGTCTATGGATTTGAACAGGATCGGTTCGAGCCGCCCCAGGTGATGGAGTGGTTGCGTGCTGTGCCAGGGGTTACCTATGTCACGCTATCGGGTCGATCCCTCTATGGCATGGATTGCGACAACAAGGCTCCCCACGTGACCGTCTTTAAAGACTGCTTCCGGTATTTTCAGCAGCGCCGGATATTGGATTATCTGGCCGCGCAGCTACCCGCCGCAGTTCCACAGATGTAGTTTCTTGATCCAAAATCCAGGATGATTATGGCCAGGTTGCCAGCGGGGGCAGGGACATCAGAACCGCATCAGGATTGCCCCCTGTCATCAGGCCGAATCGGGTTCCGCGGTCATAGACCAGATTGAATTCGGCATACAGGCCGCGCTTTTCCAATTGCCAGGCGCGGTCCGCATCGGTCCAGGGTTCACCCAGATGCCGTCGCACCAGGGCCGGATAAATATCCAGGAAGCATTTCCCGACATCCTGCACAAAGGCAAAATCGCCATCCCAGTCGCCGGAATCCAGGTAATCAAAGAAGATCCCCCCGACGCCGCGCGCCTGATTGCGGTGCTTGATATAGAAATATTCGTCACACCATTCCTTGTATCGCGGGTAATTCGCACAGGAATGGGCATCGCATGTGGCCTTCAACGCGGCATGAAAATCCGCTGTATCCTGTGGAATTTCGACCATCGGGTTCAAATCCGTGCCGCCGCCGAACCAGTTTTTAGACGTGACGATCATGCGCGTATTCATATGGATCGCAGGCACTTTGGGGGAGCGCATATGCGCCACAAGGGAAATGCCGCCAGCCCAGAATTTCCCGTCACTTTCCTTTGCGCCTGGGATTTCGGTGCGGAATTGTTCGGAAAAGGTACCGTGGACTTCAGAAATATTGACCCCGACCTTTTCAAAGACGCGACCATTTCGCATCACAGACATGACGCCGCCGCCCCCCTGAGAGTCCGATTCATCGGGGCGCTGCCACGCCTTGCGCTCAAATGTTGTGGCTGGCAGGTCGGCATGGGGCAAGCCGGATGGCAGTTCCGTTTCAATCTGTTCGAACGTGGCACAGATTTGATCCCGAAGACTGCGGAACCAGTCCGTAGCCTTGGTTTTCCGGCTTTCCAACGCCTCAGTCATGCGCAACTCTCCCTTTCTGTCCTGATTGTTCAGGCTGTTTTGTGTCAATGTTACGTTACATACAATGACCCGCCCTATTGGGGAAGTCCATCGGTTACGCGCAAGGCTTCGGCCAATATCATACCGGCAGACATCGCAACATTCAGTGATCGTGCGTCAGGCACCATTGGAATGCGCACGCGCGCACCAGCGGCACTGTGGACATCTGGGGGAACCCCGGCCCCTTCTGATCCAAACAGTAAGATGTCATTGGTATGATATGCGAACTGATAGGCGGATACGGACCCCTTGGTCGTTGCCAGCACAAGGCGTTCCGGTCTGGCCGCCCGAAAGGCATCCCAATTGGCGTGGCGCGTCAGATGGGCGCTGGCGATATAGTCCATGCCCGCGCGGCGCAGTTTGGCGTCTGTCCAGACAAAGCCACAGGGTTCTATCACCTCAAGCGGTACACCAAAACAGGCACATAGCCGCAAAATCGCCCCGGCATTCTGGGGAATATCAGGCTGGAACAAGGCAACGCGCAAGGGCATGTTTCGGGGCACCTGGATAGTGACAGAGGGGTCAATAGGGACTGCATTCGCGCAAGCCTGTCAATTGTGACCATGCGACACTTTCAATCCGGGAAACAATACAGTATACGAAGCCATGGCTGGGGGTTTGAGCCAGCAAAATCAAGGTGGATTTCAAAATTCGTGAAATCCGCTATGGTTTGTGTTGCGGCAGGTTGTCGCAAACAGGCTCGATATTCCTGGCGAAGGTTCTATTGTTGACACTGGGCGTTAAGGATGTTGGCGCTCACAGGCTCTTAAGGGTTTCGAGGGGAATCGAAATGGCGGAAGCGACGCAGCCGAATTCGGATCACGAAGAAGATTCGGGACGGCGGGACTTTTTGAATTATCTGGCCATCGGTGTTGGCGCAGTCGGCGCGGCATCCTTTGCCTGGCCGATCATCAACAGCATGAACCCATCAAAAGATGTCTTGGCATTGGCCTCTATTGAGGTTGATCTGAGCCAGATTGATGTGGGCTCCGCCATTAAGGTTGTATGGCGCGGTAAGCCTGTGTTCATCCGCCATCGAACCGAAAAAGAAATTGAAGAAGCCAAAGCTGTTGATATCAGCACGCTGATTGATCCAGAAACAGACGCGGATCGTGTTCAAAATGCGGATTGGCTGATCATTGTTGGCGTGTGCACCCATCTGGGCTGTATCCCAATGGGGACGGCAGATGGCGAACCACGCGGCGAGTACGATGGCTGGTTCTGCCCGTGCCATGGATCGCACTATGATTCTTCGGGTCGCATCCGCAAAGGTCCGTCACCGACCAATCTGCTGGTCCCGACATATACATTCCTGACCGATTCCACTGTAAGAATCGGGTAACGGAGGCTTCTGAAATGAGCAATCATCCCGCCCCTAATTTTAAGAACCCGGTGATCCGGTGGGTCGATTCCCGCCTTCCCGTGTTCTCTTATGTGCATGCCGAATATGGCGTGTTCCCGATGCCGAAGAACCTGAACTATTTCTGGAATTTCGGTGCGCTGGCAATGGTCGTGTTGATGGTGATGATCCTGACCGGGATCATGCTGGCCATGCAATACACGCCCAATGTTGACCTGGCCTTCAATTCCGTTGAACGCATTATGCGCGATGTGAATTCAGGCTGGCTGCTGCGCTATATCCACATGAATGGCGCGTCGATGTTCTTTATCGTCGTGTATATCCACATTTTCCGCGGCATGTATTACGGGTCTTACAAGAATCCGCGCGAATTGCTTTGGATTTTGGGTGTTGTCATCCTGGTTCTGATGATGGCGACCGCTTTCATGGGCTATGTGCTTCCTTGGGGCCAGATGAGCTTCTGGGGTGCAACGGTCATCACCAACCTGTTTTCCGCCTTCCCGTTGATTGGGGAATCGATTGTGCAGTGGTTGTGGGGTGGCTTTTCAGTCGACAATCCCACACTGAACCGCTTCTTTGCGCTGCATTATCTGCTGCCCTTCATCATCATTGCCGTGGTCGCCTTGCATGTAGTTGCACTGCATGTCGTCAAATCGAACAACCCGGATGGGATTGAAGTTCGCGGTCCACAGGATACGGTGCCGTTCCATCCGTATTTCACGGCCAAGGATTCACTTGGGCTGGCCGTATTCCTGTTTATCTTCGCCTTCTTTGTGTTCTTCGCGCCAAACTATATGGGTCACCCCGATAACTATATCGAGGCGAACCCGCTGGTGACCCCGCCGCATATCGTGCCTGAATGGTACTTCTTGCCGTATTACGCCATCCTGCGGTCCTTTGTGGACGGCTGGTGGATCTACGAGATCTTCTTTGGCTGGTGGTCTGAAGCCAAGCTGGCTGGTGTTCTGGCCATGTTCGGGTCGTTGATTATCGTTGCCGTGTTGCCCTGGCTGGATACGTCCAAGGTGCGCAGCTGTCGCTATCGCCCGATCTATAAATGGGCAGTGATCCTGTTCCTGATCAATTTCATCATTCTGGGCTGGGTCGGTGGCAAGCCGGCGGAAGAGCCCTATGTGACGATCGCTCAGGGCGCGACCATGTATTACTTCTTCCACTTCCTGATCCTCACCCCGTTGATCGGATGGATTGAACGCCCCAAGCCGCTGCCTGCCAGCATCTCTGAACCTGTACTGAAAGCCGGAAGCGGTGCCCAGTTTGCAGGTGCCTCTGCCGCGAAGATGGAGAAGTCCTGATGCGTAAATTCGGATTATCAATTGCTGCCGCAGCGCTGTTGACACTGGGTGTCAGCAGCCAGGCATCGGCCGCTACGGGCGCACATCCGCCAACAACGGATTACAGCTTCACCGGCTTCTTCGGCTCTTTTGATCGGGCGGAATTGCAGCGGGGCCTGCAGGTCTACAAGCAGGTCTGTGCCGCCTGTCACGGTATGGATTTGGTTCACTATCGTGATTTGGTGGATTTGGGATATTCCGAAGACCAGATCAAATCTTTTGCGGCAACGTTCCAGGTCACCGATGGACCCAATGATGATGGCGACATGTTTGATCGTCCTGCAGAGGCGTCAGACGCCTTCATCAGCCCGTTCAGCAACGATAAAATTGCGGCAGCCAGCAATGGGGGCGTCGTGCCGCCAGATCTGTCGCTGATCGTGAAAAGCCGCGCCAATGGTTATGGCGGCATTGGGCAGAACTTCCTGGCGATGCTGCAAATCAAAGGCTATGCCAGTGGCACGGACTATGTCTCCCATCTGGTTGGGACCGGCTATATAGAAGAGCCAACCTTGGAAGATAAGATGGTGTGCATGCCGCAAAATGCGGGTGAGACGGATGCGGCTTACAAAACCCGTATCGAGGAGCATCAAGCCCCCCCAGGAACCTATTTCAACAAATGGTTCGCAGGGTGCTATTTCAAGATGCCCCAGCCGCTGTATGAAGACTCAATTGAATATGAAGACGGCACCCCCGCCACAAAGGAACAAATGGCCCATGATGTTGCCGTGTTCCTGACTTGGGCGTCAGAGCCGGCTTTCGAAACCCGCAAAGAAACCGGCATCAAAGTGCTGTTGTTCCTGGCGGTCTTCACCGGGCTGATGATTGCGGTGAAACGCAATGTCTGGCGGAATGTGAAACACTGAAATCGCGTTTCATGATGAATGATGGAAAAGCCCGCGCCTTGGCGCGGGCTTTTCTCATTAGTGTGGTGCGCGGTTATTTGGAATCCCCAGGATCCCTTTATCGGACTGTCGGCTAGGAGAGAGCGTGCAGGCGATGTGGTTCATCGTCAAGAGCTCTCGACGCCGTCCGACAGGTCGATCCCAAATAACCGCGTACCACACTAGGCATGAATTACAGAACGCCGCGGCTTCTTAAGACCCGCAGCGTTGACAGGATTGCCAGTGAATCATCCATGGCATCATGGGCCTTGCCGTCCGGTTCCAGGCCCACGAGCTTGGGTAATTGATTGGAATGGCTGGTCGCGAATTCAGGGCCTACCCGCCGCCCCAGAACCCCTGAAATCTCGGCAAAGCGTGTCCATTTCGGCGGTTTGACGCCGTGCAATTTGCAATTTTCCACCAGAACATCGGGGTCGCCCGAATAGGACAGGATGGCGCGGGCCCCCTCACAGAAATCCATGAAAACATCCAAAGCTTCTTCAAAATCGAAGCCTTCGGTATCAATGGCATCCTGATCAATACCCGTCAGGGTGATGATATAGTCGGATAGCTGGGGGTTTTTGACGGGTGTCACCAACATGACCAGACGCCCGACCTCTGTCAGTTTGGCATCGTCCTTCACCCGCACAGCGCCGATCTGTATGATTTCCCGGGCTTCCCAGGGTTCGGACCAGCCCCGTTCCAGGCTGCCTTCCCACGCGGTGAATTCCAGGTCAAAAATGACAATGTCGCCGCCCTTTTGATTCGGGTCGAACGGGTCTTGCGGGTGTGTTGTGGTATCGTTCATAGGTCCAATGCACGCATCAATCGGTTAACAGCTTCCGGCATCGCATCGATTGGCACTGCGGAAAATCCCAACAGTAAACCCCGGTCTGTGGTTTCGTCGGCATAGTAGGCGCTTAACGCCGATACAGCCACCCCCAGTTCAGCCGCGCGGCTCTGAATTTCGCGGTCGCTCTTGCCCGGCGCAATATCAGGTGTAAACCGCGCCAGCAGGTGCATTCCCGCCTCTGACGGGGCAATGATAATCCTGTCCCCCAAGCGGTCTTTCAGCATCGCATCCAGGGCGGCCCGGCGTTCCGCATACAGCCGCCGCATGCGCCGCAAATGGGCGGCAAAATGCCCTTCCTCGATAAAGGCGGCCAGGGCGGGCTGCGCGATGGTGGAGGGATGATCGTCCAGCGCAGCGCGGGCCAGTCGGAACGGGTCTGCCAAATCTGCGGGCACCACCAGATAGCCGATGCGCAAGGATGGAAACATGACCTTAGAGAAGGACCCCGCATAAACAACCCGTCCATCGCGATCCAGCCCCTGCAATGCAGAAAGCGGCCGACCTGAATAGCGATATTCGCTGTCATAGTCGTCTTCCAGCACCCAGCCATCGGTGCGTTGCGCCCAGTCCAACAGCTTCAAGCGCCGGGCCAGGGTCATGGTGACGCCCAGTGGATATTGGTGGGACGGCGCAACACAGACAAGGCGGGCACCTGGAACCTTTGCTTCGCCCGCATCGATATCGATGCCTTCCAGGTCGACCGGTGCCGTTGCGGGCCGAATCCCCGCGCCCAGTAAGGCCCCGCGCACACCTGGATAGCCAGGTTCTTCCATCAGGGCGACATCGCCTTCATCCAACAGGACATGACAGGCCAGGCCGATTGCCTGTTGAACGCCAGCGACGATGATCACTTGTTCCGCCTCACACCGCACCCCTCTAGCCGTTGCCAGATAATCCACGATGGCTTGGCGCAGGGGAAGATAGCCCGCTGGTTCCGCCTGGGCCAGCAGCGCACGCGGTGGCCGTCGCCAGGCCTTGGTCATCAGCCGGGACCAGACATCGAACGGGAAGCTGTCCAGATCCGGAAGGCCGATGGCAAAAGCAGGCGTGCCGCGATTGCTGCGCCCCCCGCGAAGCGCCGCCAGTCTGGCCCCCCGCTGGGACAGGCCCTGTCGGCGGGGCTTTCGGGCCCCTGGATTCTGAACAACCTTGCGCAGGGACAGCGCATCTTCGGGCAACTCGTCGGAAACGAAAGACCCGGCCCCGACCTTTCCCACCAGATACCCTTCGGCAAAAAGCTGATCAAAAGCCCCGGTCACCGTGTTGCGGGAAATTGCCAGTTCCCGCGATAAGGTCCGGCTGGATGGCAGGCGCGATCCGGCCTTCAGGCGCCCATCCAGGATCAGCGCCCGCATCTGGTCATATAGCTGACGGTGCATAGGCTCCGCCGCGTGACGGTCCAGGGATAGGGGAAGGACGGTGCCATCTGAAACACGCCGTGCCATTGCCGGATGCCCGAATTGTTAAGTGGACCCAAACAATCTTCTATTTCGGCCCTTACAGGCAAGCCATTTATCGATCATATAGGTGATTGTTCTGATGTCTTATAAGGATTTACCCAATGACCGACCTGATCATCCGCCCGATCACCGCTGACGACTATAAGGGCTGGGACCCGCTATATCTGGGCTATGCGGAATTTTACAAAGTCGCCAGCAGTGTGGAAAAGCGCCGCATCGTGTTTGAGTGGATTCTGGACCCCAACCATGTGGTTGAGGGACTGGTGATAGAACGGCAGGGTCGCCTGATCGGGCTGGCCCATTATCGCGAAATGCCAAGGCCTCTGCACGGCATGATGATGGGGTTCCTGGATGACCTTTTCATCGCTCCCGACGCACGGGGCGGGGGTGTCGGATTGATCATGTTTGAGCATCTGAAACAAATCTGTCGGGATCGGGGCTGGACAGTGATGCGGTGGCTGACCCAGGATCACAATTACCGTGCCCGGGCGCTGTATGATCAGATCGGTGCGAAATCACAGATGAATCTGTATGAAATGACTGTTGAGTGAGGAAGACTCCAAATGACGGACAGTTCGGACGCTTTCATTCCAACGGATCGGTCCAGAATTCGCCGATCCCATGAAAAGGCGCGATATGACAAGGAAACCGTCTATGCCATCGTGGATGCAACGCCGCTGTGTCATGTCGGCTACAGCATTTCGGGCCAGCCCTATGTGACGCCAACGCTGCATTGGCGGGTGGGTGATATTCTGTATTGGCATGGTTCATCCGCCAGCCGGATGTTGAAGCCAACGAAGAAAGGGCTTCCGGCCTGTGTGACCGTCACTCATTTCGATGGGTTCGTGCTGGCCCGGACCTCTTTCGAACACACCGCCAACTTCCGCACCGCCATGCTGTACGGCACCGCCAAGGCGATGACGGACAGGGATGCGAAGGAAGAGGCCTTGCGGGTCATGATGGAGGGATTGTTTCCGGGCCGCTGGGCTGACTTGCGCGCCAGCACAAATCAGGAGTTGAAGGCGACAACTGTCGTTGAAATGCCAATCGATGATGCCGCCGCCAAGGTCCGAACCGGCCCACCGGACGATCCTGAGGAAGATTATGCAACAGAACGGGTCTGGGCAGGGGTTTTACCGCGTCAAGAAATCTGGGATGCGCCAGTAGATGATCCCAGATTGTTACCTGGGGTGACAGTACCGGATTATCTGAAATAAGTTCTGGTTAGAAATCAAAGCAACGGCCAGCTTTTTCCCAATCGCCATAGCGGGTGGGTTCCAGGCCTTTTGGGCCGCCGACTTCTTTTTCGACATCGCCCTTGGCTTCGGCCTCTTTGCGCCAGCGTTCGCCTGCGGCCTCCGCCTTTAATTCTGCCAGGCGACGTTCGTCGACGCCTTTCAGGTCGTCCTGTGTGACGCCTTCGGGCAGGTCCATCGGGGCGGGTTTCTTTGCCGCCGATGGTTTTGAGGTTTTGAATAGGCCGGATAGTTTGCTCATACCCCCAGATATAGGCGAAAAACGGCGCAGGGCAAGGGTATTGCGGCCCCGCGACCTATCTTGATCTGACGCCACAACATCCCATCTTTAGAGGGGTTCCACACTTTGTAGGATAGGAAAAGACACCAATGAACACGATGCGCACGGCGCTGTTGATGGCCGCGATGACGGCCCTGCTGGGTGTGTGCGGCTATCTGATCGGCGGGCAGGGCGTGATGCTGTTCGCGCTGGCCTTTGCCGGGATCAGCAACATGATCGCCTTCTGGAACGCTGATAAGATCGTGCTGCGCATGCATAATGCGAAACAGGTCGATCAGCATTCTGCGCCCCAACTTTACAATACGGTGGCGGAACTGGCACAGCGTGCGGATCTGCCCATGCCCAAGGTCTATATCATCGATACGGAACAACCCAATGCATTTGCGACCGGGCGCAACCCGGATAATGCGGCCGTTGCGGCCACCAGTGGCCTGATTCGCCTGCTGTCCCCCGAAGAACTGGCAGGCGTCATGGCCCATGAACTGGCCCATGTGAAGAATCGCGACACGCTGACCATGACGGTGACGGCAACCATTGCCGGTGCGGTTTCCGCCCTGGGCAGTATGGCGATGTTTGGCAGCCTGTTTGGCGGCAATCGCAACAGCCCGCTTGGTGGATTGGGCGCGCTGATCGTGATGCTGGTCGGGCCAATTGCAGCGGCCATGGTCCAGATGGCAATCTCCCGGACGCGCGAATATTCTGCGGACCGCATGGGGGGCGAAATCTGTGGCAACCCGCTTTGGCTGGCCTCCGCGCTTGGTAAATTACACACCGGCGCGGCGCGCATTGATAATGAGGCGGCGGAACGCAACCCGGCCACGGCGCATATGTTTATCATCAATCCCTTGCATGCACGTCGCATGGATGGGCTGTTTACGACCCACCCCGCGACGGAAAACCGCATCGCCGCCCTGCAGGAATTGGCGCGGGAAATGGGCGTTGAATCCTCGTCCCAGCGCGCTTCCGCTCCCCAGGTTCAGCCAACGCGAAAATCCCGTATTCCCGTGACGGAAAAGCGCGGGCCCTGGGGTCGGTAAGAACAGCATAATGGTTTCGCCAGGCATGTCACTGGAAGCATCCTTTTTGCTTAAAATCCCACCTGGATGTCGCAAAGCAGGTGATTTTAGCCCCATCCAAGCTTGACCGCCCGGATGGAGACACCTACACATTCCCGCTAAGTTTTGTGGGGGAAGCCCTCTGTAATTTTCAAAAAAGGAGCACGCGGATATGAAGGTCTTGGTGCCGGTCAAACGCGTCGTTGATTATAACGTCAAAATTCGTGTCAAAGCGGATCAGACGGGTGTTGAAACGGCGAATGTGAAAATGTCGATGAACCCGTTCGATGAAATTGCTGTCGAACAGGCTGTGCGTATGAAAGAAGCCGGTCAGGCTGATGAAATCATCGCTGTCTCCATCGGCCCGCAACAGAGCCAAGAAACGATCCGCACGGCACTGGCCATGGGCGCAGATCGCGGCATCCTGGTTCAGCATGATGGCGAAATACAGCCGCTGGCCGTTGCCAAGCTGTTGAAGGCCATTGTGGATGCGGAAGGCCCGGGCATCGTGTTATGCGGCAAGCAGGCGATTGATGATGACGCCAATCAGACCGCACAGATGCTCTCAGCCCTGTTGGGCTGGTCCCAGGCGACCTTTGTGTCCAAGCTGGAAATCGGCGATGGCGAAGCAACTGCGACGCGCGAAGTCGATGGCGGTCTGGAAACCATCAAGGTCAAACTTCCGGCTGTATGCTCGGTTGATCTGCGTTTGAACGAGCCGCGCTATGCCTCGCTGCCCAATATCATGAAGGCGAAGAAGAAGCCGATCGACATGAAGACCCCGGCAGATTTCGGTGTTGATCCGACCCCGCGTCTGACCACGCTGAAAGTCGTTGAGCCGCCACCGCGTCAAGCCGGTGTGAAGGTTGCAGACGTGGCCGAACTGGTCTCGAAGCTGCGCAACGAAGCAAAAGTCATCAGCTAACCCGCACCTTAAGGAGAATGAAGATGAGCAATTTGGTCATCGCCGAACATGATGGTGCGGAAATCAAGCCGCATACCTTAAACACCATTGCTGCTGCTAAGGCTGCGGGCGGGGACATTCATGTCGCCGTGATCGGGTCGGGCTGTCAGGCCGCTGCCGATGCCGCTGCGAAGATTGCAGGCGTTTCCAAGGTTCTGTTGGTCGACAGCGCCGAATATGAAAACCAGATGGCCGAAGCGGTTGCCCCGGCGATTGTGAAACTGGCCGATGGGTACAGCGCGGTTTTCGCCCCGGCCAATACCTTCGGTAAAAATGTGATGCCCCGCGTTGCGGCCCTGATGGACATTCAGCAATTGTCTGAAGTTTCGGCAGTTCTGGGCGACAAGACCTTTGAGCGTCCCATCTATGCCGGGAATGCCATCGCAACGGTCAAATCTGCGGAAGCGACCGATATCGTAACCGTCCGTATGACCTCGTTCGAACCAGTTGAAGCAGAAGGCGGGGCCGCCAGCATCGAAACCGTGTCTGGCACCGGTGCACAGGATCTGTCCAGTTTCGTAGGTCAGTCCGTGGTCAGCAGCGACCGTCCTGAATTGACCTCTGCCAAGATTGTTATCTCTGGCGGGCGCGGCATGCAGAATGGTGAAAACTTCGGCATGCTGGAAAAGGTCGCAGACAAGCTGGGGGCCGCTGTTGGTGCGTCCCGTGCCGCTGTTGATGCGGGCTTTGTGCCAAACGATTATCAGGTCGGTCAGACCGGTAAGGTCGTGGCACCGGACCTGTATATTGCCGTGGGTATTTCCGGTGCCATTCAGCACCTGGCGGGTATGAAGGATTCCAAAGTGATCGTTGCGATCAACAAGGATGACGAAGCCCCGATCTTCCAGGTCGCTGATTATGGTCTGGTTGCGGATCTGTTCGACGCCGTGCCTGCCCTGGAAAAAGAACTGGGTTAAACCGCAGTTCACTATGGTGCAAAGCGCCCCTTGCAGACCCTCTGCAGGGGGCGTTTTCTTTGGCGTGCTTGACAATTTTCACCTTGAAACGCTACAGCAACGGCGCATTTACCCTAATGTGCAATCAGATCAGAAGGCTTGTCCCATGCATCGCATCGTCAAACACTGCCACGGCGTCGCAGAAACGATGGCGTTGGGGCGGACGCTTGGTCAGGGTGTTCCGGCAGGAACGGTGATCTGTCTGCAGGGGGAGATGGGCGCGGGCAAGACCCATTTCGTCAAAGGACTGGCCGAAGGGCTGGGGGTAGCAGAACAGGACCATGTGATCAGCCCGACCTATGACCTGGTGCATGAACATGGCGATCCCTGCCGGCTGGTGCATATCGATTTATATCGCATTGCTGTCCCCGGCGCAGAAGACGTTGAATGGTTGCTGGGATATCTGAATGAAGCCGACACGATAAAGGCCATCGAATGGCCAGAGCGGATTTCCGATGTCATGCCGCAAGAGGCCCTGACAATTGATATCGCCTTTGGTGCCGATGAAGGCGACCGCATCATCACCCTCAGTGCGGCCCAGCCGTTCGCCTTTGACCTGTAAAAGTGTCTGATATCTTATGCGAAAAATTCTAATCTCTGCCATATCGTCCCGTGTCTATGTCGCGGCCATCCAGGACCAGCAGGTCGTCTTTCTGGAGGCGGAAAACGCTGCCCGCACGACATCCAGCTTTATGGCAAGGCATACCGCCCGCGCGCTGCACGTCATGGGGGGTGTTGACGCGCTGGGGGTGCTGGTGGGGCCGGGATCCTGGACCGGGGCGCGTATCACGATTGCGACGGCAAAGGGGCTGGCCCTGGCGACCCAGTGTCCGGTGACGATGATTCCAACCCATGATCTGGTTTGGGCCGCGCGGGGGCCTGGGTCATCGGGCCGGGTGGTGATCTGGGCGGCAGAGCGGGAACCCTGGCACGCCACCTATCAGAATGGTGCGCGTATTGCCGCAGTCGAACCGATTGAGATTGGCAGTTGGACCTTGCAGCAGGTAACTGAAGGCAAGTTTGATCGCAAAACCCATGTGCTTTTTGATGTGGGGCGGGACGCGCCCCTGCTGGAAGAACCATTCCAGGCAGACCTGATGCTGCGGGCCTTTGATATCGCGACGACGGCGGATGGCGCGGTTGGCGCGGACGGATTGAAAACACCCTTCATGCCATCCTATCCCCCGAAACAATAAGGCGGTGAGGGACTATTTCCATGAGCCATATATCAACCAATTCGCAACCGATCATCCTGGGCGTAGAGACCGCCTGTGATGATTGCGCCATTGCAATAGCGCGCGGGCCGGAAATTGTTACGCATAAGGTCGTGACCGAAAGCCTGATGCATCAGAAATATGGTGGTATCGTGCCGGAATTGGCGGCGCGTCAGCAATTGGCCTTCATTGATCGCCTGTATCTGGAAGTCCTGGAGGAAGCGGGGATCGCGCCGGACGATATCGATTTTGTCGCGGTGAATAACAAACATGGGCTGATCCGCTCCGTTTCTGTCGGTGTCGCCTTTGCCAATGGCGTGGCGGCCGGATTGGGAAAACCCCTGATCTCCGTCCATCATGTTGAGGCACATTTGATGTCGCCGGAAATCGGCAGCGATGCCCTGATAGAGCCCAGCCTGTGCCTGGCGGTTGCGGGGGGCCATAACCTGTTGGTCGATATCGAAGCCTTCGGGAAGTACCGCATCATCGGGCGCACGGTGGATGATTGCGCGGGGGAAGCGTTTGACAAGGTTGCCATTGAATTGGGACTGGGATTTCCGGGCGGCCCCCTGATCGATGCCCTCAGCAAGACCGGCAGGCGCGATGCCTTCGCCTTTCCCAGGCCAATGATTCATGAAAAAGGCCTGAATTTCAGCTTCAGCGGCTTGAAAACGGCCGTGCGCTTTATGGTCCAGAAAATGAAACCGGAAGAGGTAAAAGCCCAACAGGCAGACCTTGCCGCCAGCTTTCAGGGCGCTATTGTTGATGTTCTGGTGGCGAAATCCCGCCAGGCCCTGATTGAAACCGGGCGCAAGCGGTTGACCGCTGCGGGTGGCGTTGCGGCGAATTCTGAATTGCGTGATGCCCTGGCGGAAATGTGCACCGATATCGGGGTCAGTTTTGTGCCCGCCCCGCGAACCTATTGCGGGGATAACGCCGCGATGGTCGCCTATGCGGCAGGGCTGCTGCTGCGGTCGGACCGGGCAGAGACAGGCTATTGGGATGCAACGCCCAGCGCTGTTCTGGGCGAGTATCGGGAGCGCTATTAACCATGGGCACCGTCTGGCTGAATGAATTGTCCCTTACGGATGCGGTTGAAAGCAGTGTTGATGCCCTGTCTGCAGGAAAGATCCTGTTATATCCAACAGACACGACCTTTGCCCTGGGCGTTGATGCCCTGAACCCCGCAGCAATCGATGCTTTATTTGCCGCAAAGCGACGGTCACAGGCGAAATCCCTGTCGGTCTGTTTCGCCTCTGCAGATCACGCCCTTCTGGAAGTTGAAGAATCCCCGTTGGTTTGGCGGTTGGCTGAAAGCCTTCTGCCGGGCCCAGTGACTATATTGGCGCGGCGCAAGGGGGATCGCTATCATGCGCTGGCACCAACATCCGACTTGTTGGGCTTTCGGGTGCCGGATCATCCCTTCTGTCTGGCCTTGGCGGCTGCGTTTGAACGCCCTTTTACGGCGACCAGTGCGAATCTAAGCGGCGGACCAGAGGCTGTGACGGGAGAGGCTGCACTGGCCTTGGCAGCGGAAATTGGTCCAGACCTGCTGTTTAGCGTCTTGGAGGAAAAGACGCGCTATGCCATGCCCAGCACAATCATTGACGCCAGCGGGACAGAGGCCAAAGTGCTGCGCCCTGGGCCCATATCGGAAACAGAGGTCCTGGCAGTATGAACAAGTCCGCCGTTGTCATTGGCGGCGGTCCAGCCGGGTTAATGGCCGCGGAAATACTGTTGAACAATGGTATTGGCGTGGATCTGTATGACGCAATGCCGTCCCTGGGTCGAAAATTCCTGATGGCGGGAAAAAGCGGCCTGAACCTGACGCATAGCGAATCGATGCCTCAGTTCGTGGGGCGACTTGGCGATAAGGCGGCTGTTCTGGCCCCGGCTTTGGCTGCCTTTGATAATCAGGCCATGCGGGATTGGGCGCAGGGATTGGGGGTGGAAACCTTCGTGGGCTCTTCCGGTCGTGTATTTCCAAAGGAAATGAAGGCCGCGCCATTGCTGCGCGCCTGGCTGTCGCGCTTGCGGGCTGCGGGCTTGAAAACCCATACACGACATCGCTGGGTGGGGTGGTCCGCATCGGGGGAATTGTGCTTTCAGACCCCGGCTGGGCAAATCGTCAAATCTGCTGAGGCTGTGGTCCTGGCGCTGGGGGGGGCCAGTTGGCCGCAATTGGGCAGTGATGGTTCCTGGCGGCCCTGGCTGATGGAAAAGGGTGTCGATGTCACCCCGTTTCGGCCATCGAATTCCGGCTTTGATGTCCGGTGGAGCGACCATTTCAAAAACCGATTTGCGGGAGAGGCCGTCAAACCCGTCATCCTTTCTGCGGGGGATATCACGCGGCCGGGCGAATTTGTCGTGACCGAAACCGGCTTGGAAGGCAGCGGGATTTACGCCGTCTCCGCCCCTTTGCGTGACGAAATCGCAGCAACGGGTGGCGCGGTCCTGACCCTGGATTTGACCCCGGATCGCAGCGTGCAACGCTTGGCCGCTGATTTAGGGCGCAGCACCGGCAGTGGCTCCTTTGCCAATCATCTGCGAAAGGCAACAGGTCTGACCGGTGTGAAAGCCAATCTTCTGCGGGAATGCGTGCCTGCCGATATGTTCAAGCATCCCGCCATGCTGGCCAGCTGGATCAAGGCCTTGCCCGTGCCGATCCAATGCCCGCGTCCCCTGGCAGAGGCGATCAGCACAGCGGGCGGGCTTTCATTTGATGCCCTGACCGGGCAAAGCCAGATCACAGCGCTGCCCGGCGTTTTTGCCACAGGCGAAATGCTGGATTGGGAAGCCCCAACCGGAGGCTATCTGCTGACAACCTGCATGGCCCATGGCCGCGCGACCGGAGTGGAAGTGGTTCAGTATTTAAAGGGCTGAAGACTGCTTTAGATCAAGAGTTCGCCTCAACATGCGCCTTAAAGGCATCGCGATCCGTCACCCTGCGCGGTCGTTTCAAAAACGCCAGAACTTCATCGACCTCGTCCTGGGTTCCACAGAATTTGGCATCAATAATACTGTCAAAAGGCATCCGGTCAGCGGCTCTTGGACCCATATTTGCACCTACCCGCGCGACAATGCAGGGTAAAGCACCTAGCTTGTATAATGCATACCATCCCCCATTTGGGGCCCCCATGTAACCGAATTTATGGCGGTCCACTAATTCGGTGCCGCTAAGATTTTTGGATATTGCCCATCGCAGGAATTCGTCCTCGTCGTAAATGGTTAAGGCTGATTGCTCTGAGAAGAAGACGTAGTACCCACCAAGATACTGACCAAAGAAACTGCCGCTTCTTGACATTAACAGCCGCTCTTGCGGGTGCTGATTGTCTCTCATTGTCTGTGTGTATTGCGTTGAATTGCGAATAATCGGGGCGGGCAGCCAAACGATTGCCTCTGCTAAAGTTTTTTCTCGCACGGGGGCTAATTTTATAGGGGTGCCGCTGGCATCCCTATCATCTGATTGGCAGGCGACGAGCGCGAAGATGGCAAAGGATATAATGGCGGCTTTCAGCATGGAAAAATTCCTACAGTAGAATTAAAATCTTTGATTGTATTTTCAATGCGTTTTTTCGTGTTAGGCAAGATTAAAATGTATCCATTCGGAAGTTTGAAAGGGGTGTTCGCCCATGATCTTTCTATGACTGCCCCAAATTAATGTTGCACCGCACAATATGAATGCGTCTAGTCTGGCTCGTTGTGATTACAAGGGAGTCAGCGTGATGACAGGTATCTTGCAGGGAAAAAAGGGTTTGGTGGTCGGGATCGCGAATGATCAATCCATCGCCTATGGCTGTGCCCAGGCATTCCGGGCGGAAGGGGCTGATCTGGCGCTGACCTATGTGAATGAAAAGGCAAAACCCTATGTCGCACCGTTAAGGGAGCACTTGGGAGCAGAGATTTTTGAGCCCTGTGATGTGCGTGAACCCGGACAGATTGAGGCCCTGTTTGCCAGGATTACACAGGTTTGGGGAAAGCTGGATTTCCTGCTGCATTCTGTCGCCTTTGCGCCGCGAGAGGATTTGCATGGCCGCGTCATTGATTGCTCTCAGGATGGGTTTGATATGGCGATGAATGTGTCCTGTCATTCCTTCCTGCGCATGGCCCATTATGCCGAACCTTTGATGGCAGACGGTGGTGCGCTGATGACGATGAGTTATTATGGCGCCGAGAAAGTCGTCGATCGCTATAACCTGATGGGGCCTGTAAAGGCGGCCCTGGAAGCCAGTGTGCGCTATATGGCAACTGAATTAGGCCCGCAGGGCATTCGGGTTTATGCGCTGTCCCCGGGGCCGGTGCCGACACGCGCTGCGTCGGGCATCGATCGCTTTGATGAGTTGATGGAAGCCGCTGCAGCGCGTGCGCCTCGCCATGCGCTGGTCACGATTGATCAGGTTGGTGCTTTGGCGGCGTTTTTAGCGTCTGATAAGGCAACGGGAATGACCGGCAATGTTGTCTATGTGGACAATGGATACAATATTCGCGGTTAAAGGTTTGAGATATCAGTCCTAAAGTAGCACCGGATCAGGCATCAGGGGATCTTGGCTTGATCACCGGGGGCAGTTTGGGGTATCGCAAAGGACGACATCGCTTTCAATATCGTGCTTCACGCGCGTCCTTTTGGAGCCCCCTTCTGGGAAGCGATTTTTACCCTTGCTGGAAAGTGACCCTTGATTTCAGAATCCCGTGATAACGGCCTGGATGCCACGAACCGGACCTGGTTGTTCTTTATTGCGGCGGTTTGTCTGGGGGCGGCTGTGCCTGCATTGATCATCGGCAAGGCAGCCATGGCACCCTTTTTTGGGTTCGGCGTTCTGTGTGCGGGGATCGGGCTGATCCAATCATCAAGGTCGGGTCGGGATCGTTCTTGGGTTTTGGCGGGTTTGACGGCGCCACTGGCCTGGGCTGCATATCTGTTTATCGGATGCCTTGTGTTGAGCGCGGTTCTGTCCGACCATTCTGGAAAAGCGCTTGGTATTCCTGTGCGTGTTGCCTTGACATTGGGGGCGGGGTTCCTGTGTTTTCAGCTCTTTTCCCGATCGCCTTTGGCCCTGACCCTTGCCTGTAAGACACTTGTTATCACCAGCGTTATTGCCCTATCGATCGTTGTCTTTAGTCAATATTTACCGGATTTGATTGACCTTGTCCGACGACAGCTAGGGCTTGCGACCCCGTTTGATGCCCCCAGAGCGTATAAGATGTTTGCCTCTGCCACGATTTGTCTGTTGCCGATCGTGCTTTGGGCCGGGCAGCGATTGGGCTCGGTTTGGATGGGACTTGGCCTGGTCACAGTGCCGCTGACCGCATTGGTAATCTATGGCAATGGCATCGAAACCAGCCAGTCGGCCATTTCAGGGATCCTGGGGGGCAGTTTGTTGTTGGTGCTGGTCCTCATTGGCCTGCGCCTGAAAGCAGGGCAGCGCCGGGCGCTGATTGCGGGGGTCGTCCTTCTGGCGATGGCGGTTGGGGCCTATATCTTAACCCATGTGCCATCGCCGCCGGTGGTGGAAAATCAACCCCCCGCCCTGCCCTTGCCAGACTGGCACCGACAGGTCATCTGGGGCTTCACATGGGATGTTTTTCTGAACAACCCCATATTTGGCGTTGGCCCCAATACGGTCAATAGGGTGCCCGGTGCCAGTGAGATCGTACCAGGATTGAATCAGGAATATATCCCGGCCCATCCGCATAATTTCATTCTGGAAATTGCGTCTGAAAGTGGCGTGGTTGGTTTGTTGGCGCTGATCGCCGTGCTGGTCATTCTGTTGAAAATGCTGTTCCAGATCGCCGCCAGCAGCATTTCAGTCGCCAATAGGTCTCGCCCAGCGGCTTATGCCGGTATTTTCCTGATGGGGGCATTCTGGACCAGTTCCCTGTCGAATTTCTCCATCTGGTCGGCCTGGTGGTTGGCCAGTTTTGTGCTGTTGATCAGCCTCCCCCTGGCTGCCGCCCGGTCTCGTCACGGATGAACCGGCCCGGCATGCTCATTCCGGGCGTGTCCAATATCGACCATTAAAATGTCCATTCCGGGGCTAACGGCGCAGGCCAGCAGACTCGTTTGATGGCGGTTGCCAGGGGTTCGCCTATTTTGCATGCACTGTTGGGGGAGATACGACTATGCGTCCCGCACTGAAAGTTCTGGATGGCCAAAGCTATGATGTTATCGTCATAGGGGCGGGTGCGGTCGGGTGTTCTTCGGCACAGCATTTGGCGGCGCTTGGCTATAAGGTGCTGTTACTGGACAAAAGTGACATTGCCAGCGGCACGTCCAGCCGATCCAGCCGGTTGCTGTATTGTGGGCTTGCCTATTTTTCCCCGGATTTCCCACTGTGGCAGTATATCCTGCATCCGCGTGAGCTTTTTCAGCGGGTTAAGACTGCGCGGCTGGCGATGAAGTGCCGCACCGAATTGGTAAAGACCATGCCGGAAAGACTGCGCCACGCCACATTCTTTTTTCCCGTGTTTCGCGGGGGGGCGTTTCCGGGATGGAAGGTTGATCTGGGATATCGCGCACTTGGCCTGTTTGGCAGTCGCGACGCCCCGCTGGCCTATCGCCGTGTGTCCGCAGAAAAGGCGGCAGAAGAATTTCCGCTTATTCGTTTTATGGATCGCACGCGCCTGACCTCTACGGCGGTGTTTCGGGAATATTCCTATTTCTGGCCGGAACGCATTTTGTCGGATACCGCGCTGGATGCTGAACGCCTGGGCGCGACGCTGCGCACCTATTGTGCTGTTAGAAATTTGCAGCATGACAAGGACACCGGTTGGACCCTGGACCTGGAGGAATCAGCGCCCGGGCAGAACGGGACAGCACAGGTACATAGCCGGATGGTGATCAACGCCACGGGTCCCTGGATTGATCGATTGATCGGGCGGGTCAGCAATCAGGCGCGACGCCGCCTGACCGGGTTAAAGGGCGTCAACCTGTTGGTGCGCCTGCCAGATGCGTTTAAAGGTCATGGTCTTGAGACGATCAGTTCCCTGAAACATCCATTCTATATGTTTCCTTGGGGGGATCATCATTACTTTGGCCCGACCGATACCGTGTTTGAGGGAGACCCCGATACCGTCCGCGTTGAAGCCGATGAGGTGGACTATCTGCTGGGGGAGGCGAACAGACTGTTTCCCAGCCTGAACCTGACGGAAAAGGATGTGGTTTATCGCTGGTCCGGGGTGCGTCCGCGCACAAATTCCGACAATCATTCCGGGTCCAAGGCATTGACGATCCATGACCTGGCAGAGGACGGGCTGCCTGATATGCTGGCGGTCACGGGCACACCGATCATGGTGCATCGCCATGCAGGCAGAGAGATCGCCAAGCGCGTCAAAAAGCGGTTGCACCCCACAGGCACCCCCCAGGCGTTAAGCTATGCCGCGCGGCTTATGCCCGCAGATATTCGAACCGAGTCCGGCGTGTCAGAGGCTGAGATTCTGCATGCGGTGCGCACCGAACATGTCGTGACATTGACGGATCTGATCATGCGGCGGCTGCCAACCGGATGGAAGCCGGATATGGGATTTGATGATGTGGAGCGGATCTGTGCCATCGCCGCCACCGAATTGAACTGGAGCCCCGCGCGTCAGAAGCAGGAATGTGAAGCCTATCGCGCCCAGTGCCTGGAGAATTTTGAACCGCGATTATCGGCAGATCCACAATCCTGACCCCTGACCTGATCCTTGGCCTGCTGGCATGCCCTATGACAAAGACCGTTGACTCATGAAGCTAGACTTTATCGATGCCGCCGCAATTCACACTCTGCTGGATTGGCCGTACCTGATCGACTCAATGCGCCAGGCCCATCGGGAGGTGGTGCCAATGATCGGTCGTCTGGCATTGGAAAGCCCCCATCCTGATCGCCAGTCTGATCTGTTGATTGCTGCCCCTGCCTGGATACCCGGTCAGGATCTGGGCTGTAAGCTGATTACGTCCTTCCCGGACAATGTTGCCCGGCATGGGGTGCCAACGGTCAATTCCATCTATGCCGTGTTTGATCCACAGACAGGGCGGCCCCGCGCTATTCTGGATGGGGAGGCGATGATCTTTCGCAAAACTGCGGCGACATCCGCCCTGGGGGCGGATTATCTGGCGGCACCTGACGCGAAATTCATGCTGATGGTCGGGGCAGGGGCCCTGGCCCCATATGTCATTCAGGCCATGCGCGCGGTTCGGCCAGGACTGGAAGAAGTGCGCATTTGGAATCGCACCCCCGAAAAAGCGCAACACCTGGCCCAGCGCATGGACAGTCCGCAATGCAAAGTCGTTGCGGTACAGAATCGCGATTCATCCCTGGAATGGGCAGATATCGTTGTTGCTGCGACCATGTCGGATACACCGATTATTGCGGGATCGGCGCTTCGAGATGGGGCGCATGTGAATTTGATCGGGTCCTTCACGGCGGCGATGCGGGAAGGCGATGATGCCCTGTTGACCCGGTCGGATCTGTATATCGATCACCGTGCGCGGGCGGCGGGAAATGGTGAGTTTAAAGCGGCGCTGGAAAGCGGATTGATATCACAGGATGATTTGTTGGGAGATCTGTTTGATATCGTCAAATTGACCCCATCCAGCGCCGAATCCGGATGTCTGGCGAATCCGGGTGGTGTAACCCTGTTCAAGAATGCGGGGGCATCCCATCTGGACCTGTTCACGGCGCGCGCGCTGATGGCGCGATATGCTTGACAGAAATTGTGTGCCGTCAGATCAGGCGGATCGGGTCCATCTGTTGTTGATTGGGATGAAGGTCCTGCAGCGGTGAAAAGGTTGAATTCAGCCCTTTGATATCAGCCGTGATCCGATCGTGGCTGGGTGTAGAGCCAAAGGTTTCACGATAGCGGCGCAGAAAGTGGGAATAGGACCCAAAGCCGCATCGCGTCGAAATGGTTGCCAAATCAATCTTGGTTGCCTTGATCAGCTTGCGGGCACGGGCCAGGCGGATCAGGCGATAATGTTCTGCTGCCGTACAATGCATCGATTGCAGGAAAACTCGATCCAGTTGCCGCCGGGACAGTCTCAGTTTCGTCGCGATATCCTCCACCAGCAAGGGGGGGTCTAAATGCTGCTCCATGATTTTGCAGCAATTCCGAACCGCCAAGGGCAGGCCGCTATGGCTTGACGTAAACATATCGTCCAGGAATGTCGCACTTTCACGCCGATACGGATGGATCAGCATATTGGCGACGCGCGCCTCAACATCCGGTCCCAATTGTTCCCGAATAAGGGCCAGCATCATGTCCAGACAGGCGGTACCCCCGGCGGCGGTCATGCGGGTCGGGCTGAAGGTAAAGACCTGGCGGATGAAACTGACATCGGGAAACAGCTGTGCAAATAGCGGGAAATTGTTGAAATGGGCCGTGACGGAATGGCCATTCAGCACGCCCGCGCGGGCCAGATGATAGACGCCGCTTTCAATGGACCCCAGCCGCATCCCATGGCGGTCAAAGCGCCGGATCAAGTGTTGGGTCGTGTCCCGCAAATACTGGTCATGATGAAAACTGCAGCACACGATCAGGTTGTCAGCATCATGTTGTGTTGAGACATGACCATGGGTCGCCACAACCGGCATCCCCCCGGAAGACGGCACGATGTCCTTGTCATCGTGAACGATGCGAACATCGAATTTCGGTTCAGTGAACAGGGAATTGGCAACACGCAACGCCTCAATCGCATTCGTGAATCCCAAAAGCTGGAATTCTGGAAACAGCAGAAAGGCGATCTTGTACAAGCCGGTCTCCCTAAAGGTTGATTTCCTGAAACAGGCTGTCGCTTAAGGCGTCGTGGTCCAGTTCCACACCATAACCCGGCGCATCGCTGATGGGCATCGCGCCATTTGTGACGGTGGCTTCCACAGGATTTTTAAGGACTTGGCGGTATCCGTCAATGCGGTCCCAATAGGGGAAGTGTTCCTGGAAGTAAAAGTTGGGAATGGAGGCACTGAAATGCATGCCAATTGCGGTGGATAGCGGGCTTGCGCAGATATGGGGTTGCACCTTCAGGCTATAGGCCTCCCCCATCGCTGCAATTTTCCGCGCTTCCAGAATGCCGCCTGTATTGCCGATATCGGGCTGCAATATATCGACGCACCGGCTTTCCAGCAGGTTTCGGAATCCATAGCGGGTGTACAGTCTTTCCCCAACCGCCAGGCGCTGGGGAATGGCATCGGCAATCTTTCGTAAGGTCTGAATGTCCCCTGGCTCGCAGGGTTCTTCGACGAATGACAGGCCGTAGCGATCTGCCTCCCGGCAGAAGCGGATCGTATCATCCGGTGCCAGGGCAGATGCCAGATCGACCATGATCTCGACATCATCGCCAACGGCGGATCGCACCGCCGCCAGATTCTTAAGGGCGCGTGGCACAATATCGGGGGCATCTGTCCCACGCCGGACCGGATGCTTCAGCCGACCGGTCGGCAGGATGGTGACGAAAGGATAGAATTTGATCGCCTTGTACCCATCCCGAACCGTGGCTTCGGCCATTCCGGGCAGGTCATCATCACTTTTCGCGCCAAAATACCAGCCATTGGAATAACAGCGCAGCGTATCGCGAACGCGCCCGCCCAGCAGCTCATAGACTGGGACATTCAGGGCCCGTGACTTAATGTCGATAAGCGCCTGTTCGACAGCGCTGAGACCTGCAAAAAAGAACGGCCCACCGCCTTTTGCCCAAAAGCTGGTATCGTAAATTTCTGTCCAGATGCGTTCTGTCGGCATTGGGTCAATCCCGCCGGACAGGTGTTTCTGGACCATTTCCTGGATCATTGGGGCCGCTGTGGCGCTTCCCAGGCCATAGGCAACGCCTGCCTCTCCCAATCCGGTTACGCCGGAATCTGTTGTCAGTTCCAAAAGAACCGGGCTTAACCCACCGCTGTTGAATTGCCAGATACGCGCTTTTGTCAGTTTCATTCTTGCACCTTTATTGGTTGGCCTGTTGGCGTCAGATGGCCCGGCTGATCCGGTTTGCTTCCAGGATGGCGGCATAGATATCCCGCGATGATACGGCGTCCCCGATGCGGAACAGATCAAAACCTGATTTTTCTGTTGGTTCTGGCATACGGATCGACGCAAGATCTTCAGGATCATGGACGCCCGAATTGCGGGATTCATTGCGCAAATCCTGGAACACAGAATCAATCGGTATTGTCCCATGATCCAGGATCAATCGGTCACATTCTATGGTGCTTTCCTCCTCCGTCAGTTCATTCTGGAAAATCGCTGCAATGCGATTGCCGCGCTTTTCCGTTGCGATCAGCCGCTGATCGGGAATGATGGTCACCCCTGCCTTATACAGGCTTTTCATCACATGGGGACGCTCCAGATAGCTCATTTCCTTACCGAATTGCTCGTCTGGGGTGACAACTGTCAGGCGTTGTCCAGCCTCTGCCAGCATTTCCGCGACGCTGGCCCCGGTAATGGTGCCCAGGGCATCGTATAGCAGGATATCGCCTGATCCTTCGCGTGTGTCTTCCAACAGGTCCCAAACGGTCTCAGGCGGTACGTCTGCTTTGACCGCATCTTCCATCGCATCCGGAATGCCGCCTGTTGCAACGATCACCACATCCGGGTCGGTCGCGCGGATGTCTTCGGCTTCTGCGAAGGTGTTGTAGTGAATTTCAACGCCCAGCTTTTCCAGTTCGGAAACGCGCCAGTCGATGATGCCGATCAGGTCGCGACGGCGTGGCGCGCGTGTTGCCAACAGTAATTGTCCCCCCGCTTTCGCGCCTGCTTCGAATATCGTCACCTTATGACCCCGCGCGGCGGCGACGCGCGCCGCTTCCAGACCGCCTGGGCCTGCGCCGATTACGGTCACGCGACGGGGCGTTTCCGTTGGTGTCAGGTCGATTGGCATGATGGTTTCATTGCCAATGGAGGGATTATGGATGCACCGCCGATGCCAGGAGCAATAGGTCGCCCCGACACAGGGTCGAATGCGGTCTTCCTGCCCCGCAGCCAGTTTTTTGCCAATCTGGGGGTCGGCAATATGGGCGCGGGTCATGCCGACCATATCCAGCAACCCGTCTGTGATGGCATAGCGGGCGGTTGCCATATCGTTGATCCGCGCGGCATGGAAGATCGGCTTGGACAGCATGCCCTTCATCGCGGCCACATGGCGCAATTGCGGGGCCAGTCCGACATGCATGCCGGGCATATAATTTGCCAGTCCCAAATGCGTATCAATCCGCCCAAAGGTCAGGTTGAAGAAATCGACCAATCCACTGCGGTCATATAATTGCGCGATTTCAGCATAATCAGCAGAGGTCATCCCCTCTTCCCGACCTTCACCGACAGCCATGCGCAGGCCGACGGGATAATCATCGCCAACCTGGCGGCGCACTTCTTCCAGGGCCATAATGCCAAAGCGACATCGGTTTTCCAGCGATCCGCCGAATTCATCTTCCCGCTTGTTGATTTCCGGCGACCAGAATTGACCGATCAGATGGTTATGAACATGCAGTTCCAGACCATCCAACCCGCCTTCTTTACAGCGTCGGGCGGCCTGACCAAAGTCATGAACCACACGCTGGATATCCGCATGGTCCATCGCGCGGGTGAAGCCCCGGTGGGACGGTTCGCGAAAGCGGGATGGGGCGATTGTTGGCAGCCAGCGGTCCGCGCGCCAGTGGCTGCGCCCGCCCAGATGCGTTAGTTGACACATGACCGCTGCGCCGTGCCGGTGGACCCGTTTCGCCATGCCTTCCAGGAATGGAATGACCGCATCCGTGCCCAGATTCAACTGATTAAAGACCGATCCGGAATCTGGCGATACGTTGGACGATCCGCCAAACATGGTCAGCCCGATACCGCCCCGGGCCTTTTCTTCATGATAGGCCTGGTAAGCATCGGCGGGCATACCGTCCTTGCCATACCCGATTGCGTGGCTGGTGCTCATGATACGATTGCGGAAAACAAGCTGCTTTAATTGAAAGGGCTGTAGCAGCGGATCCTGATTGGCGTCCAAGGAACGTCTCCATGGCTGAAAGATAGAGGGGATGGGTGGCATTATCATTCTAGTTTGAGGCTGAGCGTCCAGCAGGATGCGGGCTGCTGCTACGCCTAAATTGGACATAGTATATGCCTATTTTAGACATTTCTGTCCATTTTGTGTTGGTTCTGGTGCAGCACGGTCGCCCGAGGACCTGCCATGTTGCATAAGGGTTCATCCGCGTGAAGAATGGGCGGAGAGACACCAGACACGATCAGGAGATGTGATGCGGTCGCACTGTACCCTTTTGCATGGGATGGATTTGAATGCCTGATCGCGCAGGCCCATTAAGCGGCGTTAAAATTGTTGAACTGACAGGCATTGGTCCGGTCCCCTATGCCGCGATGATTATGGCAGATTTGGGGGCTGAGGTTATCCGTATCGACCGACCGGGGGGGTATCCGGCCCCAGATCCATTGCTGGATTTTGCGGCCATGGACCGCGCATCAATCTTTTACCGGTCGCGCCCCATGATCCGGGTGGATTTGAAAAGTCAGGCGGGGAAGGACCTGGTGATGCGCCTGATCGGTACAGCCGATGCGGCGATAGAGGGATACCGCCCTGGAACGATGGAGCGTCTGGGGCTGGGCCCGGAACCATGCCATGCGTTGAATCCGGCGCTGGCCTATATCCGTGTGACGGGTTGGGGACAGTCGGGCCCAATGGCCCAAATGGCCGGGCATGATATGAATTATATCGGCGTGTCTGGCGCGCTGTCCCTGTTCGCACGCAATGGGGCGCCGGTACAGGGCATTCCACCCCTGATCGGGGATATGGCGGGTGGGGCGCTGTTTGCGGTGATTGGTTGCCTGTCAGCGGTTCTGCATGCCCGCAGTACCGGTCAGGGTCAGGTCGTGGACGCCAGTATTGTTGATGGATCGGCCAATCTGTTCACGTTGTTATCGGCCCTGGCGGCGATGGGGCTGCATGATATCCAGGCGGGGGGCAATGTGCTGGATGGTGGTCGGCATTATTACCGGACCTATATCTGCGCCGATGGGAAACCCCTGGCGGTGGGTGCCATTGAACCCGCCTTCCGCAAGGTTCTGCTGGAGCGACTGGACCTTGCCAAAGATCCCAGATTTTGGTCCGGCACCGCTGATGATGAGGCGTATTGTACCGCAACCCTGTCTGCCCGATTTGCCAGTCAGAACAGGAGCTATTGGATCGACCTGTTTGATGGAAGCGACGGCTGTGTGACACCGGTTCTGACCCTGGAAGAAGCACCCACACAGGCCCATAATGTGGCCCGCCAGGTTTTTTGCGATGTCGATGGTGTTGTTCAGGCCGCCCCCGCGCCCCGGTTTGATAAGACACCAGGCGCGATTTCTGTAAGTCCGACTGCGGCCAGCATCAGTGATCCTGTCGCCTTGCGCAGTTGGGGCATTTCGGAAGCGGAAATAGAAACCCTGATCGCCCAGGGTGACCCCAAAGGGCTCTAAGCACTGTTCTTGGGCAGGGGATAGGTTTCAATATTATAGCGCATTTTGGCAATCAGGCTTTCCAGAATGGCTTTTTCCGAGCCTGACAGGCCGATCAGGGCGCGTTCCGAATGGGATAAGGTGATTTTTTGCACAATATCATATTTCTCCCGCCCTTCCTCCGTCATGGAAATGGATCGCACGCGGCCGTCTTCGTCGATGCGATCGCGCCGCACCAGACCATCTTCTTCCATCCGCGTGATCAGACGGCTGACAGTGGATTGCTCGATCATGGCATATTCAACCAATTCATTGATTGAGGCGGTTTCATTCACATCCAGCACCGCCAGGATGCGCCAGTTGGAAATTGTCAGGCCAAGCTTGCGTAAATCCTGATTCAGCAATTGATTAAGGCGGAATGTCAGGCAATTCATCAAATAGGGTAGAATCCGCTCAAGCACGACATCTGGCTTTTGCGGTATGGTGCCCGGCAGGGATATTTCTGACTCTGTTTTAATGGCCATAGGGTAAGCAATCCTGACTGAATGCGATGGTGTCGATCACATCGCCTTTGGCTTTCATTTGCAAGGCTGACGGACCACTAAATTTACTCTACGCGCTGGCCGCCTTGGGCGTGTCATCGATAAAGGAATGGATTGTTGCCAGGGCCCCGTCCAGGGCCTCCCCCTTTTCATCCAACAAGGCCGCTTCCCGCAAACGACGCAGCCAATCTGCGGCATCTGACCGCCCTGCGACAAGGTCTCCCCCAGCGAGCACACGGTCAAATTTGGACAGGCCACGGATGTGGGTATCGCTATATCCTTTGATCAGCCGTCGGCACAGAACAATTTCCACCGCCAGGGCGTAATCTGTGGTCAGGGCCTTCTGGGCGCGGGCTTGCCATTCCAGCCAATGGGCGCGTTCGATATGGTGGCGCAGCAGCGCACGCCGCCAACGACGCAGGCCTGATACCAGATACAGGCTCAGAAACGGCAGAATCGCATCGGTACGCACCCGCCGTCCCCGATTGACCATGCGGTCCAACAGCCTGACCAGCTTGGGACGTGATTCGACAAAGCGACCGATGCGATGCGGCATCAGACCACAGAATTCCGTCGCGCGGGGATGCATGAATTCAGTGATTTGCATCACTGTTTCTGCATCGACATCCATTTCCCGACGGACCCGCTGAAACCGGGTTCCACGGGTCTTTAAATCGGCAACCCGGATAACATCGTCATAGGCCATTGCATTTGCCAGATATTTCGCCAGTTCTTTTGTATAGCGGAAGTGCTGGGCCTCTCCCCCCGCCTGTTGATCTGCGATTGCAGCTTTTTCCAACTGGTCCAGGTATTCGCCGCCATAGGCCAGATCCTGAAAATCAATGACCTTATTCAGTCCCCGCGCGGCAATTTCCTGGGCCGGTTGCGGCAGGGATTGAATACGCTTTACCAGTGAATTGTATTTACCGACAAGAACCTTCGGACCGGCAAGGTCCGTGGGCACGGTGATGCTGTCTGTCGGGGCGATCTGGTCGGTATTTTGGGCGGGTTCCTGGGTTTTGGCCTGATCCAGGGCACGGTCAAAGGCTTTCAGACTGGCAGAAACGCCACGGCCAGAGGCGCGGATGGTTTCGCGATAGCTCTCTGCTGGGAAGGGCAGGGCCCCGGACCCCGCCAATGCACCCAGCAAGCAGGACGAAATATGGCTTTTCGTCTCTGTCGCGATCTTATCCATGGCAAAGCAGATAAAGGACTTCGCGGCTTCCTGCCCCGCTGCCAGGACGACGGCACTATCGGCGCGCCCATCGCCGGGCACAATTTTCTCAGAAACAGCAAACATGCGGTGGCTGGATGAAATCAGCGTGGTGCGGTCTGCCGTCACCAGACCCCGATTGATCGCGCGCCCAGCTTCCATGATTTCTGCGGCAATCAGGATATCGACATCGCCGGGTGCAGGCATCAGGGCAAAGACAGGATCCCGGTCCGATGCCGCCATCATTTCCACATAATAAATCGTCGCACCGGTGCGTTGCGCCACGCCGGGAACAGAGGTTGCCTGGGCATGATAACCATTGCGCTCTGCCACATCGACAATCCAGTCAGACAGCACGCCCCCGCCCTGACCACCAACCGCCAGGATCGCCAGCTTGATGATATTCTTTGTCTGATCCTGCCCGGCGACGGCTTGAAAGGTATTTTCAGAACTGCTCATCACGCGGCCTCTCCAAAGGTCAGTCGGTTCTTGGCGCGCCGGTTTTGCAATGCCCCAATGATCCGCTGGCTGAACCGCGCCATGGCTCGTTCAAAGCGCCCTGAATTATGAACAATATCGGCGCGATAGAAGGATGGGCACAGGACGGCGGCATCGGCCACTTCCCCGCAATTTCCGCAACCCACACAGGATTCATCGATGCTGGCGACGGGATCGTCCCGCAACGGATCCTCCAGGCTTTTCATGCCCAGGGACGGACAGCCCGACAGGCGCATACAGGCATGGTCACCGGTGCACACATCCTCATCCACCCCAAAACGGGGCTTCACAACCCGTTTGCCATCCCCTATGGCTTTCGCCTGGATGGGGCGTTCGCGACGCTGTTTGTTCAACATGCATTCAGACGATGCGACGATAACCTTGGGTCCGGTCTCCGTCGTTGTCAGGGCCTCTTTCAGGGTATCGCGGACTTTCGTGACATCATAGGTCCGGTCGATCTGGCGCACCCATTTCACCCCAACGCCTTTCAGCGCGTCTGCAATGGGATGTTGCGTTGATTTGGTAGGATTATCGGCGCGGGACGACAGAATGTCCTGCCCACCGGTCGCGGCAGAATAATAGTTATCAACGATCATGATCACGTTGTCAGATTTGTTATAGACCGCATTGCCAATGCTGGACGTCAGCCCATTGTGCCAGAATCCGCCATCGCCGATGATCGAAATCGCGCGCTTATCGCCACCGCCATCAAAGGCCCCGTTCGAAGCTGGGCCCAGGCCAAAGCCCATTGTTGTGCCGCCAATTTCAAACGGGGGCATGATGGAAAACAAGTGACACCCGATATCCGCGGCGATCTGGTGCGGGCCAGTTTCCTGTTCGACCAGTTTCATCGCGGCAAAAATCGGGCGTTCCGGGCACCCGGTACAGAATCCAGGCGGGCGCGCCGGGACCGTTTTCACCAGATCATCAAAGGTCTTGTCTTCCACAGGTTTGTTCGGCGCACGATGGCGCGCGGGCAGCATCGCGGGGTCAGCATCGCGCAGGAAATTCGTGATGCCATCCACCATGACTGCGCCGGTATATTCGCCAGCAGGGGGCAGATAATCTTTGCCGGACAGAGAGACCTTGTGGCGTGCCTTATACAGCATCGCGCCAAAGGCCTGTTCGATATAATTCGGCTGACCTTCTTCAACCAGCAGAACCGATTCCTTGCCTTCACAGAATTCCAGGAATTCAGAATCGATCAGCGGGTAGGTAACATTCAGCACATACAGTGGTATGGCACTGTCGCCATGCACATTGGCCAGACCCAGACGCTGTAAGGCGCGAATGACGGTGTTATACATCCCGCCCTGCAGGATGATCCCTGTCTTGCCGGTCTTGGGACCAAACATCTCATTTAGCTTATGGTCGCGAATGAAGTTTACGGCGGCGGGCCAGCGGGTTTTCACCTTTTCCTGTTCATGGGTAAAGGCAGCGGGCGGCAATACGATGCGATCCGTCTTGCGTTGCGGGTTCTTCAAGGCATCGCGCACGGTCAGTGGTGGCGCCTTGTTGTCTTTTGCTGTGAAGACGCCATGCACATGACAGGCGCGAATGCGCACTTCCAACATGACAGGGGTGTTGCTGGCCTCTGACAATTCAAAGCCATCCTGCACGGCCTTCACCAGGCTGGGAAGATTTGGGCGCGGATCCAACAGCCATATCTGGGATTTCATGGCAAAGGCGTGGCTGCGTTCCTGCATGATGGAGGAACCTTCGCCATAGTCTTCCCCAACGATGACCAGCGCACCGCCTGTCACCCCACCGGATGCCAGATTGGCCAGCGCGTCAGACGCGACATTGGTGCCAACGGTGGATTTGAAGGCAACCGCGCCGCGAATGGGATAATGGACAGACGCCGCAAGCATTGCCGCAGCGGAGGCTTCAGTCGCATTCGCTTCATACCGGACGCCCAGTTCCCCCAGGATTTCCTGCGCGTCGGCCAGAACGTCCATCAGGTGCGAAATCGGCGCGCCCTGATAACCACCAACATAGCCGACACCGGATTCCAGCAACGCCTTGGTGATTGCCAGAATGCCTTCCCCCCGAAATTCCTCGCCAGCACCGATCTTCAGCTGTTGGACTTCTTTCTTGAATGATCTTTCTGCCATGGCGTGAACTCCTTCAACAAACGTCTATTTACTGATCAATTCAGGCAACCATGTCCCCAATGCGGGGATTGCAACGACCAGGGTAAGCACGAACAGCTTGATGACCAGAAATGGCGCGACCGCCGCATAGATCTGTTTCATCCGGACCGTACTGGGCGCAACGCCCCGCATGACAAACAACAGCAGACCAAAAGGTGGCGTCAGCAATGCGATTTCCATGGTCAGCAGATAGACAACCCCCAGCACCAGTTCATCAATGCCCATCGCGCGGGCCAGCGGGATGAAAATAGGGATCGTCACCATCAGCATGCTGACCTGATCGATAAAGCATCCCAGGAACAACAGCAGCAGAATCATGCCGATCAGCACCTGCAAAGCCGTCAAGTCCCAGCCATTGATCAAATTGATCAGGCCGCTTGTTGCCCCGCTGAAGGACAGGATTTGACTGAAGGTCTGGCTGGCGGCGATGATGAACATAATCATAACGGTCAGCTTTACTGTTTCCATCAAGGCGGCCCCCAGATTGGCCAGGCTTAGGGACCGATAGGCCATGCTGGCCAATACAGCCGCCAGACATCCAAGCGCCGCCGCATCGGTGGGGGAGGCAATGCCGATCAACAGGCTGCCGATCACCACAAAGAAAATGCCAGACAGGGGCAGAACATAAATGCAGAAGGGTTTCCACCGCTCCCACAGGGTCATGGCGGGTGGGTCATCAGACGGGGCAAGGTCCGGTCGCAGGATCGAAATCGTAACGATCAGGATAACGAACAGAACCGATAGCAGGATGGCTGGCAGAATGCCCGCCACCAGCAGCTTTGAAATCGAAATGCCTGCCAGGCTGCCCAGCAGAACTGCCAGCGCAGAAGGGGGAATCAGCATCGCAATCGCGCCAGAGGCCATGATCGGCCCCATGGCAAGCGTTGGATGATACCCTTTCTTCAACATGCTGGGCATCAGGGTGGATCCCAGCATTGCCGTATTGGCAATCGTTGACCCGGACAGGGCGGAAAAGATTGTTCCACCGAAAACCGTCACTACGGCCAACCGCCCAGGTACTCTCATAACAATGCGCTCTATCGCGTCGATCGCGCGGTGGGCGACCCGGGACTGAAACAGTATCTCCCCCATCAGGATGAACAATGGGATGGGCGCTAATTGAAAATTGGAAACGGAGCTGGTTGCATTGCGGGCCATCTGAACCAGGCCGTTGGTGCCGCCCAGAATGAAGTATGCACCAATGACATTGACGGTGATAAAGGCAAAAGCGACCGGCAGTCCAATCGCCAGCAGAAAAACCAATCCGCCCAGCATCAGTGTTAAGATGAGCATCCAATCCATGCTTAAAGTCCCGTCTGAAGGCGGTCTAGGGCGGGGCTGCGAAGGGCCTGGCGAATAAATTCTATGGCCAGCAAGACACCGGACACAGAGGCAGGAATCATCACAAGCCATTCCGGGAAAACAAGGATCCCCTGAATCATCGATCCGCGACCAAAGGCGATCAACAGCGCTTGAAACGATGACCAGGCCAACACACCGGACATAACAGCCCCCAACCCCATCGTTACGACGTGCAGCGGGCGTTGAATGCGGGGTGTTAAACTGGCTGTGACGATATCGACTGCGACATGGGCATTCTTTTTCAACACCCATGGCGCGGCCAAAAAGGTTGCCGCCATCAATCCCACTTCGATGCCATCTGCCATGCCAAAAATGTTGGTGGTGAAAACCGATACCAGCACGACATTGATCACCAGGGCTGTGGTGATTGCGGCCAGCACCGCGCCTGCCAACATGGCAAGCGCGGTTACTAACCCACTATAGGCTTTTTCAAGAACAGGCATTGTAAGCCCGCGTTACTGCATGCAGCTGCGCAGAGACGCTGCGGCATCCGCATCGATCTCAGCGACTTTATCCCAGCCCGCAGTCTGGGCGGTTTCCAGCCATTTTGTGCGCTCGTCCCCGTCCAGGGTGATCACCTGGATGCCAGCGGCTTCCTGCTTTTTGGCTTCTTCAGCATTGATGGCGACATTGTTCGCGTTCAAAGCTTCGGTATAGGCAATGCCTTCTTCCAACAGGGCGCGCTGTTCGTCACTCAGGCCTTTCCATTTATCCAGGTTGACCAGAATTTCGACATCCACCTGATAGAAGCCCGGATCGACGCGATATTTCGTTTGTTCATCCCAACCCAGATCCAGGACACCTTGAATCGGCCAGCCATAGCCATCAATCGTGCCGCGTTCCAGGGCGGTATAGACATCACCCGGAGGGGTCCGGATCAGATTCGCGCCCAGGGTCTGGAACATCGCCTGATAAACCGGTGTGGTGCGAATGGTCAGCCCGGACAGGTCTGCACCCGTAATTGGCTTGGTCAGATACAGGTGGAAATTCACATGATCGCCGGTGCGTCCCAGATATTTTACATTCATCTGGGATTGGTGCATGGCGTCGACCTTGTCATAGCAGCCATTGGCGCGCTGGTCCTGAATGGTGTTTTCAGCCAGCTTCAGCGCATCCCCCATCGGCAGGATATTGGTATAAAATGCTGCGGTCACATTGGCGATGTCGACAACGCCTGATGATACCGCATTGCCCACTTCAAAGGGGGGCATGGCTTCGGGGCCACCGACTGTTTGAATTTGCAATACGCCTTTGCCGTTTTCATTGATCCACTCAACGAAGGCTTCGTAAGGCCGTGAAAAGGTGGTTCCCAGCGCAAAGGCGGTGGTTCCGCGCAAGGTGACTTCTTCTGCCACAGCAGGTCCGGCGGAAAAACTTGCAGCCAAAAGGACCGCAACGGAGGCGGCCTGTGCAATCGTCTTCTTCATGGTTCACTCCCTAAAGATGGTTGTACTCTGCTTTCGGGGTCCCGCCCCGAGCCGAGTTTTTAGCAGCTTGAGTCAAACTATATCCATTTGCATATAGTTTCTTAAGTGGAAGATTCGGTCAATAGGGAATTTCTGAACGAAAGAAGCATGCCAAAAAGGATCGGATATTGATGAAAAATATCCAATAAATTCAAATGGGGGTATCTCGGTCTATCAGGGGGAATCAGTCCAGCAGAATGCCAGATGCCATGAAGCCACCATCGACGTTAAGGATATGTCCGTTGATAAAGGCAGCATCGTCCGATGCCAGGAAGCAAACCGCAGAGGCAACTTCTGTTGGTTGTGCATATCGTTTGATCGGCATTTGGTCGTACCAACGTTGACGATCCTGTGGTCCATGCACGTCAAGGATCATGGGGGTATCAACCGGCGGCGGGGCAACAGCATTCGCGGTCACGCCATGCTTACCAAGTTCTGCGGCCAACAGTTTCGTTAACATATCGACAGCGCCCTTGGTGCAGGAATAGGCACCGCGTCCCGTATTGGCGATTTGTCCATTTACGGAGCTTAGGGTGATTATTCGTCCCCAGCCGCGCGATACCATCTGGCGACCGGCGCGTTGGCAACAATGAAAGGTTCCTGTCAGGTTGACCGCAAGGATGTTGTTCCAATCATCGACATCGAAATCCAGGATCGGTGCGGCCTTCACGATCGCCGCGGAAGTCACCAGAATATCGACGCCGCCGCATGACTCCAAATGATCGAATGCCGCGTCGACCTGACCGCGATCCCTGACATCAAACGCCTGCCAATCAACGCTGTAGCCCTTGGCAGTCATTGCCTGCGCAACACGGTTGCAGTCTTCTTCTTTCAAATCTGCGATTGTCACATGGGCACCCGACTGTGCCAGGCCTTCAACACAGGCCATGCCGATCCCACCGGTGCCCCCCGTTACCAAAGCGCGCTTACCCGTCAATTGAACCATGGTTTGAATTCCTTGATCTGAATTATGATAGCGCGGGTGTCTTGCAACGCGGGTGAATGGCTGACGCCTATACTCGCCCACTACTAGAAAGCCTCAGTGTCCAGGTCAAGCACTCACGGTCAAGGGTGCCTGAACGCATCCGTCTTGATCAAGCGACAGTATAAAGGTTTATAGGGAAGAGGCCCTCAGGGCGTATTTGACGTGTCAGAAAGAATGTCATGCCAATTGCCGTAACAGCAAAACTGGATCAAGCCTTGTCCGATCCCGTCGAGAGGCTGTCTCGTGCTATAGAGGCACGCTATCCGGATTTCGTCCCACAGCCTGATTACCAGCCCCATATCACTTTGGCGGTAATGAGTGAGGACGTGCCATCCGACGAATTGATCAAACTTTTGCGCAAAGTTACCCTTGGCGTGGATAGATTTCCCGTTGTGACGTCGCATCTGGGTATTTTCCCTGGGCAGCCTAGTTATATTTTTCTGGTCCCTGTTGTGACAAAGCCCCTTTTGGAACTCCACGCGATGGTTGCCGCTGCGCTTCCAGCGGGCGTAATGCATCCGCATTATGAAATCGGCAGTTGGGTTCCGCACATCACTCTGGCAGCGGTCAATCAGACGCTTGATGGCACCATTGCCAATGGCCTGGATAATTTTCAGACATATCGCGGTCACGTGACAGATATCGAAGTCGTGCGCTTTCCGCCGGTGCAAGTTTTGGCCAGGCTGTAGGGACCATGAAGGATCTATTGTTTTGAAGAGCGACTTGGTGTGGCGCGCCAAGACATTTGCCGCAGCGATGGATGGGAATAGCCGCTGACCTGCGCAGTGCCCCGCCATAAAGTCTATGATTTCTTAGGGGGCGCGTTGTTCGGAATAGACCAGGATTTGTGAAACCGTGGTTCCATCCTTCGACAAGGGAACAAACAGCGCCATTTCCTCAACAGGGACGCCCTTTATGTTCACATTCTTAATCTTTCGAAACAAAGGTTCCTTTTTATCCTGAACTAGTTTGTAATTTGCCAAGGCCCGCTCTTTGGCATTGGGGTAGGCACCCTCTTCAACCCATAATCCCGTTGGATTGGCATTGCGGGACAGAACCTCCCATTGCCCTACAACCCGGTAACGAAAACTTCGTTCGCCTGTATCGGTTCGTGAAACGACATCGATTAACAGTATTCCAGGCAGGTGATGGGGAATATCCATAGGGTCAAAATCAATGCGGCGCGGCATTATCCTATCGCCCCGGATTTTGCACCAATAAGCGTAAAACTCCTGCATTCGTTTTGGGGTGTTTCCCAGAATATCCGGGTCAAATTGGGAAAAGGATGTCATGAATGGCACAGCTCTTATCAACAAACGGCCACGGTATCAGGATAGTTGCTGTTTGGATATCTGAAACTACGCATCCCTTTGAATCATCAAAGGCTTGGCTTCTCATCTGAAAAGACGAGGATTTGCGATACGTCGGTTCCATTATTGGAAAGAGGCACAAACAGACAGAATTCTTCAATTCTGACATCGTATAGGGTTTTATATGATATTGGTTTCAAGAATGGACGTTTTTTGGTGCGGACAAATTCGTATCCATCCAATGCATGCTGGGCGGTTCTTCCGACATACGCGTCCTGAACTAACTTGCCTGCAGGATTGAAACCTCGCGCCTCTATTTCTCGATCCCCGGCCAAACGATATCGGAATATCCCAAACCCGGCTTCAGTCTCACCAAGGACATCAACCAAAAGAATCCCAGGAAGGTGACCGGGAATTGCCATAGGGTCAAAGTCACTGCGTCGGGGAATTTTTTGATCGCCGCAGATGTGCAGCCAATAGTCATAAAACGACTGAACCCGGCGTGTGGTTCGCTCCAGGTCACTTCGGTCAAATGCATGAACATCATCCATGGCCGTCGCTTTTCATTCTAATCCAAATCAGATTATGGCGATTCAGATCATATGACAGTTATTGCAGGTTTGCTTCGGGATGTATCTGGAAATCGGTCATTTTACCAATCGCCTGCGTCTTAAGCCCTGGGATCCCGATAGTCCTGTACAGCATCATCGTGGCCCGATGTGTGCGATTTGCGGATCAGGATCATCAGCGCGATGTAAAGGCCAAAGACCCCGATCAATGCCAGGACAATTGCGATATAGCCGTGAATGGACAGGTTATACCCGAACAGGTCATTCAGCCAGCCGCTGACAGGGGCAAAGAATTCGTTCATGAACATCTTTCACTTTATGGGGCCCTATTCAATCAGGGTCATTTGAACGTGACGCTGACGACTTCATAGTCACGGGTGCCACCGGGGCTGTTGACTTCAAACACATCGCCAACGGCCTTTCCGATCATGGCACGGGCCATGGGGCTGGTTACAGAAATCATGCGTTTCGTCAGGTCCGCTTCGAATTCACCGACGATCTGATAGGTGGATTCTTCATCTGTCTCGCAGTCAGCAATAACCACGGTTGCGCCGAATTTCACGCTGTCCCCGCTCAGTTTTGCAGGATCGATGACTTCTGCACGGCTGGATTGGTCTTCCAATTCCGCGATACGGCCTTCTACGAAGCTCTGGCGTTCGCGGGCGGCATGATATTCTGCGTTTTCCGACAGATCGCCGTGTTCGCGCGCTTCCGCAATCGCCTGGATAATAGCCGGACGTTCGGTTCCTTTCAGGAACTTCAGTTCTGACGTCATCGCGTCATAGCCTTGCAACGTCATTGGGACCTTTTGCATCGTATCAATCCATCATCTCTTTGGCCCAGGGAGTTTCAGCACCCTTGGAGGCCTTTATCTCACACCAAAATCTTCAGGCATTGGTGAAATGCCCGTCGACATTGCTGTATCCATCAGGGACGCCGTTTCAGAATGCCCCGCCGCTCAATTCGATCAATTCCGATCAAGCCGAACCTTGAAAGTACGATTGAAGGGGCGCGACTTCAAGGGTTCCTTGCTTCAACGTCTGAATTGCCAGTGCCGCAGCCTTCACACCCGCAACCGTCGTATAATAGGGAACCTTCATGTTCAGGGCTGCCTGACGCAGAGAAAAGCTGTCTTCCAGGGCTTTTCGTCCCTCTGTCGTGTTGAAGATTACCTGCACATCGCCGTTGATTATGGCATCAACAATATGCGGCTGACCTTCCAGTACTTTGTTGATCTGGCGGACCGGCAGGCCGTTTTCTTCCAAATAGCGCGCCGTACCGCCGGTCGCGACGATGGATAATCCACAATCGACCATCATCTGGGCCGGGGCCAGGATTGACGGCTTATCACTGTCTTTGACCGAAATGAACACTGTTCCGGTGACAGGCAAGTCTGCCCCACAGGCAAATTGCGCCTTGGCAAAGGCATGGGCGAAATCGACATCCAGCCCCATGACTTCCCCGGTTGATTTCATTTCCGGCCCCAGGATCACATCTACGCCAGGGAAACGGGCGAAGGGGAAAACCGCCTCTTTCACGGCGATATGATTGCCCAGAGCATGAGAAACCAGATCGAAATCCTTCAGCTTCTCCCCAGCCATCAATCGGGCTGCAATCTTGGCGATGGGCACGCCGGTCGCCTTTGCCACGAAGGGCACGGTGCGGCTGGCGCGGGGGTTTACCTCCAGAATATAGACGGTTGTGCCCTGAACGGCATATTGCACATTCATCAGACCGACCACTTTCAGCGCCTTTGCCAGGGCATGGGTCTGCTGTTTCATGTCTTCCACCACCGCATCGGGCAGGGAATAGGGCGGCAACGAACAAGCGCTGTCGCCGGAATGAATGCCAGCCTCTTCAATATGTTCCATGACACCGGCGACATGCACATCATCACCGTCGCACAAGGCATCGACGTCCACTTCAATCGCGTCACGCAGATAGTAATCGATCAGCACGGGGCTCTTGCCAGATACAATCACGGCGGATGTGATGTAACGGCGCAATTCCGCCTCGTCATGGACGATTTCCATCGCGCGGCCGCCCAGCACATAGGACGGGCGAATCACGACCGGATACCCGATGCGGGTGGCGATGGCGATGGCCTGATCAGCAGAGGTTGCGATCCCATTGGGTGGCTGGCGCAGGTCCAGATCCTGCAACAGGCGCTGGAATCGTTCCCGGTCTTCCGCCAGATCAATCGCATCGGGCGATGTGCCCAGGATGGGAATGCCCGCCTGTTCCAGCGGCCCGGCCAGTTTTAAGGGGGTTTGGCCGCCAAATTGGACGATGACACCCATAACCTGCCCCTTGGTCTGTTCCTTGCGGACCAGTTCGATCACGTCTTCCCCGGTCAACGGCTCAAAATACAGACGGTCGGAGGTATCATAATCGGTGGAAACGGTTTCAGGGTTACAATTGACCATGATCGTTTCATATCCTGCATCCGACAGGGCATAGCAGGCATGGACACAGCAATAGTCAAATTCGATCCCCTGGCCGATGCGGTTTGGCCCGCCGCCCAGGATGATCACTTTCTTGCGGTCGGTGACGTCTGCCTCGCATTCCGGCTCGTTCAGGCCATCGCCTTCATAGCAGGAATACATATACGGGGTCGCGCTGGGAAATTCGCCTGCACAGGTGTCGATCCGCTTATAGACCGGGCGGACATTCAGCGCATGGCGCGCCTCGGTCACAGCCGCTTCTTCCTGACCCGTCAGCTCCGCCAGACGCATGTCGGAAAAGCCCAGCTTTTTAAGGCGTAGCATGCCCAGCCGATCTTGTGGCAGGCCATTTTCGCGCACAGACGTTTCCGCCTTCACGATGCTTTCAATCTGGGCCAGGAACCAGGGGTCCACCTTGTTGGCGGCGTGAATTTCAGCCACCGTCATGCCCAAGCGGAAGGCCTGGGCGATTTTCAGGATGCGGTCGGGCAGGGGCTTGGAAATCGCCGCGCGCCAGGCATCCTTGTCGTCGCCGATATCAATCTCATTCAGGCCGGTCAGGCCGGTTTCCATGGACCGCAGGGCCTTTTGCAGGCTCTCTGCGAAAGTCCGTCCAATCGACATTGCCTCACCAACGGATTTCATCGATGTGGTCAGTGTCGGATCCGCACCCGCGAATTTCTCAAAGGTGAAGCGCGGCATCTTGGTGACGACATAGTCGATGCTGGGTTCGAAACTGGCCGGCGTCACCTGGGTGATGTCATTGTCCAATTCGTCCAGCGTATAGCCAACTGCCAGCTTGGCGGCGACCTTGGCAATCGGGAAGCCGGTTGCTTTCGATGCCAGCGCAGAGGAGCGCGAAACCCGGGGGTTCATCTCAATCACTACCAAACGGCCATCGACCGGATTGACCGCAAACTGAACATTGGATCCACCGGTATCGACACCGATTTCCCGCAGGCAGTTGATCGACGCATTGCGCATGATCTGATATTCTTTGTCGGTCAGCGTCAGGGCCGGGGCGACCGTGATCGAATCACCGGTATGGATGCCCATCGGATCAAAATTTTCGATGGCGCAAATGATGATGCAATTGTCGTCCTTGTCGCGGACGACTTCCATCTCGAACTCTTTCCAGCCCAGCACCGATTCTTCGACCAGCACCGTATGAACGGGCGATGCAGCCAGGCCACCTTTCACTAATTTCTGGAATTCATCCTTATTATAGGCAATGCCGCCGCCGGTGCCGCCCATGGTAAAAGACGGGCGGATGATGGCGGGCAGTTTCACCATGTCCAGGGCGACCATGGCTTCTTCCATGGTGCTGACTTGCTGGCTGCGCGGGCTTTCCAGGCCAATCTTGTCCATTGCATCGCGGAACCGAAGGCGATCTTCCGCCTTGTCGATGACATCGGCATTGGCCCCGATCATCTCCACATCCAGCAAATCCAGGACGCCGCGCCGCTCAAGCTCCAGCGCACAGTTCAGGGCCGTCTGGCCCCCCATTGTGGGCAGCAGAACCAGCTTTTCATTGGGGCGCTCCGCGCGTTCGCGTTTCAGGATCTTGGCAACCATATCGGCGGTGATCGGCTCGATATAGGTGGCATCCGCTGTTTGCGGATCGGTCATGATCGTCGCTGGGTTCGAATTGACCAGAACGACACGATACCCTTCCTGCTTCAGGGCCTTACAGGCCTGGGTGCCGGAATAGTCAAACTCACAGGCCTGACCAATGACAATGGGGCCAGCCCCAATGATCATGACGGTATCAATATCAGTACGTTTTGGCATGGGCGGACGCGCCTCCGGTTCATCGAAGCGTTACGGTATAGTGCGACCCTGGGGGCTAGGCGCGTTGCATACACGATGCGAACCGGCTTTGAAAGCACCGGATTGGGATTTCCAAAGTGAATTATGAAATGTTGAAAAAACGCACTCTATGATCGTGTTTTATTCTTTGATATGCTGCTTCGGTGTAGAGGCAAGAAGTGGTTGAACGATGTTGAAAAGTGCCGCAGTGGGGCAGACTTCTGTTGTGGTGGTTTTCTGTGGCTTCATTTTGGGGGCTGCTATATCGCGGGCGGCGGAAACGCCAATTGTGGATCGAGCTTGGCATTACTCTTTTATGGATGTATGGCTTCGCAATAATTTAGCCGCACCTGAGGCAATCGAGCCTGCAAAGCTTCGCCTTTCCGGGTTTCCGGTCTGCACGGATCCGCCACAGGCACCTTGTCGTGATATCGCAAAAACCGATGCGATTTCTGCCACTGCGTCACAATGGTGGGCTCGATTCGACCGCAAGGCCTTTATGGATCTTCGTGAGAAGGCCTCAAGTGAGGCAGAGGCTTCTTTGGTCGACCAATATCTAGCCTATGCCGATGCACTTCAAGCGGAAGCCATCGCGCTGGAAAAGCATGGGGCGCCTGAAGTCCCGACGGCGCAAGATGTTTTGCGGTTTTCAATACTAACATTCGCGATCATACAAATTCGCATGAATCAAAAAATAATGCAGCGAGGTGGATGGGAGGACGATTACCCGCAAAATCTAATAGACAAATCCGATGTATTTCAAATTCTTATATTCACGAATGAATTTCAATTGTATCAAGTGATTAGCGCGCGCCTGGCTGGTGCCTGCGCACTATATACCGAGCGGGTACAGGATTTATTGTGCGATTCGGTGATCAGATATGATGAGACGATGGTTGCGTCTTTCGAACGGTATACACATCAAGTGCAAGAAAATGCGGAAACCTCTGTCGAAATACTTCGCCATACAAAGAAAGTTCTCGCAGAAGCAGACGAACACGAAAGACGCTACTGGCAGAATAACATTCTGGGTACAAGCTATTATCCCATGGTCTCAGGTCTTTATGATATCACCCGGACGGATATCACTGTTTTTAAAGATAGGCTCGAGACAATTGTAGGCATCGGCTCTCGATCTAGCGAAGAGACCGATCACCGTATTCGGTTCGAGGAAGAACAGTACGGAGATTTGGAAAAATACTGGAAAGTTGAGCATGGGTTTTGGCCCGATAGAACGGAAGCGATACTGGCAAAGGAGTAGCGCGTCCGTCTCCTGTTACCAATTACAAAATCTCCAAAACACTTTCCGGTGGGCGACCGATGCGGGCTTTGGGGCCTTTGATGACGATGGGGCGTTCGATCAGGATGGGGGCGTCGGCCATAGCCTGAATCAGGGTCGCCTCGTCCGTCACGTCTTTCAGATTTTGCTCCTTATAAGCGCTCTCTCCCTTGCGCATCAGGTCGCGGGCGGTGTCCAGGCCCAGCTTGGCGATGATCTCCTTAATCGTTACCGCATCTGGTGGGGTTTCCAGATACAGAACCACATCCGGCGTGACGCCGTTTTCTTCCAACAGGGCCAGCGTCTGGCGTGATTTTGAGCAACGGGGATTGTGATAAATCGTGACGGACATAGGGTTCCTCGCTTATGACTTGTTTCTTCCGGCAGTGTCGCGAGGATGGCGCTGCTAATCAAGACAGGCTTTTTGAAACAAGATGGACTTTTACAAAGGGGCTTCGTGTGTCGGGTGAAACTGATTTGGATTTGGTGATCGTTGGTGCCGGTGCGGCGGGTATCGGGGCTGGTCTGGTTGCCCGCGCGGCGGGATTGAAATTTCGGATTTTGGAAGCATCGGACCGCGTCGGGGGTCGGGCGCATACGATATCCAGGGGCGGCGTGACCTATGACTTAGGGTGCCATTACCTGCACCATGCGTCGCGCAATCCATTTGCCGCAACCGCCCTGTCGCGCGGTCAGGAGGTTTCCATCAACCTGACCCATGATGCGCTGCCTGAAGCCTATTACCGAAACGGTGTGCGCCAGGATGAGGCGACCCGCCAGGCCTGTTCCAAATACTATCAGGTCAGCGACAATGCCTATGAGATTGCAGAGGCCGATGTTGCGGGCAGTACGGTGATCGATACGACATCGCCCTTTTATGACGTCTATACCGGCTGGTGCGAGGCGATGAATGGCGTGCCGCCGACGCGGGTCTCCACCCATGATATTCAGCGCTATAAGGCAACCGCTGAGGATTGGCCGGTGAAGGATGGCTATGGTGCCCTGATCGCCAGCTTTGCAGAGGGATTGCCCGTCACCTTCGATTGCCCGGTTCACGCCATCGACCGGACGGGGTCGTCCGTGACCGTCGACTGTGCGGAAGGCACCCTGCGCACCAAAACCGTGGTCGTGACGGTATCCCCGGCAGTTCTGAAATCAGGATCGATCCACTTCACACCCACCTTGCCTGCTGCTGTGGAAAAGGCGCTGGTGGATGTACCGATGGGCCTGGCGGAACGGATCGCCCTGTTCACCGATGGTCTGATCCTGCCCCCGGGGGAGCGGATTTCCGCCCATACCATCCCCAAGGCGGGCAAGATGCTGATCGTCAAAGTCCATGAATTTGGTAAGCCGATTGTGGAAGGGTATATCGCAGGCGATCTGGCGCGTGAACTGACCGATGCCGGGGGGCGCGCGGCCCTGATCGACTATACAGAAACCGCCGCGGTTGAGATGTTCGGCAGTGCCCTGCGGTCAAAAGTCCTGGATCGTGTGTCCAGTTGCTGGTCGACCGACCCGTTGATTTTGGGCGGGTATTCTGCGGCCCTGCCAGGGCGCTCTGCCTCGCGGGCGGGCCTGTCAGAACGGTTTGACGAACGCCTTGTCCTGGCGGGGGAGGCGTGCTCTCCCGATCAACAGACCACGGCGCATGGGGCTTACTTTTCTGGCGTGCGGGCTGTATCGCATCTGGTTCAGGATGGCTTGAAGGCGGACTGAGTTTTCTTCTCCCCAAATAGTATTGGATAGATCATGCCAAACCCGACAGACATACGCCGATCCAACCTGATTGGGATGGGATGGATGTTCCTGGCGGGGTTGTGCTTCTCTAGCATGCATGCCTCGATCCGTTATGTGGGGCAGGATTTGCACCCGTTTGAGATTGCGTTCTTTCGCAATTTGTTTGGCCTCTTGGCCTTGTCGCCGCTGTTCCTACGGTATGGATTCGCGCCATTGAAAGCGACCCGTCCTGGATTGCTGACGATCCGGGCGATTTTGAATTTGGGCGCAATGTTGGCCTTTTTCAGTGCGTTGACCCTGGCCCCATTGGCGGATGTCGCGGCGTTGGGCTTTACCGCGCCGATTTTTGCCACCGCGCTGGCCATTCCGTTCCTAGGGGAAACGGTCGGTTGGCGGCGCACGGCGGCCATTGCCGTTGGTTTTCTGGGGGCGATGATCATTATCCGCCCAGGGTTTTCTGAAATTGATTTGGGGCACGGGCTGGTCCTGGTGTCGTCCCTGTTGTGGGCGGTCGCGATGCTGGTGATCAAACAGATATCAAAGACGGACAGTTCACTGACCATCACGCTGTATATGGGGATTATGTTGACGCCCCTTTCGTTGCCCTTCGCGATGGCAGTCTGGATCTGGCCGGAACCGCATCATTGGGTCTGGCTGGTGGGCATCGGCATATTAGGCGGCCTGGCCCAATTGGGGCTGACAGAGGCCCTGCGCCGGGGGGAAACCGCCGTCGTCATGCCGATGGATTTCTTTAAGCTGCTATGGGCCGCCCTGTTGGGCTTTTTCATCTTCGGGCAACAGCCGGGGCTGTACACCGTGTTGGGTGGCCTGGTGATTTTTGCGGCTGCAACATATATTGCCCTGCGGGAAACCCGGTTGAGAAAGCCATTGCCCGCAACGTCCCGCAGCAATCCTACATAGCCAATAAAACAATACGGCAAAAACAAGCAATTTATGTCGTAGATAGCACACTGATCTGCTGCCAATAGCAGATGCTTGTCGCTGGAAGAGCAGAGTGAACCGCTCATGTATTTATTGCTGTGGGAGATATAGCGTCATGACCAGAGTTTCCAGCCGCCAAGCAATGCGCGACCGGCGTGGCAAATCTGCTGGGATCAAACAGCTTCCCTGGACCAAGACTCTGCGCAATCCCTATCCGCCAATGTGTCCTCTTTCCGACGATCAGGTGGAAGCAATCCACGAGGCCAGCCTGGACGTGATCGAACAGCATGGGCTGGAAGTGAACGGAGAGGAAGCCCTGGACTATTATGCCAAGGCTGGCGCGGAGGTTGATCGCGCGACGGAAATGGTGCGCATGGACCGCGCCCTTGTGATGCAATTGATGAGCACCGCGCCAGAGGTTTTCACCCTGACGCCCCGCAATTCGGATCATACGATTTATGTCGGACAGGATCACATTAACTTTGGTATGGTATCAGGCCCGCCCAATGTGCATGACGCAATCAATGGCCGCCGTGCCGGGAATTTTGCGGATTATGTGAAACTGGCCAAATTTGCCCAGTTCTTTAACTGCATCCGGTTCTTAGGGAATCAGGCGGTTGCGCCAACAGACCTGCCTGCCAATACCCGCCATATGGACTCAACCCGCGCCAATATTATGTATACGGACAAGGCTTTCAATCATCTGTTGATCGGGGCCGGACGGGCGTTGGATTCCTGTGAAATCGTTGCCCGCGCCAGCGGCAAGACGCTGGATCAGATTGCTGAACAGACGGCCTGTATCGGCAATATCAATGTCAACAGTCCCCGCAAGTTGGACGAACATATGGCAACCGGCCTGATTCAGATGGCAAAGCTGAACCAGGCAACCATTGTCACGCCCTTTACCCTGATGGGGGCCATGACGCCGGTCACGATGGGTGCGGCCCTGGTGCAACAGAATGCAGAAGCCCTGTTCGCCATGTGCCTGACCCAGATCGTGCGCCCTGGATCGCCGGTCGTCTATGGCGGGTTTACGTCCAATGTAGATATGAAGTCGGGCGCGCCAGCATTTGGCACCCCGGAAAATGCCAAGGCCAATCTGGCCGGTGGGCAATTGGCCCGGCGGTATAAGGTTCCCTATCGCACCAGCGCCTGTAATGCGTCCAATGCGGTAGATGCCCAGGCGACCTATGAAACCATGATGGCGATGTTCGGGGCGGTGATGGGGAATGGCAATTTCATCTATCACGCGGCCGGATGGCTGGAAGGGGGGCTGGTTGCGTCCTTTGAGAAGCTGATCGTCGATGTGGAGATTATCCAGCACATGATCGGTCTGATGGCCCCAATTGATACATCCGTTGACGAATTGGGTGTGGACGCAATTGGTGGGGTCGCACCGGGGGGTCATTTCTTCGGCGCTGAACACACCATGGCGCGATATCAGACTGCGTTTTATGCGCCCCTGCTGTCTGATTGGACCAATAGCGAGAATTGGGAAATTGCGGGGGCCAAGACCGCCACCCACCGCGCCACCGATATGTGGCAATTGGTATTGGAGGAATATCAGCAACCGGCGTTGGACCCTGCCTGTCTGGAATCAGTTGATGCCTATATTGCCAAGCGCAAGGAATCCATTGGTGCCGGTGAACCATAGGATCGGGTGTCGCTTTTTAGCCTCACACGGCGGTAATTGAATATTATTGTGAAACTCGCGCTTTTTCTTTCGGTATAAGGCAGTATTTTATCGTCATGAAAATGCGCGCGACGGGTGATCCTGAACAATTTGGCTTTTTGCTGCTGCCCAGCTTCTCGATGATGGCATTTGCCTCAGCGGTAGAGCCGCTGCGCGCAGCCAATACGATTGCGGGTCGCAAGCTGTATGAATGGACGATGATTTCAATGGATGGCCAGGCTGTGCCAGCGTCCAACTCAATCGATATCATGCCCAATACGTCCGTCGCGACAGAGAAGCATTTTGATTATCTGTTTGTTGTGGGCGGAACAGGCGCGGAGAAAATCCGCGATCCCCGCGCCCTGAATTTTGTGCGCAAGCTGACACGGGTTGGCACCGTGATCGGGGCGGTGTCGACTGCGCCTTATCTGCTGGCCTATGCCGGTCTGCTGGATAACAGGCGCTGCACCATCCATTGGGAATATCTGGACAGCTTTCGGGAGGATTTTCCCCATCTGGATATTACCGAAGAACTGTTCGAAATCGATGGTCAGATCATCACCTGTTCTGGGGGAACCGCGTCGATCGATTTGCTGTTGCATCTGATCAGCCATTCCCATGGGCATGATCTGGCGACCCATGTATCGGAATGGTTCCTGCACAAACAGATCCGCGAACAGTCGGAACATCAGCGCATGGCATTGCGCTTCCGCGTCGGGGTCAGCCATCCGAAGTTGTTGAGCGCGATCCAGTTCATGGAAGAGAATCTGGAAACCCCGCTGGAGCGGGAGGAAATTGCAGAAGTCGTCGGCCTGTCGACCCGCCAGTTGGAGCGGTTGTTCCGCAAATACCTGAATTCGACACCGCGCAAATATTATTTTGGATTGCGCATGCAGCGTGCGCGCATCCTGTTGCGCCAGACCAGCATGTCTGTCCTGGATGTGGCTTTGGCCAGCGGTTTCGTCTCTGCCAGCCATTTTGCGAAATGTTACCGGGAATTCTTCGGTCACTCACCCCGCCGCGACCGGGCACCGGAAGCTTGAGGGAGGGACAGTATGACAGACCCGTATATCCTTTACGAAAAATCCGCGGGCATTGTCACGCTGACGCTCAATCGACCCGATCAGTTGAACGCCTTTTCGGAAGGCCCGATGATTGATGCCTTCCTGGCTGTCCTGGATCAGGTGACAGCGGAAAAGGATGTGCGCTGTGTTATCCTGACCGGGGCAGGGCGTGCCTTTTCCGCCGGGGGCAATGTCAAACATATGCGCGACAAGACCGATATGTTTGCGGGCAGCGCGGCGGATATCGAACGCGCCTATGCCCAGGGCATTCATCGGGTGCCGCCAAAGCTGTGGGGGCTGGAAATCCCCGTGATCGCCGCCGTCAATGGGCCGGCCTATGGCGCGGCGCTGGATCTGGTCTGTATGTGCGACATCCGCCTTGCCAGTGCTACGGCAAAATTCGGTGCGCCCTTCGTCAAAATCGGCATTGCGCCGGGCGATGGTGCGGCCTGGTTCCTAAGCCGGATTGTCGGCCCCTCCCATGCGGCGGAGTTGATCCTGACGGGCGATACGGTGGATGCCGATACGGCCAAGGCAATGGGCCTCGTCTCCCGCGTGGTTGATCCTGACGCGTTGATGAGGGAGGCGCACGCCTTGGCAGAAAAAATCGCCGCCAATGCGCCACTCGCCCTGCAATCATCCAAACGCCTGTTGCGCAAGGCCCCGCATCAGACGCTTGAAGACCATCTGTCGCTCTGTGCTTCCTATCAGGCCCTGCTGCACGGCACGGCAGATCATGCCGAAGCCGTCACCGCCCTGCTGGAAAAACGCAAACCGGTCTTTAAGGCAGAGTAATCTTTGCTACCGCCCGCAGGGACCATGTTCCATTTGATAGGTGACGAGCTTCATGACGTAATCCCGTTCGTCCTCTGGCAGTTTCGTTGAGATGGCGGGCTGGATATCCTGACCTTCAATCCCCATTGCATAGGCGTTGTAGACGGACAAAATGGCTTCAGATAATCGTGGCTCAGGTCCCTCCTTTGCCGTGATGGTTCCAAATTTCCGCCACAGCGCCGGGTCACATTCGGCCTCAACTGCGGCTTTTTTGGCTGCAATCATATTTTCTGTGTAAGAGAAATAGTTGGTTAATTCAGTGTCGCTGTAGTTGGCCAAAACGGATTGGTCCGGCACAAAGGCAGTGATCTCGACAAGGGGCTGCAGGTCGTTGAGATAGGTTTGCAGTTCCGCTGCGATCTCCGCCCGTCGTTCACAATTGCCGGCAAAGATGACAAATCGTTCTTCAAAGGTTCCGTCCAGATAAGACACTCCCAATTCACGATCGCGATATTCCGAGAAGGAAAATATGCCATTGAAAATCATTTCATCCGTATTGTCGCCGTTGATGCCACTTTCTTTCGTTACGCCGGGTGCAAGCGCCAAATTCATCTGAAAAACGCATTGCCGGATCGTGAATTGGGGATACCAATCAAACTTCATATATGAGTCTACGTTGTGAGCGTACCGCCAGTTTATGTGCAGTTCCGGAATTTCAGCGAAGGGATTTTTATAGTCTTGGCCATGAACTGGTCTGGGACATAGCATTGCGACCACAGCGAATATTAGTGATGTGCACAAGAGCCAACGATGGGTTTGTGAAGAGGCAATTGCAATCATGAGACTTTCTTTCAGTTCCACCCTTAAAAGTTGATCTTTACTTCATTTTTAACTTTCTTATCATGAGTGTAATCCTTGTTGAAAAAAAGTCTTTTACAGTTGTTCTATAGTTACAGTGTGAGATAGGAACCTATTTTCATGCTTAAAGCATTGTATTCAAATCGAAAACTTACTGGCTTAGGGATAACTCTATGTATCCTCTTCTCCGGTTTATGTCTCATGTTGGGGGCGGACCCGAAAGGGTTGAACTTGTAATTTCCCTTGATCGAACAGTTCTTTGATTACCTCTTCTGGCGCTTTCGTTCAGGTTTCCGAGCGCGTCGGGGCGAAAAGAGAATTATGAAAACATAAATATTAACTATTTTTTATTGTAGAATAAAACTAACAACACAAATTCTTGAGGAAAAGGCCTGGACCTCTTGCAATTCGGGCTGTGTGACCTGTATATGAGGGCAATTGAAAGCTGAGTGACGTCGTGGATGGGGATTGATATCCTGATGGAATGTCCTGGGCGGAGCGCTGGAACGGAGTGGGTAGAATGGAAATGAAGCCGCAGACAATTCCTGGATCGGTCAATCTGGTCACCGTGGTGGATGTGCATCACTGGACCGATACGCTGTTTTCCTTTCGGGTGACGCGGCCAGACAGCTTTCGCTTTCGCTCCGGTGAATTTGTGATGATCGGCCTGATGGTCAATGGCAAGCCGCTGTTGCGCGCCTATTCGGTGGCCAGCCCGGCCTGGGACCATGAATTGGACTTCTATTCGATCAAAGTTCAGGACGGCCCGCTGACCAGCCGCTTGCAGAAAATCCAGGTTGGCGATGAGATCCTGTTGGGCAAGAAGCCGACGGGCACGCTGGTGCTGGACGCGCTGTTGCCGGGCAAGACGCTGTATCTGCTGTCGACCGGGACCGGCATTGCCCCCTTTGCCAGTGTGATCCGAGACCCCGACACCTATGAGCGGTTTGAGCGTGTGATCCTGACCCATACCTGCCGAACCGTGGCCGAACTGGCCTATGGCGAAAAATTGGTGGCCGATACGATCAACGATCCGCTGGTCGGGGAAATGGTTGATGGGCGCCTGATCCATTACACCAGCACAACCCGAGAAGATCACCCCCATACTGGTCGCATCACCGACCTGATTGAAAGCGGTAAATTGTTCACCGATCTGGGCCTGCCTGTTTTCAATCCTGACAATGACCGGGTGATGATCTGTGGCTCCATGGCGATGTTGAACGACACCAAGGCCGTGGTTGAAGCCGCCGGGCTGGAAGAAGGCTCCAACGCCAAGCCGGGCCAGTTCGTGATCGAAAAGGCATTTGCCGGATAAATTAGTCTCGATGCGACCTTTGCGTCATCGGATGTCGTCTTAACCGCAAAATAAGTCGCGGGGGCGCGCTCGCTGATGTCTCAATCCCCGTAGCACTATGTCTGTCCGTAACAGGGGGCCGATGGGCGATCCTGGAATGCGAGACACCGCAATTCGCGCGACGTCACGCGCAACAGAACATTGAAAGGTGGGAATGAGCATGTCCGATATCGAAATCGCCCGGAAAGCCAAAATGAAGCCGATCACAGAGATCGGCGCAAAACTGGGCATTCCTGCCGACCAACTGATGCAGTATGGACCAAACAAGGCCAAGATGAGCTTTGACTATCTGGACTCCCTGAAGGGAAAGCCCGATGGCAAGCTGATCCTGGTGACGGCAATCTCTCCCACGCCCGCTGGGGAAGGTAAGACGACGACCACGGTTGGTCTGGGCGATGGCCTGAACCGCATTGGCAAGAAGGCGATGATCTGCCTGCGTGAACCCTCATTGGGTCCATGCTTTGGGGTTAAGGGCGGTGCTGCTGGCGGTGGCTATGCCCAGGTCGTGCCGATGGAAGACATCAACCTGCATTTCACCGGTGACTTCCACGCCATCACTTCGGCCCACAATCTGCTGTCGGCCTTGATCGACAATCACATCTATTGGGGCAACTCCCTGGGCTTTGACGAGCGCCGCGTGGCCTGGCGTCGCGTGCTGGATATGAACGACCGCGCCCTGCGGGATATCGTCGTCTCCCTGGGCGGTGTCGCCAATGGCTTCCCGCGTCAGACCGGTTTTGACATCACGGTCGCGTCCGAAGTTATGGCGATTTTCTGTCTGGCGGATGGCCTGAAAGATCTGGAAGACCGCTTGGGCCGCATCGTGGTGGGCTATACCCGCGACCGCACGCCGATCCTGGCCCGTGATCTGAAGGCCGAAGGCCCGATGACGGTGCTGTTGAAAGACGCGCTGATGCCAAACCTGGTACAGACGCTGGAAAACAACGCGGCCTTTATCCATGGCGGCCCATTCGCCAATATCGCCCATGGCTGTAACTCCGTCTCTGCCACCAAGTCGGCCCTGAAAGTCGCCGATTATGTGGTAACCGAAGCCGGGTTTGGCGCCGATCTGGGTGCCGAGAAGTTCTTCGACATCAAATGCCGTAAGGCCGGTCTGAAGCCCGAAGCTGTTGTCATTGTTTGCACCATCCGCGCGATGAAAATGCATGGTGGCGTGGCGAAAGATGGGTTGGGCGACGAGAATGTCGCGGCTGTAAACAAGGGCCTGGTCAATCTGGGTCGCCATATCAGCAACATCAAAAAGTTTGGTGTGCCTGCCGTGGTCGCGATCAATAAATTCATCAAAGACACCCCGGCGGAAATCGCCGCGGTTCAGGAATTCGCCAAAGCCAACGGCGTCGCAGCCATCTTGTGCGAACATTGGGGCAAGGGCTCCGAAGGGACCGAAGACCTGGCCAAACATGTGGTTGGCCTGATCGACGCCGGAACCGCTAATTTCGCGCCGCTGTATCCAGATGAAATGCCCCTGTTCGACAAGATCAACACGATCTGTAAGGAAATCTACGGTGCCGCAGAAGCAACCGCCGATAAGAAAGTCCTGGATCAGTTGAAACAGTGGGAAGAAGATGGCTATGGCAACCTGCCGGTCTGCATGGCCAAGACTCAGTACAGCTTCTCCACCGATGCGACCCTGCGCGGTGCGCCGTCCGGTCATATCGTACCGGTTCGGGAAGTGCGCCTGTCAGCCGGTGCTGGCTTCATTGTTGCCATCTGTGGCGAAGTGATGACGATGCCGGGCCTGCCACGCAAGCCGTCTTCTGAAGTCATTAAATTGAATGCTGAAGGCCAGATCGAAGGTCTGTTCTAAGACCTGCGCCTAAAGGCTGTTGAGTATTGCGGCGACCTGATCTTCTTGTGGATCGGTCGCCGCAATCTTTTTCCAGGTCATTTCGCCCCAACCATTTTGGAATTGTTGGGCCACAACGCGGCTGGTCGCGTCGGACGCATCGCCTGTGCGCCCCGCCACGCGCGCAGCGGCGGTAGCCTGGTCCAGATCCAGCCAGATACCGATAAAGGGTACACCAGCCTTTCGGGCAATGGCTTCAATCCGCAGGCGGCTGTCTGGATGGGTGAAGGTGGCATCTGCGATTGCACTATGGCCCTGGGTTAGGGCAAGTGCGCAAAGCCGTTCCATTTCCTCATAGGTCGCGACGCTGGCAGGTTCACGATACGCTTCGGGGGGCAATCGTTCTGTTTCATCCTTCAGACCATACAAGCGTTTGCGGATCGCATCGCTGCGCGCGATCAGGGCACCGGGGGCCGCCCCAATATGGGGGCTGAGCAACCGCGCGATGGTGGATTTTCCGCTGCCAGATGGTCCGCCAACCGCGATCAGAACGGGCGGCTTGGTGGATAAATAGCCCAATGCCTGGTTCAGGTAATCACGGGCCGTGGCGCGACGTTGTTCGGCCTTCTCATCGGGGTCAAAGGCTGCGGCGGCATAGCCAACCTTGGCCCGAACCTGCGCGCGCATGGACAGGAACAGCGGCAACAGGCTCAGCCCAGCAATATCTGCGGGCCGCCGCTCCAGATATCGGTTGAACACGATGGCTGCCCCGTCCCGACGATTATGGGCTCCCAGATCCATTAACAGGAAGGCCAGATCATACAGGACATCTATATGGGCATAGGCGTCGTTGAACTCGATACAGTCGAACAAGGCAGGCGCACCCTGCCAGCGACAGATATTGGCCAGATGCAGATCACCATGGCAATGGCGCACCGATCCTTCCGCCGCCCGTTGATCCAGCAGAGGGGAGACCCGCTTTATCATGTCTGTAGCCGCCGATTCTAGCTGGTGGACAGTGTCTTGATCACAGGTCGGTTCTTGCGCCAACATGGTCAGATTGCCAGACAGTGTCTTGCCCAGCGGGGTTGAGCCGCCAGCCCCTTTCAGGGCGGGTTCGGCATCGTGAAACTCTGCAATCGTTTCCGCCACCAGGCGCAATTCGTGATCGCTGGGGGGGACGTCGGCAAAGGTGTTCTCAAACCGGGCCATTTCTATGACTGTGTCCAGGCTGCCTGCCGGATCGGCATCCAGATCAGACAGGGCCAATCCATCCGGACCGTCGATAATGGCGCGGGTGCCGTGATACAGGTCTGGGGCCGTGCGTCGGTTCAACCGAATTTCATTGCGACAGGCCGCCCGTCGCTTTTCCATTGTGGAAAAATCCATGAAGAAATAGGCGACATCGCGCTTCAGCTTATAGGCGCGGTCGGACAATAGGAACACGATGGCCCCATGGGTTTCTATCCGTTGCGGGGTATCACCGCCATGGGTCGCCGGATCGGACAGGAAGGCAATGATGCGGTCCTGTGGTTTTTCCGATCCTGTCATTCCTTAATCCCCTTTATTGCTGACACCGGCCTCTTCAAAGCTGGCCATGCCGCTGTGGCAGGCAACGGCGGATTTCACGATGGCCAGCGCAAGGGCCGCCCCGGATCCTTCACCCAGTCGCATGCCGAAATCCAGCACGGGACGCTTTCCCAAAACCTTGCAAAGCTTTGCATGGGCGGGTTCAGCCGATAGATGCCCGACGATACAATGATCCAGGGCGTGATGATCCATTTGGAATAAGACGGCGGCGGCAACGGTGCAGGCATAGCCATCCAGGATGACTGGGACACGGCCAATGCGGGCGGCAATGATCGCACCGGTAATAGCGGCCAGTTCAAATCCCCCCATGCGGCGTATCGCATCAAACGGGTCTGTGGTCTGGGGCAAGTGCAGGGTGACGGCCTGATCCACGGCGGCGATTTTGCGCGCCATGGCATCGCCGGTGACGCCGGTTCCGGGCCCGGTCCAGTCGGTCGCAGTGCCGCCAAACAGGGCATGGGCGACGGCGGCGGCTGCGGTCGAATTGCCAATACCCATTTCCCCCAGACACAGGCAGTCAATGCCTTCATCCACCGCCATCATGCCATAGGCCATGGCCGTGGCGCATTCTTCCTCTGTCATCGCGGGGCCCTGGGTGAAATCCTGGGTGGGGTTTTCCAGGGCCATTTCATAGACACGCAATTCCGCATCATGGACGGCGCATAACTGATTAACCGCCGCGCCGCCCTGTTGAAAATTTGCCACCATTTGGGCTGTGACATCAGCCGGATAGGCAGACACGCCTTTTGCGGTGACCCCATGATTGCCTGCAAAAACGGCGACACGGGGGCGGTCGATCCGGGGGGGCGTGCGGGCCTGCCAGACGGCGACCCATTCCGCCAGTGTCTCCAGATGACCCAAAGATCCAGGGGGCTTGGTAAGCGTAGCCTCTCTGGCCCGGGCGGCGTCCCTGGCGGGGAAATCCGGACCGGGAAATGCAGCGATCAGCGACCTGATTTCATTAAGATCCGCCCTTGGTTCTGTCTGGGGTTCCGCCTGTTGCTGTGGATCATCGGTCATAGAAATCTCCTTGGCTGGCATCAGTCCGCGCTTGCGCGTATTCGCCCTTGGCATTAAGCCTTCGCACCATGACCGGCAAGACGGAAAATGGAAAGCCTGAGGGGCTGGGGGATCAGGTGCGGTTGCGCCTGGACCAACTATGCGTCGCGATTGGATTTATGACGCGCCTGCCGGTTCCCTATCGGACAGCCCCAGTGGCGCGGACTGTCTGGGCCTTTCCCTTTGCGGGCGCATTGGTTGGTTTCCTGTCCGGGGCGGTGCTGTGGGGGATGGTGACGATTGGCTTGTCACCTGTTGTCGCGGCCTTCGCCGCCCTGGCAGCCAGCGCCCTTGTGACCGGGGCGTTGCATGAAGATGGCCTGGCTGATTGCGCCGATGGGTTCTGGGGTGGGCATACACCGGAACGCCGCCTGGAAATCATGCGCGACAGCCGCAGTGGCGTCTATGGCGTGCTGGCCCTTATTCTGGCAACAGGCATGAAGGCAATGTTGATCGTGGATCTGGTTGTTGATCTGGGGCCTGCCGCAGTCTGGCCAATGCTGATCGCGGTTCATGCTATGGCGCGATCGGCGCTGCCACTGGCGATGATGCAATTTCCCATGGCGACGAAGACCGGGCTGGCGGCACAGGTTGGCGCACCGAATGGGTCAACAGTCGTCGCGGGCTTAATTTTGGCAACGTTTCTGGCATGTTTTGTACTGATCTTTATCCCGCTATGGATCCTGCCGGTTCTGATGGCGATATTATGCGGTGTCGCGATGTTGATGGGGGGATTGGCACGGTCAAAACTGGGGGGCGTGACGGGGGACAGTTTGGGTGCGACAGAACAGATCAGCGAGATTACATGCCTTATCATACTGGCAATTCTATTAGGGACCTGAGGGGCATTAGGGTATGGCGACGACAGTAACGCGATGGTGGTGGATCAGACACGCCCCAGTGACGGTCAATCAGGGTCGTATTTATGGGGCTGAGGACCTGCCTTGTGAAACCGATGATCCGGATCTGTATGCAGGCATTGCGGCGATGCTGCCCAGGGATGCGGTGCTGGTCACCAGCAACCTGATGCGCACGCACCAGACGGCAGATGCGATCAAGGCGGCGGGCGTGTCATTGCCGGAGCGCCTGGAATATCCGGATCTGGCGGAACAGAGTTTTGGTAACTGGCAGGGACAGCATTACGCCGATGTGGAAAAGGTCGATCCCCGTGTCGTGCATGATTTCTGGCTGTGTCCCGCCCATTGCCGCCCACCCGGTGGGGAGAGCTTCGTTGACCTGATCGCGCGGGTGGCGTGTGCGATTGAGGCAATTTCTGATGAAAATCCAGGTCGTGATGTTGTGGCGGTTGCACATGGGGGAACGATCCGTGCGGCCCTGGCCATTGCCTTGGGCCTGGATCCAGAACGTGCCCTGTCTTTCACCATTGATAATTGTTCCCTGACGCGCATTGACCGCATTGAAACCGGCCCTGAAGATCCTCAGCCGGGCAAGGGACAGTTAAGCTGGCGAACCGTCCTGGTGAACCGGCTGCCGGGAGAGCGCCCGCCGGGTGGAAAGCCACTGCGATGACACAGTCTGATTCCCCAAAAATCAGTTTCATTTTCGGTGGCGCACGATCCGGCAAGACGCGCCGCGCACTTTCCCTGGCGGAAACCAGCGGCATGGCGCCGGTCTATATTGCGACAGGGCAGGCCTTTGATGCGGAAATGCAGGATCGCATTGACCGCCACAAGGCGGAACGCGGCCCCCAATGGCGCACGGTAGAAGCCCCCATCGACTTGGCAACGGCAATCACATCCAATGCCAGTACAGAGACCATTCTGTTGATCGATTGTCTGACCCTGTGGCTCAGCAATCTGACATTTGCACAGCGGGACATAAGCGCCGAAACGCATTTACTGATTCAGGCCTTGCAGGACGCAACCGGACCTGTGCTTGTCGTCTCTAATGAAGTGGGACTGGGCATCGTGCCAGAAAATGCGCTGGCCCGTCGGTTCCGCGATGATCAGGGCCGACTGAATCAATCCATCGCTGCGGTCGCGGATCGTGTGGAATTCATCGCAGCAGGCCTTCCTCTGACGTTAAAAGGATAGAACTTTCTCATGGCAACACGCATCCCTGCTACAGTTATCACCGGCTTTTTGGGTGCAGGCAAAACCAGCCTGATCCGCCATATGATTGAAAACAATCGCGGCAAGCGCCTAGCATTCCTGATAAACGAATTTGGCGATTTGGGCATTGATCGCGAATTACTGCTGGGCTGTGGCATTGAAGGCTGTGACGAGGATGATGTGGTGGAATTGTCCAATGGCTGCATCTGTTGCACCGTGGCCGATGATTTCCTGCCCGCGATTGAGGCGATTCTGGCACGGCCCAATCCGCCCGATCACATTCTTATCGAAACGTCGGGCCTGGCCCTGCCAAAGCCGCTGGTAAAGGCTTTTTCCTGGCCTGAGGTAAAGGCGCGGATCACTGTGGATGGTGTGATCACCGTAGTCGACAGCAAGGCGTTTTCTGAAGGTCGTTTTGCCGATGATGAGGCTGCGGTTCAGGCCCAGCGAGAGGCGGATGACTCGCTTGATCACGATAATCCCCTGGAAGAAGTGTTCGAAGATCAATTGATGTGTGCAGATATGGTGATCTTGAACAAGCTGGATCTGATTGAAGATGGGGTCGCTGATCGCATTCAGGTCGAACTGGCGGCTCATATGCGCCCTGGCGTTCGTTTTGTGCATGCCAGAGAGGCTGCGGTGGATCCTGTCGTGATGCTGGGTCTGGATGCAAAGGCTGAGGATGATCTGGCCAACCGCCCCAGTCATCATGATGACCATGGCGATGGCGAAGATGATCACGACCATGATGATTTTGACAGCTTCACCCTGCGCCTTAACAGCGTGGCGGATGCCGACGCATTGGAAGCGCGCATCCTGAAGGCGGTCGGCGATCATGATATCTTGCGGGTAAAAGGTTTCCTGGATCGCCCCGGCGTCGCCCGTCGCGAAGTGGTTCAGGCCGTCGGACCGCGCCTGCGCCGGTATTTTGATCGCGCCTGGCGGCCCGATGAAACCCGTCAGTCAGAATTGGTGATCATTGGCCTGAAAGGCCTGGACCAGGACGCAATTTCACGGGCGATCCTGGGTTAGGGCGCGGGACGTAGGGGCATTCTGGTGGCGTTTATCACGCGATGACCTTGCCGGTCATCTTTGCCAGATTTGCCCCGATGTCTTTCAACTGCTTTTCGCGGTCGGGATCGTTGATCGAACCGTCGTCATTGAACAGTTTCGTCGCGCCCGATACGGCCAATTGCTTGGGCAGGACATGAACCCCGATATTGCCCAGAATGGCGCGCACATGAACAAGGCCGCGCAATCCCCCCAAGGCACCGCCTGATGCGGAAATCAGGGACGCTGTTTTGTCATTGAAGAAACGCAATCCGGATCCGTCCTGATCGGGGCGTGACACCCAATCAAGGGTGTTTTTCAACAACGGGGTGATGGAACTGTTATACTCCGGACAGGCCAGCAGCAGACCATGATTTTCGGCAAACAGGGCGCGAAGCTCTTTTGCCTTGGCCGGAATGCCCTCAGCCGCTTCCAGATCTTCGTCCATGATTGGCATCGGATAATCGCGCAAATCGATTACCGTGACCTCCGCCCCGGCCTCCTGAGCGCCTTGTACGGCAACCGCCAGGATCTTTTTATTCAGGGATTCCTGTTTGGCACTGCCGGCAAAGGCTAGGATTTTTGGCTTGGTCATTGGGATGCTCCTTATGGTGAAAAACAGCCTTTAATCCTTACATAGGATGCTGCAGTGCGGTGGCAACTGGTGTGGTGCGCGATTATTTGGGATCACCAGGATCCCTTTATCGGCCTGTCGGTTAGGAGAGGGCGTGCAGGCGATGTGGTTCATCGTCCAGCGCCCTCGACACCGTCCGACAGGCCGATAAAGGGACCAAAGGCGCTGTTTGCGGCGCTCCGGGCCGCGTCGCCTTCCGCTTGCGATGCCCCGCATCGCTTCGCGAAACGCTCCTAACCGGAGCACCGCAAACAACGTCCTGGTTGACCCCAAATAACCGCGCACCACACTAAACCTTGCTGGACGGATGGCCTGCGCTCGGCTACAAGCCGCGCAAAGTATATACCTGAAAGAGGATTTCAATGCGACTCGGCATTCTAGAAGCCGGGCGGCCGCCTGCGCCGCTTGATGAAAAACATGGAACCTATCCGGGCATGTTTCAGGACTTGCTGCGTTCGCATTTGCCGGACGGGTCTGAGGTCATCGGCTATCCGGTCATTGAAGACGGCTTTCCCCGCAGCGTGACGGAATGCGATGCCTGGCTGATCACCGGCAGCGCCTATGGCGTTTATGATGATGTCCCCTTTATCGGGCGGCTGATTGACTTCATTCAGGATGCCCATAAGGCCGGTGTGCCGATGGTTGGCATTTGCTTTGGTCATCAGATCATTGCTCAGGCGCTGGGCGGTCAGGCAGAAAAGTCTGATAAGGGCTGGGGCGTCGGGGCGCACAGCTATACCATCCACAAAACACCGACCTGGATGGTGGATGCATCCGTTAACGAAACATTCGATACCTATGTGTCGCATCAGGATCAGGTGACAGCAGTGCCGCCTGGCGCGACAGTCCTGGCCAGCAGTGATTTTTGCAACAATGCGATGCTGGCAATTGGGGACACGGTTTTGACCCTGCAAAGCCATCCGGAAATGCCCAGTGCCTATGTTGGGGACCTTTATGATGTGCGCCGCGCGCGGATCGGTGAGGAAAAAGTCGATGCGGCATTAACCACTGTTGCAAAGACATCCCATGCGCCCGATGCCGACCGCGTTGCCACCTGGATCGGTGCCTTTTTGACCCAAGCCCTTGAAAGTTGAGATTTGAAAATGGACCTGCGGAATATCGCGATTATCGCCCACGTTGACCATGGGAAAACGACCCTGGTGGACAAGTTGTTGACCCAATCCGGGGCGGTACAGACGCACAGCGCGCTGACGGATCGCGCCATGGATTCCAACGAATTGGAAAAGGAACGCGGGATCACGATCCTGGCGAAATGTACCTCTGTTGAATGGCAGGGCACACGCATCAATATCGTCGACACCCCCGGCCACGCCGATTTCGGGGGCGAGGTGGAGCGGATCCTGTCTATGGTCGATGGGGTGGTTCTGTTGGTCGATGCCGCCGAAGGGCCGATGCCGCAAACGAAATTCGTGCTGATCAAGGCATTGGATCTGGGCCTGAAACCCATCGTGCTGATTAACAAGGTCGATAAACCTGACGCCCGTCCGGACTGGGTGATTGACCAGGTGTTTGACCTGTTTGTCGCATTAGATGCCACGGACGAACAATTGGATTTCCCGGTCCTCTATGCCTCTGCCAAGCAGGGTTGGGCGGCTGAGACACTGGAAGAAGACCGGGTTGATATGACCCCGCTGTTCAATCGTGTGTTGACCCATGTTGCCCCGCCGGTCGCGGACCCGGATGGCCCGTTCAAAATGCTGGTGACGACGCTGGAAAGCGATCCCTATCTGGGCCGTATCCTGACCGGGCGTATTCTGTCGGGCACGATTACCGTAAACCGCACTGTTAAGGGCCTGGGTCGCAACGGCAAGGTGATGGAACAGGCGCGCCTGACCAAATTGCTCGCTTTCCGGGGCCTGAAGCGTGAGCCGGTAGACAGCGCCATGGCCGGTGACATTGTTGCTGTCGCTGGTTTGGGCAAGACCACCGTGGCCGATACGATTTGCGATACCAGTGTCGAAGAACCGATCCCAGCCCGCCCGATCTCTCCGCCGACCATGGCAATGACTGTATCCGTGAATGACAGCCCCCTGGCAGGTCGTGAAGGCGACAAGCTGACCGGTCGCATGATCGGGGATCGTCTGATCCGTGAGGCTGAAGGCAATGTCGCGATTAAACTGACGGAAAGCGCTGAAAAGGATGCGTTTGAAGTCGCCGGTCGTGGGGAGTTGCAGCTAGGCGTGCTGCTGGAACAATTGCGCCGCGAAGGGTTTGAAATGACCGTTGGGCCGCCGCGCGTGCTGTATCGTGAAGACGAGAATGGCAAACGCCTGGAGCCCATGGAAGAAGCCCAGATCGATGTCGATGATGAATATTCCGGCGTCGTCGTTGAAAAGATGGGCCTGCGTAAAGGGGAAATGACCGAAATGCGCCCGTCCGGCGGCGGCAAGACGCGGATTGTCTTTGACATCCCATCGCGCGGTTTGATCGGGTATCAGGGCGAATTCCTGGCCGATACCCGGGGAACCGGCATCCTGTCGCGCCTGTTCAAGGGCTTTGCCCCCCATAAGGGCCCCATTCCGGGTCGTCGTGAAGGGGTGCTGATTTCTGCCGAACAGGGCACCGCCGCACCCTATGCGCTGACCAATCTGGAAGGCCGGGGCGCGCTGTTCGTGGATCCGGGCGATCCGGTTTATGTCGGCATGATCATCGGGGAACACAATAAGGGCAATGACCTTGAAGTGAACCCGATCAAGGCAAAGCAGCTGACCAACTTCCGTGCATCGGGCAAGGAAGATACGGTGAAGCTGACGCCCCCAATCCGTCGCACCCTGGAAGAGGCCCTGGCCTATATCCAGGACGATGAACGGGTTGAGGTCACCCCGGAATCGATCCGACTGCGCAAGGCAATCATGGATCCCAACGAGCGTAAGAAAGACAAGCGCCGCCGGGAGTCCTAAGAAATCTGGAACCCTCCCTCGAAATGGGGGAGGGTTCCATTCTTATTGAATTACGCGGTTTCCCGGCCCTTGGGGATAACTTCATAGCCAGGTTCTTCTGGTTCGTCGTCCAGTATCTCCGCTGGAAAGCCGGGGGCCAGGACTTTGATGTTACACGCATCTTCCAGGCGGCGGATGATGTTTGGGGACCATTCGCGCGGGCCATAGCGGCGCTGGCCGTCTTCAAAGATTTCAATCATCTTCGGGTTCAGTTCCAGCGGCACACCGGCACGGTCTGCGATGGTCTGGAACAGTCCGATGTCTTTCAGCACCAGATCCATGGTGAAGCTGATATCGCGGCTGCCATTCAGGATGACCTGGCTTTCAGTTTCATGGACAAAGGAATTGCCAGACGAAATCTTGATCGCCTCATAGGCGGTGCCCAGATCCATGCCTGCCGCCTTCGCCGTGGTCAGGGCCTCAGTCAGGCTGATCAGGTTGGCGGTCGCCAGATAATTGGTGATGACTTTCAGGACGGATGCACTGCCCAGGGGACCGGTATGCAGCACGCGACGACCCAGGACGGTCAGCACCGGCAGCATGCGGTCAAAGGCAGCGCGCTCACAGCCTGCCAGAATGGCGATATTGCCCGTGGCGGCACGATGGCACCCGCCGCTGACGGGGCAATCAATCGGTTCTGCGCCCTTTGCCTTGACCATCGCACCCAGTCGTTTGACTTCGGCCTCGTCCGTGGTGCTCATTTCCGCCCAGATCTTGCCGGTGCTCAGGCCTGCCAGGACACCGTCTTCTGCTTCCAGCACGGCGGCACTGGCGGCTGGGGAGGGCAGGCAGGTGATGATAATATCGCACGCTTTTGCCATAGCCTTGGGGCTGGCGGCGGCTGTGGCCCCTTTTTCGACAAAGGTTGCGACCAGCGCGTCATTCAGATCGCGCACCATCACATCCTTGCCATTGCGCAACAGGCTGCCTGCCAGTTTACCCCCGACATTACCCAGACCGATAAAACCAATTTTCATGCTCGTTTCCTTGTATAAGTGTGCGGCAATTGTGGTGCCCGCGCAGGGCCGATACGGGTGCAGGGTTTCACGAATTTCAGCCGCTGCATACCGATTGTTTCTTTTTTCAGGGTCGGGATTGCGCAGAAATTTTCACCTGTCCATAGTTGAAATCAACAGTTCAAAAAATCCTGGGCACTCTGAAAACAGGCGTACCGGATTTGCTTGATCGGGGCAGCGGGATCATGGGGTGTGCCGGGTCATGGCATGCCTGTAGACACAATGATGCCCACTGATGGGGAGGTTCCGGTGACGAAATCAGTTCAGGTTTGTATCGAAGGCAAGGTCCAAGGTGTCTGGTTTCGCGCCTGGACTGAACAGCAGGCGCGTGCCCTGGGGTTGAACGGTTGGGTGCGCAATTGTCCAGATGGCAGTGTCCAGGCGCTGTTCAGTGGCCCGGCAGCGGCGGTTGATCGCATGGTCACCGCCTGTCACGACGGCCCGCCCAATGCGCGGGTGACATCGGTCACCCCAGATCCCGCTGAAGCGCCGGATCAGGATGGATTTCAGATCCGCCGGGACGGGGCGTGAGCGGCAGCGGAATAAGGATTGCCCATGCATAGGCCTCCATCCGACCGATTGACTGTGATTGGATCGTTTAAAGCCGCGTTCCAATCGGTCCAAAGACCTCTGTAAAGGCGGTTTCCAGCGCGATATCCAAATCGTGCAACCCGACCGGCAGACCCAAATCCACCAGCGACGTGACGCCCAGATTCCGGTCTGCGATGCCACAGGGCACGATGCCGTCGAAATGGCTGAGATCCGGCTCCACATTGATCGATATTCCATGGAAGGTGACCCAATGGCGCACCCGCACACCGATGGCGGCGATTTTGTCCTCGCGTCCCTTGCCTCGGTCTACCCAGATCCCGACGCGGCCCTCGCGGCGTTCTCCCACGACATTGAATTGGGCCAGAGCGCGGATCACCCATTCTTCCAGGTCGTGCACGTAACAGCGCACATCCGCGCCGCGCTCTTTCAGGTTCAACATGGCATAGGCGATGCGCTGGCCTGGCCCATGATAGGTATATTGCCCGCCCCGCCCGGTTTTATGCACGGGAAAGCGCGCGGGCGTCAGCAGGTCCTGCACCTTCGCGCTGGTGCCAGCGGTATAGAGCGGGGGATGCTCCAACAGCCAGATCTGCTCTGGCGCGGTGCCGGCATGAATGGCCGTAACGCGGGCTTCCATCTCTGCCACGGCGGTGTCATAGGCCACCGGCTCCGCACTGACGCGCCAATCCGGTCGTGCGGTTTCGGACCAGCGGTCCGGGGAACAGGATTTGCCGAGGGGGGCGCTTAAATCCATAACGGGTCGAATTCCTTTGCACACAGCCATCGCCCCGCTTGATCGGGGGCCGGTGATTGGCTATACCATCGCGCACTCGCGGGCAAAAGCCCCCGAGCATGGCATGGTGTGCGGTCGTGGCGGAATTGGTAGACGCGCAGCGTTGAGGTCGCTGTCCGGTAACACGGGTGGAAGTTCGAGTCTTCTCGACCGCACCATGTCTTGATTTAAGGGATTCTGAACATCTCTGTTCAAAGAGATTTTCCACCAGCCCCCTTTCCCCTGCTGTAATTTTGGATAAGATGCTGGCATGACCGCATTTATAGCGGGGTGGCCGGTGTCTGGGGCTGTGCGTTGCACGGTTCAATCACGTAATTCAGGGGGATAGATACTCATGGCGAAAAATTTCGACCAGGAGGCGTTGGCATATCATCGTATGTCACCTGCCGGGAAACTGGCGGTCGTCGCAACCAAACCGCTGGCGACACAGCGCGATCTCAGCCTGGCCTATTCCCCCGGTGTGGCCGCTGCCTGTCGTGAGATTGAGCGTGACCCGGTTGAGGCCGCCTATCTGACGGCGCGCGCCAATCTGGTGGGTGTGATCACCAATGGGACCGCCGTGCTGGGCCTGGGGGCGATTGGTGCCTTGGCATCCAAGCCGGTGATGGAAGGTAAAGCCGTCCTGTTCAAGAAATTCGCCGGGATTGATGTGTTTGATATCGAGGTGGATGAGACCGATCCGGACAAGTTTTGTGCCGTCGTCTCCGCCCTGGAACCGACCTTTGGCGGCATCAATCTTGAAGATATCAAGGCCCCGGAATGCTTTGAGATTGAAAAGCGCCTGCGCGCAAAAATGAATATACCCGTCTTCCATGATGACCAACATGGCACGGCAATCATTGTTGCTGCGGCGGTTTTGAATGGCTTGGAACTGTTGGGCGAGAAATTTGAAGATATCAAGATCGTGACCTCTGGTGCAGGGGCGGCGGCGCTGGCCTGTCTGGCGATGCTGGAAGCGATGGGTGCGAAGCGGGAGAATATCTGGGTCACCGATATTGACGGCCTGGTCTATGAAGGCCGGGAGCAGATGGACGAATATAAAGGCATTTATGCCAAGCAGACAAATATGCGCACCCTGGATGATGTGATCGACGGGGCGGATGTCTTTCTGGGCCTGTCTGCCCCCAATGTCCTGAAGCCTGAAATGGTCAAACGCATGGGCAAGGCGCCCATCATCCTGGCGCTGGCCAATCCGAATCCTGAAATCCTGCCCGAAGATGCGATGGAGGCCCGCCCGGATGCCATCGTTGCGACAGGTCGGTCGGATTATCCCAATCAGGTCAATAATGTGCTGTGCTTCCCTTTTATCTTCCGGGGGGCATTGGATGTTGGGGCGACCACGATCAATGAGGAAATGAAGGTTGCTGCGGTCAAAGCCATCGCCGCCCTGGCGCGTCGCGAAGTTTCCGAGGTTGTTGCCAAGGCCTATGGCAGTTCCGGTGGGTTCGGGCGGGATCACCTGATTCCCAAACCGTTTGACCCACGGTTGATTTTGGAAATTGCACCGGCTGTTGCGCGGGCTGCAATGGAGTCTGGCGTGGCAACACGCCCGATTGAGGATTTTGAGGCCTATATGGCGCGCCTGGAATCCTTCGTCTATCGCTCCGGCACGGTGATGAAGCCGATCATTGATCGTGCGGTCGCAGATCCCCGCCGCGTTGTCTATGCGGAAGGGGAAGAGGAGCGGGTGCTGCGCGCGGTACAGATCGTCGTTGATGATGGCATCGCCCATCCGATCCTGATCGGCCGTCGTAAGGTTATTGAGCAACGGATCGAACGCCTGGGCCTGCGGCTGGTTCTGGATCGGGATTTTGAACTATGCGATCCCGAAGATGACCCCCGGTATAAAGAATACTGGACGCTGTATCATGAATTGACCGGTCGGCAGGGTGTCTCGCCAGAGCTTGCAAGGGAAGTCGTGCGCACACGGACTACGGTGATCGGATCCCTGATGGTGCGTCTGGGACAGGCCGATGCCTTGATTTGTGGCACGATGGGGCGGTTTCGCGATCATCTGAAGCATGTTCGCCGCGTGATTGGTGTGCGCAGCGGCGCGCGGGATTTCTCAACGATAAACATGTTGATCCTGAACAAGGGGATATACTTTTTCTGCGATACCCATGTCAGTTTCGACCCGACAGTTGAAGAGCTGGTCGAAATGGCGATCCTGGCGGCAGAGGAAGTGCGCCGCTTTGGCATTGAGCCGAAGATCGCCTTGCTGTCCCATGCCAATTTCGGCAGTTCGGACTCCCCCTCTTCAATTAAAATGCGCCAGGCGGTTGCTATTCTGCAGCGCGAGACCGATTTAGAAGTGGAAGGTGAAATGCATGCCGATACCGCGCTGGATGAAACCCTGCGCGCAACCTTGATGCCGGACAACAAACTGTCAGGCACCGCGAATTTAATGATCATGCCGACGCTGGATGCGGCCAATATCGCCTATAACGCGGTGAAAATGCTGGGTGATGGGTTGTCTGTTGGTCCAATCATGATCGGGTCGGCGCGCCCGGTTCATATTTTGACGACCTCGCTAACAGCGCGGGGGATTGTAAATATGACGGCTGTTGCCGTTGTGGATGCGCAAATGGAAACACGCACCTCGGAAAAGAGGGCCTGAAGTACTGAAACAGGGATTCTGACTTATGTCGGAAGCGGTTGAAAAGACGGATAGCGAAGACGGCGACGCCTTCGACGAACTGTATGGTCTATCGAATGAGACTGTAGAGGCCGTCGAGGCTGCGGTCGATGAAGGCGCGCCTGCGGATACTATCCGTGAATTGGTGGTGCCTTTGCATGCCGCTGACTTGGCGGATTTGCTGGAACGCCTGTCTCCGGATGACCGCCTGTCGGTCGTCCATGCGCTGGGCGATGAACTGGATTCCGACGTCTTCTCCTATATCGATGAATCTGTCCGCGAGAATATTGTCGATGAATTGCCCAATTCCGTGTTGGCAAACATCGTCCGGGATCTGGATTCCGATGACGTTATCGATTTCCTGGAAGATCTGGACGAGGAAGACCAGCGCGAAATCCTGGAGTCTGTTTCTGCGGAAGACCGGGTTCTGTATGAACAGGGGCTGAGTTATCCGGAATATTCCGCTGGGCGATTGATGCGGCGGGAAACGGTGACCATTCCTGATTTCTGGACGGTTGGTCAGACGATCGATTTCATGCGGGGCGAAGAAACAGACCTGCCTGATGATTTTTACAACATTATTGTCGTAACCCCGTCGCATAAACCGGTCGCGCTGGTGCAGCTTTCAAAATTGCTGCGCACAAAGCGGGTGGTACCCATCTCCGCCATCATGGAAACCGACTTGAAGGTCATGCCTGCGGATATGGACCAGGAAGATATGGCCTTTCTGTTTCGCCAATATGGCCTGGTGGAAGCCCCGGTTGTCGATGCGGAAGGGACCCTGGTCGGGGTCGTCACCATCGATGACATCGTCGATGTCATGGACGAGGAACATGAGGACGACATCCTGAAACTTGGGGGGGTTAGTGAGGATGACTTCTATTCTGACTTCTTCGAAACAACCCGGCTCAGATTTTCCTGGTTATTGGTGAATTTGGGAACCGCGATTGTTGCCTCTCTGGTGATTGGGTTGTTTGAGGATGCATTGGGGAAGATTGTGGCTCTGGCCGTCTTGATGCCCATTGTCGCCTCTATGGGCGGAAATGCTGGGACCCAGACACTAACCGTCGCTGTGCGGGCGCTGGCGACCAATGAATTGACGGCGCGCAATGCGGTTCGGATCATGACCAAGGAAGTTCTGGTGGGCTGTGCCAATGGCTTCCTGTTTGCCGCCATTATGGGGGTAATCGCCTGGCTGTGGTTCAGTGATCCAATTCTGGGGGCGGTAATTGCCTTCGCGATGGTCCTGAATCTGATTATTGCGGGGTTCAGCGGTGTTCTGATTCCCCTGGTGATCGAACGGATCGGCCAGGACCCCGCCATCGCGTCGACAGTTTTTCTGACGACGATCACGGATGTGGTCGGGTTTTTTGTGTTTTTGGGCCTGGCGACACTGGTTCTTATCTGATTAGGCACGGCGCTTGCTATGCCCTTTTGCAGATACTTTCTGCAACAAAGGACCGCCACGATGTTACCGACAAACAATTCCAGTATTTACCGGGTCGCGACCGCTTATGAAGCGGCGAAACAGTCACAAACTGTGGCACCAGATGCCGCTGATCTGACACGGGATTTGGGGCGGGCGCGGTTTTATGATGCGCTGGCGGGCCGGTATGGATTGCCCGGCAGTGCCCTGTCGGGCGTGCGTGAGACTGCCCAGGCAGGTGGGAAATCAGGAACCACAAGCTCAGTGGACCAGAATATTGCGCAACGCTATGACCTCAGCGCCCTGTCGGTGGATGAAATCATCTCCCTGGCAGATGACTTGAAAAATGCGGGGCGGCTGAATCAAACTGACACGGATTTGATGCAATACACCATGCAGACATTGCCCTTTGGATTGGATGCTGCGTTCTCAACCTCTCCCGTTGCCGCCTTCGCGCGCGCTTTGGGACAGGGCAGCAGCACAGGCAGCCGCACATTGGACCTGATCCGTCAGCAGGAAGAGCAAATCCAGTATCTCAGCGACAATGACGCCGACCCCCGGGCCCTGCGCGGCGCGAAGGCGGTTCTGGGTCAGTTGCGTTTGCTTCAGGCGGAACAATCTCTATACGCTCAAATGGATGCGGCGCGCGATAAGGCCGATGATCGCCAAACCAGCGGTGGCTTTGGTCCCTTCGGCGCGATGACGGATTTAATGAGCCTGCCCCCGTCCACGATTGCACTCTTCAGCGCTTAGAGCATGATGCGCACACAGGCTGCCCATACAAGACTACCGCCCAGGATGGGGCCTGAGCGGTAGTGGGGAGGGAATGTGTGAACACAATTTGAAGACGTCCACAAAAAATAATTAACACTGTTTGCGTGTCGGGAGAAGCACAAAATCGCAATAGTCGCATTTTTTCGATTCTTGAACATCCTATAAGGGTGTTTTTTAATGAAAGACTGCGGGCTGTGTGGCGTTCCCAGATGAGTTTCATTGGCCTTTCATCTGGATCAACCGACCCCAACGAACAAGGGAAGGCGTCGCTGGCGGGGCAATGTAGGACGCTGTTGGATCGGATGGCGTTATCATTTCACGGCAAATTCTATTCTGTCAGTCCTTTTCATCAGGCTTGGCGACCGTGATAAGGACCGATATGAGCTCAGCCTCTGCCCCACTGAATGATCCACCGGTTTCAAAGGCCGAACCGTCTACCCTGCTGTCGGTGTTGCTGCTCAGCGGGGGCCTGTTCATTTTCACCCTGCAAGATGTGATCGTCCGAACGCTCAGCCCCCATTATCCGGTGCATGAACTGATTTTCATGCGGGGGGGATTGGCGATCTGGATGATGGGGCTTTATGTCTATTGGCGCTATGGATGGGCGGGGTTTCGGATCGTCAAGCCGTGGATCATCGTCTTGCGCGGCACCTGCGGAATGATCTGTTTTATGAGCTATTATCTGGCGATGGCAAAGCTGACGCTGGCGGCAACCGTGACCATTACTTATTGCAGTCCGATCGTGATCAGCCTGCTGTCGGTTTTTATGCTGGGTGAAGCCGTTGGATGGCGTCGGTGGGTGGCGATATTCGTTGGTTTCATGGGCGTAATCATTGTGGTTGGTCCGTCGGGCGATATCCTGGATCCCGCAGCAGGCTTTGCGGTTTTAAGTTCGGTCAGCTATGCCGTCATGGCAATTCTGACCCGCAAGCTGAGCTCGCAAATGGCGGGGGCCAGTATCGCCTTCTATCAGATGCTGTCCTTTATCATTGGCAGTATCCTTCTGGGCATATTCCTGGGCGGCGGGGCCTTTTTTGATCCGGCGGATCACCCCAGTATTCAATTCATGTTGCGCCCATGGGTCATGCCTGATCCATCGGATTTTGGTCTGATCGCCCTGACGGCGTTGATCGCGTCTTTCGGATTTATCATGTTGACCAGTGCCTATGCGCGAACATCGCCGTCTATTGTTGCGCCCTTTGAATATAGCGGTGTTTTGTGGGGCACATTGGCGGGGTGGATATTCCTGGCGGAAGTTCCCGGCCAATGGACCCTGATCGGGGGCGGAATTATCGTCGGGGCGGGACTGTATATCCTGTACCGCGAATCGTATTGGGGTAAGAAACCGCGCGCCTTGCTGAATCCGGCCCTAACCCTCCCTGATCCGGTTCAGAAGGCCGTCAAAGAGTAAAGCAAGCCCAGGCTACAGCACGGCGATTGTGAAGATTTATCTGTTGAATCATAGTTGACGTTTACGTAAACGGAAACTACGCTATCCTCACGTTAATAAATGAAATGGGGATGGTCAGGCCCTCCTCACCCCCTTTGCTACATGACGACGCCAATGGCCGCTTTCAAAGGATCATCGATGCCGGGCAAAAAGGTTCATACAATTGCCGACCTGGTGCGCGAATTTGGCGTCACGGCCAGAACCATCCGCTTTTATGAGGCAGAAGGCATGCTGACCCCAGAACGTCAGGGGCAACAGCGATTGTATCATCCCCGTGACCGGGTGCGCCTGACATTGATCCTGCGGGGCAAGCGATTGGGCTTCACCCTGGCGGAAATCCGCGAAATCATCGACCTATATCACGCTGATCCCGGCGAATTAGGGCAGTTGCAGTACTTCCTGGATAAGATTCAGGAACGCCGGGCTGATCTGGAACAGAAACGTCGGGATATTGAACTGACCTTGAAAGAACTGGAAGAGGTTGACCAGACCTGTCGCCAGCGATTGTCAGAACTGGCCCATGCCGGATCACAGGAGGCAGCGGAATGACCCTGGTTGATTTCAGCACAGATGTCGTCATGGGGCGCGGCACGGTCTACAGCGATGATTGCGATCATATGGGCCATATGAATGTTGCGGCCTATACCCGTAAATTTGATGAGGCAACTTGGGCCCTCTGGAACAGCATCGGGATGACTGCCACGGTCATGCAGGATCAGAAAATAGGCATTGCCGCGCTGGAATCCCGACTGACATATCGCCGGGAATTGTTTCCGGGTGAAAGCTTCCTTGTGCGCAGTCGTTTCGTATGGCTGAAGGCGAAAACAGCCCAGTTTCATCATCACCTGTATGTTTTGATCGACGATGGTCAACAGAGCGTCGAAACATTGGCTGCAACCTGTACCTACACCGCTGCATGCCTGGACCGTGCTGCCCATAAGGCAACGCAATTTCCAAGCGCGATTGCCGCGCGCATCACATCTGTCCTTAAACCCTTGCCTAGGGAGACAGCGGCATGAGCGAGTTTCAAGTCCATAATCCTGATTTTGAAAGCCGTACCCGTGACAGTTTTGCCCGACAGGGTTTCATGGCGACATTGGGCGCGCAGCTTACCGCTGTTTCCCCCGGTCACGTTGAGATGCGCCTACCGTATCGCCCGGAACTGAGCCAGCAGCATGGCTATTTCCATGGCGGCGTGATCGGCACGATGGCCGATAATGCGGGAGGGTATTGCACCTTAATGATAGTGGACGGCATGTCCGACGATAAGGCCGCCTTAGAAAAAGAGCGGCTGACTGAAACTTAACGTGAGGAAACGAAGCGATGATTTCCAATTCCTATCCGACGCTGGACTTTGATCTGGGGGAAACGGCAGAGATGCTGCGCGACAGCGTTTCCAGCTTTGTTGCCGATGAACTGGCCCCCCGCGCGGCGGAGATCGATAAGACCGATCAATTCCCGATGGATATGTGGAAGAAGTTTGGCGATATGGGCCTGTTGGGCATCACGGTTGAGGAAGACTATGGCGGGGCTGGCATGGGCTATCTGGAACATGCCATTGCGATGGAGGAAATCAGCCGCGCCTCTGCTTCAGTGGGCCTCAGCTATGGTGCCCATTCCAATCTGTGTGTTAATCAGATCCGCCGCAATGGTACGGAGGAGCAGAAACAGCGCTATCTGCCGAAACTGATTTCCGGGGATCATGTCGGGGCCTTGGCGATGTCTGAACCCGGCGCGGGCTCTGACGTTGTGGGCATGAAGCTGCGGGCGGAGAAAAAGGGCGATCGCTATATCCTGAACGGCACCAAGATGTGGATCACCAACGGACCCGATGCCGATACGATGGTGATCTATGCCAAAACCGATCCGGAGGCTGGGTCCAAAGGGATCACCGCCTTTCTGGTGCAAAAGGATTTCAAAGGGTTCTCCGTGGCGCAAAAGCTGGACAAGCTGGGTATGCGCGGCTCCCATACCGGGGAGCTGGTATTCGAAGATTGTGAAGTGCCAGAGGAAAATATTCTGGGCGGCTTGAACAAGGGCGTCAAAGTCCTGATGAGCGGGTTGGATTATGAGCGCGCCGTTCTGGCCGCCGGTCCGTTGGGAATTATGGAGGCCTGTATGGACGTCGTGCTGCCCTATCTGCACGAGCGCAAACAATTCGGTCAGGCCATCGGGGAATTCCAACTGATGCAGGGCAAGCTGGCCGATATGTATACCACGATGAATGCCTGCAAGGCCTATGTCTATGCCGTGGTAAAAGCCTGTGATCGGGGTCAGACGACCCGCAAGGACGCGGCAGGCGCGATCCTGTATGCCGCGGAAAAGGCAACCTGGATGACGCTGGAGGCGATCCAGGTCCTGGGCGGCATGGGCTATATCAATGACAGCCCGACAGGCCGCCTGCTGCGCGATGCCAAACTGTATGAGATCGGGGCAGGCACGTCAGAAATCCGCCGCATGCTGATCGGCCGCGAGCTTTTTAATGAGACGACATGAGGCTGTTTAATGTGTAGTCATTCTGAGCTTTTTTTTTGTAGATCTGCTCTGCCTTTGTTGGCGAAGGGTCCATCTAAGGAGGGAGGTGAAATTGCATCTTCAGTCGATTTGATGTCGTCATCGCTGGCGGGGGCGGTAAAAGATCGGTGTGCATCCAGATCCTTTGCGACAATCAAGAGTCGGTCGAGGACTTCACATGTTTCGTTGAAATATCTTTCTAGTTCCTCTGACTCACCGCGATACAACATATCCAAGCCAATGAATTTCTCGCGAAACTGCTTAACCCGAGACTCTGCATGCATAAATAAATCTAACTCTCTCACTAAAAATACGATGACAAGGAGAGAGAATATTAAGAGTGTGCAAGAAAGAAAAATATCGACTGGTTGTGGAGCGCCTATAAAAACGATCGCCGAAATTATAAGTGTAAACAATAACTTCAAAAGAACCCGAAAAATAAAGATTGTGCAGAGATGTGGATGTTTCTCAAGTTGTACAGACATTTCTATGGAGTCGAGCAAGGAATTTAGTTCTAATTTGAGGCTTGATCGAACGAATCGCCGAGTAGCGCGTCCCGAATGTGTGATTCCAGAACGGATCGCAGCAAAAATTCTCTTTGTCGACCATTTTGCGAGTAGAAATATGGTCCCTATACCTCCAATCACGCTCAGCCACTCAGGTAAGGTCCAGTTTTTAAAGGCTTTCAATTCAAGGAAAAGCGGTTGCAAAAATTGTGAAGAGTCGACTTCCACTTTCGGTACCTCTGAATATGGATTTAGTTTTCCAACGTTAATATGATTCTCAGTTTGCATGGCACTAGATTGCGCTTTAGGGAGCAAACAATAATGTCCACAGAAAACCCAATCGTCATCGTCGGTGCCGCGCGCACGCCCATGGGCAGCTTTCAGGGCGATTTGAAAGAGGCGACCGCCCCTGAGCTTGGCTCTGTCGCAATCCGTGAGGCACTGTCGCGCGCCGGTGTGTCGGGCGAGGATGTGGGTGAAGTGATCTTCGGCAATGTGCTGCCCGCCGGTCTGGGTCAGGCCCCGGCGCGTCAGGCCAGCCTGGGGGCGGGTGTGCCCCAGGCTGCAGGTTGTACGACGATCAATAAAATGTGCGGGTCCGGCATGAAGGCGACGATGCTGGCCCATGATCTGCTGATCGCGGGCAGTGCCGATGTGATGGTCGCGGGCGGGATGGAGAATATGACCAACGCGCCCTATCTGTTGCCCAAGGCGCGGGGCGGCATGCGGTTGGGTCATGGTCAGGTGATCGACCATATGTTTCTGGATGGGCTGGAGGATGCCTATGACAAGGGCCGCCTGATGGGCACCTTTGCAGAGGAAACCGCCACCCATTATCAGTTCACGCGCGATGCCCAGGATTCCTTTGCCATTGAAAGTTTAACCCGTGCCCAGAAAGCGCAGGCTGATGGCACATTTGAGGCGGAAATCGCGCCGATCACCCTGAAGACCCGTAAGGGGGAGGTGACGGTCAGTCTGGACGAACAACCCCGCACCGCCAATCCGGACAAGATCCCGACCCTGAAGCCCGCCTTTGCAAAGGATGGCACGGTGACGCCCGCCAATTCCTCCTCCATTTCCGATGGTGCGGCGGCGCTGGTGCTGATGCGTCGATCTGAGGCACAGCGTCGTGGCCTGACCCCGCTGGCAGAGATTGTGTCGCATGCGACCCATGCACAGGCCCCGGCTTGGTTCACGACCGCCCCGGTCGAGGCAATCCGTAAATGTCTGGACAAGGCGGGTTGGTCGAAAGACGCGGTGGATATGTATGAGGTCAATGAGGCTTTCGCGGTTGTGGCCATGGCGGCGATGCATGACCTTGACCTGCCCCATGATAAGGTGAACATCCATGGTGGTGCCTGTGCATTGGGTCATCCAATTGGCGCGTCGGGTGCGCGGATCTTGGTGACATTGCTGAATGCCTTAAAGAAATATGATCTGCAGACGGGCATCGCGTCCTTGTGCATTGGCGGTGGAGAGGCTACGGCCATGGCGGTAAAGCGCCTGTAACGACAGTTAGGAGAATGCCCATGCCAACCATTCTGATTACTGGTGCCAATCGCGGAATTGGTCATCGCCTGACCGAATTGTATCGCGATGACGGGTGGGACGTGATTGCCGCCTGTCGCAATCCAGGTTCGGCGGATTTGGTGGGGGAGCCTTTGACGCTGGATGTTGCTGATGAAGCTTCTGTGGCGGCCGCGGCAAAATCATTGGCGGGGCGTCCCATTGATGTCTTGTGGAACAATGCCGGGGTCTATCTGGACAAGGGTCAGATGTTGATGGACCTGTCTGCGCAGGAATGGCTGGAAACCTTCCGCGTCAACACGATTGCGCCAATCCTGTTATGTCGTGCCCTGCTGGAAAACGTGGCGGCCTCTACCCATCGCAAGCTGGCCTTCACGACCAGCAAGATGGGGTCTGTTGCCCTGAATTCCGGGGGTGCCTATGCCTATCGATCCTCCAAGTCCGCCTTGAATATGGCGGTATCCAGCTTGGCAAAAGAACTGGCCCCGCGTGATATCAGAACCGTGGTGATGCATCCTGGATGGGTGCGTACGGATATGGGGGGATCCGGGGCAGATATTGATACCAACCAGTCTGCCGGTGGCATGAAAGCCGTCGTTGATGGGCTGGGTGTGGGCCAAACAGGTCAATTCTTTAATTATGATGGAAAGGAGCTTCCCTGGTGAATCCAATCAATCGACTGCTGGCGGGGTATCGCAGCTATCGGGCGCTGTATCATGAAAAGCGCGGCGACCTGACCCGGCAATTGGCGGAAGAAGGGCAGAAGCCGGAAATCATGGTCATCGCTTGTTCGGACAGTCGCGTTGACCCGGCGATCCTGTTCAATGCGGATCCAGGCGAAATATTCGTGGTACGCAACGTTGCGGCCCTGGTGCCCCCCTACAGTCCCGATTCATCCCATCACGGGACATCGTCGGCGATTGAATTTGCGGTGAAGGATCTGGGCGTTCGGGAAATCGTTATTCTGGGGCACCATAAATGCGGTGGTGTGCAGGCCATGCGCTCCATCCATCAGGGCAATAAGCTGGAAGATCGGGAATTTATCGGGGCGTGGATGGCATTGGCAGAAGATGCCTGTGCCATGCATGGTGCCGATGATCCGGGGTCAGAAGCTGCCGTGGAAATGGCGACGATCAAGACCTCCATTCGCAATTTGAAAAGCTTCCCCTGGATTCTAAGCCGGGTCGATGACGGCTCATTACGTCTGCATGGCTGGTGGTTTGATATCAATACCGGCAACATGCTGGCCCATGATCCGAAAACCGGTCAGTTCAGCATTGTCGACAGCGTGCCAGATCTTATGGGCAAATAACGCCAGCAGGGCGGGGCCGACTGATATAGGGAGAAACGATCGTGATTTTGACCGAAGAGCAAACCATGATCCGCGATATGGCGCGGCAATTCGCTGTGGAACAATTGGCCCCGAATTCTGCGGATTGGGATCGTGAAGCGCGGTTCCCGAAAGAAGCCCTGGAGGAGATGGCGCAACTGGGCATGATGGGCATGATGGTCCCGCCCGAATGGGATGGGGCGGGCACCGATACGGTGTCTTATGCCATGGCGCTGGAGGAAATTGCCGCGGGCGATGGGTCTGTATCAACGATTATGAGCGTCCATAACTCCGTCGGCTGTATGCCCATCCTGCGCTATGGCACGGACGATCAGAAGGAACGGTTTCTAAAGCCTCTCGCACGCGGCGAAATGATCGGTGCCTTTTGCCTGACAGAGGCGCATGCCGGGTCTGATGCTTCTGCTATCAAGACCAGGGCGCGCAAGGATGGTAATAAATGGGTGATTGATGGGTCGAAACAGTTCATCACCAATGGATCGACTGCGGGCGTTTCCCTGGTCTTTGCTGTCACCGATCCAGATGCGGGTAAGCGCGGGATTTCTGCCTTTCTGGTCCCCACCGATACCAAGGGGTATGTCGTGGAACGGATCGAAAAAAAGATGGGCCTGAATGCGTCTGACACCTGCGCCCTGCGGTTCGAAGGGGTGGAGGTAACGCCTGACCTGATGTTGGGCCAGGAAGGCCAGGGTTATAAAATTGCGCTGTCCAATCTGGAAGGCGGGCGCATCGGTATTGCCGCCCAGGCCCTGGGCATCGCGCGGGCGGCACTGGACTATGCCGTCGGCTATGCAAAGGAGCGTACCTCCATGGGCCAGCCGATCATGCAGCATCAGGCCGTCGGGTTCCGACTGGCCGATGGGGCAACCAAACTGCATGCCGCGCGCCAGATGATCCTGCATGCCGCTGCATTGAAAGATGCAGGGGAACCCTGCCTAATCGAAGCCTCCATGGCGAAGCTTTTCGCGACTGAAATGGCAGAAGGTGTGGTTTCTGATGCGCTGCAGACTTTAGGTGGCTATGGCTTCATGAAGGATTTCCCGCTTGAGCGCATGGCGCGCGATGTGCGGGTGACCAAGATTTACGAGGGGACCAGCGATATCCAACGCATGCTGATCGCCCGCTCTCTGGCGGCCTGATCGGGCGATAGGGCAAGCCATGGCACAGCAGACACTGGACTTCTATTTCGACTATTCCTCCCCCTATGGCTATTTCGCATCAGAAATGGTGGAAGCCCTGGCGGAAAAGCATGGTCGTGTTGTGGTTTGGAAACCAATTCTATTAGGGGCGATTTTTAAGCAGGAAGGGACACAATCCCTGGTCAGCTATCCGATGAAGGGGCCGTATTCCAAATATGATATCGAACGGTCCTCCGGATTCTATAACATCCCGTTCCAGTGGCCCCCGGTTTTCCCCGTCTTGACCGTCAATGCTGCCAGGGCAACGCTGTGGGTTCAGCAGGAATATCCAGAAAAGGCCGTGTCGTTGATTCATGTGGTCTTTCGAAAGGCCTTTGCAGAAGGGACGGATGTGGCCCAGGTCGCCCCTGTATTGGAAGCGGCAGAGTCAGTCGGTTTGAATTCTGATGAAGTGGCGGCTGTTATCCGGTCACAGCCGATGAAAGACCTGTTGAAATCAGAAACGCAAGCGGCGATGGACCGGGGCGTGTTCGGCTCGCCTTTCTTCTTCATTGAGGGAGAGAGATTCTGGGGCGTTGATCGCATGGATATGATGGATGCCTGGATGACACGGGGCGGTTGGTAATCCCGAAATGCCGTTGCCCGATACATATATATAGGACTTAAAGGACGCAGTATGACCCAATTGACCAGCGCCTATGATCCAAAATCGGAAGAGGCGATTGCCAATACAGCCGCGATGACCGCGCTTGTCGAGGATCTGAAGGCAAAGCTCGCCGCCGTTAAACTGGGCGGGGGCCAGGTTGCGCGGGAGCGCCATTTGTCCCGGGGCAAGCTGTTGCCGCATGATCGGGTGCGCACCTTGCTGGATCCTGGATCACCCTTCCTGGAGCTGTCCCAATTGGCAGCCTATGGCATGTATGACGATACGATTTCTGGGGCTGGGATTATCACAGGGATCGGTCGTGTCGCGGGCCAGGAATGCGTCATTGTTGCCAATGATGCGACGGTAAAGGGCGGGACCTATTATCCGCTGACGGTGAAAAAACATGTCCGTGCCCAGGAAATTGCACAACAGAACAATCTGCCCTGTATCTATCTGGTCGATTCCGGTGGTGCGAATCTTCCCAATCAGGATGAGGTTTTTCCGGATCGCGATCACTTCGGGCGCATTTTTTACAATCAGGCCAATATGTCCGCCCAGGGCATCGCCCAGATTGCCGTTGTCATGGGGTCTTGCACAGCCGGCGGCGCCTATGTTCCGGCAATGTCGGAAGAAAGCATCATCGTTCGCAATCAGGGCACGATCTTTCTGGGTGGCCCCCCCCTGGTGAAGGCCGCGACCGGCGAAGAAGTTTCCGCTGAGGATCTGGGGGGTGCTGAGGTTCACTCCCGTGTCTCCGGTGTGACCGATCATATTGCGGAGAATGATACCCATGCGCTTTCCATTGCCCGGAAGATCGTTGGCAACCTGAACCGCACCAAGCCGATGGGTGTGAAAACCCAGACGCCCCGGGACCCTGTTTTGAACCCGGATGACCTTTATGGCGTTGTCCCAACCGATCTTAAGAAACCCTATGATGTGCGTGAAGTGATCGGGCGTATCGTTGACGGATCAGATTTTGATGAATTCAAGAAACTCTACGGCAGCACCCTGATCTGTGGCTTTGCGCATATCTGGGGCTACCCGGTGGGCATTATCGCCAATAATGGCATCCTGTTTTCGGAATCCGCATTGAAAGGGGCGCATTTCATTGAATTGTGTTCCAAACGGAATATTCCGCTGGTTTTCCTGCAGAACATCACCGGTTTCATGGTCGGATCGAAATATGAATCCGGCGGTATTGCGAAGGATGGGGCCAAACTGGTAACCGCCGTCGCCACGACCAAGGTGCCAAAATTCACCGTCATTCTGGGCGGCAGTTTTGGCGCAGGCAATTACGGCATGTGCGGGCGGGGCTTTTCCCCCCGCTTTGTCTGGATGTGGCCCAATGCGCGCATCTCTGTCATGGGGGGCGAGCAAGCGGCCAGTGTTCTGGCGACCGTCAAAGAAGATAATATGGCAAAGAAGGGCACCTCCTGGACCGCGGAAGAAAAGGCGGCCTTCATGGACCCGATCCGCCAGCAATATGAAGATCAGGGCCATCCCTATTATGCGACCGCCCGAATTTGGGATGATGGGATCATCGATCCTAAAGACACCCGCATGGTCCTGGGCCTTGGCCTGTCGGCCGCGATGAATGCACCCATTGAGCCAACACGTTTTGGCGTGTTCAGGATGTAGGAGAGACCCGATGTCCGATCAGAAATTCACAATCCTGCGGGACGGCCCGATTGCGCGTCTGTGCCTGACCAATCCTGATCGCCACAATGCCTTTGATGACGATTTGATTCTGGGGCTGACAGAGGCTTTTACGGCATTGGGAATAGAGCCCGATATCCGCGCAGTTGTCTTGGAGGCGCAGGGGAAGAGTTTTTCTGCTGGAGCCGACCTGAATTGGATGCAGCGCGTGGCTGGCTATTCCTTTGATCAGAATCTGGCCGATGCCGGGGCTCTGGCGGAAATGCTGCGGGTCATTAATTTTCTGCCCAAGCCGGTGATCGCCCGTGTCCAGGGTGCTGCCTTTGGCGGCGGCGTTGGTCTGGTCGCCTGCTGTGATATCGCCATCGGATCGCCCCGCGCCAGTTTCTGCCTGTCGGAAGTAAAACTGGGCATTATCCCCTCTGCGATCAGCCCCTATGTGGTCGATGCCATTGGGGCCCGCGCCGCCCGTCGCTATTTCCAGACAGCAGAGCGCTTCGATGCGGCGAAAGCACTGGAATTGGGCCTGCTGCATGACGTGGTGGAAGAAGACGCCCTGGATGGTGCCATTGACGGGGTGATTCAATCAATCCTGTCTGTCGGCCCCATCGCCGCGCGGGAAGCAAAAGACCTGGTTTTCGCCGTTGATCGCCCCATCACCCCACAGGTGATCGACGATACTGTTCACCGCATCGCCCGCCTGCGCGCCACACCGGAAGCGAAGGAAGGCATGGCCGCCTTTTTTGAGAAACGGAGTCCCGCATGGAAAAAGTAGATGTTTTTGCAACGGTAGAGCGGGAGCGCGCCAGTTTCCTGGCGCAGGAGTCTCACAGCCTGGGTCTGCCCAGCCTGTTCTATGGTTCCCTGCGCGCATCGGCTGTGTTTGAGATTGTCGTTGGGCGATCAATGGACAGTGCGGATATTCAGCCCGTCACCCTGCCCAATCACGAATTGGCGCGAATCATTGCCGGGGATGGATTTCCAGGTATCTTCCCGACACAGGAAGATACCCTTCTGGATTGTCTGTTGATCCGGGATTTGTCGGCGGAAGAAGCCCTGCGTGTCGCCTGGTATGAATGGGACGAATACAAGCTGGGCCGATTCACTCTGTCCGATGGTCAACAGGCCCAGGCCTTCGTACCCGATGTTGACGCGATCCATCGCCTGCATGGATCCATCGATTTTCAGCCCTGGTCCTTTGAGGATTGGCGCGATCAACATTTGCAGGACGCCATTCCCAATGCACAGCAATGGATGGCGGAAATGCCGGATGTAACCCGTCACCTGGCTGCGGCAGAATGATGTTTTTAAAGGGATACAGGAATGTTTAAGCGGATATTGATCGCCAATCGCGGTGAAATCGCCTGTCGGGTAATCGCAACGGCCCGGCGATTGGGGGTGGAGACGGTCGCGGTCTATTCCGACGCAGATGCAGATGCCCTGCATGTGGCATTGGCCGATCAGGCGGTTCATATCGGCCCGGCACCGGCCCGGGAAAGTTATCTGCTGGGCGATGTCATTCTTAAGGTTGCCCAGGAAACAGGGGCCGAAGCAATTCATCCCGGCTATGGGTTCCTGTCAGAAAATGCAGATTTTGCCGAAGCCTGTGAGACGGCGGGCGTCGTGTTCATCGGTCCGCCTGCCAGCGCAATCCGGGCCATGGGGTCCAAATCAGAGGCCAAGGCGCTGATGGGCAAGGCGGGTGTTCCGCTGACCCCTGGCTATCATGGGGCCAATCAGGATCCGGATCATTTGCAGTTAGAAGCCGACGGGATCGGCTATCCTGTCCTGATCAAGGCATCCGCCGGGGGCGGGGGCAAGGGCATGCGTCTGGTAGAGAAATCCGCGGATTTTCAGGAAGCGCTGGCATCGTGCAAACGAGAGGCTGCCTCCAGCTTTGGGGATGATCGGGTTCTGGTGGAACGCTTCGTGACCCGCCCCCGCCATATCGAAATGCAGGTTTTCGCGGATGCCAACGGCAATGCCGTTCATCTGTTCGAGCGGGATTGCTCGATCCAGCGTCGCCACCAAAAGGTTGTGGAGGAAGCAACCGCCCCCGGCATGCCTGAAGACCTGCGCACCAAAATGGGAGCGGCTGCGGTCGCCGCGGCAAAGGCGGTCGGCTATCAGGGAGCCGGGACGGTCGAATTCATCGCCGAGACGAAACCCGATGGCACGCCGGGCGATTTCTTCTTTATGGAGATGAATACCCGCCTGCAGGTCGAACATCCGGTGACGGAGGCTGTGACTGGTCAGGATCTGGTGGAATGGCAATTGCGCGTTGCCTCGGGGGAAAGGCTGCCGATGGATCAGGCAGAGATTTTCGCCTTTGGTCACGCTGTCGAGGTGCGCCTGTATGCCGAAGACCCGGATGGCGGTTTCCTGCCTTCCATCGGCACCCTGACCCATCTGCGCTTTCCGGAAGAAAGTGATGGGGTGCGTATTGATACCGGTGTGCGTCAGGGGGATTCGATTTCTCCTTATTATGATCCGATGATCGCCAAAGTGATCGCCCAGGGGGATGATCGCGATCAGGCCATCGCAACCCTTATCCAGGCCCTGCGGGAAACAGAGGTTGCGGGGATTTCCACCAACCGTGATTTTCTGATCCGGGTTCTGTCTCATCCTGATTTCAAATCCGGGATGCTGGATACTGGATTCATCGCGGCAAAAGAGGATGTGCTATTGCCGGGCAAGGCGCGCGCCTCGGCAACTGCCTTGATCCTTGCCAGCGTGTTGACTCTCGACACGCAAGCCAAAGCGGCACGCGAGATTGCTGTCGCTGGGTCGGATCCTCATAGTCCCTGGGCACATACCAATGGGTGGCGCCTTAGTGACGCTGCGACCGTGGACTTGATCTTCCAGGATGCAGAGGGTGCTTGTCACATCGCAGCATTTTGTAAAGACGGAGCCTGGCAGATTGATCTCGCGTCGGGCGACACGCATTCGGCGGTACTGATGGACCGGACGGATGATCGGCTCATCGGCCGCATTAATGGTATCCGGTATGATATCGGCTATACCCAGACCGGGGATCGCATCACGGTGTTTCTGGGCGATCAGACGATCAGCCTAGTTCAGGTAGACCCCTTTGCGATGGCTGCGGGGACGGAACAGTTGGACCATGCGCTGACCGCACCGATGCCTGGCAAAGTAACCGCCGTTTTTGTCTCCGTAGGGGAGACTGTGACGGCCGGACAATCGCTGATGATTCTGGAAGCGATGAAAATGGAACACACCATAAAGGCCCCGGCAGAGGGAATCGTCGCAACGCTTCCCTTCGCGGTTGGGGAACAGGTGCCAGACAGTGCCGTTCTGATTACTTTTGAGGAGCCAGAGTCAGCACCATGACGGACCGGGTACGAATCGTCGAAATGGGCCCTCGCGATGGGCTGCAGAATGAAAAGGCAGCGGTTTCGACAGAGGATAAGGTGCACTTGATCCATCTGCTGAACCAGACCGGGTTACCAGCAATTGAGGTTGGCAGTTTCGTCTCCCCGAAATGGGTACCGAAAATGGCAGATTCCGGGCTGGTGTTTGACCGGATTGAAAAATTGCCCGGCATTTCCTATCCAATGCTGACCCCGAATATGAAAGGGTTGGAGGCGGCGCTTGCCCATAATGTGCAAGAGGTTGCCGTATTCGCCGCTGCGTCAGAAAGTTTTTCACAGCGCAACATTAATTGCTCCATCGCGGACTCGATTGATCGCTTCACGGATGTCTGTAGGCAGGCACTGGATGCGGGTCTTAAAGTACGGGGCTATATTTCCTGTGTTCTGGGCTGCCCTTATGAAGGACGCATTGCCCCCCAGGCTGTGGCGGATGTTGCTGACAGGCTGTTCCGGTTGGGATGCTATGAAATTTCCCTTGGGGATACGATCGGGACCGGTACGCCGGTTGAAACCAGGGCGTTGATCCAGGCTGTCTCGCAAAAGGTGCCGATGGATCAGATCGCCGGTCATTTTCATGA
>PAQY01000016.1:222500-230649 GCA_002709955.1 Rhodospirillaceae bacterium
AGTTTGGCATTAATGGGTGATAGCCCTGTACGGATACAGCAACGATAAGGTCCTTGAGTAGGGCGGAACACGTGAAATTCTGTCTGAACATGGGGCGACCACGCTCCAAGCCTAAGTACTCCCATGCGACCGATAGTGAACCAGTACCGTGAGGGAAAGGTGAAAAGCACCCCGATGAGGGGAGTGAAATAGACCCTGAAACCGAACGCTTACAATCAGTGGGAGCCCGAAAGGGTGACCGCGTACCTTTTGTATAATGGGTCAGCGACTTAATCTGACGAGCAAGCTTAAGCCGATAGGTGTAGGCGCAGCGAAAGCGAGTCTTAAACGGGCGTTTAAGTTCGTCGGATTAGACCCGAAGCCGAGTGATCTAGCCATGGGCAGGTTGAAGGTGCGGTAACACGCCCTGGAGGACCGAACCCACGTCTGTTGAAAAAGACGGGGATGACCTGTGGTTAGGGGTGAAAGGCCAATCAAACTCGGCAATAGCTGGTTCTCCGCGAAAGCTATTTAGGTAGCGCGTCTAGTCTCACCTTCGGGGGTAGAGCACTGGATGGGGAAGGGGGGAGCGATCCTTACCGACTCTAACCAAACTCCGAATACCGAAGAGTGCAATCTAGGCAGACAGACGGCGGGTGCTAAGGTCCGTCGTCAAGAGGGAAACAGCCCTGACCACCAGCTAAGGTCCCTAAGTCACAGTTAAGTGGGAAAGGATGTGAGGAGGCCAAGACAACCAGGACGTTGGCTTAGAAGCAGCCATCGTTTAAAGAAAGCGTAATAGCTCACTGGTCTAAATAAGCCGCCTTGCGCCGAAGATGTACCGGGGCTCAAACTGTGCACCGAAGCTGTGGAAACGATCTTTGATCGTTTGGTAGCGGAGCGTTCCGTAGGCCTGCGAAGGGTGACCCGCGAGGGCATCTGGAGGTATCGGAAGTGCGAATGCTGACATGAGTAGCGATAAAGAGTGTGAGAAACACTCTCGCCGAAAGCCCAAGGGTTCCTGCGCAAGGCTAATCCGCGCAGGGTGAGTCGGCCCCTAAGGCGAGGCCGAAAGGCGTAGTCGATGGGAATCTGGTTAATATTCCAGAACCTCTCGGGAGATGACGGATGGTAGACGTAGTTTGACCTTATTGGATTGGTCGGGCTGCCACGCTGTCCCTGGAAATAGCCCCGAGATTAGACCGTACCCGAAACCGACACAGGTGGGCAGGTAGAGTATACCAAGGCGCTTGAGAGAACCGCGTTGAAGGAACTCGGCAAAATACCTCCGTAACTTCGGGATAAGGAGGCCCTTGCCTTGGGCAACCAGGGTGAGGGGGCACAGAAATGGGGGTGGCGACTGTTTATTAAAAACACAGGGCTCTGCGAAGTGGTTAACACGACGTATAGGGTCTGACGCCTGCCCGGTGCCGGAAGGTTAAGAGGAGGTGTGCGAGCACCGAATTGAAGCCCCGGTAAACGGCGGCCGTAACTATAACGGTCCTAAGGTAGCGAAATTCCTTGTCGGGTAAGTTCCGACCTGCACGAATGGCGTAACGACTGCCCTACTGTCTCCAACGCGGACTCAGCGAAATTGAACTCTCCGTGAAGATGCGGAGTTCCCGCGGTCAGACGGAAAGACCCCGTGAACCTTTACTATAGCTTCGCAGTGGCAACAGGACCGTTATGTGTAGGATAGGCGGGAGACATTGAAGCAGGGACGCTAGTTCTTGTGGAGTCACCCTTGAAATACCGCCCTTAACTGTCTTGTTGTCTAACCGCGGCCCGTCTATCCGGGTCCGGGACCCTGCGTGGTGGGTAGTTTGACTGGGGCGGTCGCCTCCCAAAGAGTAACGGAGGCGCGCGAAGGTGAGCTCAGAGCGGTCGGAAATCGCTCGTTGAGTGCAAGGGCATAAGCTCGCCTGACTGTGACACCGACGGGTGGAACAGAGACGAAAGTCGGTCCTAGTGATCCGGTGGTCCCGCGTGGAAGGGCCATCGCTCAACGGATAAAAGGTACTCCGGGGATAACAGGCTGATACCCCCCAAGAGTCCACATCGACGGGGGTGTTTGGCACCTCGATGTCGGCTCATCTCATCCTGGGGCTGGAGCAGGTCCCAAGGGTATGGCTGTTCGCCATTTAAAGAGGTACGTGAGCTGGGTTTAGAACGTCGTGAGACAGTTCGGTCCCTATCTGCCGTGGGTGTACGAGACTTGAGAGGATCTGTCCCTAGTACGAGAGGACCGGGATGGACGTATCTCTGGTGGACCTGTTGTCGTGCCAACGGCATAGCAGGGTAGCTATATACGGAATGGATAACCGCTGAAGGCATCTAAGCGGGAAACCAACCTCAAAACTAGGTCTCGCCTGAGAGCCGTAGTAGACCACTACGTCGATAGGCCGGGTGTGGAAGCGTGGTAACACGTGAAGCTTACCGGTACTAATTGCTCGATCGGCTTCCAATCTTCCCTTCGTATGACGGTAAAAGCCGTGATATGCCCAGGGCAATGCCGCAAGGTATGCCCAACAAAAAGGAAAGAGACGAGCCACAGGTACACAAAGTTCAATGCAATACTTAAGACTACTCGCGAGAGATCCGCCGATCTTTACAAAACCAGGCACTGCCCTTAAAGCGGGCCCGGTGAAACCAAGATCAGCATATCGAAAACAACAAAACCAAATGCTTCAAAACACCCCATTTGCTGATACCGACAGAATATCTGTCCGCATCGACGACTTGGTGGCCATAGCGGAAGGCCCAACACCCGATCCCATCCCGAACTCGGCCGTGAAACCTTCCCGCGCCAATGGTACTATGGCTTAAGCCACGGGAGAGTAGGTCGCTGCCAAGTCTTCCATGCGGACAGATCTCAAGTCACCTCAGCAATACACCATGCAACCCCCCAACCTCCTACCAAACCACACCCACGCGGGGTGGAGCAGCCCGGTAGCTCGTCAGGCTCATAACCTGAAGGTCGTAGGTTCAAATCCTACCCCCGCAACCAATTATCTAGCTGATAATGCAGCGAAAAATCAAAAGCCCTGATCCTCACGGACAGGGCTTTTTGCTGTTCAGGGGCACTTTAGGGGCAGATGCTCCCAACCCATGCCCATCACAGCCAATAGATTTCCACTCACTTTTTGCCGCCTAGTGCCTAGGCGATGAATAGGCAGCTAGGCCGAAGAAGGTTCATCAACAGCCAATGGCCAGCCATGAGGCAGATAATTCGCGGGCGACATCCGGTCACAATCCGGGAAAAGAACAAATAGTGAATATAGTCTTGCTAGCTGATTGTCGCCTGTGGCATTCTGAAAAGAAAAAATGCCAACAATCGTATTTGCCAATTCAAAGGGCGGCGTCGGCAAGACGACCTCCGCCCTCACCATCGCCCAGGTTCTGACCCACGCCGGTTCGACCGTCTCCCTGCTGGACGCCGATCCCAATCAGCCCATAAAAGCATGGGCGGCCCGTGATCCCGAGCGCTTGCCAGCCTCCCTCGACATCGTGCCCGATCTCGGTGAGACCTCCATCCTTGACGCCATCGACGAGGCGGCTGGCCGCAGCGCCTTCGTTCTTGTCGATCTGGAAGGCTCCGCCAACCTTGCCATGTCCTATGCCATCGGCCGGGCGGATCTGGTCATCGTGCCGATGCGTGGCAGCCAGCTCGATGCCGACCAGACCGCCCGTGTCATCAGTCTGATCCGGCGGGAAGAGCAAGCCTATCGGCGTGTCATTCCCCATGCCGTCCTGTTTACGGCCACATCGCCGGCCATCCGATCCCGTGACCTTGCCCACCTTCAGGACGCCATGGCGCAGAACGGTGTGCCTGTTTTGCCGGTCGAGTTTACCGAGCGAGCCGCATTCCGGGCCATGATGCAGTTCGGCGGCACGATCTACGATTTGAGCCGAGCGGAGGCCCACAATCCGGAAGCCGCAATTGAAAATGCGGAGGCGGTCGCCGCCGCTGTCATCGAGACAATCAAGAAAAACAAGGAGACCGAAGATGGCCGAGCCGCGTAACCGACCCGCCCTCAATCTGGATGACTTTGAACCCAAGGCCGCCAACCGCACCGATGCGGGCGCTGCCCGTCAGGCTGCTTCAGGGCTTGGCTTCACCGCCCGAGAGGGGCATCAACCCATGCCGTTCGACGGACGTTGCTATCGCCGCCCGTCACCACGCACCGCGCAGCTGAACATCGCGACCCGCCCCGAGATCAAGGACCGGTTCTGGCGGCTTGCCTATGAGCTGGACGTCGCCAGCGGCGAGGAACTGCTCATGCGTATGCTGGACAGCTTCATCCAGTCGCAGCCCGCACTCAACACCGTCAAGAAACGCTGAACTCGTGACAATGCGTAGGAAGGTGGGCGTCCCCGATGGGTTCTCGGATTGGCAACAAGATGACTTGCTGTCTCCCGACCTGTCCAGAGAAGTTCAGGGCGCGAACGATAACCGTCCGCTGACCCGGCAGATGGAAAACCTGTTCAAGGCAGCCATAGAAATCGAGCATGAGGCTGCCAAAGAGGCAGGCGCTCTCGGTTTCATGGCGCGTGCGCTCGTTCAGGCCACGATGCCTCACAAGGCCATCGCCTCCAACGAGTTCGAGCGGACCAACGGCACCTTTACCATGACCATGGTCGCACCGTCGAAAATTGGTCTGCCCTATGGCAGCATTCCGCGTCTACTGATTGGATTCATGACCACAGAGGCGGTGCGGACCAAGGAGCGCCAGATTGTTCTGGGGACCAGCCTGAGCCGTTTCATGACCGACATCGGCCTTGCGCCAACCGGCGGGCGATGGGGCTCGATCCCGAGGCTGAAAGATCAGATGACCCGTCTGGTCTCGTCTTCCATAAGCTGCTCTTACACATCGGGCGGCGGCATAGGCGTTCGAAATGTGATCATCGCCGAGGAAGCCAATCTATGGTGGGAACCCAGACGACCGGACCAGGATACGCTATGGGAAAGCACCATCATGCTGTCCGACAGGTTCTTCAAGGAAATCACCGAGAACCCGGTTCCCATTGACCTGCGTGCCCTGACAGCGCTCAAGCGGTCGCCGCTCGCGCTCGATATCTATCTCTGGCTGACCTACCGCATGTCCTATGTGAAAACCCGCACGGCGATCCCCTGGGGAGCGTTGCAGCTTCAATTCGGGTCGGACTATCCGACGACGGCCCAAGGACGCCGCAATTTCAAGAAGGCGTTCCTGCATGCGCTCGCCAAGGTCAGGCTGGTTTATCCGGCATTGCGGCTCGACGACAATGCTGACGTTCTAATCCTGTTCCCAAGTGCTTCCCATGTGCAGCGGCACTACATCCCGTGAAGTCTGCATGCTTGGGGAAAACCCCGTGAACGCCTCAAGTTATCCACGCATAAACGGTACCGCCCTGTATTTGGCGGATTCATTGGCGGAGTGAAAAACGCTTACGCATAAACGGTACCGGCTTTACGCATAAACGGTACCGCATATACCTATATGTACCTGTATTATTAAATACCTGTAGTTGGCAGCGGCTTTGTGGATAACCCGGAACGCCTACCTATCGCGCCGCTTGTTCTTCTCAGCATCGAACGCTTTTTTGTTCGTCTTCCAGAAGATCAGATTGATGGCGATGACCGCCCCGACAACAATCATGATCGAGAGGCCAAGGTTCTCTTTGAATATCCAGTTCAGAATTTCCATTCAACTTACTCCTGTTTGCGTTGCACCCTCGGCAAGGGGCTATGAAGGGGGTGAGACGCAATAGGCGGCGCCTCAGGTCATTCGTCGAACGTCGGGGGCATAGGTTTGCCCTTTGGATCGTCGGATGATTCTACGGGCCTCTCAGGCACCTGTTCTGCCGTCTCAGGATTGGCCTTGTTTGTTTGGTTCTGTTTTCTGGTTTTGCCCTTGGCCCGAAGGGCGGCATATTCGCCTTTGTATTCGGCATCATCCTGACCGTCGGCATTTCTCTTTTTGGGGCTTTTCTTTTTTGAGGATTGGTCGATTACGGGCGCGGTTTCCGCTTCAGGCTCCAATTCGTCGATGAAGGTCAGATCAGGCGGTTCGGGTGCCGGAGGTGCCCGATGAACCGTATCGCCAAAAATGGCCTTCTGCTCCTCCATCCACTCTTCAAGTTTCTGGTCGGCCCCGAAGACCTTGTGCAGATGCGCCCGTATCGACAGTCCGTCCTGGAAGATGACGGCTTCTTCCCAGAACTCCCGGCTCATCAGACGTTGTGGTGAGGCCACCCAGTCCTCACCGCCCCAAATGTCCTTGCGGCGGCCAAGACGGCCGGCGATTTCTTCTGCTGTGGTCGGATCGTTTGGCTTGAAATATATCTGGCTGCGGCAGTTGGCGACGATGCTGCGCCACTTGGGATAGACCTCACTCAGCTGCGCCAGATCTTGGGTGAACAGCCAGAGGCGGATATTGTAGCCTCGCGCAATCGCCACGGCGTTTTCGATCAGGGGCATGTAACCCAGCTGCGGCAGCTCGTCGAAAAGATATATGCCCGGCCAGTGCGTGAAGCGCTTTGGCAGGTCCTCTTCATCCGCCATCGCCTTGTCGATCGCCGCCCGTGCCTTGATCGTCTCGTTCAGCATCTGACCGAGAATGACCCTGAGCACAGAGCGCAGAGCTGGAATCTCATAGCTCGGCACGACGATGTAGACTGACGCCGCAGCACCATTTGCATGGGTATCTTCGCCAGTGGGGTGCCAACCTGGCGCCCGTCCTTCCACGGCGGCGAACTGGGCGCCGTAATAGTCATTGGCGACAATGTCCGCCATGGAGAAGCCCGGCGTTGTGGTCGACGTAGTCCTGACCACATTTTCCTGCTTCCACGCTGATAGGTGTGTTCGTAAGGTTTGTGATATTGACGTGCGCATCTTGTCGAATTGCTGTTCGAGCACATTAGCGAGCTCGACATTGTCCCGCCTTTTCGTTGCCCGCAGGGTTACGAGCATGGCCTTGAAGTCGTCTTCCGACCCAGACAACTCGCTGATGACCTGCCTCAGGTTCTGACGTTCGGACGGCTTGGTCTGTTTCACATAGCTAATCAGGCCGGTCAGCAGATCGGTTGCGGACTCGTCCCAGAACTCCCCAGCGCTCATCCGGACGATGAGCAGGTCAGCTAGGACACGTGCGTCATCCAGTGTCTCGACGAAATCCATCGGATTGTAGCAGTCGGAATCGGCTTCTCCCGGAGCCCATTTGAACACCTGACCATACAGACTGCGCTGCCATGCCGTATGCTCATAGTTTTCGCCCTTGGGATCGAACACCACCACGGGGCCTTCATATTTCAGCAGATTGCGCAGGATGAACCGCCGACCCTTGCCCGCACCCGTGGGGGCAACGGTCAGCAGGTGGCCTTCTCCCTGAAAGCGCACCTGCACCATGCCGTCGTCACCAGTTTCGACCCAGCCAAGGTTGAGGGCATCGCGCGGCACCTTGTCCGGAGCGAAGCTCGCACCGGCTGCCTGAAGGTCATTGATGTTAGCCCAGGCTTGATGCTGCCCGGCATGCTTCAGCTGGTCCCGGACGTGCGCGGGCAGGCACGGCATGATGTGCAAGCGAAGCAGGCGGCGAGCCTCATCGAGATCGCTGTTGCTGAGTGCGACCTGAAGGCTCGACTTGAAAACGCGGTCGACGTCTTCCGATCCCGATACGATCTTGAGAACCTCGTACCACTCTGGATCGAGGCTTTGTAGCCAGGCACGAAAGTGCTCATCCTCGGTCTGCCGACGTGGCTTCTTCTCATTCCCTCCACGTCCGAACAGTTTTCCGAAGACCATCCACGATTGCCCTTGCAGCCTGAAATACAGATTCCATTCGCTTTTTTAGCCCGATTTGTCCCGTTTGCCTAGAATTTGTGGCCGTTTCACAGAGCCAGACAGGATGCCCGCTTAAGGCTGTCAGGTGCCGGATTGGGGCGCGGGATCATAAGCCTTCGATGCGCGCGCCAGCGCATCAGTCTCTGAAGCACGGCCCCGCTCACTCCAATGGCGGGGTCGTTTTTGTTCTGGGGTTGTCTTACGGGGTGACCTTCCGGCCACGCATTCCCTTGTCGCTGACCGCTGCCCACGAGCCGTCCTCATATCTGGCTTGACCTGGCAGGGACGCCGTGCGGCACAACGGTTCCCGGTCAGTTTCTTCCCCGGCTGAAGCCTTCCTCGCGAAAC
>PAQY01000017.1 GCA_002709955.1 Rhodospirillaceae bacterium
ATGAGACGACTCTCCTGGGACGTATATTAACCGGGGACGTGGATTAAATTCATAAATGGAACCTATTCCACCTAACGGAAATCGCAAGCGAAAACTCAGAAATTATGATTTCGACCGCTTTGCCAGGGGGTGTTTGTCTGCAACCAGGGTCGCCAGACGTTCATTCAGGACATGGGTGTAGATCTGTGTGGTGGAAATATCCGCATGGCCCAGCATTTGCTGAACCGACCGCAGATCGGCCCCATGGGCGACAAGATGCCCGGCAAAGGCGTGGCGCAATACGTGCGGACTGATTTTGGCCGGGTCCAAACCTGCCTGCAGCGACAGTTCTTTCAGCATCTGCCCAAAACGCTGGCGTGTCAGATATCCTTCCTTGGACCGGCTGGGGAACAGGTAAGGACTGTCCTTCACCCCGTCGGGCAGAAAAGCATCGCGGACCTTGCGATAGGCGACCAGCGCCTGGCGCGCCGGGGGGGACAGGGGCACAAGGCGTTCCTTGCCGCCCTTGCCCCGCACCATCAGAAAGGGTTCTTCGCGCCGTGCGGCCGACAGGGGCAGGGTCACCAACTCGCTGACCCGCAATCCTGTCGCATAGAGTACTTCCAACAGGCACACCAATCGCACACCGTCCAGGCCCTTGGTCTTTCGGGCGGCGGTCAGCAGGGTATCCACCTCAGCCTCGCTGAGGAATTTTGGTAAGGGGCGTCCCTTGCGGGGCGCATCGACGGTGGCTGTTGCATCCCGTGGTGCATATCCCTCGCCATACAGAAAGCGATGGAATTGACGAAGGGCCGACAGTTTGCGCGCCGCTGTTGTTGGCTTTGCCCCTGCGCGCGCCAGGGCGCTCAGATAGGCGGAAATTTCCTCTGGACCGACGGTTTGGGGCGTCAGGCCCTGGGAATTCAGATAGGCGGTGTAATCCTTAAGGTCTCGATCATAGGCGATGCAGGTATTCTTTGACGCGCCGCGCTCTGCCACCAGCATATCCAGGAAGGCGTCGATCCAGCGCGACATGACCGTTGGCTCTATCTGTCCATCGGGACCGGGTTGGGGGCCGACAGCACGGCTGTTTCCATCGCCAGTTGCCGGGCATCCCGCTGCAGGCCCACAGCGGTCAGCGCCCGCACGACCGCTATGGGGGTGGAGGGGTTCAATTGCTGTGCCGGGCCAATCGATAAGACAGCGATGGACAGGGCCACGACCTCCCCCATACGTTCCGCCTCTGCAGCGCGCGACAGCAGGTGCAGGGGCAGTGCTGCCGCCCCAATACCGGTTTCAGGCTGGGCCGCCATGGCGTCAGCGCGCAGCTCTGCCTCGCTGGCCAGTGGCTCCCCGCCGGTTGCCGCCTGGACCAGGGCTTTCAATGTCTCAAGATAGGCCCGGCCCGCATCGGGGTCTTCCGCCCCGTCAATAATGGCCTGGTCCCAGCCACGGCGGGATTGGCCCAGCGCCTGACCGGTTTCACCAGACAGCATGGCCAGATGCCACAATCTGGCATTAGAAGCCGCGCTGTCTGCATTGGCGGTCGCATGGCTGCGCAGCAGGGCATGCCATTGGCGGGCCCGATCCATATGCCCGGTCATATAGAACAGGCGCGCGGCATCTTCTGCAAACCACAACAGGTCATTGGAGGGCGGGATTGTCATTGCAGGCGTTGCAAAGACGGGTGCAATGGCGATCAGCAACCCGTCGGACCGTGCGCGGCTCAGGGCAACGGAAACGGCCTCTGCCCGCAAGGCTGGGATTTCCCATTTCAGCAGGACCTGATACAGCAGCGCCCGTCCAGCCGCAGGGCTGATCTTGTCCAACGCCTCAAGAGGGGCGTCCAGGGCGCTGGGTTTAAAGGCCTCCGCAAGATATTTATCAGCCAGGGCTTCGGGGGACAGCAACCCACGCCGGGTGGCGCTTTCTGCCACATCCAGATCGGGTGACTGTTGTACGGCCAATTGGGTGATCAAAGGGTCCGTGCTGCCAAAAGGCACAGCCGCCCCGGAAAAGCGCAGCATCGCATAATGCATCGCCCCTTCAGGGGTCAAAGCCTTGAGTTCCGGTGATAGGCCCAGGGTGATGCTGTCCATCAGGGTGAAATAAACCGGATCTTCTACGCCCGTATCAAACAAGGTCTGCGCCGCAAGGGAGGCCTGGTCCTTCTGGCCTGCAACCGCCTGACAGAAGGCAATCAGCTTTTGCCAGAACACATCATTCGATGGTGTTACGGCATTCGTGGCCGTGCTGCACGCTTCGGGCAGGTCATAGGCCGATAATTGTGATCGGGCCAGGGCCGCAAGGCCATCGGGGTCGCGCAAGGCATCGGCACCAGCGCGGGCCAGCGTTTCCGCCTCGCGGGCAAATCCCATGCGGGCCAGTGCTTCTATCCGGGCGTGCAAGACTGATATGGGGGTCCCAGACTCCTGCGATGGCAGGGCAGCAGCAGACAACAGCAGGCGTTTCGCCAATTCCCGGACAACGGGATAGTCACCATTGCCGGTCAATCCATTGATCAGTGCTGCGATTGAGCTTCGTGACAGGCCCGTCCAAAGATCAGGCGGCAGGGCGACAGCCGTGTCTGGCAATGCGCCAACGGCTTCGGTGTCCACCGCCCCCAAGGTTTCAACGGCCATGCCAGACGGTGCTGTTGGTTCGGGGGTGGCCGATGGTTGGTCAGAAGTCTGCGCATCGGGCTGGTCCTGTGTTCCCCCTTGCAAGGACGGAAACAGTTGCACCTGTGCCTGGGCATCAGAGGGCGCTGTTATCAGCAGACCGCACAGCGTGACCCCCGCCAGTGTCACCCTGACAGCCGAAAACGGCATCCAGCCCGGGTTATGACTGCCGTGATTACGACTGCGGGAAGCGGTCATTATCAATCACACGCTCAACCGGGGCGACCGGGGCTGGAATATCATAGGCGATCAGATAGATCGCGCCACCGATCAGCGCTGCGAATATCAGCGCGATTAGAAACAAGACAATCTTTCCCACCATTCCTCCTTAAGGACGCAATTATCACCACATTAATGTGTCATCGGTCAGCACGGGCTTTACCCTATTCCCTGACTATGGCAATTCTGCGACAAGGTTTAAAGGCGCGAACGGCGCGACACAATCACAAGAGCAGGGAAATGGATTGATTTTGCCATGAATGCCCTGGAATTGTTGTTATGAAACAGGCAAATGCCGATCACACTGTCCCCCTGGATCGGTCTATCGTTCTGGTGGGGATGATGGGGGCGGGGAAATCCGCCGTTGGGCGTCAATTGGCGCAACGCCTTGGCTTGCCTTTCGCCGATGCAGATCATGAGATTGAGCGGGCGGCCGATTGTACCATCGCGGATATCTTTGCACAGTTCGGGGAAGAGTATTTCCGCGCGGGCGAAAGGCGCGTGATCGCCCGATTGGTGGAGGAGGGCCCGATTGTCCTGGCGACGGGCGGCGGGGCTTTTATTGACCCGGCAACCCGGGCCTTGCTGCTGGAACAAACCGTCACCGTCTGGTTAAATGCGGAATTCGATGTCCTGTGGGAGCGTGTGTCAAAGCGCAGCCATCGTCCCCTGCTGCGCACCGAGGATCCGCAAGGAACCTTGCGCAGATTGATGGAAGAGCGCTATCCAATTTATGCACAGGCGCATGTGACGGTGATTTCCGATCGCGCGCCAAAGGAACAAACGATGTTGCGGGTAATGGACGCGCTGAGCGCGCCAAAGGAAAGTGATAGTGTATGACGCCGATGTCTGATTCTGGAACTGGGGTATCTGTTCCAAACCCGTCCAGCGCGATTGTGCCCGTGGCGTTGGGGGATCGGTCCTATGACATTCATATCGGTTCCACCATTCTGGCGCAGGCCGGGGAGTTGATGAAGCCGGTTCTGGGCCACCCCCGGGTGATCGTGATCACCGATGAAACGGTCGCCGCCCTGCATCTGGAAACACTGACAGAATCCTTGCGCAAGGCAGGGATTGTTCAGGAAACCATCATTCTGCCCCCGGGCGAGGGCACGAAAAGTATGGAGCGTTTGGCGCGCCTGCTGGATGATATCTTTGAAATTGGTATTGAACGGTCAACGACCCTTGTTGCCTTGGGGGGCGGGGTGATCGGGGATCTGGTTGGTTTCGTCGCCGCTATTGCCCTGCGCGGGATCAATTTTGTACAGATCCCAACCACACTGCTGGCCCAGGTCGACAGCTCTGTCGGGGGCAAGACAGGGATTAATGTGCCTGCGGGTAAGAACCTGGTGGGGGCCTTTCACCAACCCCGTCTGGTTCTGGCCGATATTGGGGCGCTGGATACATTGTCGCGGCGGGAACTGCGTGCCGGCTATGCCGAAATCGTAAAATATGGGGCCATTGATGATTTCGCCTTTTTCCAATGGCTGGAAACCCACGGGGCGGACCTGATGGCGGGCGATCCTGCTGCGCGCATTGCCGCGGTTGAGACAAGTTGTCGCGCCAAGGCCCGGATTGTTGCAGAAGATGAGCGGGAACAGGCTGATCGTCGGGCCTTGCTGAATTTCGGGCATACTTTCGCGCATGCGCTGGAATCGGCGACGGGATTTGGTTCCAGACTGTTGCATGGCGAAGCGGTGTCGATTGGCATGGTCATGGCCTTTGACCTGTCAGCCCGGCTGGGGCTGTGTGACGGTCAGGATGCTGCCCGGTTCGCCCGGCATCTGGCGGAACTGGGCCTGCCGACCGGCCCTAATTCTGTCCCCGGTATTGCCTGGAGCGCGCCTGATCTGGTCGCGCGCATGGCCAGTGACAAGAAGGTGAAGAATGGACGCCTGACATTCGTGCTGGCGCGGGGGATTGGTCAGGCCTTTGTGACGCAGGATGTTGCACCGGAAGATCTGACCGCAATCTTGAATGAGGCGATATCCGCATGACCGACTATCCTATTTACGCGGGGCTGGCGATCCTGCTGCTGCTGATCCTGTCCTTCTTCTTTTCGGGCTCGGAAACGGCGCTGACGGCGACATCCCGGTCGCGGATGCACCAACAGGCGAAACAGGGCGACAAGAATGCGGGCACGGTCCTGAAATTGCTGGAGCGCAAGGATCGCCTGATCGGGGCGATCCTGCTGGGCAACAATATGGTCAATATTTTGGCCTCCGCCCTGGCGACGACGGTGCTGGTTTCGATTTTTGGAGAGGCAGGCGTTGTCTATGCCACCATCGGCATGACGGCCCTGGTGCTGATTTTCGCGGAAGTGCTGCCAAAGACATATGCGCTGAGCCATGCCGACGCCGTTGCGCTGAAGGTGGCGCCGGTCATGCGCTGGATCGTGTTTCTGTTTGCCCCGATCACCGCCACGGTTCAAAGCATCGTGCGCGCCACCTTGCGGCCCTTTGGGGTGGACCTGTCGACATCGATCAGCGTCGAACAGCATGAGGAAGAATTGCGCGGCGCGATTGATCTGCATTCCGGGGAGGACCCGGATATTCGTCACGAGCGGGAGATGTTGCGGTCCATCCTGGAATTGGATGAGGTTGAAGTCGCAGACATCATGACCCACCGGCAAAAGGTGGTGACGCTGGACCTGGATGATCCGGTGGAAGATCTGGTCGAACAGATTCTGGGCAGTCCCTATACCCGCCTGCCTGTATATCGCGGCGATTCGGATGATATCTCCGGTGTTCTGCATGCCAAGGCACTATTGCGGGAAATTCATGCACGGGGCGGCAATATCAAGGATCTGGACCTGGCAACCCTGGCAGCCCCCCCTTGGTTCATTCCGGATTCGACAACATTGCTGGACCAGTTACAGGCCTTTCGCGAACGCCGGGAACATTTCGCAAATGTGGTTGATGAATACGGGGCCTTTATGGGGATTGTCACCCTGGAAGATATCCTGGAACAGATTGTCGGCGAAATTGATGACGAAACCGATATTGCCGTGCCGGGCGTTCGCCCCCAGGCCGATGGCAGCTTTATCGTCGATGGGGCCGTGACCCTGCGCACCCTGGCGCGGGACCTGGACTGGGACCTGCCCGATGATAATGCCGCGACGGTTGCGGGGATTGTCCTGCATGAAGCACGCCTGATCCCGGATCCCGGACAAACCTTCCTGTTTCATGGGTTCCGGTTTGAGGTGCTGCGCCGACAGCGCAATCAGATCACGTCGCTGCGGATCACGCCGCCCGATCCCAATGCGGATGATGAAGAGGACTGAGCATCCTCAAATAAGGAGTTTCAAATGCCATTAAGCGATCCCGGCTGTGAGCGTCGCCAGTATCATACCCGTGATATTCAAGTGAAAGGGTTCTTCCGTGCGGATGGGCTGTGGGATATTGAAGGCCATATGCGGGACACCAAGACCTATCCGTTTGAGAATGCTCACCGCGGTACCATCGAACCGGGGGATGCGGTTCATGATATGCTGTTGCGTATCACCATAGACGATCAGATGGTGATCCATGGGGCAGAGGCGGTGACTGTGGCGGGCCCCTATACCCTGTGCGGGGACATCGCGCCGGACTATGAACGATTGATCGGTCTGCGCATCGGTGCCGGGTTTCACAGGGAGGTCAAAAAGCGCCTGGGTGGCCGTGCAGGCTGCACACATCTGTCAGAACTACTCTATCCCATGGCGACCGTCTGTTATCAGACGGTCTATGCCTCCAGGGATGCCGCGCGGCGCGATTTTGGACTGCCTGCAGACCCACCCTCTTCACAGGACGACAAACGCCCTGGACATATTGATGCCTGCCACGCCATGCGCGCTGATGGCCCGCTGATCAAGGAAATCTGGCCCCAATACTATGAGGGCGAGGAAGCAGCGGATACAAGGGGCCTGTCTGGTACGGATCGATAAAGCCAGATAAGGGGGACGACCGACTATTCGCGGGGCCGAAATTCTGGTGGGATCGTGCCGGTGCGGGCGGCAATGGCCGCAATCTTCATCGACTCGGTCCAGATATAGGCCAAAAGAAAAACGCGCAGTGCGGCCGTCAGGCTTAAAGCCTCATTCCAACAATTGACCTGTGTGCACAGGGCGTGAATTGTCATCCCTTCGTTCCGGGCGACCTTATCCAGGGCGCGCCAAAAGGCGGGTTCCAGGCGGACGCTGGTGCGCTTGTCCCCGATGCGCACATTCTTCGTGCGCAATGCTGATACCGGGTCACCAGACTGCATCATGATTAAGACTCCCCACCCTAATCTCGAATTTGAGTAATCGCACATTTGTTTGTGTCATTCAACACAAAGTTGCGTGCTTTACAGCAAATTGGGATTATGGTGAGGTCTGTTTCCCTGAAACGTCATGGCGCGTTGGCGTCAGACTTCAGACGGTGCCTTTAATTTCAGGGCCAGGGCGTGAACAGGGCCTGCCAGTTCTTCTGCGAGAACCGTGTAAACTTTGCGTTGTCGGTCGACGCGACCCATCCCTTCAAAGGTCTGGGCGGTCATTGTCACGGAGAAATGAGACGTGCCGGTACCAGGAGACCCCGCATGACCGGCATGGCGGTGGGAGTCATTTTCAATGATCAGCACGCTTGGTGCGAACGCCGTTCGCAGTTTTTGCTCCATCATTGTCTCAACCGGATTGGGCATACATCCTCCAGGGCATTAAGTTGTGGGACTTGGATCGACTTGGGCTTGTCGCGACCTATCCGCAACCCCATAGTGAAGGTCAGGTGATTGCAATGCAATATTGGAAAAGACATGCGCCGGACAGTGTATAAAGACCCCAGAGACCGTGCCACGGGCATGCGGGTCTGCGCGCATCCGGAATGCGTCGAAGCAGGCGTGCATCCCGCGCCCAAGACCAGGGATCGGCTACGGGACTATTTCTGGTTCTGTAAGGTCCATGCCCGGGAATACAATGCCGCATGGGATTTCTGTCGTGGCCTGGGTCAGGCCCAGATTGATTCCATGATTCGTCACGACACGGTCTGGGGGCGTCCCACCTGGCCATTGGGCATGCAACAGGCAGCACGCGCCGGGGCGGATTTCACATTTCATGATCATACCGGCCTGTTTAATGATGGGCCGGAAGCCGGATCTGGGACTGGGGACCGGTCTGATTCCGCCGGTCGCACCGACCCGCCCAGCGGGCAATCAGGCATCGGAACACAGGTTTGGGCCATGCGGGCACTAGACCTTTCCCATCCGCTCACCTTGACCGGCTTGAAGGCGCGTTATAAGGAATTGGCCAAGCGTCTGCATCCCGATGTCAATGGCGGCGATGCTGAAGCAGAGGAGCGGTTGAAACGGATCAATCTGGCCTATGCAACGCTTCGCGCTAGTTTGATGCCTAAGCTTGACGATTGATGACCATTTCACGGGGCCTATGGCCTTCCTAAAGCAGCCAATTTGACCTAACGACACTGTATGAGAGCCCACACGATATGATGAAAAGCAGCGCCGCCGTCGCGGGAAATGACGAAGCCATGCCCCTGGACGCGCCCGATATAGAAGTTTCTGTTCGCGATGTATTTGGTCTTGATACCGATATGAAAGTCCCGGCTTTTTCGGTTCGCACGGAACATGTTCCGGATATCGATCCGGCCTATGTCTTTGACCGGGATACGACAATGGCGATCCTGGCCGGGTTTTCCCATAACCGTCGCGTGATGATCCAGGGATATCACGGGACCGGGAAATCCACCCATATCGAACAGGTGGCGGCGCGCCTGAACTGGCCCTGTATCCGCGTCAACCTGGACAGTCATATCAGCCGTATCGATCTGGTTGGCAAGGACGCAATTGTCCTGCGCGATGGCATGCAGGTCACGGAATTCCGGGAGGGCATTCTGCCCTGGGCGTTGCAGAATCCAGTCGCAATCTGTTTTGACGAATATGATGCCGGGCGGCCTGATGTGATGTTCGTGATTCAGCGCGTGCTGGAAATCGAAGGCAAGCTGACGCTGTTGGATCAGTCCAAGGTTATTCGTCCCCATAAATATTTCCGTTTGTTCGCCACTGCCAATACGGTTGGTCTGGGCGATACGTCGGGCCTTTATCACGGGACGCAACAGATCAACCAGGGTCAGATGGACCGCTGGTCGATTGTGACGACCCTGAACTACCTTCCCCATGAGGAAGAGGTGAAGATCGTGCTGGCGAAATGCCCGGATTTCGACACGGACGAAAAGCGCGATCAGGTTGCCGCCATGGTTCATTGCGCCGATATGACGCGGACCGGCTTTATGGGGGGGGATATCTCCACCGTTATGAGCCCGCGTACCGTGATCACCTGGGCGGAAAATGCCCGGATATTCTCGGATATCGGTTTCGCCTTCCGGGTCACCTTCCTGAACAAATGTGACGAGACGGAACGCGCAACGATCGCGGAATATTATCAACGCTGCTTCGGCGAAGAGTTGCCGGATTCCAGCGCCGCAATTCAAGTGCACTAAGCCAGGGCAAACGCGATGGCAGGTAATGATCGGGATGGACCGCTGGAGGTGTTTAAACGCGCCAATGCGGCATGCTTCCGGGCCGTTTCCAAGCGCCCGGAGGTTGAGGTCGTCTATGGGTCTGATCCAGCCCATATGACGGGGGAGCGCGCGCGCCTGCCCCTGCCCAGCCGTCAGTTGCCCCCAGAAGAAATCGCCCAGGCGCGGGGGGAAGGCGATCAATTGGCCTGTCGCCTGCGATACCATGATGGCAAGGCCCATTCCGCACTGCGCCCGACGGGAGAGGTCGCCCCGGTGCTGTTCGATGCACTGGAAACCGCCCGTGTCGAGGCGATGGGCAGCAAGGATCGCAGCGGCTTGCAGGCCAATCTGGCGGCCGCATTGGACCAGAAATACCGCCGTATGGGCTTTCACCGCATTGAAGAGCGGACGGAAAGCACAATGCCAGAGGTCGTGCGCCTTTTGGCCCGTGAATATATGACGGGCGAAGCGCCGCCGCCATCGGCCCAGCGGGTGGTGGATCTGTGGCGCGATCATATCGGCCCCAAGATCGAAGGGTCGCTGGAAACCCTGGCCCCCCTGATGAAAGATCAGCGCGCCTATGGCGAGGCTGCCCGCAAGCTGATCCGGGCCATGGATATCGATATCGGTCGGGAAGATCCCAGTGACAGTTCTGACGATGGCGACAGCCAGGATGATCAGGAAGAAACCGACAACCAGACCCAGGGCCAGAACGAGGATCAGGGGGGCGATGATAATGCCGCCCAGACCGAAGGTGCATCTGACTCCGCCATGGGGGAAGGTCAGGACGACGATCAGGGTGACGCCGCTGATGAGGATATGGCCGGCGAGATGATGGAAGCGCCCGGCGCAGAAGAACCCGGCGATTCCGGGAAGCGCTGGCGGCCTGAAAACGATCTGTCCAATGTGCCGAAAGAAAAATTCTATAAAGCCTATGCCGAAAGCTTTGACGAGGTCGTGGGGGCCGAAGACCTGTGTGATCCAGAGGAATTGACCCGCCTGCGGTCGATGCTGGATCAGCAATTGACCCATTTGCAGGGCATTATCGGTAAGCTGGCAAACCGGTTGCAGCGTCGCCTGATGGCACAGCAACAGCGGTCCTGGGAATTTGACCTGGAAGAAGGCCTGCTGGATACCGCACGGATTGATCGTGTGGTCACGAATCCGGCGCATCCGCTGTCTTTCATGCGTGAAAAGGAAATGAATTTCCGCGATACGGTCGTGTCCTTGTTGATCGACAATTCAGGCTCTATGCGCGGGCGCCCCATTTCCATTGCGGCCATGTCGGCGGATATTCTGGCGCGCACGCTGGAACGCTGTGGTGTGCGGGTTGAGATTCTGGGCTTCACCACGCGCGCCTGGAAGGGTGGTCAGTCCCGTGAACGCTGGCTGGCCGATGGAAAACCTGCCAATCCGGGTCGCCTGAACGATCTGCGCCATATCGTCTATAAGCAGGCGGACATGCCCTATCGCCGGGCCCGTCGTAATTTGGGACTGATGCTGCGCGAAGGCCTGTTGAAAGAAAATATCGATGGCGAGGCGCTGATCTGGGCGCATCAGCGGTTGCTGGCGCGGACAGAAGAACGCCGCATCCTGATGGTCATTTCCGATGGTGCGCCGGTGGATGACTCCACCCTGTCGGTCAATCCGGGCAATTATCTGGAACGCCATCTGCGCGATGTGATTGACCAGATCGAAACACGATCCCCGGTGCAATTGGTCGCAATCGGCATTGGGCATGATGTGACACGCTATTATCGGCGCGCGGTGACCATCATCGATGTGGATCAACTGGGCGGCACGATGATGGAGCAATTGGCAGATCTGTTTGAAGATGAATCGCAATTGCCCAGAGGACGGCGTAAGGAAGCCAAACTGGAACCGATCCGGGCGCGGCGGTGATCTATGGTAAATGGATTTTACCCTGCGAGGGTGATTTGCATCCCCCCCTGTCTGTGCTAGGAACCACAGGTACTTGTTGAAATCATTGGGATAGGCGAACCGCACCATGCGGAATTATCTGGATTTTGAGCAGCCAATTGCTGAATTAGAAGGCAAAATTGAAGAGCTGCGCCATTTGGCGGATGATGGCGAAGTCAATATCGCCGATGAAGTGACGCGCTTGCAGGCCAAGGCCGATAAGCTGTTGCGGCAAAGCTATCAGAAGCTGACCGCCTGGCAGAAGGTTCAGGTCGCCCGTCACCCGGACCGTCCTCATTTCCGGGACTATATCGATGGAATAATTGATGATTACATCCCGCTGGCCGGGGACCGCGCCTTTGCCGATGACAAGGCGATCCAGGGCGGCATTGGTCGCTTCCGGGGGCGCGCCGTCGTCATTCTGGGCCATGAAAAAGGGGCCAATACGACCGATCGTGTTACCCATAATTTTGGCATGGCCCGCCCGGAAGGCTATCGCAAGGCCATCCGGTTGATGGAATTGGCCAACCGCTTCAACCTGCCGGTCATCACACTGGTCGACACGCCCGGTGCCTATCCCGGCGTTGGCGCGGAAGAGCGCGGCCAGGCCGAAGCAATCGCCCGGTCCATCGAAACCTGTCTGCGCCTGAATACGCCGATTATCTCCGTGGTTATTGGTGAAGGGGGATCAGGTGGGGCCATTGCCATCGCCGCTGCGGATGCGGTTCTGATGTTGGAGCATTCGGTCTATTCGGTGATCTCTCCAGAAGGCTGTGCGGCCATTCTGTGGGACAATTCGGATCAGGCCAGCGCCATGGCGGAAGCCTTGAAGCTGACAGCGGAAGACCTGAAATCCTTGAACTGTATTGACGATATCATCACAGAACCAATGGGCGGTGCGCATCGCAATGTCCAGCAGACCATGGCCTCAGCGGCCGATGCGATTGAGGCGGCTTTAGCGAAGGTCGAAGGGCTGAGTGCGACCGCCCTGCGCAAGGCACGACGCGAAAAATATGTCGCCATGGGGCGTGATGGCCTCGCCTGATCGTTAACTGGAACGGACGTGATAATATGGCGAGGATCATTTCCATCGCTGTTTTGGGGATGCTGACCGGACTTGTTTCGGCCTGTCAGACCCGTTCCGATATTCCCCCAACCTGTCGCATGGGTGTGCTGACGAATGAAGGCGCAACCTGTCAGGCTATGCGGGACGATCAGGGGGATCTCTATACCTTTTACACAGATATGACCGGATATCATCTGGGGGATGAAGTCTGTCTGTGCGGTGAACAGGCGCAGATGTCTTTCTGTGCTCAGGGTGTTGCGATCGATATGACCTATCTGGGAGCAGAGTGCCCCAAATAAGACAATCAGCCCAGGCGTTCCAAAAGATCCAGCAGTTGCTTCTGTTCTGCTGGTGTCAGCGGGGCCAGTGTCTTGGCGCTGACTTCTTTAGCGCTGGGGACCAGGGATTTTGCCAGCGCAGCACCCTCGGGCGTTACAGACAGGACCGTGCGGCGGCGGTCGGTCTGGTCGGGAACCCGGCTGACCAGGCCGCGTTCCTGTAGGCGACGGATCACGCCCTGAACTGTGGCGGGATCCATCGCCGCCAGTCGGCCCAAATGGTTCTGGGACATGGATCCATCATCATGCAACCGCATCAGGGCGGCAAACTGCATTGGTGTTAAGGCCTTATCGTCCAGCGTTTCCTGGAAAATAGCACTCGCCCGTTGATGGGCCCGTCGCAACAAATGGCCAATCTGCTGCTCTACGCGATAGGGTGGTTTTCCCCCTGTCATCCGGCCACGACCTTTTTCGTGCTGGGCCAGTTCACCAGCAGAATCCCAATCGCAACTGGGACCAATCCGCCGATATCGGTGGCGGAAATATGCTCATCCAGAACAACCCAGGCGATCAGCATGGCGATGCCCGGATTGAGGAAATGGAAGGCGCTGGCCGCCCCGGCCCCTGCGGCCCGGATAAGGGCGAACCACAGCAGCAATGCGCCAAAGGTCATGATGATTGCCGTATAGGCCAGGGTCCAGGCCAGGGTCCAGCCCCAGATAATCTTTCCCGGGTCTTCCATGAAATAGGCGGCAGGCAGCAAAACAACAGCGGCGGACAGGGCCTGTATGGCATTCATCGCCAGCGGGTCGGCATGGGCACCGCGTTTTTTATACAACACCGTGCCACAGGCCAGGCAGATCATGCCGACAGTCGCGATTCCAAGGCCGAACGGGTCGTCGATTTGAATATCGCCCCCCAGGCGGTTCCACAGGATGAACCACGCCCCAAATGTGCCCAGCGCTAGACCCAATACCTTAAGCGGCGTTAAGGGTTCTTTCAGCACCGGCCAGGCTAGGGCTGCGGTGACCAGGGGCATCAGGCTGGCGATCAGGGCCACCATGCTGGACGATACCGATTGAAAGGCGATGAAGGCGAGGCCCAGATAGGCCCCGTTGTTTAAGACTCCCAACCAGATGGCGGTCCATCGATCTTGGCCGTTGCTGGGCAGGCTGCGCCGCAGGATCAGCAGCACAATCCACATCACCACAAAGGCCAGCGCGAAGCGGATGCTCAAAAAATACAATGGCGGCGCGGCGGTGATGGCAAATTTCCCAACGGTGAAGGCAGAGCTCCACAGCGTGCAGAATGCCAGACCCAGCAGATAGACTTTCCAACCGATTTTCATGATTTACGACCGTTTCAACCGCATGCGCCAGACCCCTTTGAAATCATCGGGATTGACGGGTTCGCCCCGGCGCAGGATCTCTATGCGACCGGCCCGGGCCAGATGAATGGCCTGTTCTTTCACGGCTCGCTGATAGCGTTTGTAAAGGTCGCGCCCGTCACTTGGCTTGCGGCGGATTTCCGCATAGGCGCGCGCAACATCATCGGGCGCAGCACTTTTATCCTGGGGCAGGGTCGCCAGATGGTCCAACAGCACAATGGCGACTGGATCCAGCGGGGCAGGTGTCTTTGGCGTTTGTGGCGCGTCGTTCGTATCATCACTCACGGAATGCGTCCTTTTCAATTGGATAGGCCAGGCGATAGATGCCGCCTGCTGTGACCGGATCGACGGGGCGCGCACCGCGTGTCGCCCGAAGCAGCCTTTTGTTCACAAGAATCTGGGCCGCTTCGTCAATCATGCCCTTTTCATTGTCAGTGGGCTCTGTATAGCCCCCGCGCTGTATATTCAAGCGCGCATACAGAAAAGCGGCATCCACGGCCCCATTGCCATCAATAAAGGTCAGAATTTGGCGCTGGACCTGTTCTGTCGTTGGTCGGGTGCGCCCGGTCACCAGTCGCCCAAATATTTCGGAGAGTTTCATCCCGTTCCCTGATGCTTATTGCGCATCGCATTCAATCGACTATGGACGGGCGCTTCAACCTTGTCCATATTAGCAAAATGATAGAATCGGTCTTAACACTTGTGATCGCAACGGCAACTTTCGTGGCCAGCCATTTCATTTTGGCAAGCCTGTCGGTGCGTGCGTTTATTGCCGAGAAAGTGGGGGAAAACGGTCATCGTATCGTGTTTTCCCTGATTTCTGCAGGGGCGATTACGTGGATGTTGATGGCCTATGGACAGGCGCGATACGACACGACCCTGCTATGGGTCTCGCCGCCGATCCTGTCGATGGTTCCTTTGCTGGTTATGCCCCTGGTGACGATCCTGCTGGTCTGTTCGCTGACGACCCGAAACCCCACCGCAGTGGGGGGAGAGAAAGTTGCCACGGATCCAAAGCCGCTGTCAGGTATCATGACCGTGACACGCCACCCCATGATGGTGGGATTTGCCCTATGGGCAGTATCTCATCTGGTCGCGAATGGGGATCTGGCCTCTGTCATTCTGTTTGGCGGCCTTCTGATCCTAAGTGTCGGGGGCATGTTTCATATCGATTACCGCCGCAGTGTCACTTTGGGGTCAGATTGGGGGCCAATCGCCCTGACCACCAGCATTACGCCTTTCCTTGCGGTCATTCAGGGTCGAACGAAACTGGATTGGGCAGGGATTGGCCTGTTGCGGGTGGTGGCCGGGCTGGCGCTTTATGCCGGGCTGATTTTCGGCCATCCCTGGATTGCCGGTGTTCCGGTCATGATGCACTGATCTGCCATCGCAGACCCGGTTACTGCAGCGTTACCGGCTCAATTTCTAGATGTTCAGCAGCAAACAGCGCGGCAGCTTCGGTTTCAGCCGTAGCCAACTGGCTGCCATCGGCACCGCGCAATTCAAACTGGATGCCTTCATCGGTTTCGATCTGTCGGATATACCCGACATGACCTTCCCCCAGCCCCGCCAACTGTGCGACGGTCAGGCTTTTCAGGTCTTCGATTTGAAGGTCACGATCTTCCATTTTATGCATCCTCTACATCTAACGTTTTCGGTGTTTGGCGCGCGGATTTGCTGCTGCCCTTGTTAATCGTAATATTCTGTACCCGTGTTTCCGGTTTCGGGCGGCGTAAATCAATGTCCAACAGACCGTTGCTTAATGTGGCACCCTCGATCTCAATTCCTTCTGCCAGAACAAAGCGGCGCTGAAACTGGCGCGCGGCAATGCCACGATGCAGAAAAATCCGATCAGCCTCTGCCGTATCCGCCACCTGTCGTCCCACCACAACAAGCTGATCATCTTCGCGCTGAATTGTCAGGTCCTCTTCTGAAAACCCGGCAACAGCCAGTGTAATGCGCAAACAGTCTTCGTCCAGTTGTTCTATGTTATACGGGGGATAGCCGTCCGAAGACATTTTGGCAACCCGATCAAGGGTGCGTTCAATTTCATCAAAGCCCAGCAAAAGGGGGCTGTTAAAAAGCGTCATGCGCGCCATGGGGCGATCTCCTTATCAAAATCAAGCGAGTGCCATTCTCCGCGCCTGGACCCTGATAGAGGCATCCACCCGCGTTCTTCTTATTTTGTGCCATTGGCGGCAAAATTCAAGCGCGCCGGTATTTCCCCATCCTTAAGAGACGGGCATACTGGCCGCATCGTGTTTTCATTCTGCCCAATTGTTAAGGTCCTGATCCTATGTCCGATGCCGCCTCTGACGCTCCAAAGCATCTCTATCTGGTTGATGGGTCAGGCTATATTTTCCGCGCCTTCTTTGCCCTGCCACCAATGAACCGGCCTGACGGCACGCCCACCAATGCGGTGTTTGGCGTCACCAGCATGCTGTTGAATCTGATTGAACAGACCGATGCGGATTATGTGGCGGTGATCTTTGATGCCAAGCGGATCAATTTTCGAAATGACATCTATCCGGATTATAAGGGCCATCGTCCCGATGCGCCGGAAGAACTGATCCCGCAATTTCCGCTTATTCACGAAGCCGTCGCCGCGCTCAGCCTGCCCGCCATCCAGATGGAGGGGTATGAGGCGGATGATCTGATCGCGACCTATGCCGAACAGGCCAAGGCGCTGGGCGCGATTGTGACCGTGGTTTCGTCGGATAAGGACCTGATGCAACTGGTCGATGACAAGGTTTCCATGTGGGACCCGATGAAGAATATCGACATCAAATATGATCAGGTGATGGAAAAATTCGGCGTCGGCCCGGACCGCGTTGTGGATGTGCAGGCGCTGGCCGGGGATTCGTCGGATAATGTGCCAGGCGTGCCAGGCATTGGGATCAAGACCGCCGCGCAATTGATCAATGACTATGGCGATCTGGAGTCGCTGCTGGCGCGTGCCTCTGAAATCAAACAGCCCAAACGCCGCGAAAGCCTGATTGAATTTGCCGATCAGGCCCGCATATCGCGCCAATTGGTGACCCTGGTGCGCGATGTCGAGGTGCCTGTGCCCCTGACCGAATTGAAACGATCGGTCATGGATAAAGACCGGCTGATGACCTTCCTGCAGGACAATAACTTCAAACGCCTGATCGCGCGCGTTGGGGATGGCAGTGAAAAGGGCGGCGCACAGGAACAGGCCGCCGCCGCGCCAACCCCGACCGAAGCCACCTATGAATTGGTACAGGATGTGGCCGCGCTGAAAAACTGGATCGCAGCTGCCAGCAAAAAGGGAACGGTGGCCGTCGATACGGAAACCACCAGCGTCAATCAGATGCGCGCCAAGATCGTTGGTGTCTCTCTGGCGACAGAGGCGGGCAAGGCCTGCTATATCCCGCTATCGCATGTCGCGCCGGGTCAGGGCGGGGATATCTTTGACCAGGGGGGGGAAGCCCCCAAGCAAATCCCGAAACGGGAAGCCCTGGACCTGTTAAAGCCACTGTTGGAAGATCCAGGCGTGCTGAAGATCGGTCAGAACATCAAATATGACGCCGTTATCTTCGCGCAGGAGGGAATTTTCATCGGCCCGATTGACGATACGATGCTGATCAGTTTCGTGCTGGAAGGCGGCATGCACGGTCATGGTATGGACGAATTGTCCGAACTGCATCTGGATCACAACACGATTTCCTTCTCTGACGTGGCGGGCAAGGGCAAATCCCAGGTCACCTTTGACCAGGTGCCGCTGGACAAGGCCTGCGACTATGCGGCCGAAGATGCCGACATCACCCTGCGCCTGTGGCAGAAGCTGAAACCGCAATTGCTGACGGAAAAGCTGACCACGGTCTATGAGACGATAGAGCGCCCCCTGGTCCCGATCTTGGCGGAAATGGAACGGACCGGCATTAAGGTCGATCCAACCGTGCTGCGCGCGATGTCCAAGGATTTCGCCCATCGCCTTGCCGATTTGGAGGTGGCGATCCACAAGGATGCCGGGCGGGAATTCAATGTCGGCTCCCCCAAGCAATTGGGCGAAGTGCTGTTTGACGAAATGGGATTGCAAGGCGGCAAGAAGACCAAGACCGGGGCCTATTCCACCAATTCAGAGGTCCTGGAGCCGCTGCGTGACGCCCATCCTATCGTTGCAAGGCTGCTGGACTGGCGCATGCTGTCCAAGCTGAAAAGCACTTATACCGATGCGCTGGTCGAAGACATTCATCCGGAGACCGGGCGGGTTCATACATCCTATATGATGACCGGGGCGCAGACCGGGCGGTTGAGTTCGACTGACCCGAACCTGCAGAATATCCCGATCCGCATGGAAGAAGGTCGCAAAATCCGACAGGCCTTTGTGGCCCCCCAGGGCTCCACCCTGATATCCCTGGATTATTCCCAGATCGAATTGCGGCTGGTCGCCCATGTCGCCAAGATTGAGCCGTTGATTCAGGCCTTTCTGGACGGTCAGGATATTCATGCGGCCACCGCGTCGGAGGTCTTTAACGTGCCCATGGCCGATATGACGCCCGATATTCGCCGCAAGGCAAAGGCGATCAATTTCGGCATCATCTATGGCATCTCCGCCTTTGGCCTGGCCAATCAGATCGGCGTGTCCCGGGGGGAGGCGCAGGACTTCATCACCCGCTATTTCCAAAAATTCCCTGGCATTCAGCATTACATGGATGAAACGGTGGACTATTGTCGCAAGCATGGCCGGGTGGAGACCCTGTTCGGGCGGCGCATCCATATCCCGACCATCCTGGACAAAAACCCGATGCGCAAAAACTATGCGGAACGCCAATCCATCAACGCCCCGATCCAGGGCACGGCGGCAGATATCATCAAACGCGCCATGATCCGCATTCCCAAGGCCCTGGCCGATGCAGGCCTGACAGACGACGCAAAAATGCTGCTGCAGGTCCACGATGAATTGGTCTTCGAAGCGAAACAGGGCAGCGAAGACGCCGTCATCCAATGCGTCAAAGACACAATGCAAAACGCCGCCAACCCGGTGCTGAACCTAAGCGTCCCGCTGGTGGTGGAAGCAGGAACGGGTGCAAACTGGGCGGAGGCGCATTGAGAAAATTTATATTCAGGGTGGTATTGATTTCTTAATTCAACTTTTTTATGGACGCAGGCCCCTCAAGTGCTTATGTTTCCCTTGGAGGCTTTGTCGGGAACGGCATTGCCTTTTTTTATTCTAATTGCCGATCATTCAAAGCCCGCAAGTCATTGATAACTTTAAAACCATAAACATTATAACCCCGGTCCGTGATATGGGTGAATCTTAGCTTCAGAATCTCTTCAGCAAAGGACGCCAATTCTGGGCGTCTTGGATAATCCATGTTCTTTAATCGGACCCCCCAACTGATGACATAGGCGATAAGGTCCGCCATTTGGACCAATGTTGTTAAATCGCTGTGCACAAAAAAAGGTTCCGGAATTATGAGACGAGAGCGCGTTCGACCGTTTCGGGTTTCTTTAAAGTAAGCTTGAACCTGGTTTAGCAAAATCTGGCTTGCGGATTTTTCAAGTTCATCGAATATCAAGTACCCCATCGGTTGATCGCGTTGAAGGTTCAAGTGGGAAAAGAACCTTTCGAATAGATATGCATAATCCTTCCGTAATCTATCTGTGCTGGGTCGCTGCGCTGATTGCGGTACGATCGAAGCAAAGGCGACGCCTCCAAACTGTCTCGTCGCGATGAGGAATTTCAAGCAATAGTCGAGCTTTGCCTGTGCCAAGGCAGTCAGCCGCTGTTTTGATACCGCAGACCCATCTTGCAAAACCTCAGATGCCAATTGCCTTCTTAAAATGGGGTCAATTTGTGGAAGTTGCGCCGCATGTTTGAACACTTTTGCCTTTAAAAGCTTTTGGGCTTTGGCTTCCTTCCCATAGGCAGAAAACAACGGGATACCAAACATCTGTATTTGGAGTTTGGTTAACTCCTGAATAAGAGGCCATATTTGACTATCTTTAATAGCAATTCCCGCGAGAACTTCGTAAGGGCTCGATTTTTGATCCTGCCCAGACTCGTCAATAAAAAGGGACCAACTCATTCAGATAACGCCCTATAATCGTAAAATGAAATATACTCATAATATAGTTGTGTGATTTATATTAAGTCAATTTTGCTTTTGATTGACTTCAGGGCGCTTTCGAAAGACGTTTGCTTTATGAATACTGCTATCGTTGCCATCCCAAAACCCGCCCTGATCCTCGGTCTTCTGGGTCTGATCCCCTTCTTCGCGCCTGTGGTTACGCTGTGGAACGGGGATCCGATGTTGGCCGGGGGAGCGTTGTCGCTGCAATTTGGGTATGCGGCGGTGATATTGTCCTTTCTGGGCGGGGTGCATTGGGGACGGGCCCTGGCGGGGGATCGGTATGGGCCGACGGGACCGCGGCTGCTGTGGTCGGTTGTGCCGTCGCTGTTGGGCTGGGTCTTGCTGTTGACGCCCGATATGGTGGTTATTCTGATCGGCTTCGTGATTGCCTTCGCGCTGGCCTTTCTGGTTGATATCAAGGCGGTGAAGGCGGGCATGTTTCCCGTCTGGTATGGTACCTTGCGCAAGATACTGACCATCGGCGTGCTGGCAGCCCTGCTGTTGACCCTGGCGGCGAGTTTCTCAGCGGTTCCGGTTGGGGCATAGGCCGCCATGGCGACCTGGCTGGAAGTGGCGCTGAACGGGCCCTGGACGCGGGCCAAACAACCCTTGATGCCGATCACGGTGGAAGAGGTCGTCGCCGAAGGGCTGGCCTGTATCGATGCGGGCGCGGCGATCATCCATGTGCATGCCTATGACCCCATCAGTGGACGTCAGGACGACGACTGGCAGACCTATGCCCGGATCATCGAAGGCATTCGCGCGAAAAGCGACGCGATGGTCTATCCCACCATTCCCTTCCCAGGCGGTTTGGGCGACCCCAATGGGATGAGCGCGGTTCAGCGATTCTCTCATGTGGAGGAACTGGCCAAGCGGGGCCTGCTGGAATGCGGTGTGGTCGATCCAGGCTCCACCCAGATTGCAGGTTTTGAAGAGATTGCGGGCGGGGAAATGGGGTTTCTGTACGCCAATCCCGGCGACCATATTCAGCAGGGGCTGCAGCTGGCGGCCGAGTATAAATTCCACCCCGGCTATGCGATATACGAGCCTGGCTTTACCCGCCTGGGGGCGGCGCTGCACAAGGCGATGCCGGGCTGTCCTGTACCGATCTATCGCTTCATGTTTTCGGACGGGTTTGCCTTTGGCTTTCCGCCACAGGATTGGGCGTTACACGCACATTGTAAGCTTTTGGATCACGTCGCCCCTCAGGCCCCCTGGATGATTGCAGGCTTGCGCGTTGATATCACATCCCTGATTGCCCCTGCGGTGCGGGCGGGTGGGCATGTGCGGGTTGGGCTGGAAGACGCCCCCTGGCAGTCACAGATCAGCAATCTGGACCTGACCCGACAAGCGATCAAAGAAATAGAGGCAGCGGGCGGTACACCGGCAAGTCCGGCACAGGTTCGATCAGTCCTGAACCGGTCGTGATTTCTTCGTCAATTGCTGTTCCCGCCGGGCGATATAGATCGCGCTGCTGGCGATGATCGCGGCACCAATCCAGGTGATGTAATCCGACACCTGACCAAAGGCGAAATAGCCGACAATTGCGACAAAGGGCAGTCTGGCATAGTCAAAAGGGATGACGATGGAGGCATCGGCGGCGGCAAAGGCCTTGGTCATCAGGATATGACTGACCGCGCCCGTAACCCCCATACCAATGCCCAATAGCCATAATTCTGGGGTCATGGGCATCCAGACCGTCAGGGCGGGGATCAGGGTCCCGATTGTCAGGCAGACATTGGTCCAGAACACAATCCGCTCCGGGGGTTCCGTGCGGGTCAAAAGCTTGATCAACAAAGCAGACATTGCCATGCCCCCCGCGGCGGCCAGGGCCCAGATCGTGCCGGGTTCAAGGGGAACCATACCAGGGCGCAGGATGACCAGAACACCGACAAACCCAATCGCGACGGCGGTCCACCGCCGCAAGCGCACGGTTTCGCGCAGGATCACAGCACTGCCGATCGTCGCGAAAAGCGGGGCGGCAAAACTGATCGCCGTGACTTCGGCCAGGGGCAGCATGGTCAGCGCGGTCATCCAGACAATGACCCCGACACTGGCGGTTGCGCCCCGAAACAGCATCAGAAAGGGCCGCTGTGGTATCAGATAGGCAAATCCATTCCTGCGGATGGGCTGCACCAGAAAGGGCAGCATTGCGCCTGCTGCAAAGACGCTGCGCAGAAAGGATATCTGCAACGCATCCATGCCCAACAAATTGGTTTGTTTCACCAGCCCGTTCAAACAGGCGAAAAGTGCGGCGGCCAGGGTCATCAACAGGGCGGCCATCAAGGGGCGTCCGGGCCCAGAATCCAGGCGCACGGGAACAGCGGCGACCTTTGCCGCGACCTGATCAATCTCCGATACCGGAGGACTCATGGGGATGCCTCAGCTCACATTCTTATTGTTAAGGTGCAGTGTGCACCGCTCTTGCGGTGCCTACAAACCCCCTGAACGGGTCATCCTGTCCATTGCGGGAAAAGGTGTTGTGCCCGTTCATCGAATTTTGCGGATGCGGTCGCAGAATACGGACGTATTTATTTTGCGCTCCTGCGGTTGCAGGATGCTTGGTTTACTAATGCGCTCCTGCGGGCGCAGGATGAATTAGATTGTTTTGCGCTCCTGCGGGCGCAGGATGAATTAGATTGTTTTGCGCTCCTGCGGGCGCAGGATGCGCTAGCGCCCGCCGCTGACCGGCAGGATCACGCCCGTTGTATAGCGGGAGTCATTGGACAGCAGCCACAGGATCGCCTCGGCCACTTCTTCCGCGGTGCCGCCCCGCCCCATGGGGACCATGGATTGCAGCCGTTCCACCCGGTCGGGGGCACCGGCTGTGGCGTGAATGTCGGTATCGATCAGGCCCGGTGCGACGGCATTCACGCGGATGCCTTCCTGCGCGACTTCTTTTGCCAAACCGATGGTCAGGGAATTGGTTGCGCCCTTACTGGCGGCGTAATGCACGAATTCATTGGGCGATCCCAGCCAGGCAGCGGCGGAAGAGACAATGACAATGGTGCCGCCCTTGCCCCCGCTTTTCGTCGACAGGCGTTTGACTGATTCCCGCGCACACAGCATCGCACCGACGATATTCAGGTTCATAACAGCCTGGATATCCTCAACCGTCATATCGACCACGCGCTTGATCCTGCCGGTAATTCCGGCATTGATCACCACCTGATCCAGCCGCCCGAACCGCCCATCAACGGCGGTGAATAAGCTCAGGACCCCGTCTTCCGTTGCCATATCTGCCTTGATCGCCAGGGCCTGCACGCCCGCCGCCTCAATCTCTGCAGAGACAGACGCCGCCGCAGCATCATTGGCGGTATAGGAGAAGGCGACATCATAGCCCCGTGCCGCCAGCATCCGGCAACACGCCGCCCCAATCCCGCGCGATCCCCCGGTGACGATGGCGACAGGATTGGTCATGGCGGCGGTCTCCTTTTAAGAGAAGGCGGCTTCCATCTCTTTCCGGAAGCGCAAAGTTGGGTCTTGTTCGTCCAGGACCACATCGTCCCAGGTCAGGACCTGGTCGGTGGCGACGGAACGCTTCAATGTGATCCCATGGGCAAGGCCAATCGGCAAGGCCCCTTTTGCGCGGGATGTGGCCGCAGGCATTAATTTGCCATAGACGGTATAACCGCCTTCGCCATCCAACTGATCACCCTGCTTTAGGGGCTTCTTGGCGGTGGCAACAGCATCCCCTGCCCAGGCGCGCGGCGCGCCGGTGGCTTCCTGACGCAGGGCGGCACTGGCAACAGAAATCCCCAATTCCAGCCCAATCAGGTGATAGGGCTTGTACATCGTGGAATAACGCCCGGTTGGATCTGTCAGCAGCCCGTATTCCGAAAAACAGCGGGCGACATAATCGCTGGGCGCTTCAAAGGTGACATAAACGCCCCAGCGCAGATCCCGGAAGACCGGGCGACCATCCCGCTCCACGCTGGAAACCACTTCCACCGTGCCCTTGCGGCTTAGGACGCCACCTGTCTCTCTGGGGGATAGGATGCGCGGCAAATCATCCACGCCACACGGCGGAAAGGCCAGACCATCGTCTTGTGGGACCAGATCACAGGCGTTGGAAACGGCTGCCATCTCAATCGCAGATTTGGTGCCATCCAGGAAGCTGTTGAACATTTGCGGATTCATGCCCCCGGCCTTTGCCTGTTCCGGTGTCAGACCGTAATGGGTCCAGACATCGTCAGGTGTCACATGGTGATAGGCGGGCAGGTATTTCGTCCCCTTCCCAGCACAGACGATGTTCATGCCAACCGCCCGGCCCCAATCGACCATTTCCGCGATCAGGGCAGGTTGGTCACCATAGGCCAGACTGTAGACCAGACCGGCCTGTTCAGCCTTTTTCGCCAATAGGGGGCCGGCCAGAACGTCGGCCTCCACATTCACCATGACCAGATGGCGACCGTTTTCGATGCCTTTCAGGGCATGGCGAATGCCCGCCGCCGGGTTGCCGGTGGCGTCGATCAGGACTTCCAGGCCATCCGCCTCGATCAAGGCATCGGCATCTTCGGTGATCCAGGTTTTCTTCTGGGCCAGGGCGGTGGCGGCGTCGGGGGCGTCATAACGCTCCTTCGGCCATCCAACCCGTTCCAGCGTTGCGCGGGCACGATCCGCACTCAGATCGGCAATGCCCAGAACGTGATAGCCCGGATGATGGCCGCATTGGTTCAAAAACATCGCGCCGAATTTACCGGCACCGATGATGCCAACGCGAACGGGATTCCCCTCCGCCGCGCGGCGACGGAGTTTTGCGTCAAGATTCATACCAAATTACTCCGCCGCCTGGGCTGTGCGAGACGACTGATGGGCCGCGACCAGATCGTCCAGGCAGTTGTCTTCCAGGGGCGTGATCGGGGTGAAATCGCGATGGGCGATCCATTCCTTGCGCTTGAACTGGCGGATATGATTGGAAACGGCGCACAGGCTCAAATAGACGATGGTGCGGTCGAACGGGCTGATATTGGCCGGGCTGGCATGGACCAGATTGCCATGGAACATTACCACAGACCCTGCCGGGCCGACCGGGGCCTCACAGCCGCCTTCCTTTGCCAGGCGTGATACGGTTTCCCGGTCCAGTGTCCAAAGAGGATAAGAGGTGGTTTCCAGGTCATGCCCGGCTTCCAGCACACCGGCCTCATGGCTTTCCGGGATGAACAACAGCGGCCCATTGGCGGGCGTCACGTCTTCCAGGAACAGGGCGATGTTAAAGGCTCGGGGTTCGGGCATGTCATCGTCGCGCTGCCAGGTGCCGTAATCCTGATGCCATTGCCAGACATCACCGTCAAAGGCGGCTTTGGCGTTGATCTTGTACTGATGCATATAGACCTGTTCTTCCAGGATCTGCATAACAGGTCCCAGCAGGCGCGGATGGGCGCCCAGGCGACGGTGTGCCTCGTTATACGTATGGGCGGCAAAGGCGGTGCGCGCGACACCCGTGGATTCGCGCCAGACCTCTTCCCGGTCGGTCGCATAAATGGCTTTCGCCTCGTCCAACAGAAGCGCTGCTTCTTCGCGGGAGAACAGTTCAGGCAGGAAGACGAAGCCTTTCGTCTTGAAATCGGCCAGGGCCGCTTCGCTCAATTTCATGATACTCTCCTTTTCCTCCAATGGGCCCATCCGATCTTGTGTGTCGGTGGGGTCAGTTTTTCTCAATCATCCACCCGATCAACTGATCTGCGGCGTCTCGGGCATGGTGTACGGCACGGGTTTCCGCCAGAACGGCATCCCCCTGTCGAATGGCGTAGGCAATACCGGCATGCTCTTCCCAGACAGAGGCCCGGGCGGTGCGATGTTCCAGAACCGCGCGCATGACGCGGCGAATTTGACGCCACACGGCGGCAGACGCCTCCGGCAGCATGGGATTTCCTGATAATTCATAAATCGCCTGATGAAAGGCGATATCCGCCTGAACCAGCGCGGTCGTGTCTTCTGCTTCCAGGGCCAGATAGCCCGCCTTCATTTCTGTGACCAGGGCATGGCGGCGCAGGGAGTCTGGCTGTCCCGCCGCCAATCGTGCAGCCAGCCCATCGAAGGCAGCACGCAGATCATAGACATGGCGGGTGGTTTTCGCATCCACGGCGGTTACCTGAAAGCCGCGCTTTCCCGACGGTTCAATCAGGCCGTCGCGCTTGAGCATCGACAAGGCCTGGATAATCGGTTGGCGCGATACGTTCAGTTCTTCGGCCAGCCATTCCTGGCGCAACGGGGTGCCGGGTGCCAGATCGCCGGAACAAACGGCCTCCACCAGGCGCGCATGCACCTGATCAACCAAACTCATCCGTTCCGCCACCGGTTCCATTCCAGACACAATTCACGTCCCTTGAAAGGATGTCATCGAATATTTGTATTCTGTATACAGAGTACAAATCATGCAACAAAATTCGTTGCTGCACTGCGGTCAGCGCGGGGTCTTGCACGGGGTCCAACACAGGGTCCAACACAGGGTCCAACACAGGGTCCAACACAGGGTCCAACACGGGGTCGAAACCGGGGTGATGTGACTGCATCTTGTAATTCCGGCAGAATCTCAATAGATATGCCGCTTATGAAAGAGGGGCATGCTGTTTGATAATACGGCTTGGATGCAGTGCGTCCCGTTCCCCCCGCAAGTAAGGTTGATCGATCTGATGTTTAGCGCGTTTGGCAAAGCCTTGGAGCAATTGCCCGACCCCCGTTTTTTGCGGGTGGTTCTGATGGGAATTGTTGGGGCAATCGTGACGATGATCCTGTTGTGGTCCGCTGTTGGCTGGGCCTTGCAACAGGTTAATTGGACCCAGCTCTGGCTGATCGGCGGGGCGATTGAATCCTTGGGCAATGCTGCAGATGATATTGGCTGGATATCCTTCGCGCTGGGCGCGGGGGGGCTGACCTGGCTTTTGTTCCCGGTCACCGCGGTATCCGTGATCAGCATTTTCCTGGACAATGTCTGTGAAGCCGTTGAAGCAAAGCATTACCCGCAACGCACCAATGCTCGCAGCCAGCCGATCCTGGAAGCGATCTATGGCGCGCTTAAATTTCTGGGTATCACGATCCTTTTGAACCTGATCGCCCTGCCGGTCTATCTGATCTTGCTGGTCGTCTTTGGGTCGGGGGCGTTTCTGTTTCTGTTTGTGAACGGATATCTGGTGGGGCGGGAGTTTTTTGAACTGGTGGCCGCGCGGCGTATGCCGGTTGGCCCAGCCCAGCGACTGCGCAAAGCCTATGCGACGAAATTCATTGTTTTCGGCATCCTGTCGGTCCTGTTGATGTCTATCCCAATCGTCAACTTGATTGCGCCGGTCCTGGTCGCTGCTGCTGCGGTCCATTTGTATGAATCTCTGCCCAGAAAGGCAGAGTTTGAAGCCATGACCGGTGAGGCGTAAGAAATGCCCCGCACGGTCGTAAAGGAATACTGTAAATGATCACCCGCCTTCCCATTGCCGTTGCCGCCTTGCTGGCCGTGTCGGCGCTGGCTTTAAGCCCTGGCTGTCAGGTATTTGACACTTCAGGTACCAGCGCCCCGACAACGCCAACGGCACAGATTGCCATTCCAGCGGTACCCCAGGCACAGCCCGGGAACACCGCTGGCAGCCTCGCTGTTGCCCCTGTTGCCGCGCTTGAGCGGGTCAATGATGATCCGATGCAGTTTATGGGATTGAACGGGGATCTGGTGGATGGCCAATTGGGGCATCCGGATCTTGTGCGTCGTGATGGCCCGGCAGAGGTTCGCCAATTCCAGGGCGGGGCCTGCACTCTGGATCTATTCTTATATCCCCAGAATGGCACATTGGCGGTCAAACATGTGGAATTGCGCGGTGCCAGCCTGGACAATATGGCCCGGCGCACCTGTCTTGCCGAAATGATCCGGGCCAGAACCATCGCCGGATAATCTGATCCAGCGATGGTCGGGCCAGTAATGGTCTGTTCCGGTATATGATCAGGACTGGCTGGCAGCCTTCTGGATCGATGCGTCCAAAGTCTCAGACTCTGTACAGCCGGTCGGGCATAGCATTTTCAACTTATCCAACTGCGCTTTAGCAGACGGCATATCTCCCTGCATCAGATACCATTCGCCCAGATATTCATGGGCACCCTTGTGGTTGGGATTGATGGTCAGGGCGCGTTCATAGGCATCCCAGGCATTGCCGCTGTCGCCGGTGTTGCGATAGCTAAAGCCCAGCATGTTCCAGGCATCGGCATTCTGTGGATCATCCGCGACAACCTTTTTCAGGACTTCAATCGCCTCGCCATATTGACCATCCATGGCCTTTTTATAGCCCGCATCATAGGTCATATCAGACTCTGGGGAGGAAGAGTTGCCAAAGCCCATGGCCATGGCAGATGTTGGCAGAAAAAGCGCAATCAGCGCGATTGCCAAGAAATGTCGCATTTAAAATCTCCTAGTTCACTTTGTGGCAGATGACATCATCTACCGATCAGTCCCGCCCTCAGGATATACGGTCATATGCGGGGGGGCGATCAGATTTCCAACAATAAGTCTAAATTCTCAATCAATTTGCCGTCATTCACCAAGGGGATTGGTATCCAGGGCCAAATCCCCCTGGCCGTCGCGAATGGCTGTCAAGCGACGGGATATGAATTCGAACACATCCAGATAGGTGCCGCCCCTGGGCTTTCGCAGGCATTCCAGGGTGGGATACCAGGCGCTATTGGTCGGATGCCAACCTAACCGCCAATCCCCGCCTTCTGGCAGCACCACCCAACAGGGGCGCGCTAGGGCACCTGCCAGATGTGCAATGGCGGTATTGGCCGTGATGATCAGGGCGCATTCCTGCATCACAACCGCTGTATCAATAAAGGCCCCGTCGCCTTCATCCATTTCCTCGCTGGGGTCATAGATGGGGAAGGGGACGGCATCGATTTCCCGGCGGCCTTCACCTTTTTGCAGGCTGATCAATCGAATGCCGGGGACCTGCGCCAGGGGGGCGAAATCCGCCAGGGGAATGCTGCGGCGCTGGGTGTCAAACAGGGGCTCCCCGCCATGCCAGGCAATACCGATCTTTGGTCCAGGGCCCAGACGTTCCCGCCAGGCGGCGAACAGGCTGGGGTCCGGGCGCAGATAGGGGACCTCGTCCGGGATCGTATCGGCGTCAATCTTCATCAGTCGGGGCAGGGACAACAGCGGGGCCCAGCACTCCGCCTGGGGCAGGGGATCGCCCTGGGCAATGACGTCCGATACCCAATGGCTGGCCCGCAAAATGGGAACCAGTGCCGGCGGGGCCTCCACAATCACACGACCGCCGGTAATCAACCCGGCCAATCGAAAGAATTGCAGGCATTCACTCATCCCCTGTTCACAGCGCACCAGCACTCTGCGCCCCGCCAGGGCATCACCGGTCCAGGGGGGCAGTCCGGGATTCAGGTTTGGCAAGGCACCCGTTTTCCAGCGCCAATCATATTCGCGAAAGCCTTTGGCGATCTGCCCGTCACATAACAGGGTGATGGCGTGCTGAACATGCGCCTGTGCCGCTTCCGGTCCGGGCGGTGCACAGTCAACCGCCCTGTCCAGGGTGCGCAAGGATCCCGCGATATCGCCTTCCTGACGCTGGATCTGGCCCAACAGGGTCAGTGCTGGCGCAAAGGGGGTGCGCGCGGCTGCGGCGGCCTCTAACGCCGCGCGTGCCAGCATCTTCTCCCCCCGGCGCGTCTGCAATGTCGCCAACTGGGTCAGGGGCACGGCATCACCGGGCATCAAGGCAATGGCGTTTTCCGTGATTTCTATGGCTTCGTCGATCCGATTCCAATCCGCCAGGGTCTCTGCCAGGGCGATCATGATTTCTGGTGCGTCGGGGTGACGTTCCAACGCCGTGCGCAAAACCGCCTCTGCCTCCGCCACCCGTCCCAGGCGCCGCAAGGTCACGCCCAATTGATGCAGGGCGGGGCGATAATCCGGTTGCGCCAACAAAACAGCCCGGAACGCGACAACAGAATCCTCCAACCGCCGCCGATCCGAAGACATCGTGGCAGAAGAAAACAATTTCAGCAGCGCCGAATTGGTCAAGGCGGAGTCAGTCATCGCTCAGACAGGTCTCACACAAGGTCATTCCCTAGTGTTAGAACAGACTCGGCCCCAGGAGAAGAGCGAACAACACCAGCCTAATCCTGAAGCTCCGGCAAATCCTTGTATTGATCCAGGGCCTCTGGGTTTGCCAGCGCTTCCTGATTCTTGATGGCGCGACCATGGACGACATCACGGACGGCCAATTCGGTGATCTTGCCGGACCTTGTGCGGGGAATATCAGTGACCGCGATGATCTTTGCCGGGACATGGCGCGGGGTGCAATTGGTGCGGATGCGCTTCTTGATCGCCGCGATCAGATCATCGGTCAGTTTTTGGCCATCCTTCATGCGCACGAACAGCACAACGCGGGTGTCATTGTCCCAACTCTGTCCAATGACGATGGATTCCTGCACGTCCGGGAAAGATTCGACCTGGCGGTAAATCTCCGCCGTGCCAATCCGCACGCCACCGGGATTCAGCGTCGCATCCGACCGGCCATAGACGGTAAAACCGTGATGGTCCGATTGCGCAATGAAATCGCCATGGGTCCAGATGTTCGGATACTTCTCAAAATAGGCGGCGTGATAGCGCTCGCCTGTCTCGTCGCCCCAAAAGCCAACCGGCATACAGGGGAAGGGCTTCACACATACCAATTCTCCCTGTTCGCCGGTCGCGGCAGGTTTGCCCTCGTCGTCATAGACTTGCACCGCCATGCCCAGGCCAGGCGACTGGATTTCACCGCGCCAGACCGGCTTGACCGGATTGCCCAGCATGAAGCAACTGACAATATCGGTCCCGCCAGAAATGGAGCTTAGCTGAACATCCGCCTTCACATCGCGATAGACATAATCAAAGCTTTCCGGCACCAGCGGTGACCCGGTGGAGCACATCACCCGCATGGACGACAGATCGTGCGTCTTGCGGGGCTTCAATTCCGCCTTGGCGCAGGCATCGATCCATTTCGCGGACGTCCCGAAGATCGTCCACTTTTCCTCAGCCGCAAAATCGAACAGGACATTGCCGCTGGGATAAAAGGGGGAGCCGTCATACAGTTCCAGTGTTGAGCCACAGGCCAGACCGGCGACCAGCCAGTTCCACATCATCCAGCCGCAGGTGGTGAAATAAAACGTGCGGTCCTTAGGGCCTGCATCACAATGCAGCAGATGTTCTTTCCACTGGTTCAACAGCGTGCCACCCGCCCCATGGGTGATGCATTTCGGCTTCCCGGTCGTGCCGCTGGAATACATGATATACAGCGGGATGTTGAAGTCGAAGCGCGGGAAGTCGATGTCTTCTGCCGGAAAATCCGCGATGAAATCCGCCAATGACTGGGCATTTTGGACCACCCCGCAATCGGGTGTGTCGTGCAGCAGGGGCAGGACGACGACCTTCTTCACGCTGGGCAGGTCGGTCAGGAATTCTCGAACCCGGGGCAGGCTTTCATGGCCTTTGCCGTTGTAAAAATAGCCATCGGCGGTGAACAGAACCTTGGGCTCAGATTGTCCAAACCGGTCCAATACGCCTTGTAACCCGAAATCCGGGGAGCAACTGGTCCAGATCGCCCCCAATGAGGTTGTCGCCAGCATGGCAGCGATTGTTTCCGGCATATTGGGCACAAAGCCTGCGACGCGGTCCCCCTGGCCGACCCCTTGCGCGGCCAGCGCCTGGCGCAATCGGGAAACCAGGTCATACAATTCGCGCCAGCTCATGCGGCGCTGTACCTTGTCCTCCGCCCGGAACACCAGGGCGTCGCCATCATCGCGGCGGGACAGCAGGTTTTCTGCGAAGTTTATTTTTGCATCGGGGAAGAATTTAGCGCCAGGCATTTTGTCGCCATCGACCAGAACGCGGCTGCCTTTGGTTTCCGCCTTCACGCCCGCGAAATCCCAGAAGCTGTCCCAGAATTTCTCAACCTCTGTTACCGACCATTGCCACAGCGCATCATAATCCGGCAGATCCACCGACCAACGCGCTGCACAGGCCTCGCGGAATTTGGTCATATTGCTTCCAGATACGGCTTTTGGGTCCGGCGTCCACAGCGGTCCAGTCATTCCCTAGAACTCCCTCAATTCTTGGTTTTGTCTGCATTGGGGGATAGCACGAAGCGGAAAGGTCGCCAAGCCGCAGCAGCGTCAGTGCCTGCCGCCCTGGACCCCGGATCAAGTCCGGGATGACGACACCACCCTCGTCATACCCGCGAAGGTGGGTATCCGGGGCCACAGGCACCAATTGCGTCGGCCGCTCTGGACCCCGGATCAAGTCCGGGGTGACGAAAAATTTGCACTTCTTTCGTGAGTCCTTGGTATCCAGGGCCACACGTACCAATCGCCCCTACCGCCCTAGACCCCGGATCAAGTCCGAGTTGACGATGTTGTAGACAAGTGCACCCTCACCCTGAGGAGCGCAGCGTCTCGAAGGGTGACCTTTCTGGAAGCACCGCCCTTACATCCCCTCCTTCGAGACGCGGCGTTGTCGCTCCTCAGGATAAGAATGGTGTTGGGGTTTTATAACGCAGCGCGTCTTTAAACCCAGTCGCGCAATTGGGCGATTAAGGGGATGTCGGCAGGCGGCATGGGGTAATCGCCCAGGCGCTGGGGCCGGACCCAGGCGAGTTCCTGACCTTCGCGGCCTTGGGGGGTGCCCTGCCAGACGCGACAGACATAGAGCGGCATCAGCAAGTGAAAGTCTTCATAGGCGTGACTGGCAAAGCCGATTGGGGCCAGGCAACTGGCCCGTGTATCAATGCCCAGTTCCTCCTGCAATTCCCGGATCAAGGCCCGTTCCGGGGTTTCGCCCGGATCGACCTTTCCGCCGGGAAATTCCCACAGGCCCGCCAGCTTTTTCCCCTCCGGGCGCTTGGACAGCAGAATGCGACCATCCTTGTCCAGCAAGGCAACCGCCACCACCAGCAGGGTTTTTACATCCCGCTGAGCCTCTGCAAGCCCACCACTGGCATCCCAACATCCGCTCATCAGAATTGGCTAGCTTCGGTAATCGGCATTGATGTCGATATAGGCATGGGTCAGGTCACAGGTCCAGACGCGCGCCTTGCCGCGGCCAATGCCGACATCGACTTCGATATCAATCTCCCGGCCCTTCAGATGGGCGGTGACGGGGGCTTCATCATAATCCTGCACGCCTTCCCCCTGTTCGGCGATCACGGTGCCGCCCATGGCAACAGTCAGGCGGTCGCGGTCGGCGCGTTCACCTGCCTTGCCAACGGCCATGACGATACGGCCCCAATTGGCGTCTTCGCCCGCAATCGCGGTCTTCACCAGCGGAGAATTGGCAATCGACAGGCCGATCTTGCGAGCGGCCGCATCGGAAGCCGCACCGGTCACATCAATGGTGACAAATTTCGATGCGCCTTCGCCATCTTTAACAACGTGATGGGCCAGTTGCGTCAGGACATCCAGCAGGGCCGCCCGGAAGCCTTTCAGCGCCTTGTCAGAGGCCTTTTTTGGCGCGGTGTTTCCAGCCTTACCGGTCGCGGCCAGCAATAGCGTATCGCTGGTCGAGGTATCGCCATCGACCGTGATGCAGTTGAAGGTCTTGTCCGTTGCCTTGCGCAACAGCTTTTGCAGCACTGCATGGGGGATGTTCGCATCGGTGAAGACAAAAGCCAGCATGGTCGCCATATCGGGTGCGATCATCCCCGATCCTTTGGCAAAGCCAGCAATGGTGACCTCAACCCCGCCAATTTCACAGGTCGCAGAGGCGCCTTTTGGGAAAGTGTCTGTGGTCATGATGGCGCGCGCGGCGGTCGGCCAGCCCGTGGGCGTCAATCCGGCATGCAGTTTGGGTACAGCCTTTGATATCCGGTCGGTTGGCAGTTTCTGACCGATCACGCCGGTGGACGCGACCAGCACCTCTTTTTTCTTACAGCCAATGGCGGCGGCGGCGACTTCCGCCATCGCCTCGGTCCCCTCCATGCCGGCCTTGCCGGTGAAGGCATTGGCATTCCCGGCATTGACTAGCATTCCCCGGGCGACGCCCTTTTTCAGAATCTGGGCGCACCATTCAACCGCAGAAGACCGGGTCAGCGAGGTGGTCAACACACCCGCCACCGTGGTGCCTGGATCCAGCTCTGCCATGAACAGATCCGGGCGGCCCTTATATTTCACCCCGGCAGCAATGCCCCCCAGGCGAACCCCCGCAACTTCCGGAAGGGTCGTGAAACTCTTGGGAGCAAAGGGGGATTTGGTCGTCGCCATGGCAGTGCCTTTTCCTGGATGAAACGATTTTATTGTTGGGCGGCCGGCATTGGATTGCCGTCCATATCAAAGCGTTCAACAGTGGCCCCATTGATGGCCTCCTGAATGATACCGCGAACTTTGGCTTCCGCCAATTGTTCCCGAATGCGCGGCGCGACTTCTTCAAAGCTGGGGGGCTGAATGTCCCGCTTGCCCTTCACCAGAATGACATGCCAGCCAAATTGGGTCTGGACCGGTTCTGCGGTGAATGTGTTGGGTTCCAGCGAAAAGGCGGCATCTTCGAACGGCTTCACATACTGGCCCTTGCGGCTCCAGCCATAGCTGCCGCCATTGCTAGCAGAGCCCGGATCCTGGGACAGTTCTTTGGCCAGTTCAGCAAAATCCTTACCCTCTGTGATCTGTTTGATGATCTCTTTGGCTTGATCTTCTGTTTCGACCAGAATGTGGCTGACATCGACTTCCTGGCCGGGGGGCTGTTGTGCCAGCAGGGCGTCATAGCGGGCGCGAACTTCGGCATCATCGACCTGCTTTTCCGCTTCCTTGATGACATAGTAATTATACAGCAATTCGTTTTCGACCTGCTTCAGGCGCGCTTGCAGTTCAGGGTCGTCCTGAACCCCGGCAGCCCGGGCCTTGTCGGCAATGACATGTCGGCCGATCACTTCTTCCAACAGCAAGGGATAAATCCCCTGCATGCCGGCCCCTTGCACTTCCTTGGGCAAATCCTGGAAGAAATTCACCAATTCCGATTGCTTGATTTCGGTGCCATTCACAATGGCGACGGTCTTGTCATCGGTTTGCGCGAAAGCGGGGGCAGTCCCGACAACGCTGAAGCCGCCAACCAGCACAGCGACGGAAAGTGTTGAACGAAGGGCGCTAAAAGAAAACGGCATGATATCCTCATCAAAAGTGTCGCAGGGCAAAATTTCAGGACGGCGTTCCGACCTGATTTCGGGCGCACGAAACCATGTATAGCCGGGGATCACAAGCAGAACTGACGGACTCTTCAGGCAAGGGTACGTTGACAGAGCGGCATTGGACCCTTATCTCCAATCGCAGTGTCATCGGGCCTGAAAACCCGATTGTCTTTGTATCTTCACGCCCAGGGTTCTTCTGGCAAAAACTTGAAAGTGACGTCTTTCATGCTCGGCGGCTTGCTTAAAAGCGTATTTGGGTCTGCGAATGACCGGACTGTTCGAATTCTGCGCAAGCGCGCTGAGGCGATCGGGGCCCTGGAAGAGGGGTTCAAGGCGCTGGATGATGCTGCCCTGCAGGCGAAAACGGCAGAGTTCCGCAAGCGCCTAGCAGAGGGTGAAACCGAAGACGACATCCTGAATGAAGCTTTCGCAACGGTTCGAGAGGCCGCCCGGCGCGTTCTGGGCATGCGGCATTTTGACGTTCAACTGATCGGTGGGATGGTCCTGCACCAGGGCAAGATCGCGGAAATGAAAACCGGTGAGGGGAAAACCCTGGTCGCGACGCTTCCCGTTTATCTGAACGCCTTGTCGGGCAAGGGCGTGCATGTCGTCACGGTGAACGATTACCTGGCCCGTCGTGACTCTGTCTGGATGGGTAAGATTTACGAATTTCTGGGCCTGACTGTTGGTGTCGTGGTGCCGGGTATCGATGAACACGCGCGCCAGCATGCCTATCGCTGTGACATCACCCATGCGACCAATAACGAGCTTGGCTTTGATTACCTGCGCGACAATCTGAAATTCCGGCTGGAACAGATGGCCCAGCGTGAACCAAATTTCGCGATCATCGATGAAGTTGACTCGATCCTGATCGATGAAGCGCGCACACCGCTGATTATTTCCGGCCCGACGGATGATTCATCGACCATGTATATGACGGTCGATGCGCTTATTCCGCATCTGACCCAGGATGATTACGAAAAAGATGAAAAACAGCGCGCCGTGACCCTGACCGATGAAGGGACGGAGCATATTGAAGCGCTGTTGCGGGAAAAGACCGACCTGTTGGGGGAAGGGGGCCTGTATGATGTACAGAACGTCACCGTCGTCCACCATGTGAACCAAGCCCTGCGCGCCCATAAGCTGTTTACCAAAGATATCGATTACATCGTCAAGGACAACAAGGTGATCATCATTGATGAATTCACCGGTCGGATGATGGAGGGGCGGCGCTATTCCGAAGGGCTGCACCAGGCCCTGGAAGCCAAGGAAAACGTGGCGATCCAGATGGAAAACCAAACCCTGGCATCTATCACATTCCAGAATTATTTCCGCATGTATCCCAAGCTGGCGGGTATGACCGGGACGGCCCTGACAGAAGCGGGCGAATTTGCTGAAATCTATAGCCTGGATGTGGTGGATATCCCCACCAACAAGCCGATGTCGCGTAAGGATAACGATGACGAGGTGTATCGCACCTCTGCGGAGCGCGACACGGCGGTGATCGAACAAATCGTTGCGTGCAATAAGAAAAAGCAGCCGGTTCTGGTCGGCACGGTTTCGATTGAGAAATCGGAAGACCTGGCCCGCCAATTGAAAAAGCGCGGGATCAAGCATCAGATCCTGAACGCCCGCCATCACGAAAGCGAAGCCTTTATCATCGGCGAGGCTGGTGTGCCGGGCGCGGTGACCATCGCCACCAACATGGCCGGTCGCGGCACGGATATTCAGTTGGGCGGCAATATGGAATTGCGGGTCCAGCGTGAATTGGACGGTATTGAGGACGAGGCGCTGATCGCCCAGAAGAAGCAGGAAATTCTGGACGATATTGCCGTCAAGAATAAGGAAGTCCTGGCCGCAGGTGGCCTTTTCGTTCTGGGGACAGAGCGTCATGAAAGCCGCCGCATCGATAACCAGCTGCGCGGTCGCGCCGGTCGTCAGGGGGATCCAGGGGAATCGAAATTCTTCGTCAGTCTGGAAGACGACCTGATGCGCATTTTCGGGTCCGAGCGGATGGATGGCGTCCTGCGCAAGCTGGGCCTGGAAGAAGGGGAGGCAATCGTTCACCCCTGGGTCAACAAGGCGCTGGAAAAGGCGCAGTCCAAGGTTGAGGCGCGCAACTTCGAAATCCGCAAGCAATTGCTGAAATACGATGACGTGATGAACGATCAGCGCAAGGTGATCTTTGAACAGCGTAAAGACCTGATGCGGGACGAGGACGTGAATGAAACGATCCGCGACATGCGGGCCGAAACCATTGACGATGTCGTCAATCGCTGTGTGCCGGAGAAGGTATTGCCGGAAGAATGGGCGCTGGAATCCCTGCATGAGGAATGCCGTCGCCTGTTCGCCCTGGACCTGCCGATCGCCGAATGGGCGAAAGAGGAAGGTGTCGGGCACGCAGAATTCCGGGATCGGATCACGACCGCCGTGGAACGCAAAATGGCTGAAAAGGCCGCAAAATATGGTCCCGACGTGATGCGCATTGCGGAACGCAGCCTGTTGCTGCAACTGCTGGACAATGCCTGGAAGGACCACCTGCTGCAATTAGACCATCTGCGTCAGGGGATCGGTCTGCGGGCCTTTGCCCAGCGCGATCCGTTGAATGAATATAAAAGCGAAGCCTTCGCTTTGTTTGAATCTTTGTTGGTTGGTCTGCGCGGCCAGGTAACCCAGGTGCTGTCGCATGTTGAATTGCGCACCAATGTCGAAGAGGCCATGGAAAAGCAGCGGCAGACAGAGTCTCAACAGGCGATTAAACCGGCGGCGGATGAAGATATCGCGCAGTTGAAAAGCCGCAGCCTGGCCAATTCCAGCCAGGCGCATTCAGACCGTCCATTGACGGCGGAAACGGCACCGAAAGGCTATGTCCTGCACGAAGCAACGGGGCGCTATGTGCATCCGGGAGACCCCAACACCTGGGGTAAGATTCCGCGCAATGCGGCCTGTCCCTGTCAGTCGGGCAAGAAATATAAACAATGTCACGGTAAGGCCTGATGGGCGGGGCGGCGACGAAAATTGCCGCACTGACCCAGGATGCCCTTGCGGCCTATCAGTCCGGCGATCTGAAACGCGCCGAAACGCTGTTTAAGAAAGCAGCAGGCGCGCCCACCGCCCCAGCCCAGACCGCCTATAATTTTGCTGTCTTCCTGCGCCGGGAAGGGCGAGGGAAGGAAGCGCTTTATTGGCTGGATCGCTGCCTGCGGTCTGTGCCGGACCATAAGAATGCAGGGATCGAGCGCGGCTTGGCCTTGATCGATCTGGGTCAATTGGATCAGGCGATCGACTGCCTTCACTCCTTTCCAGATGACTTTGATGCTCTGCGCGGCCTTTCCGTCGCGGCTTTCAAGCGTGGACATTGGGATAAAGCGGTCACTGCGGTTCAGGGCTTGGGTGCGCAGGCGACTGCAGAAGATCATCTGCTGCGAATTCGTGCCCTGGCTGAACTGGATCGCCTGGACGACGCAGAGGCTGCAGGGAATGCCTTGGGGGCACAACGGGCAGATTTACGGGCGGATATATCCAAGGCCCTTACGCGACGCTCAAAAGGGCGATTTAGCCTGATAGAACATCAAGCAAGGGCGTGATGGCTTCGCGCCGTAATAAGGTCTAATGATCTGAGGCGCGGTGGTTTTTGCGATATCCGCCGCGTGCCTCACCAATCAGATCCAGCGTTTCTTCGACCTGATCGGCATGCGGTCCTTCTAGGATTTCGAACTGTGCGGTCATGGCGCGGGGCACGGGCCACAGCTGGGCGACAGGCGTGCCCTTTGGCAGGATTCCCGTCCAATTGCGGTCGCGCCATAGGGCCGGGAAATGCACGAAGCCATGATTGAAGGCGTCGCAATCAACCAATCCGGTCAAGGTCTGGAAAGGCAGATCCAGTCGGTTCACCGGATGGGTGAACAGTACCGACCAGCCTTTTGGAACCTCAACCGTCCAGGCGGAATTGAATTTCAACGCGGCCATGCCGGGCTCAACAAAGGGTACGCCATCCAACTGGGCGGAGGGATGCCAGGAAAGTGGCGCGCGCGTCAATCGGTCCAGTTTGCTGACGGGCAGGTCCCAATCCCAGGAAAAGGTCAGTCCTGCCTGCACCGTAACATCACATAACAGCGGCATCAGCCAACCGCCGCCCATGGCGTCCAGAAAGGGCGGGCATTGTTTCACAGTCCGCATATCCTGACCCAGCAGCGCGCTGTGGGCTTGTGCGGGCATGGTCTTCAGCCAGTCGGGCAACCCCTGTCGCCCCGGAATGGGCCGGGGCAGCACGTCCTGCCATTCAGGCGGGCACCGGAAGGTGATGTCTATGCTCACAGCGGGTCTGATTATCCCAAGGCGGCGCGGCGTTGTTTTTCCCGTTCTTTCTGGATCGTATAGAGCGTCGCGGCGATGACGGTCAGGATCACGAAAAGAACCCCGATCACATTGATAACCGGTGACAGGCCAAAACGGAAGCGTGAGCCTATCTCTGTTACCAATGTCCAGTCTCCGCCGACGGCGAATATGGTCGTGTTATAGTTTTCAATCGATTGCAGGAAGCCAATAACAGCCCCGGTAATCAGTGTGGGGGCCAGAAAAGGGACGGTGATCCGGCGGAACATGAAAAAACTGGAGGCACCCAGATCCAGGGCGGCCTCTTCCAGAACGCGGTCCTGTCGCTGCAACCGCGCCATGAACAAAAGCATGGAATAAGAGGCGATAAAGCTGCTCTGGGCCAGGACTGTCAGGAACAACCCACCTGGCACATCGACCCGCCCCCAAAAGATCAGCGTCGAAATCCCCAGAATAATGCCGGGAATCAGCAGGGGGGAGACCAGAACGGCGTAAAGGACATTGGTATAGCGGCTTTGCAGACGTGTCAGGATCAGTGCCCCTGACAGGCCCAATGGCAGGGACAGCCCAACAACGCCCAATGCAACCAGCACGGAGTTCACGATCCCTTGCAGAATGCGATCATCCTGCGCCAATTCCCCGAACCAGTGCAGGGTCCAGCCACGCCATTGTGTGACAGATGGATATTCATAGGAATTAAAGGCAGCCAGTGACATCACCAACAACGGGGCGAACAGGTAGACAAAAAATACCGCCATATAAATCTTCAAAATCAGGCCCGACAGTCCGGGTCCATTGGATTGCGTGCTCATCCCATCGTCCCCTATTTCGAAATGTCGCGAATGCCGACTTTAAAGACCTTCATCATGATCAGGATAAAGGCCAGACAGACCAGAACCAGGCTGAAGGCATAGGCTGCGCCCACATTCCAATTCTGGGTTTCGAAGAACTGTCGATAGATCAATTGCGAGAACCAGTCGCCTGATTTCCCCCGTGTCATGATCTGGGGCACGGAATAGGAGCCGACAGACAACATGAAGGTCATGATGCACCCCACGGCGATGCCGGGCTTGGCATGGGGCAGGACCACGCGCCAATGGGTCAGGAACACCGACCCACCCAGATCTTGCGCCGCCTCCAGCTGGTTTTTATCCAGCGTCTCGACGGTGTTGTAGATCGGGAAAATCATGAACAGGACATAGGCGTAAATCAGGGCGACAAAGACAGAGCCCGGATATTCCAGGAAGGGAATCCAAGTCTTGTCAGCAAAACTGACCACCCCCATCCAGGCCAGCAAACTGTTGATAACCCCCTGATAATCCAGGATCATCAACCATGCATAAACCCGCAGCAATTCATTGATGGCATAGGGAATAATCAGCCCCAGCATCAACAGCGCGGCGCGCTGAGGGGTCGCCAGCTTGGCGATGGTGAAGGCAACCGGATAACAGACGGCAAAGGCCAGTACCGTGACCGCCAGGGCGTAAAAAATGCTTTTCACGAAGATAGAGAAATGCAGTGAGGACATGCGGGTATAATTCTGCAACCCGTATTCTCTGGGCGGGTCGGTTTCCTGGGCTTCCAGGGTGGCGATTTCCTCTTTCAGGGTGTCGATCTTTTCCTGCACGGCGGGGTTGGTATCGCCTGTCGCCTGTTGCGCATCGTATTCCAGCAGGCCCAGATCAGAATAGGCGCGGTCGATCTTCATACCCAACTGGTCGTCTTTATCGATGGACCACAAAGATTGATCCAGCATGAAGGCCTGCGGCAAGATAATCAGCAGCAACAGCCAGAATGCCGTCAGGGTTACGAAAATGCCGGTCAGACCCTTCCCATAACTGCGGATCAGGCTATTCATCGCTTAATTCCCCCGATCGCATGACGATGGCGTCGGATGCGTTGAACCCGATCTTCGCGCGGCCTTCCAGTTCCTTGTGCTGACCCAGATTGGCTTCATGGACGATGATGGAACCCGTATCGCTCTTGAAGAACAGGTTGACGAAGGCCCCTTCCAGATCACGGCGCTCAAAATCCACTTCGAAGGTATTGTCCAGGGCTGCCCCGTTCAGCAGCTTTGTGCGTTCTGGTCGCACGAAGACCATCGCCTTATCGCCGATGGTTGCTTTGTCCTGATTGATGCCGCGAATGGCCCCCTGTTGGGTCTCGACAATGGCAAACCCGTCCTGGATATGGGAAATCTTTCCCTCCAGCACGTTGTTTTCACCAACAAAGGTCGCCACAAAGGGTGTCCGGGGATGGGCATAGAGATTATCGACCGTATCAACCTGTTCCACCACCCCGGCCTTCATCACAGCGATGCGGTCGGACATGGTCAGGGCTTCGCCTTGATCATGGGTGATGAAGATGAAGGTAACGCCGGTTTTGCGCTGAATTTCCTTTAATTCCGCGCGCATATACTGGCGCAGCTTCAGGTCCAGGGCGGATAAGGGCTCGTCCAGCAACAGCACCGCTGGCTCCACCGCCAGGGCGCGGGCGATGGCGACGCGCTGTTTCTGTCCGCCGGATAATTCATTGGGGGTTTTTTCCTCATGCCCCTGCAGCCCGACCAGCGCCATTAGTTCATAGGCACGGTCTCGACGCTTGGCCTTGGCAACGCCTCGGGCTTCCAGTCCAAAGGCGACATTCTCCCAATTGCTCATCAGGGGAAACAGGGCAAGATTCTGAAAAATCAGCGCTGTCGGGCGTTTTGCCGGCCCGATGCCGTTCATCTGTTCCCCACCGATCAGGACCCGGCCTTCGCTGGGATCGATAAATCCTGAAACCATGCGCAGGATTGTCGTCTTACCGCATCCTGACGGCCCCAGGATCGAAAAGAATTCTCCTGCGTTGATTGTCAGGTTGGTTTGCTGGACGGCTGTGAAGCTTCCAAAACGCATCACAACATCTTCCAGACGAACGTCTTTTCCGCGCATAAAAGCCCCCCAAATCTAAGAAAGTGACAAAAGAAAACGGGGTCCAGGCGTTATAAAATTGCCTGGACCCCGAAAAGGACGCGTTAAGAATTGGTGATTTTCTCTACATATTCCTGACGCAGAGAGGCGAAGTATGGGGTGTCAGCCTGCCACCACCACAGATTTGCCAGGGCGGCATCTGTGTAAACTTCGTTGAACTGCTTCTGGTATTCGTCACCAGCAAAGTCCGCAGCGCCTTTCACAGCAGAGTTATAGCCGGTGTTCATCGCGAACATGCCGCCCATTTCTGGTTCCAGCATGGCGTTGATGAAGGCATAGGCCTGGTCGGTATTGGCTGCGCCGGACGTCACACCCATGGAATCCATCCAGGTGATCCCGCCTTCTTTCGGCATGCGGTATTTCCATTTGGCGTTTTCGCGGTTCAGCAACAGGCCGGTCGTGTCCCAGGTCTGACCGATGATCGCACCGGAATCGGTGAAAGCAGAGGTTGCTTCCGTTGCATTGTTCCAGAAAGCCGCGATGTTTTCTTTGTGATCCAGGATGAATTTGGTGCAGGCATCCCAGACACGGCGGGCATCTTCTTCAGACTTGTACAGGTCCAAGGCACGGTTCGAAGGAACTTCGCCAATGGCGTCCAGATAAATTGCAACGCCCATGATCGCGGATTTCTGACGGAAGGCGGATCCGCCTTTTGCTTCTGGAACCCACAAGGAGCCATAGGAAACATCGGCATCGCTCATCGGCATCTTTTCAGAATCGAAGGTGATTGCTTCCGTGCCCCAGTCGAACGGCAGCAGATAGCGCTTGCCGCGATAGGTCGCACCCAGATTGAAAGAATCACGGACCATCGACGGGATGATGTTGTCCATGTTGACCTTGCTTTCGTCCAGCGGGGCCAACAGGTTGTCTGGATAATAGTTCGGGCCGTTGGTGATGGATGGGAAGATCACGTCGAACCCTTTTCCACCCGCAGCGCGCAGTTTGTTTTCGGCTTCGTCGTTTGACCCATAGGTCGACAGGTTGATTTTGATCCCGGTGTCGCCTTCAAATTTCTGGATCATGTTTTCTTTGATATAGTCACCCCAGGCATAGACATCGACCTGCCCGGAGGAGGCCAGGGCGTCATGGGCGCGCAGGATCGCGGGCGCGGCAATCGCCACGGCGGTCGCAGCGGCAGAGCTTTTCAGCAGGGAACGGCGAGTAACAGACATTGAGTCATTCCTTCTTTCGGTCATTTTTGAAATGTGTAAAGGGCGGTCTTACCGGCACGGTTGACCGATGCGCACTGGCATACCCGCAATGCTTGACGATCTGGTGAAGGTGCTGTTTCCGTTGCGTGACGAAACTATGGACTTCTTATGACTGGGCCATGACGCATTCGCGATGGTGCGCGGGCCCGCCCGTAAGGTCTTTTCACAGCTTGATTTTAAAGTGTAATTTTTGTTCCCCCTATCGGATGATGGATCATGGCAATAAAATCTTTCGCAAAAATTCAAGAACGTGCAGCCGAACGCAAAGGTGGGAGGGATGCATTGGCCCAATTGGTTCCGCCCGCCCCGGATCTGTCGGCGTTAGCGCAACTGGGCGATGACCGCATCCTGGCTGCGATGGCGAAATGTATCTTTCGATCCGGATTTGTCTGGCGGGTCATTGATCATAAATGGCCGGGCTTTGAGGCAGCGTTTTTGGCGTTTCAGCCAGGTCCCCTGTGCTTTCAGCCTGATGAATTCTGGCATGATCTGGCCAGCGACACCCGTATCGTGCGCCACGCGCAAAAGATCCGGGCGGTGCACGCCAACGCCCTTTTCGTGCAGGACATTGCTGCACAGCATGGCAGTTTCCGGGCGTTTCTGGCGGCCTGGCCACAGGACGATCAGGTGGGCCTGATGGCGTTTCTGTCCAAACGGGGGTCCAGGCTGGGTGGTGCCACGGGACAGTATTTTCTGCGTATGGTCGGCTGGGACGCCTTTATTCTATCGCGCGATGTCGTGGCGGCGATCCGGGATGCGGGCATTGATGTTGCCGATATGCCGACATCCAAGGGCGATCTGGCAAAGGTTCAGGCGCAATTCAATGTCTGGCGCAAACAATCCGGCCTGACCGGTGTTCAGATGTCGCGCATTCTGGCCCTGTCGATTGGTGAAAATTACGATCAGACTGTTTCCCCTGAGGCCGATTAACCCTGTGTCGCGCCGCATTATATTAAGATTACGAAACAACGAAGGTGGAGTGGCGCAATGTATATCGGGAAGGTACTAAAAGGGCTGGAAACATCCGATGGCGACGGTGTGCGCCTGACCCGGATGATCGGGACACAGCAATGCGACATGATCGATCCCTTTTTGATGCTGGATCGCTTCGACAACAATGATCCCAATGCCTATGTCGGTGGGTTCCCGGACCATCCCCATCGTGGCTTTGAAACCGTCACCGTGATGCTGGACGGTCGGTTGCGTCACCAGGATTCGACAGGCGGTGCCGGGATCATCGGCCCAGGCGATGTGCAATGGATGACCGCCGGGCGCGGCATCATTCATTCGGAAATGCCTGAACAGATCGAAGGCCGGATGCGCGGCTTTCAATTATGGGTCAATCTGCCTGCCGCCGATAAGATGACACCGGCTGGCTATCAGGATCTGACCGCGGACAAGATTCCAATGGTGGAAGGCGACGGATTGTCCGTCCATGTCATTGCGGGCACGTATCGCGATATAACCGGTCCCGCAAAAACAGCAACTGCGATCCGCCTGTTGCGCATCAATGCCCAGCCTGGGGCAAAGATTTCAATCGACACGCCACCGGGCCGGAATGCGTTCTTTTGTGTCTATGAAGGCCAAGTCACCGGCCCGTCTGATCAGGGCAAGGACAGTGCTGTCATCGCCCCGTCCCTGGCGCAACTGGGCGGCAATGGCACGGTAGAGGTCACCGCAGGCCCCGACGGCGCGGCCCTGTTTTATGGCGAAGGAGCCCCAATCAACGAACCCGTCGCCCGCTATGGCCCCTTTGTCATGAACACCCGCGATGAGCTGATCCAAGCTGTAGAGGATTTTCAGAATGGGCGGCTGGCTGATTAAGAAAACAGCGAAATCTTTCACTTGAAATCCACTGTATGGACAGGCCCCCGCTGCTGGTTTAGAACCGACCTCGCACAAAATACCCGATTGCGGGCCGTGGGGGGTCACGGAACAGTTAAGGTCTGATACCCATGCAACAGTTAAATTCCTATCGCACCGGTCCGGATGAAAGCGGGCGTTTTGGTCTTTATGGCGGGCGGTTCGTCGCTGAGACCTTGATGCCGCTGATACTTCAGGTCCAGCAAGCTTATGAAGATGCCAAGGCGGATCCAAGCTTTCAGGCGGAAATCGACTATTATGCGAAGCATTATGTCGGTCGGCCCAGCCCGCTGTATTTCGCCAAGCGCATGACCGAGCATCTGGGCGGCGCAAAGATTTACTTCAAGCGCGATGAGCTGAACCATACCGGCAGTCACAAGATCAACAATGTGATGGGTCAGATCCTGCTGGCGCGCCGTATGGGCAAAACCCGCATCATTGCCGAAACCGGTGCGGGCCAGCACGGTGTTGCCACGGCGACCGCCTGTGCGCTGTTTGATATGCCCTGCAAGGTTTATATGGGGTCCGTCGATGTGGCCCGCCAATCCCCCAATGTCTTTCGCATGAAGCTGTTGGGTGCCGAGGTTGAGGCCGTGGAAAGCGGATCGAAGACCTTGAAGGATGCCTTGAACGAGGCGATGCGCGATTGGGTCGCGAATGTCGAAGATACGTTCTATATTATTGGGACGGTGGCCGGACCCCATCCTTATCCGGCCATGGTGCGCGATTTCCAATCCGTGATTGGTAATGAAACCAAAGAACAGATGATGGAAGCGGAAGGCCGCCTGCCCGATACGCTGGTTGCCTGTATCGGTGGTGGGTCGAATGCGATGGGCCTGTTCCATCCGTTCCTGGATGACAAATCCGTCAAGATCATCGGTGTTGAAGCCGCCGGTAAGGGGATTGAGACGGGAGAGCATGCTGCGTCATTGACCGGCGGGCGCCCCGGTGTTCTGCACGGCAACCGCATGTATCTGATCCAGGATGAGGATGGCCAGGTGGTGGAGCCTTATTCGATCTCTGCCGGGCTGGATTATCCAGGCATCGGGCCGGAACATTCCTGGTTGAAAGATACAGGCCGCGTGACCTATGCGTCGGCCACCGATATGGACGCGGTTGAGGCGTTTCAGTTCTGTTGCAAGATGGAGGGGATCATCCCCGCGCTGGAGCCGTCCCATGCCCTGGCCCATGTCATGCGGATCGCGCCTGACCTGCCAAAAGATCATATCATCGTGATGAATTTATGCGGTCGGGGGGACAAGGACGTCACCACCATCGCCAATCTGTTAGGGGTGAAGCTGTGAGTGAGGCGGCAGTGACTGAGGCGGCAGTGGCGATTGCGCCGGATTCAGGGCGCATTGCGGCGCGATTTGCGGCGCTGAAGGCGGAAGGGCGCGGCGGACTGGTGACCTATGTCACCGCAGGCGATCCGAATTACGAGACCGGGTTGGAAATTCTGCTGGGCCTGCCGGATGCCGGGGCGGATATCGTTGAAATCGGTATGCCCTTCACTGATCCGATGGCCGATGGTCCAGCGATTCAGGCAGCGGGCCTGCGCGCCCTGCATAATGGTCAGACGATGAAGAAGACCCTGGCCATGGCGACCGAATTCCGGGCCAAGCATCCAGAGACGCCATTGGTGCTGATGGGCTATTACAACCCGATCTATTCCTATGGCGTGGATCGGTTCTTACAGGACGCCATTGCGGCTGGCATTGATGGTTTGATCGTGGTCGACCTGCCGCCGGAAGAAGATGTGGAATTGTGCATTCCAGCCCTGCAGGCCGGGGTAAATTTCATCCGTCTGGCAACGCCCACGACCGATGACAAGCGCCTGCCGAAGGTGCTGCAGAACACATCGGGCTTTGTCTATTACGTGTCGATCCTGGGGATCACCGGGACGAAAGAAATTCAGGCCGATCCGGTGCGGGGTGCCGTGGCGCGGATCAGACGGCACACGGATCTGCCGATCGTCGTGGGCTTTGGCATTCGCAGCCCAGAGCAGGCCCGTGAAATCTCGCGGGCAGCCGATGCGGCGGTCATCGGATCTGCAATTATCGAAAAGGTGAAGGCGAATCTGGATGATCAAGGGGCTCCCTTGCCAGGATGCACCCAGGCCGTGCTAGACTATGTTGCCGCGCTGGCACAGGGCGTGCGACGCTAATCATAGACCAACACAAGCAGGATCAGAGGGGCTAACCGGTTCATGAACTGGCTTACCAATTGGGTGAAACCGAAGATCAAGGCACTGGTGGGTGAATCCGATGTGCCTGATAACCTATGGCATAAATGTCCAAGCTGTGGACAGATGATCTTTCATCGGGATCTGGAAAGCCATCTGCATGTCTGTCAGCATTGCGGCTATCACCTGCGTCTGCCCCTGACAAAGCGGCTGGATCATCTGTTTGATGATGCGGATTATACCCGTATTCAATTGCCCCGGGTGAAGATTGACCCGCTGAAATTCCGCGATAAAAAGCGCTATACCGACCGGTTGAAGGATGCCCAGGCGAAAACCGATGGCGGCGATGCGATCGTTGTTGCCCATGGCAAATTGCTGGGTCAGAAGGTGGTTGTCGCCGCGTTCAATTTTGACTTCATGGGCGGGTCCATGGGCATGGCGGTGGGCGAAGGCATGCTGGCGGCAGCCCGTCTGGCCGTGATGCAAAAGGCCCCGTTGATTGCGATTCCTTCCTCTGGTGGGGCGCGGATGCAGGAAGGTTTCCTGTCCCTGATGCAGCTTCCCCGCACGACCATTGCGGTTGAGGAAGTGAAAGAAGCCGGATTGCCCTATATCGTTATGCTGACCGACCCAACGACGGGCGGTGTCTCTGCAAGCTTTGCGATGCTGGGCGATATCCACATGGCGGAACCGGGCGCGCGCATCGGCTTCGCAGGTCGGCGCGTGATCGAACAGACTGTGCGGGAAACGCTGCCCGAAGGGTTCCAAACGGCGGAATATCTATTGGATCATGGCATGGTCGATCTGGTCGTACCACGGTCGAAACAGCGTGAGACCCTGCATGGGCTGATCACGTTGCTGATGGCGGGGCGCACCATTGACACAGGCAATGGAAATTCTGCGGATAAAGCGACGTCGGGCACGGGACGGGATTTGGATATCCCAGCGCCAGAGTCCTCCGCACCCGATTCTGCAGCAAAACCAGACGGAAAGTCTGTCGCCAAGACCTGACAGGCCCCGCATCCGTTCATTTGAAAAGGCGTTGCGTTCTCCATGATCGCTCCTCAGCACCCCTCTCTGTCTGATCCAGGCGCACTGGGCAGCGATACGATATTGTCGCGCCTGATGCAGTTGCACCCCAAGGTGATCGATTTGTCCTTGGGCCGTACGCAGGACCTGCTGGATCGGTTGGGACGCCCCCAGGACCGCCTGCCGCCCGTCGTGCATGTCGCGGGCACCAATGGCAAGGGATCGACCATTGCCACGCTGCGCGCCATTGCACAGGCCGCAGGCTATCGTGTGCATGTTTATACCTCGCCCCATCTGTCGCGGTTTCATGAGCGGATACGCCTTGCAGGGCGACTGATTCATGAAGAGGCATTGCAGGCCCTGTTGAGTGACTGTGAATCCGTCAATGAAGGTCGCCCGATCACTTTTTTCGAGATTACAACCTGCGCGGCCTTCAAGGCGTTTTCGGAAACACCGGGGGATTTGTTGTTGCTGGAAACCGGTCTGGGGGGGCGGTTGGATTCCACCAATGTCGTGGATCACCCGGCCGCCACGATAATCACCCCGATTTCTATGGATCATATCCAGTTTCTGGGCGACAGCCTGGCAGCCATTGCGGGGGAAAAGGCGGCGATACAGAAATCTGGAACCCCATCGGTCATTGGTCCCCAGGACCCGGTCGCGCAGCAGGTTCTGACCGATTATGCACAACAGGTGGGGGCCCCCTTGCTGCGGCATGGGTTGGAATGGTCGGTCGCCGAAGGGGCGGATGGTGGGTATCACTTCGACAGCGCGGCCTGGTCTGGCACCCTGCCACGCCCGAACCTGCCCGGTGCCCATCAGCAAGCCAATACAGCAACCGCTGTCGCCGCCGCGCTGGTCCTGCGGGATCAGGGATTCGATCTACCTGATCAGGCGATTCGCGATGGCGTGCGACAGATCGAATGGCCCGCCCGGCTGCAAACCCTGACCCAGGGGCCATTGAAGCGTGCCTTGCCCGGCTGGACCTTAACGCTGGATGGCGGTCACAATGCTGCGGCTGGCCTTGCTTTGGCCGATGAAATCGCCCGTTGGGATCGTTCGGTCCCGGTGCATGTGATTTGTGGCATGATGAACAGCAAGGCAGCGGTCGATTTCCTGCGGCCTTTTGCGCCGCTGATCGCCAGTTTTCAGGCCGTCACCATCCCGGGGGAGGAAAACAGTTTTTCCGCCACAGACCTATGTGCCATGGCGCAAGAAGCGGGTTTGCCCGACCCGTCCACAGCCGAAAGTGTCCTGGAAGCGTCGGAAAGACTGGCAAGACGCCAGCAAGGGGGGCATCTGTTGATCTGTGGGTCGCTGTATCTGGCCGGGCGTCTGCTGGTGGAAAATTCTTAGGGCTTCCCCAAATCTAGTGATAAGGTTTGGTCAAAACAAACAGCATGAACATGGCTAATGGGGATGAAATGACGGAAAGCACGGACAGTGCCAGACCGCCTGAAGACCTTCCGGATGATCGGCATCGGGTCTTTCTGGTTGTTGTCGATGACAGCGAAGAAATGCAGGTCGCCATGCGGTTTGCCTGCTTGCGGGCTAAAAACACGGGGGGGCGTGTGGCCCTGCTGTATGTTCAGGAACCCGCTGAATTCCATCATTGGCTGGGTGTCGGGGAATTGATTCAGCATGAGCGTCGCGAAGAGGCAGAAGCCCGCTTGAGTGATCTGTCCAGCCGCGCGCAGGAAATTTCCGGCACCATGCCGATTCTGATCGTGCGTGAAGGCAAACGGGGTGAAGAATTGCTGAAACTGCTGGACGAGGATCGCTCGATATCCATCGTCGTTCTGGCCGCCAGCACGGATACGGAAGGGCCCGGCCCGATCATTAATTATATGATGAAACAGGGCGCGGCGAGTATGCGCGTGCCCCTGACCATCGTGCCAGGATCGCTGTCTAATGAGGACATGGCAAAACTGACATGACCAGGGGCGTGATCTCCAGGGCTTGACGTCAGGTCAATAAAAGCCATCTATGCAGTGCAATTGATGGATAGAATCAGCCGGTGCCGTTACAGAGTGTGTAATTCCACCGGAGAGAGGCAAAAAACGCGATGTTTATTCAAACGGAACAGACCCCAAACCCGGCCACGCTGAAGTTCCTGCCGGGACGTGCGGTCCTGGACAAGGCCGATCCATTGGACTTTCCCAATAAGGATTCGGCGGAAGGGGTTTCCCCTCTGGCCAGTGCTTTGTTTGAAATCGATGGCGTCGCGGCGGTCTTTTTGGGCAATGACTTCATTTCGGTCAGCAAGACTGAAAGCCGGGAATGGTATGTGATGAAGCCCTCAGTCCTGGGCGTTATCATGCAACACTTTACCGCTGGGCGGGATGTTCTATCAGCAGGTGCCGGCCCCGCTGATGCCGCCGCAGCGTCCACCACGGCGGAAGCCACCTATGATCCAGAAGATGAGGCCGTTGTCGGTCAAATCCGCGAGCTTCTGGAAACCCGGGTGCGTCCTGCCGTAGCACAAGACGGGGGGGACATTGTCTTCCACGGCTTTAAGCAGGGCGTGGTCTTTCTGACCATGCGGGGTGCATGTGCGGGCTGCCCTAGCTCGACCGCAACCCTGAAGATGGGGATCGAAAATATGCTCCGGCACTATATCCCCGAAGTAACAGAAGTACGCGCAACCGCCTGATTATCGGTTTCGCTGACTGTTTGGATGGGATTGGCTGACGGCATCGGGGTTCCTTTCGGATTGCCCTGAAACTGTCTCAATGATGACACCTTGGCACCCTGATTACGGGCGATATGTATCGCTTATGATCGGGCTTGTGCTTTTTGTGGTCCGCAGTGCTGCGGGAAACGCAAAACAGAGGATGTGAGATGGCGGATACAACAATAGACAACACAACGGGGTCGCAACCCAACCGACCTGACAATTGGGCGGTGCTTTTTGCCTTGGGGTTTGCCGCCGGTATTGGCGTCATTCTGGCAGTGTCGAGCCTCAGCGATCAGGGGTCTTTGACGGGCTATCTGCGCAGTGACCGCCTGTCGGGGGATGAACGGCCCACGGCGCGGGTGTCGCTGTCTTTGCTACCCACAGACCTGAATGCCCCCCTGGATACCGCGACGGATCAAACAGACGATGCGACGACCCGACCGCGCGCAACGAACCGCCGCCTGTCGCCGTCTGGGGATGCGATGACGGTGGCAGACCTGGAATCAGAATTTACGGCGCTTAATTATCGCCTGGATGATATTCGTGCCCAGACAATGACGGTGCCCCGGGTTATCACGGTCTCTGTTCCGGGCGACCTGGAAGAGATTCAGGAAATTGATCGCCGCAAGGCCGTGTTCTTCAAGATGCTGTTGCCGTTGGTGTTGATCACCAATGAACGCCTGGTGGTTGATCGCAATCGTCTGGAGGCGTTGCGGGAGCGGGAGATGACAGGAAAGTCCATCACTGCTGGTGATGCGGCATGGATGGCGAAACAGTTTGAGTCGTATCGGGTTGAGGCCGGTCAATGGGATTTGCTGTTGCGGCGCGTGGATGAGGTTCCGCCCTCTCTGGCGCTGGCCCAGGCGGCTGTGGAAAGTGGTTGGGGGACATCCCGCTTTGCCCGTGAAGGCAATGCCTTATTCGGGCAATGGGTCTGGGGCGAGGGTGCAGAAGGTCTGGTGCCGGAACAGCGCAAGGATGGGCTGACCCACAAGATCAAAGTTTTTGAAACCCCGCTGGAAGCGGTCGCGGCCTATATCAAGAATCTGAATACGCATCGTGCTTATCGCAGTTTGCGGGACATTCGCGCCAAAATGCGCCGGGAGGGCAGCACATTGAATGGGGCGGCCCTGGCGGCTGGTCTGGAATCCTATTCCGAAAAGGGCCATGAATATATTGAACTGATCCGTGGGATCATTTCCGCAAATGAACTGCGTCCGCTGGATAAGGCAAAGCTTAGAAACCCGCAGGCTTGATATAGTCGGGCTTTATTCGGGCGGAACGTAGTACTGCATCCCGAACCAGCGCCACCGTCCGGAATGTCCCAGCATGGTGCAATTGATGCGGGTGCGCCCCGGTGCAAAGGCCCCATCAAATCGTACTTCAAACCGGTTCCCCAATTGCTGAAAGTCTGAAATCTGGCTGGCATCGGAATGATAGCATTTCAGGTCCGTCAAATTCTCTGAGACGCCTTCCACTGTAAAGCCAAAGGCTGGCGGATTGCCCGAACCTTCTGTGGGCAGGGTTGGGTTGCTGGGCGTCAGGCCCGATACCGGCAGGGGCAGGGCGTTTACCAGCCGCGTAAATCGCTCAACCCCGCCATAATTCACATTGATCGGAAAACGGGGCAGATAGAACATATCACTGGTGCTGTTCGTAACCCCGGAATGTTGACCAAAGGCTGCGCTGTATCCCTGTTCCTGGGTCAGGGTCATGATATCGCGACTGGCCTCTCCATAGGGATAGGCAAACAAGGTCGGGCGGATCCCGGTCATCTCCTGCAGCCGGTTTGCAGAAAGCGTCAGTTCTTCCCTGTTCCTGGCATCGGATTTCAACGGCATATGGGGATGGGTCACCGCCTGGCTGCCGATTTCGACAAGGCCGGAATCCTTTAATTCCAGGATTTGATCCCAGGTCATGAAATCCGATGATCCCTGGTCGACAGGGTCGGTCGCGACGAACAGGGTAAAGGGTATTTCTGCGCGTTGCAGTATAGGCCAGGCCCTGTCGTAAACCGAAACATAGGCATCATCAATCGTCAGGGCGACGGTCCGTTCTGGCAATTGGGTTCCCGCCTTCAGGGCAGAAACGATCCTGGAAAGAGGCATCACGGTATATTTTCCAGATGTCAGTTCCGCCACATGGGCTTCGAATTGCTCCATCGTGACGCTGGTGCTGGCATATTCATCTTCACCAAAACGGTGATACATCAGGACGACAGCAGATGTTACAGCCTCTTGCGCCGATGCGGTCCCGACCATGCCAGGGCCGGTCGCCGCCAGGATTACAAGTAAGACTGGACCGATTAATCGGTAAAAAGCCTGGGGGATGCGGTCCCTAAAGGAATTCCAAACGACCATACGTGTCTCCAGCTATCGACTTGCCAAATGCGGTTATAAATCCGCTTTGATGTTCAGCATGGACCCCCGATATGTTCTAAGCATGGCATCACGATTGCCACAATCTTAAAAAGTGACGCACCGACAATGCTGCTAAAATCCCACCGGTTCTGCCAAGGGCCTGCATGTAAAGTGCTTGCTTGCCATTCTGCTGAACCTGGGCCATTTTCTGTTTATGTTCCATCCAAAGGCATCTCCCATGACCCTTCACCCCCCTGATTTGCCGATAGAAGGCATTCGGATTGCGCCAATTGGGGTGGAGGGATTCCGCGTGATTGCCGCGCTTTATGCTCTGGCTTTCGATGACCCCTGGCCAGAACCGTCGGTGCGTGAATTATTATCCGTTCCGGGGACATGGGGGCTGATTGCCCTGAATTCTGTTCCGTCGAAATCGGATTCCTCGGGTGATCCTGTTGGCTTTATTTTGGCCAGAATTGTCCTGGATGAGGCTGAAATATTATCCATCGGGGTGCCGCCCAATTGGCGGAAGGCCGGAATTGGTCGGGCGTTATTGACCGCCGCCCTGGACCAGGTGCAGGAAAAGGGCGCGAATAAGGTGTTTCTGGAGGTTGGAAAAGATAATCCCGCCGCTGTGGCGCTGTATACTGATATGGCGTTCAAACAAGTTGGCTTGCGGAAAAAATACTATCGAAGAAGTGATGGCGCATTAATCGACGCGCTTGTTATGCAAAAAAGGCTTTAAAGATAAAGGGGTTTTAGTTTTTCTGGTTCAGATACTGGCATGCAAATAAATTAAAAGTTAAAGCACTTGATTCTTCTCTTGCAAAAATCAATATTTTTTTGCTAAGTCCAAAAACATGCTTGATGAATGATAATTCTATAATCAATGCATGAAGCTGGTTGTGTGATTAGTAAATGTCACTTGAGATTCGGTGTTGGTTTGATCGATACGGAGTGATCAGGCTCCTAAAAGAAAGGTAAAGTCATGGCGGAAACTTCTGAAACAGATATTGGGTCCTCTGAATTGTTACAATTGACGTCCGATATTGTCGCGGCGCATGTATCCAATAACTCTGTTCCCTCTTCTGAGCTTTCCGGATTGATTGAACAGGTCTATCGAACGCTGGAGCAGGTCGGCAAAGGGCCAGAGCCCGAAGCGGATAAACCCATTCCGGCGATTTCGGTTAAGAAATCAATTCATCCAGATTATCTGGTCTGTCTGGAAGATGGTAAAAAATTGAAGATGCTGAAGCGTCATCTGAAAACATCTTATGACATGTCACCGGAAGAATATCGGGAACGCTGGAACCTGCCTGCGGATTATCCGATGGTTGCGCCGAATTACGCCAAACAGCGCTCGAAGCTGGCTAAAGAAATTGGCCTGGGGCGGCAATCCCGCAGCAACAGCAAATAATAATTTTGCACAATGGTCTGGTTTCAATTCCCGCCGCATCATCCAGACGATGATGGGCGGGTTTCTTTTTGCAGGCCCGTTCTGTGCCAAATCATCCTGCCAGCAGGCAGGCAATATGCGATGTAATGCATATTGGGGTGCTTATAGAATTGATCCTTGGGGGCTGCGCAGGTAGGGTTTGAGCAACAGCAATTGGTACAGCCAACTGTCAGAATAGAAGGGAACGCTGTAATGGATGGGACGGACCCTCTTCGCATTGAAAATCTTTGCGCAGAAAAAGGCTTGAAGATGACAGAGCAGCGCCGGGTCATCGCCCGCGTGCTTTCTGAAAGCAATGATCACCCAGATGTGGAACAATTGCATCAACGCGCGACTGAGGTTGACTCAAAAATCAGCATCGCAACCGTGTATCGCACCGTTCGCCTGTTGGAAGAGGCAGGGATCCTGACCCGCCATGACTTCGGGGATGGGCGTGCGCGCTATGAAGAAGTTCCAGATGAACATCACGACCACCTGATTGATATCGAATCTGGAAAAGTGATCGAATTCCACAATGAAGCGATTGAGCGTTTGCAGGAAGCCGTCGCCAAGGAATTGGGGTATCAGCTGGTCGATCATCGGCTTGAATTATTTGGTGTGCGCCTGGGTCGATCAGGGAAGAAGGGCCCATCGTGACAGGTACCAGTTCACTGAATGAGTCGTTAGCGCAATTGACGAGCAATAATCTTGGAATACGGCTCGCCAATGGGGATCCTGGTTTTGTTGATGCGTCTCAGGCGCTTCGGTACCGGGTCTTCTATGAAGAAATGACCGCCCATCCCAGTCCGGAAACCGCGCGCAGCAAGCGCGATGTGGATACTTTTGACGATGTTGCAGATCATCTGCTGGTGGTTGATCGAAATCTAGGTGACGGTCCGGAATCTGTCGTTGGCACCTATCGATTGGTCCGGCGAGAGGCCGCCGCGCGCCATGGGCAGTTCTACAGCGTCGATGAATATGATATCAGCGCGATTGTGAACCAGCCCGGTGAAATTCTGGAATTGGGCCGGTCCTGCGTCGATATCAATTACCGCTCCCGCCATGTTATGGATCTGTTGTGGCGGGGCATTGCCGCCTATGTCTTCCATTATGACATTACGCTGATGTTCGGTTGTGCCAGCTTTTCGGGTGTGGATCCGGAAGCCATCGCCCTGCCATTGAGCTATTTGTATCAGAATCACCTGGCCCCGATTGAAAAGCGCCCGGTCGCCCTGCCGGAACGGTATGTTGAAATGAATCGCCTGCCCGCGGACAGTTATGAAAAGCGCAAGGGCCTGGCCGCCGTTCCGCCGCTGATCAAGGGCTATTTGCGTCTGGGGGGCTTTATCGGCGATGGTGCCGTGATTGACCCACAATTTGATACGATCGATGTCTGTATCGTGGTCGAAACCGATCTGGTGACGGATCGATACTATAAACACTATGTCCGCAAGACGGGCGAAAGTGGCAGTGATGAGCGCAGTTCAAGCGAGACCTGAAAAGCCAGACCCCAGCAGCTATCGGCGACCGCGCGTCATTCCTCAACCAGGTGTTTTTAAGACATCTCGTTTCCTGGCGGGGTTGCGCGCAACGGGGATCGCAGTGTGGACCCTGTGGCTGGCATTATTGAACCTGCGCAGTATTCTGGCGAAACGGGGCGTTACACCCGACGTCACGATGCAATGGCACAAAATGACTCAGCGGATTGCCGCGATTGACGTGCGGGTAACCGGCACCCCGATCCGGGACCGCCCCGTCCTGTTTGTCGCCAATCATGCATCTTATCTGGACATAATCGTGCTGGGTGCCTTGCTGCCCTGTTCCTTCGTGTCGAAGTCCGAGGTCCGCGACTGGCCGATATTTGGCTGGCTGGCGGTTCAACAGCGCACGGTTTTCATCGAACGCGATCCCCGTAAGGCGGATCGACATTTGAGCGAAATGAAGCAACGCATCGAAGATGGCGGCTGTCTGGTCCTGTTTCCAGAGGGAACAAGTTCGGATGGCAGTCGCGTTTTGCCCTTCAAAAGCGCGCTGTTCCAATCCGCCAGCATCGAATTCCCAGAAACCGGACAGATTGAGGTGCAGACGGTGTCCATCGCCTATAACCGGTTGGATGGCATGCCTATGGGCCGCGCTTTGCGCCCGCTCTATACCTGGTTTGGCGATATGGAACTGGTGCCCCATCTGATGGGGTGGCTGGGTCTGGGCACGGTTGGGGTGGATGTCGTGTTTCATGAACCCCTGCGCATGGCCGATGTTGGGGGGCGCAAAGAATTGGCGCAGGCGACACAACGGGCCTGTACACACGGGCTGCAAACCGCACTGCGTAATGCGCCACAGCCCAGCAGCCCAATGGTCCAGGCTGTGTCGTGATCCTTGAAGTTGAAACAATCTTGCAGTAGGCTGCAAGGGCATCAGGCATCCCGTGACACGTTAGGAAATTGGCAAGCATTTCGCAGTATGGTCCTTAGCAATTGTCCGCCCTCTCCGGTTCAGGCATTCCACACGCGATCAAACGCGGCGTTGGATGGGCGCACATGACGGTCCAACGCAATGACACTGCCGCCCTCTGGTGCCGACTCACCGCACAGTTTTCAGCGTTTGGCGCAGGAGATGCCGCATTGACGGCACCCCATTGTCTGTCCTATCAGGCGCGGGATTGTTGTATTATCCCGCATACTGTGAAGCGAGCGTGTTGATGACCCAAGGTGCCACTACTTCAATGAAGACCCCGGAACGCCAGTCTCAGGATCGATTGCGGAAGGTCCATATCAAGACCTATGGCTGTCAGATGAATGCGTATGACAGCGAGCGCATGATAGAGACTTTGGCCCCATTGGGGTTTGAAGTCAGCGCTGAAATGGAAGGGGCTGATCTGGTCATTCTGAACACCTGTCACATTCGTGAGAAGGCGTCGGAAAAGGTCTATTCGGAACTGGGTCGCCTGCGGGAGGCACAGGCCCGAATGGCGGAAACCGGCGGGCGCATGATGTTGGCGGTTGCAGGCTGTGTCGCCCAGGCCGAAGGCGCAGAAATTCTGCGGCGTGCGCCCCAGGTCGATATGGTTTTCGGGCCCCAGACCTATCACCGCCTGCCTGCCATGCTGGCAGAGGCCGAAAAGAATCTGGGCAAGGGTCAGGTCGATACGGATTTCCCGATTGAAGATAAATATGATGTCCTGCCCGAAGAACGCATTCCGGCTGGTATTTCTGCCTTTCTGACCATTCAGGAAGGGTGCGACAAGTTCTGTACCTTCTGCGTTGTTCCCTATACCCGCGGGTCGGAACAGTCCCGGTCCGCGATCGCCATTCTGAACGAAGCCAAACAGATGGTTGCCAAAGGGGTGCGGGAAATCACGCTGCTGGGCCAGAATGTGAATGCCTATCATGGTGTTGGGCCGGATGGGCGCGAATGGGGCCTGGCCCGATTGATCCGCGCCCTGGCGGAAATTGATGGTCTGGCACGGATTCGCTACACAACCAGCCATCCCCGGGACATGGATGATGATCTGATCGCGGCCCATGGGGATGTGCCCGCCCTGATGCCCTTCCTGCATTTGCCGGTACAAAGCGGGTCGGATCGCATTCTGGCGGCAATGAACCGCAAGCATAAAGTGGATGTATTCCGCAAGGTTGTGGATCGCCTGCGGGATGTGCGCCCGGACATGGCTTTCAGTTCCGATTTCATTGTCGGCTTCCCCGGTGAAAGCGATGCGGATTTTGCTGAAACGTTGAAGCTGGTGACGGATATCGGTTTCGCCGCCAACTTCTCGTTCAAATACTCGCCCCGCCCTGGAACGCCGGCTGCGGATATGGGGAATGCGGTCCCCGATCCGGTCATGACGGATCGGCTGACGGCATTGCAGCAATTGCTGGATGCCCAACAGGAAGCCTTCAACCGGGGCTGTATCGGCAAGACCATGCCGGTGCTGATGGAAAAATCGGCCCGCGACCCAGGTCAACTGGTCGGGCGATCACCGTATCTGCAGCCTGTGCATATCTTCGGGGACGCGTCACTAATTGGTCATATTGTAAATTGCGACATTCAGGACCTTAAGGCTTATAGTTTGTTCGGGTCGTTGGTTTCTGGCGACCCTGCCTTGTTGCCATCTCAATCGTTTGTATCTCAATCGGGAGCCGCTGTAGGTGGGCAATCCCCGCCTATTGATCCCAAGGAAAGGGTCTGCGCTTGAACTCCATCCTGACAGAAGATATGGGCACCATCACCCATGTCATTGAATTCGAAGACAATCGCCTCCTACCCGAATTGTTTGGAGAGCATGATAAGAATTTGGTTCGGATAGAAGCACAGTTGGGAATAACGCTGATCAATCGCGGCAATCAGGTGGCGATGACCGGTTCTAAAGACGGGGTCGCCCTGGCGGAAGAAGGCCTTAATCGCCTGTACAGCCGATTGCGCAGCGGCGAATCGCTGGAAGATGCGGATATTGATGCCGCCTTGCGCATGGTGGGCCAGCCGACGGATCTGTTCGGCCAACAGGAACCCATCATCCGCACCCGCCGCCGCCAGATTTCCCCCCGCACGCCGTTGCAGGCAGAATATGTCGATCTGATCCGGGGCAATGATCTGGTGTTTGGGATTGGTCCTGCGGGAACGGGCAAGACCTATCTGGCCGTCTGTATGGCGGTTTCCATGATGCTGTCGGGTCAGGTGGAAAAGATGATCCTGTCGCGCCCCGCTGTCGAAGCCGGGGAGCGTCTGGGCTTTCTGCCGGGCGATATGAAGGAAAAGGTCGATCCCTATCTGCGCCCTATCTATGACGCGCTGTATGATACGCTGCCGGCCGATCAGGTGTCGCGGAAATTGGAGAATGGAGAGATTGAGGTCGCGCCTTTGGCCTTTATGCGCGGGCGCACGCTGAAAAATGCCTTCGTGCTGTTGGACGAGGCGCAGAACACCACGGCGATGCAGATGAAGATGTTCCTGACACGGCTGGGGGAAAACAGCCGCATGGTGGTAACCGGGGATCTGTCCCAGATTGACCTGCCCCCCGGTCAGATATCCGGATTGGCCGAAGCTGTGCAGACCTTAAGCGGCATTAAGGGCATTGGCATGACGCGGTTCACCTCTGCCGATGTCGTGCGCCATCCTCTGGTGTCCAAGATTGTTCAGGCCTATGACGCCCGCGACGCAGCCAAGGCAGGAGGCAAACCGGCGTGAGCACCTCTACCCATTGGGACATTCAATGCACCATTTTAGCAGGGGATTGGACGCCAGCCGATGAAGCCACAGCCCAGGCTGCCGCACGGGCGGCGCTTGCTGCCATGAACCCAACCCGCGATCTGGAATTGTCGCTTGCCCTGGCCGATGACGAAACGGTCCAGAAGTTGAACCGGGACTATCGCGGTCAGGACAAGCCGACCAATGTGCTGTCTTTTGAATCCGGCGATGATGCGGATATTCCGGGCGAACCTTTGATGCTGGGCGATGTTGTGCTGGCGCGGGAAACCTGCACGCGGGAGGCGGGGGAGGAAGGCAAGCAATTTGCCCATCACCTGAGCCATCTTACAATACATGGCGTACTGCATTTATTGGGCTTTGATCATGAGAATGAGGAAGAGGCCGAAGAGATGGAATCCCTTGAGATAAAGATTTTGGCTGACATTGGCATCGCAAATCCCTATCTCGAAGGCGCAGAAACAAAGTAAGGGCGTAAAAGGTAAATATCATGGCAGACCATTCATCCTCCGGCACATCCAGTACCGGTGATCAGGGCCCCGGCGAACCCAGTTCTAGAAAGCCGAGTGGCCTGCGCGGGTTTCTGCGCACGCTTCTCGGCCGAAACGGAGAATCGCAGCTTCGCGACAGTTTTGAAGAACTGTTGGAACAGCACGATGATCGCGCCACACCGATTGATTCGGATGAACGGGCGCTGATCGACAATATTTTAAATGTCGGGGAAGAAACCGCCTATGACGTGATGATACCCCGGGCGGATATCGTCTCTGTCCCGGCGGATACGTCGCTGGATGAATTGGTCGCGATCATGTCGCGCCAGCCGCATTCGCGCTATCCGGTGCATCGCGACAGCCTGGATGACGTGCTGGGCATGGTCCATATCAAGGATGTTCTGGCCGCCACGACAGAGCCGAAGGAAAATTTCTCCGTCCGTGCCGTGATGCGCAAGGTCCTGTTTGTTGCGCCGTCTATGCGGGTGCTGGATCTGTTGCTGCAAATGCGCATGAACCGGCTGCATATGGCCCTGGTGGTGGATGAATATGGCGGCATCGATGGATTGGTGACGATTGAGGATCTGGTCGAAGAAATCGTCGGAGAAATCGAAGACGAACACGATATTGATCGCGGCCCCAAGATTGAGCACAAACCCGATGGAACCTGGATCGCCGATGCCCGTCTGGATATTGAAGACCTGGAAAAACGGCTGGGCCCGATCCTGACTGACGAAGAGCGTCAGGAAGATATCGATACTGTGGGCGGGTTGGTGTTCACGCTGGCCGGGCGCGTCCCGATCCGGGGGGAATTGATCCCGCACGAGGAATCCGGCCTGGAATTTGAAGTCCTGGAAGCTGACCCTCGCCGTATCAAGCGGGTTCGTCTGCGCTATCGCCCCGCTGCGGTAACGCCCAGTGTCGACGCAAAACGCGCCGCTGAAACGACCGCGAAGGCGGCTGAGTAAGTCGCGCAGCCCCCTACAGTCATGTCAGAATATGATCCCTGGGCTCCAGGGGCATTGGGGGCGGGGTGTTCAGGGCTTCTGCCACGGATATTTCGACGGTGCGGCACATGGCGTCCAGGGGGATCCCGTTCACGGAATTTGTGAAGGGATGCTTCAATTCGTCTGTCACGGCGGCCAGTCCATAAAAGACATAGGCGATGATCCCAGCAAAGACCGGGGCCATCCAGCCCACGGATTCGATCAATCCAAACGGCACCAGGATACAATACAGAAAGATCGTGCGATATATCAGCAGGACATAAACATAGGGCATGGGGGTGCTGGAAATCCGCTCACAACCCGCCTGGGCCAGTGAAATCGCGCCCAGTCGTTGGGTCAGAACGCGCAGGCCAAAGTCGCTGATCCCCCCATTTGCATGAATCCGGTGCAGCCGCTTCGCCATTTCATTCAAAGGCCCGCAGGCTGGGTTGCGCATATCTTTAAAGGATTGGATCAATGCCGGATCGGCAAAATCCTGCAATTGCGCAGGGGGGTCCGTTCGGCGCAGATTGGTGCGGTGCAGATGCAGGAACACACAGGCCAGCTTCAACAGTTCCGCGCGGTCCTGGGTTTCACCCATGAAGGTCATCGTTTCCCGTCCCAGGCTGCGGATATCTGCGATCAAATGGCCCCACAAGGTGCGTGCCTCCCACCAACGCTCATAGGCGGCATTGTTGCGAAACCCCAGAAACAGGGACAGTGCTAGGCCGAAAATACTGGCGGCTTGAAAGTTGATATGGATGATCGGAACGCCGGTGTGGTCCAGCACCAGGATGATGACCGACAAGGCCATGAAGAATGCGATTTTGGGCGCTACTTTCGGAACAATTGATCCTTTTGTGATCAGAAACAGCGTCAGGAATGTGGGATTCTTACGAACGATCATGGGGGGCGGGCCTTTAGAAAACTCTATGGATACTCAAGATGGGAGCATTCGACATGATCCCCTGATATGAAATGCGGGACCATGCTGTTTGCGACTTTCATTGCGTGAATAAATACTTGGCCTGCTTTTGTCTAACCGTGCCGTTGTTCTGCCCATTTCAGCAAGGCATCCAGGGCCGGGCACAAGGATTGTCCCCAATCGGTTAGACAATATTCAACTTTCGGCGGCACCTGATGGTGGACAATACGGCGGACGATGCCATCAGCCTCCATTTGCCGAAGCTGCTGGATCAACATTTTTTGCGATATCGCCGGAATGGCGCGCTCAAGGTCAGAAAAACGCATGATCTTTCCACCGAAAAGATGGAAGAGAATGACCAGTTTCCAGCGCCCTTCCAGCATTTTAAGGGCCTGTTCTGCCCCTTCATCCGCAGAGGTTGGCGTGTATTGTACCTTACCTTCAGGTAAGTACCCAACTTTTTTGTCCGTACTTGTCATCTTTAAAGCGTATTCTTATTTTTCCGATGATGCAAACAGACAAAGGAAAAAGCCCATGCCAATAAATCTGCCAAAGCCGATTTCCCAATATTACCAATATGACCTGGATAACAATCCTGCTTTCGCAGAGTGCTTTACTGAAGACGCTGTCGTCGTTGACGAGGCACAAACCTATACCGGACGCCAGGCGATACAGGAATGGAAAACAGGGGCGTCCCGCAAATTTAACTATACCGTCGACCCCTTCTCAATTGAAGAAACCAACGGCACGACCATCGTGACCGCGCATGTCGTGGGTAATTTCCCAGGCAGTCCTGTGGATCTGCGATATTTCTTCGTTCTGCGGGATGAAAAAATCGCATCGCTGGAGATCACATTATGAGCTTCGATCTGGGTCTTTCAGGCCGTCGCGCCCTGGTCACCGGGGGCACCAAAGGGGTCGGGGCCGCAGTCGTTCAATCGCTGCGCAATGCCGGGGTGAAGATTATGACAACGGCGCGCACAATTCCCGATATGCCCCAGGATGATGTTCTGTATGTCGCCGCAGATGTGGCAACGGCCGAAGGGTGCCAGACTGTGGCGGATGCTGCGTTGATGCAGCTTGGGGGCGTTGATATTATTGTAAATGTTGTGGGCGGGTCCAGCGCGCCTGGTGGCGGGTTCGCCGCGTTGACTGACAACGAATGGCAGAATGCGCTGAACCAGAATCTGATGTCGGCGGTGCGGCTTGATCGTGCCTTGCTGCCGTCGATGATTGAACAGGGGTCGGGCGTGATCATCCATGTCACCTCTATTCAGCACGAACTGCCGCTGCCGGAATCAACAACCGCCTATGCCGCAGCCAAAGCCGCCCTTTCAACCTACAGCAAAAGTCTTTCAAAAGAAGTAACGCCCAAGGGCATCCGCGTCGTTCGGGTGTCACCGGGTTGGGTTGAAACCGAGGCGGCGGTGCGTCTGGCGGAAAGGTTGGCAGACCAATCCGGCACGGATTACGAAGGCGGAAAGCAGATCATTATGCAATCCTTGGGGGGGATTCCGCTGGGTCGTCCCGCGCGACCACAAGAGGTGGCGGATTTGATCAGTTTCCTGGTATCACCAAAAGCCGCTTCCATTACAGGGACTGAAATTGTCATTGATGGGGGGACGGTACCAACGGCATAGGACAGTCGGACTCCGGGATGCCCCTAAACAAGACAATATGCAAATAAGGATGCTGGTCACGGCAGAATCGGCCAAAGTTCCCCATATTCAATCTTAGGATTCTATCTAGGGAAATTTGATATGACATGGGGTGGGTTGGCGTCTGTTCCGGGCCAGTTGAATGCATGGGGTGGCTGGCGTCGCCGTGGGGTTTTGTTTCTGGCGGGGGCGATCACAACGCTGGCATTGCCGCCCTTTAACATCTGGCCCATCGCCTTTTTAACGCTGCCATTCATAGTCTGGATGCTGGAAGGCGTGACGCGGCGACGGCAGGCCTTTGGGGTCGGCTGGTGGTTCGCATTCGGATATTTTTGTGCCGGATGGTATTGGATATCCAACGCGCTATTGGTTTTTTCCAATGATTTGTGGTGGATGGTTCCCTTTGCCCTGGTCGGGCTGCCGCTGGTAATGGCGGTTTATTATGGGCTGGCGACATTGATCGTGGATGCCGTGTCGGGGCGCGCGATAGGTCGACGCCTGGGGCGATGCCTGTTGCTGGTGGCAGGGTTCGCAGGCATGGATATGCTGCGCGGTGTTCTGTTTACCGGCTTTCCCTGGAACACATTCGGGTATCTGTGGTCCGGCGTTCCGGCCCTTAGCCAGGCCGCCTCCCTGATTGGGGTCTATGGCCTGGGCGTTCTGGTGCTGTTGTCTGGTTTTCTGATTTCAATGATCGCGATGGAAGGAACAGGCGGCGCGCATGCCGGGGATAGACTGCGGCGTCGCCTCTGTCTGGTCGGTGCCATTGCATTGCCAGCCCTGGTCTTCGCAGGCGGCACAATCCGTTTGTCCCTTGCGCCCGAATTAACCCAACAGCAGGCGGACCCAGCCCTACCCGGTCTTCGCATGGTTCAGGCCAACATTCCCCAAACGGAAAAATGGAGCCGGGAATTCCGCTTGCGCAATTTCCAGACATTTCTGCGGCTCAGCAGCGCTGATCGACCCGATTGGGTTCGGACCGTGATCTGGCCGGAAACCTCTGCGGCCTTCTTCATCGATGAAGCACCAGACCTCAGAACCGCTGCGGGTGCCTTCGCGGCCCCGACCGGCGGGTATCTGATAACCGGCGCGCCGCGCCGGGTGCAGGATCCGCTGACCCTGTATAATGCCTTATTGGCCCTGAACGATCAGGGGGACGTCAAGGCGCAATACGATAAGTCACATCTGGTGCCATTTGGCGAATATGTTCCATTGAGTGACTATCTTCCCTTTGGAAAGGTCACGATTGGATCTGTGGATTATTCGCCGGGCCCAGGTCCTCAGACGGTGACCCTGCCGGGTCTTCCCCCCTTTGCCCCCCTGATCTGTTACGAGATCATTTTTCCAGGCCAGGTGATTGACAGCACCCACCGCCCGGAATGGATTTTAAACATCACCAATGACGCCTGGTATGGCCATTCCACCGGTCCTTATCAGCATGTGCAGCATACAAGGCTGCGGGCCATCGAAGAAGGCCTGCCGCTGGTTCGATCCGCCAGCACCGGGGTGTCTGTTGCCTATGATGGATATGGCCGGGAACTGGCCCGCATTGCGCTGGATTCAAGCGGGGTGCGCGACTTCCGATTGCCGCCTGCGCTGTCAGAAACGCTGTTTGCTGTCTATGGAAATGCGATCGCAGTGTTCATGATCGCGATTTCTGCCATTGCTGGAATAATGGCTATCCGACGTTGATTTATCCTAGAAATTCTGCGACTTGATCGTGTATGAATTAGGATGCACGACCATATCGTGATTGTTGGTGTTTGGCGGATTTTGTTCCAGGGCGGTCGCAGTATAGGATATGCTGACTTTGGAATGCCTGATCAGGATAGGATTATAAATACATGGCGAAGACTCCAAAAGACGATCTGCCATCGGGAAATTCCCCGATGGGCAATATTCCTGCAGGGCGTCCCGGTGTTCCCAATCCGGTTGATATTCATGTTGGCAGGCGGGTTCGTCTTCGGCGCACGCTGCTTGGGCTCAGCCAGGAACGACTGGGGGAGATGATCGGCCTGACCTTTCAGCAGGTCCAGAAGTATGAACGCGGCACAAACCGCATCGGGGCCAGCCGTCTGTATGATCTGTCACGGGTTTTGAATGTTCCGATACAGTTCTTCTATGATGACATGACAACAGAAACAGCAGGCCAGTCGCCCCGTTTGCGCGCCGGTCTGGAGGAAGCGCCGTCAGAGCCCTATATTGACGAAGATCCAATGAAGCGTCGGGAGACCCTGGAACTCATTCGGGCCTATTACAAAATCAAGGATCCTGAAATCCGCCAAAAGATATTTGATCTGTGCCGCGCCATGGCCCATGCGACCGAAGAATCCTGAAGGTTTCCCGTCTCGTTCAGGGCAGCGACCAAGCACCCTCTTGACCTTATCTTAAAACCCTCGTAACAAACCGCGCGTTTAGGCGGTGAAAATGTATGCGCCGCCTGTGGGTTGACACATACGATCATAATGCGCGCACCGTCTTCTGATGCGCCGCCTCACGACAAGCCGAGTATTCGAAGGGGATTTCAGCATGGCCAATTCGTTCTTGTTCACCAGCGAATCAGTTTCCGAAGGGCACCCAGATAAGGTCTGTGACCGGATTTCTGATGAAGTGGTGGATCTGTTTCTTGCCGCTGATCCCGGTGCGCGTGTCGCCTGTGAAACCCTGACGACCACGAACCGGATTGTGATTGCAGGCGAAGTTCGCGGGCCGGAAAGCGTCGTTTCCCCCGATGGTCTGGTGAATAAAGAGAAGATCGAGGAAGTCGCCCGCGCCGCCGTGAAAGATATCGGCTATGAGCAGGAAGGCTTTCACCATGCCCATGCAGAGGTTCAGATTTACCTGCATGGTCAGTCCAAGGATATTGCCGTGGGCGTGGATGCATCCGGGAACAAGGATGAAGGTGCTGGCGATCAGGGCCTGATGTTCGGCCATGCGCGCCGCGAAACCGATGTGCTGATGCCTGCGGCCATCCAATATTCCCACGATATTCTGAAAAGTCTGGCAGAATTCCGTCACAGCGACCCTAAAAGTGGCCTGGGACCGGATTCAAAAAGCCAGGTGACGCTGCAATATGAAGATGGAAAGCCCGTTGGCGTTGCCTCTGTTGTTGTGTCCACCCAGCACACGCCGGACATGGACCAGCGCGCGATCCGCGAATTGGTGCGCGCGCATGTTGAGAAAGTTCTGCCCGCCGGTTGGTTCCCGCCCGAAGACGAATTCTATGTCAATCCCACAGGGATTTTTGTAATCGGTGGCCCGGATGGCGATGCCGGTCTGACGGGGCGTAAGATCATTGTCGATACCTATGGCGGTGCGGCCCCCCATGGTGGTGGTGCATTTTCCGGTAAGGACCCGACGAAGGTTGACCGGTCCGCAGCCTATGCCGCGCGCTATGTCGCCAAAAACATCGTTGCCGCTGGTCTGGCCGATAAATGCACGATCCAGGTCGCCTATGCGATTGGTGTTTCCAAGCCCCTGTCGCTGTTGGTCGATACCCATGGCACGGGAACGGTTGCCGAAGACCGTTTGGTCAAGGCCGTCAGTGAAGTGATGAACCTGTCCCCGCGCGGCATTCGCGAGCATCTGAAGCTTGCTAATCCGATCTATGCCCCCAGCGCTGCCTATGGGCATTTCGGACGCATCCCAACGGAACAGGGCCATTTCAGCTGGGAACGCACGGATCTTGTCGATGCGCTGACTTCGGCGCTGACCTAAGGCATACTGACGCGATACTGACGTGATGGACCCCCGATCGGACGAAGCCAGGCTTAAGTTTTTCGGCCGCCGAAAGGGGCGCAGCCTGAAACCCTCGCAACAGGGAATTCTGGACCAGCGGCTGCCTGCCTATGCGCTGGATCCACAGGCGATGCCCGCGGATCCAAGACAGCTTTTCACCCCGTCGGTTGACTCTGTGCAGATGGAAATCGGCTTTGGGTCTGGCGAGCATCTGGTGGCCCAGGCCCAGGCCAACCCGACCGTTGGCTATATCGGATGTGAACCTTTCATCAACGGTGTTGTGAAACTGGTCCGCGATCTGGATAAGGCCAAGGTCCAGACCGTTCGCGTCTATCCAGATGACGCCCGCCATGTGCTGGATGTCTTGCCTGATGGATGTCTGGATCAGGTATTCGTCCTGTTCCCGGATCCCTGGCCCAAGGCGCGCCATCGGATGCGCCGTTTTATCGGGCCGGATAATCTGCCCCGTTTGGCCCGTGTGATCCGGCCTGGCGGGTATCTGCGATGCGCGACGGATCATCCTGATTACCTGGAATGGATGTTGTTGCATGTTGGTGCAAGCCCGGATTTTATCTGGACGGCGCAAAGGCCCGGCGATTGGCTGGACCGCCCGCAGGATCAGCCACCGACGCGCTATGAAAGCAAGGCGCTGGCCGGTCGTCCCCATTACCTAAGATTTCGCCGCCAAGATTAGGATGCCAAGATTGGGAAATCACCCGGTCTGTCCGGTTGGTGACTGCGGACTTGATACACGGGCTCAATTGGCGTATTACCCTGCGACTGAACTTTCATTATATCGCCTTGTACTGCAAGAGTGATGGATGGGGGTGGGCTGCGGCCCGCCCTTTTTTGTTGGAAAACCGGCATTAACCGGAGAAGAGACAGGCCCTTTTAATGGCGATCGAAGACCGTATCGCAGCGATGATCGAACCAGCCCTGACCGATATGGGATACGGGCTGGTGCGCGTGCGCGTTTTGGGAACGAAACAGATCACGCTGCAGATCATGGCCGACCGTGTGGACGAAGCCGCGATCACGGTTGATGATTGTGCGGATATCAGCCGTGCAGTTTCTGCGCTGCTGGATGTGGACGATCCCATTGAACAGGCGTACAGTCTGGAAGTGAGTTCTCCGGGTATCGACCGCCCGCTCACCCGCCTCAAGGATTTTGAGCGTTATGCCGGGTTTGAAGCAAAAGTCGAGTTACAGTCCCTGATCGACGGTCGTCGCCGATTTCGCGGCATCCTGGGGGGCGTGAATGGCACGATGGTTAAGATTGAGACTGAGACCGGCGCGTTTGAAGTGCCATTTGAAGAAATTCGCGAGTCGAAGCTAGTGCTGACCGACGCGCTGATTGAGGCGAGCCGCGCTGCGGCCGCTGGAACAACCGGAACCGCGGAGGGGTCCGCCCTTTAAGGGCCCCTGCGCATCCTAAAACGACTGACCAAAGTTTAGAGGATCGAATACGATGGAAGGCATCACGATCACGCGCACCGATATGTTGGCCGTAGCCGACGCCGTTGCCCGCGAAAAAGGGATTGAGCGCGACCTGGTTCTGGAAGCCATGGAACAGGCAATTCAAAAGGCCGGGCGCTCTAAATACGGGATGGAACACGATATCCGGGCGACGATTGATCGCAAGACCGGCGAAATCGTGCTGGCCCGTTATATTGAGGTCGTGGCGCCCGATGCCGTGGAAGACGAGGTCAAACAAACCACCGTCGATCGTGCGCGCCGCAAGAAGCCCGATGCTGTGGTTGGTGATTTCATCATTGATCGCCTGCCCCCGATTGATTTCGGGCGCATCGCCGCACAGACTGCCAAACAGGTGATCGTGCAGAAGGTTCGCGAAGCAGAGCGTGATCGCCAGTATGAAGAATACAAGGACCGCAACGGCGAAATCGTCAATGGTCTGGTCAAGCGTGTTGAATACGGCAATGTCACCATTGATCTGGGGCGCGCCGAAGGTGTCCTGCGCCGGGATGAAATAATCCCCCGGGAACATTTCAAGCGCGGGGACCGGGTCCGGGCCTATATCTTTGATGTGCGCAAGGAACAGAAGGGGCCGCAGATTTTCCTGTCGCGGACCCGTCCGGAATTCATGGCGATGCTGTTTGCGCAGGAAGTGCCGGAAATCTATGACGGCATCATCGAAATCAAGAAGGTCGCCCGCGATCCTGGCAGCCGTGCGAAAATTGCCGTGCTGTCCAATGACGGGTCCATCGACCCGGTCGGTGCCTGCGTCGGGATGCGCGGCAGCCGCGTTCAGGCTGTTGTGGCGGAATTGCAGGGCGAAAAGATCGACATCATTCCCTGGAATGATGAAGACCCGACCTTTGTCGTGAACGCCCTGGCCCCAGCTGAAGTCACCAAGGTTGTTATGGACCCGGACACCAACACGATTGAAGTCGTGGTGCCGGATGAGCAACTGTCGCTGGCAATTGGCCGACGGGGTCAGAATGTGCGCCTGGCGTCCATGCTGACGGGCTGGAACATCGACATCATGACCGAAGAGCAGGAATCGGAGAAGCGTCAGCGCGAATTCGTCGAACGCTCTGAATTGTTCATGGAAGCCCTGGATGTGGACGACATGATTGCCCAGTTGCTGGTCACAGAAGGCTTCACGTCGGTTGAAGAAGTGGCCTATGTGCCGGTTGACGAAATGGCGACCATCGAAGGCTTTGACGAGGAAGTCGCAGAGGCCCTGTCTGATCGCGCCAGTGCCTATCTGGACGAACAGAACCGCCTGTTGGAAGAAAAACGGCGTAATCTGGGCGTAACCGATGATCTTGCCACCTATACAGGCTTTACCAACAAACAGCTGATTAAGCTGGGTGAAGAAAAAATCTGCACGATCGAAGATTTTGCAGGCCTGGCGGCAGACGAGTTGACTGATCCGGCGGATGGGTTGCTGCGCGGCGATGACCTGACAGAGGCTGAAGCCAATATCATGGTGATGAATGCGCGTGTGAAGGTTGGTTGGCTGACACAGGAAGAACTGGATCAGATGCTGGCCGAACAGGCTGCGGCAGAGGCTGCGGAGGAAGAGGCTTAAGGGCGGTCCGGAGGACGGCGCTGATGGTGACGGACCAAGACGCTCCACCTGCCCAGGCAAAGGCTGAACAGGATCCTGATGTACCGGACCTTTCGGTGGATGATGGGTCCCCCAGGGCGGCGAAAGAACCGGTCCGGCGCTGTTTGGTTTCGGGTGATCGGCATCCAAAGGAAGCGCTGATTCGATTCGTGTTGGGTCCGGACGGCACGGTCGTTCCGGACCTGGCGGCGAAACTGCCAGGACGCGGATTGTGGTTGAGCGCGGATGCGCAAAGCATTAAGACAGCACTGGATCGTAAGCTGTTTGCCCGTGCGGCCCGGGCACCGGTCGTTGCATCGGTCGATTTGGTCGTGCAAATAGAGGCCTTGTTGGCGCGGCGTTGCGTTGAGACACTATCTCTTGCGCGTCGGGCTGGTGAAGCGGTCTGTGGGTTTGAAAAGACCCGCGCAGCCCTGATTTCAGGCAGTTGTGCGGTGTTGTTGCAGGCCCGGGATGGGGCCGCAGATGGGCGTGCTAAGTTAGCGGGCCTGGCTCGGGAAACGGAAACCCGGGCATTTGTGCCGGTTTTTGCCGTGCTTGATGCGGTAGAAATGGGAGAAGCCTTCGGGCGCGACGCGGCTGTTCATGCGGCGCTGCTTAAGGGTGGATCCGGGGGCGGATTAAGCCGTCGCTTCCAAATGGAGGCAGGGCGGTTAAAAGGTTTCAGAGAAACGGCACCCGACACGGGTCGGCTCGCCGGAAAGGACGATGAATGAGTGATGGGACTTCTAAAGGCGGTGGCAAGCTCTCTCTTGGGAAACCAGGAAAGCTGAGCCTCTCTAAGACGGTTGAAAGCGGTCAGGTACGCCAGAGCTTTAGCCATGGCCGATCCAAGACTGTGATCGTCGAAACAAAGAGCCGTCGGTCCTTTGAGCGCAATGACACCGGCGACATGAAGGTCGTGAAGGGGGGCGCTGCGGCACCGCGTGCCCCGCAGGAAAAGAACAAGCTGGTCTCGGAAAATCCGCTGGACGGGTTGTCGGAAACCGAACGGCAAGACCGGATTCGGGCGCTGGAAGGGGCGGCGCGCGATGAAGAACGCCGCAAGAATGAGATTGAAGAAATTGAGCGCAAGGCAGTGGAAGCTCGCGCCCGTCGTGAGGCGGAAGAACGCCTGAAGCAGGAAGAAGCTGCGGCGGCTGAAGAAGAAAAGACCGATGCTGCTGAAGCCAAGTCTGCTGAAACTGCAGCGGAACCGACACAGGCTTCTGTGAAGGAAGATCCTGCGGTTGATCCTGCGGTTGATCTGCCCATTCCGCCGTCTGAAAAGCCGGATGCAGCCGCCCGTGCGCGCGCCAAATTGGAACCGCAGGCACCCGCGGATGACAAGGATAAGAAGAACAAGGGCACGATGCGCCTGCGCAGTGGCGAACAACGCCGCCGCAGTGGCAAGATGACTGTTACTCAGGCCCTGGAAGACGATGGCGAAAATCGCGGTCGATCCATGGCGGCCCTGCGCCGCGCCCGGGAGCGTGAAAAGCAACAGAACCGGGAGCGCCTGTCACGGGGTGAAAAGGTTCTGCGCGAAGTCACCATTCCAGAAGCAATTTCTGTCGGTGATCTGGCAAACCGCATGGCCGAACGTGCCGCCGATGTGATCAAGACGCTGATGAAAATGGGCGTTATGGCGACCGTGAACGAAGTCCTGGATGCCGATACGGCGGAACTGGTCGTGTCTGAATTCGGGCACCGCGCCAAGCGTGTGTCGGAATCCGACGTCGAAGATATCCTGATCCAGCCCAAGAAAAGCGATGCAGCGGGTCTGCCGCGTGCGCCGGTCGTCACGATTATGGGGCATGTGGATCATGGCAAGACATCCCTGCTGGACGCCTTGCGCGCAACCGATGTTGCCGCCGGGGAAGCCGGGGGGATTACCCAGCATATCGGGGCCTATCAGGTGACCATGACCACCGGGGCCAGCATTACCTTCCTGGATACGCCCGGCCACGCCGCCTTCACCTCCATGCGTCAACGCGGCGCGCAGGTGACGGATATCGTGGTTCTGGTCATCGCAGCCGATGACGGCATTCGCCCCCAGACGATTGAGGCGATCAACCACGCGAAAGCGGCAGAAGTGCCAATCATCGTGGCGATCAACAAGATCGATAAAGAAGGGGCGAATCCGAACAAGGCCAAACAACAGCTTCTGGAACACAGCCTTGTGCCCGAAGATATGGGCGGGGATGTGATCTGTGTCGAAGTTTCGGCAACCAAACGCCTGAATCTGGATGTGCTGGAAGAAACCATTCTTCTGCAAGCCGAAGTGATGGAATTGACCGCCGATCCTGCAGCGGAAGCCCGTGGTGCCGTGGTCGAGGCCAAATTGGAAATCGGCCGTGGTTCTGTTGCAACCGTTCTGGTTCAGAACGGTACCTTGCGGGTCGGTGATATCTTTGTCGCAGGCCAGGAATGGGGCCGTGTGCGGGCCTTGTTGGATGACAAGGGACGTGCGCTGACCGAAGCTGGTCCCTCTGTTCCTGTTGAGGTTCTGGGGCTGCAAGGCACACCGCAGGCTGGCGATGAATTTATCGTCCTGGCCGATGAGTCCAAGGCCCGTGAAATTGCCAGCTATCGCCAGCGCAAGGCGCGGGAACAGCAGTTTACCATCAGCGGTCGGGGCACGTTGGAACAAATGTTCGAACGGGTTCAGGCGGGCGAGGCGGAACAACTGCCAATCGTGGTCAAGACCGACGTTCAGGGGTCCCTGGAAGCCTTGGTTTCCGCCCTGGAAGGCCTTGCGACTGATGAGGTGAAGGTCCGCGTTCTGCATGGTGCTGTCGGCGGTATCACGGAATCTGATGTTACCTTGGCGGCGTCTACTGGGGGTGTGATCCTGGGCTTTAACGTCCGGGCAAACCCACAGGCACGGGATCTGGCCAAACGGGATGGCGTTGATATTCGATATTATTCAATCATCTATGATGCGATTGATGATATGAAATCTGTGCTGTCTGGTATGTTGTCGCCGGAAGAACGCGAAGAATTCCTGGGCTATGCGGAAATCCGTGAAGTCTTCAACATCACCAAGGCCGGTAAGATTGCCGGGTGCATGATCACAGATGGTGAAGTCCGTCGCGGCGCGAAAGTGCGCCTGTTGCGCGATGATACCGTGATCTATGAAGGTGCGTTGAAACAGCTCAAGCGCTTCAAAGACGACGTCAAAGAAGTCAAGAATGGCTATGAATGCGGTATGGCCTTTGAAAACTTCGAAGGCATGCAGGTCGGCGATATCGTTGAATGTTTTGATATTCAGTCGATCAAGCGGAATCTGTAACGCCGCCCCTTCGGGCACAGACAGCAGAGAGGAGGCGATAGCATGAGCGACCGGGAGCCCTCTCAGCGGCAATTGCGGGTCGGTGAACAAATCCGACACGCGCTGTCGCGTATTCTGTCGCGGGGCGAACTTCGGGATCCAGTCCTGACCAGCATTCCGATCACAGTGTCGGAAGTGCGCTGTGCAGCGGACCTGAAGCTGGCCACCGTCTATATTATGCCCTTGGGCGGTCAAAATATTGACGAGGTTCTGTCAGCCCTGAAACGCGCAGGCGCGTTCCTGCGGGGTCAGGTCGCGCGGGAAGTCCATCTGAAATATACGCCCGGCCTGCGCTTTATGGCCGACGAAACCTTTGCTGAGGCGGGACGGATCAACGAATTGTTGCGCCGACCAGAAGTTCGCCGGGATTTGGTGTCCCAGGATGATGAAGACACCAATGAAGAGTCACAAGACACCGATACCCGACCGTCAAGAATAGCCGCTGGCGGATCTTCCAAGGATTGATCCTTCTCAATGCGCGATGACCTGACAGATGATGAATTAGAGCGTTATGCCCGCCACGTCATTCTGGAAGAGGTGGGGGAGGAAGGCCAGATCAAGCTGTTGGAGTCCAAGGTTCTGGTCGTCGGGGCAGGCGGTCTTGGCGCGCCCGTTCTGATGTATCTGGCCGCGGCTGGTATCGGCACATTGGGCATTGTTGATCATGATGTCGTCGATCTGTCCAATCTTCAGCGCCAGATCATCCATTCCGTTGATGATATTGGCCGCCCGAAAACGCGCTCTGCGGCAGAACGTCTGGAAACGATAAATCCTGATATAACGATCATTGAACACCGCACCCGGTTGACCGCCAGCAATGCGGCGGACCTGTTTGCAGACTATGATCTGATCGTGGATGGCAGCGATAACTTCGCGGCCCGTTATCTGTGCAACGATACCAGCTATTCCCTAAAGAAGCCCCTGGTCAGCGCTGCCCTGGTGCGGTTCGAAGGGCAGTTGTCTACCTTCAAGGCCTATGATGGCGGCCCCTGCTATCGCTGCCTGTTCCCGGAACCACCGGATCCGGACCTGGTGCCCCGCTGCGACACTGTCGGTATATTCGGCGCTGTCGCAGGGGTGATGGGCAGCCTGCAGGCAACAGAGGTCCTGAAGGAGCTGTTGGGTCTGGGCACCAGTATGGCGGGACAGCTTTTGCTCTTCGACGCATTGGACCAGACCTTTCGCAAGATCAAGGTGCCCAAAGATCCAGATTGCCCGACCTGCGGCAACTGAGGACGGTGCGTTGATCCCCATGCACGGACAGTGTTCAGTCTCTCCTTAGAGAAAATCCCAAACAGACAAAATCGTTTGTGATGACGTATTTGATTAGAAAACAAGTGGTTAGAGTATCCAGTGTGAGCTCATGCGGGCCCACCACACTTGTATGAGCGCAGTGGTGTGCTCAATACCATCAACCTCTTACAAACCGGTCACCCCGGACGTGATCCGGGGTCCAGGGCCGCATAGTGAGATCACAGCGTTACGCCCTGGATTCCCGCTTGCGCGGGAATGACGCGATCTTTCATCCGGTGCCTTATCTTGCGGCTGAGTCCCTGTTCTGCCGTCTCGCCGGTTAAGGGCAGGTGGGAAATCCCTCAATCCTGATCACCGTTGCCAGACCGATGGGGCATGTCGCGATAGTCGCCGGATTGCATTTCCATCAGCCGGGAGACCGCGCGTTCAAATTCGAATGCATGGGTGCCTTCACGATATAAATCGTTTGGTGCGGCATCTGCGGCCATGATCAGATTGACGTGATGTTCGTACAGCGCATCGATCAGCGTCATGAAGCGTTTGGCCTCATTGCGACGGTCCTCTGTCAGGCGCGGGACCCCATTCAGGATCAATGTGTGGTATTTTCCAGCCAGGGTCAGATAATCTTCCGCCCCCAGCGGTTTTCCGCATAAGGCATCGAACTCCACCATGGCCACACCGCGCGCTGCTTTGGGCACGGCAATTGTGCGGCCCTTGACCTTGAAGCTATCGGCCTCTGCGGCGGCCCCTTCGGTCAATTCGTCGAAAGCCTGGTTCAACGCCTTTGTTGCCTGTGCGCCCAGCGGGGCATGATAGGTTTTAAGGGATTTCAGGCGGATCAGCCGGTAATCGGTTGGCGAATCCAGATGCAGGATATCCAGTTTCTTTTGCAATAGCTTGATAAAGGGCACGAATTGCTCGCGCTGTAGCCCGTCCTTATACAAGTCGTCTGGTGGCCAGTTGGATGTCGCCACCACGACCACGCCCCGTTGGAACAGGGAATCAAATAACCGGCCCAGAATCATGGCATCGGCAATGTCGGTCACATGGAATTCATCAAAACACAGCAGCCAGGCCTCATCGGCAATGCGTGCTGCAATCCGGGGCAGGGGATCATCCTCCTTTGTGTCGCGCGTCTTCTGTGCCTCGCGCCATTTATGGATGGCACCATGAACCTCAATCATGAATTCGTGAAAATGCACGCGGCGTTTGCGCTGGACCGTTGCCTCTTTATAGAACAGGTCCATCAGCATGGATTTGCCGCGCCCAACCCCACCATACAGATATAGACCTTGGGGCGGGGCTTCCCGTCGCCGCGCCAGGCCCAGCTTTGCCTTCCATCCCCCCGCATTGTCTGCGGGGCGATAGTCGGTCAGCGCCTTAAACAGGCCTTGCAGCTTTTCCACTGCCAGGGCCTGGCGGGAATCAGCCTTTAGCTGTTCATCGCGAACCAGGGCCCGATATTTGAACAAGGGACCTGCGGGATCATCATCTTGGGGGGTGTTATCAGTCAAATCCAGGGACTTACAGCTTGCGATTGGGACGGTGAATCATGCGCCAGAATCGGCGCTGGTTCAATGCCGGGATCACATCTTTAAGACCGGGGTTCAAACGGGCGAATGAACAACCGCAAGAAGGGCTTCTCCGGTTCCCGCTCTACGCCAATGGGCATTGCCGGGTCACGGGGTGTTTTGTTGAAGGTCCCAAATAGGCGGTCCCAGAAACTGAACAGATTGCCATAATTGGAATCCGTATCCCGGCGGACCGCATGATGATGAATCCAATGGATCGCAGGGGTGATGACAATCCAGCCCAAAGCTTTTTCCAGCCTGGCGGGCAGTTTGACATTGGAATGGGCGAAAATCGCCGCCAGTAGAACCTGAGTTTCAAATACCAGAACACTTTCCAGCGGCATATCCAGGCTGATAACGATCACAGCCCTGGCTAAGGCCGACAGCAGCACCTCGCCCCAATGAAAGCGAAAGGCGGTTGTGCTGTCCAGGGTCGCATCCAGGTGATGCACCTCATGAAAGCGCCACAACAGCGGGAATTCGTGATTCGCGCGGTGCCAGAAGTAAATCAACATGTCCAGAATCAGCAAATCTGCCAGTAGGCCGCCAATTCCGCCCCACCAGGGGGCATAGGCACTGCGCCACTCCGGTCCTGTTGTCGTCGCCCAGACGCTGATCGGAACAACAATGAATATCGATAGGATAACATTGGTGCCAAACAGGCCGCCATTGCTGAACAACCGCCCCGCCTTTCCCTTTGCGTCCAAGGGAATGATGGCGGCTGGGCGTATCCGTTCCATCACAAAGAACAGAATAACCCATCCCGCCACAAGGGCGGATTTATATGCCAACAGGGTTTCGGTCACGGTTTCCATGGGTCATAATCTGTGTCGATTATGTCGCCAGGGCAAGTCACGCCAGCGGCGATGGGGTCACACCTGCGTTACCGCCCGGTTTATTCTGCACTGTTCCTTCAAAGAGGATTCTTGATGTCTGTACCCTTGATTGGTGTTTCCGCCTGTATGTCGCAAAACGAGGCAGGCAGCGTGTATCATCATGTCGGCCATAAATATTTCGATGCGGTGGCATCGGCGTCACAGGCGATCCCTCTGGCTATTCCCGCCCTGCCAGGGGCCTTGGACCTGGATGTCCTGGTGGCGCGCCTGGACGGGCTGTTCCTGTCGGGCAGCCCCTCAAATGTCGAGCCTCAGAACTATGGCGGTCCGGCCTTTCGGGCGGATACCAAGCGCGACCCCAACCGGGATGGCGTCACCCTGCCGCTGATACGCAAGGCGATAGAGGTTGGCCTGCCGCTGTTTGCGGTCTGTCGGGGCCAGCAGGAATTGAATGTCGCCCTGGGGGGAACCCTGTTCCAGCATGTCCATGAATTGCCTGGAAAGCGCGATCATCGCGCGCGCAAGGACCTGCCCGTTCAGGACCAGTATGACGTGGCCCACCCGATTGATGTTCAGCCCGGTGGCATGCTGGCTGGGCTGAATGGTGCAACCGGGCAGGTGATGGTCAATTCGCTGCATGCCCAGGCGATCGACCGCCTTGCCGATGGCCTGTTCGTGGAAGCGGTCAGCGATGACGGTATCATTGAGTCGGTCAGCCTGCCGGGGTCGAAAGGATTCCTGTTGGCGGTTCAGTGGCATCCAGAACATCCGACCGCCCTGAAATGGCCGTTGAGCAAGGCAATGTTCCGTGCCTTTGGCGATGCTGCCCGTCAGCGCGCCCAATCCCGATAAAATTCACCCGATATCCTTATTGTCTGAAAGAGAGACCCGATGCGTATTGTGACCTGGAATATCAACTCTGTCCGCCTGCGCATGCCGATTGTGGAAAAGCTGACCCAACAGGTTGCGCCCGATGTGATCTGCCTTCAGGAAACCAAGGTCCACGATGACCAGTTCCCGTTCCAGGATATCCAGGCATTGGGCTATCCCCATATCGCGATCAATGGGATCAAGGGCTATAATGGCGTCTGCATTCTCTCCAAGCACCCATTGAGTGACATCGGGTCGCACAGTTGGACTGGTAAGTCGGATGGTCGCCATATCTATGCGACCCTGCCCAATGGGGTTGAGGTTCATTCCCTCTATGTCCCCGCTGGTGGGGATGAGCCGGATCGAGCGATCAATGATAAATTCGGCCATAAGCTGGATTTTGTTGACGAAATGGCCGTTTGGTTCGGTCAGAACCGGAAGGCAACCGACAAGATCATGGTGATGGGCGATCTGAACATCGCGCCCCTGGAACATGATGTCTGGTCCCACAAGCAATTGCTGAAAATCGTCAGCCACACGCCGATTGAGGTCGAAAAATTCAATGCGGCCCAGACCGCTTTCGGCTGGGTCGATTGCATGCGCAAATTCGTGCCGGATGAGGAAAAGCTTTATACCTGGTGGAGCTATCGGTCCAAGGACTGGCGCGCCGCGAATAAAGGCCGCCGCCTGGACCACGCCTGGGCCACACCCGCATTAGCCGATCAGGTCACCGCTATGCAGGTCTTAAGCGACGCCCGCGACTGGGAAAAACCATCAGACCATGTGCCTGTCATCCTTGATCTGGCGGGATGATATCGGGCCCGTCCACCCTGCACCCCCTTGACCCCGGCAGGATTGCAGATTACCTAACGTTCCAGATTTGTGCTGAAATGTGATGGAAGAATGCGATATGGCGATCCTGCCGATCTTGGTGGCACCGCATCCTGTGCTGAAGAAAAAGTGCACCCCGGTTGAGGCGGTGGACGGGCATATCCGCCGTGTGCTGGATGATATGCTGGAGACCATGTATGACGCGCCGGGCATTGGTCTGGCTGCGCCCCAGATTGGTTTGGCCAAACGGATGCTGGTGGTGGATTGCGCCGGGCGTGGGGAAACGCCCCAGCCGATGAAGATCATCAATCCGGAAATCATTGCTGAATCCGACGAATTGGCCAGCTATGAGGAAGGCTGCCTCAGTTTTCCAGAACAATATGCCGATGTGAAGCGTCCGGCCCGGGTGACGGTAAAATACCTGGACGAAACGGGCACGGAACAGACGCTTGACGCGGACGGCCTGCTGGCGACCTGTATCCAGCATGAAATCGACCATTTGGATGGTGTGGTCTTTGTGGATCATATATCCTCGTTGAAACGGGGTATGATCATGCGCAAGCTGCAAAAACTGATGCGTGGGAAGCCCCGCCCGGACGTCGCGGCGGAGTAATTCCACCCCATCCAGTGTGTGCTGTGCCACCGTTGGGCAAACACCCTGTCAGGAACCAGATATGACGAAGCTGCGCGTTGCCTTTATGGGAACACCGGGATTCGCTGTTCCCGCCCTGGATGCCATAAAACGGGCCGGACATGAGATTGAGGCTGTGTATACCCAGCCGCCCCGGCCCGCCCATCGCGGGAAGAAGGAAACCCCCAGCCCCGTACATCAGGCGGCCTTGAAAATGGGCATTCCGGTGCGCCATCCCAGCAGTCTGAAAACGCAAGAGGCACAGGCGGCATTCAAGGATCTGGCCCTGGATGCGGCAATCGTGGTCGCTTACGGGTTGATCCTGCCAAAGGCGATTCTGGATGCGCCCCGGTTTGGCTGTTTGAATATTCACGCCTCTTTGCTGCCGCGCTGGCGGGGGGCGGCACCGATCCAGCGGGCGATTCTGGCCGGAGATGATGAAACAGGAATCTCCATCATGCAGATGGATGAGGGGCTGGATACCGGCCCGGTCCTGCTGGAAGAACCAATGCCGATTTATCATCGCAGCACCGCCCAGAGTTTACATGATGATCTGGCAGCATTGGGGGCTCGTTTGATCGTTGAGGCCCTGGACAGTCGCGCCAGTGGTCAGATCACGCCCAAGCCACAGCCTGATGCCGGTGTCACTTATGCGGAAAAGCTCCAGAAGTCGGAAGGATTTATTGATTGGACCCAGACTGCGGCGGATCTGGACCGGCGGGTCCGCGCATTGACACCCTGGCCCGGCTGTTTCTTTGACTTTTGCGGGGAGCGCATCAAGCTGTTGCAGGCCGTGCCAGCCTTTCCCGACAAACAAGCCCCGGCTGGAACCATTCTTGATCCCGATGCTGTCATTGCATGCGGGACAGGTGCCCTGAAATTACTGTCCCTGCAGCGGCCCGGCCGTGGACCGGTCTCTGGCGGTGATTTTTTGCGGGGATTGCGCCTTTCCCCCGGTGATCATTTGCTGGGTGAGAAACAGGCCTGAAATACGAAACGGCGACGAGAAAGTCTCGTCGCCGCCGTAACCGTTGAACCGAAACCGGATGGGAGGGGCAGGATTTTGGCCTCGGTTCTCCGGAACTTCCGAAGCGGCATCGCCTTTTGGACCCGCCGCCTTACACCCTTACAATAGGCCGTCCGGGCCCGTCTGGCTGTGACGGGTGTCACAGCCTGCGAAAAAAATATAAATTCTTTTGTTTATTTGCAGAACGTCACTTCAGCCGAAGGTCAGCAGAAGGTTAAAGGGATGGGTTGGGCCTCAGCCATCCCTTTTATAGGGGCTGCTTTCCGCCAGGTCTGCCCGCAACCGCGCCTCATACTGGCGTTCTTTATTCAGGAATTGATCGACCGCGCTGCGGAACCCCTCATTGGGCAGCAGATGGGCGGAATAGGTGGTGACAGGCAGATAGCCCCGTTGGATTTTGTGTTCACCCTGGGTGCCCGCTTCGACGCGCCTCAGCCCATGGGTGATCGCATAGTCAATCGCCATGTAATAACACAGCTCAAAATGCAGGAATTTATAGTTTTCCAAGCATCCCCAATTGCGCCCGAAAATAGCATCACTGCCCAACAGATTAAGCGCGCCCGCAATCGGGATATCATCGGCATCAAAGGCCAGCATCAGGACCACGCGGTCACGCATCCGGTCGTGTAACAGGTCAAAGAAGTCCCTGGTCAGATAGGCGCCCCCCCATTTCCGGTCATAGGTATCGGTATAAAACTCGTAAAACGCATCCCATAATTCCGGCGTAATGGCATCGCCCGTCAGGGCTTTGGCGGTCAGGCCTGCTTCAGCAAGGGCGCGGCGCTCCTTGCGCACAGCCTTTCGTTTACGCGACGAAAACGCCTCCAGAAAATGATCGAAGGATGTATAGCCGTCATTGTGCCAATGGAATTGGTGACCGTGGCGGATTAGAAATCCGGCCTCTTCCAGGGCTTCTGCCTGCGGTTCGGTCACAAAATTCACATGTAGGCTGGAGACGCCATGTCGTTCCACTAGTTGCGCCATGGCGCTGATCAGATATTGGGTCGCCGCAGCCGGGTCCGGCGTAGCGGCTGTCAACAGGCGCGGCCCCGGCACGGGTGTGAAGGGCACAGCGGACAGCAGCTTGGGATAATACTGACCGCCGGCACTTTCATAGGCATGCGCCCAGGAATGATCGAATATATATTCCCCCTGCGAATGCCCCTTTAGATACAGCGGCATCGCTGCCAGCAGGCACCCTGCGGAATCGCGCAGCAGCAGGTGCTGGGGTAGCCAACCGGTTTCGGCGCGGACTGAACCGCTTTCTTCCAGGCTGCAGAGGAAGTCATAGGAAACAAACGGATTTTCCGCCCCGGCGCAGGCATCCCAGGCGGTCTTGTCGACCTCCTTTAAGGACGCGCAAACCTCTACCAGCAAACTGTTCTCGCCGTCGGGCATTTTGTGTCCTTGATCGCAAAGTGTCTTCAGGGAAGTTTGGCGCGCGCCATTCAGCTTTCAAGGGTGCCCGAAATATGATCCTTTGCGCAACACCGTGTAAGACGTGAGGTGATGATTATGAGCACATCTGAGAACAGGACCGATGCGATTGTTATTGGGGCGGGGCATAATGGCCTGTCTTGCGCAGGGTATCTGGCGCGGGGCGGGTTGAAGGTGACGGTGTTGGAGCGGCGCGATGTGATTGGTGGCGCGGCCCTGACAGAGGAATTTCATCCAGGCTTCCGAAATTCGGTCTTTTCCTATCTGGTCAGTCTGCTGGATCAGCAGGTGATTCGGGATATGGACCTGTTTCAGCATGGCCTGGAATTGCTGCAGCGCCCAGGGGGCAGTTTGTCTATCCTGCCCGGCGATCACCTGTATCTGCCCCGGGACCCTGCATCGGCCCAGCAGGCCCTGGCACGGTTTTCTGCAGCGGATGCCGCAGCCTATCCCGAATTTGAAGATCTGCTGGAATCCTTAGGCGATGCCATTCGCGTGATCGCCACACAGGTGCCCCCCAATTTTGGCGGCGGGTTGTCGGATCTATGGAAAGTGCTGGGGCAGGCGAATGTCTTGCGCAAACTGCCCGCAGACCGTCAGGCCGACCTTGCGGAACTGATGACCATGTCGATCGGTGATTTTCTGGACCGCTGGTTTGAAAGCGATCCAATCAAGGGCCTGTATGGATTTGAAGGCATCATCGGGAATTTTGTCGATCCCTATGCCCAGGGATCGGCCTATGTCCTGTTGCACCATATCTTTGGTCAGGTGGATGGGCGCACCGGGGCCTGGGCCTATGCCAAAGGGGGCATGGGGGCGATCACCCAGGCGATGGCCAGCTATTGCCGCAGCAAGGGGGTCGATATCCGAACCAATGCAGCGGTGACAGAAGTGATCCTGGAAAAGGGCGTCGCGAAGGGGGTGGTTCTGGGCGACGGAACCGCCCTTCATGCCCCGGTTGTTGCCGCCAATTGCCATCCGCAAATCCTGTTTGGTCAGTTGATTGACCCGGCCCTGACGCCGGACCGGTTCGCCAAGCGCGTTGCGGGCTGGCGCAGTGAAAGTGCGACCTTCCGCATGAATGTTGCGCTGAGTGAATTACCGAAATTCGATACGGTCGATCATGACGAAAACGGGTTGACCGCGATGAAAAATACCATCGATATCGCCCCGTCCCTGTCTTATATTCGCGCCGCCTATGATGATGCGCGCCTACAGGGTTGGTCCAAGGCCCCTGTCGTATCAATGTGCATTCCAACGCTGATGGATGACAGCCTGGCCCCGCCGGGCGGGCATGTGATGAGCCTGTTCTGTCAGCATTTCCGGCGTCACCTGCCAGACGGGTGCAGTTGGGATGATGTCCGGGAGGAGGTCGCCGATCACATCATCGACACGGTCGCGGCGCACAGTCCCAATTTTCGCCAAGCCATTGTCGGGCGTCAGATCAACAGCCCGCTGGATATTGAACGGAAACTGAATATGGTCGGGGGGGATATTTTCCACGGAACCCTGCATCTGGATCAGATTTTTGCCCTGCGCCCGACACCTGGCCATGCCGACCATCGCATGCCTGTTCCCGGTGTTTACCTGTGTGGGTCCGGTGCCCATCCGGGCGGCGGTGTCAGCGGTATTCCAGGGCGTAATGCGGCGCAGGAAATTCTGAAAGATGTAAAACGAAGGAAAGTTGGATGAATTTCTGGAAGAAAGGGCGGGATCAGTCCCTTCCTGAATTTATTGCGTTGATCGCCCTACAGATTTCCATGGTGGCCCTGACCATCGATGCAATGCTGCCCGCCCTGCCTGCCATTGGCCAGGAATTGGGGGTGGCGGAAGCCAATGACACGCAATTGGTCATCTCGCTGTTCTTTCTGGGTTTTGCTGTGGGTCAGTTTTTCTATGGCCCGCTGTCCGATTCTCTGGGTCGAAAGTCGATGATCCTGGCAGGGATTGTCATATTTGGGGTGGGCTGCATTCTGTCCCTGGTCTCCTGGAATTACGAAACCATGCTGTTAGGGCGCGTCTTGCAAGGATTGGGTGCAGCGGGGCCACGCACGGTGACGATTGCGGTGGTGCGGGATCGCTATGCCGGGCGCGGTATGGCGCGGATCATGTCCTTTGTGATGGCGGTGTTTATCATCGTTCCCGCCCTGGCACCGGCCATTGGACAGGCGGTGCTGTTTGTTGCCGATTGGCGCGCAATTTTTCTGTTGCTGATGGCGTTGGGTCTCATCTGCCTGGCATGGATGACATTCCGACTGCCCGAAACCCTGGCGGACAAGGACCGCATGCCTTTGTCTGTGGCGCGGATCTGGTCGGCTGTATTGGAGACCGTGCAGAACCGGCATGCTTTGGGCTATACGATATCCGCCGGTTTCATTTTTGGGGCCTTTGTCGGTTATCTGAACAGCGCGCAACAAATCTTTCAGGATGTTTTTGGCATCGTGGATCTGTTCCCCTTGTTCTTTGGCATTCTGGCCCTGGCGATCGGGGCCTCGTCGGTGGTGAATGCCCGCATTGTGATGCGGTTTGGCATGCGGTTTCTGTCATTTGCGGCGGTCTTCACCCTGACAGGTCTGTCGCTTGTATTCCTGGTTGTGGATATCCTGCTGGCGGGGCATCCACCGCTTTGGGCCTTCATGCTGTGGGGCATGACCAGCTTTTTCTGTATCGGATTGTTGTTCGGGAACCTGAATGCCCTGGCGATGGAGCCATTGGGGCATATCGCCGGGACAGGCTCTGCCGTGGTCGGGGCGCTGACCACTTTGATTTCACTCGTCTTCGGGATCGTGGTTGGACAAGCTTTCGACGGGACAGCTCTGCCATTGGTGGCCGGGTTTGCGTGCCTGGGTGTCATTTCCTCCATCGCGATGGTGATCACCAATCGTGGTCTTCGCGGTGCAAGCAGGCAATAGGATCGGCTAGGAAGGAATTCACATGGCCAAGAATGATGCGTGGCTGGCGTCCGGTGCAGAAGCGGCGCTGGAACCAGAGCTGGAGATCTGTGATCCCCATCATCACCTGTGGCTGAACCAGCCCCACCGGATCAGCCCGCGCTATGGTTTTGAAGAAATTCACCGGGATGTCAGCGCCGGGCACACTATCACCAGCACGGTTTTTATTGAGGCCGCGACGATGTATCGGGCCGATGGGCCAGCGGTTATGCGCCCGGTGGGGGAGACGGAATTCGTCAATGGTATCGCGGCTATGGCGGCCTCTGGCGATTATGGTCCGTGTCGGATTGCCGCTGGGATCGTTGGGGCCGTGGACCTGACCCTGGGGGATGCGGTCGCACCAGCCCTGGATGCCCATATCGCCGTGGCGGGCGGGCGGTTTAAGGGCATTCGCCATGGTGTTGCCTGGGATGCGGATCCGGCCCTGCCCGACGTGCGCACCAAGCCTGGGCCAGAATTGCTGATGGATGCGCGGTATCGCGCCGGTGTCGCAGAGGTCGCGTCCAGGGGCTTGAGCCTGGATATCTGGTGCTTCCATCCACAAATCCGGGAAGTGACGGATCTGGCCCGCCAGTTTCCGGACCTGACCATCATTCTGGACCATTTCGGGGTGCCCTTGGGGGTCGGGGCCTATGCAGGGCGTGGAGATCAGGTTTTCACCCAATGGAAAGCCGACATTACCGAACTGGCGTCCTGTCCCAATGTCATGGCCAAGCTGGGGGGCATCGCCATGCCGGAAAACGGCTTCGATTGGCACAAGCAGCCCCGCCCACCCACCAGCCTGACCCTGATGCAGGCAACCCGTCGTTACTATGAAACGACAATAGAATTGTTTGGTGTCGACCGGTGCATGTTCGAATCGAATTTTCCTGTTGATAGCGTCAGTTGCGGCTATAATACGGTCTGGAACAGTTTCAAATTGTTGACGCAAGATTGGTCAAAAGCGGAGCGTCGTGCGCTTTTTCATGATACGGCGGTGCGCGTTTACAGGCTTTAATACGAAAGCGCATTGCGGCACCGCTTATCCGGCGCTATATGCGAAGGGTCATGATGCTTCTCTATCACCTCTGGCTCTCGCCCCATTGTCGTAAAGTCCGGTTGATGCTGGGTGAAAAGCAATTGCCGTTCGAAACCCGGATTGAGAAAACCTGGGACCGGGACGAGGCGTTTCTGGCCATCAATCCGACGGGGGAAGTCCCGGTGCTGGTTGATGAAGACGGGAACCGGGTCTGTGGCTCTCAACCGATCTGTGAGTATCTGGACGAAATGTATGGTGACCAGCCATTGATCGGTACCGGCGCTGTGATGCGGGCTGAGGTCCGGCGACTGATCGACTGGTTCGACATTAAATTCCACCAGGAGGTCGGCATCAATCTGGTCGAAGAAAAGATCATGAAACGCTTTCTGGGAATGGGGGAGCCCAGTTCGTCCGCGGTGCGTGCCGGGGGGCGGAACATCCACACCCATCTGGGTTATATCGGTTGGTTGGCAGAGCGACGGACCTGGCTGGCGGGGGAGGAACTGACCCTGGCGGACCTGACCGCAGCGGCGCATTTATCCTGTGTCGATTATATCGGCGATGTGCCCTGGAACGATCATCCAGAAGCAAAGGACTGGTATGCGCGCATTAAGTCGCGCCCAGCCTTCCGCCCGATCCTGGGGGATCACATTCCTGGCGCACCGCCGCCAAAGCACTATGCGGATCTCGATTTCTGATATTTTGAGAGGGGAGCAGACAGATGCACATTAACGGTTTGGCCGCCCTGGTGACGGGGGCTGCATCTGGATTGGGTGAGGCGACAGCGCGCGCCCTGGCTGAAAAAGGGGCCAGGGTTACCCTGTTGGATCGGGATGCGGACAAACTGAACGCCGTCGCGAAAGACATTGATGGATTGGCGATAGCCTGCGATGTCACCAGCGCAGAGGAAGTGGCCGCCGCTTTTGCCACGGCGCGTGAACGGCACGGCCAGTGCGCCATTGCGGTCAGTTGCGCTGGCATTGCCCCCGCGGCAAAGATTGTTGGGCGCGATGGGCCAATGGATCTGGATGTGTTTCGCAAGGTGATCGACATCAATCTGATTGGGACCTTCAATATTCTGCGCCTTGCTGCTGCGGATATGGCCCAGCGGGAGCCCAATGAGGATGGGGAGCGTGGGATCATCATCAACACCGCGTCCATCGCCGCCTATGAAGGCCAGATCGGTCAGGCCGCCTATGCCGCGTCCAAGGCCGGGGTGGTTGGTTTGACGCTTCCCGCCGCGCGGGAATTTGCCCGCAGTGGTATTCGGGTCAATGCAATCGCGCCTGGCCTGTTTGGCACACCCATGCTGCTGGGCATGCCGCAAGAGGTTCAAGACAGCCTGACGGCCACCTTGCCATTCCCGCAACGATTTGGGAAACCACAGGAATATGCATCACTGGTGCTTCATATGGTGGAAAATACTGTCATGAATGGCGAATGCGTGCGCCTGGACAGTGCTTTGCGCATGCAACCCCGCTGAGTCCCGAAACGGCGTCAAACGACGCAACGGGGCGGCTTTCGCACCATTGTATGAATTGATACCGCAGTCACGGTTGCAGACCCGCGTCTAAACCGGCAAAGTTAGGGGGAAATCTGCAGTCTCGGCCTGATGGACCGGACTTGAACCAACAAGCCCCCGATCAGAGGGGCCCATGATCCAAAGGGAGAATGCCCAGATGAGCACCGATGTTTTTCCAGTCGCCGATGATATTGCCAACAATGCGCTGATCAACCGCGCGCAGTATGAAGAGATGTATGCCAAATCAATTAATGACCCGGAGGCTTTCTGGGGTGAACATGGCAAGCGCATCGATTGGATCAAGCCCTATAGCACGGTGAAGAATGTGAACTTCATGGTGCCGGATGTCTCCATCAAATGGTACGAGGACGGGACGTTGAATGCGTCCTACAATTGCATTGACCGGCATCTGGAAAGCCGTGGTGATCAGACCGCAATACTCTGGGAAGGCGACGACCCGAAGGATGATGCGACAATCACCTATCGCCAACTGCACGGCCATGTCTGCCGTCTGGCCAATGCCATGAAGGACCAGGGCGTCAAGAAAGGCGACCGCGTCTGTATCTATATGCCCATGATCCCCGAAGCCGCCTATGCCATGCTGGCCTGTGCCCGCATCGGTGCGGTGCATTCCATCGTCTTTGGCGGATTCTCCCCCGATGCGCTGGCGGGGCGCATCAATGACAGCGAATGCGTCATGGTGATCACGGCGGATGAAGGCCTGCGCGGGGCAAAGAAAATCCCGTTGAAGGCCAATACCGACAAGGCGCTGGAAAAATGCAAATCGGTGAAATCCTGCATCGTAGTGGAGCGCACGGGCGGTAAGATCGATTGGGTCGACGGGCGCGATGTCTGGTACCACGACGTGGTCAAGGATGTGTCGGATCAGTGTGAACCCGCAGAAATGTCTGCAGAAGACCCGCTGTTTATCCTCTATACATCCGGCTCCACCGGCCAGCCCAAAGGCGTGCTGCACACGACCGGCGGCTATATGGTCTATGCCTCCATGACCCATGAATATGTCTTCGACTATCATGAAGGCGATGTCTATTGGTGCACAGCGGATGTCGGCTGGGTCACCGGTCACAGCTATATCGTCTATGGCCCGCTGGCCAATGGGGCGATCACGCTGATGTTTGAAGGCGTGCCAAATTATCCCGATGCCTCGCGCTTCTGGCAGGTCTGTGACAAGCACCAGGTCAATACTTTCTACACCGCACCGACGGCGATCCGCGCCTTGATGCGGGAAGGCAAAGGCCCGGTGGAGAAATGCAAACTGGACTCGTTGCGCCTGTTGGGCTCGGTCGGGGAACCGATCAATCCCGAAGCCTGGATGTGGTATCACGACGTTGTTGGCAAGGGCCGCTGCCCGATTGTCGACACCTGGTGGCAGACGGAAACCGGCGGCATTCTGATCACGCCTTTGCCCGGCGCTACCGACCTGAAACCGGGTTCGGCGACCAATCCTTTCTTTGGGGTGGAACCGGAAATCGTTGATAATGAGGGCAATCCGCAATCGGGTGCGACGTCCGGCAATCTGTGCATCACACAAAGCTGGCCCGGCCAGATGCGCACCGTCTATGGCGATCATGAACGCTTCATGCAGACCTATTTCTCCACCTATAAGGGGAAATATTTCACCGGCGACGGCTGTCGCCGGGACGAGGATGGCTATTACTGGATCACCGGTCGCGTCGATGATGTGATCAACGTATCGGGCCACCGCATGGGCACGGCAGAGGTCGAAAGCTCTCTGGTCGCCCATTCCAAGGTTGCGGAGGCGGCCGTGGTCGGCGCACCCCACGATCTGAAGGGTCAGGGCATTTATGCCTATGTCACCCTGAACAGCGGGGAAGAACCCAGTGATGAATTGAAGAAAGAACTGGTCGCCTGGGTCCGCAAGGATATCGGCCCGATCGCCAGCCCCGACTGGCTGCAATGGGCGCCGGGCCTGCCAAAAACCCGATCCGGCAAAATCATGCGCCGCATCCTGCGCAAAATCGCCGAAGACGATTTCTCCAATCTCGGTGACACCTCCACCCTGGCCGATCCTGGCGTCGTCGACAGCCTGATCGACAATCGCCAGAACCGGAAGTGAGCGGTTTAGGATGCGCCGCGATTGTGGCGGAAATGAAAGAAGATAGGGTTAGGAGCGATTCTAGCCCTATCTCTTTGGATTGCGCGTAGTAGGGCCGCAGAGTTTTTTATAGATTCAATGTATGAATGTAAATATAGTATCATCTCGTGCATAAAGGTTAAACTTTAAGCAGGGAGGCAATATGAAAAAAGCTTGGATAATTATCGGCGAGTCCAATAAAGGAAAATCTTCTTTGATTCGGGGGCTGACAGCAATTCGAGATGGCCGAAAAGAAGGAAATCCAAATTTTGTATTCATCACAAGATGTGACGGATTAACTTTTAGGCTTTATCCATTTGTATCTGCCTTGCAAGAAAGCGGAACTGATATCAAAAAACTAGATTCTATATTTGCCAACAAAAACAATAACCCGAAGGACAATATTCAGAATATACTTGTCCCTTTGAGGTATGATTCGGCCAATGGTTGTCCTGATGGTGAAAAGTATGTGGATCATTTGATTCGCAATGATTGGGAAATCACGTCCATCGTGTCTTTGGGTGAATATGCTCGCAAATGGGTCCAAGAATCGGGTTGCCCATTCACAAGTTATTTCCCAACAAGTAATGAACCGTTAGGGAATATGCCCCCTAATGAACTCGTGTCACAGGTTCGAAAGAATTTTGGCTGGATGTGATCTAATCATTCTTACATGTCGAGTATGATGATGTTTAGTCTTTCATTGAGGCTTTCTTCAACTGAGGGGTTATTGTATTTATCAAACCACGAACGCGAAGAAATATGTGATACCCTAATTTACAATTTTGCGACAAATAAGGGCGATACTTGCTAGCACCGCCCTTACTGCTGCCATGTGGCAGTTATACTAAGGTTCTGCAAGCTGACGGATTGCCAGCTTGTTGCTTCACTTGCCCGTTTTGGGCGCCGGGCGCGTTTCCGTGACAGTTGTGGCGGGACGGCGTTCTACCGTCTTCTCCGTCACGAACTGCCCGTTCTTGGCATCCCGGTGGATGGTTATGGTTTTTTTTGCCATATCCATGTCCTCCATCTTGTGATGCGAACCACCTTGACCTGATGCTATCCTCGTGATTCACTTGGATTGTGTAGCTTTGTCCGCAGGTAGTTCGCAAATTGCTAGTGCGGAGGCACGAGGCCGGGGTGGCAGCCCCGGCCTTTCTCGTGTCAGTCACATTCGATTCAGCATAGTTATCCACAAGGAGTCAACGGTATATTGTGCCAGTTCTTAGGCACTATGCTATTTATGGTATTGCATTCCTGTGAACAGTTAAATTGAGAATTCTTGCAAGTCCTGACGTTACAAGATCATGCGCCGTATCCTGCGCAAAATCGCAGAAGACGATTTCTCCAATCTCGGCGACACCTCCACCCTGGCCGATCCCGGCGTCGTCGACAGCCTGATCGACAATCGCCAGAACCGGAAGTAAGCACATTTGGATGCGCCGCACATGTGGCGAAACTGAAAGGGCGGCCCAGATCGGTGCCGCCCTTTTTGTCCGGGTGACTGGTGAGGAAGGGGTCGCCCTCACGCGGTTCTCATGGAATCGGCTGCCCCGTTTGTTCAGTCACGGCTCAGTCATACCGAGAAATCTTTCATTCCTCCATTGAACGCGCGCCATAGCGTGCGGAGATATCGCCCAATTTGCGATTGATTTTGGGCTTTCTGACCCCATCTCAGAAACGGAGATTTTTGGGAAAATTATCAGGAAGACGTGCGGACTTATGGATATCAATAAATTGGTGGAAAGTTTTCTGGGATCGGGCGCATCCAATACGCCATCGACGGGTCAGCAGGCGGGTCAACAGGCGGGTCGACAGGCGGGGCAGCCGGTGGGTCAGCAGATGAGCCAGCAGATTGGCGGGGCATTGAAAAGCTTTCCAGGCGGGCTGGCGGGTGGTGCAGCAGCGGGCGGGCTGGTCGCCCTGATGCTGGGCAGCAAAAAGGCCCGCAAGGTCGGTGGCACGGTTCTGACCTATGGTGGCATGGCGGTTGTCGGTGGCCTGGCTTTCAAGGCCTGGCAGAATTATAAGGCCAATCAGTCCAACAGGCCGGCTGATATGCATGATATCCCGGCCCCCCCTTCGGACAGCGGCTTTGATCCCGCCAACAGCAGGGATGCACAGGGGAATGACATGCGTCTGGCCTTGATCCAGGCGATGATCAGTGCCGCCAAGGCCGACCAACATATTGACGCTGTTGAGAACAGCCGCATCCGTGAACAGATCGATGCCGCAGCCCTGGGCACGGATGAAAAGAGCTTCCTGTTCGATCAGTTGGGTCAAGACAGTGACCCCATCGCCATCGCGCGACTGGCCCAGGATGAGCCACAGGCGGCGGAATTGTATCTGGCCTCTGCCCTTGCCATTGACATCGATACGCCGGAGGAAAGCCGCTATATGGAACGCCTGGGCGATGCCCTGCGCCTGCCCGGCCCGCTGATCAAGCAATTGCAAGACCATGCGGTGGCGGCCAGGGATGCGGGCATGTCCTGACCCGGTGTCAGGTACATTTTCTGACAGGGTGACCCGCGTTACACATGCCCATAGAAATCACGATGGACGGCAATGGAATAGGCATAGTCCAGCAATGTTGACCAACTGAATACCGGCATGTTGATCTCTCTTTGAATCGCGCGGGCAAAGGGTTGAAAGCCTGTACATTCCAGAACCATTGCCCCCATGGAGGAATGGCTGGCGGCGAAGTTCTTTGCGACGGCAACAATGTCCTGTTCGGCCTTCTGATATTCTGCTGTCGGTGTTTCCGGCCGCAGGTCTTTCGTCCACAGACTGTCAAATTGTGGGCATTTGCCATCATCCTTCGCGCCATGAACGACATAATTCGACTGAAGGCGAATTCCGACTGACGTTAAGTGCCGATCCTGTAAATGGTCCCCTTCGGCGACCAGAAGTCCGACCACCTTGTTTGCGCCAATCAATGTCTGAGCCAGGGGTACCTGTAACAGGCTGGATGCAAAGACCGGCACGGATACCGCATTGGCAATTTCTTGCTGGAACCAGGCGAAATATCCGCATTCTGCCGCAATAGCGCGACAGCCCATGCGTTCCAGCTTTCGCGCGGCGGCCAGGACCGGCGCTAACAGGTCGCCCTTATGCTCACCCCGGACCAGCTTCTTGATATCGACCCCTTCGGCGATTTCATATTGGATTGGATAGCCATGGGCGCTGGCATTGCGGACATCGCCCGGAAATCCAGGATAGACATCATCCAGAATGATAATCCCCAGCCCCATGCCATAACAGCTGTGGTTTCTGCGGGCATAGATTTTAGTGAGGGCGGGGTCGTGGGACGGCATTCTTGGTTCCTTTCGTTCTTGCGGGGTTTCTTATTAATCCATTATATAATTATCGAAAAATAACGTTTTGTTATGGCGGATGAAGATTGCTTATAGATGGGTCAAGGCGCGAAGAAATTTCTGTACGGCGGGTGCGCAGCCTGTTGGCCGTAGCAGAATTCCGCTCATTTTCTGTGGCTGCGAAGGCGCTTGGCTTGACCCAACCGGCCATTTCGCAACATGTCCAACAATTGGAAGCGCAGCTTGAAACGACATTGATGGTGCGCGACACGCAAGGGCTGCGGCTTTCATCTGGCGGGGCGGCGTTGCTGCCCGCCTTTCGACGATTGTTATCCAGCAATGGGGCGATACTGGACCAGTTGGCCTCCCTGGGTCAGGGGACAGAACAAATCCTGCGTATCGCCAGCCCCGCGTCCTTTGCGGCACTATTCGTTGCACCGACATTTCAGGCGATGCGGGTCAGGTTCCCCAAGCACATCCTGGACATTTCTGAAATCGATAATGAGGAGAGCCTGGACCTGGTGCGACAGGGCGATATCGACTTTGCGATCACCAGCGTTTTCATTGCTTCGCCGGGTTTAAAGTTTGAGGCACTGCATCAGGATTCCGCCTGTGTCGTCATGTCGGAAGAAAACCCGCTGGCGACCAATGTCGATTTGACCGATGAAGAAATACTGGCGCAACCGATGATCCGCTTTCCCTCTGGCACCACGTCGCATGACTGGCTTACGGTCCTTGCACAGCGAAGTGGTGTGGAGCCCAACACAATTGCTGAAGTGCGGCAATTGGTGACCGGGTTTCAGATGATACGGCAGAATCTGGGCGTGGCGGTGGTGCCTGAGGGTGCCGCACAGGCCTGTAATCTTCCCGGTATTGTCGCAATCCCGCTCAGAGATCGCACATTCGTCCGGACGCTTGGCAGTGTCACAAGCGAAATTCAGCACCCGACAGAATTCCAGAATGCGTTGCTGATAGGCTTGCGGAGCCGAACACGGATTTTTTCCAGTAGCCAGACATAATCGGTTCGTATTGCGCCGTGATCGAAGCGACCCTGAAACGACGACACAGATGAGTGCCGCCCCTTATGTCGAGGTGACTGGTGAGGAGGGAAACGCCCTCACGCGGTTCTCATGGATCCGACTGTCCCATTTGCTCAGTCACGTCCTGTAAATAACCTGCATCTCAAAATGGCTCAATTAAATTGGGTTCCCTCCATGTGTGAGACCCCCCGATTGCAATTTTACTCGTTTAGAATTATGTTTACGGGAAATGGAGAAAACGAATGACAGCCCATACTGCAAAGTTTGAAAAGCGCTTGTCCAAAGGCCCATTGAAGGCCGAGGCTGATGGTCGGGGTGCCACGGCGAAATGGAAAGAACTCAGTGCGGAGGAGAGCGCGCGTCTGGAATATGACATGGATGCGTTGCTGAAAGAGTCCTGGACCCAGGAGGTCATGGAAGGACTTGCCAGGTGATTCTGCTGCCAGCAGCAGATACCCTTGAAAAAACGATTCAGAAAGGACTTGCGCTAATGGGCCAGTCCTTTCATTTGCGTATCGATGATTCTTTTGAAACAGCGCTGGCCCGCGGTCAAAACATAATAGAATATGAAGATGTAACGGATACATTGGAGGTTGCCGTCGCAGTCGGCTATTCAATTTTTGCCAATCAGCACCCTTTGATTGATGGCAACAAGCGCGCAGGGTTCTTGGCCATTATGATGATTCTGCAGGCGAACAACTTGACGATTGATCGGCGTGCCCTGTCGCCGGAAAGCGCAATCGCAGTGATTGAACAAGCTGCTGCCAAAACGCTCAGTGAAGCAGAACTGACAGAGGCCTTGCGGCCCTACATTATTTCCACCTAACGCCAGCGGAGAGCAGCTAGAATGTTGCCAATTTCAGGTGTGGAGGCATGTCCAATCTGAGGACGACAAGCTTACCCTTTACGCTGAGCTCATCTACCTGGTGAACGGACGCATATGGCTCAAGACCTGTATCAGATATCCTTATACATATAGGTCGTGGCATCCATTCGGTCGCAGTCTGTGGCGCGGCAGAAATTGGGGATGGTGCCAGCGATTTTGTAGCCCAGGCTGAGATATAGCGGTTCTGCGGCATCCCCGGTGCGGGTGTCCAGGGTAATCAGGCTGCGTCCCAATCGGGTGGCGTGGCTTTCCAGATCGGTCATCAGGCGGCGCGCGATGCCGCGTTTCCGGAATTCCGGATGGACCAATAGTTTAGAAATTTCGCACCGATGAACCTGGTTCGGGGGCATGTCCAACAACAGTTGCCCCGTCCCGACAATCCGCCCGTGTGTTTCGGCGATCAGCAACAGCCGCCCCCCGGAACGGATGATGGGGAACATTTTATGCTGCCAGAACAGGCGGCTATCTGTCATGGAGAAGGGCAGGATGAAATTGACGCTGCCCCCTGCCTGAACGGTTGCATGCAGAACGTCCGCCAGGCCATCCAGGCAGGCGTCCAGATCCTTGTTTGTGATGGTGGCAATGGTGATGGGGGTCATCGTGTCCTCACAACAGCACAAGCAGATAAGTCGCACCCGTATCTGTGGGTGTTTTGAAGCGGCTGGCACCAAACAGGTGATAGCGCAGGCAATCCCCAGGCATCAGATGATACTGATCCGCATCAATCCAGATATCCAAAGCACCTTTTTGCAGTATAAGATGATGTTCCTGCCCTGGAACGGACGGGGCGGCATAGGTGATTTCCATATCCGCGCGCAAAGTGCATTCCACTATTTCAGCCCTAAGCGGGAGGATAGCGGGAGAGATCACGCGCCGCTGATAGCCGATCATCTCCTCTGTCCAGACCGGTTGGTCCCCCTGGCGGCACAGGGGCGTGAAGGCCACTTCAACCTGTGCAAGAAGGCGTGATAGGGGTAAGGCAAAGGCCGTGCACAGCTTGCCCAGAACTTCTGCTGTTGGGCTGACCTCTGCATTTTCGACCCGCGACAGGCTGGCGCGGCTGACACCGGACCGGATCGCCAGGTGATCCAGGGACCATTCCCGCTCAAGACGCAGTTTCTTTAAATGATCTGCCAACCGGTTGGCGAGAGGAGTCATTCTGTATTTTCCATAAATGAGAAATTATTTCATAAAAGAGAATTCTATAATTTGGCGCATCTGTACAGTATGAAATTGAGCCAACAGGCATCGGAATTTGCGGTCTGTCGGAATCGCGATATATTCAGGTTCAATTAATGAAAGCCTGGATAATGGTGCATCAATACCCAGAATTTGATATTTCCAGCGGCGAGAGCGTCGCGTTGTTTCTGGTTCCAGATTCGACCAACCAAAGCCTGACCGAAGACAGGGTCTATGAGGAGAGCTTCCAGCTTCCCCATGTTTTTCAGCGGGGCCAGGCCCTGGTTGGGATTACTCAGAAGCAGCATGTGACCCATACCCATGGGGGTGGATTGGTGCAACAGGCCGGGTTCTTCTACACGTCCTATGGCATCTATGGGGTGTTGAGCAGCTATGACCTGAACACAGCACTGGGCGGCGTTGAATCCTTGCATGGCAATATCTCCAGCGCGACGGACTATACGGTCTATGACTTTAAGTTTTCCGCTGATATGCACGAAATCTGGGACTTTAAGCGTGGCGATGACATCGATGTTCTGGTCCAGGCCATTCGACGCGGCGGCCGCTTCCGCGCCGTCGTGGAAAAGAAGGATGGTTCGCGACAATCAAGCCCTGTTGAGATGCCGTATTATTGGCCGGATCAAAATCTTGTTCAATTTCAAACGAAAATCGAATTCTTTCCCTCAGAAATTCTGGATGAAAAACGTATGACGGAAACCCTGTCTAAAGACGGCTATCCGCTGGGGGAAAATCCCGGGCCTATTACTGAATTGATTTTTAATAATGTTGCATCGACCTATTTGTCACTGTTTACCGATGGTCGCTATTATTCTTTGGGACAAGTAAAGCCAGGGACGTTCCTGGAATATGAAAATTTAACGATCTTTGCCAATTGGCGTGTTAATGAAGAATAAACCAGTTGCCTATACGCTGATTCGTGCCGTACTTCCTGTTGGAAGGGCGTGCTGACTAGACCACGATCAGGAGTGTATTCTTGTCATTGTCCATTGACCCCAGTTTCGTGACATCTAAGAAAATCCACGCACTCTTGAACTATTGGTCTGCGCGACGCCAGGGCACCGACTGGCCCATGCGCGACTCCATCATTCCCTGGGAAATCACGCCCTATCTGCCAAACATTGTGATCAGCGAAATCAATCATAAATCACATCAGGTTTACTATCGACTGGTTGGTACAAAGGTCGTGGAGATGTCCCGATTTGATTTCACCGGTCGTTGGTTGCATGAAATGAGTCCAGCCTCTGAGGAGCCTGGGGTCTGGGAACAGGCTTATGCTATGATGATAGAGACAGCTTCGCCGGTTTATGGGCAAACGGGTATTCCGATTGCGGATGGCAGTGAAATCCTGGTGCGCGAAGAATTCGGGATGTTTCCGCTGCAGGTCCCAAAGAAAGATGTCTTTCAATGCATTGCCCTGGAAGACTATGGACCCCTGATGCATTTTAATCCGGATGATTTGCGTGCGATGCGACCGGCAAAAAGGTAGAATACCGGCAACAGAATGCTGGAGGGCACGGACCGGACAAGGGAGATGGTGATGATACAAGGGCTGCATCATAACGCATATCGATGCCGCGATTCAGAAGAGACACGCAGTTTCTATGAAGGGTTCCTGGGCCTGCCACTGGTCCATGCTTTTGAAATTGTGGAAACGAAGACTGGTCGGGAAACCAAGGTTTTGCACAGTTTTTATCAAATGCAGGACGGGTCGTGCCTGGCATTTTTTGAGGTTCCTTCATCCCCCTTTGATTTCAAGGATCAGCATGATTTCGACCTGCATATTGCGTTACAGGTTGATCGCAGCACATTGCTAAAGATGTTTGAGAAGGGAAAGGCGCAGGGGCGCGAAACGCGGGGCATTGCGGATCATGGTTTCATAGAATCCATCTATTTCCGCGATCCCAATGGCTATGTCATTGAACTGACCGCGCCGACGCAACAGGCTGATGCCATCCTGACCAAGGGCAAGAAGGAAGCGCATGGCATCCTGTCCCATTGGCAGGCGACGAAACCCGCCCCGGTTTCGGATTAATGCCCTAACCTTCCTGGCGAGAGGCTGTGGGGGCAGCAAGGGCAGGCACCGGCATTAATCGACGCCGGAAGGGTACCCGATGGGCTGGTGTCGCGGCATAGACCTGCTTATGTGCCTCCACAAAAAGCGCCCCGCCCAGCCTTGGTGCCCAGCGGCGACCGATCTTCTCAAAGCTGGGACCGGCCTTTAGGATCGGGTTCCAATTGCTGGGCGGCATATACAGCGCGCGGGTGATTGAAATCGGTTCAAATAAAGTATCTGACAGCAGGCGTTCCATCTGTGCCTTGCTATAGGGTTTTCCATGGCCAAACGGGGTGCGTTCCGTGCGGGACCATATTCCGCGACGCGACGGGACGACGGCCAATAAATGGCCCTGTCCAGACAGAACGCGCCAGCATTCCCGCATCATCGCGCGCAAATGTTCACTGTTTTCAACAGCATGGACCAATAACAATCGATCAATCGACATGTCATCAAAGGGCAGGGAGGTTTCTTCCGCCAGGGCAACGCGGTTGGGTTTGCCGCGTGGCCAATGCGTGACCCCTTGATGGGCGGGCATAATGGCCAACAGGCGGGAAGCCTCGCCGTCAAACTGCTTCAGATACGGGGTGGCATAGCCCACTCCAACGACGCTCATTCCCTTTACATCGGGCCAGTGCGCCCGGATTTCAGCTTGCACGATCCCCCGCGCCGCCTTGCCCAGGCGGCTGCGATAGAATTGGTTAAAATCAACGACGTCGCTCCACATGGTGGTCACTATATCAGTTTGTGTAGCCAGGGGCAGCCATCAATAAATTCTAAGATATCACCGGCTCTTGCCTTCCCATCGGGGCCATGAAACTCTATCTGAAATAGGAAGATCAGGAAGAGAGGATGAATGCTGGATATCCGCCAAATACCGGTTTTGAATGATAACTACGTCTATCTGGTTCGGGAAACCCAATCCGGGGCCACTGCTGTCGTTGACCCCGCTGTTGCTGCGCCCGTGCTGGCGGAAGCACGGCGTTTGGGGTGGACCATCACACATATTCTAAACACCCATCACCATGGGGATCATGTCGGCGGCAATCTGGAAATTCAGGCTGCGACCGGCTGTCACATCGTTGGTCCACGGGCAGATAAGGATCGCATCCCCGGCATTCAGACCCAAGTTGGGGACGGGGACCGCTATACCTTTGGGCAGGCAGAGGCGACGGTGTTCGACGTGCCGGGTCATACACGGGGGCATATCGCCTATTGGTTCGCAGCAGATGATGCGCTGTTCTGTGGGGATACCTTGTTTGCCCTGGGCTGTGGGCGCCTGTTCGAAGGCACGCCTGCCCAGATGTGGAAAAGCTTGGGCAAGCTAAAGGCCCTGCCGGATGAAACGCGGGTTTATTGTGCCCACGAATATACCCAAGCCAATGCGAAATTCGCCCTGTCGGTGGATGGTGACAATGCCGCATTGGTTGCCCGGGCGACAGAAATTGACGCGACACGGGCCAGGGGCAAGCCGACGGTCCCCTCCACCCTGGGGATCGAAAAACACACCAATCCCTTTCTTCGGGCGGATAATCCGATCCTGGCCCGCAATCTTGGTCTGGGGGGCGCATCCGCTGAAGAGGTTTTCGCCGAGGTGCGGTCCCGCAAGGATCATTTCTAAATTTCGCAACACAGTGTCCCTGACAGGACCGATCTAAAGGATGCTTACATGAAGCTTTTTTACAGTGATGCCTCCCCCTATGCGCGGAAATGTGCGGTTGTTGCCCAGGAAAAGGGCCTTGGGGACCAGATCGAGATCGACCGGATCAATGTTTATGAGATGGAATTTCGTGAGATCAATCCCTTAAACAAGATCCCCTGTCTGGTGCTGCCAGATGGGACGGGTCTGTTCGACAGTTTCGTAATCTGCGATCATCTGGACCGGATTGGGACGGGGCCACGGCTTATTCCCGAAACCGGGAAAATGCGTGATCAGGTTCTGCGCCTGCATGCCATTGGTCAGGGCATGACCGATGCGGCGTTGAACCTGCGCAGCCAGGTGATGCGCGATGGCAAGCTGGATACGCCCCTGCCCAAGGATTGGTATATTGACCGTCAATGGGCGGCTATCCAGAAAAGCTGTGTGCTGTTGGATAAGGAAATCGACACGCTGCAAGGTGATTTGAATCTGGGGATGATTTCGGTCGGGACGGCCCTTGGTTATCTTGACCTGCGTATCCCAGAGGCGGCCTGGCGGCATCATGGTCCGGCATTGGTCGAATGGTACGATACACTGATGCAGCGCCCCTCCATGCAATCAACCATCCCGAAAGGCTGACAGGGCGGTCATGGCGGACCTGACGGCGCAGGATATCATTGCGAAACTGGGATTGTCCCGACACCCGGAAGGTGGCTGGTATGTTGAAACCTATCGCCATGCCGCGCCGGAAGGGCACCGGGGGCATTCCACCGCGATCTATTACCTGTTGGAAGCGGGGGACTGTTCCGCCTGGCACCGCGTCACCGATGCGGACGAGGTCTGGCATTGGTATGCGGGTGGGCCGCTGGCCCTGACGATTTCACCTAATGGCCAGGATGTCATTGCACATCGATTAGGGCCGGATTTGCAGGTGGGACAGCGCCCGCAGGTTATTGTGCCCGCCAATCATTGGCAGACCGCTGAAAGCCTGGGGCATTGGACATTGGTTGGGTGCACGGTTGCCCCGGCCTTTCAGTTTGAAAGCTTTGAAATGGCCCCGCCTGACTGGCGTCCGGGGTCGTCTGGGAAGGGTGAATCGTGACCTATGCCCTGCTGGCGGAGCGCCTGTTGAAGGTTGGGTTGCTGGCCCGGGGCGGGTTTCATCCCCAAACCGAAGATGCTGCGCCCCCGACCTGTCGGACGGTTATCCTTGTTGGCAATGCAGGGCCGGAATTCTGGGCCCATTTTCAGGCCGGACGTCGCGCAGAACCCAATCCTCTGGATGCCTGGACCCGGCGGGAGGTGAACCGCATCGCCGCCTCTGCCTCCGGATGGGCAGTGTATCCATCGGACGGTCCACCCTATTTTCCCTTTCAAAAATGGGCGCAAAAGGCGGATAGTGTATTCCCCTCCCCGATCGGTATGTTGATTCATCCGCATTACGGGTTGTGGCATGCCTATCGCGCTGCAATCTGTCTGCATGGCGCTATACCTGTCCCGGCGCGCATGGTGGCGGGCAATCCCTGTGACACCTGCCGTGATCGACCCTGCCTGACGACATGCCCTGTCGGGGCATTTTCGACCAGCGGCTATGATGTTGCCCGTTGTGCGGCGCATCTGGATACGCCAGAAGGGGTAGACTGTCTGGACAAGGGCTGCCGGGCCCGACGGGCCTGTCCAATTGCAGGGGATGATTTGTACGCGCCCGGCCAGGCGGCGTTTCATATGGCGGCATTCCAGAACGCCCGTCATGCAGAGAAAAATCAGTAGAGCAAATCCCGAGCAAACGGAATCGTTTGCGACGACGCATTTGCTAAGGAAACAAGTGGTTAGAGTGTCATGTGTGAGCTCATGCGAACGCATGATGCTCTATACGGATCGGGTTGTGGTATCCGTACGCGTACAGTCAGGAAACATTGGTTTCCCGAACGACCCGCGTTACTGTCAGGACATCCACGGCGCGCGCCCCCTCCCGTTTCAACCGCCTGGCGATGGCATTCACTGTGGCCCCGGTGGTCAGGACATCATCGATCAACAGAACCCGTTTATCTTTCAGCATGTCCTTATGATGGGCCGCGACGTGAAAAGCACCCTCAACATTACGACGCCGGGCGGCGGGGGACAGATGGCCTTGAGAGTCCGTTTCCCGCTGGCGGATCACCAGATCGCCAATAAACGGAATGCCCGCCGCACGCGCCAAAGGCTGCCCCAATAAGCTGGATTGATTATAGCGCCGCGAAAACAGCCGACGGCGATGCAATGGCACGGGCGCGACCAGATCTGCATCCTGCAACAATTCGCCACCCGCCCGGCGCATCCACGCAGCCAGTCCAGGCGCAAGATCGGCCCGGTCCCCATGCTTGAAGGCGATAACGATATGGCCAATGCGGTCATCATAGGCGACCGCAGCGCGGGCCCGGTCGAAATAGGGCGGGCGCGACAGGCACGGGCCACAGCGAACGCCCTCCCCGAAATCCAATTCGAAGGGATAGCCGCATTGGCTGCATTGCGGCGCGGCGATAAAGCGCGCCTGGATCCAGCATTTGGTGCACAGCCCGCCTGTAGAACCCGTTTGAACACCACAGCTGGCGCATCTGGGCGGCAACACGAAATTCAAGGCGACCGTCAGTAGCTGCGCAGGCAGGGTGGTTGCGATGCTGGGCAGGGGGTCAAGGCGCATCATGGCCCGTGGTCTTCGCGCCGGAAAGGACTGGATAATCGGGGAAGGTCAATGTACCTTCCCGCTGTATCTGGGGGACCAGGGCGACTTCCCAATCGATGTAGCGCTGCATGGCCGCCTTATCCAAAGTGATGTCATAGGGTTTGTGGAAGACATCATCTTCCGCTGAAAAAGCATCCTTGATCCCGGATTCCATTGGACCATCAGCCTGTTCCCAGGCGATTGTGCCCCCGGTCAGGACCCGGACGCGGTGGACCCCTGCGCGCATCATATCCTGCGCCGCCAGGGTAGCGATGCGGGGATCCCGGGCGGTGAATACCAGCAACCGGCTGCATAATACGGATTTCAAATCCGCCATGGCTCTGGCGCGAATGGCAAACCGGGCCCCCTGTGGATGCCCCTTGCGGTGGCTCAGGCTGGATGAAAAATCGATCATCACAACATCGGTCAGTTTCATCGCATCCGGTGCCGATATCTGAGAAACCGGCATCAGGCACAATTCGAATACCGGTTCTTCGACAGGTCCTGTTTGCGTTCCGCGTGACCCAATCCCGTCCTTCAAAACGGCGACATCCCGCCAACCCATCTGGCGCAGCCACGCCGCCGTCATAAGGGCACGTGTTTCGGTGTCGTCAATCAGCACAAGGCGGCTGTTCAGAATGCCTACATACTCGTCGGTTGCCTGGACTAATTGCCCCCCCGGCGCATGATGGGACCCGGGTATATGCCCGGCCTGAAATTCCTCTATGGTGCGTACATCCAACAGATAGGTCGTGCGATTGGTCTCAGTGCGCCATGCATTGATCGTATCCCAGTCCAGCTGTTCCACGCCAAAATGTGCGGCGACTTTGTGCGCAGCGGACCGCGCCCAGTCATTGGCGGCCTGGTTCGGCTCCGGGGCCAGATTCGTGTTGCCACGGGCACAGTCCAGCCCGGCCAGCATCCATCCCATTGTGCCATTCTCCAAAGCCACAACCGGATTGGGAACCCCGGCATTGATCAGGGATTGCGCCCCTATGATGGATCGTGTCCGCCCGGCACAGTTTACAACAATGGTGGTCTTTGGATTGGGGGCGACGGCTTTGACACGATGCACCAGTTCTGCGCCGGGCGCATCAATTCCGCCCGGTATGGATAAGGAATTGAATTCGGTGAAGGGGCGGCTGTCCAGAATGACCAGGTCTTCCCCAGAATGCTGCATCTGGTTCAGGGTCTCAGCGGAAATATGCGGTGTACCAAATTTGGCCTCAATATACTCCCCGAACCCCTTTGACGGGACATTGACGCCGGAAAACAGGGGAAAACCCGCTGCTTCCCAGGCATCCACACCGCCATCCAGAATGGTAATATCCGTCCATCCCGCAAAGGCGAGCATATCGGCGATCCCTGCGACCAATCCGTCACCCGCGTCGCATAAAACGATTGGAACAGACTGGCGGGGGATCATGCGGCGATAGAGCAGTTCAAACCGGCTGCGGGGCATATTGACCGCACGCAGGATATGACGGGCCCCAAAGCTGCCTTGCTCTCTGGGATCGATCAGGGCAATTTCCTGCCCGCTGCACAGGGCGGCGTGAAGACTGTGTGCATCGATGGTTTTGACTGGCACCGGGAACCCTCTATCTTGAATGCGGTATTGCCACTGTAAAAGCATGTGGCAGGTTAGGGAAAGACTTTGATCCATCAGCGGAATGAGAAAGCGAGAGACCGTGTCCGGTGACTCCCAGATAGTATTTGATCGCGCGGTTTTGCGTCATCGACGGAACCGCACGGCATCGCGGGCGGGGGATCATGATTTCCTGTTCCGTGAGGTCGCGGATCGTCTGGTTGAGCGCCTGGCCGATGTTGCGCGGACCTTTGAGTTTGCCCTGGATATCGGCGCGCGCGATGGCCTGCTTGCCGACACGCTGCGCGACAGTGGCAGGGTCGGTCAGATGATGCTGTGTGACCGCTCCCCGGTCTATGCCAAACAGGCGGCTGTGCGGGGATATCCCAGTTTCGTGGCGGACGAGGATCTTCTGCCCCTGAAGGAGGAGACTTTTGATCTGATCACATCCTGTCTGGCGCTGCATTGGGTGAATGATCTTCCAGGCTCCCTGGTTCAGATCAATCGGGCGCTAAAGCCAGATGGCTTGTTTCAGGGGGTGATTTTCGGGGGGGAAACCTTGACCGAATTGCGGCAATGCCTGATGGAGGCGGAACTGGCAGAAATGGGCGGTGTCTCGCCCCGTATATCCCCTATGGTGGACCTGCGGGATGCGGCGGGTCTCTTGCAGCGGGCGGGCTTTGCCCTGCCGGTTGCGGATATGGACCGGATTGACGTCAGCTATACCGATCCATTTCACCTAATGGCGGATCTGCGTGCAATGGGAGAGGCGAATGCCGTCCTTGAGCGTCTGAAACATGGCACACGCCGCAGTGTCTTTATGCGCGCTGCAGAGCTGTATGCCGCGCGGTTCGGGGGACCGGACGGGCGCATCACGGCGCGATTTGATGTAATTTTCCTGCATGGTTGGCGCCCCGCCGCGTCACAGCCTAAGCCCCTGTCGCCCGGCAGTGCGACAACGCGCCTGGCCGATGCCTTGGGGGCGGAAGAAATTCCGACCGGGGACCGCGTTCGCCCAAAAGGGCCGGGGCATTCCGATTAGTAAGTCAGCTTGCTTGCCGCCGCGATTGTGCCTGTCCTGGCGCTTTGCACAAGGATCGCACACCCGCCCGTCCCCTTCATCTGATCTGGCGTCAGGGTCAGGCTTGCCGGACCCCCCTGCCAGTTGGAAGACACGGTTTCAATGGATCGAACCACGCGGGCATTTACCAGATTTTTGCCGGAATTTTCACCGCGCAACACTTCGGTTTCATGGGGGGCATCAAATCCAATCAACAGCACGTCATAGGAACCCGTCTCTTGTGGCATGCCATCCAGCGTTATCTGTACGCCGCCCCCGGCTGTGGGGGTTACGGTTATCTGCGGCGGGTTTGACCCCATTTCCCGCATCTGCCGCTTCATGGCAGCGGCTTCTATTCTGGCTTCTACGGCGCTGCGGCGCGATCCAACCTCGTGGGCGGTGCCATCGATCACCATTTGCGGTGTATAGTTATAGGCCGATCCCAATAAGGTGTTGTAATGCCGCTGCCGCGCCGTGAAGACCGGGTCCGCAAACGGGTCCTTCCAGCCGATATAGTCCCAGTAATCGACATGAAATTCCAGGGCCAGAACGTCATCGCGTTCGGTCAGGTCATTCAGAAAGGCTTCTGCCGGGGGGCAGGAACTGCATCCCTGGCTGGTAAATAACTCAACCACGACCAAGGGGCGCGCGTCTGCCGCGTCAGTGGTGGTGCTGAACCCTGCCATGCTGCCCGCCGTTACGAGGGATAGGGCAGCCAGAGTGTGTTTCAGAAAATGGCGTCGATCATGTGTCATGGCTGGACGATAGGCCGGAACGGCAATCCGCTCGAATCACATCTGGGTGACTGTTGGTTGATCGCGCGCATCGGAATGGGTCAGCCTGATGTAACCTGGACGGAAATCGACAGGGACTGAAATGCCTCCGCGGGGCCATAAAACGACCCTGTGACGGGCAAGGCCTGGGACGGATCGCGGGTTACCGCCACACGGATCAGATTTGCCCCCCCCGCGATGCCATTGGTTGGATCATATTCGACCCAGCCTGCACCCGGCAGATATACCTGTACCCAGGCATGGGTTGCCCCGGCACCACGCAGATGGGCCCCTTCCGGCAGATTTGGATCCTTGAAGGCGGCATCCATAGCGGGATCATACAGATACCCCGACACGAAACGCGCGCCCAGTCCAATGGACCGCACGGCCTCCATAAAGAAGAGGGCAAAATCGCGACAGGTGCCGGTGCCACGGTCCATCGTCTCCATGGGTGTCTGGGTGCCATGGGCATCGCGGGTTTCATAGGTGAATGTGTTGCTGATCGCCTGATTCATGGCCAACAGCGTCTCTGCCGTATTGGGCGCGCTGGTTGGGTCCGTGCTGTTGACCAGAAATTGCCGTGCCCATTCTGTCAGCTTGTGATCCGGGTCTGGATAGTGGCGTTCCGTACAGCGCCCCAGATCTGCGATCTCGTCATTATTATACGGGAAAGGCAGGGTCGTTGCGAAGGAATCAAGGGTGGAAAAATCAGGATAGGACAGTCCGTAATGTTCTATTTTAATGGTGCTTTCGATATCCAGATGATCGGCTTCCTCAAGAAAATTCACGCGCGCGATGGAATTTCCAAAGACATCATGGGTCCAGCGAAATTCTGATGCCGGATAGACGGACAAAGAGGCCTCTATCATGCGCAGGTCGTGGCTGTCGCGGGGCCGCATGGTCAGGGCATGTTCCCCAAACCGGACCGGTCGATCATATCGGTAACTGGTCAGGTGATGGACGGTCAGAATTTGCATGGTATTTCCCAGCGTTATAAAGGAACTCACCCGCGCGGCGGGGAGGGATAATCATTAGCGTCTTATTAACTTCTATATGACAGACTTCAATCGTCCATTTGGAAAATTTACGCTTATTATTGTACAGGTATCATCATGACGCAGGTTGCAGAAAAGCCCAGGAAAATCAGTGCCAGTCTGGTCCGAATGGTTGATGTTGCCCTTCATACGGACGGTAGACAAAACAGCCCGGCCACAAAAGCGATATTGAAGCAGGCGAAAGTTCTTCAGTGCCTTTATCAGATAACTGAATTCTTAAATGACTGTAACCGGCCATTCCCTGAAATCATGGCTGAAATCGTTGCCGTGATTCCAAAGGGCTTGCGCCATCCCAAGCATGTCAGCATTCGCCTTGATTTCGGCGGCGTCACCTATCTGTCCCCTCATTTTAAATCTTCGCCCTGGATGATGTCTTCTGACATTCACTGTGGTGAAGACAGTGTGGGACATGTCGATGTTTTTTATTCAGAACCCTCCCTTAACAAGACAGTGCCCAGTTTTACGCCGACAGAACAGACATTATTGTCGGAAATCGCTAAACGGATTGGCCAGAATTACGCTGCACGGCATGAAACAGAGGCGCTGAACAACACCGCCAACAGGTTAAGCCTGACCCTTGAAGCGGCGACAGTCGGATTGTTCTATCTGGACATAAAGGGTCATTTTTTGAAGGTGAATTCCTGTTTTGCCGATATGCTGGGCTACGCCACAGATGATTTGCTGACGCGATCTCTGGATACGGTATTGCCACCCCAGATGCGGGAAACGGACAATCCGCTCCATCACATTCTGCATGGGGATACGGGGGAACCCTATCATGTAACCTGTGACTTTGTCTGTGCGAACGGATCGCATTTTTCTGGCGACATGTCGTTACGGTTGGAACAGACAAAGGATGGCGGCATCGATTGCGTAATCGGATCCGTCAGCAAAAGAAGCAATGGCCCGGATAGCGCAGAAAATGAAGCGCGGATGCAGGCGCATTTGCGCAGCGCGGAAATTGAGATCGTGACCGTCTTGGCCAGGGCACAGGCGCATCGGGACCCTTATACATCGGATCACCAGGACCGCGTTGCCAAACTGGCCGTCTCCATTGGCCGCCAGATGGGCATGCGAGGGATCCAGCTGAAGAATCTGGAATTGGGTGCACGTATCCATGATATTGGGAAATTGGATATTCCCTCAGACATCCTCAGCAAGCCAGGTGCGTTGACGCCGCAGGAATATGACCTGATCAAGACCCACAGCGCCATGGGCAGCGATATTGTCGCCAGCGCCATTCTTTCGCCTGTTATTCAGGATATTATTCTGCATCATCACGAGCGCTGGGATGGGACCGGATACCCGGATGGTCTGGTGGGGACAGAAATTTCATTGGAATCGCGCATTGTTGCGGTTGCCGATACCTTGGAATCCATCACCTCTCATCGGCCCTATCGACCGGGTCGTGGATTGAGGATTGCGCTGGATATCATCAGAGAAGAAAAAGGCCGCCTGCTGGATCCAGACGTCGTAGAAGTCTGCATCGCGATGGGTGAAGAAGGCTATTTTGATTGGCTTATCGTTCAGTAAGGGCCCCAATATCCCAAGGGATTGAGGCACCGCCTTCGAATTGAGATTTGAAAAGGAAAGGGGCGGGCCAATTGGCCCACCCCTGCTTTACGATTCCACTCAATTCAATGTTAAGCCGACTTGCTCTCCGCAATCAGGTTGCGCAGTACATATTGCAACACACCGCCATGGCGATAGTAGTCGATCTCTCCCGCTGTATCGATGCGGCAGGTCAGGGCGACTTTCTCGCTGGCACCATCCTTGCGGTGGATAACCAGGGTAACATCCTGGCGGGGCTTCAGATTGGCGTCGATATCGATCAAATCGAAGGTTTCAGATCCATCCAGCTTCAAAGACTGCCAATTGGTGCCTTCCTTGAACTGTAACGGAAGAACGCCCATGCCAACCAGATTGGACCGGTGGATACGTTCAAAACTTTCCACGATAACGGCCTTAACACCCAACAGATTGGTGCCCTTTGCCGCCCAGTCGCGCGATGACCCGGTGCCGTATTCCTTGCCCCCGAAAATAACCAATGGGGTGCCGTCTTCCTTGTATTTCATCGCCGCATCATAAACCGACATCTGCTCACCAGACGGCATGAAACGGGTGAAGCCCCCTTCAACGCCGTCAACCATGGCATTGCGAATGCGGATATTGGCGAAGGTGCCACGCATCATCACTTCATGATTGCCCCGGCGAGAGCCATAGGAGTTAAAGTCCTTCGGGCGAACCTGACGTTCGGTCAGATACTGGCCTGCGGGCGTATCGGGTTTGAAAGAGCCTGCTGGTGAGATGTGGTCCGTTGTCACGGAATCACCCAGGATCAACAAGGGGCGTGCGCCCTTGATTTCAACCGGATCAGACGGTTCAGGGGCCATATCTTCAAAATAGGGCGGGTGCTGAACATAGGTTGACCCATCATTCCATTCATAGGTTTCGCCGCCTGTGACGTCGATGGCCTGCCATTGCGGCGTGCCTTGGAAGACATTGCCATAGCGGCTTTGGAACATGGCCGGGGTCAGGCATTGCTGAACGGTTTCCAGGATTTCGTGATTGGTCGGCCAGATATCTTTCAGATAAACCAGATTGCCATCACTGTCTTCTCCCAGGGGATCGCTGGCGACATTGATTTTCACATTCCCAGCCAGCGCATAGGCAACAACCAGGGGCGGGGATGCCAGATAGTTGGCGCGGGTTTGCGGGCTGACACGGCCTTCGAAATTGCGGTTACCAGACAAGACAGCGGCGGTGACCAGGTCCCCCTCATCAATCGCGTCTGAAATCGCTTCTGGCAGAGGACCGGAATTCCCAATGCAGGTCGTGCAGCCATAGCCCACCAGATCAAAGCCCAGCGCGTCCAGATCGGCTTGCAATCCTGCTTTTTCCAGATAGTCGGTCACGACCTGGGATCCAGGTGCCAGGGAGGTCTTGACCCATGGCTTGACCGACAGGCCCTTTTGGCGGGCCTTGCGGGCGACCAGACCGGCGGCGACCAGCACGGCAGGGGTTGACGTATTGGTGCAGGATGTGATCGCGGCAATCACAACGGACCCGTCTTGCAGTTTATAGTCTTCCCCTGCGACGGCGGTCGCATTGTCGGAATGGCCGCGCTCTTTAAAGACGCCCTTAATATTCTCTGGCATATTGGACAGGGCGACGCGATCCTGCGGACGTTTTGGTCCGGCAAGCGACGGCTCAACGACATCCAGGTCCAGCGACAAGGATTCGGTAAAGACCGGCTCGACAGAGCCTGCTTCCCGCCACATGCCCTGGGCGCGCGCATAGGCTTCGGTCAGGGCAATTTCATCGGCGTCGCGGCCGGTAAAGGTCAGATAGCGGATGGTTTCAGCGTCAATCGGGAAAATCCCACAGGTCGCGCCATATTCAGGGGCCATATTGGCGATGGTCGCGCGGTCGGCCAGGGTCAGGCTGTCCAGCCCGTCGCCATAGAATTCAACGAATTTCCCAACCACGCCCTTTTTGCGCAGCATCTGGGTGACGGTCAGAACCAGGTCGGTTGCGGTCATGCCTTCTTTCAGGCGGCCCGTCAGCTTGAAGCCGACAACTTCCGGGATCAGCATCGTAACAGGCTGTCCCAGCATCGCGGCTTCGGCCTCAATCCCGCCACCACCCCAGCCCAGCACTCCCAGGCCATTGACCATGGTCGTATGGCTGTCGGTGCCAACCAATGTATCGGGATAGGCAATTTCGGCGCTGCCGGTTTTCTCTGTTGAAGACCAGACGCCACGGGCCAGATATTCCACATTCACCTGGTGGCAAATGCCGGTGCCGGGGGGCACGACGCGGAAATTGTCAAATGCGGTCTGGCCCCAGCGCAGGAACTCATAGCGTTCCCCATTGCGCTCAAACTCCAGATCCACATTCTTCTTAAAAGCATCCGGACCGCCGAAATAATCCACCATAACGGAATGGTCGATCACCAGATCACAGGGCGATAGGGGATTAATCTTTTGCGGGTCACCGCCCATTTTCACCATTGCGTCCCGCATCGCGGCCAAATCAACGACGGCGGGCACACCGGTGAAATCCTGCATCAGCACGCGCGCGGGGCGATAGGCGATTTCACGGTCCGAGGATTTTGTCTTCAACCACGCGGCCATCGCCTTGATGTCGTCCACGGTCACGCTGTGCGCATCTTCAAATCGCAGCAGGTTTTCCAGCAGAACCTTCAGTGAAAAAGGCAGCGTGCTGACATCTCCGATTTGATCCTTTGCCGCATCCAGCGCGTAATAATCGTATTTCTTCTTGCCGACGGTAAGGGTGCGGCGCGTTTTCAGGCTGTCGTGGCCGGTCATTGTCATGGTGATGAACTCTCCCTTGAAAGAAAGAAACGGGTGGGAGGCGGGCAATCACGCTTTTCAACCCATTTGGGTCAGAAAAAGGCCCAGGCGTCCCCCCGGCAAATTTTATATGCGTGCGGGTTATACTGCATTGCAGTGTAGGGGAACAATGATCAAATTTAAATGGGTCTATAATTTGGCCTAAATCCGCGAAATCAGGCTGTGTTTTTGGGCTTTGGCGGGTCAATCATAGGTGGATTGATTTTTTTTGAATAAGTGGTGCGATTTTTATTGCAGAATTCCCGAATAACGGTATGTTGAATGCACTTCTGCCGTGTATACGGGGCCGGGTTGTTCGTTTTCATATCGTTGTCTTGAAACGAATGACTGTCCAAAGGCTCTATACTTTCTGGCAGCGCCGAACATGTATCGGCTTCAACATCGCCACTTATAATGATCGTTATTCGATCCTGTGTGTTGCTGTATGGTTTTGCCATGCATGGACCCAGTTGTGATCAGTGGCTCTTCTCATCAATAAATCAGGAGATTACTATGCCACATCCTACGGATGTTTTTGTTGGCCGTCGTGTACGTGAAGCCCGTGTTGCCAAAGGGATGTCCCAAACAGATTTGGGTGACCGGTTGGGTGTCAGCTTTCAGCAGGTTCAGAAATATGAGAAGGGCACCAATCGCGTTGGGGCCAGCCGTTTGCTGCAAACCGCTCAGGCATTGACCGTTCCGGTTGAATATTTTTTCGACGGCGTCGATGAAACCCATACCGATGATGCGCCCAGCAACGCGAAGCTGTCCCGCAAGGCAATTGCGACGGCAACGAAACTGCATCAAATTCCTGATGATGCGATGCGCCGTGAAATCATCCGTCTGATTGATGTTGCCTCAGAAATTCGGATGGCCAGCTAAAAATCTCGGGTCGATGACGACAAAAAAAGGACCGTGATGTATTTCCCGGTCCTTTTTTGCTGTGAATCGTGTTGATCTGTCGCGGCTCTTTGGGTCAGTCTAGGGCGTCAACGCGGGCAAGCCGTGCGCGACGATCCACCGGCCGCAGGGCCTCAATAGCGCGCGTTACAATGCTTTTCGCATCCAGTTGCGCCCGGGCGATCTGGTTTGTCTGGCTGTCATGGTCGACAAAGAAGTCCGGCATATACAGCGGTGCGAAGTTGCGCATGTTCACGGATAACCGCTGACGGGCAATGCTGTCCAATACCAGGCTGGCGAACCCCCCGGATGACCCTTCTTCGATGGTCACAACGGCGGCATGATTGGCAAACAGGCGCGCGACAAGATCATCATCAATGGGTTTTGCAAATCGTGCATCCGCGACCGTGGTGGGAAATCCAAGGCCATTGAGCATTTCTCCCGCCGCCAGGGCGTCTTGCAGACGGGTGCCATAGGATAGCAGGGCAATCGCGCTGCCTTCTGTCAGGATCCGACCGCGCCCGATGGGCAGGACCTCTCCCCGATCCGGCAGGGCCAGGCCGACACCGTCGCCACGCGGATATCGGAAGGCAGAGGGGCGGTCATCAATCTGTGCGGCGGTGGCCACCATATGCATCAGTTCCACCTCGTCTGAGGGGGCCATCAGTACAAAGCCCGGCAAACACCCCAGATAGGATATGTCATAAGACCCCTGATGCGTGACACCGTCCGCCCCGACCATGCCTGCGCGATCAATGGCAAACCGCACGGGCAGCCGTTGGATCGCGATGTCGTGAACTATCTGGTCATAGCCGCGCTGCAGGAATGTCGAATAGATCGCCGCAAAAGGCTTCATCCCCTCACAGGCCAGGCCGCCACAGAATGTCACCGCATGCTGTTCCGCGATTCCGGCATCAAAGGTGCGATCCGGGAAGACCTTGCCGAATTTATCCAGGCCCGTGCCCGACGGCATGGCTGCAGAAATGGCACATATCCGATCATCTGCTTTCGCTTCTTCGATCAAGGCCTTGGCAAAAACATTTGTATAGCTTGGCGCTTTTGGTTGTGCTTTTTCCTGCGCGCCGCTGGCGATATCGAATTTTGATACCCCGTGATACTTACAGCCCGATTTCATGGCCGGGCCATAGCCTTTGCCTTTCTCCGTGATCACATGCAACAGCACGGGACCATCGGTCCAGGCCTTTGCCTGTTCCAGAACCAGGACCATTTCATCCACATCATGACCATCAAAGGGCCCGGCATAGTGGACGCCCAGATCGTCAAACAATGTTGCGGATGGGGCAAAAGAGGGCAGTTGCGTGACCTTAAGGGCGGCATCGCGGGCCGCCTTGTCCGGCATATGGTTTCGCAGATGGGTCAGAAAATGCTGCAGCGCGCCTGCGGGTGGGGCAATCGACATATTGTTGTCGTTCAGGATGGTGATCAGGCGGCGTCTCTGGGCACCGGCATTATTCAGCCCCTCATAGGCCATCCCACCGGTGATTGCGCCGTCGCCAACAACAGCCACTATGTGATTGTTATGTCCCTTGAAATCCCGTGCCGTGGCGAATCCCAGGCCTGCGGATATCGCAGTGGAACTGTGCGCCGCGCCAAACGGGTCAAAGACACTTTCTTTGCGATTTGTGAAACCGGACAGACCGCCCCCCTTGCGTATTGTACGCATGGCGTCGCGACGACCCGTCAGAATTTTATGGGGATAACATTGGTGGCTGACATCCCAAATAATCTTATCCTGAGGCGTATCCAGTGTGAAATGCAGGGCGACGGTTAATTCCACAACGCCCAGGCCCGCCCCCAGATGCCCCCCGGTTTCTGAAACAATATCGATCACGTCCTGGCGTAGGGCGTCACAGATTTCAGACAGATGTTTGCGGTCATGCAGCCGCAGATCATAGGGGGTCGCAATGCCATCCAGAAGCGTTGATTTCAATCCGACCGGGGGACCAATCTGACCACTCTGCGCCGCTGTTCGTCCTGGCTTTCCGCGCTGCATGTTCATTGCTTTGTCCATCCCCGCATTGCCTGTCCGGTCGTACCGGATTTTATCGCTCCGTGATCCCATCGATACAGTCGCAATAGACCATTATCGAACAGTTCCGGACCTTTGAGACGGGGTTTCAGTCGTTATGACAGACTTTCAGACACCGCCATGGTTCAGGCATTAAACGGTGTTGTCGTTAAAATGTAAAGTAAGATTTACGTAAACTAAAATTGACACATTGCATCTGAAGGTGATCGCCTGCACCAGTTCAACAGAAATGAACCGATCGGACAGCGCCCGATCGGTTCATGGTTCTGCACTATTTTCGACTATCCAGACGCCTTATTGTGCGGCGGCTTTCAGATAGGCAATAACGTCCATGCGTTCATCTTCTTTCTTCAGCTTAAAGGCCATTTTGGTGCGACCAGGCGCATCTTTGCCCTGATCTTTCAAATAGCCTTCAAGGAAAGCCTGGGGGTCTTCCAGATAGTTGAAGATGTTTTCTTCCGTCCACACCAGACCGGCTTCTTCTGCGGCATGGTTGATCTTGGAATACCGGTAATCTTCAATTTGGCTGGCAGGCCGACCAACGATTCCATACAGGGAAGGTCCGACCTTGTTTGTGCCTTCTTCAACTGAATGACAGGCCATGCATTTCTTGAATACTTTCTCACCCTTGGCGGCATCCCCTTCGGCCAGTGCCTGGCTGCTGAGAAGCAGAACGGATGCTCCAAATGCGAAACCGATCTTGCGGATCGTGCTCATACCGTATCACTCCCACCTAAATTTTGTGCCCTGTAAATCGGGGCACATATGATTGTTGATGATTGGTCATATAATCCGACACCCCATAGCGTCCAGTGTAAATGTAATCTGACAGTTACAGTGTAGCGCTCTGAATGGGGCAGAAATTTGGCAGTAGTATAAAAGTGCGCCTGCGACATATCCAGCGCTGGTTCACGGGGTTCCAACACGATAGTCTTGAATTGAACCGAATTGGAAAATCATGGAAACAATCTCAAAAGCCCCTTGAAACTGGGGTTTATGGAGAAAGCTTCGTGATAGGGGAGATGTGGATAATGACCTATACCTTAGACACCCTGATTGAAGATTGTCGCGCGACACTAAAGGAGGGTGAATCGGAAAAGACCCTAGTTTCTGTGTGCGACCATGTGAAGCGGGCTCTGGCAGACCCCACCTTCCTGGAACAGACAATCCTGAACCGCCCGAAGGATCCCGAACGACAAGTCCTGTACGAGGACTCTGACCTTGGATTCTGTATTTGCGCCCATGTGTATGAGGGGGAAAAATCTGGTGACCCCCATGACCACGGGCCAACCTGGGCGATTTATGGTCAGGCAGAAGGGGAAACAGAGATGACCGATTGGCGTATTCTGCGCCCCGCAACCGATGACAGCCCGGCCAAGGTTGAACTGGTCCGTCGCTATAATATGGTGCCGGGCGATGCCCATATTTATCCCACAGGGGCAGTTCATGCGCCCCTGCGCCGGGGGCCGACCCGTTTGCTGAGGATTGAGGGTCGCAACACCGACAAAATCACCCGAACACCAATTGAGGCTGTTTGAATTTAGCATTCAGGGCCGCTAGGGTGGCGCTTGAAAATTTATCATAAAAGAAAGTGAGTTTATGTCTGACCTTACCCGTCTGGAACAGCACGGTCGTATTGCCGTGATCGTAATCGAAAACCCCCCGGTGAATGCGATGAGCCCGGGTGTACCCGGCGGCCTGATCGGGCATTTGCGGGCAGCGGAAGCGGACGATACGGTGGCGGCAATTGTGCTGATGGGCGGCGGTCGTGGCCTGATTGGTGGCGCGGATATCGCCATGTTCGGTAAGCCCTGGCCAGAGGGGGAGCCCACCCTGCACACCCTGATTGCCGCCCTGGATGCCTGCCCCAAACCAACCATCGCCGCCTTGCAGGCCCATACGCTGGGCGGTGGGCTTGAGATTGCGATGTCCTGTCATTATCGCATTCTAGGCGAGGGCGGTATGGTCGGACAGCCAGAGGTCAATCTGGGTATTCCCCCAGGGGCCGGCGGCACACAGCGCCTGCCGCGTTTGGCTGGCATAGCCGCCGCAGCGGATATGATCATTTCCGGTAAGCCGGTCGGTGCGAAAAAGGCCCTGGAGTTGGGCATTGTGGATCGTGTCGTGTCCGGGGAAATCCTGCCCGCTGCCCTGTCCTTTGCAGACGAAATGGCACAGGCGGGTGCGCCGATCCCGGTTTCTGCCCGTCCAGTGGAAGCACCCCCTGCCGGGTTCTTTGAGACATTGCGCGAGCAGACAGCGAAACGCGCGAAAGGCATGCGTGCCCCCCTGGCTTGTCTGGATTGTGTCGAGGCTTCCCTGCTCCCCTTCCCTGAAGGCTCCAAAAAGGAGCGGGAAATTTTCCAGGCCTGCGTCGCCTCCGAGGAAGCAGCCGCGTTGCGCCATATGTTCTTTGCAGAACGCGCTGCGACCAAGATTGCCGATATTGACCCGAAAACCCCATCGCGGACGGTCAAAACCGTTGCGGTCATCGGGGCCGGAACGATGGGCGGTGGCATTGCAATTGCCCTGTTGGATGCGGGCTATCAGGTCATGCTGTTGGAGCGGGCACAACAAGCCCTGGATGCAGGCTGTGCGCGCATCGACAAGAACTATCAGGATCAAGTCGCCAAAGGTCGCCTGAAAGAAGCCCAAAGGGATGCCCGACTGGCCGCCCTGAAACCGGTAACGGATATTGAAGAATTGGCGGCGGCCGATCTGGTGATCGAGGCTGTGTTTGAAGATCTGGCCGTGAAGCGGGAAATCTTCGCCACCTTGGCCCGCGTTACCAAGCCTGGGACGATCCTGGCAACCAACACGTCTTACATCGATGTGAATGAGATTGCGACCGCGGCGGGGGATCGTGTTTCTGATGTTCTGGGTATGCATTTCTTCAGCCCGGCGAATATCATGAAATTGCTGGAAATCGTGCGGGCCGAGAAGGCATCGCCAGAAGCCCTGACCACCGCGCTTGCAGTGGGCAAGAAGCTTGGCAAAACACCGGTTGTGGCGGGCGTTTGTGATGGATTCATTGGCAACCGCATTTACAATGTCTATCGCCGGGAAGCGATCTTCCTGATGGAGGAAGGGGCCAGTCCGATGCAGGTTGACCGGGCCCTGACCAATTTCGGCATGGCCTTGGGCCCCTTTGCCGTGATGGATCTGGCCGGGCTGGATATCGCCTGGGCACAGCGCAAGGCGACAGCCCATTTGCGCGATCCCAATAAACGCTATTGCACCCTGCCGGATCGCTTATGTGAAATGGGTCGTTTCGGTCAGAAAACCGGGCGTGGCTTTTATTTGTATGAGGCAGGAAACCGCAAACCAGTCCCGGACCCGAATGTCGAGGCCCTGGCGGAAGATACGGCCAAGGAATCCGGCATCACCCGCCGCGAGATCACCGATCAGGAAATTGTCGAACGCTGCCTGTATGCCCTGGTCAATGAATCCTGTGCCTTGCTGCATGAGGGCATTGCACAGCGGGCCAGCGATGTGGATGTCGTCTTCTGCAACGGCTATGGCTTCCCACGCCAGTTGGGCGGGCCGATGTTCTGGGCTGAACGCATCGGTTTCGATACGGTCCTGGCAAAGGTTACCGAATTCTCCCAAACCCATGATTTCTGGGAGCCATCGGTGGGCCTGAAGAAATTAGTCTGACGTTGACGTTCAAGCCTGATCGCGCAGCCGGAAGCGTTGCAGCTTTCCGGTCTGCGTCTTGGGCAGTGCCTCCAGGAAATGGATCGCCCTGGGATATTTATAGGGGGCAATGGTTGCCTTCACAAAATCCTGCAAGGTTTTCACCATCAGGGCGTCGCCTTCATATCCAGGCTTTAACACGATGAAGGCCTTGACGATCTGACCACGGTCTTCATCGGGTATGCCCACCACGCCGCATTCTGCCACGGCTTCGTGACGCAACAGCGCGTCTTCGACCTCTGGTCCGGCAATATTATATCCCGATGATACGATCATATCATCGGCCCGGGCGGCGAAATGGAAATTCCCGTCTTCGGATTGATAAAAGGCATCACCGGTCAGGTTCCAGCCGTCCCGGACATATTCCTTTTGCCTGTCATCGGCCAGATACCGACAGCCCGTTGGCCCCCGCACCGCCAGTTTGCCGACCGTACCACAGGGGACTTCCACCATGGTATCATCCACCACCTTGGCTTCATATCCGGCAATCGCGGTGCCAGTCGATCCTGCGGTCGCGGTGCCCATGGCGTTGCTGATAAAGATATGCAGCATCTCCGTCGCGCCAATTCCATCCAGGATGGGAACGCCGGTTTTTTCCGTCCAGGCAGTGAAGGTCGCAGCGGGCAAAGTCTCCCCAGCAGAGACTGCGATGCGCAGGCTGGATAAATCCGCCCCCTTGTCCATGGCTGCCATCATCGCACGATAGGCGGTGGGGGCCGTGAAACAGATCGTCGCCTTATGGGTTTCGATGATTTCGATCAGATTTGGGGGCGTGGCTGTTTCCAGCAGGGTCGCCGTGGCCCCAAAACGCAAGGGAAACACGGCCAAACCGCCCAGGCCGAATGTGAAGGCCAGGGGCGGGGACCCGACGAACACATCCTCCGGGGTGACCTTCAGGATATTTGCCGCGTATCCATCGGCGATCGCCAGGATATCGCGGTGAAAATGCATCGTCGCTTTTGGCGAACCGGTCGTGCCAGAGGTGAAGCCCAACAGCGCGACATCATCCCGCCCGGTCTTCACAGCCTGGAACTTCACGGATTTGTTCAATGCGATACGGTCCAGCTCGCTGTCATGGTTGGCGGTACCGTCAAAATTGATCACCTGCTGCAGGAACTTATTGTCCTTGGCACAGGCGACCAATTCATCCGCCATGCGGCTGTCCGTAAGGGCCAGTTTGATTTCCGCCTTATCGACAATCTTGGCCAGTTCTACGGCGCGCAGCATCGGCATGGTGTTGACCGCAACGCCCCCTGCCTTGGTCACTGCCAGCCAGATCGCAACCATGGCCGGGTTGTTGCCAGACCGGATCAAGACGCGATTGCCAGGTTCCAGCCCGTAATCTTCAACCAACGCATGGGCCAGCCGATTGGTCCAGTCGGTCAGTTCTTTATAGGTGCGCTGTCTGCCATTGCCGATCAGGGCCGTGTTATCGCCAAAGCCGCGTTGTACCATACGATCTGTTAGTTCGACACCGACATTGATGTATTCCGGATACTGGAATTCAGGGCGGTCCAGGATCAAATCCGGCCATTGATCCGCTGGCGGTAGATTATCCCGGGTAAAGGTATCGGTGTGTGCGGATGGTCCTAACATGATGCGTGCCCTCGTTTCGTCGTGCCGGTCAGAATATCACTGTCTTTCGGAAAGCAGGTGCCGCGCGATGACAACCTTTTGGACATCGCTTGCCCCTTCATAAATGCGCAAGGCGCGGATTTCACGGTACAGCCGCTCCACAATCGTGCCGCTGCGCACGCCATCCCCGCCATGCAGTTGCACCGCGGCATCAATGACCCGCTGGGCGGCTTCGGTGGCATACAGTTTCGCCATGGAGGCCTCTCGACTGATCCGGGCGGCCCCTGAATCCTTGGTCCAGGCGGCGCGATAGATCAGCAGGGCAGAGGCATCCACATCCAATGCCATTTCAGCCAAGTGCCCCTGAACCATCTGTAAATCCGCCAGCGGGGCCCCGAATAAGTCGCGGGTGGCCGCGCGAGACAATCCTTCATCCAGGGCACGGCGCGCAAAGCCTAAAGCCGCTGCGCCTACGGTGGAACGGAAGATGTCCAGCACGCTCATGGCGATGCGAAAGCCCTTGCCCCTCTCCCCGATCAAGGCGGATTTTGGAATGGTCGCGCCCTCAAAATGCAATCGGGCCAGGGGATGGGGCGCGATGACATCCAGTCGCTCCGCAATTTTCAGGCCGGGCGTATCGCCTGGCACAAGAAAGGCGCTCAACCCCTTCGCGCCAGGACCTTCACCAGTCCGGGCGAAGGTGACATAGAAATCAGCAATGCCACCGTTAGAAATCCAGGTCTTCTCCCCCGTCAGAACATATCCGTCAGCCGTTTCCTCTGCGCGCAAGTCGATATTGGCAACGTCAGACCCGGATTTTGGTTCGCTGAGGGCAAAGGCGGCAATCGCGGTTCCCGCCCGCGTGCGGGGCAACCATTCCTGTTGCTGTTCCTGGCTGCCGAATAGGGACAATGCCCCCGTTCCCAGTCCCTGCATGGCAAAGGCAAAATCCGCCAATCCATCATGCCGCGCCAGGATTTCCCGGATCAGGCACAGGCTGCGCACATCCAGCGGTGTGGGAGCATCCGGATCAGGCGCGCTGTGGGTCAACCACCCCGCCTTACCCAATCGGGCAACCAGATCCCGACAGGCCGCATCAACATCCCCATGATCGACATGGCCCAATTCCGCCACCGCCCAGGCATCAAGATCCTTGGCAAGGGTGCGGTGTTTATCTTCGAAAAATGGCCAATCCAGGAATGTTGTATCAGGCATGGCATAACTCTTCTGAGGCATTCGATTTATGTGCTTTCCCAGGCATCATCGCTTAATCCCCCTTAAAGTCGGGGCGTTGTTTCGCGACGAAGGCATCATAGGCGCGGCGGAAGTCGCGGGTTTGCATACAGATCGCCTGTGCCTGTGCCTCTGCCTCAATGGCTTGATCCAGGGTCATTGACCATTCCTGGTTCAGCATGGTCTTGGTCATCATATGGCCAAAATTTGGACCAGCCGCGATGGATTGCGCCAGGGCAATGGCATCGGTTTCCAGCGCATCCGCGTCAACCAGACGGTTAAAGAAGCCCCAGGCCAGGCCTTCTTCCCCCGACATGGAACGACCCGTGTACAGCAATTCTGCGGCCCGTCCCTGCCCGATGACACGGGGCAACATGGCACAGGCCCCCATATCGCATCCCGCCAATCCAACACGGGTGAAGAGAAAGGCCGTCTTTGACGCATCGGTTCCCAGGCGCAGGTCGGAAAACAGGGCAACCATCGCACCAGCCCCGACACAGATACCATCAATAGCGGCGATCACAGGCTGGGGACAGGCCTTCATCGCCTTGACCAGATCGCCGGTCATGCGCGTGAATTCCAGTAATCCTTTCATGTCACGATCCAGCAGTGGTCCGATGATATCGTGAACATCGCCACCAGAGGAAAAGTTGCCCCCATTGGAGGCAAACACGACAGCCTTCACATCATCGCAATAGGCAAGGTCGCGAAACGTGTCGCGCAATTCTGCATAGCTTTCAAAGGTCAGCGGGTTTTTGCGCTCTGGCCGGTTCAGGCGGATGATGGCGACATCCCCCTGCATCTCCCACAGGAAGTGTTTCGGTTTCAGGTCTTTCATGGCGGTCATTGTCATTGATCCTTTTTCTTGCGCTTGGCCTGGCGGCTTTTTTGCTGTTCAACCGTCTGGGCATCGCGCAGGCCTTGCAGCAGTTCCGTCAGGTGTTCAATTTCGTTCTGCGGGATCGGTTCCAAAAGCTCATTGATCCAGGCATGATGCTCATCCGCCATATCAGAAAATGTGGATTGACCATCCGGGGTCAGCATCACAATCGCCGTGCGCCGGTCTGTGTCATGGGCGGACCGATTGACCAGTCCTTCTTCTACCAGCCGCTCCACGATGCCGGTTACATTGCCATTGGACACCATCAGGCTTTCCGAAAGTCGCGTCATCGTCATGCCGTCAGGATTTCGGAACAGCGCTGCCATCACATCGAACCGGGGCAGGGTGGCTTCAAATTCCGACTTAAACCGTTCCCGCAATGTGTTTTCGATATGCCGTGTGGTGCGCAGCATATTGATCCACAGGCGCAGCCGCTTCTTGCGCATCAATTCTGCCTCGGACGGTCGTGGCGATTTTGACTGTTGTGCATGCACAGCGGTTGCGGGGTCGTGCATGGTCAGGTTTCTCCCCCGGACACGGAAATGGCCTGGCCTGTAATGCTGCGGGCCTGATCTGAACACAGCCACAGCGTTGTTTCAGCAACTTCTTCGGGTTGGATGAAACGGCCTTGCGGATTGGTCTTCAACAGGCTCGCCCGGGCTGCGTCTTCGTCGCGCCCGGTTTTTTCCATGATGTTTTTTATGGAATTCTGCAGCAAAGGCGTTTCGGTGAAGCCGGGACAGATCGCATTGACGGTAATGCCTTCCTTGGCGACTTCCAGGGCCAATGCCTTGGTTAAGCCGATGACGCCATGTTTGGCGGCGCAATAGGGCGCGACATAGGCATAGCCTTTCAGGCCCGCTGTACTGGCAATGAAAATGATGCGACCCTGTTTGGAGTCTCGCATGGAAGCCAGTGCTTCCCTGGCGGTCAGAAAGGCCCCGGTCAGATTAACGGCCAGGCTGGATTGCCACAGCGCCATATCGGTTTTGCCGACAGGGGCACTTTTCGCCGCACCAGCATTGGCGACGGCGATTGTTACAGGCCCAAAGGTCTCCGCAGCGGCCGCAAAGAGGGCTGCAACAGACCCCTCGTCCGTAACATCGCATTGTATCGCCTGTGCCTTTGGCAATTGTTTGGCGAGATCCTGCAAGGGCGCAAGGCGACGCCCGGCGACCGTTATTGCTGCGCCAGCCTCTGACAGACAGCGCGCAATTGCGGCCCCGACGCCCGTTCCACCGCCGGTGATGAGTGCATGCTGTCCGTTGAGGTCTGTCATTCTGTCCTCTATCGCTAAACTTTGCCGGTCATCACATCCTGTCGTGCGGCCAGGCGCGTCAACTGATCCCGACCGGCCTGATAGGGGGCAGGCCAGTCCTGCATGTCATAGCCCAGATCGGCGGCTGCATGCAGGGTCCAGTAAGGATCCGCCAAATGCGGTCTGGCCAGACAGCACAGGTCTGCGCGCCCCGCCATCAGGATGGAATTCAGGTGGTCTGGCTCATAGATATTGCCGACCGCCATGGTGGCGATCCCGGCCTCGTTACGGATACGATCGGAAAACGGTGTCTGGAACATCCGCCCATAAACCGGCTGTGCCCGCTTGGAAGTCTGTCCGGCGGAAACATCAATGATGTCAACGCCTGCCTCTTTCAGTAGATGGGCAATTGCAACAGCGTCATCCGGGCCAATCCCCTCGCCTTCGACCCAATCATTGGCGGAAATTCGAACGGACATTGGCTTGTCATCCGGCCAGACCTTGCGCACTGCATGGAAGATTTCCAGCGGGAAGCGCATGCGGTTTTCCAGGCTGCCGCCATACTCATCTTCGCGATGGTTGGTCAATGGGGTGATGAAGGCCGACAGCAGATAGCCATGGGCGAAATGCAGTTCCAGCAAATCAAAGCCCGCACGATTGCCGCGCTCGGCAGCGGTGACGAATTGGTCACGAACCATCTCCATATCGGCGCGGGTCATTGCCTTGGGCGTTTGATTTTTCGCGGACCAGGGCTGGGCGGTGGGGGCCAGAATTTCCCAATTCCCATCTTTCAGCGGGGCGTCCATTTCTTCCCAACCGACTTGGGTCGATCCTTTGGGGCCGGAATGACCCAATTGCAGGGCGATCCTGGCGGGGCTTTCCTGATGCACGAAATCAACGATCCGTTTCCAGGCGGCCTCCTGTTCGTCGGAATACAGACCGGGACAGCCGGGCGTAATGCGCCCTTCCGGCGACACGCAGGTCATTTCGGTATAGACCAGACCGGCCCCGCCCAGGGCGCGACTGGTGTAATGGGTGAAATGCCAATCGGTCGGCACCCCGTTGACGGCCTTGTATTGTGCCATGGGGGAGACAACGACGCGGTTCATCAATTCCATGCCGCGCAGCTTGAAGGGCACGAACATAGGGGGACGGGCTGATTCAGGAGCCTTCCCGGTGGCGGATTTTTCAAACCATTTTTCGGCTTCTGCCAGCCATTTGGCATCTCTGGCGCGCAGATTTTCATGGCTGATCCGCTGGGACCGGGTCAGCAGGGAATAGGCAAATTGCGTCGGGTCCAGATGCAGATAGCGTTCTACCTCCTCAAACCATTCGGTGGAATTGCGCGCCGCAGATTGCAGGCGCAGCACTTCCAGGCGACGGTCGGCCTCATACCGGGCGAAGGCGTCTTTCAGGCTGGGTTCGGAATGCACCATATCTGCCAGGGCAATGGCGCTTTCCAGCGCCAGCTTGGTCCCTGATCCGATGGAGAAATGGGCGGTCGCCGCCGCATCGCCCATCAGGACGATATTCTCATGGGACCAGGTTTCGCACAGGACCCGATTGAAATTCAGCCAGGCAGAGCCGCGCAGATGCCGCGCATTGCTCATCAAACTGTGACCGCCCAGATATTTCTCAAAGACCTTCTCGCAGGTTGCGATGGTCTCGTCGGTGGTCATCGAATCGAAACCGAAATTCTTCCAGGTCTGTTCAGAACATTCCACGATGAAGGTCGCGGTTTCGGAATCGAACTGATAGGCATGGACCCAGATCCAGCCATGTTCCGTCTCTTCAAAGATGAAGGTAAATGCACCATCAAATTTCTGTTTGGTGCCCAGCCAGATGAACTTGCAGGCCCGGGTATCAATATCGGGCTTAAAGACATGTTCAAAGGTCTTGCGGGTCTTTGAATTGATGCCGTCGCACGCAATCACCAGATCATAATCGCGATAGGGGTCAATGGTGTCGATTTCAGTTTCAAACTGAACCTCGATGCCCAGGGCTGCTGCGCGGTCCTGCAGGATGTTCAACAGTTTGCGCCGTCCAATGCCACAGAAACCGTGTCCACCGGATCGGATCACCGTATCGCGATAGTGAACCGCGACATCATCCCAATAGGAGAAATTGGCGCGGATTTCCGCCGCACTTTCCGCATCATTTCGGGCAAGATTGTCCAATGTCTCATCCGACAGGACGACGCCCCATCCGAATGTGTCATAGGGTCGGTTACGCTCAATCACCACGATTTCATGATCGGGGTTGCGCACCTTCATTGAGATCGCGAAGTAGAGACCGGCCGGACCGCCACCAAGACAAGCTACACGCATCACGTTCTCTCCCATACACAAATTGCTAGGAACTGAGCGTGACGCAGGCAGAAATTTATTTCAAGCTAAAAATATTTAAGCTTAAAACAATTTTGAAGAGATACCGAAATCAGGCCTTGCTGGTATCGACAACCACCCGATTTCCAGAACTGTCGGTGCGATGATATTTGAAGGGGGTTTCTTTGAAGACCGTGGATTTCATTTCGTCGATCATCTGTTGTGCGCGTTGGCCCCCGGTCAGATCGACCACATCAATGATCCAATGGCGATCCCCGGATGTCCAATCCTGCGGGCGCATTCTGGTGGATCCCTGAAGCAATCTTTCTTCGGCATCCGCATTCAGCTTGGCCCACAGAACCAGGCCCATTGGCCGGCCGTTTTCGTCACGATAGATGCGGAACTGTTGTTTCATCACCGGGGTCATGACCAACCATTCCAGATCCGCCATAAAGAAATAGCGATGCGATGGCGTCATGGAAAACAGCCAGCAAATCTCCCCCAATATCGATGCGACGGTTGGGGTGGCTTTCGCCGGTGCGGCTTTGTCAGAATTTGTGGTTGGTTCTGTCTCTTTCGCTTTCGCCATCTGTCACTCTCCCCCTGATTTTTATCGCACGACCTTGGCAAACCATACGCGCCTGGGCCTGGGACTCCAAGTGTTTTGCCCCGGCGGGAAAGAATGACCCGGATGCAGTATCCTTGTCTAGTCATCCCATCCAACAGTATCGTCAGGCATAAATTATAAGACTGTGAACAGGAGAGACGCCCATGGCCCTATCACCGTATTTTATGCCAACCGATACAGGCGACACTGCCTTCACGGTAGAAGCACCGAAAATCAAGTTTGGTGCCGGGTCCTTGCAGGAAATCGGGGGCGATGCCACAGCATTGGGCATGACACGCATCGCTGTGTTTTGTGATCGGGTGGTGAAAGATCTGCCTGCGCTGGCTACGGTGACTGCGGCCCTGCGGAAAGCGGGCTTGAGTTTTGAGGTCTATTCGGAAACGGAAGTCGAACCGACAGATCGATCATTCAAGGCCGCGGCCGAGTTTGCGCGTCAGGGAAAATTTGATGGCTATATCTCTGTTGGCGGCGGATCGGTGATGGATACGGCCAAGGCCGCAAATTTGTATGCGACCTATCCGGATGACTTTCTGGCCTATGTAAATGCGCCAGTGGGTCAGGCGAAACCGGTGCCCGGCCCTTTGAAGCCTCATATCGCCTGTCCCACCACTTTTGGCACTGCGTCTGAATGTACGGGTATCGCCATCTTTGATTTTCTGGAGATGGAGGCGAAAACGGGAATAGCAAATGCGCGCCTGCGCCCCAGTCTGGGAATATTGGACCCGACCAGTCTGACCAGCCTGCCGTCGCTGGTTTTGGCGGCCAATGGCTTTGATGTATTTTCCCATGCGTTTGAAAGTCTGACGGCGCGTCCCTTCACCCATCGTGCAAAGCCAGCCACGTCTTCTGCCAGGCCTTTGAGCCAGGGGGCAAATCCCTATTCTGATCTGGCCTGTCAGGAGGCGATACGCCTGGTCGGCGCCCATCTGGTGACGGCGGTCAATGATCCGTCGGATGAAGATTATGAGGCCTTGATGTTTGCCGGCATGCTGGCAGGGATCGGCTTTGGCAATGCGGGCTGTCACATTCCCCATGCAATGTCCTATGCGGTGGCGGGGCTGGTGCGGGATTATCAACCGCCCGGATGGCCATCCAACCATGCTATGGTGCCCCATGGAATTTCTGTCATTGTGAATGCCCCGGCGGTTTTCCGGTTCACAGGCCCGGCCTGTCCGGATCGCCATCTTTTGGGCGCACAGGCCATGGGTGCATCTGTTGAGGAACTGGCCGATCAAGCCACCGGCGATGCCCTGGCCACCCGAATCGAAGACATGATGCGCGCGACCGGCATTCCAAATGGCCTGAATGGTGTCGGTTATTCGATGGATGATTTGGACAATCTGGTATCAAAAGCGGCACCGCAAAGGCGATTGCTGGATAATGCGCCCCTGGCGATTGCTGAGACCGAACTTCGGCAGATTTTCACCGATGCGATGCACTATTGGTAAATTTCATGTGGTAAACATTGTCGCACTGGTGAAAAAACGACATTTGGACTCGTTTTGATTCCGGCTTAGATTCCAGGGCTTTGCGCGTGACGCACGGCTTTGCCTTTCAGCCATGCGTTATTTTTCTGTCAGATTTGTGAATGTGACAGTGGTTTTTCAAAATTGGCTGGGCTATATAAGGCCTCGATGAATGATCGATCATAATCATATGGATGGAAAAATGAGCGATTCGAGCAAGAACAAAAAACCCGAGTCTGACCGTAAGTACGAAACCAAGACTCGGAAATGCCTGATGTGCCGTTCTGATTTCAAGAGCGCCTGGCCGGGAGAGCGCGTATGCTCTAACTGCAAGCAGACCAGCGCCTGGAACGAACCGTCCATCGCGGCGTAATGACACTTTAATATACAGAGTGTTCAAATAGTTTGTGCGACCGCCCTCCAAAAGAGGGCGGTTTCGCATTTCTGACCCTATGACAGCGCTTGAATATCGACCGATCTGGGGTAACACTCCGGTCACCCGTCCGATGGGTTTGGCGGGCTAAGATAAGGAATCTTGCGTCATGGTGGCACGTCCCGTCCTGGTCATTGGCAATCGTACTTATTCCAGCTGGTCCCTGCGGGGATGGCTGGTTATGGCCCAGGCAGGCCTGTCGTTTGACGAAGAGATGGTCTGGCTGGACATGCCCGATCATAAAACGGCGATGCGGGCCGCAACCGGCGGGGTCGGCACTGTTCCAACCTTACGGGTCGGGGATGTGTGCATCGCTGATAGTCTGGCCATCGCTGAATATGCTGCGGAACTGGCCCCTGATGCAGGATTATGGCCCAAGGACCCGATGGACCGCGCCCTGGCCCGGTCCTTGGCCGCGCGCATGCATTCCGGTTTTACCAATCTGCGCCGGGAATGCCCGATGAATTTATCCAATCGGTTTGTTGATTTTAAACCAGATGATGGTGTTCTGGCGGATCTTGCCGTTCTGCAGACGGCCTGGGCGGACTGTTTGAATCGCAGCGCTGGCCCCTTCCTGTTTGGGGGATTTGGGGCGGTGGATGCCTTTTTTGCGCCTGTGGCTATTCGGGTATATGGGTTCAACCTGCCCCTATCACCGGATTGTATGGCATATGTTGACGCATTGTTGGATCATCCCCTGGTGCAGCAATGGATCGCCGCGGCACGATTGGAACAGGATGTACAGCGCCCCAGGACGGATCGCCTGGCTTCAGGGGGCTTCACACCGGGCGATTGGCCCATCCTGCGGGACCGATAGTATCGAATTCGCATCGGGGCTTTAATTCAGCTTTGACCTGTCTGGATTTCTCGCTAGGCTTGGATCGTGTAACAGGGCTCAAACTTGACCCTGCGGAACTACCCAATGGAAGTTTTATGAACGAGGATCTGCTTGGCTATAATGAAATGGTGGAACAGGCCATGCGCTCTGTGGTGCGCAAGGCGTTGGACCGTGCTGCCAAGGGGGGATTGCCCGGAAACCATCATTTCTACATCACCTTCCGCACAGAACATCCAGACGTGATGATCCCGAACCGTCTGAAGGCGCAGTATCCGGAAGAAATGACCATTGTCCTGCAGCACCAGTTCTGGGGGTTGCAGCCGGATGATGAAGGTTTTGATGTGGAGCTGAGTTTCAACCGTCAGCACGAACATCTGCGTATTCCCTATGCGGCGCTTGTCACCTTTGCCGACCCGTCCGTCAATTTCGGACTGCAATTCCATGTGGAAGTGGACGAGGACAACGTGACCGTTGACCATCCCGAAGCCGCATCCGATGAAAAAGGCCCCAGCCGCGAGGAAATGAATTCGAATTCCAATGGTGGGGATACGGTCGCGGATGGTGAACCCCAGGAAGATGATGAATCCCGCACCGATAATGTCGTGACACTGGATTTCACCCGCAAAAAATAAACATCCGCATCTGTATAACGACCCATTTGCTCATTCTGCTGTAAGAGGACCCATTCGATGGTTGATCCCGCCTTTCTTGATATGCTGCCACTGGGCCCAGACACGACGACCTATCGCAAATTAAGCAGCGATTTCGTATCAACCACACAGTTCCAAGGGGAAGAGATCATCACGGTCGACCCTGAAGGGTTGCGCCTGTTGTCGGAAGAAGCGTTTCGCGACATTAATCACTTGCTGCGGCCGGGCCATCTGGCGCAATTGGCGCAAATTCTGGATGACCCGGAAGCGTCCGACAATGATCGTTTCGTCGCCTATGACCTTCTGAAGAATGCCAATATTGCGGCGGGCGGTGTGCTGCCGATGTGCCAGGATACCGGCACCGCCATCGTGATGGGCAAGAAGGGGCGGCGTATCTGGACCAATGGAGAGGATAAATCCGCGCTCTCCAAAGGGGTCCTGGATGCCTATAATCACAATAATCTTCGCTATAGTCAGGTTTCCCCGCTCTCCATGTTCGAAGAAAAGAACACCCGCAACAATCTGCCGGGCCAGATTGAGCTGTATGCGGAGGGGACTGAGGATGCCTATAAATTCCTGTTCGTTGCCAAGGGCGGCGGGTCTGCCAACAAGACATTCCTGTTTCAGGGCACCCCGTCCTTGTTGGAGCGTGAGCGTCTGATCAAATTCCTGGATGAGAAGATCCGGACCCTGGGAACGGCTGCCTGTCCGCCCTATCACTTGGCTGTCGTGATTGGCGGCACGTCTGCTGAATTTAATTTGAAAACAGTGAAGCTGGCCAGTTGCCGCTATCTTGACGGGCTGCCAACGCAGGGCGGTGAGGATGGTCATGGCTTCCGCGATCTGGAAATGGAAGCGGTTGTGCATGAATTGAGCCGCAATATGGGGATCGGGGCGCAATTCGGGGGCAAGTATTTCTGTCACGATGTTCGGGTAATCCGCCTGCCGCGTCATGGGGCCAGCCTGCCTATCGGCATTGGCGTATCCTGTTCCGCAGATCGTCAGGCATTGGGTAAGATAACCAAGGACGGCGTGTTTCTGGAAGCGTTAGAGCGGGATCCAGCCCGGTTCCTTCCAGAAATTTCGGATGACAGTTTTTCCGGGGATGTCGTTGAAATTGATTTGTCGATGCCAATGCCGGACATGCTGGCCAAGCTGTCGCAATATCCAATCAAGACGCGCCTGTCCCTGACGGGAACCATCATCGTGGCGCGGGATGCCGCCCACAGCAAGCTGCGCGCCAGGCTGGATGCGGGCGAGGCGTTGCCGGATTATTTCAAAAATCACCCGATCTACTATGCCGGACCGGCGAAAACACCGACAGGCTATGCCTCCGGCTCTTTCGGGCCGACAACGGCGGGGCGGATGGACAGTTTCGTGGATCAGTTCCAGGCTGCGGGCGGGTCTATGATCATGCTGGCAAAGGGCAATCGGTCGCCCATCGTGCGCAAGGCATGTGCCGCCCATGGCGGGTTTTATCTGGGCTCTATTGGTGGCCCGGCGGCCCGGCTGGCGCAGGATTGTATCCGCAAAGTGGAAGTTGTCGAATATGAAGAGCTGGGCATGGAAGCGATCTGGCGCATTGAGGTCGAAAACTTCCCAGCCTTTATTGTCATCGATGACAAGGGCAATGATTTCTTCAAGGATATGATGCCGGATTAACCAGCCCGTGATGGCCTGATGACAGTCACCGAAGCGCCCCACTTTTTGGAAGATGGCCCAGCCGATGCGCCTTGGCGGTTGGTGCTTGCCCATGGGGCCGGGGCCCCGATGGACAGCCCTGTAATGACGGCAATTGCCCAGGCCCTGGCACAACAGGGTATTGCGGTCAGTCGATTTGAATTTCCCTATATGCGGACCCGCCGCCTTGAAGGGGGGCGTCGTCCCCCGGATCGTGCCCCGAAACTGATCACGGCCTGGCGCGGGACATTGGCCGCCGTGGCATCACAGTATCCAAATCAGCGCTTTGCGATTGGTGGGAAATCCATGGGGGGTCGAATGGCGACCCTGTTGGCCGCAGAACCGGATGCGCCCTCACCAATTGGAGCCATCGTGACCTTGGGATACCCTTTTCATCCACCCGGAAAGCCTGACAGATTGCGGGTTGATCATTTTCCGGCATTGGATGCTGTTCCAATTTTAATGGTTCAGGGAACCAGAGACCCCTTTGGGGGCCTTGCGGACGTGCCGTCCTATCGCTTGCCAGCGCGTGCCATTCTGCATTGGGTGGAAGACGGCGATCACGATCTGAAACCGCGCAAGGCGTCGGGTCGAACCCACACGCAAGCCATTACAGAGCTTGCGAAATCTATATCAGAATTCCTGGGCGGGCTTTAGCACAAAGCCTGCGCATGATGCTGAATGCTTAACTATGCGCTCATGCTTGCGCATGATGCTGAATGCTTAACTATGAGCTCATGCTTGCGCATGATGCGGGCTGTTTAACTATGAGCTCATGCTTGCGCATGATGCTCTGTCATTGGCGTTTGTTAATTAAGACAATCAGAATGTAATGTATCAAAAATGGCATTCGGTAATCATTCCTTAAGGAGTGCCCGATAGCGTACATCGGCGATCAGGACTTTTTGCGCCGAAGCTGCGCTCTCTGCGGATTTATTGAGGTAACTGTAAAATGATGATGAATACCCCTAGGGCATTGGCCAGAAAAACCCTGGTGCAGGGCACACAGGATCCTGCGGAGATCAAAAAGCGCTCCGTTGTGATATCTGGCCATCGAACCAGCATTTCCTTGGAAAATGTGTTCTGGGAATCCTTGCGTGATATCGCCTCGGCGAATGGACAGTCGGTCAATCAACTGGTGACCGAAATTGATCGTCAGCGGACCGGAAATCTGTCCAGCGCCATTCGAACCTATGTTTTACTGGATGCCGTGTCAGACTGAGACATCACGACGCACGGGGATATCCCTTTGAAGTAGAAGATGTTTCCCCCATACGCTCGAAATTTTATGCTGCACTGCACAATTTTACCTTGACCTTTGGGGGGTGAGCCCTCATTTGTCATGTAATTGTTGCAGTGCAGCAAGACGGTTTTTCAGCGAGAGCACTGGGCTGTCCCAATGCTCTGTTAAAGTTTGGCGACCGGCCAAAGTTTGTCGAGCACACTAGGAGGAACACCCATGTCCAAGTCCGCAAAGTCCAGTTTTGACCCAATGAACAATCCTTTCATGGACCCGAAAACAAATCCCTTTCTGGATCCAGAAAAGAACCCTTTCCTGAAGGGTGATTTCGCCAAGATGTTTCAAGGTTTTGAAGCGCCGAACATGACCGGCATCACCGAAACGCAGCGCAAGAACATGGAAGCCCTGACGGTTGCCAACAAAACGGCAGCAGAAGGCGTTCAGGCCATTATCAAGCGCCAGAGCGAAATCATGAAGAACACGATGGATGAAGCCAATGCGGCGCTGCAGGAATTGCAGACCAAAGGCGTCTCCACACCAGACACCACGGCATCGATCGATCAGGTGAAAACCACCATCGAAACCAGTGTCAGCAACATGCGTGAACTGTCAGAAATGATGGTCAAGTCACAGTCTGAAGCCTTCGATATCGTCAACAAGCGCTTTGTGGAAAGCCTGGACGAATTGAAGTCTGCCATGTCCAAGATTTCCAAGTAAGCGGTCAGCCTGCCATCAGGCATTCAGCTTTTAGAACGCCCCGGTTCAGTTGGATCGGGGCGTTCTTTTGTCTTGGCTTTATTTCTGACGGGCTTGCCGTATCCTAATCCCCTGTCTGAAAGAGTAAGGCGATGAGAGGATGGCTGTTGTGAGTGATGATACATTAAGCTTTGACGATTTTCTGAAGGTCGACATTCGTGTCGGTACCATTGTCCGGGCCGAACCATATCCAGAGGCGCGGCGGCCGGCGATAAAGCTGTGGGTGGATTTTGGCCCGGAAATTGGGGAGCGGAAGAGTTCCGCCCAAATCACCACCCATTACACAGTTGATACCCTGCCCGGGCGCCAGGTGATGGGTGTGGTGAATTTTCCGCCCAAGCAAATCGGCAAGTTCATGTCCGAAGCGCTTATTCTTGGTGTACCCGATGAGAATGGTGAGGTTGTCTTATTGCAGCCCAGTCAGCCGGTCCCAAATGGCGGACGGATGTATTGAAACAACAGTCTGGCCCTCTCTGCGCTAAGATCAAATTCCCTTGATTTGGTAATCATTTATGCGGCGGGATCAGAAATGCATTTTGTGCAGGGCAGCATCCCACTCAATTCATGTCACACGGGATGATTTGCTCTATGCACCGGCGGCTATAACGGGCATACAAGCGCCAATCCCGATCACGACGGCTGCACCATGCGGTCGCAAGAGGGTCGTTCCCTGGAACGGGTCGGGGCGGAACATCTACTGGTAGGAGAGACGCCGATGCCGCGTGACGACATCGCTCTTTCCCGACTGGGGACGGCCGCGGACGTGTTCCAAAGCGAATCCCACGAGGACAAGAGCGTACAGACGAATGCAACCGTGATCCCTTTTCCATCGCAAGACGGAAGACTGGATCATTTTATCCAACGCGATGGCATGTGCTTCGCAGGAACCCATCTGATTATCGACGTCTGGGACGCCGCTAATCTGGATGATATCGACCATATCGAGGCCACTTTGAAGGAATGCGTGACTGTGGCCGGGGCGACCCTGTTGCATTGTCATTTGCATCGCTTCAATCCTGAAGGCGTGTCTGGTGTTCTGGTTCTGGCGGAAAGCCATATCTCGATCCATACATGGCCGGAAATGGGCTATGCGGCGCTGGATGTCTTCATGTGCGGCGACAGCCGTCCACATGCGGCCATTGATGTGCTGAAGCGGGGCTTTGTGACCCAGAATGTTACGGTTCAGGATCTGCATCGCGGTCGGGTTTCTTAAGCCTGCGCCGTCTTCTACACTGCATCTAAACGCGGGCCTAGGAAGGTCCGCGTTGGTGCCTCTATTTATAAGGGACGCTCAATGACCGACTGGTTTGACGAGACGCTGCATCCGGAATTCCGCCAGGGCCTTTCCATGGATCGCATCCTGTACCGGGATACATCGGACCTTCAGGATCTGGTGATCTTTGACAATGCGCGCTTCGGTCGGGTGATGTGCCTGGATGGCGTGGTCCAAACGACGGAAGGTGATGAATTCGTCTATCACGAAATGATGGCCCATGTGCCCATTCTGGCCCATGGCGCGGCACGGGCGGTTTTGATCATCGGCGGGGGCGATGGCGGCATGGCGCGGGAGGTTTTGAAGCATTCCAACACGCTGGTCACGATGGTTGAGATTGATGGCGCGGTTGTGGATTTCTGCCAGGAACACCTGCCCAATCATTCCGCCGGGGCATTTGATAATCCCCGCCTGGATCTGATCATCGCCGATGGGGCACAATTCGTGAAGGAAACGGAGCGGCGGTTTGATGTCATCCTTGTCGATTCCACGGATCCGATCGGTCCCGGTGCCGTCCTGTTCACAGCGGAATTCTATGCTGATTGCAAGCGGTGCCTGACGCCTGGCGGTGTTGTGGTGACCCAGAATGGGGTGCCATTCGTGCAGCCGGAAGAAGTCACCAATTCCTATCGGCGATTGGGTGAAAGCTTTACGGACGTGCATTTTTATCGTGCCGCGGTTCCCACCTATCAGGGCGGCGATATGGCCTTTGGCTGGGCCAGCGACAACGCGCAATTGCGTCAGGTTGCCGTATCGGAACTGACCCGCCGGTATCAGGCTTCCCGGATCGAAACACGCTATGTGACGCCCGAACTCCATGCGGCGTCCTTTGCGCTGCCCAAAACCATCCAGGATTTGATGCGCTAGGCCTACCGCAGACTTGCAAAACGCACAGACTACGGATACAAGGCCTCCGTGTCTGACGGTTCACCCGCCCAGACAAGCCGCCTTAGCTCAGTTGGTAGAGCATCGCATTCGTAATGCGGGGGTCGCGTGTTCGAGTCACGCAGGCGGCACCATTACCCCAGAACTATTTCTCAGCAAACAGCGATGTCCACGGTGACGTATTTTTGGCAGTCGTAAAATGCGCTAGCGTGAGATTTTCTTTGCGGCTGCGGCCATCTCGGAGGCCGCACCGGATAAACCTTTCGCTGCGGCAACGACTTCTCCAAGTGGGGTAACGGATCCCCCATCATCGCCAGCATCACCGCTGTATTTTTGCCCCATCACTGCCCTTATGATATCTGGAAGAAGCTTGGTATCGACCCCTTCCGAGCGAAGGGAGAATAGCGCGGTTTGTACATCACCGATACGCCGGGATTGAGCCAATTCCGCTGCCATTGATCGCAACAGAACCGTCCCAACTGCGATCAGCACTATGGTGATGAGGGACGTGCGCAAAGCTGCGAGCCAGAAGACAGTTTCATTGGAGCGAAGCCTTTCGATCAATGTGCTGCGTTGGTCCTGCAAGGCATTGATTTCAGATTCAGCATTCGTTTGTTCTGCTTCGTATCGGCCCTTTGCAGAGTCGAGTGATTGGAGCAGGCGCGTGGTGAAGTCGCCATACTCACCGGCCAGCACCATGCGTTTGATCGCTTCGACGGCCAGTTTCCCAGCTTGTTCATAATTTAGGCCTGGTTCGTCGGAAGAACGATCCGTAATCCATATACTTTCTATGGGCTGGGAATTTATTCGATCACAGGTTCCTTCAATTTTCACTGACCATTTTGGAGGGTGGTTCTCGTTTGATAAGAAAGATGGCGGTCTTTCAACTTCTTCAAAGCGAAGCAGTGTATCCGCCAGACAAAAGTTATGACGAAAAACAAGAAAGTTCCGGATGTTGATCGTGTCACTCACTGCACCGTCGTTGCTGAGTTCGTTGTTACTTGGCTGTAGACTGTTTCTGTCTTCCTCATTAAGTCCAAAATCGATTGCTGGCGTTATGTAACCTGTCAACGCAGTGTCATTCCTGGAAAGAAAGCCAATGATGTCCTCGGCAAAATCATGCAGGTTCAAAACTTCACGTCGAATGGCATCATTTCTCTGTTCCAAAGGATCCGAGTAATTGTTGATTTCATGCAAAAATGCATAAAGGCTCATGGAGGTGACATCGCTGTATGTATCAGTCACAAAGTATTTAATGGGGGGAGGTTTTGCGGAAGCAATTTTTGATCTGATCTGGTCATTGCGCGCGAGGAGTGTGGATAAGAACCGAGCCTTTACATCCAAGGATTCAATGCGGGTTGTCGCCTCATCAATAGTTTTGCGTGCTGCATCGCGTTCACCACTGTCATTGATCGGCGCACTTTTTACCAATTCTTCAAATGGCTGAAGCTCTGTTACAACCCAGTATAAAACGGCACCCCAAACTGCGATGAGACCGGCTATCGCCAAGGCCATCAGACGCGCCCGAAACTGATGTGTCCTTAAGTCCTTGGTAACGTCCATGATTGCCTCCCCCGGTGTTGTTTCCCGATTCAAACAACTGTAAAATGAAACTGCAGACAACGGAACATTCAATTTATCAAATGTGAAACAACTGCGCTGTGCCCCCCTATTCTATCCAAACGGCCTGATCGTACCGATATCATGTTGGGTGATGTAATCGGCGACGGCTTGTTTCAGGGCGGTGGCGGCCTGGATGGGGATTTTATAGGCATGGCCGCCCTGAACCAGGCGGTTGTCTTGCATGACCCAAAAGCTGGGCGTTTTGCCGCGGTTGGAAACGTGAATGGCCAATGGCACAGGAGCGCCGTTGGGATTGGTCAACGACAAACGCGTGCCGTCTTCCTTTGGCGTAAGGTCTATACCAAACAGCCAGCGCTCTTGGCGCAAGACATACCGGATCGCTTCTTCTACCAGTTTGACGGGGTCATCGGCATCGACCCGGGCCAATTGTTGGGCCACCAGAATCTCTAAAGCCTGTGACGCGGTGCTGATATCTTCCGAATCTATCGACAGTGCTGCATTTAAGCAACGCGCCCCAATCTTGGCCAAATCTTCAGGGGTGAGCATTCCGGCAAGCCCCCAATGCTCCAGATCTTCGGCCGTGGTTTCACGGTTGCGTTCGACTGAAAGGCGAAGAGGTGCAACCTGTGAGACAGTATTATCCTGAGCGCTATCCTGGTTTTCATTCGAGCCATCTTTCGGCGGAATGATCGATTTACCGTTATGAACTAAGACGATAGCATTTAGATCGGAAATAAAGCGTATATCAGTCAATTTTTATATAATCTTTCTGCATGATCGTTAAAGACGTATGAAAGTTTCAATCCATCTCTTACTTGGTCTGTCAAATTCTTGTTAAAGCAATGTTCACTATAATGCTACTATAGTTGTATATCTGTCATTTTAAAATTACCTCGATACCGCAAAAATCGCGTTTTACTAGAACTTTTGAAAATCAATCAAGTTGAATAACGTGAGGGATTCGCTAATTGTGTTGCCGATAATTTGGTCGGTAAAGGAATTACTAGATGGCACATCCAGTTGACGTAGCAGTTGGCAATCGGGTTCGGGAGTTAAGGACGCGTGCGGGACTGTCTCAGACTGATTTGGGGGAGAAGTTGGGCGTCAGCTTTCAACAGGTACAAAAGTACGAAAAAGGTGTGAATCGCATGGGGGCCAGTCGCTTGATACAAATCTGCGATGCCTTGAAAGTATCGATTGCCGACGTTTTCGATGGGGTGGAATCCACAGTAGATGCCGCCCAAAAAACATTGGCGGATCCAGAAGCCATGCGCATCGCCCGCGATATTCAACGTATCGAAAATGAAAATATGCGCCTGGCGGTCAAACAATTGGTCCGAACAATGTCGCGGGCCTGAGGGTGGCATAAAGACTGACCAGACACATGTGTCTGCGCCTGTATTTTTATTGAAAACAGCGCCAAAATGGCCGGGTGCCCCAAGCGATTGGTCGCTGGGGCCTTGGCCTTATTGTGTGGCCCCTCTATTCTTGGGCTGATTAAATGCTTACCGGATAAGAGAGGCCTGGATGGTAGCCCTTTTCATTGATGCGGATGCCTGTCCTGTGAAGGATGAAGCATTGAAAGTGGCCACCCGTCATGGTCTGAAGACCTATATGGTCAGTGATGGCGGGTTGCGCCCGTCGCGGGATCCAATGGTGCAGGATGTCATCGTCGCCAGCGGGGCCGATGCGGCGGATGATTGGATCGCCGAGAACATTCAGCCAGCGGACATTTGTGTGACCAACGACATTCCCCTGGCCGCCCGGTGCCTGGCACAGCAAGCCTTTGCGTTGAAGCCCAATGGGGATGTCTTCACACAGGATGGCATCGGCATGGCCCTGGCCCAGCGAGAGCTGATGCAGGGTCTCAGAGAAACCGGTGCGATTACGGGCGGACCGCGCCCGTTCAACAAGGCGGATCGTTCGCAATTCCTCAATCGACTGGAAACCACAGTACAGGCGGCCAAACGTCGGTCGTGACCTGACACGGGATCAACTTGTCCTGGGTCTTGCCAAGTCGGTCGGATCGAAAGACAGTCGCGGTTCACGTCTTGCGCTATGAATAGCCTCAGATTTAGAACATGCGATTGTGGAAAGAGAGTGTGGAACCATGACCGGTGATACCCCGATGATGCCGCTGGACGGCGTTCGGATTCTGGACCTAAGCCGTATCTTGGCGGGACCTACGGCGACACAATATCTGGGCGATCTGGGCGCAGATGTGATCAAGGTGGAACGACCGGAGGCCGGGGATGATACGCGCAAATGGGGGCCCCCTTATGTAACAGGCGCAGATGGGAAACCCACGCGAGAGAGCGCGTATTATCTAAGCTCCAACCGCAACAAGCGATCAATTACTGTTAATCTGGCCAGTCTGGAGGGGCAGAAGCTGATCCGCCGTCTGATCGCGAAATGTGATGTTCTGGTCGAAAATTATAAAGTGGGCGGATTGAAGAAATATGGCCTGTCTTACGAGGATCTGAAGGGTGAATTTCCAGGGCTGGTTTTCTGCTCAATCACTGGGTTCGGCCAAACAGGTCCCTATGCAAAACGCGCAGGCTATGACTTTCTGGCGCAGGGCCTGGGTGGGTTGATGTCGATCACCGGACCGCGCGACGGACAGCCGATGAAGGTCGGTGTCGGGATTGCCGATGTGATGTGTGGCATGTATGCGACGACCGCTATTTTGGCAGCGTTAAGGCACCGGGATCGCACCGGCCGGGGTCAACAGATCGATTGCGCCCTGCTGGACACCCAGGTCGCCTGGTTGGTGAATGAGGGGGTGAATTATCTGCTATCCGGTCAGGTACCCGTGCGCCAGGGCAATGAACATCCCAATATCGTGCCCTATGCCGTTATGGAATCGTCCGATGGTCACTTTATTCTTGCTGTGGGCAATGACAGTCAGTTTCAAAAATGGTGTGACTTTGCCGGTGCACAGGATCTGGCACAGGATCCCCGCTTTACGACGAATTCGCTGCGGGTTGCCAACCGGGTCGCCCTGTATGCTGCAATGCCTGCTTATACCAGACAGAAGTCCACGGATGTATGGATTGATGGATTGGCCGCACGGGGCGTGCCCTGTGGGCCCGTGAAGAATATCGCCCAAGTGTTTGAAGATGAACAGGTTGTCGCCCGAAACATGAAAATCGATGTGCCGCATCCTCAAGCGCAATCCGGCACAGTCCCATTGATCGCGAATCCGGTTAAGTTTTCCGAAACCCCGATACAATATCGCATGGCCCCACCGACACTGGGCCAGCATACGGATGAAATTCTACGCGAGGTTCTGGGCTGTGATGAGGGGGAGATTGCAGCATTGGCTGACGCTGGCGCAACAACGGCTGTTGGGACCGCTGGCGACGATTAGCTGGTCCAACGGTCAATATCAGGGGCCAGCCCCAACAGCGCCAGACCTTGGGCGACGGACCCGAATTCGTCGCCGCTGACGACCTGATCTGTGCCAAACGTGTCGGTAAAGATTTTCCGCACCGCCGGGATCAACGAACTGCCCCCGGTCATGAAGACGCGATCAATGCGGGCGGGGGGCATGTCGGCCTGTTGGAGTAACGATTCCACGGTATGTGAAATCTGGGCCAGGTCCGGGGCGATCCAGTCTTCAAAGGCGGACCGATTCAGCGTTTCGGTCACCTTAACATTCCCCAGATCAATCGACAGATCGGCAGTGTCCTGACTGGACAGTTTCGCCTTCGCTTTGGATACCGCCTGGAAACAGGCAAGACCGCGGTTCATTTCAATCACATCGATCAGATTTTGGATCTGATCCGGTTCTGTGGAACTGCGCTTGATCTCATCCAATTCCCGCAAAGACACGGGCGTCCTCAGGCTGGTCAATAAATGCCATTTGGAAAAGGAGGTATAGTATTTGCGCGGAACGGGCAGTGTCTTGCCATTCACGATACATTCGGACTCGCTGCCCAGATGTTTCAACAGGACATTCTGGATGATGCGATAATCGAAACTGTCCCCGGCAATCCCGATCCCGGCATGGGCAATCGGGTCGGCCTGAATGGCGTCTGGCGTATGGTTGAATCGTGTGATCAGAAAATCTGATGTCCCCCCACCAAAATCCGCGATCAGAACCGTCACGGATTCTTGCAGCGCCCTGAAATAGGAAAAGGCACCCCCGACGGGTTCCAGGGCGATGCGGACGTTTTTAAGGCCCAGCCGGTCAAAGGCGTCCCGATATCGCGCCAGGGCCAGGGCTTCATCGGGGAAAGGCCCATAGAAGGTCACAGGACGCCCCAGGACGATTTCCTTTTCGCCCTGCGCGGCTTCGATTGCTTTCAACAGGGTCGTGTTCTTGAAGAAACTGACCATCAGATCGGAAAAACTGAACCGCTTGGTGAAAATATTGGTGTGTTTGAAGGCCGCGCTGGCGACATGGCTTTTAAAGGATTGGATATAGCGCACGTCGTCGGGAAACTCCGCCGCCAGTTCAATCGCCTTATGACCTGTTTCATAGTCAATCTGTGTGCGCCCCGCCACCTCCACAGGCTCAAAAGCCAGAACTGATGGGTGAACACCTGTCGTCGTTTCGCCGGATTTCTCCAGCGGCACAGCCGAAACAGACCCGTGCCGGTCTGCCCGCATGACAACAGTGTTTGTTGTGCCAAAATCGACACCAAAGGAGATATCCGCTGTCATGACGTATTACCGGAAATAGTAAGGATCAGAAATTGTGCTCTGCGACTTTTCTCAACAGGAAGTCCCGGAACACGGTGATGCGCTTGGAATGGCGCAATTCCTCCGGATAGACGAAATAGGCCTGTGTTACCGGCCCTTCGATTTCAGGCAGGACCGGTTCCAGCTTTAACTGTTCGGGCTGCATGAATTCCGGCAGGGCGGCCAATCCCAAACCTGATTGTACCGCGCGATAGATGCCATAGACATTGTTGACCCGCAAGATCGGTCGGCGCGGCGTTTCCGGTCTGGCACCGATTTCCAGCAACCAGTTGATGGATTTCGATGGCTGGGGCGCTTCTTCCCCAAAGACGATCAGGTCGTGATGGTCCAGGTCTACCGGTGTCTTTGGGCGTTCCCGCCGTTCAAAATATTCTGGGCTGCCATAGATCAGGTGCCGCACGCTCATCAGCGGGCGCTGGATCAGATCAGGCTGGCGGGGCGGGGACATGCGGATCGCCACATCGGCCTGACGCATCCCCAGATCCAGTTCCTCGTCCGACAGCAACAGGGTCACTTCGACCTCTGGGAACAGATCGATGAATTCACGGATATGGGGCGTCAGCCAGGTTGAGCCAAAGGCCATGGTCGTGGTGATTTTTAACGGGCCGGAGGGGCGGTCCTTGGTTTCCCCCAGCCGGGCTTCGGCCATGCTGAGCTTGTGAAAGACATCTTTCACCGTGCGATACAGCATTTCCCCCTGCTCGGTCAGCAGCAGGCCACGGGCATGGCGGTGAAACAGGGGAACGCGCACACTTTCTTCCAGCGCCGAAATCTGACGCGAGATCGCAGATTGGCTGAGATTCAGTTTCTCGCCAGCATGGGTAAAGCTTCCCGCCTCAGCGACCGCATGAAATATGCGCAGTCTGTCCCAATCCATTGGCATTGGTTGTCCCCCGAACCTCTAGATTTGTACGCACTATGCCTCTACCCCCTCTCTATGTAAGAGACTTGGGCCCAAAAATCGATGGTAAATGATGCGCCACGGCAAATGGTCTGCCTTTGGACAAAGTACTAACGCCCCGCCCACCCCCAAACAGGGCAGGCAGGGCGCAGCATCACAATCCTGTCAGTCACCCGGACTGGGCACGAATCCGGGGCGCGCAACTGCCCTATTCTGCGGGTTGGGCCGTGGCTTGTTCTTCAAACAAGGGGTGTTTCAGGGCCTTCAGGATCTCCCGTGGGACCACATGTTTGATGCTTTGGCGTGTGATGTCCCATTCGTGCAACAGGGCATCGGCCCATTTTGAATGGGTGTTGACGACATGATCCTGGATCATGGTGCGGCAAATATCCGCCCAATAGTCTGTCTCCAGCGAATAGACATCGACGGATTCAGGGTTCAGATACAGGGACAGGCGATCCTCCGGGTCATAGATGAAGGCCATTCCACCGGTCATGCCCGCTGCGAAATTATCGCCGACATCGCCCAAAATACAGACATAGCCGCCGGTCATATATTCACAGCCATTCGATCCGACGCCTTCCACGACGGTATAAGCACCGGAATTTCGCACTGCAAACCGATCCCCCGCCATGCCAGCTGCAAACAGGCGACCATCGGTTGCCCCATACAGACAGGTATTGCCGATAATCGCGTTCTTGTTGCTTTCCAGCGGGCTGGTGGTGATCGGACGGATTACGATTTCACCACCGCTTAATCCCTTGCCGACATAGTCATTGGCATCGCCCAGGACTTCCAACTTTAGCCCCTGCACCGCAAAGGCCCCAAGCGACTGCCCGGCCGATCCACGCATACGCACGGTCAGGTGACCCGGGCGGAGGGCTTTCATGCCAAACTGCCGTGTGATCTTGGAGGAAATCTTGGTTCCAATCGCCCGATAGGTGTTTCGGATATTGTACTGAAGCTGCATTTTCTCCCGGTCGCGGAACAGGTTTTCCGCATCCTGGATCATCAGCGCATCCAGTGTTTCCGGCACTGAATTGCGGCCCTCCGCCTCTGTCGGGAAGACACCGCGCACCATGCCCGGCTGGGTCAGCAGGGGGTTCAGGTCCAGATCATCCAGATGATCCGCACCCCGGCTGACCTGGGCCAGCAATTCGGTGCGCCCGATGATATCGCTCAAGGACCGCGCGCCCAGGCGGGACAGAATCTCCCGGACCTCTTCAGCAACGAAACTGAACAGGTTCATGACCTTTTCCGGCGATCCGCTGAATTTATCGATCAGTCGTTCATCCTGGGTACAGACCCCGACCGGGCAGGTATTGGAATGGCATTGCCGCACCATGATACAGCCCATGGCGACAAGGCTGGCGGTGCCGATGCCATATTCTTCCGCGCCTAGTATGGCGGCGATGACCACATCGCGACCGGTGCGAATGCCGCCATCGGTGCGCAGGCGCACGCGGTGGCGCAATCCGTTCAGCGTCAGCACTTGATGTGCCTCTGCCAGACCCATTTCCCACGGCAGGCCCGCATATTTGATGGATGTCTGGGGCGAAGCGCCTGTCCCGCCGGAATGACCGGAAATCAGGATCGTATCGGCATGGGCCTTGGCGACCCCGGCGGCAACGGTGCCGATCCCGGCTTTTGCGACCAGTTTCACACAAACGCGGGCTTCAGGATTGATCTGCTTCAAATCATAGATCAGCTGGGCCAGATCCTCGATGGAATAGATATCGTGGTGGGGTGGCGGGCTGATCAGCGTCACGCCCTCTGTCGAATGGCGCAGCCGTGCGATGATGCCGGAGACCTTGAATCCCGGTAGCTGACCGCCTTCGCCGGGCTTTGCGCCCTGGGCCATCTTGATTTCGATTTCGCGGCAATTGTTCAGATATTCCGCGGTGACGCCAAACCGACCAGAGGCCACCTGTTTGATTGCGGAAGAGGCATTGTCACCATTTTCCTTGGGCTTATAGCGTGCAGGATCTTCACCCCCCTCTCCACTGTCGGATTTCGCGCCAATCCGGTTCATGGCAATTGACAGGGTTTCATGGGCGATGGGCGACAGGGCCCCCAGGGAAATGCCAGGGGCAACCAGACGCTTGCGGATTTCCGTGATGGATTCCACCTCGTCAATCGGCGCGGCGGGCCCGTCATATTTGAAATCCATCAGATCGCGCAGATTGATCGGGGGCAGCTTCGCGACCTGTTCGGTATAGCGCCGATAGACGGCATAGGAATCCGACGCCACGGCGGTTTGCAGCGTATGGATCAGGTTCCCCTCCCAGGCATGGGCTTCCCCACCCCGGCGATAGCGATAAAATCCTCCAACCGGCAGGGCGATCACCGTCTCGTCAAAGGCGGTTTCGTGGCGCTGTCTGACATTGGCATGCAAGCCCGTCAGTCCAACGCCGGAAATGCGGCTGGGCAGGCCGGGGAAGAATTCGGCAACCAGGGACCGGCTGAGGCCGATGGCTTCAAAGTTATAGCCCCCCCGATAGGAACTGACGATGGAGATTCCCATTTTCGACATGATCTTCAACAGACCATCTTCGATGGATTTTTTGAAGTTCTGTAATGCCGTGTCCAGCGTCAGATCGCCCAACAGCTTGCGCCGATGCCGGTCTGCAATCGCTTCCTGTGCCAGATAAGGCACGATGGCGGTGGTGCCGACCCCGATCATGACGGCAAAGGAATGGGTGTCTATCGCTTCCGATGTGCGGGCGATCAGGCTGGAAAATGTGCGCAGGCTGGCCCGGACCAGATGGGTATGGACGGCCCCAACGGCCAGAATCATCGGAATCGCGGCCCGTGTTTCGGAAATCCCGGAATCGTCCAAGATCAAATGTTGCGCCCCGCCCCGCACGGCATCTTCCGCCTGGGCCTGAACCTGATGCACCGCATCGGCCAGGGCATTTGGATTGCTGTCAATTGGGAAGGTGCAATCAATCTCGGTGGCGGCTTCCCCCAGATAGTTCCGCAATGCGCGATAGTCGCCATCCAACAGGATCGGTGAGGGCAGTTGCACGATCTGTAACTGCCGGGCGTCTTCTTCCAGAATATTGCCCAGATTGCCCAGCCGCGTCGCCAGGGACATGACATTGCGTTCCCGCAGGCTGTCGATGGGTGGATTGGTCACCTGGCTGAAATTCTGTCGGAAATAATGGTGCATGCCGCGATAGCTGTCTGACAGCACCGCAATGGGCGTGTCATCCCCCATGGAACCAGTGGCTTCCTTGCCGGTTTCCGCCATCGGTTGCAGGATCAGTTCCAGATCCTCCATCGACCAGCCACAGGTAATCATGCGGCGGCGCAACTCGTCTTTGGACATGTCGCCACATTTTCCTGTGCCCTGACCATTCAATTCCGACAATTTGGTAATGCTTTTTACCCATTCGCCAAAGGGGCTTAAGCCTGCAACATGGTCTTTTAATTCCATGTCGTGGCACAGGCGTCCCTCGTTCAGGTCTACCGCAATCATCTGACCCGGACCCAGGCGGCCCTTTTCGATGACAGTGGTTTCCTGAATTTTGACCATGCCGGTCTCAGACCCGACGACCAGCAGGCCATCACCGGTCACGACATAGCGCAGCGGGCGCAGACCATTGCGATCCATCCCGGCCAAAGCCCAACGACCGCCATAGGCACAGATCGCCGCTGGTCCGTCCCAGGGCTCCATTACACCATTTGCGTATTCATAAAAATCACGATGGGCCTGTTTCAGGGTTTTGGATTTTTCCCATGCCTCAGGGATCAACAGGGATTTGACCTCTGGCAGTTCGCGATGCGTGCGGACCAGAACTTCGAACACCCCATCCAGGGATGCGGAATCAGAGCTACCGGGCTGAACAATCGGTTTGATGTCATCGACATAGGGACCCAATTGCGGATCATCCAGCTTGGTTTCGTGGCTTTTCATCCAGTTGATGTTGCCGTTGATCGTATTGATCTCACCATTATGGGCCAGAACACGGAACGGCTGGGCCAAAGACCAGCTGGGGAATGTATTGGTCGAATAGCGCTGATGGTAGATCGCAAAATTCGACGTGAACCGCTCGTCATTCAAATCCGGATAGAAAGAGGTCAACTGTTCTGCCAGGAACAGTCCCTTATAGATCACAGATCGACAGCTTAAGGAGCAGATATAGGCCTCTGTCAGGTTTTCCAGCAGGAACAGCTTCTCAATCCGGCGGCGGATGACATACAGGTCCGCTTCAAATTGCGAAACTTTCGCGTCGCGGGCATTTTCCACCATGATCTGTTCAATCTCAGGGCGGGTGGCATTCGCCTTTTCCCCAATAATGGAAATGTCCACGGGAACCTGGCGCCAGCCATAAATGCGGTGCCCCATGCGCAGGATTTCACTCTCCACAATCTGGCGCACACGCTCCTGGCGGTTCAAATCGGTGCGGGGCAGAAACACCATGCCCACGGCCAGACGCCCCTTGCCCAGATTGTGGCCGGTGCGCTGAACATGTTCTTTGAAGAAATCTTGCGGGATCTGCACATGAATGCCCGCCCCGTCGCCGGTCTTGCCATCGGCATCCACCGCGCCGCGATGCCACAGCACCTTCAGGGCCTCAATCGCGCGCAGCACAACGTCGCGCCGGGGCTTGCCATCAATCGCTGCTACCATACCGACGCCACAATTGGCGGTCTCTGTCTCCGGCAGATACATTCCGTTCTGCGCCAGATGATCGGCGTTCGCGCGATACTGCGAAACCCAGTCATTCATATCCGTCGTGTTGGTCATGGCGATTGTTCCTTATTCTGCAGCGACCGGCGCGACGGCGCGGGCTTGGATATAGTCGTGGATGGAGGCTGCGGCGTCGCGGCCATCGCGAATGGCCCAGACGACCAGGCTGGCACCGCGCACGATGTCGCCGGCGGCAAAAACACCCTCCAGCGCGGTCATCTTTGTCTTGTGATCGATCTTCACCGTGCCCCAGCGGGTGACAGGCAGGTCGGCTTCCCCCCATAGGGTGGGCAGGTCTTCTGGATCAAAGCCCAGCGCCAGGATTGCGATATCGGCGTCATGGGTCATGACCGCCCCTTCAATCGCTTGTGGCGCGCGGCGACCGGTTGCATCGGGCTGACCCAGGCGCATCTGCTGTGCCCGAACGCCGGTCACGGCATCGTCGCCGGTAAAGGCTTCTGGCTGGGACAGCCAAACGAATTTAACCCCTTCTTCTTCCGCATTCGCGACTTCGCGCTGAGAGCCCGGCATATTGGTGCGGTCGCGGCGATACAGGCATTTCACAGATTTGGCACCCTGGCGAATGGCGGTACGGACACAGTCCATGGCGGTATCGCCCCCTCCAATAACAACGATATTCTTGCCCGCCGCATTCAGTGTGCCATCCTCAAATTCAGCAACAGTATCGCCCAGGCCATTGCGGTTCGACGCGGTCAGGAAATCCATTGCCGGAATAATGTTCTTCTGGCCCACGCCCGGTGCCTTAAGATCGCGCGCCTTGTAAACGCCGGTCGCGACCAGGACGGCATCATGCTTTGCCCGTAAATCGGCGAAGCTGATGTCGCGGCCAATCTCAACATTCAGGGTGAAGCGGACGCCGGACTCTTCCAGCCATTTCGTGCGGCGCTGAACAATGTCCTTTTCCAGCTTGAAGTTCGGAATGCCATAAATCATCAGGCCACCGACCCGATCATAACGGTCATAGATCGTGACCTGATATCCGCGCCGCCGCAATTGTTCCGCCGCCGCCAGCCCACCTGGGCCCGCGCCAATGATCCCAACGCTTTCCGCGCGTTCCTGCCGGGGGGTAATGGGCGTGACCCAGCCCTTTTCCCAGGCGGTATCGGTGATGTATTTTTCGATGGATCCAATGGTGACCGTGCCGTGGCCGGATTGTTCGATGACACAATTCCCCTCGCACAGGCGGTCTTGCGGGCAGATGCGGCCACAGACTTCCGGGAAGGTATTGGTCGCGCTGGAAACCTCATAGGCTTCCTGCAGGCGGCCTTCCGCGGTCAGCATCAACCAGTCGGGAATGTTGTTGTGCAGCGGGCAGTGGATTTGACAAAAGGGCACACCGCACTGACTGCACCGCCCGGATTGGGCGGCTGCTGCATCATCGCTGTATCCCTGATAAATCTCATCAAAATCTACACGGCGCTGGTCAATCGCACGTTTATCAGGATTTGCCTGAGCGCGATCCACAAATTGAAGCATCCGGCCGGTGGTCATGGGTATGTCCTCACACTCTCGCAACATCTTTCGCTGACGTACTAAACGATATGGGGTCAGCTGAGATGTTAATGGTTAAAATGTCGAAATTCGGGCCCGGTATTCAGGCCTTGTTTCCTGTCGTCGCGGTTTCCTGCCGTCAGGGTGGGGTCGCGGATTGAAATCTGACAGGCCTGACCCTCATACACGCCCATTCTATATCGCTTGTTGCGCAGAAATGCCAGAAGTATTTCGAAAATTAGTCAATAAAATTGACCTATTTTTTGTGCGTGCATTCAAACACTCATCAGAAAAGGTTCGTTGGGGAGCGTTGTGTAAAAATTTAGTACCATTTTGGTATTATTATTGTAACAGGTTAAGGATGCAAGGGAATGCGACGAATGATATAAGCATTTTAACTAATCCTGTGGGGGTTTCCGTGCTTCTTCACCATATTCTGGTTCTTGCCGCTGTTCAGGGAATCACCGAATTCCTGCCGATCAGTTCCTCCGGACATCTTATTTTGACCGGCCATGTGCTGGGATGGCCGGATCAGGGATTGGAAATAGATGTCGCGGTGCATATCGGCAGTCTGGCTGCTGTATGTCTGTATTTCTGGCGTGATGTCTGGCAAATGTTTGTCGGTGCCGGGCGTGTGGCAACAGGTCGCGGGGGCCCGCCTGCGAAACTGGTTCTGAATGTTATTGTTGCGACGATCCCCATCATCATCGCTGGCTTCCTGTTAAAGGATTATGTCGGGACGGTGTTTCGGTCCGTAGAACTGATTGGCTGGACGACACTGGGTTTCGGGATCTTGTTGTTCATTGCAGACCGGGTCGGCATGACGATCCGCCGGGTGGAGCATTTATCCTGGGTCACGTCTCTGGTAATCGGCCTGTCGCAGATTTTGGCTTTGCTGCCGGGGACCAGTCGGTCGGGCATTACCATGACAACCGCCCGCTTTCTGGGGGTGGAGCGGGAAGATGCCGCCCGGTTTTCAATGTTGATTTCCATCCCAACCATTCTGGGGGCAGGGCTGCTTGCCGGTCTGGATGTCTATGAATCAGGCAGTTTTGCCCTGACCGGCGATGTTGCGATTGCCGTCATATTCTCCTTCATCACCGCACTGATATCCATTTACGCAATGATGGCCTGGCTGCGCCGCTCCGGCTTTGCACCCTTTGTGATCTATCGCATCATCATGGGCGTTGGCTTGCTGTATTGGGTCTACAGCGGCGCGGCGTAATCCGATTCAGACCGGTTGTGCGGGATTATAGCGCCCACCCTTGCGATAAATGTCCAGATAGGATGGCAGGATCACCTCTGCCGCCGTTGGGGCAATGCCCAAATCCTTGAGGCCCGGCAGGTTGCCCGTTGCGATATTGTCGCTGCGCAGCAATTCCACCTGATCCCGGGTCAGCGGCGGCACGGGCAGCAATTCCAGGAAAAAGGCCTTGATCCGCGCCAGCTCAAACGGCACCGGGACCAGGCCGACATGGCGACCCGTTTCAGACATGACCAGTTCCATCAATTCCTTGAAGCTATAGACCGTCGGCCCGCACAGTTCATAGGTCCGCCCCGCCGCACTGCTGTCGGTCAGGGCCTTGACGATGGCGTCGGCGACATCCCCAACATAAACCGGCTGGAACTTCTGCTCTCCCCCCCCGATCAAGGGCAGCAAGGGGGTAATGCGCATGATTGAGGCAAATCGGTTGAAGAAAGAATCTTCCGGGCCAAAAATGACGCTGGGGCGCACGACGATGGCTTCTGGGACCTCTGCCCTAACAGCGGCTTCTCCCGCTGCCTTGCTGCGCGCATACAGCGCAGGCGAATCCGGTGCCGCGCCAAGGGCGGACATCTGAATGAAACTGGTAATCCCCGCCGCCTTGGCGGCCTTTGCAATGCGGGCAGATCCCTGATGATGGACGGCATCGAAGGTCTGGGTGCCGCTTTCATATAGAATTCCCACTAGATTGATCACGGCATCCGCGCCATCCAGCGCCCTAGCGACGGATGAGTCCTGCCGGATATTGCAGGCGATCGGGACGATCTGACCAACATCCCCCATAGGTTTCAGGTCACTGGCGGTGTCTGGAAAGCGCACAGCGACGCGCACGCGACAGCCAATCCGCGCCAGCTCGCGCACCACTTGACGCCCGACAAAGCCGGAACCGCCGAAAACCGTCACAACCTTGGCCACCATGCGATGATACTCCCCTTACAAAATCACCAACCCATTTTCAGCAGTGTTATAGCGAATGCCTGCGACAGTTCCAAGCACCCCGAAAGCACCCCGCCGGGACCCCCTGTCGCACATATTTTCAGGCACGGTCATATTTTTGCAATCCATCGCGTGGCACAGGCCGGCACCGCATCCTCAGAAACCCATGTTTTCCAAGGCTTGCCGGAATAAATCCAGGATAAAAAATCATCCGCTTGACAAGACTCACGCAAATAGACATGTTCCCGCCCGCACCATCGGAAATGCCCAGGTGGCGGAATTGGTAGACGCGCAGGTTTCAGGTACCTGTGTCCGAAAGGACGTGGAAGTTCGAGTCTTCTCCTGGGCACCATTTCTCTTAATGTAGACCTACTGCCCCGGATGTCGTTAGACATCCCTGCGGGATGGGCAGCATGGTTCCTCAATTATATCGTTAAATTGCGGGTTTCATTGGCAATTTTGCCACTCTCTTCCTATGTCATGGCTTGACCTTGTGAGACGCTTTGCGTTTCCGGGTTTAATGCGTCCAACGGTGTGTTGGGCCGTGAACGATCCATCTTTGCGATGCGTTCAGTTTTTTCCATGAATGAGAGGTGCCAAAAATGCGGATTTTTCTTCCCGTCCTATTCAGTTTGATTGCCGTTCCTGCCCTTGCCCAAAGTAAAATGGTTGAGGTCCACGATCGCGCCGCGATGCCGGGTTTCAGCATCAATGCCGATGTGGCTGACGATCTGGATGTGTTCAATCAGGCAGGTCAGAAAATCGGCGAGGTTGAAGAGGTCGTCGGATCCACCCGCGAAACACCCGAAGCCCTGGTTGTTGATTTTGAAGATCAGGTTGTCGATTATGGCCCGGAAGACAGGATTATCCCCTTGTCCGCATTCACCTTCGATGGAAGTGGAATGGTGATGGCAGACGGGATCACGGCGACAGAAATGCCACGCTGGCGCGATTGACGCATCCTGCTGTTGCTCTGGTGCTGACTGAATGACTTCTTTCGGCCCAATCACCCCTGAATCGGCCGCTTGCCAAAAGACTGTACGGAACGTCACGATTCTTGTTAGAATCCGCACCCTGCGCGACGGATGCTCTAACAAGGGCGTTCTTGTGAGGGGCCGGAGGGGAGTGTGTATTCCGGGGTGGCGATTTATGGGGTCAAGGTGTAAGCCCGGCACGACGGTTCGGGCCAGCGATTTGAGCCAGTGATTTAAGGAGTGTGTCGGGTGAGCATTCATTTGCATCAAGGGGATTTGCCCGCGGATCTGGATTTTGGGTCCTCTGTGGCGATTGATACGGAAACTCAGGGCTTAAATCCGTTGCGGGACCGGCTGTGTGTCGCCCAGCTTTCGGGTGGCGATGGGGTCAGCCATCTGGTGCAATTCGCGCCTGGCGCTTATGACGCCCCCAATCTGAAGCGCCTTCTGGCCGACCGGTCGGTCCTAAAGATCCTTCATTTTGCGCGGTTTGATGTCGCCATCTGTCAGCAATGGCTGGGGGTCACGATGGGGCCGATCTATTGCACCAAGATCGCGTCGAAACTGGTGCGCACTTATACGGACCGTCATTCGCTCTCCACCCTTGCGAAAGAGCTGTTGGGTATCGATATGTCCAAGCAGCAGCAAAGTTCAGACTGGGCTGCGCCGGATCTCAGTGATGCACAATTGGCCTATGCCGCATCGGATGTATTGTATCTGCACCAGATCAAAGACGTGCTGGATGGCATGATCGTTCGTGAAGGGCGCAGTGAACTGGCGCAGGCCTGTTTCGATTTTCTGCCGGTGCGGGCCAAGCTGGACCTGATGGGCTGGGCCGAAACCGATATTTTCGCGCATTCTTGACAGCGCGCGCCTATATAATGGCTGGCTTCAGGCAACGAGGCCTTTTAAAGGTCAGCCCAGGAAGAGTGATGTGTATTCATGACAGCCGGTGTAACCCCGATGCCCAAACCCATTCAGGCCGTAGAGGCAGATGCGCCGATGAGTCCCGACCAGGTAAGTCCCGACCGGGCGGCTTCTGATCTGGCGACCGGTCGTGCCGTTCTGCGCGCGGAAGCTGCCGCCTTGAGCGATATGGCAGAGGAACTGAACGGTGCATTCATTTCAGCACTGGATATATTGATGGGGGTGACCGCTGTCGGCGACCGTGCCGGGCGCATTATTGTCAGTGGCATGGGAAAAAGCGGCCATATCGGGCGCAAAATCGCCGCCACTTTCGCATCGACGGGAACGCCCGCACAATTCGTGCATCCGGGCGAGGCCAGCCATGGCGATCTGGGCATGATTACAGAGCGGGACGCGGTGATCGCCATCAGCAATTCCGGCGAAACCCACGAGTTGAGCGATCTGATCGGCCATGTGAAGCGGTTCCAGATCCCGATGATCGGCATTACCGGGCGTGCTGGGTCCACATTGGCTCAGGCTGCAAATGTCGCGCTGATCCTGCCGCAGCACCCCGAAGCGGGAGAGATCGGGCTGGCCCCCACAACATCGACCACAATGACCCTGGCGATGGGGGATGCCCTGGCGGTGTCCCTGATGGCGCGCAAGGGCTTTACGGCCAATGATTTCCGCGTGCTGCATCCCGGAGGTAAATTGGGGCGTCAATTGCTGAAGGTCGCCGACCTGATGCATCGCGGTGAGAATATTCCCCTGGTCCAGCAACAGGCCCGCATGGATGAGGTTGTCCTGACCATCACATCAAAGCATTTTGGCTGTACCGGTGTTGTCGATGATGCAGGGGGGCTGATCGGCATCGTGACCGATGGGGATTTGCGCCGCCACATGTCGAACAATCTGGCAGAGCAGTTGGTGACGAAGGTGATGACGGCGGGGCCGATCACGATAACATCAACGATGATCGCCGCAGAGGCGTTGAATATCATGAATGACCGTAAAATCACGGCAATGTTCGTGGTGGACGAGGCGCAAAAGCCGGTTGGGATTGTACATATTCACGACTTTTTGCGCGCCGGTGTCGCCTGACCCCCGGCCCTACAGGACGGACAGAATTGGAAAAGGATGCGAGCGCTATGGCGAGCGCTGACAGCAATGCCGGGACAACCCCACCGCCCAGCACACCGCCGGTTCGCGGGGCCAGTATTCCTGTTTCGATTGGCCGCCGCACGCTGAACCAGTCGTATGGCCGGATGGTGGGCTGGTTGAAAGTGTTGCTGCCAACGGTGGCGGTGGCCTTGATTGCCCTGGTTGTCGCCTGGCCCTATCTGAAGCAGGAAGGGCATCGCATCACCGATTCTCTGACTGGCGCCGGTCAGTTGATTACCGAGCATATGGAAGTCAGCCAGGCCCGCTATGCCGGGATCAGTGAGGATGGTCAGCGCTATACGGTGACGGCGAAATCAGTCCAACAGGCCAATGTGGATGCCGTCATGGTTGATTTCACAGAACCCCGCGCCGACATCAATCTGAACGACGGCAGCTGGGCCTTGGTCACCGCAGAAACCGGGACGCTGAACCGTGAAACGCAGGTGTTGGAATTGTTCACGAATGTCAACTTGTTCCATGACCTGGGCTACGAGTTTAAATCTGAAAGCGCCACCCTTGATCTGATGCAGGGCAATGCATTTGGTTTTGATCCTATTCAGGGGCAAGGCCCTTTCGGATATCTGGAAGCGGAAGGCTTTCAGTTGATGAACCGTGGCGAACAGGTTCAACTGACCGGCAAATCCCGCGTCATAATCTATGATACCGACTAACATATGATAAACCCGACCAAGACAGGCAACCCGATGGCAATTCGCACAAACCCAATTCTGTACGCCCTGTTGCTGGCGGTAAGCATTCTGCTTTTCACGCCAGGGCATGGTTGGGCGCAAGAAGGGCTGATATCGGGCAGTCAGGATGGTGCGATTGAGATCGAGGCGGATAACGGCATCGAATGGCTGCGCGATCTTCAGCAATATCGGGCCTATGGCAATGCAACGGCAAAGCGGGGGACGGTTACCGTCATCGCCGACACGCTGGTTGCGTATTATCGGGAAGAGGATGGCCGTCAGGTGATTTTCCGTCTGGATGCGGAAGGGAACGTGATCATCAAGTCGGATGGATCGGAAGCCTTCGGTGACAAGGCGGTTTATCATCTGGACAAAAAGGTTGCGGTTTTGGTTGGCACGGATCTGCAGGTCGTCACGGATCGTGGTACCATCACCGCTGAAGAAAGCATGGAATATTGGGAAGAAAAGCGGATCGTCGTGGCCCGCGGCAATGCCCTGGCAATCCAGAATGAACGCCGCCTGAAGGCTGGTGTACTGACTGCCTTTATTGAACCGGGGGAGGAGGGAGAATCATCCCGCGTGACCCGCATTGACGCCACCAGCGGTGTTCATATCTCGACCCCAACCGATATCGTGACCGGAACGGAAGGCGTGTATAACGTGCCTGAAGAAAAGGCGACAATTTGTGGAAAAGTCAAAATAACCCGCGGATCGAACCAATTAAATGGCGAATGTGCGGTGGTAAATATGCTGACCGGGCGCAGCACGCTGCAGGGTAAATCTGCTGGAGACAAGGTTAAGGGGCTGATTCTACAGACCCAATAGGGCGCATCCGTCACCATTGACAGGTTTGCGCGAAACCCGATATTGGCAATAATTATGCAATTCCAGTGCCAAAGTCTCTGTCATGACTTGGCGAATCGCATGAATGCGTTTAGACTCATTCCTATAAGCGCACCCAATGCGCAAACTAGAGCAAATCCCGAGCAAACGGAATCGTTTGCGAAGGCGTATTTGCTGAAGAAAGAAATGGTTAGAGTATTATGTGTGCGCTCATGCGAACGCATGATGCTCTAGGGTGGAACAGAAAGGCGCGGGATTTCCGTATGGCCGATCGCGACGATGATAAGAATGGACCGGGCGAGGGTGACGGCTCGACGCAGAGTCAGGGTGATCGGAAAGACCGATTTCCCAGATTGTCCCCGCATGTAGGGTCTGACCCATCGCGGGACCCTGACGGGAATCGTCCAGAGCCGCAGTTGCGCCAGCCGGAATTGCGTCAGCCGCGTCTGGGGCCAGCGACGGGATCCGGCCTGTCAGCCAGCCGTCCAAGTTCCAGCGGGTCCGGCACCAGCGGGTCAGGCACCAGCGGGTCCGGCATAGGTGCAAATTTTGGCCGCCAGCCGCCACCGTTGCGCCGCCCGACCTCTGCGCCGCCGCTGCGCCCGTCGGAACCGCCGCCCCTGCCCACACAATCTTCGCCGACACAGTCTTCGCCGACGCGGACTTTGCCGCCACAGGAGAATGCGCCGCGCCGACCGCTGGGTCCTGCGCCAGCCAAGGCGGGAGACGCCCAAAAGCCCTTGTCGCAGACGCCAGATCGGAAATCGATGCAATCGGATACTGGTGCGCCCCAGACATCTGCACCGCGATCACCAGACCGTCCCGTCATTCGGGTGCAGGCGACACCGGTATTGCGCCGTCCCGTTCCCAACGATGGCACCTCGCACCCGCAACGGACATCACCTGCAGAGGGGAAAACGACGCCCGTTCCGCCTGTGCAGCAACAACGGGCAGAGCCGTCCCCTGTGACACAGCCGGACCCATCCAGAGCGTCGGATAGTCGCAAGCCAATAGATTTCAGCGATTTGCCGGAACCACCCCGCCCCCGCCTCAGGGAAGAGCCCGCACCCCGTTCAGAGACGGCTAAACCTGCGGAGCGTCGCCAGGATTCGGATCGACGCGATACTGTTCCGCCAGTTCAGGCCCGGGTAGATGGGGACGCCCCTAAATCTGCTGTCGTATCGCTGGAGCGTGAGGCCGCCCGACCCAGGCCTACGAAACCGGTATTAATTGCTAAAAATGAAGGGCTGGTCGTCACATCCCTGGGCAAACAGTTCAAGAAACGCCCGGTTTTGCGGGATGTCTCCCTGCGGGTGCAGCGGGGGGAGGCGGTTGGTCTGTTGGGACCCAATGGTGCCGGGAAGACAACATGCTTTTATATCGTCACCGGGCTGATCGCGGCTGATTATGGTCAGATCATGCTGGATGGTGCGGATATCACCGAATTGCCGATGTATCGCCGGTCACGATTGGGGATCGGATATCTGCCACAGGAATCCTCGATTTTTCGCGGGTTGACGGTGGAACAAAATATCATGGCGGTATTGGAACTGATTGAAAAGGATCGCGAAAAACGCGATGCCACATTGGATGCGCTGCTGGCGGAATTTTCGATCAGCCACTTGCGGCGGACACCGGCGATTGCCTTGTCCGGGGGGGAGCGCCGTCGGCTGGAAATCGCCCGCGCCCTGGCCAGTCAGCCGAATTTTGTCCTGTTGGATGAACCGCTGGCCGGGATTGATCCGATTGCCGTGCGCGATATCCGACAATTGGTCAGTCATTTGAAGGATCGGGGGATTGGGGTTCTGATCACCGATCACAATGTCCGTGAAACGCTGGATATCGTGGACCGTGCATACATTCTGCACGATGGCAGTGTCTTGATGGAGGGTACCCCCGATGAAATCGTCGCAAATCAGGAGGTGCGGCGGGTTTACCTCGGGGACCGCTTCTCCTTGTAGCGGGGCTGTGGGGGCGGGGAATGTCGATAACCCAACGTTTGGATCTGCGGCAGAGCCAAAGTCTGGTGATGACGCCGCAATTGCAACAGGCGATCAAGCTGTTGCAGCTTTCCAGCATGGATCTGGCTGCCTATGTCGAGACCGAGTTGGAACAAAACCCGATGCTGGAGCGCGACGAAGGAATTTCTGTCGGGCGAGAAGAAGGCGGGCCGCAGGAGGATGTCGCGCAGGGGGATGTATCGCGCACGGATAGCGCCGATCTGCTGTCGCCCGATGCGATGCCTGGCGCTGGGGCTGAAAGCCCGCTGGATACCGATTATTCCAACAATTATGATGGTGAGATCGCGGGGCCTGGTGTTGAGCCAGGCGGGGCCTATACCGCATCCAGCGGCGGCACTGATTTTTCCAGACGGGGGGCGGATGAAGACCTGCCTGACCTGGAAGCGACGCTCAGCCGCGGTCGTACCCTGAAAGAACATCTGGAAGAGCAGATCCAGGTTGACCTTGCGACGCCACGGGAACGCTTGATCGGGCGTTACCTTGTTGATTCACTGGATGAAAATGGGCGCTTCACGGATGATCTGGACGATGTCGCCCAGCGCTTGGGATGCGATGCCACGGAAGTTGAGGCGGTTCTGCTGCAAATGCAACGCTTTGATCCGCCCGGTATTTTCGCACGGGATTTAAAGGAATGCCTGCGGCTGCAATTGGAGGATCAGAATCGCTATGATCCCGCCATGGCGGCGCTGTTGGACAATCTGGAACTTCTGGCCCGCCAGGAAGTATCGAAACTGTTGAAAATCTGTGGCGTCGATTCAGAAGACCTGACCGATATGGTTGCGGAGATTCGGTCCCTGAACCCACGCCCCGCCGCAGAATATGGTTTTGAGCCATCCCAGACGGTAATCCCTGATGTCATCGTTAAGGTCGCGCCCGATGGGGATTGGACGATAGAGCTGAACCAGGATTCCCTGCCGAAAGTGCTGGTCAACGAGCGTTATTATGCCCGTGTTGCGAAGGGAACCCGCGACAAGGAAGCCCGTGACTTTGTTGCCGAGCGTTTTCACACAGCCAATTGGTTGGTGAAAAGCCTGCAACAGCGCGCGACCACCATCCTAAAAGTTTCGACCGAAATTGTCCGTCAGCAATCCGCCTTTCTGCATCATGGCGTGGGCCATTTGAAGCCCCTGATTCTGCGCGATATTGCAGAAGCGATAGAAATGCACGAATCGACGGTCAGTCGGGTCACCTCCAATAAGTATATGGCGACCCCGCGTGGCTTGTTTGAACTGAAATATTTCTTCACCACCGCGATTGCGGGCACGACGGGCGATACGCATTCTGCCGAAACGGTGCGGCACCGAATCCGGACTCTGATCGATGCGGAACAGCCAAATGCCGTTTTATCCGATGATCGGCTGGTGGAACTGCTGAATGATGATGGAATTGATATCGCCCGAAGAACGGTAGCGAAGTACCGTGAAGCGATGAAGATTGCCTCTTCCGTACAACGTAGACGACAGAAGCGCGCCAGTTTGTAATTCAAAATTAATTGAATAATTTCAATAGATTGACTCTATTTTTAGGCACGCGATAGACGCTGGTTCATAAAATGTTAATTTTCTGATTTCTCGTTACTGGATACTTGTTGTAAACCGCCGCCTGCCAAACCAAATGCACTATATGAAAAAAATAAGATGCAGGGCGATGTGATTTCGCAGTAGCATTCTCAGTCAAAGGATGGCCCAGTCAGTATCGGGTCTCTTCGATACGCGGGCCGTCAAAATCAGTCGCCGGTTATACGGCGCGATCAGAACCGTGAAAGGGTAACGGACCCACTATGCAACTCTCCATCAAAGGTAAACAGGTTGATATTGGCGATGCGCTGCGCACGCATATCGACACCACGCTGCCCGATGCGATTGGGAAGTATTTTGACAACACGACGGATGCGACCGTCACCATTTCCAAGGATGGCGGGCGCTTTGCGGCCGATATCCAGGTCCATGTGTCCAAGCGTGTGCTGGTGCACGCCCATGGGGCCGGAAATGACGCATATGGGGCATTGGAAGAAGCAACCGAACACGTAACCAAACGATTGCGCCGGTACAAACGTCGTTTGCGGGATCACAAGGGCCGCCTCAGCACGGCTGATGCCCTGCCTGCGCTGCAATATGTGCTGCAGGCTGAGCCAGAGCCCAAAGAGGACGAAACAAACGAACAGGATGAACCAATCATCGTTGCTGAAATGCCGACAGAAGTCGAAAGCATGACCGTTGGGGAGGCAACAATGCGGATGGATTTGGCCAGTCATTCGGCGTATATGTTCCGAAATTCCAAGAATGGTCGGATCAATATGGTCTATGTCCGGCCTGATGGGAACATTGGCTGGGTTGACCCTCAGTCCGGTGCATGATTTGTCTGTGCGTGATAAGTCTGGTGCGTGAAGAGTCTGGTATGTGAAGAGTCTGGCGCGTGTAAGGGCGTGAATCCTGCTGTTTGATGCTTGATGAGTGAAAAACAGAACAGGTTATGACGTAAAAAGGCTTTTAATTGGCAAGTTGGGTGCTTAAAACCCCTGGCAATCATGGACTCCCGTGGCGGATGCGCTATTTTGCGCTGTCGGTCGCGTGGTCATACTAACGAAACAGAGCGAACTGTCATGGAATTGTGCGATCTTTTGTCTGCCGATGCAGTGATTGAAAAACTGAACGTCACGTCAAAGAAACAAGCCTTACAAGAAATTGCGCGACGCGCAGCCTCTATTACCAGCCTGGACGAGCGCGCGATTTTTGACACCTTGCTGGAGCGGGAACGGCTGGGCACGACCGGTGTTGGGCATGGCATCGCCATCCCGCATGGCAAATTGCAGGGAATTGAACATCCAGTCGGTATCTTTGCCCGCCTGACGAAATCCATTGATTTCGATGCGATCGATGACCAGCCGGTGGATATTATCTTTGCCCTGCTGGCCCCGATTGAAGCGGGGGCGGATCACTTGAAGGCGCTGGCCCGGGTGTCGCGTTTGCTGCGGGATCGGGACATCTGTGAAAAACTGCGCGGGTCGGATCGGTCCGATGCCCTGTATGGCCTGTTGACCGAACCGTCCACGACCAGCCACGCGGCGTAATCAGGTCTATAGAATTGGTTCATAGTCTAACCCCCGAATGACCCCGACTGGGTTTTCGGGGGTTTTTCTTTACGGTCGTTTTTCTGTACGGGCGAACAGACATTTGATTATCGGGCGCTTGGGAATGGGCCCGATTCTCTGATAGGCTTTTGCGATGGATCAGAAAGACACCATAACGCACAGTGCGGCCGCTAAAGATCAAAGAAACGCGGGTAAAAAATCTATTGGCCCAAAGCCGGTTACGCCGGAACGTCTGGGAAAAATCGCCCTACATTATCTGGAACGCTATGCATCCAGTGCGGAAAATCTGCGTCGGGTGCTGATGCGCCGTGTTATGCGATCAGCGCAACTGCATGGCACCGACAGTCAGGCCCTGGCGGAATCGGTGGATGATTTGATTCAGCGCTATCAGGCATCCGGCCTGCTGGATGATACGGCCTATGCCCTGGGGCGGTCGGCCAGTTTGCATCGGCAGGGTAAATCTACCAGAGCGATCCAACAGACCCTGTCTGTAAAGGGTGTCGATGGAGATACGGTCGGGATCGCCCTGGATGCCTTGCGGGAAGAGGTCGGCCCTGATCTGGATCTGCGCGCGGCGGTTCAGTATGCCAGACGCCGGCGGCTTGGACCCTGGCGGCGGGATGGCCGGGAAGAAGCCCGCGAAAAAGACCTTGCAGCCTTGGGGCGTCAAGGGTTTGGATATGACATTGCCCGCCATGTCATAGAGGCGGAAACATCTCAGCAGCTTGAAGATGAGCTAGAGTCCGACTTTGAGGAGCCCATAAACTGATCACCAACCTGCGAGTCTCCTGCCGCGGTCATCACGATCTCACTCTGGAACCAAATCGCACCGCGCTTCTGGTGATCGATATGCAGCGGGATTTCATCGATCCGGCGGGTATGTGCGCGGTGTTGGGGGACGATCCGACTTTGTTGCGCGCGATCATACCCCGCATTCGCCGACTGTGTGACTGGGCCAGGGAACAGGGCCTGTGCCTGATACACACACGGGAAGGCTATGCGCCTGACTTGTCTGATATGCACCTGGCGAAACGCGCCCGGTATGGGATGAACAATCCGGAGGCCATTTTAGCCGGACCATTGGGGCGCTTCCTGATCCGGGGTCAGCCCGGTCATGATTTTATTGCCGAACTGAAGCCAGAACCGTCAGAAATCATTATCGATAAGCCAGGTTTCAGTGCCTTTCATGGCACCGATCTGCATGACCATTTGCGCCGTCAGGGGATCACACATCTTATTCTGTGTGGTGTCACCACGTCCTGTTGCGTGCAGTCGACCCTGCGGGCGGCGGTGGATCTGGGGTATGAATGTCTGACTGTTGCCGATTGCTGTGCGGCATTGGAATTGGACGATCACGATCGCGCCCTGGATTTAATCGCCAGCGAGGGTGATCTGTTCGGCCATGTCTGTGACCTTGTGGATTTGGCGGGGCCCATGCCCCATCGCCCCTTTGCCGGGCATATTCGCGCTATGGAAGAGGCAGATGGTCCAAGGGTCCTGGATTTATACGCCCAGGGCATTGCAACCGGCCATGCGACCTTTCAGGATCAGACTGGGAACTGGACCGAGTTTTCCGCGGGGAAACTGCCGCATCCGCGGGTGGTGGCGCAGTCTGAGGAGGGTGAAATTCTGGGTTTTGCGGTGCTGTCCCCGACATCGGCCCGACCGGTCTATCGGGGAATTTGTGAAGTATCGATCTATATCGCCGATAAGGCCCGCGGGCAGGGCATTGGTCACGCATTGATGACGGCCCTGGTGTCAGCCAGCGACGCGGCAGGGCTGTGGAGCCTGACGGCGGGTATTTTCCCGGAAAATAAGGCCAGCCTGATCCTGCATGCCGCCCATGGGTTTCGGTGTATGGGGCGTCAAAGGGGCGCTGGTATCATGCCCCATGGCCCAATGGCCGGACAATGGCGGGATGTTTTGAAATTAGAGCGTCGGACACGCTAGAGCCCTTGCCGATAGGCTGTTGCGGGGCTATTGAGACGCTATGCCAATATACAAAACGATTTTGATCCTACCCGATGAGGCATCGGTTTTCCCCTTTCAGGAAGCGGTGGAAGACTATGCCTTGGGAACTGCCGCCTTTGAATGGGAAGGCGGGCCCAATTGGTCGCTGGAATTCTATACGGACGGTCTGCCCCCAATGGCGGACCTTCAACCCCGGCTGGTTTCAGCGGCGCAACAGGCTGGTATTGCAAATCCGGACCCGATCGTTGCACCCCTGCCTGATATCGATTGGGTTGCGGAAAATCAAAAAAGCTTCCAGCCGATCCGTGCCGGGCGCTTTTTTGTGCATCAGGAATTTCATGACGATCCCATCCCTGCCGGGGCGGTTCCTCTGGTCGTGAATGCCGGAACGGCCTTTGGCACGGGCACCCATGCCACAACATGGGGCTGTCTGGTAATGATCGATTATCTGCTGCGGATGGGAATACGTCCCGGTCGCGCCCTGGATCTGGGCTGTGGAACGGCGATTCTGGCGATGGCGCTGTGTAAAACGCTGCACCAGGCCCGTGTTGTCGGCAGTGACATTGATCCGGAAGCCGTCCGTGTGGCGCGGGAAAATGGCCGTATTAATGGACTGTTGCCACCAAATTTGCGCCTGACCACGGCCAATGGTCTTGGGCATCCCCTCATCCGCCAGGGTGGCCCCTATGACTTGATCGTCGCCAATATACTGGCGAGACCCCTGATGTTGCTGTCGCGCGACATCATCCGCGCGACAGCACCAGGTGGATTGATTATCCTGTCAGGCCTGCTGGTTCAGCAGGAGGCGATGGTCCTGGGCGCGTATCGTATGCAAGGCTTCAGCCTGCGCGCCAAACAGCGACGGGACGGTTGGTCCGCCCTATTGCTGGGCCGGTAAGCTTACACTGCGGCCGTTAGCGACTGGCTTTGGCAGACGCGGCGCTGTCAATGTGCAGAACCTGCATCAGGCTCTTAAAGCCCCGCACGATCATATCCCGAAGCGCAATGCTTTGCAGCCGACGACCTTCTCGCGCCATGCGCATAACTTCGTCGTAATCGATTGGTTCATAGCTATAGTCAGTGTTTGGTGTGTTCATAATCTGGTGCTCCTCAGAGAGTTGCGGTTAGTGTTGCGATGCACAATTTTCATATTGCACTGCACAATAAGATGGTACAAAGAAAGCACCTTGTGAAGTTGGGTATGCCTCAAATCCCTTGTGCATTGTAGGAACAAATAGATGGATATCGCCCCGCAGATGTTGTTATTCGCAAAGGTCGTCGAAGATGGCGGGTTTTCTGCGACCGCACGTCGCCAGGGCCTGACCCCCTCTGCGATCAGCAAACAGATCAGCCAGTTGGAAGACCGCCTGGGGGTGCGCCTATTGAACCGGTCCACGCGGCGCATGTCTTTGACGGAAGAAGGAAAAGTCTTCTACGACCGCTGTGTCGAGATCGCGACAAAGGTTGCAGATGCGGAAGCAGCGATCGTGTCCCTGGGCAGCCATCCACAAGGCACCTTGCGGGTCGCATCCACGGTGGCGTTCGGGAAAATGCAGCTATTGCCTTTGCTGCCGCTCTTTCTGGAGAAAAACCCGGATGTGCGGGTGGCGCTGGAACTGTCTGACCGCCCGATTGATTTTGTTGCAGAGCAGGTCGACGTCGCCATTCGATTTACGGAACAGATTGATGATGACACGCTGGTGGTGCGCAAGCTGGCCCCCAATCGCCGGGTTTTCTGTGCTGCGCCAGACTATATCGCCGCCCATGGCATTCCTGAGACCCCCGATGATCTGGCTGCGCATAATTGTCTGACCCTGTCGACGGTCGCGCGATGGAATGACTGGCAGTTCACGACACCCACGGGGCCAAAGATTTATCGGGTGAAGGGGAATTTTGAAGCAAACAGCGCCGATGCAGTCTATCACGCGACCCTGGCCGGGATTGGCATTTCGCGTCTTTCAACCTATCTGATCGGACCGGATCTGCGCGCTGGACGGCTGGTGCGGGTGCTGCCGGATCATGCCGATGAAGGGTCCGATATATTGGCGGTTTACTCGGATCGGCGGAATCTGTCGCCAAAAGTCCGGGCCTTTGTCGATCATATGGCGGAAAGCTATGGCGATCCGCCGCCGTGGGAATGGGATGGAGCAGAGTCCTTTGGTGCCGTTGCAAAGCCGGATTAGCCCCTGGAATCTCTTTCAGGGGGGGATGTCTGCAATTTCTGGCGGTTGCAGCACCGGGCCGGTGACCCTATATACCCCCTTGAAGTCTTAACCACGGCGTCACAATTAAGGGCGATCCGATCACATTTCTGAAGGGGCATCTAGGAAGCGCTGAAATCAGGCTTGGTGATGCCCGCTTAACACTGGAGGTAAACAATGGGTAAAGTAATTGGTATTGATTTGGGCACCACGAATTCCTGCGTCGCAGTGATGGAAGGGTCCAATGCAAAGGTTATTGAGAACGCGGAAGGCGCGCGCACGACGCCGTCTATGGTCGCGTTCACGGAAGACGGCGAACGTCTGGTTGGCCCGGCTGCAAAGCGCCAGGCTGTGACCAATCCGGAAAGCACGCTGTATGCGATCAAACGCTTGATCGGGCGTCGATTCACCGATGCAGAAGTTAAGAAAGACATCAAAAACGCCCCCTTCAAGATTATCAAAGCCGATGGCGGCGATGCCTGGGTTGAAGTGCGCGGCGAAAAATACGCTCCGTCACAAATCTCTGCGATGATTTTGCAGAAAATGAAGGAAACCGCCGAAAGCTATTTGGGCGAAACCGTTGATCAGGCCGTGATTACCGTCCCGGCCTATTTTAACGACAGCCAGCGCCAGGCGACCAAGGATGCGGGTAAGATTGCAGGCCTTGACGTGCTGCGCATCATCAACGAGCCGACGGCCGCTGCCCTGGCCTATGGGCTGGAAAAGAAGGGCTCTGGGACGATCGCTGTCTATGACTTGGGCGGCGGGACGTTTGACGTGTCGGTTCTGGAAATCGGCGATGGCGTGTTCGAAGTGAAATCCACCAACGGGGATACGTTCCTGGGCGGGGAAGACTTTGACCAATCCATCATCGACTATCTGGCGGATGAGTTCAAAAAAGAGCAAGGCATCGACCTGCGCACCGACAAGCTGGCACTGCAGCGTTTGAAGGAAGCCGCTGAAAAAGCGAAGATTGAATTGTCTTCGTCTACACAGACCGATGTGAACCTGCCCTTTATCACGGCGGACGCCTCTGGTCCCAAGCACCTGAACATCAAGATCAGCCGCTCCAAACTGGAAAGCCTGGTTGGCGATCTGGTCAAGCGCACTGTTGGCCCGTGTAAGGCCGCCTTGAAAGATGCTGGGCTGAAGGCCTCTGAAATCGATGAAGTCATTCTGGTTGGCGGTATGACCCGCATGCCCAAAGTGATCGAAACGGTTAAGGAAATCTTCGGCAAAGACCCGCATCGCGGCGTGAACCCGGATGAAGTGGTTGCCATCGGCGCGGCCATTCAGGCAGGCGTTCTGCAGGGCGACGTGAAAGACGTGCTGTTGCTGGACGTAACCCCGCTGTCGCTGGGGATCGAAACCCTGGGCGGTGTGTTCACCCGTTTGATCGACCGCAACACGACGATCCCGACCAAGAAGTCGCAGGTCTTCTCCACGGCGGAGGACAATCAGTCTGCCGTGACGATCCGCGTCTTCCAGGGTGAACGGGAAATGGCGGCGGATAACAAGCTGTTGGGTCAGTTCGACCTGGTCGGTATTCCGCCCTCACCGCGTGGCATGCCCCAGATCGAAGTTACGTTTGATATCGACGCCAATGGCATCGTCAACGTGTCTGCGAAAGACAAGGGCACCGGCAAGGAACAGCAGATCCGCATTCAGGCCTCTGGCGGTCTCTCAGATGATGAGATCGAGCAGATGGTGAAGGATGCTGAAACAAACGCTGATACCGACAAGCAACGCCGCGCTCTGGTTGAAGTGCGCAATGCTGCCGACAGTGCGATTCACACCACGGAAAAGGCTCTGGCCGATCATGGCGACGCCCTGTCCGGGGATGAAAAGCAGGCGATCGAAGATGCGATTGCGGCCTTGAAAGAAGCCAAGGACGGCGATGATGTCGAAGACATCAAGGCCAAGACTGACGCCGTTGCACAGGCATCCATGAAGCTGGGGGAAGCCATGTATAAGGCGGCCCAGGCTGAAGGGGGCGATGCGGATATGGGGGCTGATGGGCCTTCTGCCGGCGGCCAGGAAGAAACCGTTGTTGATGCCGACTTCGAAGAAGTCGACGACGACAAGAAAGACAAATCCTAACCATCACACGGGAAAAGGCCCCGTCGCTTGATCGCGGCGGGGCCTCACCCTATACGGGGAGAGGGTTATGTCTAAGGCTGACTTTTATCAAACACTTGGGGTCCAGAAAGGCGCGTCTGCGGACGAGCTGAAAAAGGCCTATCGCAAGCTTGCCATGCAGTATCATCCGGACCGCAATCCCGGGGATGCAGCGGCGGAAGCAAAATTCAAGGAAGTCGGAGAGGCCTATGAGGTCCTCAAAGACGAACAGAAGCGCGCAGCCTATGATCGCTTCGGCCATGAAGCCTTTGAACAACAGGGCGGCATGGGCGGACGCGGACAGGCGGGCGCAGGTTTTGGTGGTTTTACCGACATATTCGAAGAAATGTTCGGCGATTTCATGGGCGGCGGCGGCGGTCGTGGTCGTGGCGGCCAGCGCGCATCGCGCGGCGCGGATCAGCGCTTTAACCTGGAAATTGCTCTGGAAGATGCCTTCAAGGGCCGCACGGTTGAAATCAAGGTTCCAACGGCGGTCACCTGTGATGTCTGTGACGGACATGGCGCAGAAGACGGCGCAAAGCCGGTCAATTGCGGCACCTGTGGTGGCGATGGCAAGGTGCGAGCCAGCCAGGGCTTCTTTACAATCGAACGGACCTGCCCAACCTGTCAGGGTCAGGGCCAGGTCATCGACAAGCCCTGTCGGAAATGCTCCGGCTCAGGGCGTATGCACAAGGATAAATCGCTCAGCGTCAACATCCCGAAAGGGGTTGAGGAAGGCACCCGCATTCGCCTGACCGGCGAAGGGGAGGCAGGCCTGCGTGGCGCGCCACCGGGGGATTTATATATCTTCTTGTCGGTGAAGCCCCATAATCTGTTTCAACGGGAAGCCGAAAACCTGTTCTGCCGCGTGCCGATCAGCATGGCCGATGCCGCCCTGGGAGGGGAAATCGAAGTCCCCACCATCGAAGGGGGCCGCGCCAAGGTGAAGGTGCCGGAAGGCACACAAACCGCCCAGCGCTTCCGCCTGCGCGGCAAGGGCATGCCGGTCCTGCACACCCAGAATCGCGGCGATATGTATATCGAACTGGCGGTCGAAACCCCTATGAACCTGACCCGACGGCAGAAAGAACTGCTGAAAGAATTCCGCGACGAGGGCAAAGGCAAGAATACCAGCCCCGAAACCGACGGATTCTTCACCAAGGTCAAAGAATTCTGGGATGATCTGACGGAATAGGCCTGACTGCATGCGCCCTTGACCAATCCGCCGGATTTCCGTCTAAAGGGAGCCGGTTTCATTGGGAATGGGAGTAGCGTTTATGTCGGACGGGATTCTGAACATTGCGATCATGGGGGCCGGGGGTCGCATGGGGCAGATGCTGGTGCGCGAAGTGACCGCGACGCCTGGCTGTCATGTCATCGGGGCGACGGACCGTGAGGGCTCCCCCCATATCGGGGAGGACGCTGGCAGCCTTGCCGGGATCAAGGCCTTGGGCGTTTTGATTGAGGATGATCCCGCCCCGGTGATCGCCCGCGCCCATGCCGTGATTGATTTTACCGCCCCCGCAGCGACTGTCGAACATACCAGGCTGTGCGCCCAGGCCAATGCGGCCCATATCGTTGGCACGACCGGACTTTCCAAGGTAGATGAAGCCGCCCTGGAAATGGCATCGCGGCATTCCGCCGTGGTCTATGCCCCCAATATGTCTGTTGGCGTGACCTTGCTGATGGCGTTGACCGAAAAAGTCGCCGCTGTTCTGGGGACGGATTATGATATCGAGGTTCTGGAAATGCACCACCGTCACAAGGTCGATGCGCCCTCCGGCACCGCGCTGGGCCTGGGGAAGGCCGCCGCCAAGGGGCGTGGCGTGGATCATGATACCGCCGCCGTTTATGCCCGCCAGGGTCATACCGGCGCGCGCAAAGAAGGGACGATTGGCTATGCCACCCTGCGCGGTGGCGATGTTGTCGGCGACCATACAGTGATGTTTGCTGGAGAGGGTGAGCGTATCGAGATCGGCCACAAAGCCTCCAGCCGTCAGGTCTTCGCTGCCGGTGCCCTGCGCGCCGCCCGCTGGGCCCACAGCCAACCCTATGGCCTGTATTCCATGCGCGATGTCCTGGGGTTGGAGTGATCTAAATTTCCAGAAAATCTGTGATCTTCTGGGCCACCACGTCAGGTTTTTCTAGGCAGGGGAGGTGGCCTGCCTGGTCGATTACTTCATAGCGGGCATTGGGCATCAGATCCGCCATAGCATTGACCAGTTCCGGCGGGGTCGCCAGATCGGCGCTGCCACACAGGCACAGGGTTTTAGCTTCAATCTGTGCCGTTGATTCCGTCAGGTCTGCATCACGAATGGCGGCGCACAGATCCGTATATCCCTGTGCCGGGATACGGGTCAGCATTGCCCAGGCCCCGTCATAGATTTCCGGGTTTGCCGCCTTGAAGCCAGGGTCGAACCACCGCAGCAGGACTGCTTCCGCGATGGAAGATAGACCATCCTTCTGGACAGCGGCGATGCGGGGATTCCAGACATCCGGGCTGCCGATCTTATGGGCCGTGTCGCACAGGACAAGATTTGCGATCCGCTTCGGGGCTTTCGCAGCGACGCTTTGGGCGACCATGCCCCCGACGGAAAGACCAACCATATGCACGGTCGAAATGTCCAGCGCATCCAACAGGGCAATGAAATCATCCGCCAGTCCCTCAATGCTGACCAGACCATCCGACAGGGCGGTCAGACCGTGCCCGCGCATGTCATAACACAGGGTCCGCACGGTCTGGGGCAGGCGGTCAATGACACCATCCCAGATCCTGAAATCCGTCCCTAATGAATTTGCAAAGGCGACGACTGGGGCATCCTCCCCGGCCGTTTCCGGCACAGTCAGGCGATAATGATGGGTGCACCCATTCACGGTTAAAAACGGCATCCTGAAACTCCTTTGCAAAAACATTTTAAGCTTGAAATATTTTCTCTCAAGCCCGACACTCTGTGCAACAGAAAAGAGGATACCGATGCCAGCCTTTGAAACAACGCGCAAAATCCTGTTTGAACATTGCGACCCGGCGGGCATCGTTTTTTATCCCCGCTATTTTGAAATGCTAAACAATGTTGTTGAGGAATGGTTCGAGGATTTCCTGGGGGTATCGTTTGCCCAATTGCATGGTGAGCGCCACAGCGGTATTCCAACCGTGTCCCTGCAGGCGGATTTCAAGAAACCCAGCCGCCTGGGGGATGTTGTAACCTTTCGATATGGCATTGAAAAACTGGGCGGGTCCAGCCTGACAGCGCGGTTTGAAATTCATGGACCCGATGGGTTGCGCCTGTCGGGACAACAGGTCCTGGTGCATGTCGACATCAATGTGATGAAGCCAACGCCATTTCCCGATGATTTACGCGCAGGCCTGGAACGCACCAGAATAGACGTCAGCAATTAGGGTAAGGAAACCGATCATGCATCAGAAATTACATCCCAGCACATGGAAGAAAGCCTCTGGCTATGCCAATGGCATAGAGGCCCCGGCGGGGCGCACCTTGTTCCTGGGCGGTCAGATCGGTTGGACCGGGGATCAGGTCTTTGAAAGTGATGATTTCATTGATCAGGTTCGCCAGACGCTGAAAAACATCGTCGCCATTCTGGCAGAAGCGGGCGCGGGACCGGAGCATCTGGTGCGCCTGACCTGGTTTGTGACCGACAAGCGCGAATATCTTGCCCGTTTGAAAGAAGTGGGCGAGGCCTATCGCGAGACATTGGGGAAAAACTTTCCGGCCATGACCATGGTGCAGGTTGTCGCCCTGGTCGAGGATCGGGCCAAGGTTGAAATTGAAGCAACGGCGGTTCTGCCTGCATAATCTTTCACATCCCACTGCTTCGCACTTGACCCGAAGCCTTGTTCCGGGGAAAGGTCACACTCCCTGACGAATTCAGTCACCGGGGGCCAGCGGAGCATTCATCCATGTTAGGAATTCTTTCAGTCGGGCTGTTGATCGGCATGCAGCACGCGCTTGAGGCCGATCACGTCGCTGCTGTGTCCTGTATCGCCACACGGGAACGCTCTGTTGGGCGTATCGTCCGTCATGGGGTTATCTGGGGCTTTGGTCACTGTCTGACCCTGATCGTCATCGCAGGCGGTGCGATCCTGTTCGGCGCGGTCCTGCCAGATCGGTTTTCCACCCTTTTGGAAATTCTGGTCGGGGGAATGCTGGTCATACTGGGCGGCCAGGTGATCTATCGACTTGTGCGCGATCGGCTGCATTTTCATCGCCATCGTCACAGCGATGGTACGGTCCATCTGCACGCCCATTCGCATGCGAAAGATGCCCTGCCAGTCCAGGATACACATCCTCAGCAAGTGCCTGCCCCGAAACATGATCATGGTCATCCGGCAGGTTTGCCATGGCGCACATTGTTGATCGGCATGACCCATGGCATGGCGGGATCTGCGGCGCTGTTGGTCGTGACTGCGGCTGGGATGCAATCCAGTGTGCTCAGCTTCGCCTATATCGCCTTGTTTGGCGTCGGCTCGCTTGTGGGAATGGCCTTGCTGTCCTCCCTTATGGCCGTGCCCCTGGCCTGGTCGGCCCGTGCAATGACCTGGACGCATCGGGGCCTGCAATCGGTCACCGGAACGGCGACAGCAGCGCTAGGCCTGTGGATCGCCGTAGAGGCTGTCAGCAAGCTTTAGTGTGGTTTCCGCGCCCGGAAGTGATGCGGGCAATGTTCGCCGGATTCCAGAACAACCAGCATCGCCTCCCAGGTATTGATCATGCCTTGCAGGTCCTCTGCGCCAAGGGTCGCCTCAAATTTTTGGCGTTCGGGACCGCGCAGGCGTGCCAGTTCCTCCTTGGCAACATCGCGATACCAGGGGTTCCGATTGGTCAATTGAATGTCGACGAACCCGGCCGCAGACAGGGCGTCCCGATAGCGGGAGGGGGAGGCCATGCCGAACCCTAAATCTTCCTGTGCGATATAGGCCGCCATTTCCGGGCTGGGATCGCCATCATGGGATATCAGCCAGTCTGAAGCGGCGAACCATCCACCAGCGCGCAGCACACGAAAGGCATCCTGCGCCAGGGCGTGTTTGTCGGGAATATGGACGATGGAATCCTTGCTGAAAACGATATCAACAGAGGCATCCGGCAGGGGAAAAGGGCCCGGCGTGACCTGGCGTATTTCGACGCGGTCCGTCAATCCCGCATCGGCAACATGGCGTCTGGCATGGGCACAGACGGGATCTTCCACATCCAGCCCGATGACTTTCCCTGCCTGATACTGTCCGGCCAGGGCGATTGTTATACCGCCTGCGCCGCTGCCGATATCCACAATGGTCTTACCGGTAAGATCCAGCCCGGTCAGAATGCGCGCCACTTCTTCCGGTCCGCCAGGGCTCAGGAATCCGTCACCCCACAAGGCTTCCAGAAACGCGATATGGCGATCGTCATAGTTTAAATCGTCATCCAGCATTGTCCCCCCTTTAGTCTGGTGCAAAAAACAATGGGCGCAAAGGGTATGATCCCTTCGCGCCCACGGCAAATCTGAATTCAGTGCTGTATTCCAGGATGGATTAGAAACCAGCCTTGATCTGTTCAAATTCAGCAATCATCTTCTCGCGCAATTCGGCTGGAACCGGGGCCTGCCACAAGGTCTTGTCCCGGAAGGATTCGACATTGTCATAGCCCATGCTGGCCAATGTTGCCTGATCCATTGCATTCATGGCTGTTTGGTTGGAATGACCATAGCCCCAGGCATTCACCAGGTAATTTGCGGTCTGTTCAGACAGCCAGGCGTTCAGGAAGGCATAGGCCTTGTCTTCACTGCCGCCGCCATTTTCCATCATGGAATAGCCGCAGACCCAGGTGGAAAGGCCTTCATCCGTATCCCGCTTCATCGCAGCAGGGTGCCCTTCGGCCTGCAGACGAACCGGGGTTTCATTCCAGGCCCAGGCCAGGGAAACTTCACCCGTTGCCATGGCCTGTGCCAGCGTCGCACCATCCTGCCAATAGAAGCGGACATTCTGGTGCACTTCGCGCAGGAAGTCAGAGGCCGCTTTAAACTGGTCGTCGGTGGCCTTGGTCCAATCCGTCACCCCAGTCGCCAAGAAGGCCAGCGCATAGGCGTCATCCACATTATCCCCGATAGAAACCTTGCCCTGAAACTTCGGATTGGCGAAGGCCTTCAAGGATTGAACCTCTGATTCATCGATCAGGTCCGTGCGATAGGTCAGGGCCGTGTTTCCCCAATCGATTGGCAGCATCCAAATTTTATCGCCTTCAACAAATCCCGGCATGTCGCGCAGGCCCGGATTCAGGTCTCCAAAATTATCAAGACGCTTGGCATCCATCGGTTTGATCAGGCCGGCATCTTTCCAACGCGATACACTTTGAGAGCACGGATGGGCCAGATCGGCCTGAAAACCGGCACGCAGTTTCTGGAAGGCTTCTTCCTCATCGCCAAAAAAGGCAAAGGTTGGGGCTGCCCCATTTGCTTCTGTGAAGCCCTTATAAAATTCCGGGTCTTCATATCCAGACCAGTCAAACACGACCAGTTCCGGATCGGCTGCCTGCGCAGATCCCCCTAAGATCCACGCGGCAGTCGCGGCGGCCAGCGCCACTTTTATGGTGTTGAATTGCATTATCAGTCTCCCTGTTCTTGTCATACTCTGAATTGATTCCATCCGACCGAATGCCGACAGGAACCGGTGGTCGCGCTTAGAACTCAGTCGCGACCAGACGTATCGCCTCCGACAGGATAGCGAACATATCGTCGATTTGTCCCTCAGTAATAACCAAAGGCGGCGAGAAAACGCACATATGCCCCAACGGGCGCACGATCAGGCCCAATTCTTCGCATTTCTGGTCGACCTTGTTGCCGAATGCCTGCAAACGCTCAGCGCGGGTTTGATCGCCACTTGGGTCAACTGCGGCTTCGACACAGCCAACAAGGCCCATGCCGCGTGTATCCCCGACATTGGGCAGGTCGCGCAGGGCATTCAGCTTTTCCATGAACCGGGGGGAAATCGCCCGCACATGTTCCAGGATTTTCTCGTTCTCAATGATTTCGATATTCTTCAGGGCAGCGGCGCAGGAAACCGGATGGCCTGAATAGGTATAGCCGTTGTTGAAGAAGGTGTTTTCGTGCCCTTCACCGCTGATCGGTTCCAGCAATCGGTCTGAAATCAGACAGGCGCCAAGCGGCAGATAGCCTGACGTGATACCCTTTGCGCAGGTGATCATATCGGGTTGGATATCAAAGACATCTTTCGACGCGAACCAGTGACCCAGGCGTCCAAAGGCGGTTACAACCTCGTCAGAGATATAGAGAATATCGTATTTATGGCACAGTTCCAGCGTCCGCTTGTGGTAACCGGGCGGGGGAATGATCACGCCACCGGATGCCAGGATCGGTTCGGCAATGAAGGCACCGATCTTGTCCGGGCCAGTTTCCAGGATAAGCGCTTCCATCTCCGCCAGTTTGGCATCGCACCAATCGTCCAGGGACGTGCCCTTGGGCCGCAGATTGGGATTCACGTCGGACAACAGGCGCACGCGGTCTTTTTCGATATCCAGGTTGTTGCTGCCCTGGTCACGTCCGGTGACGGAAGCCGACAGATAGGTCGATCCATGATAGGCGCGCACCCGCGACAGGACGATCTTCTTGTCGCGGCGGCCCAGGCGATTGTTATAGAAATGCATGAAGCGGATGGCGGTATCGACGGCTGTTGAGCCCCCGGTGGTGAAGAACACGGTGTTTAGATCGCCCGGGGCCAAATCTGCCAGTTTCTTCGCCAACAAGGCCGGTGGTGCGCTGGCCGTGTTCCAAGGGGAATTATAAGACAGCTTCATCACCTGATTTGAAATCGCATCGGCCATATCCTGCCGGGCATAGCCGATTTGTGAACACCACATGCCACCAGGGCCGTCGATCAGCTTGCGTCCGTTCTGGTCATAGACATAGATGCCTTCCGCAGAGGCAGAGATGGTGCGATCCGCACTGCCAAACTCCGCCATGCCTTCCCATGGATGCATGAAATGGGTGTTGTCATAATCGCGGATGGTTGCGGCTGAATTGCTAAGCGACTTCATAACAGGTGTCTCCAGTAAATTAACAACGAATGTAAGACTGATTAGCACAGGGCAGGCGGTGTCGCCGCCCGGCGCGGATTGTTGAAGAAGGGACGGTCTACAATTTTTGCCGGGACCATGGCGCGGTCATATTTCCCTTCCTTGTCATGATAAATCTCAACCTTGAGATCCGCCGTGATATCAATGCCGTAGGGGGCCTTCAACATAGCCAGCGCCAGATTGCGCTTGCAGATCGGCGACCACAGGGCAGAGGTGATCAGACCTGCTTCCGTCTTGCCCTTGTGATAGACCAGGGCCTGATGGGCAGGCTTGTTGCCATCGATTTCCAGGGCGACCAGGGCATAGCGAGGCCCCTTTTCTTTCGCTTGCAGCAAGGCGCGACGACCATTGAAATGGCCCTTATCAAAATGCACCAGCCGATCCAGGCCCAAATCAAACGGGGTACGGCCCCGGGTCGGGCGCAGCGCATGATGAATGGACTGGAACTCGACACCAGTCACCATAAAGCCAGCTTCAATGCGCGCCATGTTCAGTGCGTCATAGCCAATCGGGCGCAGCCCTAATTCCTTACCGGCGCTCATCAATCGATCATACAGCGGCAGGGCCGCTTCTGCGTCAGCCCACAGCTCATATCCTAGATCGCCTGTGAAACCGGTTCGGGATATCATGATGCCATCGTCGAAATGGTGTATGTCGAAGGGCTTCATGCCCTCCGTGCCCTCAAAACCGGCCGCCTTCAGAACGGAATAGCTGGTTGGTCCCTGCATCGACAGGCCCACCACGGTCTCGCTTTCATCGGTCAGGGTGACATCAAATCCCCAAGCCACATCACACAGCCAGGTATATTGCGGTTCCTGACAGCACAGGCGGAAATGGGTGTCGGTGAAGCGGAAGATGGTTCCGTCATCAATGGTGCTGCCATCTTCGTCACACCAGACGGCATAGCCGACACGATTGTCTTTCAGTTTGCGCACATCCCGGGTCAGCAGACGATTGACGACGGTTAAGGCGTCAGGCCCCTCAATCCTGTATTTATGCATTGGGGACAGGTCAAACAGCGTTGCCTGATTGCGGATCGCGAAATACTCGCTTTCCACCGATTGAAACTTGCGCGCGGATAGGAACCCGGACCAACCCATCCAATCCTGGGTAATATTCGCCGGTTCCAGACGCGCGTGGAAAGGGGTTGGCACCAGACCGCGTGGCACTTGAACGGGAGTCTGTCGCGTTGGTGAATTCTTTAGAACCTTGTTCATTACGCAGCCTTCCGTTTCAGACCGGCCAGCACCGCATTGGCGGCATTCAGGCCCGGCAGCGCCGTCACGTCACCGCCTGGATGGGCCGATGCACCGCATAAATACAGGCCCGATACCGGCAGGGCATAGCGTTCCATGCCAGGGGCGGGGCGCATCATCAGCATCTGATCGGCGATCAATTCGCCATGGTGCCAGTGGCCGCCCGGTGCGCCGGTTTCGACTTCAATATCCTGGGGGCTGATCACTTCCCGCGCCGTGACACTATCGGCCAATCCGGGCGCGACCTTGTCCAGGGCGGCGATAACGCGATCCCCCAGATCGGAATTGCTGTTGCTATCCCAGCCCTGCTGTAACCCATAGGGCACATATTGAACGATGGCGGACAGGACATGTCGGTTGCCCGTGGTTATGGAAGGATCGCTGAGGCTGGGTACCACCGCCTCGAAAATCACATCGTCTGGCAGGCGGCCGTATTTCGCGCCGTTATAACCCAGTTCCAAGGCATCCATGCTGGGGGCCATAACCCAGCGCGCAGCAGACAGGCTGTCATCCAGACCGCTGATTTTCGGTGCTTCGGACAGGGCCAGATTGACCTTCGCGACGGCACCTTTTGTGCGAATATGCCGGACCCGCCGCACCATTTCCGCATCATAATGACGAATATGGGACAGGCGCATCGTGGTTTTCGGATCCAGGCTGGACAGGACCTGACCACAGGTCAGGCTGCTGCCGTCTTGCAGGACAACACCGGTCACGCGGTCCTCTGTGACGCTGATTTCGAAAACCGTGCTGTTACACCGAATTTCAACGCCCGCCGCAATGGCGGCATTGGTGAAACTGGCGGCCAGCGCGCCCATGCCGCCTTTTGGCAGGCTGCGCTGTGCCCCTTCCCGCATCCGGGTCAGAAGGCTTAACATCGTGCCGGGCGCACGGGGACCCATATGGCCGCCCAGAATGGCGTCAAACCCCAGGACACCGGCCAAAGGTCCATCGGCAATTTCATCCAGGACGGTGTCATAGACATTAGACAGCGCAACCCGCATAAATTCGCGCAGGTCATCCTTGCCCTGCAACCGCATGTTCAGGCCGATTTTTCCCAGATCCACTGCCTGGCGCCATCCGCCCCCGGTCAGGGCTGGCGGGGCCTGTCTTGAAATCTGCGCGATGCCCGCTGCAAATTTTGTCAGTCGTTTGGTCAAGGTCTGATATGCCGCAGCGTCCGGATGGGGTGTGCCATCCGCATAGTGGACAGTGCCCCCCTGCAACACGACATGCCGACCGGTCGGGCACAGGGCGATGGTTGGCATGTCACTTACAGCGGGTGTGTAGCCATGATCCTGCAAGCCCAAAGTCTTGATTTCCGGCATCCCCAATCCCATCAGCAAATGGGCATAGCGGGGCGCGAAAACGCCGGGTTCCAATTCGCTCTGGGCGATGGCCCCGCCCGCTGTCGCCCCCTGTTCCAGGACCAGAACCTTTTGTCCGGTCTGGGCCAGGCGCGTCGCGGCCGCCAGACCATTATGTCCGGCGCCGATGATGATGGTGTCAAAATTGCTCATGCCGCACGCTGCCCGCGACCCAGGTCGCTTAAGATTTCCCGTGCCGCATTTGCGCCGGGGGCCGCCATAACGCCGCCGCCGGGATGGGTGGAAGATCCGCACATATACAGTCCTTTGATCGGGGACCGATATTGCGCATAGCCCGGCACCGGTCTGTTAAACAGCAATTGGTCGAAGGTCAGTTCGCCCTGGAAGATATTGCCTTCTGTCAGGCCGACTTCCCGTTCGATATCCCAGGGGCTGCGCACTTCCTTATGGACGATTAGGTCCCGGAAATTGGGGCTGTACTTCGCAATCTTGGAAATCACGGATTCGGCCATGGCGTCCCGGTTCGGCCCATCCCAGCTTTCGCCATTCGCCAATTCATAGGGGGCATATTGCACAAAGACCGTCATCATATGCTTGCCCGGCGCGGCCAGGGTCGGGTCGATCAGCGACGGGATCAGCATGTCGAAATAGGGGTCCTTGGACCAGCGCCCCGCCTTCCATTCGTCATAGGCCTGTTCCAATTCGTCCAGGGACTGGCTGGCATGCATGTCGCCCTGGGTCAGAATTGTTCCCTTCGGCAGGGATGGGAAGTCCGGCATGCCATCCAGGGCAATGTTCAACTTGGCAGAGGAACCGCGAATTTTGAACCGCTTCACGGCTTTTACAAAATCATCGCTTAACGTCCCGTCTTCCACATGGTTCAGGAAGGTGCGGCGTACATCCATATTAGACACTACGGTTTTCGCGGTGATTTCATCCCCATTGTCCAGCGCGACACCCACGACTTTCCCCTCGCGGCACAGGAATTTCTCGATTCCATTGCCTGCACGGATTTCCCCGCCTGCTTCCTTGAAGGCGGCGGCCAATGACTGGCTGACGCCCCCCATGCCGCCCCGGCTGAAGCCCCAGGCACCAATGCTGCCATCGACTTCCCCCATATAGTGATGCAGCAGGACATAGGCCGTGCCCGGCGAATAAACGCCAAGGCCTGTGCCGATAATGCCGCTGCCAGCCAGATGGGCCTTCAGGATTTCACATTCAAAGAATTCATCCAGGAAATCTGCGACTGAGGCGGTATAGAATCGCAATGTATCGGCCATCTGGCGGGGTCCCAGATCGTGAAACCGCTTCAGCAAATACAGCAATTCCTGAATATCGCGCGGGCGCATCCGCACCGGGTCTGGCGGGCTGCGCAATAAAAGCGGGCGGATGAATCGGCATTGCTGCAGCACGAAGCGGGAAAACCGGTCATAGGCATCCGCATCGCGGGGCGAATGGCGCTTTATTTCCCGGCGCAGTGCATCGTGATCGGCGTAATACCCGAAATAGTCGCCATTCTCCATAAAGGACAGGCCGCCCTCATAGGGCGTGACCTGCAGGCCGTGGCGACCCAGATCCAGATCGCGTGCCACTTCGGGGCGCAGCAGGCTGCAGACATAGGAACAGTTGGAATAGGTCCAGCCAGGATGCAATTCCCGGCTGACCGCCGCCCCACCGATCCAGTCATTCTTTTCAACGATCAGCGTCTTCAGGCCCGCCCGGGCCAGATAACAGCCCGCCGTCAGGCCATTATGACCCGCCCCTACAACAATTGCATCATACTGATTTGCCATATCTCATCCGCGCGGCGCTTGGGCCGTCTCATGGTGTCTACCCCAAAAGATAACAGAGGAGAGCAACAAGCGTCCATTCTTTTTTTTGAGCGCTTATTTAAATAAAGTGATGACAGCATGTCGCGCACAGCGATGCAGCCGCGGAAAGCGCGTTAGGGTGCTGCTGGTTCGGGGGAAAAGGGGAAAGACCGTCGTTACTGGCAGGCGGCGCACAGGCCCCGCAATTCCAGCGTCGTGCTGGTCGGGGCGAAATTTTCTGATTTGGCCCAATGTGCCAGATACTCGTCCAGGGTGGGGTCTGTGAATTCCGCAACCTTGCCGCAGGATTCACAGATTGCGAACGCCGTCTGGGCGGCTTCCTGGGCATGATCGTGATTGCAGGCGACAAAGGCATTCAGGCTTTCCAGCCGATGGGCCAGCCCGAATTCCAGCAAACGATCCAGCGCACGATAGACCTGAACCGGCGCGCGCAACCCGTCATCGCGCAACTGATCCAGAATGGCATAGGCACTGAGCGGCTGATCCGTTGCATTCAGGATGCCATAGACCAATGCCTCATTTTTCGTCAGCGCGCGGGGCGGTACGGGGTCCTGATGGGAATGGTTCATAGCATGACTTTCTTTCAAAGGCGACGCAGACGCTGTCGAAGGGCGACAGACGGTAGTGCTAAACTAACCAGAAAGGCAATAAAGGTCGCAACGACAATCGACGGGCCCGACGGCGTGTCCCATTCTAGCGACCCGAACAATCCGCCCACAACCGACAAGGCCCCGATCCCGGCAGCCAGCACGGCCATTTGTTCCGGGCCGGCGGCAAACCGCCTGGCCGCGGCGGCCGGAATGATCAACAGCGCGGTGATCAGCAAGACGCCAATGACCTTGATGGCAATCGCGATTGTCAGGGCCAGCAGGATAACGAAAAAGGCGTTGATTCGGTCCGGTCCTACCCCTTCCGCCTCGGCAAGTTCACGGTTTACCGTGGTGGCAAATAAGGGACGCCAGATCGCGATCAGGGCGATCAGAACAGCCGCGCCCCCCGCATAAATAACCAAGATATCGGTCGTCGATACGGCCAGTATATCCCCAAACAGCACCCCTTGCAGGTCCAGCCTGACCCAGGTCAGAAAGGCGATACAGACCAACCCCAAGGCCAGGGCAGAATGGGACAGCAGGCCCAGGATCGAATCCGATGACAGGCTGGCCCGGCGTTGCAGGTACAGCAGTGACATGGCAATCAGCACCGAAACCACAAAGACAGATAGGGTCGAATTGATTGACAATATGTAAGACAGCGCCAGACCCAACAGGGAAGAATGCGCCAGCGTATCACCAAAATACGCCATACGCCGCCACACCACAAAGCACCCTAACGGTCCAGCAACCAGCGCAACACCAATGCCTGCGACGATTGCGCGGGTAAAGAAATCATCCAACATGACCAGTGACCCCGCTCTTTGGCGTTTCATGGGAATGGGAATGATCATGCGGTTCATGACAGGTTTCAGTGATGCGGCCATCCTGTTGCCGGACGCGCCCGTCTGGCAAATGGGTGTGATCATGATGGTGGGCATAGACGGCGATTGAGGCGGCCCGCGGTCCAAATAACTGCAGATAGGCCGGGTCTTCCGCGACCGATTGCGGGGTGCCGCTGCAACACATATGCCCGTTCAGGCACAGGACGGTATCGGTCGCCGCCATGACCACATGCAGGTCGTGCGATATCAATAGAATTCCACAGCCAATTTTATGGCGAATTTGATCGATCAGGGTGTACAGCGCCGCCTCCCCCGCGACATCGACGCCCTGAACGGGTTCATCCAGCACCAACAGATCGGGCTTGCGGGCCAAGGCGCGGGCCAGCAGCGCCCGTTGGAATTCACCCCCTGACAAGGCACCCACTTCGGACTGGGCCAGATGCCCGATCCCGACCTCTTCCAGTGCCGCCCGCCGGTCTGCCTTGGAAATCGGACCGGTCAGGGACATCAGTCGATCCACCGTCAGGGGCAGGGTCCAATCGATGGCCAATCGCTGGGGGACATAGCCAATGCGCAGGTCCGGCGCGCGGGTGATTGATCCCTCATCAGGCTTTATCACCCCCAGAACCGTCTTCACCGTTGTGGATTTCCCCGATCCGTTGGGGCCAATCAGGGTGATGATTTCCCCCTTCCGCACCGTCAGATCAATGCCCCGGATCAGCCATCGGCCATTACGCTGAACGCCAATCTGCTGTGCCTGAACCAGCGTATTGGCCCTGTCCTGGTGGTTGAAATCCATTGTGGAAACAGGGGGTGCAGACCGCTTTGGCAAGCCATCATGTGCATGGCTGTTTCCTGGCATAATGTGGCTCTTTCCGCATATCAGGGCAGATGATGGTCAAAAGCGGGCATAGGATCGTTTCGTGCGCTGGCACAGTATTCCCGCTTGATTGACTATTTACCATACGTTATACCGTAACGCAATTAGTGTAATGATGTAACATTTCATTTGGAGTGACGGTCATGATAGTGCGACGGATGGGGAACAGGATCAGTGGATTGGCTGCTGTATTCGTATTGCTGACGGGCCTTGCGTCTGCGTCTGTTGCAGACACGTCGCCATCGGTCGTGGTGTCGATCAAGCCAATTCATTCCCTTGTTGCGGGCGTAATGCAGGGTGTTGGAACGCCAAGCTTGCTGGTGACGGGCGCAGGGTCCCCGCATTCATATTCCCTGAAACCATCCCAGGCGGAAGCGCTGCAACAGGCAGATATCATATTCTGGGTGGGGCCTGGCCTGGAAACTTTTCTGCAAAAACCTGTCGAGACATTGGGGCTGAACGCGGTCTCAGTCGCCCTGTTGCAGTCGCCCGGTGTTGCGGTCCTGCCACCCCGGGACAAGCACGACTTTGGGGAGGCACATCATGACGAAGATCATGATGCAGGCCATGAAAAGGCGCATGGCCACGAAGAAGGTCATGACCATGACCATGACCATGACCATGGCGGCATTGACCCCCATATCTGGCTGGACCCACACAATGCCATCGCCCTGGTGAAAGCCATTGCTGCAACCCTTGCACAGCGGGATCCGGCGCATGCCGCAAACTATCAAGCGAATGCGAATGACCTGGAATCACGGATCATGGCCCTGGATAAGACCCTGGCTGTCGCATTGGCACCGGTTGCGGACCACCCTTTTGCTGTATTTCATGATGCCTATCAGTATTTCGAGGATCACTATGGCCTTCATGCCGTCGGCATGCTGACGCTGACCCCGGAAGCAAATCCCAGCGCGGAACGGGTTCAGGCATTGCAGGAAACGTTGGGTGCCAGCGGTGCCAAGTGCATTTTTTCCGAACCTCAGTTTCCCTCAAACCTGGTGTCCATTGTGACCAGGGACAGTGGTATCTCGGCAGGTATTTTAGACCCATTGGGCGCAGCGCTTACGCCTGGCTCGGACCTGTATTTCACCCTGATGCAGGACATAGCAGACGAACTGCGCAAATGCCTTTTGGGGTCAAGCTGAGCAAAAACACCTGCGCGCCGTTATTATTCCAGGGTAAAATACGATGATTGTATCGATGGATCGGTGCTAAATAGGGAAGAACTTCCAAAAATAATGGCAAAAAAATACGAGTGTCACCAAAAATAATAATGAATGATATCAAGGCGTAAGATTTTATTTATATCTACAGGTTTTAAATAAAAATATTATAATATTAATAATTTTTATTTCTGATACAGTGATAATTGATGATCGAACTCTGCATTCACAAATCGATTATTTTATCATGAAAGACGCAGATTATGATCGGCCATTCCCCGTCATTTTCCACAGTGGCTAGCCTTCAGGCGCATCCTAATGTTGGATTGGGTGGACAAACAATCGCATTTTTATGCATCATCATAGCGTTGGCGGTTTGCACACATATTGTTTACATCGGCGGGGGAACACAGTTTGTGTGGCCGTATCTCATGCTAATGCCAATCGCATTGGCAGGAATGATTTTCAACATGCCAGGCGGCGTTTTGGTGGGGATTATTGGGGCCCTTTTGCTCGGTCCCTACATGCCGTTGGATGTGGCGCAAGGCACTCCTCAATCAACCGAGAACTGGGTCGTACGGCTTGGCATTTATATCTTGTTTGGTTCGTTTGTCGGTATCGTTGCTGCGCTGTTAAATGCCGAGGCTAAACGTGTCAAAGGGCTGGCAGATATAGACACATTAACGGGTCTGCAATTTGCCAGCAAATTCAGCATTCATGCGGCTCCTTACACAAAAATCCCTAACAAATACATTGTCTGTGTCATCAGCATCCGAAATTACGCGGATATACAGGCTGTATTCGGATTTATGACGGCCAAGGCCTCCGCCATTCAGGTTTTTGCAAATTTTAAAGATCAATTGGCGGACAAGTCGGCAACGATTTTATATATCAGCTCTACAACAATTGGCGTTGTCCGCCCTGGATCTCTGCTGGAGGGGTCTGATTTTCTATCATCCTTGGCGAAGGCGATTCCGCGCTATATCCGGATCAATAATGTGCGCCTTCCCGTGCGCCCGGCAATTGGTGTCGCAGAAATTGAGAGCAATGACCTGCAGCAGAACGCCCCGTTCGACAAGGCGCTGTTTGCCTGCGAAAAGGCAGCAACCGAAAGTTATGGTGTCGCCACGTTTGACGCCGCTGACTTGATGCTGCGTCAAAGCAATCTTTCCCTGATGGATGATTTGTATAAGGATCTCGATCAAGGCGGCTGCCTGTCGATGCATTATCAACCAAAACAGTCCCTTCAGGACAACATGATCTATAGCGCTGAGGCACTGATCCGGTGGAACAGTCCAAAGCATGGCTATGTCCCGCCGGACCGGTTCATTCCCCTGGCGGAAAAGTCTGGCCTGATCAGTGGCGTCACCAAATGGGTGCTGGCTCAGACCGTTCAGGAACTGGAACAGTGGCGAAAAGTAGGGATACCGATTGATATGTCGGTGAACCTGGCCGCCGATGATCTTGTGGATGAAGAAATCCTGGAAATCCTGCACTCCTTGCCCAAACGCCTGGGCAGCGCCTTTAACGGGCTGGAGTTGGAGTTGACGGAAACAGGTCTGGTAAAGGATTTCGAGGCGACAAGTCGTGCGCTGGTAGATCTCAGGGCGATTGGCTATAAAATCGCCATTGATGATTTCGGCACGGGATATTCATCGCTGCAACAGTTCAAGCGGATCGACGTCAATACGATCAAGATTGATCAATGTTTCATCACAGATCTGTTGGAGTCTGAGGAATCTCAGGGGATTGTATCGGCCTCAATCGCGATGTGTCGGTCGCGCAACATCCAGACCGTGGCGGAAGGGGCGGAAGACGAAATGGTCGTCACGCTTCTGCGCGACCTTGGATGCGATTTTGTTCAGGGCTATGCGATCGCCAAGCCGATGCCGGCGGACGAGTTTCGGACATGGTTGTCCACACAAAGCTTTCCGGGCTCTAAAAAACTTGGCTAGAAAGCGCGCACCACACGAGTGTGGTGCGCGATTATTTGGAATCATCAGGATCTCTTTATCGGCCTGTCGGCTAGAAGAGAGCGTGCAGGCGATGTGGTTCATCGTCAAGCGCTCTCGACGCCGTCCGACGGGCCGATAAAGGGACCAAAGGCGCTGTTTGCGGCGCTCCGGG
>PAQY01000018.1 GCA_002709955.1 Rhodospirillaceae bacterium
AGGTGATCGAACGCGCTCGATTGGCCGGAACCGATTCGGGGGAAATGGCCCATGTGGAAGACCTGTTCGCGCCCCTGGCATCGGATGCCCGGTTCACATCCGTGATTGACGGCCATCCTGCAGCGGTTGCCTGGATGGGGGCCGTTCGGGGTCACTCCGTCGCCCCTCTGGGTGTGGAAAGCTTCGGCCAAACGGGCGATCTGATCGATCTGTATCGCCATTATGGAATCGACGCGGACCACATCCGCCGTGCGGCAGAACGCAAACCCAAAGGGTGAGGCGTGCGGGGAATTTAGGGGATAATGACACCGGCCATCCAGGCGGTAATGCGCTAATCGTGCTTGCGGCCCTGGATCCCGGATCAAGTCCGGGGTGACGAAGTATAAGCCAAACGCATCCTCACCCTGAGGAGCGCAGCGTCTCGAAGGGTGTGCTTGCTGAAAGCACTACACTTACAGCCCCTCCTTCGAGACGGCGCTATCGCGCCTCCTCAGGATGAGAGTGGTGCCGAAGATCAAAAGCTACGCACCATCTCCTCAGCGCTCTTTGCGCCCTCTCTGCGTCCTTTGCGTTTAGTCTCCCCGTCACACCCGCGTCGGCGGGGGGGACGGGGAGACACGCACCAATCGCGCCTGCCGCCCTGGATCCCGGATCAGGTCCGGGATGACGATGTATTTAACAGTTATCTTCTCACCCTGAGGAGCGCAGCGTCTCGAAGGGTGACCTTTCTGCAAGTACAACAACTTACAGCCCCTCCTTCGAGACGGCGCTATCGCGCCTCCTCAGGATGAGAATGGTGCCGAAGATCGAAAGCGCCTCAGCGCACTTTGCGCCGTCTCTGCGCCCTTTGCGTTTACTCTTCCCGTCAACATCCGCGTACGCGGGTGTCCAGGGCGACAGAGTGAGACTGTAAAGGGGGTGGTACTCAAAAAGAAAGGGCTGCCTTTTAGGCAGCCCCTTTATCCCGTCCAAACCTCAGACGCAGCTGGTGTTTTCACCGCGCATCCCTGGTAAAATCTGCCCTCCCTAAACTTGGGCCCCGTTGACGTTTTATTATCTGTTCATTGCCAGATGTCGCCATTCGGTGAGGAATTTATGACAGTAATTTCATCACCGTGTCAACTGATCCCCTTATTGATTTTTGAGTGTAGGGAAAGAGTCTCATCTGGTCACGGCAAAAATGCACATCATGTGAAAATTCTTACACTTGGAATTTTCACATAGTTTGATTAAACACGATAGATGAACTCTGACACACCTTCCACCGTTCCCCAAGACACGCCGCCTCGTTTGCGGCTTCGTGAGATTACAAAGCGGTTTCCCGGCTGTTTGGCCAATGATGCCGTTTCCTTGGATCTGGCCCCTGGGGAAATCCATGCCCTGTTGGGAGAGAATGGCGCTGGTAAATCAACCCTGGTTAAAATCCTGTATGGGGTTCAGGGGGCCGATTCCGGCACAATCGAATGGGAAGGGCAGAAAGTCGATATTCCAAGCCCCAGCGCCGCGCGCGCCCTTGGCATTGGCATGGTGTTTCAGCATTTCTCGCTATTTGAGACGCTCAGCGTTGCCGATAATGTCGCCTTGGCTATGCAGCGGGGAACGGGCCGCGATCCCGCCTTGTTGGCTGAAATCGAAAAGCTGAGTGCGGATTATGGTCTGGCATTGGATCCCACACGCAGTGTGCATGAGTTATCCGTTGGCGAGCGCCAGCGGGTCGAGATTGTCCGGTGCCTGATGCAGAATCCCAGCCTGATCGTGATGGACGAGCCAACATCGGTCCTAACGCCCAGTGAGGTTGAAAAGCTGTTCACCGTTCTGCGTCGCCTGCGTGATGAGGGGCGCACGATCCTGTATATCTCCCATAAATTACAGGAAATTCGTGATTTATGTGATCGCGCGACCATTCTGCGTGGCGGCAAGGTTGTCGCCAGTTGCGACCCGCGCCAAGAGACGCCCAATTCGCTGGCGGCGCTGATGATCGGGCGCGCCTTTGATGGACCAAAGGCTGGGAAGCCCGTTCAGGTGGGGGAGGGGGTTCCCCTATTGTCCGTCCAGGGGTTGAGCATGGAAGCGGACTCCCCCTTTGGCACGTCGCTGAAGAATATCAGTTTCACGGTGCGGGCAGGGGAAGTCTTTGGCATAGCGGGCGTTGCGGGCAATGGACAGAACACGCTGCTGGCCGCGCTGAGTGGGGAGCGCACGGCCCCCCGGGACGACTGGGTAAAATTTGAAGGCCATTCTATCGGGCGCGTCGGCGCGCGCGGACGCCGGGATATGGGTATCAGTTTCGTACCGGAAGAACGCCTGGGCCATGGATCTGTCCCGGACTTACCCCTGGAAGACAACGCCCTGCTGAGTGGTTGGGGCCGGTGGGGGCTGATCCGTCACGGTCTGATTTCGCGTGGAAAATCCCGCAAGAAGACAGAGGATGTGATTGAAGCCTTCAATGTTGTCAGCACGGGCACCGGGGCAGCGGCCCGCAGCCTGTCTGGTGGCAACCTGCAAAAATTTATCATCGGGCGCGAGATCATGCAGGATCCCAAGCTGCTGATAGCGGCGCAACCGACATGGGGCGTCGATGCAGGATCCGCAGCAGCAATCCAATCCGCCCTGATCGACCTGGCACGGGCGGGTGCCGGGGTTGTTGTCGTCAGCCAGGATTTAGATGAGCTTTTCACCATCGCCGACAGGGTGGCGGTCATCTTTGACGGAACCCTATCGGAAAGCCGCCCGACCCATGCCACATCCGCAGAGGATGTCGGCTTGCTAATGGGTGGATTATTTGAGGCAACGCCATGATCGCCCTGGAACGCCGCCCAAATTCATCGCGACTGTGGCTGTATGCAACACCGGTTCTGGCGGTATTCCTGACGGTTCTGTCCGGGGCGGTTCTGTTTTCCCTGCTGGGCTTTAACGCGATTGAGGCATTGACCGCCTATTTCATAAGCCCCTTGCGGGACAGTTATGGATTGGGGGAATTGACCATCAAGGCAACGCCCCTGGCGATCATTGCCATCGGGCTGGCCATCGGTTTCCGTGCCAATGTCTGGAATATCGGGGCAGAGGGGCAACTGACCCTGGGGGCGATCACCGGGGGTGGGCTGGCATTGCTGTTCTATGGTGCGGAAGGGCCCTGGCTGCCCCCCTTAATGCTGATCGGGGGAATGGTTGGCGGTGCGGCCTGGGCGGCGATTCCTGCCTTTTTGCGCACGCGGTTCAACGCCAATGAAATTCTAGTCAGCCTGATGCTGACCTATGTTGCGGGTTTGCTGTTAAGTTATCTTGTCACCGGTCCATGGAAGGATCCGATGGGCTTTGGCTTTCCCCGCACGCGGATGTTTGGGGATGAGGCATTGCTGCCGACCCTTTTTGCGGGATCGCGCATGCATATCGGCTTTCCCATTGCCCTGGTGACCGTGGCCGCCGCGTGGTTTCTGATCGCCCGCAGCTTCATCGGATTTCAGATAAAGGTGGTGGGCCTGACGCCACCTGCGGCGGGCTATGCGGGATTCAGTAATGCCTGGATCATTTGGGCGACACTGTTGACCAGTGGCGCATTGGCGGGCCTGGCTGGTGCCATAGAGGTTGCAGGGCCAATCGGGCAATTAACCCCGTCCATTTCGCCTGGATATGGTTTTACCGCTATTATTGTTGCTTTTTTGGGGCGGTTGCATCCGTTGGGAATATTGTTTGCCGCGCTGCTGATGGCGCTCAGCTATATTGGCGGGGAATCCGCACAGATTGAACTGGGGCTTCCTTTGGCAGTAACCGGGGTGTTTCAGGGCATGCTGCTGTTCTTCCTGTTGGCCAGTGACGTCCTGGTCCATTACCGAATCAAGCTGCGCCCGGCGCGGGAAGGGGTGTAATGGATATCCTGGCCCCGATCCTGATTTCAATTATCGCCGCCTCGACTCCTTTGCTGTTTGCCGCCATTGGTGAATTGGTGGTCGAAAAATCTGGCGTCCTGAATTTGGGTGTCGAAGGCATGATGCTGGGCGGCGCGGTGATCGCCTTTATCATCTCCGTCGAAACCGGCAATAGCGCCCTGGCCATTGTCGCAGGCGCAGCCATGGGGGCGATGATGGCCGGTCTGTTTGCCGTCTTGACCCTGGGGCTTCTGGCCAATCAGGTCGCGACCGGCCTGGCCCTGACACTGTTTGGCATCGGCCTTAGCGCGCTATTGGGTCAGGGCTATGTCGGCACCCCGCTGACGGCCCTGCCAAAGCTGAACATTCCCGGCCTGACAGATATTCCAGTCCTGGGGCCAGTTGTCTTTGGTCAGGATGTGCTGGTCTATCTATCCTTTGTTGTGACGGGGCTGGTCGCCTGGTTCCTGTATCGGACGCGGGCCGGGCTGGTGCTGCGATCGGTCGGGGAAAATCCCCATGCCGCCCATGCGATTGGATTTCCCGTCATTCGCATAAGGCTGTTCGCGGTTCTGTTCGGGGGCGCGATGGCCGGGCTGGGCGGTGCCTATCTGTCCCTGTCCTATACCCCGATGTGGGCAGAAGAAATGTCCGCCGGGCGCGGCTGGATCGCCCTGGCGCTGGTCGTGTTTGCGACATGGCGGCCGGGAAGGGTGGTTCTGGGGGCCTATCTGTTCGGGGGGCTGACTCTGGCGCAATTGCATCTGCAAGGAATGGGCAGTTCCGCGATACCATCCCAATTCCTGAATATGGTTCCCTATATCGCAACCATTGTGGTGCTTGTTCTTATTTCCAGGGACGCCACACGAATTCGTATGAATGCACCAGCCAGCATCGGGAAAGTGTTTCATCCTGATGGCTAAACGGTTACAATTTTGCATCGCAGCACACTTCTAAAACACCATATTTCAAGAACAGGGGGTTCCCAGCATGACCAAACTGACCCGGCGGTCCTTCTCCGCCTTGACGCTTGCCGCCGGTGCGGCCGCAGCCTTTCCCGCCCGCGCAGCAGACCCGTTAAAGGTCGGCTTTATCTATGTCGGACCGGTCGGTGATTTTGGCTGGTCCTATCAGCATGACCAGGGCCGCCTGGCGATTGAACAGGAACTTGGGGATCGGGTTAAGACCAGCTTTGTCGAATCCGTCCCCGAAGGCGCAGATGCAGACCGCGTCATCACCCAATTGGCTCGCAGCGGCCACAAGCTGATCTTCACAACCTCGTTTGGCTATATGGAGCCAACCAACAAGGTTGCGAAGAACTTCCCGGATGTCATGTTTGAACACGCCACTGGCTATATGCGCGCCGACAATGTCGCGACCTATGCCGCGCGTTTCTATGAAGGGCGCTATGTTGCGGGCATTCTGGCGGGTCGCCTGAGCAAGACGAACAAGATCGGTTATATCGGGTCGATCCCAATTCCAGAAGTGATCCGGGGCATCAATGCCTTTACCCATTCCGCGCGCAAAATCAATCCGGCCATCGAAGTGACCCCGATCTGGGTCAACGAATGGTACAATCCAGGCAAGGAAGCCGATGCGGCCAAGGCACTGATCGATCAGGGCGCTGATATCATTCTGCAGCACACGGATTCACCAGCCCCCGTGCAGACGGCGGAAGAACGCGGCGTTCTGTGCGTTGGTCAGGCATCCAATATGGAACGGTTTGGCCCGACCGCCCATATGACCGCCATCGTCGATCATTGGGCCCCTTATTATGTGGAGCGGACCAAGGCTGTTCTGGATGGCACATGGACATCTGGCGATGTCTGGGGTGGGTTTAACAGTGGGATGGTCGAAATGTCCCCCTATAACAAGAATCTGCCCGAAGCTGTCGTCGCAGAGGCCAAAGCCGCCGAACAGGCCATTCATGACGGTAAATTGCATCCATTCAGCGGCCCGATCAAAAATCAGGCTGGAGAGGTTGCGATTGCCGATGGGGCAACGGCCCCGGACGGAGAGTTGTTGGGCATGAACTGGTATGTCGAAGGGGTAAATGGCAAGGTGCCTGGCTGATAGCGAACGCACCACGCCCTGATTAAAAGCGCCCTCCATCCCTTGATGGGGGGCGTTTTGTTTAGAGGGGCAGGATACGATGCGGATCCCGGATCGGAAAGAACACGACAGGTGCGGTTCGCCCCCGAACCGGCACTTCTGACCGTTCCAGGCCGGCCGTATCCACCCCCGCAGCCTGTGCGACTTCTTGCGAGAAGATAACGGAAACATCGTGGGCTTTGGTCAATCCTTCCAGGCGTGCGGCGATATTGATGGTATCGCCAATGGCGCTGGTGATCTGGGCGCGCGGCGGGCCCATGGCACCGACGATCGCCTCACCATGATGCAGGCCTATGCCGACCCGCAGCGGGAAGGGAAGCTCACTGGCTAAAGATTTGTTCAGCGCGTCGAGCCGGTTCAACATGGCCCGTGCCCCTTTAAGTGCACTTCTTGCCCCATCCTCTTCAGTACCCATCAATCCGTATAGAGCCATCAATCCATCCCCATTGAACTGTGCATAATGGCCATTCGTTTCGGTGATTGCGCTGCTCATTTCTGAAAAGAACTGGTTCAGGATGAACAGAACATCATAGGGCAGCTTTTCTTCCGCCAATTTTGTGGAGGCCCGTATATCGATAAATAATGAGGTGACGCGGCGTTCTTCCCCTTCCAGCCCGCCCAGTTGCTGGCCATCCTTGGCCGTAGCCGTTGGCGGCAGGAGAGGGGATATCCCCAGCGACTCCTTTGGGCGGATCTGACAGGCAAGCCGCACACCAGCCATGGCCTTGATACGGGTCAGGGCGGTTAGTTCCAGCCCTTCTGGCGATTCCAAAACATCGCCCCCTTCAAGAATTTTTACACGACAGGTAGTGCAGCGACCGCGACCGCCACAGACGGCCGCATGTGGCCGCCCGGAGGATCGCAATGCCTCCAATGCCGTGGCTCCGGCAGGGACCGGTACTTTCGTGCCATCAGGCAGCAACAACAAAATGCGCGACTTTTGCTCTAACAATGCGCGCAATTTCCTGGCCCCAAAGGGCGCAATTCCCAACACGGCCAATCCAAATGTTATTGGTGTAACAAGGGCTTGCAGGGGTTCAATGGCACTGCTGTTGTATCGAGCATCCTGAAGAATTGTGGAGATCATGTGATCCCTGTCCAATTCAAACAGAATTTCAAATCCGGCCGAAACATACCCCGCAAGGGACAATACCGGCAGGATGATTGCGACGACGGTCAGCTCGCGTTGCCAGGTCTGATACCAGGGCTTTACCCGCAGCCACAGATACAAGCCGATACAGCCATGCAGCCAGGCCAGAACCAATGTTACCGCCTGTAACACACCCAGAACCGGGCTTGCGACCCATAATGCGGCGATGACATATTCATATGTGGGGTCAATGCCTGCAATTTCTTCTGCCACCCGCGTGCCCATCACATGATTGACCATCAGCAAGGGAATGACAAAGCCGGACGCGATTTGAGTGATTTCCAACCCGGTCAATTTCAGCGTTCGGCGTTTATAGACACTGAAAAACGCGACCGCGATATGGGTGACCATTGCGCCGATCAGGATGGCGCTGCCCAAAGGTGTGCGCCAAATCTCCATAAGGATGTCATGGGCGATCCCAAGCGCATCGAAGGAAATCAAGCCAAAGGCATGATTTAATAAATGGCAGGTCAGATAGGCAAAAAGAATAGACCCACTAAGGGCACGCAACCGGGCCTGCATATATCCAAAACCCTTAAGAGAGTTAGACGTTCGCGCTAGTTTACCATGTTATCCATATGTGTGTCTGAATCAGACAAGAAGTCTAAGAATAAGTGCGCGACCAGCAATTTGGTCGCCGGTTTTTAGATGTGAAGAAATCGGAACGCCAGTCGTTCTTTCTTGAGTAATCGACAACCAAAACACATTCAATGTATTGAAAATGTTAAGATATTTTTTCTTAAGCCTTGGATTCCATGTGTCGTTTATGATAGGCAAAAAATAGTAAATGTCACAGCCTTGGGGAATTACGTGTTACAGGTATCTGGTTCGGTTTTTCGGTTGTTGTTTGGTTTTATTCTGGCGACATCTTTCATTCTTTCAGCCCATGCAGATGATTTAAGCGGACGCCAGATCATGGATGAGGTTTCGGCCCGGCATGATCGTCCGTTTGAATTTGAAGAGCAGGCGATGATCCTGATCGATGACAGGGGCAACACAGAAGATCGTGAAGTTCGGCGATATGCCCGCGAATGGGACAATGGCCTGTACCGATATCTGCTGGTTTTTGATTCACCTGCCGGGGTGCGCGGCGTTGCCTTGCTGACCTGGCAAAACAAGGGGGCCAGCGATGATCAATGGATGCATCTGCCCGCCTATGGACGGGAGATGAAGCGATCCGCAGATGGCGGTAAGCGTAACTATTTCATGGGGACTGATTTCGCCTTTGAAGATATGACATCTGAAGAGCGGGAGAAATTCCGCTATGATCGGCAACCCGATGAAACTTTTGAGATAAAAGACGAAACCGGTTCTGTTCTGGATACGGTTGATGGCTATGTCGTTGATGCCTATCCCAAAGATGAAGAACTGGCCAGTCAGACCGGATATCAATATCGTCGATTGTATGTCAGCAAAGACCGCTTTTTCATCCGTCGGATCGATTTCTTTGATCGGCGAGGGCGCTTCCTGAAAACCCAATATTCCTGGGACATGGAACAGATTGAGGGCGATACCTGGCGCGCCAACCGGGTCCTGATGGACAATGACAAGCTGAACCATCAAACCCTGATCCAGGTCAAAAGCCGCGATCTGACCGAAGGCTCGGTCCCAGCCAGAATGTTTGAGCAGCGTTGGGTGACAACGGGACGGCATTTGCGCTGATAAAATCAAATTATTGAATTGTAGTATTTTTCTGGGGCGTTTGCCGGATGCAAAAGTTTTTAACGTTTGGGGTGAACCATCGCGGCATAGCAATTGCCATAATCGCTGCAATCACGATTTTCTGTGGTTTTGGTTTGGATAAGCTGAGGATTGATACCAGCTTTGACAGCCTGATCAGCGATAATGATCCAACCAAACAGGTCTATGAACGAGTAAAAGAAGAGTTCGGCTCGGACAACACGACCATTGTCTATGCAAGGTCGTCAGAGCTGTGGACGCAGGATCGACTCGCGGCCCTGGAAGATATGCATTTCGCGCTGGAGGATTTGCCCTTTGTCCAGCGGGTCGACAGCCTGTTTAATGTGCGCAGCATTCGTGATCGCGACGGCATGATTGACTCGTCCACCGTCTTGGATGGTGTGCCGTTTGATGATGCAGAAATGCAGACGGCCCGGGACAATGCGCTGTATTCCCCGTTGGTCGTTGGCAACTTCATTTCTGCAGACGGGATCGTAACGGCGATCAACGTTACCATCGTTAAAGACCCCGACAATCCCAATTTCGATCACTATGCCTATGGCGCGATTGACGAGGCGATTGCGCCCTATGCAGATCAGTTTGAGGAGATTTTTCAGGTCGGCCCGCCCCGGGTGAACGCCGATACCGAAACCGGCCTTATATCGGACCTCAGCTTGCTGGCCCCGTTATCCCTGGGCGTTCTGACCGTCACCATTGTGCTGTTCCTGCGCAGTGGCCTTGCCCTGGTCTTTCCCGTAATCACATCGGCAATCAGTCTGGTCTGGGGCTTCGGATTGATGGGGTATTTTGGTATTCCCATCAATATCTTATCAGCCATGCTTCCGTCTCTGGTTATTGTTATCGGCTCGACAGAAGACACCCATATGCTGTCGACCTATCTGAACGGTATCCATTCGGGAGATAAACAGGGAACCGGGGCGCAACGACGACGCTATGCGGTTCTGTTTCTGATCCGGCATCTGGGCCTGCCGCTGGTCCTGACGGCGGTTACAACAACCCTTGGCTTTGCCGCAAATTCCTTCGCGGAAATGGGGCTGATGCGCAATTTTGCCTATGCAGCTTCGATTGCGATTGCGGCCAATGGGGTTATCACCCTGATGCTGGTGCCGTCGTTGCTGTCACTCTTTGGGCCATTGCGCAGCAATTTGCATAATAAATCCCCGAAACAGGAGGTCAGCGATCCAGAAGAAGAGGGGTATCGCGGACTTATCGGGGCCATTTTGAAACTGTGTTATGCGGCGGCGCGCCATCCACGCTATGTCATCGGGGGCACGGTTGTTTTCACCGTTTTCTTTGGAATTTTTGCCTTTCAGACAAAGGTGTCCAATGATCCGATTGCGTTTTTTAAGCCCAAGCATCCCCTTGTGCAGGACGTCAACACGCTGGCTGAGACGCTGTCGGGGATGGAGATATTCTATATCAACCTGTCTTCGACCAAGCCTGATGCGTTCCGTAATCCGGAAAACCTGAGGCGACTGGCACAAATTAAAGACTATATCGTCCAGGATGGACGGTTTGATACCGCCCTGTCGATTGCCGATCACCTGTCCCTGGTGAACCGGGAATTCCATGGCGGCGATGTCGAGATGATGGTTGTCCCAGACACGATCGCGCTGGTGGATCAATATCTTCTGTTCTTTCAACGCGCTGATCTGGAAAACTATATCAGCCATGATTTTGAACGGGCCAATATGGTCGTGCGCCATAACATCCATAACAGCCATGATTTGAAGCAGGCATTGGTGGATCTGGATCGGGAAGTACGGCGGATCGCAGGGCCTGATTTGACCGTCAATCTGGTTGGTCAAAACCTGATGATCAATAACGCCGCTGATGATCTGATCGCAGCCCAGGTTCAGTCTGTCGGCCTGTTGCTGCTGGTGATTTTCATCATCATGTCCATTGTCTACAGCTCACTGGTCGGTGGATTCCTGTCTCTGGTGCCAAATATTCTGCCGATCATTGCGGTGCTTGGAATTATGGGCCTGTTTGGCATCCCCTTGAATCCAGGAACGGCCACGGTGGCGGTGATTGCAATCGGGATCGCGATTGATGACACCATTCACCTGTTATCATCCTATACCCATGAAAGCCTGCGCACGGCGGATCGCGGGTTGGCTGTTCGCCGAACGGTCCGGGGGCAGGCGGTGCCGGCGATCTCAACCTCTATCGCTCTGGCCGCGGGATTTCTTGTGTTGAGCGGGTCAAGTTTCTCCATCATCTGGCAGTTTGGGGCGCTGTCCGCCGTGGCGATGATCGTTGCCATGATCGCCGATTTGATCGTGACACCGGTCTTGATGTCCATGGTGCGCCTGGTCGGATTGTACGAGATATTGACGCTGAAGGTCGGCAAGGACGTGCTGACCAACAGCCCGTTATTTACCAATATGACGTCCTATCAAATCCGGAAGGCTATTTTGTTGTCAGAGCTTGTCCCCTTCAAAGCGGGGGACCGTTTGTTGGAGCAGGGGACGATTGGCCGGGATTTGTATGTAATTCTGTCTGGTTCAGCAGCAGTCACCCTGGATCATAGCCACGGCCATACCGAGTTGGACACATTGGCGGCAGGGGCCGTTCTGGGTGAGGTTGGATTTATCACGCAGCAGCAAAGAACGGCAAATGTTGATGCTGTAACCGACGGGGAAATGCTGCGCCTGAATGCGGATACGGTTCAAAAGAACATGCGTCTCTATCCCCATATTGCCAACAAACTGAATTTGAACATTGCCCGCATTCTGGGAATGCGACTTGCCAGCACGTCCAACCGTCTGTCGCGATATGAGAAGCAGGAAGGGTTGACATAGTGATTGATAAATCCGCACTTTCTCGTGGCCTTGCGGTGGCTGTTTCCGGTCTGGCCTGTGTCGGAATTCAGGGCGGTGTCGCAGTGGCGGAGCAGGGGGCAGAGCCCACTCTTTTGGGGCAGGTTCTGGAAAACGCTACCTATGAGTCAAAGACGGTGATGACGGCCTTTCCCCGGGCCGTTCATCAGGCGGATTCCAGTGGGATTGAGGATGAACCGGTCGAGGCATGGACGCATCTGAGTTTAGACAGCACAACCTTTCTGGATGATTATTGGACTTTCGGTCTGGGTCTGGAAGCTTTGGCATCAACCTATCGCGGCGCGGAAAGAGGCGCGTTCAGCGCGCCTGGTGTCCGTAAAGGCCATGGCCGCTATGTTGATTTAAGCCGCATGACCCTATCGTATTTGGGTGATACGGTTGAGGTTCTGGCGGGCAAGGATGCTGTTCCAATCGGACTGGCTGAAATTTACTCACCAACCGATCTGTATGGTGCTGAAAATACCGCCAATCCCCAACAACCCGTCGACTATGGCGTTTGGCAATTGCGCACCGACCTCTATGTCGGCAGTGATCGCTTGACCGGCATTATTCTGCCAATTGAAGAAAGTGCCCCAGGCCCCGCAGAACATTCGCGCTGGAATGGACCGAACGGGTCTGGTGGGTCGGATTTCGCCAATTTGAACATCACCGGACTGCCGGTCGGCATTTCGCCTGAAATCGTTGATGATTACCGGGATAGCACGCCATCCAACTGGAGTTATCTGCTGCAGTATAAAGGCACGGCAACGAATCTTGATTACTTCATAACTGCTTACAACGGGGTTGGTCCTTATCCGGTTTTGAAGAACCCAGCTTCAGGACAATTCAATCCCTATACAAAGGTATATCCCACCGTATCGATTGCCTCTGCAGGCAGCGCGCTGGTTCAGGGATCCTGGAAGTTCTATGGCGAAGGTCTGGCATATTGGGCAGAAGAAGATACCGATGATGATTTTGCACGCGCGTTGATCGGTGCGAAATATCGCGAAACCCAATTTGCGAATTCAATTGGATGGAAGGAAATCACGCCAATTATTGAATATTCAAAAGAATGGCGGTTCGGTCTTCAGGATCATCCAGATTACAATACATCCTCGAAAGAGGCGCGACCCAACCCGAATAATGTCCTGATGTCGCTGACAGTTGAAGCGAACGATGAATGGAAGTTTGGGGGCATGCACGGTCATTCCTTAAAAGACTGGGATTCCACCAGCCAGGTTTTTGCGCGCTATCAACCCAACGATAATTTATGGACAATGATTTCCTTTGTTGAATATCACGGGAATGAAGGCACTCAGTTTGGGCGCTATGACAGGAATGATAATATTTCCCTGACGTTGAATTATACATTCTAGACCTTAGAGTGTTTCTTAGGAAAATGCTAGAACACTCAGTTAATAAAGAATAAGTGTACCTTTCTGAATTATAATTAATTTTCCATAATATACACTGATCCCCGAATTCCCGGACAAGTTGGCTGCATGTGCCGGAGAGGCGGGAAGTATTGAGACCAACAAAAATGCAATAACGGTAAAACTAACGCCAATTTTCGAAAGGGTCTTGATTAGGTCTTTACTTACCGAAATGCCGTTACCGACATAAACTTCGTCCTGTCCGGTTTGTTTTGCCCATTCTTTTTCATAAATTCTTTGTACGCTCTCTCTATAAATATCCTCATATGCCTCGCTCGCCTCAAAAGACTTTGACGCCCATCGTCTGAGGTCCATGAGCGCAACTTTTGCCGGTATATCCAAAAGGTCGCCAAGTCGGATCATTGCCTCTTCGGTGGGCCACTGCCTTTTTCCCCGCCATGCATTAACCGTCGCTGGTGTCACTCCAATCAATTTGGCGAGCTTTCGATCTGATCGCACAGAAAGCGCATCTTTAGCGTAATCCAAATAGCTGTCGATGGTTGGCAATGTCGATTTCATGGCGGTCTCCTTTGTTAAAAAAACTGTATCGCGTATCGAAACGCGCTTGCAATTGAAAACGAACCATGTATGTATCGTGTCTCGATACACCAAATACAGTGGTTTCCACGATATGAGGTGTTTTGGCGTCGTTGGGGAAACAAGGTTCTGTGTCGCGACAGAAAGAAGACGCTCCCCAGCGTCCGGGTTTTCGGTCATCCCAGCCAGAAAAAACCGTCAAGTTACCCCTCTGAGTTCCTGGACAGTCTCACGGGGGGGATGGTGGCGGAAGCCATACGGCGGGGGAGTGAGGCACAAAACTTTCTCCCCCGTCACCATACGCAAACTGTCCCCTGCGCGGAGCGCGCATAACCGTTGGGGAGTAAAGAAAATGGCAATTGGTACGATTACACCTACTGAGAAAGACGGCGTTTTTCGGTTTCGGATCACAACGTTCCATCTCAATCTCTCGGGAATTCTTAAAGTCAATCCGGCCTATGTCGATGATGGGCGCATGAAAATGTCCCATATCGGTCAAGCGCGCGGGTCGCATGGTGAAATTGTCGATGTGTTGGGCGCTGCTCGGTATCGCATTGAAAAGTCTGATGCGGAGTTTCGCGGGGAAAACCTATTCAATCTTTGGTTCACTGATCCTGATTTTCCGACTTGGCGAATGGCTGCCTATCCCCGTCGCGATGATGCGGGCGTTATCTATTGGGATATTCAGCGATCCCAGGACAAGCAGGAAGCAGGGCAGGCCGGGGGGGCGGAACAGTGAAAAACGATGCGGAAATTTTAAGGTTTCGCGTTCAGAAAGAGGGTGGAGGGGTCAGGGTCTCGCCAGTCGGGGCCGATGGAGAATTTAATCCGACCAGCAACGACAACGCGCTTGCGGTTGCGGCTTGGGGCATCGGAGTTTTTCTGGATGTCGGCCTTACGCCCGATGAAATCAAGGCAGTAGCCCAAGCAATGCAGCTCGACCAATTGGGCACAGACAATGCAACTGCCTAAAGGACTGCTCACCGACATTCCCTACGATCCTGTTGAATACGGGCGGCTGCTGTCCCGGTTCGGATCGTTTGAGGTTATCGACGTGCAGAAATTGGAAAAGATTGGGGAGGATCGTTTCGGCGATCCTCTCTATCGCTTGTGCCGATGGTACGAAATCCAATCCTCTTGCGGTGATCTGATCCTTGCCGGTGGATTTCCGACGCTGGGATTTGCCCAGACCGTCGCCAATTATTTCGCACAGTTGCGGGAAATGTATCTCACGCCATCGGCGCTAGAGTTCTGCGAAAGCTTCTGGAAAGAGCAAGAGGAAACCGGGGACTATTGGGGGCTGACCAAACGTGACGCGCCCGATTGGAACGATGCTTATTATGGGGTGCTGTCATGACAACGCCCAAGAGGGGGAAAACCTGCGGAACCTGTTATTATTTTGATCCGCAATGCTGGTCTGGATTAGGCGATTGCCATAGAGCGCCGCCCCTCCCGTTTATGCAAATGCTGGATTATTTGACCAAGGCTTCACTAAAGACAATTGACCCTCAGGAAGCGGCTGCAATCAAAGGGGAAGAATGGGCCCTTTTTTGGCCTGAAGTCAATTTGCACCATGACGGATGCGGCGAGTACAAGCGGGCCGGTTTGTTCGATTATGGATGGAATTGGGCGCAAGGTTGGCGGTGGCGGTGGAAAAAATGAGCGCCGAAACCCTTGTCAATACGCAAGCAGAGTTTCCCCCCCCCTCCGAAGGCACAAGGGACCGCCGATATCGTCTCAGGGCGGCTGCGGCAAAGGTAGGATATGGCCGGGTGCGCCGATGCGGGCGCAAGCGCGTCTCTCTGACAGTCCAGATACGCAATCATGACGGCGTTTGCTCTGCCTCAGGCTTTGAGACGTGCGGGTCTATCTGGTCTTGTCCAGTGTGTGCCGCAAAAATCTCTGAGGTTCGGCGGCAAGAGGTCCGAAAAGCGATGCTGGGATGCTCTGAGGCGGGCGGGGCGGTCTACATGATGGCGTTTACCGCCCCCCATTACCGTGGGCAGGGCCTCAGGGGGCTTAAGGACCGAATGGGCCTTGCATGGCGCAAGATGCTATCAGGCGCGCCATGGGGGCGTCTCAGGGGCGATATGGGCCTTATTGGCTACATCAAGGGGCTAGAAGTCACTCACGGGATTAAAAACGGCTGGCATCCGCATTTTCATATCCTGTTTTTCCTGGAAAAGCCGCTGACAGAGCAGGAACGGGAAAAATTTGAATGGAAGCTGTTTAATCGATGGGATCAGATTGTCTGTGAGGCTGGGTCTGATCCGTGTAATTTCGCTGTTTTTAAATTGGAACAGGCGCACACGCCGGAAGCCGCTGGCGATTATGTCGCTAAATTCGGTTCTGATTATGAAATCACTCACTTGCATACCAAGGCGGCAAAGGGCGGCGGGCGATCACCTTGGGCGCTTCTGGACCTGTCGGCAAAGGGATATCAAGAAGCGGGTAAACGGTTTGGGGAATATTCGCGGGCGATGTTTGGCGCACGTCAATTGACGTGGAGCAAGGGCCTAAAGGATCTGTACCGCGTCTCTGATCCCTCGGATGAGGACGTAGCGGAAACCAATCACGGTGACGTGGTTATCACCCTTGACGGCAAGGAAGTGGATGAAGTCCAGCGGGCCGGATACCGCTGTTTTCTTGCCATGCTACGGGCTGCGGAAACTGGCGGGGCGGTGGCAGTGCGGGCTTTCCTGCGCGATTTCGGGCTTGGGCGACGGTCTGATGATCTTAGGGCTTTTCGGTCGCAATACTACGGAGAAACAGACAATGACGACAAAGGCGAATTCGCTGGTCGTGCGCCTGCATCCAAGCGGGACATGGCGGTACATGGGGTTCACTGAGCAAGGCGCTATTGCTTGGTATCAGGACGCGAAACAGGCTGAGGCGTATTTCGCTGATGATGCTCACAAACTCGCAAATCTGTACAGCAAGCGCGGCTGGGATATGCACGTAAGGACGGTGTGATATGGCTAAACAGGACGTGATCGGATATGCGCCGTGTCCCGATCCAAACTGCAAAAACATGGCGGAAATTCGGGTTCGCAGAACGAAAAGCGGGCCGGGGAATATTTATATCATTCATGACTATTCCCCGCCTCAGCGCGGCTGTGGATCGAGCCAAAATTTGACCAATTGGGACCAGCATACCGCGCCTGATTGGCCGGGGTTTGTGCCACTGGCTAAGAAACCAGAGCCTAAGGCTTCAATTCCTAAGGAAACAAAGCCTCAGGAACCGGAATCTAATGCAGCCAATCCTAAGGAAACGAAACCGAAGGTGAGCCTTGCGCGGCGCATCTGGGACGGGGGCGATGATGACTGAGGAAAAAGACCCTTACATCGGGGACCTGGACGATGTGACCTGGGATGCTGCCAAAGATGATTTCAGCTATGGGCAGCAAGAAATCCCTAAAGAGGTTCGGGACGAATTCCCGGAAATCGGCGCGCAACAAGGCGGCATGGAACGGGAGGAATTCGACCGGATTGTCGGGACAGATCGATTTTCGGCTCACGTCGCCAAGCTGCTGAATTGGAACGCCAAAATTCAGGGCGTACCGGAGGCCCGCATAGATGCAAGCGATCAAGGTTTTAATGCTGCTATGGAGGTCGTTTATCGCCGCCTCTTGGATGGGCCGGGGCGCTATTTGCTGCCTTACCTTACTAACCGCGATCTTATCGATCTATGGATGGTTTCAACGTGGGCTGTCCCGTATGCGATCCGGTTTCGCAAGGCGATTGCGGCGCGGAAAAAGGCGGCGCGCGCACAGGCGATGGCACAACACAAGGCGAAAGAGCCTGAGCAAAAAGGGGCTGATGAAAATGTCAACTGATGGCAAGCGGATTTTTATTGCAGGATCGGCGGGGTCCGGCAAATCAGTGTTAGCGCGGTCGCTGGTCGCGGATCGGCCAAGGGTTATAATCTTTGACCCAAAAAATGAAGTGCATTGGCAGGACGGCGCGGAACGCATTCACCACATGGCACAGTTTAAGACCTTCCTGGGAGATATGCGCGATGGCGCTTTCCGGGTCTATTATCAGCCTGAAACAGGGCGCGAAATCGAGCGACTGTCGAGCCTGTCAACCCTGCTGATGAAGTTCCAGGCGGGGCACAATGCAGGCAAGATTGAACGCCCGATCACATTGATTGTGGAGGAAATGGCGGCGGCTGCGCCTTTGTCCATCCCGCCAAAACATACGGGCTTCCCACAACTGATCCGAATGGGCCGGTCCTATGGGATATCAGTGGTCGGGATTGCGCAACGTCCAGCCGAAGTGTCGCCAACATTCCGGGGTAATCTGAATGCGGCTTTTGCATTCCGGTTCTCATTCAAGAATGACCGTCAAGCCATCGCCTATGCGATGCAAGATGAAGCCGTTGAACAGGCTGTCCAGGACTTGCCGGAATTTCATTATCTCGCCTTTGACGGTCGCAGTTGGTCAAAATGCGATCCGGTTCCGCTGACATAAACCGCCCGATTTCCTAAGGCTTTGTTTCCTTAGGGTCGATAGACGATTTAAGCAAAGTGCCCTTGTCCTGATCCCATACAGGCGGGGGCATTTTGCTGCCCGTCACGTTTCTAATCTCAAACGTGGGTAGGGCGATGAAATTCACTCTTAAAAATCTGGGCGTGATTGCCCTGGGCGTAGCTCTCGGCATGATTGGCCTGAATTACGTTACAAAATTGGTGCCGGGGGCCGAAGAGTTGGCCTCGGGTGAAAGTTCCTTCTGGGCACGGCTGTTCGGCTAAGGGGAGGCTTTCAATGCCAAAATTTCTGAAACGCATGCAGTCTTTCAGTAACGTCGCGCCGTCGTCCATCGCCGTCGCCACGTTGCCGGTCACGAAAAAGTATCACAAGGTCTTGCTGCGGCTGCGGCATGATACCAGCGGTTCGGGCGGGGCGGCTGGAACGCTGATGACCCAAGCGAACATGCTGACGCACATTGCCGAAATCCGGTTGCGCGTCACATCGCTATCGTTTGGCACTCAAACGCTGTGGGAATTGTCGGGCGCTGATTTCATCAAGTGCATCAACAATTTCTACAATATCGACAGTGCGGCGGGCGTTCTGCCTTTGATCTTTGGTTGTCCGTATTGGAACAACCCGGCGATTGAAGACTATTTCAGCCTGGGCACGCTGGACCTGACCAATGTGGAAATCGAAGTCAAATTCGATAGCACCGTTGTCGGGCCGGAATTGGTCGGGTTCGCCTATGAATACAGCGGGCCGAATGAGCCGCTGGGCCGGTTCCTCAAGTACCAGTACACGAACCTGTCAAACACAGCGACGGGCTGGATTGAAGAACCTGACTTGCCTGTTGTCGGTAACGGCATCGGCTTGAAGGCGCTGCACCTATCGACCAATGCAATCGACGAAGTTGAATTGCGGTCCAATGGTGAAGTGGTTCACGAAGACCTGGCCGAATTCCGGCCTGTCCTTCTGGACCTGAATGCTTTCCGCACCGATGGCCGGACGGAAGACGCCAACTATACCCACCTTGACCTTGCCGGGAACAACGCGGCGGACGTGTTCAACATGTCCAATGTTCGGGATTTCCGGGCCAAGTTCAATCGGACGGGAACCGGCGCTTTCCGTTGCATCACGGAAACCGTGATCGGCAACGCGGCGTAACTGCGCATGATTCGAAGGGTGGCGGGCTACGGCCTGCCACCCTATGAGGAGAAAGATTATGCCTGCTTACAATCCAGGTGGCATTGAAGGGACTTCAACGTCTCAGTCTGCTTTGAACACGGGCACGGGCGGCATTGGTAGCCTGTTTTCAGACGGGGCCGATTGGCTTTCCAATCAGGTTGACGACATCCTGAACAGTGCCGGGAAAATCTGGACCACGATTTCAACGTACAAACTCTCTGAGGCGCAATTGCAGGCGCAACGCGACAAGCTGCGGATGAACCAGGAAGCGTATCAGCCTGTCTCGGCGTCTTCGGCTATCCCGAATATGGGGTCGTTCTTTGGCGGTCAAAGCCAGATCGGTACGTACCTGATGATCGGCGGGGCAATCTTGCTGGCAATTTGGGGCATCCCAAAGCTTCTGAAATAGGGGGCGGGCATGGCGGCTCAAGCTGGCATTAACGTCGATGTACGGGACGCCCTTAAGGGCGGTCCTGCCTATTCCGGGGCTGATGGCTATCAGGGGTCTTACCTGGGGCAAAATTACCAGGGCGGCTTTGGTGGCTACTACGCGCCGTTTTCCCCTGGGGGATCGGGCGCGTTTGCCAGTGCATCGGGGGAAAGTTCGATCTGGAAATGGTTGATTTTTGGCGGTGTGGCTTTGTTCGCCTATCGCGTTTGGAAGGGGTGATCCATGCAACACGATATCCGTTTTTTCCCTGCTGAGTGGTCGCCACAAGTCCAGGCCGTCATGAATGCCGCAAGCGGCCTGAATGCGGCTTACACGGTCGAAGACTTGCGCCGTGAAGTGTCGCGCGGGGCGTCAAAGCTTATGCAGGTTGTCCAGGTCATGCAGGACGGTTCGCCGATGCTGTTGGGCTATCTGTGCTTCTGGAAAGAGCCGCAAGGCCAGGGCCAGGAATTGGTGATCCATGCCGGGGCCGCGCTGACCGATGAGCGAACGACCTTTGCCAAGGTTGCGCCGCATATCAAACGGCTTGCACTGGAAAACGGGTGCCAGTCGATCCGGGCGCATACGGCATCGTCAAAGCGGTTGGCGATGTTCAAGGCGAATGGCTATCAGATGGTTGAATTTGTTGTCCGGCAATGGGTGTAGGTCATGGGCGGCAGTTCATCCAGTTCATCCAGCCAGACCCAGACGACGGACAACAGTCAGAAAACGTATATCGATGATACGCGGGCGGCTGTTTATGACCAGGGCGTAGCGATCACGGGGACAACGGGCGCGATCACCTATTCCGATTTGTCGCCTGAGGTCGCAGCCGAATTGCGTAAGGCGGGGGAGGCGGGTTTTGACCTGTCGGCGGATGTTCTGAAACTCGGTTTCGATTTCGCCAATCAGGCGAATAAGTCCGTCCAGGAATTGGCGGGCACGGTGTCGGCGGTCGCGAAAGAGGCGACGGAGGAAGACGCCAAGCAATTCCTGACCGATTTTGTCAAGTGGGGGCTGTTAGCCTCGGTGTCGGTTGCGGCGCTGTTTTTCTGGTCTAAGAAAGGCTGATCGAATGCCAAACACGGTGATCTATGAGGTTCGGGAATATGTCCTGGACGCGAACGGCGAAACGAAAGAATACATCCCGGCAACGCGCTTCCGGGTACTGAGCGCGACGGGGCCTCTTGCCATAGCGTTTGGTCCTACCGATGGTTTCCAGCGCATTGAAAGCGGCCTTGGTATCAGCACGATTGAGCCATTTAAGATGGTTCGCATTAAGGATATTTCCGGGGCGCAAAACACGATCCTTGTTGCCTACGCGGGGTCTGATGTAGCCGATAGCCGTTTAACCATCACGGGCGGTCAATTGGGTGTGCTTGATCCGGTGGGCGGCGAAAGCTTTTCCGACATCGTGACTGCGCTTCAGGCGGTAACGGCGGCAATGCGTGAGGATCAGCAATTACGTGCTCCGCTGACCACGTTTGACGGCGCAAGCTATTACCAGGCGGTCAATACCACGACAACAGTTATTTCCGCCGCCGCAAATACAGGCGGTTTTATAATCCGATGGGCCGGGGTGCAGGTTCAAAGCGGCAATGGTGTGGCGGCGGTGCGGCTTGATGACGATGAGGTCTTGTACGCGCTGTCAAACAACACGGACATGATTGCTAATTGCGGGAATATCTATGTTCCCGCTGGGGTGAAGGTCGATCTTTATTCGGCGGCTGCGGCCAATAAGGCGTGGCTGTGGGGGGAGGCGCTGTAATGAGCAATCCAACGGCAAATAATTCCTTTGAGGGAATGTCCGATGCTGAAAAAGCTTCGCTGGCCGTCGATCCGGTAACGAGCCTTAAAATCGTCGCAAGCGCAAAGCGTGGCGGTGTCGAATGGTTGTCTTTTGAAGACGGAACGGAGGCGGTACGCGACCAGGACGGCAACGCGGCTGTATGGCCTGAATAATGCGCGCGATCCTGCTGGTCGCGCTGTCATTGATCCTATGGGGGTACAATAAAATGAAGTTGAACGAGGCTCAGTTGACAATGGCGCGCACCATGTATGGCGAAGCGCGAGGCGAGGGCGCGACGGGCATGCAGGCGGTCGGCAACGTCATCATGAACCGCGCACTGTTGGGCGGATGGTGGGGCAATAGCATCGTGTCCGTTGCTCTGAAACCGTGGCAATTTTCGGCCTGGAACCAGAATGATCCGAACCGCGATGTTATCGCCAATCTTATGCCGGGCGACAATCAGACCTTTGATCTTGCTTATGAGATTGCGGGCAAGCTGATCGACGGGGACTTGCCCGATATAACGGGCGGCGCAACGCACTACTACGCCGATACGATTTCGGAACCGGGATGGGCGCGCGGGGCCAATCAGACGGCCTATATCGGCCATCATAAATTCTTTAATGAGGTCGCGTAATGCAGTTCGTTCCTATCGTCATCTGGTCGCTGGCCGGGTCCATCGCGACACTTTGGGCAACCCGTCAAGAGGGGGAAGCCGAAACGGTAACAGAGCGGATCACAACCAATCTAGGCGCGGTCTTCATTGCAGTGGCCGGGGCTGTTGCGACTGCTTGGGTTTGGAAAAAGGTGCGGTAATGCAAGCGCTGTTTGACATCATTAGGGAGGCGCTAGGCGTCGGATCGGATGCGGCGATCATCGGGTTCGCGTTGATCCTGTGGCGGATCGAGCGGCGCTTGTACCGGGTTGAATTGCACCTGTGGCCGAAAGAGGGAGGGCGGTTATGATCTCGGAAGTCGTCAAGGGCATTGCGGGGCCGCTGTTCGGGTTGGTCGATAGTCTTTTCACGTCCGATGAAGAACGGGCCGCTGCAAAATTGAAATTGTTGGAAATGGAACAGCGCGGCGAATTGGAAACCATGCGGGTCCAGATGAGCGCCATTCTGGCAGAAGCGAACAGCAAAGACCCCTGGACAAGTCGCGCGCGTCCGGCCTTTTTGTATGTGATTTACATCATCATCTTGGCAGCTTTGCCTATGGGCATTCTGAGCGCGTTTCGGCCTGATGTTGCGACGGAAATCACCCTTGGCGTAAACGCATGGCTATCTGCTATCCCGGATGCGCTCTGGACACTGTTTGGGGCCGGTTATCTCGGATATGCCGGGGCGCGCACGGTCGATAAGCTGAAAGGCGGTCAAAAATGAAGCTGCGCAAAATGCTGGTAAGGGCGGCAATCCTGGGCGGTGCATCGGCCTTGGCGGCGTGGGTGTCCAGGGCGGTTGTGCCAGGGGAGGCTGACCCGTTTGCACCGACTGGGGAAGCCAAAACGCAAGTGATCCGCGCGGGATTGGCCGGCGCGGTTTTTGGCCTGGTTTCAGGCATCATTTAGGGAGGGCCGGTCATGGCACGTAAATCAGTATCGAAAAAGGCGGCAACCAAGGGCAAGGGACGCCTGAAAAAGGGCTATCGCTACGCGAAAGGCGGGCGGATCGTGAAGGCGAAAAAGCGGTGACGCTATCGGCGGCTGTTTGGCGTCTTGTTCGGGGCTGGCTTTAGGCGATCCGCCAGGGTGGATTTCGGAATTCTGAAATCATTTTCAATTGTTCTCAGGGACGCGCCTTTGCGGCGTTTGATTTCTGCACCTTGGAGGCGGGCCGAAAGGTCCGCCTTTTCTCTGCGCTGGATCTCTAACTGCACCGGGGTCACGGGCAGGCAAAATTGCGCGGCGGCGCTGGAAATAGCTGCATCGGACGCAACGTCATTTTTTATCATCATGCGATCGGCAAGGTCTGCGGCGCGACGGATTACAGAGAGGCGCGACGATTGCGCCTCTCTTTCGGAAATATCCGTTGCCTCTCTGATAAGTAATTTTTCAATCTCGCCAAAGATACCGGCAAGTCTATAGAGCGTGTCCGAATTCATCGCTTTCCCCGACTATTGTTATGCCATATTCAAGCGGGGGAATGCGTGAATGACAAGGGAAACCGCCTTACGAGCCATTTTCTTAATTTTCCATAATATACATTATCACGATTGAAATAGAGAGAAAGACGAGGATAAAGGGGCCTGTTCCCTGGCGCACTCTTGCCATCCGACCAGAAACCAATTACGCCCGATCAACGCCTTAAATCTACCGTCATCAGAAACGAATTTCATGACCGACACAACAACCGCATCATCGGATCGAAACGCCTCTGATCGGCAGATGTTGGGTATCACGTTGATCCTGGCGTCGAATGTGATCATGGCGCTGGGCGATGCGTTGATCAAATATGTCAGCGCGGATCTGACGATCTGGCAGATATTCGTCGTCCGGTCCGTCTTTGCGCTGTGCTGTCTGGGTGCCTATGCCTATTGGAAACGCGGCCCGATTGCCCCCCGACAGTATGGCTGGGTCCTGGTGCGCAGCCTGTTCCTGGTTCTGACATGGTTGTCATTCTACGCCTCCCTTCCCGTTCTCAATCTCTCCCTGGCCGCCGTGGTGATTTACACCAATGTGATCTTCACGACGCTTTTGTCTGCGGTGCTGTTTAAAGAGCGCGTTTCAGTCAAACAATGGCTGGGCGTTCTGTCTGGATTTATTGGCGTTGCGATCATCCTGCGGCCCGGCACGGACAGTTTTTCCTGGTTTGTCCTGATGCCCTTGGCGGGCGCCCTTTGCTATTCCTTGGCCAGCCTAGTGACGCGCCATAAATGTCAGGGCGAACGCGCCCTCACCCTTGCCGCATCGCTGCATGTCTCCTTCATCATCACAGGAGCATTGGCGACGCTGCTTATCGCGGGGATTGGTGTCACCGACACGGTTCGGGACTTCTCCTATTTCCTGTTTGGCAGTTGGACACCCCTGACCTTGAACGCCTGGGGTATCATGGCGCTGTTGGGACTATTATCAGCGTCGTTCTCTTTGGGCGTCGCGCGGGCCTATCAGATCGCCCCCTCCCAGATCATCGCGACATTTGACTATAGCTATCTGGTTTTTGCCGCCGTCTGGGGGTTCCTGTTCTTTGCAGAGATCCCGTCTGTTACGACCGTGATAGGCATGGCGGTTATAACCCTGGCTGGCATTCTGGTATCCGGTCGAACCAAGCCCCGTGCCTGAAGACAGCACGCAAAAGCCAAGCAATTCCGGACTAGGCCTCGACGGGTAAGGTCATTCTCCCTAAACTGTGTGCACATCCGACATATTAAATGGATAAGTCCACATGCCAAAGCCTTCGAATAATAGCGAAATTGCCACCTTCCTGGCCGCCCATCCCGACACGAAATACATCGATGCGTTTATCTTTGATCTGTGCGGATTTCCCCTGGGAAAGCGCTATCCGATCCAGGACATTGACAAGCTGTATGCGGATGGACTGACAATGTGTGCGGCGGTGTCGCTGTTGGATGCGACGGGCAATACCAGTGATCCGATGGGGCTTGGCGTGTCGGATGGCGATCCGGATGCGCTGGCCCTGCCGATCCCTGGCACTCTTGCACCTGTTACCTGGGCATCGGAACCCACAGCACAGGTGCTGCTGGAAATGCGCCTCCCCCAGACCGGTGACATTGTCCCGTTCGAGCCGCGTCAGGTTCTGCGCCGTGTTGTGGACCGTTTTGCAGACCTGAACATCACACCGGTGGTCGCGCTGGAACTGGAATTTTATCTGATCGACATGGACCGGACACAGGATGGTGGGCCCCTGCCCGTTAAATCTCCGCTGACCGGTCGCACGGCCCGCGCCAATCAGGTCTACAGTATTGAGGCGCTGGAAGAATATGCCCCGATCCTGACGGCGATTACCGATGCCTGTGCGGCCCAAGGTGTCCCGGCCTCCATCGCGTCGGGTGAATTTGCGCCGGGACAGTTTGAATTGAACCTGACCCATGTGGCCGATGCCATGGCAGCAGCGGATCATGCCTGCCTGCTGCGGCGCACCGTGCGCGCCGTCGCACGGACCTTTGGCATGGAAGCGACCTTCCTGTCCAAACCCTTCCTGGAAGAATCCGGGTCCGGCCTGCATGTCCATATGAGCTTCTGCGACAAAGATGGGCATAACATCTTCCATGAAGAAACGGACACGGATGAAGTCCAGATGCGCCGGGCCATGGCGGGGTTGCAGGCAGCCATGCCGGAATCCATGGCGATCTTTGCGCCCAATCTGAATGCGTTCCGAAGGTTCGCGCCCAACCTGTTTGTGCCGGTCACACTGGATTGGGGCTATGACAACCGATCTGTCGCCTTCCGCATTCCATCCGGGCGGGGACAGGCCAAAAGGATTGAACACCGGGTCGCGGGCGCGGATGCCAATCCCTATCTGGCCTTGGCCAGCGTTCTGGCAGGCGTTCATCATGGCCTGTCGAACAAGTTGGAGCCGATGAGTGAGGCGCGCGCGGGCAATGCCGGCGAAGAGGTCGACCCGCGCCTGCCCCTGACGATCTGGCACGCGCTGGAGCGATTGCAGGATGCCCCGATCCTCAGCGACTATCTGGGGGCGGATTATGTACAGATGTACAAGACCGTGAAAGAGAATGAATTCAAGGACCTGCTGTCTGCCGCCCTGCCCCGTGAATATGACTGGTATCTGTAAGGAACCCCATGACCGACACTTCCAATATTGATCGCCTGCTGGCGGTCATGGCCAGATTGCGCGATCCCAATGGCGGCTGTCCCTGGGATCTGCAACAGGATTTCAGCACCATCGCCCCCTATACGATCGAAGAAGCTTATGAGGTCGCAGACGCGATCGAGCGCGGCGACCGTAACGATCTGAAGGACGAGCTGGGCGATCTGTTGCTGCAGGTCGTGTTCCATGCCCGCATGGCACAGGAGGAAGGCAGCTTCGACTTTGATGCGGTCGCAGGCGCGATCACGGACAAGATGATCCGCCGTCACCCCCATGTCTTTGGAACAGATGGCGCGGATACACCTGACAAGGTCAAGGCAAGCTGGGAAGAAACCAAGGCCGCTGAACGGGCGCAAAAGGGTCAGGATGACAGCGCCCTGTCCGGGGTGGCGCGCGCCCTTCCCGCCCTGATCCGGGCTGAGAAACTCTCCAAACGCGCGGCAAGAGTTGGCTTCACCTGGTCGGAACCCAGCGAAGTCTTCCGCGACTTGGAAGAAGAAGTCGAAGAATTAAAGGAAGTCATCGCGGAAGGCGGCGACCCGGACCGGTTGGAAGACGAAATGGGCGATATTCTCTTTGTCGCCGCCAATCTGGCCCGCATGCTGAAAGTCGATCCTGAAAAAGCCCTGGCCCGCACCAACCGGAAATTTGAGATGCGGTTCCGCGCCATTGAAGCGGCCGTCGCGGCCGAAGGAAAACGCATCGAGGATGTGCCCCTGGCCGAGTTGGACCGACACTGGAACGCTGCCAAAGGGGTGGAGAAGCAATAGCGGAGCGCTGAGAACAAGTGCACAGCGAACTTTGTTGGCGGCCCCAAATCCCCTAACTGCCCCCTAACTGCCCCCTAACTGCGCGGTGAGCCTTGTTGCAGGCGTATTATGGTTGAAACCGGGACCAGTTGAAATCCCTGCGCACGCGCGGTCTTCATCCATTCCGACACGACCGCCAGTGTTTCTGGATGCGGGTGACCGATGGCGATGGCATAGCCCTGGCGTCTGGCGGTGTCTTCAACCCGGCTCAATTGCTTACGGATTGCATCGGGATCAATCGTATTATCCAGAAAAACATCCCGCACGGCGTAGGGCATCCCCAGTGCGGCGGCGGTGCTGTATCCTTTAGAGCCCGAGGTCGTAACCGAATCGACGAAAATCAAACCGCGTCGCTTTAATTCGCTCAGGACAAGGCGCATACCCTCTGAGTCCGCCGTGAAACGGCTGCCCATATGATTGTTGATCCCGATATAGCCGGAAAACTGGGACAGCCCCCAATCCAGGCGCCGCAGGATTTCCTGGGGCCCCAATTCCCTTTGCAGCGCATTGGGGCCGGGATCAACGCTAAGGTCCAGCGGGGCCATGGGAAAATGAACCAAAATCTCATGGCCCCTTTGGCGCGCAGCGGTTACCATTTCCTGCAAATGATGACCATAGGTCAGAAACGCCAGGGTCAGCGGTGCTGGCAGATTAATTGCCTGGCGGCTGTGGGCCTGATCAATGCCCAGATCATCAAAAATCAGCGCTATCATGGGCATGCCAGGATCGGGCGTCAGTGGCACCGCATTGGCAAGCCAGGTATTCGGATCGGCCATGGGGCCAGGATCGACCACAGCGGGCGCGTCCGAAATTCCGGTTTCCGGTTTTGAGTTCTCTGGGGTCGCTGGTTCTGGGTCTGGCAATGCCAGGGGGGCGGGAAGTGCTGCGATCAGGTCAGGTTTCGCCGCCTGCGCTGGGGCTTCATTCGGATTCGGGCGCAGCGCTTCTGGTTGATTTGCCAGGCTTTCTTCATACAGGCGTTTTGCGGTTTCAGATCCCTGTACGATGACCGGTAAAGGCGGACCTTTCGGCAGGGTCACGTCGTCGATATCACTCTGACGGATCGGAACCGTAGACTGGGGGGACGTCCCCGTTCCAGAGGGCGACAGCCATAAACCAAGCCCAGTCCCTACCACTATCCCTATAACCAGAACCCCACCAACGACCGCACTGTACAGAAACCGGGTGGTCCGGAACCATGGCAAAGGATGGGCCGCGTGACGAATGCGCGCCCCAGACGTTCCCTTGCCTTTTTTTTGTGATGCTTTCGCCATAAGGCATATCCAAAATCTGGGCCTGACCGCAAATGCCAGACGCTGTTGGTGGTGAGTCTAAAGCCGTCGGACAGACAAAGGCAAGGGACTGGCATGTGATGCTGTCTGACCATGAGGTCAAGCCTGTTGAGTCCTATCCACACAGGCGGACATCCCCGCCCCACTGCACCTGCCGCCCTGGATCCCGGATCAAGTCCGGGGGTGACGACAGTGGGGAACGCAGAGGGCGCGGAGGAACGCAGAGGGCGCGAAGGCAAATGCAAGCTCGTCTCTCCCGCGAAGGCGGGAGTCCAGGGCAGCACGCACCAATCGCGCTTTTTGCCCTGAATCCCGGATCAAGTCCGGGATGACGGTATTGCGAGCCCCCCCTCACCCTGAGGAGCGCAGCGTCTCGAAGGGTGAGCCCTCTGTAAGCACCGAACTTACAGCGCATCCTTCGAGACGGCGCGTATGCGCCTCCTCAGGATGAGAGGGGTGCTGAAGGTGGAAAGCGGAATACCAGCTTCTCAGCGTCCTTCGCGTCTTCTCTGGGCTCTCTGCGGTTATTCTTTAGTAGCCCAGGCAGTGCGTCGGGGCCGATCCTTTGCCAGATGTCTTTTCCCACGCCGGAACGCTTGCTATAACGCGAACATCTTATCACTTTTGGGCCGACAGGTCCTTACCCGCTTGGATTGGGCCCATGTATCTCTTGATCGATAACTATGACAGCTTCACCTATAACCTGGTCCATTTTTTGGGGGATTTGGGGGCGGAATGTGTGGTTCATCGCAATGACAGAATTGATGTTGAAACGGCGATGAGCCTGAAACCGCAAGGCATTGTCATTTCACCCGGTCCCTGCGACCCGCCAAAGGCTGGCATCTGTCTGGACCTGATCAAGGCTGCGGCAGAAAATAATGTGCCCCTGATGGGGGTCTGTCTGGGGCATCAATCCATCGGATATGCCTATGGGGCAACGGTTGAGCGCGGCCCTGCGCCCATGCATGGCAAGGTCTCTGAAGTCTCACATACCGGGCAAGGTTTGTTTGAAGGTCTGCCGGATCGGCTGAAGGCGACGCGCTATCATAGTCTGGTGGTGGCGGAACGGGATCTGCCGGACTGTTTCACCGTGACCGCGCGCACCGATGATGGCGTGATCATGGGCATGGAGCATAAAACCTATCCATTGCACGGCGTGCAATTTCATCCAGAAAGCATAGCGTCGGAACATGGTCATGAAATCTTGGCCAATTTCTTAAAAAGAACGCGGAATTAGGGGGATTTGGCATGGCAGCCGACCTGCAGGATATGAAACAACTGATCGGGAAAGTCGTTGGCGGCGAAACCCTGAGCGTGCCAGAGGCGGAACGCGCCTTCGATATCATCATGTCCGGCGATGCGACCCCGTCCCAGATGGGCGGATTCCTGGCAGCCCTGCGCCTGCGCGGTGAAACTGTGGAGGAAATCACCGGAGCGGCACGGACGATGCGCGCCAAGGTGTCCCGCATTTATGCACCAGACAATGCCATGGATATTGTTGGGACCGGCGGTGACAAGCTGGGAACCCTGAATGTATCGACTGCCGCCGCCCTGGTTGTCGCGGGCTGTGGTGTGCCCATCGCCAAACACGGCAATCGCGCGGCGTCGTCCAGGTCCGGCACGGCGGATGCGTTGGGACAGTTGGGGGTCGATCTGGATTGTCCCTTCCCCAATATCGAACGATCCATCAAAGAAGCCGGCATCGGCTTTATGATCGCACCACGCCACCATGGGGCGATGCGCAATGTCATGCCAACCCGGGTGGAGCTGGGCGTTCCCACAATTTTCAATATTTTGGGACCCCTATCCAATCCGGCCTTGGTGAAGCGCTATCTGATTGGCTGTTTCCGCCCTGAATTCATCGAGAAAATGGCAGAAACCCTGGGCGATCTGGGGGCAGAGCGCGCCTGGGTCGTGCATGGGCACAGCGGCATGGATGAAATCAGCACGACCGGGCCAACCCGTGTCGCATCGTTGGAGAATGGCACGGTTACCACATTTGAAATCTCCCCGGCTGACATTGGTCTGCCTGTTGCCGATTTGACGGATCTGCTGGGCGGTACACCAGAGTTCAATGCCAAAGCCATCATGGCGCTGCTGGACGGGACGCCGTCTGCCTATCGTGATATTGTGGTATTCAATGCTGCGGCCGCGCTGTTGATTGCGGGGAAGGCGGCAGACCTGAAAGACGGTGCCAAACAAGCGGGCGACAGCATCGATTCAGGCCGCGCGAAACAGACGCTAACCACATTGGTGGCCATCACCAATGACTATCCAAAAGAGGGAAAAGCCGGATGAGCGACGTCCTGGCCAAAATCTGTGCTGATAAGCGCAACCATATCAAGGCCTGCAAGAAAACTGTGCCGGAATCGGATATTCGGGCCCAGGCTGAAACCGCCCCTGCCCCGCGTGGCTTTGCCGATGCATTGAGCAGAAAGGTCGCGGCGGGTGACTATGCGCTGATTGCTGAAATTAAGAAGGCCTCCCCGTCCAAAGGGTTGATTCGAGCCGATTTTGCGCCAGCCGCCCTGGCCAGGGCCTATCAGAAAGGCGGCGCGGCCTGTCTGTCCATCCTGACGGATGAGCCTTATTTCCAGGGCAAGGATCAATATCTCAGTGCGGCCCGCATGGCCGTGACCCTGCCGGTTCTGCGCAAGGACTTCATGCTGGACCCCTATCAGGTTTATGAGGCCCGCGCCCTGGGGGCGGATTGCATCCTGCTGATTATGGCGGCCCTGACGGACAAGGTTGCGATTGAGTTGGAAACCCTGGCCCATGAACTGGGTATGGATGTCCTGATCGAAGTCCATAATGAGGAAGAAATGCAGCGTGCCTTGCAGTTAAAGTCCCCTCTTATCGGCATAAATAATCGCAATCTCAAAACCTTAGAGGTTGATCTTAAGGTTACTGAGGAACTGTCAAAAATGGTGCCAAAGGACAAGGTACTTGTGGCCGAAAGCGGTCTGTATGGGCCTGCAGATCTGGCGCGGATGGAGAAAGTCGGCGCGATGCGTTTCCTTGTTGGCGAATCCCTAATGCGTCAGGAAGATGTGACCGCTGCCACGCAGGCCCTTTTGACCCGGGCACAGGCGGCCTGACCCATGGCGGAACTGACCCATTTTGACGCGAACGGCAATGCGGTGATGGTCGATGTCTCCGACAAGGGGGAGACGGAACGCACCGCAACGGCCCGTGGTTTGGTGCGTATGACGCCAGAAACCCTGGCGACAATCAAAGAAGGCCGCGTAAAAAAGGGTGACCCCCTGACGGTCGCGCAATTGGCCGGCATTATGGGGGCAAAGCGCACGCCGGACTTAATCCCGCTATGTCATCCCCTGGCCCTGACATCGGTAAAGGTCTTCCTGAGCCTGGATGAGGAGAGTTCTGCGGTCAGGATTGAAGCGACGGCCAAGCTGAAAGGCCGAACCGGTGTCGAGATGGAAGCCCTGACTGCGGTTTCCGTGGCGGCACTGACCGTCTATGACATGGTGAAGGCCATCGATAAATCGATGCAGATTACCGATATCCATCTGGTCCATAAAGCGGGCGGCAAATCAGGGGAATATCGGGTTGCGGAGACAAATTCCTGATGATTTCTGTTGCTGAGGCCCGTGAACGCATTCGGTCAGCCCTGACGCCGGTTGGGATTGAAACCGTATCGCTGGATCAGGCACTCGGCCGGGTCACGGCCACCCCTTTGCTGGCGCGCCGCACACAGCCGCCAAAGGATGTATCTGCCATGGATGGCTATGCCGTGCGCGGTGCGGATGTCCAGACGGTGCCGGTCACCCTGACAGTCGTTGCGGAGGTTGCAGCAGGCGCATCTTATGAGACAGAGGTGCCTGCGGGTCATTGTGTGCGGATTTTTACCGGTGCCCCCCTGCCCGTCGGGACCGATACGATCGTCATTCAGGAAGACGCGGATGCGGACGAACAGACCGGCACGGTTACCATCCGGGAATGCGCGCGCACCGGCACCTATGTGCGCAAGGCCGGTTTGGATTTTGCCGAAGGCGATGAATTAATCCCCGCAGGCTATCGCCTGACCGCGCGGGATATTGGCACAATCGCCGGAATGAATATTCCCTGGCTGTCGGTATATCGAAAACCCCGCATCGCGATCCTGTCCACAGGCAATGAAATTGCCATGCCTGGCGATCCGCTGGGGCCCAATCAGATTGTCAGTTCCAATGGGCCCGCCCTGGCGGCCGCGATTACCGCAGCGGGGGGCGTGCCAACGCTGCTGCCCATTGCGGCGGATGACCCGGACGCGCTGAAAGCCCTGGCGCATCATGCTGCGGGCCATGACCTGTTGTTGACGACGGGCGGCGCGTCGGTCGGCAAGCATGATCTGGTCGGCAGTGTGTTGCAGGATGTCGGCCTGAAACTGGATTTCTGGAAAATTGCCATGCGACCGGGCAAGCCCCTGATGTTTGGCCTGTTAAACGACATGCCGATGTTGGGGTTACCGGGCAATCCGGTTTCTGCGCTGGTCTGCTTTCTGTTGTTTGGACAGTCTGCCCTGGCGCGCCTTGGCGGCTTGTCGGATACAGACCCGGTATTCGAAACAGCACGCCTGGGCACTAACCTTGCTCAGAATGATCAGCGGGAAGACTATATGCGCGCTACCCTGCGCCGCGATTCGGATGGTTTTCTGGTCGCAGAGCCGTTTCAGCGTCAGGACAGTTCCATGATGCGGCGTCTGGCGGCAGCAGACTGCCTGGTTCGGCGCCTACCGCATGCCCCAGCCGCAGTTGCGGGGCAACCTGTTGAAATCATGCTGTTTTCTGGCGGGTATTTGAGCTTTTAGGGGAACATATACCCGCTAAAGAGAACATTTGTTCTAATTTTACCCCTTGACACAGAGCGCGAACAAAATTAGTCCATAGACCAGTCAATCACGGTCAGAGCGCCGCTGCGCCCCATGAACAGGAGAAGAACAAGATGTTGACCCGGAAACAATATGAACTCCTGATGTTCATTCATGACAAGCTTCAGGATTCGGGGGTATCCCCTTCTTTTGAGGAAATGAAAGAAGCATTGGACCTGAAGTCAAAGTCTGGGATTCACCGCCTGATCACGGGGCTGGAAGAGCGCGGGTTCCTGCGACGCCTGCCCAACCGCGCCCGGGCCCTGGAAGTTGTGCGCCTGCCAGAAAATTCGACGCCGGAGCAATTGCCGATCCGCAATCGCCGCGTCGAAATGCTGCGCCAGAAGGAAATTGGCAGCAAACGGTCCATGATGCGTGGCGGCGGAAACACCGTTCAACTGTCCCTGTATGGCCGGATCGCCGCCGGAACGCCGATTGAGGCGCTGCGCGATCATTCCATGCTGGTTGATGTGCCCGCCACCCTGTTGGGGCGCGGCGATCACTATGCGCTGGAGGTCGAGGGGGATTCGATGATCGATGCCGGAATCCTGGACGGGGATACTGTAATCATTGAGCGCACGGAACATGCCAGCAATGGCGATATCGTCGTTGCCTTGGTTGAAGGGATGGAAGTCACCCTGAAACGCCTGCGCCGCAAGGGGGAAAGTGTTGCCCTGGAACCCGCCAACCAGAATTACGAAACCCGTATTTATCGCCCGGATCAGGTAAATGTTCAGGGCCGGCTGGTCGGTTTGTTGCGGAAATATTAATCCACAAACTGTTGGCTGATTAATCCGGATTTGGTCCAGGGTCTGTGTCCCCGGGCGGCCTCTACCGTTTTTATGGCAACATGTGGCTTGCCGTCATAGATCACATGCACGCCTTCGCGGTATAGGTCAGCCGGGGTAATCGCCGCACGTTCCCGGCACAGGCTGGGATGGGGAACAATGGGCAGCCGCGTCACATCGGCCTGTAGGCAATCTTCGGCAACCGCCCTTGGGTCCTGTGTGAAGGCAAACACCCCTGCCCGACCGTCTGAGAGGGAAATGTATAGGCTGCATCCCAAAGGGTCGCATTTCAGGGGCGTTTCCCTTAAGGTCATCAGGTCCTGCCAATCGCCCCCCAATGGCAGCGCCGTCTTTTCCTGCCATACGGACAGGGTGAATTTATCGCGCCGTGTGGATTCAACCCACAATCTGCCCTGCCAGACAATGCCCGCCTGATCCGTGGTTTCATGGAACAGCACCAAGGGCATGGGCTGTGACAGGGGGGAGGCCAGCCCGACAATCACGAAAGGCACCCCCAGATATCGCCATCGTTGCCGCCAGATTGCAGCCCATAACCCGCCCAAAGTGACGCAGGCCAGCCCCCAGCCGGTCATGGGCGGCAAGTGTCCGGTGGCACCGGGGAGTGTCGCGACCCAATGGGCAATGGTCAGCACCGCCCCAATCCCCCATCCCGCCGCCGCTAGAGGCCATGCTTCCAGTCCGAAGGGCATCACCAACAGACTCAGCAACCCCATTGGCATGACCCAAAAGGTGACGATTGGCACGGCAATGAGATTGGCCAGGACCGAATAATGCGCAATCCGGCCAAAATGATGGATCGCAAACGGGGCCGTTGCCGCCCCCGCGATCACCGTGGTCAGGCACACCGCCGCCATATAGAAGATGAATTTTCTGCCCCATCCGCGCGCCCCATCCTGTTTCCCACCCCCAAATCGATAGCTTTCATAAACTGCGACCAGGGCGATCACGGCGGCAAAGGACAATTGGAAGCTGGGGCCGCTCAGGCCCTGTGGCGCGATCAACAGCACGACCATGGCGGCAAAGGCAACCAATCGCATGGAAATCGCCTGTCGATCGGTTAAGATCGCCACCAGAACCAGTCCGGTCATCAGAAAGGCCCGTTGGGTCGGAACCGTCGCGCCAGAAAGCAAAAGATAGCCAAAGGATTCGACCAAGGCCCCGAATGCTGCCCATTTTTTAATCGGGAGATCCCGTGCCCAGGATTCCCGCAGGGCAAAAAGGAACCGCAGGGTCGCGAAAACGATCAGCGCGATCATGCCGATATGCAGTCCTGAAATGGCCAGCAAATGGGCCAGGCCTGACTGGCGCAGGTCTTCCAGAACTGGTTCCGGCACGGCGGCGCGATCCCCGGTCAACAGGGCGGCCATGACCCCGCCCCGTATGCCAGGCAGCGCAGCCTGCAACCCGGCGGAAACATTCATCCTGGTTTGCTGTATCGCGATATGGGCAATTTCCGAGACATCTGGTTCTGAAAGGCGCGGAACTTTTTCCCAATCCGACAGGCTGAACCCAACAGCCCCCAATCGATCAAACCAGGCCACACGGGCGAAATCATAGGCACCTGGATAAGATGGTCTGGGCGGCGGCGACAGTCGGGCCATCAGGCGGACCCGATCCCCAATTTCAGGATACGCCCCGGCCCGAAGCTTGATGCGCACCACATCCGGCGATGGATTACGCCGCCCACGCCAGCCAAAGTCCAGGTCCTGCAACCGAATGCGGGCACCATCGGGGAATGTCTCCACAGCGGTGACACGACCGCTCATCCCCGGAAAGACCTGCGCGCGCTCCAGAACTGGGGCGGCCACGGATTGTGTTTTCCATACGCTATAGGTCAGCCCGAATAGGGCAAACAGCAGCAGGATCAGAATTCCAGAAAGGCGCGGTGCCCCCATCCAATGCGCGACGCCCGTCATCAGGCCCGCCAGAACGCTGCAGAGCATAAGGGGCAAAAGGGGTGGCTCTATGGGCAAGGAGAAGTATGCGGCAATGCCAACTCCAAAGAAAACCGGGCACCACAAAGCCCACCGATCCCGCTCCCCTGCCAGAGTTGCAGCAAGGGCGTTCTGCCAGAAACGAGCGGAAAGGGTTTTATCCCGCCGCATAAACGACGCTGCGTTTTGGCCTTTGAAATGACCGCTGTTCATGGTGTCCCCCCGCCAGAATGCCACCATAGAGCGATAGATCATGGCTGGCGAGATACTTTTCCAGGCTTTGCCCAACGGGTGGCTGCTGTGCTAAAGGACACACGCATTTGCTATATCACGATCTCATTTTAGGAGTGACCATGACTGTTGTTACGCGCTTTGCCCCCTCTCCGACCGGGTTTCTGCATATTGGCGGCGCGCGCACGGCCTTGTTCAACTATTTATATGCCCGGCATCATGGCGGCCAATACAAGCTGCGCATTGAAGATACCGATCAGAAACGATCCAGCCAGGAAGCGATAGACGCGATCAAGGACGGCCTGTCGTGGCTTGGCCTGGAAGGCGATGGCGACATTCTGATGCAATCCAGCCAGGCCGCGCGCCATGCCCAGGTTGCGCGTGATCTGTTGGCTAAAGGACATGCCTATTATTGTTATTGCACACCAGATGAACTGGTCGCGATGCGCGAGAGAATGAAGGACGAAGGCCGCAAAACGCCCTATGACGGGACCTGGCGGGACCGGGACCCGGCGACGGCACCGGCGGGCGTTGATCCGGTAATCCGCATCAAAATGCCCCGCGATGGTGGCAGCACGACCATCCATGACCTGGTTCAGGGTGATGTGACGATTGAAAATGATCAGTTGGATGATTTCATCCTGCTGCGGGGCGATGGCACGCCGACCTATATGCTGTCTGTTGTCGTGGATGATCACGATATGGGGGTGACCCATGTGATCCGGGGGGATGACCATCTGGTCAATGCCTTCCGCCAGCATCACCTGTTCGTTGCAGCGGGTTGGGACGTTCCAGCCTTTGCCCATATCCCCCTGATCCATGGCCCGGATGGGGCGAAGCTGTCCAAGCGGCATGGCGCTTTGGGGGTGGAGCAGTATCGGGAAATGGGCTATCTGCCGGAGACCCTGAAGAATTATCTGCTGCGCCTGGGTTGGTCCCATGGCGACGAGGAAATCATCTCCGAAGAACAGGCAATTGCCTGGTTTGATATGGATTCTGTGGGGCGGTCCCCGTCCCGCATGGATTTTCAGCGTATGCAGAATTTGAATGCGCATTATCTGCGACAGGCCGATCCTGTGCGATTGGCCAAAATGATCGCACCCGCCCTGGATGTCGCCGATAATGCGGACATGATTGAACGCCTGGCCGCCGGTATGCCTGGCCTGACACAGCGGGCCAGCACCCTGCCCGAATTGGCCGATGCGGCGCGATTTTATGTTCAACGCCCCCGCTTCCCCTTGGAAAATCCGAAGGCGGCAAAACTGGTTTCGGGCGATGGCCCGGCAATCGCCAAGGATTTTGCCGATCAGGTCCTGTCCACCCTGTCGCCCTGGACAACAGAGTCCCTGCATGATGCGATGCAGGCCTATTGCGACGCGAAAGGCCTTGGTTTTGGCAAGGTTGCCCAACCGATCCGGGGGGCTGTGACAGGCAGCAATGCCTCTCCTGACCTAATGGAAGTGCTGTTTGTCCTGGGACGTGATGAATGTTTGGCCCGGATTGCTGCGGTTCCAGTAGAGTCATAAATCTGTAGGCAACTTCGCCATATTGTGCGCTGCGTCATTACCTTGTAGTGTTCCGCACCAAAGCGACGATAATGCTCATTTATAGCCCTGCCCTATCCTGATGGGGCCAACGGCAATACAGATTGGGCACATTGATAATTAGGAGGTTCCAGCATGAGCGATAAAAAACAGCATACAATGACCCTGACCGATAATGCGACGGGCAAGAGCTGGGAATTGCCTGTGATGAGCGGGTCTGTTGGCCCGAAAGTGATCGATATCAGAAAGCTTTATGGTCAGACCGGCTATTTCACCTATGATCCAGGCTTCACCTCTACCGCCTCTTGCGACAGCGCAATTACCTATATTGATGGCGACGAAGGTGTTCTGCTGCACCGCGGCTATTCAATCGAAGATCTGGCGGAAAACTGTGAATTCATGGAAGTCTGCTATTTGCTGTTGCACGGCGAATTGCCCAATAAGAAAGAAAACGAGACGTTCAAGCACACCATCACCTATCACACGATGGTGCATGAACAATTGCTGTATTTCTATCGCGGTTTCCGACGCGATGCCCACCCGATGGCGATTATGGTCGGCGTGGTTGGTGCCTTAAGCGCGTTCTATCATGACTCCACGGATATCAACGATCCAGCACAGCGCATGATCGCCTCTCACCGGCTGATCGCAAAAATGCCGACCATTGCGGCGATGGCGTATAAATATCCAATCGGCCAGCCGTTCATGTATCCCGATAACAGCCTGAGCTATACCGCGAATTTCATGCGCATGACCTTTGGCGTGCCTGCGGAAGAATATATCCTGTCCCCGGCTGTTGAACGGGCGATGGACCGCATTTTCATCCTGCATGCAGACCATGAACAGAATGCGTCGACATCAACGGTGCGCATCGCAGGCTCTTCCGGGGCGAACCCCTTTGCCTGTATTTCTGCTGGTATCTCGTCCCTGTGGGGCCCGGCCCATGGCGGCGCAAACGAAGCCGTCTTGAACATGCTGGAACAGATTGGCGATGTGAAGAACATCCCCAAATTCATTGAGCGTGCCAAGGACAAGGATGATCCGTTCCGCCTGATGGGCTTTGGTCACCGTGTCTATAAGAATTATGACCCGCGTGCGGGCGTTTTGAAAAAGAGCTGTGATGAAGTTCTGGCGGAACTGGGTGTGAATGACCCGCTGTTGGAAATCGCTCAGGAATTGGAGCGTATCGCGCTGGAAGATGAGTATTTCGTCAGCCGCAAGCTGTTCCCGAATGTGGATTTCTATTCAGGCATCATTCTGAAGGCAATCGGCTTCCCAACCAGCATGTTTACGGTTCTGTTCGCCCTGGCCCGCACCACTGGCTGGGTCGCCCAATGGAATGAAATGATCGCAGATCCGCATCAAAAGATCGGGCGTCCGCGTCAGTTGTTCCTGGGGTCGGACCGTCGCGACTTTATCGAAATAGATAAGCGTTAATACGCAATTATCTGACATTAAGAACGCGGCTCAACTTATTGTTGGGCCGCGTTTTTTATGGTCGGACTGGCAAGGACCATGCGGGCGGCCGCCACACTTGGCGCATCCTCTCCCGGTGGTTTCAACTGGTCCAGATACGGTGCCAGCAGTGCCGCCTGTTGCGTGCCAGACGGGCCGAAAAGGGCATCAATATCCTGGGCCAATTGTCCTGGCTGACAGTCGCTTTGAATGCGCTCTGGCACGATTTCGCGTTGCGCCAGAATGTTCAGCAAATGGGCATAGTTCGTTTTGATTAAGCGCCGCACCAGAAAATGGGTCAGTCCATTGATCTTATAGGCTATGACCGTTGGTACCCGCGCCAAGGCCAGCTCCAGGGCGACGGTACCAGAGGCCGCCAGTGCCGCATTTGACGCCGCCATGGCATCATATTTCTGTGTCTGGTCCTCCAGAACCGTCACAGTAACCGGCCAGCCTGCTATATGCGCCTTGATCGCTTGTGCCAGATGCGGCACGGCCGGGATAATCACATGCAAGCCTGGATGCTTCACCTGTGTTTTCGCGACAGCATCCTTAAACACGGGCAGTAATCGCTCCATTTCGCCGCGTCTGGAACCGGGCAGCACACACAGAACCGATGCATCCGGGGCAATGCCAAACCGTTGCCTGAATCCGGCACCATCCCCTTTGTCAGCGCCACTTTCCAGAATGGAGTGACCAACAAAATCTGCCTTCAGGTCAACGGCCTGAAAATAAGGGGGCTCAAACGGCAACAGGCACAGCAAGCGGTCGAACAAGGCCTTGAAGGCATGAACCCGCTTGGGCCGCCAGGCCCAGACCGTGGGCGCGACATAGTGGATTTTGGGCCATGTGGTGTCCCCACAGGCGCGCGCCAGGCGCTTGTTGAAGCCAGGCGCATCAATCGTCACCATGACATCTGGATCAAATTGGATCGCCGCCTCAGCCGCCTGGGCAATCCTGCGCTTTAGTTTCGGGATATGCGGCAGGATCTCAATCACCCCCATGATCGCCAGATCGGATAGGGGAAACAGGCTGTGCAACCCCTCCCGTTCCATTTCCGGTCCGCCAATCCCCTGCAGTTCAACACCATGGGGCGACAAGGCTTTCAGGGCGGCAATCAACCGCCCCCCCAGAATGTCACCGGAAACTTCCCCTGCGGAAATGAAAACCTTTAAGGGGCGCGACGGCATCGTCACTGTGTGTCGTTCCCATCCGTCACGGCCAATAGAAACAGACCAGCAGCATCCGCGGCTGCGATCGTTTCGGCCTTGGACACCAACAGGCTGCGACCCGCCTGGATGACTACGCCGGAAAACCCTGCCCTGGCGGCGGCGCTGATTGTATTCGGACCAATGGTCGGCAAATCCGCGCGCTCTGTCTGTTGTCTTTTGCTCAGTTTGACCAGAACGGGTCCGGGTCCGCCTTCCCGTCCTGCGCGCTTTAAATGGCCACAGCGTTCAATCAGGGAATCCGTCCCTTCCGCTGCTTCGACACCCAGTATAACGCCATTCTGAACCACAACCGCCTGGCCGATATCCAGTCCAGCCATGGCATTCAGGACGGCGCAGCCCTTATCGATATCCGCCTGTACTTCTGATGGCACCGCAAGCGCGCCCAATTGTCCGGTTTCCGGCATGATATCATCCAGGATGGTGTGGATCGGATGAACGATCAGCCCCTCTTTCTCTTCCAGATAGGATATCACGGAGCGTAAAAGCCCGTCATCACCCAGTTTCATAAGGCTGCTGCCCACAATGGTCAGGGCCTTTTTATCTGGGCGCAGTTCAAACAGAGAGGGGCGATTAACCGCGCCAACAAAGACCAGATCACGAATGCCAAGACTGCGGACCAGATCGATGGAGGCCTGGGCGGCGCCCATACGAATAATGTGACAGGCATATTGGTCCTGATACAGGGTCGGGTCGGCCTGATCCTTCAAGATCAGGACCGTGACACCCACCCCCATGCTGCTGGCACGTTGAGCGACCTTTAGCGGCAGATCCCCGCGTCCCGCCACTATTCCCAGTTTTTCAAAGGGCACCATGGCGAAGTCCAATCCTGTTATTCGGCTAGTCCGCCTGCCCAAGGGAACGCGGTTGCGTCAGTCCACGGCTGGATTGCGCCTGCACAAAATCCACGATCTGTTTCACAGCCTCGTCCGTGCCAAAGATTTCAGCGACATCTGCGACACGTTCCTTGATCGTGCCTTCATCCGCGAACAGCATGCGATAGGCAGACCGCATCCTGTGGATGGTTTCTTTATCAAAGCCGCGTCGCTTCAGGCCAACCACATTCAATCCGCACAGGCTGGCCCGATCGCCCATTACGGAACCATAGGGAATGACATCATTTTCAACGCCAGACATGCCGCCAATCATGGCATGGGGGCCGATACGGACGAATTGATGGACCGCTGACAAGCCGCCGATAATGGCAAAATCCCCAACCGTGACATGTCCTGCCAGGGTCGCATTATTGGCCAGAATGACATTATTTCCGACCAGGCAGTCATGGGCGACATGCGCGCCCACCATGAACAGGCAATCATCCCCGACCCGGGTCAGCAATCCGCCGCCCTCAGTTCCAGGATTCATCGTCACATATTCACGGATCTTATTCCGCTTCCCGATTTCCAGGAAAGACTCCTCCCCACGATACTTCAAATCCTGTGGGGCCATACCGATGCTGGCGAAGGGGAAGATTTCCGACCCCTCCCCTATCTTCGTGCGACCATCGATCACGACGTGTGAATGCAAATGGACGTTTGCCTCCAACACGACATTCGGGCCGATGCTGCAAAATGGTCCCACATGGACGCTGTCGGCCAAGGTTGCCAAAGGATCAACAATGGCGCTGGGATGGATATTGGTCATTAAATGGGTCCTGACCCTAGGGTTTATCCCGTATCATGGCGGAAAATGTAGCTTCTGCGACGACCTTGCCATCGACACGGGCTTCCCCACGGAACTTCCACACCTGGCCCCTGTTCTGCTTTTTGACGACATGAACTTCCATTCGGTCGCCGGGAACAACGGGGCGACGGAATTTCGCCTCTTCGATAGACATGAAATAGACCAGCTTCCCCTCAGATTCCGGGCCCAGGCTGGTTACGACCATGACGCCGGCAGTCTGTGCCATGCTTTCAATGATCAAAACGCCTGGCATTACAGGCTTTCCTGGGAAATGTCCTTGAAAATGGGGTTCCCCGATGGACACACATTTGATACCGACGGCGCTTTCGTAAGGCACGACATTATCAATTCGGTCAATCATCAGAAATGGATAGCGATGGGGAATACGCTCCATCACCTTTAATACATCAATGTCATCCAAGTAATCTGTTTTTATGTCATCCATGATTCGCTCATCTCTTATTTATTATTCTGCCCCTTACGCATCAACGCCGTTACAAATGCATGCTGTTTCAGCCATTGGCGCATTGATGTTGCGGGATAGCCGCCCACCTTCTCCCCAGGCTCAACATTGCCGATCACGCCGCTCTTTGCCGCCACTTGTGCGCCGTCGCCGATTGTAAGGTGCCCAGCAATGCCAGATTGCGCGCCACAGGCCACAAAATCGCCCAGCTTTGTGCTGCCTGCAATACCGGATTGCCCCGCCAGAACACAGCCGCGTCCTAAGACAACGTTGTGCCCGATTTGGACAAGGTTATCAATCTTGCAGCCATCACCAATTACGGTGTCTGGGCCCATGCCACGGTCGATGGCCGTATTGGCACCAATTTCAACATAGTTTCCGATTCTAACGCTGCCGGTCTGGGGGATATCCAGATGCCCGCGACCGCTCATCGCGAAACCAAATCCGCGCGTACCGATGCGCGCACCAGGTAGAATCTGGCACCCCTCCCCAATATCGGCATAGCCAATATAGACATTGGGGCCAATTCGGCTGTGCGCGCCTATGGTAACACCTGTATCGATAACGGAATTGGCACCGATCACAACGCCCGCCCCCAGCACGACATGCGCCGCGATACTGGCCCCGGCTTCTAATCGGACGCTGGGATCAATGGTGGCAGTTTCATCTATATGGGCCGTTGGATGCAAAAAGGGCTCAACAGGCGGAAGTGGATAGAACAGTTGGGAAATGCGTGCAAAATCGTAATAAGGATCTTTGGAAATCAGGGCAATTGTCTCGGATGGCAGGAGTGTAGCATCCTGCCTGGTCACCAAAACAGCGACCGCTTTGGTTTTCCCAAGTGCGGACTTATAGCGCCGATTGAAAAAGAAACTTAATGTATCCGGTCCGGCCCCATCCAGAGTCGCAACATCGTTTATGGAAATATGCGTTTGCGCGTTATCCGCAACGGCGCAGCCGACGGTATCGACCAATTCTTTCAGCAAAAACGGGCCGGCTTTCTGGAAGAATCGTTTGTCCGCCATATAAACCGTCGATGCTATTGGGCGGGAGGGACGGTGAATTCGATTGTCTGAACGCGTTTATCCAGCCGTTCAATCACGATATCGGTGATTTCGATATCATCGGTCGCCAATACGATGGTTGGATCCCCCAGGGAGCGATCCAGGATCAAGTTGATGCCATTACTTGTAGCGATTTCACCAACAATTTCGCGATAGTAAGTTACGATTTGGCCTTTTGCTTCTGCCAACGCTTTTTCCATCGCCTGCTTGCGTTCCGCAGCCTTTTTGTTGGACTGCTGCAGTCGTTCTTCAAATTCCTTACGCTTTGCGGCAAAAGCGTCTGCGGAAAGAATGGCTTGCTGTTGCTGCAAGGCCTTTCCGTCCTCTTCCAGACTGGCCTGCATTTGGCGCAATTCGGTCAGCGTCGCTTCATTTGCTTGCTTGAATTTGGCGCGCAAATCCTGCCAAACAAGGGCCCGCCGCTCAATTTCCGGGACATCCAGCACAGCGATTTTGGGGGCGGCAACATCTTGCGCATACGAAATAACAGGGGTGACGGCACTGTATCCAACGGTGATCAGCCCCATAATCAGGGCCAATCCAGCCGCTGATAGCGGCATAAAGCGGATCATGTTAGAACCTCGTTCCGAAGTTGAAGCGGAAAATTTCAGTATCATCGAAATCTTCCTTTAACACGGCCTGGGAGAAATCAACCCGTATAGGGCCAAATGGTGAGATCCATTTGATTCCGGTCCCCACTGACGCGCGTATTGATCCCGTATCCTGAATGCTCGCTCCACCGGAATCAACCCCGGAAAGATAACCAGCATCGGTAAAGACGGCACCAGAGATACCGAATTCATCCGGAAGTCCAAGCGGGAATACCAATTCAAGTGACCCATTCGCCATGCGTTCCCCCCCAAGGGAGTCACCGCTGATTGAGTCGCGTGGGCCAGCCCCGCCATTTGCGAAACCGCGCAGATTGTCCCCACCCAACAGGAAGCGGTCGTTCAAGCGGATATCATCGCCCAAGCCAATCAATGACCCGACTTCAGCGCGGGTCACCAAACGCATTTCATCGGTAATCGGCAGATAATGGGATCCCGACAGGGTGGATTTAAGAAAACGCACAGACCCGCCAAAACCGGCAAGATCAGTTCCCAGCGCGATAAGGTACCCATCTGTCGGGTCCAAACGGCTGTTCAGCTTATCATAGGTAAGTGTCTGCCCAAAGGTTGATACAAGATCATCCCCAGCAGACGCCTTCACGAATGTACTGGCATTGGGATCAACGTTTTCAATGGTTTCCTGGGACAGGCGATAGCGAACCTGTTGCCGCCAGTCTTCATTGAAATCATATCCAAGGCGAACGCCCGCGCCGGTTTCCTGACTGTCATAGGAGGCAATATCCTGCCGGTCGATCACTGTATGGAACAGGTCAAATCCGGCGGCCAGTTCCCGATCCAGGAAATAGGGTTCGGTGAAGGAGAAATCGATGGTCGTGCGGCGCTGTGACAGTGTTGTCCCCAAGCGAAGATCTTGACCCCGACCCAGCAGATTGCGTTCCCGCATCTGGATTTCACCCAAGGCACCATCGGCGGTCGAGAACCCTGCCCCGATGGACAGTTCCCCGGTTGACTGTTCTTCAACATCAACCATCACAACGGTCTTGTCAGGGTCAGAACCAGGAACGTTGGTCACTTCAACATTAGAGAAGAAATTCAGATCCTCAATACGCTGGCGAGAGCGGCGCAATTTGGTGGCGTTAAAGGCATCGCCTTCCACCAGCAGGAATTCGCGACGAACGACCTCGTCCAGGGTGCGCACATTGCCGCGCACTTCAATACGCTCCACAAAAACGCGCGGGGCTTCCTGAATTTCAAAGGTGATATCAATTGTGAGTACTTCATTATCGCGGTTTACGTTGGGCCGGACATCCACAAACGCATAGCCCAAATCGCCCACGGCGTTTGTAATGGCGACGATTGTGTCATCCACGGCATCAGCATTGTACCAATCGCCGGTTTCCAACTCGATCACGGGCTTAAGGGTTTCCGGATCAATATCAGGAATCTTGGACGTCAGATCAAATTCACCAAACTTATACCGCTGCCCCTCATCAACCGTGAAGGTGATGAAAAAGTTTTCCTGGTCTTCCGAAAGTTCGGCCACTGCGGAGGAGACACGAAAATCAGCAAATCCATTGGCCAGATAGTGACGACGCAGCAATTCACGATCAAAGGTCAGCTTGTCTGGGTCATAGGTGTCTGAACTGGACAGGAAGCGATACCAACGGGATTCCTTGGTGACCAACACTTCCCGCAAGGCGCTGTCAGAGAAATACCGATTCCCAACGAACCCGATATTTTCAATACCCGTTAATGCGCCCTCACGAATTTCGAAGACCAGATCGACACGGTTCTGCTCCAATTGGATAACCTTGGGCTCCACCATTGCCGCGAAACGACCATTGCGCCGATACAGATCAATGATTCGCTGAACATCCGTTTGAACCCGGGTGCGCGTATAGACAACACGCGGACGCAATTGGGTTTCCGTCTGCAGCGTTTCATCATCCAGACGCTGGTTCCCCTCAAACGCAATGCGGTTGATGATGGGGTTTTCCACCACGCGAATGGCCAAGGTGCTGCCGCTCATCTGCATGCTGACATCGGCAAACAAGCCAGTGGCGAACAGGGTTTTCAAGGCGTTGTTCACACCGCGAGAATCGATCTGATCGCCTTCCCGCACGCCGATATAGGACAGAACGGTTTCACGCTCGATCCGCTGTGTGCCTTCAACTTCTATGCGCGTGATCGTCGGGGATCCGGGCTGAACCGTGTTTGAGCCTGACCCAGAGACACCCGGTGCTGTCCCCTGCGGCTGCGGGGCAACAATTGGGGGCACGGTTTGTGCCATGGCGTGATCAATTGAAACTGTCAGCGGCAGAAGAAACGCGACAAATCCACAGGCCAGCCGGAACACACCACGCGACCCGGCGTGACCCTTTAGCGGAGCCTTATAAGGTCCGTCAGTCACACCTAATCTCGCAAGGTCCGCTTGCGCAATCTCAAGGCCGAAACCGTTGTTGGAATTGTTCCTCACCCACACGCCCTTTTTTCAAGCAACCGCACACAAAACGAGACTCACCTGATTCAGCTTACACTGATCAATGCACTGTTCATACCCTATACTGAGTCCAGATTAAACCGGAAAATGCGCTATGAATCAAATTGCTTAGCCCGGATTCGTTATGTTCTCAAAAAGTCAGAGGACCGCTATCCAGAGAAGCCCAGCAAAGCGGGGAGTTTCAGATCATTCAGGGTCACAAGGATCATGACGCCCAACAACAAGGCCAGGCCAGCGCGTAACATATATTCCTGCATACGCTCGTTCATCGGTTTTCCGCGCACGGCCTCGATCAGATAGAACATCAGGTGCCCCCCATCCAGCATCGGGATAGGCAACAGGTTCAACAGCCCCAAATTGATAGACAGAACCGCCATGAAGACAACCAGATCCAAGGCACCACGCTGGGCCACCTGATTGGACATATCGACGATTTTCACAGGCCCGCCCATATCATCCAAACTGCGATCGCCGGTAATAATCTCCCCAATCGCAGACAGGGTCAGGATGCTGTAGTCCCAAGTTCGCTCTGCTGCCATGCCAACAGATTGCAGAGGGCCAAAGGTCACGACCTGAAACGGGGCATGGATGCCAATCAGATAGGTTGACGAAGCCTCGTTAAAATTAGGCTGTAATCTTTTGGTCAGCACCAGTCCGTCCCGGTCGACTTTCAGCAGAAGCTCCCGCCCCTCGCTGGCCTGGACGGCTTCGACCAGACTTGACCAGTCTGGAATATCACGGCCATCGATGGAAAGAATGCGATCCCCTTCCATCAATCCGGCCTGCTCGGCGGGGCTGTCGGCAACAATTGCGCCGATGCCATAGGTCGCGACATCTCTGGATTCCCGAACGCCAGCACCACCAAACAGCAACGCCAAAACCGCGATTGCGAATATGAAATTGGCCATCGGGCCCGCCAGGACAATCGCGAAGCGTTGGGCTAAGGTCTTATGATCAAAGGATACCGCGCGCTCTTCCTGAGACATCGCCATGCCGGTTTCACCCTGGACGGATTCCATGCTGTGTTCGCCATACATGCGCACATAGCCCCCCAAGGGAACAATGCTGAATTTCCATCGGGTGCCATGGCTGTCGGTCCAGCCGAACAATTCTTTGCCAAATCCGATTGAGAAGACCTCAATACGAACACCGCACCACCGTGCGACCAGATAATGCCCCATTTCATGAACAAAGACCAAAATACAAAAAACAATCACGGCATTGAAATAACCGATGCCACCAATAAAAGAGTCCATGTTGGGTCCTTACCTTTATTCCGCCGCCTGCGCGGTTAATTCCAATGCCCTTGCCCGGGCTTCTTCATCCAGGGCGAAAACATCGTCCAAACTGTTTAATGCGCGCGCTGGAATTGCATCAATTACACGTTCGACAGTGTCCCAGATATCACAGAAACGTCCCGTCCCTTTCAGGAACGCCGCAACCGCAACCTCGTTCGCCGCATTCATGATACATGGGGCATGCGGCCCCGCGATCAAGGCATCCCTGGCCAATCGCAAAGAGGGAAACCGTTCAGGATCAGGCGCTTCGAAATCCAATCGACAGGTTTCCAGAAAATTCAGTCTGGCAGACGGGCTTTCCATCCGATTTGGCCAGGCCAGGGTATTGGCAATGGGCGTTCGCATATCGGGGCTGCCCAGCTGGGCCAGAACCGACCCATCGGCATATTCAACCATGGAATGGATGACCGATTGCGGGTGTACCACGATCTCAATTTTATCTTCCGGCATATCGAAAAGATAATGTGCTTCAATCAGTTCCAGCCCTTTATTCATCATACTGGCGGAATCAATGGAGATTTTCGCCCCCATCGCCCAGTTGGGATGGGCAACGGCCTGCTCTGGCGTTGCTGCCGCCATCTCCACGGCGCTCCAGGTCCGGAACGGGCCACCAGACGCGGTCAGAATCAATCGTGAAATCGCAGCCCTGTTATGCGCTTCGAAGACCTGAAATATCGCATTATGCTCTGAATCCACCGGCAACAGGGTCGCGCCATGGGTTGCGACCTCCTGCATCATCAAAGGACCGGCTGACACCAGACATTCCTTATTGGCGAAGGCAACGCAGGTGCCGGTCCGAACCGCCGCCAATGTCGGCTTCAGACCCACGGCACCAACAATGGCGGCCATGACATAGTCCACCGGCTGTGACGCCAGCTCTATGACCGCCGATTCGCCTGCAACCGCCGTGCAGTCGCTGCCCGCCAATGCCGCCTTCAGGTCATCATACAATGCCTCATCGGCAATGGCGGCAACCTTTGCCCCAAATGCTCTGGCATCCCGCGCCAGGGCTGCAACATTGCGATGGGCGCTTAATCCATAGACATCAAACTGATCGGGCGCGCGGCGAATAAGGTCCAGGGTGCTTTGCCCGACAGAGCCGGTTGCGCCCAGAATGGTGACGCGGCGTTTTCCCGTCATGGAACCATGCCCCCGAACTCCTGATACAACAACCACGGTCCCAGCCCCAGCAAGGACGCGCCCAGAAACCCGTCAAATCGATCCAACAAACCACCATGACCAGGGATCAGGTTCCCGGAATCCTTTCGCCCCGCACGGCGCTTCAACCAGGATTCCACCAGATCCCCAATTTGGGAACACACGGACAATCCCGCCAGCATCAGAACCATTTCAAATTCAGAATGCGGCACCAGATCCCCATGGAACAGATAAATCGTCACCAAGCCCAGAATAATGGCGGAAACCACGCCCCCAATTGCGCCTGACCATGTTTTGTTGGGGCTGACCCTGGGGGCCAGCTTCGGCCCACCAACAAGGCGTCCTGTGAAATAAGCCCCGATATCGGTTCCAATAACTGCGGGCACCAATAGCAGCAGCGGCGGGATTGTATAAAAATCAGCCCGCAATTCAGACAAAACCATTGTCAGACAGGCCAGACAGACCGACGCCGCAGCGACCATTCCCATGGGAAAGGCCCGCTTGCGCGTTGATGCGCCCCAAGCAACCAGCAGGGTCCCTGCCATCAGCAATAAGGCAACCCACACCGGAAATCCCTGATTTGGCAGGGCCGGTATCATCGCCAACAGACCAAGCGCGCATAAGCCCATGGCAAGCAAACGGGGGGCAACGCGCTGAACCCCGGTCAGGTCCAGGGCCTCCCAAATCATGCCCGCCGCCATAGCAGCGACAAAGATGACAAAGAACGTTCCCCCCATATACAGCTCAACCGCGGCGATCAGAATCAGCACGAATCCAGAAATGGCCCGAACCTTCAGATCAGACGCAAGCTTGGGAGAAAGTGTGGGGGCCGGATCGGTCATGCGTAATGCGCGGTCGTGCCATAGCGTCGATCACGGCGGCGGAAATCATCGACCGCCTGCTGAAACGCCGCCTTATCAAAATCAGGCCAATAAACATCCGTAAAGAACAGTTCGGCATAGGCACATTGCCACAGCAGGAAATTACTGATCCGCTTTTCACCACTGGTGCGAATAATCAGGTCCGGATCGGGTAATCCAACGGACCAGAGGTAATTTTCAAACAGGGCCTCATTCACCGCATCGGGTTCCAGTAGTCCCAATTTTACAGATTGCGCAATCCGCCGGGCAGCATCGGTGATTTCTGAGCGACCGCCATAGGACAGCGCAAGCGTCAGGGTCTGGCGTGAATTGTGCTCTGTGGTGCGCTCCGCCTCCTCAACCAGTTTCTGGATATCAGGGGCCAGGCGTTTACGCTCCCCAATCACCCGAAAGCGGATATTCTTGCCATGCAATTCTGCTATTTCAGACTTCAGATAGCGACGCAAAAGCCCCATCAGATCACTGATTTCCGTTTCCGGTCGACGCCAGTTTTCGGACGAAAAACTAAACAGGGTCAGATACTCAATCCCCATATCGCCCGCGGCCTCAACGGCGGATCGCACGGCCTCTGCGCCCTTGCGATGCCCGGCCAGCCGGGGAAGGCCCCGCTGTTTCGCCCAACGACCATTGCCATCCATGATGATTGCAACATGTTTTGGCGTGGGTTTCGTGTCGTGATCTGCATTCATGCTAAAGACCATATTGTGCAAAGGTGTATGCGTGCCCCGTCAGACCTGCATGATGTCCTTTTCTTTTTCAGCCAGGGCAGCATCTACCTTGGCGACGAATTCATCGGTCAATTTCTGAATATCATCCTGGCCCTTATGCAATTCGTCCTGACCGATATCACCGTCTTTTTCTTCGCGTTTCAGGGTATCAATACCGTCACGACGAATATTGCGAATAGCGATTCGGGCCTGTTCCGCATATTTCCCGGCAACCTTTGTCAATTCGGCCCGGCGTTCCTGGTTCAATTCCGGCAAGGGAATACGCATTACCGTGCCTTCGGTCATGGGGTTCAGGCCCAGATCTGATTCCCGAATGGCCTTTTCAACAGCCTTTACCATGCTGTTATCCCAGACCGTGACCATCAACATGCGGGGTTCAGGGGCGGAAATGCTGGCCACCTGATTAAGCGGCATTGACGCACCATAGGCGTCGACATGGATCGGCGTCAGCAGGTCCGTAGAAGCGCGGCCCGTCCGCAAGCCCTGGAATTCCGTCGCCAATGCGTCAAGTGCCCCATCCATACGACGGCGCAGATCTTTAATTTTTGCAGACATTTCGTTCTTTCCCACTAATCTGGATCCCCTTGGGATCTCTTTGAATGCTTAAACCGTGACCCTTTTAACTGGTTTGGCCGGTTGGGTCCAACCGATCATCACACAGCGTCCGTAACAATGGTAAAGCGCCCTTGACCGCACACAACCTTCGCAAACGCACCTGGATCATAAAGCGAGAAAACCAGGATCGGAATATTGCGCTCGCGTGACAAAGTTATGGCGGAGGCATCCATGACCTGCAAATCATCCGTTAAAACCTGATGATAGCTTAACCGGTCATAGCGTTTGGCAGTGCTGTCTTTCATCGGGTCGGCGGAATAAACCCCGTCTACCTTTGTCGCCTTCAACATTGCATCGCAATCCATTTCGGATGCGCGCAGGGCAGCTGCTGTATCTGTGGTAAAGAATGGATTTCCGGTGCCAGCGGCGAAAATAACGATGCGGCCCTTTTCCATGTGGCGCGTCGCGCGGCGGCGGATATAAGGCTCGCACACTGTTGCCATGGGAATGGCCGATTGAACACGGGTCGGGACGCCCTTGGCCTCAAGCGCCGCCTGCATTGCCAGGGCATTCATAACCGTGGCCAGCATCCCCATATAGTCGGCTGTCGTGCGCTCCATCCCCTTGGCGGCGCCAGACACGCCCCGAAAAATGTTACCGCCCCCGATCACCAGACAGATTTCGCATCCCATGGCGCGAACGCTGATAATCTCGTCAGCGATGCGCCCCACTATTTCCGGATCTAAGCCAAATTCTCTGTCGCCCATCAGGGCCTCGCCGGAGATTTTCAACAAAACACGTTTGTAGACAAGGGTGCCGGTTTCGTTGGGCATGCATATTCTCCACGGGTCAGGTCTTTGGGGCGGGATTATTCCAGCGGGCGCATTGTGGCCTGAGCCCCCGATTCAGGCAAAACAAAAGCAACAAAAAAGGGCCGCCCCAATCTGGAAGCGGCCCCTTTTAAAGGCGGTCAGGATCAGCCTTTGACGGCGGCTGCGACTTCTGCTGCGAAGTCTTCTTCTTTCTTTTCGATGCCTTCACCCAGGACATAGCGCGTGAAAGCGCTCAATTTCACAGGGGCACCAACATCCGCTGCGGCGTTTTCCACCACTTTACGAACTCTGGTTTCACCATCGATGACGAAAACCTGTTCCAGCAGCACCACTTCTTCGTAGTATTTGCGGATACGGCCTTCGACCATTTTTTCGATGATGCTTTCAGGCTTGCCGGATTCGCGGGCCTGTTCGACCAGCACGGCGCGTTCCCGTTCCAGATTGCTGGAATCGACATCTTCAATATTCAGGGCTTCCGGCTTAGCCGCTGCAATGTGCATCGCGATCTGTTTGCCCAAAGCTTCAAGTTTCGCCTTGTCGCCGGTTGATTCCAGGGCGACCAGAACACCGATCTTGCCCAGGCCCGGTGCAACCGCGCTGTGAATATAACCAGCAACCACGCCATCATTGACCGACAGCGCCGTGCAGCGACGGAAGCTCATATTCTCGCCAATGGTTGCGATGTTATGGGTCAACTGTTCCTGCACCGTGCGTCCGGTTTCGGGATAGGCTGCGGCCAGAACTTTTTCCGCATTGCCGTTTTCCGCCAATGCGATGCTGGCAACGTCGCTTACAAATGTCTGGAAGCCTTCGTTACGGGCAACAAAGTCGGTTTCCGCATTGATTTCCAACAGCGCACCACGGGTGCCATCGGTTACGACGGATACCAAGCCATCAGCTGCAATGCGCCCGGCTTTCTTGGCAGCAGCGGCCAGGCCCTTGGTGCGCAGCCAATCAACTGCGGCATCCATATCGCCATCGGTTTCCGCCAATGCTTTCTTACAATCCATCATGCCTGCGCCGGTCGTATCGCGCAGTTCCTTCACCATGCTTGCCGAAATCTGGCCCATGGAATTGCTCCTCTCGTCTCTCGGTTCAAAATGTTAGGCTACGGGAACAACTGTTCGCCGCGCGTCCCGTCGCTGTGCCACAAAATTGTGACAAAGTGACGGTCGCGACAAATATTCCCGACGATCCTTAGACTTTTGCGTCGTCTTCTGCTGCGGCTTCTTCAGCAGCAACAGGGGCTGCCGCTTCTTCAGCAACAGGAGCCTCAGCCGCTTCTGCTTCCAGGACAGGCTCGACAGCAGGCTCTGCAACCGCACCCAGATCAACACCAGACGCAACCATCGACTGCTGCAATCCACCCAGAACAGCACCAGCAACCAGATCACAATACAGGTTGATGGCGCGCATGGCGTCATCATTGCCAGGAACTGGGAAGGTCACGCCATCTGGATCAGAATTGGAGTCCAGGATCGCGATAACCGGGATGTTCAGGTTGTTGGCTTCCTTGATCGCAATCGATTCCTTGTTGGTATCGACGATGAAAATCACGTCTGGGACATTGCTCATGTCCTTGATACCGCCCAGGGCGCGATCCAGCTTTTCCTTTTCGCGTTCCAGACCCAGGCGCTCGCGCTTGGTCAGGCCTTGCAGGTTTGCTTCGTCTTCGAACTGGGATTCCAGGGTCTTCAGACGCTTGATCGAATTTGCGATTGTCTTCCAGTTGGTCAGCATGCCGCCCAACCAACGGTGATTGACATAATACTGACCGCATTTCAGGGCGTTTTCAGCGACAATCGACTGTGCCTGACGCTTGGTGCCGACGAACAGCACACGACCGCCAGCAGCGGCGACACGGCCGACTTCTTCCAGCGCGCGGGTCAACATTGGAACGGACTGTTCCAGGTCAATGATATGAATGCCATTGCGTTCACCAAAGATGAAGGGCTTCATCTTTGGGTTCCAGCGACGGGTTGTGTGTCCGAAATGGACGCCAGCTTCAAGCAACTGACGCATGGTAAAAGTTGGCACGGCCATAAAATGGCTCCTTTGCTTCTCCGGTTGATCCTCCACGAAGCCTTGGTTAGCCAGGATTTTATCCCCTGGCACCGGACGGAACGGACCCTATGACGGCCACATCCCGGAAGCTCCGTGTGTGTGTTGTGCGCGGCTATAAACCGCCACCCCTTAGAATGCAAGCATCCTTGTGACGATTATGCGTCGTCTGTGCTTTCCTGTTGGCGTCGCCACATGGCCGCGTAAATCCCGTCCGACGTCAAAAGATTTGCGTGGGTGCCTCGCTCCACCACCCTGCCCGCGTCCAGGACCAGAATTTCATCTGCATCCACCACGGTCGACAGGCGGTGCGCGATCACCAGGGTCGTGCGGCCCTGGCTGACTTCGCGCAGGGATTTCTGAATCTCCCGTTCGGTCGCGGTGTCCAGGGCGGATGTCGCCTCATCAAACAACAGGATGCGCGGTGCCTTCAGGATCGCCCGCGCGATTGCGACACGTTGTTTCTCGCCACCGGATAATTTCAGGCCACGTTCCCCCACCATACTGTGATAGCCATCCGGCAGGCTTTCAATGAATTCATCAATGCGGGCCAACTTCGCCGCCGCCCGAACCTCTTCGCGGCTGGCGCTTGGGCGACCATAGGCGATGTTGTATTCAATGGTATCGTTAAACAGAACCGTATCTTGCGGCACGATCCCGATGGCGGCGCGCACGCTGTGCTGGGTCGCGTCGCGCACATCAACACCATCCAGTGTGACGGATCCGGCGCTGGGGTCATAGAACCGGAACAGCAATCGGCTGATTGTTGATTTCCCCGCCCCGGACGGCCCGACAATCGCCAGGGTCTTGCCGGGTGTAACAGTAAAATCGACCCCTTTCAGGATCGGGCGGCGCGGATCATAGCCGAAATCCACAGATTGAAACCGTAACACACCCTCTGGTGTTTTAAGCGCAACCGCATCTGGCCTGTCCACGACTTCGAATGGGACTCCCATCAATTGGAACATATCTTCCATATCCGTCAGGCTTTGCCGGATCTGGCGATACACAAAGCCCAGGAAGTTCAGGGGCAGATACAGCTGAATCAGATAGGTGTTCACCAGAACGAAGTCACCCAGGGTCAACTCCCCCGCTGCAACCCCGTTGGCGGCCATCAACATCAGGGCAACCAGCCCTACGGCAATGATGGCCCCCTGCCCGACATTCACCACGGCCAGACTGGTAATCGACCGCACAGCGGCATTTTCATAGCGCTGCAAGGCATGATCATAGCGACTGGCCTCATGCCCTTCATTGCCAAAATATTTGACGGTTTCATAATTCAGCAGGCTATCGATGGCCTTGGTATTGGCGACGGTATCGCTTTCATTCATCTGGCGGCGATACTTCAAGCGCCATTCCGTCACCAACAGCGTGTAGGCGATATAGCCGACAATTGTCACAAAGGTGACAAGCGCATAGCTGAAATCAAACAGTCCCCAAAGAATGCCACAGACCATGCCGATTTCCAGCAGCGTCGGAATGATGTTGAACAACATGAACGACAGAACGAATTCGATGCCCTTGGTCCCTCGTTCTATCACCCGCGACAGCCCGCCGGTCTGACGTTCCAGATGAAAACGCAGGCTCAAGCCATGCAGATGTTCAAATGTCTTCAGCGCGACTGTGCGAATGGCATTCTGCGCGACACGGGAAAACAAGGCTTCCCGTAATTCCTGGAACAGAACCGCCATCAGGCGCATCAATCCATAGCCCAGCAGCAAGGCAACGGGAATGGCGGCAATGCCAGCCCCCGTTGCAACCGCCGCTGTCGTGGATGTGCTGGTATCCAATGTCTTGGAGAGCCGATCCAGCGCATCCACCGCATCGCGGTAAAACAGGGGCACCCAGACATTGGCGACTTTTGCCAAAGCCAGGGCGACCATGGCTGCAATAACGCGCAGTTTGATTCCAGTGCGATCCTTCGGCCACAAATACGGGACAACCGTCAGCAGAGTCTTGAAATGAACACTGCGTTTCGCATTCTTGGGCTTGCTGTCGGATTGCATCATGTTCTTTCGATAAGGCGGCGTGGACAGTATAGCAAGTGGCATCGACAGGTTCGAAAGGCAATTGCCCGCATTGCAATGATACAGGCAGGGCAGTAGTTTTACGTCAGAAAACGCACAAGCCGCAAAGGGATGTTATTTATGTCGATCAAGACACTGCTGGTTCACCTTGCACCCGACCCTGATCGCGAAACACGATTAAAGGCAGCGGTTGGAATCGCCAAGCAACTGGATGCCCATTTAATCGCCCTTTATGTCGCTATGCCGGTCCATATGCCAGCAGGGGCCGAAGGACGGGGGGCTTCTTCCCTTTATCTGCATGAAGCGCGAACTGCGGCAAAGGAAAAGGCTGGTGCGGTTGAAGCGCATGTCCGGGACGTCTGCGACGCCGCAGGGATATCCTGGGAATGGGTGTATGGAGAGGAAGATCATTTAGAACACTTGCTGGAAGAAGTGTATCACGCTGATCTGACGGTCCTGAATCAGGTCAGCTTTGATAATTTTGAGGATCGTCTGATTTATCAGTTACCGGAAAAGCTGGTGATGGGGGCCGGTGGTCCGGTACTGGTCCTGCCAAAGGGCATGGATCAGGTTGACCTGAAATCCTTCGATACTGTCCTGATCGCCTGGACTTACACAAAAGAGGCCATTCGGGCGCTGCGCGATTCCTTGCCGATGATCGAAAATGCCAAATCGGTGAAACTGTTCACCTGCGGCAAGGCCCCGAAAGTTGGCGAAGACCTGGCAAAGCCCGTTCTGGAATATCTGGCCCGCCGGGGAATAAAGGCAGACCATATCAACCATTCCAAATCAGGCCATGCCGGTGAGGAGATATTGGACCTGGCCGAAGAGGTGAAGGCCGACATGATCGTCATGGGGGCCTATGGTCACAGTTCTATGCTGGACAGGCTGTTTGGCTCTGCCAGTCGCTATGTCATCGGCCACGCAAATGTTCCGTTACTGATGTCGCACTGACAGTGAAACCATTCTGATCTTTTTTACGCAAAGAACAGAATGGTTATCAGCCCGAATATCGGCAGCAGGATCAGGCCGGACCACAGCATATATCCAAAGAAGCTGGGCATCGGGATGCCGCGCTCTTCCGCAATGGATCGGACCATGAAGTTCGGGGCATTCCCGATATAGGTATTGGCCCCCATGAACACAGCCCCGGCAGAAATCGCCAACAGAGTATTGGCCATCGGCCCCATCAAGGCCTGGGGGTCGCCGCCTGCCGTATTGAAGAACACAAGATAGGTCGGCGCATTATCCAGGAAGCTGGACAGAATGCCCGTGGCCCAGAAATACATCGTATTCACAGGTTCCCCGTTGTGGGAGACCAGCGACACGACCGGTTCCAATGCGCCCGCCGTTCCGGCTTTCAAGATCGCAATTGCGGGAATGATTGTGATGAATATACCGGCAAACAGCTTTGCGACCTCCAGGATCGGGAACCAGCTGAATCCATTGGCTTCGCGGCTTTTTCTGGATGTCAGTATCCAGGATAATACAGCCAGGCCCAGCAAGGCGACGTCCCGCACAAGGCTCTGCAAATCAATGGTCACATGGTAGATTTCAAAACTGATGCCCGGCTTCCAAATTCCGGAAATCAGGACAGAGGCGACGACACCAGCCAATAGCAGTATGTTGATCCCCCCTTCCAACCGGATCGGGTGGCGGTCTTCCTCCGCCGGGGTTTCCACATGCAGGCCTTCCTGCTGTTCCTTCCGGTACAGGAAACTATCAACAATGAAATAGCCGACCAACAGAATGCTGGCCGCCACCACCATGGGCAGGAACATATGCACCGTCGGCCAGAAGAAGGAGACCCCTTTCAGGAAACCCAGAAACAAAGGCGGGTCCCCCAAGGGCGTCAACGATCCACCGATATTGGCAACCAGAAAGATAAAGAAAACAATAGTATGGACCTGGTATTTGCGGTCTTCATTTGCCCGGATCAGCGGGCGGATCAACAGCATCGCCGCCCCGGTTGTCCCCATGATGCTGGCGATGAATGTGCCAATCAACAAGATCCCCACATTCACAATCGGGGCCCCTTGCAGGTACCCTTTTACCCGAACGCCACCCGCAACGGTAAACAGGGATAGCAGCAGTATAATGAAGGGGATGTATTCCAGGGACATGACATGTACCAGTTCGAACAATGCCAGTTCATAGCCATAGAAAATTGTAAACGGCACCAGGAACAACAGTGCCCAAAAGGCGGAAATCTTGCCAAAATTATGATGCCAGATATTGGGTGCAACCAAGGGGAACAGAGCGATTGACAACAGAATCCCAACAAAGGGTACGATCCAGAGCAGTTGCAAATCCGCACCGTTTAAATGCGGTGCGCCCTCACCGGCTGCAAAGGCCGTACTGATACACGCTGTCAGAAGATAGAAGGCAGCGCCGCCAATCGTTGAAAGACCAATCCTGTTTGAAATCATCACCGCGTTCATACCCTCTGGACCGTTGTTTGTGGTCACGCCCCCCTGTCAGGCGCTTTTGTGATGGGATTTGTGTCTAATACCCTTGTTGCAATAGATCAAGATGGCCTGGATGCCGCTTCCCGCTCTGCATCTTCTTCTTCAAGACTGGGGGAGGAATCCGCGCGGGGATCCAGTTCAACGGCCGCAGGGGTTGATTTCGGCACCGGTTGAAAACCTTCGCCGGATGGTTTGATCCGCCCCGGACGCTGACGCATCCGAAACAGAATGTAAAAGCCCATTCCGCCATGCACCGCTGCCGTCCACCAGAACAGGGAATGATAGTCAAACATATCCATCAGGGTTGCCGCTGGCAGGGCCCCGATCAAGGCCCCAATCCCATACAGCAACAGCAAGCCGCCGCTGGTGGATACGAAATCTTCTGGTTCAGCCCGATCCCCGGCATGGGCGACCAGAATCGCATAAATCGATTGTGCGAAGGCACCATAAATAGCTGCGACCGCCAGGGTCAGAATGACGCCATTAATAAAGGACAGCGCAATTCCCAGTGCCGCCGCACCAAAAAAACAGATCAGGACGGGTATGCGTCGATCCAGCTTGTCCGACAGCCAGCCAATCGGCCATTGCAGGACCGCATTGCCAAGGATAACAGCGGTGATGAACATCCCCACGGTTTGGGTGGACAGACCGATTCCCTGGGCATACAGCGGTGACAGGCTCCAGAAAGCACCATTGGCAAGCCCGACCCCCAAACACCCCAAAGTCGCAACCGGGGACGTTCGATACAGGGGAGCCAGTTTCAGCTTCGCAGTGCGCAAAGGGGCTGGCGTTTGTGATGTGGTCAGCGCGATGGGCACCAGCGACAGGCAGACCACAATCGATGCGACCATAAACAGCGTGGCCTCTTTCGCCGGGATAAACAGGAAGAGCTGCTGACTGGCAAGCTGTGCGCCGATATAGCACAGGGTATACATCGCCAGCACCCGACCGCGATTATTGGCCCCTGCCCGTTCGTTCAGCCAGCTTTCCACCACCATGATCAGACCGGCACCCACAACACCATATATGAATCGAAAACCGATCCAGGCGATGGGATCCAGGAACAATATGAAACAAAGAGTGCTGCTGGCAGCGATGGCGGCCATCGCCCCAAAGGCCCGGATATGCCCGACCCTGCGCACCAGCCAGGGCGTCAACTGACACCCCAGAATAAAGCCGACAAAATAGCCAGTCCCCATGCCACCGACAAAAATGGCGCTGAAGCCTTCCTGCCCTGCGCGCACTGGCAGCAATGTCCCCATCAGGGTGTTGCCGCCATATAGAAGCGCTATGCTGGCCAAAAGCGCAAAGAAAGACCCGAAGACACCGGGCATACCAAACTCCTCAATGACAGGGCACACTCCAGAATGGATACCCGCGCGCACTGTAAACAATCAAATCGGGTCTGGGAAAGTCTTAGCTGATCGCCTGCGACATTATCCCTGTCGCAGGGCCGGTTTTGCAGAGGGCATCCATTTCCGCAATATCCGACCGTCAGAGGTTTTAACCTGGGATTTAGGTTCCGGCTTCTGTGTAAAATGCTGTGCGATCCGCTCAAAGGGTATAACGGTCCCCGCTTCCTTGCGATAGGCACGGCGATAAACTTCGTTATGGGTCATCATGCGATTCAGATAATCGGCAGAATGATGACCATATTTCCGCCAGATGCGATTTAGAAAATTATCGGCAACCGGCACCAGCTTGCGCATCATGATGGGGGGGCGGCTGTCTTCAAAGGCATGAAAGACGGTAGGCTCTGTCGGGCCGGTTTCTTCCGCGACAAAGGTAGCGGGCATGAACATCCGCCCATGGTTTTCCGCCGCATAAAGGGCTTGGGTAATCCACAACAGACGCTGTAGCTTTTGCGCTGGCAAATGCAGATCATCGCGGCGCGATTGGTCAAAAAACCATAACGCCACGTCCAGCGCGGAAGAAACAATCGGTACTGTCATGCCTTATTCGTCCCCTGATTTTCAAATCTGTTCTGAATTGGTATAGCAAATGGAGTGCCAAGTGGCGATATTGATCGCTGAAACGACTGAACGCGACGAAATGAAAGGGATTATCTAATGGAAATGACTGGCGAGTATCGCATTCCTGCGGCGCGTGAGACCGTTTGGGAAGCGCTGAACGATCCGGAAGTCCTGAAAGCCTGTATCGCGGGCTGCCAATCCCTGGACCGCACCGAAGATGGCGGCTTTGAAGCCACCGTCAAAGCAAAGGTTGGCCCGGTCAGCGCCACATTCAAAGGGGCGGTTCGCCTGGAGAATGTCAATGCCCCGGAAAGCTATACCATCGTTGGGGAAGGCAAAGGCGGCGCAGCCGGTTTCGCCAAGGGCGGCGCGGATGTCAATCTGGTCGAAGACGGCGCAGAGACGATTCTGACCTACAAGGTTAATGCTCAGGTTGGCGGAAAGCTGGCCCAGATCGGGGCGCGTCTGGTTGATTCAACGGCCAAGAAATATGCGACCGATTTTTTTGACAAGTTCGTCGTCATTGCCCAGGAACGGGATTCTGGAACCGTGAATGCGGAACCAGCAGCCCCTGGCGCATCCGAAGAAACTGCGGCAACCGCGCCGGAGGCCACAGCAGAACCGGCACAAACTGCCCCAGCACCGGAACCCGAAAAGCATCAACCAGAGGCCGAACAGCCCCCCCGCCCCGCGCAACCGGAAACGCCCGCAGATCGCGACGCGATCAAGGCACAGGCGAAACGCGCTGCCGTCGACGCGGTGCATAAACAAACCGCCAAACGCTGGGGCCTGACGCCGATGCAATGGATCATGATCCTGGTTCTGATTATGTTAGGCCTGTCCCTGGTTTTTGGTGGGGATGCCCCTATGCCGGGTACGGGGAATTGACACTTCGGTGACGCCTTGTCTCACAGAAACGGCCTGTCATCATCAATTCACGGGATTGTGGGTGCGACCGGACTTGACCGCGCGCGCTGTCAGTTCCACACTCAATGGTAAGACTATGGCGGTAAGAAGAAGCGGTAAGACCATGACCTATTATCGTCATGTATATCACGTCATAAGGGAGGAGTAATTTATGCCATCCGTTTCAATGACGGTGAACGGAAAGCAGGTTTCTGGCACTGTTGAGCCCAGGACACTGCTTGTCCAATTCATCCGTGAAAATCTTCATCTGACCGGTACGCATGTCGGTTGTGACACCAGCCAATGCGGTGCCTGTGTGGTTCATGTCGATGGGGCGTCGGTTAAGTCTTGCGCCATGTTGGCCGTGGAAGCCGATGGATCAACCGTAACCACCATCGAAGGCCTGGCTGGAAATGCGGACGTTCTGCACCCGATGCAGGAAGCCTTCCGGGATAATCATGGCCTGCAATGCGGTTTCTGTACCCCAGGCATGGTGATGAGCGCGATCGACCTTGTGAACAACAACCCGACCCCGACCGACCATGAAATCCGTGACTGGCTGGAAGGCAATATCTGTCGCTGTACCGGCTATCATAACATCGTCAAATCCATCGCTGCCGGTGCGGCCGCGATGAAAGGTCAAAAGGCTGCCGCAGAGTAGCCGCAGAAGAAGGAGTGTCAGGACTATACGCGCGCCAAAATAGAACCCCATAAGAGTTCCGGCGCAGCAAACAGGCAGTCCCGTATTGTCGGGATCACCCAAGGGAGAAACGTCATGAGTGCTACTGGGATCGGCGCCTCTGTGAAGCGCAAAGAAGATTTCCGCTTTTTAACCGGACGCGGCAATTATACAGACGATATCAACCAACCCAATCAGACCTATGCCTATATCCTGCGCAGCCCGCATGCCCATGCCAAGATCAAGGGCATCGATACGACAGCGGCAAAATCTGCCCCGGGCGTCGTCGCAGTTTTTACCGGCGAAGATATGCAGGTTGGATCCATCCCCTGTGGCTGGGGCGTGAATAATAAAGACGGCAGCCCGATGAACGAACCGTTCCACCCTGCCCTGGCCCAGGGCAAGGTCCGTCATGTCGGCGATCAGGTCGCTGTTATTATTGCGGAAACCTATTCCCAGGCGAAAGATGCTGCAGAGCTGATCGAGGTCGATTACGAAGAACTGCCCGCCGTTACCAATTCTGAAAAGGCCATCGCGCCCGGTGCGCCGCTGGTCCATGATGACGCCGCCCCGAACAATATGTGTTACGACTGGGAACTGGGTGACGAGGCTGAGGTAGACGCGGAATTTAAAAATGCCGCCCATGTCGTCTCCATCGATCTGACCAATAACCGCCTTGTTCCAAACGCGATGGAACCCCGCGCGGCAATTGGGGATTATAACACCGGAACCGGCGAATATACCCTGTACACGACCAGCCAGAACCCGCATGTGATCCGGCTTTTGATGGGGGCATTCGTGCTGCAACTGCCGGAACATAAGCTGCGCGTTGTCGCACCTGATGTCGGCGGCGGTTTCGGCTCTAAGATTTATCATTATGCCGAAGAAGCGATTGTCACCTGGGCGGCTGGAAAAGTCCGTCGCCCGATCAAATGGACGGCGGAGCGGTCTGAAAGCTTCCTGTCAGACGCCCATGGTCGCGATCATATCTCCCATGCCGACCTGGCGCTGGATGCGGACGGCAAATTCCTGGGGCTGAAAGTCTATACAAAGGCGAATATGGGGGCGTATCTGTCCACATTTTCCACCTGCGTGCCGACATATCTGTATGCGACACTGTTGGCAGGCGTCTACACGACCCCAAAAATCTATGTGAATGTGAAGGCGATTTTCACCAATACCGTGCCGGTTGATGCCTATCGTGGCGCAGGCCGTCCGGAAGCCACCTATCTGCTGGAGCGATTGGTGACCAAGGCCGCCAAGCAATTGGGCATGGATCAGGTTGCGATTCGCCAGAAGAATTTCATCCCTGCCGATGCCTTCCCCTATCAGACGCCGGTTGCCCTGCAATATGACAGTGGCGATTATGAAGCGACCCTGAAAAAGGCGATGGAATTGTCAAAATGGACTGAATTTCCTAAACGCAAGGCAGAAGCGGCCTCTCGCGGTAAATTGCGTGGCATCGGCATTTCCACCTATGTTGAGGCCTGCGGGATTGCACCCTCAGCCGTTGTCGGCTCGCTGGGTGCCCGCGCTGGCCTGTTTGAATCGGCCAATGTCCGGGTCCATCCGACAGGATCGGTTTCAATCTATACCGGCTCTCACAGCCATGGTCAGGGGCACGAAACGACCTTTGCACAATTGGTTTCGGAAACACTGGGTATCCCCTTAGAAAACATCAATATTGAACATGGGGACACGAACCGCATCGCATTCGGCATGGGGACTTATGGATCCCGCTCCCTGGCGGTTGGCGGGGAAGCCATCATGAAAGCGCTGGGCAAGGTTGTGGACAAGGCCAGCAAGATCGCTGCCCATCTGATGGAAGCCTCCCCCGAGGATGTTGAATTCAAGGATGGCAAATTCACTGTTGCGGGCACGGATAAGGAAGTTGATTTCGGCACAGTGGCCCTGACCGCCTATGTGCCCCACAACTATCCCCATGAAACGCTGGAGCCCGGTCTGGAAGAAAACGCCTTCTATGATCCGATGAACTTCACCTATCCAGGCGGATGCCATATTTGCGAGGTGGAAATCGATCCTGATACCGGCACCACACAGGTGGTTGGCATGACGGCAGTCGATGATGTCGGGCGCGTCATCAATCCGATGATTGTGGAAGGTCAGATCCATGGCGGTCTGGCGCAAGGTATAGGTCAGGCCCTGTTGGAAGCGTGCGAGTATGATGATAATGGCCAGCTCACCTCTGGCTCTTATATGGATTACTGCATGCCACGGGCTGATAACCTGCCAGACTTTAAGGCGGCTACGGAAACCACGCTGTGCGCCCATAATTCCCTGGGTGTCAAAGGATGCGGTGAAGTGGGCGCGATTGGGTCCCCGCCTGCGGTTATCAATGCCGTTCTGGATGCGCTGCATGATGTCGGTGTCCAGGATATTTCAATGCCCGCAACACCACAAAAAATCTGGCAGGCAATTCAGGCCGCCGCTGTGCTCGCCGCGGCTGAATAAGCCAGGCTGGGACAAGAAAGGAAGACTATCATGTATGAATTTTCCTATCACAAACCAAGCTCAGTCGCAGATGCGGCACAAGCCATAGGAGCGGCGGATGATCCGAAGATCCTGGCGGGTGGCCAAACCCTGCTGCCAACAATGAAGCAACGGCTTGCCTCACCTTCCGATGTCATCTCCTTGCGGGGATGCCGGGACCTGGTTGGCATATCGTCAGACGGCTCAACGGTCACCATCGGGGCAATGACGACCCATGCCGCCGTTGCAAGCTCAGCCGATGTGCAAAAGGCAATCCCGGCCCTGGCGGCATTGGCGGGCAATATCGGGGATGCCCAGGTGCGCAATCGGGGTACAATCGGGGGGTCATTGGCCAATAACGACCCGGCCGCAGATTATCCCGCCGCCACCCTGGCGCTTGGGGCTACGATTGTGACGACCAAACGGGAATTGTCCGCAGATGCCTTCTTCACCGGCATGTTTGAAACCGCGCTTGAAGAAGATGAAATCATCACCGCCATCCGCTTCCCGGTTCCACACGCGGCCGCCTATGCCAAATTTGACAATCCAGCCTCTCGCTATGCCCTGGTTGGTGTGTTTTATGCCAAAACGTCGGACGGTCCCCGGATTGCAATCACTGGTGCCGGACAGGGGGGCGTGTTCCGGTCAACAGAGATCGAAGATCAGATTGCCGCTGGCAAAACCCCTGACAGCAGCAGCATCAATGAAAGCGACTTGAATGCTGACATCCATGCATCCGCGGCCTATCGCAAGCATTTGATTGGGGTTATGGCCAAACGCGCTGTTGCAGCGGCGGGTTAATCCAATCAACAATCTTGATAGAAAGCGGCCCTGCCTCGGTAATACGCGGCGGGGCCGTTTCTTTTCCAACCCTTTCCTTTTTCAGCATTGGTCGGCAAAGTACCTGGATGGACAAATCCACTGGATCCTTACCATGCAGCCATACCGGTTCTTCCTTTCCTTCCTGACTGTATCGGTCATTGCCAGTACACAGGCGGTGGCTCAATCTGGTGCACAATCCGTTACCCAACGGGAAGCCCTGTGCCGGGGAACAGATACCCCCGCAGAAACGCGCCTTAGTGCCTGTGGCAGCTTGATCGAAGGGTCCGTCTATACCAACCTTTCGGACTATGCGGTGACCCATTTAAACCGGGGAAAGGCCCTGGCACAGACCGGTGCTTTGGATGCCGCAATGACTGATTTGGATACGGCACTGGATTATGACCCGTATTCCTATCCCGCCTATATTCAGCGCGGCACAGTGCTTTTATCCAGGGACGAGCCCTATCGTGCCATACTGGATTTCAGTGTTGCAGCCGGCCTGGAACCCCTGATAGCGGAACCTTATGCCAATCGCGCCCTGGCCCTGTTTGCGAATAAAGAATATGGGGCCGCAATCAAGGACCTGGAAACGGCCCTGAAGTTTGACCCCACCAGCGTGGCGGCGCGACGATCCCTGGCCTGGATGCTGTCGGTTGTCCCGGATACATCCCTGCGGGATGGTCCCCGCGCAATCGGGTTGATCGATGGCGGCCAACAGGCAAAGACCGATCAGGTCGTCTATGCCGCAGCCCAGGCAGAATCCGGTGATATCGATGGGGCCATGCAAACCTATCAGACGCTGGCGGGGCAAGACCCCCGTGCCGCGCAACGGTTTCAAAACTACCTGACGGCCGCTGGATATTATCAAGGGCCAGTGGACGGACAATTCTCCCCCAATCTGGAAGCCGCCTTGAAACAGTGCCTACAGGCGGGCTGCCGCATCGGTGGCCCCATGGTTCGTCCATGACGACACCCCCCGAAGCGGAATTAAAAATTGGTGAACGGCTGGTGGAGGAAGAGCCGCCGCCGGGGCCAGGACTGTTGTACTGGCTGGCGCGGGGACTATGGGTGGCCCTGGTCGTGCTGACAGTCCTGGTCCTGATATTGGGATTGGGCTGGCTGTTTCGGGTGCCATTCGCAAATGCGGTTCTGCCAAAAGTCCTGGAATCGTATTTAGGTCAACCGGTTACACTGGACATCACACAAATAGAATTATCATACGTAACAATTGAAAACATTGCTGTTCTGAATGGTCCCAGCATCGCGACCCTGAAAATGGCCCCGAATTTATCTATGTCCGATGGGGTTTATCTGAATTCCATATCCTTGGTCGATATCCGTGCCAATATTCACGTGACCGATACGGGCGGCACCGAAATACAGGGGCTGGACGCCCTATTCAATGCCCAGTCATCCGCACAGTCTGATAGCACCCTGCCCCGGATTCCAATCCGGCGCATTGATGTTTCTGGCATACAAATTCAGGCAACGACCCCGATTGGCCCGCAACTGTTAAGCGGCAGTCTGTCCATGGTGCTTGAGAATGCGCCATCCCTGATGCCAATGACCCTGGATGCCCGCCTGAATGCACCAGACAGCCAAAGTGCAATTCTGGCAACCGTTGCCGCCGGTCCGCGTGGATTGGTCGCCGAAGCGACATTGGATCTGTCACTGGGCCATTGGCTGCCCTTTCTGCCTGCCATTCAGGCTGCAACGGGTCGAACAACGGCCAGTCTGGCCCTTTCCAGTGGCCCCCTGGATAGGGTTCAGATTGAAGAGATGGGCCTGCCCGGTCTGATGGCGGCGCTGACGGGATCTGCGGAGTTTGCCTGGTCTGGTGCGACGGTCAAACCGGATGATTGGTCCGCCCTGGCGTTGGAAGATGGTCTTGCCCGTGTCGTGATTGAGGGGGGGCGTGCCCTGGTCCGCCTGCCCACCCCGATTGAGGTCGACAGTGGGCCAATTCCTGACCCCTTGCGTCAATTGCTGCCCGACAGCTTGAAGGTTTATGGGGATGGCAATCCACAAATCACCGTCACCCAGTTAGAAGAAACGCCCGCCTTGGTCCTAAGACCCAATGCGGGCGGCGGCTGGGCCACCGATTTTGCCCTGGATGCCAGTATCGCCCTGGGGCCAATTTCAGCCCAGGTCACACCGGAAAGCCTGAGCCTAAGCGACAGTTTCACCCCCGACACGCTGACCGTGACAATGGCCAGTATCGATATGGTGCGCGGCCTTGATCTGCCGCGTCAGATTACCGGTCATATTGAAACCGGGCGCGTCACGGTCAGCCTGCCCGTTCTGCTGTCCGATCCCGCAAACCACCCCGCCATCGATATCCCTTATCAGGCGGATGTGACGGTATATGGCGATATCCTGCCGCCCCTATGGGCCCGGTCTGCTGTCTTGAAATCCACCGGCACAGCGCGGTTGCGCCAAGGCATAACGGGGTTGGACATGACCATAGATCGAAGCAGTCAATTGAAACTGGATGGATTAACGGGAACGGGGGACATACGCTTATCGCCGCAATTGCGCCTGGATGTCGCAGGGCGCGATCCAATGATGGCGGGGATCAATTTTGCGGACCCCCTTAACAGCGTGTCGGTTCAGGGGGCGTTCCGCCTGGGCGCGCTCAGCCTTGCCATTCCCGGTGCCGACCCACCGATTTCCATAGCACTGGATCGACAGCCCGTCTCCCTGCGGTATCAGGATGGCGCGGCGACCCTGGCGCTGGGTCCGGTCGATGTCGATATCCCGGAACAGGATGCGGGACTCAGTCGCGCTGTTCTGCACATTGACTTCGGGGCACGACCAGATGGGATGCTGTCCGGGACGGCCACACTGTCGGCGGACGGGTTCGTGTATTCTGGACAACCCCTGCTGCCGGGACGCCTGACCGCCAGCATGGCGATAAGTCAGACCAAAGAGGGGGTTTTTTCCATCGATGGCCCGATCTCTCTGGCAGAAGGCCGCGTCACGGCCAGCCTTTCCGCCATACAGGCCGCATCGGGGGATGGTTCTGTTTCCATGCAAATTGCGCCGATACAGTTTGGACCGGAAAACCTTTCACTTGGGGATATTCTGCCAGCGGCCTTCCTGGGCACAGATCAAGCGATGCCCAACGTCACCGGGCAGATCGACGCCGCGCTGGATCTAAAATACTCTCCTGCCGGACAATCAGGAACACTGGCGGTCAATCTGGCTGATATCGGCGTGATGGATGCAGAAATGGGGGCAAAAGCCGTCAATGGCTCGCTGCGGTTCGACATGGCGCATCCTGGCGCAACACAGGGCCAACAAGTCCTGACCGGCACAGTTATCGCACCTGGATTGCCGGATATGCCCAGCACAATCACCTTTTCCGTGAATGATGCGCGCCTTGTTCATATCACAGAAGCCACCTTGGATCTGTTTGGGGGGCAGTTTGCCCTGATTGATACCCAGATGGATCCGGCCCAGGTCAGCCTGAACGGCACCCTGCGCCTGCGCCGCGTCGACCTGTCCGCAGCCCTTGATCATCTGGAGATTGAGGGGGTCGAGGGAACAGGGAAAATTTCCGGCCTGATACCGGTGCGTGTCACAGGGGGGGATGTCATCCTGAATGACGGCAGTCTTGCAGCGGAAGGCGGCGGCGTTCTGAAAATTGACAATGAAACCGTCAATCAGGCCCTGGCGAGCGATCAGGAACAGGTTCAACTGCTGACCCAAACCCTAAAAGACTTTCATTACGATGGGCTGACTGCGACAGTTGTGCTGCCTGCCGGACAGAATGGAACGATAGGCTTATCGCTAAGTGGTCGGAATCCTGAAGTTATGGACGGATACCCATTCGTTATAAATGTCAATTTAGAAAGCGATTTCAGGAACTTATTTCGTATACTTCTGGCATTTATGGATGCTTATGGCTCTGTTCTTAATTCGGCACAGCTCCCATCGCCCTGATCTTGCCCTTTTCTAATGTCATAAATCAGTTGTAGAGTCCCTTAACAGATTGTCACTGCATACGATCGGATAAAAACCCCGTGTTTATGGCCCCCGGAAAACTTGGCCTTGCCGCCGCCCTAATGAGCGTATCGCTGGCATCGGCCTGCACACCGACCGTCCAGTTGGAGGCTCCGCGAGAGCCAATCACTATCAATTTAAATGTAAAGCTGGACGCCGATGTCCGCTTACGGCTGATCAAAGAGGCGCAAGAAGATGTTAAGCAAAATCCGATATTCTAACGCTCAACCTGCTGCTCTCTGGTCTCGACGTCAGGGCATGTTCGCCCTGGTTGCGCTGATCCTCGCGCTTCCGGTTCTGTTTGCCCAAATGCCAAATGCGCTGGCCGCTGATTCGCTGGACGGCCCACGATCCGCCGGCACGGTGGGGGAACGCTATGATGGCTATGCCGTTGTGCGCGAGGGCGCAGGCGGCGATGTCCAACAGCTTGTCGCCTCTATCAACGCCAAGCGCAAAGAATTCTATCAGTCCAAGGCAAATGAGCAGGGCGTGGACATCACGGCAATTCAGGTCATTTATGCCAAGGCCATCTATGACAAGGCCCCCGGTGGCTGGTGGTTCCTGACCGAAAGTGGCTGGGTTCAGAAATAGCCCGCACGGCCACCTGGTACCATCAAATCGGTTGAGGCGTATGCCCGGAACCCTATATCGTAGGGTACTGGTTCTATATTACGTGAGGTTTTATGTCTGGCACCCTTCCCCAATCTGTTGATGAAACACAGAAAATGCTGTCTGACGGGCGCTATGTCGCAGATCGGTCCCTGTCGACCGCGCTGTTTCTGTCGCTAAAGCTGCATCGGCCCCTTTTCCTGGAAGGCGAAGCTGGAACCGGAAAGACGGAGATTGCGAAGGTCTTGTCCGAAACATTGGACCGTCCCCTGATTCGCCTGCAATGCTATGAAGGGTTGGACATCGCCTCGGCCGTGTATGAATGGAATTATGCCCGCCAGATGATGGAAATCCGCCTGTCAGAGGCATCCGGCAGCGGGGATCGCGCCGCGTTGGAGGCGGACCTGTTTTCAGAGCGATTCCTGATCAAGCGCCCTATCCTGCAAGCCCTGGAATCCGCAAAGAAAGGCAAGGCCCCGGTTCTGCTGATTGATGAACTGGATCGTACCGATGAACCTTTCGAGGCATTCCTGTTGGAAGTCCTGTCCGATTTTCAGGTCACCGTCCCGGAATTTGGAACGGTAAAAGCCGAAGAGCCGCCGCTGGTTGTCCTGACCTCTAACCGGACCCGTGAAATTCATGATGCGATCAAGCGGCGCTGTTTCTATTATTGGGTCGATTATCCAGACGCCGCGCGGGAATTGGCTATCCTGGCCCTGAAAGCCCCGGAAGCGCCAGAGGCCCTGAGCCGCCAGATCGTCGCCTTTGTTCAGAAAATCCGGACGCTGGACCTGTTCAAACTGCCCGGTGTTGCGGAAACCATCGACTGGGCCCAGGCACTGACACAGTTGGACCGTCTAGCGCTGGATCCAGACACGATAAACGATACCCTGGGGGCGCTGTTGAAATATCAGGACGATATCGCCCGCCTGCGCGGGTCAGAAGCCGCCCGCATTCTGGAAGAGGCGAAGGTCGAACTCGCCCAGGCGGGCTATGCGGCGTGACGGATCAGGCGCATCAACCTGCTGCCAATCTGGTTCTGGGCCATGCCGATGGCGGTCGACTGGCTGAAAACATCATGCATTTCGGGCGCGTGCTGCGGGCTGCGGGCCTGCCTGTGGGTCCTGGAAAAGTGCTGGACGCGATTGAAGCCGTCAGCACCGTTGGCGTCGACAGCAGGACAGATTTCTACTGGACCCTGCATGCCATATTCGTCAATCGCCGCGATCAGCGGGAAATCTTCGATCAGGCTTTTCACTTTTTCTGGAAGAACCCGAACCTTTTGGAAAAGGCGATGGCAATGCTGTTGCCCGCCATGAAGGGCGAACAGCAACCGGAAAAGGCGGAAATGTCGACCCGTCTGGCAGAAGCCTTGTCAAAGGAACGCCCCCCCGCCCCGGAAAATGATACGGAAGAGGACGAGGATGAAGAATTCGACGTTGATGCCAGCCTGACATTCTCCCGCAAGGAAGTTCTGACGGAAAAGGACTTTGAGAAAATGAACACGGCGGAGATGGAGGCCGCCCGCAAGGCGATCACCCGCATGCGATTGGCGTTTAATCCAGTGGCAACACGGCGGTTCTATGCGGACCCAAAGGGGCGGCGCACCGATTTGCGCGCCACTCTGCGCCGGGCCGCCCGAACCGGCGGAGACCTGGCGCAATTGAGCATGCGCAAGCGCCGCCGCCGGGTGCCGCCCCTGGTCATCCTGTGCGACATTTCTGGGTCGATGGACCGATATGCCCGCATGATGCTGCATTTCATCCATGCGCTGACTAATGATCGGGACCGGGTTTCCAGCTTTCTATTTGGTACCAGACTGACCAATATCACCCGCACCATGCGCCGCAAGGATCCCGATGTCGCCATCGATCAATGCGCCGCGCAGGTGGAGGATTGGGCAGGCGGCACCCGCATCGGCGTCACCCTGGCGGAATTCAACCGCATCTGGTCCCGCCGGGTGATGACACAGGGCCCCATCGTGCTGCTGATCACAGATGGCCTGGACAGAGATGGCGCAAAAGGCCTGGAAGCAGAAATGGAACGCCTGCATAAATCCTGTCGCCAGTTGATCTGGCTGAATCCGCTATTGCGCTGGGACGGCTATTCCCCCAAGGCAAGCGGGGCCAAGGCAATGATTCGAAATGTCGACAGCTTCCGCCCCATCCACAATCTGGACTCCCTTGAAAAACTGGCAGATGCTTTAAGCAAGGAAACCCCGGCGCAAAACCTGGCGCGCTGGAAGGAGATGGCGGCATGAGTGACCCAATCGACCCCTTAACCCAGGCCAAGGAATGGCAGGACCGGGGGCTTAAAGTGGCCCTGGCGACGGTTGTGGAGACCTGGGGCTCGTCCCCTCGCCCGGCTGGCAGTCAATTGGTGGTCAATGAAGACGCTGGCTTCGAAGGGTCCGTATCGGGTGGCTGTATCGAAGGGGCTGTGGTGACCGAAGCGCTGGATATCATGGATAGCGGCGTGCCGAAGCTGATGGAATTTGGCGTATCGGACGCTATGGCTTGGGAGGTTGGACTGGCCTGTGGCGGCACAGTGCGGGTTTTCGTCGAAAAGCTGGAGGCCTGACGCCGCCATGAAGCGATCCGTCCTGGAACAGTTGCAAGCCGCCCGCGATGCCGTTCTGCCAACCGTGCTGATCACCGATCTGGCGAATGGTGCACAGGCTTTGATCGTCAAGGGGGAGGTCGTCGCCGGGGATCTGGTGCCCGACACCGCGCTGAAAGCCGCCGCCGATGATTGCCTGCGTCTGGATAAGTCCCGCACGGTGGATGGATATTTCCTGCAAATCTTTAACCCGCCGCTGCGGCTGATCGTTGTTGGCGCGGTACATATTGCCCAGGCCCTGGTGCCCATGGCGACGCTGGCTGGTTATGCGGTGACCGTGATCGATCCGCGCGGTGCCTGGGCCAGTGAGGCCCGATTCCCCGGCGTCAACGTCATTCAGGACTGGCCGGAAGAGGTCATGATCGCCCAAAAACCGGACCGCCGCACCGCCATCGTGGCCCTGACCCATGATCCGAAACTGGATGATCCGGCCCTGGCCGTCGCCTTGAAATCCGACGCCTTCTATATTGGCGCGTTGGGCAGCAAAAAGACCGCTGTCGCCCGCGCAGAACGACTGAAACAAGGCGGCAGCGATCCAGAAGCCATTGCCGCTATTGATGGGCCGATCGGATTGAATATCGGTGCGGTTTCCCCCGCTGAGATCGCGGTTTCGATACTGGCGAAAATGACCCTGGCCCTGCGGGGGCCAAAGGGGGGCTGATGGAATTTGGTCCGGTTCCTTCAGACTCAACCGCGGGCGCTATCCTGGCCCATTCCATTCGGCTGCCAGATAGAGCGCTGAAAAAAGGACATTTGCTGACACAAAATGACGCAGACGCCCTGAAGTCTGCGGGCATTGCATCCGTAACCGTTTGTCGGCTTGGACCGGATGATGTCACCGAAGATGCGGCCGCAGACAGCCTGGCAAAGGCTGTGACAGGCAATGGCTTCACCCGCAGCGCCGCATTTACCGGGCGCGTGAACCTTATCGCCCAACAGGATGGCATATTGATTTACGACCCCACACAGCTGGATGCCCTGAACCATGTGGATGAGGGAATAACCTTAGCAGCCCTGCCCCCTTTTAGCCGGGTGACCGCACGTCAGATGGTCGCCACCGCCAAGATCATTCCTTTTGGCGTCCCCAATACGGCGTTACAAAGGGCGTGCCCCGATTCCCCGATCTTTAATATTCAGCCGTTCCAACCCCTTTCCATCGGCCTTATTCAAACCGTCCTGCCCGGCGTGAAGCCCAGTGTTCTGGATAAGACCGATCAGATCATGGCGGCGCGGGCTGCAAGCCTTGGCGCCACGCAAATCGCGCCGGCCCGCTGTGCCCATGATGAACAAGACCTGACGCTCGCCCTGACCGCGATGGTCGCGGAGAATGTTGCACTCATCACCATTGTCGGGGCATCGGCGATTGTTGACCGTCGCGATGTGATTCCCGCTGCGATCACGCGATGTGGCGGAAAGATTGAGCATTTCGGCATGCCCGTCGATCCGGGCAACCTGCTGCTGCTGGGGCGGATAGGAGATATTCCTGTTATCGGCGCGCCGGGCTGTGTCCGCTCCCCCAAGCCCAATGGTTATGATTGGGTTCTGGAACGATTGGTTGCGGGCGTTCCGGTCGATGGATCCGGTATCATGGCGATGGGATCTGGTGGGTTTCTGAAGGAAATCCCCGTGCGGCCCCTGCCCCGTGCCGAAGCTGGCGCAAAAAAACCCACCAGCCAAACGCCGCGCATTGCGGGTCTGATGCTGGCGGCCGGACAGTCCCGCCGCATGGGCAGCGCCAATAAACTGCTGGAAGACCTGGATGGAAAGCCAATGCTGCGCCATTCCCTGGAAGCGCTGTCAGCATCACAGATCGACGGAATTACTGTAGTCACGGGCCATCAGGCTGATCGAGTTCGGGAGGCTGTTTCAGACCTTCCGGTATCCTTCGCCGACAGTCCCGCCTATGCCAATGGCCTGGCGGAAACCGTGAAACGCGGCATCGCGGCCCTGCCGGATTCAGCAGACGGGGTTTTGATCTGCTTGGGGGATATGCCCCGGGTGAAGACCGAAACCCTGAACCGCCTGATCGCCGCCTTTGACCCGACAGAAGGGCGCGCAATCTGTGTCCCCGTGCATCAGGGTAAGCGCGGCAACCCGGTCCTTTTTGCAAGACGGTTTTTTACGGAAATCATGGACTTATCCGGCGATACCGGCGCAAAATCGCTGATCGGTGCCTATGAAGATCAGGTTGCGGAAATCGCTGTCGATGACCCCGGCGTGTTGTTGGATTTGGACACGCCTGAAGCCCTCAAGATGGCGCAAAATCAATAGAAAAGTCGCTTGAGACGGTCCCCTTGCCGGTGTCATAGTCGCGCATCTTAAAATCTTCTAGCGAGAATGGGTGCAGTATGGCTGAGCAATTTGATGCGATTGTAATTGGGGCGGGCGTTATCGGGGCCGCTGTTGGATTGGAACTGACCCGCAAGGGATACAAGACCATCAATATCGATAAACTGCCTGCGGCAGGATATGGATCAACCTCTGGCTCTTGCGCCATTATTCGCACCTATTATTCCACCGTTGATGGCTCTGCCCTGGCCTATGAGGGGTATTATTACTGGAAGAACTGGCAGGCCTATCTGGGCCTGGATGATGGCGAAGATCTGGCCTATTTCCATGAGACCGGCACCATGGTGATGAAGGTCGAAGAAAACGGCTTCATGAAAAAAGCCATGAGCATCGCCGATCAAATTGGCGTTCCTTATGAGGAATGGACCAATGACGACATCCGCAAGAAAATGCCCCATTACGACCTGAACTGCTTCCATCCGCCCAAGCGACCCGACCAGGATGGTTTCGGGGAACCGACAGGCGGCGACGTCGGTGGGGCGGTCTTCTTCCCCAAGGGCGGCTATATCAACGATCCGCAATTGTCTGCGCAGAACATCCGCAAAGCCGCTGAAAAGCTGGGGGGTAGCTTTAGGTTCAATGCGGAACTCACTGAAATCAGGAAGAAATCAGACGGTTCGATTGCCGGGGTTACCTTAAAGGATGGCAGCCAGATTAATGCGCCAATCCTGGTCAACGTCGCTGGTCCCCATTCTGCCAAGGTCAATGCCCTGGCCGGTGCGCTGGATGATATGAATGTGAAAACCCGCGCCCTGAAACAGGAAGTCACCCATGTCCCAATGCCCGTCGAAGGCTGGTACGAGAATGGGTTCGTCACCTCAGACAGCGACATCGCCTGTTACACCCGCCCGGAAAAAGGCAATTTCCTGCTGATTGGGTCGGAAGATCCGCCCTGTGACACCCAGATTGAGGTTGACCCGGACAATTGGGACCGCAATTTCAGCGAACAATGGCGCATTCAGGCCTTGCGGGTCGCACAGCGCATCCCCTCGCTGGGCATTCCAAGCGTTATGAAAGGGATTACAGAGCTCTATGACGTCTCTGATGACTGGATTCCAATCTATGACAAATCCCAGGTTCCTGGCTTCTATATGGCGATTGGATCATCGGGCAATCAGTACAAGAACGCGCCCGTTGCCGGGAAAATGATGGCGGAACTGATCCACAAGGATCAGAACGGTCAGGATCATGACAAGGACCCCGTGATTTTCCACATGGACTATACCAATCGCGATCTCAATCTGGGGTTCTTCTCCCGGCGTCGGGAAATCAACAAAGACAGCACCTTCTCTGTGCTGGGGTAAGGGTAAAAATGGCGCGGATGGTAGAGCTGATCCTGCGGGAAATCCCCTTCAAGGGCTATTTCCAGGTCAGTCGCTATCATCTGCGCCACACTCAATTCAACGGTGGCATGGGCCCCCAGATCAGCCGCGAAGTCTTTGAGCGGGGTCACGCCGTCTGTGTTGTCCCCTATGATCCCAGACGCGATGAAATAGCCTTGATTGAGCAGTTCCGTCCGGGTGCCTATGCGGCAGGAGATCCTGATCCCTGGCTGATCGAAGTCGTGGCGGGCATTATTGATGAAAATGAGACCCTGGAAGATGTCGCGCAACGGGAATCAATGGAAGAAACCGGCCTGACAATCAGCGCATTGGACTATCTGGGCAAACATTACATGACGCCCGGCGGCAGTTCCGAATCCATTGCCATGTATGCCGGTTGTGCGGATTTCACGCAGTTAGGCGGCCTTCACGGCATGGCAGATGAAGGCGAAGATATCCGGGTTTTCGCCGTCCCAGCCCATGAAGCAATCGCCATGGTCCATGATAATCGTATCCGGAACGCCATGACGGCGTTGGCGCTTTTGCTGTTTGAATCGCGGCGTCAGGTCTTGCGTCAAGACTGGCAGTAACCTATTTACCATTCTTCTGAGAGGGTATTTAGGAATTCACACAAAGGAACCGGATAATGACATTCCGCAACGATTTCACCGATGCTGTGGGCAATACACCGCTGATCAAACTGAAGCGTGCGTCTGAAGAAACAGGCTGCACCATTCTGGGTAAGGCGGAATTTCTCAATCCCGGTGGATCGGTCAAAGATCGCGCCGCAAAATACATCATCCTGGATGCGGAAGAGCGGGGCGAACTGGAACCAGGCGGGCTGATTGTCGAAGGAACCGCGGGTAACACGGGCATCGGCCTGGCCAGTGTTGGCAATTCCCGTGGATATCGCACCCTGATCGTCATTCCGGAAACCCAATCCCAGGAAAAGAAAGACGCCCTGCGTCTGCTGGGCGCAGAACTGGTTGAGAATATCGCCGTTCCTTTCAAAGACCCGCGCAATTATGTCCACACCGCGCAGCGCATTGCCGAAGAACGCAAAGCAACCGAACCGCATGGCGCGATTTATGCCAATCAATGGGATAACCTGTCCAATCGGGAAGCCCACATTCGCTCCACCGGCCCGGAAATCTGGGAACAAACTCAAGGTAAGATCGACGGTTTCTCCTGCGCCATGGGGACCGGCGGCACCCTTGCAGGGATGAGCCTGTTTCTGAAGGGCAAAAACAAGGATATCAAAATCGCTGCCGCCGATCCGATGGGGGCGGCCATGTATAACTGGATCAAGACCGGTGAATTGAAGGCGGAAGATGGCGGCTCCATCGCGGAAGGCATCGGCCAGGGCCGGATCACCGGTAATATCGACGGCGCAGTATTCGATGATGCCTATAAGATCACAGATGCCGAAGCCCTGCCCATTGTTCACCGCCTGTTGAAAGAAGAAGGCCTGTGCATGGGCCTGTCGACCGGCGTGAACATCGCAGGCGCAATTCGTCTGGCAAAGGATCTGGGGCCGGGCCATACCATCGTCACGATTCTGTGTGACTGGGGCCATCGCTATATGGGCAAGGTCTGGAACCCGACATTCCTGAAAGAAAAAGGTCTTCCCGCGCCGGACTGGCTGTAAGGAAAGGTTGCTCGCCCGCCGCCTCTGTGACCCGTCGCTAGCGCGGGGTATCGATCCGACTACCGGCACTCTCACCCTGAGGAGCGAAGCGTCTCGAAGGGTGAGCTTGCTGGACGCACCTGACTTACAGCCCCTCCTTCGAGACGGCGCGGTGCGCCTCCTCAGGATGAGGGTGGTGCGCAATTGCATACACCCGTCCCGATCTCTTCGCGTCCTTTGCGCCTTCTGCGGTTGATCTTGACCAGTCACCTCAGTCATAGTCGTGCCGATGGGGTATCCAGTGCGGCGTGACGCGTCATTTCCGAAATCATCCGCTTTCACGAAAATCAGACTGGCATTCTCTGGCCCTATGACTAGGCTTGGGAAACAGGTTGATAATATTGGGTGGAAACCATGACGGACCGGACGGAAGAACTTTATCGCGACGATTCCTATCTGAAATCCTGCGACGCCACGGTCGTGGAAATCACGGATCGCGGCGCGCTGGTTCTGGATCGCACCGTCTTTTACTATACCGGCGGTGGACAGCCCGGTGACAGCGGCACCTTAACCTTTGACGGGGGGTCCATTCGCATCGGGACAACCATTCAGGTCGATGGGGACATTCTGCATATCCCGGAAGAAGGCCAGACTCTGCCCCCTGTTGGCACAAAGGTCGTTGCCGAAATCGATTGGGACCGACGCTATCGCTTGATGAAGATGCACACAGCGATGCATCTGCTATGCGCGCTTGTCCCCTGTGGCGTGACCGGCGGTCAGGTTGGGGAAGACAAAAGCCGCCTGGATTTCGATGTCGGCGAACACATGCTGGACAAGGACGCGCTGACCGCGCAACTAAACGACCTGATTGCACAGGATCACCCGCTGCAAACGCTGTGGATCACAGATGCGGAACTGGACGCCAATCCGGAACTGGTGCGCACCATGTCCGTACAGCCGCCCCGCAATGCCGGACGCATTCGTCTGGTCAAGGTCGGGGAAGCGGTCGACCTGCAACCCTGTGGCGGCACTCATATCGCCCATACCGGTGAAATTGGGGCCCTGAGCATTGGGAAGATTGAGAATAAAGGCGCTAAGAACCGGCGCGTGAATATTCATCTAGAAGCATAATCACATTCAGATTGTCGGTGCTTCGATGATCATTAACGACTGAAAGCCCTAAACCATGTCACATTTCCCGCTCGTTTCCGCCCAATGGTTGAAGGGTGCCCTGTCCGACCCTGATGTGATTGTTGTGGATGCAACCTATCATCTGCCCACGGTTCAGCGGGATGCGAAGGCTGAATATCTGGAGCGCCGAATTCCAGGGGCGCGGTTCTTTGATGTTGATGGCGTGTCTGATGCATCGGATCCCCTGCCCCATATGGTGCCAACGCCCGAGTCTTTTGGCGAGATGATGGGGGCACTTGGCATTTCCAATGACAGCCACGTCGTGTGCTATGACAGCTATGGCATATTCTCATCTGCCCGCCCCTGGTGGCTGTTTCGATTGTTCGGCCATGAGAAGGTTTCTGTTCTGGATGGCGGTTTGCCAGCCTGGATGTCGATGGAATATGCAACAGAAACCGGCCCTGCACCTGCCCCTCAGCCAACCCGGTTTACAGCGGGTTTCCGCCCGAACCTGCTGCGGCGCGTGGCAGAGGTTCAAGCCAATCTGGAAGGGGGGACAGAGGTCATTCTGGATGCCCGCGCCGCCAATCGATTTAATGGCAGCGCCCCGGAACCACGCCCCGGCACACGATCGGGTCATATACCGGGATCGCTCAATCTGCCCTTCTCCAACTTGCTGGATGCCGATACAAAGAAAATGATCAGTGTCCACGGATTGCAATCCGCCTTTGACAAGGCTGGGATTAAGCTGGGGCGCGACAAGGTTGTCACAAGTTGTGGATCGGGCGTGTCCGCCTGTGTTCTGGCGCTGGGCCTGCATCTTCTGGGCGATGAGAGCGCTGCGGTCTATGACGGTTCCTGGTCCGAATGGGGCACGCGCAGCGATACCCCCATCACCAATCCATCCGACTCCTGAAGAAGTATCATGAAAACACGACCCTGTACGCTTGCGGATATCCCCCATGTTGTGAACCTGTGGAAGGCCTGTGGTCTGACTCGCCCCTGGAATGATCCCGCGCAGGATATGGAAATGGCGCTGAAACACAGCGCATCGACCGTCCTGATTGGTGAATTTAATGGCGCAATCATCGCCAGTGTGATGGCGGGATTCGATGGCCATCGGGGCTGGCTGTATTACGTAGCAGTTCGCCCGGACCTTCAGGGCAATGGCTATGGCCGCCAGATCATCACAGAGGGTGAAGACTGGTTGCGCCAGCAGGGCTGTCCGAAAATCCTGCTGATCATCCGGGCGGATAACAAGAAGGTTATCGATCTCTATACCTCCCTGGATTATATCCAGGAACCACGCGCGATGATGTCGAAATGGTTGATTGAGCCCCCCGCCCAGAATCCGGAGGCAGCCCCGCCGCGCAAGCTGGATGTGACAATCACCTATCTGGAAATGACTCAGGCCCCGCAACGCCCCCCCAGGCCGGCCCCCGTTACCCCCAAGCCACTGTCATTACAGCGTGTTCACAATCCAACCGTATCCTTTTATCGCTATTTGCAGCATACGGTGGGCGACCCTTGGCTGTGGTGGGAACGCCGCGCTATGCCCGATGAAACCATTGCAGCGATCGTCCAAGACCCAAAGGTTGAACTGTATGTGATGACCATGGGCGGCGTTCCAGCGGGCTTTGTCGAATTGGATTTTCGCGCAGCACCGGACAAGGCGGAAGTCGCCTATTTCGGCCTCATGCCAGAATTTATCGGCCATGGGCTGGGGCCTTACCTGTTGGAATGGGGCATCGATTGCGCCTGGAACCGCAATCCCGCACCCAAGCGCCTGACGGTCAATACCTGCACACTGGACCATCCAAAGGCCCTCAGCGGGTATCAGCGCGCCGGGTTCGAGGTCGTGGATCAAGTCCATGTGCAAGCCTGTGATCCAGTCGCAATGGGTCACATCCCCAAAACCGTCCACATCTTAAGCCCAGGATACCCGCCTGCGAAAGTATGACGGGGGTGATTGCCTTTGCGACCGCCGCGTTCCTCCGCGCCCTGTGCGTTCCCTCTCTATCGTCACCCTGGACTCGGTAGGCACTTTTGCCTGAATAGCCACCTTCGCGATTCACAAATCGTAAAATTCTCATCCTGAGGAGGCGCGATAGCGCCGTCTCGAAGGACGGGCTGTAAGTGCAGTGCTTACAGTGGGCTCCCCCTTCGAGACGCTACGCTCCTCAGGGTGAGTCTGCATTTATAGGCGATACCGTCACCCCGGACCCTGATCCGGGGTCCAGAGCGGCAGGCGCAATTGGTCCTGGGTGGCGCTCCCTATTTCGTTACTAGAATCTGTCGCCTGATTTGCCTATAGTGACGGCATGATAACAATTGATGTCTTTTCCGACCCAATCTGTCCCTGGTGCTATATTGGAAAAAAGCGCCTGGATCAGGCCTTGGCTGCGCGGCCGGACCTGCCCATTGCTGTGCGCTGGCGCGCGTTTCAGCTTAATCCCGATATGCCGCGCGATGGGATGGACCGGCAGTCCTATCTGTCAGCAAAATTTGGCGGTGCAGACCGCGCGTCAGAGGTTTATGGACAGATCCAGCGCGTGGGGTCTCAGGTCGGAATCGATTTTCAGTTTGATAAAATCCCGCGCACGCCCAGCACCCTGAATGCCCATCGGCTGATCCGCTATGCCCAACGCCCCGGCTTGGAAAAGGCGGATGGCCTGATGCCAGCCCTGTTTCAGGCCTATTTCATGGATGGCAAGGATATCGGGGATGTTGCCGTCCTGTTGGATATTGCCCAAGCCGTTGGCCTGGACCGACCCGCCGTCCAGGAATATCTGAACAGCCGGGAAGACGAGGATGAAGTTCAGGCCGAAGACGTGTTCGCCAGACGCCTTGGCATTGGTGGCGTGCCCTGCTTTATCATCGACGGCAAATACGCCCTGTCCGGCGCTCAGGAACCAGAGGCCTTCCTGCCCCTTCTGGATATGGCGGTTCAGGAACAAACCGCCGGTCAGAGTTCAGTTGAGAGTTAATCCGCAACCGACTGATTATTAAAGTAATTTACCTACAAATCCTGCACATCGACAATGCCTGAAATCGATTTGATTGCTTGGCGGAAAGCGGCATTGACCTGATAGGGTTTGTCCAGGGTGAAATCGACATCGCCTTCTTCTGTGTTCAGGGCGCGGATTTCAATGCGGCCGCGGCCGGGCTTGGCATGGCCGTCAAAGACCTTGCGCAGCGATTCGATGGGCGCAATCGTATCCAGCACAATGCGCATGCCTTTGGCGGCCTGGGCGGCTTCTTCGTCCAGGGATTTGACCGAACTGGCGGTCAGGCGCAATTCGGCCTCTGCCCCTTCCCCCTTTTTATCGATATTGACGGTCACCAACAGCGGCTGGCCGGAGTCGAGAAGCTCCCGCGCCGTGCCCAAGGTTTCCTGAAACATCGTGACTTCAAAATTACCACTGGCGTCAGACATGCTGACAAAGGCCATTTTAGAGCCACGCTTGGTCGTCATGATCCGTTTGGCCCCGACCAGTCCCGCCAGCTTCACGCCTTGGGACAGGCGCACACGCCCGGCCTGAACATCCGCCCATTGGCTGATCCCCAGTTTTCCAAAGTTCGCGGCATAGGCTTCCAATGGATGCGATGACATGTAAAAGCCGATGGCATCAAATTCATGGGACAATTTATCCGTCGGGGGCCATTCCGGAACTGTGGAGAGTTTGGGGCGATTGACGGTCGCCATTTCCCCCCCGAACAAGGCGGCCTGGGCGCTGACCTTATCGGCCTGTATCGCCGCCCCGTGCCCTAATATGCTCTCCAAGCTTTCAAACAGGCGGCGGCGATTGCCATCCAGACTGTCAAAAGCCCCCGCCTTGATCAGGTTTTCGACGGAACGCTTGTTCAGCGCCTTGGGCTCTACCCGTTCCGCGAAATCAAAGACATCCTTGAACGACCCGCCCTCAGCGCGGGCGCGGATCACCCCTTCCATTGCCCCGGCCCCGACATTCTTCAATGCCGCCAGAGCATAGCGCACGCACCGCTCCCCCTCTGCCGTCGTTTCCACCGAGAAATCGACCGCCGATTTGTTCACATCCGGCGGCAGCAGGCCGATTTCCAGCCGCGCAATCTCTTCCCGGAAGACATTCAGCTTGTCGGTATTATGCATATCCAGCGTCATGGACGCGGCCATAAACTCAACCGGATAATTCGCCTTCAGCCAGGCGGTCTGATAGGCGACCAGGGCATAGGCGGCGGCATGGGATTTGTTGAACCCATATCCGGCGAAAGCATTGATCAAATCAAAGATTTCATTGGCCTTGGGGGCATCAACATCGGAATGCTCCTTCGCGCCGGACACAAACAAGGCACGCTGTTCATCCATTTCCGACTGGATCTTTTTCCCCATGGCCCGGCGCAGCAAATCAGCGCCGCCCAGCGTATAGCCAGACAGGACCTGGGCCATCTGCATGACCTGTTCCTGATAAATCGGAATACCAAAGGTTTCTGCCAGAACCGGTTCCAGCTTTGGATGCGGATATTTTGGTGCTTCCTCACCATGTTTACGGCGGATATAGGTGGGGATATTCTCCATCGGCCCTGGACGATACAGGGCCACAACGGCGATCAGATCTTCCAGCCTATCGGGCTTCAGGGTTTTCAGGACATCGCGCATGCCGGAACTTTCCAACTGGAACACGCCCGTTGAAATGCCCCGGCACAGCATTTCATAGCTTTTCGGGTCATCCAGCGGGATTTTGGCGATATCCAGGGGTTCCGTCCGATCCGGCCGCTGATCGATCAGCTTGCGGGCCTTGTCGATGACCGTCAGAGTTTTCAGGCCCAGAAAATCGAACTTCACCAATCCGGCCTGTTCGACATATTTCATATTGAACTGCGTGACAGGAATCTCAGACCTAGGATCGCGATACAGCGCCACCAATTGATCCAGGGGGCGATCCCCGATCACCACCCCAGCAGCATGGGTTGAGGCATGGCGGTACAGGCCTTCCAGCGCCTTTGCCATTTTTACCAGACGGGCGACCGCCTCATCCTCATAAATCTGGGCCTGCAACAGGGGTTCCCCCTCAATTGCCTCACTCAGGGTTACAGGATTGGCCGGATTGTTGGGCACCAGCTTGCAGATACGGTCGACCTGACCATAGGGCATTTGCAACACGCGCCCGACATCGCGCAGAACGGCGCGGGCCTGCAGTTTACCAAAGGTGATGATCTGCGCCACCTTGTCGGCACCATATTCCTTCTGAACATAGGAAATGACTTCGTCGCGGCGGTCCTGACAGAAATCGATATCGAAGTCAGGCATCGAAACACGTTCGGGATTCAAAAACCGCTCGAACAGCAGGTTATAGCGCAGCGGGTCCAAATCTGTGATGGTCAGCGCCCAGGCGACGACCGACCCCGCCCCGGACCCACGGCCCGGCCCAACCGGTATTTCCTGCGCCTTGGTCCATTGGATGAAATCCGCAACGATCAGGAAGTAACCGGGAAAGCCCATCTGACCGATCACGCCTAGCTCAAAATCCAGGCGACTTTCATAGGGCTTGGCCGTGGCGATGCGCGCAGCCTCATCCATGTCCGGGGTGAAGACTTCCTCTTCCAGCCGGACCTTCAGGCCTGCAACGGACAGGTCCCGCAATGCCTCTTCCGCCGTGCGGTCGCCACGCTTGGTATATTCCGGCAGCAGCGGCTTGATCTTTTCCGGCATATAGGCGCAACGCTGGGCAATAATCACCGTGTTATCAACCGCTTCCGGCAGATCAGAAAACAGGGCGCGCATTTCATCCGCGCTTTTTAGCCGGTGATGGGCGGTCAGCTTGCGGCGGTTCGGGTCGGTGATGACGGTGCCTTGGGCGATGCATAGCAGGGCGTCATGGGCCTCAAACATTTCCTCCTTCGGGAAATAACAGTCATTGGTGGCGACCAGCGGCAGGTCATGGCGATAGGCCAGATCAATTAGTTCCGGTTCGATCTTGTCTTCTTCGACCAGATGATGGCGCATGATCTCCACATACAGACGGCCAGGAAAGATCGCCGCCAATCGGATCAGGCATTCCTCGGCCGCCGCCGATTGCCCATCCCCCAACAATCGACCAACCGGCCCGTCCGGCCCCCCGGTCAGGAAGATCAGCCCCTGAGAATGGACCTCCAGATCTGGAATGCCTATCTGGGGCGTCTCGCCAGGCGTGGTTTTCAGATAAGCCGCGCTGACCAGCTTCATCAGGTTCTGATAGCCACTCTCGTCCTGAGCCAGCAGAACGATCTTGTCCGGCGGCGGGCGAATGCCCCCTTGCAGACCGGTCCCGGCCCCTTCCCGCTCTTCCTGTCTCAGGCTCAACTGCACGCCTGCAATCGGCTGTACGCCCGCAGCAGAGGCCGCCTGGGCGAATTCCAGACCGCCAAACATATTGTTGGTATCGGTAATCGCTACAGCGGGCATTTTCTGCTCCGCGCACAGCTTCACCAAATCCTTAACACGAATAGCCCCCTCCGCCAGGGAATAGGCGGAATGAACGCGCAAATGAACGAATTGAGCATGATCTGTCATACCCGACAGTCTAGGTAAGATTCCCCCCCTGTCATGAGGAACCGTCGTGAACGATTGCGATTTTTCGGGATAAGCCGGGGGATAACTTCCATTCCAGTTCGGCAGTAGCGTATCACCCTTGGCGTCTGAGTTCTGTCCGGGGAGACGCAGCATTAGCCAAATACCCCCTCACCCTAAGGAGCGCAGCGTCTCGAAGGGTTATCTGTCTATAAGCATCGGACTTCCAGCGCATCCTTCGAGACGGCGCTGTCGCGCCTCCTCAGGATGAGGGTGGAGTGGGTGATAAAATGCCGTCACACCCGCAAGGTGGGTGTCTAGGGCCGCACGCCCAAATCTGCGCCAACCGCCCTGGATCCCGGATCAAGTCCGGGATGACGATAGCGTCGTATCCATGCTGATCCTGTGCAGGGGCCTTTAAAAAGGGGAAACGCAAAGGGCGCTGAGAAACGCAGAGGACGCAAAGGGGGTTCCCCTCAGCGCCCTTTGCGCCTCCTTCGCGCTCTCTGCGGTACCTCTTCAAAGAAGCCAGGGCCGCACGCCCAAATCTGCGCCTGCCGCCCTGGACCCCGGATCGATGTCCGGGGTGACGAAGTAGTAGACAAGAGCATCCTCACCCTGAGGAGCGCAGCGTCTCGAAGGGGGAGCCCTCTGTAAGCACCCCACGTACAGCCCCTCCTTCGGGACGGCGTGGGTGATCACAAAACCAGTCCTAAACCTCCTCACATTCCGCCATCAGGCTGCGGATATAGTTCGGCATTTCGTGGGCTTGTACCTTGGCGGCGCGGACCAGGGAATCGAAGTGGTCGGACAGGGTTCGGATATGCTCGCGGGTGTTGAATACGAAATACATCTGGCCCAGAAAGATTGCGGCGCGTCTGGGGCCGAACACCGTATAGGGGACCGCGTAGACCTTGCGCCCGTCGAACAGGAACAAACGGACGCGGGGATATAGTTCACTGAGCAAGGACGCCATATACTCCAATTGCTCCAACCGCACGCTTTTGGGGAATTCGTCCCAGACCCCCTGTCCCCGCGCAAAGGTGCGCAAAACCTGCCAGGACAGGCAGATTTCCATCTCCATTTCCGGAATGCGCGACAGGGCCAGTCGGTTCTGGATAGAGGACTTCGCTTCCTCCGTCGATTTCGCCTGATAGGTAGCGTATTCCAGGGCCAGAACCGCATCGGTTTTCACCAGATCCGGCAGCGAGGAGGGTACATAGCGCACCTTATACCCCACGGCATCGGTATGCCATTGCTCCAGCAATTTGTCTGACCCGGCGAAAGTATCAGGCCGGGCGATTTCAATGGATTCCCGCAGGATCGCCGCCCCTTGTCCCGGTTCTTCCGCCAGCCCGAGCAGCCAGTCCGTGCTGACCTGCAGGGCAACAGCCATGGCCGCCACCGTATCGGCGCGTGGCAGGCGGTCCGCACTGCGGGACAACAATTGCGACAGGGTGGAACGATCCACCCCGATGGCGCGGGCCAAACCGGACTGATTGATCCCGACATCCGCCATCGCGCTTTCCAGACGCTTGCGGAAAGATGACACCGTTTCGCGCCGATCCAGGTTACGCCCGGTCGGATACTCTGTTGCTTTATACATATAAACCTTTGTTTATAAATATCACCATTAACCAGTTAATATAAACATACGCTATACATTGATTACAAGTATATCATTTTCAAAACATGAAAATCACGGGACTGTGTTCTCGCACTGCACAATCAACATCGCATGCCCCAACAAGTACAAGGATATATATGGCCTCCCTGGCAGGAACCCCGCCCAATCTCGCCCCCAGCCCCGTTCAATCCCGTGGGCGATCAGCCCTGGCGGAATGGCCGACCTTGTTGGTATGGGGGGGCGTATATGGTGGTTTCTTTGCCTTAACAGCCTTCTGGAGCCAGATCAGCCCCTGGATCGCCATTCCGGCCCTGGCCTATCTGGTGTGCTGGAATGGTCATTTGATGCATGAAGTGTTGCATGGTCACCCGACCCGCAACAAAACGATCAACCGGTTGTTGATACTGCCCAATCTGTTTGGGTGGATGCCCTATGAAATCTATCGCGACAGCCATATTGCACATCATGAGACGGATCATCTGAGCCACCCGACCCTGGACCCGGAAAGCTATTACATTGCCCCGGAGCAATGGGCACGGACGCCTGGTTTCATGCAGGCCGTATTGCGTGCGAATAACAGCCTGATCGGGCGCATGCTGATTGGCCCGATCCTGATGGTCAGCCGCTTCTGGATATCGGAAATCCGCCGCTATGCGTCTGGGGATTCCCGTTACATCGGTGCATGGATCATCCTGATCATCAACAATCTGGCCCTGGCCTATTGGCTATTCGACTTCTGCGCCCTGCCGGTCTGGCAGGTGGCGTTTGGCCTGTATGGTGGCCTGTCCCTGGGCTTGGTGCGATCCTTCACGGAACACCGGCAAGCCGACAATCAGGATGCGCGCTGTGCCATTGTTGAATCCGGGCCGCTAATGCAACTGCTGTTTCTGAACAATAACTTTCATATCGTTCACCACACGCACCCGTCCCTGTCCTGGTACGAGATCCCTGGAACCTATTATCGCAATCGGGACTATTGGATTGCCAAGACGCAGGGACATTGGTTCAGCACCTATTGGGATGTCCTGCGCCGCTGTGCCTTTACAGCCAAAGACAGCCCTCGCTTTTCCGATCAGGCTTAAACGGCAACCCGGGCCAGGGCCTCTGCGATTTTACGCACGCCCGACAAACGCCGGTCTGAATCACTCCACGCCCGCATGATCACCATTTTATGGTCTGGGCGCAGTTTTGCCACCCCCGCCATTTTCTGAATAAAGCCGATCAGGCCGCCCGGATTGGCAAAATCATCATTGCGGAAGGAAATCAGCGCCCCCTTCGGCCCGGCATCCACCTTGGAAATCCCCGCTGCCTTGCAGGCCTGCTTAATTGCCACGATCTGCAACAGATTGGCGACTTCTTCCGGCATGGGGCCAAAGCGGTCCACCATCTCCACAGCAAAGCGATCAATCTCCCGCGTGTCTTTCAGGTCGGACAGGCGGCGATACAGGCCCAGGCGCACCGACAGGTCCGGGACATATTTCTCTGGGATCAACACGGCAATGCCGACATTGATGGTCGGCGTCCAGGTCTCTTCAATCTCTTCTGCAGCGACATGATCGCGGGCGGCGGCGACGGCCTCTTCCAGCATCCGCTGGTACAGTTCCACCCCGACTTCCTTGATATGGCCCGACTGTTCTTCGCCCACCAGATTACCGGCACCACGAATATCCAGATCATGGCTGGCCAATGTGAAGCCCGCCCCCAAGCTATCGAGCGTCTGCATAACATCCAGTCGCTTGCGGGCGGTTTCGGTCAGGACCTTGCCCGGCGGCAGGGTCAGATAGCAATAAGCCCGCTGTTTGCCGCGCCCGATGCGCCCACGCAATTGATACAATTGTGCCAGGCCGAACATATCGGCCCGGTGAATGATCATCGTGTTGGCATTGGGAATATCCAACCCACTTTCCACGATATTGGTGGACAGCAGAATATCGTATTTGCCGCCAACGAAGTCTGTCATGACCTCTTCCAATTCGCGCGCGGCCATACGGCCATGGGCCATAGCAACATTGGAATCAGGGGATAATTCGCGAATACGCTCCCGCACGCGGTCCATATCGGCCAGTCTTGGGCAGACATAGAATATCTGACCGCCGCGATATCGTTCTCTGCGGATGGCTTCCCTCAGGACAACGGGATCATAGGGCAGAACGAAGGTTCGAACCGCCAGACGATCCACCGGCGGGCTGGCAATGATTGACATCTCGCGCACCCCGGCCAGGGCCATCTGTAAGGTCCGCGGGATTGGTGTCGCAGTCAAGGTCAGCACATGAACATTGGCGCGCAACTGCTTCATGCGTTCCTTTTGCTGCACGCCGAAATGCTGTTCCTCATCAACGATCAACAGGCCCAGATCACGGATTTTGATGGATTTCGCCAACAGGGCATGGGTGCCAACGACGATATCGATTGTGCCATCGGCCAGACCTTCCTTTACGCCCTCCGCCTCTTTACCCGTCACCAGGCGGGACAATTGGCGCACCCGGACCGGCAGGCCTTCAAAGCGTTCCTTGAAATTGCGAAAATGCTGGCGGGCCAACAGGGTCGTGGGGACGACGACAGCGACCTGCTTGCCGGACAGGGCAACCAGGAAGGCCGCCCGCAGCCCAACCTCTGTTTTGCCAAAACCGACATCCCCACAGACCAGACGGTCCATTGGCTTGCCGGACCCCAGATCTTCAAACACGTCTTGAATGGCGCGCAATTGGTCTTCAGTTTCGGTGAAGGGGAAGCGCGCGCAGAATTCATCATACGCCCCTTCCTGCGGGACAACAGGATCGCCCTTGCGCAAGGCCCGCTCCGCCGCGATTTTCATCAGCGACTCGGCGATTTCCCGAACCCGTTCTTTCAGTCGCGCCTTTCGGGCCTGCCAGGCGGCCCCGCCCAGCTTGTCCAGTTGAACCCCTGAATCTTCTGAGCCATAGCGCGACAGCACTTCCAGATTCTCGACCGGCAGGAACAATCGATCATCGCCCGCATACAAAATGCGCAGGCAATCATGGGGCGCACCATCAACACGCAGCGTCTCCAGCCCGTCATAGCGCCCGATGCCATGTTCGACATGGACGACCAGATCCCCAGTCTCAATGGCCGACAATTCGGAGATGAATTCCTCCCCCTTGCGGCGGCGGCGGGCCGGACGGGCCAGACGTTCTCCCAGAATATCAGGCTCACTGAGCACCTGAACCGTATCCGTCTCAAAGCCCGCATCCAACGGCATCAGGCCAATCGCGGCCTTTCCAGGGGATAGAGAATCTAAATCCGACCAGCTCTTCGCATCACTCAGGTCGGCAACGCCCCCTTCGCGGATCAACAGTTTCAGGCGTTCCCGCGCGCCCTCCCCCGATGCCGCAATCAGGGTGCGCTTTGTCGCCGCCTCGGCAATACGCTGGGCGACGGCCTCAAACAGGTCGATATCGGGCGATTTCCGGGCAACGGCAAAATCCGGCACCCTTATTCCAGCGGCATCCAGCGTTGCCTCCTGCCCGGTATCGGGTTTGGGATAGGGATTGAAGGTGAAGACCTGCGCCAGACCCAACCGCTCCCCCCAGCCATGCTGTGTGAAATACAACATATCGGGCGGGATCGGCTTATAGGGGGCCGCCCCATCCTCATCCGGGCTGCGGCGCTTGGATCGGATCGATTCTTCTTCCTTGCGCGCGGCATAGTGATCGCGGATCGTCTCAATCCGCGCCTCGATTGCCTCTTCTCCCTGGGCATCCAGGAATATCGGGGAATCGGGCAACCAGTCTGGAATGGTTTCCATATGATCATGGAACAGTGGCAGCCAATGTTCGACGCCGGGGGACCTGCGCCCTTCGCTGACCGCATCGAACATCAGATCGCCACTGGCATCGCCGCCAAACAACATGCGATAGGCTTGGCGGAAGCGGTCAATATGCTCCCGGTCCAGCATGATTTCGCTGACCGGGCGCAGAATCATCTGGGTCGCTTCCCCCAATGTGCGCTGATTCATGGCGTCGAACCGCCGGATCGTCTCCAACTCATCCCCAAAGAAATCAAGGCGCAGCGGATCGGCCTCTCCCGGTGGGAAGACATCGACAATCCCGCCCCGGATCGCATATTCACCGGGTTCGCGCACCGTCGTTGCGCGGCGATAGCCATTGCGCTCGTAAAAGGCCTGCATCGTTTCAACCGGAAAGCGGGTGCCTGGCTTTGCCACCAGGGTGGCGTCCCGGAAGGATTTTGCAGGTGGGACCTTCTGTAAAACAGACGCAATCGTGGTCAGAACGATCGCCGCACCATCAATGCCCGCCGCCAGGGCAGACAAAGCCTCCAGCCGCCCCGCGACGCTTTGCGCATTGGGCGATACCCGATCATACGGCAGGCAATCCCAGGCAGGCAGCAGGATCTGGCGCAGGTCCGGCGCAATAAAGCTCAACCGATCCGCAGCCGCCCGCATACGGGTTTCGTCCCGCATCACAACCAGGATCGGCTTTTCAAATTCGGTGGCGGCCTGGGCCAGGATCAGCGTATCGACACCTTCCGGTGCGCCCGCAATCTCCGTCTTACCCAGCCCCTCCAGGAAGGGACGAAATGATATCAAGGGGACCCCAATGGATCTTTGGCGAATTGAAAAATATCCTGGAAAATAGGACCATTAACCTGTGGCGGAATTTCAGCCCCATGGACCAGCATGGAATAAAGGACCTGATCGGGGATGTGCAACAGGGCCTCGAACACGTCCAATTGGGACTCATCGAACTGATCCAGGCGTTTATCCGCAAAGTTTCCCAGGATGATATCCATTTCCTTCATCCCGCGATGCCAGGCGCGAAACCGCAATTTCTTGCGGCGAATATCAGCGGGAATTCTATTATCATTCACGGAAAGCATGGTGACGGTCCACCTTCAGGAGTACAAATCAGTTTGCGTTTTGTGCAATAGGACTTAGCGCATGGTTGAGGCTTTTACAGCCCTATTGCGATCACGGCAAACCCCGGCACAGAAATTTTTGTTCCTCAGCGCGGTTTTCGCGGGGCGACGAAGGCGATAGACTGCCTCGACAAAGCCCGTTTCTAAAGTTGATCGGTATGCGCCCGGAAATTCTGTTCCCCCTGTTTGCGACGCTAAACAGCCTGAAAGGCGTTGGCCCGCGCATCGCCCTGCTGTTGGAAAAAGCAGCAGGCGCCCATGTCGTGGACCTGTTATGGCATCTGCCCCGCGAGGTGATTGATCGCCGTGACCGCCCCTCGGTCGCAGACGCACAGCCGGGGAAAATCGTTACCTTGCAGGTACATGTCGGGAAACACGAAGCACCCTCCGACAAGCGCCGCCCCTATCGCATACACTGTTCGGACGTGACCGGGCCCCTGATCCTGACCTTCTTTCGCGGCGATAAGAAATATCTGGAACAAATCCTGCCACAGGGAGAGGAACGCCTGATTTCCGGGCGGTTGGATCTGTATCTGGGCATCAAACAGATGGCCCATCCCGATCATATCCAACCGCTGGATAAGGCCGATGAGATACCCGATATTGAACCTGTCTATCCGCTGACCGCCGGGATTACGCCAAAGGTCCTGTCAAAAGCAATCGCAGCAGCGCTCAGCCGCGCACCAGATCTGCCCGAATGGCTGAATGCGGAACATCGCAAGCGCGAAGGATGGCTGCCCTGGCGCGACGCCCTGATGCAGGCGCATATGCCAGGCAACAGTGGCGATCTGTCGCCGCTTACCAAGATGCGTCAACGGCTGGCCTATGATGAATTGCTGGCCAATCAATTGGCCCTGACGGTCGTGCGGCGCAATGCAAAACGCCAGGGCGGGCAATCGCTGAAAGGGGATGGAACCCTGCGAGAGGCCGCCCGAAAGGCCCTGCCCTTTACCCTGACCTTAAGCCAGGAAACCGCCCTGTCTGAAATTTTTGCAGATATGGAATCACCGCAACGCATGCTACGCCTGTTGCAAGGGGATGTTGGCAGCGGCAAGACGGTCGTCGCCCTGATGGCGATGTTGAACGCCGTGGAATGTGGCGGCCAGGCCGCCCTGATGGCCCCCACTGAAATCCTGGCGCGACAGCATTTTGAGACGATTGCGCCGATTGTGGCCAAGCTGGGCCTGAAATGCGTCGTCTTGACCGGGCGGGATAAGGGCGCGGCGCGAAAGGAAATTCTGGCGGCCATCGCAGAAGGGCGCGCCGCATTGGCAATCGGCACCCATGCACTGTTTCAGGAAGAAGTCACCTTTCGCGACCTGAAACTGGCGGTGATCGATGAACAGCATCGTTTTGGCGTCCATCAACGCCTGACATTGGGCGGCAAAGGTATCCGAACCGATATGCTGGTGATGACCGCAACTCCAATTCCCCGCACTCTGACCATGACGGCCTATGGCGACCTGGATTCGTCGCGCCTGACCGATAAGCCGCCGGGGCGCATTCCCATTAAAACCGTTGTCATTGCCAATAACCGCCTGCCCGATGTGGTCGATGGCCTGCGCCGGAAATTGGCAGAAGGGGCAAAGGTCTATTGGGTCTGTCCCCTGGTCGAAGAGTCTGAAACCAGTGATCTGGCCAATGCCGAAGGGCGCTATGCCGATCTGTGCCACAGTTTTGGCGAAACCCGCGTATCGCTGGTACATGGCCGCATGAAAGGCAAAGAGAAAGACGCCGCCATGGCGCGGTTTATCGAGGGGCCCGCCGATATTCTGGTGGCAACCACAGTGATTGAAGTTGGCGTGAATGTGCCTGCCGCCTCTGTCATGATCATTGAGCAGGCAGAACGCTTCGGCCTGGCGCAATTACATCAATTGCGCGGGCGCATCGGGCGGGGTGCTGACGCATCCACCTGTATTTTATTGCGCGCAGAACACATGACCGAAACCGCGAAAGAGCGCCTGCGCACCCTGTCTGAAACCGACGATGGCTTTGTGATCGCTGAAAAAGACTTGGAACTGCGCGGGGCCGGCGAAATCCTGGGCACCAAACAAAGCGGCCTGCCCGAATTCCGGCTGGCCGACATCGCCCTGCATGGCGACCTGATGCGCATCGCCCATGACGATGCCCGCCTGATCCTGGAAACCGATCCCGACCTGAACGGCCCACGCGGCAAAAACTTGCGCCTGTTGCTATACCTCTTCGAAAGAGACGCCGCGATCGGGAATTTGAAGTCGGGCTGAAGCCATTAAGCACGACAAAAAGCGGAACGCAGAGGGCGCTAAGGCAATCACTGGCTCGTCTCTCCCGCGAAGGCGGGAGTCCAGGGCCGTACGCACCAAATGCGCTTGCTGCCCTGGATCCCGGACCAAGTCCGGGATGACGGTATTTCAAGACAAATGCCCCCTCACCCTGAGGAGCGTCGCGTCTCGAAGGGGGTCTTTCTGTAAGCACCGAACTTACCGCGCATCCTTCGAGACAGCGCTGCCGCGCCTCCTCAGGATGAGAGTGGGGCGGAATGTATTCCATAACACGCCATCCCCCCTGCGTCCTTCGCGCCTTCTCTGCGCCCTCTGCGGTTCATCTTTGCCCCAGAACACAGAAAATATTCCAAAATATGCGATTGACAATCATTCTTAACATCATCATCTTTCTTATACGCGATGTGTGAAAGGACGAATGATGTTTGTGTGTGTGTGCAACGCGATCGGTGATAAATGCGTGTCCAAGGCCATCAATGATGGTCACGGCGATCCGGATGCCGTGTATGAGGCCCTGGGCGTTGCGCCGCAATGTGGGCAATGTGCGGAAACCATCGAAGAAATGATTTTCGACCACCGTTGTAAATCACGCATGCTGATCGCGGCGGAGTGATCGGATGTTTTTGGTCAAATCCATGAGTACATGGGTTTCACTGGCAGCAAAACTGTCCAAGGACCATGCCGAGGCTGCTGATTCATCAGACAAAAAGAATGCGCGCGCGAAAACACCGCACGCGGCTTCTGATAAAACACCGTCAAAACACTGAGCCTCAAAACACTGAGCCTCAAAACACTGAGACTGACAGCGACCGATCACCGGCCTGAAACGGTCAGGAATTGTCGAACATCTGTTCCTGAAGATAGTTCTGCAGGCCTGTCTGGTCGATCAGATGCTGTTGTGTTTCCAACCAGTCGATATGTTCTTCGGTATCATCCAGGATTTTGCTGAAAATGATACGGGTAACATAATCCTGATTCTTTTCACACACGACAATGGCGGCCTTCAGGTCGGTCTGATTCGCCATTTCCAGTCCCAGGTCACTTTCCAGCATTTCCGGCACTGTCTGGCCGATCCTTAAGCGCCCCAGATCCTGGAGGTTGGGGAGTGCATCCAGCAACAGGACCCGTTCAACGATCAGGTCCGCATGCTTCATCTCACCAATCGACTCTTCATAGACGGTATCGGCCAGGCGCTTAAAGCCCCAGTCTTTCAGCATGCGGGCGTGCAGGAAATACTGATTAATCGCGGTCAGTTCATTTTTCAAAATCTTGTTTAACTGTTCAATGACGGCTGGGTGCCCCTTCATTGCTCTCTCCTTCACGAAAACTTTTTCACCAACTCTTACCCTAGATGATCATAGGATCGCTGAAATAGCATCCCTTTTGTCGAAATAATTTGGTCAAACCAAGACTATGCCGCGCTGCAACAAGTAAATTTCCCCCATCGCAGATCAAGACTCGAAGTTCCCCCTTGGGCAGCCTATATTCCCTGTCTTCCGACGATGAAAATCCAACAGCGGGGTTCCATGTCCAATACGACGATTTCCGTGCGCGGCGCGCGTGAGCACAATCTGAAGAACGTGGATGTTGACCTGCCCCGGGACAAACTGGTGGTGATTACGGGGCTCAGCGGGTCCGGTAAATCCTCTCTGGCCTTTGATACGATCTATGCCGATGGTCAGCGTCGCTATGTCGAAAGCCTGTCTGCCTATGCGCGGCAATTCCTGGAGATGATGCAGAAACCGGACGTGGATCTGATTGAAGGATTGTCTCCGGCGATTTCCATCGAACAGAAGACGACATCCAAAAACCCCCGCTCCACCGTCGGCACGGTTACGGAGATTTATGACTACATGCGCCTTCTCTGGGCGCGGGTGGGTATTCCCTATTCCCCGGCAACGGGCCTGCCGATTGAAAGCCAGACGGTCAGCCAGATGGTGGATCGCATCATGGATATGGGCGATGGAAAACGTCTGTATCTGCTGGCCCCGCTGGTGCGCGGGCGCAAAGGGGAATATCGCAAGGAATTCGCTGAATTGCAGAAGCGCGGTTTCCAGCGCGTGAAAGTGGATGGCAAATTCTATGAGATCGAAGAAGTCCCCACCCTGGACAAGAAGTTGAAACACACAATCGATGTGGTCGTGGACCGTGTTGTCGTGCGCGACGATCTTCAGTCACGCCTGGCCGATTCGATTGAAACCGCCTTGCAGATTTCCGATGGATTGCTGTTTGCGGAAAATGCTGATGATGGCGATCAGGTAATCTTTTCCGCCAAATTCGCCTGCCCCGTCTCCGGCTTCACAATTGAGGAAATTGAGCCGCGCCTGTTCAGCTTCAACAATCCCTTCGGTGCCTGTCCGACCTGTGACGGGCTGGGAACGGATATGGAATTTGATGTTGAACTGATCGTACCCGACAAGACAAAATCTCTGTGGCAAGGCGCGATTGCCCCCTGGTCGACCTCGACCTCCCCCTACTACAAGCAAACACTGGAAGCTATTGCACGGCACTACAACGCCTCCCTGAAAACGCCCTTTGGGGAATTGGATGAGAAGGTTGCGACCTGCATCCTGCATGGTAGCGGCGACGAGGAAATCGAGTTTAGGTACGACGACGGCCTGCGCTCTTACAAGACCACCAAGCCGTTCGAAGGCGTTATCCCGAATATGGAACGTCGCTTTCGGGAAACAGAATCCAGCTGGTCCCGGGAAGAGCTGGCAAAGTATCAGGCCGTCACCCCCTGCCCGGCCTGTAACGGCTATCGCCTGAAGGCAGAAGCCCTGGCCGTGAAGGTCGGCGGCTGTCATATCGGCGAAGTCTCTCAAATGTCGATTGCTGAGGCTGGAACCTGGTTTTCCGCCCTCAACGAGCAACTAAGCGAGAAGCAGAAAGAAATCGCCTATCGCATCCTAAAAGAGATTAATGAGCGATTGGGATTCCTGAACAATGTCGGCCTGGACTATCTGGCGCTCAGCCGGAATTCCGGCACATTGAGCGGTGGGGAAAGCCAGCGCATTCGTTTGGCCTCGCAAATCGGGTCGGGCCTGACGGGCGTTCTGTATGTCCTGGACGAACCCTCCATCGGTCTGCATCAGCGCGACAATGATCGCCTTCTGGATACGCTGCGGCGGTTGCGGGATCTGGGCAATACGGTGATCGTCGTGGAACATGACGAAGACGCCATTCGCGCGGCGGATTATCTGGTGGATATGGGCCCGGGCGCGGGTATCCATGGCGGCCATGTCGTGGCAGCGGGGACACCCCAGGAAGTGCTGGCCAATCCCAACAGCCTGACCGCGCAATATCTGACCGGGGCCCAGGAAATCGCGATCCCCAAAACGCGCCGCAAGGGTCATAAGAACCAGTTCCTGAAAATCTTTGGTGCCAGGGAAAACAACCTGCAAACGGTGGATGCCACGATCCCACTGGGCACCATGACTGTGGTGACCGGGGTCAGTGGATCGGGTAAATCAACCCTGATCATTGAAACCATGCAGCGGGCTTTGTCGCGCAGCCTGATGGGGGCACGGGCGCATCCCGGCCTGCATAACAAGATCGAGGGAACGCAATTCCTGGACAAGATCATCGATATCGACCAATCGCCCATCGGGCGCACGCCGCGATCCAACCCGGCGACCTATACCGGGGCCTTCTCCCCCATTCGGGACTGGTTCTCCGGCCTGCCAGAAGCCAAGGCGCGGGGCTATCAGCCCGGCCGGTTCAGCTTCAACGTCAAGGGCGGCCGCTGTGAGGCCTGTCAGGGCGATGGCATGATCAAGATCGAAATGCACTTCCTGCCCGATGTGTATGTGCAATGCGACCAATGCCACGGCCATCGCTATAACCGCGAGACGCTGGAAATCAAATATCGCGACAAGTCGATCGCCGATGTGCTGGACATGACCGTTGATGAGGGCGCAGATTTCTTTAAGGCCGTCCCCGCCATCCGCGACAAGCTGATCACGCTACAGCGCGTGGGTCTGGGCTATATCAAGGTCGGACAACAGGCGACCACCCTATCGGGCGGCGAGGCGCAGCGGGTCAAACTGGCTAAGGAACTCTCCAAAAAAGCAACGGGCCGCACCCTGTATGTGCTGGACGAGCCCACCACGGGCCTGCATTTCCATGACGTGCGCAAACTGTTGGAAGTGCTGCAAACCCTGGTCGACAGCGGCAATACAATCGTGGTGATCGAACACAATCTGGAAGTCATCAAATGCGCCGATTGGATCATTGATCTGGGCCCCGATGGCGGCACCCGTGGCGGCGAAATCGTCGCCCAGGGCACCCCGGAAGAAATCATCAAGGTCGCAAGATCCCACACCGGCACCTATCTGGCCCCCTACCTGAACAAGGCCTCTCAGAAAAAGGCAGGGTGAGGCTTATCCCTCTTTGGGCTTCGGACCCACAATAGGGCCGCCGGCGTCGATCCAGGATGTGAAGCCATCGGTGATATGGGCGACATTTTGCATGCCCATATCCTGCAAGGTCGCGACCGTGATGGCAGACCGCCAGCCGGACGCGCAGTGGAAGATAAACGTCTTATCCTCCCCAAAAATCGGCTTGAAGTAAGGGCTGTCTGGATCGACCCAGAATTCCACCATGCCGCGCGGGCAATGGAAGGCCCCTTCAATATACCCCACCCGCTCCCGCTCTCTGGGATCACGCAAATCGACGATCACGACATCATCGCGCTGGGCCATCTCAATCGCCTCTGGCGCATCGACTTCGCGAATACGCGCCTTGGCGTCGGCGACCATCTGGGCACTGCTCATTTTCAAGGGTTGGGGCATGCGTGATCTCCTGATTTCAATTCATCGGGCGGGGTTTGCGGTCACTATCGATGGACACATAGGTATAAGTCCCCTCCGTCACCAACACCCGTTCCATGGTTTCGCTGCGCAAGGCCCAGGTCTGGATATTGACGGAAATCGATGTTCGCCCTGTTTTCAAGATGGTGGTATAGCAGCACACAACATCACCGACAAAAACCGGCAGATAGAATGTCATCGTGTCGACCGCGACGGTGACGACCCGGCCTTTCGCGCAATCGCGTGCAGCAATGCCGCCCGCCACATCCATTTGGGACAAGACCCATCCGCCAAAAATATCACCCGCAGGGTTCGTATCCGCGGGCATAGCGATTGTGCGAATCTGCAATTCTCCCCGTGGCGCAGGCTTGGAATCCGTATTCATGATCGTCAAATCCTATATCTTGTGGTTAAATGCCATTCGCTACACTCTATAAGCTTGCGAGCGCCCGTCCAGCCCGTATAATGACATTATGAGCGACCTATTCCAAAGCACTGTTAAGCAGCAAGATGACTATTCCGCCAAGGACATTGAAGTTCTGGAGGGATTAGAGCCTGTGCGCCGCCGCCCCGGCATGTATATCGGGGGCACGGACGAGCGCGCCTATCACCATCTGGTCGCCGAAGTCCTGGATAATTCCATGGATGAGGCCGTGGCCGGTCACGCCAGCCGGATCGAATTGGAACTGTCCGAGGACGGGTCCTGTACGGTCCGCGACAACGGGCGTGGCATCCCGATTGATCCGCATCCGAAATACAAAGACAAATCCGCGCTGGAAGTCATTCTGACCACGCTGCATTCCGGGGGCAAGTTTTCCGGCAAGGTCTATGCCACATCGGGTGGCCTGCATGGGGTTGGGGTTTCTGTCGTAAATGCCCTGTCGCAGAGCTTGATGGTTGAGGTTGCCAGGGACCGCGTTGTCTATCGCCAGTCCTTCAGCCGCGGCCTGCCTTTGGGCAAGCTGGAAAAGGTTGGCGATGCGCAGAACCGGCGCGGCACGACGATCACCTTTACCCCGGACACAGAAATTTTCGGCACCAAGATCCACTTTGAACCGGAACAGCTTTATCGCATGGCGCGGTCCAAGGCGTATCTGTTCAAAGGGGTGGAGATTCGCTGGTCCTGCCCTGCCTCCATGCTGCGGGAAGGATCAGAGGTCCCACCAAAGGGTGTGCTGCATTTCCCCGGTGGCCTGAAAGACTATCTGACCTATACGCTGGGCGACCGGGTCACCGTAACACCGCGCGCCTTTGCCGGTGCCTGGAAGGCAAGCGATGGCGTCGGACAGATGGAATGGGCGATGCATTGGCCCGCCGATGGCGACGGCTTCTGTCATACCTATTGCAACACCGTACCAACGCCCCAGGGTGGCACCCATGAAAGCGCGATGCGCTCTGCCCTGGCAAAATCTTTGCGGGCCTATGGCGAATTGGTTGGCAACAAGCGCGCCACACAAATCACCGGCGATGATATCACGGGCGAAGCCAGCATCATGCTGTCAGTCTTCATCCCCGATCCGCAATTCCAGGGTCAGACCAAGGAAAAGCTGGTCTCTGCCGATGCCGGAAAAATGGTGGAACCGGCACTGAAGGATCGTTTTGACCATTGGCTGGCGGAAGATCCCGCCTCTGCCAATGACCTGCTGGAGCGGATTCTGGAGCGGGTGGATGAGCGCCAGAAGCGCAAGGCCCAGAAGGAACAGCGACGCAAAACCCCGACCCGCAAGCTGCGCCTGCCGGGTAAGCTGGCCGATTGCTCCTCTGAAAGTGCGGAAGGCACGGAAATCTTCCTGGTCGAGGGCGACAGCGCGGGCGGCAGTGCGAAACAGGCGCGGGATCGCAAGACCCAGGCGATCCTGCCAATGAAGGGCAAGATCCTGAACGTCGCCTCCGCCTCTGCGGATAAGTTAAAGCAGAATCAGGAACTTAAAGATATCATCCAGGCGCTGGGCTGTGGCACGCGGGCGGATTTCCAATTGGACAAGCTGCGCTATGAACGGGTCGTGATCATGACCGATGCCGATGTCGACGGCGCGCATATCGCCTCTTTGTTGATGACATTCTTTTATCGCGAAATGGCGGGATTGATCGAATCCGGGCGTCTGTTCCTGGCGCAACCGCCGCTGTATCGCCTGACCCAGGGCGGCAAATCTGTCTATGCCATGGATGATGTATCGAAAGACGCGCTGCTGAAATCCGAATTCAAACCGAATTCCAAGGTTGATATCAGCCGCTTTAAGGGTCTTGGCGAAATGCCTCCGGCGCAATTGCGGGAAACCACCATGGACCCGGCGCGTCGCACCCTGCTGCGCGTTCAATTGCCAGACCGCACACGCGATGACGAATTGGAAGAAAGCCGCCGCACCGCGCGGTTGGTGGAAACCCTGATGGGGAAAAAGCCGGAATTGCGCTTCCAATATATCCAGGATCACGCCCGCTTTATCGATGATCTGGACGTCTGATCGGGGCTAGGCCCTTTCCTCCCCCTTGACGTGATCCATTCGACCGCCCAGATCGGTATTCTGTTGGGGGGCTCAATCCGAAAGGAAATCGATGTGATTCGTTTGACCTCCCGCATTGTCTCACTTCTCTGTGCTGCTATGATTCTAGCGTCTTGCGCTGGAACCGGGGCCACGGTTTACAAACAAAGTTACGCAGCGCTGTATCGCCAACAGGAAATCATCGCCAAGCATTACGAAACCGGGGTCAGTGTCGACACAATCGGCAGTTTTGCGGGTATGTCCTCGCCAGATTTAGGTCAATCTGTGGCCAGCGCGATGGATCAACATAATGAAGGCCCGCCCCTGCGCTTTTACGCCAGAACAGCGGACAACTGGGACAAGGATCATCATGCTGCGGTGTTATTTCAGCCCGCGCCGGATGCCCTGGCTTTCAAGCTGTGTGAAGGAACCGCCGTTTCCAGTGCGAAAGGCAATCCCAACACCGCCCTGCTGGCCTATTGCCGCTATGGCAAACCATACAGCGATGTCTGGGTGACAATTCCTGCGGGCGCAAGGCCTGGGGACACGGCCTTTGAAGATGCCTTTGCCTTGGCAACGCGCCTGCTTCTGCCTGTTAATCCAGAAGGACGGGATCGGTGCGATTTCAATTGTCAGCAGATGATTGGAAATTAGGGGGATGCGCTGTTCCTACCTTGAATAAAGAGGGGACATGGTTCCAGGATCGGTCGGGATTTTTCGCCGATCGCTTAGAATCCATGTCCCCCCTCTACATCAGGCTTTTGGAATCGGGGTATGCAAAAGTTGCTGCTCCCACAGGAATGCGATGCCGCTGCCACCGGCATGATGCTTCAGGATCTCCGTCAATTCAGCAACATGGTCCGTCCAGGCCCAATCGCGCTGCCATTCCGATGCCACTGCCAGCCAGGTCATCATATTCGCACCGGCCATAATCATGCGCTGGATGGCAACGTCATGCGCCTCAACTGAAACGCCCCCGGACGCATCGGTGACGACCGTGACATCCCAGCCCTCTCCCAAAGCCTGAATTGCAGGCATGGCGACACAGACCTCCGTCCACAGGCCCGCGATAATCAATTGCTTCCGACCGGTTGCCTTGACCACATCAACGACGTTTGGATCTTGCCAGGTGTTGATCAGCGTCCGGTCGATCACCTCTTGATCGGGAAACACATCGGTGATCTGAGGGAAGATCAGTCCGCCCTGAACGGCAAGCACGCTTGTCAGGATGGTGGGAACGCCATAGGCCTTTGCAGCCTTCGCCAGCCCTGTGGCGTTGTTCACAACCATTTGCGGCTCATGGCTGTTCAAATTGGCAAGCTGGAACGGCTGGTGATCGATCAGCACAAGAATGGAATCTTCCGGGCGAAGAAGGGAATTCAGGCCATTGCGAAACGTCATTTTCATTTCCTAACTGCCGCGACGGGCGGCATTGGTTTTTCCAAATAGACCTGCACCAGGGGCAGCAGTGTCCGAAATCAGTATTGCCGTTCCTGTATTCGCGGCACTAGCATCCATGATCGACAAGCTGTGTCGCAGAATGAGGAACGCAAAATGGAAATGGACGATCTTGAAATGTTCGTGGAAGTTGCTGATGCTGGGGGCGTTTCAGCGGCCGCCCGTCGGCTGGGACTTTCCAAATCCATTGTCAGCCGGCGTCTTTTCCGACTTGAAGCAGAACTGGGGGTGCAGCTGCTGTCCCGAACAACGCGGGGGGCCGCGCTGACCGAAGCGGGAACGACATTTCGCGACCACGCGGCGCGGATCACTGCGGAACTGGATATAGCCAAGGAAACGATCCTGCCGGACGGGGAGCTTCGCGGGCGATTGAGGGTTGCGATGCCGCTAACTTTCGGCGCAAATTATTTTGCTCCCGTACTGGCAGATATGGCACATCAGCACCCCCAGCTTCATATCCATGCCTCCTATGGTGATCGCTTCGTTGATCTGATCGCGGAGGGTTTCGATTGCGCGATACGGGTGGGCTATCTTAAGGATTCCAACCTGGTGGCCAGACGGGTGGCCACAATCTATGGCAAGCTTGTCGCCAGCCCGGATTATATCAAGGCGCATGGAGCGCCAGACTCACCCCAGGCGCTAATCGACCATGAGGCGCTGATGCAGGGCACAGAATCGTGGCACCTGATGGATGGCGACAAGACTGTGACCGTCAATCCACAGGGGCGGTTCAAGGCGGATAACGGCACGGCTCTTGCCACCGCAGCGGTGGCGGGGCTGGGCATTGCCTATCTGCCAGACTGCATCACTCATGATTACATTGCCTCGGGCGCATTGGTATCTGTTATGCCTCAGCATCCGCCGCCCCCGGCCGGGGCCTTTGTCGTTCGCCCGCCAGGTCAGTATCCGGCCCGAAAGGTACGGATTCTAACCGACATGATGGTCGACTTCTTCAAACGGTCTCCCTATTTCGCATAAGATTCTTCGATCATGTCACCAGACCGCGCAGGTCTTTGAATTCCGGTGTTCCCGCCTGGCCCAGCCATTCAAACAGGACCATTTCCAGGGTGACAACGGGAATGCCGGCCTGTAACAGCCGCGCCTTTGCTGCCTGAACACTGTCGGGTGACCTGCTGGATATGGCGTCACCGACGACAAAGACCTCATATCCGGCATTTTGAAAACCCAGGGCGGATTGCAGGACACAGACATGCGCTTCAACCCCGCACAGCACCAGCTGACGCCGCCGCGACCGTGTTAGGGCCTCCGTTATCAGGGGTTCATCGGCACAGGAGAAATGAGTCTTTGCGAAAATCTCCTCCTGTTCCAGGGCCGCTGCAAGGGGCGCAACGGATGGCCCCAGCCCTTTTGGATATTGTTCGCTGCAGAATACCGGGATTGCGAGCCGCCGCGCAGCTTCGATCAGCTTCAAACTGGCGTTCAGCACATCACCGCCCTGATGCATTACAGGAAGCAATCGTTCCTGAATGTCTATAACACACAGCGACGCGCGGTCTCGTTTCATCAGCATTTTCGTCACTCCTGTTCCCAAAAAGCCCAAATATCGGTGAAAACGTAGCGTTCCGGCAACAGTTGGGCAACTCGCCGGGCAATTGCGGCCCCCTGATGTCGGCATAGATTGACAGGGTAAGCACGAGGCCTATAGTCCGGCGCAACTGAAAGCGCAGAAATCCCGGCCTTTTTGAGGGTCGACGAAGAAGGAAAGCATGACAACAACATTTGCAGATTTAGGATTAAGTGACGCACTCCTGCGGGCCATCGCCGATGCAGGATATGAACATCCGACGCCGATCCAGGAAAAGGCGATTCCCTATGTCTTGATGAATCGGGACATTCTGGGATGTGCCCAGACGGGAACCGGCAAGACGGCTTCCTTCACACTGCCGATGATTGATATTCTAAGCCAGGGTCGTGGCCGCGCCCGGATGCCGCGCACGGTTATTCTGGAACCGACGCGCGAATTGGCGGCACAGGTTGCGGATAATTTTGAAACCTATGGCAAATACTGCAAATTAAACATGGCCCTGCTGATTGGCGGCGTGTCGTTTAGTGAGCAGGAAGCCAAGATCAACCGTGGCGTTGACGTGCTGATCGCGACACCGGGCCGTCTGATGGACCATTGCGAACGCGGCAAGGTGATCCTGACCGACGTGAAAATCCTGGTCATCGACGAAGGCGACCGGATGCTGGATATGGGCTTTATTCCTGATGTGGAAAAGCTGGTATCCCTGATGCCGCCGCTGCGCCAGACCTTGATGTTTTCCGCAACCATGCCGCCGGAAATTCGCAAGCTGGCCTCTAAATTCCAAAGCAATCCAAAAGAAATCACCGTATCGGCCCCGGCCAGCACCGCAGACACGATCGAACAGCGCCTGTTGAAGGTGGATGGCCGCCAGAAGCGCAAGGTTCTGTATCGCCTGTTGCAGGATAAAACCATTTCCAACGCACTGGTTTTCTGTAACCGCAAGCGCGATGTCGCGACCCTGTATCGCGCCCTGGAAGAGGCTGGGATTTCGTCCGGCGCATTGCATGGCGATATGGATCAGTACAAGCGCCTGGAATGGCTTGAGAAATTCAAGAATAACGAAATCCAGGTTCTTGTCTGTTCCGATGTCGCCGCCCGTGGCCTGGACATTCCAAGTGTTAGCCACGTCTTCAACTATGACGTCCCGACCCATTCGGAAGATTATGTCCACCGCATCGGTCGCACGGGCCGTGCCGGTCGATCCGGTATTTCAATTACCCTGGCGACCGATGCTGAAATGCGTCTGGTCGGCGGCATTGAAAAGCTGATCGGGAAGAAGATTCCGGTTGTTACTGAAGTCACGGAAGCTTTGGGCAGCGACGCGGGTGGCGACGACAAACAAGCATCCACCGAACAACAGGATGATGCATCGTCGCAAGAGCGTTCGAAACGTCGGACCAGATCCCGCGGCAAACGTACATCTGATGATCAGACAGCATCAAGCCAGACCGAAAGTGCATCATCCAACGACGATGCCGATGATCAGGACACTCAGGATCCTGCCTCTCAGGAGCAACCGGAAGACAAGTCCCCCAGCCGCACCCGTGGTCAACGGGGCCGCAGCCGGGCCAAATCTGACGATAATGCCTCTGAGGCACCGCGTCAGGGGCGCTCAAGTAATGACCGCACGGGCAACGACCGTCCGGCGAAGGAAAGTCAGCCGAAACAGGACGCATCTTCAAACAGACAAAGCGGTCGCGGTCGCTCCCGCAATCCAGGCGTAGAGGCGAATGAAGATCCGCTGCCGGATATTTCTGATCAGCCTTTCGGCAAGACAGAACAGGTTCCTGCCTTCCTGTTACGCGCACGATAATCCAGGCCCCAATACAGGGTTTCACTTGCACCAGAACCCTGGTGCGGGGCATTCTGGTATTGTCTGGCATTACTTGTTATCGCCGGGTCGGTCTAGATTGTTAGGAAAGTGAGTTATCCATGCGCACGCTCTTTGTTCAGGTAAAATGCGATCTTGGGGTCGCCTATACCACCGCCGCCGCCGCCATCGAGGAAGTGGAGCATGTGTCTGAGGTTTATTCGACATCCGGACAATATGACCTGCTGATGAAATGCTATTTGCCGGAAGAGATGGATGTCGGGCATTTTATAACCGACCAGATTCAAAAATTGCCCGGCGTTCGCGATACCTTCACGACATTGGCATTCAAGGCCTTCTGAGGCGCTGGTGGCTGAAACGACACGCCCCTTACCGGACCCGCGACGCAATCTATATCGCAGTGATCTTGCAGATGTGATGCTGGCAGGGACTGTGCCCGCTGAACGCTACGTGTCGGGCACCCCAGCGCGGATTTGTCAGCCCATCGTGCCCGCCCGCCGGACACCGGATCCAGCAAAACCGCGTGATACTGAGTTCCTGATGGGGGAGGCTGTTCTGGTCTTTGACCGGGACGATAGCTGGGCCTGGGTAAAGTCCCAGCACGACGGGTATGTTGGTTATATTGATCAGGCTGCCTTAAATATTGGCGCACCGGACCCAACGCACCGCGTCAACACGATCCGCAGCCATTTATACCCCGCACCGGAATTAAAGCGTTTCGCCCTGGCCGCATTGCCTTACGGTGCCCTGGTCACCGTTATTGATCAAACCGAAAAATGGGCGCAACTGGCCGACGGTCAGTGGGTTGCCCTGGCGCATCTGGCCCCCATTTCACAAACAGCCCAGGACCCGGTTGCAGAGGCCATGCGGTTTCTGGGTGTTCCCTATCTATGGGGCGGTCGATCCAGCGACGGTATGGATTGTTCCGCCCTGATTCAATTCGCACTGGAAGCCTGTGGCATCCCCTGCCCGCGCGACAGTGACATGCAGGAAGCGGAATTGGGCCACGCAATTGATCGCGCAGATGTGCAGGCGACAGATTTGATATTCTGGCCGGGTCATGTCGGCATGATGATGGATCGTGACAGGATGATCCATGCCAATGCGACGGATATGGCCGTAAGGGTCTGGACCTTAAGCGATGTTGAGGCGCATATTATCCGCATTGAAGGCCATACAATTCGCACCATTAAACGCCTGTGACATAACGCAATAAGGATGATAATTCCCTATGCCCCGCTTTGCGGCAAATATTTCCATGCTGTTCACGGAACTACCCTTTCTGGAACGGTTTGAAGCCGCCCGAGAGGCTGGATTCAAGGGGGTTGAGTTCCTCTTCCCCTATGACTTTCCCGTCGATGAAATATCTGATGCCCGCAAACAAAGTGGCCTGACCCAGGTTTTGTTCAACCTGCCCGCCGGGGATTGGAAGCGGGGAGATCGGGGGATTGGTGCCCTGCCCGGCCGCGAGGCTGAGTTTGAGCGGGGCTTTCATCAGGCCCTGACATATGCCAACGCCCTGTCCTGTAAGAAACTGCATGTCATGTCGGGGATCGCGCCGACAACTTTGGACGACCGGGTCAATCTATCCGCGCTTGAAGGCAATTTACGACGTATCGCGCCACAAGCGGCCAAACATGGCATTACCCTGATGCTGGAACCGATCAATACCAGGGACATGCCCGGCTATGTCCTGAACAAGACAGAACAGGCTTTCCGCATTATGGGTAATGTTCCGGCCCAGAATATCATGCTTCAACTGGATCTGTATCACCGACAGATCATGCAGGGGGATCTGATCGCGACAATAGAGCGTCACATCCAGAAAATTGGGCATATCCAGATCGCAGGCGTCCCCAGCCGAAATGAGCCTGATACTGGAGAGGTTAATTATCCTTATATATTTCAACGGCTTGATCAGTTAGGATACGATGGGTGGATCGGGTGTGAATACAATCCACGCGGGGATAGCTGGGCAGGCCTGTCCTGGTTGGAGCCCTATCTGTCATGAGCCGGACGCCAAAGGACACCCGCGCCTGGCAACGCATGTTAAGCGGCAGGCGTCTGGATCTGCTGAATCCCAGCCCGGTTGATGTCGAAATTGAGGACATCGCCCATGGCCTGTCCCGCGTTGCCCGCTGGAACGGTCAAACAATCGGGGAATGGGCCTTTTCCGTTGCCCAGCACAGTGTCATGGTCGAAGCCCTGGCAGTAGAACTGGAACCCCAGCTAAGCGTCACACATCGATTACAAGCCCTGCTACATGATGCATCGGAATATGTTGTCGGCGATATGATTTCCCCCTTCAAGACCGCGATTGGCCTGGATTATCGGGAGATGGAAGATCGCCTGCAGCAGGCAATCCATATCCGTTTTGGCCTGCCCCCGACCCTGCCCGCCAGGATCAAAAGCCTGATCAAGAAAGCTGATCTACATGCCGCCCGGATCGAGGCGACAGGCATTGCAGGCTTTTCTGAATCAGAAGCCCGGAAACTTTGGGGCAAGCCGCCAACGGTTAAAATCACCGGTCGCTTTGATCCCACCCCGATCCCGCCAGATCAGGCCAAGGCGATGATGCTATCGCGATTCAACAGCCTAGTTACCGCCCTCCCGCCAGTTCGTTGACTCTTTCGCGGTCTTCTTCTCCTCGACGGGTTCTGGCACGAGTTTGGCCTTAGCAAGACTCTCAATAAGGGCTTTCATAATCGCCTCAACCGCATGTTTCCGCAGAACCAGAGTTAACGCACCCTGCAATATGGCCCGAAAGAACACGCCGAACCCGGATGACCGGATCAGGGCCTTTCCGACGACATGAACACGGTTGCTGACCCATTTCTCAATTTCCGGCAGACGTTTCTCAAACCCTTTGGGCCAGGGGGGCGTGAATATCCGGGCATTGGGGTCCAGTCCGATTGCGTCCATATCCCCCAATCCATCGAACAGCGGAATGATTGGCACCACTTTTTGGATCTTGGTATTGTCGTCAGGATCTGTAATCTCAAACTGCCAATGGGCAATTTGTGCGGGCGACCAATTCTGCGCCACCAATCGATGACTGACCGGAACGGCAAACCATCCCGACAGGAATCGCTGGGCATTCATACGGCCCAGAATATAGTCATGATGACGAAAACTGATATCCAGAAATCCACCAAACGCCCCCACACTGCCGCAGGCAAGCGGCAGCGCCGCCAGTGCCTGGTTTCCCGTGTCATTCAATTCATAGCGCTTTGGCGCGATGGCATATCGGCTGGCCGATTTTTGAAGGATGGATAAATCTTCCGCCTTAAACCGGGCCTGTTGCTTCAATGCGGAAATCATTCGCATCAGAACATAGGGTATTGTGGCTTGGTCGTTCTCTGGAGGGTCTGGATCATAATCATTTGGAAAGGGATCGATCATCAGCAGTTTACGGGTGGAAAGCACCGGATCCCGCTCGTTACGCCCGGAACTGTCGGCAATCAAATGGCGTCCCATCTCAAATGGTTCATTGTTTAAGACACCCCCATCAATCGTCCAATAGTCGAAGTCTTTGGGAACATCCTCTGGAAAGGACGGCGGAATCACACGGTCTTGGGTACAGTTATCCCCTTCACACTTCTCTAACGGAACCCGCCAGATCGCCTGCTCATAAAACTCTCTCGTTGTTTTGATTTTTCGCGCCCGCAGGGCCCCTGGAAAGGCGGATGTCCCCAGGGCCGCATTTCCAAGATCCCTGAATCCAGACCCTGGCCCATTGGTGTTGAAATCAACAAATGTGTGACCGGTCCAGCCTGGATTGGTTTCCCCAAAGACAAACCTGGCATAATCCTTGTGCATGGAAATGATGTGTTGGCGCCCTTCAATCGCATTGAAATCAAGGCTATAGGGCGTGCCGCGCAGATTCGTTGTGGTCAGATAAACCGGAAGGGGCTGGCGCAGCCATTTCGGATATTCCGTCCGGGTTTTCTGAAGATTGATCGCATCATCGCGTATGCCGTCCAGGCTGTCTTTTCCTGTCGTGTTTAACAAAGAATACAGCGGCTGGTTGCCGCGCAGATCGTCATCGGCCAACAGGCCTTTCATATCGATCTTCTCAACCCAGGCCTTGTACAAGACAGAATGTTTGGCACCCTGTTGGTATAGGGGTCCCCGAACCCCCTTCACGGATCCGCGCACGATGGAGGGAAGCAAGGCGCTGCAAATCCCCCCGGCGGATGCCCCAAGAACCGCATCAATCGATACCCGGTGGTTGGCTGGCATGTTGGGATCCCCGGCGTCGCGCGCGGCCTCCATCGCGTCCAGCGCTTCGATCAGGAAATCCATGACCCCGGCGGTATAGGCCCCGGCAGAAACCGCCCCGGCCATCACAAGTGAAAGGTGAAAGCTTGTATCATCCTGCTGGTTCCCCGGCAGGCGTGTTTCCTGTAACAACATGACAGCCCCCTATCTGTTAGATCAGGGGTGAAGAATATCACAACTTAAAGAAATAATTTAGAGTTATTGCACGTCGTTTTCGCGCCTGAAGCCAACCGCAACCACATACATTTCTGGGGATTCTTTGCGGCTGGATTTTGGCTTCATATGAAAGACTTTGGTAAAGTCCTTCTTAAGGATCTGCAGCAGGTCATTTTCCGTGCCGCCGGAAAACACTTTCGCAATGAAGGTGCCATTCGGGGCCAGGACTTCGGCTGCAAAATGATAGGCCGTTTCCACCAATGCCACGACGCGCAAATGATCGGTTGGGGGATGTCCTGTTGTATTGGACGCCATATCGGACATGACGATATCGGCCTGCCCGCGCAGCACGGTCTTCAGTCGATCCGGCGCATCATCGTCCATAAAGTCACCGACCAACAAGGTTGCGCCGGGGATCGGGTCGCATTCCAACAGGTCGATACCAACAATACGGGCCGTTTCCCCACACCGTTCCAGGGCAACCTGTGTCCAGCCGCCAGGCGCACAGCCCAGATCGACGATGCGGGCATTGGGTTTCAGGAATTGATGCTTGTCGTCAATCTCTGCCAGTTTGAACGCAGCCCGGCCGCGATAGCCCAGGCGCTGCGCCTCCAGCACATAGGGATCGTTCAACTGACGCTGAAGCCACAGGGTCGAAGACAGTTTGCGCCCCCGGGCCGTTTTAACCCGAACCTGTAATCCGCGGGCATCATTGACGTTATGGTTGGTTCTTTTGCCACCACCGCCTGGACCGGTTGATTTTTTCGCCATGCTGTCCCTCAATATCCGCGCATTACCTGCGCGAGGGTAAAATGGCTGGGGTGGAAGGATTCGAACCTTCGCATGCTGGAATCAGAATCCAGTGCCTTACCGCTTGGCTACACCCCAACAGGTCCTTCCTCTATCGTCAGGACGCGCGGGTCATACCGACTTTACCGGCACAGGTCAACGCCAACCCGTTGCAAACCTATTACAACAATTCCCCCTGGATCAATTAGCTGGTATTCTTATGCCAGATATCGGCACACGATGGGCAAATCCAGTCCCTATACCACTGCGTAGAAGAGTATATGCGAAATCAATTCCTATATCCGGTGGCGGGTGCCATCATTGCGACATGGTCAGCGATTCTTGGACTGATCACCCCCATTCCGGCACAGGCAGACACGATGCAGAAATCAGCCCATGATTTCACCTTCACTGCAATCGAAGGCGGTGACCTGCCGCTGGCCACCTATAAAGGAAAGGCCATGTTAATCGTCAACACGGCGTCCTTCTGTGGATTTACAGATCAGTACAAGGGCTTACAGGCATTATGGACTGAATTTCAGGATCAGGGGCTGGTCATCATCGGCGTGCCCAGCAATGATTTTGGCAATCAGGAACCTGGCACCGCAGATGAAATAAAGACCTTCTGTGAAGGAACTTATGGCATTGATTTCCCCCTTGCCCAGAAGGTCGCGGTAATGGGAGATCAGGCCCATCCCTTTTATGTCTGGGCAGCAGCCACATTGGGTATTGAAAAAGCCCCGCGCTGGAATTTTCACAAATACCTGATTAATGGTCAGGGCCAGCTTGTGGGGTCTTTCCCCTCAACGGTTCGCCCATCGGATGAAACGCTTCGATCAGAAATCAAAGCCGCTTTGCCGAATTCGTGATCACAAAATTTATACTTTGAGGATGCGCATTCCCGGCAGGTCCGTATAGTGCGTCGCGTATTCTGAAACCGCGCATTCCGTGCGGACACTTCACATCGATCCTCAAAGGGAGACGCCAGTCATGGCCATCAGTCACTATGAACTTTGTGGCAAAGACCCCGAAATCCTGTTCAGTCCCAATGTCTGGCGCACGAAAATGGCGCTGGCCCATAAGAATCTGGACTTTGAAACCATTCCCTGGCGCTTTACGGAAAAGGACAAGATCGCCTTTTCCGGTCAGGGCAAGGTTCCTGTCATCAAAGACAATGACACAACAGTGATCGATTCCTGGGACATCGCGATATATCTGGAAAACGCCTATCCGGATCGCCCCAGCCTGTTTGGCGGGGATGCGGGTCTGGCGGGGGTGACCTTTATTCGTCATTGGGTCGATACGGTCATTTTCCCCGCCTGCGCGCCCCTGGCTGTTTTTGGCGTCTGGAAATTGCTGGATGAAAAGGACCGGGCCTATTTCCGGGAAACCCGGGAAGCCCGGTTCGGAAAGCCGCTGGAAGACATTTGCGGGGACCCGGCCGAGCGCATTGAAGCCCTGCGCAAGGCCTTTACCCCTGTGCGCAGCATGCTGTCACAACAATCCTATCTGGGTGGCGATGCGCCCCTGTTTTCCGACCATATGGCCTTTGCCCCCCTGCAATGGCTGCGATGCGTGACAACGCATACTCTGTTCGAAGACAGCGATCTTATTCAGGCCTGGCTTGAGCGGATGTTAAAGGCCTATGGCGGCCTGGCGGGCGACGCAAAAACGATACGATAAGCCCCTGTGGCATTCAAAAGATGCCATTCCGGTACTCATAAACCCGCCCGGATCTATGCAACAATTGGATCCGGGCGGCATTCCGGCAGTGGGTCTGCCGCGAATAGACTGAAAAATTCATAATGCCTCTATCGTATCGTATTTTATTGGCCAGTCTCGTAGGAATTTCAATTTAATAATATAAAACAATAGGATAATTAATTTTTCCATCTCAAGATGGCGTCAGCCAGCGCTGATTTCCTGTCGCTAAATCGATAGTTTTGGACCGTCCTGTCGCTATTCCGATTTTGCATCCCCCTGACTCTATTTCTGCATTTGTATTGCGTCGCGAAAAGGCGCATTTCCCGGTCATCGCAGCGGCCACGAGGGCCCTGCACACAGACAACTGCTTACTTTAGGGAGTGACCGTTATGACCATCCTTACCGTCGACACCAATCGTCAGGGCGTCTCCCTGAAAGACATGATCGCAGACGCCGTATTCGCCGTAATCTCTTTTGCTGAATCAGTAATGGACAGCATTTCGGCTGAAATGAACCGTCGTGCGACCATCCGCCAGATCAACAGCCTATCCGATGCCATGCTGAACGATATCGGCCTGACCCGCGGCGACGTTGAAAAATTAGTGAAAGCGTAACATCAGACACGTCTTTAAGGATTAACATCCTATAGACTGTGCCTTGAGAGTAAAAACCCCATCCAGAGAGATCTGTGATGGGGTTTTTGTTTGTGTGGGGAAAGTATAAACTTTTAGGTAAGTTTATTATTTATCTTTTTCTTGAAATTCATAGATCCCGTTCCGTATCGGCCATTCGGTTTTTGCACATGTCCCCTCTGTTTTATGCAGTTGCTTAGACTGGTCTTAGGGATCATTTCAGGCGCTAACAAACGAACCATTTCGGTTCCCCTGTCGCGCCCCGGAGAGCGCGCAGGAACACAAAGTCTAGGAGTGGCCCATCATGACCGTTACCGCTTTTGAATCAGCCCAGCGCGGCGTTACCGTAAAAGACATGCTGGCCCGTGCGGCCTATCAGGTCATTGCCTTTGTCGAAAACGTCCCCAGTGCCGTTGCGGATTATCGTGAACGTCGCAAGACCGCGAACCAGTTGCACGCCTTGTCCGATGACATGCTGCGCGACATCGGCCTGACCCGTGGCGAAATCAATCAATTGACCGCACGTCGCTAAGGCAAACAGGCCGCTGCACAGAATATCTGGTCAGCGTCACCAAATGAATGCCAGGTCCGGGTGCGGCCCAACAGCGCCCATCGTCTTCGGAAATGTCTATAATCCGAAGCGACGATACAAAGCCTGAGCCTTATAATGATGAGACCCCGCTTCATAATAATGTGATGCGGGGTTTTTCATTTACTGCGAATCACCAACCGGAAATCTTTAAGCCATAGACGCGCGCGACAAAATGACCTAATATTTTCGAAGGTTAGGCTTATTCTGTACTTTTGAGTAAGCTGTTAGGTCAGTCGTACGGCCGTGGGGGCATCAGAAGAATACACTCCTGGGGTCGGGGAATAGCGAAGGAGCGCAGGTTTCCCATGAATAGCCGTTTACCACCCGCAGTCGTACAGGAGCGGGTGACCGTTCACGTTAAGTGGTTCAATCCCACCAAAGGGTTTGGGTTTGTTGTGCCGGAGGATCAGGCTGGCAGCGATGCGTTTTTGCATGCCTCGGTCCTGCCCCCAGAAGATGCCAATGGCATTGCGGAAGGGGCGACGCTGGTCTGTGATCTTGCCCAGGGGGATAAAGGCCTGATGGTCGCAACAGTCTATTCTGTGGATACGTCCACAGCAGCGTCTGGACCGTCATCCGGGGGCCCACGCGCCGGTGGGTTCGGCAGTGGCTATGGCAGCCCGGACCGCCCGCCCCGCCGCCCCACGGGCCCGCCTGCGGAAAGTGGTGAGGGAACGGTCAAGTTTTTCAATGACTCCAAGGGGTTTGGGTTTGTCACGCCAGATAATGGCGGGGCGGATGTCTTTGTCTCTGCCCGCATTCTGGGACGGGCTGGTATTCAATCCCTGGAAAGCGACCAACGTGTCCGTTTTGAGGCACGCCCCGGCGATAAGGGGCCAATGGCCGACAAGATTGAACTGATTTGACGCTTGATCTGGAGTCTGTCCGCCAGCATTGGGATGCCAAGGCGACCGCTTGGGCCAATCATTCTGACACGCTGTCCACAATGGCGGATCGATATAATCTGCCTTTACTGGAAGCCGCAGGGCTAAAGTCGGGCGACCATGTGCTGGATCTTGCTTCTGGCGTGGGGGAACCTGCATTTACCGAAGCGCGACTGGCGGGCCCCGATGGGGTGGTGATTGCAACGGATCTGGCTGAGGGCATGCTGACCGCCCTGAAAGCGCGGGATAAAGGAACCCTGTTGCACCTGACGACTGCCGATATGCAGCGCCTGCCATTCAGAGATTCCTGTTTTAATCGCGTCATCTGCCGCTTTGGCATCATGTTCGTGCCAGACCCTATGACGGCCCTGACAGATGTTAGGCGCGTCCTGGTGCCCGATGGGCGTGCCGCGTTCATGGTTTGGGGACGACGGGACGATCAAACCCTGTTCTCCCTGTTATCCAGTGCCGTCGAATCCGTGACCGGCGAACCACCGGATGATCATCATTTCCAGATTTTCCGGTTCGGTGAACCGGGCTCCCTTGCGGCACTGTTCAAGTCAGCAGGCTTTGTTGATGTGACGGAAACGTCGCACAGTTTCACGCCCCTAGCCCCCCTGGACGTCCCCTTCTGGCGCGCGCCGCTGGAAATGACATTCGGGCATGTGGTGGATCAATTGTCCGCACAGGACAGACAGAAAGTGGACGACGATATCCTAAACCGCCTACAGGCCGTGCGGGAAGCAAAGGGGTATCGCCTACACGCGAACCTGCACATCGTTGCCGGTCGTCATAGCATGTAATTGCCAAGCTGATCGCGCACATCGTCGGGCAGCGGAATTGGCGTTGGGCCCGTCATATCCATACAAACCGCAACACTGTCATAGGTCGCATAGCATATATCATCCGCAGCATTAAGCATTCGGGTGCGATAACCGAATGATTTCCCCCCGATGCGCGTCACGGATATTTCAAACCGCAGCGGTGTGTTCTGTGGAACAGAATCCGCAACCACCAGGTTTGCTGTTGCGGAATATGTAGATCGATTGATCTCTCTTCGGGCCTGCTCCCCCACCCCGACGGAGTCCAGAAAGATATCAGAGGCACGGTCACAATTGCGATAATAGAAAAAGGTCAATGCCGTCCCGTTTTCATCATAAAAGCCAGGTTCTTGCGTCACAAAATCCCCAGACACCTGTAAAACCGGCATGGTCACCCTCCTCTATCATTGCGCAAAAGACTGACTTATGCCCCTCCTCTGTGCAATAGTTCATCTGTGCAATAATGAAGAATGATCTTTTGCAAACCTGTTGGACCTGATCCTGAATGACACGCCTGGATACCACCACACATCCTGACCTGAACATGGGGGCATTCCGCCGCCGCTGGATCGTTATTCTGCTTATCCTGGCCGTTCTCAGCGCAATTCCGCTTTTCAACCTGGCCTATGGGTATTTCAAGAATGAGGAATTACAGCGCGCACAGAACCGCGTCTCCCTGTATCGCAGCACCCTGGTCAATGCTTTGGAGCGGTTTCAACATCTCCCCTTTGTCCTGGCCCGCGATACGCATGTCTTGAAGGCGGCGCGGGGCGACGATCGCGCGGCATTAAGCGTCCGGCTGTCCAGATTTGCCGCACAGACAGATCTGGATGCGATTTATCTGATGGATCGAACGGGATTGACCGTCAGTGCGTCCAATTATGATGCGCCGGTCACCTTCCTGAACCAGAATTATGGCTTCCGGCCCTATTTTAAGGCCGCTCTTACCGGCTCTCGCGGGCAATTCTATGGCATTGGCGCGACAACCTCCCTGCCCGGTTTCTTTGTGGCAGAGCCTGTGCGCGACGAAATTGGAACGCCTGTGGGGGTGATAGCGATCAAGCTGGGCCTGTCAAATCTGGAAAAATCCTGGAAAGATGGGGGGGAGTTTGTCTTTGCGTCCAATGCAGACGGCGTGGTGGTTCTGTCGTCAGACGCATCCTGGCGTTATCATACCCTGACTGAGATCGATACAGACCGGCGCGCGGCAATCCGCGCAAATCGACAGTTTGGGACAGAGCCCCTGGCACCCCTGGATTGGACGGTCAAAGGAAATTCCACGGTTACACTGGACGGCGCACAGTACTTACATGTGACAACCGCCATCCCAAAGCTAGGATGGACCCTGCATTTCCTGACCGATGAAGGACCCATCTGGCAGCGGTCCATGATGGTGGTCATTGTGGTTGCGATCATAACCTTTATCCTTTTGACCATCGCACTGTTCCTGCGGTCAGAGCGTATTCGCATCGCGCTGCAGGCGTCTCAGGCCGACAGTCGTCAATTGCGCGCAACCAATGCCAAACTGGCGCGGGAAATTGAAGAGCGCCGCATGGCAGAACAACGCCTGGAGCGGGCCCGCTCTGAACTGGCCCGCGCCAGCAAATTGGCAGCCTTGGGCCAGTTGTCCGCCTCTGTCACCCATGAGCTGGGGCAACCAATCGCGGCAATGCGCAACTATCTGGCCGCCGCAGAATTTGATGATGACCCCAATGGCCGCAGGGACAGGCTGAACCGGTTAAACGGCCTAGTCACACGCATTGAAAGCATCTTCAACCAATTGAAATTCTTTGCAAAACCGGGATTTTCCGGCAGTGCGGATGAACGCCTGGATGAAATTGACCTGCGCGATGTCTGGACCGGCGCACAAGAACTTCTGGATGTGGATATTCAGAATGCGGGCATCGAATTGACCCTGACACAGCCCAATCGGCCTGTTCTGGTGCGGGGCAATCATCTACGTTTGGAACAAGTTCTGATCAACCTTGTGCGCAACGCAATTGCCGCCATGGACTCCACCAACCATCGCGCCATCCATATCGGCATCGACATACAGGAGGGCCGCGCGCTCTTATCTGTCGCCGACAGTGGCCAGGGATTGGGCGACTATTCCCTGGAACAATTGCAGGAACCCTTCCTGACGACACGCGCGTCGGGTGAAGGCATGGGGCTTGGCCTTGCCATATCCACTGAGATCATTAAAGAACATGATGGGCGGCTGACAGCGCAATCCCAGCCGGAGGGTGGCGCATTATTTGCCATGGACCTGCCCCTGGCGGAACAGAAAGAAGCGGCGTGACACAAAGGGATGGAGAAGGCTATCGCGTCATTGTGGTGGATGACGACAAGGCGATGCGAGAGTCACTGACCCATCTGTTAAGCGCCGCGAAATGGCAGGTTCAGGCGTTGAGCCGCGCCGAACAGGTGGCCCCGCTGATCCCCGCCTTTCAACCCGATGCAATCCTAAGCGATGTGCGTATGCCGGGCATGAGTGGCCTGGAACTGTTGAAAGATCTGTCCGCCACCCATGCGCCGCCAGTCATTCTGATTTCCGCCCATGGTGATATTCCCATGGCGGTTTCCGCGATGCAGGATGGGGCCTATAGCTTTCTGGAAAAGCCATTTGACCCGCGCCGCCTGTTGACCGCCCTGCGCCATGCCGCCGAACAGCATCGCCTGACCCTGGACACGCAACGCCTGCGCGCAGGATTGGCCCGTCTGTCTGGATTGGATCGCGTCCTATTGGGCAATGCGCCCGCCATTCAGAACCTGCGGGAAGATGTCCTGGACCTCAGCGAAACAGCCGTTCCTGTGATGCTGTTGGGGGAAACCGGAACAGGCAAAGAACTCGTCGCCCGTGCCCTGCATGATTTAAGCACAAGGTCTGCTGGCCCCTTCATTCCCGTCAATTGTGCAGCGATTCCAGATGCCTTTTTCGAAACCTCCATGTTTGGAACAACCGCCAGCGCCCAGGCTGACTCCGTTCCCGGCATTCTGGACAGCGCCGATACCGGCACACTGTTTCTGGATGAAATTGGCGCTTGCCCGCTGCCGGTTCAGGCCAAGTTGCTGCGCATTCTGGAAACGCGGGAATTTACGCCCCTGGGGTCCGCCGTGGCGAAGCGGGCGGATATCCGAATTCTGTCGGCTTCCAATGAAAAGCTGGACGCCGCTGTGGCTGGGGGCAAATTTCGGGAGGACCTGCTGTATCGGCTGAACACTGTCACCCTGACCCTGCCGCCATTGCGGGAGCGCCGGTCCGATATCCCGCTGCTGTTTTCCTATTTCATGGAACAATATGCCGCCCTGTATGAGGTCGCCCGCCCGGATCTTGGCACGGATGATCTGGCCGCGCTGCTGGCGCATGACTGGCCCGGCAATGTGCGGGAATTGCGCCACGCCGCAGAGCGCCGAATTCTGGCCGCCAGACGCGGGCGGGGATCGGTCGTTGAAGCCATTCGACCCGATGGCGATTCCGCCGAGGTCCCCGATACCCTGCGTGAGGCTGTTGCCGCCTTTGAGCGCCAGCTGATCGGTCAGGCCATCAAGACCCATAAGGGCCGCATGGATGCGGTTGCCGAAGCCCTGGGCATCGGTCGCCGCACCCTGAATGAAAAGATCGTCAAGCTGGGCCTGAAGAAAGATGATCTGCTGACCTAGCGCATAATGTTCTAGATCATTCTATAAGAACTCATGCGAGCGCATGATGTTCTAGATCACCCGCTTTTTTGCCGTGATCACCCGCGTATTGATGCCGTTCCAGCCCAATTCCCCCGACAGGCGTGCATATTCAATCTTGGGACAGCGATTCATCACCACCTTTATTCCCACGGATTCAGCCTTTTCCGCCGCCTCATAATTGATCACCCCCAATTGCATCCAGATCACCTTGGGACGCGGCTTCAGGCTCAACGCCTCATCGATAACACCTGCAACCTGGTCGGATCGACGAAAGACCTGAACCACATCAATGGGCACATCCACGCCAGACAGGCTGGCAACCACCGTTTCCCCCAAAAGGCTCTCTCCGGCAGAGTTCGGATTGATCGGAATGACACGAAACCCTTTCTGGATCAGATACTTCATCGCGAAATAGCTGGGCCGGTTCCAATTCGTGCTGGCCCCCACCACGGCATAGACCTGACTGTCCCGCAGAATATCGCGGATATAGGCATCAGAATAATAGTCTGTGGCATGATCGAATTGGACTTCGCGAGAATTCGTGGTCATACTAAAAACATCCTTAGGTAAGGCTTGGTGATTCCGCATATGAGCATTCAGGACACTACGACAAGCAACAATATTACCGAATTTTCTCTATCTGTGATAGGGTCGTGGGCGTCTGTTATAAGTGTTCCTTTGGCAATTTGGTTTTGGTGGGATGGTCGTCAAAACAAGCGTAAGGTTCAATCGAAACTACTCCGCCAAGCCATCCATGTGCATGCAAACGCCTGTCTGCCAATCGTTGTTAGCTTTAACACGGCAATTCAACAGAGCAATCTCAGCCATGCCATGCAAGATTTTGGGCATTTAAAACTGTTGTTTCCCAAACTTGATGAACTCTGTCAGAGAACCCAAATTAGAGGCTATGATCAAAAGTCAATCATGCTTGCTTTTAATAGTGCGGAAAGACAGCTTCAGCGGATCAAGTTCAAAAAGAGTCACCAGCCAGTGTTGCTGAGTAGCAATGCGCAAACCCTTGTATCCCTGGTCGCCCGACTAAAAGAGGAGATGGCAGAATGAGTACCGAACCCGTGCGAGAACAGTTGATCAGACTCGCTCTATCCCTCATCGAAAGAACAATTGCACAGGAAATCGTATGGGAGGAACGAACCAACTTTGGGCAATCACAATTTTTCGTCAATGCCGGTAAACACGGCGTCATTGTAGGTCAAGAATTGCCCGAAGATGTAAACACATTTTACATGGTCATCTCTACGCATGCAGGAATTCAGGTAGCATCTCTTTCTTTAACTGAGAACGACAGATCTTATCACGTATTGCGGGAGTTGTTCGAGACTGCGATGTTCTCTGCACGCGGCGGTGAAGAAGCCATTGATGAGATTATGACCTTTCTGGACCAAAGGGCTGTTGCATCCTAGCGGTTCATTCATGTGTCCATAACGGGGGGCGTTTGTTGATGAAGGCGTCTATCCCTTCCTTGCTGTCGCTGTAACTCATATTTTCCACCATCACGCCGCCGGTATAGGTATAGGCCTGATCCAATGACATTTCGATCTGGCGGTGAAAGGCTTCCTTGCCGGTTTTGAGGACCTTGTGGGATTTGGATGCGATCACATCGGCCAGGGCCTTGGTTTCCACTGCCAGGGCATCTTCTGGGACGGCGCGGTTGATCAAGCCGATGGAGACGGCCTTTTCGGCAGAAATCAGCTCCCCGGTCAGCAACATCTCCATCGCCTGCTTGCGATGCACGGCGCGACTGAGCGCGACCATGGGGGTGGAGCAGAACAGGCCGATATTGACGCCAGGCGTCCCAAACTTGGCGGTATCTGACGCAATCGCCAGATCACAGGTGGCAACCACCTGACAGCCGGCCGCCGTCGCGATCCCCTGTACTTTCGCAATCACCGGCTGGCGCAGACGGGTGATCGCCAACATCATCTGGGAGCATGTCTTGAACGTCTGTTCGCGAAAGGCCTGACTTGGATTGGCCTGTAATTCCTTCAGATCGTGCCCCCCGGAAAAGCCACGCCCGGCCCCTTCCAACACGACAACCGCGATAGACGGGTCCTGATCGATCGCCGCCAGAGCCTCCAGCACCGCATTCATCAGGCCAAGCGACAGCGCATTATAAGCCTTGGGCCGGTTCAACGTCAGCGTTGCTACAGCGCCGTCATCCTGGCGCAGAACCAAAGGGTCTTCCGTCGACATACCCACCACTCCCAACCATAAACAATCTGACGGACAGCATCCCTGATCAGTGCAGCTTGTTCAAGTCGCGTGGCGTTGCTACCAACAGAGATAGACCATCACCCAGGGATTGAATACATGCCATCGGACAAACTTACCCAGGCCCAATTGGATCACATCCTCACGACGGATGCCCCCTTCTCCGCCCATTATGGGTTTGTTGTTGAGGTATTTGATATCGGTACGGCCAGGATCCGGCTGCCCTATGACACGCGCCATACGCGCCCCGGCGGCACGATCAGCGGCCCGGCCATGTTCGCCCTGGCAGATTTCGGGATGTATGTGGCGGTTATGGGTGCCATTGGCCCCGTTGCCCTGGCGGTTACCACCAATATGACCATCGATTTCCTGCGCAAACCGGCAGAGCGTGACCTGATCGCAGATGTCAGCCTGATTAAGCTGGGCAAACGCCTTGCGGTTGGTCGCGTGGAGATCCGGGCAGAGGGCGAAGACGATATCTGTGCCCATGTAACTGGCACCTATTCAATCCCGCCGCGATGATCTGCATGGGCCAAAATGTGATTTTTTCCGCAAAAACAGTCACTTTTTATGAGGTATTATAATACCGTTAAACTAATCTATTGAAATATAACGATTATTTTTAATATAGTCCGAAAAACAGGCATTGACGTTCCCCCGGACAGGGGCTATCAACCGCCGTCCCTGACGTGGGTTGGGAAACAGACGAAACGGCCAAGGCAGCGCCCCATGCGCGACCGGCCCTTAAGAATGGCAGGCAGCAATGATGAAAACTTATTCGATGAAGCCGGCGGAGGTCCAAAAGACCTGGTTCGTCATCGACGCACAGGACATGGTCCTGGGCCGTATGGCTTCGGAAATCGCAAAAATTCTGCGTGGCAAGCACAAGGCGGGTTACACCCCCCATGTCGATTGCGGCGACAATGTCATCGTCATCAATGCGGAAAAGGTGAAACTCACCGGTCGCAAACTGGCGGACAAGACCTATTACTGGCACACCGGCTATCCGGGCGGGATCAAAAGCCGCACCGCTGGTCAGTTGCTGGCCGGTCGCTTCCCGGAACGGGTTGTCGAAAAGGCGGTTGAGCGCATGGTGCCACGGGGTCCCTTGGGCCGCGTACAGATGAAAAACCTGCGTGTTTATGCCGGGACCGATCACCCGCATGAAGCACAGCAGCCGGTGGTGCTGGATCTTGCAGCCCGTAACCCGAAGAACAAGCGGAGCCAGTAAATCATGGCCGAAGAACAGCAAACCCTGAACGATCTGTCCCAACTGGGCACCGCCACTGGCGTGACCAGCGCGGCCGTTGCGCAAGCAGCCGCTGCCCCGGCAGAACCCAAAAAGGACGAATTCGGCCGCGCCTATGCGACCGGTCGTCGTAAGAACGCCATTGCCCGTGTCTGGATCAAACCAGGGTCTGGCAAGGTCACCGTCAACGGCAAGGATCAGGTCACCTATTTCGGTCGCCCGGTTCTGCGCATGGTGCTGAAGCAGCCTTTTGAAGAAGCCGGTCGCGTGGATCAGTTCGACGTGATGTGCACCGTTAATGGTGGCGGCCTTTCCGGTCAGGCAGGCGCCCTGCGTCACGGCATCAGCCGCGCGCTGGTCAATTTCGAGCCCGCCCTGCGCGGCCCGCTGAAAGCCGCAGGCTTCCTGACCCGCGACAGCCGTAAGGTTGAACGTAAGAAATACGGTCGCGCGAAAGCCCGTAAGAGCTTCCAGTTCTCGAAGCGTTAAGCGGCGATCTTATCGTACAGAATGGAAAGCGGCCTTCCCGAAACGGAAGGCCGCTTTTTTGTGTTTGACTGACATTTGACCCAGAAACTGTTACGCGGCCCGAAACCAGTCTGGTGCTTTATCCTGATGGGTGGCAACCGGCGCTGGTCTTGAATACAGATATCCCTGTGCCAGATCGGCCCCTGTTTTCTTCAGAAACTCTGCTTCGCCTTGTGTTTCAATGCCTTCGGCGATGACTTTGATGCCTTGATCCTTGGCAATATTGATCAGGTTTCTGACAATCGATTGCTTGAACATGTCGGTGTCGATATCGCGTATCAGCTCCATATCAAGCTTCACGAAATCCGGGTTGAATGTGTGCAGCAGGTTCAAACCGGACCAGCCAGACCCAATGTCGTCCAGGGCGCACATGAACCCGGCGCGGCGATAAAAGTTCAGAATGCCTTTCAAATGATCGATGTCCGTGATGCGTTCGGTTTCGGTGATTTCAAATACGATGTCAGAGGGCTTTAGCCCAAGGTCATTGATGGCTGCAGCCGTGGTGCGCAGACAATAGGCCGGGTCATAGACGCTGCTGGGATTAAAATTTACGAAGATTTTACCCTGATACCCTGCCTTCGCAGCCGTCTCCACCGCCGTTGCCCGCGCGATCAGGTCGATTGAGAACAGGACATCTGCGTCTCCAGCAACACGAAACACATAATCTGGTGGAATAATCGCACCATTCTGGTCGCGCATCCGCAGCAGGGCTTCCATCCCAAAGGGCGTATCGAGATCCTGAAAATCATAGATCGGCTGATACCAGGTTTCGACTTGGCCATCACAGACCTTTTCGATGATCCAGCTTCCTTTGATACGGTTCACAAAAACATCGCCATTGACGACACGGCCGATATCTAGGGCACCGGGATCTTTTCCATCGGTCGTCAGAACACGAACATTCTTCAACTCGTGCTGGGTCATATTGCCATACAGAGCCACGACAAACGCATTACATTCCGATCCTGAAAGTGTCAGGGAGATGCATCGATCATCAAGCTTTTCCATCTGAATGCCCTTGCGGTCACACAAATTGGTCAATTTATCAAAACTGTCCTGGGTTGGTACATGGAACCACAGTCGTGTCGTATCAAACACCAATGGGTCCACTTGTTCACAATCCGGACAACGCATCGTTGACATTCCATGCTTTTCAAATGCTGTCGTCATAGTCATATCCTTCTTAAATCAGATAATTTTCAATATCTTACACATTATTACGATAAGGATAGCACAGCGGATCAGGCCAACCATGCTTTGACAAACACTTGAGCTCACACGCAGGCTCTGGGCTTGAAAGAAATCTACCCCTAAGACTTTTCTGCCAAACTGTGGCTAAGGATATCAAACACAATCCGTATGCGGCGATTGGTGCGCAACTCCCGATGGGCAACCAGCCAGATCGGCACCTCTATTGGGGCCAGGTCCGGAAAGGCGCGTTCGACCCCCGCTGCTGTGTCTGCAACTTCCTCCGGGATCACCCCCAGCCCCAGACCATTCTGAACCATGGCCCATGTCACCGATTCATTCTCGCTGGTGATGCAAAACGCCCGGTGGTCGGCCAGGGAGGGCATGTTCAGGCCAACCTCCACCAATCGGTCAACCAATATGGTGCGGCGCGGGTACCCGATGAAGGACACCTGTGTCAGGTCATCCTGTGGGCCGGGCCGACCGATCTGATCCAGATAGGATGTCGCCGCATATAGGCGCATGGGAACATTACGAATGAATTTCGCGATCAGGTCGCCCTGGGACGGGCGGACATGCCGGATGGCGATATCCGCCTCCCGATATTTCAAGTCCTGCACATTTGTCGACGCGATGATCTCAACCGTAATTCCAGGCGCTGTCTGGCGCAGCTTTTTCAGGGCCGATGGTAGCAGATGGGCCGCCAGACCATCGGTGGCCGTGATACAGACATGCCCTTCAACGCTTTGGGCATGACCAGTGGCGGTCAGGGAAATTTGTGTCGCCGCCTCCCCCATCGCCTGTACATGGTCCAATAATTCGCGACCCGATGCCGTTAAGGTCAAGCGGCGGCCTGTCCGCTCAAACAGGGCCACATCAAAATGCTGCTCCAGCGCTGCGACCTGTCGGCCCAATGTCGGCTGGGTCAGGCCAAGTGCTCGACTGGCCGCAGAAAATGACCCCTCCTGCGCCGTCACCAGAAAGGCCCTGGCCAGGTTCCAGTCGAATGTGATGGATGTCCATTTCATACATTTATGCATAGCATATAAACAGAATACGGCAATTCCCTATATAATTTGCATGATTTATACCCAGCCCTATTGACGATAACTGTGAGGGGCGTTGCGAAATGGTTTGGCTGATAACCAGTATGGCTCTGTGGATCGTGGCACATTTGTATCAGCGGGTGCTGCCCACCCACCGGGCGGCCCTGATGGATCGCTGGGGAACCAAACGGGTGAAGATCACCCTCACCCTGGTCATAGCGATCAGCGTTATTCTGATGATCATCGGCTATCTGCGGGCCGACACGGTTTATCTTTACGCCCTGCCGGTCTGGGTCTGGCATGTGAACAATGTCCTGATGCTGATCGCGCTGTTTCTGATGGAAATTGGCAGGGTGCGCGGTGTCATGCGCAGCAAAATCCGCCATCCGATGCTGGTCGCCATCATTCTATGGTCAATCGCCCATCTGCTGGTGAATGGCGATCTGCCCTCCGTCATTCTGTTCGGCGGCATGGGGCTGTGGGCGATCGTTCAAATAGCCCTGATCAACAAGGCGTTAGGCCCCTGGCACCGCCCCGACCGCGGGAAATGGCGCAATGATCTTAAAATCCTGGGCGTCGCCATCATCCTCTATGGCGTGGTCGCGGGCATTCACTATGGTTTGGGGCCCCCGGTCATCGCCCTGTTATGGACATAAAGCGGGGCCCCCTGCCGAACCATCAACAGGATACAGATTTCCAGAAACCCAAGCCATCGACTGGACAAGTATGGGTTGGAAGGCTACTTACTCTGGCCCATATAAGGAAAGCCCATCTAACGGTCGGAACCGTTTGTTTTCTTGAGGATTGATAACCATGGCAAGTGCCAATGACATTCGCGCAAAGTTTCTGGACTATTTCGGCCAGAACGACCATCGCATCATCGACAGCTCGCCCCTGGTGCCGCTGAACGATCCGACATTGATGTTCACCAATGCCGGTATGGTGCAGTTCAAGAATGTCTTCACCGGCCAGGAACATCGCGACTATGTGCGCGCCACGACATCCCAGAAATGCGTGCGCGCCGGTGGCAAGCATAACGATCTGGAAAATGTTGGCTATACCGCGCGCCACCACACCTTCTTTGAGATGCTGGGCAATTTCTCCTTTGGGGACTATTTTAAGGATACCGCAATCGAGCTGGCCTGGAACCTGGTGACCCGGGAATATGGCCTGCCGAAGGACAAGCTGCTGGTCACCGTCTATTCAGAAGACGATCAGGCCTTTGATCTGTGGAAGAAAATCGCTGGCCTGCCCGAAAGCCGGATCATCCGCATCCCGACATCGGATAATTTCTGGCAAATGGGCGATACCGGCCCCTGTGGCCCCTGCTCTGAAATCTTCTTTGACCATGGCGATAAGATTCCAGGCGGCCCTCCCGGCAGCCCGGACGAAGACGGCGACCGGTTCATTGAGATCTGGAATCTGGTCTTCATGCAGTATGAGCAGATCGAGCCCGGCAACCGGATCTCACTGCCCAAACCCTCCATCGATACCGGCATGGGGCTGGAGCGGATCGCCGCCGTGCTGCAGGGCAAGCACAACAATTACGACATCGATCTGATGCGCGCCATCATCCTGGCCGTGGCAGAAGCGACAGGCGTCGATCCCGATGGACCGCAAAGCGCAAGCCACAAGGTGATCGCAGACCATCTGCGCGCCTCCTCCTTCCTGATCGCCGATGGCGTGCTGCCGTCCAATGAAGGGCGCGGCTATGTGCTGCGCCGGATCATGCGCCGTGGGATGCGCCACGCCCATATGCTGGGCGCGCAAGAGCCACTGATGCATCGCCTGGTCCCGGTTCTGGTCAAACAAATGGGCGGGCATTTTGAAGAATTGCGCCGTGCAGAGGCCTTGATTACAGAAACACTAAAACTTGAAGAATCGCGTTTTAAGAATACGTTAGATCGCGGACTTAAACTTCTTGATGAAGAATTGGCAGATGTTCCGGAACAGGGCGAACTGTCCGGTCGTGTGGCCTTTACCCTGTATGACACCTATGGATTCCCGCTGGACCTGACCAAGGACATTCTGCGCGGTCAGGGCCGCAGCGTGGACGAGGCGGAATATACCGCCGCCATGGAAGAACAGAAGGCCAAGGCCCGCAAGGCCTGGTCCGGGTCTGGCGATGCCGCAACCGAAAGCGTCTGGTTCGACCTGCGCGACCAATTGGGGGCCACAGAATTCTTCGGCTATGAAACAGAAAAGGCCGAGGGTGTGGTCACCGCCCTGGTCAAGGATGGCAAACCCGTCGATACCCTGAAACAGGGCGATCAAGCGATCCTGATTGCCAATCAAACCCCGTTCTATGGCGAAAGCGGCGGCCAGATGGGCGATCAGGGAATCCTGAAAACCGCAGATGGCGCCGTCTTCACCGTAACCGATACCCAGAAGAAGCTGGGCGACATGGTGCTGCATATCGGCACCCTGACCGAAGGCAGCCTGCGCCGGGGGGAGGCCCTTGAACTGCTGGTCGATGGACAGCGCCGCTCCAAGTTGCGTGCCAACCATTCTGTGACCCATTTGGCCCATGAGGCATTGCGCCAGGTTCTGGGCGATCATGTGACCCAAAAGGGCTCTCAGGTGAATGCCGATGCGATGCGCTTCGATTTTGCCCATCCAAAGGGCTTGAGCCTGGAGGAGATTGATCAGGTTGAACGTCTGGTCAATGCCCAGATCCGCATGAATGCGCCCGTCACCACCCGCCTGATGACACCGGACGAGGCCATCAAGGCCGGTGCCCTTGCCCTATTTGGGGAGAAATATGGTGAAGAAGTCCGCGTCGTTTCCATGGGCGCGCCCAAGGGCGATGCATCAGGCCATGTCTATTCAACTGAATTGTGCGGCGGCACCCATGTGCGACGCACCGGGGATATCGCGCTGTTCAAGATCATCAGCGAAAGCGCGGTTGCTTCTGGTGTGCGACGCATTGAATGCCTGACCGGGCAAGCTGCGCTGGACTATCTGGCGACCCAGGAAGCCCGCGTGAAAACCATCGCTGCCCAGATGAAGGTCAGCCCCGCTGATGTGACGGACCGGATTGTCAGCCTGATGGAAGAACGCAAACGGTTGGAACGGGAAGTTTCCGACCTGACCCGCAAGCTGGCCGCTGGTGGGGGCGGCAGTGGTGCCCCTCAGGAAGCCAAGGAAATCGCTGGCATCAAATTCGCCAGCCGGGTTCTGGACGGGGTCTCCCCTAAAGAACTGAAACCCCTGGCCGATCAGTTGAAAACGCAATTAGGCTCTGGGATTGTGGCGGTGATCGCGGTCAATGACGGCAAGGCTTCTCTGGTGGTTGGTGTTACCGATGACCTGACCCAGCGCTTTGATGCGGTGTCCCTGGTGCGTGCCGGGGCCGAGGCTATGGGCGGCAAAGGCGGCGGTGGACGCCCCGACATGGCGCAGGCCGGGGGCCCCGATGGGGCGGCTGCAGCAACGGCGGTTGCCGCGATTGAGGCCGCACTGGGATAGGTGCTTCCGATTTTCTGCTTTATGGCTTATTCCAACAGGCACAATGCGCCATAACAGGCACCAAATCCGAATCGGAAAACGGCATAGAGCAGGATGTCGAGGATCAGCATCGCCCCCAGAAACAGGACCACGGCCCGCCAGGTGATGCGTATGCGCCCTTTGCCCCGGCGCGGTTGCTGTGTTGGACCGGGGGCAGCATGTCCCGCCAGTTTCTTTCGCTTCTGTTCACCCATACCCCATTCCCTTCCGTAGATGGCTAGATGAGCACGATCCAACTGGATTGGGAAAGCCCCGATGAAGAGACATGGCGTCACAGGATCACGGCCTGTGGCCGCAGCACCGCCTTTCAAAGCTGGTCCTGGGGCTCTGCCAGCGTTGCAGTGGGGGATGCCGATGGGCTGCACCGCGCCTATATCCTCAAGAAAGGTCGACCTGTTGGCCTTGTGCAGGTCTTTGAGCAGAAACGGCTGGGCCTGTTCACCCTGGGTCAAGTCTTGCGCGGCCCCTTGTTTTTCCACCCTGTTATGCCAGAAGACCGCATTGCGGCCCTGCTGGCCGTGCGATCATATTACCCATTGGGCCGCCTGAAGCGCCTGTCTGTATTGCCGGAGTTACCTCATGGACCGGCAACACTGGCCCTGCTGAGAGAGGCTACATTTCACAATGTCCTGGCCGCCTATGAGACCGCCTGGCTGGATCTGAAACAGCCTTTAGACACACTACGCGCACAGTTGCGCCAGAATTTCCGAAACCAATTGCGCCGCGCCGAAGCACACGACACGCGCTGTGCGATAGAAGAGGACCCAAGGCCCCTTCTCGCCCGCTATGATGCGCATCGGGCCAAAATGGGGTATTCGGGACCCAGCGGCGCGATGCTGTCCAGCATGCCTGCCCAGGACGGCCTGTGCCTTCAGGCCTATGATCCGGATGATCAGCTGCTGGCGGGGGTATTTTTTGTCCTGCATGGGACGGCGGCTACCTATCAGGTAGGCTGGACATCGCCTCAGGGCCGTGCCTGCCATGCCCATAATCTGCTGTTGTGGCGCGCCCTGCCCGCCCTAGTCGATCATGGCATCCGGCATCTGGATCTTGGGGGCCTGAATTGGGACAAAGCCCCCGGCGTTGCCCATTTTAAGGCTGGTCTGGGGGGGGAGAGCTTTTCCCTGCCCGGTACTTTCGTGTAAACAAGACCTTCCCAATCCTGTTGGAGACCCAAACCATGTCCTTCCCCGACCCGGCCAGACTGAGCAAGGTAGAGCTTGAAACCGGCAGCCGCCTGGCCCCGAAATTTGATGCCAATGGCCTGATTGTGGTGATCACCGTCCATGCCGATACCGGCGAGGCACTAATGGTCGCCTATATGAATGCTCAGGCGCTAGAACGCACCCTGACAACGGGAGAGGCGCATTACTGGTCCCGCAGCCGACAGGAGCTCTGGCACAAGGGCGCAACATCCGGACAGGTGCAGAAACTCATCGAATTGCGGGTCGATTGCGATCAGGACGCCATCCTGTTGCGCGTATTGCCCCAGGGCGATGGCGGATGCTGTCATGTTGGCTATCGCAGTTGCTTCTACCGCAGCGCCGCATCAGACGGCACATTGACAACAATTGATACCAAGCTGTGATCGTTATTCCGCCGCCGCTGGCGTCATTTTAGGGGCCGCTGGCGTTTCTTCATCCGGCAGCCGTGGCAACAGCAGGGCGACCAGCATGACCAGCACGGCTAGAATGCTATAGGCCAACAGCAGATCCGTAAACTCACCGGTCGAATGGCGCACTTGTGTGATCAGATACAGGCCCACTGGCCCTGCGCCAAAGGACACCACGAATTTCGCCCCAAAGACCAGCCCTTGATGATTGGCCGGCGCAAAGCGTGACAGCATCATGTTTTCCGCGGGCAGAATGGCCGTGCCCGCCATGGCCAGCAGGATTGCCGCCAGCCCCAGCGGAATGCCGGAATATTCCGCCAGAACAAACAACAGGGGCGCTTGCAGCAACCACAACAGCACATAGACCCGTTTCAGGCTATAGCGGTCTGCCAGAACCCCGCCGACCAGTTGCATCGTTGCTCCAATGCCATAAACGACCCCAACTGCCGTCCCGACCAGACCGATCTGACCGGACAACAGGTCCACCATGCGCTCTTCAAACAGCTTGGGCATAATGTTCTGCACGGTGTTATAAATCAGCCCCAACATGCACATTGGGATCATCATCAGGGCGACGGCTTTCAAATTCCCCGCTGCGCTGGCTTTGCTGGTGCGGTTCGCGGCAACCTTTGCCCCTTCTGCAATCCAACCGGTGCGCAGGGCAAAGAACATCGCAATGCCAATCGACAGGCAGATCACCCCTGGAATGACAAAGGCACCGCGCCAGCCAAAGATTTCAATGATCCAGCCGGTCAGCATCGCGGCCCCGGCGGCCCCCATGCCGCCAAATATACCATTGAAGGCCAACCGCATGCCGGTCTTGCCCTCGCTGGTCTTAATCACCCAGGGAATGCCGACCGGGTGATAAATAGCACCAAACAGGCCCAGCCCGCCCAGAAAGATCATCAGGGCTGTTTGCGTCTCGACAAAGCCACACAAGATCGTCGACAAGCCCATGCCCAGAAACATCACCACCAGCATGCCCGGGCTGGACCAACGATCCGCCAACCGCCCCGCCGGTAGGGCACAGAACCCGATCAACATGGCGGCTGGAAACCAAAGCTGCATCAGCGCCTCATAAGGCGTCTGCCAATCCCGCTCAATCGCCAGAACGATGGTGAAATACATCGCGGCGAAATAGTGAAACAGAAAATGCCCGGCATTGGAAAAACCCGCAGCCAGCTTTGGGGAGGGTGTCGACATACCGAAATCCAACGAATTTCAAGAGAATACGATCATCGCATCATTCCCAAATTCGCTCAACCATAAGGACCTGCACAAAACCTATGAAATCCCAGACCAGATTGCCCCTACGCACCATTCACACCCGCCGCCCTGGATCCCGGATCAAGTCTGGGATGACAACAATGGGGAACGCAAAGGGCGCGGGGAAACGCAGAGGGCGCAAAGGCAAATACAAGCTCGTCTCTCCCGCGAAGGTGGGAGTCCAGGGCCGCACGCACCAAACGCGCTTTTTGCCCTGGATCCCGGATCAAGTCCGGGATGACGACAGAGGGGTACGCAGAGGGCGCGGGGAAACGCAGAGGGCGCTAAGGCAAATTCAGGCTCGTCTCTCCCGCGAAAGCGGGAGCCCAGGGCCGCACGCACTAAACGCGCTTTTTGCCCTGGATCCCGGATCAAGTCCGGGATGACCAACTTTTGAAACACCCCCCTCACCCTGAGGAGCGTAGCGTCTCGAAGGGTGACCTGCTGTAAGCACCCCACTCACAGCCCATCCTTCCAGACGGTGCTTAAATTATCCGCTTGACCCGGAAATCGTCATCCCTTATGCATCTACTCAGCGCCGATTTGAAGCTCAGCTTGCGGGCGCTTTATAAATGCAGCTAAAGAGGGTTGGTCATCGCACCGCCCGGCTATGCTGCGGCGGTTTTGTTTTTCCGGGCCTTGGTTGCCTTGGAGAGTTCAAAATCTGACCGCTTCTGCTTTAGCGCCGCATTTATAAATCCCCGCAAGAGAACACTTTGGATCGACGCCTTGGCGACCGGCCTGCTTTCATTCGGCACAGGGTCGCCCGCGGTGATTTGAGGATCAGCTTGCACCGCGTCATCAACTGCTAAAGCGACGTCAGGGAAGTCCTTTCATTCGGGACCTAGATTGGCGCAGATCCTCGCTGGAAACCCACTATGGAGCATTAAGGCTCCGACCTTAAAAATGGAGAAAGCGACGATGACACATACCCCGAAACATCCAGAAACCCTGGCCCTGCATGCCGGTTTTCGGTCTGACCCAGCCACCAATGCAGTGGCCGTGCCAATCTATCAGACAACATCCTATCAGTTCGACAGCGCCGAACATGCCCAAAAGCTGTTCGCCCTGGAAGAATTGGGCAATATCTATACCCGCATCATGAACCCGACCGTGGATGTGCTGGAAAAACGCATCGCAGCCCTGGAAGGCGGCGTCGCGGCACTGGGTGTTGCATCCGGCCAGGCAGCGAGTGCCTATGCGGTTCAGAATATTGCTCGCGCTGGGGACAATATCGTAAGCTCCACAAACCTTTATGGCGGAACATGGAACCTGTTTGCGAACACGCTGAAAGACCAGGGGATCGAGGTTCGCTTTGTCGATCCAACCGACCCTGAAGCGTTCCGGAAGGCCACAGATGACAAGACCCGGGCCTATTACGCCGAAACATTGCCCAATCCAAAGCTGGAGGTTTTCCCAATCGGAGAAGTCGCTGCCATCGGTCGCGAACTGGGCATTCCGTTGATTGTCGATAACACCGCCGCCCCGGTCCTGTGCCGCCCCTTCGATCATGGCGCAGCCATCATTGTCTATTCCACGACCAAGTATATCGGTGGTCACGGAACCTCTATCGGTGGGGCGATTGTCGACAGCGGCACCTTCCCCTGGGAAGACCACAAGGAACGCCAACCCTATCTGAACCAGCCTGACCCCTCTTATCATGGGGCTGTCTGGACAGAGGCTGTGAAGCCGCTGGGACCGATTGCCTATATCATCAAGGCCCGCGTCACCCTGTTGCGGGATCTGGGCGCGGCCTTGTCCCCCTATAATGCGTTCCAAATCATCCAAGGGCTGGAAACCCTGCCAATCCGCATTCGGGAACATTCCCGCAATGCCGCCGCTGTCGTTAATTTCCTGAACGAACACCCGCTTGTCGACCGCGTGATTTATCCCAATCACCAGAATGGCGAGAATTTGAAACGGGCCCAGACCTATCTGAAAGGCGGATATGGTGGCTTGGTCGGGTTCCATATCAAAGGCGGCAAAGCAGCAGGCGCGGCCTTCATTGATGCCCTGGACCTGTTCTATCACGTCGCCAATATTGGTGATGCGCGGTCCCTGGCAATCCACCCAGCCACCACCACCCATTCTCAGCTCAGCCTGGAAGAGCAGCATCAATCCGGGGTGACAGACTCCTATATCCGGCTGTCGATCGGGATTGAACATATCGACGATATCATCGCTGACCTGACCCAGGCCCTGGCCGTTGCGGCCGATGCCGCACAAGCAGCAGCCTGATTGCGGCGACCAGGAGGATATTGAGATGACAAGCACTCACACACACCCCCAAACAGCCGGACTGGGGGCTGTCTTTGACCATGTGGCAGAGACCATCCGACACACCCCCGGAAAAGCCCTTGCACATTTCGAGGTGCAATCCCGCCAGGTCCGAGGGTTGCACAGCGAGGTCGAAGCCCGTGATTTCATATTGACAGTGGATGAGCCGAAAGCTCTTGGCGGTCAGGATCTTGGGCCAAACCCTATAGAACTGATCTTGGCAGCGATCGCATCCTGTCAGGAAATCACCTATCGCCTGTATGCAGATCGTCTTGGAATTCCGTTGAAGGGCGTGTCGGTTTCGGTAAAGGGGGATATTGACCTGCGGGGACTGTTTGCCTTGGATCCTGGTGTTCGACCCGGTCTCCGGGGACTGGATATTCAGGTGGATCTGGACAGCACGGCATCACAGGCAGAGTTGGACCGGTTGAAACGAACGGTCGATGCCCATTGTCCTGTGCTGGACATCATTCGCAACGCAACGCCGGTGATTGCCCGGACACAGCGTCAATCGGATGGATCCCCGATCGACACCCCTTTATTTGCGGGGTTGGCTGGATAAAGGCAGAACCTTCTGCCAAGAGAATTGCGGCCCGGTGAAAGCATGGCTAACCTAGCCCCCGATTTTGTTACACCATTGGGGAGTTGTTACCATGGCTTTTCCGGGCCGTTATCCTACTGTGCGCCCGCGGCGCAATCGCACCAATGCCGCTGTGCGGGCTCTGGTCGCTGAGAATGCTCTTACGCCCGCTGATCTGATCTGGCCGCTTTTTGTCAGCGATGGCATGAACAAGCGCGAACCCGTCCCATCCATGCCAGGGGTGGACCGGCTGTCTGTCGATCTGATTGTCGATGCAGTTAAACGCGCAGAAGATGCAGGCATTCCGGCCATCGCCCTGTTCCCCTATACAGACCCGATTTTAAGAGATGATGCGGGCAGCGAAGCCTTTAATCCGGACAATCTGGTTTGTCGCGCAACCCGCGCGGTGCGTGAAGCCTGCCCGAATATCATGATCGTTTGTGACGTGGCCCTGGACCCCTATACCAGCCACGGTCATGACGGGTTGATTGTCGGGGGGGAGATTGTGAATGATGAAACGGTTGAAAGCCTGATCAAACAAGCCCTGGTTCAGGCCGAAGCTGGCTGTGACACATTGGCCCCGTCTGACATGATGGATGGGCGCATCGGTGCCATACGTGCGGCCCTGGATGATGTCGGGCGCAGCGATGTTCGCATCCTGGCCTATGCAGCAAAATATGCGTCCTGCTTCTATGGCCCCTTTCGGGATGCGGTTGGGTCATCCACGGCCCTGATCGGGGATAAGCGGACCTATCAGATGAACCCCGCTAATTCCGATGAGGCCCTGAGAGAGGTGGCATTGGATATCGCGGAAGGGGCCGACATGTTGATGGTGAAACCGGGCATGCCCTATCTGGATATTCTGCAGCGGGTGAAGAGTGAATTTCATCTGCCCACCTTTGCCTATCAGGTTTCCGGTGAATACAGCATGTTACGGACAGCCTTTGATCTTGGATATATGGATCGGGATCGCGGTATTCTGGAAACCCTGATGTGTTTTAAGCGCGCCGGGGCCGATGCTGTCTTAACCTATTTCGCTCTTGAGGCAGCATTAATGATGAATACGCGCTAAATTTTCCTAAAATAAATATAAAATTTTACAGAAATATTGTTGATAGCGACTCACATCGGGTCTATCACAGCTATAGGTATGAAAAAGCATGTACCAAGCCTATATAAGGAATTGACTGAAAAGGATCGCTGGAGCGCGCAATCAAAAGACCAGCAGAGTGATATATGTTCGGCACAGCAGATAAGTGCGCACCGATGCCAAACTTGAAGGGAAAATGATCATGGCCGACATACCCTTTGAAGCGACCCCCAATCCTTCAGCATATATGGTTGTTTCAAACGACGGTCATTTCACCAATTTGTCCGCGCATTTGATAAATACAGCAACGCATATTCTTGCCGATACCAGTTCTCTGGATTCCCTTGGCCAATTAGCCCTACCCGTTGGACAGCAAGCAATCAAAGCGCTTCTTCTGAACGGCAGTGACTTAATCATCATCCAGCAGGACGGTTCACTCCTGATAATCGATGATTTTCTGGGTGCGCTGGAAGCAGGTGTGCTGACGGGGTTAAGGCTGTCGGATGGAACATCGATGGATGCCATTGACTTTTTGGATACATTTGGCGACGGCGATGCGCTCAATGACATCATGTATTCTCTTGAGGCAGCCTCAATTGAGGAGGGTGTGATTGATGATGCGCGCGCCATCGGACAGGACGGTCCGTCTGATGTGTTGGACGAAACACTCGATTTCACTCGATTTGGTGCGCAGGATACCGGGAACGTTGATTTCGGTTCTAGCCTTTATAAAGCAGACGCGACAGACCCGCTTCTGGCGGCGGGTGAACCAGCACCATTGGTGGACACGTTTACCCCGGAATCCCTTGATGCAAACACTTTAGGGGTAAGTGCACTTTTGGGCCAGGACATGGATCCTGTTCTGGAAAAATATTTACCAAACCATCATGAGGTTGCGGGCCAACAAACAGCCCCTCTTTTTGGGCAAGACGTGATCCAGACATTGGACACTGATCACGCATTGTCCTTTCGACCTGTTGATCCAATCGGTTTTTCTGACCCTACAACTGATGACGTCGCAGTCCTATAAGTCAGGATACCAGATGGGACATACGTAAATTGGACCAAAAATTGCTTTGGCATTAAGGTTCGGAACAAGTGTCAGGACATTATGCAACAAATGTCGAAAATTTTATAAGAATTTATGCTGAACTGTGACAAAGGTCACTGAACAAAAAGTGGATTTCTGGGATTAGTGTAGGCGTGGTGCATTCTGTTTTGGTACAGTTGGTTTTATAAGTATCTGCAATAACACACCTGATCGTCAGAACGACGTGCGGTGATGAAGGACCTGAAATGGCTGAAATGGATCTAGTTGAATTGGTGGCAATCGCGCAATCCGGCGGATCGAATAATCCGTTGCCGGAGCATATCGTGCAATCTGCGACCATCGTCGACCTCCAGACACCCGATGTCGTCACGAATGGCGTGTTGGGAATTTCATTTGATCCCGAAACGGCCCAATTCATTTCGGTCTTTGGCGATGATTTGGTGGTCGTCACTGAAGATCAAGACACCATCATTATCAAAGACTTTGTCCCAGCTGTAACGGACGGCTTTCTTGTCTCCATCGAACTTATTGATGGTACCCTGATAGAGGCTCCAGAATTTCTTGAACAATATGGTATTGGCACCAATATCGCCGATGCCTTGTCAGATATTGATACCGCCGCCGGGGATTCCAGCACGCAAAACAGTGTTACGAATTTTGCCGAACGGGAACGATTCAACAACGAAGAAATCGGCAGTGATAGTATCCGGGGGGGTCCATCGGGCACGTTGGGTCGCGATGGCTTCGACCGGTTTGATCGTGCGAATGGTTCGGGCCGCCCCTTCGGCGGACGCGATGGCGATCCGTCAAACGGATCCAATTCATCAAATAATGGCCAATCGGGTCCAGGGTCTTCCGGAGGGCCTGTCCGGGACACTGAGGCATCGACACCAACATTAGAGGTTGGCGAAACAGTTGTTGGCCTGGAAGACGTTGCTATCCCCCTTTCGATATCTGCCGCACTGACGGATTTGGATGGTTCCGAAACACTTGCGATTACAATTTCAGGCCTGCCAGAGGGGGCAAGCCTGAATGCGGGATACTTTGACGCGGTTTCCGGCGCATGGGTTTTAACAGCAGCGGAATTGGATGGGCTCAGCCTTATCCCCGCTGAAAATGCCAGCGGAAATTTCTCCCTGACCGTTCACGCCATCGCCGTTGAAAGCGACGGCGGGGCCCGCGCGATCACCAGCGATACCCTCGAAATAGACATCACCCCAGGGGCCGACGCCCCCACACTCACTCTATCATCAGCAAGCGGCGATGAAGATACAGCCATAGCGCTGGATATCAGTTCCTCACTGACCGACACGGACGGCTCTGAGACGCTGTCCGTTGAGATCAGCGGTATTCCCGAAGGTGCCGTCCTCACCGCCGATGGCGAAGCGGTCACCGTCACCGATGGTGTTGCGACGCTGACCCCTGCGCAATTGGCGAACCTGACGATCACCCCGCCCGCCAATAGCAGCGACGATTTTGATTTAACCGTCACTGCGACCAGCACCGATGGATCAGACACTGCGACGACAACAGCAACCTTGCCTGTGTCGGTCACCGGTGTTGCCGATGCGGCAACGGTCGCTACAGCGGATGCTGCGGGTTCGGAAGACACAGCGATTGCGCTGAACATTGATGTCACCGGTGTTCAGGATGGCGACAGTGCGTCTATCACCATCAGTGATATTCCTGCAGGCGCGACCCTGTCGGCTGGAACTGTTAATCAGGATGGTTCCGTCACCCTGACACCGGCGGAACTGGAAGGCCTGACCATCACCCCTGCTGCGGACAGTGATGCGGACTTCACGCTCTCTGTCGCGGTCACCACAACGGATGGGCAGAGCGGCGATACCAGCACCGTCACAGACACGCTGGATGTTACCGTCGATGCGG
>PAQY01000019.1 GCA_002709955.1 Rhodospirillaceae bacterium
ACGTGTCGATGCAGGTCGAACTGATCGCCCCGATCGCCATGGACGAAGGTCTGCGCTTTGCTATCCGCGAAGGCGGACGCACCGTCGGTGCAGGCGTCGTCGCGTCGATCATTAAGTAATAACAGTAGACACAGCGGCGGTCCCCACGGTGGGGACTGCCGCAAGCCTTCCCCAAAACGGCTCATAGGAGTGCGGGCGGGGATGACAGAGGGTGAACGGCATGGAAAGCCAGAACATTCGTATCCGCCTTAAGGCGTTTGATCACCGGGTCCTCGATCAGTCGACCAAGGAGATCTGTAACACCGCTAAGCGGACGGGCGCAGAAGTACGGGGTCCTATCCCACTTCCGACGCGCATTGAGAAGTTCACGGTGTTGCGCTCGCCGCACATCGATAAAAAGAGCCGTGAGCAGTTTGAAGTTCGCACGCATAAGCGCGTGTTGGACATCGTGGACCCGACCCCACAGACCGTGGACGCGCTGATGAAGCTCGACCTGGCTGCTGGTGTCGACGTCGAAATCAAGCTCTGACGCGGGGGACGGAACGATGAGAACCGGCGTTATCGCTAAGAAATTGGGCATGACCCGCATCTGGACGGAAGATGGCACCCATGTGCCGGTCACCGTGTTGCAGATGGACGGGCTGCAAGTCACTGCCGTGCGCACCCAGGAAACCGATGGCTACACTGCGGTGCAGCTGGGTCTGGGCAAGCGTAAGGTGAAACACACCACCAAAGCCATGCGCGGTCATTTCGCGAAGGCCAGCGTGGAGCCGAAGCGCAAGCTGGCGGAATTCCGTGTTGATGCGGAAAACCTGCTGGCACCGGGCGACGAGCTTCAGGCGGATCATTTCCTGGCAGGCCAATGGGTCGACGCCACGGGGATCACCATCGGTAAAGGCTTTGCCGGCGCGATGAAGCGACACAACTTCGGTGGTCTGCGGGCCAGCCACGGTGTGTCGGTTTCTCACCGCTCGCATGGTTCCACCGGTCAGTGTCAGGATCCGGGTAAGGTGTTCAAGGGCAAGAAAATGGCCGGTCATATGGGTGCCAGCCAGATCACGAAGCAGAATCTGCAAGTCGTGCAAACGGATGTTACCCGTGGCTTGATCCTGGTGAAGGGCGCCATTCCTGGCTCCAAGAATGCCTGGATCCTGTTGAAGGATGCCGTGAAAAAAGCTTTGCCGGAAGGCGCTCCGTCGCCGGCGTCGCTCAAGCCGACCAATGCGCCGGTTGAAGAAGAAACCCCCGTCGCGGCAGCCGCCGATGACGCACCGGTTTCTGATGCAACACAAGCGCCTGCGGTCGAATCTGAAACCGACGGCGAGCCGTCCGGCGCGTAAGGGGTAAGGGACAATGAAAACCAAAATCCTCACGCTCGACAATAAGGCCGCTGGTGACATCGATCTGAACGATGCCATCTTCGGGCTCGAGCCTCGCAAGGACATCCTTGCACGCATGGTCAACTATCAGTTGGCGAAGCGTCGGGCCGGGACCCACAAGGTCAAAAACCGGGCAGAGATCAACGGCAACAGCGCCAAAATCTACCGCCAGAAGGGCACAGGTCGTGCCCGTCAGGGTAACGGTAAGGCCCCGCATTTCCGCGGTGGTGGGCGCGCATTCGGACCGACTCCTCGGGATCATTCGATTGATCTGCCGAAAAAGGTCCGTCGCTTGGCCATGATGCATGCCCTGTCGTCCAAAGCGACGGCTGGCAAGCTGATCATCCTGGACGATGCGCTGTCATCAGAGCCGAAGACGAAACTGTTGAAGGCTCAACTGGCCGCAATGGGTCTGGCGAATGCCTTGATCGTTGGCGGTGCGGAACTTGATCGCAATTTTGCACTGGCTGCTCAGAACATCCCGAATATTGATGTTCTGCCGACCCAGGGCGCCAACGTTTACGACATCCTGCGCCGCGACACGCTGGTCTTGACCAAAGCGGCCGTCGAAGGTCTGGAGGCACGGTTAAAATGAGCTGGAGATATTTCAACAAATCAACGCCAACGATGGAGCGGATGTACCGCATCATTCTGGCACCAGTGATCACCGAAAAGGCAACGCTGGCTGGCGAACATGGCCAGGTTGTTTTCAAAGTGGCCAATGACGCGACCAAACCAGAAATCAAATCGGCGATCGAAAAGATCTTCGACGTGAAGGTGAAGGCCGTGAACACGTTGCTGGTAAAAGGCAAGACCAAGCGCTTTAAAGGCCGCTTGGGCATGCGCAGCGACTGGAAAAAGGCTGTGGTGAGTTTGGAAGAAGGGCATTCGATCGACGTCGGTGCCGGCATTTAAGCCGTATCGATAGACCGGATCGAAAGAGGAGTTAAGCAATGGCGCTTAAGAGCTATAAACCGATCACACCAGGCCAGCGCGGCCTGGTTCTGGTCGACCGCTCAGACCTTCACAAAGGGGACCCGATTAAGTCCCTGACCGAAGGCCTGCACAAGCATGGCGGACGCAACAATACTGGTCGCATCACCCAGCGCCGTCGTGGCGGCGGGGCAAAGCGCCGCTATCGCGTCGTGGATTTCAAGCGCCTGAAGCATGATGTTTCGGCGACTGTGGAACGGCTGGAATACGATCCGAACCGCACGGCGTTCATCGCCTTGATCAAATATGACGACGGTGAGCTGAGCTATATCCTGGCCCCGCAGCGCCTCAAGGCCGGTGACAAGATCATCGCCGGTAAGAAGGTCGATGTGAAGCCCGGTAACGCGATGGCCATGGCCAATATGCCGATTGGGACCATCATCCACAATGTGGAGATGAAGCCAGGCAAGGGCGGTCAGATTGCCCGTTCCGCTGGGACCTATGCCCAACTGGTCGGTCGTGATCAGGGCTATGCTCAGTTGAAGCTGTCTTCTGGTGAATTGCGCGTCGTTCGTGCGGAATGCATGGCGACCGTCGGTGCGGTGTCAAATCCGGACCAGCAGAACATCAACCTGGGTAAAGCAGGTCGTAATCGTCATCTGGGCAAGCGCCCGTCAGTTCGTGGCGTTGTCATGAACCCGGTCGATCACCCGCATGGTGGTGGTGAAGGCCGCACCTCTGGTGGTCGCCATCCGGTGACCCCGTGGGGCAAGCCGACCAAAGGCAAGCGCACCCGTTCCAACAAGTCGACGGATAAATTCATTATCCGCCGCCGTAACGCGAAGAAGTAAGGGTAGAGACCATGGCACGCTCGGTATGGAAAGGGCCCTTCGTGGAGTTGAGCCTTCTCAAAAAGGCAGAAAAGACTCGCGATTCAGGCCGCAAGGAGGTGATCAAAACTTGGTCCCGCCGCTCCACCATTCTGCCGCAATTCGTCGGATTGACGTTCGGCGTTCACAACGGTCAGAAATTCATTCCCGTCATGGTGAATGAGCAGATGATCGGTCACAAATTCGGTGAATTTGCGCCGACCCGGACCTATTACGGTCATGCGGCTGATAAAAAGGCGAAGAGGAAGTAACGATGGGTAAGTCGGCAAGAGAACGTACGCTGACCGATACGGAAGCCCGCTCGGTCCTCCACTCGATCCGGGTCAGCCCGCAAAAGCTGAACCTGGTCGCGACGATGATCCGTGGCAAAGATGTCGGTTCTGCACTGCATGATTTGACCTTCACGCATCGCCGCATTGCGGATACGGTGAAGAAGGCTCTGGAATCGGCTGTGGCCAATGCGGAAAACAATCACCAGCTGGACGTTGACCGGCTGTATGTCAAAGAAGCATTCGTCGGCAAGGCCTTCGTGATGAAACGCATGCGCCCCCGGGCGCGCGGTCGCGTGGGCAAAATTCAAAAGCCGTTTTCCAATCTCACCATTGTGGTGCGTGAGCGTGAGGAGGCCGCATAATGGGTCAGAAAATTAATCCAGTCGGTCTGCGCGTTGGAATCAACCGCACATGGGACTCTCGTTGGTACGCCGATAAGAATTATGCAGATTTGTTGCATAAAGATGTTGCAATGCGCGCCTATCTGCAGGACAAGCTGCAGGCCGCCGGGATTTCCCGTGTGGTGATTGAGCGTCCGGCAGGCCGCGCCCGTGTAACCATTCATACCGCCCGTCCGGGTGTTGTGATCGGTCGCAAGGGTCAGGATATCGAAAAGTTGCGTCGTGATCTGTCGACCCGCTTTGGCGGCGACATCGCGCTGAACATCATCGAAATCCGCAAACCGGAATTGGATGCCAAGCTAGTCGCTGAAAACATTGCGCAGCAGCTGGAGCGTCGCGTTGCTTTCCGTCGCGCCATGAAGCGTGCGGTACAAAATGCCATGCGCATGGGCGCAGAAGGCATCCGGATCAATTGTGGTGGCCGTTTGGGCGGCGCGGAAATCGCGCGCACGGAATGGTACCGCGAAGGTCGGGTGCCGCTGCACACGTTGCGTGCGGATATCGATTATGGCACGGCTGAAGCATCCACGACCTACGGGATCTGTGGTGTGAAGGTCTGGATCTTTAAGGGCGAAATCATGGCCCATGATCCCTATGCCCAGGACAAGCGGTTGGCGGAACAGGGCGGCACAGCGTCGTCCAGCACCGGCAGCACCGGCGGTGGAAACCGCTAAGACTATCGGCAAGGGTTTGCCGGAATTGAGGGTCGCCTCTGTTGGGCGGCTGGACACTGAAAGCGAACATGATGGGCTGGGTCTGATGATCCGCCCCTCTAAGAAAATGGGTTCAAGACGATGTTGTCACCGAAGCGCACGAAGTACCGCAAGCAGCATAAAGGCCGCATCCATGGCAATGCCAAGGGTGGAACCGCGCTGAACTTCGGTTCGATCGGCCTGAAAGCCATGGAGCCGGGCCGTGTTACCGCACGTCAGATCGAAGCCGCCCGTCGTGCTCTGGTCCGCCATATTCGGCGTCAGGGTAAGGTGTGGATTCGCATTTTCCCGGATGTGCCGGTCACGCAAAAGCCTGCCGAAGTCCGGATGGGTAAAGGTAAGGGGTCCGTTGAATTCTGGGCCTGCCGCGTAAAGCCAGGTCGTGTGATGTTTGAAATGGACGGCGTGGCACCTGAATTGGCCACAGTGGCATTTGAACTTGCGGCCGCGAAGATGCCGATTAAGTGCAAAATTGTCACCCGCATTGGTGGGTAAGGAAGCAAAGTCATGACCAAGATCACGGATCTGCGTCCCAAGACGGACGACGAATTGAAAACGCAACTGACCGAGTTGCAAAAGGAACAATTCAACCTGCGTTTCCAGGCGGCCGGTGGCCAGCTGGAAAATACCGCGCGGGTTCAGGTGGTGCGCCGCGATATCGCGCGTATCAAGACATTGATGAATGATCGCCAGCGCGCCGCGCAGGCAACCACGGCTTAACGGTCGCGGATTTAGACGGAGGTTCGGATTCATGCCGAAACGCATTCTTACGGGGACAGTGGTCTCCAACGCGACTGACAAGACCATCGTGGTCAAGGTCGAACGCCGGGTTAAGCATCCGGTATTTGGAAAGTTTGTGCGCTTGTCGAAGAAATTCATGGCGCATGACGAAAACAACACGGCGCAAGTGGGCGATCACGTCCGCATCCGCGAATGTCGGCCAATTTCCAAGCGTAAGTCTTGGGAATTGCTAGTCGGCGCGGACGCTTAACGTCGATACCTGATCGGGAGTAGGTGCAATGATTCAAATGCAAACCACACTCGATGTAGCGGACAATTCCGGTGCCCGGAAAGTCCAGTGCATCAAGGTGCTCGGCGGTTCAAAACGCCGCTTCGCATCGGTCGGCGATATTATCGTCGTATCGGTGAAGGAAGCCATTCCGCGTGGCCGCGTGAAAAAGGGTGCGGTTCATCGCGCCGTCATCGTGCGGACCCGTAAAGAGATCGCCCGCCCAGATGGATCGACCATTAAGTTCGATACCAATGCGGCGGTCCTGATCAACAAAACGAAAGAGCCGATCGGCACGCGTATTTTTGGCCCGGTCGTGCGCGAGCTGCGCGCCAAGCAGTTCATGAAAATCGTTTCCCTGGCGCCGGAGGTGATCTGATATGGCTGCGAAGATCAAAAAAGGCGACACTGTTGTGGTCCTGTCGGGCCGCGATAAGGGCAAAGAAGGTGAAGTTCTGACGGTACTGCCGAAAGAAAACCGGGCCACTGTGCAGGGTGTGAATATGGTCAAGCGCCATACCCGCCCTAGCCAGACGACCCAGGGCGGTATCGTTGAAAAGGAAGCCATGATCGACTTGTCAAACCTGGCGATCAAGGATCCAAAAACAGGGGAACCGACTCGCGTTGGTTTCAAAACTCTCGAGGACGGTCGCAAGGTACGTTTTGCCAAGCGGTCCGGCGAAAATATCGACGCCTAAGGGCGACGGTTTTAGGAAGGTAAGGGATACGAGCGATGGCTGAAGATCGTTACGTCCCGCGGCTGAAGCAGCTTTACGACGAAAAGGTTAAAGCTGACCTGTTGCAGGAATTCGGGTACAAAAATGCCCTACAGGTGCCGCGGCTGGACAAGATTGTCGTCAATATGGGTGTCGGCGAAGCGTCGGCAGACCGTAAGAAGCTGACGAACGCAATTGCGGAAATGGCACAGATCACCGGGCAAAAGCCGGTATCGACCAAAGCCAAGAAATCCGTCGCGGGCTTTAAAATCCGTGATGGCATGGCAATTGGCTGCAAGGTTACGCTGCGCGCCGACCGCATGTGGGAATTTCTTGACCGCTTGATCAACATCGCGCTGCCGCGCGTTCGCGATTTCCGCGGTATCAGTGCCAAAAGCTTCGATGGATACGGCAACTATGCTATGGGCCTGCGCGAGCAGATTGTTTTCCCTGAGATCGAATACGATCAGGTAGAAGACGTTCGCGGCATGGATATCATCATCTGCACGACGGCAGGAACGAATGAGGAGGCTTTGAGCCTGCTCACCAAGTTCAATATGCCGTTCGAAAAAGCGTAAGGCGGAGGAGAGAAATCCAATGGCTAAGAAAAGCTCCATTGAAAAGAACAATCACCGCCGTAAGCTGTCCAAGCGTTATTCGAAAAAACGCGAGGCGCTTAAGGCCTTGATCCATAATCGCGAAATTGCTCCAGAAGAGCGTTTTGCGGCGGTGATCAAGCTGGATGGCCTGCCGAAGAATGCGAGCCCGATCCGTGTGCGCAATCGTTGCGAAATCACGGGGCGTCCGCGCGCTTTCTACCGCAAGTTCCGTATTTCCCGTATCGCGCTGCGCGACATGGCCTCTCTTGGCCTTGTCCCCGGTGTGGTCAAGTCAAGCTGGTAAGGAGGATCAAGTCATGTCTATGAGTGATCCGCTTGGCGATATGCTCACCCGCATTCGTAACGGTCAACACGCCCGCAAGGCCGTGGTTCCGGTTCCTGCATCCAACATGCGCATGCGTGTTCTGGACGTGTTGAAGCGCGAAGGGTTCATCCGTGGTTATTCTGAGTCGGAAGTCCGCCAGGGTATCCGGGAGCTGTCGATCGAATTGAAATACTCAGATGGCGAACCCGCCATTCGGGAAGTGTCGCGCGTGTCCAAGCCGGGCCGTCGCGTCTATTCAAAAATTAAGGATTTGCCCCGTTTCTACAACGGCCTTGGCATTCAGATCCTCTCCACCCCCCGGGGTGTGATGTCTGACGCCGAAGCCCGCGAAGCGAATGTCGGTGGCGAGATCCTTTGCCGCGTTTATTGATCGGGAGGAGAGAACGATGTCACGCATTGGTATCAATCCAGTAACGATCCCCAGCGGCGTAGATGTAACGCTGGCCAATGGCGTCATTACTGCCAAGGGCAAGAATGGCGAACAGCTGGTTAAGGTTCTGGACAATGTTGAAGTCACAATTGACGACGGCAAGGTCACGGTAACCCCGTTGCTGAAAACCAAACGCGCCCGTCAGGCCTGGGGTACAACCCGTGCCTTGATCGCGAATGCGATTGAAGGGGCCAGCGATGGTTTCACGAAGCGTCTTGAAGTGAATGGCGTGGGATATCGAGCGGCGGTTCAGGGCACGACCCTGAAACTGTCGCTTGGTTTCAGCCACGACGTAAACTTCCCAATCCCCAGCGATCTGAAGATTGTTGTGGAAGGGGATAAGAGCAACGTGATCTCCATTTCCGGCGCCTCGAAACAGCGCGTCGGTCAGATTGCCAGCGAAATTCGCGCCTATCGGCCGCCAGAGCCTTACAAAGGCAAAGGCGTTAAGTATTCGGACGAGACCATCCTTCGTAAAGAAGGTAAGAAGAAGTAAGGAACGGGTAAAATGCTCAAGACGAAAGAATTATTCGAGCGTCGTAAAGAGCGGACCCGCTTCAAGGTCCGCAAACTTGCGAATGGGCGTCCGCGGTTGTCGGTGTTCCGCTCTTCCAAACAGATCTATGCACAGATCATTGACGATCAGGCAGGGCGTACCCTGGCTGCAGCGTCTTCGATCGATAAAGATCTCAAGGGGAAGCTGAAGACTGGTGCAACGGTAGAAGCTGCTTCAGAAGTCGGCAAATTGCTGGCGGCACGGGCAAAAGACGCTGGTGTAGAAGTCGTGGTCTTCGATCGCGGCGGGTATAAATTCCATGGTCGGGTGAAGGCGCTGGCGGATGCCGCGCGTGAATCCGGTCTGACGTTTTAAGAGTCGGGAGCCGCTGATATGGCACGAGGACCGAGAGAAGATGGTGGTGGTAAAGGTCGCGGACGCGATCGGGACCGCGACAATAGCAACCGGGACAGCAACGAACCGGATCTGACCGAAAAGCTGGTCGCGATTAATCGCGTCGCCAAGGTCGTGAAGGGCGGGCGTCGCTTTGGCTTCGCCGCGTTGGTAATCGTCGGGGACGGCCGTGGTCGTGTTGGCTTCGGATCAGGTAAGGCGCGTGAAGTGCCCGAAGCGATCCGCAAGGCGACCGAACAGGCCCGCAAGACGATGATCCGCGTACCGTTGCGGGAAGGTCGCACATTGCACCATGACATCAAGGGGCATTTCGGTGCCGGTCGTGTGATGATGCGCGCAGCCCCTCCGGGAACGGGGATTATCGCAGGGGGTCCAACCCGTGCGGTGTTTGAGGCCCTGGGCGTTCAGGACATCGTTGCCAAATCTATCGGCACGTCCAACCCCTATAACATGATCAAGGCTGCTTTTGACGGGCTGAGAAACAGTCAGTCGCCCCGTATGGTGGCGTCCCGTCGGGGCTTGAAGGTCGCTGATCTGGTCGGTCGTCGTGATGACGGCGTTGACAACAGCGCCCAGGAGGCGATGAGCAATGGCTGATAAGAAAACCCTGACCGTGCGTCAGATCGGTAGCCCGATCCGTCGCCCCAAGGAACAGCGTGACACGCTGATTGGGCTGGGCCTGAACAAGATGGGCCGCACGCGGGTGTTGGAAGATACCCCGTCGGTGCGCGGAATGATCCGCAAGGTCCATCACATGGTGGAAATCGTCGAAGAGACCAAGTAACGCCGGGGGCTGTCCCCAGCAACCGTCTTTTCGCAAGCGTTTGAGGATGCGTATCATGAAACTCAACGAACTCGTCGACAACGAAGGGTCCCGCAAGGACCGCATGCGTGTTGGCCGTGGTGCCGGGTCCGGTAAGGGCAAAACCGGTGGTCGCGGTGTCAAGGGGCAGAAATCCCGCACGGGCGTGTCGATCAATGGTTTCGAAGGCGGGCAAATGCCGCTGTATCGGCGTCTGCCGAAACGCGGCTTTAACAATGTCAGCCGTAAGAACTTTGTCACCGTCAATATCGGTCGCATTCAGAAATGGGTCGATGATGGCAAGCTGGACATCAGCAAGACCGTCGATGCGGCGGCTCTGGTTGCGTCCGGTCTGTTGACCCAGTCCCGGGATGGCGTGCGCCTGTTGGGCAATGGTGAATTGACCGCCAAGATCAATTTTGACATTGCTGGTGCGTCTAAAACTGCAATTGATGCGGTGGAAAAAGCCGGTGGCTCTGTCACTGTGCCGACCCCGGTTGTTAAGAAGGAAGGCAAGCGCGTCGCGCGTCGCAAGGATGCGGCGAAAAAACGCGAAGCGCGGCTTGCCGCAGAGTAAGACTTCTGCTGGCCCGTTAGGGTCGGATGGTACCGCGCGGGTCGGGGCGATGAGACGAGATAAAGTCCTTTCGCCCCGCTCGCGCATTTCCTATATACGATGCTCGTATATACGGTATGTGTGTGCACACAGGGTGTCCCCAAAGGCTTCAGCCACCTGAAGAAATGGGATCGGCGCCCCGGTGATCAGAGGATGAGGACGGGACAGACCCATGGCATCAGCCGCGGAACAACTGGCAGCGAACTTCAATTTCAGCTCAATTGCGAAGGCGACAGAGCTTAAGCAGCGACTGTGGTTTACCCTTGGCGCACTGATCGTCTACCGGATTGGGACCTATATCCCGCTGCCCGGCATTGATCCCACCATCCTGAATGACATTTTTGAACAACAGCGCGGCGGCGTGCTGGATATGGTCAATGCCTTTGCCGGCGGGGCCATCGGGCGCATGGCAATTTTCGCGCTTGGTATTATGCCGTATATCTCTGCCTCCATTATCATGCAGTTGCTGACCGCTGTCTTTCCGACGCTGGAGCAGTTGAAGAAAGAAGGCGAGACCGGCCGCAAGAAAATCAACCAATACACCCGCTATCTGACCGTCGTTCTGGCAGTGGTGCAGGGCTATGGGATTGCTGTTGGCCTTGAAGGGCTGCAAACCTCTACCGGGGCCAGTGCTGTCGTGGATCCGGGCATGTTCTTCCGGGCCTCTGCGGTTATCACCCTGGTGGGTGGGACCGTGTTTATGATGTGGCTGGGCGAACAGATCACCCAGCGGGGCGTTGGCAACGGTATTTCCTTGATTATCTTCTCCGGGATTGTGGCTGGTTTCCCTGCCGCCCTGGCTGCGACCTTTGAACTGGGCCGCAGCGGTCAGTTGTCCACCCCTCTGTTGTTGGGTGTACTGATCCTGGCGGTTGCCGTGATTGTGTTCATTGTTTTCGTGGAACGGGCCCAGCGGCGTATCCTGGTGCAATATCCCAAGCGCCAGGTTGGCAATAAGATGTTCGGTGGCGACAGCTCACACCTGCCGTTGAAGCTTAACACGGCGGGCGTTATTCCCCCGATTTTCGCCAGCTCTATCCTTTTGATGCCGTTGACGGTCGCCAATTTCTCTGGCCCGTCCAGCACCGATGGCGGGATTCTGTCCTTCCTGACAGCCAATCTGGGTCATGGTCAGCCATTGTACCTGGCGCTGTATGTCACGATGATTGTGTTCTTTGCGTTTTTCTATACCGCGGTTGTTTTCAACCCTACCGACACCGCAGACAATCTGAAGCGCAATGGTGGTTTTGTTCCTGGGATTCGTCCTGGTAAGAACACTGCGGATTATCTGGATTATGTCCTGACACGCCTGACGGTTATCGGCGCTGCCTATCTGGCGATTGTGTGTATCCTGCCAGAAATTCTGATCGCCCGGCTGTCTGTGCCATTCTATCTTGGCGGGACGACACTGTTGATTGTTGTCACGGTGACGATGGACACGGTAACCCAGATTCAAAGCCATCTGATCGCGCATCAGTATGAAGGACTGATCAAGAAGTCCAAGCTGCGGGGGAAAAAGCGATGAACATCATTCTGCTGGGTCCGCCCGGCGCAGGGAAGGGCACCCAGGCGAAGCGTCTGGAAGAATCGCGCGGGATGGTTCAGTTATCCACTGGTGATATGTTGCGCGCCGAAGTCCAAAGCGAAAGCACCCTGGGCAAGGAAGCAAAGGCTGTGATGGATGCGGGCAAATTGGTGTCCGATGCTTTGGTGATTGGCATCATCGGCAATCGCATCGACCAGCCGGACTGTAAGAATGGTTTTATCCTGGACGGTTTCCCGCGCACTGTTGCGCAGGCCGAAGCCCTGGACGGGATGCTGGAAGAAAAAGGCATGACCCTGGATGCGGTCATCGAAATGAAGGTTGATGACGCTGCCCTGACAGAGCGGATCACCGGACGGTATACCTGTGGGACCTGTGGTCAGGGATATCACGACACATTTCATAAGCCGGCCAAGGCTGGCATATGTGATAAATGCGGCGGGACAGAGTTTAAGCGTCGCGCCGATGATAATGCGGAAACTGTGACCTCACGGCTGGAAGCATATCACGCACAGACGGCACCAATCCTGCCGTATTATGCGGATCGGGGTATGCTGAAATCCGTGGATGGCATGGCCGATATGGATGAAGTGACCCGTCAAATTGAAAAGGTTCTCGGCTGACGTCGATATCCTTGTCATGATGGTGTAAGAAAAACTGAAACTCTGGATGTTTTCAGGGTGGTGGTGCGTTGACAAGCGGGCGGTTTTCCCTATACTCCGCGCGCTTTACTGGGTGACTGTCCAGAAGCGCTTGAAATATAAGCGACTTCGCGAGTCAGGCCATGCAGTTGAATCGAATTTAGGACCGATAGGGTCCAGGCAGATCACGACGAGGACTGAATTCAGTCCAAAAAAATGATCTGATCGTAATCTGAGTTGATCGATGGAGACGTCGCAGACGTCTCCTAAACACGTTTGAAGGAGTACGCGACGTGGCACGTATCGCCGGCGTTAACATCCCGACCAACAAGCGAGTGCTGGTCGCGCTGACTTACATTACCGGCATTGGCCCGGCAAAATCCGTTGAGATTTTGGGCAAATGCACCATCGACCCCACCAAGCGCGTGAACGAGCTGGGGGAAGATGAACTGGCCCGGATCCGTGAAGTGATTGATCGGGACTATACGGTTGAGGGTGACCTGCGCCGTGAAGTCGCGATGAACATCAAGCGTCTGATGGATCTTGGTTGCTATCGCGGCCTGCGTCATCGCAAGGGTCTGCCGGTTCGGGGTCAGCGTACCCACACGAATGCGCGCACCCGCAAGGGCCCTGCCCGCGCGATCGCTGGTAAGAAGAAGTAATACGGTCTGCCAGTTGGCAGGGCGGCGCGGGGCATTTCTGTACCCGCGTGCGAAATGAAGGACGGAATAGACTATGGCTAAGGCTCCGGTTCGTAAGCGTAAAGAGCGGAAGAATATCGCAGCGGGCATCGCCCATGTGAATTCGACGTTCAACAATACGATGATCACCATCACCGATGTGCAGGGAAATACGATTTCCTGGTCGTCCGCAGGCTCCAAGGGCTTCAAGGGCAGTCGGAAATCCACCCCTTTCGCGGCACAGATGGCGGCGGAAGATGCGGGTGCCAAGGCACAGGACCACGGGGTCAAGACCCTGGAAGTCAATGTGAAGGGTCCAGGTTCAGGGCGTGAATCAGCGCTGCGCGCGCTGCAGTCCGTTGGGTTCCAGATTACCGGTATCCGCGACGTCACCCCCATTCCCCACAATGGTTGCCGTCCGCGCAAGCGTCGTCGGGTTTAATTCTTCGGCTTGCGATCCCATCCCTGATTTTGGGATGGGGCGCGCCGCGATCCCGCCAATGATCTGATTAGATCATTATACCGGGCAGGATCCTTTTTTACTTTAGCTGTGAGGCGAGAACCAACATGAATGATGTTACCGCGAACGCCCAGAAGAACTGGCAAGCCCTGATTAAGCCGAAGAAGCTGGAAATCGCCTCGGGCTATGATGCCCGTCGCATCGCGACTGTTGTTGCTGAACCGCTCGAGCGTGGTTTTGGCCTGACGTTGGGGAATGCCCTGCGTCGCGTGCTGCTCAGCTCTCTGCAGGGCGCTGCGGTCACCGCGATCCAGATCGATGGCGTGTTGCACGAATTCTCCTCGATCCAGGGTGTGCGGGAAGATGTCACCGACATCGTTTTGAATGTGAAGGCTCTGGCGCTGCGTATGCACGGCGAAGGCCCGAAGAAGATGCGCCTGTCCTGTGAAGGTCCTTGTGAAGTGACCGCTGGCATGATCGAAACCGGCCATGACATCGAAGTCATGAACCCCGACCTGCCGCTCTGCACGCTGGACAGCGGTGCGTCGCTGAATATTGAATTTACCGTTGAAAATGGTATGGGCTATGTGCCTGCGACCCAGAACCGTCCGGAAGATGCGCCAATCGGCCTGATCCCGGTCGACTCCGTGTTCAGCCCGGTGCGCAAGGTATCCTACAAGGTGGAAAACACCCGCGTTGGTCAGGTCACCGACTATGACAAGCTGTCCATGTCGCTGGAAACCAATGGCGCGGTCACCCCGGATGATGCTGTCGCCCTGGCCGCCCGCGTGTTGCAGGATCAACTTCAGGTCTTCATCAACTTTGAAGAGCCTGAAATCCGCACCGAAGAAGATCGCCCGTCGGAACTGCCGTTCAACAAGAACATGTTGCGCAAGGTCGACGAGTTGGAATTGTCGGTTCGCTCTGCCAACTGCCTGAAGAACGACAACATCGTCTATATCGGAGATCTGGTTCAGAAGACGGAATCGGAAATGCTCCGGACCCCGAATTTCGGTCGCAAGTCGCTGAACGAAATCAAGGAAGTGCTGGGCCAGATGGGTCTGTCACTGGGTATGGAAATCAACAATTGGCCGCCTGAGAATATCGAAGACCTGGCCAAAAAGCTGGAAGAGCCCTTCTAAGAAGGATTTTTCAGCGCCACTGCGTACCGCGTTCAAGTCCCCCGTCGGCTGTAGCCTAGAGCGACCGGCGGAGACGCACCCGAAACCATTGTTATTTTAAAGGACGAAAGCCATGCGGCACCTGAAAGACGGACGGAAACTTAATCGGACAGCCGAACACCGCAAAGCGATGTTCGCCAATATGTCTAATGCCCTGATCAAACACGAGCAGATCGTGACCACGCTGCCGAAAGCCAAAGAGCTGAAGCGCGTTGCTGAAAAGCTGATCACGCTTGGCAAAAAGGGTGGCCTGCATCGCCGCCGCCAGGCCTATTCGCAACTGCGCGATGAAACCATGGTCAAGAAGCTGTTCGACGTGCTGGGCCCGCGCTATGAAGCGCGCCCGGGCGGGTACACCCGCGTTCTGAAGGCCGGTTTCCGCTATGGCGATAATGCGCCGATGGCTGTGATCGAACTGGTTGAACGCGACGAATTGGCCAAGGGTCAGGACAGCGGTCCTGTGGCTGAAAAGGTCGAAACCGAAGAATAAGGCGCAAGCCACAGAATAGAGGTAAGGGCGGTTCCGAAATCGGGCCGCCCTTTTTCTTTGGGCTGTTTGTGTCGGGGGACTGGTCCAGGAAGGATTGTCGCAATGCCTTCCCAAACCCTGATGGAATGCTTAGATTACCGCCATGCGAGATACATCTATGAAAATCATTCCCCGCCTTGCTTTGCTCTTCGGACTATTGGTCTTCCCTCAGGGGGCCAGCGCCGAAACCACACCTGTCATTCCGCAATCAGCGCAACAGGTGCGCCTTAGTTATGCGCCCTTAGTGGATGCCGTGGCCCCGGCGGTTGTGAATATTTACACCCGAAAGACAGTGGCCGCCCGGGGACCGCAAAGTCCCCTGTTCAGCGACCCCTTCTTTCAGCGGTTTTTTGGCAATGCCTTTCCTGGCACCCAACAACGCCGCCAGGAAAACTCCCTGGGGTCAGGCGTCATCGTTTCCGAGTCTGGACTGGTGGTGACAAACCATCATGTGATCGCCGATGCGGATGATATTCAGGTAATCCTGAGGGATCGGCGCGAATTTAAGGCAACAGTGCTGGTATCGGATGAGCGCACGGATCTGTCGGTCCTGCAATTGGTCGATGTAAAAGGCGCCTTGCCCGTTGGCAGGCTGGGGGATTCCGATGCCGTTGCGGTTGGCGATCTGGTGCTGGCGATTGGCAATCCCTTCGGGGTCGGTCAGACGGTGACCAGTGGAATTGTGTCGGGTCTGGCGCGAACATCGCTGGATATCTCAGACTATCAATCCTTCATCCAGACCGATGCCGCGATCAATCCCGGCAATTCCGGGGGCGCATTGGTTGCGATGGATGGGTCGATCATTGGCATCAATACCGCGATTTTCTCCAAGACGGGCGGGTCTCAGGGTATCGGATTTGCCATCCCGTCGATCATGGTCCAGGCCATTTTGAACAGCGCCACATCCGGCACGCCCTTGTTGCGCCCCTGGCTGGGTTTTGACAGCAAGGTGGTGGATTGGGATATCGCCAATGCCTTGGGGATGGATGTCCCCCATGGCCTGATCGTCGAACATGTACGCCAGAATGGTCCTGCTGACCTGGCCGGCCTGAAATCGGGTGATATCATCCTCAGTGCCGATGGAAAGATTATTGAGGATGCCCAGAACCTGCGCTTTCGGGCCGCAACAAAAGGCGTTGGCCAGACTGTAAAATTGGAATTCCTGCGGGATGGGACCGCCATGGAAACAGACTTCGTGTTGCAGGTTCCACCAGAAGACCCCCCGAAAGACCCGGTCGTGGTGCGAAACAATGCCCCCTTTGCAGGCACGGTTTTTGTTAATCTGTCGCCTGCCCTGACGGAGGAATTGAATCTGCGGCTGGATCGGTCTGGTGTGATGGTAATGGAAGTCGCCCGCGGATCGCCTGCCGCGCGGATGGGGTTACGCCCTGGGGATTTGCTGAAGTCTGTGAATGACTATGAAATCAAGCTGACGGAAGACATACGCGACGTCTTGTCTGATCCGCCCAGAACCTGGCGCATGGTTTTTGATCGCAACGGGGAAACCCGAACCATCGAAGCCCGGTGACGCGATGGCAACGCCGCCCCCCGGAGTGTCAGGTGGTGGAGTGTCTGGTGGTCTGTTTGAAGCGGACGCCCCCCGCCCGTTGGCGGATCGGTTGCGCCCAAAGGATCTGACGGAAGTCTATGGCCAGGATCACCTGATCGGGCCCCAGGGCAGCCTGCGCCGGATGCTGGATAACAAACGGCTGACATCCATGATTTTGTGGGGGGGGCCGGGCTGTGGCAAGACCACATTGGCGCGATTGATCGCGGAAGGCAGCGGATTGGTGTTCGAGCCCCTGTCGGCTGTTTTTTCCGGTGTGGCGGATTTGCGCAAGGTCTTTGATCGCGCCCTGTCCCGTCGCCAGGGCGGGCAGGGGACATTGCTATTCGTCGATGAAATCCATCGCTTCAATCGCGCGCAGCAGGATGGATTCCTGCCGGTGGTGGAAGACGGCACCATCATTCTGATCGGGGCGACGACGGAAAACCCCAGCTTTGAATTGAATGCCGCGCTGTTGTCGCGGTGTCAGGTCTTTATCCTGAACCGTTTGGATGAGGCTGCGATGCGCGAAATGCTGCTGCGGGCGGAGGAAACAGAGGCACGCAGCCTGCCCGTTGATGAGGAGGCCCGCACAGCCCTGATTGCCATGGCAGATGGGGATGGCCGGTATCTTCTGAACATGGCCGAAGCGTTGTTTGCCCTGGGCACCACGGAAAAGCTGACCCCGAAAGGCCTGGCCGGTGTGGTTCAGAAACGCCTGCCGGTCTATGACAAGCATCAAGACAGCCATTTCAACCTGATCAGCGCCTTGCATAAATCCTTGCGCGGGTCTGATTGTGACGGGGCCTTGTACTGGTTTGCGCGCATATTGGAAGGCGGCGAAGACCCGCTGTATGTCGCGCGGCGATTGGCCCGGTTTGCCTACGAAGATATCGGTCTTGCTGATCCCCAGGCGGCTCATCAGGCCTTAATGGCTTGGGACACCTATGAACGGTTGGGCAGCCCGGAAGGGGAACTGGCCCTGGCACAGGCCGTGATCTATCTGGCGACGGCACCGAAGTCGAATGCCGCCTATACCGCCTTTAAGGCAGCGCGGCGCACGGCGAAAGAAACCGGGTCCCTGATGCCGCCCAAACACATCCTGAATGCCCCGACATCCATGATGAAGGATCAGGGCTATGGCAAAGGCTATGCCTATGATCATGACGCCCCGGATGGGTTTTCCGGCCAGAATTATTTTCCAGAATCCATGTCGCGGGTTTCCCTGTATCAACCGGTAGAGCGGGGTTTTGAACGGGAAATCAAGAAGCGTTTGGAATATTGGGATGGCCTTCGGCGCAAACGCCGCGAAACAGATACAGATTAGGGGGTCCTGACATGGAAGAGATACTCACATTGGCTGCCAGTCCAGCGGCGTGGATTGCGCTGTTGACCTTGATTGTGATGGAAGTCGTGCTGGGAATCGACAATCTGGTCTTTGTTTCCATCCTGACCAATAAATTGCCAGAGAAAGACAGGGCCCGCGCCCGCACGATCGGAATCGGCGGGGCGCTGATCATGCGCCTGTTGTTGCTGAGCCTGCTATTCGTGCTGGTCGGGTTGACCGACCCGATATTCGCTGTTTTCGGGGAAGAGTTTTCCTGGCGGGATATCATCCTGATTGCGGGTGGATTGTTCCTGGTCTGGAAGGCCACAACGGAAATTCACCATTCCGTTGACCCGGATGTGGAAAAGGAAGTCGACCCCAAACGCGCTGTTGTGGTGAATTTCGGCCTTACCATTGTGCAAATTCTGGCCCTGGATCTGGTTTTCTCCCTGGACAGCATCCTGACCGCAGTGGGCATGACGCCGCATCTGCCCATCATGATTTGTGCCGTCGTTGTCTCGGTCATTTTGATGTTGGTCGCCAGTGGTCCCCTGGCGCGGTTTATTGAACAGAACCCAACCGTCGTCATGCTGGCGCTAGGCTTCCTGTTGATGATCGGCATGTTGTTGATCGCAGACGGCTTTGGCGTTCACGTGCCAAAAGGCTATGTCTATGCAGCAATGGCATTTTCCGGCGCGGTTGAGGCATTGAACATGCTGGCCAGACGCGCGCGCAGGCGAAAAGAGGGTCTGTGAGGATTTACATGCTGGTTCAGGCCCTTGCATCTGATTGACGGAAACAGCATAACGTAGCCTATGAACCCGATTATCGCCATTGCGGCGGGAGGTGCCCTTGGGGCGCTGGCCCGTCACTATTTCGCCGCCCAGGTTATGCGCTGGACCGGGGATGGATTCCCGTGGGGAATTTTTATCACGAATATTCTGGGATCCTTTCTGATGGGGGTGCTGGTTCAGGTTTTTATGCATCTGGCGGAACCGATGCCAAATCTGCGTGCCTTTCTGGCGGTGGGTGTTCTGGGGGCATTTACGACGTTTTCCACGTTTTCGTTGGAGGTCGTGTCCCTGCTGAACCGTGGGCAACTGGGCGAGGCGGCGCTATATACATTGGGGTCCGTTTGCCTTGCTGTGCTGGGCCTGTATGCCGGCATGATGCTGGTGCGCGCAATTCTGGGCTGAGCCCTTATAAATTCTAGGAGAGACTGTGGTGCAAGGTGTTCAAACACTGGAAGTGCGCGACGATGAAGATGGCATGCGACTGGATCGTTGGATAAAGCTGAAGTTTCCAGACATGCCCCACAGCCGCCTGCAAAAGGCGATGCGCAAGGGAGAATTGCGGATCGATGGCGGGCGCGTGAAAAGCGATGCCCGCGTTGGTGCCGGGCAGACCGTGCGTGTTCCGCCCTATGAGCCGGCCTCCACAGCCCCGCATAAGCGCCCGCCTAAGCCGGTTGATCCGAAGGATGAAGCTTTCGCCAAGAAACTGGTGATTTTCCGGAATGACGCCGTTCTGGCCATTGATAAGCCACCGGGCCTGGCGGTTCAGGGCGGCAGCAAGACAGAGCGGCATGTCGATGCCATGTTGGAATTCCTGCATTTTGAGGAAATAGACCGGCCCCGCCTGGTGCATCGGCTGGATAAGGATACCAGCGGCGTGATGTTGCTGGCGCGCAATCGCAATTCCGCAGCGACGCTTGGCCAGGCGCTGAAAGGGCGCGAGGTTAAAAAGATCTACTGGGCGATTACCGTTGGTGTTCCAACCCCCCACGAAGGATCGATTCATTTGCCATTGAGCAAACTGGGCGGACCTGGGGGTGAAAAAGTCGTACCGGACGAGGAAAATGGCGATGTCGCCATTACTGAGTTCAAGGTGCTGGATCAGGCCGCCCAGAAGATGGCGCTGGTGGCATTATGGCCCAGGACGGGGCGCACCCATCAGATTCGCGCCCATCTGGCCGCGCTGGACACCCCCATTCTGGGTGACGGAAAATATGGTGGCAAGGCGGCCTTTCCAGACGGGGATGAATTGCCAAAGGGGATGCATCTGCATGCGCGCTCCATCGTTCTGCCGCCCGGCATTTCTGGTGCGGGCACTTTGATCAAGGCGGCCCCGCCTGCGCATTTCCGTAAAACGCTGGCGCTGTTTGAATTTGATACATCCGGTCCTGATATAGAAGATCCCTTTGCCGAACTTGAACAGTAAGACTGCGGGTGAGATGACCAATGCGTGAGCCGACACCCCGCCTGATCGTTTTTGATTGCGACGGAACCCTGGTTGATAGCGGGCATATCATTGTCGACACCATGACCCTGGTTTGGCAGGGCGCGGGATTGGTTCCGCCGACACCTGACCAGATACGCCATCAGATCGGGACATCCCTGGATCATGCGATCGGGGCCCTGCATCCGGACGGGGACCCTGAAATTCTACAGCAGTTGACTTTAGCCTGTCGCAAGGCCTTTGTTAGTGACCGCGCAGCGGGAAAATATGAAGAACCACTTTATGAGTCCTGTAGTGGTGTCTTGGAGGCGCTGTCTGGGGTTGATCACTATGTTTTGGGCGTCGCGACCGGCAAGGGGCGTCGCGGCCTGAATCACACCCTGCAGCGCCATGGCATTGCGCATCATTTCAGCATTCTGAAGACAAGTGAGGATGGACCCGGAAAGCCGCATCCTGAAATCTTAATAAATGCGATGGCGGAAATGGGCGTTTCCCCATGGCAAACCGTTGTGATTGGCGATACCATCTTTGATGTGACGATGGCGGTACGCGCTGGGGCCAAGGCAATCGGTGTTTCCTGGGGGTATCATGCCCCGGAGATGCTGAAAGAGGCCGGGGCCAGTGTGATTGCCAATCACTTTGCTGAGTTGCCCGGCTTAATTGAAAACCTATGGAGCACGGAATAATGCGACGTTTTATTAAAATTCTTGGCGGATTTCTGGCGGTTCTGGTCGTCGTATCGGTCGGCGCAATCGTCTATGTCCTGAATATTGATCTGAATGATTGGAAACCTGAAATCCAAAGCGCCGTCAAGGATGCGACCGGCCGCACATTGGTGATTGAAGGGCCAATTGAATTCGAATTGGGCACGGATACCCGATTGAAGGCGACGGGCATTGCGCTCAGCAACGCCGATTGGGGGTCCCGCCCGAATATGGTGGAAGTGGATTCAGTTGAGGTCAGCTTGAAGCTGTTCTCTCTGTTGGGGTCCACGCCGGATATCACGCTGGCCCATGTAGACGGCGTGCGCGCGATTATTGAAAAGAATCAGCAAGGCGTCAGCAACACCCAGTTCCAGACTGCGGATGCCAGTGCGGATACACAGGCGGATGCTGGCCAAAGTCAAAGCGACGGGGGATACAGTGGCGGTGGCGATCTGGTGCTGCCGATCCTGCGCGACCTGCGTATTGCGGGTGTCGAGGTGGTGATGAAGGATCCGGCGGCGGGTCCAGACCGGGTGTTTACCCTGACGGAACTGACACTGGGCAGCCAATCTGAAACAGATCCATTGAAGCTGAACCTGGATGCTGCTTTTGATCAGCTGGATCTGGTCATGTCTGGTGAAATGGGTTCCCTGCAAACCATGACGGATGCCAGCCAGCCGACACCGATTGATTTCGTCGGTAATCTGGCCGGGATCGATGTTGCAATCCAGGGCCAGATTCAAGATTTGGCCGGGCAGCAGGGCATTGATGTCAAGCTGACCGCTTTGGGCGAAGAATTGGCAAATGTTGCCCAGATTGCCGGTATCAATGTACCGCGCCTTGGGGGCTTTAAGGTCGATGCAACGCTGAAAGGCGATGGCGACAGCCTGTCGGTCAACCCGCTGGTGGTTGATCTGGGATCCGCCGATGTCATCCATGTGACGGTGAATGGGACAATTGAAAACGCGGTCGCGACCGAAGGTGTTGATCTGGCCGTTATGGTGAAAAGCAACCAGGTGGGCAATCTATCCCCCATCACTCAGGAGCTTTCTGGTCAGAAAGTCCCGGCCTTGGGTCCATTGGATATTTCATTGAATGTGCGCGGTGATTTGGCAGATGAACTGTCCGTTGAAGACCTGTCGCTCAATCTTGGCACCCAGGAGATGGTCACGCTTGCCGTCAATGGTGGTATCAAGGATATCATGAAGCAGAATGGCATCGCGCTGGATATTGCGGCCAATTCACCGGAGCTTGGGAATTTGTCACCCATTGCGAAGGATTATTCTGGCCAGGGCATTCCCAATATCGGGCCCATGTCGATGACGGCAAAAGTTGCTGGCGGCATGCAGTCCGGTATGGGTCTGACGGATCTGGCGGTCGACTTTGGCAAGCCTGAGACCATTCAGGTGCAGGTCAATGGCGGCATAGAGGATTTGTTGGCGCAAAAGGGTGTTGATCTGTCGGTCAAGGCCGTGTCGCCGGAAGTTGGCAATCTGTCCCCGCTTGTCAAGGCATTCTCTAACGCATCCGTTCCCGCATTGGGCCCACTGAACCTGAATTTGCAGGTCGCTGGTGATGCTCAGGATGTGCTGACGCTCAGCCAGCTTGACCTTAACCTTGGCACGGAACAAACCCTGCTGGTCGAAGCCAAGGGCACGGTGACCGATTTGGTCAAACTGTCCGGGGCGGATGTCGCGTTCAAGGTGATCTCTCCCAATCTGTCGGTTTTGTCTGATCTGGCACCGGGCATTCCCCCAATGGGCCCGGTTGATGTGTCCGGCAGTTTGAAGGGGGATAATGGCAAGCCCATTACCCTGGATCCCTTCACGGCGAAAATTGGTGGCAGCGATATTGCCGGAACCGCGACCATCGATGCGACAGGCGATGTGCCCAAAATTGTGGCGCGGCTGTCGTCAACACGGTTCGATATCAACGATGTCAATCCACCGGCCAAAGGGGGCGCATCCAAAGCCTCGACCTCTGGCGGGGCGACAGGCGGTGGCACGTCCACGGCTTCTTCCGATGGGCGCTTAATTCCGAATGATCCGCTGCCGCTGGATGTGATGAAGTCGGTCGATGCGGATATTGAATACAACGCGGCGACCTTCGTTGCCACGGTTGCTGAACTGACCGATTTTGAGATCAAGATCGTGCTGGAGAATGGCAAGCTGGATGTCAGCCCGTTTAAAGCGGGTGTGGGCGCAGGCACCTTGGAAGGGGCGATCTCGCTGGATGGCAGTCAGGAAAACGCGCCTGTATCGATTTCGATTGATGGCAAGCAGATGGGTCTGGAATCGCTGTTGGCCGGGGCTGGCATGCGCGACAAAATCGTTGGCCCGCTGGATGTGAATATCGATCTGAAAGGGGCAGGGGCCTCGCCGCGCGCGATTGCCGGGTCACTGACAGGCAACACCTTGGTCAGCCTGTATGACAGCCGCGTCCTGAAGAAGGCTTTTGAGGACGCGATGGGGGAAACCCTGGCTGGTCTGTTGGCCACCGAAAATGGCTGGGTCGTGATTGACTGTGCCGTGCTGGATTATGACATCCAGGACGGTTTGATGGAAACCAAGGCGGGCTTTACCGCATCGGGGCCAGTCACGGTGATTACCGATGGTACCATCAGTCTGAAGACCGAGGAACTGGACCTGACCGCCAAACCAGCGGGCGGCGGTGGTTTCACCAGCGTGCCTTTGGTTATTCAGGGTACCTTTGCCAATCCATCGGTTATTCCTGACCCCCAGGCAATTGGTCTGGGCATTGTCACGGGCCTGCTGACGGGGGGTATTGCACCCGCATTGCTGGCCGTAGTTGGCGACCTTCCGGCGGACCATCCGTGTAAGAAAGAGGTCGAGGAAAGCAAGGAGCAGGTTGAGAATGCCCCGGCGCAGCAACAGTCTTCCCCGACAGATGTTCTCAAAGACCCCGGCAAGGCCATCGAAGAAGGTGTTGGCGGTGCGCTGAAAGGCCTGTTTGGTAACTAGTGTGCCGCGCGGTTAGTTCGGGATGGGCGTGGCTGCACGAACGCAGTTACGCCCATCGTGCTTGGCCTTGTAAAGTGCCCGATCTGCGCGATCCATCAATGCCTCCGGCTGTTCGTTTCCAGCCAATGTTGCAACGCCAAAGCTGGCTGTTTGTTTCAGGGCCTTCAGGGTGTTGACCGGCGTGCTTTCGCTGAGTTTGCGCCGCAGTGTATTCGCGGCTTCCAATGCGGCTTCCTGGGTGCAGTTTTCCATCAGAAGCACAAATTCTTCGCCCCCCCAACGGGCCAGGATATCCGATGTGCGGACGGAGGCTTTCAGCAGATTCGCCGAAGACTTCAGCACCTCATCCCCCGTCAGATGTCCGTGGCGATCATTGATCAGCTTAAAATGGTCCAGGTCGATGATGATAATCGACAGCGGTTGTTTGGTCCGTTTGGCCCGTTCGACGGCGTGGCGCAAGGCAATGTCAAAAACCTGGCGATTGTTCAGCCCCGTCAGGGGGTCTGTCGTTGCCATTTCTTCCAATCGGTTTTGGAATCGCGCAATCGCCAGGAATATGGCCAGCCCCGTGACAAGAATCGCAACCAGGCCAATGATGACATTCAAGGTAATGCCGCGCCCCGCCGCCTTTGTCGCGTCCGATTCGCTTTGTTCCACCATCAGGATCCATTCCAGCTCTGGAATATAGCGCGTGTTCAGCAAAATCGTTTCGTCGTCCTGCTGAAATTCAAAGCTCTCTCCAGGATTCTTCAGGATGGTATTGGCAATGTCGCTTATGCCCGGAATGGCGTTGATATTCTTTCTATAGCTGATCTCTCGATTGGGGTGCAGCGTGACATTGCCGGTTTGATCGATGAAATAGACCGTGCGGCTGAAATCGCTGCGATAGCGATTGATGATTTGCCCCATCGTGTCCAGATCCATGCCAACGCCGGTCACACCGATGAATCGATTCTGATAGTCATAAACACGATAATTTATGAAAATTGTGGTCTTGTCGTCCTGTTGCTGGTTCGGATCGACATTGATTTCATAATCCGATGTCATGCCGCGCACGCGAAAAAACCATTCATCGCGGGGGTCATTTTCATCGACGGCCTTGGTAACGCCGCTGAAATGGTAATAGTCCCTGGAAAATTCAGAAACGAAAAAGGCCGTGAAGAAGCCATATTTCGACCGAACGGATTCCAGATAACGTGTCATCGCCTCGGGATCTGTTTCACCGGACAATATCCAATCCCGCAAAAAGGTATCATTGGCCATTTGCGACGAAATAAAGATCGGCTGTACCAGGTCGGCCTGAATTTCGGAATAGATCGTATCGCCTGTCAGCGGCAGCTCTGTCTCAACAACACTCTGTTTCAGGGCATCCCGGGTTACATGATAACTTGTCACTGTTGTGCCGATAAAAGCCACCGCCAGAACCAAAGCAACAACCGAGAGCAAACGCCCTCGCATTGATCCAAATCCTATCACTCTATAACATCCTATACCGTTTACTTAGGCGCAGCCGTCTGGCATGCACACTAGCGATTTCATCTGTAAGACCGAAACTCAATAATCTGACCATATGGGATAAAGTTTAAGAAAACCCAAAGATTTGGAGTAAATATGAAGCGATTTTATAAATCTGCTGCGGCCGTGCAAACGGAAAGCGGCTTTATGGTTAATCTGGATGGTCGTCCCGTGCGCACACCGGCCCGCGCACCGCTGGTCCTGCCCAGCCAGGCGCTTGGGGAGGCCGTGGCGGCGGAATGGAATGCCCAGGGGGATAAAATCATCCCTGACACAATGCCCTTGATGTCCTATGCGTCGACCGCAATTGACCGGGTTACCGGGGCAATGGAGGTCGTTGCGGCGGAAGCGTCGGGATATGCCGCGTCGGACCTGTTATGCTATCGCGCCGATCAACCCATCGAACTGGCACAGCGACAGGCAGAGGCGTGGGATCCCCTCCTGGATTGGGCCAGAACCCGCTATGATGTGACATTTACGGTCACAGCCGGGATCATGCCGGTAGACCAACCCGCAGAGAATAAAGCCCGGTTCACGACGGTGGCGCAGGCCTTTGATGCCCATACCCTGACCGCGCTGCATGTCATGACCACGGCCTTTGGATCGTTCATTCTGGCGCTGGCCGTGGTCGAAGGGCGCCTGACCGCCCCGGAAGCCCTTGCGACCTCTCGCGTGGATGAGACATTCCAGGCGGAGTTATGGGGTGCGGATGAAGAGGCGGAAAAACGCCACCAGCGGCTGTTGCGGGAGGTCACGTCCGCCCAGCATTTCATCGAATTGCGTCGCTTAGCGTAATCCCAAACAAACGGATTCGTGCATGACGACGCATTTGCTTAGAAAACAAGGGGTCAGAGTATCCTGCCCAAGCGCGTGATGCTCTAGGCTGAGGCGGCGACCTTCGCACTTTCAACAATCATCGGCACCTGAACCCCTGGCTGCAGAACGGCTGGGTCCCAGGCCTTGCGGGCAAAAACCTGGCGCACCATGGGTTCAAAATGCGACAGTGGCGCACTTTTATAGGTGGGATCAAAACAGTTTTCGTCCCAACGCTCGCAAAAGGTCACACAGGACTCATAATTCGGATCATCGATATATTTGGCGCGGCTTTCCGGATCGGCCCCGACCTTGGCCCCATAATACCTCAACTGGAAAATGCCATGGTGTTTCAGGACCCAGGTGCATTCCTCCCGGACATAGGGGGCCAGAATGGCAGCCGCCATGGAATCATGGTTCATTGGGGACAGGGTGTCGCCCATATCGTGCAACAGGGCGGTGACAATCCAATCGATATCCGCACCATCGGCTTGGGCCCGTGTCGCCGATTGCAGGGAATGCTCAAAGCGACTGATCTGATAGCCGCCCAGCGATCCATCCAGCATTTTCAGATGGTCTAACACACGATCTGCCAGGCCATTGATGAATTCCTGCTCATAATGATGCAACAGGTCGTAATCGGCCTGGGTGCCGTCCCTCATGCGGGTGAAGGAAACTGTGCTCATCATTCTTCTCCTCAAAATACAATCTATCCCGCTAACTGGGATTATGCAGCGACCGTCTGAGCCGTCTGTGTCTGTCGAAGGTGACGGCTCAACGTGCGATATTGGCTTTCCGGTCCATCATGGTCGATATAACAGCCCTGAAGAAAGCGAAATCCGTCTTCTGCAAAGGCTGTTCTGCCATGCAGGGTGCGGTGATTGTCCATCATCAGGCAATCCCCCTTCTTTAACTTGAAGGAAAAGACGAAGCGGGGTTCCGCCGCAAGACGGGCCAGATGCCGACGCCCCGCATAAAAGGTTTTCAGGGTTTCCGGGTCAACAGCGGGGGCGAAATCCAGGCGGGTCGACAGGCGCAATTGGCGCAGATTGCCCGATGAATCCAATCGGATCATCGGCGCGGTTTCCCGGTCATTCACATCCTTGGACAGATATCGGAACGAAATCGGCAGGCTGCTGAGAACATCATACTCCGCAGGGGATTGCTGTTTCAGCGCGGTGCAGATCGACAGGCCATCGACAATCGTGCTTTCACCGCCCGTCGCGTCATTGGCCAGACAGTGCAGGAATTGGATCCCCGGCACGGACCGGCGATAGGGATTATCTGTGTGCGCGGTCAATGCCAGCCCGGTATAGGCCAGATCCGTCGCGACAGCTTCGGTGCGGACATTAAACAGCCGCCCCCAATTGGTTTCTCGGATCGGGCCAAAAACCTGTGCGATATCCAACAGGCTGTCTTCCGTGCTGGGCGTGTCGCGCAACAGGGCAAACCCGTATTTGAAGAATCCATCCAGAACCTGATGCCGGGCCCAGGAATCATGGCGGTTTTCCCACTGCAGAATGGGTGGTGTCAGCGTGTCGATGGTCCAGGGGGTCGGTTGCGGCAGGTCGTCCGGATGGGTCTGTAACCCGGCCTCTATCATCATCCGTTCCAGTGGATAGAAATGCCGGTGACCGTCGGAAAACAGAATCTCCACCCCCTGGTCATTCGCCTGTGCCTCCACAATTGCCAAATCGTTTGGTAATTGGGTTGGATCATAGAACCGCTGATAGCTGTTATGATCAATCTGGTCCGGCGCGTCACTCAATTGCCGCAGCCACTCCGCCATCAGCGGGATGACCTGACCCTGATGGTGCAATTCCAGAAACCCGGACTCCCAGTTCATTTGAAAACCAGCCACGGTGCGCCCTTTCGCCAATATCTACTGTGGTGGAAAATTCAATAATTCTTGTCGCAAAAAAACCCATAAAATGGCAATGCCTATCATAACATAAAGTTATGAAAGAAATTCGACACAGCCTGCCTTCTTTGAATGCGCTGGCGGTCTTTGAGGCCGCCGGGCGTCTGGGGGGATTCACCAAGGCGGCAGAAGAGTTAAGGATCAGCCAGCCTGCGGTCACCCGTCATATTCGGGGGCTTGAGGAGTCGCTGGGGCGTCCATTATTCGTGCGCAGTCATAACCGCATCGCCCTGACAGAAGCCGGTCTTCGGCTGTGGCATGCGGTTAATACCGGGTTCGGGGATATCGCCCAGGTCGTAGAGGCATTGCGTCGGCAGGAGGAGGCGCGGTCCCTGACATTTGCAACGCATTCAGGGTTTGGACAGGAATGGCTGATGCCGCGCCTGAATGATTTGCGCGCGGATCTGGGTGGGCGCACGATCAACCTGGCGATTGTTGACAGTTCATCAGATTTTGACCGGACCGATTTTGACGTTGCGGTGCGCCATGGGCGGGGCGATTGGCCGGGTATGGAGGGGGTGCTGCTGCGCCCGGAAACAGTCTTACCCCTGATCAGTGCCGGACTGGCGGCAAAACGCCCGGAACTTTTGGTGGCGACTCCAGAAGACCTGATGACAGAACGCCTGATCCATATGGACGAGGGGGATCGACCCTGGATGAGCTGGGCAGTGTGGTTCCGTTTGGCCGGGGTCCATCGCACCCCCCCGCCTGCAAATGTCCGACTGAATAACTATCCATTGGTTATCCGGGAAATTCTGGTGGGAAATGGTGTTGGTTTAGGGTGGCGTCCCCTGGTGGATGAAATGATATTGGCGGGGACGCTGGTGCCTGTTGGTCCGGAAGTGGTGCGGGAAGAATATGGCTGGTGGCTGGTCTGGCGCGATGGCGTGCGGGACCCCAGCTTTGATCAGATCCGGCGCTGGATACAAATTCAGTTAATCGACCCACCATAAGCATTCCACCAGGCTGGGTCTTTTCGTTGCTGGTAAAGCAGAAAATGACGCGCTAAAACGGACGCCAAGGTTCAAAAAAAGGGGGAAGCCCATGCAAGATATTCTTCAACGCCTTGAAGATATGCGCGAAGACGCGCGGCAAGGCGGCGGTGCCAAGCGAATTGAAGCCCAGCACAGCAAGGGAAAGCTGACCGCGCGGGAGCGGCTGGATCTGCTGCTGGATCCAGGCTCTTTTGAAGAATGGGACATGTTTGTCGAACATGACTGCACCGATTTCGGGATGCAGGATCAGAAAATCCGCGGCGATGGCGTTGTCACCGGCCATGGGCTGGTCAATGGTCGGCGGGTTTTCGTCTTTTCTCAGGATTTTACCGTGTTCGGTGGGTCCCTGTCCGCCGCCCATGCCCGCAAGATCTGTAAAATCATGGATCAGGCGATGAAGGTTGGTGTCCCGGTGATCGGCCTCAACGATTCCGGCGGTGCGCGCATTCAGGAAGGGGTGGCTTCTCTGGCGGGCTATGCCGATGTGTTTCAGCGCAATGTGATGGCGTCCGGTGTTGTGCCGCAGATTTCCATGATCATGGGCCCCTGTGCCGGGGGCGCGGTCTATTCACCCGCCATGACCGACTTTATCTTCATGGTCAAAGATTCCTCATACATGTTTGTCACCGGACCGGAAGTGGTGAAAACCGTCACCAATGAGACCGTGACCGCCGAAGAATTAGGGGGCGCGACAAGCCATACCAGCAAATCGGGCGTTGCCGACCTGGCCTTTGAAAATGATGTGGAGGCACTGCTGCAATTGCGCCGCTTCCTGGGTTTCCTGCCGTTGAATAATAAGGAACAGCCGCCCCACCGCCCGACCGACGATCCCCATGACCGGCTGGACATGTCGCTGGACACATTGGTCCCGCCCAATCCCAACAAGCCGTATGATATCAAGGAATTGATCCATAAGATTTCGGACGAGGAAGATTTCTTTGAAATCCAGCCCAACAATGCAGGCAACATCGTAGTTGGCTTTGCGCGGATCGAAGGGCACCCGGTCGGCATCGTTGCCAATCAGCCTATGGTTCTGGCGGGCTGTCTGGACATTGCCAGTTCCATCAAGGCGGGTCGTTTCGTGCGCTTCTGCGATGCCTTTAACATTCCTATCGTGACCCTGGTCGATGTGCCAGGCTTCCTGCCCGGCACGGCCCAGGAATATGGCGGCATCATTAAGCACGGCGCGAAGCTGCTCTATGCCTATGCCGAAGCGACGGTGCCCAAGGTGACCGTTATCACCCGCAAGGCCTATGGCGGGGCCTATGACGTGATGTCGTCCAAGCATTTGCGCGGCGATGTGAATTATGCCTGGCCGTCAGCGGAAATCGCCGTCATGGGCCCGAAAGGGGCGGTGGAAATCATCTTCCGCGCGGACCGGGACGACCCTGCGAAATTGGCAGAAAAAGAAGCAGAATACCGCGATAAATTCGCCAATCCCTTCGTGGCGGGTCAGCACGGTTTCATCGATGACGTGATCATGCCCCACAGCACACGCCGCCGAATCTCGCGCGCGCTCAGCATGCTGCGCACGAAAGACATCAAGAACCCGTGGAAAAAACACGGCAATATTCCGCTATAGGAAGGCGGGGAAATGGAAAAGAAAAAACTAAATATTTACTTTTTTATCGGTCAAACAATCCGCACGATCCAAACAACAGAAATCCATCATAGATCCCAGCCTGACAAAGGCGTTTTTTATGATGTTCAGCGGTTAGTGAGCGCGCTGGATGAAGTTGGCTTAACGGTGTCAATGGGGGTTGCAGAAAAATTTTTAGGTCGCATGCGGGAATGGTCGCCGAATGGTGATTTTATAGTGAATGATAGTAAGAAGAAGTTTATCGAAAGAAACATTCGAAGTGTATTTGATTGTATGAATTCAGAGATGAATAATTCGTTCGTTTTTTCTCTGACGCAGAAACAGTTTGATGTAAATAATCTTATGTCAGATATGCCCAAAATTATCGGCGTTGATGTTTATGAAAAACTTCCGGGTTTGGCAAAGTACGATTTTGATGAAGCAGGAAAATGTATCGCGTTTGAAAGGTCGACAGCAGCAGCATTTCATCTCATGCGATGCACCGAATGCGTTCTGAATTCTTTTTATGAAAAGCATAAGAAACAGAAAAGATTGAAAAATAGAATGTGGGGACCGATAGTAAGCGAGTTAAGAAGTTTACGTTCCCCGCCACAAAAGGTTCTGCTAGATCATTTAGATAATATTCGAAGTAATTTTAGAAACCCTACGCAGCATCCAGAAAAAATTTACGATCTATCTGAGGCTCAGAATCTTCTCCATGTTTGTATTGATGTAATAAGCCGGATGGTTACCGACAAGAAATGGTAGTGATTTGAAATCAGATTTAAAGATGTCTGTTTTGTTAAAGCGTTACGCACGGTTGTAGGATCGCGAATCTCAGAGGTGAAATAACATGTTCAAAAAAATCCTAATCGCCAATCGCGGGGAAATTGCCTGTCGGGTGATGCGCACGGCCCATAGGATGGGGATCGTGCCGGTCGCGGTATATTCTGAGGCGGATGCGCAGGCGCTGCATGTGAAGACGGCCCTGGCGCTGGGCGGGGAAGCGGTGCTGGTCGGGCCGGCGGCGTCTTCTGAAAGCTATCTGGTGATCGATAACATCGTTAAGGCCTGTAAGGACACGGGCGCAGAGGCGGTGCATCCTGGCTATGGCTTCCTGTCGGAAAACAAACGCTTTGCAGAGCGGCTGGAGAAAGAAGGCATTGCCTTTATCGGCCCGCCGGTCGGCGCGATTGAGGCGATGGGCGACAAGATCGAATCCAAGAAGCTGGCTTTGGCCGCAGGTGTCAGCACCGTGCCCGGCCATCTGGAGGCGATTACCGACCCCGAAGAGGCGGTGCGGATTTCCAACGATATCGGCTATCCGGTGATGCTGAAGGCGTCTGCCGGTGGCGGCGGTAAGGGCATGCGCCTGGCCTGGAATGATAAAGAGGCCCGCGAGGGTCTGGTCTCGGCCATGAATGAAGGGCGTAGCAGCTTTGGCGATGATCGCGTCTTCATTGAAAAATTCATTGAAGAACCCCGCCATATCGAAATTCAGATTCTGGCCGATGGGCAGGGCACCTGCCTGTATCTGGGGGAGCGGGAATGTTCCATCCAGCGCCGCCATCAGAAGGTGATTGAAGAAGCCCCGTCCCCCTTCCTGGATGAGGCAACCCGCAAGGCGATGGGCGAACAGGCGGTTGCGCTGGCCGAGCAGGTGAAATACCGCACCGCCGGGACGGTGGAATTCATCGTCGATAAGGATCGCAATTTCTATTTCCTGGAAATGAACACCCGCCTGCAGGTGGAACATCCGGTCACGGAACTGGTTACCGGCTATGATCTGGTTGAATGGATGATCCGCGTCGCCTATGGCGAGAAGCTGCCGATGAAACAGTCCGATATCACGCTGACCGGCTGGGCGATTGAGGCGCGGTTATATGCGGAAGATGCGGAACGTGGCTTCCTGCCATCAACGGGCCGCCTGAGCCGCTATCGGGAGCCGGAAGCGGTGGAAGGAAAAGTACGGGTCGATAGCGGATGCTATGACGGCGCTGAAATTTCCATGTTCTATGATCCGATGATTTCCAAACTGGTGGTCGGCGGCAAGGATCGGGCCTCAGCCATCGCGGAATTGCGTCGGGCGATTGATGGCTATGTGGTGCGTGGCTTGAGCCATAACATGCCCTTCCTGGCAAATCTGGCGAAACACCCCCGCTTTGCCGAAGGTCAGATCACCACCAATTTCATTGCGGAGGAATATCCAGACGGCCTGACCGAAGCGCATCTAAAGCCGGATGACCCGGACCTGTTCGCGGCGATTGCAGCCGTCATTCAGGACCGGATTGAACAGCGGGAGCGGCGTATTTCCGGTCAGGAACAGGGCCGTGCGCCGGATCTGCCATCAGAATATACAGTGTTCCTGGGGGACAAGGATGCGCAGGAAATCTCCCTGCATCTGGACCGGGGCGCGGATGGGGATCGCCTGACCCTGGGGGACCGAACACTGTTCATTGAAAGCGGCTGGCGGCCGGGCATGATCATTTTCCGGGCCACAGTGGATGATGAATTGCGTCTGTTCCAGGTGGATCGGGACGGGGCCGGTTTTGTGTTAAGCCATGATGGCGCGCGCATTCGGGCGCTGGTGCTGGAAACCCGGCATGCGGGCCTGCGCCGGTTGATGCCCTATAAGCCACCGCCGGACATGTCGAAATTCCTGCTGTCCCCCATGCCGGGCCTGTTGGTGCGGCTCAGCGTTTCCCCCGGCGATGTGGTCGAGGCGGGGCAGGAACTGGCGGTTGTTGAAGCGATGAAGATGGAAAACGTCTTGCGCGCCGTCAGCAATGGCACGGTCAAGGCCGCCCACGCCAGCCAGGGGGAAGGGCTTGCCGTCGATCAGATGATCCTGGAATTTGAATGACTTGATCCATGGGAGAGATTGACGCGGAAAGATGCTGAGGTCTAAACCACAGTTATGAGCCGTGCAATTTATCTGGACAGTCGGATATGGTGCCTTGGGATTGCCGAAACCTTGGTTTGGGCAGGGATGTATTACCTTTTCCCGGCCCTGTTGGTGCATTGGGAATCCGATCTGGGATGGTCTAAGACGGAACTGACCCTGGCGGCGACGTGCGCCTTGTTGGTTTCTGCGGTGGTTGCGCCAAAGATCGGGGGGTTGATTGATCAGGATGCGGGACGCTGGATTCTAACAGGAAGCGCGGCATTGGGCGGTGTATTGCTGTTACTGTTGACCCAGGTCCAGTCCTATCCTGTCTTTTTCGCCCTCTGGATCGGTATCGGCATCGCCATGGGGGGATGCCTGTATGAGCCCTGTTTCGCCTTCCTGACACACCGCCGCGGGATTCAGGCCAGAAGCGCGATTACCATGATCACCCTGATGGCTGGATTTGCGGGAACCGTCGCTTTCCCGCTGTGTAACTGGATTGCAGTATCGGCCAATTGGCAGGCGGCAAGTGGCACGATGGCCGTTCTGATCCTGGCCATTGCCGTGCCCCTGTTCTGGTTTGGCACCCGATTGAGGGCCGGGGATGTCGCGTTTGACAGTTCCGCGCATCACTCCAGTCAGGGCGACGTTACAAAATTGCGCAAATCAGCGCTGCGCCAGACATTATCGCGCCCGACTTACTGGTTGCTGGCTGCCAGTTTTGCGGTTCTGGGTCTAAACCATGCCATTGTTGTCACGCATTTGCTGCCCCTGTTGGACGAACGGGGCATATCATTGGCATCTGCCGTCCTGGCGATTTCCCTGTTGGGGCCAATGCAGGTGGTCGGGCGTATCGTTATGCTGTTGACGGAACGGTGGATAGGGGTGATCACACTGTGTGGTGTAATCTTTGTATCCATCGCGGTTGGCGGCGTCTTTTTGGGGCTGGCGGCGGTGATTCCGGTGCTGATTTATCTGTTCGTGTTGTTGCAAGGTGCCAGCCATGGGGTCGTCAGCATTCTGCGTCCGCTTGTCACGGCGCATCTGCTGGGGCGCACCGGGTTTGGAACCATTTCCGGTGCGGTGGCTGTGCCTTTTGTCGCTGCGACGGCATTGGGGCCCAGTGTGGGCAGTCTGATTTGGCGTTGGGGCGGCTATGATCTGGTCGTGTTGGCTTTGATCGGCTTGGCGCTGATCGGGCTGTTTAGTTTTGGTTTGGCGGTGAAAATATCCGCCCGCCATCCGGTTTAAGTAGGTTTGAAAGGATACTGATTATGCCGATTGAATTCGATTTCGCCTTTTTATTGCCGTTTGCCTTGGCCTTGCTGGCGACGGGGGCCTTTGCGGGTACCCTGGCCGGATTGCTGGGTGTTGGCGGTGGAATCGTGATCGTGCCCATCCTGTATATGCTGTTGCCTGCCTTTGGCGTGCCGGAGGATTTGCGCATGCATTTGGCGGTTGGGACGTCATTGGCGACAATCGTGCCGACCGGTCTGGTTTCTGCCCAGTCACACTGGAAACGGGGTGGGGTGGATGTTGATCTGTTGAAGAAGTTGGGCGTCTTTGTCGTGCTGGGCGTTGCGATTGGCATTTTCATCGGGACTCGGGCCGGTGGGGAAACCCTGAAGATCATCTTCGCCTCCGTCGCCTTGCTGGTCGCCGTGCATATGGGCCTGGGCAAGCAGGAATGGTGCCTGAGCAAATCTTTACCATCCTGGCCCGGTCGCGCCTTAATCGGCATGTTTATCGGGGGTTTCAGTGTCGTCATGGGGATTGGCGGGGGAACGCTGGGTGTGCCCACGCTCAGCCTGTTTAATGTGCCGATCCGACGGGCCGTGGGAACCGCAGCCGCACTGGGCCCGGTGATCGCATTGCCCGGCGTGATCGGTTTCATCATCAGTGGATTTGGAGAGCCTGGCCTGCCGCCTTTCAGCCTGGGTTATGCAAATCTGTTGGCCTTTGCGGTTATCGTGCCCTCAACGATCGCTTTTGCACCGCTGGGGGCAAAGCTGGCTCATACCATCTCTCCACCCCTTTTACGCCGGGCCTTCGCCGTGTTTTTGTTGATCACGGCCTGTCGCATGGCCTGGGCTGTTTTTGGGTAATCGGGCTGCGGGTGACCGGTTAATCGTCAGGCATTGATTATTCGACCGGACCCTGCCCTTCGCGGCTGTTGTCGGATGAAAAAACCGCATTCATTTCCGTATGGCGAATGGCGCGCTCCACCAGATTCAGAATGGTGTAAATTGGCACGGCGGTATTTGTGACGGTACCGTCTGTCAGCGGGACATTGGTCGCACTGTTCAAGCCAATCACCTGCAGGCCCGATTTTGTGCGGATTGCGATGGGTGCACCGGAATCGCCGCTGACAATCTCGCAACTGTGGCTTAATAATTCCCCATGCCCCAGGAATCCCAGGATACGGCAGGCATTGTCGACGGAAATTACATGGGCACGGTCCTTGGGATAGCCAGCCAAAGAGAAATACTGTTTTGTATCGATCATCTGCTTCAGGGTTTCTGCATCCAAGGCCTGAAAGCCCAGATACCCGGCTTTGCGGCCAATTGGATCTTTTAGAATCACGATCGCCCAGTCGTGTTCCATATTGGATGGATCTGCCCAAAGCTCCCCATTAAAATTGGGGGAGGGGATGATCTGAATGGCTGTTGAATGGGCAACATATTTTTCGCGCTGATAGCCTGCAACAAAGTTAATAAGCTGTGGTGCGGCATAGCGTTTTGTCGGGCGAAAATACAGGCAATGAGCGGCCGTCAGGACGATACGCTCCCCGATCAATGATCCCGTGCAATGGGATCTGGAACTGACGCCACTGATATTGACCCGCCCAACCGCACTCCACGGATATTCGGACGCATCGACTACCGTGCGCGCCAAGGTCGATGGCGCATTGGCGATGGAGTCCGCGTATACGTTACGAAAAGGAAGCGCAAAGGCCAAGCCAATCGCCCATAGGATCAGCACCACGTGGCACCGACGAAAGAATGGCTGGGGCAACGGGTGTTCAGAAAAATGCATTATATCGGGACCTACTGTTAACCTATGCGACCGTAGCATAGTATATATACGTTGCGATCATATTTTTCTGACCAGTGTATTAGTACTTTTTTAGCATTTATAGTCCATCTGTCAGTCTATACTGGGTATCAGACCGCATCGGTCACATATAGAAAGTCGTTTTGTTGAAGCCGGAAATAAAATCGAATTCTAGCGGGTCTACGGCAAGCTGGTGGAGTGTGATGGCATTATCCATTGGATTTGCGGGACTGGTCGTTATCTCCAGTTCAATCCTGGCTGGTCTTTGGTTGTTCGGCAACCCGGAACCAGGTTTCATGGCGATCGATAGCGCGCCAACATATCTGGATGCAGGGATCAGTCTGTTTGCGGTGTCGCTGGCTCTGCTGTTGCGGATATACCCGTTCAGTATGTCAGGGCACCGTCGGGGGCTGATACCGGTGTTTTTACGGCGTTGGCTGGTGATCGGCTTGTCAGGGCTTGCCATGGTCACATGTGCATTGTCGCTGGGACAAGGGTTTACCGAGCAACATATCGGACTGGCAAATCTTCTTGTGGCGTTCAAGAACGCAGAAAATGCGCCCGTGATACAGCGCATGCCTTTGGGAACGGCGGTATGTATCTTTCTATTAACTGCGGCCGTGATCGCTACGTTTTTTGAGGGACGGTCGTCTGTTGCAATCCGCGGGGCGATAAGTGTCATTCTGGTTCCGGCCGGCTTCAGTGGTATCGCCGCCTGGATATTCAGCACCAATCCAGGAACGCAATTGGACCAGCATTCGGATGTTGGCGTTTTCACATCATTTAGTCTGATTTTTCTGGGATTGGCGATTCTGGGTAATGTTTATCTGACAGTGCGCGCCACTGGGCGGCAAAGTCGTGTAATCAGAAATGCCGCCAGCTTAGTGATCGGTCTGATTTTCAGCCTGATCGCCTGGCAGTTGGCGATGGAAAATCAGAAAGAGGCTGAATCGCGTGAGTTACAGCTTCAAGTGGATGCAGTTGCGGATGCGGTTTCCGGAATACTGATCCGGCGCGCCGCTGGAATTGAGCGTATGGCGGGTCGCTGGAATACAAGTAATCCTGATGTCGAGACTTTCTGGCGACGTGACGCAAGTGAATTGGTGCGGGATTATCCGGGTATCCTGTCACTTGAGCACACGGATCAGAATGGCATCATTAAATGGATTGAGCCAATTCGGGGGAATGCGGCAGCGATTGGATTGTCTGTGTTTGATTTACCCACGGTGGGCGATAGTTTCCGACGCGCCATGCGGACTGGGGAGATGGCGTATTCAGGGTTCTTTAAATTGTTAACCGGTAATTTGGGTTTTGTGGTTGTGGCCCCGCCCAATCAAAATGTTCTTTTCTATGGTCAGACGTTTGGCGTGTTTGATCTGCCGACATTGTTGACCGATCATAAAGAGCTGCCTTTTCCGGAGGACCTGTCGATTGTGTTGCAGGATGATTCCGGGCAGGCTTTTCATATTGGCGCAAATTTAGATCAACGGTCGTCATTGACGGTTTCCAAAACGCTGGATCGGATTAGTCCGGATTGGCGCATTACGGTCGGTCACGCTGCTCGTCGTGGGTTGATGAGTTGGTTCCCAGAGTTAATTTTACTGATCGGGCTGGCTGCAACGGCATTGGTCTATCGGATGAGTTTTTTGTCAGGCATTGCGGCACAGCGACAGCAGGATGCTGAGGTCGCATTGGAAAAGGCGCAATTCTCTTTGCGCGCGCAGAAACGGGCAGAGCACCAAATGAGCATCGCCCTGGAATCCTTAAGCGAGGGTTTTGTGCTGTATGATAGCGAAGATCGCCTGCAGGTCTTCAATTCGCGATATGCAGATTTTTATGCCCTGACCAAACCTGCCTTGAAAATCGGAAATACATTCGCGGAAATCATCCGGTATGGCGCGCAACGGGGGCAATTCACGAATGTTGCAACAGATCCCGCCTCAGTAGAGGCATTTGTTCAGGAACGGGTGGCGATTCACCAGAATCCTGGGGAGCCCGTGTTGCAAAACCTGGAAGACGGTCGCTGGCTGCGCATTGAGGAGCGCCGAACCCCGGATGGCGGGATTGTGGGATTTCGCATTGATGTGACCGAACTGGTAAAGCGGGAAAAGGAACTGGAAAAAGCGCTTGTGGCCCAGGCGCGCGCCGAAATGGTGCTGAAAACAGCCGTGGAATCGATTTCAGCAGGGTTTGTTATTTTTGACTCAGAACATCGATTGGTGATGTGTAATACGCAATATAAAACCATGCATCCCCTGGTTGCCGATAAATTTGTCACCGGTGCCCATTATGAGGAATTGTTGTGGGATGGTCTGAAAGCCGGTGTTTTCCAGATCGAACCAGAAGACTGGGAAGATTTTATAAGAATGCGAATGGACGCGCATAAATCTCCCCAAAGCTCCTTTATTCAGAAAAATGCAGATGGCACCTTCACCCGCGTTGAGGAGCGGGCGTTGGATGATGGCGGCGTGGTGGGGCTGCGCATTGATGTCACGGAGGTTGTCGAGCGCGAAACCCGCATGGCGCAAGCGTCCGCCCGTGTTGAAGAGGCTCAGACATTGGCGCGGCTGGGTGATTTTTCTTATTCCCTGGAGCAGGGACGGTTCACCCATCTGTCCAATCAGGCCTGTGCGCTGTTTGGCCTTCAGCCGTTAGGCGAGAACATCGTTGATTTTAATACCCTGGCTGATTTGGTCAGCGAAAAAGATGCCCAACGCATTCGCGATCGGGCCGCATCGGCAATCGCAGCGCTGGAAGATTATGCGGATGAATACAGGATTACACTGCCCAGCGGGGAATGGCGTTATATTCAGGAACGCGGCCGTCTTGCTTTTGACTCCACAGGAACCTGCACCGGATTTGATGGGACATTCCAGGATATCACGGACCGAAAGCAGGCTGAATTAGAACTGCAGCGCATTGTTTCAGAACAAAAGCTGGCCCAGCGCCGCCTGGAACGGCAAAGCGCGGAGCTGGTGGTGATGACAGAAGATATCGCGGTCGCCCGTGATGAGGCAGAGGCGGCAACCCGGGCCAAGTCAGAATTCCTGGCGGCGATGAGCCATGAGATACGCACCCCAATGAATGGCATTCTGGGCATGACCGGCCTGTTGCTGGACACTGACATGACAGCCGAACAGCGCCGATTTACCGAGATTGCACGGCAATCCGCATCGGACCTGTTGATCATCCTGAACGATATTCTTGATTTCTCCAAGCTGGAGGCGAAGAAAATTGAGATCGAACAGGAAGCCTTCCGCTTGGGCGATGTTCTACAAAGCGTTGTTCAATTGTTGCGGCCCCAGGCAGAGCAGAAATCGGTATCGCTGATAACGCAGGGGGATGAAGAGGCAATTCAAAACCTGTTAGGGGACGCCACAAGAATACGTCAGATCCTGTTCAATCTGGTGGGTAACGCGATCAAATTCACCAAGGAAGGCCAGGTGATCTTGCGTGTGGTGACCCATTCAGAAGGGACCGATGACGCAGAAAGTATTCACATTCGATTTGAAATCCAGGACAGCGGTGTCGGCATTAAAGAAGAGGCAAAGGGGCGTTTGTTCAACAGTTTTACCCAGGCGGACAGTTCCACGTCCCGGCAATATGGTGGGACGGGTCTTGGTCTGGCGATCTGTAAGCAATTGGTTGAACTGATGGGGGGCCAGATTGGTTTCAGCAGCCAGGAAGGTGTTGGTTCGACATTCTGGTTCGAATTGCACTGCAAGCCTGGTCCGACATCCATTCCTTTGGATACAGACGCCGTTAAGATAACACCGGACGAAACCCGCCGCCTGCGCCTGTTGCTGGTGGAAGACAACCACGTCAATCAGATCGTCATCGGGACCATGTTACAAAAACTGGGTCATCATGTAGATACCGTGTCAAACGGGATGGAAGCGCTGCAAACTCTGCGGTTGGTTCCCTATGATTTGGTCTTTATGGATGTCCAGATGCCCGTCATGGATGGGCCGACGGCAACACAATGGATCCGGGCCAGTGAAGAAGCATGGGCCGATATCCCGATCGTGGCGTTGACGGCGAATGCGCTGGACGGGCACCGGGAATATTATATCGACAGCGGTATGTCTGATTACGTTTCCAAACCGGTCCAGATGGAAGAATTGGCGGCGGCAATCCAGCGCCAGACAGGCACGTCCGCAGCTGTTGTCGATCAGGACAGGGACTCTGAGGAGTCCGAGGATGCACTCGGCAGCGATGCCAAGGCGGCCTTGTCTGATCTGCTTGCGTCCATCAAAGGGCTGGGCGATTAAGCCGCCTAGTGTGGTGCGCGGTTATTTGGGATCGACCAGGACGCTGTTTGCGGTGCTCCGGTTAGGAGCGTTTCGCGAAGCGATGCGGGGCATCGCAAGTGGAAGGCGACGCGGCCCGGAGCGCCGCAAACAGCGCCTTTGGTCCCTTTATCGGCCCGTCGGACGGCGTCGAGAGCGCTTGACGATGAACCACATCGCCTGCACGCTCTCTTCTAGCCG
>PAQY01000020.1 GCA_002709955.1 Rhodospirillaceae bacterium
ACGTGTCGATGCAGGTCGAACTGATCGCCCCGATCGCCATGGACGAAGGTCTGCGCTTTGCTATCCGCGAAGGCGGACGCACCGTCGGTGCAGGCGTCGTCGCGTCGATCATTAAGTAAGAGATTGGTCAAAGCGCGGGGATCCGATAAGCTTCCCGCGCCTTTGATTGCCGAGTACACGTTCGCGTGAAGGGGTATAGCTCAGTTGGTAGAGCGACGGTCTCCAAAACCGTAGGTCCAGGGTTCAAATCCTTGTGCCCCTGCCAGATTTCTTAATCAAATCAACGGTTTTCTTGATTTGATTGAGGTGGGAGTGGGAAAAGTCACCGTTGCATCCGCCGAGTTTGCTCGCGGGTGCGCGTGACTTTTTTATGGTGTGGACACGTTTTTTGCGTTTGGGGTGTTGTGCTCTGGGCTCAGAGGGCTTAAACCACGCCGGTTTCGCGTGGCGTTGTCCGCGCGTTTTCCGCATGGCGAAATCGGACAGTGTCTGGCAGAGCACCTGTGGAATGAAGATTGAAGTGGTTCGGGCAGCTTGTCCAGAGCCCAGGTGCCTTGAGAAATCAAAGTACCAAACATAGGTAAAAGCGTAACCGCAGGGGCGAAATCCAGGCGGCGCGATAAGGTGGAACGAAGGATTATGGCGAAGACAAATCCCGCACAGTTCGTCCGGCAGGTTCGACAAGAGGCCAATAAGGTCACTTGGCCCACCCGCAAGGAGACCGGAGTCGCGACCCTGATGGTATTTGTTATGGTCGTTATCATGGCATTGTTTTTTCTGGCTGTGGACGGCGTGATCGCCTTTTTGGTGCAATTAATTCTTGGGCAGTAAGCCTGGAATTTTGAGTAGAAATTAAAGGATGCGCATGACGGTCATGCGGTCCCGTGTTGGAACGAGAGGTTGGACGTGGCGAAACGCTGGTACGTAGTGCACGTGTATTCGGGCTCGGAAAAAAAGGTCGCCGAGTCGATCATGGAGCAGGTGAAGACACAGGGCCTGGAAGATATGTTCGAAACAGTTGAGGTTCCGACCGAAACCGTTGTCGAAATGCGCCGCGGCAAGAAAGTGAACGCAGAGCGCAAATTCTTCCCAGGCTATGTGCTGGTCCATTGTGAAATGAACGATCTGACCTGGCATCTGGTCTGCAACACGGCAAAGGTTTCCGGTTTCCTGGGCGCGGATAAAAGTCCGTCGCCGATTTCGGAAAAAGAAGCAATGCGCATTCTGGAGCAGGTCAAGGAAGGCGTTGATCGGCCCAAGCCGTCGATCACGTTCGATATTGGCGAACAGGTGCGTGTCAGTGACGGGCCCTTCACCTCCTTCAACGGTACAGTTGAAGATGTGGATGAAGAAAAAGCCCGGCTTAAGGTTTTGGTGTCGATCTTCGGTCGCGCGACACCGGTTGATCTCGAATATTCTCAGGTTGAAAAGCTCTGAGTCTGGACGGTTCGATAACAGCGATCGAAAAACCGTCGCGGTAGGCCCGTCCCGGAAAAGACCACCGGGGGCCGTTACACCCGCGGCGTGACCTAGCATCGGACGATTGCCCCTGAAGGGTGAGGCGCCGATGTCAACAAAGAGAGATAGAGGTTAGAAATGGCAAAGAAGAAAATCGCGGGCTACATCAAGCTCGAAATCAAGGCGGGGCAAGCAAACCCGTCTCCGCCAGTTGGTCCTGCATTGGGTCAGCGCGGTATTAACATCATGGAATTCTGTAAGGCTTTCAACGCCGCAACCCAACAGATGGAACCCGGCACGCCGACCCCTGTTGTGATCACGGCCTATGAAGACCGCAGCTTCACCTTTGTGACCAAGACCCCGCCGGCAGCCTATTTCCTGAAAAAGGCCGCCAAGATCGGCAAAGGATCTGGTGTGCCGAACAAGGATAAGGTTGGTCAGGTAACGCTCGCCCAGGTGCGCGAGATTGCCGAAACCAAGCTGAAAGACATGAATGCTGTCTCTGTGGAAGCAGCGATGGAATCCATTAAGGGTTCCGCGCGCTCCATGGGCATCACGGTTGTGGGGTAACGGTCATGGCAAAAATTAGCAAAAGAATGAAAGCCGTCTATGAGGGCCTAGACCGCAACAAGCAATATGCGCTTGAAGAAGCGGTTGGGATTCTGACCAAGGCGAAGAAAGTGAATTTTGATGAATCCATCGAAATTTCACTGAATCTGGGCATTGACCCGCGTCATGCGGATCAGCAGGTCCGCGGCGCGTGCGCCCTGCCGCACGGCACGGGTAAAACGGTGCGTGTGGCTGTGTTTGCGCGTGGCGACAAGGCGGATGAAGCCAAGGCAGCCGGTGCTGATTTCGTCGGGGCGGAAGACCTGATGGAACAAGTGCAGGGCGGCATGATGGATTTCGACCGTGTCATCGCGTCTCCAGACATGATGGCCATCGTTGGTCGCCTTGGTAAGGTTCTGGGCCCACGCGGCCTGATGCCGAACCCGAAGCTGGGCACGGTTACGCCCAATGTGGCGGATGCTGTGAAGGCTGCGAAAGCCGGTGAAGTTCAGTTCCGCGCCGAAAAGGCCGGGATCGTGCATGCCGGTATTGGCAAGCTGAGCTTCTCTGCCGATCAATTGGCAGAAAATGTTCGTGCCTTTGTTGGTGCGATCCAGACTGCCAAGCCGTCGGGCGCCAAGGGCACCTTCATTCAGAAGGTATCGATTTCGTCGACCATGGGTCCGGGCATTAAGCTGGACCTGGCATCGGCACAACCGCAATAACCTGCGGCTGAAGAATTCAGGGTGGTGGCCTTTGGGCCATCGTCCTGGAGAGTGCGCAGCATGATCGCCGACCCATCTGGGGATCATGCTGTAAATATCTGTCCGAGATTGACGGTGGTTGGAAAAGCGATTTCGCCAATCTGACCTTAAGCAGGCCTTCTGGCCGTCATGAGATAGGTAGGACTGGAATAAAGGATGATTGAGTTCGGTTCGGCGACGGATTGCTCTTGGTCATTTCCATCCTCCCGGGCAGGAAGGCGGGCGCGTCACGTGGGCGCGTTCGATTTTGAAAACCGGTTCCAATTGTTCCCTAACGGGGCAGGCGGAACCAAACTAGCGGAGACGATCAGTGGACCGTTCAAAAAAGGAAGCCCTGGTCGCCGAGCTGCACGAGACATTTGAAACGGCCAGCCTGGTGGTTGTTACCAGCCAATCAGGTTTGACCGTAGCAGAAGTCTCGGACCTTCGGCAGAAGATGCGCGACGTGGGTGCTGGTTACAAGGTAACCAAAAACACGCTCGTTCGTTTGGCGCTGAAGGGAACGAAGTTTGAGCACCTGAACGAGGTGTTCACGGGTCCGACGGCGATTGCCTTCTCAAAAGATCCGGTTGCGGCTGCCAAAGTGGTGACCGACTACCAGAAGACCAATGAGAAGATTTCAATCGTTGCCGGGGGGCTTGATGGCTCCGGGCTTGATGCCGAACAAGTCGTAGCGTTGGCAAAACTGCCATCACTGGACGAATTGCGGGGCAAGCTTGTGGGACTTATTCAGACCCCTGCCACACGGATTGCTGGCGTGCTTCAGGCACCTGGTGGTCAGTTGGCGCGCGTGTTCGCAGCGTATGGGAATTCAAATTGAGGAGCGGCTCGGGACAATCACGAGTCAACACAACTGCCTTAGGAGTGAATTGAAATGGCTGATCTAGAGAAACTGGCCGACGAGCTCTCAAACCTGACCGTCATCGAGGCGGCTGAGCTCTCGAAAATGCTTGAAGAAAAATGGGGCGTTTCTGCTGCAGCACCGGTTGCTGTCGCAGCGGCTGCTGGTGGCGGCGATGCTGCACCGGTTGCTGAAGAAAAAGACTCCTTTGACGTTGTTCTGGCCGCCGCAGGCGAAAAGAAAATCAACGTCATTAAAGAAGTCCGTGCCATCACTGGCCTGGGCTTGAAAGAAGCTAAAGACCTCGTCGAAGCTGCGCCGAAAGCCGTAAAGGAAGGCGTTGCAAAGGACGAAGCCGAGAAGCTGAAGAAGCAACTCGAAGAAGCTGGCGCTACCGTCGAGCTGAAGTAATCGGGTTACGTCGCAAGGGGATAAACCGGCCTGGTCCGGGGTCCTCTTGCGACGGCGTTTACAAGGGGGGCGAGGCCATTCGGCGTCGTCCCTCGACGCGCCTCAGAGTCCCGGCGCGCTGCGAATGCGGCGATGGATGGGAAAATGGGGTGCGAAACCGGGACGATCCTGCCGCTCAGACGCGCGTCGTTTGGATGGAATTGGGTCGGGTCGGAATTTTACCGCATTGATCTCCCGCGCCCGTGCAAGGCGGTGCGGTGTGGCGGATCGGGTGCAAACAGATGAAGGATGAGGAACGAGATGGCGATGTCGTTCACCGGTCGGAAGCGTATCCGTAGAAGTTTTGGGCGTCTTGGCGAAGTTGCGCAAATGCCCAACCTGATCGAAGTTCAAAAGACCTCCTATGATGCCTTTTTGCAAAGCGGCGTGCCGCTGGAAGACCGACAGGTTGTCGGGCTGCAGGAAGTGTTCAATGGCGTCTTCCCGATCAAGGATTTTTCTGATCGCAGCCGTTTGGAATTTGTGCGTTATGAATTAGAGCGCCCGAAATACGACGTTGAGGAATGCCGCCAACGGGGCCTGACCTATACCGCGCAGTTGAAGGTATCGCTGCGCCTGGTGGTTTGGGACGTGGATGAAGAAACCGGTGCCCGCTCTTTGCGCGATATCAAAGAGCAGGAAGTCTATATGGGCGATATTCCGCTCATGACAGAGCACGGTACCTTCATCGTCAATGGCACCGAGCGTGTGATCGTGTCTCAGATGCACCGCTCGCCGGGTGTGTTCTTTGACCATGACAAGGGCAAGACCCATTCGTCCGGCAAATATCTCTTTGCCGCCCGCGTTATCCCGTATCGTGGTTCCTGGCTGGATTTCGAATTCGATGCCAAGGACCTTGCCTATGTCCGTATCGATCGCCGCCGCAAACTGCCGGCGACGACGCTGCTGTTGGCGCTGGACAATGAAGAAACCGCTGCCAAGCGTGAAGCACTGGCCAAGGAAGGCGAAACGCTGGATCCGGGTCTGGCCCAGGGCATGTCCAAAGAAGACATCCTGAAGGCCTTTTATGACACCGTCACGTATTCCTTGACCAAGAAAGGCTGGAAAACGCCTTTTGATGCGGAACGTCTGCGCGGTCAAAAGCTGCGCCATGATCTGGTCGATGCCAAATCCGGCGAAGTGATCATCGAAGCGGAAGGCAAAATCACCCCGCGTCTGATCAAGAAGCTGTCGGAGCAGGGCGTGAAGGAAGTCCTGGCGCGTCAGGAAGATCTGATCGGTCGCTATGTCGCCGAAGATCTGATCAACGAAACCAATGGCCTTGTTATTGTCGAAGCTGGGGATGAGTTGACCGAAGAGAACCTGCAGCAATTGGTGGATATCGGTATCACCGAATTGCCAACCCTGCATATCGATCTGGTCACCGTTGGCCCCTGGATCCGCAACACGCTGGCGGCGGACAAGAATATCAGCCGTGAAGACGCGCTGGTCGATATCTATCGTGTGATGCGTCCTGGCGAGCCGCCAACGCTGGAAACGGCAGAAGCGCTGTTCCGCAGCCTGTTCTTTGATTCAGAACGCTATGACCTGTCGGCTGTGGGTCGGGTTAAGATGAATTCCCGCCTGGGCTTTGACCTGGCAGATGTGCCGGATCACCAGCGTACCCTGCGCCGGGAAGACATCCTGCATATCATGAAGGTTCTGGTGGAACTGAAAGACGGTCGTGGTGAAATCGATGACATCGATCACCTGGGTAACCGGCGTGTGCGCTCGGTCGGGGAATTGATGGAAAATCAATACCGCATCGGTCTGTTGCGTATGGAACGCGCGATTCGGGAGCGGATGAGCTCTGTCGATATCGACAGTGTCATGCCTCATGATCTGATCAACGCAAAGCCCGCTGCGGCGGCTGTGCGTGAATTCTTCGGCTCTTCACAGCTGTCGCAGTTCATGGATCAGACCAACCCGCTGTCGGAAGTCACCCATAAGCGCCGTCTCTCGGCGCTTGGCCCGGGTGGTTTGACCCGCGAACGCGCTGGGTTCGAAGTGCGCGACGTGCACCCGACCCATTATGGTCGTATCTGCCCGATTGAAACGCCGGAAGGCCCGAATATCGGGTTGATCAACTCCCTGGCGACCTATGCCCGCGTCAACAAATACGGCTTTATCGAAACGCCGTATCGTCGTGTCGTCGAAGGCAAGGTCACTGATGAGGTGATCTATATGTCCGCGATGGAAGAAACCCGCTACACCGTTGCGCAGGCAAACTCCACCGTTGATGACAATGGCATGCTGATCGAGGATCTGGTGCAGTGTCGCGCCCGTGGGGACTATATGGTCGCCCGGCCGCAGGATGTGGATTTGATGGACGTATCGCCGCGCCAGTTGGTGTCGGTTGCAGCGGCGCTGATCCCGTTCCTGGAAAACGATGATGCGAACCGTGCCTTGATGGGCTCAAACATGCAGCGTCAGGCTGTGCCGCTTCTGCAATCCGTCGCCCCGCTGGTCGGGACCGGGATGGAAGCGCGTGTGGCGAAAGACTCCGGTGTTGCCATCGTTGCCAAGCATGATGGGATCATTGACCAGGTCGATGCGACCCGTATCGTTGTGCGCCGGACCGATCCGGATGCAGCGCGGGAAAGCTCGGTTGATATCTATAACCTGCTGAAATTCCAGCGCTCCAACCAGTCGACCTGCATCACGCAGCGCCCGCTGGTCCGCGTTGGGGACCATATTTCCGCTGGCGATATCATCGGCGATGGCCCGTCAACGGATCTGGGCGAATTGGCCCTGGGCCGGAACGTGCTGGTCGCGTTCATGCCCTGGAACGGATACAACTTCGAAGATTCGATCCTGATTTCGGAACGGATCGTGCGCGATGACGTCTTCACCTCGATCCATATCGAAGAATACGAAGTCATGGCCCGCGATACCAAGCTGGGTCAGGAAGAAATCACCCGTGATATTCCCAATGTCGGTGAAGAGGCTCTGAAGAACCTCGACGAAGCCGGTATCGTTTATATCGGGGCCGAAGTGGAAGCCAGCGACATCCTGGTTGGAAAGGTAACGCCCAAGGGCGAATCCCCGATGACCCCGGAAGAAAAACTGCTGCGCGCGATCTTTGGTGAAAAAGCCTCTGACGTTCGTGACACATCCCTGCGCATGCCTCCTGGCACCAAGGGGACGGTTGTTGAAGTCCGCGTCTTCTCCCGTCGTGGGGTGGACAAGGATGAACGTGCCCTGGCAATTGAACGCGCTGAAATTGAAAAGCTGGCCCTGGACCGCGACGATGAACGCGGTATCCTGGAGCGGTCTTTCCGCAGCCGTTTCCTGGAAATGATTTCAGGCAAGAAAGTCACGGCCGGGCCGAAGGGCTTCAAGACCGGGTCTGTTGCTGAACAGGCCGCCCTGGACGAGTTGACCAATGGTCAGTTGCGCCAGATCGCGGTGGATGATGCTGCGACCAATGACGACCTGGACATTCTGCGCAAGCAGTTTGACGAAAGCGTCGCCCGCGTTCAGGCCCGTTTCGACGATAAGGTCGAAAAGGTTCAGGCCGGGGATGAATTGCCACCAGGCGTCATGAAGATGATCAAGGTCTTCGTTGCGGTGAAGCGCAAGCTGCAGCCGGGCGATAAAATGGCCGGTCGTCACGGCAACAAGGGTGTTATCTCCAAGATCATGCCGATTGAAGACATGCCCTATCTGGAAGATGGGACCCATGTCGATATCGTGCTGAACCCGCTTGGGGTGCCCAGCCGTATGAATGTCGGGCAGATTTTGGAAACCCATTTGGGTTGGGCCTGTGCCAGCCTGGGCAATGAAGTTGCCCGCGCTCTGGAAAGCTATAAGGAAGGCGGCAAGATCACCGCGCTTCGGGAAACCTTGGACGGTGTCTACGAAACCGCTGAAATCCAGTCTGAAATGAAGAGCCTGGATGACGACGGTGTTCTGGAACTGGCCAACAACCTGACCCGCGGTATCCCAATCGCCACGCCGGTTTTCGATGGCGCACGGGAAGACGACATCAACCATATGCTGACCAAGGCGGGCTTGCAGAAGTCTGGCCAGGTCTGGCTGACCGATGGTCGGACCGGTGAAGTCTTTGAACGTCCAGTGACAGTCGGCATCATCTATATGCTGAAACTGCATCACCTGGTCGATGACAAGATTCACGCCCGTTCGATTGGTCCTTACTCGCTGGTCACCCAGCAGCCCCTGGGCGGTAAGGCACAGTTCGGTGGTCAGCGCTTCGGGGAAATGGAAGTCTGGGCGCTGGAAGCCTATGGCGCATCCTATACCCTGCAGGAAATGCTGACGGTGAAGTCGGATGATGTGTCCGGGCGTACCAAGACCTATGAAGCGATTGTGCGCGGCGACGACAATTTCGAAGCCGGTATTCCAGAAAGCTTCAACGTGTTGGTGAAGGAACTTCGGTCCCTGGGCCTGAATGTGGAGTTGATCCAGGAGGAAATGTGACGCGGTGGAGAACCCCACTGCCGTCGCCTTTCCCTCCAAGCTTGACAGCGCCGCTAAGCTAAACGGGCGCAAAGGAGAGCACTATGAATGAGTTGATGCAGCTTTTTGGACAACCCCAAGGTCTCCAAAGCTTTGATAGTATCCGGATTTCTCTGGCCTCGCCGGAGCGTATTCGCTCCTGGTCCTTTGGCGAAATCAAAAAGCCGGAAACGATCAACTATCGTACCTTCAAGCCGGAACGGGATGGCCTGTTCTGCGCCCGGATTTTTGGCCCAATCAAGGATTACGAATGCTTGTGCGGCAAGTACAAGCGGATGAAGTATAAAGGCATCGTCTGCGAAAAATGCGGTGTTGAAGTCACCCTCTCCAAGGTCCGGCGCGAGCGCATGGGCCATATTGAGCTGGCCTCTCCCGTTGCGCATATCTGGTTCCTGAAATCTCTGCCCAGCCGCATCGGTCTGTTGATGGACATGACCCTGAAGGATCTGGAGCGGGTTCTGTATTTTGAAAACTACGTCGTGACGGAACCGGGTCTGACCGACCTTAAAATCCAGTCGCTGATGTCAGAAGAAGAATATCTGGATGCCCAGGACAAATATGGCGAAGACGCATTCACGGCGGAAATCGGGGCGGAAGCACTGAAATCCATGCTGTCGCAGATCGATCCTGAAGAAGCGATCGAGAAGACCCGCGAAGACATCGCCGAAACCGGTTCTGAAGCAAAACGCAAGAAGCTGGTGAAGCGTTTGAAACTGCTGGAAGCCTTCCTGGCCTCTGGTGCGCGCCCCGAATGGATGATCCTGGACGTTGTTCCGGTCATCCCGCCGGAACTGCGCCCGCTGGTGCCTCTGGATGGTGGCCGTTTCGCAACGTCGGATCTGAACGATTTGTATCGCCGCGTGATCAACCGGAACAACCGTCTGCGTCGCCTGATGGAACTGCGTGCGCCCGATATCATCGTGCGCAATGAAAAGCGTATGTTGCAGGAATCCGTGGATGCGCTGTTCGATAATGGCCGTCGTGGTCGTGTCATCACCGGTGCAAACAAGCGCCCGCTGAAATCCTTGAGCGATATGCTCAAAGGCAAGCAGGGTCGTTTCCGCCAGAACCTGTTGGGCAAGCGCGTCGACTATTCCGGCCGTTCGGTCATCGTGGTGGGTCCGGAATTGATGCTGCATCAATGCGGTCTGCCCAAAAAGATGGCGCTGGAATTGTTCAAACCGTTTATCTATTCCAAGCTTGAAACCTATGGCATGGCATCGACCATCAAGGCGGCTAAGCGTTTGGTTGAAAAGGAACGCCCCGAAGTCTGGGATATCCTGGAAGAAGTTATCCGCGAACATCCGGTCCTCCTGAACCGTGCGCCGACCTTGCACCGTTTGGGTATCCAGGCGTTCGAACCCAAGCTGATCGAAGGGAAGGCCATTCAGCTGCACCCGCTGGTCTGCGCGGCGTTTAACGCGGACTTTGACGGGGACCAGATGGCCGTTCACGTGCCGCTGTCGCTGGAAGCCCAGTTGGAAGCCCGCGTGTTGATGATGTCCACCAACAACATCCTGTCGCCTGCGAATGGTAAGCCGATTATTGTGCCGTCTCAGGATATCATTCTGGGTCTGTACTATATCACCCATGAGCGGACGGATGCGCCAAGCCCGGTCATTCATATCGATGGCATCGAGGCTCTGACGGCGGCGTTGGAGCGGGAAGACATCGTGCTGCGGGAAGCCGATGACGCCAGCAATATCATCGAAGAAACCGATCCGAAGAAGGCGTTCAAGATGATCACGGACGGGAAGGCGAAAGCCCACCGCGTGCCGTCTTATGCGACTCTGGCTGAAATCGAACATGCGATGGAAACCAAGGCGATCAGCCTGCATACCCGCATCAAATCGATCTATGAGACCGTGGATGAAGAGGGCAATGAAATCCGCCAGCGTGTGGTAACGACGCCGGGCCGGATGTTGTTGGCCCAGATTCTGCCCCGCGATACGCATCTGCCCTTCAGCCTGATCAACCGTTTGTTGACCAAGAAGGACATCTCTAACCTGATCGATATCGTCTATCGCCATACCGGTCAGAAAGAGACGGTGATCTTCTGTGACCGCTTGATGGGTCTGGGCTTTGCCTGGGCATGTCGTTCCGGCATTTCCTTTGGTAAGGATGACCTGTTGGTGCCAGAAGCGAAGATCAAACTGATCGACGAAGCTCAGGCGCAGGTTAAGGAATACGAACAGCAGTATTTGGACGGCCTGATCACCCAGCTTGAAAAATACAACAAGGTGGTCGATCTGTGGTCCGGTACGACCGATAAAGTCGCTGACGAAATGATGAAAATCATGCAAGGCGGCGATAAGAAGAGCCTGAACTCGGTCTATATGATGGCGCATTCCGGGGCCCGTGGGTCACCAGCGCAGATCAAACAGCTTGCCGGTATGCGCGGGCTGATGGCCAAGCCGTCGGGTGAAATCATTGAAACCCCGATCATCTCCAACTTTAAAGAAGGGCTGACGGTTCTGGAATACTTTAACTCCACCCACGGGGCACGTAAGGGCCTTGCGGATACGGCGTTGAAGACCGCGAACTCTGGCTATCTGACCCGTCGATTGGTTGACGTTGCCCAGGATGCTATCGTTGTCGAACGCGATTGCGGCACGTCGCAGGGTTTGACCATGCGGGCCGTTATCGAAGGCGGCGATCTGATCGAAGGTCTGGCCGAACGTATTCTGGGTCGCTGCACCGCCGAAGATGTTGTGGATCCGCTCAGCGGCGACATCATCATCAAGAAGGGTGAGCTGATCACGGAACCGGAAGCCGATGCCATCGAAACCGCCGGTATTGACTCGGTCAAGATCCGTTCGGTCCTGACCTGTGAAACCAAGGTTGGCGTCTGTGGTACCTGCTACGGTCGTGACCTGGCCCGTGGAACGGTTGTGAATATTGGTGAGGCCATTGGCGTCATCGCGGCACAATCGATTGGCGAGCCTGGAACCCAGCTGACCATGCGTACCTTCCACATCGGTGGGGCCGCACAGCGTGGGGCAGAGCAGAACTCGGTCGAAAGCTCGATCGATGGCAAGCTGACCATCCAGAACAAGAACGTCGTTATCGACTCCGAAGGCCGCATGGTCATCATGGGTCGCAACTGCGAACTGGTTCTGCTGGACGAGCTGGGCCGGGAGCGGGCGAAGCACCGTGTGCCCTATGGCGCGCGTCTGCGAATTAACGATGGTGCCGATGTTGTGCGTGGCCAGACCCTGGCAGAATGGGATCCCTATACCATCCCAATCATCACGGAAACCGCCGGTATCGCGCATTATGTCGACCTGGTCGAAGGCGTGTCGGTGCGTGACGTGGTCGATGAAGCGACGGGGATTTCCTCGAAAGTGGTTATCGATTGGAAGCAGCAGGCCAGTGGAAATGAATTGCGTCCGCGCATTACCCTGCGGGACGAAAAAGATGGCGTTGTGACCCTGCCAAACGGCATGGAAGCCCGCTATTTCATGTCCAGCGATGCTATTCTGTCGATCCACAACAAGACCGAAGTGAAGGCCGGGGACGTACTGGCCCGTATTCCACGGGAAAGCTCGAAGACGCGCGACATCACCGGGGGTCTGCCTCGGGTTGCCGAGCTGTTCGAAGCCCGCAAGCCAAAAGACTTTGCGATTATCGCGGATCAGGACGGCTATATCGAGTTCGGGAAAGATTATAAGGCCAAGCGCCGGATCGTCATCCGCCCAGCGGAAGAAGATCGGGAGCCAACCGAATTCCTGATCCCGAAAGGCAAGCACATCACCGTTCAGGAAGGCGATTTCATCCAAAAGGGTGAAATGCTGATGGACGGGAACCCGGTGCCGCACGACATTCTGGAAGTCATGGGCGTAGAGGCCTTGGCCGATTACCTGTGCAAGGAAATCCAGGACGTTTATCGTCTGCAGGGCGTGAAGATCAACGATAAGCATATCGAAGTGATCGTCCGTCAGATGCTGCAGAAGGTCGAAGTTCAGCATCCGGGTGACAGCTATAACCTGGTTGGTGAAATTCTGGATCGCTATGAAGTGCAGACCATGAATGAAAACCTGGAGAAGAAGGGCAAGGCACCCATCGTCGCCAAGCCGGTTCTGCAGGGGATCACCAAGGCAAGCTTGCAGACCAATTCTTTCATCTCTGCGGCATCCTTCCAGGAAACCACCCGCGTGCTGACCGAAGCCGCCGTAAACGGCAAGGTCGATACGCTGGAAGGGCTGAAAGAAAACGTCATCGTGGGTCGCTTGATCCCGGCCGGTACCGGCTCGGTCATGAAGCGCCTGCGGGGTGTTGCCAACAGCCGTGACAAGGCCATTCAGGCTGAACGTGCCGCCGCTCAGGCTGCATTGGAAGCGGAACAGGCTGCGGCTGCGGCAAATACGGATGAGGATGAAACCTCAAACGCTGCTGAATAAGCAGAGATACGCCTGATGAAAACAGGGGCCTCGGAGACATCCGGGGCCCTTTTTCATTGGTAGGTTACTGCCCCAGAACGGCGCGCAGGAATCTGTTTACGGTAAAATCATATTGGGTCAGCGCCGGATTTGTGGCGCGGCTGAACCGTCGGAAATCAATCCGGTCCCAGGCATCGGAAATCATGATCCGGCCAGTCGATTTCAAATTGTCCCGATAGAGAATCCCCAGATCCATCGTATAATTCAGACCGACTTCCGCAAAGTCCTTACCCCGGAAATGATCATGCGCCAGGATCAGGGCGGCTGCTCCCTGCACGAAGCTGCCACCGGCCAGGTAATGCACCTGATTCTGGACAACGGCGGTCAACATCGGTTGTGTCCAGTTAAAGGCCCCGACAAATGTGTCCTGTCCAAGTTTCCGGTGCGTATTTCGCAGGACATTCACCATGCCTTCGGCAATATTGTCATCCGCGCCCCACCAGACAGGGGCATTCAGCGCATAGCGAAAGGCCTTGAATGCCTCCCTGTCGGCGACTTTTGAATCCCAGGCAGAGGGGAAGGCATGCTTCAGGCGGGCATTGCGATGGTCTTTCAACCCCCGTTTTAGACCGAATAGTCGCACCTGGGACCCGATATCGTCTTCGGGACCGGTCATCGCAACGATATCGATCAACCCCTTAAAGCCCCGTCGCATGACTTCACCGATCAGGACCTGTGTCATCTGATCTGATGCCCCAAGCGAATTTGGGACGACTTGACCAAGCCATCGGGGATAGGTCTTTCTGGGTCCCCCCAAAGGAGCCAGTTCCTTTTCCTGAAAAGGCGCGTCAATCGTTATCGTATTGATGCCCGCTGCGCCTGTGACCTTAAACACGTCTTCCCCGATTTCATCGACATTGCGGAAGATTATGTAGTGGGGTTTGACCGCGCGCTCTGCTGCCAGGGTTGCATATTTCAGCGTATAGTCGCCGCTGTGGAAGGCATGCTGGACTTCCAGTTCAACCCCCAGATCCTGGGCGGCGGCCTGCATCATGCGGGTGACCAATGTCCAATATTGATCCTCTGGCGGGGCGGGATTGATAAAAAGAACGCGCGGCGCGCCCTGACCGGCAGCCAATCCCGAAGGGTTGAAGGCGCATATCTGCGCGACACAAATGACACCAAACAACAGCGCCCTGATCGCGCCCGGTACTCTCCATTGCATGACGCACTTCCCCTTTCGTCCGCATGCCTAGCCCAGCATGAATGCCACGGCAAGCAACAGACGTCACGGTCATTCCGCGATCAACGAATGTCGGAAAGATAGGTCAGCGCGTCAAAGGAATAAGTCTGCCAGTTCGGGTTCAAGACACGACTAAATTTTCGGAAATCAATGCTGCTATAATCATTCTGAACCATTCTTTGGTAGATCGCCTTGACGTTGGTCTTGGTGACCAGGCTGTACTGTGCGACCTGGCTTAAACCCTTGTCGCGAAAATCAGTGCCGCGCGAATGGTCGAACAGCATCACCAGGGCGGCACCGGCATGAATAAAATGACCGCCCAGCACATACTCAATCTGATTGTTTGCCACCGCCTGTAGGGCCCAAGGCGACCAATTGAAACACCCGATCAAGGTGTCCTGACCGGGAATGCGACGGGTGCGCTCAAAGGTATCCAGGACCCCCAACGCCATCAGATCATTGGCAATCCAATACATCGGCGTTGTCGGGTTTTTCTCAAAGGCGCGCGCGGCGATTGCACGGGCCTTGATCCGGGACCAGTCCGCGATGGAGCGAGAAATAATCTCTCCCCGGTAATACTCTTTCGACGCCAGGATCGCGCCTTCTTGTCGATCCTGGGCGGCAGAGTCACCCGCACTGCCATTGACCAATGCCATTGTATAGCGACCCGATGCGCTGGTCAGCCCGCGTTCAAATGCCGCCCGGAACAACAGCTTGGCCAGCATGTTGCCACCGCCGACATTGTCGACCTTGACCTCCCCCAGCCAGCTTTTGAATTTTTCGCGGGGTCCCTTTACCGTTTGGCGCACAGTTTCGGAAAGGCCCGTGCCTACGACAAATCCAAGCAGGTTATTGCGTTCAATTTCATTCATGATGTAGGGGGCGGCCCCCTCATAATTATGAAAGATAATATAGTTGGGTTTATCCTTCGGGCGGTTGGCTACGTCTTTCCCGATCTCCAGCAATTTACGCCCATCGTTAAAGGCATAATGTATCTCGAGTGTGAAACCCAGATCATCCGCCGCTGCCTGCGCGAAGGACGCTGCGCTGAGCCAGAATGGTTCCTTGTTGCTGCCGGGAATAAGATAGGCAACGCGCAGTGCGGTCTGTGCCTGGGCAGGATGCGGTGATGTCGCGACAGCCAAGAGCCAAACACTAAGGGTCAGACATACCAGTAAACAGATCCGCGTTCCGAACTTAATCCCCATATGACAACCCCCAGAAGAAAACGACTTCTAAATCATGAATATGTCCAGATCGAAAGGAAAGTAATTTCGTTTGGGTGCCGCGAAAAAGACACCCACTAGAGCCAGACCTGGATAGAACTATTCTTTCGGATACCCCCTTACTCAAACCGGTTTTGGGGTTATTATAAGCTGTGCATGTCATATTATTGAAATAAAATTCCACGAAACCGCAAAATACAGCAATATTAACCTGCGTGAAGATTCCCTGAAAAACGGGCAGAATCCCGCTTGACGTGGCGGGGGTCCGTGCATAGTATCCGCGCGCCTTCAAGAGAGCTGGCGGTAGGCCCGATCTGGTCCGTTTCGAAAGAGACATATCAGACGCTTCGACTGAGTGAAAAATCCCCAGGGATTGCTTTTCACAAAACCGGAAGCGGTATGAGCCTAAACGCAGTTCTGGCAAATCGAATTTAGAGTATCGATCTCCTCCACTTGGATGGGGTCGTTGGGATTTGAAAGTTTCAGGCGTGACGGGGTGGGAAGGATAACCTTCTGCCGACGTCACGGTTCGTATCTTGCCAAGCGGGTTTTGCTTGGATGGTGCGATTTGGATAGACAGCGGGCTGCCGTGAGGGCCGCCTAAGAGATAGAAACGGCGACGGGAAGATCATATGCCGACGATCAACCAGCTGATCCGCAAATCGCGGAAAGACAAACCAGTCCGGGAAAAAGTTCCTGCTCTGGAAGCGTGCCCGCAGAAACGTGGCGTTTGTACGCGCGTTTACACAACCACACCGAAGAAGCCGAACTCGGCCCTTCGTAAGGTTGCGCGTGTCCGCTTAACAAATGGGTACGAAGTGACCAGCTATATTCCGGGTGAAGGCCATAACCTTCAGGAACACTCGGTTGTGCTGATCCGCGGCGGACGGGTAAAGGATTTGCCCGGCGTGCGGTACCACACCATTCGCGGCACGCTCGATACACAGGGCGTGAAAGACCGTAAACAGCGTCGTTCGAAATACGGCGTGAAACGTCCGAAGTGATCGGGAGTCTTTAAGAAATGTCACGTCGTCATAGTGCAGAAAAACGTGAGATCATCCCGGATGCGAAATTCGGTGACCTCGTGCTGTCGAAATTCATCAATTCTGTGATGCTGGATGGTAAAAAATCCACCGCTGAACGGATTGTCTATGGTGCACTTGACCGCATGGCGGGCAAGGGCGGTGTGGATCCGATCAAGGTTTTCCACGAAGCCGTGGAAAATGTGAAGCCGCATCTGGAAGTGCGCTCTCGCCGTGTTGGTGGTGCGACCTATCAGGTGCCGGTCGAAGTTCGTCCCACTCGCGCGCAGGCTCTGTCGTTCCGTTGGTTGATCGACATGGCCCGTAAGCGGTCTGAAAACACCATGATTGAGCGTCTGTCCGGTGAGTTGATGGATGCTTCGAACAATCGCGGCGCCGCCATTAAGAAGCGTGAAGACACGCACAAGATGGCTGATGCGAACCGCGCTTTCTCCCATTATCGCTGGTAAGGAGCGACCCTGATGTCACGCCAGACCCCGATCGACCATTACCGCAATATTGGCATTATGGCCCATATTGATGCGGGTAAGACGACCACAACTGAACGAATCCTGTACTATACCGGTCGGTCCCATAAGATCGGCGAAGTGCATGATGGCAATGCCACCATGGACTGGATGGAGCAGGAGCAAGAGCGCGGCATCACGATCACGTCCGCTGCGACGACCTGTTTCTGGCGGGATCATCGCATCAACATTATCGATACCCCCGGTCACGTCGATTTCACCATTGAGGTGGAGCGTAGCCTGCGTGTGCTCGATGGTGCGGTTGCTGTGTTTGATGCGGTTGCGGGTGTTGAGCCTCAGTCCGAAACGGTCTGGCGTCAGGCTGATAAATATAAAGTGCCGCGTATGTGCTTCATCAACAAGATGGACCGCATGGGTGCTGACTTCTATCGCTGTGTAGATATGATCGTCGACCGTCTGGGCGCAACGCCATGCATCATCAATCTGCCGGTTGGTTCGGAATCCGAATATGACGGCCTGATCGATCTGGTCCGCATGAAGCACGTTGTCTGGAAGGGTGAAGACCTGGGCGCGGCATTTGAATATGTCGATATCCCTGCCGACATGAAAGACAAGGCCGAAGAATATCGCCACAAGCTGGTAGAACTGGTCGTTGAATTTGATGATGCGGCCATGGAAGCCTATCTGGAAGGCACAGAGCCTGATATCGACACGCTGAATAAATGCATCCGTCGTGGTACTCTGGCCGGCGCATTCGTGCCCGTGCTGAACGGGACGGCGTTCAAGAACAAGGGTGTTCAGACGCTGCTGGATGCGGTTGTCGATTTCCTGCCCTCCCCGAAAGACGTTGATAACGTCCAGGGTGTGTCGGTGAAGGATCTGGAAACCAAGCTGGAACGCAAGACGTCTGACGAAGCGCCATTCTCTGCGCTGGCCTTTAAGATCATGTCTGACCCGTTTGTTGGATCTCTGACCTTCTGTCGCGTGTATTCTGGGTCTCTGGAAGCGGGTTCTTATGTTCAGAACTCGGTTAAAGAGAATAAAGAGCGCGTCGGCCGTATGCTGTTGATGCATGCAAACAGCCGGGAAGATATCAAGGAAGCCATGGCAGGCGATATCGTCGCTATCGCTGGTTTGAAGAACACCACGACCGGCGATACGCTGTGCGATCCGGCAAACCCAATCATTCTGGAGCGGATGGAATTCCCGGATCCGGTTATCGAAATCGCGGTTGAGCCGAAGACCAAGTCTGATCAGGAAAAAATGTCTCAGGCGCTGCAGCGTTTGGCCTCTGAAGATCCGTCCTTCCGTGTGAAGACCGACGAAGAATCAGGCCAGACCATTATCGCTGGTATGGGCGAATTGCATCTGGACATTCTGGTTGACCGTATGAAGCGGGAATTTAAGGTCGACGCGAATATCGGTGCGCCGCAGGTTGCTTATCGTGAAACCATCACGAAGAAGGTTACCGTGGACTACACCCACAAGAAACAAACTGGTGGGTCGGGTCAGTTCGCTAAGATCACGCTTGAATTCGAACCGCATGAGCCAGGCGAAGGCTTCACCTTCGAAAGCAAGATTGTCGGCGGGTCGGTTCCCAAGGAATACATCCCTGGCGTTCAGAAGGGTATTATTTCCCAGATGGGCAGCGGGATCATGGCCGGTTTCCCGGTTATCGATTTCGGGGTTACCCTGGTGGATGGTGCGTATCACGACGTTGACTCCTCTGTTCTGGCATTTGAAATCGCCGCGCGGGCTGCGTTCCGTGAGGCAATGGAAAAGGCAGGCGCGCGTTTGCTGGAGCCGATCATGAAGGTCGAGGTGGTGACACCAGACGATTACATGGGCGACATCATCGGCGATTTGAACAGCCGTCGCGGTCAGGTCAGCAGCATGGATCAGCGCGGTATTGCACGGGTTGTGAATGCAAGCGTACCGCTGGCAAACATGTTCGGGTATGTGAACACGCTGCGCTCTTTGAGCCAGGGTCGCGCCCAGTACACGATGCAGTTCGACCATTATGAGCCGGTGCCGCAGGCGGTTGCCGACGAGGTGAAAGCAAAATTGGCCTGATCCTCGCGGATTAACGCCTGATTGAAATTGAATCAGTCGGCACTGCGCCGACCGGGTATGGAGAAGAGAAATGGGTAAGGAAAAGTTCCAGCGTACGAAGCCGCATTGCAACATCGGCACGATTGGTCACGTTGACCATGGTAAGACGACGTTGACGGCAGCGATCACGAAAGTGTTGGCGGAAACCGG
>PAQY01000021.1 GCA_002709955.1 Rhodospirillaceae bacterium
CACACGCTTGCGCTTGGCATCGCCTGAGGGGTTCGCCCCCCGGGCAACCGATGCCAATAGCTCACGGGCTTCCTTACGGGCATCTTCTGCGGTAACGACGCCATGCTTGCCCAATCCCTTGCGCCGGGTGCGCCCACCACTGTCTCTGTACTGTATCAGATAGACCTTGCGACCCGTTGGCCAGACACGAAGGCCAAATCCCGGCATATCCTCATCCCAGACAAAATACTCCTTCTCACCTGGCGAAAGGGTATCAACGGTGCGTTTGCTAAGACGGGTCATAGTGCTTCCTTTATCAAAACAGGAAGCATATAGGAAGCAAGTGAGAGCGAAATGCAAGACCGTTGAGAGTCAGTGAGCGAATATAAAACAGAAAATATACTATATTTAACAATGATATATGACTATATAGAGAATATCAGCGTATCCCAGAGGACCCCTAAAAAACTAACTCATAACCTGAAGGTCGTAGGTTCAAATCCTACCCCCGCAACCATATATTCCAAACACTTAGCCCCGCTCTCACCAGCGGGGCTTCTGCTTGGGTAAGCAATAGGTAAGCAGGTGCAAATTGAATTTAGTTCTGGCCTTGGTGTTGTCTAATCATGTTGCGCGCAATAACGAGTTGTTGGATTTGAGACGTTCCCTCGTAGAGACGGAATAGTCGGACATCCCTGTAGAAGCGCTCTACGGGGTAATCGGCCATGTATCCTGCGCCACCATGAATTTGCACAGCACGGTCGGCGACCCGGCCGACCATTTCGGAACAGTAAAGTTTGCAGCAACTTGCCTCCAAGGAGACAGCCTCACCCAAATCTCTCCGACGGGCAGCGTCCATAACCATGCATTTTCCGGCATAAAGTTCTGTGCGACTGTCTGCCAACATTGCCTGAATCAACTGAAATTCGGAAATGGGCGCATTGAATTGGCGCCGGTTCATTGCGAAGCTAAGTGCATCGTCCAGAAGACGTTCCGCGGCACCAACGCAGACGGCAGAAATATGCAATCGTCCTCGGTCGAGCACTTTCATTGCAGTGCTAAAGCCCCGTCCAGCAATCCCGCCGATAATGGAACTGGCCGGGACGCGGCAGTTTTGAAAGACAACATCAGCGGTCTTGGTCCCGCGTTGCCCCATTTTACGATCCGGTAGTCCAACGCTCAGCCCAGGCGTGTTGCCTTCCACCAGGAAGGCTGTGATTCCCTTTGCCCCTTCGATTGTCCGGTCGGTTCGGGCCATTACCGTGAACAAGCCGGCGATGGGCGCATTGGTAATGTATCGCTTTGTGCCATTCAGAATGAAGTCAACTCCGTCCGGATCCGCCGATAGGCTGATTGAGGCTGCATCGGATCCTGAATCTGGCTCTGTTAGCGCGAAAGAACCAATAACTTCTCCCGAGGCAAGGCGTGGCAACCAAGTCTGCTTCTGTTGTTCTGTGCCATCCAAAAGTATTCCCTGAGAACCGATGCCGTTATTCGTTCCAATCAAGGACCGAAATGCGGGTGAGGCGCGCCCCAATCGAAAGGCAAGTTCCACCTCTTCAACCATGGTTAGGCCAAGCCCACCATACTCTTCTGGGATGGAGAGGCCGAAAAGGCCAAGGTCACGCATCTCGGATACGATGTCGGGTGGAATAGCATTGTCTTCATCGACCTGTGCTTCTGCCGGGATCAATCGGTCCCGAACAAAACGGTCGATGGTTTCTGTAATTTGCCGAAAGGTATCAGCGTCAAGTGCCATGCCGGTCTATTCCTTGATTACCGGCAGGCGCAGAAGGCCATTGCCCATTGCCTTGCCGGTTTGGTCAAGTCGCAGTGTTCGGGTTGCGCCACCACCCAAGGCACCGCGCATGATTACAACCACGGCATCGATATTGTCCATGGGGTAAATTTCCACAGCCCCTGTTATCCAGTCGCCAAACAGATCTTTCACCGCTGGCGCAGTCAGGCTGCGTAACAAGGCGGAATAATCTTCAGGGTGTTTGGCGATCACACCGACGGAGACGACGTCGCCTTTATCCCCAGACCGAACATAGGCAATGTCGCGAAGTAATGTCATGCTCATGCCTCCAGAATTTCAACTGTCTGAGAAATGTAAGACCTGGGGATCAGCGTGGACCAGACACCATAGACGGGTCTTGGTTTCATCGGGGTGCCAAAGGATGTGCCACCAGGCCCCATGATCCAAAGCTGTGCGCAGGCCCGTCGGATTTTCTCGGCTTCGGCCTTGCTTTCCGTATGAACCGCAACACGCAGTCCAATCTCCGATGGGTCATAATCTGGCATGGGGGACGCCGGTCCATGCAACATGTTGACGCCGACCAGATCAAAATGAATCGCAGAGGCCTTTAGGCCCAGTCGTTCAAAACGTTCCCCCAGCGTTTGGCGTGCCTTTTCCGCCCGATCCAGCGCATAGGGCCAGGGGAAGAACATCATGCCTTCGCCGATCCACCCATCTTCATAGCCAACGACCATCTTTAACAATTCTGGGCGCGCCGCCCCCGCCATGTTGGTCAGCCGCACCCGGTCATTGCCTTGATCGTCGATTTTCACCTTACAAAAATCTGCAATGCCGTCTGGCATCAGATAGCGGGATGGATCCCCGATTTCATAGACCAGGTGTTCCTTTACGGTAAACTCATCAACACGACCGCCAGTGCCTGGAAGTTTGGTGACGGTCGCGGATCCATTGGAGTCGAATTCGACAATTGGAAAGCCCACGCGCCCCATATTTGGCATGTCGGAAAATCGTGAGGACATGCCCCCTGTTGTCGCCGCCGCGCATTCCACAATATGGCCAACCGTGATCGCTGCGGCGATCCGGTCTGTATATGTGTCAGAATAGGTCCATCCAAATTCATGCATAACAGGGCCAACATACAGCGCGTTATCTGATACCCGCCCGGCAATCACCACATCAGCCCCTTGCTCAAGCGCAGACACGATTCCAGAAGAGTCGGTGTAAACATTTGCAGAAACAATGCGGTTTCGCAGAGCAGCAAGATCCTGCTCCCCCGTATCCATATTGGTAAGGTCGTGCCCGGCCACCAACAATTCATCCAGGCGCGGCAGCATGTCATCGCCTTCAACGACAGCAATTTTTGTGCCCGTCAATCCCAGGTCGCGCGCCAGGTCTCGGACCTTCTCCGCACCAGCCCGAGGATTGGCCCCACCGCCATTACAAATAATCGTTGTCCCGGCCTTACGTGCCAAAGGCAGCAATTCTCGCATATGGGTGGTCAGGTCGGGAACATAGCCCAAGGATGGGTCTTTTAATCGTTGGCGTTGAAGCAGCGCCATGGTCAGCTCTGCCAGGTAATCCATCGACAGATAGTCCAGAGAGCCCTGCTCCAGTAACTCTACGGCCGGGTCCAGCGCGTCACCCCAAAACCCCGACCCAGACCCCAACCGCAGTTGCTTTTTCATTCCCTGCTCCTGATCATTCTAAACGCGGGTCTATGCCTGTCGTTCGCCCACAATTTTGGGGCGTCGAGGCCTCAACAAAACAGCCAAATTCTTCATCTAAAATTGCTTGTTCAAAATGGATTGTCAACGAGTTTTTGAAATTCAATTCCGCAAGATGGAATTATTTATTGACCTAAAAGAGCACTATGCCTAGGGTAAATGACGGTCACGTATGGTCATGAAGCGGTTGGGAAATTCCGCTGGTAAAAGGGATATTGATGATGGGGGCGGATGAGCCGATTCTGTTTCGCAGTCACAATGGTATCGCCCGCATTACGGTGAACCGGCCCCAGCAGCGAAATGCGATCAACATCGCAGCGGCCAATCGCTTGACCGAGCTATGGGACTTGATTGATGACGATGACAGCATCCGCTGTGTCATACTGGATGCGGTACCCTGTGGTACGTTCTGTGCCGGGATGGATCTGAAACAGATGGCAGAGTATCGATCGGGTGGCGACGATATCCTGACCCATATGACAGACCCATTTCAGATGCGGATGCGGACGGTCACTAAACCGATTGTGGCTGCCCTTGTTGGGCACTTTGTGGGGGCTGGTTTGTTGTTGGCGATGCATGCAGATATTCGCATTGCCTTTCGCGAAGCCCTGGCCAGCATTCCAGAGGTCCGCCATGGTCGTGGAACATCCTGGATGGTCCCGATGCTGTGGATGATTCCCCAACCAATTTTGGCTGAAATGGCCCTGACAGGTGCGCCTGTCACGTCAACCGTGTTGGCGCAGTATGGATTTATCAATCATGTCTGCGACAGTATTGAGAATGTGACGCGACGGGCTGATCAGATCGCGACAGTCATTGCAAACAATGCCCCGCTGTCGGTGCGTGCCGCGAAAGCAACCCTTGCGGCGGGAATGGATCTGGGCTGTGCAGAGGGGCTTGCACGCGCCGAAGCGCTGCATGTGCCTGTCTATAAAAGCAATGATGCCAAAGAGGGGCCAAGGGCCTTTGTGGAAGGCCGTCCACCCGTTTGGACCGGCACATAACTTCAAACAGGAAGAGAAACACAGATGATCGACAATCCTTATCCGGACCTGGTCGTAGGGGACGTTAAGACATCCCGCGGGCGCACGCTGACCGAAACGGATGTTGTTAACTTCTGCATGCTGACCGGCAATTGGCTTGAGATCCATTCCAACACGGAGTTTGCGAAAAATGCTCTCTATGGCCAACGCCTGGTGCAGGGGTCTCTCGTTTTTTCCATCGTCAATGCGCTGATCCCCTTCGACTCGACGGTTGTTGAGGCATTCTATGGCATCGATAAGCTGCGTTTTCTAAAGCCAAGCTTTATCGGCGACACAGTTTGGGCGCGGTCAGAAATCACCGCGCTGAAACCAAAAGAGAATGGCGCCGGTGTCGCAACGATGGAGCTGAAGGGCATGAACCAGCGTACGGAAGTAATCTTACGCTGTGACTTCCATCTGCTCATTCGCGCGAAACGTCTCATTCCATCCAGCAGCAATCCCTTTGAATCTGAGGAGCAGTCATCATCATGAATTTCCTGAACACCGAACAGACTACCTGGCGTGAAACCGTGGATCGTTTCATGGAAAAGGAAATCACCCGCGAATACATTCGGGAGCATGATGCCGAACGCGCCTATCCCTATTCTGCCTATGAACGGATTGCCGCAGAAGGATGGCTAAGGCTTCTGATCCCAGAGGAGTTTGGCGGCTTTGGCGGGGATATCTTTGATTACGCCCTTATGTGCGAAGGCCTTGGGAAGTTTGGCTTCGACTTTGCCACCACGGTTCTGGTGCCAACCTTTACAGCGATGAACATCGTCAAATTTGGCAATGATGATCAAAAGGCGGCCTATCTGGAACCGTTTATGTCCGGGAAAATGCGGTTCTCCATCTCAATTTCTGAACCGTCGGCTGGCTCTGACGCCGCCTCAACAAAGACCAGGGCGCGCCTGGATAAGGACCATTACATCGTAAAGGGCCAAAAACTGTGGTGCAGCGGTGCCGCCGCGCGCGATGTTGTGATCGCCATGCTGGTCCGGACAGATTCCGATGTGGCAAAGCACAAGGGACTGTCTGTCCTGCTGATCCCAAATGATACGGCGGGTCTGGACATTCGCAAACTGCCGACCTTGGCGCGGCGTGCCACTGGGACCACGGAAATTTTCGTCGATGATGCGATGGTTCCCGCCAGGAACCTACTGGGCCAGGAAGGGCAGGGATGGGAAATCATCACAGACCATTTGGAATTAGAACGCATCGCAGTGTCCGCTGCCTATGTTGGAAATGCCCAAACGGCGGTCGATGATGCACTGACCTATGCCCATCAGCGGGAGCAATTTAATCAGCCAATTTTCGACTTTCAAGTGATCCGCCATATGTTGGCGGATATGCAAACGCAGGTCGATGCAGCGCGGTTGCTTGTCTACAGGGCTGCGGAACTGGCAGCACGGCATCAGCCCTGCGCGAAAGAAGTGGCGATGGCGAAGTTGTTCTCGTCAGAGACGTTGCAAACTGTTTCCCGCCAGGGGATGCAAATTCTTGGCGGCCATTCGATGCTGCCAGAAGCAGATATGGAGCGTTATTTCAGAGAGGGCATGCAATGCACAATTGGGGGGGGCACGTCCCAGATCCAGCGAACCATTATCAGTAAAGCCATGCGGCAAAGATGAGGGTGTGATGCTGTTCACCCCCCTGAATCTGCGAGAGTTAACACTTGAAAACCGCATCGTTGTGTCCCCGATGCAAACCTATTCAGCGCCACCGGATGGGGCACCGACAGCTTGGCATAGGGGCCATCTGTCGCGGTTTTCGCTGGGTGGCGCGGGGCTGGTTATGGTGGAAGCAACCGCAGTCTCGCCAGAGGGACGGTCGACCAATGCTGATTTGGGACTATGGTCTGACCCCCAAGAAATGGCCTTTCACAGTCTCGTGGACTCAGTTCACGCTTGTGGGTCCCCGGTTGGCCTGCAGATACAGCATGCCGGTCGTAAGGCCAGCACAAACGTCCCCTGGGAGGGGTTCAAGCCTGTGGCCCCGCCCCCGGACGCAGCCGTTATTGGGCCTACGGATATCGGCATTCCTGGCGGGCATATGCCGATCCCCATTCAAACGCGGGATATGGAACGCCTGATTGGGTGTTATCAGGACGCGGCGCTGCGTGCGGACCGGGCGGGATTCGATCTAATCGAAATCCATATGGCGCATGGCTATCTATTGCACAGCTTTCTATCCCCCCTGGCCAACTACCGAGTGGATGAGTATGGCGGTACCCTGGAGAACCGGATGCGGTTTCCACTGCGTGTGGTTGAGGCTGTGCGCAAGGTTTGGCCGAATGCGAAGCCCTTGTCGTGCCGGTTGTCTTGCGTAGATGGTGTTGGGATTGGTTGGTCGATTGAGGACTCAACCGTTCTGGCACAGGAACTGCTTTCGATTGGTGTGGATGTGATTGATTGCTCCTCTGGCGGTATGGCGCTGCCGCGAAAGGATATGTTGGTGCCACGCGGACCTGGCTTTCAGGTCCCGTTTGCCAAGGCATTAAAGGCCCAAACAGGGGCAACGGTAATGGCCGTTGGCGGCATTACACAGGCCATCCAAGCCGAAGATATTCTCCAGCGTGGGGAGGCTGATCTGATTGCGGTCGGGCGAGAGATGCTGGTAAATCCAAATTGGGCCGTGCAGGCCGCAAACACTTTGGATGAGTTACAATCCTGGTCTCACTGGCCGACACCCTTTGGATGGTGGCTGGCACGCCGTGCCAGACCACATTGATTATCCGACCTGTTGCACCGTCTGTCGCCGACCCTGCCAATAGCTGAATGTGGTGATTCCCAGCAGCAGTGCCGCACCGACTATATCGCTCCACGCCGCTGTATAGAATAGCAGGGCTGCGACGGTGTAGAGCGCGATGCGCTGGATCCAATCTAACCTGCTGAGCAAATAGCCTGTTGAGGCCGCCGCGATCGCCATGACGGCCAGGATCGCGATGCCCGCGTCATAGATGATTGTCAGTGCCGATCCCTCCATCAACACACCAGGTCGATAGATAAAGAGGAATGGAATGGCATATAGCGCGATTGCCAGGACAACAGCATGGCCCGATACGCGCCAGAAACTGACATTTGCAATGGATGCGGCGGCAAACACACTGGCGCAAACAGGGGGCGTGATGGCCGATAGAATGGCATAGTAGAAAACAAATAAATGCGCGTTCAATTCAGGGATGCCGAGGTTGATCACAATTGGCTCCGCAATTGCGGAGGCGAGAATGTAGGATGCGGTTGTTGGAACATCCATGCCTAAAAGGATCGAGAGAACCGCTGTCAACAGCAGCACGAAGGTCAGGTTCTCCCCAGACAGGGACAAGATAACCCCAGATACCTTTACGCCAGCGCCAGTTGCTGTCAGCACTTTCACGACAATTGCCGCACAGGCCAGCAAGACGGCAATCATCGCAATCGCCCGCCCGGCTTTATAAAGACCGTCCAGAACCTGATCGGTTAATTCCATATAGGTTGAAACCAGATTGGATACGCCGGATTCCTTCAGCGTCTTTATCGTGCGCAGGATCAACAGGCTGATCACAAGCGTCGCTACCGACGCCGCCCCAGCCAGTGTTGGTGTGAAATCCATCACCAGAAGCAGGACCAATGTGCCTACCGGCAAATACATTGGCAACGATGTGTAGGGATCAATCAACTCACGCCAGGCCGGCAGTTCCGCGCGGTCCAAAGGTTTGATTCCTTTGCGGCGGGCGTGAAAGCCGACACTGAACCACAGTGTTAAGAAATACAGCAGTGCTGGCAAAATCGCGGCTCCAGCAATCTGTGCATAGGGGATGTTCAACATCTCCGCCATGATAAAAGCACCCGCGCCCATGACCGGTGGCATGATCTGCCCACCTGCCGAAGCGACAGCTTCAATCGCGGCGGCGTAGCTCCGTTTGTATCCGGCACGCTCCATCGTTGGGATGGTCACTGGACCCATCGCCATGACATTGGCGACCGCAGATCCGGTCACGGTCCCAAACAGGGCGGAGGACGCGGTGCAGACTTTTGCCTGCCCGCCATAGCTGCGCCCTGCGATCAGGGTGGCCAGTTTAATGAAGATTTCTGTCGCGCCGGTGCTTAGCAGCAAGGCACCCAGCACGATGAAAATTGCGATCACTCGGGTGCCCATATCGGTCATGTAGCCAAACAGGGTCTCGGTCGAGGCATAGTAGGTTTCAATCAGCGTTAACAGGGACACACGGGGTGGTTGCCAGGGTCCCGAAATCAGATCATGCCCAAAATAGTAATAGGCCAGTCCTGCTAAGGCGAGGATGGGCAGGAACCATCCAATTGTCCGTCGTCCCCCCTCCAACACCAATACAATAGCAATGCCGCCTAGAATAAGGTCCAGTGTTGTCAGGTGGACAAAGAAAACGGAGATACGGTCGTTGCTCAACGCTATATGCAGGCAGACATAGTAGCCAAGGAGGGAAAGGCCAATGTTCAGGCCAACTAAACCCCAGCCTTTCCCCTCTTTTAAAAGCGCTACTGCAGCAATCAGAAATATAGATCCAAGGCCAAAGCCTAGAAACACGCCGCGTTGTATCAGCGGTTCCCTCATGCCGATAAATGCCGTGAGGATTTGAAATACGGCATAGCCGATCAACACGATCTTCAGGACAGTCTCTGCCCAAGCGATCGATCGACCTTTGGTTATCTGTTCAATCATTTCTGATGCTTTCGACCTGGATTTATCCGATTGCCTGATAGAACTCTATTGCGGCTCAGTTCGAGGATTTCCAATAGGCCATTGCGCCAGGATGAACGGCAATTCCAATGTCTTCGGTGGCTAAGATCGATTTCTTGAAATCATAGCCAGCAAGTTGCGGCCAGACTTTGATCAGGATTTCCTTTTGCTTATCAATAGATTGAGCAATGCCCTCTGCTGTTTTTTCATCCATCACAGAAAGACGCGTGGCATAGACGATTGGCACTGATGGTGTGGTGAATTCCGGGTTGTCCTTGATAAAGCCCGCTGGGATCGTGATGAAGCCAACGCCGGGAATGTTCTTGCGGATCATTGCCTGTTGTTCCGCAGAAAATCCAAGAATGCGCATGTCGACACTGGTCATCAATTCCTGCAGTGTGGCATCAACGCGATTGGCTGCCGCATATTTGCTGTAGCCGACCAATTGCTGATTGCGCACACCTTCAATTGCATCGGTAACGGTGCCATAGGTGTATTCCGGCTCAATCCCAAACAGCTTCAGGCTTTGAGTGATCAGCAATTCACCGCCGCTTCCGCGAATGCCAGGCGTGAATTTTTTGCCGTTCAGGCCACTCAGATCTGTAATGCCTGAATCGGCACGTACAGCGATATTGATGATGGAATCACTATATGGATATAGCGCGACCAAATCATCGACAGCATTGCCCTCAAAGGCACCGGTGCCCGTACGCGCCTGAACAAAGACGTCACCAGCGACGAGCCCTAAATCGATTTCACCGCGCACAAGGCGCCGCACATTGTCGACACTTGCCCCGGTTTCAACAACTGTAACCGTCGTGCCGGGCATGCCGGCTTCAATGGCTTGTGACATGCCAACTGCAATTTGATAGTGACTTGATGTTGCATTTGTAGATCCAAGGCTAAGTGTTTCGGCCTTAGCTTGACCTCCTGGCATGAGTGAAGACGTCATACCAACAATCAAAGCTGCCCCGGCCAGCAGGGACTGACATTTTGTAAGTTTCATGGATTCCTCCCAAGTATATTTGTGTGTCATCCCCGAGCATCAGTGTGACTTCCCGGGACATCCAATCAATCGCAAGGAAGTTTCCCTACAACTGACTGTTGCTGATTGTGCCTTTTTGTATCTTTCCTGCTTGGACGCACGATTCAACATAATGAATGCAGCGCCCAATTGCCCTCTTTTCAGCATCAGCACGGTGACATGGATTTATTACGCATACAACAAAATTATGAAAACTAATTCCGCACAGTGATTTTCTGTTATATGCTTATTTTGGAGCCTTGATGTGTTGTTTGGAGGAAAAGGATTTATGTCTGCTGAAGAAATTGTCCGGTTCGATTGTGCTGATGGAATTGCTACAATCACATTGAACAGGCCGGAGCGCCGCAATGCCTTATCCATCGCAGCGGTCGAACGTCTTTATGATTTATGGGAAACCATTGATGCGCGACCGGAAATTCGTGTCGTGGTGCTGACGGCGGCTCCTTGTGGCACCTTTTGTGCGGGGATGGATCTAAAGGAAGCAAGCGAGATAAAGGTTAAGCAAGGTGTTGATGTTCTGACGTTATTAAGGGACCCTTTTCATCAGCGCATGCGGGCGGTTCGTGCGCCCATTATTGCTGCAATGACGGGTCACTTCGCGGCCGGCGGATTTATGTTATCGCTGAATGCCGACATCAGAATTGGTGTGGCCGGAACATCGGGCGGGATCACAGAATCGAAGCGCGGGCGGGGGTCTCCCTGGGCTGTTCCCCTTCTATGGCAGGTGCCACAGCCTCTCTTTATGGAAATGGTTCTGACAGGAGAGCCGCAAACAATCGAACGGCTGTATGATCTTGGCTTTATCAATTATGTGGAGCCCACAGCGCAAGCTGTTCTGGATCGTGCTGCTCGGCTGGCCAAGGTAATATGCGAAAATGCGCCTCTATCCGTTGCTGCAGGCAAGAAATCCATCCTGTCTGCGATGAGCCTTGGTTGTGAAGGCGGACTTGATGAAGCCAAGCGAATATACGAACATGTTTACGCAAGTGAAGATGCGCAAGAGGGGCCAAGGGCTTTCGCAGAGAAGCGAGCTCCCGTATGGCGTGGGCGATAGACTAAACATATTTGTATTGGAACCGTTAGGGAATGGCCTCAGTCAGCGCAAAAGACCCTGTTGAAGTCGTTTCCCTGGGACGCGGGCTTCAAATATTGCGATCTTTTCGTGCCTTGGATGCACCGCTTGGTAACAAGGAAATTGCAGAGCGCACCCAACTGCCCAAAGCCACGGTGGCTCGTTTGACCTATACCCTCTGTAAAATGGGATATCTCCGGCAAATCGGGCCCCATGGACAATTTCATTTAGCCGACAAGGTGACGGGATTGGGGCATTCCCTGTTACGCACACTTTCAGTGCGTCAAATCGCTGATCCCTTAATGCAGGAGCTTGCGGATAGATTTGAAATGTCTGTGGCGCTGGGCATTGGGGATGGTGCAGATATGGTCTATCTCAACTATTGCTCTGGCCCAGAAACGGTAACGATGCGGTTGCGCGTCGGATCGTTGATTCCAATCGCGCATACGGCAATGGGGCGGTCCTATATGTGGGGATTGGCTGAGCCAGCCCGACGGCATCATATGGAGATGATCCGGCGCAGTGTCGGACCGGAAAAGGCGGACAGTGTTGAGGAGATGCTGACGGAAGAAATTCATTCCGTGGAGGAGAAAGGCTTCTCTGTTTCCTTTGGCGATTGGCGTCGTCAGATTTATGCAGTAGGCGCTCCAGTTTGGCTGGATAATGGTGAAACTGTGCTGGCCTTGAATTGTGGCACCCGGGCGATTGGTTTGGATCGGGCGCGGTTTCCAGATACTTTAGGGCCGGAACTGATATCGGTTTCTAACGAGATCAGTCACAGAATGAATCAATTGGGTGCAAATTTTTGGAGCGAATAGGCTCCACAATGAAATGGCACAGTGCATATGGTGAATGACATGAATGATCTGGATGCCGAGTTGCCCCGTGAACGAGTGCGTCGCCGCCGCAAAAGTGGTGAGATTTCAGACGATCGTGATTTTGTGAATGCCCTGGGACGCGGCTTGATTGTGTTGGAGGCATTCTCGGCATCGAACGAAATTTGGTTGAATGGCATGGAAGTCGCGGAACGCGTTGATCTGCCAAAGCCGACCACATCGCGCCTATTACAAGCGTTGCGCAGCCAGGGGTACCTCTATTATTCGCCCGGCCGTCGTCAATATCGCCTCGGCGCATCCGTGCTCAGCCTGGGCTTTGCCGCGCGTGAGCCCTTCAGTTTGGGCGATTTGGTGAAGCCTTATCTCAGAGAATTGGCTGATGAATACAATGTCCATGCATCCCTCGCCGCGCGAGATCGGTTGGACATGATTGAGCTTGAGGTTTGTCACAGCGTGAACACGCTGATGACATTGCGGTTGGAGGTCGGATCTCGCATTCCCCTGGCAGGGACGGCAACGGGGCACGCTCTTTTTGCCGCTTTGCCTGACGTTGAGAGAGACTACCTTTTCGAGCGATTGCGCGAGCGTCACCAGAAACACTGGGCCGAATTGGAAGCAAGCATCAACATTGGACGCCGTGAGGTTGAGGACGTTGGCTACACTACCGCCTCAGCCAGTTGGAATACGGATATCAATGGTGTCGCAGCGCCCTTAATCCTGCCGGGCGGCGCTTCCGTCTATGCATTGGCATGTGGGGCACCTGCGCGTCATCTGACGCAAGCCAAGCAACGAAAGATCGGTCAACGGTTAGTGGAGATCGCGCGCATGCTGGAGGAGCAATTGCGAAGTGGGGCGGGCACGCGCTGATCAAGAACGCAGCAGGCCTTTCGGGTCAACGACGTCGCGAAGCAATTGCAATTCATTGGGGGCGGGCGGGTCGGTTATCTCGACATGCTCCGGCACCAGAAGCTCAAAATCAGTCTGGGCAATCACGTGATCCACACTTATCCCCTCATGCACTGATTTCAGGCGCATGCGGAATGTCTCGGGGTCGAAATCCATCACCGCAAGAGGTGTCACACAGTATTTCGGACCATACTGCAGTCCCGCTGCATGATAACTCTCCGGGCCTTGCAGATAGCCAGGGGAGGTTATGAAATCCACCTTCGGGACGAAGGTGCGTTTCGTATGGACCGTGGTGCAGATGTAAAATCGACGGGATGTGACGGCATAGGATATATTTGCCGCCCCGGGACCGCGCATAACTGGTGCATCAATGGTTCCACCGATGTGATGCAGGTTGATGTTTCCATACTGATCAATCTGCATCCCGTTATGGAAGAAGAAGTCCAACCCGCGGTGAGAATGCGCAAACAGTTCCAAGAATGTCTCCGCAGCCTCACACGCCCCGAGAGCTCGGTCATCCAACATTGAACTCCAAAGCTGTTTTGGATAGGGATTGACGAACATCTCTCCAGCAATGGAAAGGTTGGGCGCATGCCGTAACCGGGCTAACAGCATCGCGGCCATTGGTATCGCTGCTGAGGCACCTGCTGCCCCTAATTCACCGTCGGTAAGATCACGTGATAGAAACACCGCCTGCATTTCGGCGGGTGAATAATCGGGCGCATGATCGGCGGACCGGGTCGTCATCATAATGCTTGTGCCTCCGCGACCAGTTCTTCCATGCGCGTATCTCCACCCACGGTGGTGAGATAACCTTCTTGATCTTGGGGTGCGATGACGTGCCGTTCGATATAGGCCTGTAAGTTTGCATCGCCGGTGGGGGACCCTTTTCTTGCGGCTTCGGCATAGGTAGCATAGGAATCGATATGCGCCTCATCGATGCTGTAATTCGGAAAGCTGCCCGTGGGATGCGCTCCGAATGGAATCTCTACAACAGCATCAACATAAATGCAGGGGATAGAGGTTTCTCGAGGGCGTGAGATGATGTCACCACTGGGCACGATTCGATCAACGCTCACTAATACGGTATCCGCACTGCGCGCGATCATCTGATCCGCATAGGTCATGGTTGAGAGATGACGAATGTTGCCAAACTCATCCGCCTCTTGGGCGTGCAGTAAGGCCAGCTTTGGGCGGATAGCCTTGGTCGCGAAAAGCTTCTCACCGGTAAAGGGACATGTGATCTCCCGAATTAGCGGATTATATTTGATGACATCAGATCCCTTCCAGGCGGCTACTGGTTGAAAGGGAACACCGTTCGCAGCAGCGAGAAAACCACCGACAACGGATAGAGCATCAACGCAATGTGCTGTAATTGTCCCGGCCTCAACTGCGCGTCGAAAAGACGGGCACATATGGGTTTCTAAGGTGACTGCGGGAAGGAATGTTTCTGCCACGCATCCTGCGGCAATTAATAGATCGACATCAAAACCGGAACCGGGGGAGGAGATGATCTTTAGTGCTGTGAGACGCTGTCGAATTACTTCCCGTATCAGGGCCAGCGGGCGGCCTTGTTTGAACAACCCACCGATTGCCAGCAAGTCCCCATCTTCAATGGTGTTCGCCAGAAACCCGCCAATTTCATCAAAGCGGATGCGTTTTGTCTTTCGCCCAGTGGCTGCGGTCATGCTGTCGGGCCTTTACCAAAAATCGTAGCATCTAGAACCCAGACACCATCCCCCGCCTTCCCCACGCCGATGGGATTGATTTCTACACCTTGGAAATCAATCCCCAAATGCGGAGCTAAGGCGGCAAAGGCCTCTATGAAATCAACAAGGGCGTCCACGTCCAGTGCGGTGCGTCCCCGCATGCCATGCAGAATGCGGCTAATTCGACAATTGTTTATCATGTCGACAATCTCTGTCCGGTCCAGCGGCAGCAATCTGGTCGTCACATCCTTCAACAATTCGGTATAGATGCCCCCAGCGCCAAAGGTCAGGACCGGTCCAAATTCTGGATCAATGCTTAAGGCAAGAAATACTTCGGTTTGTGGGCGAACCGTCTCACTGATCAGGAAACCTTCCATGGAAAGTCGATGCTTTTGCGCGCTGGCATTCATTTCCTGCAGTCTCTGTCGCAAGGCCTCTTCATTCGGCAGGGCCACCGCTACCAGTCCATATTCGGACTTATGAACAACCCCTTCGGCCATGCCTTTCAGGGTGATTGGATAACCGATTTTTTGGGCCTCTACGCACAGCGCGTCATGATCATTTGGCGCCAGGAAGGCTTCTGCAGGAAACGAAAATCCTAAAGATTTCAGGTGGCGTTTGCTGTCGGCTTCATTTCGGGCTTCATCATTGATGGTTGGTGCCCCCTGAATGCTCAGTTTGGGTAACCCTTCCCGAATTAATCTTGATGGGGTGGCGCGGGCCTCAGCAAAAGTGGAGGCTGCGACGACGGCGGTGGTAAAGCTGTCAATGCGGCTGAATACTGGAACACCTTGTTGGCGAAGCGCTTTTAGTGCATCTGCATTGAAAATTTCAGCGGGCCATACGACGGAGATTGGTGCGTTGCCACCCTTTTCCTTGCGCCAACGGGCCATTGCATCGGCAACGGCATCGCTGACATCTTTAGCCCAGGGGGCAACGATTGGTGTATTGGCGATAGTCACCGCATCAAACGCCGGGTCATCCAAGAAGGCGTCAAGGCAGGCTGCAAAGCCACCTGCGCGGCGGAAGGGAGTACCCGCAATATCGACTGGATTTTTGACGGATAGAAAGGGGGGGATGTCCTGTCGCATCCGCTCGATTGTTGTCTCATTTGGTGCGGGCAGGGTGACCTTGCCGGTTTCTTCCAGCGCATCGGCCAAACAGCCACCCAACCCGCCTGATAGGGTCAGTATCCCAATGGCTTTTGCTGGTCTGGATTTCACCAGGTAATGCGCTGTGGGCAAAAGATCTTCGATGGAACGAACATCAATCCAGCCTAGTTGCCGCACAGCAGCATCATAAGCCCCACGGTTACCAATTAGGGCCCCCGTATGGCCTGCGGCAGCTCGCCTTCCCGCATCGGAGCGTCCAGTCTTGTACAGCACGATGGGTTTATTGGCGGCCAGCGCCTTTTGTGCGGCGGCAACAATTTTTGGGGTTCGACGAAAGCCTTCGACATATAATGCGATTGCAGATGTGTTAGCGTCTTCGACCAGGAAATCGATGTAGTCCCCTAGATCGGTGACCGCCTCGTTCCCTGTGGAAATCAGATAACTCAATCCGATGCCGTCGTGAATTGCGTGTTCCAGCATGGCGCTGCCCAGGGCTCCGCTCTGAATTACCAGTCCGACCTCGCCTGATTGGGGCAAGCCTGCTGTAATACGACTGGTTGAACTCATCGCGATGCGGCTGTTGAAATTGACATAACCGGTGGTATTGGGCCCCAACATTGCCGCGCCATAGGATGTCACCAGATCGACAAGTTGCGCTTGCAACGCAGTGCCCGCCTCGCCAGATTCGGAAAATCCACCTGTAATCACCAGGAAGGCCCGGGTTCCTAATGATAGACCTTGTTCGATTGTCTGATAAACATCGACCGCTGGGACGGACACGACAACGCAATCTGGTACTTCAGGCAGGTATGACAGATTGGTATATGTCCCCTGTCCATCAATTGTTGTCTGCTCTCGTGTGATCAGGTCAATGTGATGTGGATATCCGTGTAACCGCAAGTGATCGAATATTGCCCGACCACCAACTTGAAAGGTTGCCTTCTTGGTGGAGACACCGACGATTGCTATGGATTTTGGATTGATAAGGCTTTCTATAGACACGGCTTCATCTTTACATTGTTCAGTCTGGGAAGGCTTAATGCATAAAATCAGGTTCAGTATAAAAATCAAGAAAATAAAAATATGTTCCGCATAGTGGTATTGGTTTGATTTTCAAATTAAACGCATACTGTAAATGCCCATTCGCTGGGCGTTGAAGAATGGCTCATAACCTGAAGGTCGTAGGTTCAAA
>PAQY01000022.1 GCA_002709955.1 Rhodospirillaceae bacterium
CAAAACAGCTCAAACGTAACTTGACTATTCATCAAGATACACAATCAACCGCAGCCATAATGACCACCGCCAACCGCGTATCCCTTCCAGATATCAACAATGTCAAATAACCGATATTCTGTTTCGATCCGGGTCGCCGCCGCCGGGTTAGCGTTGGTGTTCCCTCGTCGAGGAGGCGGCTTATACGGGCCATGTCCGGGGGTGTCAAACGGTTTTGAGAAACTTTTTTGACGACAATGCGTTTTTTTTCATACCGACCCAGAAACATCCCGCTTTTCCGGGTTCTTTTTCAGGCAAGGCTTTGAAATGCCTTAATTCATCAACTTGACGGGTTTCGCACCAACCAGTATCGATAAAGAGGTTGAGGCAAATCACCGATAGATATCAGTCGATTTAACGTAAAAACCGCTGTTTTTCGCGCATTCGGCCTGATATTTGCTTAGACGAACTGGCGAATCACGATAGTGAATCCGTTTCTGTCACCGTTTTGACGAGGCGAAACCTATTGTGACTATGGGCATTAACGGGCCTGCATCAAAGACAATGGTCTTGATACAGAGAGATGGGAGCAAGGTTTCGTGGAAGTCGACAAGGCGCATTTTCGGGCCCTGCGGGGATCTGCGACCAGGGCAAAGGCGGGCCTGTTGCATCGCCTGGGCGTTACATCAAACACGGATGCCCAAACGGACGCCCAACCGGATGCCCGTCATTTCGTCACCCATCGTGCCGGCAACCCTGTCAGTAAACGGCGGCGTCTTATGACGGGTCTGCTGACGCTTTCCGGATTAAGTCTGGCGGCGGGTCTGGGCATCACCATGATGTCAGAACCGTCTATCCCAATGAACCGCGCGGTTGCCACAAGCGAATCCTATGATGCGCTGATCCCATCGGCCAGCGGCACGATATCTTCTGTGAAGCTGTCGGAACAATGGGAACTGGCGGCTTTGGGATCCGATTCGACGGCCCATGATGACTTGTTGACCCAACCTTACACGGTCAATATTGAAATCGCCTCCGGTAACACCCTGATGTCCGTCCTGTTGGATATTGGTCTGGACCGCGCCACGGCCTATTCCCTGGTGCAATCCCTGTCCGAAGCCTTTGACCCACGCCATTTGCGCCCGGGCCAGACGATGGACGTTACCATGGTGCCCACCGTTGAAGGGTCCATTGGGAAGGTCACAGCGCTGGCCTTTCATCCAGATGGATTGCGCACCATCAATGTGACAGAATCGGAAGATGGCTATACCGCCGTCGAAGACATGCGTGAATTAAGCGATCACATCGTTCGCGCGGATGGGGAAATTGACAGTTCGCTGTATGTCGCCGCCCGCCATGCAGGTGTGCCAAATGCCGTTCTGGGGTCCTTGATCAATATCTTCTCTTTCGACATCGACTTTCAGCGGGAAGTCCAGCCCGGCGACCGGTTCTCTCTGATGTTCCAAGAACGGCGCACCGATGAAGGCCAGACCGTGGATTACGGTGATATCATGATGGCGGAAATGACGGTCGCTGGCACGATAAAGCGGTTCTATCGCTTTGAAGATGATGAGGGGCGGTCTGATTATTATGACAGCAAAGGGCAGTCTGTACGCCGTGCATTGCTGCGCACCCCGGTTGAAGGCGCGCGCATTTCATCAGGCTTTGGCAAACGCTTCCACCCGATTCTGGGCTATAACAAAATGCATAAGGGATTGGACTTTGCCGCCTCGACAGGAACGCCGATCTATGCCGCTGGCGATGGCGTTGTGGAAATGGCCGGCTGGAATGGGGGCTATGGCCGCTATATCCGCATACGGCACAATGGCACCTATAAGACCTCCTATGCCCATTTAAGTCGCATCGACAGTCGCATCAAGTCGGGTGCCCGCGTCGACCAGCGTCAGATCATTGGCTATGTCGGCACGTCCGGGCGTTCCACCGGGCCGCATTTGCATTATGAAGTCCATGTGAACAACAAGCAGGTCAATCCCCAGGGCGTTAAGCTGCCCACCGGGAAAACCCTGAAAGGGGCGGAACTGGCACGATTCGAAAGCCTGCGGGACAAGCTGGAATCGCAATATGCTGCGGTCGAGCCCCGCACCCAGGTCGCCCAGGCGATGGAATGATCCTGACCGGATATCCCTTGGCATACATCCATAGGCTGGACTAATCCCCACAGGTATCCGAAGGTACATAGCAGGATCTCGATGGGGATATCGAGCCTGAGCGACCATGCGCATTTCTCAATCCCATCGGAGACTGAATTTGTCCTACACGCTCTACAGCCACAAAGGCTCTGGTGGATTTGCAATAGAGGCCGCACTGACCCTGGCACAAGCCCCCCATTCAGTTGTCGAAATTGACACCCGGGGCGGCGAGCAGTTTTCAGACGAATTCCGCGCCATCAATCCCTGGAAACAAGTCCCTGCGCTGACATTGCCGGACGGGTCGATCATGACCGAATCAGCCGCAATGGTAATCCATCTGGCTGCCGCCCTACCCGACGCGAAACTGGCCCCGATGCCTGGTTCAGCCCAGCACGCCGCCTTTCTGCGCTGGATCGTCTTCATGACCATCAATATTTATGAAAGCGATCTTCGGGTCTATTACCCTGCCCGCTATACCGACGAGATGAAGGGGCGTGACGGCGTCAAGCGCGCCGGAATGGATCATTTCCGCCGGGGCCTGCAAACCATGGAAGACGTGCTGGACCCCGGCCCCTATATTCTGGGGGAGACTTTCAGCCTGGCCGATATCTACCTGGCTATGGTCTATGTCTGGTATCCGGAGGAGATTGATCTGCCCCGCATACACGCATTGAAGAATCAGATTGCCCAGCATCCCGTTATCGGGCCCATCTGGCACCGCCATTTCGGATCAAAGTAACCACCAGGCTATAGGGAAAATCCCGAGCAACCGGAATCAACACCAGAGCATCATGCGCTCGCATGAGCTCATGTAATACCAAAGCATCATGCGCCCGCATGAGCTCATGTAATACCAGATCATCATGCGGGCGCATGATGATCTGGGACCCAGATAAACGTTATAGCGGCCAGAAGATTATAATGGCGGGCACCGCAACAAGGGCGATCAGAATCTCCAATGGCAGCCCAACCCGCCAATAGTCGCTGAAGCGATAACCACCCGGCCCCATCACCAGCGCATTGTTCTGGTGCCCGATTGGCGTCAGGAAGGCGCAGGACGCCCCAACCGCGACTGCCATCAGAAACGGATCCGCCGACAGACCCAGTTCTCGGGCAATGGCCAGGGCAATGGGAGCCATCACCACCGTGGTCGCCGCATTGTTCAATACGTCACTCATCGTCATGGTGGCGACCAGGATCACACCCAGGATCAACCAGGCCGGCATATCGCCTGCAATGGACAAGATACTGTATGCGATCAGCCCCGTCGCCCCGGTCGATTCCATTGCCCCGCCAACAGGAATAAGCGCACCCAACAGCACGATCACCGGCCAGTCCACGCTGTCATAGACCTCGCGCAAAGGGACGACCCCAAACAGGACGATAGCGACCACAGCGACACCGAAGGCAATGGGCAGAGACACATACCCCGTGGCTGCCGCCAGCACGGCCCCGGCAAAGCACAACAGGACCGTTGTCCCCCGACCACGACGGCCCAGGCTTAAATCCCGTTCGCGCAATGGCAGCGCCCCGAATCTGGCAACGGCTTCATTCAGTTCTTCGGCGGCCCCCTGCAACAGCAAGATATCGCCCGCCTTGAACCTAAAATCCTTCAAGCGCCCGCGATGGGGTTTGCCCTGTCGTGACACACCCAACAGGGCAACACGATATCGTGCCCCGAACCGCAACTGAGCAACTGTGCGGCCATCCAGCGGGGACCCCTGCTGAACGACCATCTCCATGGACGCGGCCTCACCCGATTTCAGAATTTCCTGGGGCGTCGGGCCGCCGCCGCTCAGTTTCAAGCCGAAGTCTGATACGAAACGATCAATCTCCTCCGCCACCCCTTCCAGGATCAAATGGTCGGTCGCGTGCAACGGTTCATGCCGGGGGGGCGAGGGATAATTCCGACCACGCCGGATCAGTTTCACGATCACGACGTCAAGGTCCTCACTCATCGCCTCAATTTCCGTAATCGTCTTGCCGTAGATTTTACTGTCTTTGGATAGTTTCACTTCCGCCGTATAAACTTCCATGCCAAACCGTTCGGTATTCTCTTTCCCGGTGGCTTGAGGGATCAACCGCCAGCCAAACACGACCAGATAGATCAGCCCAATGATCGCAACCACACCACCGACCGGCAGAAAGTCGAACATTGCGTAGCTTTCCCCCACGGATTCGCTGCGAATCGCGGAGATTAGAATATTGGGCGGCGTTCCGATCAATGTCAGCATGCCCCCCAGAATCGACGCAAAGGCAAGCGGCATCAGCAACAGACGCACCGGACGTTCCGCCTTGCGCGCCGACTGAATAGCAACCGGCAACAACAAGGCCAGGGCCCCGACATTGTTCATGAAGGCACTGAGCAGCGCCGCCGTGCCACTGAGTCCCCCAATATGCCCGACCGTGGTGCCAGAGCCGCGCTGAACCAGCCTGGCGATTGGATCAATCGCCCCAGACGCTGACAAAGCCCGACTGAGGATCAGGACCAAAGCGACCGTCACCGTCGCGGCATTGCCAAATCCAGAAAACGCATCCTTCGGGTCAATCAACCCCAAAAGCGTTGCCGCCAACAATCCCATCAGGGCGACCAGATCATAGCGAAAGCGCCCCCAAATGAAGAGGCCCAGCAACGCAACCAATATTCCCAGGATCAGCCCCTGATCAATTGTCACAGATCACCCAGCACAGCATAGAGTGCATCCAAATGCGCCGCCCCTAGCAGGCGGCAACGCGCAATTGACCATCCATAAATCGGATCCGGCGCATTGGCATTGTCCTTAAATGGCATTTCCAGTGTCATGCACAAAGCACCAAAACGCTCCGCCAATTGCGATGTGCACATTGCAAGATTGGCTTTACCCGGCGCGGCGGCAGGATACCCAAATTCTGACTGAAAATCTGGATTGGCCCGGCACAGTGCAGCCTCATAGCGTTTGCGAAGGTCAATCAATTTATCGGTTGCAGAGGGTATCGCATCCGCCCCGGCGATGAAGTTGTAAGGCAATCCCTCATCCCCGTGCACATCCAAACAGAAGTCCAATCCGGCCTGATCCATCGCCTGCCGGGTCAGGAAGACCTCCGGACTATCTTCCAGGGTCGGGTTCGCCCATTCGCGGTTTAAATTCATGCCCCTGGCATTGGTGCGCAAATGCCCCCGGCGGCTGCCATCCGGGTTCATATTCGGAATCGCATAGACCGTCGCACGGGACAGAATTTCGCGGCTGACCGGATCGCTGGTATCCAACAGGCGGGTCACCATCCCTTCCATAAACCATTCTGCCATGGATTCGCCCGGATGCTGGCGGGCAATGGTCCAGATGCTTTTCTTGGTTTCATCGCCGTCCCCAATGACCAGCAAGTCCAGTTCCTCTCCATCGGAGGTTTCGCCCAAAACCACATGGCGGCAATTGGGGCGCATCTGACAGGCTGCAATCAGGTCACGATGGCGTTCCCTGGAATAGGGTGCGAAATAGGCGACATAGAAGCTGTCAAATTCGGATGTATGGTCAATTGACAGGACCTGGCCGTCAAATTCCGTGCTGACCCGAAACCACGTTTCCCGATCATAAGAAAGGCAGGCGCGGTAGCCTTCCCACCCTTTGACATAGGAAGCCTCTCCCGCATTCATGATATTCAACCGGACCGGTTGTCCAGCAACACCGCTGACACGAAAATGGAACCACTGAAAGAAACCATCCGGCCCAGCATCCTTGCGAATGCGCAATTGAACATCATCCGGCGAATTGGCAGAAATTACCTCGATATTACCGGAATCAAAATTGCTGGCGATGTGCATAAACCCTCCAAAATGTAACGCATTCGACATGACTGTGTGGCAATAAACCATAACGACTGGTCGGGGCACTCAAAAGCCCTGTTATGATCCGGACGTCGCTAACACAAAAATATTGATCTTTCACACCACACTATTATCTAGCGCTCAGATATAGGAACGTGCATAGCAAGCCGCTAGAGAATTATGCGATCGCATGCGGTCGCAGGTGATGCTGTAGCCAATTGCTGTGTTTAGAAAATACGCCGTCGCAATCGACTTCGTTTGCGACGGTTTTGGTCTATAGTGTTGTGCCTGTGCCCCCTGACGAATGAAAGACGGGTTTCCATGATAAGCGCCTTAAAAGTCAGTTGGGCATTGTTTCTCGGCCTGGGCCTGATCATGGTCGGCAATGGGCTGGGCGGCAGCCTGGTTGGCATTCGCACCCAGGTCGAAGATTTTGGCAACACGCTGACCGGTTTTGTCGTCGCAGGCTATTTCGCAGGCTTCTTTCTAGGGTCGGCAATTGTCCCACAGATGTTGGCAAAGGTTGGCCATGTCCGGGTTTTCGCCGCATTAGCCGCGCTGGCCTCTATGACGATCCTGGTCTATCCCCTGATCATTGATCCCTATGTCTGGATTCTGATGCGGATTCTGACCGGGCTTGCCTATGCCGGTCTGTATATCGTGGTGGAAAGCTGGCTGAACGAAAAGGCGACCAATGACACGCGGGGACAAATCCTGGCGATTTATCTGGTCGTTTCCATGCTGGGTCTGGCCAGTGGGCAATTGGTTCTGAACCTGTATGACCCTGCAAATTTCCAACTGTTCACCATCGTATCGGTTTTGATTTCTGTGGCGGCCCTGCCGGTTCTGATTTCAGGTGCCCGCGCGCCGGAATTTACCGCCCCGGAATCCCTGGGCCCGATCCGATTATTCAAAATCTCCCCCCTGGGCACGGTTGGCATGGTGATGGTCGGCGCAACAGCCGGCATGTTGATCGGGATGGGCCCAGCCTACGCCTATAAAATGTATGGGACGTCCTTCGCGTCGCTGTTTATGGTCGCCATCTTTGTCGGGGGGTTCCTGTTCACCTGGCCGATCGGGAAGCTGTCTGATATTTTTGACCGCAGGAAGGTCATTGTAATATCTGCAGGTGCCTGTGTCCTGATCGGCATATTAGGGTTGGTTTTTCAAGACCCCGGCAGCCTGGACAAGCTGCAGACCTATCAGGAATTTTATCCGATTGGCGACGACCTGTTCAGCAACCGGAATCTCCTGTTGCTGGTTGCCCTGCTGTTTGGCGGGGTAGCGATGCCGCTGTATTCGCTGTGCATCGCGCACACCAACGATTATCTGAATTCCAAACAGATGGTGGCTGCCAGTTCAACAATGATCATGGGGAACGGGCTTGGCGCAATGTTTGGCCCGAATATAGCCGGTTTTGCCATGGATATGTTTGGAACGCCCGGATATTTCTGGTCACTGATCGCAATCAATCTGATCTTTGTCGGTTTTGGTATCTATCGCATGACGCGCCGGCCATCGCTGCCCGCAGAACAGCAGGGCCCCTTTGTGGCCATCGATTCCAGAATGTCCGCTGCGGGTGTAACAGCCCTGCGCCCGGATCTGGAATGGCCGGAAACAGATCAGGAATCGGACCTGATGTATTGCCATCCAGACTTTGAAGCGGATGAGGAGGATACGCCCGAGGCGACCGTTCCAGAGGCGAAACCCGCGCCGGACAAAAGCTAACTTTCTGCGAAAGACACAGCGGATTTTGCGTGTTATCTTTTTGACATGTCAGATCAATCACCCCTGGACCTGGATCATTTCCGCGCGCTGTTGACCAACCGATTGGCGGAAATTGAAGCCCTTGCCCAATCCAGCAAGGAGTCGCGCGCCCCCGTAACCCTGGATCAACAATCCGTTGGTCGCCTGTCGCGCATGGATGCGATGCAGGGCCAGGCCATGGCATTGGCGACGGAGCAGCGCCGCACGACAGAGCGCCATCGCATCCGTGCCGCCCTGGCCCGCATCGACAGCGGCGATTACGGATACTGCCTGAAATGTGGTGACGAGATTCCAGCAAAGCGATTACAGCTTGACCCGGCAACCCCGGTCTGTGTCGATTGCGTATCGGGGCCAGGCCCCGCCGGGTTGGGAACGGGATAAGATTTTACAATGCGTGGTGCGATTGATTTCCTGCGGGCTGATCCGCGGTTGGCATTCTATGGCCTGTTCATGGCGTTTGGGTCCAGTTTCGGCCAAACTTTCTTTATCTCTCAATTCGGTGGGGAAATCCGGCGAGATTTCGCGCTCAGTGATGCCGCCTTCGGCACGATCTATGGCCTGGGCACGTTGTTATCTGCGGCGGTCATTGTCTATACAGGCGGCGTTATTGACCGCGTCGATCTGCGCCGTTGGACGCTGATCCTTCTGCCCAGCTGTGCCATCGCCTGTGCCCTGATGGGCTTTGCTCAGGGGCCGATCACCCTGTTCCTTGCAATATTCCTGTTGCGGCAGACCGGTCAGGGGTTGATGAGCCATACAATGGGGCACAGTCTGGGGCGCTATAGTCTGGTTGGCCGGGGCAAGGCGATAGCCTTTGGCGGCTATGGATTTCCGCTGGGCGAGGCCCTGTTCCCGGTGCTGGGCGTTGCAGTCATAGCCGTCTTTGGCTGGCGCGAGGCCTGGTTTGGCCTGTCGGGCCTGTATCTGTTTCTTGGCCTGCCGATCGCGCTGTGGCTGTTGCAGGGGCATGACGGACGCTATGCCCTGTACAAGCAGGACCTGGCGGATCAGGACGCCCAGGACCAACTGGCGGAAGCGGACCAGACACGCCCCCGCCCCATCCGCAATTGGCGACGCAAGGAAGTCTTGCGCGATCCACGCTTTTATCTGGCCCTGCCCGGCCTGATGTGTCCCAGCTATATTGTCACAGGCCTGTTGCTGCACGGTGTGCGGATTGCAGAATTAAAGGGATGGAGCCCGGAACTATGGGCCGGCAGTGTGGTCTTTTACGCCATAGGCAGTATTCCGGCGGGGCTGATCATGGGGGCCTATATCGACCGAAATGGGGCGTCCCGCGGATTGCCCTTGTTCCTGGGCCCCCTGATTCTTGGATGTGTTGTATTGGCCCTGGGCACAGAAGCCTGGACGCCGCCCGTTTTCATGCTGTGCTGTGGCATCACCTCTGGCATGACCGCTGTCTTGCTGGTGGCGCTGTGGGTGGAAGCCTATGGTCGACGGTTTCTGGGGGAGATCAAAGCCATGATGACCGCGCTGGCCGTCTTAGCCAGCGCGGCTGCGCCACCGACCCTGGGCTGGATGCTGAATGCGGATTGGTCCGTGGCCCAACTGTGCCTGTTCTGTGGTGCATTGGCGATGATCGGTTGCAGCCTTTCCCTACCCGCCGCACGGCGCTACGCTACACATTAATATGAGCTGAGAGGGAGCCTGAAATGGCACGGAATTATTGGTTATTTAAGTCAGAGCCGGGCACATGGTCCTGGGACGATCAGGTCAAACGCGCTGATAAGGGCGAAGGCTGGGATGGTGTTCGGAATTACCAGGCCTCTAACAATATGAAGGCCATGAAGATTGGCGATTGGGGCTTCTTCTACCATTCGGTCAATGAAAAGCAGATCGTTGGTATTGTTGATGTCATCGAGGAATACCATCCCGACCCGACCGATGCGAAAGGGCGGTTTGGCATGGTCACGCTGCGGGCCATCCGTCCGTTTGAAAAGCCGGTTACCCTGGCCGATATCAAGGCGGAACCAGCCCTGGAAGACCTGTCCCTGATCAAACAATCCAGACTGTCGGTGATGCCCATCCCCAAGGCGTCCTGGGATTTGATCTGTAAGATGGGACAGACACAGGCCGACTGACGCTCCTTTTACAGATTGGACCCTTAGCAATGGGATTGCTCTCCATCACGCCGCGCCTGGACCCACAAATGGCACAGGCCTTGAAGATCGCGGCTGAACTTGCGGCAAAGACCAAGGAAAAGCATGGCTTGGGTGACGTTGCGGCAACCGACCTGCCTAACCAGCGCATCCTGTATAATGCTGACCGCGAATTCTGGAACCGGGACGCGCCAGAAATGGCGGAATCGACGGATATTACCATCGATACGGCAAATGGCCCGCTGGCGCTGCGCCTGCACCGTCCCAAGAATGCGACATCACCAAGCCCCGTGCTGATTTATCTGCATGGCGGGGGATGGATTGTCGGCAATCTGGACACACATGCCCGGATCATGCGCCTGTTGGCGGAGAAAAGCGGATGGTGCGTTCTGGGGGTGGATTATCACCTGGCACCAGAGGCGAAATTCCCGGTGCCCCAGGAGGACTGTCTGGCGGCGGCGCAATGGGTAATTACCCAGGGCGTACAGCATGGGCTGGACCCAGACCGCATCGCGCTGGGGGGCGATTCCGCCGGCGGCAATATGTCAATGGCAACACTCCTTGCGCTGCGGGCCCAGGGTCAGCATCACCGTGTGAAGGCCGCCCTGTTATATTATGGATCCTATGGTTTGCGGGATTCTGCTTCCCGCAGATTATGGGGCGGCGCGGAAGATGGGTTGAGCCCACAGGACCTGGCCTTTTTCCGCACCTGCCTGATGAACAGCCCTGAAGAGATGACCGACCTCCGCTTCGACATACTGGCCAATCCATTGAACGACCTGCCACCACTATACATCCTGGACGTCGCGATGGATCCGCTGGCAGATGACAGCGTTGCGCTGGCCCAGGCTGTTCAGGAAGCGGGGGGAACGATAGAGTACCGACGTGTGGAGGGAGTCTTGCACGGCTTTCTGCATATGAGTGGCCATGTAGACGCGGCCATGACGGCGCTGACCGAAGGGGCGGCCTTCCTGCGCCACCATGCACAATAGACTTATCAGACAGCCAAAATAAAACGGGCCGCTTCCTTATAGAAACGGCCCGTTTTTGAAAACTCAGTCAGACTGAAAGCCAGCCTTGAACCGTGCTCAATGAAGCTTTCCGGGCAGAGCCGAAATCGCGTCATCAATGGACTTATCGCCGCCTGCACCATTCATCGCTTTGGTCAGGACCTGCGTGGTGGCACTGATTGCGATATCAACGGCCTGGTTCTTCACCTCAGCGATTGCATTTGCTTTCGCCTGAGAGATTTTTTCCACGGCCTGTTGTTCATGGCGCTCCATCGATTGTTTCAGACGGGCGTCCATGTCTTTCTTCATCATTTTCGATTCGGACTTGGCGTTTTCGATAATCGACGCGGCCTGTTCGGTGGCTTCCCGTTGGGTGCGCTTCATTTCCGCCAAGGCAGACGTTGCCTCTTCTTTAAGAGTCTCAGCCTGTTTGATTTCATCGCGGATGCGATTAATCCGACCGTCGATTGCATTCAGAATGATCGAACGACCCTTCCAGAAAACCAACACAACGAAAATCGTGAACGAGACAAGAACCCAAAGATCTGTCGATTGGAGGATTGATTCATGTTCCATGATCTCAGACCCCTTTCGCTGCCGCGTCTACAGCCTTGGTCACATCCGCTTTGGATGCCGCCTTGCCTGACAGTTTCTCGATAGAAGCCGCCGCGACTTCCTGCGCGACCTCGCGAATGGATGCCATGGCTTCTTTGCGGGCTTCCTCGATCGACGCTTCCGCATCGGTCATTTTAACCGCCAGATCGGCATCCAGCTTTTCCATTTTCTTGGCATGGTCCGCGACAATCTTTTCCTGCGCTTTACGCAGGATATCCTGTGCTTCTGACCGGGCCTCAGACAAAGCCTTTTCGACAGACGCTTCCGCCTCTGCAATTTCAACACGCAGCTGCTCGGCCCGCTCCAGATCGGCACGGATCTTTTGTTCCCGTGACTCGATCACGTCCCCAACACGCGGGACCGCGACCTTCCACATCAGGATAAACAGCGCGGCAAAAGTCACCGCCAACCAGAAAATCTGGCTGGAGAAAGAACTGGTATCCAATTGCGGCATGCCGCCCTGTTGTTCCGCCTCAGCCGCATAAACGCTGACAGAGCCGATCACGGAGACAACCGTCACAGCGGTAAGCTGCAGGCTGGATTTTAGAACCTTGTTCATCCTTGAAACCCCTTTCACTTGGATCCGGTGAGGGGCAGCCCTATTCGGACTGCCCCCAACTTGGCCCAGAGAATTAGGCGAAAAGGATCAGGAAGGCGATCAGCAACGCATACAGCGCAACGGCTTCAACCAAGGCGAAGCCCAGCATTGCCAAACCGAAAACCTGGCTACGGGAAGCCGGGTTGCGGGCAACTGCGGTGATCAGAGAAGAGAAGATGTTACCGATACCAAGACCCACCCCAAAGAGACAGATAACGGCCAAACCGGCACCAATCATTTTTGCTGATTCGAGATCCATTTTACGCTCACTCCTTCAATAGGCACGGTCACAGCCGCGCTTCCGTTAAGGGCCGGACGGGGGCTATTTTGGCCCGCCCGTACCCGCGAAACTCTCAAAAACCATCCGGCCCTGGGCCGGATGGGCACGCAAGATCAAACGGCCGCAATCAATGCAGATGCAGGCTGTCGTTCAGATACAGACAGGTCAGAACCGTAAACACATAGGCCTGCAGAAAGGCGACTAGCACTTCAAACCCGGTCAGTGCCACCATCAGCGCGATCGGCAGGATGCTGCCAACGCCAAAGGTCAATGTGCCGATCCCAAACACGAAGCCTGCGAAAACCTTCAGCATCGTGTGGCCCGCCATCATATTGGCGAACAGACGAACCCCCATGCTGACCGGACGGGACAGATAGGAGATGATTTCAATCGGAATCATCAGCGGGTACAACCAGACAGGCGCCCCGCTTGGCACGAAGAAGCTGAAGAAATGCAGACCATGCTTCAGCAAGCCCACAATTGTGACCAACACGAAAACAAAGGTCGCCATGACCAATGTCACGATAATGTGGCTAGTGAAGGTAAAGCTGCCTGGGACCAGACCCAGCATGTTGCCAAACAGGGTGAACATGAACAGCGTGAAGATGAAGGGGAAATACTTCCGGCCCTCATCCCCAACATTTTCTTTGATCAGCCCGCCAACAAATTCGTACATGGATTCTGACATGGACTGCCACCGGCCCGGCACCATGGCGCGGCGGGACATGCCCAGCACCATAAACGCGGTAACCACGACAACCGTCACCGACATCCACAAGGCAGAATTGGTATAGGCCACTGAATCCACAGGACCTTCGACGATAGGCTTAATGATGAATTGTTCGAGCGGACCAGCCACGGCGAACCCCTTCTCGCTGTTAGTCCGGGCCTATTGGCCCGTTTCCCAAAACCGTTTTACGCATAGGCCCGACTCTGAGCCAAATTCCAATTACTTTTTCTTACTTTTTTTCCTGATCTTCCCGATCCCCATCCGCGTCGCCTGTTTCAGCGCCACCAGAATGGGACCCGGATCGGTCCCCGATACGCCGCCATCCGACGGTTTGATCCATGCCCATCGACAGGCGGTAGACATTCAAAACCCCGGCAGCCCCGCCGAAGAAGAAAAACACAACCATCAACCAGGGTGTGGTTCCAAGCCATTGATCCAGGCCATAGCCGACCCCAACCCCGATGCCAAGCGCCGCGACCAGTTCGGTCCCAAGGCGCATCGCATACCCAATCCCTTTCATTCCGGAGTCCGGCGCGTCCCCCTGTTCCTGTGACTTGGAAGACCCCGTCCGTCCATCATACGCATCCCGCGCCGCGCGCAATCGCGCATCGAAATCCGCAGACGAAGACTTTTTGTCATCCCCGGTCATGATCGACCTTGCAGAAAGGCCAACATCACAGTGAGCACCCCTTCATCCTTGCATGCCGATCCGGGGCAAAAGCACCCTTTCAGACATGCGCGCGGACCATAATCAGACTGCCTGAGAGAGTCAAGAAAAGCCACGCGAAAATTCCGCAACGCAGCATCCTTTTCTAACAATCAGGAAAAGCCCAAATTCTCACGAAACCGCTGCATGAAGTCGGGTACACCAGTTCCATTCAATGTCTGGTTCAGAGCCATAGTCGTTTTGGGCCCAATCACGCCATCCTCCCTCAGCTTTGGACCAACTTTCAATTCCTGGGCTGGATGATCATTGAGCGTTGCCTGCAAGGCACGACCCCAGGAGGTTCCAGCCTCAATCTGCTGCCTTGCTTGCGATCGATTGTGTTGAATTGTTAAAGTTCAGGTGTGTCGTCATCACAATTTCTCCTTTTTCGTGTTTCCCAGTGGTACGTTAGAATTTTGCGAGGGTGCTATGCTTCGAATATTGTTGTTCAGTGTGATCGCGCAGTTTTTGGTCATCGCGCCTGCATTTTCTGAAACATCCCCTTGGCCTGAATACTGGAAGGAAATCGTTTCGCCGATTCCCAGCCCCGGAGGTGTGAAATGGTTTTATGGAACTTGGGGTCCGATAACTGACTATGACTACGCCCAGTTCAGTGAGGTCACGATAGTTCCCGGGGTTGAAATGACCGACCAACCCTACGGAGCGTCTACGGCGTGGCAAGATCCCTATCGCGTGCTGTATGAGGGCGAAGATCGGGTCCTGCTGGGCTTTCATAACAAATGCGCGCCAAACGCCTATGTTCCAGAAGGTACCAAAAGCTGCCTGTATGTAAGGCTTTATGGGATTGTACTTCATGAAGACTACAAAAATCGCATGCTGATGATGCGCCTGCTTTGTGATGTGCAGCCTTATTCTCTGTATGAGCAGGATCCAGAGGCTTTCACCAAAATGCTGCTTGGTTCCCTGTGTGGAGCAAATTGGGATGAAATCAGAACAGGTAAAGGGTGGATGACACAAGTGCTCGTGCCCGGATCTACCTTGCGGTGGGACACAAAACGATACCTTCCACCAAATTGCGAAAACCCCCGCTACACCTTTGAAAACAATCGGTGTGGGATATCCCAAGATTAGCGCGGAAAACCAGTGATCTGGATTATCAACAGGACAGGTACCTTGATGGTATCTGACATTACATACATTTTTCTGTTTTATGTTCGTGTTTTGTTCTTTTTTAATTATCATCTTAAACCCGTTCGTCTTCATTCCATTTTTTGGGAAGTTTTTGCGATCCCTAGGCAAAAAGCACTGAGGAAGATAACGCAATACCTACACCACCCTAGAACAGGATAGTCGTTTTGTCAATCATAAAAAGAACAAAAAGTATAAATATTATTGATCTTGAGCCCTAGATCATCGCCAGGAATTCGCGGCGCATTTCCGGGTTTTCACGGAAGGCACCGGTCAGGTGGGTGGTGATTGTGCTGACGCCCGGTTTTTGGATACCGCGTGTGGTCATGCATTGATGTTCCGCATCGATCATAACAGCCACGCCGCGGGGGCTGAGCACCCGGGAGATGGTGTCGGCGATCTGGACCGTCATCGTTTCCTGTGTCTGCAGACGACGGGCATAAATATCAACCACGCGCGCCAGTTTGGAAATGCCCACGACCCGGCTTTGCGGCAGATATGCCACATGCGCCGTCCCGATGATCGGGACCATGTGGTGTTCGCAATGGCTGTGAAACGGGATGTTGCGCAGCATCACCATCTCGTCATAACCCTCGGTTTCTTCGAAGGTGCGGCGCAGTTCTTCTTCGGCGTCAATCGCATAGCCGGCGTAGAATTCCTCATAGGAACGCACGACGCGGCTGGGCGTATCCAACAGGCCCTCGCGGGTGGGATCATCGCCAGCCCAGCGCAACAGGGTGCGCACAGCGTCTTCCGCCTCCTCAAAACTGGGGCGAGCGGCGACAATCTTGGGGCGTAGCGCCTTGTCCGACATGACAAGCAACCTCATACCAATGCGCTTTAGCGGACTATCCGCGAACGCGTGAATGCGGGTATATCATTGCAATGACCGGCGAAGTCAACAATATCAGGGGCGACATTCGTTATTAGTTTTGTTCCATTCCGGCAACAAAGGGTGAATTTTCATGGCAGAGCAAAGCCCGACCAATGCTCATGAGGCGCTGTACAATGCGCGTATCCTAAGCCTTGCCGGTGGGCTGAATAAAGAGGACCGATTGGCCCATCCCGATGCCAGCGTGCAAATGGACAGCCCCCTGTGTGGCAGTCGTATTCGTGTCGATGTGACAGTGGATTCTAACGGATTGGTACAGGCGTATGGACAACAGGTGCGTGCCTGCGCCCTGGGTCAATCTTCCGCTGCGATCATGAAGGCGCATGCCGTGGGGAAAAGTCTGAATGAATTGACCCAAATCCGCGATGCGCTGGAAGACATGTTAAAGCGCGACGGACCACTGCCTCAAGGGGAGTGGGCTGATCTGGCGGTGCTGGAACCAGCGCGGAGCCATAAATCCCGCCATGCCTCCATTCTATTGCCCTTCAAGGCGGTGGTTAAGGCGGTGCAGGAGGCCGTGAATGCCCGCTGATCCCAGCGCCCCCCGCATTGGTCTGGCGGCCCGTTTTCTTATGGGGTTAATCTATTTATACCGCTACACCCTCTCCTACTTCCTGGGTCGGCACTGTCGCTATCTGCCAACCTGTTCTGACTATGGGCTGGAAGCCATCCGGCGGCATGGTGCACTTAAAGGGGGGCGGCTGACCTTGCGGCGGATAACGCGCTGCCATCCGTGGGGCGGGTCTGGCTATGACCCCGTTCCGGATTGAGTGCTGATGGCCTCCCCCCCGACGCTGAGTGTTATCATACCCACCCGCAATGCTGCCCTGCCGCTGGCGCGACTTTTGCCACAGTTAAACACGGCGCGGTTGGACCTGGATGTCATTGTCAGTGATGGCGGATCCCAGGATGACAGCGTGGAAATCGCCGCTCGCCATCAGGCGCGCATCACCCAGGCGGAGGGGGGGCGTGGGCCGCAGCTTCGCGCAGGCCAGGATCTGGCATTCGGCGACTGGCTGTTCTTCCTGCATGCGGATTCGACCCTGCCACGGGGATGGGACGCCTATATCCTGGCCTTTATCACCAACCTGGCCCATCGGGATCAGGCGGCGTATTTTCAATTCCAACTGGACTCAGACTCCGCATCCGCACGCCGTTTGGAGCGCATGGTCGCCTGGCGATGTGGCACCTTTGGATTGCCCTATGGCGATCAGGGATTGCTGATTTCCAAGGAATTTCTGGCGCGCCTGGGCGGCATACCGGATCTGGCCCTGATGGAAGATGTCGCGCTGGCCCGGAAAATTGGCAAGGCGCGCCTTGTCGCCCTGGACGCCCCTCTGCTGACCGCCGCCGATAAATTCCAGCGCGATGGATATCTGTGGCGCAGTGCAAAGAACCTGACATGCCTGTGCTTGTATTTCTGTGGCGCACCCAACCGATTGCTGCGGTGGATATATCGATGATCCACAGGCGAAGACATCTGATTTTGTTTGCCCGCGCCCCCCGTCTGGGCGTTGGAAAAAGCAGGCTGGCCCAGGATATCGGCAGGTTACAGGCCTGGCGCTTCTATCGTGGCAATCTGCAAACCATGATCCGGCGATTACAGGCCGGGCCCTGGACCCTGACGATCGCGGTCGCCACCCAGGAGGATGTGACCCATCCAGCCTTTGCCGGATTGCCCGTGATGGTTCAGCCCAGTGGCGATCTTGGGGTCCGCATGAGTGGGATTCTGCGCCAGATGCCGCCCGGTCCCGCGATCATCATCGGCAGCGATATTCCCGGTATCCAATCCCACCATATTCACCAGGCCTTTAATACATTGGGGACCACCGACGCCCTATTCGGCCCGGCGGATGATGGTGGCTATTGGTTGGCGGGTCTGGCCCGTAGACGCCCGGTGCCCTATGGTTTTATGCGAAATGTCCCCTGGTCAACACAGGGTGCCCTGACGGCAACACTGGCGACACTGCCAACAGATATGCGGGTCGGCTTTCTGGACACCCTCTCAGATATTGACGATGGGGCCAGCTATGCAACCTATTTGAAGGAAGGGGGACGTGCACGGTGACCCAGCTAAGCGACCAGATCCCGGCCCTGCATGCGGCATTAAAACAAGTGCCGACCTTTCAGGATGTTGCGCTGGACTCGCTGATCCCGATGCCGACATCCGGCCTGGCTCATGATCATGTCATCCTGTCCGGGCGCGACCTGCTGTTGCGGGTTCCCAGACAAAGCCAGATGCGCCTGGATGCAGAGCGGAACCTGCGCTATCAGGCGGCCTGTTTTCAGCGGATGGAGGCCAGCGGCCATACCCCGAAATTCCATGGCTACCTGCCCCCCAGCAAGACCGTGCCGATGGGGGCGTTGATCGTCGACCATATCCACGGCACAGTTTTATCTGCACCCAATGATTTGCCAGCCGCTGCCAAAGCCCTGGCCGCGATCCATGCCCTGCCCTTGCCTGACCGCACAAAACGTGCGCCACTGATAGATCAAACCGATCCGATGGCGGAGACCTTGGCAGAAGTGCAAGGCCAGGCCGCTTTCCTGCCCCAGGCCGAATTGGATAGCGACAGTCTGCGCATGATCCGGGAAGAACTAAGCGCCGCGCAACAGGATGTCACCGCGTTGCCCAAGGCCCCGGTGACCCTGATATCCTTTGATGCCCATCCGGGAAATTTTCTGGTCAATGATGATGGCACTGCCATTCTGGTGGATCTGGAAAAGGGGCGCTATGGCGGGGCGGGATTCGATCTGGCCCATGCGACACTGTACACCTCCACCACCTGGGATGTTGCGACCTATTCAGAGCCCAGCAGGGAGGATATCGCAGATTTCTATCAGTGCTGGCGCGCTGCCCTTCCGACGGCATTGGGGGATTCGCTGGCCCCCTATCTGATGCCCATGCGGCGGCTGATGTGGCTGTGGTCCATCACCTGGTGTGCAAAATGGCGGGTAGAGAGCGGTAAGCAACTCCGCGCGGCAAAACATGAAGCCCAGGATACGGAAGACTGGTCTGCAGAAAATACCAGCGCCAGTCTGATTGATCATGTCCGGGGCCGTGTGGACCTGTATCTGTCGCCAGACATTATCCAAAAGGTTCGCCAGGACTGGTCCTGATCGCCCTAATTTTCCTGGGCAAACTGATCCAGGCGCGTCTTCAGGTCCGTGATTTCCTTTTGCAGGCGCTGCAAATCAGCCACGTCCATCCCCGTTGCCTGTTTAATACAGTCCGGAATGCGCGCCGCCCGTTTCCGCATATCATGTCCTGCCTGCGTCAGGGCAACGCGCACCTGGCGTTCATCCTTGCTGTCCCGTTGACGGTGCACCAGTCCCATGGATTCCAACCGCTTCAACAAGGGTGTCAACGTATTGGATTCCAGATGCAACATTTTACCCAGCCCGCCAACGGTCTGATCATCCTGTTCCCACAGCGAAACCAAGACAAGATACTGAGGATAGGTAATCCCTAAATCCTCCAGCAATGGCTTATAGACACGGGTAAAGGCATGCCCCGTTGCATAGACAGAAAAGCATAAATGCTCAGACAGCTTTCTGACGTCTTCCATTTCAGTGGCTTCAGGCACTTCACGCATCATGGCGATACTCCAATCTTTCCATGTTAATATAAATCGCACGCGATCTAATCGCAAGCGCTTGACAGGCTGAAAAATACCTATATATATCGTGCACGATCTAATCGTAAGCGATTTTAAAACCCATGAAAGGAATGACCCCATGTCTATTGATGTAAAATACCGCACCTCTGCCCGCGCCACCGGTGGTCGGGATGGCAAATCTGGAACGCTGGAAGGCAATCTGACGGTCACCATGGCAACGCCCAAGGAATTGGGTGGGGCTGGCGGCGACGGCGTAAACCCGGAACAGCTTTTCGCAACGGGCTATGCCGCGTGTTTTCTGGGTGCGATGAAATTCGTCGCCTCTCAAGGCGGACCAAAAGTGCCGAATGACGCAACGGTCACCGCCACTGTTGGCATCGGCCCCCGCTCTGAAGGCGGTTTCGGTCTGGAAATCGAATTGGAAGTTTCTTTGCCCGGCGTGGACAAGGACAAGGCGCAAGAACTGGTCGAAAAAGCCCACCAGGTCTGCCCGTATTCCAATGCGACCCGGAACAATATCGATGTGCAATTGACGGTCGTCTAATTCCCCGAAACGAGACGGCACGACCCGGCTGAAGACCCTTCGCCGGGTCGTGCTATTTCACGCCTCAAAAACAGCATAATAGTGTTCTGGGAAACCCGCCTGATCCCGGCTGGTCGTATTGAAAGGGGGTTTTAGCCCGCCCTTGAAATGCTTGCGCACCAAGTCTTGCCAGGCCGCGACAGGATCGGTAAATCCGCGGGCGTCACAAATGTGATCAAACCATCGTTTTCCAACCGCAACATGGCCGATTTCATCATCATGAATGATGGTCAGGGCTCTGGCGCTTTGTTGGTCCCCTGCCGCCTGAAGACGTTTGATCATATCAGGTGTCACATCCAATCCCCGGGCCTCAAGAACCATCGGCACGATGGCCAGCCTGGCCAGCAAATCATGGGCGGTTTCCATCGCGGCCTGCCACAAGCCATCATGCGCCGGCAGATCTCCATAACCCCCGCCAAGCTCTTGCAGGCGATCTTCCAGCATCAGGAAATGGCGGGCCTCATCGTCTCCAACCGCGATCCAGTCATCGAAAAAGGCTTCGGGCAGATCCTGGCCAGAAAATCGCGCAATCATATCAAATGCCAGATCGATGGCATTCAATTCGATATGGGCAAGGGCATGCAGCAGGGCAATGCGCCCGGCAACGCCTGCATTGATTTTTCGGCGGGGAACATCGCGGGGCAGCATCAGCACCGGTTGATCGGGCCGCGCGGGGCGATCCGGCACCGACCCGGTCGCTGCCACACCGATCATTCTGCGACACAGCCATTGCCGTGCAACAGCGCGCGCCGCATTGGCTTTCTGGCGGGCATCGGCAGTGTTCAATACCTGAACTGCCGCATCCCCCAGCGTCACCGTGTCAAAGGCGGAAGTCACAGATCCTTCAGGGCCGCCTGAACAGCCTCAACATGACCGGGAACCTTCACCTTGCGCCATATTTTTGCCAGTTTTCCATCGGCATCAATCAGGAAGGTAGCGCGATCAATACCCATATATTTGCGGCCATACATGCTTTTTTCGACCCAGGTGCCATAGGCCTCGCACACGGTGCCATCCTCATCCGCTGCAAGCGGGAAATTCAGCTCATACTTGGCCTTGAACTTGTCATGTTTGGCAACGCTGTCTTTTGAAACGCCAATGACTGTCGCGCCAATGCTGGAAAAGTCCGCCTGTGCATCGCGAAAGCCACAGGCTTCCTTGGTGCAGCCAGGAGTATCATCCTTGGGATAAAAATACAGAACGACCGGTTTACCCTTCAACGCCGACAATGAAATACTGTCGCCGCCATCGGTGGGAAGGGTGAAATCAGGGGCGACATCGCCTTCTTCAAGTGCCATGGAATTCTCCCATATCTGCAATAAAGATTGTCTGTGAACAGATTTAAGGCGGGATCGAAAGATCGCAAGGCCGCATCCCGGAATGGAATGCGGCCCATGCGATTTTAACCGATTACCTTATTCCACCAGCCGCGCTTTTTCTTCTTAGGCGGCCCTTCTTCAACGACAGGTTCCGGGGCCGGTGGTACATCCGTCATCCCCTCATTCGCAGCGGCCATCACCTGGTCCCTGGCGGGCTCTGCGGGTGTTGGTGACGGGGCCGTGTCTTGAACAACGGTCTCGCCCTCAGCCGCTTCCGCCTTCGCAGGCTTTGGCTTTGCCGGGGCGGCCTTCTTGCGTGACCGCTTAGCCGGTTTTGCTGCTTTTGCTTCGTCGCCGCTGGTCTCAGTCGGTGCCGCCTCGTCTGTTCCAGACTGAACGGCGGGCGCCGCGTCCGGCTTTGCCGCTGCCGCTTTTTTGCGGCTGCGACGCGCGGGCTTTACCTTCGCCTGAGGTTCAGTTGCTTCGACCCCGGAATCCGCGCTGGTATCTGTACTGTCATTCGCGGCATTTCCAGGCACGACTTGCGGACCGTCCTCGGAGGATGAAGCAGCCTCTGATGACGCACCCTCTGCGGCTGGTTTACGACCACGGCCCCGCCCACGGCGTGGCGGGCGTGACTTTTCATCACTGTCATTACCAACGTCAGGGGACGTGGCCTCAGACCCGTCTTGCGGCACCGGGTTGGAATTCTCCGACCCACTGTCAGCCTGGCTTTGACCATCAGACGCATCAGATTGCCCATCACCATTCTGACCTTCTGCAGCCTGGCCTTCTGCAGCCTGGCCTTCTGCTCCTTGGCCCTCTTCCCGACCGCGATTCCGGCGGCGACCGCCACGACGACCCCGCTTGCGACGGCGGCGGGTCTTATCGTCCCCGTCGCCTCCGTCAGCGCCGCTGCCTTGGTTCTCTTGGGTGTTGGCATCAGAATTATTGTCGGCGACGGCAGTATCTTCGTCATCACCCTCGGTAATGACTTGCGCATTCTGGTCTTCGACCGCTGTGTCAGTAGATTCCTCGTCCCGGCGACCCCGGCGGCGACCACCGCGGCGGCTGCGTTTGCGACCGCTGCGGTCTTCATTGCCTTCCGCAGCAGGCCGTTGCGGGCGTTCATTATTGCGGGGCGCAGGTGATTCCCCAGACCGATCAATCGGACGATCCGGTGCACGCTCTACGACCTGCTCGACACCCTCTTCACCCTCACCCGTGCCTGTGCGCGTCAGTTCATAATGGGGGGGTAACATGCCATCAACCGCTTCCAGGGTGACGGTGATGCCGTACCGGCTTTCCATCTCCATCAAGCTGGTGCGTTTGTGATTCAGCACATACAGCGCAACCGAACCCGGTACTTTTGCTGTAACCGTAGTAGCACGGCGGCGCAGACATTCTTCCTCAATCGCACGGGTCACCATCAGGGCCGCCGATTCCGTCGAAACGATATACCCAACACCGCCACAGGTCGGGCAAGGCTGGCTCATCGCCTCAATCAAGCTTGGGCGCAGACGCTGGCGGGACATTTCCATCAGGCCGAAGCTGGAAATCCGCCCAACCTGAATGCGGGCGCGATCCCGGCGCAATGCTTCTTTCAGCCGTCGTTCAACCGCAGCGTCGTTACGATTTTCATCCATATCGATGAAATCGATGACGATCAGCCCGGCCAGATCCCGCAGGCGCAATTGGCGCGCCACTTCATCAGCGGCTTCCAGATTGGTTTTCAGCGCGGTTTCTTCGATATGCCGTTCCCGTGTCGATTTGCCGGAGTTCACATCGATAGCAACCAGCGCTTCTGTCTGGTGAATGACGATGGACCCGCCAGAGCGCAACTGCACGGTCGGCTCATGAATCTGGGCCAATTGCTGTTCCACCTGATAGCGGTGCAATAGCGGGATGCCCTGATCATCTTTATACGGCTGAACCTTCTTTGCGTGGCTGGGGATCAGCGCGCGCATGAAGTCCTTGGCGACGCGATAGCCCTCATCGCCGGCGATCAGCACTTCCTCGATATCCTTGGTATAGACATCGCGGATGGCGCGCTTGATCAGATTGCCTTCCTCATGAATCAGGCACGGAGCCGAAGATTCAAGCGTCTTTTCGCGAATATCATCCCACAATTTCATGATATAATCGAAATCGCGCTTCACTTCCGCCTTGGAGCGTTCGGCTCCCGCAGTGCGCAGGATGATCGCCATGCCTTCCGGCACATTCAATTCGGCCAGAATTGTCTTCAGCCGCTTGCGATCGGCCACATTGGCGATCTTGCGGCTGACCCCGCCGCCGCGCGACGTATTGGGCATGACAACGCAATAACGCCCAGCCAGGGAGAGATAGGTTGTCAGCGCAGCCCCTTTATTGCCACGCTCTTCCTTCACAACCTGAATCAACATCACCTGACGGCGTTTTATCACTTCCTGAATTTTATACTGGCGGCGCAGTCGAGGACGGCGCAAGGACGCTTCCTCAACGGCTTCGTCAACGCCTTCGCCGGCACCCATATCCTCAACGCCATCACCGGTTTCGGTGGTTTCGTCGTCATCGTCATGGGCATCGTGGTCATCGTCGACCAGCTCTTCGCGGTCACCGACGGGAATGCGGTAATAATCGGGATGAATTTCTGAAAAAGCCAGGAACCCGTGGCGGTTGCCACCATATTCTACGAAAGCAGCCTGCAAGGATGGCTCAACCCGCGTTACTTTCGCGAGGTAAACATTTCCTTTTATTTGCTTCTTTGTCGTTGTTTCGTAGTCAAATTCCTCAAGCCGGTTGCCATTTACCACGACGACCCGGGTTTCTTCCGGGTGGGTCGCATCGATTAACATTCTGCGTGTCATATAATCCTACCTCGACGTCTCCGGCCCTTATCGCGCGGATCGTCGGCAGCCGTTGCGCAAGCATCACCGTCCCCACGCAGCGCCGATATCGGGCCGCGCGAGCCGGGCGCGTTGCGGATACGGGTTTTGCGTTACGCAATTCCTTATCCGTCTCGCTTATGCTCACTGGTTTCATTGTGTCGCTTTCGCGTTGCTTCTAATACGTCATTTACTATATCCGGCGGTGCCGGGCGGTTCAGTACCGGCCAGGCCGGGGCAATTCAAAATGCGGCACTGTGGTTCGGGTCAATAGGTCGATCCGGAAACCCGGATATCGTCCACCGAGCCTGACGCGCCGATGAGTCTGTTAGCCTGTGATCCCGGTCCTTTCGTCAGAAAAACCGTGCACACAAAGCAGCAGAGGGCCACGCCCGGCAACGACGAGACATCAAACCCAATCCCAGAATGTCGACTTAGCGCCCTTTGTGAAAAGGGTCCTCGAACTCTGCGACGAACGGCGTGCCCCGGATCGTTCCGACCTGTGCCCGGCCCGCAAAGGAAACTGGCGGCGCGCCGCTATTCGGCGCTGCCGTTCGCCCCCTGCGGCGGACACGAAACGGACTCTCTCAAGGGAGAGACTATCTGCGCATTGCGCGTTGCACAATCTTAAACCGAAGACAAATTCAAGATACTTATAAATTAACTGTCCTTGTGCTTTGAATTTCCTGGCGACTCACGGCATATCATAGGGGAAACACTGGACGGGACTTGCCGAGTCAGGAGCGGCACGGGATGCGTCAGGCATGGACGGGGTGCCTTAAGCCCCTCAAATATCACTTATTTAAACCGGTCGTGCTTTGCGCGATGCTTTTGTGTGCCGCATCCGCATTCCTGATGCCACATATCAGCGTCGCGCAATCATCGGGCCCCGTGCTGTCCGATGCCCGCATTGGTGAGCGCGAGGGGGAGACCCGCTTTGTTTTAGAATTTGACCGCCCTGTGCCCTACAAGGTGTTCACCCTGGCCGGTCCCGACCGCGTGGTGATTGATCTCCCCTCCGTTGACTGGAAAGGGCCAGGCCTGGACGAAGTGCGAGGGCGGGGGCTGATTGGCGGATATCGTCACGGTCTTTTTAAACCCGGCATCACCCGCGTTGTTATCGACCTTTCGGCCCCGGCGACCGTCATGCGCCATTTCGCCCTGGATGCAGCAGACAATGCCGGCCCCCGGGTGGTGATTGATCTGGGCCCGGTCGCAAAGACCACGCCATCCACCGTAGCGATGGAATCCGGGGGGTGGGATGCCTATGCGCAGGAACTGGCGCGATCTTCCCCGGCGATTGCAACGCCAGGACCGCCGCCGGGCTCTAACAAGCGCGTCGTGGTGCTGGACCCTGGCCATGGTGGGGTCGATCCCGGTGCCATCAGCACCAGCGGCGTCTATGAAAAAAAGGTTGTCCTGACCTATGCCAAAGCCTTGAAAAAGGCGTTAGAGGCGACCGGGCGGTATGATGTTGTCCTGACCAGAGACCGCGACATCTTCATTCCCCTGCGAGATCGGTATCAGATCGCGCATGAAGTGAATGCCGGGCTGTTCATCTCCTTGCATGCGGATTCCCACAATTCTTCCAGCCTGCGCGGCCTGTCCGTCTATACACTTTCTGATAAGGCGTCCGACAAGGAAGCCGAGGCTTTGGCGACCAAGGAAAACAGGTCCGACCTGTTGGCAGGAACGGATTTGACCGGCTACGAGGCTGATGTAACATCCATATTGATCAGCCTGGCCCAGCAAAGTGTTAAGCAAAGCAGCGCCTATTTCGCAGAAATCCTGGTGGATGAAATGCAGACATCGGCGCGATTGCTGCGCAACCCGCACCGCTTTGCAGGGTTTGCCGTGCTGAAATCGCCGAATATTCCCTCCGTCCTTATCGAATTGGGCTATCTGTCGAACAAGTCGGACGAGGCCACCCTGATGTCCGCAACGCATCAGACAAAAATGGCCGATGGGATGGTGCGGTCGATTGATCTGTATTTTGACAGAAAAGAAAAATTGGAGCGGTCCTGAGACCCCGATATCTGCGATGTTCCGCAAATCTTTAGCGAACTTGCCGCAATTGGACCATGGAATCGCCCAATCTGAACGTATAGACTTGGCATGCTACCCCGTGGCACAAGTCTGTCCGGTCATTGGGTGGGTAACTGCGTAACCGTAATGTTAGTTTAGGGAGTCCCTATGCGTTTTGTCGGCCGTGCCTTTTTGTATCTGTTTTTCCTGGGGATGCTGGTGGGCGTCGCCGGGTTGGGCGTCGTTGGCTGGGCATTCTGGCATTATGGTCAGGGCCTTCCAGATTATAAGCAATTGGCGGATTATGAACCACCGACCTCTACCCGTGTGCATGCAGGCGATGGTCGACTATTGGCAGAATTTGCCGTTGAATCGCGGGTTTTCGTTCCCATTGATGCCATTCCAAAACGTGTTTCAGAAGGCTTCATCGCGGCAGAGGATCAAAATTTCTATAGGCATTTTGGTGTGGATATTCAGGCACTGATCCGCGCCGTTATCACCAACGTTGTCCATGTCACACAAGGGCGGCGGCTGGTTGGGGCGTCCACAATCACGCAACAGGTGGCAAAAAACTTTCTGCTGACAAATGAAGTGTCCATCGCACGAAAAGTGAAAGAGGCCATTCTGGCGCTGCGCATCGAACGCGCGTTGAATAAGGACCGCATCCTGGAACTGTATTTGAACGAGATTTATCTGGGCTATCGGTCCTATGGCGTTGCCGCTGCGGCCCTGAACTATTTTGATAAAAGCCTGGATGACCTGACCATTGCCGAAATCGCCTATCTGGCGGCCCTGCCGAAAGGTCCGAACAATTATCACCCGGTCCGGCGAAAAGAGGCTGCGATTGCCCGCCGAAACTGGGTGATCGACCGGATGCTGGAAGAGAAATTCATCACGGCAGAGGAAGCCGCTATCGCAACGGCATCGCCGCTGGTTGTCCAAAATCATGCTGATGCGGATCTGGTCGATGCCGGGTATTTTCTGGAAGAAGTCAGACGGGACCTGGGCGATCGCTTTGGCGAAGACGGGCTGTATTCCGGGGGGATGTCGGTGCGGACCTCACTGGACCCGACATTGCAGGAAATGGCCCGCCAGTCCTTGCGGGATGGGTTGATCGCCTATGATCACCGCCATGGCTATCGCGGGGCCGTCGGGCGCGTGGGCGACAATGAACCCTGGCTGGAAGCACTGATCGCCTTTCAAATACCCGCAGGTGCCCTGAATTGGGTGCCCGCCGCCGTGTTGTCGGTTGACAAAGATAAGGCGCAGATCGGATTGCGGAACAACAGCACGGGAACTATCCCCTTAGATGAAGTCCGCTGGGCCCGCGCCGCGCTTGGCGGGGAAGACCGCACGGTGGGGCCATCGATCAAATCAGTCACTGACGTCCTGAAAGTCGGGGATATTATTCTTGTCGAGCCGGTAACCCAGACCACGCCAAATGAAGAGGGCGAAACCCCGAAACCTTATCCGGAAGGCACCTATAGCCTGCGCCAGATACCGGAAGTGAACGGCGCTATCGTTGCCATGGACCCCCATACCGGCCGTGTTTTAGCCATGTCCGGTGGCTGGAGCTTTGAAACCAGTCAATTCAATCGGGCAACCCAGGCCTATCGGCAACCAGGATCGGCTTTTAAGCCCTTTGTTTATCTGACCGCCCTGGAAAACGGCTATACACCCGCCACAATCATTCTGGATGCGCCTTTTGTTATTGATCAGGGGCCGGGGCTTGGGAAATGGAAACCCTCAAACTTCTCCAACGAATTCTATGGCCCGTCCCCCATGCGCGTCGGCATTGAAAAATCGCGCAATCTAATGACGGTGCGTCTGGCCCAGGCGATTGGCATGGATAAAGTGTCCGAAACAGTAGAGCGGTTTGGGATCGTCAAGAACATGCCGCCGCAATTGGCCATGTCGTTAGGGTCTGCGGATGTGCGCCTGATTGACATGGTTGCGGCCTATGGCGCGCTGGTCAATGGCGGAAAGAAGGTCGAACCAACATTGATCGACCGTATTCAGGACCGCAACGGTAAGACAGTGTTCCGGCATGATGATCGCACCTGCGCTGAATGTGATGTCAAATACTGGGACAATCAGCCGGTACCAATCCTGCCGGACAACAGGATCCAACTGACAACGCCGACATCTGCCTATCAGATCGTCACCATGCTGGAAGGCGTGGTTCAGCGGGGAACCGGACGAAGCATCGCACAGTTGGGCAAGCCATTGGGCGGTAAAACAGGAACCACGAATGATTCCCGCGACACCTGGTTTGTTGGATTTTCTCCTGATCTGGTTGCCGGAATCTTTATTGGTTTCGACACCCCAATTCCATTGGGCCGCCAGCCCTGGGGGGGTCAAGAGACCGGGTCGTCTGTTGCAGCCCCGGTTTTCAAAGAATTCATGGGCCAGGCCCTGGCCGATAAACCCGCCATTCCCTTCCGAACACCCCCTGGCATTCGCATGGTGCGCATTGATGCGGAAACCGGCAAACTGGCCAGCCCATCCAGCAGTAAGGTCATCCAGGAAGCCTTTAAGGCCGGAACAGAACCCGGTGCCAATTCCGATGGTGTCATCATCACCGGCAATGGCGCCCCGATCCTGCCAATCGTCCAAACTGGAGAGCCGGGCGTCCAAGATGGGGGTGACTCTGAACCCGCATCCTCCATTGGAAATAATGGATTCATTCCGATGCCAACAAACAACGCCCCAACCGGCGATAATCCCAATTCTCCCGCAGCGCCTAGCGGTATCTACTGATCGGAAAACAGCCACCCAGCCCGAAAGTGCGGCGATCGAATAGAGGCTGTGAAATGGTCGATTGGTTGCCATAATACCAGGAAGGCGCTATGCAGCGCCCTATTCGGGGCGCGATTGGCCCTGATCCGTCGTCAGCCAATTGGGAACGCAAATAGAATGCCCCTTTCCCCTGTTCAGAGAAAAGGTGTTTTCACGGCGCTGAAAATCGCTGTTACCGTGGCATTGTTCTGGATGATCGCATCCAAGCTGGACCTGTCCGATATCGCAAATCGCCTCAGCACGGCACAGCCATTAGGGTTGGGCCTGGCGACAGTGCTGATCTTTTTCCAACTGGCCTTGAATTCTGAGCGTTGGCGCAGGCTGCTGCGGATGGATCAGGTCACCCTGCCTTATCGACTGAGTTATCGGTATTATCTGGAGGCCATGTTCTTCAACCAGGCCCTGCCCGGTGCCGTGGGTGGGGATGTCATGCGTGTCTATCGCATTCGGAAATTTTGCGCTTCTGTCGGGCAGGCGCTGACCAGTGTACTATTGGATCGCATCACCGGTCTGATCGGGCTGTGCCTTCTGATTGCGATTGGTTTGCCCATGCTGATGCAACGAACTGGCGATCATGGCATCCTAAACGGGTTCCTGATGATCGGTCTGGCAGGCGTGATTGGACTCGGGATCGTAATCCTGATCGCACGACAATCAGAACAGGGGCGGGGCGGTCGTATCCGTGCGTTCGTTGTTAAGCTGTCGCGTGTCTTTGTGCGATTGATCAGCCGCCCCCGCGATGCCGTGCCGATACTGCTGCTTGCGCTGGGGACACATTTGACCATTGTGCTGACGGCCTATATCTCTGCACAGGCCTTGGCGTTGCCGTTCACCTACTGGGATTGCCTGATCATCGTGCCAACGTCTATCCTGATCGCAACATTGCCGATCTCGCTGGGCGGATGGGGCGTTCGTGAGGGGGCAATGGCAGCCGGATTCGCCCTGATCGGGGGCGATGCCGGGGGGGCGGTTGCCCTGTCCATTGTAATGGGACTGGAAATTCTGGCCGTCGGACTGGTTGGCGGCATTGTGTGGTTTATGAGTGGCACCACCCGCGCGGATGCAGAAGCCCTGACCCTGGTGGAAAAAGGAGAGTGAGTGTGGCAAAGACGGCGACCGTAAAGAAAGCGACAGCGAAGAAAGCTGCGGCCAAAAAGGCGGTTTCAAAAAAAAGCACCGCAACAAAGGTCAACGCCAAAAAGGGGAGCGCCAAAAAGGCGAGCGCAAAAAAGGCCTCTACCCGCAAAACATCTGCAAAAGCTGCGACCACACATCTGTCCATCCCCAAGCGAAATGGGTGGCAGAACACGCTATCGGCCCGAAAGACCGCCATTCTGGAATATAACCAGCAGATGGCCGCCAAGCGGGATGATTGGCGCGCCAAGAATGCCGGTTTCTATGACGATGACATGGCCTTCCTGAGATTCCTGATTCCGGAAGGGTCGCGCATTCTGGATCTGGGCTGTGGGACCGGCGCGCAATTGGCGGGGCTGAAACCATCCTTTGGTATGGGCGTGGATTTTTCCGCCAATATGGTTGATGTCGCACGCAGCACCTATCCCGAACATGAATATCCGGAACTGCAATTCCGCGTCGGCGATGTAGAACAGTTGCGCAGCCTGCGCGGGGAGCTTGCCGGTCCCTATGATTTCATCCTGCTGTCCGATACGCTGGGCTTTGTGGATGACTGTCAGGCGATGCTGGAGCAGATACACGACCTGTGTGATGAGGAAACCCGCATCGTCATTACCTATTACAGCCATTTGTGGGAGCCGGTCCTGCGCGCGGGGGAGGCAACGGGCCTGAAAATGCCCCAGCCTGAGGTGAACTTCCTCAGCCCCGCCGATATCGGCAATATATTGGGCCTGTCTGATTTCGATGTGATCAAGACTGAATGGCGTCAATTGGTACCTGCCCGCCTGTTTGGCGTGGGCACGGCGATCAATCGCTATATCGGAACCTTGCCGCTGATCCGGAAGCTTTCGCTGCGCCATTTCATTGTTGCGCGGTCCCAGCGCAAGGCGAAACGCAAGGACCTTTCGACCACGGTTCTGGTCCCCTGTCGCAATGAAAAGGGTAATATCGAAAGCGCGATCACCCGCCTGCCCCGCTTCTGTAAAGATATGGAAGTGTTGTATGTTGAGGGCAATTCCTCCGACGGGACATTCGAGGAATGCGAACGCGTGCGCGATCACTATGCTAAGCCTGAAAATGGCGCCTGGGATATCAAGGTTTTCAAACAACCCGGCAAGGGCAAGGGTGATGCCGTCCGCAAAGGCTTTGACGAGGCCCGCGGCGATATTCTGATGATCCTGGATGCAGACCTGACCATGCCGCCGGAAGAATTGCCGAAATTCTATGAGGCCATCGCCACCGGCAAGGGGGAGTTCATCAATGGATCCCGCCTGGTTTATCCGATGGAAAAGGGCGCGATGCGATTCCTGAATTATTGGGCGAACCGAACCTTTGCCATGATCTTCTCATTCTTGCTGAACCAGCGTTTCACCGACACTCTGTGCGGGACGAAGGTTCTGACACGGGCCGATTATCACAAGATTCAGGCAGGCCGCAGCTATTTCGGGGATTTCGATCCGTTCGGCGATTTTGATCTGATTTTTGGTGCGGCAAAACAGAACCTGAAGATCATTGAAATCCCCATGCGCTATGCCGACCGCACCTATGGCGAACCCCAGATCAGTCGCTTCCGCGATGGCTGGTTGTTGTTGAAAATGGTCGTCTTTGCCTGGCGCAAGCTGAAAGCCTTTTGATCGTGAGCATCGATCCCCGATTGACTGCCCATAGCAAGGTCTGGTCCAAAAAGGCCGGGCTGCGCGCCGTCTATGGCGATTACTATCGCCGCATGCTGTCGGCCCTGCCCCAAGAAGGGGCCTATCTGGAAGTCGGCGCTGGATCGGGCCACAGCCGGGATTTCAGCAAGGGGTTGGATATCACGCGACTGGACATCTTGCCCGCCCCCTGGGTCGATGCCGTGGCCGACGCCCATCAATTGCCTTTTCCAGATGGCTGTTTCGATGGGATATTCATGATCGATGTGCTGCATCATCTGGCGGATCCCAAGACCTTCTTTCAGGAAGCCGCCAGGGTTCTGAAGCCAGGCGGGCGCATTGCCTTGATCGAACCCGGCATCACACCGTTAAGCTGGGTCTTCTATAATTACCTGCATGAAGAGCCCGTGGATCTGTCGGTCGATCCGATGGTCAAACAAGATTATGGTGCGACCAAAGACCCGTTTGAGTCCAATCAGGCCATCCCCACCCTGCTGTACCGGCGTGAAGAACACCGCATATCCCTGTCCGAAGGGGTACCTGCCTTGCGCACCGTCAGCCGCCAGTGGTTGAGCCTGTTTGCCTATCCCCTGTCTGGCGGGTTCAAGGCGTGGTCGCTGTTGCCAGCCTCTCTGGTCGATCCCGTGCTGCGTCTGGAAGACAGGTTGATCCCCTGGATGGGCAGCCTGATTGGCTTCCGGTTGTTCGTGGTGATGGAAAAGCGGCACAAAGCAACGCCATGAACTACCGCCACGCCTTTCATGCGGGAAACTTTGCCGATGTGCACAAACACTGGGTCCTGACCCTGTTGCTGGAGCGTCTGTGCGCGAAGGATAAACCCTTCTTCGTGCTGGACAGCCATGCCGGGGCGGGCTTTTACGACCTGGAACGGGAAGAAACAGAACGGACCGGCGAAGCGGCACAGGGCATCGCCCGGTTTCTGGATGCAGAACCCCTGCCAGACTGCTTTGATGCCTATGCAAATACCATCCGCGGTCTGAACCCGGATGGCGGGTTGCGCTGGTATCCGGGATCCCCCTGGCTGGTCGCACAAGCCCTGCGCGCCGGGGACCGCTTCATCGCGGTGGAAGCCCATCCAGAGGAAGCCCGCCTGTTGCGCGAAACCCTGCGCCAGACCCGTGCTGCCCAGGTTTTGCAGCGGGATGGCTATACAGTAATCCCGTCAACCCTGCCGCCCAAGGAACGACGGGGCCTGGTCCTGATCGATCCGCCCTATGAAACGCCTGACGAAATCGCCCGCATTGTGAAGGCCGTGGTCGATGGCATGGTGCGGTTCCCCAGCGCCAGCATTGCCATCTGGTATCCCATCAAGACCCGCGCCCTGGGTGACGTGCTGACCCAAAAATTGAGTGAGGCGCTGCCTGCCACAGACCGGGGACGCCTGCGCTGTGAACTTTGGGTCACGGCACCCGACCGCGAAGAATCTGGCCTGACCGGCAGCGGATTGCTGTTGCTCAATCCGATCTGGCCCATGGAAGAAACCCTGAATATCGGCATGCCGTCGCTGGCCCATATCCTGGGTCAGAACGCCCAGGCCGGATCACGGGTGGATAGGTTTTAAGCCTGCCGCCGTCTCTTGCTTTACGGAAAAGAGGGCAAACAGAGCCGACGTTCCCGCGCGGGCGGTATCCAGGGCGAAAGGCACCAATTCTGCCTGCCGCCCTGGTTCCCGGATCAAGTCCGGGATGACGAAATGGCGTATATGTCAGCCCCTCAGCGCCCTTCGAGCCTTCTCTGCGCGCTCTGCGTTTATTCCCCGTCATACTCGCGAAAGCGGGTATCCAGGGCCAAACGCACCAATTCTGCCTGCCGCCCTGGATCCCGGATCAGGTCCGGGATGACGCATTGCACGCGCGCCCTAACCCCGCATACGCTCCGCTTTCGGGTCGAACAAGGGCTCTGACAGGATCGTGGCTGGCAACATTTCGCCAAACACCTCGACCCGGAAGAGGTCGTCGCTGAACTCCTCTGCCATATCAGCGGGGATATAGCCCATGGCGACGGATTTGTTGGCATGATGGGCATACATGCCCGACGTTACATAGCCGACAATCTTGCCGTCACGATAGATCGGCTCGTTACCCATCACATCGATTTCTTTTGCTTTCAGGGTGAAGGTCACCAGCCGTTTGGCGGGCCCGTCCTGCAATTCCTTCATTGCTGCCTCTCGACCGATGAAGTCATTCTTCTTCATATCGACAAATCGGCCCATCGCCGCCGCATAAGGACCGTAGATCGGGCGATATTCTGTCGCCCAGGAGCCGAACCCTTTTTCCAGGCTCATGGAGCGCATCGCACGGGACCCAAACAGTTTGATCCCATAATCGGCACCGATGGTCAGGATGTCATCAAACAGGCGGGTATGGAATTCCGGCTTCACCCAAAGCTCGTAACCCAGATCCCCGGTGAAGGAGACCCGCCCGACCATGGCAGGGACCATGCCCAATTCCATCTTTTTGAAATCCAGGAACTTGAAGGCGTCATGAGAAACATCGGCATCGGTTAATTTAGCCAAGACTTCGCGGGCCTTTGGACCAGCAATGGTCAGGCCGACAAGGCCCAGGCCATGCGCCTTGATCGTCACACTGCCGTCTTCTGGCAGATGCGCTTCAAACCAGCGCATGTGATAGGCTTCGCCCGCGCCGGACCCAAAGATGAAGAATTGCTCGTCAGCCAGTTTGCCAACGGTGAAATCACCAATGACCTTGCCCTTTTCGTTCAACATGGGCGACAGGGTCAGTCGGCCCTGGCGCGGCATCTTGTTGGCCAGCATATGGCTCAGCCAGCTTTCCGCCCCCGGTCCGGTGATTTCATATTTTGCGAAGGACGAAATATCGGCCAGTCCGACCCCATTTCGCACGGCCTGACATTCCGCCTTGATATGCGGGAAGGCATTGGATCGCAGGAAGGTGATGTTTTCCACCGGCTCCATGCCCTTGGGCGCGTACCACAGCGCCTGTTCCATGCCATAGGCGACACCAAACACCGCATTCATGGCCTTCTGGCGCTCATAGATCGGGGTGGTGCGCAGCGGGCGGGCGGCGGTCAGTTCCTCATTCGGGAAACGGACCTTGAACCGGCGGGAATAGTTTTCCCGCACCCGGGCATTGGTATAGGCCATTGTCGTCCAATCGCCATAGCGCGACACATCCATGCCCCAGATATCAAAGCCCGGATCGCCATTGATCATCCAGTTCGACAGCGCCAGGCCGACCCCGCCGCCCTGTCTGAACCCTGCCATAACGCCACAGGCGCACCAGTAATTCTTCAGGCCGCGCACTGGACCCACCAACGGGTTGCCATCGGGCGCGAAGGTGAAGGGTCCATTGATGATCTGTTTGATCCCGGCGCGCTGGAACGGTGGGAAGTGACGGAAGCCAACTTCCAGCGATGGCGCGATACGATCGATATCTTCCTGCAGCAATTCATGGCCGAAATCCCAGGGTGTCTCTTTTGGGGACCACGGCACGCAGGCCTTTTCATAGGTGCCCATCAGCATGCCCTGGCGTTCCTGACGCATATAAATCTCGCCATCAGGATCAACGACATGCAGCACTTCCTTGCCGGTGGATTTATTGATCTCCGCCACTTCGGGCATGTCTTCGGTGATCAGATACATATGTTCCATGGCCAGAACCGGCAGTTCCAGGCCAACCATGCGCCCGACTTCCCGCGCCCACAGACCGCCCGCATTGACCACATGATCGGCCTGCATGGTTCCCTGTTCGGTGATCACGGTCCAGGTGCCGTCCGGATTCTGCTGCAGGTCGGTGACGCGGTTTCTCAGGTAAATCTCTGCCCCGCCCAGCTTGGCCGCCTTGGCATAGGCATGGGTCGTGCCCGATGGATCCAGATGCCCATGCAACGGTGTCCACAATGCGCCCAGGAATTCCTTGGGGTCCATGATCGGCAGGATCTTTTCCGCCTCTTTCGGGGTCAGCAATTCGGTTTCGATGCCCAGCAGCTTCTCCTGGCTCTGCATCACTTTCAGCAGCTCCAGACGCTCTGGCGTCGCGGCCAGGAACACACCCTCGGTCAGATGGAAACCGGTCGACTGGCCGGAAATTTCCTCGATCTCTTTATACAGATCAATGGTATAGGATTGCAGCTTCGCGACCTGCGGGTCGCCATTGATGGTGTGAAAACCGCCCGCCGCATGCCAGGTCGACCCGGATGTCAGTTCAGACCGTTCGATCAGAACCACATCTTTCCAACCCAGCTTGGTCAGATGATACAATACCGAACACCCAACAACCCCGCCCCCGATTACCACCGCCTGTGCATGCGACTTCATATGACCAACCCTTTTAAATGAGAAATAAGCATCTAGCGCAGACAATCGCGCGTCTTTATCCGCCGCGACAATCGCCCTGCGACTTCAACTGTCCCATTTTCACCAATCGTGTCGGTATCGGAAAAGTATAGTCAGGTCGCATCCCAGCCAATTTCCGGCATTTCACGCCGCTATTAGAATTGACGGAAAATCAAATCCGGGATCAAGCTTACCGCCAGTGATAATCTGGAATGAGCGCTGTTGCGCCGTCCTTTCTGAAAGCCACAGGCCATGCCATATGATCCCTATGTCCTTGGGTCCAATCGTAAGATTGATCCGACGCGCCGCCCCTCCTCGCTGACCGAATTTCTGCCGGATGGGACCCCCAATGATGGCGATAGGGTGGAGATCGGGCCGACGGATCTGGCCTTCGCGGAATGGGCGGCACTGGGGCTGACAATACCGGATATGCCCTCGCTGCGGGACTATCGCCTGTCGCGGCTGGTGGAACAGGTGAACAAGCATGATCTGGGCGGGCTGTTGATGTTTGATCCGCTGAACATCCGCTATGCCACCGACACGACCAATATGCAGATCTGGGTGATGCATAATTTCTGCCGCGCCTGTCTGGTGCTGCCGGATGGGCATATGGCGCTGTGGGACTATACCCCGGCGCGCCATCTGTCTGCGCATCTGCCGCTGGTCAAGGAAGTGCATCCAGGCGCCGACTTCTTCTATATGGATGCCGCCCAGCGGGCGGAAGAACGCGCCGCCCTGTTCGCGCAACAGGTCGACAGCATCGTGCGCGCCCATGCGGGCGACAACCGCCGCCTGGGCCTGGATAAAAGCGAGATTGCCACCTATTGGGCGCTGGAGAATATCGGCTTCAAAATCAGGATCGGTCAGGAAATGACCGAACATGCCCGCAAGGTGAAGAATGAGAATGAGTTGAATGCCATGCGCTGTGCGATTGCCGCCTGTGAAGCGGCCATGGCGGAAATGCAGGCAGCGGTCATCCCCGGCATGACAGAGGTCGGTGCCTGGGCCGAACTGCAAAAGGGCAACCACATTCGTGGCGGGGAGTGGATCGAAACCCGCATCCTGTCCTCCGGCCCGCGCACCAATCCCTGGTTTCAGGAATGCGGCCCCCGGATCATGAAGGAAGGCGATATCCTGGCCTATGACACCGATATGGTCGGTCCCTATGGATATTGCGCGGACCTGTCGCGCACCTTCAAGATCGGCGACGGCAAGCCCACAGATGCAGAGCGGGAGGCCTATCAAGTCGCCTATGAGCAGATCCAGAACAATATGCAGCTTCTGAAACCCGGCGCATCCTTCAAGGAATTGATGCAGGGGGCCAAACCCCTGCCGGAGAAATTCCGGGAGCGTCGCTATAGCGTCATGTATCACGGTGTTGGCCTGTGCGACGAATATCCGGCCGTGATGTATCCGGAGGACTGGGAGTCGACGGGCTATGATGGCATGCTGGAACCTGGCATGTGTGTTTGTGTTGAGGCCTATGTCGGCGAAGTCGGTGGGACCTGTGGTGTGAAGCTGGAAGACCAGGTGGTGATCACCGAAACCGGGTTTGAAAATCTGACCAATTATCCGTTTGAGGAGCGCCTGCTGAGCTAGACCCTTGCAGAATGGCGCAACGCAGGCTGTATTGGACCCATCGTAACCGCGAATGAAGACTGTGGTCGTTTGATATGTGCCGATGGCTCGCCTATTGGGGTCCGCCCCTGTTCATGGAAGACCTGGTCACCAAACCGGATCATTCCCTTATCCATCAGAGCCTGCATGCAGCAGAGGCGAAATCTGAAACCAATGGCGATGGCTTTGGCATCGGCTGGTATGGGGAGCGGCCAGAGCCCGGCCTGTACCGTGAAATCCTGCCTGCCTGGAACGATGATAACTTAAAGCATCTCTCCGCACAGATCAGGTCCCGACTGTTCTTTGCCCATGTTCGGGCGTCCACAGGCACCTCAACGACGCGGTCCAACTGCCACCCCTTCACCTATGGGCGCTGGTTGTTCATGCATAATGGCCAGATCGGCGGCTATGCCAAAATTCGCCGCAAGCTGGAGCAGATGCTGCCAGACTCGTTGTATTGCGGACGCCAGGGAACCACGGATTCCGAATTGATCTTCCTGCTGGCCTTGTCCCTGGGCCTGGATAACGACCCGATTGGGGCGATGCGAGAGAGCCTGTCCCTGGTAGAGCGCGAAATGACAGCAGCGGGAGTCGAAGATCCGCTGCGCTTCACCGCCGCCCTGTCCGATGGCACCCGATTGATCGCCTTCCGCTATTCCAGTGATCCCCATGCACCGACCCTGTACCATACCGGATCAGGCTCTGGCGCATTGACCGTTGTCTCAGAGCCTTTGGATACAGACCGCGCCCGCTGGACCGCCGTCCCGACCCAGCACGTGCTCAGCATCTATCAGGACGGCCGAATGACGACGGAGCCGCTCAGCCTTTGACAGAGGCTTGAAGCGCGGGGCGGGGCACAGGATCTGGCGCGCTTACACGATTGCTTCGGGTGCCGACCCAGACACAGACCAGGACAATGATAACGCCCAAAAGCTGTATCTCGGTCAGCGCCTCCCCAAGCAGCACCCAGCCTAACAGGACCGCCGTGAGCGGACTGAGAAACCCAAAATTTGTTACCGCTGCCGGCCCCAATCTTTCGATCCCGCGAAACCAGAAGAAGTAGCTGAGGGCCGCGCCAATCAGGCCCAACCAGACAAAGCCAAGCGCATTCATAAGCGTCAGGGTCGGGAGCGGGGGTTCATAGATCAGCGCCAGAGGCAGAAGCAACAATCCCCCTGCGGTCAGTTGCCAGGCGACAAAGGTCAGCGCCGAAACGGGCGGATGCCATTTATGTGTCAACACGACACCAACAGCCATTGAAACCGCCCCGACAAGGGCTGCACCGGTACCAATAAAATCAATATGCGCATTGGGCCCCAACAGCAAAAGGCCCACGCCCCCAATGCCACAAACCGCGGCAACCACACCAAGCATCCGAAGCGGCGTATTTAAAATGTACCGCGACAACAGCAGAACCAAAAGGGGCTGAACAGCGCCCAATGTTGCGGCAACACCACCCGGCAATCTGTATGCGGCGACAAACAGGGCGGCCCAGAATATCGTGAAATTCAACGCCCCAAGAATGCCAACCCGCAGCAACCAGCGGGGTGATGGAATTTTGCGCGTCACCAGCATCAGCAACACTCCAGCCGGAAGCGCCCGCAACAATGCATCAGTCAATGGATACCCATCAGGAAGCATTTGTGTCGTGACGATATACGTGCTGCCCCAGATGACGGGGGCAGAAGCGGCAAGCAATGAATCGAGCATTCTTGACATCGGTATCTCCATTTATCTTGACATCAAGATATTTCTATTTGCTTTGACGTCAAGATAAAATTTGTTACGATATCTTTATGGATCACGTGGACCGTATTCTTGCTCAATGGCAGCAGCAACGACCTGACCTGGATGTCGGGCCGATGGGCGTTATCGGTCGCATAAAGCGACTGCATGATCGGCTGTTCGAAGAACATGACCGGGTTTTCAGAATGTATGGATTGAATGGCGCAAGTTTCGATGTCCTGGCGACCTTGCGCCGATCAGGGTCACCCTATGCCCTGACGCCAACCGAACTGATCGATTGGACAATGGTGACTTCCGGCACGATGACCAACCGACTGGATCGTTTGGAAGAAAGCGACCTTATCGAACGGCGTCGCAATCCACAGGATGGGCGTGGATTTTTGATTGCATTGACACAAAAGGGGTTTGATCTGGTCGAAGCCGTCGTTTCAGCGCATGTTGAAAATCAACATCGCCTGATTTCAGCCCTTTCCCAGCAGGAGCAACAGGCTTTAAACGCGCTGACCCGAAAGTGGCTGACCCCTTTGGAAGAACCAACCACCGACTAGACAGCGCGGCAACCTGCCACCAATCAATGCAACCGCATCCAGGCATCGACATGACGGCTGTTGCCGGGCGTCACCAGATCATAGCGCGCGACATGGACCGAATGCAGCGAACCTTCAATCTGCTGCACCCAGAAATCCAGGAATTTATGCAATTCCGGATATTTCGGCGCGATATCCAGATGTTGCCACAGAAAGGATTGCAGGACTGCCGGGTGGTCCGGCATGTGATAGATAATCTCTGCCGTGGCGAGACGATAGCCCTTCAACTGTTGTGACAGACCATCCTGCGGTGCCTCTGATGCGTCATACGCCGGGGAAACAGGGGTTGAAAAAGACTGAGTCATAAACAATCTCCTTAGCAGCAAAACCGCACATCTTGGAGAGCGCCCAGGACCAATCGTCAGATCAAATTTCAAGGGCCACAGACGCATCCCTTAGACTGAAAGTCTGCCATCAATTTTCTTCGCGCTGCAATAAAAATGTTACAAATCAAAGCATTAGCAGCAATCATCTAAGAGCGCTGATAAAAATCAAAACTCCCCCTTGAAAATTTTGGCCGATTTTAATACATCCACCGCACGAGGATTGGCACTCTCATGCCAAGAGTGCCAATCTTAATTACAGCGTGACAAACCTTTGTCTAAAATTGAGGAGGTTCAATCATGGCATTCCGTCCCCTGCACGACCGCGTTGTTGTGCGCCGCGTAGAAGAAGACACCAAAACCGCTGGGGGCATTATCATCCCCGAAACCGCCAAGGAAAAGCCGATGCAAGGCGAAGTCATTGCCGTTGGCAATGGCCAGATTCAGGAAGACGGCAGCGTCCGCACCCTGGATGTGAAGGCGGGCGACCATGTGTTGTTCGGAAAATGGTCCGGTACGGAAGTTAAGATCGATGGGGAAGACCTGTTGATCATGAAGGAAAGCGACATTCTGGGCGTGATCGAATCCAAGGCCGCGACCAAGAAAGCCGCTTAAACGCGAAGGCTGCCTTTTCGGGGTCTTCCATAATCCCGTTACTGCCACATTAAAACACGACAAATGGAGTAGCGACTATGTCAGCTAAAGATGTAAAATTCAGTTCTGATGCCCGTGAGCGGATGCTCAAAGGCGTCGACATTCTGGCCAATGCGGTCAAGGTGACCCTGGGTCCCAAGGGCCGCAACGTGGTCATCGACAAATCTTTCGGCGCACCGCGCATCACCAAGGACGGCGTCACGGTTGCCAAGGAAATCGAACTGAAAGACAAGTTCGAAAATATGGGCGCCCAGATGCTGAAGGAAGTTGCCAGCAAGACCAATGATCTGGCAGGCGACGGCACCACCACCGCGACGGTTCTGGCCCAGGCCATCGTCCGCGAAGGTGCGAAAGCTGTTGCTGCGGGCATGAACCCGATGGATCTGAAGCGCGGTATTGATCTGGCTGTCGAAGCGGTTACCGCCGACATCGCCAAGCGCGCTCGCAAGATCAAACAGAACAGCGAAGTTGCCCAGGTCGGCACGATTTCCGCCAATGGCGACAAGGACGTCGGCGAGATGATCGCCAAGGCCATGGAAAAGGTCGGCAATGAAGGCGTCATCACGGTTGAAGAAGCCAAGTCGCTGGATACCGAGCTGAGCGTCGTTGAAGGCATGCAGTTCGACCGTGGCTATCTGTCCCCGTATTTTGTGACCGATAACGAGCGTATGCAGGTGGAACTGGAATCCCCCTACATCCTGCTGCACGAAAAGAAACTGTCCAACCTGCAGGCCATGCTGCCGGTGCTGGAACAGGTCGTGCAAAGCGGCAAGCCGTTGTTGATCATCTCTGAAGATGTCGAAGGCGAAGCCCTGGCGACCCTGGTCGTGAACAAGCTGCGCGGCGGACTGAAGGTTGCTGCTGTGAAGGCCCCAGGCTTTGGCGATCGCCGCAAGGCAATGCTGGAAGACATCGCGGTCCTGACCGGCGGTACGGTCATCTCCGAAGATGTCGGCATCAAGCTGGAAGCCGTGACGCTGGACATGCTGGGTACGGCGAAGAATGTCTCCATCACCAAGGATGAGACCACCATTGTCGATGGCGCTGGCAAGAAGAAGGAAATCAGTGCCCGCGTTGCCCAGATCAAACAGCAGATCGAAAACACCACCTCTGACTACGATCGCGAAAAACTGCAGGAACGTCTGGCCAAATTGGCTGGCGGTGTTGCCGTGATCCGTGTTGGCGGCGCGACCGAAGTCGAAGTGAAAGAGAAGAAGGACCGCGTTGATGATGCCCTGCACGCAACCCGCGCAGCGGTCGAAGAAGGCATCGTCCCTGGTGGCGGTACCGCGCTTCTATACGGTCTGAAAGCCCTGGATGGCCTGAAGGTCACCAATGACGATCAGAAGGTCGGTGTGGAAATCATCCGCAAGGCCCTGACCGCCCCGGCCCGTCAGATTGTTGACAATGCCGGTGCCGATGGTGCCGTGATCGTCGGCAAGCTGCTGGAATCGAAGGATAGCGAATGGGGCTATAACGCCCAGACCGGTGAGTTCGTGAACCTGATCAAGGACGGCGTTATCGACCCGGCTAAGGTTGTACGCTGTGCCCTGCAGGATGCGGCCTCTGTTGCTGGCCTGTTGATCACCACCGAAGCCATGATCGCCGACAAGCCAGAGCCGAAGGGCGAAGGCGGCGGCATGCCCGATATGGGTGGCATGGGCGGCATGGGTGGCATGGGCGGCATGATGTAAGCATCACCGCTCAGCCCCGCGCTGAGACCAGAAAGGGCGGCCTCCTGCGGGAGCGCCGCCCTTTTGCTTATTCGACGATGGCGAGGTGGATGGAGAGTATCGCGGTGTCACCCGGCACCGCCAGCGCGAGGCCGGGACCCGTATCCCAAATTGCGGTTTCCCCGGCGCGTATCTCCTGCTGATCCAGTTTCCCTGCCCCGGAAAGGCAATATACCGCATTCAGACCTTCGGGCGGTGACAGCGCCGTATCATCGCGCAGAACCCGAACCTCCGCCTTCACGCGCAGAGGATCGAACATAACGTTGAAATCCTGGATGGGACCAGCCAGCAATTCACTGTTGATTTCCTGATCGCCGCGAAAATCAATCGGCCTTTGGGGCAAGGCCTCAATCACAGCGCCGGTCCGGCGATCTTTCAGGCGCATCCCAACACCGGCAATCACGGTCAATATACGGTGCCGGTCCGGGAAGCTGGAAAACGGACCATCCGTGCGGACATCGGCAATGCTCAGCCGCCACAAAAAACCGTCCTCATCTTCCTTAAGGGCGATTTCCCGCGTGATCCCGCCACCATTTTTCCATGGTGTTTCCTTATAATCCTGCGCTTTGAATATTTTCATGCGCGAGACCCTAGTGTGGTGCGCGGTTATTTGGAATCACCAGGATCCCTTTATCGGCCTGTCGGCTAGAAGAGAGCGTGCAGGCGATGTGGTTCATCGTCAAACGCTCTCGACGCCGTCCGACGGGCCGATAAAGGGACCAAAGGCGCTGTTTGCGGCGCTTCGGGCCGCGTCGCCTTCCGCTTGCGATGCCCGGCATCGCTTCGCGAAACGCTCCTAACCGGAGCACCGCAAACAGCGTCCTGGTCGATCCCAAATAACCGCGCACCACACTAGCACAGGGTTTGTCACATTTTGTAATGAAAATCGAACCCTTGCCTTCACAGACAACAGGCCCCACTTCAAGTATCAAAACCAGGAAAGATCAGCATGGCACAGAAAACGGAAAGAGACTTGGACGCCGCGCTTATCGACGCGGCAATGACGCTGTTTGCAGAACGCGGCTATGCCGCTGTTCGTTTGCAGGATATCGCAGACCGTGCCGAAATGGATTTGGGCATATTGCGCCAGCGCGTCGCCAATAAGCTGGATATCCTGAAACTGTTCCTGCGCCGCCTGGACGGCGATGTGCTGGGGGAGGATGCCGGTTTCGGGCCAGAAGAAACGGTGCGCGATCGTTTGTTCGATCTGTTGATGCGGCGCTTCGATGCGCTGACTCCCTATCGCCCCGCCTTGCAGGCTGTCATGCGCGATCTGCGCAGGGATCCTGCCGCGCTTGTATGCCTTGCGCCCCATGGCATGACGGCATTGGGCTGGTATCTTGAAGCTGCGGGCACTTCTGCCGATGGACTGACAGGCGCGATGCGGATCAAGGGATTGAGTGTCGTCTGGCTGCACTGTTTGCGGATCTGGGAAAAGGATGACAGCGACGATCTGGCAAAAACCATGAAGGCCCTGGACAAAGCACTGAGCCAGGCGGAGCGCGTCGCAACCTGGATGCAATCAAGCCCGCTTCACCGATCCGCCCGTAACCGTCCCGACCATGATGCCGAGGCAGACCCGTCACTGGGCACGCAGCCATGATCCTTTCAGGCGGACACTGGGCGCACCGACCTCCCCCGTTGCGGTAAGCGATAACAGGGACCCGGTCTCCCCCGGGTTGTTTACTTTTATAGAGGCATTCAGGGTTTCCAGTCCGGGGGACAACCGGGCCTGCCCATCAGCAAACACCCCATCATTCCCTTGCAAACGCAGATTTGTGGTCAGCCCGTCTGGGGCCAGCACAATCTGTCCTGTCAACGGGCCAGGTTGACCAAAAGCCTGCTGAATATTGCGCCGCAGACGGCCCACATTGCCGACCTGCCCGCCCCCACGGGATCGCAGCACAAGGGATGCCGTACCGGTCACATCGATGGTCCCTGACAGGGTCGCAATGGCGGCATCCAACGCCGGACCGGTTCCGACCAGATCGCCTGTCAGAATCGCGGACCCATCGGGCACCAGCGGCAACCCCGCCCGCGCCGAAAACAGGCCCAGATCCACCATGCTGTCTTGCAGCGACACGGTCACATCCACTGAATCTTCCGTCCGCGTGGCGATGATGTCGCCGGTCACCCTCAATCCCGGCATTGCGGCGCTGGCACTTTTGCAAACAAAACCGCCGCTGCCATCGCCATCACATCCACCCGCCAGATCAAAAAGGGTCACGTCGTAGCCGCCCAGACTGCCATTGAAACTGCCGTCACTGACCGTCAGCTTAGGCATTAAACCCGGCGTAAAGACACCGTTCACCCGTGCATCACCCCCCGCACCCAGGACCTCAAACGCATATCCAACGCCGCGTTCCGGGGCCAGGGAAAGGTCCAATCGGGCCGATGTCTGTCCAAAGGACGCAAAGCTGGCCGCGCGCCGCGCGCCGACGCCAAAGGCCCCCAATATGCGATCCAGGGCGGGAATTTCAGCCGCCAGATGCGCATGACCGGCCTGCGCCGAATTCAGGGAAACCTGTCCCATAACCTGTGCCCCGGCCAGGTCCGCAATGGCCAAAGCCCCTTCAATGCCATCACCATCCTGTTGATTGCTGCGCAGATCCAGCGTGATGCCGGTTGCGGGAACACTGTTGAAGATCGCCCGGTCCAGGTACAGGGTGACGCTGTGCGGGCCAAGCCCCAACAGCGCCAAAATCTGTGTTATCGCCTCGGCCCCTGCCCCTGATGCCCCGTAACGATCAAGGTTCAGGGCGTCCCCCTGCAAGACGGCTTGCACCGATGGACCATCCCCGGCCCGGGATACAGACACGGCGCCCGCCCAAACCGTATCGTCCAGACGCCCCTTAATCTCCGTCAGTTCAAAGCCGCCTTTTGAAACCAATATCTTTGTAGTCGCATCAACAGCACTGAACCGATCTGGCGGCAGGGTTTCCAACAGTGGCGTTAGCGCCGGCACACGCCAGTTCAGGACAGGGCGAATGTTACGGGCGATAAGACCGGCCTCCCCGTCAAACTGCCAGTCCTCTTCTTGCGCTGTGAAGGTCCCCAATACACTCAGGTCGGCATCGCCTGGCAGCGCAATACTGGCGCGATCAATGACCGCAATGCCGCCACCCGATGCAAATGATAAGGTCGCCTGACGCAGGGTTTGGTCTGGGAAGGCAATGGACCCTGCCCGCAACAGGGCAGTGACATCCACCCCCGAAAACAGCCGAACACCCCGCATGAAATCCGTGACCAATTGGCTGCCATAGGTCCCAGCCTGGGCCGGATCCAGCCCCGTCAGATCCACCCGGGACAAGTCCAGTTTGATGTCCAGCGCCGGGCGCGACCCGGAAACCAGCGTCACGGTGCCTGCCCCGGTCACTTGACTGCTTTGCACATTCTCCAGCGTGAGCTTGAGGACATTATCAGGGCTGGAGTCGATACGGGCATCAAGGGTCGCGGCCCCTTCGCCCAACAGACGGGTGATCGCATCCGCCTTCAGAGTGGACAGGAAGCCGACTTCTTCCAGCACCAGGGTTGCCTTGCCAGACCACCCCCCATTTTCCGTGGGACGCCCCTGGATCGCCAGATCACTGGCGCTGGGACCATGACCAACAGACAGGTTGACCGCGCCATCCATGCGGCCTTCCACTGAAATCCCCAATGGTTCATTCAGAACCCGCGCTTCACCATCAAAGGCATAAAGCCGTTGAGGGGCGGTCGCCTGATCCGCGCCAAGCGTTAAGCGCCCATTCACGGCCTCTAACTGATCCGGCAACCAATCAGGTCCATCCTGGAACCGCAAGCGCCCTTCCTCTATCACAACGGAGGTCGCGCCGTCATATCGCCCGGTCGCAGCAAGGCGCAGGGGAAATTCCAGATCTGCCTCAACCAGTTCCAGATCTTCGGGGATCAATCGACCAAACAACAAGGCGCGGGGATTTAAGCTGCCGCGCAACCATCGGATCGCCCCGGTTACAGACTCGCCTGTAATTGCGATATCGGCGGCGGTAATGCGTGGCTGGGGCAAAATCTCAATCTGCAACCCACCGCGCAGAACAACTGTTACTCCCAATTGTTCCGAAATCAGGGACGCAACATCCGCCTTATAGGGGCTCCAATCGATAAAGCGTGGCCCGACCCACAGTGACGCGATGACGGTCAGCATGATTGCGCCAGCCGACCATAGCCTGATGCGCCCCTTGCGTCTGCTCACACCGCGCGTTGGCGTATCTGCACCCTGCGCCATATATAAAGCCCCCTTTACCCAAACCGGAATACCTTTCGCAGGTCTGCCTAGACGTGGTCAATAGGAAGCGATTAAAGTAAAACGGTGACCTATGGATAAAAGAGGGCATTCAATGGCTGATATCGTGAATTTGAGGACTGCCCGCAAACAAAAGGCCCGTAGCCTGAAAGAAGCGAAAGCAGATGCCAATCGGGCAAAACATGGCATATCCACGAAAACCCGATGCCTGGATAGCGCAAAGGCGCAGCGGGAATCGCATCAGCTGGATGGAAAAAAGCTCGTGGATTGAAGGATTTAACGCTATCGCCCCGGCAAAAGCGTGGTAAGCTGAGACATTATGCACGGAATCTCTGATATCACTGGAATTGCAATCGTAGCCGTCGCTGCCATGGTGTGCGGCATGGCGATGGTGCGCCTGCGTCAACCGGCCATCATCGGTTATATATTCGCGGGTTTGATCCTGGGGCCAAACGGCCTGTCGCTGGTCGAAAACCGCGAAACCATCGATCTATTGGCCCAATTGGGCGTGATCATGCTGCTGTTCTTCATCGGCATGGAACTCAGCCTGCGCAGTTTTCGCACGATCTGGAAGGTCGCGATCATCTCCGCCCTGGCACAGATCGGATTGTCCGTGGGGGCGCTTTACATCCTGGGTGGATTGTTTGACTGGCCGGTCGAATGGGCCATTCTGTTTGGCTTCTGCCTCGCGCTTTCCTCCACCGCCGTTGCGGTAAAGGTCTTGGAAGAAACCGGGGAACTGCGCAACAATACCGGACGCCTGACAGTTGGCATTCTGATCGCCCAGGATCTGGCGGTCGCGCCCATGCTGGTTGTAATCTCCAATATGTCCGCTCAGAACGAAGGCGGCATGATCCATATGATTGTGGAAGTGTCGCTGTCCATCGGGATACTGCTTGCAATCATCCTTTTCCTGACGCGGCGATCCAAGGTCAATCTGCCGTTTCACAAGATTGTCAGCCCCAATTCGGACCTGAAACCGCTGGCGGCGCTGACCTTCTGTTTTGGCTTTGCCACAATCGCTGGGATCATTGGTCTTTCGCCCGCCTTTGGGGCGTTTCTGGCTGGCCTTATCGTGGGCAACAGCGCACAGCGACAAGAAGTTCATGAGAATGCCGGACCAATCCAGGCCATTCTGATCATGGTCTTCTTTCTGTCCATCGGCCTGTTGATTGATCTGCCCTTCGTTTGGGAGAATATCTGGCTGATCCTGGGCCTGTTGCTGTTTGTGATTATTTTCAAAACCGCCCTGAATGTCCTGATCCTGCGTTTGCAGGGACAAAGCTGGCAGACCGCCTTTTCCGTCTCTCTGGTGATCGGACAATTGGGGGAGTTTTCCTTTGTCATGGCGGCGCTGGCATCGTCCGTTGCCGTGATCAGCGAGGAAATCCACAAGATGATCGTGGCGCTGACGGTGATTTCCTTGATTGTCAGCCCCCTCATGTTTGACCTGAACCGACGGATCAAACACCGCGCAGCAAGCCGTATTTCCAGTGTGGGGGCCTTGTTCCGGTTTGCGTATTTCCGCGAATGGCAGGTCACCAAACGCGCATCGCGCGCCTGTTACGGCGGGGCGTTCCAGGTTGCGACCTGGACCCAGTTGCGATTGGAAAAACTGCGGCGGGATGTTGGCAAAAAGCTGGACGCCAGTAATGCGCAAAATCGCATTGGCGGAACCATAGATGGCGCTGCCACCACCGTCATTGCCGATGCGGAAATGGATGAACAGCCACCGACGAAAACAAAATCACCCCCACAAACAACAGCCAAAGCAAAAGCATCTAGCGCAAAATCGACGGCTGCAACAGCGCCCAAGACGTCCGATGGCAAGGCCAGCCCAGCAAAGGCGGCAAAGCCTGCGGCGCGCGCCCCTACTGACGCCTCTAACTCTGACGCCTCTGACCCCGATAAGGACGATGCCTGACCTTTCCTTTGAACGCGCCCTGATTGATGATATCGGCGTGACAGGCCCCTGCCCGATTGTGGGGCTGGACGAGGTTGGACGCGGCCCCTGGGCCGGGCCTGTCATCGCCTGTGCCGTTGTCCTGCCTGATCCATTGCGGGATGATGCGGGGCTGCCCCTGTCGATCGTATCCATGATCGACGATTCCAAGAAAGTGACGGCGGCCCGTCGGGACGCGCTGTATGAATTATTATGTGCGACCGTCCCCTATGGTTTGGGATCCGCCAGCGCGCAGGAAATCGATGATTTGAATATTCTGCAAGCCAGTCTGCTGGCCATGCGGCGTGCATTATCAGCCCTGCCCGTTCCGGTCATGGGTGCCCTTGTCGATGGCAATCGTGACCCCAGACTGTGCCTGCCAACCCGACTGATTGTGAAGGGGGACAGTCATTCCCTATCCATCGCCGCGGCCTCGATCATCGCCAAGGTCCATCGCGATCGTTTGATGGGGGACCTGGCGCGGGACTATCCTGCCTATGGCTGGGAGCGGAATATGGGGTATGGCACCAAGGCGCATCAAGACGGCATAAAAACATCGGGTGTCACACCGCATCATCGCAAATCCTTTGCCCCGATCCGCGCGCAATTGGAAAGTAAGATCAAGATATAGAGTCCTCGATGCGAGGCATGACTCTACATGTAGAAAAATTCAAGTAGAATCAATTACTTGTTGACCAAAACCCTTTAAAGAATCATGATTCAAGTCCTGGCAAACACATAGGTACATGAAGAATCATGGTAAAACTTCCTCAGAATCAAATTCTGAAAGGGGACTGTATTGAACAAATGCGGTCACTTCCAGAAAACTCCGTAGATATGATCTTTGCGGACCCGCCTTATAACTTACAATTGGCCGGTTCTCTTTACAGACCCAACCATTCCAAAGTGGATGCGGTGGATGACGACTGGGATCAATTTGATAATTTCGACGCCTATGATCGTTTTACGCGCGACTGGCTGGCAGCGGCGCGCCGTATCTTAAAGCCCACAGGCACGATCTGGGTCATTGGCAGCTATCACAATATTTTCCGTGTCGGCACGGCCTTGCAGAATATCGGCTTCTGGATGCTGAACGACGTGATTTGGGTGAAAACCAATCCCATGCCGAATTTCAAGGGCCGCCGCTTTACCAACGCCCATGAAACGATGATCTGGTGCTCCAAAGACAAGGACGCCCGCTATACCTTCAATTACGAGGCGATGAAGGCCCTGAATGAAGACCTTCAGATGCGCAGCGACTGGACCATGCCGATTTGTACCGGTGGGGAGCGCCTGAAGGACGAAACAGGATCAAAAGCGCATCCGACGCAAAAGCCGGAAAGCCTGTTACACCGCGTAATCCTTGCCTCCACCCAACCGGGTCAGGTCGTACTGGACCCGTTCTTTGGGACCGGCACCACCGGGGCCGTGGCAAAGCGCCTGGGCCGTCGCTGGATCGGGATCGAACGGGAAGACAAGTATATCAAGGTCGCAACCGCGCGTATCGCGGCTGAACCGGAAGCCTCCGACAGCGAGGCCATCGCCCATACGACGCCCAAGCGCAAGGAACCGCGTATTCCGTTTGGCCTGTTGGTTGAACGTGGCCTGTTGAGCCCTGGCACGGTGCTGGTCAGCCCCTGCAACCGTCACACCGCCAAGGTGCGCGCGGATGGGACGATCATTTCAGCCGATCACCGCGGATCGATCCATCAGGTCGGTGCCCTGGTTCAAGGGGCCCCATCCTGCAATGGCTGGACCTATTGGCAGGTCAAATCCGATCTAAAGAATGCCGCCGTTCCGATTGATGCGTTCCGTCAGCGTATCCGGGCGGAGCTGCACTGATCACCGAACCTTGCATGGTCTTGGTCACCCGAAGCAATCCGCGCCGTTGTGATCCAAGGCCATGCACGCCTGCGTATCCCCTAGCAGTGATATGTAATTGGGATACGACAGATGACTGTTCGCCGGGTGGTATATTTTTCACGGTCCATGACCGGACCGTCTGAAAAAGACATAGCCACAATTCTGGACGTAAGCCGCCGCAACAATCGGCGAGACGGCGTAACCGGCTTACTATTGCACTTACAGGGCGTTTTCGCGCAAGTTCTGGAAGGAACGCCTGAAAGAATTGACGCGGCCTTGCAGCGCATCAAAGACGATCCCCGCCATACCCATTTAACAATCCTGACAGACGAAACTGTCGCGCATCCGGTTTTTACCGATTGGTCGATGGCCTATATCGACACCAATGTCTCAGAACTGCTGTCCATAGCGGGCCTGAAAGGCGTGGAAGACGCGATGGAGGCTTTTGCAAATTGCAGCCCAGATGCCACGCCTGCGGTTCTGGATCAGACGCTGAACGGTCTTTCCCTTCAATTGCACAGCACATCTTCCACCCAGCATTAAAAGTCAGGGGGGACCTTCCCCAGTTCCTCATAAAGCCAGTTCCGGAATGCCGATATTTTTGAATCGGCCAAAGCGCCTTTGCGCATCAACAGGCGATACCGCATCGAAGACTGTTCGGGCATGCCAAAGGGCGCAACCAGGATCCCTGACTTCAATTCATTTTCAATCAGAACAGATCGCCCGATCATGATACCGCGTCCAGCAATACAGCTTTGAACAATCATATGACTGTCGCTGAAACGCGGCCCCCGGGCGACATCGACCCCGGTAACATTTTGTTTTGCCAGGAACCCTTTCCATTCCAACAACTGGCCCTGCAGGGCATCGGCATCGTGCAGCAACGTATGATGCGCAATATCAGCATATGATCTCAAAGGGCGGGCCGGATCGTTCAGCGTTTCCGGGCTGCAAACGACGCCCAGATCATCAGCACCCAATTCTTCGACATGCAGATCGGGATAATTCCCAAAGCCATAGCGAATTGCGATGTCTACATCTTCCGTCTCCAGATCGACAACGCGGTCAAAGGTCGCCAGCATCACATCAATACCTGGATTGGCCACATAGAACCGGTGTAAACGCGGGGCCAGCCACAGCGCCCCGAATGACGATAGGCAGGTTACCGTCAGTGTCCGGTTGGCTTGCCCGGAAACAATCGCCCGCGACGCCTGATCTATGATGTCCAATGCCTGGGTCAATTGGGGCAGATAACTGCGCGCGATATCGGTTTGCATCAATCCCTGCGGCAACCGTCGAAACAAGGGCTGACCCAGCCAGGCTTCTAATTGTTTAACCTGCTGACTGATCGCAGAGGGCGTCACCGCCAATTCATCCGCAGCCACGACAAAGCTGTCATGCCGGGCAGCGGCCTCAAAGGCGCGAACCGCTTTCAAAGGGGGAAGTCGCCGCATCTCACACTCCAATTGAGTTAGATTTTCTTAGCCTAAGGGCTCAATCTTCGCGTTTGCGAGCAAACAGGGCAACCCCTATTTTGAGTTTCAAGAGAGCCCGGAATCAAGATTTTCAAACGGAGTGACGATCATGAGTGATGCGTTATACCACACCACTTATACCGGCTATGCCCATCAGATGACTCGCGATGGCCTGACCCTGGGTGGGTTGATCAAAATTTGGCATTTTCGCTGGAAAAGCCGCCGACAGCTGGAAACCATGACCGATGAACAACTGGCAGATATCGGCCTGACACATACGGAAATGCTGGTGGAAGCGATCAAACCATTCTGGGTGAAATGAGCCACAGGCGGCCCCCTATCCGCTGAAAGCCATATCACTCAGATAGGCCGGGACAAACATCCCGGCCTTTTATTTGTTCCATCACAGACTTAGAATTTTTCCTGGGTTCATGATGTTATCTGGGTCCAGCGCCTTCTTTACCTGGCGCATCACCGCAACGGCATCACCGTGTTCTGCGGTCAGGAAATGCATTTTGCCATAGCCGATGCCGTGCTCTCCGGTACAGGTGCCCCCATAGGAGATTGCGCGGTGGTTCATCCGTTCCACCAGGGCCTTAGCCCGCCCCAATTCTTCCTGATCATCCGGATCGAACATCAGGCACAGGTGATAATTGCCATCGCCAACATGCCCGACAATCGGCGCATACAGCCCGGAATCCTGAATATCCCGCTTGGTGTCCAGAATACAGTCCGCCAGTTTTGAGATCGGCACACAGGCATCCGTCGCCATGCCCTTCTTACCTGGAACAGCCGCACAGGCGGCATAGAATGCGTTGTGCCGCGCCTCCCACAGGGTCGTGCGTTCTTCCTGGGTCGCGGCATATTGAAAGGCGCTGCCGCCATGTTCTGCGGATAGTTCCTGAACCTGTTGTGCCTGTTCCTGGGTGCTGGCCTCTGTCCCATGAAATTCAAAGAACAGGGTCACCTTCGGCTCAAAATTCTCCAGCTTGGAATAGCGGATACAGGCATCCATCTGAACCTCGTCCAGCAGTTCTATCCGCGCAACGGGAATGCCCAATTGGATGGTCAGGATCACCGTATTGACCGCGCTTTCCAGATCCGGAAATTGACACACCGCGGAACGGATGGATTCTGGAATGCCATACAGGCGTAACTGCACCTCCGTGATGACGCCCAGGGTTCCCTCTGCCCCTACGAACAGACGCGTTAAATCATATCCAGCCGCAGATTTGCGCGCCCGTCCCCCGGTCTTGATGATCCGGCCATCGGCAGTCACCACCGTCAGGCCCATCACATTTTCCCGCATCGTGCCATAGCGTACCGCATTGGTGCCCGATGCACGGGTGGACGCCATGCCGCCCAAGGACGCATTGGCACCGGGATCGATGGGGAAGAACAGCCCTGTATCGCGCAGGTCTTCATTCAACTGCTTGCGCGTCACACCGGCCTGCACGCGACAATCCAGATCTTCTGCATTCACTTCCAGCAATTTGTTCATGCCGGACAGGTCCAGGCTGACGCCGCCTTTCAGGGCCGCGACATGGCCTTCCAAGGAGGTGCCAGTACCAAAGGGGACCACGGGTACTTTATGCTCCGCACAGATCCGAACCACCTCTGCCACGTCTTCTGTGGTTTCGGCAAAGACAACAAGATCCGGTGGCGCGGACGGGTACCAGCCCTCCCCCCGGCCATGCTGATCACAGATCGCCTGACCGCTGGTGGCGCGCTCTCCAAAGCGCTGTCGCAGAATATCCAATGCAGGATTGTCGCTAAACCCGCTGCCAACCCGTTCCAATGCGGCCGCCATATCCATCCCCTTAGAAAAATTTTGGGCGTCGTGTCCTTGCACAACTGGGGCCAGCTATACCATGTAACAGGCAGGCCGACAAAACCGAAACATGCGGTGAACTGAGCAGCTGCGACACATCAACCGTTGTCACATAACAAATTCACGATAAGGTGCTAATCTTTCGTGACGCGCGACCTCGTGCTTTCAAAAACCCTGGTAAACCGCATAAGATTGTATGGCAGAGATCGAGCCCACAAATCATACGTCCCCGCCGGATCCGGAGCCAAAACCACGTCGCGTGAAGGGGCTGGCGCGTCTGTTGCGCTATCGCTTGATCATCCCGATAGCCAGGGGGCGCCATAATGGCGTCGTCACGGCGCGCGGAACCGCCATCGGCCTGTTCTTTGGCCTAACCCCGACCGTTGGCATCCAGATGCCCATGATCCTGGTTTTCTGGGCCATGGCAAAATGGCTGAAGCCGAAATGGAAGTTCAATCTTCTGGTCGCCCTGGCCTGGACCTGGCCGACCAATGTGCTGACCGCGCCGGCCTATTACTATCTGTGCCTGATGACTGGGCGGTTGTTGATGGGCGAAACGACGTCTTTAGGCTTTGATGCGTTCCGTGCCCATATCGAAGGCGTTCTGGCCCAGGATTCCAGTTTCCTGGATTCGCTATGGGTTTATACGGTGGAGATCTTCCGCACCTGGGGTGTGCCGCTGTTTCTGGGATGCATTCCCTGGACCATCGCTGGAACCTGGGCAGGCTTTGTCCTGACCATGAAATTCACGGAAAAACTGCGGGCCCAGCAACGCCGCCAGACTTTGAAACGGCGACAGCGTTTGGCCCGCAAACGCGCGGCCCAAGAGCGCGCCCGCGCCGCCCAGCTTTAATCATGCGCGCCCGCGCCGCCCAGCTTTAATCATGCGCGCTAAGTCAGCCCCGTGATCATCATCAATTAATTCTTGACATGTTCTCTTTAATGGCTAGCATGCGTTCCGGGATGGGGCCACAATTGCGTCCAAATTTGGACAGGCTCCCTTTCCACTAAAACTCAAGCAACTCAATCCAACTGAGACTCTGGTCACGCCACGATAGGGCGGGGATAGCCCCCGCCTGTCGACAGCTGTGTACGGCATTCTGTGTGCGCACCTGCGAACGCATGATGCTCCAGGGTCTTTTTACTTTTAAGGAGACCCAAAATGGGAACGACTAGCAGCGAAGCATCTGACTTGTTACCAAAGGGCACTGCCACCAGCGCCGCGACCCCGCCGTCTGGACCAGGATCAAATGGCCCTGGCTATGGCGGTTCATCTTTCGGGCAAGGGCCGTCTTATACACCGCCGGACGCAGCGATTCAGCATTTGCCCTTCCTGACTCCAACCAACCCGATGCCAGAATACACGCCCAGCCTCAATTCAAGCTCGAATTCAAGCCAAAATCCAGGTCAGGGCTCCAGTTATAGCCCGGAGACCTATAATCCCTGGCCAACCCCCAGAACCACACCCACACATTTGGGTAAGGCAGAAATCGGATCCGATCGATCCGTCATGCCAGCACAGTCAGACCCAGACCGGGTCGCACAGACCAGCCGCGACCAAATCCAGGCCTGGAAATCCCGCGTTGAGGCTCAGACTCAGCAACAGGCAAAGGCCGCTGCGCCCGCACCGACGCCAAAACCAATGTCCGTGACACCAAAACGCCCGTCACCCCTGTCTGCAGAGGCGCGCGCTTCCAATGGACGCTTGGCGGAGGCTATGGCGCGGGCATCGGATCCGACACAAATCCTGACAATCCTGAAAGATGCACAGGATATCGACCCGGTCCAGTTCAAGGCGGAATTCCAGGATATCTCTGATCAACTGTGGCAGAACCTGCCAGCCCATCGCCGGGAAGCGGCGCATCAAGACTTCATGACCCAGGCAAAGAAAGCCCTGGGCTGGGATCAGGCCCCGACCCGGGACACCGGCCCGACACAAAGCCCCCATCCAGAGGCGAAGGATCCCACCCAACGGATCGGCCAGGTGGCACAGCAGCCCGCATCGGCGGAAGCTCAGCCGACCGCCGCCACGACGCCTGCACAACAGGCCACACCGGGGACCCCTCAGGGCGCGGCGTCAGGGGACCAAACCATGGACCCGTCTCAGCCACCCGCATCCAATCCACAGTCGGACTCCGTCCCGAAATCCTATGAGGTGCAACGCAACCCGCATACCGGTGACGCCTATCTGTATGATGCCAAAACCAGAGACCTCGTCCGAACCGCCGACGGCACCCCCGCCACAATCGGGGATGTCTCCATGCCCGTCACAGAAAATGACGTGAAAGCAACGCACCAACGCGATCAAGTGATGACGGATGTTTTGGCGCGTATAAGGGACGACAAAATTCTCAAGCCGGGTGAAGCACAAGAGCTCTTGCAAAAGGTGGCAGAAACGTATCCTTACGCCCCCGCTATCCAGGAAAAAATAGACTACATGCTGAAGGCGCATCAGACGTCAATTTCCAAGGATAACAAAGATGTCTCAGTTGATACCTTCGAACGCCTCCATCAACAGCTGAAAGACCCGTCCTTCCAGGCGAAATATGAGCAAAACATACGACACCTGAATAGGATAAAGACTGGTTATCAAGGCGGGGTACCAAAGTATCAATCTGATCGAGGGGCCGCCATAGAACGACAAAATGATGCCGCTCGAAAGGTAATATCAGCCTATGCAAAAGTTCAAAGCTTCAATTCTGGCTCGCAGGGTCCAATAAACTCGCAAAGCCAAATACATGACAAGAGACTCCTACAGGAAGCGTCGGCCGAGTTTAAAGCAGCAATGAGTGAGACCAGCAAGTATATGGACCTTCCCTATCCCGACTCTTCCTTGGGCATGGATAAAAAGTTCAAGGCAGCCGAAACAGCCGGTCAGGACCGGCAGGATCTATTGATCGGCACGGCATTACTTTTGGCAGGTGGTTTTGTGGGATCCGGGGCAAAGGCTGTCGCCATGATGGCGTCCAAACGGCTTGGTAAATCTGCTGCTTCAATGGAATTTGCTGGAACGGCGGCCAAATTGTTAGCCTCTAATGGCGTCAGGGTGGCAGATGTGTACAACGCCTATCAAACCGGAGTGCGAGACGCGATTGATACCGTGTTAAAGGATGCAACAACGGCACAGGGGAAGCCCATAGATTGGTCAGACCCGGTTGCCCGGCACGATGCCCTGTCCAACAATCCAGACCTCCAGAAAACAATCACCGAAGCGGGCGAACGCTACGCCTTCGCCACATTCATCGGCAGTAAGGCTGGGGCCGCAGTTGGTACAGTCGCAGATGTCGCAGCGCCCGGGATGAATGGCCTCATCAAATCTGGTATCGAGAGTGGGGTCGGCAAAGCTGTAGAAAAAGAAACCCAAAGGACGTTCGAGCGGCTCAAAAAGTAGGCTTGCACGCGAGAAGGTCGACTGGGAGCAACGAACGCGCCCAGTCGACCACTTCTCGCTCTAAAAAGTCATATTCTTCTCGCGCTTCTTCAGCTTCAGCACTTTCATAAGACTTAATCTTTAAAAGAATCTCATCTTTGAGTTCGTCAGCATCGGCTTCACCTAAAACTGACGCACGAAACAACCAACGAATAAATTTTTCTTGATACTTTGTTTCTAAAACCTCTTGTTCCTGTAGCAAAAGCCAAGAAATCAATGAGGCATTCCAAGCACCCTTCGATACTCCGAGATCGCCCACTTTCTCCGCGTAACCCAAGGCAACCTCAAGATTTTGTTCAGTGCCAATACCCTTGAAATAGACATTAGACATATTCAGTAAAGCTTCTGGCATTCCACACTCTGCCGCCTCGCGCATAAAACTAATTGCCTCCTGCGCCTGCGCCTCCGTAGGGTCATGCTCTAAAATCCACATACCCAAGAAATAGCCTGCCTCCAAATTACCGGCTTCTGCGGCGCGGCGGCGGAGGGTTAGGCCTTTGTCGATATCCTGGATAGAGTCCGGGCCATTGATATAGGCATCGGCCAGTAGGCCGTTGATGCGGGGATCGTCTCGCTCGGCATAGGGCTGAGCCAGGGTCAGAGCCTCCTCCCACCGATCTGCATCGGCAGCGGCCCGCGCGGCCTCATAGGCCTGGGCCACATCCTGCTGGCGCCACCATACAAAGCCGCCCCCGACCGCGCCTGCGATCAAGACCAGCCCCCACACCCAGATGATCGCCGCCCGCCTCTTCATGGTTGTAGAGTAGACTATGTCTTCAGGGGCAGGCAATCGTCTGTCGTGCCGGGCAGCGGTTTGTTGTTCTTAGGCTGCGTCCAATCCCATCTGCCAGAAGTCGATTTCAAGGCGCGTCGCCTGAGAGAAAGTCTTGGCAAGTTCCGTGCGACGGGAAACGCTGAGCGCGGACCCTGCCAAATCATCTAGATACAAGCGTGTCTCACGGCATGCCTTTTGATAGTCTGAGCCGGAATACATCGCGATCCAATCCGCATAGGGATTATCCGGGGAGGCGGGAGAATGGGCGAGGCCGATTTCGCCATAACCCAGAATACAGGGGGATAGCGCGACATAAAGGTCCAGCAGATTTCCGGCCATTCCCCGTTCCAGCACATACCGCGTATACGCCATGGTCGGGGTTGCTTCCGGTTCCCTTTCCAGATCCGCAAGCGTTATCCCCCATTTTTTGCAGTATTTTCTGTGCAGATCCAATTCAATATCCAGGATAGCCTGCATTCCCTCTTTCGCGCGGTACAGGTCCTCCATGGACCGCGCCTTATATCCGGCAAGGGCATAGGCGCGGGCGAATTGAATCAGGAAAAGGTAATCCTGTTTCAGGTAATGACGGAATGCCGCTTCTGGCAGGCTGCCATCGGCCAAACCGCGCACAAAAGGATGATGGGTATAGGCGTGCCATTCCGTGGAGCATTGCGCTTTAAGATCGTTGAAGAAGGTCATGGCAACGACACCTGCACCGCATAGCTGTCCAGTGGTGGTACCGTCTGTGTCAAGCCCGCTTGCTTCATGAACGCCGCGAAAGCCTGATACCGATCCCGATCCAGTTGGATGGGATCTGCTGCTAACAAGGGCACCGTGTCGCGCCAGGCCCGTTGGTTCAGATCATCATCCAGGGAGGGATCGTCCTGAATGAAAATCTTCCAGGCGGCATCCGGATTGCTTTGAATAAAGGCGGTCGCATCCCGCAGGGCTGCCAGAAAACGCGGCAGCCTGGAATCCTCGACTGCAACCGTGTCAGGGTGTGCCAACAGGATCAGTTCATCATACAGGGGGACACCGTGATCTTCTGGTAAAAAGGCCCGCCCCGGATGCCCTTCCAGGTCCATTTGGTTGAGTTCAAAATTTCGAAACGCCCCAATGACAGCATCAGTCTGACCCGCGATCAATGAAGGGGACAGCGACCAGTTCACATTGATCAGAGTAACATCATCCACCGTCAATCCAGCCTGATGCAGCATTGCCCCCAACAAGGCGCTTTCAAAACCGCCAACAGAATATCCAATGCGTTTTCCTTTCAAATCTGCCAGGGCCTGGATCGGCCCATCTGCCAATACGACCAGGCTGTTCAGGGGAGAGGAAATCAGGGTTCCAACCCGCATCAGAGGCAGTTCCTGATCGGCGGCCAAATGCAAATGCGGCTGATAGGAAACGGCGAGATCCGCCTGCTTTGCCGCAACCAGTTTCGGTGGGTCATTGGGATCAGCAGGGGCGATCAGATCGACATCCAGATCATACTGAGCAAAAAACCCCTTATCCCTGGCGACGATCAAGGCAGCATGATCTGGATTAACGAACCAATCCAGCAATACAACCAGCTTGTCTTGCGCATGCCCGGGTGACGGGGCAACCAGGGCGAAAAGCATAAAAAGCATCGCCCATGTAACGGCTTTGATCCTGTATAGTCTCATAATCTAGTTCTCCCTTTGGAATAGTGCGGTTCAGGCATAGCCGTTTTCCGGTTGCCAATTGGTCACCATGCGCAGCCCATGATCGACCAGGGCATAGAGCCCCAGAGCCATGACCGCCAATACCAGCAATGCCGCAAACATCAGGTCGGTCTGCATCCGCCCATTGGCATGCAGCATCAGGTACCCCAGACCGGCGGAAGACCCGACCCATTCTCCCACCACAGCGCCAATCGGGGCGACCGCTGTGGCAACCCGCAGGCCAGAGCCAAAGGCGGGCAAAGCGGCGGGCAATCGAATACACAGCAATATTGACCTGCGGGGCAGACCATTGGGTCCCGCCATGACCCGCGCCATGTCCAACCAGCCTGGATCAATTCGGCGCAGCCCGTCATAAAACGCCGCTGTGACTGGAAAATAGATGATCAGAACGGCCATCGCGACCTTGGACATCAGGCCATAGCCAAACCACAATGTCAGCAACGGTGCCAGCGCAAATACCGGCAACGCCTGGCTGGCGATCAGAACGGGCATCAGCCATTGTCGCAACGGGGCATAGAGGATCAGGCTGATGGCGGAAATCCCGCCCAGAACCGTGCCACACAGCAACCCCAACACAATTTCCATCGCCGTAATACCGGCATGGGGGGCAATCACTGTGAACTGCGCGATCAGTGCCTCCGCAACGCGCACTGGGCCGGGCAGAATAAACTTTGGCACCCCGCTGATCCAGACAACGCATTGCCAAATCAGCAACAGGCCCACAGCGATTGTAAAAAGACGCAGGGCTTGTCTCATGCCAACCCCATTTCAGCAGAAGCGCGTATATCCTGACTGGTCGCATCCTGAAGCGCCAATTGCTGTAACAGTCCAGCCGCCCGTTCTGCCATACCAGGCGCATCCAGTGGCCGGGGTGTGGCGACATCCGGCAAGCGCCCCGCATCCGTCAATTGGACAGGGGCTCCCGCCAGCAGGGCGATCCGATCGGCCAGACGCAAGGCTTCCGACGGGTCATGCGTGACCAGCAATACAGTCCGCCCCGATAACAAACGGGCGGCGGTCTCCTGCAGGCGGAACCGCGTTACGGCATCCAGAGCCGAAAATGGTTCATCCATCAAGACAAGCGGGCGGTCTTCCATCAGTGTGCGCGCCAGGGCAACCCGTTGGCGCATCCCCCCCGACAGGGCCGCCGGTCTGTCCTGTGCCCGCACGGCCAAGCCGACCTGATCTAAAAGATGCAAGGCTTTCTGGCGATCCTCTACACCGGTTCGATAATGGCGCAGACGGTGTCCGATCAATACATTATCGATGATTGACAACCAGGGCAGCAACAGGTCGCGCTGTGCCATATAGGCGATCCGTCCCGCCAAAGGCTGGCCATCGCTGGCCCGGACTGTGCCCGTTGTCACGCCGCCATCTTCCGGTAGGCCCGCGATCAACCGCAACAAACTGGTCTTGCCAACACCACTGGGCCCCAACAGGGCTGTCCATTCCCCGGACCTTAGTGTCAGCGACACATTCTGAAAAATCAGACGCCCGGCAAAGGACAGGCCAGCATCCACCACATCAACCTCAATTGAGGCCTGCCCGTCAGGTTTCGCCGCGAGGGCCGTTGTCATCGACCCTGCTCCGCCCATTGCGCATGGAAATGGTGGACCGGTCCGTGCCCCTGACCAATCTGTAGTCGATCTGCTGCCAATATTGCATTGGAAATATAGGCCTTGGCGGATTTCGTTGCCTCTTCCAGGGTTTTCCCCAGGGCCAGATGGGCAGCAATAGCGCTGGATAAAGTGCAGCCTGTGCCATGGGTGTTGCGGGTTTCAATCCGACGGCCAGGCAACCACGTACTGCCATCGGCTGTGACCAACAGATCCGCGGAGTCCTGTCCGCCCAGATGCCCGCCTTTCAGCAGGACCGCTTTAGGACCCAGTGCCAGCAAACGCTGTGCAAAAGTCACCATAGCGTCTGGCGTGTCGATTTCACTTTTACTATCCAGCAGCGTCGCCGCTTCGGGCAAATTGGGCGTAATGATATCTGCCAGGGGGATTAGGTCGGATAACAGGCTTGCCACCGCTTGGGGTGCCAACAGGGCATCCCCGCTTTTGGCCACCATCACCGGATCCAGAACGACCCAGCGCGGTTTATAGGCCTGCAACCCGTCCCGCACCGCACGAATCAGCCCAGCATCGCCCAGCATACCGATTTTGACAGCATCAACATCGATGTCACTGAAAACAGCGTCCATCTGGGCGCGCACGAAATCCGGTGAGATCGGGAATATATCCGTGACTGCGCGGGTGTTTTGCGCGGTTAGGGCGGTGATGACAGAACACCCATAAACGCCAATCGCTGAAAATGTCTTTAAATCCGCCTGAATGCCTGCGCCACCGCCGCTGTCAGAACCGGCAATGGTCATGGTGATCGGGGTCTTGTCGGTCATACAAAGGCCCTTTCATGAAGACGTTTTGCGCGGTCCACCACCCTGCGCAACTGGGCGGCGGCAGCTTGTGGATCAGCGGCTTTGGTTATGGCACTGATCACGCAAACACCGTCCAGACCCGTTGCCATCACCGCCTCTGCCCGGGTCATATCAATGCCCGCAATGGCACAGCGTGGCAGTCCAGGGGCACCCGCGGTCAGCGCCGCAACACAGTCTTGCAAGCCAGTCAGACCAATCGGCGCATCAGGATTGTGCTTACTGCCTGTTTCAAAAACGCCGCCAATGGATGCATAATCGACAATACCAGGATTAACAGCGCGCACTTCATCCAAGTTTTTGACGGTAATCCCCAGAATGTGATTTGGACCCAGAAGCAGCCTGGCATCCTGGGCTGAGATATCCTCACGTCCGACATGAACACCGTCTGCACCAGCGGCCAGGGCAACATCAACACGATCATTGATCAGCAAGGGCACGCCTGACCCGGCCAAGGCCTGTTTCAGGGCGCGGGCCTGTGCAATCATTTCGCGGGTGCTGGACGTCTTGTCGCGCAATTGCACCAGACTGACGCCCCCTGCCACAGCAGATTGAACCAATGAAATCCGGTCCCCCGTATCATGAGAAGGCCCAACGATGAGATAGAGGGATAAATCGAAAAGGGCCTTCATGCTGTCCGCTCCAACCGTTCGACATGCAGCGTCTCTATGCTGTGTTCGATGAATTCAGCAGTCAGATTTGGGAAGGCATCTAACAGGGCCACAGCGAAGCTGCCCGGTCCCTGGGCGCGGTCCCCGGCATAGGCACCGGCCGCCCCAAAAGCCGCCAGGGCGGCCAGGGTCGCCAGAAACCGATCCTCCCGATGACAGGCCAGAAAGGCGGCAACCACAGCGGACAAGGCGCAGCCTGTCGCCGTCACTTTAGGCAACAGGGGATGACCAACCGTCAGGCTGGCCTTATAGTCACGCGACCGAAGGCGATCCACTGCCCCGGTCCCGGCCAGAACGCCTGAGAACCCCTCCAGGGTTTCGGCCAGGGTGGAAGCCTCACCCGCGTTACACCGAATAACGGTTGGTTTCAGCTTAATCATTCGGATGGCTTCCGCCCGGCGTATATCCGATCGATCCACCATTACCGGATCCAGAACCCAAGGCATTCCCATATTGCTGGCCGAACTGGCGGCCATACGACGGGCCAGGAATCGATCCGTACCGGGCGTGCCCAAATTGACCATCAGGGACTGGGCCGTGCGCAGAAAGTCGGGAATTTCATCCGGGTCCGAAGACAGGCTGGGAACAGCGCCAAGCGACAACAACACATTGGCTGTGATTGGCTCTGCAACCGTGTTGGTCAGGCAATGCACCCGAACCCTCTGCTCCCCAATTTCGTGCAGCACGCGATAGGCAAGCTTTGATAAGTCTGATACTGACATCATTGTCTGTGCAACGCTCCACAGTGGCGCAAGCCACTCATCATGGACGGATATCAGCGCATAAAGGAGGTTTGGCACAGGTTAAGCCGCATAGCGTAGCGGCTAGATTTGCGATCCCCTTCCCTACGCCGGTCCGAACCGGGTCAGGTTCCACGGGTCGGCGGGTTTCCCGCCTCTCAGCTTAGGACCCGCTTGCGCAAACCCTGAGCACCCCGAGGAGATTTCAACACCAACCCTACGCCATCGTCGCCTTTGGTCAAGCCCCCGATCACATTATCCAATCATACCGCTTGTTTTCTGACGTTGTTTAACCGAACCCTGTTTTGATAGTGTGCCACCTGATACAGGGGAGAGACCGGAATGACCGTCGCGTCTGACATGCCCGCACCCGATCTTGTCGCGCTGGTCCATCAATTTTTAGCGGATCGCGATTCGACGTGGAGCATTGCATCCTTTGGTGCCATCGCTGAATTTCATAGCGACGGGACGCCCATGACAGTCGAAACGCAGGATCGCGGCGGGGAGATAATATCCGAAAGCGGTGGTTTGCGTATCGCCTTGACCTGCGAAACACAATTCATTCCCTACGAAATCCTGTCCAAACGACAGGCCTATTGGATGCAGGGCGGTAACTTCTGTTTACCCAAGGACCGCGCCGCCCGGCACAGAAGAACAACACTGACCGAATTGGGTCCAGACAGCCAGGCCCTGCGAAAACAGGATTCAGACGGCATCCTGTTTGATCTGGGTCTTGGTCTGGAATGCGTAACCACCATGGTGCGCATTCTTGATGCCGACCTGATCAAGCAATTGCGAGAATTTGAGGGTGAGGCCCTTCTGACTCCAAACGGTCATGGGCATGATGCCTTCGCCCTTTTGATTCAGGAAAGCCCACACCGGGTGTTCGAAAGTCAGCTGGGCCGTGTCGAAGTATATTCCCCGATTCCAACCCCGGATGGTGATACCGGTACAGGCTGTCACACCCATATCCTGCCAGACCTGCTGGCGGCTGGCCAAACCCATTCCGCCAATGTGCCCATGCCTGATGGTCTGCGCCCCTGTCTGCAGCTTTTTCCACCCAACCCGATCCTGACAAAAGGCGGCGACGCGCGCCCTTCCTTAAATCGCGAGCGATTTGAGATGTTTCAACACCTGTTGCATCGCTATGGCCTACCCGACCTAGTTGCTGCCAAGAAACTGGCCCGGCTTGGTGTCGGGAATGGCAATACCCCGCCTGACAGCAATACCTTCAGCCGATCAGAACGAACCGCCATTCGCATTGCCCTGCGCCAGATGTCCTATGACACCCCAGACAATCCTTATCTTGTGCAATGGAGATCTGCCTTTGAACCGCAAATCCATCAAGATCAATAGGGTTTTCCTGGAGCCCCCGTCAAAGCAGGGACAATTGCGCACTGGGCTTTCGCGGTGGGGTGAAGGCCGTGCAATCCATCATCGCCAAAGTCCTGCGATCCAGGCCTAGTTTTTTACGGGCCAATTTCATGCGCGTTGCGATCATATCCGCATAGGGGCCCGTACCGCGCATCCGTTCCCCGAAGTTGGATCGATACAATTGCCCCCCGTGGCTTTGGCGGATCAGGGACAGGACCCGTTCGGCGCGGTCTGGCATATGGGTTGCCAGCCATTCCTTGAACAAATCCTCAATTTCCAGCGGCAGGCGCAACAAGACATGCCCTGCCGATGTCGCCCCAGCCGCTGCGGCGCGGCTTAAAATCTCCTCAATCTCATGATCATTCACTGCCGGAATGATCGGTGCGACCAGCACACCGGTCGGAACCCCGGCGTCACTGAGCCTGCGGATTGCTTCCAGGCGTTTCTCCGGCGTGCTGGCCCTGGGTTCCATCTTATTGGCAAGGCCCCGGTCCAGTGTCGTGACCGACAGCATGACCCGCGCCTGATTGGCCTGCCCCGCCGGGGCGATCAGATCCAGGTCCCGGCAAATCAGGGCATTCTTGGTGACAATCGAAAAAGGATGCGAACAGTCCCGCAGGACCTGCAACAATCCCCGCATGGCAAAAGTTTCGCGCTCTACCGGCTGATAGGGATCCGTATTGGTGCCAAAGGCAATGGGACCACAGCGATATTTGGGTCGGGCCAATTCCGAAGTCAGCAATGCGGCGGCATCAGGTTTCCAGAACAGCCTGGTTTCAAAATCCAGTCCCGGTGACAGGCCCAGATAGGCATGGGTTGGTCGGGCAAAACAATAGACGCATCCATGCTCACATCCCCGATAGGGATTGATGGACCGGTCAAAGGGGACATCCGGGCTGGTATTGCGGGTAATCACACTGCGCGCGGCATCAATTCCCAATTGCGTGCGCAGACGGGGCCGGTCGCCCAGATCCTCTTCCAACAGCCAGCCATCATCAATGCGGGCCCGCTGCTGCCCCTCAAACCGGCCAGACCGATTGGAGACGGATCCACGCCCCTTTATGGGCCGGTCCGGCAATATACTGTCATCGCTTTCTGTCCATGCTTTCGTCATGGCGTAAGGTATAGGGTAAAAACGGGAACAAATAAACAAAATTCTCATTATGTTCTGATTTGAAATCCACACAATTTCCCTGAAATACGCGGCAACACCTGTTGCGAGTGACTGCGCATCTTCTTACAGTATCCGACAGGCCGGATCATACAGATCGCCGCAGCAGGATAGTCACGGTTAGGACGCACCGCATGCCCTATGTATCACGCGATGATGATGGTAAAATCAACGGGATCGGCGATCGCCCCGCCCCCCATGCCAAAGAATTTCTAGGCAATGATCATCCGGAAGTGATCCGCTATCTGCGTGGCGCAAGCCCTGGCGCAATGATGGACCGCCTGAACCGGACCGATACGGAAATGGCGCGTATCACAGAAGATTTGATCGATGTTCTGGTCAGCCGGAACATTCTGAACTTCACGGATTTCCCGGTCGAAGCCCAAAAGAAACTGATGGCCCGCCAGAAACTTCGCAAAAGCCTGTCTGCGCTCAGCAATCTGGTCACCGACGAAGACGATATCATCTGATAGTCATAGGGCCATCCCCCGGATGGAAGCCAGGGGACGACATTACGGGCGCTATCGCTGACCGTCGCCAACGCTGATCTGATCCTGGGTCAGCCCCCCCATGCGAGCATGAATGCGTCCCCCATCAGCCATGGCGATGACAAACATCAACTCCCTGGCACGTGGCGCATCTGGAACAAATACAGTGACCGTGGAAAAATGACTGCGCACATAGGCCGCGTTGATATGGTGCAGTGGGACATCTAGTTGCGTGCCTGGCACCCCCATTTTCTTGCTGGATGGAACAATGGCCTTTGCTGAGCCCAGCAAGCGGCGCATGGCATATCCCCCCGGCACATGCCACAGCGCGCCGTGTTCCAATTCACCGTCCATCCCGACCAGCGATCCTTTGCCATAGGCTTCAACCGCTTCGGGCGGGCAGCCCAAGGTCTGGCGCAAGGCGTCGGCCATTTCGTCCCCCATGGGCTTCAAGGCTTCCATCCCCGCTTCCAGATCCGCGACATAGCCACCAGCATAAGGATTGGCAACAATGGCTGCAGCCCAGGCAACGACCAGGGGGCGATCCGGGACAGGGCCAAATTCATGGCGGATTTCTTCCCGATGGGTCACCAGTTTACGGATTGGAAATGTTGGGGTCATGCGGAAACCTCCTCAAGGAATTTTGATTGCGGCAAAGGGCCAATGACGCGGCTTTGCCCCTGTAGAGATAAATAGGCTGAATCGATCAAACCTGCCTGATGATAACGCCGCGCCAGGATTGCGCCCTGGGCCAGGGCCCCGGCACAAACAGCAGGCGGCAAAGCCCCTACGGCAGTTGTGACCAGACGATCCCCCAGATCACTGTCTGGATCCAATTCGTTGGCGGGTTTCTTTTGAATGGCTGGATGATCCCAGGTCACGGCATTGGCGATCAGTGTGGCTGCTGCATCCGCTGCTGCCGCCGAATGGGCCAGAACGGTCACAGAATCCGCAATACCCAGGGAGAAGGACCGCCCCCCCTGACCGCTGGTCGCGATCCCCCGCACGGCGCTGGTCGATTGAATGGTTGCCATCGCGACCGCTTTAGGGGCCTGAACTGTGTCAATAATCCCGATATCCATCGCCTGCCCAGGTTCCAGATAGAGCGCGATATCACCGCCATTATTGACATAAGCGCGCGTCAGAGGGGCCACCGTGACCATAGCCTGGAGCATATGATCGGCAACAGATCCAGCCACGGCTGCCATTGGTGTAATGAATTGGCTGCGGGCAAAGGGGCGACAGGCACGGGCCATGCGCTGTGCAATCGGCCCTTTAAACGGCCCCTCCCCCGATTGGCGCAGTCTGGGTAGTTCCTGGACCAATCCCGGCAACACATCGACAAAGACATCTACCGCCGCATGATATGCCAGCTCAACCGCTTGAACGTCGCCGAAAGCCTGGATGATCAGATCAATGGGGCCATGCTGCAAATGCAGACGATTGCCCGACAAGCGCGCACTGATGGGCCCGGACATCCTCAATCCCCCCGCTTTTGAATGGGGGAAAGAGGCCAGGGGTTTTCTGGTGACCAGGGTGACATACGTATTTCCGACTTGGATTGAGCCAGGCTTTCCAGGGATGTGACGGACGCCATATGTCCGCCCAGCCGTTCAAAATCCACCAGGGGCAAGGTAAATTCCAGGGGCGCGACCAGGGCCGGGGTGGGCACGGACCCGAAACTGTTTTCCGGCATGCGCAAGACATCGACCATGACGGTAATGCCCCCGCCCGGCCAGACATAACAGGGTGCACCGCCCATAGTGACCCGGGTCAGACTGTCCTGCACCGACCGCGTCAGCCGCACTGGGTTTTCCGTAACACCCGCCCGCAGGCTGCCCCCCGCACCGGCTACAAAGACGACCGAGCATAGGGCGGGTTCGCAGTTTTCTGCGATACGATCCACCACGATCTGCAAAGGGGCGGGCATAGGCTGTATTTGCGGCACCAGGTCGTTATCCAATTCACAATACAGTGAATCTTCCCCCGTCGTACTGACCAGCAACAGACGCAATCCAGGCCAGGCTTTCTTTGGGTCGATCTTCTGGATGATCGACAGGGGATCGGTGATATTCGTGCCCCCCCAGCCTGATCCTGGCTCTGCGACCTTAAAATACCGTCCTGGCGTTGACTTGCGGCCCTGAACACGGATGCCTGCGGGTTCCATGCCCAAATAGGCACCCGCCTGGTGTTCACTTAAAACGCCGGTGATATGGTCATCGACGACGATCACCTCATCAACATGACCATGCCATTGCTGGGCAAAGATCCCAATTGTCGCCGACCCGCACCCAACACGCATGCGTTCTTCCCGTTTGCCGTCGATAACAGGGGCCTGACCAGCCTGAATATTGATCTGTGCGCCACCCTGGATTTCGAAATCAACAGCATTTTTATTACATAAATTAAGCATTGATTCACAGGTTGCGATGCCTTCCTTTTTCGACCCGCCGGTCAAATGCCGAACGCCGCCAAGGGATAGCATCTGGGACCCATATTCCGCCGTCGTCACATGACCAACAGGTTCCCCGTTATACAATACGCTGGCCTGTTCCGGGCCGATATGACGGTCGGTATCAATCTTCACCTTGACCGAACAATAGCTAAAGATGCCCTCTGTCACGACGGTGACCGTATCCACGCCCTGCCACTGCCCCGATACGATAAACGGGGCGGGTTTATAGTCTGGATAGGTGGTCGTTGCCCCAATACCCGAAACAAAGACCGGGGACTGGCTGGTCAATTTCCCATCCCAGGGCGCATCCCCTGCCAGAAATGGAACAAGCGCGCCATCTTCTGCCTCCACCGTCTGGCTCATCAAAACCAGGGGATCGGTCCGCACAAGGGTTCCGCCGTGATTGGCATAGCGATCACAGGCCCCGCTGCGCCCGTCCCGAATGCGGCACAGCACCGGACAGGCATCACAGCGAATGATATCCCCGTCCTTATCGGAAGTATCTATCGCTTGGGCTTCGACAGCAGGCGCGATGCGGGTTTCAGTCATTCTGCACAGCCTTAATCGCCGCCAATACACGATGGGGCAGCGCTGGCACCTGGGTTATACGCGCGCCTGTCGCATGACGTATCCCCCCCAGAATTGCAGGCGCTGTTGGAATAAGCGCAGGCTCCCCAATCCCCTTTGCGCCAAACGGCCCTTCCGGATCTTCATCTTGGATCAGGATACACTCAATTTCAGGCATATCACCAAAAGTGGGGATAAGGTAATCGTGTAGGTTTTCTGTCCGCCCCGGCAGATATTCCTCCATCAGGGCAAGACCCAACCCCTGAGCAATGCCGCCATGGATCTGTCCCTCTACCAGCATCGGATTGATCGCGGTGCCCACATCATGGGCCGCAACCATGCGCAGGACCTTGACCGTGCCCAGTTCAATATCCACGGCCACTTCAGCAATCTGTGCCGCGTAGCCATAGGAGATATAGGGAATACCCTGGCCGTCCGAATCCAGCGCGGTTGTCGGCGGATCATAGGTCCCTTGACCTTCCAGCACCATTCCGGCCTGATCCACAGGAAGGGATGCCAGATCCAGATGGCGCACGCTGCCATCCTTTTCTTCAATAATCAGTTGGGGTCCGTCTGGAATGATCTGCGCTTCAGGCCCTGCATTACAATGCCGCAGTATTTCTGCCCGCAAGGCTGCCCCAGCCGCCTGCGCTGCGCGCCCGGAAACCAATGTCTGGCGCGATGCAGAGGTCTTCCCCGCATCCTGAGTCAAATCCGTATCCCCGACCACCTGATGCAACAGATCAACGGATATCCCCAGCGCATCGGCACAGATCTGGGGCATGATCGTATAGCTGCCCTGACCAATATCCACCGCCCCGTTATACAGGGTAAAGCATCCTTTCTGATCCAGCGTCACACGCATTTTGGACGGGTTGGACATGGATGTATTGCCGCAACCATACCACATGCAGCCAATGCCCACGCCATGACGGATGGGGCCCCTTGTCGTCTGGTTAAAGCCTTCCGCCGCCGCGCGCCAGTCACGCCAAGCGGGAGCAACAGCTTCAAGACACTGCACCAATCCGGCCGACGCCCCCAAAACCTGACCCGTGGCTGTCGTATCGCCCGGTCCGATAGCGTTCTTTAGGCGAATTTGCAGGGGGTCCAGGTGCAGCTGTGCGGCCAGATCATCCATCAGTGTTTCGGTCGCAATGGCGGCCTGGGGCACACCAAACCCCCGAAAGGCACCAGAGGGTGGATTGTTACTGTGCAGCGCGCGACTGGTCGCCAAAACATGGGGAATGCGATAGGGGCCGGTGGCGTGAACCGGCACCCGCCCGGCAACCGTCGGGCCCCAGGACGCATAAGACCCGGTATCAAAATCAGCACGGAAGACCATGGACCGTAACGTCCCATCCGCCTCTGCCGCTAGGGAGGCCTGAACAATGGCGGGATGACGTTTTGTGCTGGCCCGCATGGAATCTGGGCGCGAATAGACCGTGCCAACGGGCCGCCCCAAAATCCAGGCCGCAACCGCAATAATGGGCTGCACCCCCACATCCAGTTTGCCGCCAAACCCGCCCCCACAGGTCACCGGCACGATGCGCACGGCATCGTCTGAAATGCCCAGAACATCGCGCACTTCTTCCTTGTCCATATAGGGGGCCTGGGTGGAGGCATAGACTTCGATCCGATCCCCAACCCGTTTTGCATAGCCAGCCTCGGGTTCAATATAGGCATGTTCGACAAAGGCAGTTCTGAAACCGCCACGGGCAATCGCCGGGGCATCAGATAATGCAGATACGGCATCCCCACGGGCCACGCGTCCCCGGATCAGCGTGTTTTTCTCTGCCTGGCCGGGATGTAATACCGGCGCATCGGGATCACAGGCCATTTCCATACTGGTAATGGCTGGCAGGACATCCCAATGGATCGGCAGGTCGGAATCCGGCAGGGCTTCAATCGTTTCCCGGTCTCCAACCAACGCGATCACAGCATCGCCGCGATACAGGACCCGGCCGTCTGCCAGAACCGGCTGGTCCTTGATATGGGGATAGATCCCATAGCCATTGCGCCCTGGAATATCCGATGCTGTAAGGATGCGCTGCAATCCAGGCCATGCCTTATAGACTGGTGCAAAATCCCCCAGCGTGAAATTCGCATGGGCATGCGGTGACCGAACGACCCGCAACCACAGGCAATCGCTGGGCCATCCATCTGCCCCATAATGCTGTGTCCCATCCAGTTTATGGGCTGTATCCAGGCGCAACAGGCGTGCCCCGACAGCATGACCTGCAATCGGTTCAATGGGATCCGCCCCACCGGTAACATCCAGAACGGCATCGATTATTTTAACATAGCCCGTACAGCGGCACAGCACGCCCCCCAGTGCATCCATCACCGATTGTCGACTGGGGGGGCCAGGCTCATGGCGCAGCATATCCATCGCGGCCATCAACATACCGGGCGTACAAATTCCACATTGCGCCGCCCCGTGTCGGTCGAACGCGGCACGCAATCGCACCAGCATCGGGTCATTCGATTCCGCCGCTGTTTTGATTTTCTGCCCGGCTGCTTGTCCTGCGGGCACAAGGCAAGAGCAGACCTGCTGATCGTCCAGCAGGACCGTGCAGGCCCCGCAATCCCCAGCATCACAGCCAACCTTGACCGAAGTAACGCCGCACTGATCCCGCAAAACCCGGCTTAGGCGCTGCCCTGGTGACCCTGCAATCTGATGAACAACGCCATTGATCGTCAGGTCCAGTGTCTCTGTCATCGTGATATCATTCATGCGGCAACACCCATGCGACATTTCAAGGCAAGTGCGTTCAACAATCGCACCACAAGGATCCGCGCCGCCTCTCGCCGATACGCGGCACTGGCCCGGGGATCATCAATGGGATGCAAATCAGAAAAATAAGGATCCGTCACAAACTGTGAGAAATCCACATCCAGAGGCAACCCAACAAGTGCTGCCTCCAACTCTGACAGTCTTTTCGCAACGGCTGAACATGCACCAACCGCCAGCGACACTGACGCGATCCTGCCGTCAGATGTCGGGACTAATATTCCAGCCACCATTGCAATGGAAATCACCAAATAATGCCTGGCCCCCAATTTAAGGAACGCGCTTTGTGCCATCGGGTCTGGTTTCGGGATCATCAGTCCGGTCACAATCTCCCCGGGTTTCAGCACTGTCTGGCGGTAACCGGTGATAAAATCCTGCAGGGCGACTGACCGCTCCCCCGTTGGGCCGGCGACGACCACCCGGCTGTCCAATGCCACTAGCGGCGAAATGCCATCCGCGGCTGGGGATGCATTGCATATATTGCCAGCCACGGTGCCGCGATTCTGGATCTGTACCCCGCCCACCTGACCGGACGCGGCCTTCAGCGCCTCAAAGGCGGGTGGTAAATTCGCACGCCTTATATCCGACCATGTCGTGGTCGCACCAATCCGGATACCCTGCGCCTCTTCCGTAATACCGCGCAATGCATCAATTCCGGTTATATCCAGAACAGGAACAGCAGGCGCCGGGGCGACACGGGCGGGGAAAAAATCCGTACCACCACCCAAAATGGTCAGGGTTGGGTCTTTCCGAAGGCAATCAATCGCCTGTGGAACCGTCGTCGGCCTGTGATAATTTCCAATGCTCATCAACCCCATCCATTCCACAAATGTCAAAATGGTTAAATTTCTATAATCATTTGTGTACGTATGAAGTGTGCGCCGGTTCCTGATTGCTCGCAACAAAGAATTTTAATGCCCCGGAAAACAAAGCCTGACGCCCATAGTCTGGTAAAGTTTTGTTAGCAAATTTGTGCGACCATTCTATGGACGCATCAGAGTCATACATGACACTCAAAAATGGAACTAAGAAAAGAACGCCCGCATCATTTAATCGTAACAATAGGTGGCAAGAAGCAACAAGAGCAACGTGTTGATTTCAATTGTAAAAATAAATAGACAGGGGTAGCATGGCAACTAACAAGATGGAGTTTGTGGGGGGTGGAACCGCTTTCCTCTTGGATTACGGGGCGCAGAATGTTGCGCGGTAAGGCAACATTAGGGGATTGGCTTCTGTGATAGACAGCGCCATCAACTTTGAAAAATCTCTCGCTGCACAAGCGCTGCTGGCGTCTGGTGACTTGGCCTATTGCTGGAATCTGAAGGATGACAGCATTGCCTGGATCGGCATGCCAAAGCCTGTTCTGGGCACGGATACATTTTCTGAAATTTTAAGCGGGGAAGCCTTCAGCGAACGCTTGAATCCGGAAGACCTGGCGCGGCGATTACAGGTGCTCAATCGTCATTTCGCGACCACAAAACCCTATGACTGCGAATATCGGATTCGTCGTAAAGATGGGGCATTCTGCTGGGTTCATGATCGGGGCGGCGCAGTCTATGACGATGATGGAACGCCGCAATTCATGTATGGAACCCTGCGTGTCGTAACAGGACGAAAACAGCAGGAAAGCCTGTTGGAACACCGCGCCAACTATGATGATCTGACGGGGCACCTCAATAAAGTCCGCCTACGGGAAGCCCTGCAAAACGCCCTGTCTTATAACGAACGCTATAAGGTTTCCGGCGGATATCTGGCCGTTGGGATTGATAAGCTGTCCATGATCAATGACGGCTATGGGCATGAAGCGGCCGATGCGGTCATCATCGGCGTCGGACAGAGGATTGAGCGCTGTCTGCGCGTTACTGATGTGATCGGGCGCATTGGGGGGGATCGTTTCGGCTGTGTCCTGTCCCACTGTGATGAGAACGGGTTGACGATTACAGCGGAGAAAATTCTGGACTCATTCCGATCCAGCCCCATCGAAACACCCAGCGGTCCGGTGCATGTCACAGTCTCGGTCGGGGGGTCCCAAATCCCCGGATTCATTCGCACCGCGCTGGACGCCATGACCGGCGCGGAAAGTGCGCTTTCCGATGCTAAGGCGCAGGGCCGCAACTGCTTTGTGGCCTATCGTGTTACAGAAGAGCAACGCCTGCGTCAGCGCACGAATATATCCCTGGGTGAAAAGGTCATGAAGGCCCTGGACGAGGGGCGCATCGTGCTGGCCTATCAACCGGTTGTCGATGCTCAGACCCGGAAGACCAGCTATTATGAAACATTGATCCGTATGATTGATGACGTTGGTGACATCATCACAGCCGGACAGTTTATTCCAATTGTTGAAAAGCTGGGCATGATTCGCCCCCTGGACCTTCGGGCCCTGGAACTCGCGGTAACGGATCTGCGCGACTATCCCGATGTGCGATTGGCTGTGAATGTGTCCAGCCTGACCGTGACCGATCCGGCCTGGCTGCGCACCCTGGTCAGTCTGATCAAAGGCCGGTCAGACGTTGCCAAACGCCTGACAATTGAGATCACGGAAACAGCAGCGCTGGAAGACTTCGACGTCACTGCCCGTTTTGTCAGCTCGGTCCGGGATTTGGGATGCAAGGTGGCACTGGATGACTTCGGGTCCGGCTATACCTCCTTCCGGCACATGAAGTCCCTGACCGTGGATGTGGTGAAGATCGATGGGGCCTTTGTCACTGATGTGGCGACCAATCGCGAAAATCAGATGTTCATCCGCACATTATTGGGCCTGGCGGAAGGGTTTGGTCTGCAAACGGTCGCGGAATGTATTGAAACGGAAGAAGAGGCTGCCATTCTGACGAAAGAAGGCGCAAACTTCCTTCAGGGCTGGTATTTCGGACGACCAGAGGTCAATCCGGCCTGGCGGAAGGCACCAAAAAAGAAATCCCTGAAAAGCGCCGATATCCTGACGATGAAGAAAAAAGTCCGGAAGGTCAGCAGCGAATAATCTGCCCGCCGGGTCGGCGCGCCATCAGCCCTTGCGCAGTGCCTGCAATTTCTTCTGCATCTCTGCCAGCTGTTCTTCTAATTCTGAGACCTTTTCGGCCCCTTTGTCAGATGTATTTTTGCTGTCGGATGGCGACTCCCCCGTTGGGAAAGGGGAAAACATCTGCATCGTGCGCTCAAACATTTCCATGTTCTTCTTGCCCATCTCTTCCAGCGGGCCAAACGGGAAGACGGTACCAAAGGTTCCCTGCATGTAATCGCGCATCTTTTCCTGATTTTCTGAGAAAGAACGGATCGACAGGTCAAGATATTGCGGCAGCATCATGCGGTGCATATTGTCCCCATAATAGCCAATCAAACTGCGCAAAAAGCTGATCGGAAGCAGGTTCTGGCCGGTCTTGCCCTCTTCTTCCACGATAATCTGTGTCAGGACAGAGCGCGTGATATCTTCGCCGGATTTCGCATCAAACACGGCGAAATCCACCCCCTCCCGCACCATCTGAGAAAGATGATCCAGGGTGACGTAGCTGCTGGTCGCAGTGTTATACAGGCGTCGATTGGCGTATTTCTTGATCGTGATCGGATCCCCTTCCGACCCCCGAGACGACTTACCGCTATCCTGCTTTTCCTGGCTCATCATCACCAACCTTACCAATAATGCGCATATGGCCAACCCAACGCGCTTCAATAATATGCCTAGAAAGTGTGCACCTGTCAGCGCTGCAGCGCAATAGGCGCAACAGTGTTTTCGTTCCGCGATGCAATCCCTATAGTGTTGGCACGATGACAACACGCAAGAACACCAAAGAAGATCAGGATCCGGAACGGACCGCTGCACCCGCTGCGGATGCCCCGCCAGAAATCGCGGATCTGGCCCGGGACTTTGCCGATCTGTGGCAAGAACAGCTTACCGCCATGGCGGCCGATCCTTCCCTGGCCGCCGGGATGACGGAAACAATGAAGCTGTGGCAGCAAGGCCTGGCGACGATGGGCGGCACCCCGCCAGTGGCGTCCGATCAAGCCGGACTGACCCAGGCATGGGATGCGATGAACACCGCCATGCAGGGTGCGATGACCACCGCGTTGAGCGCCTGGACGCCACCGCAATCCAAGGCAGCCACGGCTGCATCCGCTATGCAGGCCAATAGGGGACCGGAAAGAAATGGCGACAAAGACGAAACCGCACCAACGGCTGGGGCCGCGCCCGCTGCCCATCCATCTGATGGCAGCCAGCGGCTATTACATGAGCTTGATCGCCGCTTCACTGACCTTGAAAAACGGATCGATCATCTGGAGTCCCGATCTGAAACCGCGCGCGCAGGATCTGATGGAACGGTTGGAAGCCCTGGCCCGGCATCCGCACAGAAAACCAAGTCCAAAAAATCAGCCCCAAAAAAACCGCACACCAAAAAGCCTGCACGCTGACACTGCAGCTCCGCTGCAAGAGCGGAGCATTGATGTTCTGTTCACCCAAGCGGTAGAGGCTGAAGCGCGGAAACGTCTGGGGGCGATGCTTAAGGGGATTAACATCTACCGCCATCACCCCTATCATCGATCGGTTTCAGAACCCGATATCCTGTGGCAGGAAGGTACCAGCCAACTGCTGGATTACAGGCCTTTTCGCACAGGGTCGGAAAGCCACCGCCCCGTTATCCTGATCCCATCCCTGGTCAATCGCGCCTATATTATGGACCTGCAACAGGATCACAGTTTTGCACGTCATCTGGCGCAGGCTGGCCATTCTGTATTCCTGTTGGATTGGGGCGCGCCGGGGTCAATAGAACAGACATTTGATCTGGGGGATTACATCGCCAGAACGCGCCGGGCCATCGATGCCTGCGCCGCGGAATGCGATACCCCAATCGCCGCCATTGGATATTGCATGGGGGGCGTTCTGGCGCTTGCCGCATCCCTTGGCATTCAGGACCGTGTCGATGCCTTGATCCTGATGGCGACACCCTGGGATTTTCACGCAGAACGCCCGGACCAGGCAAAAGCACTGGCCGCCTTGCTGCCAGGCTTGGAACCCGGCATGACGCAATCGGGTGAACTGGCCGTCGACGTGTTGCAAGGCTTGTTTGCCGGTTTGGACCCAATGCTGGCCGTCCGAAAATTCATCACCTTTGCCCAACGCGATCCGGACGGCGCAGCGGCGCACGCCTTTGTCGCCCTGGAAGACTGGCTGAACGATGGCGTGGCCCTGGCGGCCCCCGTTGCGCGCAACTGTATCACCGGATGGTATGGGAAAAATTCCACCGAACAGGGCACCTGGCGCGTCGATGGATTGCCTGTCGACCCGTCACAATGGTCCAAACCCACCCTGGTCCTGATCCCCGCCGCCGACCGGATCGTCCCCCCCGCATCGGCCCATGCTTTGGCCGCAAAGATACCGCAATGCCTTGAACTGACGCTACCAGTCGGTCACATTGGAATGATGACAGCGCGTAACGCACAAACAGAAGTATGGGGCCCCGTGTTAAAGTTTTTGTCGGACCCGAAAGGATCGGTGCCACAGTGATACAACGCATCCCTTGATCCCGTATAGTAGACAGGAGTATTGTGCGCCGCACAAAACAATAGCGATGTAGCGGGCAAAGACCCATCCCATCGTATCATGATCGCAAAACAGACTTTATTGGAGGAGCACCCCTATGACAGATATCGTAATCGTCAGTGCCGCACGGACCCCTGTTGGTTCCTTTAATGGCGCGCTAAGCGGGGTTTCTGCCTCGCATCTGGGCGCGGTTGCCATTAAAGAGGCGTTAAGCCGCGCTGGCGTGGCCCCGGAAGAAGTTGATGAAGTGATCATGGGCCAGATCCTGGTCGCCGGTACTGGCCAAAATCCGGCCCGACAGGCCGCTGTAGAGGCAGGTATTCCTTACGATAAAACAGCGTATCAGATGAACCAGCTGTGCGGATCAGGCTTGCGCACTGTGGCGTTGGGCATGCAATCGATCCTGGCTGGCGATGCAAGCATCGTCGTCGCAGGCGGTCAGGAAAGCATGAGCCAGGCCCCCCATGCCGCGCATTTGCGCAACGGTCAGAAAATGGGCGATTTGAGCTTCGTCGACACGATGATCAAGGATGGCCTGTGGTGTGCTTTTAACGGCTATCACATGGGCAATACGGCGGAAAATGTTGCCCGCCAATGGCAATTGACCCGCGAGGAACAGGATCAGTTCGCCGTTGCCTCTCAAAACAAGGCGGAAGAAGCCCAGAAGGCCGGGCGCTTTAAGGATGAAATCGTGCCTGTCACGATCAAAACCCGCAAAGGCGAAGTCATCGTTTCCGATGATGAATATCCCAAACATGGCACCACGATTGAAAGCCTGGGCAAGCTGCGCCCGGCCTTTGATAAGGAAGGGACCGTCACAGCCGGGAACGCATCGGGCATTAATGACGGGGCCTCCAGCGTCGTCCTGATGACCGCCGCCGAAGCCGCCAAGCGCGGGCTTACTCCCCTGGCGCGGATCGCCTCCTGGGCAACGGCTGGGGTTGATCCTGCCATTATGGGGACTGGCCCGATCCCCTCCTCTCGCAAAGCACTGGAAAAGGCTGGCTGGTCTGCCGATGATCTGGACCTGATCGAAGCCAATGAAGCCTTTGCCGCGCAGGCCCTGGCCGTGAATAAGGACATGGGCTGGGATACGTCCAAGGTCAACGTGAATGGGGGGGCCATCGCCTTGGGCCACCCGGTCGGGGCATCCGGCAACCGCGTGTTTGTCACCCTGCTGCATGAAATGGTCAAGCGCGATGCCAAGAAGGGCCTGGCAACCCTGTGCATCGGCGGCGGCATGGGTATCGCGATGTGTGTAGAGCGCGAATAAGTCGATAAACAGACCAACAGCAAAGGCCCCGTCGGATATCCAACGGGGCCTTTTCTTTTAACATCTTAAAAAAGGGGGGAGACAGCAGCGCTATCTCCCCCAATTTCACTCAGCGATGGTGCCTAGCCTCCTTCAGGCTCTCAGTCGGAGGCCACGCCAAGTGTGGGATGATCTGTCAGCATCGGCGCACCATAGAGGGGCTTGCTTACACCCTGGTGGCAGGTATTGCAGGAAACCTTGCCAATGTCGCCTTGTGGGCCCAGATGGGCTTCAGGCAACAAGGGCTGTAATGGCAGGACAAAGGTATTGTTGATGTCACGCGCCATTTGGATCCCATGCCACGCCTTGGTCCGGACCGGGTTGCTTTGCTCCCAGTTCCCAAGCGCGCGGGTATTGTGACAGAAAGTACAGTTCTGACCCAAAGAGTCAGACATATGCATCATCAGCGAATAGGTGCTTTCAGTGGCTTGCAGACCAACCCCGGGCTGTCCGGCAATCGGCAGAGCACTGGCACTTTGCACCCGGATGTTACCATCCTCGACCAAAAGCTGCTCAAGCGCAGTGTATGGAAGGGATGTATATCCAGCCCGTTCCGTGGCCACATTCTGACCCTGACGGCTGGCATTAAAGCCACCTGCTGACTCGGCAGGTCCGCTTTCCAGGAACCAGGCCTGCTGAGGGATCGGATTGCCCCGGTGACAGGTGTAACAGTTCACCCCTGTATCCGCGACGTGATCCTTCCACTGGCTGTTGATCGTCTTGGTCATCTGCAGCATGCGCCGTGCCACCTGTTTCGCATAGACTTCTTCCGAAGCCATATTCTCAACATTGTGACAATAGGCGCAGCTTTGATCTGGCGAGACCCAGGCCGTGATGGAAATCATCAAAGCCGTGAATTCATCTTCCGTCAGATCGCCCAGAACCTCAACATTCTCATAGATTTCTGAGGCTTTGGGCCCGCCTGGCTCCGTTGGGCCATAAGAGTCCGGTGCTTGATTGGCTTCTACCAGTTTTGCCTCGGTACGCGGATTGATATTTTCTTCCATACCGGTTCCGCGAAAGCCTTGCTGAACGGTATCGACGGGGGGACGTTCGAAGCTGACGATAAGCTGAACGCCCAGCAAGACTGCAACGATCAGTACGATTGGAATGAGCGCTTTCATCAGTTGCCTCCCATCTGTGGGTCAACGGCAGCCGGATCCCAGACCGGTGGATAGGCTGGCGCAACCCCGTGTTTAACAGCCCACAGGTACCAGTTATCAACCACGGTCCCGGTCAACAGAATGCCGATACCACCCACCAATGTGGTCAGAACGGCAAACCACCATGCCCAGCGGTGAATACTTTCCATCGAGGCGTTGAAGCCCATCGTCCAGCGCCAGAACAAGGCCGCGCGTTCAGAGGCCGTACCCCGATCCACGATCTGTTCAATTTCCCGGTCCCCGCCATAACGGGTCACGGCCAGGATGGTCGCCCCGTGCATGGCAAACAACAGTGCCGACCCATACAGGAAGGCAATGGAGAGCATATGGAACGGATTATAGAACAAGTTGCCGTATCGCAGTGAGAAGGCCGCCGTCCAGTCCAGATGCGGGAAGATGCCAAAGGGCACCGCCTCACTCCAACTGCCCATCAGCAGGGGTCGGATGAACCCAAGGACCAGGAACAGCCAGATCGCAGACGCAAAGGCCCAGGCGACATGCGTTCCCATGCCATGAGCCCTGGCCCTTGTATAGACCCGCACCCACCACAACATTACAGACAGGGTCAGGAAGAACCCGGCCATCAGCCACCAGCCGCCCTCTGCAAGAGGCGGAATCGACAGACCGTATTCCGGTGCAGGCGGCTCCAACCCCAGCCAGAAAAGCTGGCGGATAAATTCTATGGGATCCCAGTTGACCGACGCCAACATGTTAAACCCGATTATCATGAAAGACGTCAGACCCGCCGCCAAGGCAGCCACCCCGGTAAAGCCGAGATAGAAAGGACCGATCTGTGCGTCCCCGATGCGGCCCATCAACGTGCTCTTGCCCGTTGTCTTGCCACGCCACACGGGGCTGTCGCCCGCCTCTACGCCCAGATCCGGTGCTCCATGGACCTGAATGCGCGTGAAGATGTTTTGATACTCAACCATGGTTCGTCCCTCCTCAAGACCAGAACGGTAGGCTCAGCCACCAGTTCCACCATTCAGGCCAGCCCCGTGTCCAAAGCGGGCCGCTGATAACGATACAGACCGCGCTGAAGAAGACCGCCGCCAGAGCCAGAAACAGGCCTAGGCGGTGAATGCCCAAGGTTCCAATCGAATAGCCGATGCTGTCGCGGAAGAAGGAGTTTTCATGCTCCGCCGTGCGTACTGTTTCGCCTTCTTTCGGATTAACCGATGACAGGATCAGCGCGCCGTGCAGGGCGAGCGCCAAGGCCGTTGTAAAGAAGAACGAAACCGCGATCATATGGGCTGGATTGTAGTGGAAGTGCAGGTACTGATACCCAACGTTAGATACCCAGTCGAGGTGGCTTAGGATACCATAGGGGAAACCGTGTCCCCAGGCGCCAAGCAACAGCGGCCGGACCACAACAAGTGTGATATAGGCTCCGATTGCGAAAGCAAAAGCGATGGGAACATGCAATCCCATGCCTAACTTTCGACAGATCTCAACCTCTCGCAACGCCCACGATATGAAAGAGCCAATGGCACAGATCGTCACGATCTGCCACAGCCCGCCCTCCATCAAAGGCGCGAACCCCAGACCATAGGACAGGTCTGGCGGTGCAATGTTAATTTGCCAGGGGTTCCAGGTTCCGCCCTGAGAAGCCCCGTACAGAATGAGAACGGTGCCCAGCCCGGCGAAAAACGCCGTCGTCACGCCGAAGAAGCCGACGTAAAAGGGTCCGACCCAGAAATCGAACAAATCTCCGCCGATCAGGGTTCCACCGCGGACGCGATATTTTTTTTCAAAGTTGAGCATAGACATCGCTCAATCCTCCGGGCCGTTGCCACGATTAGTGTTGGTCGGTTCAGCGGGCGGGCCAATGGCCCTTTGGGTAAGACCTGCGGGGGTTGCCCCGCCCGTTGATCCAATTCGGTGCCCCGCCGCCCGAACGGGGTCGATAGCTCGACCGCGTCCGGGGCAGGCGGTGCCCCAGCTGAATTGCCCTTACGGGTTCATCAACCAGTTGAAGCGTTCGGTGCTCAGCAGGACGAAATGAATCATCGCAGCCAAGGCGAACAGGAAAACCCCTTGCGCAACCATTACGCGGCGGGGATCGAAAAGCAGCCAAATGCGCCACATTGGTCTCTCCTCCTATCCGATAACGGAAGTTAGGGTTAATGCCGCGGTATGCAGCCCGTCAGAAACGGACGCCATGCCGTCACCTTGTAACCAGGGGCGCCATGCCCAGACCAGGATGTGAGCAACCACAGCCACTGCCACGAAGAGGAAGAACCCCTGCATGTAGTATTTGTGGAACTCTTGAGCTTCCTGCTCTGACAGGCCAGACATGGAATTTGCCATATCAAAACCTCCCTCACTTAGGCCCGAAGGCCGTTACCACGTTGCCTACGTGGCGAGGTACTTTCGATGCCGAATTTTACTCCGACACCGAACTCCACCCCCCGATCTGATCCAGAAGCCCGGATCAGGTGCCGATGGGTGAACCCGGTCGCTGCGCTTAAAAGCCGAGGCCTAGCGCATGAAAGCGAAGGGAACCGTCCCATTCGCGCGAATTCGTGCTTCTTCAAAAACCGATCGGACCTGGCCTTGGCCACCGAACATCTGCCAGCGCCAGGGCAACAGGCGGGCGATGATCCCTGCCCCCAGAAATGCCGTGAACCCGATGGAATAGAGAAGCTTGTATTCCAGTCTTTCCCGCTGCGCATCGCGCGCTGGGACGAAACTTGCGTCTTCAAGACCGATTGCCATTATTAGTCCCTTCCGTATTCGGCCCCGTGGGACCGTTTTGTCGCAGCCCATTCGCCGCGGCGGTAAACTTCCAAACGCTGTCTTATGCGGCCCGCCCACTCATCAACTGGGTGCGGGCGCGCACCAAATCGTCTATCGAAACCGTATTGCGATCCGCTTGCTGCGCCGTCGCCTCTGCACGATCGCGCAGAGACTTTGCGGCAGAAATTCGGCTGATCACGGGATACATCTCAACCGCCTTATCCAGGGCCAAACGGGCCTCTTCATCCCAGGGCATGTCACGGCGCAGGCGGGTCGGCGTCGATTCCGCCATATCCAATTGCGATCCAAGGGGGATGATGTGGAACAAGGTGTCGAACAGGGCGTTGCAGATTTCCTGCACCAAATAGGTCGCGCCGGAATAGCCCATATAGGGGGATCCCGTGTGACGCCGGATAAAGGTTCCGGGAAAGCTGGCCGGGACAAAGGTCGCGCGGCTGTTTACTTCAGCCAGATACATGCGCTCGTTAAAGCTGCCGAAAACCACCATGGGGGTCTTTTCCTGAACCAGCTTGCGCACTTCATTATTGTCGGTTTTCTTGCCCGCCAATCGCGATACCGCGAAATGACAGGGCAGCCCCAGATCGTTTTCCAGGAAATTGCGAATGCCGCGGGAATAGGTCTCGGGCGCGACGATGCCAAAGCTTGCGGTGCCAAAGAAATCCTGCGTAACCGACCGCCACAGATCCCAAAGGGGTTTGATGGTCGTGTGCTTTTCCCGTTCGATAAAGGGTTCAGGATCCAGCGACAGTAATTCCCCCAGCTTGCGCAGGAATTTGGTTGTGCTGTCCAGACCAATCGGCGCTTGCAGATAGGGCTTTTCCAACCCTTCACACAACAGCCGCCCGAATTCACGGTACAGGCAGATATTCACATCCGCATCGACCAAGCGGCCAACATCCGATAAATGGCTGCCCAGCGGGAAAACCATATTGATTTCAGCGCCAATGCCTTCGACCAGTCGGCGAATTTCCGCCAGGTCAGAGGGCATATTGAACATGCCATAGGCAGGTCCGATAATGTTCACGCGGGGTTTTGCATCCGCAGCGCGTTTCTTCGCCTTGGGCAGTTTGCCACCCTTTTTGGCACCATATTCGGTCCACAGCCAATACAGCGCGCGATCCGCACTTTGCCATTGGTCTTCGTCGATGGTGCGCGGCAGGAAACGGCGAATGCCAGTGCCTTCCGGTGTGACACCGCCACCGATCATTTCGGCGATCGACCCTGTGACAACCACCGCAGGCAGATCAGGGTCCAGGGCGGCATGGGCGCGTTTCATCGCCTCTTCCGTGCCGGTCTGTCCCAGTTCTTCTTCGCCCAGCCCTGTCACGACGATGGGCAATTCATGGGGCGGCAGGCCGTCGGTGTAATGCAGGACGGACGTTACCGGCAGATTCTCACAGCCCACAGGTCCGTCAATGATGACCTGCAATCCCTTGATTGCGGTAAAGACATAAACTGATCCCCAATACCCACCGGCGCGATCATGATCCTGCACTAACATCCGACCGCTCCTTCCACTTTATCAGCGGTGCGGGCGGCTGTGGCGCGTTCCCGTGCCTTGGCATTGCGCAGGCGGAAATCAGGCTTGTCCTCAGGAACATCTTCCCAGATCCCGGCATGATCGCCCGTGCCAACGCCTTCAAAGAATTCTTTCATCTTGTCGAAGCGGCCTTTATTGGCGATTGCGGCATTGACGATCTGGCCCAATTGCCCAGCCCCAGCGGGCCCCATCAATGGGCGCGCGGAAATCAGATTGGTGAAATAGAGACCGGGAATGCCCATCTCTTTTGCCTTCTGAACCACCGGTGTTGTCCCGATGGCAAGGTCCGGCTTGAATTCGCGCACCGCCGCCAGGTCTTCTTCCAAAGAGGCGCGGTAATTGACCTGAACACCATGGGCTTCCAGCCAATCACGATCAGGGTCGGACCATTTTGTCTTGGGGCAGGCTGTGCCGACATAGGGCACTTCCGCGCCGCTTTCGATCAGCAGGCGCGCGACGATTAATTCGGAGCCCTCATAGCCAGACAGCGTTACACGCCCCTTGATTTGCGCACCCGCCAGGGCTTCGGCAATTGCAGGCAGGAAGGCATTTTTAGAGGCTGCAACCTTGTCTTTTGCGATGCCGCAGGCTTCCCCGATGCTGTCCAGCCACATCGCCGTGCCGTCATGACCAATGGGCGCAGACCCGACAATGGAGCGACCGGCTGCCGTGAATTCGCGGCAGGATGCGGTATAGAAAGGATGGATTGCGGCAACCGCTGCACAGTCCAGGGCGGAATAAAGCTCACGCCATTCGCGGGTCGGCACCACCGGCCCTGCCGCCAGGCCCATCGGGGCCAGCATCATGCCAATACCCACTGGGTCTGCCGGGAACATTTCGCCAAGCAACGTGATTGTTGGTTTGTCGCTGATACCGCCAACAGGGGCCTGAACCGGGCCTGCTTCAACTTCCGTGCGCGCATATTTCAACATTGCGCCTGCCAAGACATCTTTCGCCTCTGCATGGGTCGGAACACCAAAGCCCGGCACATCAATACCGACGATGCGAACGCCATTGATTTCCTTGGGCAGCATCTGCAACGGAATACCGGATGCCGTCGGAACACACAGATTGGTGACGATCACCGCGTCATAGCGTTCCGGATCAGCGATTTCATGCACCGCATCGCGGATGTCTTCGTACAGTTTGCCAGTGACCAGTGTTTCTGAATTGAACGGCACATACCCAACCGAGCGGCGCGCGCCATAGAAGTGACTGGTAAAGGTCAAGCCATAAACGCAACAGGCCGATCCAGACAGGATCGTCGCCGTCCGGCGCATCCGCAGACCAACCCGCAACGACCCAAAGGCCGGGCACATGCCCTGTGGCTTATCATGGGGACCAACTGGATAATCAGCGGCATATTGATCCAGGATTTCAGACTTGCCCGCTGCCTCTGCTGCTGCACGCATCTGCGCCGCACCACTGTGACAGCCCTGCCCATCGGCACCGGTCGGATTGACCGGTGTCTTCGACAAATCAACACTGGAGGCGGCGCTTTCGATGTCGCTGGTCAGTGTTTTGTCTGGGGCATCATAGGGCATACAAACTGCATCCAATCCTTGTGTTATCGCAATTCAATCCGTGCGGGCCAAAAACCCTCAAACCGTGTCGTAAACCACTTCCAGACTGTCTTTCGCCAGTTTGGACGTGCTGCACATATCTTCCATCTTTGCCGGGATCAGCGTGTAATCACCGCCGGTTTCCTTGCTGGTGAACAGGCCCAGCAGCCCATCCTGATCCAGGGCTTTGGGGTGCATCGGCTGGGCTTCTGCGACATTGATCGCAAGCTCCGCAAACAGCGGCGCCCATTCCCCACCGGGAATGCCAACGATTTCGTAATTCGCACTTTTGCGGCGGATGTCTTCATTGGCGGGGATCGCCGCCAGAACCGGAATGCCGACCACATCAGCAAAGGCCTGAGCCTCCCCGGTGCCGTCATCCTTGTTGATGACCATCCCGGCCACCCCGACATTGCCACCCAGCTTGCGGAAATATTCCACCGCGGAGCAGACATTGTTGGCGACATACAGGCTTTGCAGATCGTTCGATCCAACGACGATGACCTTCTGGCACATGTCACGGGCAATCGGCAGGCCGAACCCGCCACAGACAACGTCCCCTAAGAAATCCAGAAGGACATAGTCGAATTCCCAATCGTGGAAGCCCAGCTTCTCCAGCAATTCAAAGCCGTGAATAATGCCGCGACCACCGCAACCACGCCCGACTTCTGGACCGCCCAGCTCCATGGCGTAAACCCCGTCGCGCACGAAGCAGACATCGCCGATTTCTACTTCTTCACCGGCTTCCTTTTTGCGGGAAGAGGTTTCCAGGATCGTCGGGCAGCTTTTGCCACCAAACAATAGCGAGGTCGTGTCAGATTTCGGGTCACAGCCGATGAGCAAAACCTTTTTGCCCTGCTGCGCCATCATGTAGCTGAGGTTGGACAGGGTGAAGGATTTACCGATCCCCCCCTTGCCATAGATCGCAATGATCTGTGTTTCTTTGGTCACAGGTCCGGTTTGAACCGGATCCGGACCTTGTGCCGCTTCTTTGCGCAGTTCTTCGGTCATCGTGCTCATTGAGGCGTGCTCCAATCCAGGATCATTTTAAGGCAGGTCGGATCTGTGAAGGCGGTGTGATACGCTTCCGCCGCCACATCCGGCGTTTTGTGATGGGTAATTAATCCGTCCAGGGACAGGTCACCGGACTCGATCAACCCTTTAACAGCGCGCAGGTCAGGGTCTTTCCATTCCGCCGCAACCCGCATCCGGGCCTCGCGCAGGAAAGCCGGGACAAATTTGAAACTAAGGGAGACATCATAGAAACCAGCCAGCACGACTTCCCCACCTGGGCTCAGGCGTGAAATCAAACTGTCCAGAAGATCATGGGACCCACTGACATCATAGATCGCGCGATAGCTGCGATTGGTGTCTTCATCTGAATTTGTGACGCTATAGCCCATGGCCCCGGCGACACGATCTGCGTTCGATTCCCAAACAACAGGGGCATCACCGCCCAGCGCAATCGTGATCCGCGCCAGCAATCGGCCCAAAACCCCGTGCCCAACAATCAAATCCGGCAGCGTGTATCCTGCTACAGCATGATAGGCCGTGGCCGCCAAGGCCAACAGAACGCCCCGTTCCTGAAGGCTGTCGTCAATCGCTACCGCGCGGCGTGCCGGGACAACCAACCGTCGCGCCGAACCGCCAAAAAGACCGCGAACCTCTCCAAAACAAGAGGCACCCGGAACAAAAACAAAATCACCTTCGCGCAGGCTGCAATCCCGCGCAGACCGTGAAATTCGCCCTACCGCTTCATAGCCAGGGACCAGAGGATATCCCATTCCAGGAAATTGGGGCATACGGCCTGTCCATAACAGACGCTCGGTTCCGGTGCTAACGCCACTCCAGGCGACATCAACGATCAGATCGTCTTCCGCTGGCGCTTTCAATTCGACAGCGCGGACCGCAAGGGCCTCCGGCTTTTCGAATATGATCGCTTGCGTTTCCATTCCCATTCTTCCCCTACCGCCTTCGCGGCCCCCGCTGTAGCAGGCGTTTTCTGGTTTCCTGAGGCGCTGCCGCCTTCTGTTATTTTTGCCGGACCTTCTCCAGCGCCCTTCACTGTAAATTTACACCAAAAAATGTCAACTATAATTTACACTTTTATTGTCAAAACTTACTGACACACAGAGTCATGCCCTCAAGGGCGCGCCTCAATCAGGCGCACCAAATGCGGCATCCGGCTGGAAAGCGCCCGGACTTTCGAAAACCCCGCAGCGTGCAGCAGGTTTGTATGATGTGCTTTTGTCCGCACCTGCCCCTCACCCATGGCCAGCAGATAAAAGCCGAAATAGGAATCTGCGATTCGCTCACCACCGGGTGTTTCTGACACAGGCTCTGCAATCAGCAGCGCTCCATCCGGGGCAATGGCCGACCGGATCGCCTTCAGCAGGGGGGCGACGACACGATCTGGATGGTCAAACAGCACCCGGATCAGGGTGACTAAATCCGCATCCCCCGGCAGTGGTGTTTTCAGGAAATCGCCCCCCACCGCCTCAATCCGGTCCGCCAATCCCTTTTCGGTCAGGCGGTTCCGCGCGGCCTGGGCAACCTGGGGCAGATCAAACAGGGTCAATTTGGTATCCGGTGCGGCGCGACGGGCAACAGCGGACAGAAATGTTCCATCACCACCGCCAATATCAAGAATGTGACGCCGCCCCTTAATGGAATAATCGTCCAGAACTTCTTCTGCGACCCCTTCCTGGGACTGAGCCATCAATGTGCTGTAATCAGACGCAACAGCCTCCGTCACACCCTCCCGGTCACCGGCATAGGGCCAATAGGCCGCCAAAGCGGTTTCAGGAACCTCCCGTTTCAACAGGGCAACGGGATCGCGCAGATCGGCATAGAAAGCGACATGATGTTCAATCATCGCAAGCGCGGCGGCATTGTTTGCAACATCTTGCCCGACCGGCCCCAAGCCATAGACATCCCCGCGTCGTTTTTGCACAAGCCCCAGGGGAGCCGCCGCTTTCAACAATCGGGTCATGGCCTCTTCTGTCAGGCCAGTATCGCGCGCCAGTTCAGAAAGACTGCGCGGGCGCTCCAACAAAAGATTTGGTAAATCAAGCCGAACACAGGCCAGTAATATCTGGCTGTGAACGAACCCTGCCATAAGGTCGAACAACACCTTGGAACGGTGACGCGCTATCGGTCGAAAAGGCAAAAACCCCGCTGAGAAACGGCGAAACTTCGGGCTTGCGACCAGGCGGTCAATGATTTCTGGAAGTGCCATGAATGTTCAAATCTACCCTCTTTTAGAACAGGGCGATCTTGATCTAAAGCGCGCTGACTGGGATTTCGATGGCCATTCCCTTGGGCATAAAACGCCGCGACTCTTGCAATATCTGTTGCCTCAGCACCGCCTGCCCGGGCGACGGGGGAATCGACTCAATCGCTTCGACGATCAGGGTTGTCAGGCGTTTCGCAGCGCCGTCCATCCCATGGGCGGCAACCGCATTGGGCCGCCCGAATGTTGCATCCTGACCCGTTGGTTTACCCAACAGATCCGGGTCGCCAATCACATCGGCAATATCATCCGCAACCTGATAGGCTTCGCCCAGACGCTCGCCCAATGTCTGCCACAGTGATGCATCGGCACCAGCCGCCGCGCCGCCAGCTGCGGTTGCTGCAGCAAAGAGAGAGCCTGTTTTCGCCCGTTGATAATCCGCCAGGATCGCACCGTCTTCCGACTCCCAGGCCTGACCTGCGGTTATGCCAAAGGGCATGCCAACCGCGCCTGTAATGATACGCAACAGGGTCGCAGCCCGTTCCGGGTTATCGGGAATGCGGCGCGCCAGAATTTCAAAAGCCAGAATAATTAAAGCATCACCCGCCAGAACGGCCACAGGCTCCCCATGGGCGCGATGAACGGATGGTTTCCCACGGCGCATTTCAGCATCATCAAAACAGGGCAGATCATCATGCACCAGCGATGCACAATGCAGCAGTTCAATTGCGGTTGCCGCCGCATCTGCCATTGCCGGATTATCGTCCCCACAGGTCAGCGCCACGGACAGACAGAGTTTCGGTCGGATGCGTGCACCGCCAGGAAACACCGCATAGTGCATTGCCTGACCCAATTTCGGGGGAGAGCCCGGCGCGCGTGCCCGAGAAATCGTCTGTTCAATGCTGCGTTCAATTCGCTGTGCGATATCCATGCCTACGCTCCCACCAACTATCTCCCGGTTCCTGGCTTAAACAGGACGGGTATTTGTGTTGCTTTCGGGACTTCCTGATCACTGTGACAGCGAAGCCTTCCCGATAAGTGTCAACTATGATAGACATCATTTGTGTAAATAATCAATGACAAAGGAAATTCATATGACCGCCAACCCGGTCATCATTGTTGGTACAGGAATTGCGGGACTTAGCGCGGCCGTCACATTGCTGGCGCGGGGCGTCGACGTGGTCGTCCTGGAAAAAGAACCGAAACCCGGCGGGAAAATGCGCGAAATTGAAGTGGAAGGCCAAAGAATTGATGCGGGCCCCACGGTTTTCACCATGCGTTGGGTGTTCGACCAATTACTGACCGACACGGGCAAATCCCTGGATGACTTAATCACATTGCAGAAGGCAACAATTCTGGCGCGCCATGGCTGGAGCGATGGCAGTCGATTTGACCTGCATGCGGACCGCGACCAGGCGATTGACGCGATTGGGGATTTTTCCGGTGCCGCAGAAGCAAGGCGGTTTCGCGCTTTTCTGGCCGATGTCGCAGATATCTATCGCCATGTCGGTCTGCCTTTCATGCGCGCGAAAGATACCGGCCTGGCCACCATGGCGAAAACAACTGGCCCTGCGGGTGCAATGGCATTGTTTCGAAGCCAACCCCATAAATCGATGTGGGAGGCATTGGGAAAATATTTCAAGGATCCAAGGCTGCACCAACTATTCGGTCGCTATGCCACATATTACGGATCATCCCCATTTCATTGCCCACCCAATCTCAGCCTGGTCGCCCATGTGGAACAGGAAGGCGTCTGGTATATCAAGGGCGGGATGCACAAATTGGCCACTGCCCTTACTGGGTTAATCCAGGATTTGGGCGGATCGATTTCGTTTGGGGCGCATGTTGAGTCGATATCGATACAGAGGAACCATTCTTTCAACGTCACCCTGTCGACAGGCAAGGTTATGGCAGCCTGCGCGGTAGTCCTGAATTCAGATGCCGCCGCCCCGGCAGCAGGCCTGTTTGGCGGGGCCCTGAAATCCACCGGTGCGCAGCCTGCAACACGGTCGCTGTCGGCCATGACCTTTTCGACCCTTGCGAAGACTGATGGATTTCCCCTGCATCGACACTCCGTATTCTTTTCGGATGACTACCGCGCAGAGTTTGAGGCTATCTTCAAGAACGGCACAATGCCCGCAAGCCCAACCACTTATATTTGCGCCCAGGATCGTGACGACATCAATCCTGACCCGACTGGTCGTGAACGCCTGTTCTTTCTGATCAATGCGCCGGCCAACGGCGATACCCATAACTATTCACCAGCGGAGATCGAGCAATGCGCCGAGACGATGCAGACCCTTTTGGCGCGTTGTGGCCTGACCCTGTCGGCGCAGTCGGACACGCAACAGGTCACCACGCCAACGCATTTCAACCATCTGTTCCCGGCGACCGGGGGCGCGCTGTATGGTCAGGCATCCCATGGCTGGGGCAGCTTCTTTGCCAGACCCGGGCCCAGGACGAAGATACCGGGCCTGTATCTGGCGGGGGGCAGCGTGCATCCGGGATCGGGGATTCCGACAGCCAGCCTGTCGGGACAAACGGCAGCAGATTGCCTGATGGCGGACCAAGGCTGGACATCAAGATAGGGCCCAATGGCTATGCCTGGTGGTATCTGGATGGACTCAGCGACGATGGCCGCCACGGCATTACCATCATCGCCCTGATTGGCAGTGTGTTTTCGCCCTACTATGCCTGGGCCAGAAGAAAGGGGCCCGTACCGGCGGAAAATCATTGTGCCATGAATGTCGCCTTATACGGACGCCCCGGTTCACGCTGGGCGATGACAGAGCGGGGGATGGCTGCCCTGGATCGGGGTCCCAAACATCTGAAAATTGGCCCCAGTTCTCTGCGATGGGAGGGGGGTACAGCCATTGTCGATGTGAATGAAATCGCAGTCCCCGTCCCCAAACGCATTCGGGGCATAATCAGAATCACACCCATAGTGCTGAACGATCAGGATTTTTCCCTGCACAGCAACGGCCAACACCATTGGGGACCGATTGCCCCTTGTGCCCGCATAGAAGTGGAAATGACACATCCCAATCTGCATTGGGAAGGGTCCGGCTATATGGACAGCAACCGGGGCAGTGCCCCGTTGGAGGATGATTTTCAGGGTTGGGACTGGTCCCGGGCGGAACTGCCCAATGGGGATTCTGTCGTATATTATGACCTGACCCAACGGGATCAAACCCGACGCGCCATCGCCCACCGATTTTTTGCCAAAGGGGGCGGTGCTGCAGTGGATGCCCCGCCAAAGACACGGCTGCCCAACATAAACTGGCAGGTCGCCCGGAGCACCCGCAGCGATTCGTCCAGCCGTGTTAAGCTTTTAAAAACCTTGGAAGACACACCATTCTATGCGCGGTCTGCCATTCAGATGGGAATCGAAGGCGAAGTCGCAACCGGCGTTCATGAAAGCCTGAACCTGGATCGTTTCAACAAGCGTTGGGTACAGGTCCTATTGCCCTTCCGAATGCCACGGCGCGCTGGATAGGCCCCAAATCAGGCCAAAGGCACCAGGGATTCCGGCGCCCATCCGATACGAACCGGATCGCCTTCGGACAGGATCGGGCGACCGATGGCATTGCGCATCGATACCGTCACGGGCGCATCCCGGCCCGGCAATGCGACATCGTAATAGGTCATATCACCAAAATAGGCGGCCTGTCTGATTTCACCCTGTAATTCGCGTTCTTCCGTATCGCCCGCATCAAACAGCAGGGTCAGGCGTTCAGGGCGCACCCCGACCGCGAAGTCGGAATCAAAGCGCAGATGATAGGGGTTTTTGATCGTGACCTTGCCAAAAATGGCGGCATCGACCGTCACAGCCTCTTCCGTCTGATCGACGACAGAGGCGTCGATAATATTCATCCCACCAATGAATTTCGCGACCGAAGAACTGATCGGATTCTGATAGATGTTTTCGGGCGTGTCGCATTGGCTGATCTTGCCGCCAAACATCACCGCAATCCGGTCCGACATGGTCAGGGCCTCTTCCTGATCATGGGTCACCAGAATAAAGGTGATTCCGACCTGACGCTGTAGCTGGCGCAACTCGACCTGCATATGCTCCCGCAGCTTTTTATCCAGCGCAGAGAGTGGCTCGTCCAACAGCAGAACCTTGGGGCGCATGATCAGGGCACGGGCCAGGGCGACCCGCTGGCGCTGACCACCGGACAATTCCGTGGACCGGCGATGGCCCAGCCCACCCAGCCCAACCTGTTTCAGGGACTCTTCAACCTGGCGATCACGATCACTGGAACTTATGCGCTGTTTCCGCAGGCCATAGGCGACATTCTGCGCCACGGTCAAATGTGGGAACACGGCATAATTCTGGAACACCATATTTGTCGGGCGGCGGTTGGCGGGCACCCCCATCATGGGCTGGCCGTCGATTAAGATCTTCCCTTCGGTCGGATCATCAAACCCGGCGATCAGGCGCAGCAATGTTGTCTTGCCACAGCCCGATGGTCCCAAAAGAGAGAAGAATTCCCCACTTTTGATATCAACGCTGACGCCATCCAATGCCGCCACGTCGCCAAAACGACGCCAGACCTGATCGATCTGAATAATCGGTCGACCACTCATAAAATGCTTCCTTCTATACCAGTGCGCCGTTGCGCACGCCGCCGCACCAATTCAGCGATGCACAGCAGCACGAAAGACGAGAACAATAGGATGCTGCCCAGAGCAACAACATTGGGGAGTTTGGCGATAAATCTGAGCTGCCCCCAGATATAAATCGGCAAGGTCGGTTCGGTTCCTGTCAAAAAGAACGCGACAATAAATTCATCCAGAGAAATCGTGAAGGTGATCAACAGGCTGGAAATAATGCCGGGCGCGACCATCGGCAGCGTGACCCGCATGAAGGTCATGAAAGGCCCCTCCCCCAGATCCATCGAGGCTTCCTCCAGGCTTTGATCAAAACCTTCAAAACTGGAGATCAGAACCGCAGTGGAAAACGGTACGGTCATCAGGATATGACCCAGGGTGACACTGATCAGCGACAGGTTAAAGCCCAACCACAGGATCACGACCAACAAGGAAATCGCCACAATGATTTCCGGCAGAACCAGCGGCAGCATGACAAAAGCAGTGATCGATTTCTTGGCAAAGAAATTATAGCGCGTCACGGCGCGTGCCGCACATATGCCCAGCAATGTAGAGATAACCGCCGTCGACCATCCGACCTGCATGCTGTTGAAGAATGCCTGATGCATGGTCGTTTCAGACAGCAGGTTTTCGTACCATTCCAGCGTAAAGCCTTTCAACGGGAAGGCGACAATCGTGCTGTCATTAAAAGAAAACAGCGGCAGGAACAGGACCGGCAGATACAGAAAGATCATAAAGGCGACCGCATAAAGCGTCAGAAACTTAAACCGCATGACACTCTCCCGGCCCGATAATTTTGATTGCAATGCGTGTCATCGCGCCCTCCCGCCAAGCCATTTCGCGAAAAAGACGAAGCCTGTCGCAACCAGTGTCACAGTCACCATCGTCGTCACCGCCAGGGCTGCCCCCAGGGGCCAGTTATTGGCCTTGCCAAACTGAACCTGTATCATATTGGCAATCATCAGACCGTCTGTGCCGCCGACCAGTTTTGGTGTCACGTAATCCCCAATGGTCGGGATGAATACAACAACCATGGCGGCCAGCACACCTGGCAGCGACAAGGGCAATGTCACCCGCAGAAACCGGCGGATTGGTCCATCGCCCAGATCGGTCGCGGCCTCAAGATAACTGCGGTCGATCTTTTGAAGCGAGACATAGATCGGCAGAATGGCGAAGGGCATCCAGGCATGGGACAGCGTCAGGATGACGGCATTCATATTATAAAGAATGAAGTCCAGCGGCTCCTCGATTAAGCCGATCTCCATCAGACTGGTATTAACCACGCCATTATAGCCCAGGATCAGTTTCCAGGCGAAAATGCGCAGAAGATAGCTGGTCCAGAAGGGAATTGTGATCAGGAATATCCACAATGCCTTGCGCTGATGCACATGGAAGGCCACGTAATAGGCCAGTGGATAGGCCAGAATGACCGTCAGGAATGTCACCGACCCGGCCACGATCAGGGATCGTTGCAACAAAACCCCGTAAATCGGTTTTTCAAAGACTTCGCGATAATTCTGTAACGTGAGGGTGGTATCGATATCCAGGTAATTCTGTGTCCAGAAACTGAATGTGATGATCACCCCGATCGGCACCGCCAGCAGCAGCAGGGCGAAGAGGAAGGACGGGCTCATCAAGGCAAAGCCGCGAACCCCTTCACGTCGAAAGAACATCGGCCAACCGCTGGCGTTAGACACGCTCACCGGCAATCACCTGATGTGACGATAGGATCGTCCCAATACTTACAAAATCTTTGTCGCTCCACCCGCATCCCCCTGATATGGACGAACCCTATTTCGACCCCATAGACGCATTTATTTTTGCCATCGTGTTTGGCTCCGGCTCTTGTGGCAAGCACATAACCGGAACTGCGGCGCGAAATGCGTCATGATAACAGCGTACATTGTATTCCCGGTCTGACAAAATGATTCCATCATAAGCGCTGGATTCAGTTGCCTCGCAGGACCATTCGATCAATTGCGTATCCTCATCCTGGGTATCCCGATCAATGCGTTCTGCCAGATACCGCGATAGTCGCATTTCCCGCGTTTCCTCGGCATAGCGATAAGTTGCGCCACGCTGTACCGTGCGCCGCGCAGAAATCGGATATTCCTGATAAAAGATCACGCTGGTCGGATAAAACCCGATCACGACATTTGGGAAAATCCCCAGATACAGCCAGGCTTTCTGACTGTCCGGAGTCAGATTTTCCATGACGGGCAGGATTTTTTTGTAATTGCGCACGCTCCAGCTTCGGCCTGGATGATCGCTGAATTGTCCAAAGGACCGGCTGGTACCCTTGCTTAACGGTTCATCGAAATAGTTGCTGCCGTATAATTCCTGCAAGCCTGGATGCGCCTTGGCGACATGGTATCCTTCATTATCGACATCCCGCACTGATTTCCAGTTCACCGCCATTTCATGCTGCCAGAATGTATTATCAGCCGGCACCATGGTCGCCATTTTATACTGTGCGACTTCTTCTTCATGCCGTTCAAAAATTTTCGCAACAGAAGGCTGGTCACCCGGCAGGAAGCGCAGGAACACAAAGCCATGCCAGATTTCCATCTCAATGGACTTCAGGCCATGTTCTACGGGATCCAGCTTAGGCAGGCTGGACGGAACCGCAGGACTGCGCAACGTGCCATCCAGATTATAGCTCCAGCCATGAAATGGGCAGGTGATGACATGTGGGCATTCGCCCCGTTCCCCCGCCAGAACGCGCGCACCGCGATGGCGACACAGGTTATGAAAGGCGCGAACCTCCCCTTCCTTGTCACGCATCACCAGGGCGCGCTCTCCACACATATCGAAAGAGATATAATCCCCCGGATTGGGCACATCCGATACATGACAGGCAATCTGCCAATGGCGCCGGAACAACGCGTCCTTTTCCACCTCTGTCAGTTCGTCGCTGCCATAGGTCCAGGCAGGCAGGCCGCTGCGGTCCCACTCTTTCGGGGCCCCCATAGCATCTGCGGACGGTTTAACGATGGTATTCATGACGGATCGCCTTACTTTCATCTATATTTTTCTGAGCACTCATTTAAATTAACTCACGCCGCAGAATTTGTCACCTAGAATCTCAGCGTATGGTTCATTTGAGTAGTTATTCAAAAAAACGTTTGATGAATCTGAATGGGATGCGTTATGTTAGTAGAACTAACGGATGGGGTCACCGCACCGATAAATTAGTTGGCTGCCTGGGCAATTTGCGTGATGGTACCACAAGATAAAAACTGGTGACCGCATTGGTTCGCACAACGAACTGGAGCCTCCGTGACGAATATCGATTCGACTGCTGCCCCTGTGGCAGGCCTTGACAGCCGAAAGCGAAACCTGAGACGACAAAGAGTGCTGTTGATTGGCCCGGCTGCCGGGGCGATTACCATTTTTATGGTCGCGCCCTTATTGCTGATGGCCTGGATTTCCATCCAGACTCGCGATTATTCCGGCAGTGTGGTTTGGAACAGCTATTCAATGGAAGCCTATATGCGCTTCATTTTTGAGCGGAACCTGGACGATACTCTGTCGCTGAATTTCGATTACCTGTTGATCATCTGGCGGTCCATGTGGCTGGCGGCCATCACGACAATACTGTCCCTGCTGGTCGGATTCCCGACCGCAATGTTCATGGCAACACGACCGAGAAGCTGGCGTCCAGCCCTGGTCTTTCTGGTGACGGTGCCGTTCTGGACAAATCTGCTGGTGCGCAATTATGCCTGGATCCTGCTGCTGCGCGATCATGGTACAATCAATTCCGCCTTGATGGGTATCGGGATTATCAATGAGCCCCTGCCCCTGTTGCATAACAGTTTCGCCGTTTCGGTCGGACTGACCTATTCCTTCCTGCCCTTTATGGTGCTGCCGATTTATTCCAGTCTGGAGAAATTGGATATGCGCCAGGTCGAAGCTTCTTTCGATCTTTATGCAACAAGACTTCAAACCCTGCGCAGGATCATTCTGCCATCCGCGATGCCCGGCATTATTGCTGGGTCGATCCTGGTCTTCGTGCCCTGTCTGGGGTCCTATGTGACCCCGGAATTGCTGGGGGGCGGCAAGACGATGATGGTCGGCAATCTGATTGGCCTGCAATTTGGGGCGGCCAGAAACTGGCCGTTCGGGGCAGCACTGGGCTTTGGCCTTTTGGCAATGGTGCTGTTGGCGATGACCTTCTATGCGCTGAAATCCGGAAAGTCCAAACAGGGGATCAGTTTATGAGCGTCGTCACCAGCACATTGGGTGCCTTGATACCGGGCCGTCGTAAGGCCGGGGACGCCAATCACTGGCCGGGGCTGGCCTTTATGGCCTGTGTCTTTTTCGCCTATGTCTATCTGCCCATCGCGGTCCTGATCGCCCTGTCGTTCAATGAAAATGAACTGGTGACCATCTGGACCGGATTTTCGCTGGATTGGTACAGGGTCGCCCTGCAGAACGAAGATATGCTGCGGGCGGCGGGCAATTCCCTGCTGATCGCGTGTGTCGCCTCTTTGGGGGCGACGACACTGTCCACCCTGGCCGCCGTGCAAATGGCGCGGGACCGTTTCAAGGGGCAAGGGGCAATGAATGCCCTGGTCGCCCTGCCGCTGACCGTGCCAGAAATTGTCACCGCCGTGGCGTCCCTGCTGTTTTTTGCCACGCTGGGTATCACGCAGGGACTGATGACGGTCATGATCGCCCATACGGTGTTTTGCATTCCTTTTGCCTATCTGCCCATCCGGGCCAGGCTGGAAGGGCTGGATCCGCGCCTGTTCGAGGCTGCAAGCGATCTGTATGCGACGCCGGTTCAGACATTCCGGCGCGTAACCCTGCCCCTGATGATGCCTGGCATTCTGTCGGGGGCGGTTCTGGCATTTATCATTTCATTGGATGATTTCGTCACCACATTCTTTGTGGGCGGTGCCGGATCAACAACATTGCCGATCTATATTTTCGGCCTGATCCGGGTTGGCGTTTCACCAGAGGTCAATGCGATCTCTTCGCTGATGCTGGTCGTCTCGGTCGTGATGGTATCGATTTCTCTCCTGCTCGGCAGAGGACACGGGCGGGGGTAATATCCTTTCGAAGTCAGTCCTCATACCAATCACAACAGGGAGTATTGAACATGATGCGCGTATCAAAATGGGTTTTAGGCATGACCGCAGCGGTCGGCCTGACCGTTGGAGCGATGGGCAGTGCATCTGCCGATGGCGAATTGCATCTGTATAACTGGTCCAACTATTTCTCACCGGAGCTTCTGGAAAAGTTTGAGAAAGAAACCGGTATTAAGACGACAATGGACAATTATGCGTCCGAAGAAGACCTGCTGGCCAAACTGCAAGCCGGCGGTGGCGGATATGACGTGATTTTCCCCGGCCCGACGACCCTGGGCACGATGATCGACAAGGGGCTGGTCGCGGATATCAAAGTCAACCAGATGGAAAACTTCAAACACGTCCTGGGCCCGTTCCAGACCTTGTCCGTTGATGCAGACCGCAGCTATTCCGCACCCTATATGTGGGGCACGACCGGGTTTACCTATGATCCGGCCATGGTTCCCGGCGGAACACTGGAAGAAAGCTGGTCTGCCTTGTTCGAGCCCAAGGAAGAGCTGAAAGGCAACATCGCCATGTTGAATGAAATGAGCGATGTTTGGAATGCGGCAGCCTATTATACCGGTGTCAGCAAATGCACCGAAGATCCTGCCGAAGCCCAGAAAATCCTGGATGTCCTGATGGCGCAGAAGCCCTTTGTGAAGGTCTATTCCAACGACGGCACCATTGACCGTATGTCGGCTGGTGAAGTGGCTGTGCATATGCAGTGGAATGGCGCCGCGCACCGCGTGAAGGCCAACAAGCCAGGCGTTGTCTATGTATATCCGAAAGAAGGCGTGACCTTCTGGACCGATACCATGGCCGTGCCCGCAAACGCCCCGAACATGGATAATGCCAAAACCTTCATCAATTGGATGCTGTTGCCGGAAAATGCCGCGGCTGCGTCTAATTACACCGGTTATTCCAATGCGATCAAAGGATCCGGTGAATTCTTGAGCGACGTCCTGTCATCCGACCCGGCCGTGAACATGCCGGAAGAATATGCCGATCGCTTGTCCGGGTTTGAGGTGTGCAGCGATGCCTCCAAGAGCCTGCGCGAACGGGTTTGGACCAAGCTGAAGTCCTAACCGGTACTATTTGCAATCAGAACCGCCCGGCAGAAATGTCGGGCGGTTTTCTTTTAGAGCATCATGCGCTCGCATGAGCTCACAAATGATACTCTAACCACTTATTTTTTCAGCAAATACGTCATCGCAAACGATTCCGTTTGCTCAGTATTTTCTCTAGGGGGCTATTGTTTCGTATCCAGGCTTTCGGCATGGGCCAAAATGCGGTCAGCACGAGAGGGATAGACCGTTGCCAGAAACCGCGCCAGCAGCATGCGCCCGGTTTCCAGGGCCATGAATCCAGGCGTCACATGCATTCGGGTCCACATTCCGTCGGTCATTGTATCCAAAACATCAGCAACCGTGACCGGTGTCCAATAGGGTCCGACCATCATGGGGGCCGCTGCCTCGCAAAAGCCAATCAGCGTTTCATAGCGCACGCGATCATAGGCTTCGCATATCTCAGCGAATTTGGGACGGGCAACCGCCTCTCCCCAATACGAATTCCACAGTGTCAAATTGCGTGTATTGCAAATTTTCGGATCAACATCCGCAAAAACCAATGCCATCAGTTTTTCCAGGGGATCATCCGGCGCGTCTGCCAGGGCCTTGTGCCAATGGTCATCATATTCGTGATAGTGATGCCGCAAGGTTTCAATCAGCAGGTTTTCCTTGCTCTTGAAATAAAACACCGCAACGCCCTGAGAGAGACCCGCAGAGGCGGAAACCGTCGCCAAAGTCGTCGCCGACATGCCCAGATGAACGATGGAGTGGATTGCCGCTTCAACCAATTGACGACGCCTGCGGTCTGCGTTTTCCGTCTGTTCACCCCGCGGTCGACCGGGCGGCTTTTTGGGCTGCATCTCTGCCATCTGAATGCGACGCTCCCCTTTCATATGAATATGGATCAATAGCCTGTCACTGAAAGAATAGCACTTATTTGTGCGAATGCGACAGGGCGTCTTTGCCCCAGAACGGCAAAATGATCAGAAAGAAAAGGATGGTACGGGCGGTCGGACTCGAACCGACACTCCAGAGGAACTGGATTTTGAATCCAGCGCGTCTACCAATTCCGCCACGCCCGCAGGGAATGGTGGCTATCTACAACGCCGATACGCCTAAGACAACCGAAAAACATTTACCACTATTCTGACGTCAAACTTGCAAAGACCCAATCAATTCCTTGATCTAAACCTCAGGAACGGTAGGGTCTTGAAATCTGTCGCCAATTACCAGCCGCTATATTAAATTCTAATGAGTAAGAAAGCGGAACCAAAGGGAACCATGACACAGTCCAATCAGGAAATTCATCATCGGGAGGCCACGCGCCGCGATGAAGACCATATTTCCGCTACCCTGCGGGACGCCGCCTCAGAAATTGATCAGGGGCTATTGGTTATTGATGCCAATATGAATGTGGTATTTGCCAATCCGCCATATCTAAGGATGAACGGATTGCCGTTGGATTGCCCTTTTACACAAGAAGGACAACCCTTTGAACACTTGCTCAGGTTCATGGCAGAAGAAGGAAAGTTCGGACCCGGCGATGTGACGGAGCTGGTCGCGGAACGTCTGAAACCAGCGCTGGAGCGCCGAAACTATGATCTGGATCGTGCGTCTTCACAGAACGGGGTCATGCATGTTGCCGGTGTCGCCCTGAAGAACGGCGGATATGCCTATACGTTTAATGATGTAACGCACCGGGTCGCAGAACAGCAGCGCCTGGACCGACTGGTTCAGGAACAGACACTGGAACTGCAAGAAGCCAATAAGAAGCTGACCGATGGCATTGAATATGCGCGGTTGATCCAAACGGGAATCCTGCCCAATCGCAGCTTTTTTGAAACCCATTTGGGGGATCACTTTCTGTTGTTCCGCCCGGTGGATATCGTCGGCGGTGATTTTTACATCGGCGTGCGCACGGATTTTGGGATTTATGTCGGGCTTGGCGATTGCACCGGACATGGGATCCCAGGGGCCATGATGACGATGATGGCAGCCTCTGTCTGTCGGCGTGCAATCAACGATACCGGTGTAGGCGGACCGGTGGCGGTGATGATGGCCATCGACCGTATTGTGCGCACCAACCTGCACCAAGCCAACGCACAGGTCGGACCGGATAATGGTCTGGAATTGACGCTGTGCCTGATCGAGCCAGAGTTTAAACGTATCCGCATTGCCAGTGCTGGCCTGGAAAGTTTTATCCAGAGCAAGGGCACTATTGAGCGCATTCAGGGCAGCAAGCTTGGTTTGGGCTATGGGCGTCAGGCGACATCCGCTGCGACCCTTCAGGAAACAGTTCTTTCCGCCAAGGAGGCAGAGCGTATATTCATGTCTTCTGATGGAATCCTGGACCAGTCCGGCGGAGAAAAAGGGTTTGGTTTTGGGCGACGTCGCCTGGTGGAGGCATTGCAAAATAACACAGACAAGCCAATCGAAGATCAGGGGCAGGCCTTGTTACAATCATTGGAAGCCTATCGCGGCAATCATCCGCAACGGGATGATTTAACCGTTCTTGGCTTCTGTCCGATGCACCCGTAACTTTGGTACCTGTGGATGTTGATCTGGGGGAGATAAGGGGCACGCAATGAATCATGATGATATGAAAGCCTTGCGGGCTATTTTTGAACGCTGTCATATTGTGATCAGTTTCAACGGTCCCTTTTCACAAAGCGTCATTGAAGAATTAGGGGAAGCCATACAGCGGCACCTAGAATCCCAGACACAGCCGCGCAAGCGCATTGCCGACGTTTTCGCGGTATATATCGAAACAACACAGAATATAAGACATTATGCAGAAGCGGTGGGACACAATAAGGCCGATGTTGCCCGATTGAACGCTGGCACAGTCCTGATTGCGCGGGAAGAAGATCACTATACCGTGGTTTCTGGAAACCTGGTCCGCCGAGAGGATGTCCCGGCCCTGACGGCCAGACTGGATAAGGTAATTGCGTTGAATGACGCGGACCTTAAAGCCGCATACAAAAGTCGATTACGCGCGCCATTGGAAGAGGGGGCTATTGGGGCGGGGCTGGGTTTCTTGCAAATGGCGCGAAAAGCCTCCAAACCCTTAAGCTATAGCGTATCAGATGGAGATGAGGTTTATTCCTTCTTCAATCTGACAGTCACAATTTAGCGTTTTGAGAGAGCAGGAACCAGGATGGTTGAGCATATAAAAATCATGGGGACCAGATCCTCTCCCACCGTCGAGTGCAACCCGGAAACGCTGGTATTGCACCTGGCTGGAGAGTCTTATCCAGAAAATACCTTTGATTTCTATAAGCCCATCGCTGCATGGCTTGAGGCCGTGCTGGAGCAGGATGGCGACGACCGCCCCGTTACCTTGAATGTTGAACTGGCCTATCTGAATACGGGCAGCATAAAATCCATGATGGACATGCTAGACAGGCTGGACGAAGCGCATGAAGATGGGCGCGTGGTTAAGGTCATCTGGTTGTGTGATCCAGACAACGAACGCATCATCGAACTTGCAGAAGAATTACTGGAAGATGTCTCGCTGCCCTATCAAATCATCACCGACTGACGGGTCGGACCGCATTGCCTGATCGGAGGCTTTTTTGGCAGACCAGAACAGGACCGATTCCCGCATTAACGCCTTGATCGCGCGGTTGGACGGCCTTGATGGGGCCGATGCGGATGACCTGCGCGCGGAAATCGATTGGCTGATTGGTCGCTATCGCCGCCTTGATCGGAATCTGAACAAGATATCGCGTATGAGCGACCGGCTGCAGGCCGAAATCATGCAGTTGAACGATAAGCTTCGCGCGGCGTCCATTACAGATCCATTGACCGGGTTGATGAACCGTCGTGGAGCGCATGATGCCCTGCAGATGGAAACCAAGGCCGCACAGGCTGGCGATTCAAAGGGATTCTGTCTGGCACTGATCGATATCGATTTCTTTAAGGCCGTGAATGATACGCATGGTCACGATGTCGGGGATGAGGTCCTGGTCAACTTCTCCGCGCGATTGTTGGGTTCGATGCGGGAAACCGATTTGATCGCCAGATGGGGCGGTGAAGAATTCCTGATCCTGATGCGCGAAGCCAGTCTGGCGGACGCCATGGCCTTGCTGGAAGGATTTCATGAAGCCCTGCGCAGTCGCCCCGTCAAAACCGCGATCGGCCCCCTGACCGTCACAGCCAGTTCTGGATTGTGTCAATATCATTCCAATGACCATGGTTATGACAGCACCGTTTATCGGGCGGATCACGCTTTATATGCGGCCAAAGAAGCCGGGCGGGATCAGTGGCTGTTGGCGGACGACCCCAAATGTGACTGATGTCAAATCAGCACCCCTATAAAAACAGAGGAAACCCAAATGGCAAAAAGTGTAATTATTACCTGCGCCGTCCCCGGTGGCATTCATACGCCCAGCATGTCGGAATACCTGCCGATCACGCCCCAGGAAATTGCCGATGATGCGGTTGCTGCGGCAGAAGCAGGGGCGTCTATCCTGCACCTGCATGCGCGCAATCCAGACGACGGCCGCCCAACGCCAGACCCGAAAGTCTTCATGGAATTCCTGCCCCGCATCAAACAACAGACCGATGCTGTGGTGAATATCACAACAGGCGGTGGGCTGGGCATGACCCTGGACGAGCGTTTGGCCGCCGCCCGTCAGGCCAGTCCGGAAATGACGTCTTTGAATATGGGGTCGATGAATTTCGCATTGTTCCCGATCCTGGATAAGATCAAGGATTTCAAGCATGCCTGGGAACCGGAAATGCTGGAAATGACCCGCGATTTCATCTTTCGCAACACCTTCAAGGATATCGAATATATCCTGAAAGACCTGGGCGAAGGCCATGGCGTTAAGTTCGAATTCGAATGTTACGATGTCGGCCATTTGTATAACCTGGCGCATTTCGTCGACCGGGGCCTGGTGAAGCCGCCCTTCTTTGTCCAGACAATTTTCGGGATTCTGGGCGGCATTGGGGCCGATCCAGAGAACCTGATGCATATGCGCCGGATCGCGGACAAACTGTTTGGCGAAGATTATGAATGGTCCATCCTGGCCGCCGGTCGCCATCAGATGCCCTTTGTCACCCAGGGGGCCATTCTGGGCGGCAATGTGCGCGTTGGTCTGGAAGACAGCCTGTATCTGGGCAAGGGTGAACTGGCGAAAAGCAATGCCGATCAGGTCAAGAAGATACGACGCATCGTTGAAGACCTGTCCCTGACTGTCGCAACGCCGCAAGAAGCCCGCAAACGATTGGGCCTGAAGGGTGGCGACCGGGTGAATTTCTGAGCTAACGACAGGAGGGCACTATGGCCTATCCAACGCCAGAGTCTCTGGACCGCGTTGCTGTCATCGGGACGGGAACGATTGGGGCCAGTTGGGCAGCCCTGTTTTTGGCCCGGGGCATGGCGGTCAACGCCTATGACCCGGAACCAGGGGCCAGCAAAGCTCTGCAAGCCTATGTGGACCGCGCATGGCCCGTTTTGAATGAATTGGGCGTGATCGTTGCGGGGGCGGACCAGACCGCAATTGATTTCTATGATGACCCGGCGGACGCCGTCCGCGACATCGCCTTCATCCAAGAAAGCGTTCCCGAACGATTGGATGTCAAACACACCCTGTTTCAGGCCATGGAGGCTGGAATGGCGGCGCATGCCATCCTGGCAACCAGCTCGTCCGGCCTGTTGCTGAAGGATATGCAAAAGGGATTAAGGCATCCGGAACGTCTAGTCCTGGCCCATCCGTTCAACCCGCCGCATCTGATTCCCCTGGTGGAGCTGTTGGGCAATGAACTGACAGACCCCGCCGCTGTTGACTGGTGCCAAAACTTCTTTGAAGACCGCTGTGGCAAAAAGACAATCCGGGTGCTGAAAGAGGTTCCGGCCCATGTTGCCAATCGATTGCAGGCCGCCCTGTGGCGCGAGGCGATCCATCTGGTCCTGGAAGGGGTTGCGTCTGTTGAAGATATCGACAAGGCCGTGGTTCATGGACCTGGGCTGCGGTGGTCTGTTATGGGGCCGCATATGCTGTTTAATCTGGCCAGTGGCGGCAAGGGAATGGACGTCTTCATTGAACGCCTTGGTCCCAGCTTTGCCGTTTGGTGGGACAGTCTGGGGCAACCAGACCTGACACCCCAGACCGCAGCGATACTGGCTGAAGGATGCCGCGCAGAAGAAAATGGGCGATCCTTTGAGACATTAAGCGCTGAACGGGACCAGAAACTTGTCGCCGTGCTGAAGCAATTTAAAACATCTGAAAAATAGGACACGCATCATGATGGCAGTTATATTTGAAGTGGAACCCCAGGACGGTCGCATGCCAGACTATCTGGAAATTGCCGCCGATCTCAGACCTTTGCTCAATCAAATCGATGGGTTTATTTCGATAGAAAGATTCGAAAGTCTTGTGACGCCCGGGAAGATTTTATCCCTGTCCTTTTGGCGCGATGAGGCCGCTATTCAGGAGTGGCGGCGCCTGGAAAAACATCGCAAAGCCCAGGCAATGGGCCGCGGAGAGATGTTCCGGGACTATCGCTTGCGCGTCGCCGAGGTTCATCGGGACTATGGCATGACGGACCGTGCACAGGTACCGGAGGATTCTAAAATCAGGCATGGACAGTAGATCTTAGAACATACGCCCCTTGATCGGTCGAAAAAAAACAGCTTAATGTGGGAAATACACTTAGCACCTAAATTTTTTCGACTGTAGATTGAATTGGACGTTATGATAGGGGACCAAGCCAAGGGCGGCATTTACAATATTGATGATAGCTATCCATGCGAAAGAGAACCCCTTTTAATTGAGTCAGCTTATGATAGTTCGCGATTCAAAGATATTTTATCGCTTTGGATGTCCTTGCGCACAGAACAATCACTGCCAACAAAATCAGACTTTTCACCCCATGCCTTTAATCGAAACGCTCTCCCCTATCTAATTCTGATTGATGTGGAGCGTGACCCCATACGTTTTCGCTATCGGCTTACGGGGACCATGGCAGAAAGCATTCAGAACATAAATCTGACAGGGTATTACGTTCATGACCAGAATCCCAAAAAGCTGCGCGAATTGCTGCAGTCTGATTTGGAAGAGCTGGTGCGATCCAAGACACCGCAACATGTTCGTTTGTCCTTTACGAACATCGCGGGATATCCCCGCCGCCTTCAAATTCTGCGCCTGCCCTTAAGCAAGAACAGCCAGGACCAGCCCAATCAGGTCGACCATATTCTGGTTGTGGTCGAATTCGAAAGTTCAGCTGCGTAGCTTTACACTCAATCTATCACAACCAACAAATCCTTGGCGTCCACCTGTGTGCCTGCCTTGGTCGCGATGCGAGAGATGGTGCCTGCCTTCGGCGCGGTTATGGATGTTTCCATCTTCATCGCCTCCAGCGTCAATAACACATCACCCGCCCGAACCTTCTGACCTTCATTGACCGCCACCATCGCAACCAGTCCCGGCATTGGGGCGGGAACATGATTTGCGTTGGACATATCGGCCTTATCATTCACCGGCGCTGTTGAGGCGACCGCCTTGTCGGCAACCCGGACCACGCGCGGCTGACCGTTCAGTTCAAAGAATATCTCGCGCTCCCCCTTCTGATCCGCCTCCCCGACGGCCATAAGGCGAATGACCAGCGCCTTGCCTGGGTCCAACTCTACGGTGACTTCATCCCCCGGTTTCATGCCATAAAAGAAAATCGGGGTCGGCAATACATCCAACCGCCCGAATTCCCGGCGATATTTTGCGAAATCGGCGAAAACCTTGGGATACATGATATGGGATGCAAGATCGAAATCACTGATCTGGCGCTGGGCGGCCTTCTGCGCCTCATTGCGTTCCTTTTCAAAATCGATTGCTGCCAGATGCTTGCCTGGACGATCCGTCTTTGGCGTTTCGCCTTTCAGCGCCTTTTTCTGTATGGCTTGCGGCCATCCGCCGGGCGGCTGTCCCAGATCGCCCCGCAACATCGCCACCACCGAGTCCGGAAAAGTTATATCAACCTCTGGATTGATAACATCCTCTGGCGATATCCCGCTGGACACCATGTATAGGGCCATATCCCCCACAACCTTGGAAGACGGCGTCACTTTCACGATATCGCCAAACAGTTGATTGACTTCCGCATACATGCGGGCGACCTCATGCCAGCGTTCGGCAAGCCCCAGAGACCGGGCCTGTTCTTTCAAATTGGTGAATTGGCCACCTGGCATTTCGTGCAGATAAACTTCTGACGCACCGGCCCGAAGATCCGGTTCAAAAGCCGTGTACTGCACCCGCACGGCTTCCCAATAATCAGAGAAGGCCCGGATAGTCGCTGGATCCAGCCCGGTTGCCCGATCTGTATCCTGCAACGCCATCGCGATAGAGCCCAGATTCGGCTGGGACGTTAAGCCCGAAAAACTGTCCATTGCCGCATCGACAGCATCCGCGCCAGCCTCGCACGCTGCCAATACGGTCGCCGCCGCGATGCCAGACGTATCATGGGTGTGAAAATGGATCGGCAACCCTGTTTCCGCCTTCAACGTCGTCACCAAGGTTCGGATCTGCGCTGGGCGGCACAGGCCCGCCATATCCTTTATGCCTAGAATATGCGCGCCATGGGACTTCAGTTCCTGTGCCAATGTGACATAGTAATCTAGATCATATTTCGGGCGGCTTTTGTCAAACAGATCCCCTGTATAACAAATCGCAGCCTCGCACAGGCGGTCGGTTTTCAACACCGCATCCATCGCGACCTTCATATTGTCGGCCCAGTTCAGGCTGTCGAAGACGCGAAAAACATCCATACCCGCATCGGCCGCTTTTTCGACAAAATACTGAACCGCATTATCCGGGTAATTGGTATATCCCACGGCATTGGACGCGCGCAGCAGCATCTGTAACAACACATTGGGAACCGCCGCGCGGATATCGGCCAAACGATCCCAGGGGTCTTCCTTCAGGAACCGCATGGCGACATCAAATGTTGCCCCACCCCAGCATTCCAGGGAAAAAAGCTCCGGCAGCCGCCTGGCATAGGCATCAGACGCCTTGACCATGTCATAGGACCGCATGCGTGTCGCCAACAGGGACTGGTGCGCATCGCGCATCGTCGTATCGGTGATCAGCACCCGCTGTTGGTCCAGCATCCAATCGCGAAAGCCTTCCGGGCCCCGTTCATCCAAAATCTGCTTGGTGCCCTTGGGCGGATCGCCAAAGACTGTGATAGGTACAATCGGCTGCAAGGCGTGTGCTGGCGGTTTTGGGCGACCCGCGACCTCCGGATTTCCATTCACGGTCACATCGGCGATAAAACGCAACAGCTTTGTCGCCCGGTCGCGCCGCTTGGGGAAATGGAATAGGGACGGTGTTGTATCGATAAAGCGCGTGGTGATATTGCCGCTGGCGAAGTCTGGATGGTTGATGACATTTTCCAGAAACGCCAGATTGGTCGCGACACCCCGAATGCGAAATTCCTTCAACGCCCGATCCATACGGCGTACAGCCGCCTCTTTCGTAGCAGCCCGCGCCGTGACCTTTTCCAGCAGGCTGTCATAATAGCGTGTGATCACTGCACCGGAATAGGCCGTACCGCCATCCAACCGGATGCCGAACCCCGTTGCCCCCCGATAGGCAGTGATACGACCATAATCAGGGGTAAAATTCGATTCAGGGTCTTCCGTTGTAACCCGGCATTGCAGGGCGTGACCATTCAGGAAGATCGCATCCTGGGGCGGGACACCGGTTTCTTCCTCATTCCCGATGTGACCACCCAGCGCGATCAGAATCTGCGCCTTGACGATATCAATACCGGTCACTTCCTCTGTCACCGTATGTTCGACCTGAACACGGGGATTGACCTCGATAAAATAGAATTCACCGGTATCGGAATCCATCAGGAATTCGACCGTGCCAGCGCCGATATAACCAGCCTCCCGGCACAGATTCAGGGCCGACTGACATATCCGTTCCCGCGTGGCGGAATCCAAATAGGGGGCGGGGGCGCGTTCCACCACCTTCTGATTGCGCCGCTGGACGGAGCAATCCCGCTCAAACAAATGCACCAGATTGCCATGACTGTCGCCCAGGATCTGCACTTCGACATGACGGGCGCGCTGTACCAGTTTTTCCAGATAGACTTCGCCATTGCCAAAGGCGGCTTCCGCCTCTCGCCGTCCGGCATTCACCTGTTCTTTCAGCTTGCTGGCATCCTCGATCACCCGCATGCCGCGACCACCGCCGCCCCAACTGGCTTTCAGCATGACGGGATATCCGACTTCTTCGGCCATTCTGGCGCATTCATCCATATCTTCTGGCAGCGGATCTGTCGCTGGCATGACCGGCACGCCCGCCTTAACCGCCATATGGCGCGCAGAGACCTTATTGCCCAGCGACCGCATCACATCCGGCGGTGGCCCGACAAAGATCAGGCCATTTGCGGCGCAGGCTTCGGCAAAATCAGGGTTTTCAGACATAAACCCATAGCCAGGATGAATAAGCGTCGCCCCCGATTTCTTCGCGACCCGAATGACTTCTTCGATGGTCAGATAGGCCTTGACCGGTCCCAGCCCGTGACCGATGTGATAGCTTTCATCTGCCTTGAACCGATGCAGGGACAGCTTGTCTTCTTCCGCATATAACGCGACGGTGCCAAAGCCCAGTTCTGTGGCGGCCCGCATCACACGGATGGCAATTTCGCTGCGATTGGCGACCAAAACCTTTTGGGTCGCATTGGCTTTTTGCGTCGGCATGGTGTCCCCCTGAACAATGCGTACAGTTGCAAACTGTTGCATCTTAATGGCGTAGTGTGCAACTGCGAAAGGAAACAGGATAGTGTCCAGGCAAGTCAGCGTTCTTATGCCACGCGCCCTTCCATATCATAGGCCTGTGCCTGCATCGCATCGCTTGCGATCTGGGGATGATGGTCCAGCCATAACTGGGTCCAGGTGGTGCCGGACTTGACCGCCCCACAGACAAACAATATCTGTTTGTCGGATAAACGTGCGATAGACGCTTCGACATCCTGCCATTCTTGTGGGTAAATCAAATCCTTCATGATATTCAATCCCCCTAGAATGTCATGATAAGGTCCAAATCATGCGGTGACCACCCCTCGTCAAACAGCCCAAAGCGCGCTAGGTTAAGGGTATGATAGATACATCCGTAAAGGTGAAGCGGCAGCGCCAGATCATTGATCGGCTGGCCCTTCAGGAAGAAATGTCCAACGCCGTGGCCAATGTCCAGGGCGAGGCTCAGGCACGCGCGGCGTGGCTTGGCATTCTGAAGAACGCCCTTGCCAACGGCCGCGAAGAAATCCGATCCCGATTTTATGAGGATCAGGACGGGGCGGCCTGTGTTGCAGGCAACTGCTTCCTGATCGATCAAATTCTGCGCGTTCTGTATGACAGCATTGCCAAACATATCTACCCCGCCCCCAACCCGACCGATGCAGAAATCATCAGTGTAATCGCCGTTGGTGGCTACGGGCGGGGGGAATTGGCCCCCCAATCCGATGTGGACCTGTTATTCCTGCACAACCGGAAACCGGCAGCCCGCGTCGATCAGGTGGTTGAAACCATCCTCTACACGCTATGGGATATCGGCCTTAAGGTCGGGCATTCCACCCGGTCTGTCGATGAGTGCCTGCGCCAGGCAAAGGCGGATTGGACAATCTGCACCGCCTTGTTGGAAACACGCTATATCTGGGGCGATAAGGCCCTGTTTTCCGAGCTGCGGACACGCTTTCGCAAATCCATTGTCACAGGCCGGGAGATGGATTTCCTGGAAGCCAAACTGGCAGAGCGGGATGAGCGGCACGAACGCATGGGCGACAGTCGCTATGTGCTGGAACCCAATATAAAGGATGGCAAGGGCGGATTGCGAGACCTGCATGCCCTGTATTGGAGTGCGAAATTTCTGTATGGCGTCGAAGATATTGCCGAGATGATCGAAGAAGGCGCCCTGACCAAAACTGAGGTCGCACGCTTTGCTAAGGCGCAATTCTTCCTGTGGTCCGTGCGATGCCATTTGCATTACCTGACGAACCGGCCTGAGGAACGCATGACCTTTGACGTTCAGCCGGAACTGGCCAATCGGATGCTGTATAACGACCGCGCCGGGGGCAGTGGCGTTGAACGCTTCATGAAGCATTACTTTCTGGTCGCCAAGGATGTGGGGGATCTGACCCGCATCTTCCTGGCTGCGTTTGAGGCCGCACAGAAGCGACGGTCCATTTTCCGCCTGCCCGCGAAATTCTTTCAGCGCGATGCGGAAGGCTTCCCGCTGGAAGGCCAGCGCATCACCATTGCCGATAAAAAAGTTTTCCGGGAATCGCCCCTGGAAATGTTGCGTATTTTCAAGGTCGCCAATGAAACCGGCCTGGCCCTGCACCCGGATGCGCTGACGGCCGTCACCCGCTCTTTAAGCAAGGTCAATGCCGCCTTCCGCAATGATCCAGACGCCAATCAGATGTTCATGGAAATTCTGTGTGCGAAAGAATCACCGGACCTGACACTGCGCGACATGAATGAATGCGGCCTGTTAGGTAAATTTGTGCCTGATTTCGGGCGCGTGGTCGCCCAGATGCAATATGACATGTATCATGTCTACACAACCGACGAGCATACGATCCGCGCAATTGGAATTCTGAACAAGATTGAACGGGGCCTGTTGACCGAAGAACATCCGGTCGCCTGTAAAGTTATTCGCCAGATCCAATCCCGCAATGTGCTGTATGTCGCAACCCTGCTGCATGACATCGCCAAAGGACGCGGCGGTGACCATTCGGAATTGGGCGCAAAGGTTGCACGCAAGCTGTGTCCCCGTCTGGGCATGAACGAGGCTGAAACCGACACGGTGGCGTGGTTGGTCCTGCACCATCTGGCCATGTCCATGACCGCCACCAAGCGGGACCTGGAAGACCCTAAGACCATCACCGATTTTGTCGCCTTGGTACAATCACCTGAACGGCTGCGGCTTTTACTGTGTCTGACAGTTGTCGATATCAAGGCCGTGGGCCCGAATGTCTGGAACAATTGGAAGGCGACGCTGCTGCGCGATCTGTTCTATCGTGCCGAAGAAGTCATGGCGGGGGCGTCCGCTTCCGAAGGGCGCATTCTGCGCGCCGCTGCGGCCAAGACCCGTCTGGCGGATCGATTGTTGGAAGATGGCTGGGAACAGGCCGATATCGACGCGCATCTGAAACGCGGTGGGAAAGGATATTTCCTAGCGCTGGATCTGGACACGCTGGCCCATCATGCGCGTCTGGTGCGCGGCGCAGAAAAACATCGCGACGAACTGACCCTGGAAACTCGCGTTGATGAAGAAAAGTCTGTCACGGAACTGACCGTCTATTGCCTGGACCATCCCGGTCTGTTCGCCCGTTTGTCAGGTGCTATTGCATTGGCGGGTGCTACTGTGGTGGATGCAAAAATCAGCACATTGAAAGACGGCATGGCGTTGGACACGTTCCTGATTCAGGATGCCGAAGGGGGCGCATTCTCTCGCCCGGACCGGCTGGCGCGCCTGTCTGCCATGGTGAAACAATCCCTGGCGGGCGAAATCCGTCCCCTGGATGAATTGATGAAGCGGGCAAAGGTCTCGCTGCCATCGCGCACACGGGTCTTCACCGTCCCGCCCCGCGTCTTGATCGACAATCGCGCATCAGCGACCCATACGGTGATCGAAGTCAACGGGCGCGACCGGCCGGGCCTTCTATATCGGATCACGTCCGCCCTGGTGGAACAGCGCCTGCAAATCGCGATTGCGAAAATTTCCACCTATGGCGAACAGGTCGTCGACGTCTTTTATGTAAAAGATACGTTTGGTCTGAAAGTAGAGCATGCCGGGCGACTGGACCAAATCCGCCAGGCCCTGCGCTATGCCCTGCTGGAGGCAGAAGCCCAAACCGCACCGCCCCCCACCAAACACGCCCGCAAGGCACTGGCCAAAAAAACCGCCAAACGCGCCGCCAACCCAAAGGCTCAAGCGGCGGAGTGATGTTTTGCCCTTAAAACGCCTCTTTCCCGCACTCGCCAGGACACACGAATCCGGCTAATGCTGCTGCTTCTTGTGGTTGGAGGAAGTGTATGGCGTTGATGCGGTCCATTGCGACGGTAGGCGGCTGGACAATGGTCAGTCGGGTGCTGGGCTTTGCCCGGGATGCGATGATGGCCGGCGTGTTGGGGGCTGGTCCGGCGGCAGAAGCCTTTGTCGTCGCCTTTCGTCTGCCCAATCTGTTCCGTCGCTTATTTGCCGAAGGTGCGCTGAATGCCGCCCTGGTCCCGATCTATGCCAAACGGTTGGAACGTGACGGCAAGGAAAGCGCCATCCGCTTTGGGGGAGAGGCTGCGGTCCTGCTGGTCCTGACCATGTTGGTGCTGACCGTGCTGGCCATGGCCTTCATGCCTTTTGTCATCCTGGTGCTGGCCCCTGGATTTGGTGCGGATGCCGATACTTTCGCCCTGGCCGTTGCGTTGAGCACCATCACCTTTCCCTATCTGACCTTCATGGCCCTTTCTGCCTTGCTGTCTGGCATGTTGAACACAGTGGATCGGTTTGGGGCGGCGGCGGCGGCCCCCTTGTTGTTGAATATCGTGCTTATCATCGCGATGGGGCTCAGCCTTTCTGACCTGCTGCCAACCCTCCCGGCCTTTGCCCTGGCCTGGGGGGTATTTATCGGCGGCGTGTTGCAGTTCGGACTGATCGCCTGGGACTGTCATCGTGCCGGAATCCTGGTGCATCTGCCGCGCCCACGCCTGTCACCCGACATCATTTCCCTGTTGCGGCGCATGGGGCCTGGGGTTTTGAGCGCCGGTGTCAGTCAGATCAACACGGTTGTTTCCACCATGCTGGCCTCTTTGCTGCCCGCAGGCGCTATTGCGCATCTGTATTACGCAGACCGGGTGGCGCAATTGCCGCTGGGTGTGATCGGCGTTGCTATATCCGTGGCCCTGCTGCCCCTGTTATCGCGCCAGTTAAGCGCCAAGGATATGACCGGGGCCTCTGAAAGTTTGAACCGTGCCTTGGAAATCGGGCTTTTGTTCACATTGCCCGCCACCGCCGCCCTGATCGCGATGCCCATGCCGGTTGTCGATATTCTGTTCCAGCGCGGTGCCTTTTCGCCGGAGGATGCACAGATCACCGCAGCCATTACCGCCGCCATGGCGATCGGCCTGCCCTCTGTCGTATTGGCAAAAATACTGTCCCCGGCCTTTTTTGCCCGTGGGGATACCAGAACACCCTTGATCCTAGCGGCGATCTCCATGGCCGCAAATGTCCTTCTGGCCGTTCTGTTGATGCAGGCGATGGGGTCTGTTGGCATAGCGCTTGCCGCCTCTTTGGCGGCCTGGATCAATGCCGGAATGATGGCGGCCATCCTGTCCCAGCGCGGGCATCTGCCGCTGGATGCAAGATTTCGCCGCCGCCTGCCGCGCCTATTGCTGGCAGCGATCACGATGGGCCTGGCACTGTACGCGGGGGTCCAGTTCATACCGCAACTGGTGGAAGGGACTCTGGTGCTACGGATCGCTGCTTTGGCAGGATTGGTCCTGATCGGCGCAATCCTTTACTTCACCCTGGCGCAGGTTTTGGGCGGCACCGACCTTAGAGACGTAAAGCGCGCCCTGACGCGCCGTCGCAGGCTTACAGAATAATCCCGCGTTCCAGACTTGACCCCCCACCCGGAACCCGCGATAAGCGGGTCGCATTTTCATCAACATCGTTCGGGGAGTCCACATCCCATGACCGCGCCGACCAAGACCACACCGTCACCGCATAAACCCCGCGTTTTCTCTGGCATTCAGCCAACTGGCAATCTGACGCTGGGGAACTATCTGGGGGCAATCCGCAACTGGGCACCGCTGCAAAAAGACTATGAATGCATTTATTGCGTCGTGGATCAGCATGCGCTGACCGTATTTCAGGACCCGGCAGGCCTGCGCGAGGCCACCCGACAGGTGGCAGCCGCGCTGATCGCCTGTGGCATTGATACGGACAAGCACATCCTGTTCAATCAGTCGCAGAACCCGGATCATGCGGAACTGGCCTGGTATTTCAATTGCGTGGCGCGCATGGGCTGGCTGAACCGCATGACGCAGTTCAAGGAAAAGGCTGGATCGAACAAAGAGAACGCCTCAACGGGTCTGTTCGTTTATCCCAATCTGATGGCTGCCGATATCCTGGCCTATCGCGCAACCCATGTGCCGGTGGGCGAAGATCAGAAGCAGCATCTGGAACTGGCCCGCGATATTGCGATCAAGTTCAATAATGATTGGAGCGTGCCGGATTTCTTCCCCGTCATCGAACCCTTGATCCTGGGCGAGGCGACCCGCGTCATGTCCTTGCGCGATGGCACCAAGAAAATGTCAAAATCCGATCCATCGGACATGTCGCGCATCAACCTGACCAACACCGCCGACGAGATCGCCAAGAAGATCAAGAAGGCGAAAACCGATCCAGACAGCCTGCCCACCGACAAGAAGGGCTTTGCCGGTCGACCGGAAGCAGAAAATCTGGTGACGATCTATGCCGCCCTGACCCATCAGACGGTTGAGACAGCCTTGACTGAAATCGGCGGCAGCCAGTTTGGTGCGTTCAAGCAAATTCTGGCCGACGCAGCGGTCGCGCATCTGGAACCCATCACGACGGAAATGAACCGACTGCTGGAAGATCGGGCAGAAATCGACCGGATTCTGGCCAAGGGTGGCGAACGGGCAAAAGCCCTCTCCGCGCCCATTCTGAAAGAAGTCCGCAATACGCTGGGTCTGGTCAGCGCTTAGAGCGGCCAGAGCAGTATCATGTCAATCTTATCCACTACAGCGCCCAGGTTGCGCTGTACGCTTAACTTTGCGCAAATGGCATTTGGTGATACGATTACATGTGATTACAATGGAGCACACTATGTCAGAGCGCGCCACATCTGAGCCGATTACGATCCGCACGGCCAAAGTGTCCGAAATTGACGCATTGGCAAATGCGATGGACCGGTCTCGCAATTACATCGTCAATCAAGCTATTGAACAATACCTGGAAGCCAATGCTTGGCAGTTGGAACGGATCACAACCGGGATTGCTGCTGCACGGTCCGGTAACGTCATTCCTGCAGATGAGGTATTTTCCAGCATTGCCACGAAACACGGCTGGGAACGTTGAGGCAATTAATCATTGCCGAACCAGCGGCCCGTGATCTTGAGGAGATTGTGGAATATATCGCTCTAGATAACCCCGTTGCCGCAGAGAACGTGTTTAGAGGGATCGTGCAAACAGCGGAAAAATTGCTGGAATTTCCATCTCTGGGCCGTCCAGGTCGCCTGCCTGAGACGCGAGAACTCAGTGTCTCTGGGCTTCCCTACCTGATCGTCTATGAAGTCGGCACCGAGACGGTGACTATATTAGCAATTTTCCAGACATCCCGCGATTTTGTTAAGGCGCTTCGAGACAGGAAGAAGAGCGATTAATACGACAAGTCGAACAGCATTTGGCAATCAATCAGTTCCTGCAACAATTGTCATAATCCATTCCCTTTCCTCCTGACACAAAAGACCTTATGCGTGTATCGGGCGGGCACCGATGTTATCGTGATGTGGCGATTGACGAAGGAGTTTTGAATGGCGGAACCAGGACCCTATGACGTCTTCGTCATCGGTGGGGGAATTAATGGCTGTGGTATCGCACGCGATGCCGTAGGCCGTGGCTATTCCGTTGGCTTGTGTGAGAAGAAGGACCTGGCCAGTGGCACATCCTCTGGCTCGACAAAACTGATCCATGGCGGCTTGCGATATCTGGAACATTACGAATTTCGCCTGGTCCGTGAATCCCTGATGGAGCGGGAAACCCTGTTGCGCAATGCGCCCCATATCATTTGGCCGCTGCGTTTCGTTCTGCCCCATCACAGTGGATTGCGCCCTGCCTGGCTGTTGCGGTTGGGATTGTTTCTGTATGACCATCTGGGGGGGCGAAAGCTGCTGCCACCTGCTAAATCCCTGGACCTGCGCCGGGACCCCGCCGGTCTGCCGCTAAAAGACGACTATGTCACCGGCTTTGAGTATTCAGATTGTTGGGTGCAAGACTCGCGATTGACCATTCTGAATGCCAGAGATGCCGCCGATCGCGGGGCGGATATCATGACCCGTACTGAATGTCAGGCGCTGAAACGGGATGGCAAGATCTGGCACATCACCCTACGTGACATCAATACGGGCGCCCTGCGGCAGGTGACCGCCCGGTCCGTGGTCAATGCAGCAGGACCCTGGGTCGACCATCTGTTGCGCACAGCCATGGGCGATAACAAGGCCCACCATGTCCGCCTGGTTCAGGGCAGTCATATCGTGGTGCGCAAACTGTACGATCATGACCGCTGTTATATTTTCCAGAACACCGACAAGCGGATTTTCTTCGCCATCCCCTATGAGCAGGATTTCACGCTGATCGGCACCACCGACCGGGACTTTACCGGCGATCTGGACCATTTTGGCATTTCCGACGAAGAAACCGACTATCTGCTGGCCGGTGCCGGGGCCTATTTCAAACGCCCGATCACGCGGGGCGATATCGTTTGGACCTATTCCGGGGTACGCCCGCTTTTTGATGACGGGGCCAGCGCCGCACAGGAAGCAACCCGCGACTATGTTCTACGGGACGAGGGGGGGCCAGACGACGCGCCGCTGATGAATATATTCGGCGGTAAGATTACCACCTATCGTCGGCTTGCCGAAAGCATGCTGCAGAAGATTGAAGCCCGACTGGGGGCAAAGGGTCCAGCCTGGACCCAGAATGCGACACTGCCGGGCGGTGACTTCCCGGCACAGGGCGCACCTGCCCTGGCAGAATCAATTCAATCAGCATATCCCACTCTGCCAATTGGCCTGATTCAGCGCTTGATCCGTCATTATGGCACTCAGACAAATGACATTCTGGGGAATGCCAAGTCCCTGGACGATCTGGGGCGCTGTTTTGGCGCGGACCTGTACGAAGCTGAATTGCGCCACCTAATGACCCGCGAATGGGCCTATTGCGCTGACGATGTTTTATGGCGGCGCACCAAGCTGGGACTGCATTTCACCCCCGACCAGATCCAAGCCCTGGACGCGTGGATGAAGGAAAACCGCTGATGTCCAAAATCATGGCACTGGATCAAGGAACGACATCGACCCGCGCGCTGATTTTCGATGGAGATTATCACATCCTAGGCAGCGGCCAACAGGAATTCGCCCAACACTTCCCAGCTTCCGGTCATGTGGAACATACGCCGGAAGATCTGATCACCACAGCCGTTGAAACGATGAAAACGGCCCTTGCGCAAGCTGGTTTAGAGGCCCGGGACCTGGCTGGTCTGGGCATCACAAACCAGCGTGAGACAACGATCCTGTGGGACCGCACAACTGGCAAGCCGATCCATCCCGCCATTGTCTGGCAGGACCGGCGCACGGCGGATCTGTGTGCGGCGCTGCGACAATCGGGGGCTGAAGCCGAGGTGACGGCCAAAACAGGCCTGCTGCTGGACCCCTATTTTTCCGCAACGAAGATTGCCTGGATCCTGAACACTGTACCAGGTGCGCGCGCCCAGGCGGAATCAGGAAAGCTGGCCTTTGGCACGGTTGATAGCTGGCTGATCTGGACCTTGACCTGTGGGCGGGTCCATGCCACCGATGCGACCAATGCGGCGCGCACACTGCTGTTTAACATCCATAGACAGGACTGGGACGACGATCTGTTGCGGCTGTTCGACATTCCGCGGGCGATCCTGCCCCAGATATTGGATTGTGCTGCGGAATACGGGGCGATGGATGCAGCCATTCTGGGTGCCAATATCCCAATCCGAGGAGTCGCAGGCGACCAGCATGCGGCTGCAATTGGCCAGGCCTGTTTCCAGCCCGGCAGTTTGAAATCCACCTATGGTACCGGCTGTTTTGCCTTACTGAACACAGGTGATACGGCCAGCCGGTCCCATAATCGCCTGCTGACCACGCTGGCCTATCGCCTGGACGGGAAGCCGACCTATGCCCTGGAAGGGTCAATCTTCGTGGCGGGCGCTGCGGTCCAATGGCTGCGCGATGGATTGGGGCTGATTAAAGACTCAAAGGATGTGAACACCCTGGCGCAGCGGGCGGATCCAGCGCAATCAGTCTATCTTGTGCCCGCATTCACTGGCCTTGGTGCACCCCATTGGGATGCAGATGCCCGCGGTGCCCTGTTTGGATTAACGCGGGCAACCAGTGCGGCGGATTTGGCCTGGGCAGCACTGGAATCTGTGGCCCACCAAACCGCCGATCTGTTGGAGGCAATGCATAAGGACTGGCCCCAATCCACCACTGTGGAAACCGTCCTGCGGGTCGATGGTGGCATGACAGCCAGTGACCTTGCGATGCAGCAACTTTCAGACCTGCTGAACGCGCCGGTCGACCGACCACAGGTCCTGGAGACCACGGCCCTGGGGGCGGCCTGGCTGGCAGGGCGTCAAGCAGGCGTCTGGCCAGATCAAGAGGGCTTCGCCGCCGATTGGCGTCTGGACCGACGGTTCCAGCCCGAAATGGATGACTTGATGCGCGGCACAAAAAGAGCGGGCTGGAAGGATGCGGTCAGACGTACGCTTTCATCCACTTAGAATCATCCAACCTGATATCAGATACGTACAGATAACAGGAACTGTTTATTTAAGGATCATTGTGCGTGTCATTTTCCATCGAAAAAAAAGTGATCGGAGCCTTTGTTGCGTTGATATCACTGACCGGTTGTTCCCCTTTGGGGTTTTTCAATGCCGTTGTTCCCTATGATCAGGGCAGTGAACAGGTCGCCCAGGACATCGCCTATGGGGATGATCCCAGACACAGGCTAGATATCTATGCCCCAAGCGACCGGGCACAGGGAAAAAAGCTACCAACAATTGTCTTTTTCTATGGCGGCTCCTGGAAGACCGGTCAAAAAAATCACTATGAATTTGCCGGGCGTGCATTGGCCGCCTTGGGGGCGGTTGTGGTGGTAGCAGATTACCGTCTGGTACCAGATGTCCGGTTTCCGGATTTCATCAAAGACAATGCCGCCGCCGTCGCCTGGACACAGCAACAGATCGATCAATATGGGGGGGATCCGAAACGGGTCTATCTGGCCGGACATTCGGCCGGGGCTTATAATGCGCTCTTATTGGGATTGGACACACGGTATCTGAAAGACGCTGGCGCTGTTCCGGGGGATATCGTCGGATTGATCGGTATTTCCGGCCCCTATGATTTTGACCCAAAGGAATACAAGGTCACGCGAGACGCCTTTGCAGGCTCTCTGGATGACCCGGATGTGTCACCGGTCAAATTTGTCAGTGGCGATACGCCCCCCACATTGTTGTTCCATGGGGAGGATGATAGGACGGTCCTGCCAAAAAACACGCGCGTTCTGGCCGCGGCCCTGACTGAGGCGCAACGCCCGGCGGAAACGCATTTCTATCCCGATCTCAGCCATGCCGACACGGTCCTGGCACTCAGCACCCTTTTGCGTGGCAAGGCCCCCATCCTGGACGAAATCAAGCGCTTCATTCAGTCACCGTGACCGGAAACAGGCGCGCGACCTCTTCCGGGCTGTAATATCCTTTTCGGATATCATCTTGAACCATCTTTGGGTCCCGACGGGCTGGATTACCGTAACCACCGCCACCTGGTGTGCAGACATCAATCACATCGCCGGGCCGCACGGTGATGTCCTGTTCTTTGGACAGGTGCAGGGGTGTATGGGTGCTGCCATCCTTAAAGTCGAAGCGGACGGTATTCGCGCCGCCTTCTGATCCATTCAGCGCCCCTTGCGGCCCCGTGCGCCCATGGTCCATAACCATGGAAGCCCGTGCCTCCCCCCGGCGTACGCGTACGCGATAGTTGATGCCAAACCCGCCGCGATGCTGGCCAGCGCCGCCCGATCCTTCGGCCAGAGCATAACGTTCAAACAAAACCGGGTAATACTGTTCTAGAACCTCAATTGGTTGGGATTTTGAAATCCCGATGGTGGAGCAACCATTGGTCAATCCATCGCCGCCTGCATGGCCCCCATATCCCCCGCCGGAGATAACATACATGACATAAGAGCGCTGCTTGTCCGGGTCATAGCCGCCCAAAGCAAAATTGCCGCTGGACCCGGCGGGTGCGGCGAATAATTGATCCGGGATCGCCTTGGTCAGTGCGGCAAACACCGCCTCTGCAATACGCTGGGAAACCTCCGCCGCACAGCCTGAGACGGGGCGGGGATATTCCGCATAAAGAAAGGTGCCCTTGGGATCGATGATCTTTAATGGCGCATAGGTGCCTGCATTCAGGGGCACATCCGGAAAAATATGCTTGATTGCCAGGTAGATGGACGATCGCGTGGTCGCGATTACACTGTTCATCGGGCCACGACAGGGGGGCGAAGATCCGGCCATATCAAAGGTCATTTCATCGCCTTTGACCGTGATCTGCATGGCGATTTTCAGGGGTTCATCAACGACACCGTCGGAATCTACAAAGGCTTCCCCTGTATAAACGCCATCTGGCACATCCGCGATGGTGGCCCGCATCAGGCGTTCGGCCCTGGCCCGCAATTCCGCAATCGCTTGTGCGACGGTATCGCGTCCATATCGATCCAACAGGGCGGTCAGGCGTTTGTCCCCGATCTTTAAGGCCGCCGCCTGCGCCTGGATATCGCCGATGCGTTGATCGGCGATGCGGATATTGGATTGAATGATCGCCAGGATTTCCGGATCCAATACCCCTTGCTTGAACAGCTTCACCGGGGGGATGCGCAACCCTTCCTGCTCCACCTCTGTCGCGCGAGCGGAAAAGCCACCGGGCACCATACCGCCGGTATCGGGCCAGTGGCCAGTATTGGCCAACCAGCAGAACAATTCGCCCTGATAAAAGAACGGTCGATAGAAGCGCACATCCATCAAATGTGTGCCACCCAGATAGGGATCATTGCAAATAATCACATCATCCGGCTGTGGATCAGAAACCCGCTGAATAACCGCCTGGGTGCCATATTGCATTGTCCCGACAAAAACGGGCAGCCCAAGATCCCCCTGGGCGATTAAGGCACCATCCTCTGCGGCATAAATCCCATCAGACCGATCCATCGCCTCCGCGATCACAGGTGAAAAGGCCGCACGGCAAAAGGCCAGATCCATCTCGTTACAGACCTGTTGCAAGCCGTTCTGGATTACGCCCAGCGTGATGGGGTCAATTTCTGTCGTCATGCTGCCAACCCTCCAGGTCCGACATGGACTATCATATTGCCGATCTCGTCCACCTCAACCCGCATGCCCGGTGCCAGAACGGTTGTTGTATCCATCTGTTCGACAATGGCGGGGCCAGTCAGTTGCGTTCCAGGGGTAAGGGTCGACCGTTGCAGGATCGGGGTCTTGGTCCACCCCCCCTCTTCAAACCAAACCGGTCGGCTTTCCGGGTGCATTTCTGGGGACACAGGATCCAGTAACAGGCGCAAATCCACCTGCTGGCGAATACCAATGACTGCGGTATTCAGATTGACCAGATTGGCTTTGATCTCCGGCAAGGACACCTCGAATCGTGCCCAATAAACCGCTTCAAACGCTGCCTGCAAATCTTCTCTGGAAATGGCAGGGTCGGCAATGGGCACAGACAATAGGTGACTTTGCCCGATGAATTGCATGTCGGCCCTGTGGATCACCCGGACCTCTCCGGTACCACCGCCATCCCGGTCCAGACGCGCGCGCCCTTCAGTGATTTGCGCTTCAAATATATCCCGCACCGAGCCCATATCGACACTGGCCATCGGTTTATTAATCGTGTTGACGAAGTCGTGGCGCAAATCCGCAACCGCACAGCCCAGGGCATTCGTGATGCCGGGCCGCGCCGGGATCAGCAGCGTTGGAACGCCCAATTCCCGGGCGATAGCACCGGCATGCAATGGACCCGCCCCACCAAAGGCGAAAAGTGAAAAGTCCCTTGGATCATGGCCACGGCTGAGCGATACCATACGCACCGCACCCGCCATGCGATCATTGGCGATACGCAGAATAGCGGCCGCCGCATCCTCCCAGGACAGGCCCAAAGGATCCCCGATAACCTCCCCAATCCGGGCCTGTATTGCCGTGATGTCACGTGCCCCCTCCACCGCCAGCAGACGCGCTGGATTCAGGCGACCCAACACCAGATTGGCATCTGTGATCGTTGGCTGGGTACCGCCGCGCCCATAACAGATGGGGCCTGGCTGTGCCCCGGCACTTTCTGGACCGACCTGCAGCAAGCCGCCTGCATCAATGCGCGCAATGGATCCACCGCCAGCCCCAATGGTGTGAACATCAACCATGGGCACATGGACCGGCATGGCATATTCGATTTCCAGCTCGCTGGAGACCTGTGGCGTGCCATCCTTGATCAAGCCAACATCACAGGATGTTCCGCCCATATCAAAGGTAATCAGATTTTCCCGACCCGACACGCTGCCGGTACGGGCCGCGGCCATAACGCCAGAGGCCGGGCCGGACATGACCGTATTGACCGCCAGTTTGGAAATCGCTTCTGCCGAAACCGTGCCGCCATTGCCCTGCATCACCAACAGGTCCTTTGTATAGCCACGCTGTGACAATCCCTTGGTCAGGCGCGCCAGATAGCGTTCCAGAATGGGCTGGACGGCGGCATTCACTGCTGCTGTCACACCCCGTTCATATTCACGAAATTCCGACAAAATCTCATGCCCCGCCGTGACATAGGCGTTGGGCCAGACCGACAGGGCAATTTCCTTTGCCCGCTTTTCATGGGTTGGATCGGTATAGGAATGCAGGAAATGGATCAGCAGAGACTCGCACCCCTCCGCGACCAAGGTTTCTGCGGCCCGCTTCACGGCCGCTTCGTCCAGCGCGATGACGACATTGCCATCCACATCCATACGTTCTGGCACTTCCAGGCGCAGATTACGGGGGATCAGCGGTGTGAAACTGCCAGTCAGACCATAGGCGCTGGGCCGTGTGCGCCGCCCCAGTTCCAGAATATCCCGGAACCCCGCTGTTGTGATCAGCCCGGTCTTGGCCAGTTTCCGCTCCAACAGGGCATTGGTTGTTGCCGTCGTGCCATGCACCAGGCTGTCCAGGGCGGCAATATCCACCTGGGCCTTATCCAGGGCAGCCAGGACGCCTTCCGATTGATTGGCGACTGTTGTTGGAACTTTCGCAATACGCGCACTGCCCGTCGCTTCATCCAGGTAAATCAGGTCTGTGAAGGTTCCCCCAACATCGCAGCCAACAATCTTCGCCATGTGTTCCTCGACGTTTTCCAATATGAAAATTCAGCCTGACAGCAGACCAGCACGCGGTCAATTCGTTCGTGTACAAATGAATCTATCTGGTGAAACAATGATACCAAATGGGGGGAAGGAGCCCATCAACAAAACTTATTATACACGAAAAAGAAACAATTCTTTTCGATATGGCCTCTTTGTTTCCCTCGTAATTGATCGTATATATCCGCCATCGTAAAGGCCATTGGGGCCTGGAAACCAGATCGATGATCACTGAAGGGACTTACAAATGGCGTATACAACGACAGAACCAAAACCGATTATCCCGTTTACCAAATCCATCACCACGGCGCTGACACCCTATACAGATCCGCTTTTGCGCATCACCACCGGCGCACTGTTGATACCGCATGGCTATGGCAAGTTGTTTGGGGGCGGCCTGGAAGGAACCGGGCAGTTCTTTGAAAGCGTGGGCTTAACGCCAGGCTATGAACTGGCCCTGTTGGTCGGCTTGGTAGAATTCTTTGGCGGATTGATGCTGGTTCTGGGGCTCTTAACCCGTCCGGTAGCAATTGCCGTCGTGATCTTCATGGCTCAGGCTGCCCTGTTCCATGCGTCGAATGGGTTCATGTGGTCGAATGGCGGGTATGAATATCCCCTATTTTGGGCTATTGCCGCCTTGATCCTGGCCATACGGGGCGGTGGCTACCTGTCCGTCGACCGATTGATCGGTCGCGAATTCTAAGATTAATCGCCTATGGTTTTTGCGCGGTGGCGGGGACATCCTTGCCGCCGCGCAATTCTTTCAGACACCATAAAGCCAGACAGAATGTCATTGCGGCACCGGCCTGATGCATCACCGCCAGCGGCAGCCAGACAATGCTCAACAATGTCGCGATCCCCAGACAGACCTGAACACAGACCATTGCGAACAGCGCATGAATGGCGGCCTTGGTCCGGCGTGGCAAGGTCATCCGGCGGGACCACCAGAACAGGCCAAGCACCGTGATCACAGTGATGTAAGCCAAAATCCGATGGTTAAACTGCACGGCTTCCAGCGTTTCAAACAGACTGGCAAAGCCCAATGCCTCGTCCCAATATCCATCGGGAATGAATTGGCCGCCCATGGTTGGCCATTCATTATAAATAAAACCCGCATTCAGGCCCGCCACCAGGGCGCCCGACAGGATAGTGATAAAAATAACGCCATGCGCCCATGCACCCAACCGCCGGAAGGGGCGCGGGGCGGGCTTGCGGTTCTCCTCAATTGGCAACAATAGCCCCAGCGCCAGCCAGACCGTATAGCCCAGAATGAAGAAGGCGATGCCCAGATGCATGGCCAGGCGATACTGGCTGACCTCAACACGGTCGACAAAGCCGCTTTTCACCATCCACATGCCGATCACGCCCTGCAAACCGCCCAGGAACAGCAATGCCCAGAAATGGCCTGTATAGCCTTTTGGAATCTGGCCCCGGATCAGGAAATAGAAAAACGGCACGGCGAAGACAACACCGATCAGCCGCCCCCACAGGCGGTGAAACCATTCCCAGAAGAAAATATGCTGAAACGCGTCCAGCGTCATACCCTGGTTCATCATCGCATATTGCGATGTCTGCTTGTACAGCGCGAAAACCCGCTCCCATTCTGTGGTTGAGATTGGGGGCAGAAACCCCATCAAGGGTCGCCATTCAACCATGCTGAGACCCGATTCCGTCAGTCGGGTAATAGCGCCAATAATCATCATGGCAAAAACCATGAAGGCGACGGCGACAAGCCAGAAGCCAATCGCGCGTGGGCGGGCTTTTGGATTTTGAGAGGCATCGATAAAGGATGCAGTTGGGGCGGTATCTGTGCTCATGGCGGTATATCTACCCCGATACAGACCATCGGGAAAGCGCGACCCGGCGTCGCGGGGCAAACCTTCTAACAAATCTAGGCGCGGAAATAGGCCCAGCCTTCCATCTGACGCCGCGCGATATATTCAATCGCAGCAGCCTCTATCCTATATCCTTCTGGTGCCGCCAGATTCGCGGCCTTCAGACTGTTCTGACACAACACCAGATAAGGGTCAGTGTCCGGGTCTGGTGCGGCCAAAGCCTCCGGCACTGCCTTGCCATTGATCACCAGTTCAACCTGCGCGTCCGGATTGGCCCGCAATAGGTTCTGAATGTTGCGTCGGGCGCGGATCAGTGCGTCCGGGGTCGGTGCATGGACGATCAATTTCATCATATCTGGAAATCCAGGGCACCCGCGACGCTGTCTGCATAGCGGCTGAGGTCTTGCGAATCGCGCCGCAAATCCCGGTCCACGGGGACAGTGGTTTCGTTCACGATGCGCGCCGGACTATCGCCCATCACAATGATCCGATCTGCCAGAAAGGCGGCTTCATCAATATCATGCGTAACAAAGATAATCGCCGTCCCGCTTTGCTGCCAGATCCGCACCAATTCTGTCTGTAAATGGCGGCGGGTCATGGCGTCTACCGCGCTGAAAGGTTCATCCATCAGCAAGACATCAGGCTTAACCGCCAGGGCACGGGCAATGCCGATACGCTGTACCTGTCCCCCTGACAATTGATGGGGCCAGCGATCCGCCATGTCAGACAGATTGACCAGTGCCAGAACATCAGCGATGCGGCGGGTTTTCTCAGCCTCACTCAAGGCCAGCCCTTCCAGGCCAAGGGCAGTATTCTGGGCGACCGTCCGCCAGGGCATCAGGCGACCATCCTGAAACACAAGGGCCCGACGGCGACGGGTCGGTTCTTTCGCGATTGCGATCTCAACCGTCCCGGATTCCGCCTTTATCAGACCAGAAGCGATGCGCAAAATCGTTGATTTCCCAACCCCAGACCCACCCACAATGGCGACAAATTCGCTGCCGCCGACAGACAGGGAGAAATCCCTAAAAACCGGAGACGTCGCGCCCGGATACGTGAAGCTGAGATTGCGGAGGGATACGACCGGCTTGTCCGTCATGGCCGCCACCGTAAGAGTCGGCCCTCCACCGTCGCAAACAGAATATCACTGAGGGCATAAACTGCAGAGATCGCCAGCATATAGACCACCACTGCCTCATAGGCACCAACACCTGCCGCTGAGTTCATTTCCTGACCCAGCCCCGGCACGCCCAATAATTCGGCGGCAATCAGGGTCATCCAGGCCTGCCCCACGCCGGTGCGCACGCCCCCCATGACGCCGGGCATCGCTGCGGGCAGCGTGACCTTCATACTGCGCGCCAGGTAGTTGCCTTGCCCAAAAGCCTTCGCCAATTCGTAATAGCGGGGATCGACATTCTGAACGGCGGTATAGGTGGCAAAATAGTTCACCCAGAAGACGCCAATGGAGATGACAAAGGCTGCGCCTGCATGGCTGACCTGGAACCAAGCAATCGCGAACACAACCCAGGCCAAAGGCGGGATTGGCCGCAACACCCGGGCAAGATAGCGCTGAAAATCATCGAATGACCGGATGGTCGCAGCCAGGGCTCCAACGATGAACCCCATCACCGTCCCCAACCCAAGTCCCCAGAAGTAATGGATAAGACTGGACCCTATAGCCGGCAGAAAGCGCCCGGACCGCAATTCATCCATCGCCGCGGCTGGAACCAGAAGAGGGTCCGGCATCGTCCCGCGACGGACCCATTCAAAGCTTTCCGTCGCTTTCCACAACAGCAGAAAGGTCAGCAAACCGGCAACGCCCAGCGCAACCCGGCGCAAATGTGCAGTGCCCGTTATCATGCCCAATGTCCTACCGCGCAGTCCCCACTGGCTTGGGGAAATTTACTTCAATCCATCGTAAAAGGATGTGTCGAACAAGCTGTCGATATCAACCTCATCCTTCAACGTCCCGATTTCAAGTTGGAAATCGTGCATTTCGCGCGTTCCGTCAACAATTTGCGTTGGGTCGGCAACAAAACTATTCGCCGACGCAGTCAACGCCGCCAGGACTGTTTCAGACTCCATGCGCCCGCCACCGACATATTTCTGAACCGCCGCAACGGCCTGATCCGGATTGTCATTCAAGACCGCGGTCGCGCGCTTATGCGCATCAACAAGGCGGGTCACGATGTCTGGATGCTGGGCAATCAGGCCCTCCCGAACCGCCATGACCGCGCCGGGTTGTCCCTTGAACATCTGCGCACCGGCGGCAACGACTTTCGATCCTTCCACTTTCTTCAGAACGCTGGTCACGACAGGTTCCAGGATCGCCGCGCCATCCACCGCACCGGTCAACAATGCCTGTTGAACCTGGGCCGCCCCCTGAAAGATAATCTCCACCTGGTCAGGATTGATCTTTATCCCCTTGCGCAACCAGTATTGCAGCACGGTTTCGGGAACCGACCCGACCGGGAAGGTCGTGATAACTGCTTTACGGCCGGTATCCGCCTGGAAACGCGCAAAGGCGGTTGCGGGGTCCGTTTCAAAATATCCGGCCAAATCCGCCAATGCGATCAGGCTGATCTGTTCCTGAATGCTGGCGGCGACAACCTTGATATCCGCACCCTTGGCTCGGGCGACCATGGCAGGACCGATCCCAAAATGGGCGACATCCAGCTGTCCCGCCAACAACGCCTGCACCATGGCCGGGCCGTTTTGAAACTGCACCAGTTTGACCGTGACGTCATCGCCTTCCAGCCAGCCGTTTTCCAGCGCAACAAATAACTGCGATACCGGCAGGATTGGCATATACCCAACCTCAATCACCGTATCGGCCTGGGCGCGCACCGGCAGAACAGATGCAAACAGAACCGTCACCACCATCAAAATGCGTTTCATAAAGGACATGATCAAACCTCCGCTGCGAAAAATTCTGACCCAGCAAATCGGTCTTTCCAGCTATTTTGTCAATCAAAACCGTAAAATATTATAAACAACATATTTTATGTGTTTTATCGTTTCGCATCCTCCAGGATCATGGCTGAGGCTTTTTCGGCGATCATGACGACGGGGGAATTGGTGTTGCCAGATGTGATGGTCGGCATGATGGAGGCGTCGACCACCCTTAGGCCTGCGATACCCCGCACTTTTAGCCTGGAATTGACGACAGCACTGTCATCGCCATCGGGGCCCATTTTAGCCGTGCCGACCGGATGGAAAATGGTCGTTGCGATATCCCCCGCTGCCTTCGCCAAAGCCTCATCCCCATCAATATCGATCCCCGGCTTGAATTCTGTTGCCTTGAATTTTTGCAGGGCGGGTGCCTTGGCGATGCGCCGGGTCAGTTGAATGGCCTGGGCGGCGACACGACGATCCGCCGGGTCGTGCAGATAGTTCGGGCGGATGACCGGCTTGTCCATCGGATCCGCAGAGCGCAGGCGTACCGTGCCGCGGCTTTCCGGTCGCAGATTACAGACAGAGGCGGTGAAGCCCGGAAAAGAATGCAGGGCCTCCCCCAGTTTTTCTGTCGACAGCGGCTGGATATGATATTGCAGATTGGGCGTTTCCCGATCCGGGTCGGATTTCGCAAAACAGCCCAGCTGGCTGGGGGCCATGCTCAAGGGGCCTGATTGAAACACGGCATATTCCAATCCCATCATGGCCTTGCGGATCGGGTTATGACTCAATTCATTTAAGGTTCTGACGCCTTGCACCTTAAAAGCCAACCGAACCTGAAGGTGATCCTGCAGGTTTTCCCCTACGCCCTTCAAATCCTGGCGGACCGAAATACCCTGCTGGGACAGGACAGCGCCCGGCCCAATGCCAGAGCGTTGCAGGATCACGGGAGAGGCGACAGCCCCGGTGGCCAAAATCACCTCACCGCGCGCGGCAACAGTCGCATCCACCCCCGCGACCGATAGGGTCAGCCCGGTTGCGCGCCCCTCTTCCAACACGATGGTCTTGCACAGGGCATCGGTAATCACACGCAGGTTCTTGCGGTTCCTGGCTGGTTTCAGGAAGCCCTTTGCAGAAGACCATCGAAAACCGCGCCGTTGATTGACCTGGAAATACCCGACCCCTTCATTATTGCCAGTGTTGAAATCATCTGTCGCGGGAATGCCGGATTCCATCGCGGCCTGACGAAACGCATCCAGAATATCCCAGCGCAGCCGCTGATGCTCAACCCGCCAGGGCCCGCCACTGCCATGAACGTCCGTCGGGCCATCAACATGGTCTTCAGACCGCATGAAATAGGGCAGGACATCGTCCCAGCCCCAACCGGGATTGCCCTGTTGGCGCCACTGATCATAGTCACGCGCCTGACCGCGCATATAGATCATGCCATTGATAGATGAACATCCCCCCAGAACCCGGCCCCTGGGATAATCCAGGGCGCGCCCATTCAGGCCTGGCTCCGCCTCAGTCTTAAACAGCCAGTCCGTGCGCGGATTGCCCATGGTAAAGAGATATCCAACGGGAATATGAATCCAGGGATAGGTATCACGCGCCCCCGCCTCTAACAGCAGAACCTGGTTTCCTGGGTCGGCGCTCAACCGATTGGCCAGCACGCATCCGGCAGTTCCAGCCCCAACGATGACAAAATCATAGCTGCCTAAATCCATAAAATAACCCGGACAATTTCCCCCAACACACCTGAATCCTTTCTGATTTCTTGCAATGCGCTGTGACCATGATAGCGTTACGCATCAGAGGCGGAAAGAGTGATTGGCTGAGTGGTGAATTCAACTAAACCAAAGGCGAATTTAGTTTCGCTTACAATTTGCCGCGCATATCTTTACCGTCATCGCTTTAATGCATGCACTGGGGCACGCAACACACACGAAACAGGGAGTGTGGATATATGACCACCAAGATGGACGGGGAACTCCGTCAGAAATTTAACCGCATCAAATCCGCGTTTGAGAAAGGTCAATTGGACCGGCGCGGATTTATCGTCGCCGCACTGGGCGTCGGTGTCGCATCCAGCACGGTTTTCGGCCATGTTAAACAGGTTGAAGCTGCCACGCCTAAAGCAGGCGGGCGATATCGTCAGGCACTGACCGGCGGGGGATCGGGTGATACACTCAATCCAGCACAGATTCTTGATTCTTACATGATCAATGTCAGTTCCGGGATGCTGCGCAATAACCTGACGGAAATCGGGTCGGACAATCAGCTGACCAGTGAACTGGCCGAAAGCTGGGAAGCAACGCCCGACGCAGCACAGTGGACGTTCAAAATCCGCAAGGGTGTTGAATTTCACAATGGCAAGACACTGGATGCAACCGACGTGGTCGATTCAATCAATCACCATCGGGGCGAAAGCGATTCAGCGGCAAAGGGCATCGTTTCCGCCATCACGGATATTAAAGCCGATGGGGACACGGTTATTTTCACCTTGTCGGGCGGCAGCGCCGACTTCCCATTCCTGATGTCCGATTATCACTTAGGAATCTGCCCATCCAAAGGCGATGGCACGATTGATTGGGAATCCGGCGTTGGAACAGGCGGATACAGCCTGGACAGCTTCGAGCCTGGCGTTCGCACCGTTGTGAAAAAGAACCCGAATTATTGGAAAGAAGGCCGTGCATGGTTCGATGAAGTCGAATCCCTGTTCATTGCCGATGCAAACGCCCGCAACACCGGCCTGCAAACCGGTGAGTTGGACAGCATCACGAACCTGGATTTGAACACGGTCAGCCTGATGCGCATGGTACCGACGGTGAATGTTTTCGAAACTTTCGGGAACAAGCACGCGACGCTGCCAATGAATTGTCAGGCCGCCCCGTTCAACAACAACGACGTCCGTCTGGCGCTGAAATATTCTCTGAATCGCCAGGAATGGGTGGACAAGCTGTTGCAAGGCCTTGGCGAAGTTGGGAACGATCACCCGATCGGACCGGCAAACGTCTATCGCGCCACCAACGAAGAACTGCCACAGCGCCAGTTTGATCCGGAAAAGGCGAAATTCCACCTGAAGAAGGCGGGGATGGAAAACCTGAAGGTTGACCTGAACATTGCCGACACTGCCTTTGAAGGCGCGGTCAACGGGGCACAGTTGTTTTCAGAAACGGCCAAACAATCCGGTATCGAACTGAATGTGGTGCGTGAGCCGGATGATGGCTATTGGTCGAATGTGTGGCTGGTAAAGAACTTCTGCGGCAGCTATTGGGGCGGACGCCCGACCGAAGACTGGATGTTCAGCCAGGTTTATTCCAAGGGTGCTGACTGGAATGAATCCCGCTGGGAGAACGAGCGTTTCAATCAGCTGTTGATCGAAGCCCGCGCAGAGCTGGATTCGGCCAAACGCCGCGAAATGTATGTTGAAATGCAGACACTTTGTAACGAAGACAGCGGCAATATCATTCCAGTCTTCATGGCCTATACCCATGCTGCCAGCACGAAAATTGGTATGCCCGAACAATTGGCCAGTAACTGGGAATTGGACGGACATAAAAACGCTGAGCGTTGGTGGTTCAAGTAATCACCATTGCAACGCCATTCGCAAGAATGACGCCCTGAATGGAACGACCCGGCTCTGTCCGGGTCGTTTCTTTTTGGCACATAGCATACTAAACTCGTCTTCCCCCCGATATCCTTGTTATACACAGGGTGCGTTCGCGCATGTTCTCCCTGCACGTTGGGGCGACTCAGGTTACAGTGTCCGACCCTACAGAAAGCAATTGCACCATGGATCGCGCCGAACCAACCAAATCAGACACCGCCGCCAATAATGTGCGTCCCCTGCACGGGGATCGCGCCCAGACCGGCGAAGAGGCACAAAAGGCCTTTCGCCAGCCCCCCTACAATGCGGAAGTTGAACAGGCCCTGCTGGGGGCGATCCTGCGCAACAACCGCGCCTATGAGGCGGCCGCAGACCTGTTGCGCCCGATGCATTTTTATGTGCCGGAACATCAGCGCCTGTATGAACATATCAAAAAGCTGATCGACAAAGGACAGGTCGCCAGCCCCGCAACCCTGAGCCATATCGCGCAAGGCGATGAAATCCTGCGAGAGGCCGGCGGCACAGCCTATCTGTATGAATTGGCGACCAATGTTGTCACGGTCCTGAACGCATCTGATTACGCCAAAACAATCCACGACCTGCATCTGAAGCGGGAACTGATCGGCCTTGGCGAAGACATCGTCAATGATGCCTATGACAATCAGGATATGGATTTCACCGCCGACAAGCAGATCGAAAAGACGGAACAGCGCCTGTACGACCTAGCCACGACAGGGGAAGTGGACCGCACCGTCAAATCAATCGATTTCGCTGCAAAGGCCGCCCTGATGATGGCGGAACAGGCATTCAGCCGGGATTCCCATATCGTGGGGGTCACGACGGGGCTGCGGGATATTGATGACCGGTTAGGCGGTCTGCACAAATCAGATTTGCTGATCCTGGCCGGGCGTCCCGCCATGGGGAAAACAGCCCTGGCCACCAATATCGCCTATAATGCCGCATCGGCCTATAAAAAGATCGTAACCGACGATGGCCGTGAAATCGAAGAAGGCGGCGTTGTCCTGTTCTTCAGCCTGGAAATGAGCGCCGAACAGCTGGCCGGGCGTCTGATCTCCACCTGTGCCGGGGTGCCGTCTGACAAGATCCGCCGTGGCGACATTCAACAGGAAGAGTTTGAACGGGTGGTGGTTGCCAGTCAGGAACTGGGTCGCCTGCCGCTGTATATTGATGATACGCCCGCCTTGTCGATTACCGGCCTGCGCCAACGCGCCCGCCGCGTGAAGCGCCAATACGGCCTGCATCTGGTCGTGGTCGATTACCTGCAACTTCTGCAAGGCCCCCCGGAAAAGCGTATGGACAACCGCGTCCAGGAAGTGTCGGAAATTACGCGGGGCCTGAAAACCCTGGCGAAAGATCTGGAAATCCCGGTTCTGGCCCTGTCACAGCTCTCGCGACAGGTCGAAAACCGCGAAGACAAACGCCCACAACTGTCTGACTTGCGGGAATCAGGCTCCATCGAGCAGGATGCCGACGTCGTATCCTTCGTCTATCGCCCGGAATATTATCTGGAGAAAGAAACCCCTGAACAGCGCCCGAATGAGGCCCCCGATAAATTCGAAGAACGCCGCCTGCGTCACGAGCAATTGCTGGTGGAAAAGCGCAATGTCGCGGAATTCATCATCGCCAAACAGCGCCACGGGCCGGTTGGCACGGTGGAACTGTTCTTTAACGGTGAACTGACCCTGTTTGATGACCTGGACCGCCAGCATGACGGCTATTGATCGCCTTTATTGAAGGCTGCAGACATTTCCATTCTGGCGATAGGGGCGATTACAGTCCCATCCGTTTCCAGAATAATCCAGATGGGCATTTTCCGGCAGGATAACGGGAACGCAATCGTCCCGGGTTGCCCTGAACCCGCGATTGCACAGCCATCCGGTACCATCGGACCGTTCCGCCAGATACCCATTCTTTGGCACGATGATCTCTACGCAAGTCTCACCGGATTCACGATACCCGTACTTGCATTCCCAGCCGCTGCCATAGGCTTTGTCGACCAGATAACCATGTTCGGGGATTTTGATCTTCTCGCAGGTGTCGCGCGCCGTGCGATAGCCCCGTTCGCATTCCCAACGCTCTCCTGACGAGTCCAGAAAGCCATTGGCGGGCACCCGGATTTTCGCACATTGACCTTTGCTTTCGCGATACCCGTAATTGCATTCCCAGCCCGGCCCATAACTGGACTGAATGGCATAGGCATGATCCGGTACCTGAATTTTCAGGCATGCCCCATTATCCAGGCGATACCCGTCATTGCATTCCCACCCGCCGCCATAGCTTTTCTCATGCGCATTCGCGGGCACGGGGCCAGTTTGGGCCAGCGACATGGACGACATACCACCAACGATTAGACCTGACATAAATATGGTCGTCATCAAAAAGGCAATGCTGCGCCTCAGCCCGCACAAAAGTGCAGACATCGCAAAAAGTGAAATCATTAAATACCGCCTAAATTTTTGAAAACCCGGTTATCCCGGTAAATCCCATTAGGATTTTGCAGGAGCAGCCGGCGCTTTTGGCGCTGTCGCCTTGGGGTCTGCGGCAGCCGGTTTTGCGGCATCAGCAGATTTCTTGTTTTCGGATGTCTGTGTAGAAAAGCTTTTAAAAGACATAATTGTTTCCTTTAAATATGCGATAATTATTTATCGCATCGCTAATAAATGGGTGTTTTTTATTTTTTTACAACACAGAATAATTTTATAATATAACCTCAATATTGTTTTTATATTTTGATTTTTATTTAAAAAACAGCATCTAACGCATCGCCAAAGAAGCCCCGCTGATTTCCCGGATCAGCTTTCGTTTCATGGCCTGGGCATAATCCTGATATCCATTGGCCACCTCGACAAAGGAACCGGGTCCCTTGGCAACTTGGGTGCGATAGAATTCTTCCGGGTCCGGGTCAGAGCCCTTGATGACCAATCCGTTGACTGTGATATCGGTAAAATCAAAGGCGCGATAGGCGGATTCCGGCGGGAAACCCTCATTATTGACGCCGTCGCCAGCAACATCCACAACCTGCCTGGCACAGCGTTCGGGAACTTTCCGCAGATGAACCGCCGCAAAGCCCAACGCATATCCCAGTGATGTTGGATAGTCGGCATGCCCGCGCGGCGCAGCAGCGATGGTTTTCGCCACCCGTCCTATCGCGGCCAGACTGTCCAAATAGGTCCAGTCGACATGCACGATCTGGTTGGTGCGACCGCTCCATTCAAAGGCGGAGATCCACATACCGCCGCCCGACAGGATTGCGGCGACAACGTCTGGATCTGTCAAGGCAGAGGCCAAGCCGCGCGATTGAAAATCATGTTCCCCCGCATCGACGCTGGAAGAAACATCCTGCGCCAGCACCAACGCCAGGCTGCAGGCTTGGACGGGCAAACCAACAAAAAGCCAGCCGATCAGGCCCACGGTCCCGGCAAAAATGCGTCTTTGGAAAACGGTTTTTGTCATCCATTGCATTCTAATATCTCTTTTGCGGCCATCCCAAGTCTAAAAAATATTGCGATGCAGCATTCGATCCCTCTATACACCACCCTTAGCATGCTCGCGGCGTCGCGTCATAACCCCTCCCCTAGAGTCAGGAACAACATGATCTCGCTCAGCGCCTATCGTGACCAATGGTTTGGCAATATCCGTGGCGACCTGCTGGCGGGTCTTGTCGTATCGCTGGCCCTGATTCCTGAAGCCATTGCGTTTTCGATCATTGCCGGGGTCGATCCCAAGGTTGGGCTTTATGCCTCCTTCGCGATTGCCGTTGTCATCGCCATTACAGGCGGCAGGCCGGGCATGATCTCTGCCGCGACAGCCGCCACAGCGGTGCTGATGGTGACCCTGGTGCGCGATCATGGGCTGCAATATCTGCTCGCCGCCTCTGTCTTGGCGGGCCTGATGCAGATCGCCGCCGGTTTCCTGAAGCTGGGGGCCTTGATGCGATTTGTGTCACGCTCTGTCATGACAGGGTTCGTGAACGCATTGGCAATCCTGATCCTGATGGCGCAATTGCCGGAACTGATCAATGTACCCTGGTTGACTTATGTTTTGGTCGCCTCTGGTCTGGGGATCATCTATCTGTTCCCCTATGTCACCAAGGCCGTCCCATCGCCGCTGATCTGCATTCTGGTCCTTACCGGTATTTCCATATATTTTGGTCTGGATGTCCGCACGGTTGGCGATATGGGGGAATTGCCCTCGACCCTGCCGATGTTTCTGATCCCGGATATCCCCCTGACAGTGGAGACCTTCCTGATCATTCTGCCTTACTCTGCGGCAGTTGCGGCGGTGGGTCTGTTGGAATCGCTGATGACGACCAATATCGTCGATGACCTGACCGACACAACGGGCGACAAGAACCAGGAATGTATCGGCCAGGGCCTATCGAACACAGCCTCCGCCTTTATCGGCGGGATGGCGGGATGTGCCATGATCGGGCAATCCATCATCAATGTGAAATCCGGGGGCCGGGGCCGCCTGTCCTGTTTTGCCGCCGGGGTGTTTCTATTGTTCATGATCGTCGTTCTGGGTGATTGGGTGCGCCAGATACCCATGCCCGCCCTGGTCGCGATCATGATCATGGTGTCCATCGGGACCTTCAGCTGGTCGTCTATCAAGAATTTGCGCAGCCACCCGCGCAGTTCCTCCATCGTCATGCTGGCCACCGTTGTCTGCGTGGTTGCCACCCATAATCTGGCGATTGGTGTCTTTGTCGGTGTATTGCTGTCCGGCCTGTTTTTCGCCTGGAAGATTGCCCAGATTTTCCGCGTCACATCCCATCGCAGCACCGATGGAAAAAGCCGGACCTATATTGTCGAAGGCCAGGTCTTCTTCGCCTCTGCCGAGTCCTTTACCAATGCTTTCGATTTCAAGGAAGCGCTGGAACATGTCACCATTGATGTCAGCCGCGCGCATATCTGGGATATCTCCAGCGTCGCCGCCCTGGATATGGTCGTACTGAAATTCCGCCGGGATGGCGCGACCGTGGACATTATTGGCATGAACGAGGCCAGCGAGACCATCGTCGATCAGTTGGGCGTGCATGACAAACCAGGTGCCCTTGACCGATTGTTCGGACACTAGTGTGGTGCATTTGCTTTAAAATATGAAATGCTGGAGCATCTTGTATGCACTCATGCGACCGCATGAGGCTCCAGAACACTGACGGTGGGAGGACGAGTATGACGAACATCATCGCCCTGGTGGATGGATCAACCTATTCAGAAAGCGTCTGCGATCACGCTGCCTGGCTGGCCGAGCGTCTGGAGGCCTCAATTGAAATCACCCATGTTCTAGGCCGCCGCCATACGGAAAGCACACCGCAAAACCTCAGTGGCAATATCACACTGGGCGCGCGCAGTTCTTTGCTGGCCGAACTGACCGCGCTGGACGAACAACGCAACAAGCTGTCGCAAAAACGGGGGCGCGCCATCCTGGACGATGCCAAGGCCCGGATCGATGCCAAAGGCAGTGCGACGATCACCACCACCCTGCGCATCGAAGATATCGTTGATACCGTGACAAATTCCAAGGCGGATATCGTCCTGTTGGGCAAGCGCGGCGAAGCCGCCGATTTCGCCAAGCTGCATCTGGGCTCGAACCTGGAGCGGATCGCGCGGGCCAGCCACCAGCCCCTTTTTGTTGCATCCCGCGCCTTCCGCCCGATCAAACGCTTCCTGATCGCCTATGATGGCGGGACCAGCAGCCTGAAAGCCGTCGATTATGTCGCCCGCAGCCCCCTGTTTCGCGGCCTGGACTGTACCCTGCTGACCGTCGGCGCATTGTCGCCAGAAGTACAGAAGCAACAGGATAATGCCCTGGCTATCCTGGCGGCTGGGGGCATCAAGGCCCAGGCAGATATCGTCCCCGGCCAGGCCGACTCGGTGATTTCAAATATTGTCGACAGCGAGTCCATCGATCTGCTGGTCATGGGCGCCTATGGCCATTCCCGCATTCGCACCCTGATCATCGGATCCACCACCAGCACCATGCTGCGTCTGTGCAAAATCCCGGTGATGATGTTCCGATAGGAATTGCCCGCCTGCGCGCGCCTGACGCGCGTTTCTTAAGATGCCCCCAGCCCCCCCTAACACACACTCTTTCTCGTCATCCCGGACTTGATCCGGGATCCAGGGCAGCAGGCACCGGGTGCAAGGTTGGCTCTGGGTTCCGCCAAGTCACGCGAAAAATTTAACTCTATTCTCCTCCTGAGGAGGCGCGATAGCGCCGTCTCGAAGGAGCGGCGGCAAGCGCGGTGCCTACAGTGAGGTCACCCTTCGAGACGCGTCGCTCCTCAGGGTGAGGGTGCACTGACCTTCCCCATCGTCGTTATCCAGAAACGACCCCACAGCCACGGCACCCCTGACACCACCCTTGCGTTCCGCCCCCCTTTTCCTATATCTCAGGCCTTATGAGCAGCGCAGAAACCCTTCTCGCCGGATTTGACCCGGCCACACTCGACATGCCCGCCGGTGCGCGCGTGGTCGTTGCCATGTCCGGGGGCGTCGATTCCTCCGTCACCGCCGCCCTGTTGAAAGAATTGGGCTATGACGTGGTGGGGATCACGCTGCAACTGTATGATCATGGCGCGGCGATCCAGAAAAAAGGGGCCTGTTGCGCTGGGCAAGACATCCATGACGCCCGCAATGTCGCCGACCGGATCGGCATTCCCCATTATGTGCTGGATTACGAAAGCGCCTTCCGCGATGCGGTGATTGAGGATTTTGCCGATTCCTATGCACGGGGCGAGACACCGATCCCCTGTGTGCGCTGTAACCAGACCGTGAAGTTCCGCGACCTGTTGAGCACCGCACGGGAACTCAACGCCGTCGCCCTCGCTACCGGCCATTACATCCGGCGCCAACGCCCCACAGACGGCCCCTCGGAGCTGCATGCCGCCGTAGACCCCGGCAAGGACCAGAGCTATTTCCTGTTCGCCACAACGCAGGAGCAGTTGGATTATCTGCGCTTCCCACTGGGCGGATTGACCAAGGCGGAGACCCGCCTGCTGGCCGATTATTTCGACCTGCCCGTCGCCGACAAGCCAGACAGCCAGGACATCTGCTTCGTCCCCGACGGCTCCTATGCCCGCATCGTCGAAAAACTGCGCCCGGAAGCCGCCCGCCCCGGCAATATCGTGCATCTGGACGGCACCGTGCTGGGCCAGCATGACGGCGTGTTGCGCTATACCATTGGTCAGCGCAAGGGGATCGGCATTGGCGGGCGCGCCGACGACACGGACCGGCTGTATGTCATCCGCCTGGACCCCGAAAACGCACAAGTCATCGTCGGCCCGCGTGAAGCCCTGGCGGTCAGCAGCCTGACATTGGGCACGGTTAACTGGCTGCACCCGTCGCGCCTATCCGATGGGCCGCAATCGGTGCTGGTCAAGATCCGCAACACCATGGCCCCGGTGCAAGCCACCGTCGCCACAACACCGCTGGGCGATGTCACAGTCGCCTTCGACCAGCCGCAATTTGGCGTGTCCCCCGGCCAGGCCTGTGTTTTCTATGCCCCAAATGACCAGGCACAAAGCCGCGTTTTGGGCGGCGGATGGATTTTACGGCAAGGAATGTCGACCCAAGGCAATGTCGCCGCTTGACAGGTCGGGTCAGTCTTTATATTGAAGCGCACCTCCGCAGTGCAAAGGCCCCCGCGCCCCAGCCTGCAGAGAAGATGCCCAGCGCATCGTGGCGGATTAGCTCAGCTGGTTAGAGCGGCGGAATCATAATCCGTGTGTCCGGGGTTCGAATCCCTGATCCGCCACCATTTTTCTCCAAGCACTCCCAATAAAGCCAAATCCCAAAACTTTCCCTGTGCGGACGGCCCATTGCGCGTTAGCCTGTTGTGGCTACTATTTCGCATGGACCGTCGTAACCCTACCCCCGTTGACCCAATCCGTTTCCCCCTGGGCGGACCCTTGGAGCGTTTATCATGACTGAGCAACAGCGTGTGCCTGCCTTTTGTACGCAATGTCGGTCGCGCTGTGGGTGCGAGGTGTTGGTTGAGGATGGGGCGATTGTGGGGGTTGAGCCGATGCCCTCTCATCCCAGTGGCAAGACACTGTGCCCCAAGGGGAAGGCGGTGACGGAACTAGTCTATCACAAGGACCGCCTGACCCAGCCGTTGCGGCGCACATCGCCCAAAGGGGCCAAGGTACCGACCTGGGAGCCGATTTCCTGGGATGCGGCGATGAGCGAAATTGCGGGCCAAATGGGGCGCATTCGCGACGCGCATGGGGCAGAGCAGGTTGCCTTTTCCGTTACCACGCCCAGCGGTACCCATATGTCGGATTGTATTTCCTGGGTGGAGCGTTTCATCCGTGCCTATGGCAGCCCCAATACGATTTATGGGACAGAGATTTGTAACTGGCACAAGGATTTCGCGGCCCGGCTGACCTATGGCAGCGATATCGGCACGCCGGATTTCGCCCATACGGATTGCGTGTTGCTGTGGGGTCATAACCCGGCGGCGACCTGGCTGGCGCGGTCGATTGAGGTGCAAAAGGCGATGCGGCGCGGCGTTAAGATGATCGTCGTCGATCCCCGCCCGACCCTGTATGCCAAGCGGGCGGAGTGCTGGCTTAAGGTGCGGCCCGGAACCGATCAGGCGCTGGCCTTGGGGCTGGCGAATCTAATGCTGAAGTCAGGCCGGTTTGATGTCGCCTTTGTGCGGGAATGGACCAATGCGGCCTTTCTGGTGCGCGATGATACCGGTGCATACCTGCGCCAAAGCGATGTGGACCCACAGGGGGACCCGGCTGTCATAATGGCCGCTGGATCAGGGGATGACTCGCTGTTGGCCTTTGACACGGCGGGGCCTGGACAGTGGCGGGCAGACCCCGCAAAGGCCACCCTGATGGCCAGGAATCAGGTGTCCACGGTTGCGGGAGACATCCCCTGCCGGACCGCCTTGCAGATCTTCGCAGAGGCGGCGGCGGAGTACCCCCCCGCCCGCGTGGCGGAGATAACCGGCGTTCCGGAAGAACAGCTACAGAAGGCTGCAGGCATTCTGACCGACAGCGCATCGGTCGCCTATTACGCCTGGAACGGTGTGGGGCAGAGTGCGACGGCAAGCCAGACCGACCGCGCGATTTCCATTCTGTATGGCTTGACCGGCAGCTATGGCCGCGCGGGCGGCAATGTGCCGGGCGGTGCCGGGCGGTTCAATGATATTTCAGGTCAGGACCTGCTGACCGATGCGCAACGATCCAAGGCACTGGGCCTGGAAGCGCGCCCCATTGGCCCCGGCAGGCAGGGCTGGGTGACGGCCAGCGATGTCTATGACGCGATCCTGACCCACAAACCCTATCCGGTGCGGGCACTGATTTCCTTTGGCGGCAATCTGTTGGCGGCGCAGCCCGATCCACAGAAGGCCAAGGAAGCTTTCAATCAGCTTGAGTTTCACGTCCACACAGATTTCTTCCTGAATGCCACCGCCGACTATGCGGATATCGTTCTTCCGGTCGCAACCTCGTGGGAGCGCGAAGGCCTGAGGCCCGGATTTGATGTCAGCCTGGACGGATTGCGCAAGGTGCAACTGAGGCCCGCCATCATTCCCCCGATTGGTGAGGCCCGCAGCGATACGGATATCGTGCTGGACCTGGCCCGGCGTTTGGGATTGGCCGATGTCATGTTCGACTGTGACGCCGATCAGGGACATGCCCATATTCTGGCCCCGTCAGGCATTGATCTGGAGGATCTGAAGGCCAATCCCGAAGGGGTCACGCTGCCCGTCAGTGTGAAACTGTCTGCCTATCTGGAAGCGGGTTTCGCCACCCCCACGAAACGGCTGGAAATCTATTCCGAACAGTTGTTGCAGCACGGATATGACCCGGTGCCGTCCTTGGCAGCAGAGACCCTGCCCGCCCCAACCGATGCTGCCTATCCATTGCGCCTCGGCTCTGCCAAGACCATCACTTATTGCCATTCCCAGGGACGCAATATTGCCTCGCTGCGGCGGCTGACCCCGGACCCGGTTCTGGAATTGTCGCTGGAAACGGCAGACGCCTATGGGATCGCGCTGCATGACTGGGTGGAGATTTCCACCAAGACTGGCCGCTTCATCGCCCGGGCCAAGCCAACCAAGGAACTGGCCCCGGACGCTGTCTTTGCACAGCATGGCTGGGCGGTCAGCACCCACGACGATTCCCCCAATCCGGACGGCGACAGGCTGGCAACCAATTTCAATCAGGCGATCTCAACCGAACACCGGGACCCAATCAGCGGCTCCATCGCGCTTCGCTGCTCCTGGTGCGAAATCCGCAAGGCCTGAGGGTTGCATGGCACTGGAATACTCAACCGCACGAGAAAGTGAGTTGGTTGCTCAGGTCGTTAGGACTGAGCATCATAATCTATTTGTCCTGAGTACAAACCCCTGATCTGCCGCAACTTTCCTCCTAACATAGACTCAATTTTCTTAATCCTTAGTTTTGTTGGTTTTACACCAATTTAAAACCATCCTCATAAAAAGTATCAATCGAGAACCCGAAACACTGTTCGGTTTTAGATTTTCGGCTCTTCTACGTATACATCTCGATCTTCTTTACTATCATTATTTTCATCTTTTTCGCTATCGGACAATGGCATTGAGAGCGCCAAGCTAGCATCAAGCTTTTTTTGATCGAAATCTCGGCGAAGTATAATTGGCCTTTCAGCTTTGATTGCCTTTCCGTATGCGAGAAACTCGAACCGGCCAAGATTTGGAATCAAACGCGTGTGTTGCGCGCTGTAAACGCTCTCAAGGAAAGTTAAGCTGGTCTGATCAATTAGGCTATGGGTCAAGAATGTATTGCATTGTGACAGTATTGTTTTGCTTACAAGAGCGGTGCGCTGACTTATTACCATTAAACCCACCCCATATTTTCGACCCTGTAGGGCAATCTGCCCAATTCTACTGACAACATACTGCGTATCCGCATCAAATCCTGACCCAAATACTTCCGGTATAATTGTATGGGCCTCTTCCAGAACTATCAATACTTTTCGAGCTCTCCTGTTTGCGCGTGCCCATTCCATTATGCTTGAGAGGTATAATTCCGTAAGTCGAAGAGACGCCTTCGTGTTTGTAATGTCAGGTAGTTCAAATATTGCTAAGAATTCTGATTTACTTTTTAAGAAGGTGTTTATTTGTTCTCTCGTTGATTCACGCAGAATATCGAGTCCCTCCTTAAGAATTTTCTTCTCCTCTGGGGCACCGTATTTACCTGTTTCGACATCAAACAATTTTGCTTCTAGTGTTGTGGCTTCTTCTTTGGTTGGGGCGGGATAGCATGGATTCAACTCGTTAAGTCGATGCTTGTAGTCACCAGTGAAATCTACACAAAATACTTTCACTCCATTCTTTACAGCTTCCCGAACAATATCGAGCGCTAATTCGGTCTTTCCTGTTCCCGTTACTCCAAGAACAGCGGAGTGGTATTCCACTAACTCATCGATGTTTGCTATGGCTTCGATATTTGTCGAAGGCACTTTCCCTATCGCGAACTCTCTGGCAGTTTGGTGCGGCTTTTGAAATGTACGACTCTCTGCAGAGAAAATTGGAATGTTCATACTTGGCAACCAAGCGTACTTCGTAAAGCCATCTTTAGCAGAATAAACACCAAGCTGAGATGCCCGCACCACATGCGTTCCGCGCGGATTTTGATCGAAACTTTCTTCGAATGTTTCTGCTCCAATAATTTGATAGAAAACATCTACGTTGGATAATCTTACAAAGACAACATCTCCCTCTTTGATTTCCGCGTTAGCGGCAATTTCAAAGGCGATTACTCCAATGTTGGAATTTTCTACAACAAACCCCACTAAACGAGAACTTACCGATCCACTTAGATTTGCCAAAAACTCGGCGGTTTTCTTATCATCGTGGCTACGGCACACAGAGCCAGCGGGCAATGAGATCATCTCTTGTGCTTCAGCAACGCAAAGCCCGGTACCAACAACTTCAATCCCTTGAATTTGTGAGAAGAGAGATACTGCATATCGCTGACTCCCGTCTGGCATGCTGGCGGTGAAGAGACAATTTGGTTTCCACGCATTAGCCGAGGAAAGTTTCACGCGAATAATATTTGGGTGGTCTACTCGGCTGATAACACCAACCGTTGGCATTTGTTTTTCACTCTTGCTACCGTCGTTTAACTGCCGAACTGCAGACACAATGCGCTCGATTGGCTTAGCGATCATTATGGTCAACCAGAAAAGGAGTAACCATGCCATCGCTGCAAATGAGGCTTGGTATGCGACGATGATACTGATCACCGCAGGGAGAGAAAAAAGGATCTCACCGCAACCAAATGTGTTTGTTAGCTTGAAGGCAAACCGCCCTATTGATGACCTCTGGTCTTTGTCATGAAGAAACAAAGCCACAATGGCTAAAAATACTACTAAGACTGTGTATGCAGCTCCCCAGCCCTTGATTTGCTCCAGCTCCGCTGCAAACTGCGCCTGTGTTCCAATATCCATCGTAGTAAGGAGTAAGAGGGAAGTTATACCTGAGGCAACAACATCCCTTGGCGGTAAAAACCATGGAGCAGAAAACAAGCTTAGAAACCAATATGGTATAGCGCATAGTATCCAAACAGATTCCGCTGCACCCGTTGGCAACCAAACTCCTGTTACAGTCACGAAGAGCGCATATGCGACAGCCGAATTCACAAAAAGTGTTAGTGCTCGCTCACGTATTGAAGGGAAATTTTTCATGAATTCCACCTCACTCCTAATTAACAGTTTATTCTAATAATATTCCAAGACTGCACGACTTATTACGCTTTGAAAACTGGCTGTTTGGGCCTCAGGCAAAAATGTGAGAAATAATTTGGACAGAAACTTGAATGACTTTCGCATATTCATTGCCAACTTCTAATAAATCCATTGTCGTTCAAAAATTTATTTGACGATGGCCAACTCTTTCCTTGACCCAATGCACCATACTCTGCCCCTTAATCCTCCCTTGACCACCACATCACATTCCATTATTGAATTCTGAATTCAGAATTCTAAATGTGGACAAGATGAAACCATTGACGCAGACAGTTGGGCTTACGGAACGGGTGTATTCCGCGATTCTGGATGAGATTCTGGACGGGCGGTTGCCGACTGGGGCGCATTTGATTCAGGAGCAATTGGCCGCTGATTTGGGCGTGTCGCGCCAGCCGGTGCAGCAGGCCATGGCGCTGTTGAAGGCCGACGGGTTGGTGGAGGAGATCGGGACGCGCGGGCTGAAGGTGGCGGCGCTGGATCTGGGGCGCATGAACAACCATTATGACATCCGCGCCGTGCTGGATGCCTATGCCGCGCGATCATCGGCGCAACGGGTGCGGGATCACCAGACCAGCCGGCACGTGGTCCAGGACAAGCTGAACCGCATTCTGACAGCGGGACGCGATGCGGTGCGTGCGGCATCGTTCAGTGACCAGATCCGACAGGATGAGGCCTTTCATACCTGCCTGTATGCCTTTTCAGGCAATGCCGTTCTGGCAGAGTCTGCCGAGCCGCATTGGCGGTTTTTGCGCCGTGTCATGGCCGATGTTTTGCGCCATGCCGAACCACCGCCCGAAATCTGGGACCAGCATACACAAATTGCAGAGGCCGTCATCGCGGGTGACCCGGACCGGGCCCATTCCCTGGCACAGTCCCATATCGATACGGCCGCGCGTAAGCTGTCCCGGGCGGCGGCGGAACATGCCGAACACACCAACGCCGAACACACCAATGCTGTAGGGGTGCAATCATGACACCAATCCTGTTGACCACGGGTCAGATATTGAGCGCCCATGCCAGACTGCGCCCCACCGAGATCGGCGCACGGGACATGGAACGGTCGTTGAGTTATCAGGAATGGAATGCGCGGGCCTGCCGTTTGGCAAATGCCCTGATCGGCCTGGGCCTAGCAAAAGGTGACCGGGTCGCCGTGCTGGCCTATAACCGTCTGGAATGGGCGGAAATCTATACCGCGACGGCCAAGGCTGGATTGATCCCCGTGCCGATTAACTTCCGACTGACCGGGACAGAGGCCGCCTTTATCATCAATGACAGTGGCGCTGCAGCTGTCATCGTCGAAGACGCATTACTGCCAACACTGGACGCGGCACGGGCGGATATCCACATCCCGGAGGATCGGTTCATCCTGATTGGCGGGACCCCGCGCGCTGGGTATCGCGGCTATGAAGATCTGTTATCTGCGGCCAGCGACACGGAACCAAAGGCGATGGTGCTGCCCGATGACCCCTGGTGCCTGATGTACACATCGGGCACGACGGGCAATCCGAAAGGGGCGATCCGCAGCCATCGGGGCATGGCGATGTTGGCCCTGATGACCGATATTGAATTCCATCTGCACCGCCAGGATGATGCCCTGTTGGTCATGCCGATGTGCCATGCGAATTCTCTGAACTTTTTTACCGCATTCCTGTATTGCGGTGGGAGGATTACGATATTCTCCCGCCCCAGCTTTGATCCTGAACTGTGCCTGAAGGCGCTGGGCCAGGCGACATTCTCCTCTCTGGTGCCAACGCATTATGCAATGATGCTGGATATCCCGTCTGGGAAGCGTGGCAACACCACAAATGTCGAAAAATTGCTGATTTCCTCTGCGCCGTCTTTCGCGGAGACGAAAAGACGGATCATGGAGATGTTTCCCAATTCCGGCCTTTTTGAGTTATACGGATCAACGGAATCCGGATGGGTCACCATGCTGCACCCCCATGAGCAATTTGATCATCTGGGAACGGTCGGGCGGGAAGTTGTCGGGTCTGCGCCGATCCGGCTGTTGGATGATAACGGCCAGGACGTCCCGGATGGCGAAGCCGGGGAGCTTTTTAGCTGTAACCCCTATCAGTTCGATGGCTACTGGAATCTACCAGAGAAAACCGCAGAGGCTATGCGCGGCCCCTATCTGAGCGTTGGTGATGTCGCCATGCGCGATGAACAGGGTTTCATCCGCTTGCTGGATCGCAAGAAGAACATGATCATCTCCGGGGGTGAAAATGTTTATCCCTCAGAGGTTGAGCAGGCCCTGATCAAGCACCCTGATGTGCGTGATGTTGCGGTGTTTGGCATAGAGGACCCCAAATGGGGCGAACGTGTCGTCGCCGCCGTGGTTCTGGACAATGGCGCGACCCACACGGCAGAGACATTGATCGATTGGTCGCGGGGACATCTGGCCGGATTCAAACGACCGCGTGAGATCATCTTTTTGGCACCGGACCAAATGCCCCGCAATGCGACGGGAAAAATCCTGCACCGCACCCTGCGCGAAATATTCAATAAAGGCCGCAGTTAACGCGGTGGGAGGAACTATCATGAAAAACCCTGATCCAAAAATACAGGAAGACCTGAATACCGACCGACACAGTGTCGCCGCCTGGATCGCAAAATCGCTGGTGCGCCGGGGTGTGACCCGTGTGTTTGGATTGCAAGGCGGTCACATCCAGCCGATCTGGGATTTTTTGGCACAGGATGGCGTGCAGATCGTCGATGTCCGGGACGAAGGGGCTGCGGTTCACATGGCCCATGCCCATGCTGAACTGACCGGCGAACTGGGTGTATGCCTTGCGACCGCAGGCCCGGGGGTCACAAACTGTGTTTCCGGCATAGCCAATGCCCATCTGGCGCGGGTCCCGGTGCTGCTGATCGGGGGCTGTCCACCCCGTCCACAAACCAATATGGGCCCGCTGCAGGATATCCCCCATGTCGATATCATGGCCCCGGTCGCGCGCTACTCCCGGACCGCGCGGGTGCCTGAACAGGCCTTGCGGGAATTGGATGAAGCCATCGCCCGCGCCATGGGTGATATGGGGGAGGCCGGGCCTGCCTATATTGAATTTCCAACGGATGTGCTGCGCGTGTCTGTCCCACCGGCTTTGGTGCTGGAGGATTGGCTGGCCCCCAAACCCCGCCGACGGATCGCCCCAGACCGGACCGCGATTGAAGACGCCGTTGCGGCCATTCGCGCCGCCCGTCGCCCGCTGGTTGTCAGTGGCCGGGGGGCCGTGGGGGCAAATGCCGCCCTGATACATTTCCTGGATGCGTCCGGTGCGCTGTATCTGGACACCCAGGAAAGCCGTGGACTGGTGCCAACCGATCACCCTTCCGTCGTTGGGGCGGTCCGTGCCGCGGCGATGGGCCAGACGGATCTGGTGATCACCCTGGGCCGCAAGCTGGACTATCAGCTTGGCTTTGGGTCGCCAGCGGTTTTCCCGGACGCCCGATTCCTGCGCATTGCCGCCACACCAGGGGAATTGATCGATAATCGACGGGGTACGCCCGAAATCCTGGCATCTGTTGATCTGGCATTGCAGGCCATCACCGATGCGCTGGGAAATGATCCAGGGGATAGAGACAATGTATGGCTGTCAGGTTTGCAGGCAAAACATCGCGAACGGATTTCCAAAGGGGCGGCCACACCAGCGCCTAAAACCGGATCTGATGGAAAGATCCACCCGATGGCAATTTTCGAAGCCATCCGGGAATGTGCCGATCCAAGCTACATTGCCGTCGCCGATGGCGGCGATTTTCTGAGCTTCGCGCGTGTCGGTCTGGAGGCGAAGACATATCTGGATGCCGGTGTTTTTGGTTGCCTTGGCGTCGGTGCCCCTTTTGCCAATGCGGCGGCCCTGGCCTGTCCGGATCGTCAGGTGATTTGTGTCAGTGGCGACGGGGCCTTTGGCATCAATGCAATAGAAATCGATACCGCCGTCCGTCATAACTGCAAGGCCGTTTTTATTATCTCTAACAATGCTGCCTGGAACATTGAACGGTTTGATCAGGACAATAATTATGGGGGCCGCGTGGTCGGGACAACGCTGCGCCATTCTGATTATGCTGGAATGGCCCGCGCGCTGGGTGCATATGGGGAGCGTGTTGAGCATGCGGATAATTTGAAAGGTGCGATCGAGCGCGCGCTGGCAAATGCGCCTGCCGTTGTGGATGTCGTAACGTCCCAGGATGCGATTTCTTCCGATGCCACCAAAGGGCTTGGCTTTGTGCCAACCTATCAGGCACTGGCGGCATGGGACGACGCAGAAAGAAAGCGTCGGGGCGAGTCATAAAGTGTTGGTTTTGAGATAAAGGATATAGTGTGACATTTGCGGTCAGCATTGGATCGAACATTCGGAAATCCCCCTATTTTGACGCAACTGTCGCGGATGGGGTGCGCAGTTTTTCCGTCTATAATCATATGTATATCCCTGGCAATTTCGGGGACCCTGATGCCGAATATGACCGGCTGATCCATGGGGTCTGTATGTGGGATGTCGCCGCCCAGCGGCAGGTTGAAATACAGGGCCCCCAGGCCGGAGAATTGGCGCAGTATCTGACCACCCGCGATCTTTCTAAAACCACGATTGGTCAGGGACGTTATGTCCCGGTCTGTGACCATGACGGTATTCTGATCAATGATCCGGTCTTGTTGAAACTGTCTGAAGATCGCTACTGGATGTCGATTGCCGATAGTGACATCCAGCTATGGGCCAAGGCAATCGCCCGGGAACGGGGACTGAATGCTGCGGTTTTTGAGCCGGATGTTTCCCCATTGGCCATTCAAGGCCCCAAGGCACTGAACGTCGTCCGCGATCTGTTTGGCGATTGGGTGGCAGACCTGCGCTATTTCATGTTCCGGGAGACCCATCTGATGGGCATTCCTCTGGTCCTTGCCCGCTCCGGCTGGTCAAAACAGGGCGGGTTTGAGCTGTATCTGATGGATCAAACGCGCGGTGCGGATTTGTGGGCGATTGTTAAATCGGCCGGTCAGCCGCATGGTATTGGTCCCGGTGCCCCAAATGATGCTGAACGGATTGAAAGCGGGCAGTTGTCCTTTGGTGCGGATTGCCGATTTCAGACCTATCCCGCCAATCCATTCGAAGTGGGACTGGGGGCCCTTGTCAGCACTGACTCTGGGATTGATTTCGTCGGTCGCGATGCTTTGATAAAAATTCAGAAGGACGGCATCAAGCGTCACCGGGTGGGTATCATCATCGACGGCGACACCATCACCCAGAACCAGCACCCGATCACACTGTTCCAAAACGAAACGCCCATTGGCTATGCCAGTGAGGTTATTTATTCTCCTCGTTTGCAAAAGAATATCGGGATCGCACTGGTCGATATCCGCATCACACCAGAATCGAAGGACCTGTCGATCTCGATTGATGGGGATCATCGTAAATTAAGCACGACGCCCCTGCCCTTCATCTCATAAAGGGATTAAAAGCTGAACAATCTTGCCATCTTCCAGGATTTCTTTTCCCCTGAAAGTATCTCCGGCACGCCGATATAACTGCCGTCCAGGAATAGATTGAAATAGGCGGGGAAGACGCCACTAGTTATTGTTGCCTTGATAGAAAGCGGGTTCAGATCGGTTTCGAAGTCTGACTTTTTTGCACGCAGGGCATCAATCAAAGACATTGGATCTGAACAGAAATCATAGAAATACGATATTTTGGTCGTGATGCTGAGATCGCCCTTCTCATAAAACAGCATCGGCAGGTCGACCGGCAGGGAATAGACCAGACCAGTATCAGCCTCAAATACCAGGCGAAATGAAAGGCCCTGTTGGATCGCCTTGCGCAACGCTTCAAGGTTATTGCGGTCGTCGGAATCCCAGACTTTTTGAAGCGGGTCCCTCACAACAAACTTGAATTCGCTATATTGACGTAAACTACATAGGGTCAGTTGCTGGGTCTGATCCCGCAAGGCAGTTTCGAAAAACTTACGCGCGGCTGAAAAATAGAGCGGTGCGCTGTTCGTATAGCCAAAATGAAGCGGGTCAGAGATACCCTTTTGCGTTTGGTACAGAAGGTGTTCCCCATCGGTCAATCCCCAGAACTTGTCCCCCAATAAACATAACCGACTTAGACTATAGCATTCCTCATATCGGGGCAGAGGGTTTATGTAATGGGCGGCGAGAGAATCATCAGGCACCATAACCGCAACAACCTGCCCGCCATCCAGAATTTTCTGTCGGGCATTGTCCAGACTGTAATCAAAAACCGACATAAACTCACTTTCACTCAGGATTGCCGGTCAGATATTACCGTAACCGATATCTGACCCTAGTGTGGTGCGCGGTTATTTGGGATCGACCAGGACGCTGTTTGCGGCGCTCCGGTTAGGAGCGTTTCGCGAAACGATGCGGGGCATCGCAAGCGGAAGGCGACGCGGCCCGGAGCGCCGCAAACAGCGCCTTTGGTCCCTTTATCGGCCTGTCGGCTAGAAGAGAGCGTGCAGGCGATGTGGTTCATCGTCAAGGGCTCTCGACGCCGTCCGACGGGCCGATAAAGGGATCCTGGTGAGTCCAAATAACCGCGCACCACACTAAAGGAGCGGCGATGTCTGTCCAACCCTTAAACCTAATGATCATGCCGTTTCACCGCGTGTCAGTTCCTGCAAACCTTTCAGGTCCCCTGAGTCCAAAGGAAGCTCAAATGCGCAACTGACAAGATCACCACGATGGAGACTGCGCCCCGTCAGGAGAATAGCGCCCTTTGGGTCCAGATAGGTCATTGCCCGTTCTAGCACCGGAGCCCCCTGTTGAATGCTGAGATTCAGTGCCAGGTCTTTATCGGCCAACAGGGCGCTCATTTGCCATTTTGCACGGGCCAGCGGTACCGCGCGCCGCAACCGGGCAATGATGGATTGTGCGGCATTATCGGCGGTAAAACCCGCCTGGTCGGCAATGACGGCGGGCATGATACGCTCGTCCAGGGCCAGTGGCAGGCCATTAGCGGATCGCAACCGGCGGATATGAACCACCGTCTCGCCCAATTGCGGCCCGAAAAGTTTCCGCTCACGCTCCGTCATCGCGCGGCGGTCAAAGCTTAAAACCCGCGTTGTCTGGCTGTGCCCGGCGGCGGCATATTGCTGATCAATATCCAAGACAGGGTCTAATTGTTCAACAAAGGCGCGATCTGTCACAAAGGTACCGCGCCCGCGATGCCGTTCCAGCAGGCCTGCTTCGACCAGATCATCAATCGCCTGGCGTACCGTCATCTTGCTGACTTTGAAACGCTGGGCCAGGGCCATATCGGTAGGAAACTGTGCCGCCGTATCCGGCCAGCTACGGATATCCGCCAGTAATGCCTGTCGAATCTGCAGGAACAAGGGAACTGGTGAATTCCTGTCGATCTGGCTTACGCCATTAAATCCTGACACGCACATTTTCTCCTGAAATGTATGACCTTAAAGAATCCCTCTAGACGAATTAGTCTATAAGACTATACTAATTGATCAAAGGGCAATCCAGCCCTTTTCATGATCACTGTTTTGACACCGGGAGCCGTGCGATGGAAGCCTCAATGCTGGAAGAAACTGTTCAGAACCCCAATCCCTATCCGGTCGTTGGCAAATTGCACTATGATGATATCTGGCAGTTATGCCTGCAGGCGCGCGATATGGCGTGGGACCCGGCCCAGGATATTGATTGGGCGGCATTGGCAAAAGAAACTGCATCCCTGCCGGCTGAGGTAAGGGAAGCAGGCGCGGAATGGTGGTCGCTGCGGGCCTGGATGGAACATGGCGCGACACCCTATGGTGCGGAGCGGCTGCGCCAGGCGATTTATGAGCACCTGCCCTTTGAGGTGAAGCAGCATGTGGCGAACTTCATCATGGAAGAATTGCGCCATCATGAAGCATCCTTCCGCATCGCCGATGCCCTGGGTGGATACCAGCCAACACCCCGCAGTGATTATTTCCAACTGATCATTCCAAAATTCCATACGGAGTCGGAAGAAAAGCAGATGTCCTTCTATGCGGGCATGGCGGTCAACACACTGTTCGAACAATTGTCCGGCGAATTGTTAACTGCTCGGTACAAAAACGCGACCTTCCCCGAAATCCGCAAGGCCTGTCAGTTGATCCTGCGCGACGAAGCCCGGCATATTCAATTCGGCCGCATCCTGATGCGTCGGTTCTTTGAGCAGTTAAGCCAGGACGAAAAAGTCCTGCTGGGGGAAAAGTTTGCGAAAAAACTGCGGGGCAGCCTGTTGAACGGCGTCTATTCCGTCGTGAACCTGCCGAAAGAGGAGCGTCAACGCTCCGCCCGCGCCCGCGCCCTGGCAACAGAATACGGACTGGGCGCCACCCATCCCGATGAAGAGGTCGATATCATCGTAGCGGCCTTACGCAAAATTCGCGAAGACGTCGCCCCCTATAACGTACCAATCCCCCTGATCCCAGAAATCGAAGGCGACGGTAAGCGCGAAAGCACATTGGCGGCCGAGTAATAGGCCACCAATGGCGCGCGCCAGGTTGGAATTGGTATTGACGGTCAAAACCGGATCCAGCGCCAACCGCACAACTGCTGCCCACCGCCTTGAACCCCAGATCACGGTCCGGGGTGACAGTTTAAAGCTGGCAGCCCCCCCTGGATGTGGATGGTCTGATGTTCCCTCGTCTCTTTACTCTGCTGCCTGGCTTTCCCGGGCGACTTTGGTGCGCCAGTCTACTTCTTTGGGCATAACTTCCTGATAGGATTGAACGCCGTGCAGGGTGGCACCGACGCCAAAAGCTTCGCCGGTTTCTGCCATGGCTTGGGCGGCATCGACCATCAGGCGGCGGAATTCAACAATTGCCATGTCGGATGCGCCAAGAATGTCCTTGCTGCGATCCGCTATGGGACCCATGCCGACCCACATGGCGATATCCTGATTGGGAATGCCGGGAATGCCGGTGAAGCTGTCCTCTCCACGCATTGCATCGCGATCCTGTAGGAAATTGTTTTCCAATGTGCGGATCGGGGACCAGTCAGGGTTCAAATCCACCCCTGGAACCGCATGGCAGAAGCGTCGCCATTCGTCGGTCGGGGTGCAGGTCTCCGGGTTGCCCCAGGCGATGAAGTAAAACATCGTCGTTGTGTCATCGACCGGGACATTGATGCTGGCGACATTATAAATATTGTTTGGCGGGATCAGGGAGACAAAGGGTGCCAGATACTCTGTCACGCGGATATAGTTATGGGTCGCGGCATTCTTGATGGGCCGGCGAATGGCCGCATAGTGAAAGCCATAGGGCGTCCGTTCAATCTGCAGTTTCGGCGATTTGTCGGTCGAGGGACGATACCAGCTTTTATCATCCGCTTCCGCGCCACCAACCCGCGCTGGTTTCATATCTGAGTAATGCAGGGAAGAGGAATGGGCGGAATCGATCTGCCCTTCTTGAATCTGCGCCCAATTGCAGGGGATTTTGATTTTCAGAATGCTGACCTGTGCCGAGGGATCCGCGGCAAAGGGGGGCGGTTCAAAGGCTGGCATGGCGTCGCGAGGCCCCAGATAGGCCCAGACGAAGCCGCCAGCCTCCTGCACTGGAAAGGCTTTGTGCTTCACCTTTGTTTTCAGGGCACTTTCGGGCGGCTCTGACGCCATTTCCTGGACGGTGCCTTCGACATCGATTTTCCAGCCGTGATACAGGCACCGCAGACCACAGTCTTCATTGCGGCCCAGCGCCAGCAGCGCGCCACGATGCGGACAATGGCCGTCCAGAACCCCCAACCGACCTTCGCTGTCCCGAAAGGCGACATATTCCCCACCCAGGATGCGCAGCCGCACGGGCGCGCCATCTGGTTGGGCAACTTCTTCCGACATGCAGACCGGGATCCAATGGCGGCGCATCAAGTGTCCCATCGGGGCGTCATTTTCGACCCGACACAGCAGATCATTTTCTTCTGATGTTAGCATCTCGTGTCCTCCAACATTTTTATTATTAGATATCTAAGAAAAACTAGCGCAATCGGGTCTTTCCGTCTAGAGTGTTTCTAAGAGCTGAGGAAACGCATCACCCGGAATGAGGTGATACGCTATAAAAACAAATAGTTACGGATGGGCGTTCTGGCATGATGGATTTGGTGATCCGCGGCAAACGGGAAATTGCCGAGGGCATTTGGGAGTTCGAACTGACCGCTGCGGACGGGTCAGACCTGCCGCCTTTTACGGCGGGCGGGCATCTGTCGCTGGAAACGCCCAGCAAGGCGATGCGACACTATTCGCTGAGCAATATTTGCACGGAACGTCATCGCTATGTCATCGCCGTTAAGCATGAGCCAGACAGTCGCGGCGGGTCCCGGTCGATGGTCGAAGAAACCGAGATTGGTTCCACGCTAAAGGTGGATCAGCCTGGCAATGACTTTCCCCTGGTGGACGCACCAAACTATGTGTTGATCGCGGGTGGTATCGGCATCACCCCAATCCTGTCCATGGCGCGTCAGTTGAGTGCCGAGGGAAAACCGTTCCAGGTGATTTACTGCACACGCTCTGCAAAACAGGCGGCGTATTTGGATGTGCTGCACTCTGATGAGATTACCGGTGATGTAATCATTCATCATGATGGGGGCGATCTGGATCAGGTCTATGACTTCTGGGATCATTTTGAGCGCCCGTCAAATGCACATATCTATTGCTGTGGTCCAAAGCCCCTGATGGAGGAAGTGCGCGGCATGACCGGACATTGGCCGGAATCCGCGGTTCACTTTGAAGATTTCAAACCGGTAGAAGTCGTGCGCGCCGATGATGTGGCCTTTGAGGTTCATCTGTCCAAATCTGGCAAGACCCTGACCGTACCGGCAGATCGCACGATCCTTGAGACAGTGCGAGAGGCCGGCGTGTCTGCCGTCAGTTCCTGTGAAAGCGGCACCTGTGGCACGTGCAAGACACGCTACAGCGCCGGAGTGGTTGATCATCGCGACATGGTTTTGATGCCAGAGGAAAAATCATCCTGCATCATGATTTGCGTATCCAGGGCCAAAGAAGGGGATCTGACCCTTGACCTGTGATCCCCCGATCCGGCTGGGCGTGGCGGGTCTGGGCCGCGCCTTCATGCTGATGCTGCCCAGCTTCGACAAGGATCCCAGGGTAGAATTGGCCGCCTGTGCGGCGCCTCGGGAATCATCGCGAGACGCCTTCGTGCAGCGCTTTGGCGGTGTCGCCTATGACAGTGTTGAGGCCTTGTGCGAAGACCCGACACTGGATGCGATTTATATTGCAACGCCACATCAGATGCACCGCGCCCATGCCACCTGTGCTGTGATGGCGGGCAAGCATGTGCTGCTGGACAAGCCACTATGCGTCACTGTGGAAGATGGGGAGGCGATTGCCCAGGCAGCAGAGCGCGCCGGGAAAATTGTCATTGTCGGGCCCAGCCACAGCTTCGACGCGCCGGTCCTGAAAGCCCGCGCCTTGATCGAGGATGGCAGCCTGGGCCAGGTGCGCATGGTGCATGCGCTGAATTACACGGACTTTCTGTATCGTCCCCGTCGACCGGAAGAATTGGTGACATCGGAAGGGGGCGGCGTGATTTTCAGCCAGGGCGTGCACCAGATCGATATTGTGCGCTTGCTGGCGGGGGGCATGGTCTCCACGGTTCGCGCATCGACCGGGCAATGGGATGACACACGCCCCACGGAATGCGCCTATTCCGCCCACCTGACCTTTGCCCAAGGGGCGTTTGCCAGCCTGACCTATTCTGGATTTGCCCATTTCAACAGTGACGAATTCTGTGACTGGATCGGGGAATTGGGCCATGACACCGACCCCACAGCCTATGGCAAGGCCCGCAAGGCGCTGCAATCGGTCCAAACGCCCCAGGATGAAATCCGGTTGAAAACAGAGCGCACTTTTGGGGCCTCTCCAGATCCCGCTATTCCCACCCATAATGAGCATTTTGGAACGATCCTGGTCAGTTGTGACGGGGCGGACTTGCGCCTGACGCCGGACGGGGTCTGGGTCTATGGACATACACAGCGGGACTTTGTGCCAACCCCGTTGGGGGGGGTACCGCGTCAGGGTGTCTTGGACGCTTTGGTTGACGCCGTAGGCCAGGATCAGGCCCCGGTTCAGGATGCCCGATGGGGGCTGGCCAGTCTGGAAGTCTGTCATGCGATCATTCAATCATCAGAATCCAGACAAGAAATCAGCCTGAAACATCAGGTACCGGTACGCAGTAAAGATGAGAGGAAAAGTCAGATATGAGTAAATTACAGCTGTCCATCGCGATGGGCGATTATGACCGAACCCGTGCCATTTATGACGGGCGCGTGCAGATCGATGGCGTTGATCCTGTCTGCATGTTGCAAGTTCCAGAAGAGATGTTCTTCCGTGCCTTCCGCCATCAGGCCTATGACGCGTCGGAAATCTCCTTTTCCTCCTATGTCGTCAGCCTGACGCGGCCCGACCCCCACTACATTGCCATTCCGGTATTCTTGTCGCGGGCCTTCCGTCATACATCGATTTACATCAACACGACCAAGGGCATTAAAACGCCGAAGGATTTGATTGGTAAGCGCATCGGTATCGCGGAATATCAATTGACCGCCAATGTCTGGGTGCGCGCGATCCTTGAGGATGAATACGGTGTGAAGCCGTCGGATGTCCAATGGGTGCGGGGCGGCATGGATACGGCTGGTCGCCCGGAGAAGCTGAAAATTGATCTGCCCGCAGAGGTAAAGCTGGAACAGGCCCCGGAGGGCGCGACCCTGAACCAGATGCTGGCAGAAGGGGAGATCGATGCCTTTGTCGGTCCCCGCTGGCCGCGCAGCTTTAACGAAGGCGATCCCCGCGTCGGGCGCTTGTTCGAAGATACTGTTGGGGTCGCGGAAGAATACTATAAACGAACACAGCTATTCCCGATCATGCATTTATTGGGATTGCGCCGGTCCTTGGTTGAAGACCATCCCTGGCTGCCTGGCGCATTCCAGAAGGCCTTTACCCAGGCAAAAGCGCTGTCGCAATCAGCCTTGGACGACACATCCGCGACAAAGGTTACGATGCCGTTTGTCGAAGATACGCTGCAACGGGCCAGGGCGCTGATAGGTCCGGATTTCTGGTCCTATGGTGCGGCACCCAATTACAAGGTTCTGGATTATTTTCTGGAACAGCATCACCGCCAGGGCCTGTCGCCACGGCGTGTAACGGTCGAAGAATTGTTTCATCCCTCCACTTACGAGGCCTACAGTTTATAGAGGGATGCGTTTGGTAAATTGACAGGCTTAAAAAAGCCGGTCTAAGGTAATGATTAGACATCTAAGAATATGTCCGTCGGGACAACCGATGGCGCTAGAGCCGGCCGGATATTCCGGCGGTAAACAAATGGCCCGGATTAAGGGCTCAATTGGGAGGATAGAATGAGAAAAACCATCAAAACGAGTCTGCTTGCATTGTCGGTCGTTGCTGGGGCGGCACTGACATCTGCACCGGCCAGCGCGGCTTATAACTTAACCTTATGTGGTGCCAGCCCGGGGGGCCTTTGGTCTCTGCTGGGTGCGGGTGTCGATAATGCGGTCAAGGCTGCATTCCCTGGCTCGACGGTTACCTATCAGACCTCTGGTGGCGGTTTTGCCAATGTCGTGCAGTTGGACCAAAAGAAATGCGACATCGCCATTATTCATGATGCTGAAGTGAAATCAGCGCTGGCAGGGGCAGAGCCATTCAAGGGTCCGGTCAATTCCATGCAGACCCTGGCGGTTATGTATACCTGGGCACCGATGCAATTGTTGGTGAACAAGGATTATGCGGCCGAGCATAACATCAACACGATGGAAGACATCGCGACCCAGAAACTGCCGATCCAGATCCTGTTGAATCGGAAAGGCAATGTGGTCAGTGATATTGGGGCGACGATGCTGACAACGGTTGGCGCGTCTCCTGAAAACATTGAATCCTGGGGCGGTGGCGTGACCTATGCCGCGTCCAAGGAACAGGGCGAATTGATGCGTGATCGTCGCGCGGATGCGATCCTGAACTCTTTGTTCGTGGGCCATGGGTCGATCCGGGAGCTGGCTTCCGCAATTGATCTGAAACTGGTGCCGGTCCAACAAGAAACGGCCAATGCCGTTGCCAAGGAATGGAATATCAGTGAATTCGTGATCAAGGGCGGGTCTTATGACTGGGCACCGGACGATACGCTGACGGTGACGGTTTCCGCGCAGCTTTTCGTGCGGGAAGATGCTGATCCGAAAATGGTAGAGGATCTGGCGACAGCATTGGCCGATCATGCCGATCAGGTCAGCAGCGTCCATAAGGCCATGGGATCTTTGGATGCCAAGCTGATGGCGTCGGGAACGGCTGCGCCGTATCACCCGGCGGCGGCTGCGGTCTATAAGGCCAAGGGTCTGCAATAATCTGAATTGGGACTTCTGCCCCCGCTGAACCAATTTGGGTCGGCGGGGGCGTGGTTTCCGAAATAGAACCTCACATCCGCATCTCAGGTTTGGAAAACAGCTGTGTCTTTTCTCTCTATTGCTTTTGATACCGGTTTGCGCAGACGCCCTGTTGGGACGCTGGCGTTGGTTACCAAGTTATATGCGGCCATTGTGGCCGGTTGGACAATTTATGCGGCGGGGTTTTCCCGAACCGATATTTTACCCCTGACCATTACATTTTTATCTTTGATGCTGGTTTTAACCTTCATCCTGATCACGCCGACAACTAAGTCCAATCCGGATAAGTTTCCCTTTTACGAATGGATTCTGGCGGCGGCCGCTTTTGCCTGTGGGGCCTATTTCGTAACGGAAAGTGATACCATTTCACAGCGGATCACATTGCTGGATCCGTTGTCTGACCTGGATATTCTGGCATCCCTGACATTGATCATTTTGTCGATTGAGGCGATGCGGCGCACGGTTGGCCTGGGACTGACATTCATTGTTCTTGCCTTCATTGCCTATAACCTGTTCGGCGATAAAATTTCCGGTCCTTTGGGGCATGGCGAGATCAGCCTGGAGCATTTCCTGGATATTATGGTGTTTACCACCGATGGACTGTTTGGTGTGCCAATCCGGGTGGCGGCGACCTATGCCTTCTTGTTTGTTTTGTTTGGAACAACCCTGTCCAAGACCGGCGGGGCGGATTTCTTCTTCAACTTCGCTGCCTCACTGACGGGTGGGTCAAAGGGTGGCCCAGCAAAAATTGCCGTTATCTCCTCTGGTCTGTATGGGACGATATCCGGCAGTCCAACATCTGATGTTGTGACCACGGGGTCGGTCACCATCCCGATGATGAAACGGTTGGGCTATAATTCTGCCTTTGCCGGGGGTGTTGAAGTCGCGGCCTCAACCGGGGGCAGCCTGGTGCCGCCTGTCATGGGCGCTGCTGCGTTTATCATGTCTGAACAGATTGGGATTCCCTATATCGATATCGCCATCGCGGCCCTGATACCGGCCATTCTGTACTATCTGCCAATCTATATGCAGGTTCATCTGCGGGCCAGTAAGGAAAACCTGCAGGGGATGGATATGTCAAAAATCCCAGCCCTGATGCAAACCATGAAGGAAGGGGGATTGTTCCTGGTGCCCCTGGTTGTCATCACCTGGGCCCTGGTGAATGGCTATACGCCCACCTATGCCGCAATTTATGGGACATTGACTGTTCTTGCGGTGTCCATGGTCCGGCGCAGCACCCGTTTAACCCCGGCCAAGGTGTTCGATATCCTGTCTGATACCTGCATTAAGATGGTCGCGGTCACAGGGGCCTGTGCGGCGGCGGGACTGGTCATTGGTGGCATTACCATGACCGGGCTGGCCTCTAAATTCGGGACATTGGTTTTCCTGATTTCCAATCAGGATGTCCTGATCTCTTTGATTGTCGCAGCAGGGCTGACCATCCTGCTTGGCTTGGGCATGCCAACGCCCAGCGCCTATATTCTGGCGGCGGTTCTGATTTCGCCGGTCATGCAGGATCTGGGAATTGATCTGATGGCCGGGCATTTATTCCTGTTGTATTTTGCGGTGATGTCCGCCCTGACCCCGCCTGTTGCGGTGGCGGCCTATGCCGCCAGTGCGATCGCGGATGAAGCCCCAATGAAAATTGCAGGGGCGGCTGTGCGTATCGCCATCGGTGCCTTCCTGATCCCCTTTGCCTTCGTCTTTGATCAGGCATTGCTTTTACAGGGCAGTGTGATCGGGATCATCACGGCCACAGTATGCACCGCGATAGGCCTGATCCTGTTTGTCGTCGCGCAGGAAGGCTATTGGAAGCAGCGCCTAAACGCCCCTGTTCGGGTACTTCTGGGGGCTGCGGGTTTGCTGATAATCTTCATTCGTCCCCTGTCGGATTATGCTTTGTCCTGAATGCAGGTTAAAGAAACGGTGGCAATTATCGGATAGATAGATCAAAATGGTCCAGTAATGGTTCATTAGTGTGGTGCGTGGTTATTTGGGATCGACCAGGACGCTGTTTGCGGTGTTCCGGTTAGGAGCTTTTCGCGAAGCGATGCGGGGCATCGCGAGCGGAAGGCGACGCGGCCCGGAGCGCCACAAACAGCGCCTTTGGTCCCTTTATCGGCCCGTCGGACGGCGTCGAGAGCACTTGACGATGAACCACATCGCCTGCACGCTCTCTCCTAGCCGACAGGCCGATAAAGGGATCCTGGTGATTCCAAATAACCGCACACCACACAAGGGTGATCCGATGTCCGATATGCGGGGGCATGCCCGTAAGGCCCTGGCGGCATTGCGTCAATTTGTGGAAACGCAGGTTCTGGAGGGGCATTGGCCCCCCGGAACGCAATTGCCGACAGAGCGTGAACTGGCGGATCAATTCGCGATCAGCCGCAACACAGTGCGCCGTCAAATGCTGCAACTGGTCAAGGATGGCTGGATCGACCGCCATGTTGGGCGGGGCACCTTTGCCTGCGCGCCGCCTGGCGCATCGGGCGCTTCTGATCCTGACGCCAGTACGGTGAACCCCGAAGAGGTTATGGAAGCCCGCCTGCTGATTGAGCCCTTGCTGGCGAAGTTGGTGGTGATCCGTGCCAGCAATGCAGAACTGGCCTCTATGGAAGACATACTCGCCGCCGGTGCGAAATCGGAAACCATGGCGGAATTTGAATATTGGGACAATAAACTGCACCGCGCCATCGCTGAGGCGTCAAAAAACCAATATCTGATCACGATTGTTGAAGGGATCCATAAGGCGCGCCAATCCCCCGCCTGGTTTGGCTTGAGGCGCCGCGGGTTGACGGACGAGCGTCGACAGATTTACCAACAGGACCATACGGCGATTGTTCAGGCTCTGGTACGGCGCGATGGGGAACAGGCCAGAGAGGCGATTTTAAGCCATCTGAGCCGGGTTCGGACGAATTTAATGATTACATGACAGATTCCTGTTGGAATTATTTTAGGATTGCGTCACTATTGGTTCACTAATTTGTCACATTGGTTCAAAATTGGATCAAATATAGGCTGAGGGGTGAGCATGCAGGTGTCACGGCCAGAGGTACAGGGATGGTTCGGCGTTGCGACGTCGACCTATGCCGCTGCCAGCCAAGCTGCGATGCGCATGTTGGAACTGGGCGGAAACGCCTTTGATGGGGCGGTGGCAGGCGGCTTTGTCCTGCAGGCAGTGGCCCCCCATTTGAATGGTCCCGCCGGGGATGTCGCCATGCTGGTCTATGACGCAGCCGACGGACAGGCGCAGGCCGTGTGCGGTCAAGGCCCCACGCCCAAAACCGCGACGATAGAGGCGATACGCGCCCTGGGTCTGGACCGTATTCCCGGAACAGGCCTGTTATCAGCAGTGGTGCCAGGCGCATTTGACGCCTGGATGCTGCTTTTGGCGGAAAAGGGGACCTTGCCGCTGCGCACGGTGATTGAACCCTCTTTGACCTATCTGGATCGGGGCGTCCCGGTGGATGGTCGCCTGCACGCCACGCTGGCTGCGGCGCAGTCTGTCTTTCAACGCTATTGGCCCAGCTCGGTGCAGGTGTTTCTTCCCGATGGCAAAGTTCCGGCGGTTGGGGAGTTGCTGCGCAATCCAACACTGCATTCCGTTTTTCGCCGTCTTTTGGATGAAGCAGAAGCGGTTGGATCGGACCGGCTGGCACAGATCGAAGCCGCCCGTGCGATATGGTCCGATGGTTTTATCGCCCAGGAAATCGATGCTTTTTGCCGTCAGACCGAAGTGATGGATGTGTCTGGTCAGGTGAATGGTGCCCTGTTGCGGGGATCAGATCTGGCGGGATGGCGGGCCTGGTTCGAACCGGCCCTGTCGCTGGAATATGCAGGCTATCAGGTGCTGAAATGCGATAGCTGGACGCAGGGGCCTGTTCTGCTGCAAGCGCTGGCCTTGTTGCCTGCCCAAGAGATGGCGGGGCTGGACCCCAATGGGGCGGAATTTGTGCATCGGGTGACCGAAGCCTTGAAGCTGGCCTTTGCGGATCGGGAAGTATTCTATGGCGATCCGAACACAGCCCGCGTCCCGATGAGCCGATTGTTATCGCAAGACTATGCGGCCTTGCGCCGTGACGAGATATCCGCGCGGGCCTGCAATGATTGGCGACCAGGCAATATTGCAGGATGTGGCGCACCGATCGATTACGCCGCCGCCTGTGCCCGCAAACGGGAAACCGGATTGCTGGCCGCCTATGGCGGGGGGGAGCCGACGGTTCAATCGATTGAAGCACTGGGCTATCGCGCCAGTGTCAGCGGCGATACCTGTCATATCGATGTGATTGATGCAGCCGGGAACATCGTGTCGGCAACGCCGTCTGGCGGGTGGCTGCAATCGTCGCCCGCTATTCCGTCTCTGGGATTTCCCCTGGGAACGCGGGCACAGATGATGTGGCTGGACCCTGCTGCTCCATCGGGTTTGGGGCCGGATCGACGCCCGCGCTCCACACTGACGCCAACGCTTGTCCTGGATAAAGCCGGTCGGGGGTATCTTGCCTGTGGCACACCGGGCGGGGACCAACAGGATCAATGGCAAACGGCCTTTCTGATTCGGCATCTGGTGCATAATATCGGCCTTCAAGAAGCGATAGAAGCCCCTTCGTTTCACAGCGAACATTGGCCCAATTCGTTCTATCCCCGTCACGCCTCCCCCGGTCGCCTGGTAGTGGAGGGCCGGTTTGGGTCCCAGGTTTGCGATGATCTGAAGCATCGGGGACATGATTTAAGCATTGGTGATGATTGGTCAGAAGGTCGCCTGACCGCCGCTGCGCGAGACCCGGATGGGCGGATGCGGGCGGCAGCCAATCCACGGGGAGGGTTGGGCTATGCCGTTGGTCGATGACGCTTTGTCTGGATATTCAAAGGATCAGGATGCCGACGGCACACCTCCGGTAACGGGACTGCGACTGGCGGCACAACGGGTCTTGGGTTTTTTCGACAGTGTCATTGGCGGGGCGGCGACGCTGGCGCTGATCGCGCTGATCCTGATCGTTCTGGCCAATGTTATTGGTCGCTATGGGTTCAACGCCTCCCTGACCTGGGGTGGGGAGGCTGCGCAATGGCTTTTTATTGGTGTAATCTTTCTGGCGGTTCCCCTGGCCCATAGGGGGCGGGCGCATCTGTCGATCCAGTTCCTGGTCGAACGCCTGCCGACCCCGTTGCAGACAGTGGCAGGATTTCTCAGCGATCTGATTATCGCTTATGCGACGGTGATGTTGTTGCTGGGCGGGATGACATTGATTGATGTGGTCGGTGGCGTGAATTATGCGCTGAACCTGCCAAGTTGGGTTAAATTTGCCCTGATCCCGGTGACCAGCGCCTTGGGTCTTCTCTATCTGGCGCTGCAAGGTCTGGACGAAGGGAAACGCCCCTGGCGCGGGGTGATCAGCATAGCGCTTGCTTTCGGCCTGTATTTCCTGTTGCAGCCCGGCGGATTGGTCAGCCTGAAGGGTCTTGATCCTGGGGCAACAATGATTGTCAGCTTTCTGGTCGCCATGGCGATTGGAACACCGGTCGCGTTTGCCATGATCTTCGCAGCCTTTGTTGCCAATGCCGCCGGGGCGGTAATGCCGCCTGCTGCGGTGGTACAGACCATGGTGAATGGATCCAGCAAGTTCCTGTTGCTGGCCATCCCATTCTTTATTGCCGCAGGGGCATTGATGAATGTCGGGGGGCTGACATCGCGCCTGATGGATTTCGCCTTTAAGCTGGTGGGGCATTTGCGCGGCGGTTTCGCACAGGTAAACATCGTGTCCAGCGGTTTCTATGCCGGGATCAGCGGATCCAGCTATTCAGAAGCCGCGCTGGGTACGAAGCTGTTGGTGCCGCAGATGGTCAAGCATGGCTATTCGCCGGGCTTTTCCTGTGCTGTTACAGCGGCGGCTGCGACATTGCCCAATGTCATTCCACCCTCTATCGCCCTGTTGATCCTGGCATCGGTCGCGAATCTTTCCGTTGGCAGTCTGTGGCTGGCAGGTGTTCTTCCCGGCCTGCTGATGGGCGGCAGCATGATGCTGTGTATCTATATTATTGCCCGGATGCGTGGGTATGGGACTGCTAACCAGGCCGCCAGTTGGGCCGACCGTGGGCGCGCCGGGATCAAGGCGCTGCCGGTTCTGGGCCTTGCTGTGGTGATCATTGGTGGGATTCGCGGCGGCATTGTTACCCCGACAGAGGCCGGTGTTCTGGCGGTTGCCTATGCCTTTATTCTGGGGATTGCGGTCTATCGCACATTCACCTGGCTGGGACTGTGGCAGACCTTACGCGGGGCCTCGGTAGAAGCCGCGATGGTGGGGCTTCTGATCGGTGCGGCTGCGCCTTTCACCTTCGTCCTGGTGACGGAACAAATTCCACAATCCCTATCATCCCTGATCACGGGCCTGTCGGATAACCCCTATATCGTGCTGCTGCTGGCCAATGTGCTGATGCTGTTTTTTGGCATGTTTCTGGATATCGGCGCGGCGATCCTGATCTTAACGCCGCTGTTGATGCCGGTCATGGTCAGCATGGGCGTAGATCCGATCCATTTTGGCCTGATCGTGGTGGTCAATCTGATGCTGGGCGGTCTGACGCCCCCGGTTGGCATGCTGGTCTTTATCTCGTCGGCGATATCGAAAACGCCAGTGCATGAGGTTTTCCGTGCGATGTATCCCCTGCTGGGTGCGCTGTTGATTGCCTTGGCGATCATCACCTATGTGCCCGCAGTATCGCTCGGTCTTGGTTGGCTTTTACAAGGACAGTAAAGACGGAAAAGCCAGATATTCACAGGTACAACACAAGGAGGCAGAGGGATGTTTGTTAGACGCACATTGAAGACAGGACCAAGGCTGTTGCTGGCCGCGGCGATGGGATTATCACTGACCTGGGCCGGGGCCGCCCAGGCCGACCCGACACAGATCACGGTCGGTGTTATCTATGGAATAGACAAGCCGCAGGGTAAGATCTGGACCAAGATGAACGAATTGGTCGAAAAGAAGATTCCTGGTCAGATCACCTTTAACATCGTCCCGGACGGTGCCTTGGGTGGTGAGAAAGAGGAAGTCGAAGGCGTCCGTTTGGGCTCTATTCAGGCTGGGATATCGACCCTGGCCAATATGTCCACATGGGTTCCGGAAACGTCCCTTTTTGACATGCCCTTCATCTTCCGCGACCAGGCTCATATCGACAAGGTAATGGCCGGTCCAATCGGGGATGAGTTCAAGGACCTGTTCGCAAAACAGGGCTTTAAAGCCTTTGGCTTCATCACCTATGGCGCACGTCATGTGATTTCCAAGGCCAAGATTACCGGCCCAGGTGATGTGAATGGCTTGAAGATGCGAGTTATTCAAAGCCCGTTGCACATTGCCCTGTGGGAATCGCTGGGGGCCAGCCCAACGCCGGTTCCAATTACAGAAGCCTATAATGCCCTGGAAACCGGTGTGGTGGATTACATGGATATGACCATGTCGGGCTATCAGGCGCTGAAGCTGTATGAAGTTGTGCCAAACTTTGCCAGGACATCCCATATCTGGGCGCTGGGCGTGATGTATATGAGCATGCCGTTCTGGGAATCGCTGACACCCGAACAACAAGCGGCACTGGAAGAAGCCGCAGCAGAAGCAATCCCCTATTTCAATGGTCTGGCTGCTGGGGAACAGGAAGAATCCCTGACGAAAGCCGTTGAAATGGGCGCAACCGTGGTCGAACAGGATACCGCCGAATGGCAAAAGGCGATGGCACCGTTCTGGGCCAGTTACGCCGATAAGGTCGGTGGGATCGAAAAAATCGAAACCATTGTGAATACCAAGTAAATCAAGGTGGGGTCTGGGGTTTTGCGCCCCGGACCCAACACCTATTGATTAAAGAGTGAGAGGTCCGGCATGGCAGATTTCATCGAGGAAGACCGGGTTCGCGACGGGCCAATGGATCAGGAAATCCTGACAATGGTGGTTGAGGCCCTGCGTCATCAAGGCTTTCCAAACGCCACCCATGAATCGATTTTTGGTGATCCGGATCATCGCGCGGCGGCAGTGGATTTGCTGAAAGACTGTCGCCCAATGCCGGTTGTCTTGTCCCTGATAGACGCGCTGCACTCACAATAGACGCACCGCGTATCCTGTTGATAGAATGGAGAGAGCAATGGCCCAGGCCATGCCGTTAATGACTGCCAGTGCGGATCTGCGGGCCCGCTATCCTGAGGGTACGGTTTACATCGATGGCGCATTTGTCGTGTCCCCATCGCGTTTGACTGTGTATGGCAAACAGTTTGGCGACACGATTTGCGACGTTGGGTCCGGAAACGCCGATGTGATCGATGCGGCTGTGACAAGCGCTGAAAAGGCCTGGCCCGCCTGGCGTTCAATGGCACCATCGGCCCGGGCGGCCCTGCTGTATGCCATGGCCGATCGTCTGGCCGGGGAGATGGATCAGTGGATATCCCTGGAGGCGCATCATGCCGGCAAACCCCTGTCGGATGCGCGGATCGATATCGTATCGGCGGTCATGACTCTGCGCTGGTTCGCAGGTTACGCCGACCGGATTGATGGGCGCGTTGTCGCCTCTGCGGAGACGGTGCATCGCTACATTCGTCGTGAACCTCTTGGTGTATGCGGCCTGATCGTGCCGTGGAACTTCCCCCTTCTGATGATGGTGTGGAAGGTCGCGCCTGCTTTAGCAGCGGGCAATACGGTGGTTGTGAAACCTGCCAGCCTGACACCGCTGACGGCCCTGTTGTTTGCGAAACTGGCCAGTGATGCCGGATTGCCCGCCGGTGTCTTGAATGTCGTGCCTGGACCGGGCGAAGCCGCAGGCATGGCATTGGTCCGCCATCCGCGTGTCACCAAGATCAGCTTCACCGGCTCTACAGAAATTGGCAAACAAGTTGCCCGGATTGCCGCCGATACGGTCAAGCGCGTTACCCTGGAATTGGGTGGCAAGTCCCCAACCATCATTCTGGACGATGCCGATCTGAACAAGGCGATTCCAGCCTCTGCAGCGGGGTGTTTCGGGCATGCCGGACAGAAATGCGCCGCCCGCACGCGGGTTATTGTCAGTGAAAGCCGCGCCGATGAGGTCGTAGACCGTCTGGCGAAAATCGCTACGGGCTTGAAGATCGGGGACCTGTCAGATCCTGCAACGCAATTGGGCCCTGTCATCGATACCAAAGCACAATCCAGAATTCTGGGGATGTGTCAGGATGCACAGAAGGCAGGCGCGTCTTTGGTCTGTGGCGGGGATGCCCCGGATCACACCGGCCCCTATGTGTCCGCGACAATTTTCGATCAGGTGAAATCCAGTGATGTGCTGGCCCAGGAAGAAGTATTCGGTCCGGTCATGGCCGTCATTCGTGTACCCGATGAGGATGCCGCAATCGCCGCCGCCAATGACAGTGACTATGGCCTGGCCGCGACCCTGTGGACACGGGATGTCGGCAAGGCGCACCGGATTTCCGGTCAGATTCAGGCTGGAACCGTCAGTGTGAACACGCCTGCCGTGGTCGGAATCGAAACCCCGTTTGGGGGGTATAAGCAAAGCGGATATGGCCGCGAATTGGGGCTGGAGGGCTTGGACGCCTATCTGCAATCCAAGGCGGTAATTATGGATATCAGTTCTTAAGGAGTTTTGATCAATGTCTGGTCCCTTCGTATTCCTTCATTCCACACACCGTGTGCAATTTGGTCCGGGCTGTCTGTCAGCCCTGCCGGATTTGGCAAGGGCAGAGGGCCGAAGGAAGGCTGCTGTTTTGCTGGATGCGTATTTCATGGGGGGGCCGTTGCAGGATCGGCTATCAGAAATCCTGAAGGATTTTGCCCCTGTATTCCATGCGGTCCCACAGCATGAGCCTGATACTGACACGGTTGAAGACGCCCGTGCGGCCCTTTCGGAGGCTGAGGCGGATTTGATTCTGGCGGTTGGGGGGGGCTCCACCCTAGACACTGCTAAAGCGGCGCGCATGTTGTTGAGCAACCCCGGGCCGATAGAAAATATCGTCGGCGCGATGGGTATGCCGATGATCGCCCATGACAGCCTGTTCGTTGCGGTTCCGACGACGGCAGGGACGGGCAGCGAGGTTTCTGAATCTGCGGTCATCGCAAAGACAGGGACCGATTATAAGATGGTGTTGCGATCCCCGAATATGGCGGCGCGTCTGGCACTGCTGGACCCAGAACTGGGCGTAACAGCACCGCCCAGTGTAACAGCAACAGCAGGCTATGATGCCATCACCCATGCGGTGGAAGCTTACACGTCAAAATTTGCGACCGTAATGACCGATCCGTTTGCGCGGTCTGCCATGGAGCTTCTGGCCGTGTCGCTGCCCGTTGCTTTTGAAAAGCCAGACGATATTGAGGCACGCGGGAATTGCCTGATTGGGTCGATGCAGGCGGGCATCGCGTTTAATTCCGCGCATTTGGGATTGGCGCATGCGATCGCGGGGGCGCTGGGTGCCTTGCATCATGTGCCGCATGGCCTGGCAAATGCCTTGGCCCTGCCGTGGAGCATGGCCTTTAACCAGCCAGCGCTGGGCGCGAAGGGGGAGATCGTGGCTGGGATCTTCAAGGGGGCAACCTCCGCAGCGGGCCTGTCTGCCATGCGCAAAAAGGTTGCGCTGGATATCGGTCTGGACAAATTTGTCCCAACCGATGCAGAACGGGATCTGGTGGCGGAAGGGGCTGCGAAAAGTGGCCAGATCAAGGTTAATCCGCGCCTTGCCAGTGCCGCGGAAATCCGGGTGATCCTGGAACATATGCGCCAGCCGACCGAAGGGCTGCAGCCCAATCTTAATTTATAAGGAAGGACACTCTGACATGACAATCCACAACCCTGACAGCATCGCCGCCCCGGTTGGGGCCTATGTCCATGGACTGGAAACCGCGCCGGGTGCACGCATCCTGCATGTCTCCGGCCAGATTGGTATGGCAAAGGATGGCACCATTCCATCCGGCACCAAGGCGCAGTCGGAACTGGTCTGGCAGAATATCGCAGAAATTCTTGCCTCTGCGGATATGCAGATTTCGGACATTGTGAAGATGACGGCTTACCTATTGGGCCCGGAAGACCTGGCAGACTATGGCGCTGCCCGCACCGCCGCCCTGGCAGGACATAAGCCGACATCGACGCTAATTTTCGTCGCAGGCCTGGTGAAACCCGAATTGCGGGTCGAAGTCGAAGTCGTCGCCGCCAAGGCTTAAGTCCAGCTTTTGCTCCTCTGGGTGAAGGTGCTGTTCTCTTTAACATTGTCACCCCGGACCGTGATCTGGGTCTGGGCCGAAAGAAAAGGGTGCGGTCTGTAACCTGGGCTGGATTGGCTCAGACAGCGTGGCTGCGGGTGGCGGGAACGGATACGCCGTCGCGCAGGGCGGCGGCCTCGTCTTCGTCCAGGTTGCGGGCCATGACCAACAGGGCAGAGCGTAAATCTGCGATTTGCTGTTCGCTCAATCCCCTCAGGGAGGTTTCATTCACATCCTCGGCCAGGGGCTGCAAAAGTTTGCGGGCATTCTTGCCTTCCTGGGTCAGGTATACCAGCAACCGCTTTCGATCTCCGGGGGGATGTTTGCGGGTCAGATAGCCCAGCGCTTCCAGTTTTCGCAGGGCCGTATGGGTGGTGGGTTCCATCAAGCCCGCGCGCTTGCTGAGGTCCCGTTGAGACAATCCATCCTGTTCCCATAAGATGCGCAGGAACACCCAGCCGCCAAATTGCACCCCATGGTCTGTCAGACGCAATTGCAGGGACCGTGTCACCCCGCGCGCAACATATCGCACCAGATGCGCCATACGATCCTGCGCCAGATGCTCTGCCTCGCCCCCCACGGTGACACTCGCTTTCAGCGCCGCCGCCGCGTCGATATCATCCGTCATAATGTTTCCAGTTTTCCTGTTTCTACAGCGCGAGTCGCAAAAAGGCTCTTAAACTCAGTATCATACACTTTTGCGGCGAAACAAGCTTAGACATCGAAGCATGACCATAAAAGACAAGGGCCCGCAGCAAACACCCAACAGGGCGGATGCTGCGGGCCCTTGTCGTCACGACTTACGCAACGCGGGACTCTTTGATCGACTCTTCCAGGATATCCAGCGCTTCACTGAAGACCGTATCTTGAATTGTGATCGGCGCCAGGAAGCGAATGACATTGCCATAAACACCACAGGTCAGAAGGATCAGACCCTTTTCCAATGCCTTGGCACGAACCCGATTGGCAAAATCCGCGCTGGGCAGGTTGGTCTTCACATCATTGAACTCAACCGCGTTCATGAAGCCAGGCCCCCGGATATCGACAATTTCCGGCACGGAGTCCCGCAGACTTTCCAGGCGCTGTTTCAAACGCTGGCCCAATGAATTGGCGCGATCGCACAGCTTTTCCTCGTCAATCACGTCCAGAACCGCATTTGCCGCGGCGATGCCCAATGGATTGCCGCCATAGGTGCCGCCCAGACCGCCTGGTGCGGGGCCATCCATGATCTTGGCCTTGCCGGTCACGGCTGCCAGCGGGAAACCACCCGCCAGGCTTTTCGCCATGGTCACCATATCGGGCTCAATCCCATAATGCTCCACCGCCAGCATCTTGCCGGTCCGGGCAAAGCCGGTTTGAACCTCGTCCACAATCAACAGAATGCCATGCTGGTCACACAGGGCGCGCAGGCTTTTCATGAAGCTGACAGGCGCGACGTAAAAGCCGCCTTCCCCCTGAACAGGTTCAATCACAATCGCTGCGACCCGCTTTGGATCAACATCCGCCTTGAACAATTTATCCAGGGCCGCCATCGAATCCGCTTCGGTCACACCATGCATTTCAACAGGGAATGGCGCATGGAAGACATCCGCAGGCATGGACCCAAAGCCCAGCTTGTACGGGGCGACCTTGCCCGTCAGGGCCATGCCCATAAAGGTCCGGCCATGGAACCCGCCGGTAAAGGCGATCACCGCATTGCGCCCGGTTGAGGCCCGCGCGATCTTGATGGAGTTTTCCAGCGCTTCCGCCCCGGTCGTGACAAAAATCGTCTTCATCGGCTCAGACGACGGCACCAGCGCATTCAATCGCTCCGCCAGGGTCACATAATTTTCATAGGGAACGACCTGGTGGCAGGTATGGGTGAAACGATCCAGTTGCGCCTTTACCGCCTCAATCACCTTGGGGTGACGATGGCCGGTATTCAGCACCGCAATGCCAGACGCAAAATCGATATAGCGATTGCCCTCCGCATCCCAAATTTCTGAGTTTTCCGCGCGCTCTGCATAGATCTGGGTCATCACACCGACCCCGCGCGAAATTGCATCAACACGCCGCGCTTCAATTTCCTTATTCTGCATTCTTTCATTCCTTTGGGTTTCGAGGGGTTAGAATGCCCCGTGTCGAAATTCACAGTCGACATTGCATAACAATTGCTCAATATATTTATCACCGAGGCGGTCCATCCGCAATATCACCTTAGGGACAGAATGCAGGGAGGTAAGACCAAGTGCGTGACGTGGATATCGGTGCAAGATTGAAGGCCTTTCGCGAGGCCCAAGACCTTTCGCAACGGCAACTTGCGCAAGTGGCGGGCGTCACTGGCTCAATGATTTCCATGATTGAACAGAACCGCACCAGCCCCTCTGTCGCGACCCTGAAAAAGATCCTGTCCGGGCTGAAAATCTCCCTGGGTGCTTTTTTTGAGGAGACCCCGGCTGATGGCGTGAAATGGCATTTCACGCGCGCAGAGCTTGGCGAAATCAATCCAGAGATCAAACGCGGTGCCCCGCCAGAAGCCGCCAAGGCGATCAGCTTCTTACAAGTTGGTGGCGCAGGCACCAGCGCCTTGCAAATGCTGTATGAACATTATCCGCCCGGTGCCGATACCGGCCCGGACCTTTACAGCCACGAGGCGGAAGAAGCCGGCATCGTCATCGACGGCCAGATCGAAATCACGGTTGGCAGCGAAACCCGCCTGCTGAACACAGGCGACGCCTATCTGTTCAACAGCCGCCTGGCCCACCGTTTCCGCAACCCCGGCGACACCCCCTGCACCATCGTCAGCGCCTGCACACCCCCGACATTTTAAGAATGTCGTTCAGGTGAACGGGCCGTTGTGCCCCCCCTTTGCAAAAATGATATCCCATCAATCCCACAATCCTCATCCTGAGGAGGCGCATCAGCGCCGTCTCGAAGGAGGGGCTGTAAGTCCTGTGATTTCAGATAGATCATCCTTCGAGACGCTTCGCTCCTCAGGATGAGGGGCCCCCTCACCGATCTGCGGTGAAAACGGTCCAGTTCATGGCAGTCGAGAGGCGTTCCAGGGCGATGGTGCCCAGTTTGGAATTGCCGACTTCATTCAGGCCGGGTGACCAGACGGCGATGGAGGCCTTGCCGGGGACGATGGCCAGAATGCCGCCGCCGACGCCGGATTTTCCGGGGATGCCGACACGGAAGGCGAAATCGCCCGATGCATCGTAATGCCCGCAGGTCAGCATCAAGGCATTGATGCGCCGCGCCCTGGCCTGGGACACGACATAGCCACCATCAGGATGCCGCCCGTCCAGCATCAGAAACCGCCCGGCCAGGGCAAGCTGCTGGCAGTTCATCTCTATGGCACATTGATGGAAATACGTGCCCAGAACCCGGTCCACAGGGTTTTCCAGATTGCCAAAGGCGCGGATATAATTGGCCAACGCGATGTTGCGGAAACCTGTTTCCGCCTCTGACTTTGCAATTTCCTCATTGATTGTAATGGTATCATCGCCGGACAGATATCGCATGAAGCGGATGATCTCCCCAATCGCCTCCTTGGCATGATGGCCCGCCAGATTGACATCATTGATGACAATCGCCCCGGCATTGATGAAGGGGTTGCGGGGAATGCCCTGTTCCCGTTCCAACTGAACGATGGAATTGAAGGCAGAGCCAGACGGTTCCCGCCCGACCCGCTTCCACAGGTGATCGCCAATCTTGCCCAGCGCCAGGGTCAGCGAGAAGACTTTTGAAATTGACTGGATAGAGAAACCGATATCGGCATCGCCACCGGTCAGCATCTCCCCCTGTGCGGTTGCTACGGCGATGGCGAAACGGGACGGGTTGGCACTGGCGAGCCCTGGAATATAGGTCGCAACCTTCCCCCGGTCCTCAACGCTGCGCATATCCGTAACGATTTGATCAATGATGCCTTGCAGATCAGTCACAATAGGGGCCTTGAAGATCGCCAGCCGCGATGCGGTGCGCCAGCGTCATAATATCCCCCCCCAAGGGCCGATCTTCCACCAAGGGGGCGGAGGTTTCGCGAATCCGTGACAGACAATCGGTCAGCCAAGGGCCCATCTGATCCGCTGTGCCCCGCAATTCCACCGCCTGGGCCGCAACGATCAGCTCTATTGCCGTCAACATTCTTGCATGGTCAATCACCTGTGCCAGGGCACTGACCGCCGTGGGGGAATTGGTCAGACAATCTTCCACCCCATTGGCGTTGATGCTGGGCCACAGGGCAACCGGTTGCGCCGCATGCTGGACTTCTGACAGCAGCGATTCCACGACCTTCATCACCGGGGCAAAACCATTGGACCCGCTTTGCGACTGTGCCAGGAATGTCGGCAGATCACTGAATACGGGATTTAAGTGTTTTGACACCCGCGCGACCTGGGCGACCGTGACATGCACGAAAGCCCGGCTGATCGCTTCAATAACGTGAGTCAATTCAGCGGTGAAATAGGCCCCGCCTGATACGATCCGATCCTCTGCCAATAATGTCACCGGGTTGTCGCTGGACCCGTTGAGTTCAATTTCCACCGTGATCCGCGCGACATCCAGTGCCGCCGCCAGCGTCCCGTGGATCTGGGGAATATTGCGCAGAGAGATCGGATCCTGTAGACGCCGGGCGGTTCCTTCCTGATACAACAGGCTGCCCTGTAACTTCGCATGCAGGTCCGCCGCCGCACGGCTTTGACCCGGCAGCGGCTTTGCCCCCAGAACACCGTCGGAGATCGGGGCCAGATTGGCGCGAAACGCCTCCATCGACAGCGCCCCTGCTGATTGCAGCGCATCGAAGACAGCTTCTGCCTGTGACACGGCAAGGGCCGCAGCGCCAGCGGCGCAACTGGAATGATTGGCTAGGGCCAGACCATCGCGGGGGCCCAGGACCAGCGGCTCTATGCCATGGTCCCGCATCATTTGCGCGGCAGGTCCAGTCTTACCATCAGCGTTCTGCATCTCCCCCTGCCCCGTCAGGCACAGGCCGATCGTGGCATTGCGGATCAGATCCGCCGCCCCGATGGAGCCCAAGGACCCCACTACCGGTGTCAGCCCTGCATTCAGGCAGGCCAGTAAGTGATGGGCAATGGCGGGGCTGGCCCCGGAATACCCTTTCAGTAGGGTGTTCAGCCGCACGATCATGCTGGCCCGGATGTTTTCCACCCGGTCGGGCGGCCCGACTGCATGGGCGCGACCCAGCAGGGTCTGTTGCGAAAAATCCGCCAGAGTCTTGGCATCCAGGACTTCGGTCACACGCGCGCCCAGGCCCGTTGTGACGCCATAGACCGGAACCTTATCCTCAATCGCCCGGTCGATCAGGCGGCGCGCCCGTGCCATCTCTGAAAGACCCGCCGGATCCAGTTCCAGCGGGCGCCCCATAACCGCCGCTTGGGCCAGGTCTTCAATGGTAAGGGACCGACCATCCAGAACCAGCGGGGTCATATCAGTCTTCCCGATACAGCAGATTCTGTGTCACGCCCATGGACCGGGCCTTTTCCAGAATGGCCGCCCCCAGCGCGATATCACCCGTCGACATGCCGCGATGCCAGAACAGGATCGTCTCCTCATCGGACTCACGTCCCGGCTTCAGGCCCGCCGCAATTTCACCTATTTCCGCATAGAAGCTTTCTTCGGTGATTTTCCCAGCATTGATCTGTGGGCGCAGCGCGCCCAGGCTGCCTGCCCGCATTTGGCCCAGATCATCCATCACGAATTTATCGAAACCATCGGTGAAATCCAGCGGCAGGCTGCTCATCGTGCCATAGGGAACGACCAGCGTGCCAGGCTTGACCCAGGACCGCTGAAACATCGGTGTAGGTTCGTTCAGCCGGGTGGCTTCGATCATGATATCGGCGTCTTTCAGACAGGTTTCCCAATCTTCCGTGACGATTACTTTCTTGCCCAGATCCCGGCTCAGCTTCTCCCCGAAGGCATCGCGGCTTTCCTTGCGGCGGGAATGGACGCGGATTTCTTCGAAATCAAACAGATGATCCAACAGGCGGACATTCCAATAGGCCGTGCCGCGCGCCCCGACATGGCCCAGCACACGCGGGTTCTTCGGTGCCAGCCATTTCGCACCCAGTGCCGTCAAGGCGCCCGTGCGCATATCGGTGATCCCTGCCGCATCAATCACCGCCTTTGGCATGCCGGTGCGAGGGTCGAACAAATTCAGCAGCGCCAGTTCCGACGGCAGTCCATGCTTATAATTATCGACATAATCGCCAACGATCTTCACCCCGGCATAGCCCAGCGGCTCAACATAACCACGCAGCACGTTGAAATGGCCATTAAAGGCGGGATCGGGCGTCAGATGCATGCGGGGCTCGATCACCGTTTTGCCCTGCCCGGCTGCGATCAATCCCTGTTCAATCGCCGCCAGTATTTCCTCATCCGTCAGCGCAACTGCATCAATTTCCGCCTTGCCCAGATACTCAATCTCATGCCGTGCCATACCAAATCCCTACATTGCTATCGGTTGATTACTCGCTTCCTAGAAAGCAACGAAATCATCGTGATGTCAAAGTGGTCAGTGATATTTTTTAGACGGCATTAATAGTCCGCCCAGATCATCACAACACAAAAGGAAAGGTGAGCAGACACCAGCCCGGTCAGGCGGAAGGGTGCAGCAGGCTGGCTGGCACTTTGGCTGGCTTGCCTGCTGCGTGACGACCAAGCGGGTCGAGACGGTATCAACTCACTGTTGGAATTCAGCCCCGATCAACAGTTCCCATTTGACCCACTGATCTGGGCCGATGAATTGGCGGGCCTGATGCAGACCATCGCGGCGTATCTTACCAGCCGCCGCCTTTTTGTCCTCTGCGCTGAGGTCGGAGGACCGGTGGATGCCGGACAATTTCTCACCCATGGACCGGGCCAGAGCGTTCAGATCTTTACGCTGCGTGGGCGTCAACTTCAGGTATTCCACAACAGTCGGGCGATCAAATGCCCGGATTCCAAATGTCTGCATTTCAATTTGTTGGAGGCGTTCGTATTGAGACGCATTCATAACGCTGGCCAGCCCATCAAATGTATCTTTATTGACGGATATGAAGACCTGTTTCACCAAAGGTACTCGTTCCGCCTTGGTCTCCGGGCTTAGCGCCTTATCAAAAGCCGCACGATGCTTTTCCAAAACATCGTTGGAAACGGCCTGAGCTGACTGGGCCTGCTGATCCGTGAGACCCAGATATTCAATCACCGCCTGATCGTGCAGCAACCGGTTCAGGTGCCCGCGGTTGCCATCCGGGCCGGGAGGGGCAGACACGGAAGGTTGCGGCAACAGCGCGACCGACACCAAAAGAATGGCTGCCATGCAAGATTTAAATAGTGTGCGGTTGGGTGACATATTCAACTCCTATGATTATGGGACTGTGTTTGTCAGGTCAGTTGCCGGATGGATCAGAATGTGAAATTGGCATTCAGGAAGATTGAACGGGGCAGACCCTGGTTTGAGAAGACACCGCTGGAGCCAGACACATAATCTTCATCCAGGATATTTTCGGCCCTGAGGCGCAGATCCAACCCGTCCCGCTGCCATCCAATGTTGAAGTCCACGCGTGAATAGTCAGGCAGGGTGAAGGAGTTTTCGTTATCACCTTGACGGTCGCGGACATAGATGTAGCCGAGGCCGACATCCAAAGGACCGATATCTGTCGGAACTTCATAGTTCAGCATGGCTGTCGCCTTGTGCGTCGGCACGTTGGCGGGGATGTTGCCCTCATATTGGGCAGATGTGGTGAATTCTGAGTTCAGATAGCTGTACCCACCGACGACGCTGAGTTGATCCGTTACATTTCCAACTAATTCCAGCTCTGCCCCCCTTACAAGCTGGTCACCGGTAACAATGGACAAGGACCGATCATTGGGGTCTGTTTCAATCTGGTTGGTCTGTTCGATCTGGAAGACGGAGACGGTCGATGCCAGCGCGTCATCAAACCACTCACTTTTCAAGCCAACTTCGAATTGTTCGCCCATCGAAAACGGGACGGGGCCACCCGTGTTCAATGTGCCAACCTGCGGGGTCAGCGATGTTGAGTAGCTGACGAAGGGATTGAGCCAACTGTTCTGATTGAAAATCGCACCGATCGAATAATCCAACGACGTGTCATTGCCATCATCAGCGTTGAAAGAGGTTGTGACATCGGTGTACCGAAGACCCCCAAACACTTTCAGTTTTGAGCCGACCTTGGCGAAGTTCTGCAGGTATATCCCATCTTCTTCGATGGCCCATTCGATGCTGCGCGTATAGGGACCCAGACTGCCGACTGAGGTAAATACTGGATTTGTGGGAGAGATCGTGCCGCGCAGGGTGCGCTGAACCCGCTGACTTTCATAGGTTTCGTTGCGATGCGTAAAGCCAATCGTGGTCGTGTTCGAGACGCCACCCAGACTGTAATCGCCACGCAATTCCGCCTTGGCTTCTTTATGCTCAAAATCCGTGTTGAACCGAATAATGTCGCGATCAAGCAGCGTATTCCTGGTCGGGGCCGTTCGGGTATTGGCGGAGTCCCAAAGGGCGTCGACGCTGTTCATGCCGTAACTGCCACCCAGGAATACCGACCATTGATCCGTGACCGGATGTGTAATGTTCCCGGTGATGATGTTATTGGTCTGATCCGTGAAGCTGTCATCGCTGACCAGGGACGGACCGTGGAATCCGAAAGTTCCATCGCTGAACCGCAGGATACCGGGGTCTGCGACATTCTCCTGCTGGCTGAATTCATAAGACAGGTCGACCCGGGTTCCAGAGTCGTTCTTCCAGGCGAGCTGAGGATTCAGAATGTAACGGTTGTCATAGCTGTTATCATGGCTTTCGCCGGTGAACGTCTGGTTGGCTTGCTGAGCCGTCGCGATCAGGCGGTAGGCAACATTGTCGGCATCCGGGATTGGCCCCGTCAAATCCACAGAGCCCCGCCGTGTGTCGAAGCTGCCAGCACTGACCGACACTTTATTTTGCGCCTCAAACATCGGCTTTTTGGACCGGTAGCTCACGATCCCGCCGGGCGATGCCGTCCCATAAAGCAGGGATGACGTGCCCTTCAACACCTCAACGCGCTCATATAAAGAGCGATCAAAGTGATAGCGACGGCTGGCCGGGCGATGACCGTCGATATAAACGGAATTTGACCGGGATCCCAGGCTCCCTCCCCTGGTCGTCGATGACTCGAACCCTCGGATTGTGAAGGTGTTGGTCATTGAAGACCCTGTCGCCCCAGGGGCAGTACCAGGGATATACTGCAGAATATCTTCAAGCCGCTGCGCGTTTATGCGCTCCAGCGTGTCTGATGACATGACGTTTACGGTCGCGGGGGTTTCAATCAGCGGCACGGGCACATTCGTCGCGCTGCCAGAACCGAAGGCGCGGAATCCTTCATATGCTGGATCGTTCCGCCCTTCGACGGTGACTGGATCAAGCACAATGGCACCATCGGCATTCTGGCTGACTCTTTCGATGGCAACCGTTGATCCCGCCATCGTATAGATGAGGCCACTGCCTGCCAGGAGTTGGCGCAACGCCTGCTCGCTGGTCATTATGCCCTGCACGGCGGGGGCAGAGACGCTGCGTGCGACCGTCCCGTCGACCGTGACCTGGACGCCGGACTGTTGGCCAAAGGCGACCAGGGCGTCGGTCAGGGGTTGGGCCGGAATGTCAAAATCTTGCTCCCCTTGAAGCTGGGCAACTTTGGGCGTCGCTGCCATGGCTTGTTGTGCCAGTGCCGGGGACACCGCAAGGGGCGTCACCAGAGCCGTTGTTACCATCAGTGCGGCGACCAGAGCCATTCCCCGATTGCCAGCACATGCACGCATCTTTACCCCCACCATCACACCAAATCTCCGCCTTTAAGTGTCATTTCGACAGCGACCGCACTCAGTTTAGTATTGAGAATGCGTCGCAATATCGTCTCTATAGAGGGAACGTCGGCAGAAAGGGGTTTTCTCAAAAAAAGTTTGGATTTTCTGAAAAAACGTAAATTCAGTCGCCTTTAGGACCTGGAAACAATGACCAGCCAGGGCGTGATGCGCCGCACAACGGCATTCTGGGCCCGGGCGATACCGCGCAGCGCCTCCACCGGATCGGTGAGGTTGTAAACACCAGTGACAGATTGCGCGGCCAGGACATCATCGGTGACGATGATCTTACCAGTGTAATACCGGCGCAATTGATCAACAACAATGCCCAGCGGTTCATCGCGGGCGACAAGCTGGTTTTGCCGCCAGGCGGCAACCTGCTGCACCGGGCCATCGCTGCGCCTGGTGCGGCCCGACGCATTGACACGAACTGCCTGTCCCGCTGTTAGGGTTTCAGTCACGGGGGGATCGACCGCCCCTGCATCCACGCGCACCACCCCCTGTGAAACTGCAATATCCGTTTCATCCACCCCGCGCCGCACGTCAAAGGCGGTGCCGAGCACGGTAACAGTGATGGCCTGTACCGCCACCTGGAATGGACGGTCCGGGTTGGAGGAGACATCAAAATAGGCCTCTCCCGCCAGAAGCTGGATTTGCCGGTCACCGGGCGTGTATGTGACGGAAATCGCACTTTCCGGTGCCAGGGTTACCAGGCTGTCATCCGCAAGGCGCACAGTTCTGGTTTCCGCCGTGCCGGTCGCATAGTCCGAACGCAAATCCCGTAAAACATCTGGCCCCATGACAGCAATCATAAGACAGGCTGCCACCGCACTTGCACCAAGCGCCATCCCCTGGCGGCGACTGAAACGCCGTGTGTGGCGATGGGGGACCAAGTGGTGGATTTCTGACCGGCGATCCTGTGGAATAGGGTCCGATACAGACGAGGGTTGCCCCATCTCCCGGCGCATATCTGCCAGCATTGGCCGCCATTGATCCGCATAGACCGGCACCGCCTGATCCATAGCCTCAGACGCGCGCTGCATTTCCTGCCATGCGGCCTTATTGACCGGATGCGCGTTCAGCCAGACCTCAAAGGCGGTGTTCAGGGCGGCGTCATCCGGGTCGTCCTTCAGCAGGATCATCCATTCCGTTGCCTCCCGTGACGCCTGTTTTTTATCGGGAACTTCATTCTCAGCCATGCCATACCCTTAACCCTGACCAAATCTGGACAGATCGTCCATGATCGTCGCGGGGCGTCCTATACATACAACGTATTTGGCCCCATATTTTCTCAAAAAGCACCTGACATGGGAATGGTTATGTCCATCCAAGCCGTTCCTTGCAATGCTGAACAGCATCGGCGACCAGCCTGTGTGCAAAGGGAAGGGAGATGTTCAGGGCAACCGCAATCTCCCGCAATTTTGCATCGCCGAACCGGTGCATTTCAAAGGCGATGCGGGTGCGCTCTGGCAATTCCGCCAGGGCCGCCATGACCACCGCATATTCGTCCCGATACAGGGCAACCGTTTCCGGCGTGGGGACGTTATCCTGACAAACCTCGACCGTCGCTTCGTAATCATCGTTTGAGATATACTGGCTTTCGCGCTTCATGCGCCGCCTGCCATCCAGCGCCAAATTGCGAACGATCCGGTAAAGATATCCGGTTGCATCTTCCAGAAGGCGACCCTTGTAGGCATCGTCAAAACGAAGCCAGGCTTCCTGTACCACATCCTCTGCCTGCGCGCGCGTGCCGACAATGCTGCTGGCATAGTTCACAAGCGCGCGACGATGGGTCACAAAAAGAGTCAGATGGGTCATGTCCTGGCTCAATGCCGTTGGCTCCTTCTGGACCAAGAGGAACACGATGGTCGGGTTTCAGGTCATTGCCGCGCCGCAAGAGGCCTGGTCCAGATGCGAATGATTCTTAATATTGTCTAACCCTTTAGCATCATTGCCGCAACACATCTTTGGGTCGTGATTTTTGGGCAATATCTGTCATTTGCCCTGCTATAGGTGAAAAATCATTTCCAGGCAGACATAAGAATGCGTTCGGTAACTCTGCGGGACGGCGCAGGTTTATTGTAATGGTGACATTCTAGCGATTGCCGGTATGAAAACTCAGCCCTAGCCTGTTTCCCGATGCAGAAGATTGGTAAAGGAGACGGCCATGCAAATCGCGGTGCTGACATTTGACGGCTTCAATGAATTGGATTCATTCATCGCGGCTGGCATATTAAACCGGATGCGGCCGCAGGGGTGGAAAGCTTTTATCACCTGCCCTTCAGAAACCGTCACCTCGATGAATGGCGTCACCGTTCAGGCAGAAAAACCGCTGGAATTTGCAACACAGGCGGATGCAGTCCTGATTGGCAGCGGCATGAAAACCCGCGACATCGCAAAAGACACCGCCCTGTTGGCGCAAATCCAGCTGGACCCGACCCGTCAATTGATCGGCGCACAATGTTCAGGAACGCTGCTATTGTCTAAATTAGGACTGTTGGGGGATCGGCCCGCCTGTACCGACCTGACCACCAAGCCCTGGGTGATTGAGGCAGGGGTGAAGGTTCTGGATCAACCTTTCTATGCCGATGGTAACATCGCGACAGCGGGGGGATGTCTGGCATCCCAATATCTGGCGACCTGGATTCTGATGCGGGCCGCTGGAAAGGATGCGGCGGCATCAGCGATCCACTATGTCGCGCCCGTTGGACAGAAAGAAGACTATGTTGCGCGCGCCATTACAGCGGTCCAACCTTTCCTGCCAGTTCAACAGGCTGTCGCTACTCATTGAAGACTTTCTGGGCGGTGCGGAAACATTCCAGGGCCTGGGGAACGCCGCAATAAATACCAACGACATGGATAATGGCCCGTATTTCTTCCTTTGAGACACCATTGGTAATCGCGCCCCGGCAATGGATTTCCCATTCATGCATTTTGCCCAGCGCCCCGATCATCGCCAGATTCATCATGGACCGGGTTTTGGCGTCGATCACCTCATCACCCCAGCCAAAGCCCCAGCACCAAGCGGTCATTGCTTCCTGAAACGGGCGAGTGAAATCATCTGCGGCGGCCAGGTTCTTATCAACATAGTCTGCGCCTAATGTGGCGCGGCGCTGTTCCAATCCCTTTTTGAACAGGTCCTCATCCATAATCATCCCCTTCCTTAACCTACTTCCGCCAACAGATCATCCGCACCCTTGACCAACAGTTTCAAATCCATCCCGCAAGCGACAAACAGGAAGCCCCAGTCGATATAGCGTTTCGCATCCACCGCTGTGGTTGCCAGAATGCCCGGTGCCTTGCCAGCGGCACGGATTTTCTGTGCCGCTTGTTTTATGGCCTCTTGCACCTCCGGGTGGCCCGGATTGCCCAGATACCCCATAGAGGCGGACAAATCCGCAGGCCCGATGAACACACCATCGACACCATCGATGGACGCGATTTCGGAAATTCTAGCCATCGCCTCCATGGTTTCAACCTGCACCAGGATACAAATTTGATCATTGGCATTCTGGGCATAATTGGGAATGCGACCATAGGCACTGGCGCGATGCATCCCGCCAACCCCACGAATACCATGTGGCGGATAGCGACAGGCTTGAACCGCGCTCTGCGCCTCTTCCGGTGTTTGAACGAAGGGCAGCAAGACAGATTGTGCCCCGATATCCAGAACCCGCTTGATCATCACCTTGTCGTTCCAGGCCGGACGCACAACCGATGCTGCCGACCCCGACGCCGCTGCCTGCAACAGGGGTTGCTGATCAGCAATCTCAGACGGGGCATGTTCGCCATCAAACAAGATCCAATCGAACCCGGACCGGGACAGTATTTCAGCGACAATCGGGCTGCACAGGCTGCTCCATAAACCACGCTGCAATTGTCCTGCCGCAAGGGCTGCCTTAAATTTATTTTTCTGAATTTCCATATGCACTGCTCCCCAAATTCAGCCTTAGACACTCTTTAAGGCTGTTATAATAGTTGTGCCGCAAACGCCATTGATCCCAACCTGGACCCTGCGTAGTGTTATTCGCAACGACGCATGAACGTCGCACCGGGACACAATGATGCCTGAATTAGAAGATCGCACGTTATTTTGTTCACTTAGCGTGAGCATATTGGCCTAAACAAACAGCCAAATCGGGAGAGAGACATGCCTGACCTAGGAACACGCACATCGATTTATCAACCGGAACAGCCCGGTCGTATTTTTCCGGAAGAGCCTAAATTCAACTCCCCCGAAGAATTGCGCATGGACCGCAAGAAACGGCTGGTTGCGGCCTGTCACGCCTTTGCCGAACACGGGCTGGATTATGGGTTTGCCGGCCACCTGACCGTGCGCGACCCGGAACGCCCGGAGCTGTATTGGACCAACCCGATGGCGGTTCATTTTGCCCAGGTATCTATGTCCAACCTGATCCTGGTCGATCATGACGGAATGGTTATCGAAGGTGATTATGCGGTCAACCGGGCGGGCTTTGTCCTGCATGCTGCGATCCATGCCGCCCATCCCGATATTCTGGCCATGTGCCATGCCCATTCGATCTATGGTACCGCCTTTGCCGCCCTGGGTCGCCCGCTGGAACCGATCACCCAGGATGCCTGTGCCTTTTTTGAAGACCATGCCGTTATCCTGGAAGAAGCTGGGCAGGTCGCGGTCGAGGCCGACGCAGGATCCAATTTTGCCAAGGCCTTTACCGGGGTGAAGGCTGCAATCCATCAAAACCATGGCCTGCTGACCGCCAGCCGCCACAGCATTGATTCCGCTGCCTTCTGGTTCATCGCGCTGGAGCGGTGCTGCCAACAGCAATTGCTGATCGAAGCGACCGGCCACAAGCCCATTCAAATCCCGGAAGACCGCGCCCGCTATAGCCGGGAGCATGTCGGTAGTGAATATATCGGCTGGCTGCACTTCCAACCACTTTACGAAAACATCCTGGCCACGAAACCGGAAATGTTCAACTGACCCGGCAGGCCAATCTGTAAGGAGATTTAAATGCGTGGCGGAGTTATTGGTGTGGCCCAAATGGGCCCGATTGCAAAGAGTGAAACCCGCCCGCAGGTGGTCAAACGTCTGATCGACATGCTGAAGGAGGCGAAGGGGCGCAATTGCCGCTTCGTCGTCTTCCCTGAACTGGCACTGACAACCTTCTTCCCCCGCTGGGTCTATCAATTGGGCGATCCAGAACTGGAAGCCTTCTTTGAAACCGAAATGCCCGGCCCGGACACAAGGCCCCTGTTTGAAACGGCAGCGGAGTTGGGGATCGGTTTCTATCTGGGCTATGCCGAGAAGACCAAAGACAAGCATTACAACACCGCCATCCTGACCGACGACACCGGCAAGATCATTGGCAAGTACCGCAAGGTTCATCTGCCGGGCCATGTCGAACCAGACCCCAGCCGCAAAGGGGAGCATCTGGAAAAACGCTATTTCGATATCGGCAATCTGGGTTTCCCGGTCTATGAGGCCCTGGAGGGGCGCGTTGGCATGGCGATCTGTAATGACCGTCGCTGGCCGGAAACCTATCGCGTCATGGGCCTGCAAGGGGCGGAGCTGATCACCCTTGGCTACAATACCCCGGTTGGTTTAGGGGAACCGTTCCAGGCCGCCGCCCTGGCAAATTTCCACAATTCCCTGACCATGCAGGCGGGCGCCTATCACAATGCCTGCTGGGTTGCTGCTGCTGCCAAATGTGGCAATGAAGAAGGCTTTGAGATGATCGGCCAGAGCATGATCATCGCCCCGACTGGAGAGGTCGTCGCCCAATGTTCCAGCCTGGAAGATGAGGTGATCAGCGCCCGCTGTGACTTTGACCAGGCACAATATTTCAAGCGGGAGATTTTTAATTTCGCCCGCCATCGCCGCCCGGAAGCCTATGGATTGATTACAGAACGCATCGGGGCTGGCGATCCGTTGCCGCCGGTTGAAAGTTTCTAAGGGGATATCATGCCACGCACAGTTTATATCAACGGTCGCTATTGCGCGCCGGAGGACGCCACCGTATCAATCTTTGATCGGGGCCTGTTGTTTGCCGATGCGATCTATGAAGTTGCAGGCGTGATTGATGGCAAGCTGCTGGACTTTGCCTCACACATGCAGCGTCTGGATCGGTCCCTGGTCGAAATGCGGATGCCTGCCCCTCTGACCCATGACGAAATCCTGGCCGTGATGCGCGAATTGGTGAAACGCGATCAAGTGGAAGAAGGTCTGGTCTATATGCAGATCAGCCGTGGCTCCACCGGTGATCGGGATTTCCTTCCTCCAGAAGGCATGAAACCCACGGTTTTCATGTTTGCGCAGCACAAGAGCGACGTCACCCGCCAGGAATTCCAAAACGGCATAAAGATGATCAGCGCGCCTGATATCCGCTGGGGCCGCCGCGACATCAAAACCGTGGGCCTGATGGGCAGCGTATTTGCGAAATGGACAGCAAAAGAAGCGGGCGGTGCAGAAGTTCTGATGCATCAAGATGGCTATGTCACCGAAGGCGGCGCGACCAGTTTCTATATCATCAAGGACAACACCATCATCACCCGCCCCCTATCGAATGACATCCTGCATGGCTGTACCCGCAAGGCGCTGCTGAAAATCCTGGAAGACGGGGATATCGGGCTGGATGAACGGCTGTACACACTCGACGAGGCCCATAGCGCCGATGAGGCCTTTATCACTGGGGCGTCTACCTTTGTCTGTCCGGTAGTGCAGATTGATGACGCTGTTCTGGGCACCGGCAAACCCGGCCCGGTCACGCGCCGCCTGCAAGACATCTATATGGATTTCATCCACAAGGACGCGATCTAAGATCACCGTGCCTTTCACTAGTGTGGTGCGCGGTTATTTGGGATCGACCAGGACGCTGTTTGCGGTGCTCCGGTTAGGAGCTTTTCGCGAAGCGATGCGGGGCATCGCAAGCGGAAGGCGACGCGGCCCGGAGCGCCGCAAACAGCGCCTTTGGTCCCTTTATCGGCCTGTCGGACGGCGTCGAGGGCGCTGGACGATGAACCACATCGCCTGCACGCTCTCTTCTAGCCGACAGGCCGATAAAGAGATCCTGGTGATCCCAAATAATCGCGCACCACACTAATGTCTTGAGAATGATAATTTACACCGCTTTTCTTATGGATTGCGATTGCGGAACTGTCAGTGTGTCGTCTGTTTGATCTAACGCTCTGAACCGTCACCATATGAGGGTCCCTTGGCCTCGCATTCCTCCGATTACGATTACATTATCATCGGGGCTGGATCAGCCGGATGTGTCCTGGCAGATCGCCTGTCAGCGGATGGTCGCTATACTGTTTGCCTGCTGGAAGCGGGCGGCACGGATCGGCGCTTTTGGGTCACGGTCCCTCTGGGCTATGGCAAGCTGTTCTATAACAAGGCCGTAAATTGGTGCTACACGACCGAGCCCAGCAAGGGCCTGGGTGGGCGTCCTGATTTCTGGCCGCGCGGCAAGCTGCTGGGTGGTTCCAGTTCGATCAACGCCATGGTCTATATCCGCGGCCAACAGCAGGATTTCGATGGTTGGGCAGAGGCTGGCAATCCCGGTTGGGATTGGGAAAGTGTGCTGCCCATTTTCAAGGAAATGGAAACCTATGATGGGGGGTCCAATCACTTTCGCGGGGACAAGGGGCCTTTGCATGTATCCCGCGCCGATCGGGATGCCCATCCATTATGCGCCGCCTATTTCGAGGCAGGTCAGGCATTGGGACTGCCCCTGAATGAGGACTTTAATGGACCCAGCCAGGAAGGTGTTGGCTATTATCAAGTGACGACCCGAAAAGGCCGCCGCCATTCATCGGCAAAGGCCTTCCTGCGCCCCGCCATGGGTCGCAAGAATTTGACCGTGCTGACCGGGGCTCAGGCGAAACGCATTCTATTTGACGGCAAACGGGCGACCGGCGTGGTGTTTCAACAGGCCGGGCGGGAAAAGACCCTGCATGCCGGGCGGGAAGTTATTGTTTCCGCCGGTGCCATCAACTCCCCGCAATTGCTGCAATTGTCCGGTGTTGGACCAGCGGACCTGTTGCGCAAGCATGGCATAGACCCCGTGCTGGACCAGCCGCAGGTCGGGGCCAATTTGCAGGATCACCAGGGGCTGAACATCACCTATAAGGCCCGCATCCCGACCTTGAACACAATCCTGCGGCCCTGGTGGGGCAAGCTATGGGTTGGCATGCGCTATCTGCTGAACCGATCCGGCCCGTTGAGCCGCAGCATCAATCAGGCGGGCGGATTTTTTCGCACCGATCCCAGTCGCAACCGCCCGAATATGCAGCTCTATCTGCAAGCCTTCTCAACCCTGCAACCCCGGCTGGGGGAGCGGCCATTGCTGACGCCAGATCCGTTTCCAGGGTTTTCGCTGGGCCTGTCAAACTGTCATCCGCGCAGCCGGGGATATCTGGAAATCACGTCCAATGATCCCTTTGCCCCGCCGCGCATTGTCGCCAATCCCTTTGAGGATGAGGAAGACATGCAGGAAATGCTGCAAGGGGTGAAATTCGTGCGCCAACTGGCCCAACATCCCGCCCTGGCCGCCCTGATTGAGGAAGAAATTGTCCCCGGCCCGCAGTGCCAAAGCGATGAGGACCTGATCGAAGACATCCGCCAGCGCGGCGGCACGGTTTTCCACCCCAGCGGCACCTGTCGCATGGGTCCCGACCCCGCCGCCGCCGTTGTGGATTCGCGGCTGCGAGTCCATGGATTGCAGGGATTGCGGGTCATCGACCTGTCCATCTATCCAACCATCATCTCCGGCAACACAAATGCGTCCGCGATGATGATCGGCGCAAAAGGGGCGGCAATGATTCTGGAAGACGCGCAGGCGTAACGTCCGGGGCGATCAGCAAATTGTTCCCGGTATCCTTGATCGCGCGCATATGGCGGGGCGAGACATAACCAGCTTTTGCAAAATCTGATGTTATAGAGAGGCCGTCTTAGAAATTCCGGTTGGCGCTGCCGCCGTCGATTGTGACGATTGTGCCGCTGATATAGCGGGCGCGGTCGGATGCCAGGAAAGTGACAAGATCTGCCACTTCTTCAGGCTTTGCCATGCGCCCGAAAGGCAGGTTCATATCGGCGAGGATCTCCGCCCCGCGATCCGGGGTGCCAAATCGGGTCTGGCTGTAGGATCGCACCATGGTTTCCGCCCGTTCTGTGGCGGTGACACCGGGATTCACCCCCAACACCCGGACTCCATATTCGGGTGACTTTGCGCCCAGTGCCCGCGTCATCGCCATCAGGGCCGCATTGCCGCTGCTGCCCATGATGTAATTCGGGTTCACGCGCTCGCCAGAATTACCGATCACATTGACGATGACGCCCGATCCCCGGCGTTGCAGGGCAGTCAGGTACAAACGACACAGATTGATATAACCATAAACCTTAAGGTCCCAGGCGCGTCGCCATTGATCTTCGTCTGCCGCGTCTAATGACCCTGCCGGAATCGCCCCGGCATTGTTCACCAGGATGTCGATTTCCCCATGGGTTTCATACAGTTTATCCTGATCAGCAGATTGGGACATATCCCCGCTGAAAACCGCGACAGAACAGGAAAAGTGCCCCAGTAATTCAGCCTTAAGGGTGTTCAATGCCCCCCCATCCCGCGCCGCCAGGATCAGGTTACAGCCTTCCTGGGCCAGAGCGAAGGCAATGGCACGACCGATCCCTTTGCTGGCCCCGGTGATCAAGGCCGTCTTACCGGTCAAATTAAGATCCATGCCTGCTCTCCCAATATAGCTTCTAAGACGCAGTGCAATCCAGTACGACCATCTTTTCAATCTGTGTCGCCATGAAAGTCTTCATCGCAACGTGATTGGGGTCGATCTGATAGGCATCGTGATGGGCTTCACTTTCAAACCGCGCCAGAATGGCGTAATCGAACCCTTGGGATCGGGTCGCCTTATTCGTTGCATAATCATAGGACAGCACACCAGCGCAGGCGTTTTGTATCGCCTGGCAATATTCCTGAACCTTATTATGAAAGGCTGCATCGGCACCGTCGCGATATTTCATCATAACGACGTGATAAAAGACTGACATAAGAATTCCCACCTCTAGAGACTGTTAATTGAAGCCAATGCGATTCCGGATACGGCCCAATAGACCCACAATGCCATCCCGGAAGACCAGGACACACAGGACAAACACCACGCCCTGGATGATGAAGACCCAGGATCCGAATGGGGCCAAATAGTTCTGCAACGCGACATAGGTGAACGCGCCAACCACAGGACCCATGGCCGTCCCAATGCCACCCAATAGGGTCATCAGCACCACCTCACCCGAGGCATGCCAGTGCACGTCCGAGAGGGATGCGATTTGAAACACGATGGCCTTCAATGCCCCGGCCAGTCCTGACAGGCCCGCCGATAGGGTAAAGGCCAGCAATTTGTAATTATCGACCTGATACCCCAATGACACGGCCCGGGGTTCATTGTCGCGAATGGCGCGCAGCACTTCCCCAAAGGGGGACGATACGATCCGCTGCATCATGAAGAAACAGGCCAGGAAAATCGCCAGCACGACATAATACAGAACCAGGCTGTCGGACAGATCAAACAGGCCGAACAGGACACCGCGCGGAATGGCCTGCAACCCATCTTCCCCACCAGTCTGGGGTGCCTGCAAGGCAACGAAATAGACCACCTGTGACAAAGCCAGGGTGATCATCGCAAAGTAGATGCCCTGGCGTCGAATGGCCAGCCACCCGACAATCGTGCCCAGAAAAGCCGAAGACAGAGTGGCGATCACTAAGGCCAGTTCAATGGGCAGGCCCCAGACCTTCAGCGCGTGTCCCACGATATAGGCCGCCGCCCCGAAAAAGGCCGCATGACCAAAGGATAGCAGCCCCACATAGCCAATCAGCAGATTGAAGGCCATGGCAAACAGGGCAAAGCACAACCCCTTCATCAGGAAGGTCGGATACAGCACTGCAGGTGCCAGACAGGCCAGCAGGATCAAAGCGCCTGTAAACACAGTCCGTTGCATCGTGCCACGACGAGGATTTGCCGCCGGGCTGGAGAGATTGACCTGGTTCATTGCTTCCTCCCAAACAGTCCAGCGGGCCGGATCAGCAGAATGGCCGCCATGAATATAAAGATCACCAGTTGCGAGGCCGGCGGATAGAAGACTTTGGTCAGCCCCTCTACAACCCCCAGAGCAAAGCCACTGAGTATGGCCCCCATGATGGACCCCATGCCGCCAATCACCACGACGGCAAAGACAACAATGATCAGATTGGATCCCATCAAGGGATTGACCTGATAGATCGGGGCCGCCAGCACACCGGCAAAGGCCGCCAAGCCAACGCCCAGGCCATAGATCAGCGTGATCAGTCTGGGCACATTGATGCCAAAAGCTTTGGTCAATGCCGGGTTTTCCGTTGCCGCGCGCAGTGTAGAGCCAAGCTTTGTGCGCTCAATCACATACCAGACCAGGATGCAGACCACGAAGGAAACAACCACGACCCAACCGCGATAGATCGGTAGATACATGAATCCCAGATTAACCCCACCCGATAGGGCCTCTGGCAGATTATAGGGGATGCCTGACACGCCATAGACCTGCCGGAAGCCGCCTTCGATGATCAGTGCCATGCCATAGGTCAATAACAGGCCATATAGGTGATCCTGGCGATAGATTTGCGATACAAGCGTCTTTTCTAGGAATATACCGATCAAAGCGATGATGCCTGGCGCAAACAGCAAGGCCCCCCAATACCCAATTCCCAGATATTCCAGTAACAACCAGGCGACAAAGGCCCCGGCGGTATAGACCGCGCCATGGGCAAAGTTGATGATGTTCAGCAATCCGAAGATCAGCGCCAAACCCAGGCTGAGGATCGCATAGAACCCCCCATTGATCAGACCGATAAGAACTTGCCCCAGCAAGGCCTGGATCGGCACACCAAAAATATCCATGTCCATGCCCCCTTAAATGCCCAGATATTCGTGCAATCGACCGCTTTCGCGCCCGATATCCGAATTGGCTATCTGATCAATCACTTGCCCATGTTCGACGACGTAATGGCGATCGGCCACAGTGGCCGCGAACCGGAAATTCTGTTCAACCAACAGGATTGTATAGCCCCGGGATTTCAGCGTTTTCAGAACCCGCCCGATGGCCTGAACAATGACCGGGGCCAGGCCCTCTGTCGGCTCGTCCAGCAACAGCAGGCGACAGCCGGTGCGCAGAATGCGGGCGATGGCCAGCATTTGTTGCTCCCCGCCAGACAGATTGCCGCCGCCGCTGTTCAAACGTTCCGCGATGTTGGGGAACAGCTCAAATATCTCGTCAACGGTCATACCACCCGGCGCAATCACCGGCGGCAACATCAGGTTTTCCCGGACGGTCAGCGACTTGTATATCCCGCGTTCTTCTGGGCAATAGGCAATGCCCATAGGGCTGATCATATGGGCAGGAACCGACAAGGCCGATTTACCATTGATTTCAACCACGCCCGTGCGGGCTTCAACAATCCCCATGATCGATCGCAGCGTCGTCGTCTTGCCAGCGCCATTGCGCCCCAGCAATGTCACGACCTCCCCTTCATTCACATCGAATGTCATGCCATGCAGAATGTGGGATTCCCCATACCAGGCTTGCAGATTTTCAACCTTCAGCACGGCGGGTTTTTTGGCGGATGTATCACTCATAATCGCCTCCCAGATAGGCTTCGATTACACGCTTATCGGTGGAGACGCTGGCATAATTACCCTCTGCCAGGATTTCACCCCGTTGCAGGACCGTGATCGTGTCTGACAGATCCGCCACAACGGACAGATTGTGTTCCACCATGATGACCGTGCGGTCAGCCTTAAGGGCGTGAATCAGCTTGCTGATACCGGCGATATCTTCCTGACCCAGGCCCGCCATTGGTTCATCCAACAGCACCAGTTCAGGATCCAGGGCCAAAGTCGTCGCCAATTCCAGCGCACGCTTTCGGCCATAGGCAAGATCGGCCGCCCGGATATCGCGAAATTCCGTCAGGCCAACGGCCTCCATCAAGTCGCTGGCCCTGGCATCGGTTGATTTCAAACTGTCCAAAGATCGCCAGAATTTGTATGACAGGCCCAGCGGTCGCGCCAGGGCGACACGCAGATTTTCAAACACGGTCAGGCCAGAAAAGACCGCCGAAATTTGGAAGGACCGAACCAGCCCCTGACGTGCAACTTGCACAGGGGTCTTATGGGTAATCTCTTTCCCTTTGAAATAGATTTGCCCACTGGTCGGCGGCATGAATTTGGTTAGAAGATTAAAAACAGTGGTCTTGCCTGCACCATTAGGGCCGATCAAGGCATGGACCGTATTGGGGCGAACCTTTAGGGCAACATCCTTGACTGCCGTAAAGCCACCGAAAGCCTTCACAAGGCCTTGCGTTTCCAGAATATAGTCTGACATGACCGCCTCAGAACTTCGCCAGAAGGCCGCCGTCGATTGTCAGCACCTCCCCATTCACAAAGTCACCGGCCTGGCTGGTCAGATAAATCACCGCAGGACCAAGCTCTTCAGCCTTGCCCCACCGACCCAGCGGGACGTCGCGTTTAATGTAATCCTGAAACTCTTCATTGGATTGCAGGGCTGTTGTGAATTCAGTCTGCATAAACCCCGGCGCAAGCGCGTTTACCGTGATCCCCTGGCCCGCATATTCAACAGCCAATGCCCGGGCCATGGAGGCCAAGCCACCCTTTACCGTCGCATACAGGGAGATGGCGCCACGCGATGCACGACTGGCAACCGATGACATCATGACGATGCGGCCAAAACCATTCTTCTGCATTGATGGCAATGCGGCGCGCAGAACATGGAACGCGCCGTTGATATGGACATCAAACAATGAGTCCCATTCGTCGCGCGTATAGTCATGAAAGGGTTTGCGATTCTGATTGCCCGCATTGCTGACGACAATATCCAGACGCCCGTGCTTTGCGATAATGGCCTTCACCCCGGCATCGGCCACAGCCTCGTCCGAGACACTGAAAACCGCAGGTTCCGCTGAAAATCCTTGATCACGAAGCGCGGCAACAGCTTCATCTGCGGCTTGCGCGCCAACATCGTTGATCACAACATGGGCCCCTGCCTTGGCAAGCGCCTCAGATATGGCAAAGCCCAATCCCCGTGCAGCGCCGGTCACAAGAGCAACACGCCCTTCCAACCCGAATGTACGGCGCAAATAATCTGCGTCGATCATAATTTGGCGTTCCTTCCTATATAGCGGCGGGCATTCATGCCCATCCATCTTGGCAATTCGTTATGTCTTTTGCCTTAATCTCACTATATAAGATTTTTATGAATTATTGCAATATGAATTTTGACAGGATTTATAGAAAGAAATCGTAGATCAGCGCGTCCCAGCAGCCAGTCGGCGCGGGGATCTTGAAGCCTGATTTCCGCCATTTGTGACCGACATCACCAGATCCAAACGCTCTGAGACTTCCGCTGCTGCCACTTTGACCGCAGCCCGTAATTCTTCTATGCGGGCGTCTTTCAGACCCGCACGGGAAACAATGAAAGACAGACTGCCCGTGACATCGCCTTGCCCCAGAAAAATTGGTGCGCCTATTCCAACCAGCGTGTTATCGATTTGACCAAAGGACACACAACTGCCATCCCGCCGCATCGCCTTCAGATTGCCCCGAAATTCTTCCCAGGTTTCCCCCAGGCCGGAATCTGCAATCTCCTTTGCATGATTCAACAGCAGATTCTTTTGCTGATAGGTCGGAAGATGCGCCAGGATCATCCGGGCGGTTGCACCGCGAAACAATGGCATCGGTCGGCCCCGTTCATAGCTGGACTGGACCTTTGTATCGATCCATTCCTGATGAACACACATCACCTTTTCACCATAGAAGCTGCACAACATCAGGTTGGCCTGATAGGTATCACAAACACGCGACATCACATCACGCGCCGCCGCCAGCAGCGGGTCGCACAATCTAATCTGCCGATCCAGTTCAATGATGCGCGCGCCCAGAACATAGGCCCCCCCAGCGGCAGGGGCCAACAGACCCGCATCCACCAGCGCCTTCACATAGCGATAGGTTGTGGCACGCGACCCGCCCATTTCTGCCTGCAGGGCGTCAACAGTCCAGGCGGGGGTCTCCGTCGTGAAATAATCAAGAATTCCCAGCATACGATCAGCGCTGCTGCCCCGTCGCGCTGCACTATCGTCCATCTTAGTCGCCAAAATGATAATTCCTTAAGAAGCCATTCACAAACGTCTGCCCTAACCGCAGGGCCCAATCATTCGAATTTTGCATCATAGAGTATTATTTAGCTGAACCGAGACTTCTGTCCACTTAATGCAGGAAATATCCACCATTCACGTCCAGTGTAACACCTGTCATATAGCATGAAAGGTCGCTGGCCAAAAACAGGCATGCTTTAGCGATGTCATCGGGACTTGCAAAACGCCCCAGGGGAATTTGATCCAGCAGCATCTTTTCCCAGTCCGGCCCAAATTTGCCGCGGGTCATGCTGGTATCAACAATCCCAGGCGCCAGGGCGTTGACACGAATTTTTGCCGGTCCCAATTCCCGCGCCGCCCCTTTGACCAGCCCCAGAATACCGGCCTTGGATGCAGCATAATGGCTGCTGCCCAACAAGCCACCGCCCCGCATTCCCGCCATGGAGGATATTGCAACGAAACTGGCGTTTTTTCCTTCTGTCAGGGCAGGAATAGTCGATTGCAGAAGATTAAAGGTTCCCCCCAGATTAACATCGATCATGCGATGCCAATCGGCGTCGGTAATGTCACTTAGGCGGTTTGCATTTACGATACCCGCGCTGTTAACCACACAATCCAGGCCACCCAACGGAGCAACGGCCTGGGCAACCGCAGTCCGAACCGCGCCTTGGTCAGAGACATCACAGGCAATTGCACCCGCGGCCCCCAACTCTGTCGCGGCGGACTGGACCATCTCCTGATCCAGGTCAATCAGCACAACCTGTGCGCCATTTAATATAAAAAGATGAGCGACCGCCCAACCGATGCCGTCCTTTCGGGCGGCACCGGTGACGATCGCTCTAGTCTGAGGCAAGAGGGTCATGAAGCAGGAAAGTCCTTACTTCTTGACCAACGGGCATTCGCTTTCAGCCAAGGGACGGAAAGCCTGCTCACCCGGAATGGTGCCAACGACATTGTAGTAATCCCAATCGCGTGTGGATTCAGATTTGTTCTTCACGCTGTAGAGATACATGTCACGGATCACGCGACCGTCTTCGCGGATATAGGCATCCTTGGTGAAGAAGTCGTTGATCTTCGTGCTTTTCATCTTTTCCAGAACAGGCCCGCTGGCATCCGTACCAGCAGCTTTAACCGCATTCAGGTAATGCGTGACAGCGGCATAGTCACTGGCATGCAACATGGTCGGCATAACACCGGTGCGCTGATAGAAACGCTCAGACCAGGCACGGGTTTCGTCTGTCTGATCCCAATAGAAAGCTTCCACCAGGTTCACGCCCGCCGCCAGATCCAGACCCAGCGAATGCACGTCGGTCAGGAAGAACAACAAGGCAGCCAGTTTTTGACCAGACTGGGTAATGCCAAATTCGTTGGCTTGTTTGATCGAGTTCACGGTGTCAGCGCTGCCATTGGCAAGGCCGACAACCTGTGCGCCCGACGCCTGTGCCTGCAACAGATAGGATGCAAAGTCAGAGGTGTTCAGCGGGTGCTTGACTTCCCCAACGATCTTGCCGCCGTTGTTTTCAACAACCTGCCCGGCATCTGCGCGCAGAGCATGACCGAAAGCATAGTCGCTGACCAGGAAGAACCAGTCCTTGTCACCATTGTCCAGCATGGCCGTGGCGACACCGCGTGCCAGGGCATAGGTGTCATAGGTCCAGTGAATGCCATTTGGTGAGCATTTCGCCCCCGTCAGAGCCGACGAACCGGCACTGGTGAAGATCGCGATCTTATTCAGGTCACGGGTCAAATCATTCACACCAATGGCAATGGCAGAATTCGGCACGTCGATGATCATATCGACGCCTTCGCTTTCATACCATTTGCGGGCGATGTCCAGGCCGATATCCACTTTGTTCTGGTGATCAGCAGAGACAACCTCAATCTTTTTGCCCAACACCGTACCGCCGAAATCTTCAACCGCCATCTGTGCGGCAATCACGCCGTTGGGGCCTGACAGATCAGCAAAGCTGCCGGATTGGTCATTCAGAACGCCAACCTTAACAACATCATCGGAGACTTGAGCTTGAGCGCTTCCAACAAAAAGGGCCGTAACAAGGCCTGCATATAGGGCAAGTTTACGCATAATTTCCTCCCAGCTTTTTTTGATTTGGGTGTTTTAATGAAACTTTTCTGTGGATCCGGGGTTCCTGTGGGCCACCCCTTACTCCAACTTCTCTCCAGCGAACTGCTCTAAGAAGACATTCGGTCGCAGGAAGAAGGACAGGACAAGGGCACCATTGGGCGAATAGGCATAATGCTGGTTGCCCTTGGGGCGCCAGACATAGTTGCCTTCACTGACAGTGCCTTCATCATCTTGGATGGAGCCGGACAGAACATAAGTCTGTTCCACCTCAACATGTTCATGCAGCGGCAAGCGCGTATTGGGTTCCCAGCGGAACAGTGCCGTCAAAAGACCCGCTTCCTTGTCCTGCATCAGAATTTTCATATCGATACCGGGCACCTGGGTTGGCTTCCAGGTCAAATCGTCCACGGTCACATATCGGGAATCAAGCTCAGTCAGCTTTTCCTGACCGGCCAGACCGGGCGTTTCAATCGCCATAATTTCCTCCATATTCCGCGCTTAAGCGCGTTCTTACTTACTTTATAAAATGACGTTATCTCACAATATGGGATTTGTCTATAAAATCTTATTTTGAGACATAGCGGTGTTTAAAGACAATTCCCCCCACAGGACGATGCTGTGGGGGGAAGGAAATATGCGCTCTTTTAAAAATTGAAAACAGATCCGCCTATAAGGCGACCATAACCAATTTCATGGAAACCATGCCTTTAACAATGCCCTGTTCATCCCGAACCAGACTATCCGCAAGATACAATCCCGACCAAAGGTCCCTTTAAGTGTTCCCTGCGGTTTGATGCTGCAACGCCTGTTCTGTCGTTATCAGACCCAATTGCAGTTCGCGGGCGACGTGTTTCGGATCGCGTTTGCGGGGGTCTCCATAACCGCCGCCACCAGCCGTTTCAATAATCAGTCGATCGCCCTGCTTCAGTGAAAAATTGGTTTTTGAGGGAAGTGTGATTTCCTGACCATCACGTTCCACCAGGAACCTGGAAGGCGCGCCAGCGCTGCCCCCAAAGAGACCCCAGGGCGGAATCTGGAAGCGATCTGAATAGCAATTGAAACTGACATCATCGCTTAAAACCTTGTAGACGCGCCGCACGCCAAGGCCGCCGCGATACTGTCCCGCCCCGGCTGATCCGCGTCGCAGGCTGTATTCCTCAATCCTGAGGAACGGATAATCCTGTTCCAGGGATTCAACCGGGACATTTGAGCAATTGCCGACATAGCCGTCGACGACATCAGCCCCGTCACAGCCCGCAGATGCCCCCCATCCCCCCCCGACGACTTCCATGTAAACACGATATCGATCCGATCCCAGATGACCCATTCCAATCGCATTGGTCGTATCATGGCCCGATGTCAGAACCCGGTCGGGGGCGACAACAGACAAGGCACGCATAATCGCATTATAGACCCGGTGACAGGCATTGTTGCGGGCACGCACACCCAAGGGTTTGCTGGGATTCAGGAAGGATCCAAAGGGGACATCCACCTTTCGGATCGGGCGATAAAGACCTGTATTCACTGGGATATCCCCACCCCCCAGGACAACTGCCAAGGCACCGTAAACAGCCGCGACCGTCGATGCCAGCGGACAATTGATAATGCCCTTCGTCTGGTCGGCGCTGCCGTGAAAATCGACCTCTATCTCGTCCCCATCAATGGTGACGGCCACTTTCACCCGCAGCGGTGTCTGATCAAAGCCGTTATCGTCAACGAAATCTTCTGCCTCATATCGACCATCTGGAATCTGCCGGATCGCCTCCCGGGTCAGGCGTTCTGAATAATCCTGAATGGCGGCCCCTGCCTCCAGAACCGCGTCTTCCCCGAAACGCTCCAGCATTTCCACAAAACGCACCGCCCCCGTCCGATTGGCCGCCAATTGTGCATACAGGTCGCCAATCACCTGTTCCGGGGCGCGCACATTGAAGCGGATAAATTGTTCCAGCATGCCGGATCCAAAATCCCGTTCAACATCGAATCGAAGAGGGGGGATGCGAAGCCCTTCCGCAAAGATATCCGCCGCCCCCGCATTTGGTCCCGCAGCCCCACCGCCAACATCAATATGGTGGCCCAAAGAGGCGCTGAACGCGACCAGACGGTCCTTAAAAAAGACCGGGGAGAAAATCAGAATATCGTTCAGGTGTTGCGCGCCACTATAGGGATCATTGGTGATCAGGGCTTCGCCAGGGCGCAAAGTTGACAGATCATAGCGCCGGTTGAATTCCTGAAACACCATGCCGAAGGAGTTCATATGAATTGGACAGAACTGGGCCTGTGCAACGATACCGCCTGCGCGATCCAGAAACGAGGTTGAACAATCCCGGGCCTCCCGGATGATTGTCGAATGGGCAGACCGTACCAGCATTTCACCCATTTCCTGGGCGACAGAATGCAGACCGTTGCTGATGATATTAAAAGTGGCGCTGTCCAACGTCATGCTTGCGACTCCTTTGCCAATTCAAGTGCGCCCAAATCTCCAACGGTTGCGCGCCATCCCGGCGGCACAAAGGTGGTGGACGTGGCTTCTTCAATCACCGCACATCCGGAAATCGAAAATGCCTTTGGTAAAGTATCGCGCCTGTAGAACATACAATCGTGCATGTCACCGCGATATCGGATCCGGCCAGAATGCCCATCCGGTACGCCATCGTGATCCGGCTCCAGATGCTTCAATACGTCATTGCTGGTGGGCTGGCGCGCGACAAGCTGGAATGTAACGATTTCGGTTCCATTATTAGACGGGGTTTGACCAACGGTCACTTCATGGGCCTGTTGGAAAGCGGCTGTAAGATAGGCTGCCCCGGTTGCTTTCACCTGCTGTGGATCTACCGGGATCTGGGTTTCAAACCCTTGCCCGACATAGCGCATTTCCAGAATCCATTCGAACTGAATATCTTCTGCAGCCACACCATAATCCTTGAACTCATCAATCGCGGCGGCCTGTAAACGCTGAAACGCGGCGATGACAAAATCTGCGCTGGTGTCGTCAACGACGCGCAAGGCTGTTTCTCGATAAACCCGCTTGATATCAGCCACCAGAAGTCCCAGCGCTGAAAACAAACCTGGATGCGGCGGGACGACAATGCGCTTGATCCCCAGATCCTCTGCGGCCAGGGCGGCAATCATCGGCCCCATTCCGCCAAAGGCATACAGGGCATGCTGTTTGGGATCATGGCCGCGCTGAACGGAGACAAGACGCACACCACGACTGACATTGGCGGTGGCAATGGCAATGACTGCTTCTGCGACATCATTCACCGACAGGCCCAACACATCCCCCAGAGAATGCAGGGCATCGCTGGCCGCCTGGGATTGCAGCGTCATGCGCCCGCCCAGGAAGGTTTCGGGGCGGATCCACCCCATCGCGACCAAGGCATCGGTCACAGCAGGTTGAGTGCCGCCGCGACCATAACAGGCTGGTCCAGGCTGGGCCCCTGCCGATTGGGGCCCGACCTGCAACATGCCGCCATTGTCGATCCACCCGATGCTGCCGCCGCCTGCCCCGACATTGGCAATGTCAATGGTAGGCATGCCAACCGGCAGCCCATCAATTTCTGTTTCTGCACGAACGCCAGGGGCACCATTGGTAATCAGGCAGACATCCGCGCTGGTCCCGCCAATATCCAGGGTGATCAGTTTCTCATCCCCAAGCCGATGGGCAACTGAGGAAGCGGCGATCACCCCGGCGGCAGGGCCAGAATTCAACATCTCAACGCCGCGTTCCCCAAGACCTGCAGCGGGCAGCACACCCCCAGAAGACTGCATAACAAACAACCGCGCCCCGGCAGGCGATAAGGCCCGTTCTATGGTCTGAAGATAGCGCCCGACCAATGGGGCCAGATAGGCAGCCATAACCGTGGTGGACATCCGCTCATATTCCCGAAATGTCGGAAGGACGGATGATGACAACACAACCGGTAGATCCGGATACAGCGACTTTATCAGATCACTGACCGCTATTTCATGGGCAGCATTCCTGTAGGAATGTAAAAGACAGACAGCAATCGCTTCTGGTTTTTCCTTGGTCATCAAGTCCTGGATATCCGTCTTCAATTGATCGATATCCAAGTCGGTTACAATGTCTCCCTCTGCCCCAATCCGCTCACGGACTTCGACGATCCGCTCCAGGGCAACCAGGGGGTCGGGTTTCTTGCATTCAATCGCATATACATTGGGACGCAATTGTCGCTGAATCAGCAACAGGTCGCGGAATCCCTGCGTAACCAACAGGGCGGCCCTGCACCCCCGACGCTCGATCACGGCATTGGTTGCGACGGTGGAGCCATGCAATACGGATTGAACCTCTGTAAACCGGTCACCCACCGCTTCATGGATGCCATTGATAACAGCGCGGGATGGGTCATCCGGTGTGGATGGAACCTTATGGGTGCCAATGGCACCAGAGCTGTCTGACCATATGAGATCCGTGAAAGTACCGCCGGTTTCTATGGCTATTTTAATCACAGGACTCTCCCACACCATCGACAAAAATGAAATTTACCATCAAAATTTTTAGTACGAGTATCGAATCAATGTCAATTCGAATGCCGCATTGCCCATTTCGTTGAATGGGCGCCCCTATAAAAAATGAGGATCAGAGCAGCGGAAATCATCATCAACCCGGCCGCAAACCACAGCGGCGCGGCAGGGTCACCGGTTTCATCCAATATCCAGCCCGCAACAAAGGGAAACAGGAAAAAACCACTATAGAACAATAAAAAATATATCCCATAACCAAGGCCTAGGTCTTCTTGAGGCAACATGCGCTGCAGCAGGCCGGTATAGGGTGCTGCGGGCAATCCCCAGATAATCCCCAATATGATTCCCATCACCATGGGATCCCAATCAAACAAGACTGGAACAACCAGCAGCGCAGATACAACAGCCCCAACCAGAATGACACTGCGTGTGGCATCGAACTTATCGGCCAACCAGGCCCCCAAAGGTGTACCGATCAAGCCCAGCCATACGATCATGCTGGCAGCAGCGCCCGCCCCGGCCAGGGTCATGCCCTGCCCTTCAAAAAAGGTCGGTGCGAAGCTGAGGTAAATGATGCCCCCCGCCGTAAAGCAGGCAAACGAAGCCCCCAGCGACAAGGACAGATACCAGCTGCGGGGGCTGATCGCGGTTAGGACGGGTGCCCCGTCAGACCCGTTGGGGCGCGCAGGTTCTGGTACGATCAACACCACACACAATGCTGAGGCAAAGGTAATCCCCGCCACCACCCACATTGCCACCTGCCAATGCCAGATATCCGCAATCACGGGATAGGCAATCGCGCCAAGGCCCAGACCAACCGGCCACGAGCTCATCACAATGGAAATTGCGCGGTTCATTGTATTGCCATGATACAACCGCGCGGTCAGACGCAGGAACGAGATATTCAATAATATCCCCCCGGTTCCCGCGATCAGACGGCTAACCGCAGCCTGCCAGAACGTATCGACAAACCCCAGACACACGCTGCCCACTGCCATAAAAATTAAACCCGCAACCCCGATCGGCACATGGCCCAATCGCGCAACCAGCAGGGACCCCGGAACCGCGAGAATGACACCAGGGGCCAGAAACAATCCGATCAAAAGACCGATTTCACTGTAACTGAAATTCAAATCCGCGATCAAAAACGGCGTTAGGGACGCCACCGTTTGCAACTGCATACCCATGCAGAAGCGCCCGGATGACAGCGCCAATAGAACGGCAAGCGGCCGACCTGGTTGCGTATTGGGGGACACATTGACGGCCTTATTTTCCCTCAGCACGGACATGTGTTTCTGCGGCATATGGCGTCAGAATAACCTTGGCCGCGCGCAGAAGACAGGCCAGGACCAAAAGCCCAAAAGAAATCGGCATGAAAAAACGGCTGGGCCAGATTTCAATCAGGGATGCCCCCATGACGATCTCCCTACTACTCATCGCACGTAAAGAATCGAACCAGGATTGATAGGCAAAAAGCCCAAAGAAAAGCGCCGTGGTGAGGATTGAAAACACAAAAACAACCCGCCGCATCATCAGCGGCATTTTTTGATAAAACACATCAACTGTGATGTGTTCATCGCGCAGTTCCATATAGGCCAGGGGCAGACAAACCGCGCCAACCATATAATAAAACGAAACAATTTCCGTTGTGCCGTAGACCGGGTGATTGAAAAACAACCGGCCCACAACATCCGAAACGACATGAGTTGCCATCAGGACAAGCGCCACGGTTCCCGCGATCAGCAAGAGAGTCGCCAACAATGACAGCAACCGTTCAACCGTCGCCAGCGCTGCATTTTGTGTGCTGCCTGCATCTGTCATTTCATCTCTCCACTCTTGTTGGCGGGACAGGATTATCCCAACCCATTTTATCTCGACTCCGCAACTGGACCATTGTTAGTATGAAATATTGAGTGCATAGTTTCAATACTGATGCGATCCGGGCCGTGCTTTCAAGTTCGCTTACGGCCATAAAGAGTTCGCACCATCTTAGTGAGGAGAGTAGATAGTGGATACCGCGTTGTTTCGCCCTTTAACACTTCGGAATGTAACCTTACCCAATCGGATCACGATTTCTCCGATGCAACAATATATGGCTGGGCGCGATGGCTTTGTGCGTGACTGGCATTTTGTTCATCTGGCGAAGATGGCCGTTGGCGGTGCTGGCACCGTCTTTACCGAAGCGCTGGCAATCGTGCCGGAAGGCCGTGTGACTTATCATGATCTGGGCATCTGGAGTGATGATCATTTAGAAGGGCTGAAACGACTGGCCGGTGGCATTGCCGATCACGGTGCCGTGCCCGCGACCCAATTGATTCATGCTGGTCGGAAGGCCAGCGTTGCGCCCCCCTATCACGGCTTTGAACCTCTCAGCCAAAAGGATGCAGACGAGCGGGGAGAGGCCCCCTGGCCTGTCGTATCCGCATCTGCAATTGAAGCAAATCCAGGCTGGCCGACACCGTCTGCGATGAGCCTGGACGATATCAAACGGTTCCTGGATCATGTTGCCGCAGCAACCCGCCGCGCCCGCAAAGCAGGCTTCCAAGTCCTGGATATGCACGGCGCGCATGGATATCTGATCCATTGCTTCCTGTCGCCCCTGTCGAATGAGCGGGAAGACGAGTATGGCGGCGATTTACAGGGACGCATGAAACTGGCGCTGGACGTCGCTGATGCCGTTCGGTCCGAATGGCCCAGCGAATTGCCTTTCTTTTATCGCCTGTCCTGTATTGATGATGCGGAAGGCGGCTGGACCTTGGATGATAGTGTGGAACTGTCCCGCGCCTTCAAAAGCCGAAATGTTGATGTGATCGATTGTTCCTCCGGGGGTCTTGGTCGGCGGACAACACCGCTGATTATCCCACGCGAGCCCGGTTACCAGGTTCCTTTTGCAGATCGAATTCGTAAAGAATCAGGCCTGCCAACCATGGCTGTCGGCCTGATCATGGACCCTGTTCACGCCAACAGCATTGTTGAAAAGGGAGAAGCCGACCTGATCGCCATTGGGCGGGAGGCTTTGAACAATCCCAATTGGGGCCTGCATGCAAGAATCGCACTTGAAGGGCTGGATGCCTATGAACCCGCCTGGCCCAAGCCGTATGGCTGGTGGCTGGTGCGACGCGCCAAAGCTCTGGAGGCCTCGAAGCAAGTCGCAGCGCAGTAGAGATTTATGAATCGACGCCCCCTTTGGCGGCGACACGGGTAGAACCGTTGGAAGTGAACGGTTCTTCAAATGAAGTGAGACTTAGAAACAGCAGAACAAGGAGAGACACAGTGTTAAAAAGACTTCTAACAACTGCGGCGATCGCCGCCTTTGCCGTCGGCAGCGCCCCGGCGCAGGCTGAGACATTCTCGGCAAACAATTTTCTGGACGCCGGGCACCCATTCTCTGTGGAAAACTACACAAATTTTGCAGAGCATGTTAAGGAACGCACGAACGGGGATATCAGCTTTGATGTATTCCTGGGCGGTGTTCTGCTGGGGGGCCGGGCCTCTTTGAGCGGGACCGCTGATGGTGTTGCCCAGGTTGCCTATCATGCCGGAACCTATACACCGTCTGATCTGCCGATCACCAACATCATTTCTGATCTCGCCTTCTTGACCGATAACTTCTACGCGCTGGCGGCGGCATCGACGATCATGTCGTTTACCCACCCCGCCCTGTTGGGAGAATATAAAAAGAATGGTGTGGTTTTCGGTGGTGGCTATGGCACCCCGATTTACTATCTGATCTGTAACAAGCCAATCCGTACCGCCGCTGACCTGACCGGCAAGCGCATCCGCATGCCGGGTGGTGTTTGGGATCGTTGGGCAACGGAAATGGGCGCTGTGTCCGTAAACGTACCGTCCAGCGAAATCTACACTGGCCTGGATCGCGGAACTCTGGATTGCGGCGTGAACCCGCTGGATTCCCTGCTGTCACGCAGCTACTGGGATGTTGCGAAATATGTCCCAATGATCCCGCTGGGGTCTTACTATTCCGGTCCGATGTGGGCGTATAACATCAAATTCTGGCAAGAGCGCACCGAAGAACAGCGCGCAATCCTGTTGGAAGAAGCCGGCAAAGCCTTTATCCGCTCTGCAATTGTCTATCTGGAAAACAGTGAACAAGCGATTGAGCAGGGCAAGGCCGACCATGGCATGGAATTCATCACCGTTGATGATCCCCTGATGCAGAAACATCTCGACTTTGTTGAGAAAGACTCTGCCGCCGTCGTCGAGATTGCCCAGAAGCAATACGGCGTCAGTGAGGAAGTGGCTGTGGACTTGATCGAAACATTCAAGAAAACCGTTGCCGAATGGGAAAAGAAACTTGAAGGCGTCGACATGAAGGATCAGGAAAAGCTGACCCAATTGTTTGTGGACGAAATCTACAAGAAGGTTGATCCAGCAACCTTTGGCATGAACTAAGACGTTACACCCGTTGCGTCATGCAAGCGCCCGGTTCTTATAAGAGCCGGGCGCTTCGCATTTCTAGCTGTGATGTTTTAACCTGGGCCTGTAAAAAAAACCACCTTAATAAAAGGGCGGTGATGTGACCCAAATGATATGGGCCATCTTTTTTCCTGGATTATAGGAACGGTGCGGCAGGTTGCTTTTGAAGCGAAAGGAGTCCCCTTTATAGAGGTGAAAATGTCGTTCACCGACCCAAAGCTCCAGCTCTCCTTCCAAAACGAAACCGCATTCCTCTCCTGGATGCCAATAGGTCTCCCCCCCGGTTGATCCGCCCGGCTCAATATTGACGATCAACATTTGCAAGGATCCAGACAGGTCCGGCGTGACCAGGTCTTTTGTTAATTTCTTGTGGGGCAGATTGAGTTTCCGTCCCGCCCCTTTGCGAACAACGACATCCCTTTCATCCGGCGGGGGAACCTTGCCGTCATTAAAGAACCAGACCGGCGAAACCCCCACAGCATCAGAAATCGCCCGAAGCGATCGAAGGGAGGGCGACGATGTGCCGCGCTCAATCTGACTTAACAGGCCAATCGATAAATTCGCCGCTTCAGACAGTTGTTTTAAGGACATACGTTTTGCTTTGCGCAGGTCGTGCACTTGACGTCCTACCCACTGATTGGATGTTTCACCAACCTGTTCCGCAAATTGCTGTCGAATGATTTCCAGATCGTCGGTCAGACTGCCACACTCTTTTTCAATGGTTAACAAAAATGAAATCTTGATTTGCAAAGTTCATTCTATGCTCATACCATCATAGCAAGATCACATAGGGCGTGACAACGATTCCTTATCGGTTTGCGACAATAACGAACCTAATTCGTCTATAGTTCACAATTACATAGACCTGAATTAGCGCCACACTGTTAAAGCCATTAAGGCATCACCGCGAAGTCTTATTAAAGAACCAGGGGCTCTTAAGTATGGAACGGGTTGAAATCGGTTTAGTCAGCATCGGTGTTTTGCTGGTTGTTTTGGCCCTCAGGGTCCCCATCGGAATCGCGCTGGCCCTGGTGGCCTTTTTTGGTGTCGCGATCGTCACAAACTCCAATGTGGCCTTTGGATTGCTCAGCAACGTCCCCTATGAATTTATCGGTGATTGGTCGCTGTCTGCCGTTCCCATGTTTATGTTCATGGGCTTTCTGGCGACAGAAATGAAACTGACCAGTTCCCTGTTCAAAGCGATGCGGATTTTCCTGGCCGGTCTGCCGGGCAGCCTTGCTGTATCCAGCGTTGCCGCCTGCGCCATGTTTGCCGCCGCGTCAGGGTCTTCTGTTGCGACCTCCGCTTCGATGAGCCGGATCGCCGTGCCGGAAATGCTAAAACTGGGCTATAATCCTGGACTGGCGACCGGATCAATCGCATCGGCGGGAACGCTAGGGTCCTTGATCCCCCCCTCCATTCTTATGGTGATATTCGGCATTTTTGCGGAAGTATCGATTGGTAAATTGTTTGCCGCAGGCGTGATTCCAGGGATTCTCTCTGCCGTGATGTTCTGTTTGATGATCATCATACGTGTCAAATTGAACCCGAAACTGGCCCCGGAAATGATCGAAAAGCCCAGCGCCGCTGATCGTATGTGGGCGATGCGGGAAACCTGGCCGTTGCCCCTGCTTGTCTTTGGCGTTTTGGGCGGCATTTATATCGGCATTTTCACCCCCACTGAGGCTGGGGCTGTTGGGGCGGGCCTGACCATCCTGATCGCCCTGATGCAGCGGGAATTCAGTTTCCAGCGATTTTGGAATTCTGCCCGTCAAGCGGTGGAAGGGACGGCATCAATCTTTATCATCGCCGTCGGGGCGGGCCTGTTCGCACGGTTTATGGCGCTGACAGGCGTACCAGACTTTCTGGCGACATCCTTCCTGACCTCAGATTCTCAGATTATCCTGATCCTGCAATTGTCGCTGATGTTTCTGCTTTTGGGCTGCTTCCTGGATTCAATCGGAATCATGCTGCTGACATTGCCGATTATCTTACCCCTTCTGCATCAAGCCGATGTTGATTTGATCTGGTTCGGGATCATCCTGATCAAGCTGCTGGAAATCGGCCTTGTGACGCCGCCTGTCGGGTTGAACGTGTTTGTTATCAAATCGTCGCTGGGGAAGCTGGTCACATTGCCACAGATATTCCGGGGCGTGACCTGGTTCATCTTCGCGGACTTGATCACCCTTGGTCTGCTGATCGCATTTCCCCTCATCTCGCTTTGGCTTCCGTCAATGATGCAATGAATGACATGTCCTGTCGGGACAATTTTACGTTAGATAGAAAGGACCAGTAATGCGCGTAGGTATTGAAGTTGGAGGAACTTTCACGGATCTCGTCGCTGTCGGCGATGGTAAGATCACTGTGACCAAAGTTCCCAGCACACCACACAGTCCAGATATTGGTGCGCTGAATGCCTTGAAAGAGGCGGGTATTAAAATCGACACGCTGAGTGACCTTGCGCATGGTTCAACTGTCGCCACCAACGCCGTTCTGGAACGCAAAGGGGCAAAAGTCGCCTTTGTTGCAACAGAAGGATTTCGGGATATCCTGTTCCTGCAGCGCCATGACAGACGCAGCATCTACAACATTAAATATCAAAAGCCAGAACCTGTTGTTGCCCGTCGGGATTGCTTTGAAGTCAGCGAACGCATTCTGGCGAATGGCGATGTGGTCGAGGCCCTGAATGAACAGGCCGTTCGTGAAAAACTGATCCCCGCCCTGAAAGCGGGGGGATATGGTGCCGTTGCCATTTGTCTGTTGAATGGATATGCCAATCCGGTCCACGAAAACCGCTTACTAGAACTGATAGAAGAGTCGGTGCCAGGGCTGCTGGTCACCCGGTCCAGTGAGATCGTGCGCATCTTCCGGGAATTTGAACGGGCATCCACAACCAGCCTTTCCGCCTTTGTTCAGCCGGTTATCGACAACTATCTGGGTCGTCTTGAATCCAACCTGAAAGAGGATGGATTCAAGGGGCACTTGACCGTCATGCAATCCAATGGCGGACGCCTTCCTGCAACGGCGATGCGACGCAGCGCAATCACCGCCCTGTTTTCCGGTCCGGCGGCTGGTGTCGTTGGTGCCGCCCGTCAATCCAGCAAATCTGGATTTGAAAATCTGATCACCTTCGACATGGGCGGAACATCCACGGATGTCTGTCTGGTCGACAATGGTCGCCCTGCCCTGACGATGGAAACTGAAATCGGTGGCCTGCCGGTCATGACCCCGGTTCTGGACATTGTCACCGTTGGTGGCGGCGGTGGATCCATCGCCTGGATCGATGATGGTGGCATGTTGCGTGTCGGCCCGCAAAGTGCGGGTGCAGATCCTGGCCCAGCCTGTTATGGTTTTGGGGGCAAGCTGCCCACAGTGACAGATGCCCAAGTGGTGCGCGGCGCGGTGCGCCCCGAAGCCTTCCTGGGCGGGCGCATGAAGATCGATGTTGAGGCGGCGCGAAATGCGTTTACCGAAATCGCCGACCATTTTGGCATGACCATCGACGAGGCCGCCGAAAGCGTGGTTCGACTGGTCAATTCCAATATCGTGCGTGCCATTCAGTTGGTGTCGACAGAACGGGGTCGGGACCCGCGTGATTATGCCCTTGTGCCATTCGGTGGTGGCGGACCTTTGCATGCCGCATCCATTGCTGAAGAACTGGGCATTGAGACGATTTGCATTCCGCCCAATGCCGGTGTGATTTCCGCATTCGGATTGCTGGCCTCAGACTTTGTTAAATTTGGCAATCGTACTCAAAAAATGCCCATGAAGGATGGTCCGGTTGAAGGGGCAACCATCTTTGCAGAACTGCGCGACGAGCTGATGGAAGAATTCAAACAGATGGGTCTGCCCGCAGACAAGCTGGAATTCACCTATACTGCCGATATGCGTTTTGTGGGTCAGGCATTTGAACTGGGCGTGGAACTGCCCGGCGACAGATTGAAATCCCTGACCGTGAAGGATTTCGGGGATGGCTTTGAAGAAGCGCATTTCCGCATGTTCTATCATGGTGTTGGGGCAAACCGCCCAATTGAAATCGTATCTTTCCGGGTCGGGGCAACATATCCTGTTGGGGAAATTCCGGACTTGCGATCCACAGGCGATGCCGCGCATTCCCTGGTGGAGCATCCGGTTTTTGACGGCGGTGAATGGATTTCCTGCCAGCATATGGCCAGCGAGGCCCTGAAAACCGGTGAGAAAATTGATAAACCAACCATTATTGAAGGCAGCACGGCGACCACTTTCGTGCCCGCTGGCTGGCACGCTGAATTGGATGATGCCAGCAACTTGATCATGAAAAGGAGCTAAAGCATGAAAATCAGTGCGCTCGACTATGCGGTAATCAGCCAGGGCATTCATGCCGCCGCCCGCGAAATGGGTGTTAAGCTGATCCGTTCCGCTTACTCCACCATCCTGCGCGAGGCCCGCGACGGGTCCGCTGCCCTGTTGGACGCCCAGGGGCGGACCATTGCACAGGCCGAATTGATCCCGATGCAATTGGGCACAATTGACGCCATCGTGCAGCCCTGTTTGGAACTGTACCCGCCAGAAACCCTGGTCGAAGGGGATTTCCTGATCAACAATCACCCCTATCACGGCGGCCAGCACCTTCAGGATGTGTTCATTTTCAATCCTGTCTTCTTTGAAGGTGAATTGATTGGCTTTGGTGCCAGCGTTGCCCACCACCTTGATCTTGGGGGCGGCAGTGCCGGTCTGAACCCGAACGCGTCCGACGTCTATCAGGAAGGACTGCTGATCCCGCCATCGAAATACAATATGGAACGCGACTGGAATGGTGGAAATCTGGAACGCCTGATTGCCGCAAATATTCGTGTTCCGACCCAGACAATCGGTGATTTCAATGCACAATTTGCCGCCAATTTCATGGGGGGCGGTCGCTTGAAAGAGCTGTGCACGAAACACGGTGTCGATGCGGTGCGTGAAGCAATGGAAGAAATGCTGAACTATACCGAACGCCGCGTTCGGGCCGCGATTGAAGAATTGCCTGATGGTGTCTATACCGGTGAAGATTGCATCGACGACGCTGCCTTTGCCGGTCAGGACCCAGTCTGGATCCGCGCCAAGGTCACCGTGAAGGGCGATACCATCGATGTGGATTTTGAAGGAACCGATCCACAGGTCGCGTGTAATATCAACTGTCCTTTCGCATCAACGCAATCTGTTGCCCTGTCGGCTGTGAAGGTCGCGTTGACCGGTTCGGATGTTCCTTTCAATTCCGGCCTGCGCCGCCCAATCACTTTCCGCGCACCCTATGGGTCAATCCTGAATCCCAAGCCGCCAGCCCCGGTTCGCGCGCGGATGATCCCCGCCTATCGGGCCTATGATGCCATCATGAAGGCATTGTCGAAGGCGGCACCGGAAAAGGTCACGGCCATGGGCTTTGACTGTACCACAATCGCCTGTCTGTCCCATCAGGAAGATACCGGCTTTGCCGTTCATATCGAACCCTATGGTGGCGGCTTTGGGGGCGGTTTTGACCGGGATGGCTGTGATGCAATCGACAACCAATTGTCCAACTGTGCCAACACACCGGTTGAGGCGCTGGATGCCGGTTATGATTTCTTCCGGATCAAATCCTACGCCATGGTGGCCGATTCCTTCGGACACGGACGCCATCGCGGTGGGGCTGGATTCCTGCGCAGCTATGAAATCCTGAAAGACGGCGCGACCTTCGCGATCTATTCCGATCACCACAAATTCGCAGCATCGGGATTGTTCGGGGGCAGCGACGGCTCGTTGGGCTATTGCCGCATCTTGCGGGGCAAGGAAATCATCACGGTCGGGTCCAAGAACCTGGTGAACCTGAAGAAGGGCGATATCGTCGAAGTCTTCTGTGGCGGCGGTGGCGGATATGGCGATCCGAAAGAGCGTGCACGGTCGGACATTGATCATGATATCGCCGAAGGATTGCTGACCGCCGCAGAAGCCGATCGCTTCTATCAAAGCGCCCAGGCGGCTGAGTAACCTGCATGCGGGGCAATGTCTGGCATGACACGGCAAAAGAGCCGCCCATTACTGCCCAGGCTTTTCATGGCGACATGAAGACGACTGTGGCCGTGGTGGGTGGCGGCTTTGCGGGATTGTCCGCAGCATTGCATCTGGCAGAAGCGGGTGTGGATTGCTGTCTTCTTGAGGCAGCGGCATTCGGTGAAGGGGCATCAGGCCGAAACAATGGCCAGGTGATCCCCGGCCTGAAACTTGGCCCCGCTGATTTGAGAAAACGCTATGGCGACGCCGGGGAAACCGTTGTGGAAACAGCGGCCGGCGCAGCCGATTTGGTTTTCGATTTGATTGAAAAACACGCCATCAACTGTGAACCAGATCGCCGGGGATGGGTGCGGGCCGCCCACAGCCCCATCGCCATGCCCGCCATAGAAAAACAGGCCCGACAATGGCAGGACTATGGCGCACCGGTTGACGTGCTGGACCAAGGTCAGATTGCGGAATTGCTGGGGTCTGACCGGTATGTGGGGGGCATGATTGATCGTCGTGCGGGACGGCTGCACCCCCTGTCCTATTGCCACGGCCTGGCACGGGCGGCCCAGTCCAAGGGGGCACGCCTGTATCAGAACAGTCCCGTCCTGTCGCTGTCCAAAAATGGCAGTGACTGGCACATAAAAACAGCACAAGGCACGCTAACTGCAGAAAAAGTAATCCTGGCAACAGGGGCCTATAGCGATCATCTGGTGCCCGGATGGTCCAAGGGCTTTATGACGGTGCACGCCATGCAGATCGCCTCTGCCCCACTATCATCCAACATCCTGAAAACCGTATTGCCAGGCGCATCGGCGATGTCCGATACGCGAAAACTGGCCCATGCGATCCGCCTGGATGCGGAAGGGCGCATTATCATTTCCGGCCGTGGCCCCTTAAGCGGGCGCATAGACGACAGCGTTGTCCAGCAACTGGTCCGAACCATCGGGCGGTTGTTTCCAACCGTAGACGGCCAGGACTGGACCCATGTCTGGGCCGGGCGGATTGGCATCACCATGGACGAACTGCCACGGCTGTCATCGCCCCAACCCGGACTGTATGGTATTGTCGGCTTCAATGGGCGCGGTGTCGCTATGGCAACCGCTTTTGGCAAGGCCGCCGCACAGCATTGTATGGATCAACCTGCGGGCTTTCCCATCGTTGATGCCCCAAAAGTCCCGTTCCACACATTGCGCAAGCCGATCCTGGCTGCGGCAATTGCCTATTACCGCACCCGTGATGCCTTGGGCCTTGCCAGCCGTTGATGCGAATTTTGCCTTAAAAGGAATATGATATGAAAGCCCACTCTTTCATCAGCACCCCGCAACCAGAGGCAACGGAAACCGGGATTGAAATCCTGCGGCGCGGTGGGAATGCTGTCGATGCAGCCATCGCAACCGCCCTGGTGCAAGGTGTTGTCGATCCCCAGATGTGCGGCATCGCCGGTTTCGGCAGCATGCAAATCTATATGCCGAAAAAAGGGTTCCACGGCTTTATTGATTTTCACGGCAAGACACCTGCTGCCGCGACACCAGACATGTGGCAGGACTTGATCGAAGGGGAAGCCCGGGATGGCTTCGGCTTTATCCTGAAAGGCAATGTCAATGATGCGGGCTATCAATCCATTACCGTACCGGGCAGCCTGAAAGCCTATTTTGAGGCCCAGACAGAGCATGGCGTGATGGACTGGTCAGACATCGTCCAACCCGCAATCGATCACGCCGAACGCGGTGTCGTCATTCGCCCGCATATGCATTTTTTCTGGACGGTCAATGACGGTATGGGGCGTGTTCTGACAACAGACCGTCTGGCCCTGACACCGTCTGGTCGTCGCATCTATTTTCACCCCGATGGCACATTAAAGCGTCCTGGTGAGCGGCTGGAGAATCCCGACCTGGCACAAACCCTGCGCAAAATTGCAAAAGGGGGGGCGGATGTCTTTTACACCGGTGAGATCGCGGAAATCATCGCCGCCGATATGCAGGCGAATGGGGGCCTGTTATCAGCGGATGATCTGAAGAATTATCAGACAACCCGCTGTGATCCGCTATGGGGGCGCTTTCGCAGTTTCGATATTGCCAGCAATCAGCCGCCGGGCGGTGGTATCATGCTGATCGAAATGCTGCAGATCCTAGAGAATTTTGATCTTAAAACATTGGGTCACAATTCCACTGAGTATATCCGGATCGTGGCTGAGGCCATGAAGCGTGCGACCCGCGACAAGGACATGTTTGTCGGGGACCCCGCATTCTTTGATGTTCCCATCGACCGGCTAACCGATATCGCCTATGCGCGGGAACAGGCGGATCGGATCAAAGCAGGCGACATCGCCTCCGTAGAGCGTTTGAACGACAGTTTCCCGGAATCAAAGGACACAACCCATATCGCTGTGGCCGATGCTGCTGGAAATCTGGTCAGCATGACCCATTCCCTGGGCATGCCGTCGGGCATCATTACAGAGGGGTTGGGCTTCATGTATAATGGCTGTATGGCCGTGTTCGATCCCCGCCCCGGTCGGGCAGGGTCCATCGCGCCAGGGAAATCCCGGTTCAGTTCCGTCTGTCCGACCATCGTCTTTAAGGACAAGGACCCTAAAGTGGTGATTGGCGCCCCAGGCGGCACCCAGATCGCCATGGGCGTGCTTCAGGCCACATTGAATGTGCTGGAATTTGACATGCCGATCCTGGATGCCATCGTTGCCCCCCGGTTTTCCGCCACCAGCAGCGCGATTGACGTCAGCAACCGAATTCCAGGATTTGTAACGAAAGGGCTGGAAACGCGCGGTTATGAGATAATCCGAAGCCCGTTCAGCTATGGTTTTGCCGCCGTCCACGGCCTGAAGCGCAATTCAGACAAGACATGGTCCGGCGCGGCAGATCCCGGCCATGACGGTATGGCGCTGGGCCTTTAGCGTGGCAGGCGGGGGTATGGTCGGCGGGATGCCGGGCCTTAAACCAGGTCCTCGATATCGACATCTGGACCGACCGGCACGCCATATTCCCGTTTAGACGTGCGAATACCGATGGCAGACCGCACATTGGCGACATTCGGGGCGGCTGTCAGTTGGCTTGTCAGAAAGCGGTTATAGCTGTCCAGGTCCCGGGCGACGACCTTCAATAGAAAGTCCGTATCCCCTTGTAACATGTGACATTCCCGAACCAGGGGCCAGTCTGCGGCCATTTCCTCAAACTTCCGCAAGTCACTTTCGGCCTGACTGACCAGACCGACAAAGGCAAAGACCGTAACGTCAAAGCCCAGCATTTCCCCATCAAGGTCTGCATGATAGCCCCGGATAAACCCGGCTTCTTCCAGCGCCCGCACACGCCGCAGGCAGGGCGGCGCAGAAATTCCAGCATTATGGGCCAGTTCAACATTCGTGATCCGACCGTCCGCTTGAAGATCGCGCAGGATTTTCTTATCAATTTTATCCAGTTTTGCCCGTCGCATTCCTGCACCATCCTATTGGGAAATATCGAACTGCCATGATAACAGGAATTACCCTTTTTGGCCTGTTCGCGCAATAATATTATCTATCTGATTTATCGCAGATGTCCAGGCAGAGATACTTGCCCTGCCATGACAGGCGGGGCATAACCGCTGATATGGTAACAGATAACGCCCCTTTTGGCCCGCAAGCGCCCCCCCTATGCTGGGTTCTGACCGATGGTCGGGCTGGCAATCGATCTCCTGCGCGTGGCCTGGCAGAAGCAGTCGGTCTGCCAATTGTGGAAAAGGAAATTACACTGGCCAGGCCATGGCAATGGCTGCCCGCCAGCTATTGGCCAAAAGGGTTGATTGGAAACTCTATGGGGACCCGTCCGTCTGCTTCCGACCCGCTGACGCCCCCTTGGCCCGCTCTGATTGTTTCCTGTGGACGGCGCAGCATCGGCACCGCCCTTGCGATAAAGCGACGCAGCGCAGGCCGCACCAGCATTGTTCATATCCAGAACCCGCGCATGGACTTGCGCCCTTTTGATCTGGTTGCTGCCCCTGAACACGATGGGATCACAGGGGAGAATGTCGCCATAACGACAGGGTCGCTGCATGGCGTGACCCGCGCAAAGCTGGATGACGCCGCCGCCCACTGGCAGTCCCGGCTGTCCCATCTGCCCACGCCCAGAATTGCTGTCCTGATCGGTGGCAGCAACAGCGCCTATCGATTGGATGCGGCGACCGGCACGCGCATTGCCCAGGAGCTGGCCAGCCTGGCCCATAGTACCGGGGCGGGTCTGATGGTCACAACATCCCGCCGCACCGACCCCACCGCCGTTGCCGCCATTCGCGCGGCCCTGGAGGACGCCCCGGCGGAAATCTGGTCTGGCGATGGGGAAAATCCCTATTTCGCCTATCTGGGATTGGCCGACCGGATCATTGTCACCGGCGATTCCGTAAATATGGTATCAGAGGCCGCAGCCACAGGCCGCCCGGTTCAGGTCATTCATTTGCCCATTACTGGCCGCGCCACGAAATTTGAACGCTTTCACCGCGCCATGGAAGACGCCGGGGCCACGCGCAAATTTGAGGGCGCGTTGGTTGACTGGGAATTTAACGCCCTAAATGATACCCTGGCTGTGGCGCAACGGGTCAAAGACATCCTGCGCCATAAAGGTGTAGAAACGCCGGACGCATCCTAAACATTAAATGCGACACGGTGTCAGATAGACATCACAACACGACAGGTCGATATATATAGAGTGATCGTAAATCTATGAAACATTAGGGGTATTTGAAATGGATGCTGTAACACTCGCCCGCATGCAGTTTGGTGCGAATATCTCATTCCATATCCTGTTTCCGACGATCACGATCGCGCTGGGTTGGGTGTTGCTGTATTTCAAAATGGCCTATGCCCGCAGCGGCGACAGCAAATGGATGGATGCCTATTTCTTCTGGGTAAAGATTTTCGCACTGTCCTTTGCCATGGGTGTGGTGTCCGGCATCACGATGAGCTTCCAATTCGGCACCAATTGGCCCGGTTATATGGAGCGTGTCGGGAATATCGCAGGCCCCTTGTTGGCCTATGAGGTGCTGACAGCCTTTTTCCTGGAAGCCGTATTTTTGGGGATCATGCTGTTCGGGTTCAGCCGCGTTTCCAATCGTGTCCATACAATCGCGACCTTTCTGGTAGCCTTTGGCACGACGGTTTCCGCCTTCTGGATCATTGCCCTGAATTCCTGGATGCAGACCCCGACAGGGTTTGAGATGCGCGACGGCGTTGCCCATGCGACGGACTGGTTTGCCATCGTCTTCAATCCCTCCATGCCCTATCGGCTTGTCCATATGCTGCTGGCTTCAGGCTTAACCGTCTCTTTCCTGATTGCCGGATTGTCCGCATTCCGGTGGTTGCGCAGTGATCGCAGCCCCGGCAACCGCGTCGCCCTGAAAACCGGTGTCACGCTGGCGGCAATTCTGATCCCTGTCCAGATTTATGCCGGGGACCTGCACGGATTGAACACACTGGAACATCAGCCCGCCAAGGTCGCAGCGATGGAAGCGAACTGGACCACCCAAAGCAATGTGCCGCTGGTGCTGTTTGCAATTCCAGACCAGGAAACACGCGAGAATAAATTTGAAATCGCGATTCCCAACGGGGCCAGTCTGATCCTAAAACATGATCCCGATGGCATTATTCCGGGCCTGAATGATTTCGTTGCCGCCGATGGGACCATCAATCACCCCCCCGTCGCGCCCGTCTTTTTCGCATTCCGGATCATGGTCGGCGTTGGCCTGGCCATGCTGGCCGTTTCCTGGTTTGCGACATGGTATCTGCGCAACGGTCAAGATTTGCGACCCTGGCTGGCCTGGATCCTGGTTGGGATGGCATTTTCCGGCTGGATCGCGACCCTGGCTGGTTGGTACACAACCGAAATTGGCCGCCAACCCTGGCTGGTCACGGGCGTTCTGACAACCACAGAGGCAGCGTCCGACGTGGCGGCTGGAATGATCGCCAGCACGTTTATTGCCTATCTTGTGGTCTATGCAGGACTGATCGTCGCCTATATCGCGACACTGATGTATGTCTCTGACAAGGCCGCCAAGCAAACCCCCGGTGCCCAATCCGATAAAGGGTACCAACCGGGCTTCTCATCCTCACCAGCGGAGTAGACATTATGGGCGATTTATCCGATCCGACTGTATGGCTGCCCCTGGTTTTTGCCGGATTGATGGGACTGTCGATCCTGATCTATGTGGTACTGGATGGATATGACCTGGGCATTGGCATGTTGATGATTGTTGCAGAGGATGATGAAAAAGACCGCATGATCGCCTCTATCGGACCCTTCTGGGATGCGAATGAAACCTGGCTGGTCCTGGCGGTTGGCCTGTTGCTGGTGGCCTTCCCCACCGCCCATGGAACCATTCTGACCGCCTTATATCTGCCCGTCGCCCTGATGCTGATCGGATTGATTTTGCGGGGCGTCGCGTTTGATTTCCGCGCCAAGGTATCGCCACCGCGAAAACCCTTATGGAACTTCCTGTTCTTTCTGGGGTCCCTGATCGCCGCCCTGTCGCAGGGTTTCATGCTGGGCATGTATGTGATGGGGCTGGATTGGACCCTGGCCCATGTTGCTTTCGCAGCCCTGATCGCCTGCTGTCTGGCGGCCGCCTATATGACCATCGGGTCCACATGGTTGATCTATAAAATGGAAGATCTGTTACAGAAAAAGGCGGTTACCTGGGCAAAGCGGACGCTGATCTTCACTGCCTTTGGTATGGGAACGATTTCCTTGGCAACCCCGCTGGTTAGCCCGCGCATTTTTGACAAATGGTTCAGCTTCCCAGAAATCCTGGCCCTGGCCCCCCTGCCTTTGGGGGCGGGTGCCTTGTTCCTGGGGCTGGTTCTGATCTTGCGTAAGCTGCCAAAAGACAAGGACCGGCATGCCTGGCTGCCGCTGTTTCTGACCGGCAACATCTTCGTGCTGGGGTTCCTGGGGCTGGCCTATTCCTTTTATCCCTATGTCGTGCCCGACAAACTGACCATTTATGAAGCTGCTGCCGCACCGGAAAGCCTGACGATCATTCTGATTGGCACCTTGTTCGTGCTGCCCGCCATTTTGATTTACACCGCTTTCGCCTATTACGTCTTCCGCGGCAAGGCGACAGACTTAAGCTACGACTAGGGCACATTCTGAAGGCGGCGGCCACAGCCGGTATAGGGCGTGTCATCCACCGTCAGCGTCACCGTCAGGGGGGAGTATTCTCCGCTCATCGGATCGCGGCATCCATCCTCGCGATAGGCGATGGTGATGCGATGGTCCTGTGTTTGTATCGTCAGGGGATAGATTTTCAGACGCGGGGGTGGTGTCTGAATAATCGTGGATCCATAGTCCAACAGGATGAAGGCACCCCGCAGATACTCTAGCTCCAGCAGCCATCCGGGCTCATTCCCAACAGCGCGAAAATCAACGCCCCGCACAGCCGCCGCACGCCAGGGCGTATCCACCAACTGCCCCTGACAGTCTTTCAATGTCAAACCCTGCGCGCCTTCAAAAAAGGCCTGCTGGCCTTTCATAAACAGCAGATTACCGGCCCCATCCTGATATTTCTGACCAGATGCGGACGGCACCAGCGGCAAGACGACCTGTGACCCCTGATGCAGCACCCGTGCCTCATCATCCCCCAATTTGACCTCGAAGGCGCCATCGGAACAGCGATAGGCGAAATATGTGGGGGGCGTATAGGGCAAGCTGGCGGGCATCCCGGCACAGCCCATCATCAGGCTGATCAGTCCCAGGATCAGCGCAAGCCGGACCATTTATGCAATCCGATCAATCATTGCGACGCCCGCGCCCTTTCAAAACATTGAACAGGACAGAAATCAGCCACAGGGGAATGACAATGACGGCCCCGATGACAATGTAACCGGCGCTCCATTCAATCGCGCCCTTGGCCATTTCATAGATCCGGCGCACCGTCTCGCCAAAATTATTGAAGATATCCTCGGGCGTGACATCGAACTGCACCAACAGCCATCCAATGATGAAGCTGATCACCGCCAGTTTAAAAAGTGTCGACAGTATCCGGCTCAAATCAGGGCGCATGGTCGTCCTTTCATAGAAAACGGGGTCCAGACACACAGCCTGAACCCCGATATCCTTACTGTTACAATCTGAATTCGGCAAGTCTAAGCCGTCATCTGATCCTATGCCGACAGATCCTCACCAGCCAGTGCCCGGTCTATCAAGGCGATGGTTTCCGGCAGACCATACAGCGCAAAGAACGACCCGATGCGTGGCCCCTGTTCCTGACCCAGCAGGATCTGATACTGCGCCTTGAACCAGTCGCGCAGATTTTCATATCCGTGACGTTTGCCGACCTCATAGACCTGAGTCTGAATTTCCTCTGCTGAGGCCGTTGCATCAAATCCCGACAGGACCTCACGCAAATCCACCAGGGCAGCCCGATCATTCTCTTCTGGCACCTTGAATACCTTATGCGGCTTAACAAAATCCTGGTAATATCGAATGGCGAACCCAACCAACTGATCCAGCAGCGGATCACTTTCTGGCGATGCCTGCGGTGCATAGCGTGTGATAAAGCCCCACAAGACATCCTTGTCTTCTGTATTACAGACCGCCGCCAAATTCAGCAGCAGGCTGAAACTGACGGGCGGTACATCCTTGGGAACATCCCCCTGATGGATGTGGAAAGCGGGATTCTCCAACTGCTGTTCCGGCGTTTCCTCCGGAAACTTTGCCCGGAATGTCAGATAATCATCCACAGCCTTGGGGATGACATCAAAATACAGACGCTTGGCCGTGCGGGGTTTCTGGAACATGAACAGGCCCAGGCTTTCGTCAGGCGCATAGGCCAGCCATTCTTCCATCGACAGGCCGTTTCCTTTGGATTTGGAAATCTTCTGCCCCTGATCATCCAGGAAAAGTTCATTGATCTGGGTCTCGGGCGGTGGCGCACCCAAAGCCTGGCAAATCCGGGTGGATAGCTTGACAGAGTCGATCAAATCCTTTCCAGACATTTCGTAATCAACCCCCAGCGCATACCAGCGCATGCCCCAATCGGGCTTCCATTGCAGCTTACAACGCCCGCCCGTGACCGGTGTTTCCACCTCACGCCCATCGGGATGGCGATAGACGATTGTCCCCGCCTTGGCATCCGTATGCAGGACGGGCACCTGATAGACTTCATGCGTATCCGGATCGACCGGCAGAAAGGGGGAATAGGTTTCCCGTCTTTCGTCGCGCAGGGATGGCAGCATGATCTTCTGGATCGCCTCGTAACATTCCAGCATGCGGATCAGGGCATCATCGAACCGGCCAGAGAAGTAATATTCCGTCGAACTGGCAAATTCATATTCAAAGCCAAAACCGTCCAGAAAATCCCGCAGCCTGGCATTATTATGGGCCCCAAAACTGTCATGCGTGCCAAACGGATCGGGCACTTTGGTCAGGCGCTTGTTCAACGCTGCCGTCAGCATGTCCTGATTGGGCACATTGGTCGGCACCTTGCGCAGCCCGTCCATATCGTCGGAAAATGCCAGCAATTTGGTCGGAATATCACTCATCAATTCAAAGGCACGGCGCACCATGGTCGTGCGCAGCACTTCCCCAAAGGTCCCGATATGCGGCAGGCCCGACGGGCCATAGCCTGTTTCAAACAGAACATAGCCTTTTTCAGGCTGTTTATTCTCATAGCGTTTCAACACTTTGCGCGCTTCTTCGAAAGGCCAGGCTCGGGCATTGAGGGCTCTGTCGCGCAGTGTTGTTGTCATCGCTTCTTCTCATTCTGTTAAGGATAATGGGCATAATGCGCCAAACGCGCCGGAAACTAGGCTTGGCAGCCCGGTTCGTCAACTATGGGGCTATAGATTGCTGCGCTGCCTGCTGTTTGTCACCCGTGGACTTGATCCGATATCAGCAGCGACAGGCAGGGATGGGATTATTCGGAGACCAGACCCAGATCGATTTCCAGCGCGGCACACAGCATTTGGCCGATCAGGATATGCATTTCCTGAATACGCGCCGTTGTATTGGACGGCACGATGATCATCGGTTCCGCCAGCCCGACCAGTTTACCGCCATCGCGCCCAGTCAGGGCCGCAGGGGTCAGGCCTTTGCGGCGCGCCATTTCCAGGGCAAGGGTCACATTCGGACTTTTCCCCGATGTAGTGATGCCAACGGCCACATCGCCCGCCCGGCCAATCGCTTCAATCTGTCGCGAAAAGACGTGATTGAAACCCATATCATTGCCAATGGCGGTCAGGGCAGAGGTATCAACGCTGAGCGCCAGGGCTGCGATGGGGGATCGGTCCGCGCGATAGCGCACGGCCAGTTCTGTCGCCAGATGCTGGGCATCCCCGGCGCTGCCACCATTGCCGAAAAACAGGATCTTGCCACCCCGGCGAATACAACTGGCCCAGACGGACAGCATCTTCGCCATATCCTCACGGCATGCCTCATGTGTCCGCGCCAGGACAGAGGCATGTTCGGCAAATTCATCGTCAAAGAAGGTCTCAGAAACGCTCATGCGCGCAGATTACTCTGCGTCTGCCGTGCGAACAAGCGCCGCTTCACGCTGAAACAGGGCTGCGTCAAAAGCGGCCAATTGGCGTTGCACGCGACCATACAGGGTATCGGCCGGATAGTCGCCGGACTTACCCGGCTTCCCGATCTTAAGCCCGGTCATAAGACTGGCGGCTTCTTCCACCGTCTGGACGGTATGCAGGTGGAATTTACCTGCGGCAATGGCATCGCGCACAGCATCATCAACCACCAGCCCATCAGCCACAGAATCCGGCACGATAACCCCCTGACTGCCGGTCAGACCCCGTGCCGCACACAGCTTGAAGAACCCTTCAACCTTATGATGAACACCGCCTACGGCCTGGGCATCCCCGCGTTGATTGACCGATCCGGTAATCGCAAGATCCTGTCGCAAAGGGGCACCTGCCAGATCTGATAGAACGGCAATCAGTTCCGCCATAGAGGCACTGTCCCCCTCGACCCCGCCATAGTTCTGCTCAAAGGTGATGGAGCAATTGAAGGACAGGGGCGCGGTACGGGCGAACAGGCCTGAAAGATAGCCCTGTAGCACCAAGGCACCTTTCTGTTGGATCGGGCCACTCATCGCGATCTGACGCTCAATATTCAAGACACCGTGACGCCCGACACTGGCCCGGGCCGTGATGCGCGACGGACCGCCAAAGGCGTGATCACCGGTATCGCGGACCGTAAGGCCATTGATTTGACCAATCACCGACCCTTCTGTCGCAATCATCACCACGCCACGGTCGATCATATCCTGACTGCTGACCTCAACACGGTTATTGCGTTGTTCCTGTTCCCGACGCGCCAAGATCAGATCCGCCTCTGTCAGGGCCCCCTTCCCCGATGTCCGCGCGGCGGCCTCTGATATCAGATCATCCAGCAATTCAAGGCTGGCCGACAGGCGGGAACGGTCGCCGATCATGCGCGCCGCAAGCCCCAGCAAATAAGAAATCGCCCCGTCCTTCAGCCCCCGCCCGGTCTGGGCCTTGGCCCGCGCCTGCAACACGGTGCCATAGATCGACAAATTTGCTGCGCTGGCTGGCATATCCTGGGCGATGTCCGCCTTTACCTTAAACAAGGCGCGAAAATCAGGGGAGGGGGAATATCCGCCGTAATACAGCGCAGGCGTTCCCACGATAACGACCTTCAGTGACAATGGAATGGCCTTTGGCGAAGGGGCACCTGTCACGGGCATGGCATTCTGGCGGTGGCGTTCCTCAATACGGATATATCCATCCCGCAGGGCAGATATCAGTGCCTGCCAACTGCCCGGCAGTGCCGCCAGCGCATCGGCACGCAAGACCAGCACCCCGCCATTGGCCCGATGCAATGCGCCCGGACGGATCAAGGTGAAATCTGTTTCCAGATGGGACGCGCCGGGCCGATACTGAATCTCCCCGAACAAGTTCTCATAATCAGGGGTCGATTCCAGAATAACCGGCGGGCAATTGGTATCGCCATTATCAACCAGCAGATTGACCGCATAACGCTGTTCCGGTTTTTCCACTGCAATCGGCTGGCCCTGGGGATCAACCGCAGGCCCAAAACTGCGCAGGTGGTCCAGAATATCCTGTTCCAGTTCCACAAACCATCTGTTCAGCCCCTGCCCTGAAAACTGGGCGATCAAAGGCCGCAACAGGATGTCACAGGCGTCGCGGGCAACATCCTGAGTGATATCCGCAATCGCCTGCATAAGGCCTGCGCGGTCCTGGGCAATTTCCTCATTGATCACCTGCAATTTCGCAATCAGCTTTTTGGCACTAGCTGCCATTGCCTCGCGATCTTCCGGGGGAACCTTTTCCCAAGGCAATGCAGCCCCCTGTGGGTCCAAGGGGGCAAAGGCTGGGCCCTGTTCCCCCTGGAATATGCCCAGACCAACCTGTGCTGCTTCTTCCCGCAGGCCAGCCAGGGCGGCTTCGGCCTTTTTGGTTAGACGCTGCGTGACGGCCTGAACACGCGCCTGATAGGCTTCCCCCTCAAAAGTCTGTTTCAGGGCGGTGCGTAACTGGGCGATGAAATGTTCCATCGACTGGCGCAGTTTTCTGCCTGATCCCGCAGGCAGTTCGAAAGGCTTTGGCCGATGCGGGCGCAGAAAATTATTCAGGTAGACCCAGTCGCTGGCGGGCTTTTTCGACGCATTACAGTCACGCAGATAGGCCAGGGTTTCCGTCATCCGTCCGGCCCGGTCCGGCCCAAGAACGAAGATATTGAAGCCCGGCGTTTGCATCGATAACCCAAAGTCCAAGGCGGCGCGGGCACGCTCGTGGCTGGAAAGATCGAACAAGACTGCCGTCTTGCGGGCCTTCCATTTAAAGCGCGGGATACCAACTTTTTCGGCTTTTAAACTGCGCGCGGCCATAAAATCCTCCACCAGAACAAACTGTCCAAACACATATTACTGTCACCTTGATACACTGGCAGGCTAGGCCGTTACAGCACATTGGAAAAGCCGGATATTTTGACACAGTCCGGCAGTGCAGAAAGTCTTGTCTGTTCGGCGGCATCGGATACTGTCGGTGTCATGACAGTGACACTTGATCAAATCTATCGTTTTCCCGTTAAGGGAATGGGGCCGGACCCTTTGGACAGCGTTGCCTTGCAGGAGGGCGATGGCCTGCCTTTTGACCGCCATTGGGCGGTTGTGCATGGCTCCAGCAAAGTCGACCCCGCCGCCCCAACCTGGGCGAAGAAGGCGAATTTTCTGTGCCTGGCCCGGGATGAAAAACTGGCGCAACTGGATATCGCTTTTGATGAAGAAACCCGCACCCTGACGGTTCTGCGCAAGGGAAAACAGATCAGCCGCGCCAAGCTGGACGACCATATGGGTCGCACCCTGTTACAGACATTTCTGACTGGCTTTATGCCCGACGGCCCAAGGGGCAACCCGAAGGTTGTTGAGGCCCCGCAAGGTGTTGCCTTCACCGATGTGGAAGCCGCGAAAGTATCGATCATTAATATGGCCAGTGTCCGGGATATTGAGCGTGTGACACGGGAACCCGTTGATCCGATGCGGTTTCGCGGCAATCTGTATCTGGAGGGCCTGGACGCCTGGAAAGAATTCGATTGGGTCGACAAGCAAATCCAGATCGGGGATTGTGTCTTACAGATTCTGGAACGCATTGACCGTTGTGCGGCAACCAATGTCAATCCACAGACCGGCACCATCGATATGAACATCCCGCTAAGCCTGCGAAAGGGCTTTGGTCACATCGATTGCGGCATTCATGCGAAGGTTGTTCGCAGCGGCACGATCAAGCTGGGCGATACGATCACTGTGCTATAACGCATCATGCGGTCGCATGAGCGGGTAACAAGATTACCCTTCGATCTCTTCGCGCAGAATTTCAAGCTCCAGCCATTTTTCCTCTGCCACGGCCAAGGCGGATATCGTTGTTTCCAGCGCCTTTGAGGATTTTTCCGCTAATTCCCGTTTTTCTGTAAAAACCTTGGGGTCCGCCAGAACAGCTTCCAGCTTGGCCTTTTGGGCGCGCAGGGTTTCAATCTGACCCGGCAAGGTTTTCAGGGCTTCGCGCTCTTTCATCGAAAACTTGCGCTTGGCATCGGATGTGGTGGCCGACAGCATTGGTTTCGCCGCTGATTTGGTGGATTTCTGAGCTGTCGCATTTTCCTTGATATCGCGAATGGCACTGCCACGCTGGTCCAGCATATCGCTATAGCCGCCCGCATATTCCTGCCAATGGCCCTTCCCTTCGGCAACCAGAACCGATGTAGCGACTCGATCCAGGAAATCGCGATCATGGCTGACCAGGATGACGGTACCTGGATAGTCGTTCAGCAATTCCTGTAACAGGTCCAGGGTTTCAAGGTCCAAATCATTGGTCGGTTCATCCAGGATCAACAGATTGGACGGCCGCGTCAGCGCCCGGGCCAGCATCAGCCTTCCCCGTTCCCCCCCGGACAGACGCCCAATGGGCTGGCGGGCCTGTTCCGGGGTGAACAGAAAATCTTTCATATAGCCGATGACATGGCGGGATTGACCGTTCACGATCACCTTGTCGCTGTCACCGCCGGTCAGGGCATCTTGCAAAGTGACATCGGGTTCCAGTTCCGCGCGGCGCTGATCCAATGTCGCAATTTCCAATGCAGTGCCCTGAATGGCCGTGCCACTGTCGGGGGCCAGTTCTCCGGTCAACAGCTTCAACAGGGTTGTCTTGCCCGCCCCATTCGGCCCGATAATGCCCAACCGGTCGCCCCGCAGCACCCGCAGCGACAGGTCTTTGACGATCGCGCGGCTGCCAAAGGATTTCGACATATCCTCGGTTTCCATCACCCGCTTGCCAGAGGTTCCCGCATCCCCGGCGGCCAGCGTTACCGTGCCTTGGGCACGACGATAGTCACGCCGGTCCTGGCGCATGCTGACCAGATTGCCCAGGCGTTTCTGATTGCGCTTGCGCCGGGCGGTGACGCCATAGCGCAGCCAATCTTCTTCCATCGCAATCTTGCGGTCCAGCTTGTGGCGGTCCCGCTCCTCTTCCTCCAGCGTCTGATCACGCCAGGCCTCAAAGGCTTCAAAACCCCGATCCATACGCCGGGCGCGGCCGCGATCCAGCCACAAAGTCGCCTTGGACAGTCGTGTCAGAAAGCGCCGGTCATGGCTGATCAGGATGAGGGCAGAACGCAGGCCCAGAATTTCTTCTTCCAACCATTCGATGGCTTCCAGATCCAGATGGTTGGTCGGCTCATCCAGCAACAGGATATCGGGCTCTGCGGCCAGGACCCGCGCCAGGGCGGCGCGGCGGGCCTCACCCCCAGACAGGGTCGTTGGATCTTCCGCCCCTGTCAGGCCCAAACGCTCCAACAGATAGGAAACGCGATAGCCTTCCATGTCCAGATCCAGCCCATCCTGGGCATAGTCCAGGACGGTCTTGTATCCAGACAGGTCCGGCTCTTGCGGCAGATAGCGCACGGTCGTTCCAGGGTGGACCCATCGCTTGCCGGAATCCGGCTCAATCTGTGCCGCTGCAATCTTCAACAGGGTAGATTTGCCAGACCCGTTGCGCCCAACAAGGCACAGGCGTTCGCCCGGTCCAATGGACAGGCTGGCCCCATCCAGCAGTGCGTGACCGCCAAATGTCAGGTGAATATCGTCTAGTGTCAGGAGTTGTCTTGCCATGCCCCGCGATGTACGCGCCCCGCCACAACTCGGCAAGCGAATTGAGGGGGATTTTATCGGAAATCACCGGATTATAGCGAAAGCTCTTCCCAGCGGCGCAAATATATTCGGAACCAGGGGGTAAATGCCTGGGGGGTCGCGGATACTTCCGCGCGCAGATGATCCAGGGAAACCCAGCGGGTTTCGCTGACTTCGTCGGAGTTTAGGGCAAGGATGATACGTTTAGAATCCGCCTGGCCCCGAAAGACAACGACCTGTTCATGCTCCCACAGGCCGCCCCCCACATCCGCGCGATATTCAACCGTCGTGCGACGTTCCAGAGGAAGGGTCAGGCCCAATTCCTCCCGCATGCGCCGTGCCGCACAGTCTTCGTGACTTTCCCCGAAATGCGGATGCGTGCAGCAGGTATTCGCCCATAACCCACCACAATGGTATTTTTCCGCCGCCCGCCGCTGGATCAGCAATTCCCCGGATTGGGAGAAGACAAAGGCCGAAATCGCCTGATGAAACACACCCCGGCGATGCGCCTCCATCTTCTCAATCGGGTATAGCGACTGATCCGACGCAATTGCCGGAATCATCCCCGATGCGCGCACAGCATCGGATTTGGGCGGAACATAGGTCACGCCGTTGCCCGGTTCAGGCCCATTTGGGACCAGATTTCTGACAAGGCATTGATCAGCTTGTCGATATCCTCGTTGGTATGCAGCGGAGATGGGGTAACGCGCAAACGCTCGGTCCCCCGGGCGACGGTCGGATAATTGATCGGCTGTACATAAATGCCATGTTCATGCAGCAATTGATCGCTGATCTGTTTACACAGAACCGGATCGCCAACCATGACCGGCACGATATGGCTGGGATTGGGCAAATGCGGCAGACCAGCAGCATCAAGGCGACGGCGCACCAGGGCGACACGCTCTTCCTTACGATGGCGTTCGATCTGGCTGACCTTTAAATGCTTCACACTGGCGCGCGCACCAGCGGCGATTGCAGGCGGCAGGGCGGTTGTGAAGATGAAACCTGCGGAAAAGCTGCGGACAAAATCACACAGGGCTTCCGACGCGGCAATATAGCCCCCAATCACCCCAAAGGCTTTCGCCAGGGTTCCTTCGATCACAGTCAACCGGTGGGCCAATCCTTCTCGTTCTGATATGCCGCCGCCACGCGGACCGTACAGGCCCACCGCATGCACCTCGTCCAGATAGGTCATGGCATTGTATTTATCGGCCAGATCACAGATCTCCTTAATCGGCGCGATACAGCCATCCATCGAATAGACACTTTCAAAGGCGATCAGTTTCGGGCGATCCGCTGGCAGGGATTTCAGTACCCGTTCCAGATCCGCCACATCGTTATGTTTGAAGACGACCTTATCTGCACGGGAATGGCGGATGCCTTCGATCATCGACGAATGGTTCTTTTCGTCGGATATCACAATGCAGCCGGGAATTTTTGAGGCCAGGGTCGACAGGGTCGCCCAGTTTGAGACAAAGCCCGATGTGAACAGCAGTGCGGATTCCTTGCCATGCAGATCGGCCAATTCCTGCTCCAGCAGGACGTGATAGTGATTGGTGCCGGAGATATTCCGGGTGCCCCCCGCACCCGCACCGCATTTGTCCATCGCCTCGTGCATGGCATTCAGAACCGTCTGATTCTGGCCCATACCCAGATAGTCGTTGGAACACCAGACCGTGACGTCGCGCGCTCCGTCTTCAGCATGATGCGTAGCCCTGGGAAAGTTCCCACGTTGGCGTTCCAGATCGGCAAAGATCCGATAGTTCCCCTCTTCGCGCAAATCGCTCAAGGCATCCTGGAAATAGCCTTCATAATCCATGGTTCAACCTCCCACTCGGGTTCTTGGGCCGCTATCGGCCTGTGTTATCCCTTTACGGTGTCCCTGCAACGGTCGCGTTGCGTTTCACCGTGTCGGGAGCCGGTTCCACCGGCCGGGTTTCTGACTTGGGCGAAATTGCCCATTTCCAAAGGGCTGCATCCTGAATGGGCAGCACCAGCAACCAATGTTCCAACAAGGCCAGCGCCATCATGGTGCCAACCAGCATCGCAGCCGTGATCTGAAACGCGCTGCCATGGGCACCATGATAGATCAACGCAGCCAACACCGTTCCCGCGGTGACAGACAGGGCAAAAAAAGCGGAGATACGCCGGGTCCCAAAATAGCTTTTCAGATAGGTCAGATGCGGGGGCAACAGATCAACGGCCAAATTGGCGACGCCAAAATAGACATTCAGTTTTGCACTGAGCCGCATCACCCACAAAACGCCAAATGTCCACCAGGCAACGCGGTTCCCCGCATTCTCAGATAACAGAATGATGACCAGCCCGGATATCAGAATGGCCATTTCGTGGTACAGCACCGTCCCTGCCGCCAACAGGAATTTCTTCCCCGCGCCAGTCCCCTTGGGCAATGCATGTTGAACCGGACCAGTGACATAGCCCAGAAGGAACATCACTTCATTCCAGGCCCAGATTCCCAAACCGCAGCCAAAAGCCATATATGCCCCGGCAACCGTTGTCATATCCCGGGTCAACCAGATGCCGATAAGGCTTGCAAACAAAAGGATGGTAACGGCAATCAAAATCCAACCCCGCGCCTTGGGCGCGCGACCATCGGTCATAAAGACCAGTCCGGTGGAGAACCACCAGATAAAAACCGCAAAGAAGAAGGGGATCAGATATGTATCCATCCTGTCCGTAAACCTCCTACCAGGCCGGCTGCATGCGGCTGGTTTCCGGGATTTCGTTGCTGATTGTCGGTAACAGATACAGCCGCGCAAAGACGGCCCCTGCCGCCAGGGTCAGGGCCGCCTTTTTCAGGCGTCCAGCCCCTTGCATCCGGTCATTTAAAACCCGCAACTGTTCAAAGCCTGCGCGCAGTTTCGGATTGTCCGTATCCAATGTGAAAGGGAATACCTGCTTGGTGATTTCTGAACAGATATTGAAGACTTTGTAATCATACTCCGTCGGGTCCAGCTTGGCTGCCTTATGGAATTCCGGGCGGTTATGATCGCGCACATACATGGTCGCATACACCGCCAGCAGGAAGAACCGGATCCACAGCTTGTTATGGCCTTTCAACAATTCCGGTTGGGACCGCATCAACAGGGCAAAGGCCTCGCCATGGCGGAACTCGTCATTGCACCAGCGCTCAAACCATTTGAAGATCGGGTGAAAGCGCAATTCCGGATGCCGTTCAAACTGGCGGAAGATCAGAATATAGCGGGCATAACCGATCTTTTCTGACAGATACGTGGCATAGAAGATGAATTTGGGACGGAAATAGGTGTATTTCTTCGCCTTGGTCAGAAAGCCCAGATCAATGCCGATGTTGTATTCTTTCAGCGCGTCATTGATGAAACCGGCATGGCGACTTTCGTCCCGCGCCATCAGTTTGAACAATTCGCAGATATCCGGGTTGGACCCGCGCTTGCGCATTTCCGCATACAGGATACAGCCTGAAAATTCAGACGTCATGGAACTGACCAGAAAATCCACGAACTCCTTGCGCAAGGCAGGGGGCAGATCATCCAGGCTGGTTTTATCCCAGTTTTCATCTTTCTTGAAATGCAGACGGTTCGGATCGCTTTTCATTTCAGCGATCAGCGCATCCCATTCCTTGCGCACCGGGGTGACATCCATCTTGTCCAGGGCATCGAAATCCGTGGTGTAAAAGCGCGGGCTCAACACCGTTGATTCCTTGGCAATGTTCAACGTGTCATCGGTCGTGATCGACATGCTGGTGATGGTCATTATGCATCTCCTGCTGAAAAACTGACTTCCAAAAGCTCCAGGCATTCAAGGCGCCCTGTAAGCTTGGTCCAGGCCCGTTCCACCCGTCCGGCCCGTTGTACTTCCGCTGTCCGGAACAAGGTGAATTTGGACCCGTAAGGGGCAACGATCTTGTCCCCCAACACCCGAACCGTATCCCCCGGACCGACCGGCACATTGGCCTTCAAATCGACATGGGCATAAACACCATCAAATGTGTTTTCGACATCCACCACGCAGGGCACTTCTGACACAAGGCGCTTAAAAAAGTGCGGGTTTTCAGCTGGTTGAGGATCGAAATCAGGGGTCATCTCAGTATCATCCTTATGACGCACGGGCGAAAAACAGGCGGCTGAAGGCCTGTGCATTGGTGGGCCCAAAAGCATTCAGGAATATTTCCCGATTGGTCTGTGGATCCGACAGGATCAAGGCACCATCTGTTGTCAGGATCAGATTGAACGGGGGTGTTGAACCGATACCCATGGCGCGACGCTCCCGGGCGAAGCCCCGCAAAACCCCCCGCACGAACCCATCTTCCTTTGGCTCCACAGCGGTAATGATGGCAGAAGTTTCACCGTCCAGAACCGCAATCGCGCCATTGGGTTGATCCGCAAATCCAATGGCGCGGATGCGGGTTTCACCTGCCTGGATGATTTCACGGACATCCGCATCCCGCTGGGCCGTGGTCTGATGCTTTTGATAGCTGGACCAGGCCGACAAGATGATTGTCAAACCCACCATCACCGCGACCGCGATCAACAAAGGCCGTGGGACGGCGGTATCATGATGGTGATGAACTGGCTTCATTGGATCATTCCTTTAGCGTATCGCGGGCCTTTAGCGTGTCGCGGGGTCGTCATGCTTTATTCCGCGGGTTCCGGCATCATGCCTGGCGCATGTTGAGCTTCTGTCTTTTCCTCCATAAAGGTGACAGGGTTGCCAGCAATCGCGTCAGCCAGAAGCTGTGCTACTTTTTCTGGGTTCTTCACGGCACGCAGCATCGGCTGTGGGCGCGCAAATTTCAGGGGTCGAACAAAGGGCCACATATGGACATAACCAACCCGATGCGGACCGGTAAAATCCAATGGCAAGTCCCCGGTGCCATCGCCACAAATCCGCATATCCACTGATTTAACCAGGGAGAATGGCAGATTAACCGTCAGCGTCAGCGCCATGCCAAACCGCATCACCACCCGCTTGGACGTGATCGTATAAACCGTGGTGCGGGCATAGAACCATGCCAGCAGACACAAAACACCAACCGTCACCGCGGCGATGGGTGCCATCATCGCGAAGGTTCCGCCGACATCCGCCAATGCCTGACCATCATGATAGCCAGAGGCCGCGCCCCAGGCCAGAAGGATGGCAAAATAGATCGCAACCTTTCGAACATGAAAGACGCGATAGGCAAGCCCGGTCCAGCTCGGCTTTCCCCGCCACAGGATGCGTTCATCCTCCGGTGGGGTTTCCGGCAGTCCCTCTACGGGTTCAAACTCGTGCTCGCCAATGACAGGGGCCGACTTCATAACAACGGCTCCGACCGGGATGGGGTGGCATAAAGGGTGCCACCGCCATAAAAGCCACTGATTTTATCTTCTTCCAGGCGTGTCACCACATCCGGATTTCTGGTGGCTGGAACCTGAACGAAATGTCCACCCAGGATCGATTTCACCTTGATCTGACGCCGTTTGGCATCAACCCGCGACAGGGTCATCGGCAACAGCCGCTTACCGGCACCCGGGACATCCACTTCCAGATAACGAATGATGTATTCACCGGTATCGACCCAGATATCAGCAACCGTGCCACCGACAACACCATCGGCCCCGACGACATCCATGCCACGGGGATCAGGGTCATCTTCATCCACATGGAAACTACCCGCGATCCGCATCGGCTTCAGCTTGGGCGAACCATCAATGGCCGCATCAGGGATATCCTGACGTTGGGCATAGGCAGCAGGGCCAACCCCATCGACCATTGGATTGCCGGTTGGGACCAGGGGTGCACCAGGATGACCGGCCGACGGCTTGGCCGCAATCGGGCGATCATCGGACAGGCCATTGGGGGCCATCACTGTGGACCCATCCGCCATGCGGAAGGTCTTGGGGGATGGCACATCCGGATACCCTCGACTGGACGCGCGGGGATTACGCTCCGTCAGATCATTCTGCAGCGGATACCCTTCCCGCTTGCTTTCCTGATGCAGATGGAGAACCAAAAATGCAAAGAATATCCAGAATACATACAGCACGATCTGCGCTGCATCGATGTATCCTGTTATCGCTCCGACTTCCATGGGAAACCTCCCTTTCTTTATGGTCTAAGCCGCTCTCGGCTAGCCTGGAAATTGAACCAGGCCAAATTTCGTTCCAACAGGTACGGTCTGTTCAGACCGGTAATTGACCAACGGCCCAATCGCCGCCAGCGTGGCAAACAACAGCAAAATTTCTAAATGATAGACGACCGAATACCCCACCGACGGATCGGTCAGGGCCACACCCAAAGCACCCTGTTCAGACAAAGTGCTGACAAAATCTCTCAAGGCACCCCCCAAAAATGTGGCAACACCGGTTGCAGTCGCAGTCACCGCGCCCCAGGCCCCCAGTGCCAGTCCGCTGTAACCATCCCGTGCAAGCGCCATCGCTGCCGTTAAAGTGCCCGTGACAAACAGCCCACCGCCCACACCGATCATGAACGTACCGATGCGGAACAAGGTCGGCGATTGGATCGGTGCAGAAAAGATCACAGCAGAAAAGGCGAAAACGCCAATTACAGCCCCAAATCCAGCCAGCCGATGCACATCACCGCCCTGGCCCAATTTGCGTGCTGAATAGGCCAGACCCAACAGGGTCCCCCCCGCCAGCAATGCCGTCAGCAAGGTGGTTGCACTGACACTAAGCCCCAGGATTTCGCCACCATAGGGCTCTAACAGGATATCCTGCATACTAAAGGCGGCGGTTCCCAGACCAACCGCAATCAACAGACGCTTGGCCCGACCTGCCGCCAGAAATTCATTCCAACTTTGTTTGAAGCTGGGGCGTTCCAGATCAGGTGCGGTTTGTGCCGGATCGCGGGTTTCCTGTTTCCAGACCGCAATCAGGTTCAAGACGACGGTCACCGCCGCCGCCCCCTGCACCAGTTGGATCAGCAGTTTTGGATTATAATTCTGCAACAGGAAACCATAGACCAGTGACGCGCCAACCATGCCGACCAGCAGCATGACATATAGCAGCGCCACGACGCGGGGTCGTTTGTCTTCTGGGGAGATATCCGTTGCCAGCGCCAGACCGGCGGTCTGGGTCGTATGCATGCCCAGGCCGACCATCAGGAAGGCCAGGGCTGCGCCAACGACGCCAAGCTCCTGCGGGCCGCCCCGGACATCGCCTGACAGAACCAACAGTGCGAAGGGCATGATCGCCAGTCCACCAAACTGCAACAGCGACCCGTACCAGATATAGGGCAGACGCCGAACCCCGAGATAGGATTTATAGGTATCGGATTTATACCCGATTAATGCCCGGAACGGGGCCACCAATAGGGGCAGGGAAACCATAACGGCCACAACCCAGGCCGGTACATTCAGTTCAACGATCATCACGCGATTCAACGTCCCGGTCAGCAGCACGGCTGCCAATCCAACGCTGATCTGAAACAGAGATAAGCGCAACAGGCGACCCAGCGGCAGTTCCGTTGAGGCGGCATCCGCGAAAGGCAGATATTTTGGTCCTAACTGGGACCAGAACCGCTGAATCTTTTTGACCCGGCTGCGTTTCATCGCACCACAAGCTCCTGTGCGTGGGACATGTAAAATCCGGTCGTGACCCGCAAATCGCGCCCAGCGCTCCACCCCTGACTTTCAGGATGAGCCAGGAACAATTGACGGATTTTTGTATTGGCTATCGGCTCAATGAACGGCGCGCGATTGCCTTGCGGGAACAGGCGCCCTACCGCATGCATGACGGTCAGCATCGGGGTCCGTGGCGCATGGGTAAACAGGATCGATTTGCGTGTCCGTTTCGTCAGCCCGACCAGCATCGCGGCCATATCCGCCGCCTTATAATGGATCATACTGTCCATTCCGATGACATGATCGAAGCTGCCCAGATCGGGCGACAGCATGTCACCAGACAGCCAGGTCACGGTACCCGCCAAATCCGTTGGCGCGCGCTCCCGCGCTAATTCCACAAGGGTCGGGGACAGGTCGATGGCGGTTACCATGGCACCGCGCCGTGCGGCATCTATCGACAATGCACCGGTGCCACAGCCCGCATCCAGGATTGAAACCCCGGTCAGATCCTCGGGCAACCAGGACAGTAAGGCATTGCGAATCTGATCCCGACCAGCCCGCACGGTTGCGCGGATCTTGCTGACCGGTGCATCGGTCGTCAGCTTCGCCCAGGCTTCAACCGCTGTGCGGTCAAAATAGGTCTCTAACTGACCTCGGCGCGCAATATAGGTTCCGGTTTCCATCGGTCCGGCCTTTCTCAATCATAGCCCAGGAAATCAAAGATATCGCGGTCCTTCATCGGGATCGCATCCAGCGGCTCCACCCCGGCATACAGCGTGGCAGCCAGTTTCATATACTCGTTCGTGACCGCCTCAAGTTCCGGAGATGGTTCCATTTCAAACAGCACGCTTTTCTTCAATCGGCTGCGACGAATGACATCCAATTGTGGGAAATGGGCCAGGGTCTTCAGGCCGACAGCGGCATTGAAACGGTCAATTTCATCCGTCGCATCGCTGCGATTGGCGATAACACCGCCAACACGAACGTCATAATTCTTGGCCTTGGCATTGATCGCCTGAACGATGCGGTTCATCGCAAAGATCGAGTCAAAGTCATTCGCAGTGACGATCACCGCACGTTCGGCATGTTGCAGCGGCGCGGCAAACCCACCGCAAACCACGTCACCCAGAACATCGAAGATCACCACATCGGTATCTTCCAGCAGATGATGTTCCTTAAGCAGTTTCACGGTCTGGCCGACGACATAACCGCCACAGCCGGTGCCAGCAGGCGGGCCGCCGGCCTCCACACACATCACGCCGTTATAGCCTTCGAAAACGAAATCTTCGATGCGCAGTTCTTCAGAATGGAAATCAACCTGTTCCAACGCATCAATCACGGTGGGCTGCAATTTCTTCGTCAGGGTAAAGGTGGAGTCATGTTTGGGGTCACAGCCGATCTGCAGCACCCGCAGGCCCAGCTTGGAAAAGGCCACCGACAGGTTGGACGAGGTCGTTGATTTCCCAATCCCCCCCTTGCCATAGACGGAAAAGACCTTGGCCGTGTCGATCTGCATGGCCGGGTCCAGATGCACCTGGACGCTGCCATCGCCATCCATGCCACGGCGCAATCCTTGAGGCTTGGCCACCGTCGATTTCGCTAGGGTGGATCCGTCGCGCTTCATTGTGTCGAGTACAAAACTCATGCCGCTGCCTCCGCGTTAATGCCTTCGAGCCGGTCTTCCAACTCGTCTCCCGCTGCCTGAAGGGCGGCGAGTGTTTCGGGATCTGGTGTCCAGTAATTACGCTCATGCGCTTCCAGCAGGCGGTTGGCGACGCGCGCCGATGCCTTTGGATTAAGCTCCGCCATCCGGCGACGCATGTCTGGATCCAGGACGTATGTTTCTGTGATCTGTTTAAAGACCCAGGGGGTTACCTGACCGGTCGTCGCCGACCAGCCCAGTGTATTGGTGACGCAGGCTTCGATTTCCCGCACACCCTCATAACCATGCTTCAGCATGCCTTCATACCAGGTCGGGTTCAGCATGCGGGTGCGGGCTTCCAGGGAAACCTGTTCCGTCAATGTGCGGATCTTGCCGTCATTGCTGGTCTGGTCGCCGATATAGACGGGAATGCCCACCCCGCCTGAAGCGGTTTTCGCAGCCCTGGCGATACCGCCCAGCGTGTCAAAGTAATGATCGATGGTGGTCACACCCACTTCCACCGATTCCAGATTTTGATAGGCCAGTTGCACACCGGCCAGCATTGAATTCATCAATGCCCTTTGTGGCTGTGGGCTGCCATTCACGCCATAGGCAAAGCTCTTATTTTCGGTGAACATGGCACCCAGTTCGCCTTCGTCCTGCCACTGACCGCTGCCAATCAATCCATTGACGTTGGAACCATATTTACCATCGGAATTGCTGAACACGCGCAGGGCCGCCGTATCGATGTCGCAGCCCTTTTCCACCTGATAAGCCAGAGAATGCTTGCGCACGAAATTCATATCCAGCGGCTCATCTGCCTTGGACGCCATCAGGGCCGCCTGCGCCAACAGCTTGGTCTGCAAAGGCAGCAGATCCCGGAAGATACCAGACAGGGTCATAACAACATCAATCCGGGGACGCCCAAGCTCTTCCAGCGGGATCAAAGAGGCCCCGACCAGTCGCCCGAAACTGTCAAAGCGCGGTTTCGCGCCAAATAATGCCAGGGCCTGACCAATCGGCCCGCCTTCGCTTTTCAGATTGTCCGTGCCCCACAGAACCATGGCGACCGATTCCGGGAAGCCATTGCCGTCCGCCACATGCCGTTCGATCAAGCGTGTCGCCTGCCGCGCCCCATCCTCAACCGCAAAGGCACTGGGCAGCCGGAAGGGGTCGAAGCCATGAAGATTCCGCCCGGTTGGTATAATTTCAGGCGTGCGCAGGATATCGCCCCCCGGCACCGGCCGTACATAACCGCCATCCAGGGCATGGATCAGCGCGCCCAGTTCATGATCTTTCGCCAGCAGGGCGTTGGATTGCACCAGGCCTGCCAATGCCGCCATTTCTTCAATGGACCCAGACAATCCCGCCATCTTTGCCGCCGCCTTGGCATCCGCCCCGGCAACAATCGCCTGAATGGCACTGCGTGGCAGGGCCTGGTCATAGGCGGACTGGCTCATCAACTCCAACAGGTCGATACGGGCGTCTTGTGACATGCCCTGACCGACAATATGCAGACCATCCGGGATCAGGGTGGCTTCCAATTCCCGCAACCGGGTCTGTAATTCAAAGATTTCCGGTTCGGACGAAACGCCCCACTGTGGATGTTCTTCCGCAAGGTCCAGGGCAACGGCCTGACTTTGAATAATTTCCGCCAGACCCAACCGCGATTCGACATCATCTGGATGTGACGACCGCCACCGATCCAGCGAGGCCTTCAAATCAATCAGACCTTTATACAGGCCCGCCTTATGCACCGGCGGGGTCATATAGCTGATCAACGTCGCAGCGGACCGGCGCTTGGCGATTGTTCCTTCTGACGGGTTGTTGGCGGCATACAGATAGAAATTCGGCATGGACCCGATCAACCGTTCCGGCCAGCAGGTTGCCGACATGCCCGCCTGTTTGCCCGGCATGAATTCCAAGGCCCCGTGAGTCCCAAAATGCAGCGCGGCATCGGCCTGGAATTCTTCCCGCAAATAGCGATAGAAGGCGGAAAACGCATGGGTCGGGGCGAAGTCCTTTTCAAAGAGCATCCGCATCGGATCCCCTTCATAGCCAAAGCCGGGCTGAACCGCGACCAGGACATTGCCAAACTGCATGCCCAAGACGAATAGGCTGCGCCCATCGGTCAATTGCCGGCCCGGCGCGGGGCCCCAACAGGCTTCGATCTGTTTCAGATAGGGTTCATTCCGAACATGATCATCGACCGATATCGTCGCATGGACATTGGCATCGGTTCCGTACCTGTCGCTGTTCCCGCTGAGAACCAGGGCACGCAGGGCATCGGCATCCTGTGGCAGGTCGCCAACCGTGTATCCCTGGGCCTTCATTTCGGTCAGCGTGTTGAACAGGGATTCGAATACGGACAGGAAGGCTGCGGTTCCCGTCGCCCCGGCATTTGGGGGGAAATTGAACAGAACAACCGCAATTTTCTTCTCCGCCCGTTCGGTCTGGCGCAAGGAGACGATTTTCTCGACCCGGCGAACCATGACGTCGACCTGAACCGGATCCGCGACCATGGAGCTGCCGCCTTCCACTTCTCCACCACGGCGCCCACCATAGACACTGGGGGCGATCACGCCATCCAGTTCAGGGATCGCGACCATGATCGTTGCCTCAAACGGCATCAGTCCCTGATCCGATCCACGCCATTGATCCAGGGTCTGGAATTCCAGCGCATGACCCGACAGGCAGGGGACATTCAACCCAGCCAGCATTTTCGATGCGGCGACGGAGTCGTTATAGGCTGGCCCGCCAACCAGAGAGAACCCGGTCAGGCAGATCATTGCATCCACCGTCGCCTTGCCATCCTTTTGGAAGAATTTCTCCACAGCCGGGCGCGAATCCAGACCATTGGCAAAGGCCGGGACCGCCCGCAAGCCGCGCCGTTCAAGGGCCGCAATCACGCCGTCATAATGACCTGCATCCCCCGCCAGAACATAGGACCGCAACAGGATCAGACCAACGCGGCCTTTTTCCGGCACGGCCATTTCCGGCAAATCCGCAACATCGGTGACAGTACGCGCACCCAAGCTGGGGTGATACAGACCAACATCTGGATAATCGATGGGCGGGGCGGCCTGAACCTTGGCGCGCAAGGGCAAACGATCCCCGGATGCGCAGGTCTGGATCAGGAAGCGCACCAGGCTGGCCAAGTTCACATCACTGCAGGCCAGCCAATATTGCATGACCATGAAATAGGCCCGCACATCCTGGGCGGACCCTGGAATATATTTCAAAATGGCAGGCAGGCGGCGCAGCATCGCCATCCGGTTTTCACCGGAATTGCACAATCCGCGACAAGCCTGTTGCGACTTGCAGGGGATCGGTTGATTGCATTTCCGGTCTTTCTGACCGCCGGACCCTTTCAGCTTTTTCAACAGATTGATGGCCGCCGACGGCTTTGCCTGCATGTCAAACCGGCCCAGGCGCGTCAACTTCACGATTTCTGCCGCAGACATACAGGCAATCATCGCATCGCAGTTTTCCCGGCGCGCCAACAGATCCGGCATAACGGCCTGGATCTGATTTTCAACAAACAGCATCGCCACCAGAATGATATCACCCGTTGCGATATCCGCGCGGCAGGAGGCCAAAGCCTTTTCGGATTTGTCCCAATCGACGGCGGCGTGGAATTTCAGATCAAGACCGGGCAATTCCTTTTTCAGCACCGGGCGGGCGCGGTCCATTGCCCCGCGCAGCACGCTGTCGAGGCCGATAATCACAACATTGATCGGGACGGCGTTATCGTCCGAAATGCGCTTTTGCATTATACAATGTCTCTAAAGTGATCGGGGAAATGCCCTTTTCCCGCGCGTAAAGCTCTGTGTTCTTCCGTGCCTTGCCCCGCACGAAAAAGGGGATCTTCTTCAACTCTGCTTCCGCATCCTGTCGCCAGTTTGCAGTCCATTCGGCGAGGGTCGCCGTACTGTCGCCTGTTGTGCTGTCGCCTGCTGGAGCGGCGGAACTCGGGTCCTGGGTCTCCGTACGTTCTTTCGCCGCGCCATGCCCCAGATGTGATGCCTGCGCATCGCCATGAAATTCGAAATCTTCCCGGAACATGCCCAGCAGATGCTCTTCCAGCCCCATCATCAGGGGATGCACCCAGCTATCGAAAATGACATTCGCGCCTTCAAAGCCCATCTGAGGAGAATAGCGCGCTGGGAAATCCTGAACATGAACCGGGGCGGATATGACCGCACAGCCAATCCCAAGGCGCTTGGCGATATGACGCTCCATCTGGGACCCCAGAACCATTTCCGGCTCCAATGCCTCAATCGCGGCTTCAACTTCCAGATAATCGTCGCTGATAAGGGCTTCCAGGCCATATAGTTTCGCGGCATCGCGCACGTCACGCGCCTGCTCCCGGCTATAGGTGCCCAGCCCGACAACGTTAAAGCCAAATTCCTTGTCCGCGATCCGGGCTGCAGCAATGGCATGGGTGGCATCACCGAAGATGAAAACCCGCTTGCCGGTCAGGTAATTCGAATCCACAGACCGGGAATACCAGGGCAGTCGTGTCGGGGATTGGGCCAGAACTGCACTGGGGTCGATACCGGCGATTTCTGCGACTTCCGCGATGAAATCCCGTGTCGCGCCAACACCGATCGGCACTGTTCTGGTATAGGGTTGCTTGAACGTGCGATGCAGCCATTTTGCCGCTGTTTCTGCAATTTCGGGATACAGCACGACATTGAAATCCGCGTCGCCCAAATTCTGGATATTTGCCGCCGTCGCATCCATTGGCGCGACGCAAGCAACGTCCACGCCTAAGGATGTCAGCAATCGCGTGATTTCTGTTATGTCATCGCGGTGCCGGAAACCAAGCGCCGTCGGACCCAGCAGATTACAGCATGGGCGCTGACCCTGTGGGCGTTCGGGGCGCTGCCAACCGGCGTCTGGTGCCTTCGCCCCGGCAAGGCCACGCACCAGATGATAGAAGGTTTCCGATGCGCCCCAGTTTTCCTTGCGCTGATAAGACGGCAGTTCCAGGGGAACAACGGGAATCGGAAGGTTCAGAGCCTTTGCAAGGCCCGCAGGGTCGTCCTGAATCAATTCAGCGGTGCAGGAAGATCCGACCAACATAGCCGCTGGCTTGAACCGTTCATAGGCTTCGGCCATGGCGGATTTGAACAACTCCGCCGTGTCCGTTCCCAAATCGCGGGCCTGGAATGTCGTATAGGTGACCGGCGGGCGTTTCTGGCGGCGCTCAATCATCGTGAACAACAGGTCCGCATAGGTATCCCCCTGCGGCGCATGCAGAACATAATGAACATCCTGCATTGCAGTTGCGATACGCATTGCCCCAACATGAGGGGGGCCTTCATATGTCCAGACGGTCAGTTGCATCGCATCAGACCTCCAGCCGGGCGCGTCGCACCAGGGGGCGCGCGAAAAGTTCTGCCAGATCACCGGCCTGTTCAAAGCCCTGGATCGGCGTGAAGACCAGTTCGATGGACCATTTCGTGGCGCGGCCTTCCGCCTCCAGCGGGTTGGCCAGACCAAGACCACAGACGATCAAGTCAGGATTGCTGTCACGGCAACGATCCAATTGCTTTTCAACATCCTGTCCTTCGCTCAACTGCACACCATCCGGCAACAGATCCAGTTCCTGTTCCAGGTGATGGCGATGCAGGAAGGGGGTGCCGACTTCGATCAGCGTCATATCCAATTCACGGGCCAGGAAGCGGGCCAGGGGCGGCTCCAATTGGGAATCCGGGAAAAAGAAAACACTCTTCCCGCCCAGCGTTTTCTTCTGACGTTCAATGGCGACCCGCGCCCGCTCCTGCCCCGGTGCGACAACTTTCTGGAAATGCTCAGGGTCAACACCGAACGCCTGCGCCGCAGCCTTCAACCACAGGGTTGTGCCTTCCGCGCCCAGGGGGAAGGGTGCCGACAGACGCTTTGCGCCCCGGTCTTCCAATATCCGACCGGTATCGCCCAGGAACGGCTGGGCCAGAAGATACTGGGTATTGGGTCCAACCGGCGGCAGCGAGCGGCTGTTGCGGGGTGGCAGGAAATGAACGGGACCGATCCCCAATTCTTCAAACAAGCGACGGAATTGATCTTCCACCACATCCGCCAACGACCCCACAATCATCAAAGAAGCTGGGGCATCGGCGTCTTCCATCGGCAATTCTGGAACCAGAGAGGCCAGACAGGCGTCTTCCCCCTGGGTGAAGGTGGTTTCAATCCCACTGCCGGAATAATTCAGGATTCGGACATCTGGCATATACTGGCGCGACAACCGTTGCGCCGCGCGGGACAGGTCCAGCTTGATCACTTCTGAGGGACAGGATCCAACAAGGAACAACAGCTTGATATCCGGGCGACGCTGCAACAGGCGCGTCACAACCCGGTCCAATTCTTCATTCATATCGGCCAGGCCGGCCAGATCCCGTTCGTCAATGATCGCCGTGCCAAACCGGGGTTCCGCAAAGATCATCACCCCGGCGGCAGATTGGATCAGATGCGCACAGGTTCGCGACCCGACGACCAGAAAGAATGCATCTTGAATTTTTCGGTGCAGCCAGACGATGCCCGTCAGGCCACAGAAAACCTCCCGCTGGCCCCGTTCGCGGATAACAGGCTTTTCCACATCCTGCCGAATCGTGGGGGCCGAAGTGCATGTGACAGGTTGGTCCAAAACAGAACTGGTCATAGGGCTATCCTCAACTGATCGGGGAAAGCCTTATTCGACTCTGATCCAGACTCGGTTGTTTGCGCCCGAAGCCTTGCATGCTGAAGGCGCGCGGCCCGCAATTTCCAAATAAATTGCGCGGCATTGATGACGTAAGTGGCATAGGCTGCCAGGGCCAGCAGCATCAGTTCGAAAGGCGATGCCAGGCCGAAAAACACCATTGCCAGATAGGCGGTGTGCAACGCCAGCACCAGCATGCTGAACACATCCTCCCAGAAGAAAGCCTTGGCAAACAGCCATTCGCCGAACACGACCTTTTCCCAGATCGACCCGGTGATCATGATTGTATAAAGCGCGAAAGTCTTAACCACGACGGATGCTGTGGCGATTTCATAGCCCTCCCCCGTCGCTAGATAGGCGAGCACAAAATACAGGCTGACCAGGAAAATAACGAATTGCGCCGGTGCCAGAACGCCCTGGACCAGTGTCCAGACGGACGCATCACGACGTTTGCGTTGTTCTGGCGTGTAAAGCTCCCGCACCACCCTATTTGGCTTATAGCCTGTTTTCATCGGCCTGCTTCTCCTGCATGTCGCCTTATTAAAAACAGTCTAAATCGGAAAAGACCCGAGTGTCAATTAAAGTTGACGTAAAAGAAAACTTACATTCTGAAACTTTATAGTATAGACTGATGCCCATAGCGCCTTAGGGCGGCGTTTTTATCGCGTTTTGGTAAGGCTGACAGAATTGAAATTTTTCAGAGGTGATGGCGAGGCCCCGAATAGAGATTGGGCAAAAAAGGAGCGCCTTTACAAAATTTTGTGTCAGGGATGACGATTCAGGAAAATCCTGCTTCTGCATTCACCATAAAGTGTGATTAACTAATTGCTGAGTACAAAGCGGATTGGGACAGAGGTTGTCTGAAACAGGCATATCCCGGAAAACAGGCTGAGTTAATGGTCTGACTTCGGGAAAAAAGCCCGACCAATCCATACAGCAGTAATTAGCTGAGCATATCCCCTCTCCCGGGGCGCGATTGAATCAATTCGGGAGGTCAGAGATGGCAAGCCTAATGCTGCGTGACACGACTGCGGAAGACGGTCGGAATGAGGGGCGGTATGGCCCTGGGGGGATCGCGATCCATCGCGATAGAAGATTCGTGACGACATCAAAGATTGGTGCACAAAAATCACGCTTAGACCTTGTAATTGAAGCCGAAATCATTCCACGCCTGATGGTCGCCCACAGCGTCTCTATTGGCATAGAAGCCTACCAGGACCCGCCGCTGGCGACGACGCTGGATGAATCAGAAGTAAAAGAGTTTTGCCAGTTGATCTTGAAACAGGAAGTCCCCGTGGCCTTCTCTTATATAGAAGCCATCCAGAGTCAGGGCATGAAACTGGAGACTGTATTTCTGGATTTACTGGCCCCGGCGGCCCGGAATCTGGGGGCATTATGGGAGGATGATTTAGTCAGCTTTGCAGATGTGACGGTTGGATTGTCGCGACTGCAGCAGATACTGAGGGAATTGAGCCCCGGCACAGATACCACTCTGGATGAAATCTCCGTTGGGCATCGTGCCTTGCTGGCATCGGTGCCAGGAGATCAGCATACATTCGGTGTGTTTATGGTCGAAGAGTTCTTCCGTCGTGGAGGCTGGGACGTTGTGACTTGTGTGATGGAATCCTCGGAAGAGTTGTTGGAACTGGCGTCGATGGAAGAGTTCTCGATCATTGGTTTTTCCACCGGACGCGACGATTTGCTGGATCAACTTGCATCGGATGTCCGTAATCTTTATAGGGTTTCCAAGAACAGAAACGTTAGAATACTTGTGGGTGGCCGTTGTTTTAGAGATGACCCAGTTTTGGTGAAGAAGATTGGGGCGGATGGAACTGCCTCCGACGGTAAGGAAGCCGTAGACATAGCAAATGCGCTGTGTGGCGTTGCAATGCGGGGGTAATGGTGACGAAAGTCACCACAAGAAAAGGGTTAAGGATGGACACGCGAGCAGACAGCAGCATGAATGGCGGAGCCCCATCCGCCAAACCCATGCTGCTTAGCCTTGACCCACAACAAGCCGGGTCCGTTGTCGCCGCAGCGGCCGATATCACATTGGTGATGGACAGCGATGGCACAATCCGTGACTTGGCTGGTGGCTCGGAAGACCTTACCCAATTTGGTTTCGATGAATGGCTGGGCAAATCCTGGTTTGATATTGTTACCATAGAAAGCAAACCAAAGCTGAAAGCCATGCTGGAAAGCGCCGCCAATGCAGCAGCGCTGAGATGGCGACAAATCACCCATAAAACTGACAATGGCACGGAAATTCCCGTGCGCTATGCCACCATCTCGCTGGGGGATGGTCGGGTTCTGGCGATTGGCCGCAACATGCAGGCCATGGCGGAAATGCAGCAACGCCTGGTCGAAGCCCAGATGTCGATGGAACGGGAATATGCGCGCATGCGCCGGGCGGAAACCCGCTATCGCCTGTTATTCCAATTGGCGTCCGAGGCTATTCTAATTCTGGATGCCGCGACCAATAAAGTTGTCGAAGCCAATCCCGCAGCATGCAAGCTGTTGTTGCGTGACGAAAAACGGCTGGTCGGCAGCTCCGTCGCCTCCGCTTTTGACAGCGACAGCCGAAGCCGGGTGCAGGATCTTGTTACCAAAATACGCGATGGCGCGACGGGTGAAACAACATCGGCTGTGACGGCGGAAGGCCATGCTGACCTGACATTGGCTGGATCGTTTTTCCGTCAGGACGGCAACACATTCTTCCTGATCCGACTTGTTGCAAAGGATGAAACATCGGGGGGCGAGGCATCGTCTCACACCAATAATGTCGTTCAGAATGTGATGGAAACGCTGCCGGAAGGGTTTGTTGTCACCGATATGAATGGGGAAATCCTGAAGGCGAACGACGCCTTTCTGGATATGGCCCAGGTCGGTACGGAAGAACAGATCAAGGGGCGTTCGATCAATCGCTGGGTCGGGCGGTCTTCCGTTGACCTGAATGTCCTTATGGCGAATCTGAAAGAGCATGGCTCTGTCCGGTTCTTTGCCACCGTATTGCGTAATGAACTTGGCAGTTCAATCGATATCGAAATTTCTGCCGTTTCAGTTGAAGACGGTGAAATACCCTGTATCGGCTTTATCATTCGCAATCTGGAAGGGCGCGTCACCCTGCCGGAAACCAGAGCCGGAACAGGCCCCCGGTCGGTTGAGCAACTGTCCAAACTGGTCGGGCGTGTGCCACTGAAAGACCTGGTGCAGGAATCCACAGACATTATTGAAAGCATGTGCATCGAAGCCGCCCTGGAACTGACCGGGGACAACCGGGCTTCTGCAGCAGAAATGCTGGGGTTAAGCCGCCAAAGCCTGTATGTGAAGCTGCGCCGTCATGGCCTGAGCCAGCGGGATTAAGGGCAAAAAGGGCGCTATCATTGTCGCCGAAATCCCTACCTTGTGTGTCATTTTAAATTTACATTTTGTTGTCAACTTTGATTGACATAATTCTGTCTCAGCCCTAGGCTGATTGCATGACAGAACAGGTTGCCTTGAAAGCACAATCATCCCTGCCAACGCCTGGTGCGTTGCTGGAATTGCTGAAGCCAATCACTTGGTTTCCGCCGATGTGGGCCTTTGCCTGTGGCGCTGTTTCTTCCCCGGTCTCTTTCATGGACCGGTGGGACGTCATCTTGCTGGGCATATTGCTGGCAGGCCCGCTGGTGTGTGGCACCAGTCAGGTTGTGAATGACTGGTTCGACCGTCACGTCGATGCCATCAATGAACCCGGACGTCCAATCCCATCCGGTCGTGTTCCCGGACGCTGGGGCCTGTATATGGCGCTGGTCTGGACGGTGCTGTCGCTTGTCGTCGCCTACAGTCTTGGGGTTTGGGTGTTTTCCGCCGCCTGTATCGGCATGGCGCTGGCCTGGGCCTATAGCGCGCCCCCGTTTCGGTTAAAGCGCAATGGCTGGTGGGGAAATTCCGCCGTGGGGGCCTGTTATGAAGGGCTGCCCTGGTTCACCGGCGCGGCTGTCATGGCCGCAACCCTGCCCGATACCAAGATCATCCTGATCGCCGCGCTCTACAGCATCGGGGCGCATGGCATCATGACCCTGAATGATTTCAAATCCATCGATGGGGATCGCCAAATGGGCCTGAAGTCCCTGCCCGCCATGTTGGGAACGGACAAGGCCGCCCGGTTGGCCTGCTGGGTAATGGGCATTCCGCAGGTTGTTGTCATCGGCCTATTAATTTACTGGGGTGCGCCGCTGTTTGGCGCGCTGGTCGCCGCTGTGCTGACGGTTCAGATTTATCTGATGTTCCAGCTATTGGAATCTCCCCGGGAAAAGGCACCCTGGTATAATGCAACCGGCATCAGCCTGTATGTCAGCGGCATGATGGCCTCTGCCTTTGCCCTGCAAAACCTGTTGGACGGAGGGCTGTAGATGAGCACGGCCCGATCATCCGGCATGGGATGGATTGATATTCTGCGGTGTGGCCTTGTGCAGACCGCGCTTGGGGCCATCGTCGTCTTAACCACCTCCACCTATAACCGCGTCATGGTCGTGGAACTGGCCCTGCCCGCCATGGTGCCAGGGGCCCTGGTCGCGCTGCATTACGCCATTCAATTATCGCGCCCCCGCTGGGGCTATGGCTCTGACATGGGGGCCAGGCGCACAAACTGGATTATCGGCGGTGTTGCGGTTTTAGGCATCGGGGCCGTGCTGGCCGCCATCGCAACCGCCTGGATGCAAACAGCCGCAACGGCGGGCATGGTGCTGGCCGTGTTCAGCTTCGTGTTGATTGGGGCCGGTGTCGGGGCGGCGGGAACATCCCTGCTGGCCTTGCTGGCAACACAGGTGGACCCCGCCAGACGGGCCGCGGCCGCCACCATAACCTGGTTGATGATGATTCTGGGCATTGCGGTCACTGCCACGATTGCAGGGAAAATGCTGGACCCGTTCAGTGCGGAACGCCTGATCGCGGTTGCCGCCAGCATCGCAGGCATCGCCTTACTGGTCACCCTGTTGGCGACATGGCGGCTGGAACGATCCAATTCATTTCCCGCAGACCAATCAGAACCATCCAAGAAGCCCCCCTTCCGGCAGGTCTTTGCCGAAGTATGGGCCGAACCAGAGGCCCGCCGGTTTTCAATTTTCGTCTTTGTTTCCATGCTGGCCTATAACACCCAGGATCTGATCCTTGAGCCTTTCGCAGGGCTGGTCTTTGGCATGACGCCTGGCGAATCAACACAACTGACCGGCGTGCAGCATGGCGGCGTTTTTCTGGGCATGATCCTGGTGGCGCTGGCGGGCAGCAGCCCCTTGCGCCGCTGGATCGGATCTTTGAAGGGATGGACCGTCTGGGGATGCATCGGGTCTGGCGTGATGATGGCCAGCCTGTCGCTGGCAGGGATTGTGGGCCCGGAATTCCCCCTGCAAATCACTGTATTTCTATTAGGGCTGGCAAATGGGGCCTTCGCCGTTGCCGCCATCGGATCGATGATGAAACTGGCCGGATATGGACGTCCGGGGCGCGAAGGAATTCGCATGGGGGTCTGGGGCGCAGCCCAGGCGCTTGCCTTTGGGATCGGTGGGTTCATGGGAACGATACTGGTCGATATCACACAGGCCGTGTTTCGGGATCCGGCCCTTGCCTATGGCAGTGTTTTCGCTTTTGAGGGAGTGCTGTTTCTTATCTCGGCCATCTTGGCCACGCGCATTGGCAGTCCGGATCGTCCGGCACAGCGTTTTATGGCCGCCCCCGCAGAATAGGCGGCCCATAGGGGAGTTTGATCAATGAACTCGTTACACATTTATGATGTTGTGGTGATCGGCGGCGGCCCGTGTGGCGCGACTGCTGCGGATGATCTGGCGCGGGCTGGACGCTCTGTTCTGTTGCTGGACAAGGCAGGTCGGATCAAACCCTGTGGCGGTGCAATTCCCCCGCGTCTGGTGAAAGATTTTAATATCGATGAACGGCAACTTGTTGCCAAAGTGCGCGGTGCGCGCATCATCTCCCCCAGTGATCGGCTGGTGGATATGCCCATTGACGACGGGTATGTCGCGATGGTGGACCGGGAGCATTTCGACGAATATCTGCGCCGCCGGGCAGGCCTGTCCGGGGCTATGCGGGCGACCGGTACATTTGAGCGACTGGAGCGCGATACCGATGGAACGGCGATCGTCTGCTATCGTATGGGAAAAGACGGACCGCTGGAGACCGTGCGCTGTCGTACCGTCATCGGGGCGGATGGCGCGCGTTCCGTGGTCGCCAAACAGGCATTGCGGGAAGAACATGTCCCCTGCGTCTTTGCCTATCATGAAATTGTCCGCGCGCCTGCCAATGACAGCGGCACCACCGCGCGGTATGATGGTCAACGCTGTGATGTCTATTATCAGGGCGGCCTGTCCCCTGATTTTTATGCCTGGGTCTTTCCGCATGGCGACACGGCCAGCATCGGGACCGGCAGCGCCAATAAGGGGTTTTCCCTGCGTGGTGCGGTGGCCACCTTGCGGGAACAGAACGGCATGACCGGGCTGGAAACTGTAAGACGGGAAGGTGCGCCAATCCCCATGCGTCCACGCAAATGCTGGGATAATGGCAAGGATGTCCTGTTGGCGGGCGATGCGGCGGGCGTTGTCGCCCCGGCATCGGGTGAGGGGATATACTATGCCATGATCTGTGGTCGCTTTGCCGCTGAGGCGGTTGAGGAATTGCTGGCGACCGGCGATGTCAGGGCCCTGGCGCGCTGTCGCAAACGGTTTATGAAAGACCATGGGCGTGTCTTCTGGATTCTGGGAATCATGCAGAAATTCTGGTACAGCAGCGATAAGCGCCGGGAACGGTTTGTATCCATGTGCAATGATGCGGATGTCCAGCGACTGACCTGGGAATCCTATATGAACAAGAAGCTGACGCGGCGGGATCCTATGGCCCATATCAAAATCTTCTTTAAAGATATGGCCCATTTATGCGGGTTCGTATCCTCTAAAGCTTAAGCATATGATGCGTTTGCACAGTTTCCGCCCCTGGAAACCAACCCTGGCGGCGGGGGCCTGGGCTGTGCTGACTGCTGGGGTCGGCGGGGCGCTGACCACCATTGGCCCCTGGTATCACGACCTGGCAAAGCCGGTCGGCCAGCCCCCCGATTGGGCCTTCGGTCCCGCCTGGACCCTGATCTTCACGTTGACTGCCATTGCCGGGGTCTGGGCCTGGCGCGACAGTGAAACTGCCCAACAGCGCCGACGCATCATTGTGGCCTTTATCCTGAATGGTGTCTTGAATGCCGCCTGGAGTGGTCTGTTCTTTACCCTCCAGCGACCGGATTGGGGCCGGATAGAGGTCGTCTTTCTGTGGCTGTCGGTCGCCTGGATGATGTGGGTGGTTGCACCCTATTCGCGGCGCGCCATGCTGATGTTGATCCCATACCTGCTGTGGGTCGGTTACGCATCGCATCTTAACTGTGGTGTTGTGCGTCTGAATGGGCCCTTTGGCGGATGATGCCCCCCGTCCCCCTGGTCCATATCGCAGATGCGATTTTACTTATCATCGCAGCAGAAGCGCTGTTCCTGATCTATCGTGCCAAAAACAAGGGTCCGACAGTGGCACGGTTTCTGCCAAATCTGATTTCAGGGGCCTTTCTGGTTTTGGCCCTGCGCCTGGCTTTGGGGGAGGTGCATTGGCTGGCGCTGCTGGCCTGTCTGGCGGGCAGTTTTGCCGCCCACCTATATGACCTGTGGCGCATGCACCGGTAAGATTTCCGGCTGGATTAAAACGGATGTTCTAACGCGCATCCTTATCCGCGCGGGCCAGGGCCGCCATCGGATCTTCCCGTGGCCCCAGAACTGCCTGACCAATCGCAACTTCCCCCGGTCGCAATTCCACCGCATCCGAATTGGAATCGATTTCTGCCGTTATTGCCTGGGCCAGGGCCAGGACGCGTTCTTCCGCTGCGGTACCAGCAAGACCGGTCAGCAGAACCAGGAACTCCCCATCCCCAATTCTACCCGCAGGTTCACTGTCTTCCAGGGCCGCCCGCAGGGCCTTGCCCAGGGCGGTCATAACCTTCTCTGCCGCTGCCCGTCCGACCGTATCGCGAAACCGGGCAAACCCGCTTACCTGCAATAAGGCAATTTCACTAGCGCGCCCTTCCTGACGGTCCAGCATCTCCAAGTGCTGAATTTCCGCCAGCAAAGTGTCCTGGCGCAGCAGCCGCGTCTCGGGGTCATGATGCCGCTCATCTTCTAGCCAGGCCAGCCGTCGATCCGCCGCCTGCAACGCATCCTGCAATTCTGTCAGTGTCTGCGTGAAGGCCTGTAGCGCGGCCCTTGTGTCAGGGTCTGCGGATTCCAGATCCAGTTGATGGACCTCAATCGGGTCTTCATCAGTCCCCCCCTTTGCCTGGCGGTCCCGCCAGGCATCCAGGGCATCTCGCTCCCGCTCTGCCGGGGATTTCAAATGGGTCGATGTAACACCTGCATAAGCAGACACGCCGCTGCGCTGAGCGAACGGGGTTTCATGCTTCACAAGGTTGGTTTCATCTGTCTTCATGCTGTCTCCATACACGACTTGCGCCCACGCGCCGCGTCCTTATACTCGCGCCCTTCCCGGTCACTTACCGGGCTATTACATACTAGCACAAAGGTGAGGAAAGACGATGAGCGATGCGCCCCTGATCGGCATTGTGCCCCTGGTCGGCATTGTTATGGGCAGTCAGTCCGACTGGCCAACGATGAAACACGCCGCTGCCGTCCTGGAAACCCTGGGAATCGCCCATGAGGTCAAAATCGTTTCTGCCCACCGCACACCAAAACGCATGGTCAGCTATGCCGAAACCGCGCGGGATCGCGGATTGAAGGTTATCATCGCCGGGGCCGGAGGAGCCGCCCACTTGCCAGGTATGATCGCCTCGATGACCCCGCTGCCGGTTTTTGGCGTCCCGGTAGAATCCACGGTCATGAAGGGCCAGGACAGCCTGTTATCCATCGTCCAGATGCCAGCGGGCATTCCTGTCGGGACGCTGGCCATCGGGCGATCCGGCGCGGTCAATGCCGGCCTGCTGGCAGGATCCGTGATTGCCCTGAATGATCCAAAGGTCGCTGCCGCCTTGGACACGTATCGCGCGACACAAACTGCAGGCATTGCTGAGGAACCTAACCGTGATGATTGATGGCACGCTTCCCCCCGGCAGCACGATTGGCATTCTGGGCGGCGGGCAATTGGGCCGCATGCTGGCAATCGCGGCTGCACGTCTGGGCTATCGCTGTCACATTTTTGAACCCCAGATCGATTGCCCGGCCAGCCATGTCGCCCAGCATACCGCCGCTGGCTATGATGATACCGCCGCGCTGGATGCCTTTGCCAAATCGGTTGATGTTGTCACCCTGGAATTTGAAAATGTCCCGATTGCTGCGGTTCAGCGTTTGGCGGAAACTGTGCCGGTTCGCCCGGGGGCCAGTGCCCTGGCCATCGCGCAGGACCGGGTGACAGAGAAATCCTTCCTGAACAAGGCCGGGATCGAAACCGCCCCCTGGGCCGCGGTCCAGTCACAATCAGATTTGGATACTGCCTTGCAGAGCATTGGCCTGCCTGGCGTTCTGAAAACAGCCCGCCTGGGCTATGACGGCAAGGGGCAGGCAACCCTGCGGAACGCAGCGGATGCAACAGGGGCGTATGAAAAACTAGGCTCTGTGCCCTGTGTTCTGGAAGGCTTTGTCGATTTTGCCCTGGAAATTTCCGTGCTTGCCGCGCGCGGCCTGGATGGGTCCATCGCCTGTTTTGAGCCGGTGGAGAATATTCATCGCGATCATATTTTGCACAGAACCCTTGTCCCGGCGCGCATTGATGCGACCGTCGCCCAGCGCGCGACCCAGATCGCAACCCAGACGATTGAGGCACTGGATTACATCGGCTTGCTGGCAGTAGAAATGTTTGTCTGTCGCGATGGGCGTGTGCTGGTCAATGAAATGGCCCCCCGGCCCCATAATTCCGGGCATTGGTCAATCGATGGCGCCGCGACCTGTCAGTTTGAACAAACAGTGCGCGCCATTTGCGGCCTGCCCTTGGGCGATACGACGCGGATCAGCGATTGTGAAATGCGAAACCTGATTGGCGATGAAGCCAATGACTGGCCCGAAATTCTGGCCCAGCCCGGCGCACGGCTGCATTTATATGGCAAGGCCGAAAGCCGGCCCGGTCGCAAGATGGGCCATGTGACGACGCTGCACCGACCCGCCCTTACCGAACGGCCCAGTAAATCCCAGAGCTGATAAAGACGGGCACCCAAAGAAACGGGGCCAGCGCAAACAACATCGACAGCGTATAAATTTTCCGGCTGTGCAACAGAACGGCCAAACCGATCAGGATCATACCGCTGACCGGATAGTAAATTGCCGCATCCGCCATTCCCCAGGGCATATTGCGCAGTGAATCCCAAAGGATCATCACCACAACAGCCATCAGTACGCCCAGGGGACACAAGGCCGCTGCGGCAATAACGATGGCATTGCGCGAGACCAGTTGCGCCTCTTCCCGCCATCCCTTTGCCTTCGCGTCTTGCAATTCCTCCCGCAGGTGCTTGATCAGCATAGGGCAGGCTTACCAAGTGCCGCGCATGCCGCCGCGCCCGAACGACCGAAAGGCCTTCATCCGGGCTGCCATGCGACCCGGAACATTCAACGGCAATCGTTGCGCCACGGCGGAAACGCGGCTTTTCAGTTTCGGGATTTGCATCACATTTTCGATCCGACGATCCAGAAACGCGCGTGTTTCGGAAAAATCCTCCGTCTGATCATTCAACCAGACCATCAGGGTCGAAGAATAAACCCCGCTTAACAACATCCGTTTGGAATAGAAATTCCAATCCGTGGAGCGATCCCCCGCCGCAAACCACATATCGTCAACCGTGCGGTACAGCAGTTGCAGGGCCAGACCGGCATTCTGGGGTTTTGACAGGATAGCCAGCCCCCGTCGAATGGCTTCGCGGTCTTGGGCATTCTGCTCCAGCCGTGTCATCACGGCGGTGGCGATCCTTTCGCGAATTTTCAGACTGTCCAAATCCGCCTTCTCCAATGCGGCCATCATGCGCCGGTCGGCCATCTGACTGTGCCAGGCGATCATGTCCCGCGCATCGCCTGGATACAGCGCTTGGGCGTCGGACTTATCCAGGCCAATATCTTCCGCCCCGCGCAGCAAGGCCGCACGGGTCCAGCCGTCAAATGGAACATGCATCACAACGGCGGTAATCAATTGATCGCGCTGGGATCTGATATCCGATTGATCGGCGTCGGGGTTTTTTACCATTGCTGCATCTCTCCTTCTGCTTTGCCTAATCCTTTGGCACAGTTGCCTGTGCCGACAGCAGGCGCTGGGCTTTCTCGGGCACACCATGGCGCAACTCTTCCCGAAAGATCAATAAACTTAGATCATCCATGCGCTGTGGGTAGAGGATTCCATCAAGATGATCACATTCATGCTGCAACACCCGGGCATGAAACCCGTCATAATGTTCATCAATCGACTTTCCGTCCGGCGTTTCCGCCTGCAGGCGAATGCGGGTTGGGCGCGGGACGACCCCTACCATATCGGGCACAGACAGGCACCCTTCCCAATCATAGGCGATTTCTTCCCCGATTGGCGTGATGATCGGGTTGATCAAACAGGTCAAGGGCACGGCGGGTTTATCCTTCCCGGCCCGCCCTGCCGACACATAATAGACAACCGCCCGCAGCGGCGCGTAAACCTGTGGGGCGGCCAGCCCTGTCCCTTCGGCATCTTCCATTGTCTCGATCATATCCGCCAGCAAGCGTTTAATATCTGGTGAAGCGGGATCAGATATTGGCTGTGCGACCTGTCGCAGGACCGGATGGCCCATGCGCGCGATCTTAAGGATTGCCATTTTCACACCCTTTCCGTGTCGGGCTGTCTTTAAGGGTTCACAAACCCTAAATGAAGTGCTATACGCCGCCCTCATCTTCGAGGGATACGCTCTCGTAGTCTATGAATGAAACTTCAATCGCTTGAAAGGCGGGTGAAAGCAAGTGCAGGTCATCGTACGCGATAATAACGTCGATCAGGCTCTTCGTGCGCTCAAGAAAAAATTGCAGCGTGAAGGCGTCTTCCGGGAAATGAAGCTTCGTCGGCATTTTGAAAAGCCGTCGGAAAAGAAAGCCCGTGAAAAGGCAGAAGCGCAGCGGCGCCACCGTAAACTCTTACGGAAGCGCCTGGAGCGTGAAGGGTTCTAGATTAACGGACCTGTCACCGACCCTCTCGGGGATCGGTTGATTGTTACAGTGGAAACGCTCTTGAGCCCCAGGTTCGAGGGCGTTTTTGCATTTAAAGCCAGTTTTTATGCTATTGCTTGATATCCACAAAATCTAATCGTGTCTTCAGATGGTCCAGGTCTTCCGGCAGGGGATTGCTGCTGGCATAGCTGTCATAAACCAACTGACCATGGGCGCGCAGCAGGTCACCCAGCTTGGGATGGGCGATTTCGCTTAAACGGGACAGGGCATCCGCCAGCGTCACCAGCATCAGCAAATTGTCCGATGACGACCGGCGCAGCGGGTGAAACACGGCATCAATCAAGCTGTTGGCAGTATAACCCGGTATCAGAACCCGCACACAGCCATCCTCATCGACAATACTTTGTTCTGTCAGGCCACATTGGACGCTGCTGTTCAGCGCGCCGGTCAGCCGGTCAATACAACTGATTGCGGTAAAAGTGTCATTCACCCCAGGCGACAGTGCCCGCAACGCGATTTCAATCAGAACATTGATCGCATATTCGATATCATCAACGGCACTGCGCGATTTGGTCAGATACACACACGTGATAATCTGTTCGTGGATCGACTCGCGCGTCTCATCATCCAGCTTTCTGGCGGCGGTGACGGTGATGAATTGCTGATCCTTTAGCACGAAGGTGCCGATCTTTTTCAGCAATTGTATTTCCAGGTCATGTTCACAGGCCAGGGCATACAGGGTTTCCTGTTCCACCATGGTCAGATAGCCGTTTTCGACACTCTTTAGGGGGAAACAATCTTGCTCTTTAAGGGATCGGCTGGTCTTTCCCGCCTGTTTTTCGACACTTTTCACGATCTGGGACAGTTTATCTTCCAACCGTCGTGAAATTTCTGCGACTTCTTCATCAATCATCACACTGCGCGACACGGATTGAACAAAATAGATCAACTGTAAAACCGACAAAACGGCCAAAAGGAAGGAAAAATTGACCGACAGAACCGGAACATTGGTTTCTGATGTCTGGTGCAACACCGTCAGGGAAACCAGGAAGGTGGCCCCCAATAAACCTGCGGTAATCTGATTGACGCGATCACCGGTAAATCGCTGCAACAGGCGCGGCCCGATATTTCCCGCCGCCAGTGTGAATACAATCAGGACCAGCGAATAAACCAGGCCCAATGTCGTAATGGCCGCACCAGAGACAACCGACAGAACACTTTCCGCCGTATCCTTTGCGACCCAGAACCAGCCCGCCTGTAAAAAATCCGGCAAATGCGGTTGCAGTCTGCGATCCAGGAACAACAGAAGCATCGAAAACAGCCAGATCGAAATGGCAATGACACCAGGAATCGTCGCCAGGGCCCGGATCTTGAAAACTTCACCAATGGCGTATTTCAGCGTTATCAGAAAACCCACAACTATCCTTTCACGGCAAAGGCCAGATAATTCACATCGATATCGCGCGGGGCCAGATAAAAATCATCCTGAACAGGGTTATACGCCATACCACAGACATCCGCGACGACCATCCCAGTCGGGCGCAAGGCAGCCGCCAATTCGCTGGGTTTTACAAATTTCCGCCAATCATGGGTGCCGCGCGGCAGCCAGCGCAGCACGTATTCGGCCCCGACAACGCCCAAGGCAAAGGATTTTGCCGTCCGGTTGAATGTCGACAGTGCCATTGCGCCACCCGGTCGAACCAATGCCGCAGCATCTTCAATGAAGGCTTGCAAATCGGACACATGTTCGACCACTTCCATATTCACGACGGCATCAAACTGTTCGCCTTGCGCCACCAGATCATCGGCGGTTGTGTGGCGGTAGCGGATATCCAACCCCATGCGTTGGGCATGGTTATAGGCAACATCAATAGACTGCCCTGTGGCGTCCACGCCCGTCACAGCTGCACCAAGGCGGCTCAGGGGCTCACAAATCAAGCCACCGCCACAGCCGATATCGCATATCGTAAGGCCTGACAGCGGCTTTGGCCCCAAGGGATCCCGCCCAAACCGGGCACACAGGCGGTCACGGATATAGCCGATGCGCACGGGGTTTAACATGTGCAGCGGCTTGAACTCCCCATCCGGGTCCCACCACTGGTCCGCAATGGCGGCAAATTTTTCGATCTCTTTTTGGTCAACCGTTGATGCAGCACGTTCAGTCATAGGGAATTTCCGATTCAAGTTGGTAATTCTTGCACGCGAAACCTGTAGCGAGTATGGATACGCCGCCCGCGCGGGGCAAGCGGTCGCATGCCGCAACAGCCAAGGTTTTTCTGGTATTCTTGAAGAAGGCGATCCCGAAGAGATGGCGCGTATTGTTATGAAGTTCGGCGGAACCTCCGTCGCTGACATAAATCGCATCGCCAATGCAGCCCAACGTGTGAAGCGTGAAGTGGATGCAGGCAATGAAGTGGCCGTCGTGGTTTCCGCCATGTCCGGGGTCACCAATCAACTGGTCGGTTATGTTCAGGAAACATCGCGCATTTATGATGTGCGCGAATATGATTCCATTGTCGCCTCTGGCGAACAGGTCACGGCCGGCCTGATGGCGCTGCGCCTTCAGGAAATGGGCATATCCGCCCGTTCCTGGCTGGGTTGGCAAATCCCGATCACGACCAATGAAATGCACGGCAAGGCCCGCATTGAAGACATTGACACCACTGAAATCGTTAAACGCTTTTCTGAAAACCAGGTCGCTGTCGTTGCGGGATTCCAGGGGGTAACACCCCGCAACCGCATTGCGACCCTGGGGCGCGGCGGGTCCGATACGACGGCGGTCGCCTTGGCTGCTGCACTGAAGGCGGATCGCTGCGACATTTATACCGATGTTGACGGTGTCTATACGACCGATCCCCGGATTGTGCCAAAAGCGCGAAAGATTGATCGCATCGCCCATGAAGAAATGCTGGAAATGGCGTCTTTGGGTGCCAAAGTGTTACAAACCCGTTGTGTGGAAATTGCCATGAACCATGGCGTGCGCCTTCAGGTCTTGTCTTCCTTTGAAGATAAGCCGGGCACACTGGTTGTCGATGAGGATGAGATCGTGGAAAAGCAAGTCGTAAGCGGCATCGCCTATAGCCGGGATGAGGCCAAGATCACGCTGGTGAAGGTTGCCGATAAACCAGGTGTCGCCGCCCATATCTTCGGCCCCCTGACCGATGCATCGATCAATGTTGATATGATTGTGCAATCCGTCTCTCCCGATGGGGAACGCACGGATATGACCTTCACAGTGGCCCGCGCCGATATTGATCGCGCAATTTCCGTGCTGAAGGGGAATCACGATAAGATCGGATATGAAACGCTGCTGTCGGATGGGGCCGTTGCAAAGATATCCGTTATCGGGGTTGGCATGCGCAGCCATGCCGGGGTCGCCCAAACGATGTTTAAAACCCTCGCTGAGAAGGGGATCAACATCCAGGTCATCTCAACCAGTGAGATAAAGATATCCACACTGGTTGCAGAGGAATACGCTGAACTGGCGATCCGGGCGCTTCATACCGCCTATGGCCTCGACGCCGCCTAGGGCAAAGCCTTCGCAAGCAAACTCGTTTGCGACGGCGTACAGGCCGAAAAAGTAAGAGCATCCTGTGTGAGCGCAGGATGCTCTGGGGCAGGAACAAACAATCCCGATTTGCGGGGCTGGATCACAATCGGGATCCGGCTCTGTCGGGTTTGAACAGGCAGAACCCGTTCTGAACAGTCATAACGGGCATGATGATGGGAGACGACTGGGCGAATGGTCAGAGAAACGGCACCATCCCCGACAGCTTGGGCAGGTCCTCGCAAATTGCTGCGGCGGCTGCGCGATGTCATGGCCGGTCCTGGTGATGCCCAGGACCGCCTGGACCGCATTGCCAAACTGATCGCCGCAGATATGGTTGCCGAAGTGTGCTCCATTTATGTCAGGCGCGCCGGGGATGTGCTGGAACTGTTCGCCACCCAGGGCTTGAAACCAGAAGCCGTGCACAATACCCGCCTGCGCATCGGTGAAGGGATCGTCGGGGCCGTTGCCGCCGACAGCCGCCCGATGGCCCTGGCAGAGGCGCGCAAGCATCCCAGCTTCGCCTATCGCCCGGAAACCGGGGAAGAAATCTATACCTCCATGATGGGGGTCCCAATCCTGCGCGGCGGTCGGATGCTGGGGGTTCTGGCCATTCAGAACCGGACCCAGCGCGACTATACCGATGAGGAAGTGGAGACGATGGAAACCGTCTCCATGGTGGTGGCCGAAATGGTTGCCAGTGGTGAGTTGATCGAAACCTCAGAACAGCGCCCCGCTGACGGTATTGGAATTGCCCCCCTGCGGCTGGACGGGATCAAGCTGAATGGTGGCCTTGCCATGGGCCATGCGGTTTTGCATCGACCCGCCATTCCTGTCGGTCGCACTGTCGCTGAGGATTCCGAAACCGAAAAATTGCGGCTGAAAGACGCCCTGGCCAGCATGCATAAAAGGCTGGATGAACTGCTGGTCCAGGCCGATGCGGAAGGGCCCGGCGATCATATCGACATCCTGAAGACCTATCGGATGTTTGCAGAGGACAAGGGCTGGATCCGGCGCATTGTTGAGAATATCGAAAACGGCCTGACCGCAGAGGGTGCCGTCGTGCGCGTACAGGATGATACACGCGCACGCATGAAAAAGGTCGATGACGCCTATCTGCGGGAACGGCTACTGGACCTGGAAGATCTGGCCTTTCGTCTGTTGCAGCACCTGACGGGGGATGCGGATGGAACCCGCGCCCATATGCTGCCGGAAGAGACCATCCTGGTCGCCCGCAATATGGGCCCGGCGGACCTGCTGGATTATAACCGCAGCAATCTGAAAGCGCTGATCCTGGAAGAAGGCTCATCAACCTCCCATGTCGCGATTGTCGCCCGGGCATTGCAAATTCCAGTGATCGGGCGCGTGAAAGGCATTCTGGACCGCGTCGAACCGATGGATCCAATCCTGGTCGATGGCGGGAATGGACTGTGTTACATCCGCCCTGGCGATGAAGTGCGATCTGCCTTCAAAGCATCGATGCGGATGTTTGAAGAAAAGCGTGCCCATTACCGGGCAGCAAAGGATTTACCATCGATCACGAAAGACGGCGTCGAGATCTCTCTGATGATGAATGCAGGCCTGTTGATCGATATGGGTCATCTGCAAGATTCCGGTGCTGCGGGTATCGGCCTGTATCGCACCGAAGTACCCTTTATGGTGCGGTCTGACTTTCCCGACACAACAACCCAGGCAGAATTATACAGCGCCATTCTGGACCAGGCCGAAGGAAAACCTGTTACATTTCGCACCCTGGATATCGGTGGTGACAAGGTCCTGCCCTATTTCCACGAGATGCAGGAAGAAAACCCAGCGATGGGCTGGCGCGCCATTCGCATTGCGATTGACCGACCGGGGCTGATGCGCGGACAATTGCGTGCCCTGATCCAGGCCAGCAATGGTCGCCCCTTGCGGGTGATGTTCCCAATGGTCGCCAATGCCGATGAATTTGTGCAGGCGCGCGCCATGCTGGATAAGGAATTGTCGCGCGCAACCCGGCGCGGTTTGCCGCTGCCGTCAGAATTGAAGGTCGGCGCGATGCTGGAAGTGCCGTCCTTGATATTCCAATTGGACGCCCTGGCGAAAAAGGCGGATTTCATCTCCATCGGCAGCAATGACCTGTTGCAGTTTCTGTTTGCCAGCGATCGCGGCAATCCCCGCATGGACGGTCGATATGACGCATTGTCCGCACCGGTCCTGAATGTCGTGAAAGAAGTCGTGCAGCGGGCCCAGCAGAATGGCCTGGAACTGTCCGTCTGTGGCGAAATGGCCGGACAGCCGCTGGAAGCCCTGGCGCTGATCGGGCTTGGAATCCGCACATTATCGATGTCTCCGGCCAATATCGGCCCCCTGCGCGATACGGTCCGGGCCTGCACGGTTTCCGCCTTGTCTGACTTTACAGAAGCCCTGACCCATCGACCGGATCGGTCCCTGCGCGGTGCTATGGCAAGCTTTGCCCGCGACCATGGCATAACTGTTTAGGAACAAGACCTGTTACCAGCGACGTTTTGGGTCTTTGCAATCCAGCACCAATCGCGCCATAGTATTGAGACAGGAACCTTTTTCGTCGATTGCCCATGCTGAAAAAACAGAATGGGCGTGGGCAATTTTGTTATGGTTGGGGTATATGAAAGCGTCTGAAGATCAGGAACAGGCGCGTAAGGGCGTCAATCCCGAAAAACCGGGTGCCGGTGTTGGGGCGATCTTACGTGGGGCACGACTGGCGCGCGATGAAGACCTGCGCGAAGTGGCTGCGGCGCTGCGCATTCGCCTACCCTACCTACAGGCACTGGAATCCGGGGCCATAGAAGACCTGCCCGGCGTCACCTATGGGATCGGTTTTGTCCGTGCCTATGCCAGCTATCTGGATCTGGACAGCGCCGAAATCGTGGACCGGTTCAAAGTTGAAGCGCGCGGCATTAGCCATCGAACCCAGTTACAGTTCCCGGAACCCCTGCCTGGCAATCGTGTGCCGGGTGCAGCGCTGCTGTTGATTGTATTGCTGTTGGCAGGCGGGGTTTATGGTGTCTGGCTCTACAGCTCCTCCCAGAATATGACCATTGTTGAAGCTGTCGAAGCAGTGCCGGAACGCCTGATGGCGCTGGTTGAACAGGAACCGACCCCGGATGCATCCGCACCGACAGAAGCCACTGTGGACAACACCCCCAGCGCCCCAGAAAGCAGCGATGCCCCGATAGCAGATGGCGCGGAAACCGGTGCTGAACCGTCCATGACGCCATCCGAAACCAATACTTCAGAAACCGGCGACACCCCTGCCCAGTCAACGCCTGAAACGTCAATGGGTGAAACGGATAGTGCGGAGGCGGGTGCCCCGGCCGCATCTGAAACAGCGGCAACATCAACACCCCCATCCTCCGAAACAGCACCAGCAGAAGCCGTCCCTGCGGAGGAACCCGTTCCAGAAACGCCCACGACAGAAACACCGCAGGCAACAGAAAGCTCTGATGGCGCGGAAACTGAGGCTGCGACACAGGCCGAACCGACTGCCCCCCCGCAAAGCGAAGCAGAATCCGGCACGACAGAGAGTGCATTGACCGAGCAACAGCGCGTGGATGCCCTGCCGGAACCTGAAGTACCTGCGCCGCCCCCTCAACCAACCCAGGCTCAGCCAGTGCTGCCGGAAGCCAGCACATCTCAGGAGGCACCAGCGGCAGAGACGGACACATCCTCCAGTGCGCCCCAGCCTGAGGGTTCGGCGATCACGACACAGAACCTGGCACCCCCGCCACAGCCTGCACCGCCCGAAAATTCAACGGAAGCGGCGCAGCCAGAAACCGTGCAAGGGGCGGTGACAGACCTGGCACCTACAACGCCAACACCGCCGACGGTCACACAAAACACGACCAATTCCCAGGCGACCGCATCGTCATCCGACTCCCGCATCATCATCCAGGCGACCGAGGAATCCTGGATCCAGGTGAAGAATGCGCAAGGTCAGGTGCTGATTGAAAAGCTGATGCTGATGGGGGAAATCTACCGCGTGCCGGACCGGCCCGGCCTGACACTCAGTTCCGGCAATATCGGTGCGCTGAAACTGATTGTGAATGGCACCATGGCCCCAACGCTTGGGACATTGGGCGAAGTCCGTCGGGACATTCCACTGACGCCGGAAAATTTGCTGCCCTAACCATACTTGCTTTATCAAGCTTGTATTAAAAATTCAGGGCAACCTTGATCTTCGGGGCGAAAGCGCGCATTTTCTGGAGGTCACCGCCGACCCTGAAAGAGAATGATTATGAGCGTTAGACCCTATCGCGAAATACACCGCCGACCGTCGCGCAAGATCATGGTTGGCCCGGTCGCCGTGGGGGGCGATGCGCCAATCACGGTGCAGACGATGACAAACACCCTGACATCGGATGTTCAGGCAACAATTGATCAGATCCGTCGCTGTGAAATTGCCGGGGTGGATATCATTCGGGTGTCCTGCCCTGACGAAGACTCCACCGCCGCCCTGGCCAAAATTATTCCCGAAGTCACGGTGCCGGTCGTTGCCGACATTCATTTCCATTACAAACGCGCGATAGAAGCCGCCAAAGCGGGGGCTGCCTGCCTGCGCATCAATCCGGGCAATATCGGGTCGGCCCAGCGTGTGAAAGACGTGGTTCAGGCCGCAAAGGATCACGGCTGTTCCATGCGCATTGGGGTGAATGCCGGGTCACTGGAAAAGCATCTGCTGGAAAAATATGGCGAACCCTGCCCCGAGGCGATGGTGGAAAGCGGCCTGGAACACGCCCGCATTCTGGAAGATGCCGATTTCACCGAATTTAAGATCAGTGTGAAGGCATCCGATGTTTTCCTGGCGGTCGCCGCCTATCACGGATTGGCAGAAGCCTGCGATTACCCGCTGCATCTGGGAATTACTGAGGCGGGAGGGCTGCGATCCGGCACGATCAAATCGTCCATCGGCATGGGCGCCCTGCTGTGGGCCGGCATTGGCGATACGATCCGCGTCAGCCTGTCTGCAGAACCGGAAGAAGAAGTAAAAGTCGGTTTCGACATGCTGAAAGCCCTGAATCTGCGGCATCGCGGCGTGAATGTGATTTCCTGCCCTTCTTGTGCCCGGCAACAATTCAATGTGATCGAAACCGTAAAAGTGCTGGAAGAGCGGCTGGCCCATATCACCACGCCGATGACTGTCAGTGTGATCGGCTGTGTCGTAAACGGCCCTGGCGAAGCGCGCGAAACCGATATCGGCTTTACCGGTGGCGGCAAGGGCACCCATCAGGTTTATATTGCCGGACAGCCCCATCATCGCCTGAAAGATCAATCCATCGTTGACCATCTGGTTGAACTGGTGGAACAGAAGGCGGCGGAAATTGAGGCTGAGACAGCTAAAGCCGCCACCATCGCGGCGGAATAGCGACCCATTCTCCAAAATTTGTAGACGTTAAGGATTCTGACCCATGGCAGATTTACAGCCAGTACGCGGCACCCATGACCTCCTGCCCGATGACATGCGCGCCCATCGCCATGTCAGCGATACCGCGCGGGGGACAGCCGCCTTGCATGGCTTTGACGAGATCGCCACACCGATCTTTGAATTCACCAACGTCTTCGCGCGCACTCTGGGTGATACGTCTGATGTCGTGACCAAGGAAATGTACACCTTTGAAGACAAGGGCGGCGATATGCTGACCCTGCGCCCGGAAAATACGGCGGGCGTGTGTCGGGCATTCATCTCCAATGGCTTGGCGCAGCATGCCCCAGTGAAATACTTCTATTCCGGCCCCATGTTCCGCCATGAACGCCCGCAAAAGGGCCGCCTGCGCCAGTTCCACCAGATCGGCATCGAACTGATCGGGGCCGCACAGCCCCTGGCCGATGTGGAGGCGATTGCCTGCGGCCACGCCATCCTGACGGATCTGGGCATTGTTGATAAGACCGTGCTGGAGTTGAACACATTGGGCGACACGGAAAGCCGCGCCGCCTATCGCGAGGCATTGGTTGAGTATTTCCAGGGTCATCTGGACAAGCTGTCCGTTGAATCAAAAGACCGCCTGACCCGCAACCCAATGCGTATCCTGGACAGCAAGGATGAGGGCGACCGAAAGATCGTCGCCGATGCCCCGGTATTCTCAGACTATCTGAACCCGGAAAGCGTCGAGTTTTTCGCCGCAGTCAAGGCTGGCCTGGATGCGCTGGGCATCAAATACACGCTGAATCCCCGTTTGGTGCGGGGTCTGGATTACTATTGCCACACGGCCTTTGAATTCACCACCGATGCGCTGGGCGCGCAAAGTGCGGTAATGGCAGGCGGCCGCTATGACGGGTTGATTGGCATGCTGGGGGGACAGGAAACGCCAGGTGTTGGCTGGGCCGCTGGTATAGAACGCCTGGCGATGTTGGCGGGCGATGCCCCCACTGCGGACCGCCCGCTGGTGCTCGTCCCAATGGGTGATGCAGCGGAAGCGCAGGCCCTGGCCATCGCCAAGACCTTGCGTGGCAGCAGCCTGCGCACCGAATTTGCTTTTTCCGGCAATATGAAAAAACGCATGAAGCATGCCAATAAGGTCAATGCTTGGGCGGCGATCATTCTGGGGGATGAGGAATTGTCCAAGGGCGTGGCCCAGGTCAAAACCCTGGATGATGGCGACCAGAAAGAAGTCGCAATGGCTGATCTGGCCGCAACCCTGACCCTGATGCGGGTTGAAGATCGGGGGTAGGCCATGACCGGGATATCCGCTGGGACAACCGCTGGGACAAGTGTCGATGGCGCTGGCCCGGCCCCAATGGATAGACCTTACATCGTGGGGGCCAGCTTTCGCACAGCCGACGCCCGAATTCGGGATCGCCTGTTCATTGAGCCCCCCGCCCAGCCTGAATTCCTGGCAGCCTGTCGCGAGGCGGGACTGACACAATTGGTGTCACTGTCCACCTGTGACCGGGTGGAGTTGATTGGCACATCGACCGATCCGGAACGCGCCAGTGGCACCGCAGAACGCCGCTTGCGCAACCGATTGGAGGGAATGAGCGTTCCAGATTCCGCCTTTTACCGCCTGTATGATGTGGATGCCGTCGCCCATGTCTTTCGCATCGCCAGCGCCCTGGACAGCCAGATGATCGGGGAATCGCAAATCCTTGGACAATTGAAGGACGCCGTGCAGGTCGCAAGCGATGCCGGAATGATCCAGGGGGAACTGGACCGGTTGATGCAAACCAGCTTTGCCCTGGCAAAGCGTGTGCGCAGCACCACCCGCATTGGCGAGGGGGCGGTTTCCGCCGCCGCCGCCGCGGTAAAGGTCGCCCAGGACCTGCATGGCACAATGGCCCGATGCCGCGCCCTGCTGATCGGGTTGGGAGAGACGGGCGGCCTGATCGCAGAACAGTTTCAGCGGGCCGGAATCGGCGTTCTGGATTTAACAGGCCCATCGCGCCGCACAGAGCGGGAAGCCGCGCGGCGCGGGCTGACCTATCAGGATTACGAAAAACTGGACCGCGCCCTGGCGCATTCTGACATGGTGATCACTGCTGCCGGTCGGGGTCGGTATCTGTTGGACAGTGACAGCGTTACCAAAGCATTGGAGGCCCGCCGATCAAAACCGATCCTGCTGATTGATGCGGGAATTCCACTGGATATTGACCCAGCCGTGGACACCCTGTCCGATGCCTTCCTGTATACGATGGAAGATATTGAGCGGCTGGCGGAAAAAGGTCAATTGGACCGCAAGGCAGAGGCTGCAGAAGCCGCCGCCATGGTCGACAGCGCCCTGATCGATTGGCGGCGCAGCCAGGCAGAACGGGAAGGTGTCCCCGGCCTGATCGCCTTGAGAGAACAATTCGACCGACTGCGTGAAGATGTGCTAAACCGCCATCCCAGTGCCGATGCAGCAGAAGCGACCCGCCTTCTGGTCAACCGCATTTTGCACGAACCCAGTGAAACCCTGCGCGCCATCGCCAGCGAAGGCGGCGCGGCGGACCTGCGTGACACAATTACAGTAAACCGCGTGCTGGAGCGCCTGTTCGCGCTGCGCATTCAGGATGAAAGAAGCGATACAGAATGAGTTGGACCGATAATATTGACCGCGTCATCAGACGGCATATGGAACTGTCTGATCGGATGTCGACTGGCACATTGCCAGCGGAAGATTTCCAGGCTGTTTCAGTGGAATATGCCGAACTGACGCCTATCGTAGAGGCCGCCCAGACATTTCGTGCGGCATCGGCCGAACGCAATGACCTGGTTGCCATGATGGAAGATCACAGCAGCGACAAGGAGATGCGCAGCCTGGCCCGCGAGGAATTGGAAAGCCTGGACGAGCGCCTGCCGGAACTTGAACAGAACCTGAAACTGTTGCTACTGCCAAAGGACGAGGCCGACCGCCGCGCCTGTATCATGGAAATCCGTGCAGGTACCGGCGGGGACGAGGCAGGCCTGTTCGCAGGCGATCTTTTGCGCATGTATCAACGCTATTGCCAGAATCACAGCTGGCCGTTTGAAGTGATCGATGTCAGCGAAAATGAAGTGGGCGGCATCGCCCAGGTCACAATCTCCATCAATGGGGCTGGCGCCTATGGGAAGTTAAAATTTGAATCCGGCGTGCATCGTGTCCAGCGCGTGCCAACGACCGAAAGCGGTGGACGCATCCACACCTCAGCCGCGACAGTCGCGGTTCTGCCTGAAGCACAGGAAGTCGATATTGAAATCAACGAAGGCGACCTGCGGGTGGATACCTATCGCTCTCAAGGGGCGGGCGGTCAGCATGTCAACACCACCGACAGCGCGATCCGCATCACCCATTTGCCAACCGGCCTTGTTGTGACCTGTCAGGATGAAAAGTCCCAGCACAAGAACCGCGCCAAGGCGATGAAGGTCCTGCGCGCGCGCCTGTATGATCAGGAACGGGAACGCCAGGCCTCAGAACGGGCGGCGGATCGCAAATCCATGGTCGGCAGCGGGGATCGGTCCGAACGCATCCGGACCTATAACTTCCCCCAGGGCCGCGTCACCGACCACCGCATCAACCTGACCCTGTACAAATTGGACAAGATGATGCTGGGGGAAGCCCTGGATGAAATCCTGGATGCCTTGATCCTGGAAGACCAGTCCTCGCTATTGGCGGAGTTAGGGGACGCGGTGTGAGCCCAGACACGGCGCGCCAGACCATTTTGCGCGCCGCAGTGGCGCGATTGCAGGCCGCTAATATCCCTTCCCCGGTATGGGAAGCCCGCCATTTATTGTGTGATCTGGAAGGGATTACGCCCACCGACATCATCGCCTATCCTGACCGTCCCGTGCGTCATATCACCCAATATCAGGATTGGGTCGCCTTGCGTGCGTCCGGGGTTCCGATGAGCAGGATCACCGGTCGGCGCAATTTCTGGGGATTGGATTTTCACGTATCCCCCGCAACGCTGGATCCGCGCATGGACAGCGAGGTTCTGGTGCGCGAAGCCCTGGCGCTTATTCCCGGGGACCAGAAATGCGATATTGCAGATATTGGAACCGGGACAGGCTGCCTGATATTGGCGGTACTGCATGACCGCCCCATGGCAACAGGGCATGGTCTAGACATTTCCAAGGAGGCCCTGAAAACAGCCCAGGCCAATGCGGATTATCTGGGCCTTTCTGATCGTGTGCGCTTTGTTGAAAGCAATTGGCTATCCGCCCTGAAACCCGACTCGATTGATGTCCTGATCTCAAACCCGCCCTATATTGTTCAGTCAGAAATTCAACACCTTGACCAGGCCGTGCGGGATCATGACCCCGTTCTGGCGCTGGATGGGGGGGCGGACGGTCTGGATGCCTATCGCGCGATTGTTGAAACCACGCCAAAAGTGTTGCGCCCCGGCGGCTGGATTGCCTTGGAAATTGGCTGGGATCAGGGTCAAACTGTCCCAAATTTACTCGATAAGGCAGGTTTTTTACGCATATCCTGTCATCAAGACACCGCCGGGCGGGACCGCGTCGTGTTGGGTCAAAAACCAGACCCCAGCGATCTGAAAAAAACACTTGGAAAGGGTCGGGCAAAAGGCTAGGTTGCAGTGCGTCGCGTTTCGTGGGGGACGGCCTGTAATTTTGGGCAATCCGAAACCGACTTTCCGAGAGAGAAGCCTTTATCGACCCAATATGATCGGGTGCTGTAACGACACGGTTCAGCTTGTCTCTCGTTTGATTCAATCGCACCTCAAGAGGTAACGCGTGAATAATCCAAAACAAAATCGCGGTCGGCATCGCAATAATGCCCGGCGTAGTAACCCTTCCCGTCAGAATTTTGATTCAAACGGCCCGGGTGTTCGAATTCGTGGAAATGCTACGCAGGTGTATGAAAAATACATCCAACTGGCGCGTGACTCGCAAGGGTCCGGGGACCGCGTGCTGGCAGAAACCATGTTGCAGCATGCGGAACATTACTACCGCATCCTGAATGAAAACAACACGGGGGAACGCCCGCGTCAAAGCCATGACGAGTCTGCATCAGATCAGCAGAACAGCTTTGACGACACCAATTATGAAGACGATGGCGACGACAGCAACGATGCTGACGGCAACACCGGCGGCTATAATGGTGGCAATAACGGCAACCGCAATCACAATGCCAATAGCGGCCAGAGCGGCGGCAATCAGGGCAATAACAGCCAAGGCAATGGCGGCCAAGGTGGTGGCAATCAAAGCAATAATGGCCAAGGTAACAATGGCCAGGGCAATGGCGGGGGTCGCAACAACCCGCGCAACAATCCTGGACGGGGCCGGGGGCGTCGCCCGCAACAGAATACGGCAGAGGGAAGCGAGACCCCTGCGTCAAATTCTGCTGAAGCCCAGGCCACGAACAAACCGGCCAGCAATGATGTAGATCCCGCCCCCAAAGAACCTGCAAGCACCCCTGCAGCAGCCCCGGCGGCCAATACGGATGAGGCCCCGAAAGCCCCACGCGGTCGCCCACGCCGCACCCCGCGCAAATCTGCCAGCACGGATGAAGCGGTTGCCGTGGAAGCCCCGGCCCAGCAGGAAATGACCATCATCGCCGATTGAATTTAAGTGATTACAAAAGAAACGGGCGGAGAGAAATCTCTCCGCCCGTTTTTCTATGCGCGCTTGTCTGGATTTACATGTCAGGTTCCGGATACCCATTCTGACGACAAAAGGCCGTGACCGTATTGCGCAACAGACAGGCAATGGTCATCGGGCCAACACCGCCCGGCACCGGCGTGATGGCGGAGGCGACCTGACTGGCCGAGGCGAAATCCACATCCCCGACAAGGCGTGTGCCGCCATCAGGTTTGTCGATCCGGTTGATACCAACATCGATCACCACGGCACCGGGCTTCAACCAGGACCCCTGAACCATTTCCGCCTTCCCGACCGCGGCGATAACGATATCAGCCTGGGCGACCTCAGCAGGTAAATCCGCTGTGCGGGAATGCGCCACGGTCACGGTACAGCTTTCCTGTACCAACAGGGTTGTCATCGGCTTGCCCACAATATTGGACCGCCCCAATACGATGGCTTTCTTGCCCGCCAACGACCCCTTGAAATGGTCGCGCAGCAGCAGCACACAGCCCAAAGGCGTACAGGGGACCAGGGCGCTGGGATTTCCCGTATTCAACCGCCCGACATTGACAACATGAAACCCATCGACATCTTTATCCGGGTTGATTTCGGTCAGCACCGCCTGTTCATCAATCTGCTTAGGCAGGGGTAGTTGCACCAGAATGCCGTTGACCGTTGGGTCTTCATTCAATGCCCGAACCTTCGCCAACAGGGTTTCCTGATCGGTGCTGGCATCCATCTTGAACTCGAAACTTTCCATGCCGGCTTCGACAGTTTGTTTGCCCTTGCTGCGGACATAAACCTGACTGGCGGGATCTTCCCCGACCAGCACGACCGCAAGGCCGGGCGTTTTACCATGATCGGCCTTCAGGGCTGTGACTGCGGCTGTAACCCGCTCGCGCAGGCCCGCTGCAAATGCCTTACCGTCGATGATCCGTGCTTCCGCCATGCGCTATGCTCCCCCGATTGAATCTTTGTGTCTTAAAGCCCGTCCAGGACCACGCGAAGGCTGTCTTCCAGCCGCGTTCGTTCCCCTGACAGCGCAATGACCTTAGTGCGATCCGTTGCGCCCGATACGATACTCAGCGACGTTTTTGGACATTTCAACGCCTTCGACAGCAGCTTTATCAGCGCCTTGTTGGCTTTCCCGTCTTCAGGGATCGCGGTTACCTGGATTTTCAGATGGCGCACCCCCTGGGCATCCTGGGCAATGGCTTGCAGGCGATCAGCAGAGGCATTGGGGGTCAGGCGCACCGCCAACAGCATCGCATCCCGCCCGGCATCCCACCGGAAGGGCATCAGATGCGAAAGGCCAGATCGGTCAGCACTTTTTGCAGGAAGAACAGGATCAACAACAGCACGATGGGCGAAATATCGATTGGTCCCATATTCGGTAAAATCCGCCGGATCGGGCGCAAGGCAGGTTCTGTCAATCGGTATAGAAAATCACCGATCATATAGACGACGCGGTTGCTGGTATTGACCACATTAAAGGCCACCAGCCAGCTTAAAATCGCCGACGCGATGATCAGCCACGTATAAAGAGACAGCGCCACCAGGACGACCTGTATCAAGGCGTTAAGCAAAATATCCATCGACCCGCTTCCACCATGCCGTTATCACTGTGCGGAGAGACCCCCCTCTGCATTTCCTTAAAAACAGAGATAAGGCGCAAGACCTTCCGGCGCAAGTCATGATCCCAGAATGCGGTGCATACCCGCCAATTTCACACCTTGACACAAACGCCCCTCAGACCGATATTCCGCCCGTCCAGGCAGCGTTCTGGGCTAGGTTTATGGGCCAGATTTATGGGCCGGATTTACGGGGTCGTAGCTCAGCTGGGAGAGCGTCGCGTTCGCAATGCGAAGGTCGGGAGTTCGATCCTCCTCGACTCCACCAATTTCTAAAAGCGCCGATCGGGTCACAGGCCGGGTCGGCGTTTTTGTTTTAAGATTATTCTAGTGCCGCGCGGATTGCCTTGATCTGCTTGTCCACATCGATCTTGCATTCCGATGTCACTTCCAGGGCGCGATCCTCAAACACATCCAGGCCGGGATTGCGGGCGGTCCAGGTCGTGATGCGCGCATCACGCTGCTGCAGCAATGACAATATCTGTGGCTTGAACAGGATCAGCATATGCGACAGCCAGCGATTGCTGGCCCAGGACGGAAAGGTGTGGTCGATTTCAAACGTATCGATCATGCGTGCGACATCCGGTGCGGCATACCAGGTTTCGTCCGTAACCCAGCGATTGACCGTGAACATCTTGATCCCATAGCCCTTTTTATCCATCGATACGGCAATGATATGCGCCCCGATGCGATTGTCATTGGGGGCCTGGGGATGGGCCAGCGGGGCCGGCGCGACCCCCTTTGGCATGCCGGTATACCGCAGGAACGTGTGGAAATGGCCGTGTTCCCCGGGGCGTTCCCCCTTGGGATGGGCGTGATAATAATATTGGGAATGGGTTTCCCAATCGATGGCATCACCTGCGGGAAAATGATTCCATTCATAGAATGTGCCCTGGTGGCGCAACAGTTCCGCCACGACATTGCTGGACGTCTTGCGCAGCACACGCTGACAGTTCAGCACCTCCTGCCCCGCCGCCAACATGCGCCGCAGGCTAGCCTTTGATACCATCGACAAGGCCGCATCAAGGTTCTGTGTCGCGTCAATCTGCTCAGAAATATCGGGTGTCACTCTATGTCCCTCGGGCAATTCCACCATCCATTTTCAAAGTGTTTCATTCCCAACCGCTTCACACAAGACTGAGGCGTCGCAGGGGGTGCGACGCCTCAAATCCACACCAGACGCCGGGGCGTCAGGCAGGGATTGCGTCCATGTTCATGATATCCCCAGATGCCTGGTCTGCATTCGGATTGTCCGCACCACTGCCGCATGGGTTTTTCTTTGCAGCGCAGGGATTGCAGGGGTTGCAGGCATTCTTTGCAGCACACGGATTGCACGGATTACACGCCTTAGCCGCGCAAGGATTGCAGGGATTGCAAGCATTCTTTGCCGCACAAGGATTGCATGGGTTACACGCCTTGGCCGCGCACGGGTTGCAAGACCCACCGCCTTGAAGCGGGGCTTCCTGCGGTTGGGCATCCGCCATCAGCGGTGTGGCTGAGAGTGTGCCCGCCAAGCCAACTGAAGAGGCCTGAGCCCCTGCAGCAAACGCCGCCCCGGCCATCAGGGAGGCAATCGTTGTTGAAAGAAGATGTGTCTTGAAGCTCATGATCTCGCTGTCCCTATTGTTGTTGGTATCAGAACCGGTTGGGACACGAACGAAAACCGCCGCACCCCGAAATACCGATCTGCGAGTATCGGTACACCGGAATGCGGCGGCGCAAGAATCAAGTCACCTCACTTTGGTGTGAAAGCGCCGGATCAATTGGCCTGGCGCGCGATCACCACAATTCGTCAGGCTGCCAGAGCCTCAATCGATTTTTCGGCCTTTTCTGAGGCTTTTTCGTCCATCATTTGTTGACCAGCAGCAATCACGGTTACGTCGGTAACGCCAATAAAGCTTAGAATATGCTTCATATACGGCGTGGCGAAATCGATGCCCGACCCCACTTCGGTGCCACCAGAGGCGACAACAAGATAAGCTTTCTTGCCACTGACCAGACCAACAGGGCCGGTTTCAGTATATTTGAAGGTCTCCCGCGCCCGGGCGATCATGTCGATCCAGGCTTTCAGGGCGGCAGGGACACCAAAATTATAGACCGGCACGCCGATTACCAGGACATCCGCCGCCTGCACTTCCGCGATCAAGGCATCGGACTGTGCCAATGTCTTCTGTTGTTCCGCGTTACGATCTGCCGGATCGGTGAAATTCGCTCCAACCCAATCGGGCGATACGAAAGGCAGGCCTTCTGCGACATTGCGCAGAGTGATATCCAATTCTTGTTTTTCGGACAAATGCGACAGAAGTGACTCTGTCAGCTTCCGCGTGGTCGAATTTTCTGCGCGGGCACTGGAATCAACGCGCAAGACCTTTAGCACCTTGCTACCTTTTTGGGATGTATCAGACATTCAAGAATTCCTTTCATTTGGTCCGGGCCGCCCAACCCCTGTAAGGGCGATTGTTCTTCACCCGAAACGTAAGCCCGTCACGCCCAAAGAATAATCAGCCCCTTTGGTATATTATTGTTTCTGGGAAGCGCCTAATCATCCTTTACCTCCAGCGCTTCCTTCTTTCACTTGGTCAGAGAATCGGGCTTTCTGAAGAGGGTCCCGTGACCGCCCCACCCTCATGACAGGAGTTCCCGCCATGCCGATTGATATCGCCACGATTGCCGCCCTGACTGGCGGGGGACTGTCTGTTGGGCTGTTTCTGGCCTGGGTCTTTATGGTTCGGGGGAAAGAGGACCAGGTGCAAGCCCTGCGGGCGCGGGAACGCGACCTTTCCCAGACCATTGAGGACATCAGATCTGAACTTTCAGGGGCCCTGGCCAATCAAAAGGCCCTGGAAGAAGCACGCACTGAATTACGGACGGATCGGGATGAATTACGCCAGAAAGTGGAGGCGTTGCAGTCCGACCTGTCCAATCGCCGCGTGGAAATCGAAAACCTGCAAACCACCCTGTCCTCAGAAAAGAAGGCCCATGGCGAGAAGCTGCAGGAATTAAGCAATGTCCGGGGGCAGATTGAGAAAGATCTTCAAGTCCTGATGAATGGGTTGCTGGACACGTCTTCCAGCAAGTTCCTGGAGCGCGCCAATGAAGTACTGAAGGCGCAGCAGGAAAAGGGCGAGACCGGCATGAAATCCATGGTTGGCCCGATGAAGGAGGCGCTGGATAAATTCCAGCAACAGGTCAACGAGATGGAAACCAAACGCAAACAGGATGAAGGCGCGCTGACCCAACAGATTCAGCATATTGCCAACAGCCATACCAGGCTGAACGACACCACCGTCAGCCTGGTCAATGCCCTGCGCAGCGCCCCCAAAACCCGTGGACGCTGGGGGGAGCAGCAATTGCGCACCCTGTTAGAAATGGCGGGTATGGCTGAATATGTGGATTTCGAGACGGAAAAGCATTTTGAGACCGAAGACGGGGCCAGACGCCCCGATGTGATCCTGAAAATGCCGGGCGGGCGCACCCTGGTGATCGATGCGAAAACCTCTCTATCAGCCTATCTGGAGGCGATGGAGGCGGACACCGAAGAAGCCCGCGAGGCGAAACTGATTGAGCATGCGCGCCAGATCCGCACCCATATGGAACAATTGGGCCGCAAGGATTACTGGAAGACCCTGCCGTCGGATACGGTGGATTTTGTCGTCATGTTCGTGCCCGGTGAACCGATGTACAGCGCCGCCATGGCGCGCGATCCCGGCCTGTTCGACACGGCCTGGGAGAAGAAGGTCATCATCTGCTCCCCCACCACATTGCTGGGCCTGGCAAAGGCCATAGCCTATGGCTGGCGTCAGGAAAAGGCCTCTAAGGATGCACAGAAGGTGCACGAGGCCGGGATCGAACTGTATAAGCGGCTGGTAAAACTGGGCAATGACGTTGCAGGCATGACGAAATCCCTGAACGCCCATGTCGGCAAACACAATGCCTTCGTCGCCAGCCTGGAAGGCCGCGTCCTGCCCCAGGCCCGCAAGATGACCGAACTGTCCATCGGCGACAGCTATGGGGAAGTACCGGAGCTGGAACCCGTAGAACACGAAGTCCGCGAACCCCTGCAGGACCGGGATCTTCTGATCGATGGGCCAAAGGATTAGAATTGATCAAACGTACCTTATATGGTACACACATAAGTGATGGCAAAAAAGGCTTTCCCAGCGCGATTTTTCCAACAAAGCGGGGGCGCTGAGCCTGTTCGCGATTGGCTGCTTGACCTGAGCCCAACTGATAGAAAAGCAATTGGATTTGATATCAAGACTGCGGAAATAGGGTGGCCAATTGGAATGCCCCTTTGCCGTTCTTTAGGGGGCGGCTTATGGGAAATTCGAACCAATTTGAGCGATAGTCGTATTTCCAGAGTTCTGTTTTGTGCCTTTGATGGCAACATGGTTCTTTTGCACGGCTTTATCAAAAAGTCCCAAAAGACGCCGAAACCGGATCTGGATTTAGCAAAACGTCGCATGAAAGGATTACAGGTATGAGTGACATTACAACCGGGCATGTCGGAAGTTCCTTTGATGACTTTCTGATAGCAGACGGAACCTATGAAGAAGCAGCAGATCAAGCGGTGAAAAGGGTTCTTGCGTTCCAACTTGCTGAAGTCATGACAGAACAGGGGGTCAGCAAGCCAGAAATGGCGCGCCGTCTGGAAACCAGCCGATCGCAATTGGATCGAATCCTAGACCCAAGAAACGACAGTATCTCTTTAAAGGTTTTAAAAAAGGCCGCCCATGCAGTGGGCCGGTCCATTAAAATTGAATTAGTTTAAGTCTTTTTGGACGTTCAATATTGATTGATATCCGGTGTATCGGCGTTGTGTCGCTGAAACAGTTTGCGGATCAGAAAGATAGCGGCGACGGAGAGAATGGCAAAGGCGATCAGGACCTCGCGCCAGCTTTCCAGCAGGATCGTATCACTGAACCAGAACCGGCTTTCTGCAAACAGCAGGGCTGATACGATCGCCGCAGCGACCCCCACGGGCAGCACAAAGAAATCCAGACCCACAATGATATCGGCGATAATCAGGACCAGGGCCAGGATCAACCAGGCCTCTGCCTGAAACAGCCAATAGGTGATGGACATGGCTATGCCCCCTTTCGTGATCCAGCCAGGCTTTCCGCCAAGGTGTGCAGCGATCCGATGGCCCCGGTAATATCCGTTGGCACGATGATGGTTTTGGTATTGGACGAAGACGCCACCGCCCCAAGGGCTTCCACCTGTCGTTTCATGATTTCAAAATCAATGGCGGGCTGGCCATTGGCCGCAATCGCTTGTGAAATCAGTTTTGTTTGCTCCGCATCCGCCTCTGCTGCGACTTTCACGGAATAGGCATCCGCATCGGCCTGAACCCGAACCGCCTCTGCATGGCGCTGGGCCTCATATAATCTGGCATCGGCAGCCAGTTCTACAGCGCGCTTTTCCCCTTCTGCCGTGGCAATCGCGGCCCGGCGCTGGCGTTCCGCATTCAATTGTTGGCGCTGGGCGTCCTTGGTCTGTTCATCGACAATGACATCCGTGATTTCCGTGCGGGTGATTTCAATCCCCCAGACCTCGGCGGCCTGTTGCAGATTGCGGGCAATTTCCTCATTCATCGATTCGCGCGACGATTGCAGATCGTCCAGTTCCAGCTTACCCGCCGCAGAGCGCACAATCGACGTTGCCGCCGTATAGATCGCCTGATTGATATCCCGGATGCGATAGACGGAGGCAGCAGCATCGGTGATGCGATAGAACACGGTCGATTCCAATCGCACCTCAACATTGTCTCGGGTGATGACTGAAATATCAAATTCCGGCAATTGCCGTTCCAGGATGGAGACCTGATGCGCGACACGATCCAGAAAGGGCACAATGAAATTCAGGCCCGCAGGCAAGGTCTTTGTATATTTTCCAAATCGCTCAACCACATAAACTTCACTTTGTGAGACAACCTTGACCCCTTTGGAGACAACGACCAGGGCGAAGATCAGGATGATCAGCGCGATGATGCCAGAAAGCGAGTCTTGGATCATGTAAGTGAATTCCGAGCCCATGGCGCAATCCTTGTTGGTGTGGCGAATCAGCAGATTTCATATAATGCTAAGTTGTGCACCGCGAAACAAAAAAGCGCTAAACGTCTATTCTGTGCGCTTTAGAAATGTAAAGCGTCACAGAATCATGTTCATAAGTAGGCAAACAAATTACAGCCAGCCCACGCTCTGACTCTAACAAGTAATGAAATGACATAAAAATGAGTGTATTAATAAAATTATGCAAATTCTGTGGCAGTGATAAAGAAATATGTCGCTCACATGCCATGCCTAGAAGCTTTTTTATTAATATACAAAGACAGGATAGTGGTAAATCTATCTTACTTAGCGACGGTGCAGAAAAAATAAGAAAAACTATAAACTCTGGTCAATGGCCTATTCTTTGTAAAGAATGCGAAAATTACTTTAATATTAACTTTGACTCTCCTATTGACCAAAAACTAAACCTGCTCGGGAAACCAATTAATCCCAAAGTGCATCTTGTTTTCCTGGATCATCCAAAAATTATCGCATCCTTCATTCTTTCTGTGATTTGGAGAGCTTCTATGTCAGAAAATGAAATATACAAATCGTTCGAACTTCCAAGAACACTAAACAAAAAGATACAAGATCACCTTAAATCTCCCGGAACAGATAACCCATTTGAGTTTTCAACCTTCCGATTTGAACGTTTAATTGACAGAATAGGTAACTTTAGTGAAGAAGAAATAAGCCAAGTCGTTATTGCTCCCTACTGCGCACACCGCGAAAAAACTCGCAAACTTGAAATATCTTTCATTGGTCGCGGGTATCTCTTCTCTACAATTTATCCTCGTTACTCTTCCCTAGCCGCAAATAAGCACGGATTTCTCTATCGTGACCGACCGAAAATGATTAAACAAACAGATATATTTGACCAAAAGAGTTTAATAAAACTAGGCGTTATTTCAAGAATGAAGGCTGAATCAGGGCATATCACGTTTTAACAGTGATATTTTTTCAAAGACATACCCTCATAAAATAGAAAGCCCCGGTCGAAACCGGGGCTTTCTGTTGGCTTTTCGGAATCCAGGTTATTGCGAAATGGGGGCAGCCCCTGTCTCGTTCTGGAAATAGCGGAAGAAATCGCTGTTGGGCGCACCGACAAAGGTCGTCGTATCACCCCCCAGCCCTTTCTCCATTGCCTGCATGGACCGCCAGAAGTCAAAGAATGCTACATCCTGACCATAGGCGTTATTATACAGGCCCTGGGCTTCCGCATCGCCCTTACCACGCAGGATTTCAGCTTCCCGCGTGGCTTCAGACACAATCACGCGCTGGCGCTTGTCCCCTTCGGCACGGATGCGTTGGGCTTCCTTATCCCCTTCGGCGCGGGCCAGACGGGCTTCCTGCTGACGCTGGGTGGTCATGCGCTGGAATATCGCCTCGCTGTTGTCTTCCGGCAAATCGATGCGTTTGATGCGCACATCAACCACTTCGATCCCAAAGGTTGCCGCTTCCCGCGCAACAATGCGGGTGAAATCTTCCATCAGGCGGGCGCGTTCCGGCGTCAACACCACAGAAAGGTTTACTTCCCCGATGACTTCCCGAAGGGATGCGTTGATCAGCGAGTTAAACCGCTGCTCAATACCCCGTTCCGTCCCAACGGTCTGGAAGAAGCGCAGCGGATCGGTGATGCGATAGCGCGCAAAAGCGTTCACAACCAATTGCTTCTGATCCGCGGTCGGGATTTCTTGCTGATCTGCATCATAGTCCAACACGCGCTTGTCAAAGAAACGGGCTGTGTCGACAAAGGGGACTTTAAAATGCAGGCCCGGTTCCGTGATTTCACGCTGCGGTTCCCCGAAACGCATGACAAGAACCTGTTCGGTTTCCCGCACAGTAAAGGCGGCACTGATCCCGGTGATGAAGATCACAACCACGAGGCCCAGAATTATAAGAGAACTGCGGTTCATTTGGCGGCTCCCGTCTTAAGCTGGTCCAGCGGCAGATAAGGGACAACCCCACTGCCTTCTGCACCCGGTTCGATCAGAACCTTGTTCATTTTAGACAATACGCCTTCCATCGTTTGAAGATAGATGCGTCGCTTGGTGATGTCGGGGGCCTGCTTGTATTCCGTCAGGATCGCCAGGAACCGCTGGGTATCCCCCTGTGCCTGGTTGACACGCTCCTGACGATAGGCTTCCGCTTCTCGCAGGATCTGTTGCGCCTCACCCTCTGCGCGCTGGGTGACTTCGTTGAACTGACCCGTTGCTTCGTTGATTTTCTTTTCCTTATCCGCCTGCGCAGCCTGCACATCGCGGAAGGCATCGATCACCTGATTGGGCGGATCAAATTTCTGTGGGTTCACCTGCGTGATTTCAATACCGGCACCATAGCTGTCCAGAATTTGCTGAATGCGTTGATGGGCATCCTGCGCCACGGCATTTCGACCGCGTGTCCGAATATATTCAAACGCGCTTTTACCGACGATTTCCCGCATGGCCGCTTCCGCAGCGTTTTTCACGCTTTGCTCTGGATTACGGACATTAAACAGGAATTCCCCCGCATCGCGAATTTTCCAGAAGACCGAGAATTGAATATCGATGATGTTTTCATCGCCCGTCAGCATCAGACTTTCCGCCCGCAATTCAGAGGCCGAGGTGCGTCCGGCGCTGCCGTTAAACCCGATCTCAACCGTGTTGACCGCCGTGACGCGCGGCAACAGAACCTCACCCAACGGCGCGGGGACGTTATAATTCAAACCCGGCCCGGTAACAGATGTCAGCTTGCCAAAGACCAGTTCGACACCCTGTTGGTCAGCCTCAACGCGATAAAAGCCGGTACCCAGCCAGATCAGGATCAATAAAAGACCCACAGCGATCCCGCCTTTAAGGCCGAAACCGCCAGGAATCATTGACCGCAGCTTTTCCTGGCCCTTGCGAACCAGTTCTTCGACATCGGGGGGCTGGCCACCGGGCCCACGCCCGCCGCCGCCACCACCGCCACCCGGACGTCCCCAAGGACTGTTCGGGCCGCCGCCATTGCCGCCACCACGATTTCCACCGCCGCGATTTCCGCCGCCGCCCTGGCCGCCCCAAGGGCCGCCACCATTATTTTCCCAAGGCATCCTGTTCCGATCCGTCCGCCGTTAATACATTACTTGTCACGATCGATCCTGTTGCCCTTATCGGCTGCAGGTCGCGTCAAATTCAGCGCCGCGCGCCCATCCAGACTGCGACGGGCGCATAACACTTGATTTTTGCGGGTCAAACAACCCTGCACGCATGTTTTATCATATGCGGTCTTTGCGCCATGCTTCCTGTTCATATATGTACGACAAGACAAGTTCCCAACCATGGGGCGTTGATTTTTCGAGATTTCTGAACAAATTTTCGCCACACACCCGATCCTGACAGGAGTTTCTGAATTATGGCCGATATTACTGAGGACGCAGTCCGAAAAGCTTTGGCGGGCATTCGTGCGCCAGGCGGCGGCGATATCGGCAGTTCCGGCCTGGTATCTGGCATCGCGATCCGGGACCGCATGGTCCAGATTTCCCTGGAAATCGGCGACCCGTCCAAGGCTGAAAGTTATGAGCCAACCCGCCGGGATGTTGAAAAGGTTGTCGGTGCAATGCCCGATGTTCTGTCGGCAACCGCTGTACTGACCGCAGAAAAGGGTGCTGGTTCTGCTGCGCCCGCAAAACCGGCATCCAATCCGGGGGGCATAGAGAAAGGCGCTGGCAAGATCCGCCATATCGTCGCCATCGCCAGCGGCAAGGGTGGTGTTGGGAAATCCACCACGGCGGTCAATATCGCGCTGGCCCTGAAACAACTGGGCCTGCGAGTTGGCATGCTGGACGCCGACATCTTTGGCCCGTCCCAGCCGCGCATGCTGGGCATTTCCGGCAGCCGCCCCAATTCGCCCGATGGCAAAACACTGGAGCCCCTGGAAAGCTATGGCATCAAGGTCATGTCGATTGGCTTTCTGGTCCCGGAAGATCAGCCTGTCGTCTGGCGCGGCCCGATGGTGATGGGCGCGCTGCAACAAATGTTGGATGATGTCATTTGGGGGGAATTGGACGTCCTGATCGTCGATATGCCGCCTGGCACCGGGGATGCCCAATTGACGATGTCGCAAAAGGTGCCTTTGGCCGGTGCCGTGATTGTATCCACGCCACAGGACATTGCCCTGCTGGATGCCCGCAAGGGCCTGAACATGTTCCGCAAGGTCGATGTGCCCGTATTGGGCATAATCGAAAACATGTCGATGTATATCTGCCCCAATTGCGGCCATGAAGCCCATATCTTTGGCCATGGCGGCGCAAAGAAAGAGGCGGAGAAGCTGGGCACGCCGTTCCTGGGAGAAATCCCGCTGGAGATTGAAATCCGCCTGACCGCCGATGGTGGCAATCCGATCGTTGTGTCGGATCCAGAAAGCCCCCATGCAAAGGCCTATCTGGCGATTGCCGAGAAAATCCGAACCGCATTGGATAGGCCAGGTGCAGGGCGCGCAGCCCCCCTGTTCACAACAGAATAAACCCAGGGCGCGATTATGACGGGTCAACGGATCATCAGGGAGATTGCATGCAGCACGCGCGCAATCATCCTGATGGCGCTTCTGATCGCGCCCCTTCTGATATCAATCCCGGACCCGGCCAGGGCACAAACCGACGAAAAAGAGCCTCGCCTGATAGAAGTGATCAATCGGGCGCGGGCGGAGCGCAATCGCGACCCCCTGCGCTATGAACCACGCCTGACACAAATCGCCCGCCAAATGGCCCAGGCCCTGTATCAGGGCCAGAAATTGGACTCCCTGACCGATGGGTTGGAAGCTCTGCTAAGAGAAAAAGGATACCCCTACACATTATATGGGGGACGCTATGCCATCAATTCGGACTCTGCGGAAAGGATGGTTGCAGAATGGCTGGAGGATGGCGGCCAACAGAGCATTCTGACCAACAAGACTGCGACAGAAATCGGAGTGGCCTATCTGAGCAGCGAAGGATCGCTGGTGCCAGATATAGAGCCCGGCATCTGGACTGTTGTGATTGCCGCCCCGGCCAGGCCCGCCGATTCGGATTGGGCCCAGCAGATTTTGCAACTGGTCAATCAGTTTCGCGCCACCTATCAGTTGCCGCCCTTGCAACCCAATGCCTTTCTGAACCGGGCCGGTATGGCCCAGGCGCGCGATATGCTGGCGCGGGATTTCTTCAGTCATACAAACCCGGATAATGTTGGTCCCGGCGAACGGGCGACCAGGGCGGGATACAAATGGTCCCTGGTGCTGGAAAACATCGCAGCGGGCCAGTCCACCCCCCGTGATGTCGTCAATGCCTGGATCGCCTCAAAAGAAGGCCATCGGGAAGCCATGCTTAACCCGGATGTCACCGAACTTGGTATAGGATATGTCTTTGCCCCATTCGATCCGGGGCGCATAAAATCACTGCACTATTGGGCGATGACCCTGGGTAAGCCAAGGAACCCATGATAGCGTACAATTCGCTTTGTAACGATTTGAAAGGCTTGAAGATGAGACTTCTGTGCGGCGTGCTTGTCGGGGTAATTATGGTGTTGGCGTCCCATGCGTGGGCACAAAGCCCGCCACCGCCAGGCGCACAGGTTTTCTTTGCCAATCTGCAGGATGGCGCGACCGTCAAAAGCCCGTTTCTGATCAAGTTCGGTGCACAAGGCGTAAAAATCACCCGTGCAGGAATCAACATTCCCGGCACCGGCCACCACCATCTGCTGATCAACACGGAACTGACCGCCGAAGATAAGGGGTTTTCTATTCCAGAGGACGCGCGGCACCTGCATTTTGGCGGTGGCCAGACAGAGGTGGAACTGAACCTGGATCCCGGCACCTATACATTGATGATGGTGCTGGGCGATGGCGATCATGTGCCGTTTGACCCGATGATCACCTCTGACAAAATCACCATAACTGTTGAATAGGGAAATTTAAGATGACCGCATTTGACCGCTTGCGCGACGGTGGTTTTGCCATCGGAACCATGATCATGACCGACAGCATGCTGACTGCAGAAGTGGCGGCGCGATCCGGCTTCGATTTTCTGTGTTTGGATCGTCAGCACGGCCTGGTCGACGACGCGACCCTGTGGCAGCAGATGGCCGCCATCGGGCGCATTGGCAAGGCCTGTCCCTGGGTGCGGGTGCCCTGGAATACGATGGCAGATGCCATGCGCGCCCTGGATGGGGGAGCCGCCGGTATCATCGCGCCGATGGTTGGTAATCGGGACGAGGCTGAGGCCCTGGTGCGTGCCTGCCGCTATCCCCCGTTGGGAGAACGCAGTTGGGGCCCTGTCCGGGCCGGCATGGATGACGGGGTTGGCTATACCAAGGCGGCCAATGACACCCTGTTTGTGGCCGCCATGATTGAAACCAAAGACGGCTATGAGAACCTGGAAGAGATTGCCGCCACGCCGGGCCTGGATGCGCTGTTTGTGGGGCCCAATGACCTGAGCCTGGCCATGGGCAATTGGCAGCCAGCCATGCCAACCGATAAGGACTTTATCGCCGCCCTGACCCGCATCGCCGACATTGCCAAGGCCAATGGCAAGCTGGCGGGCATCCATTGTTCCGATGCCGCCATGGCGCGGGCCTGCCGGGCCTGGGGCTTCCGCTTCGTTACCATCGCCGCCGACATCGCATTTCTGGGTCAGGCCGCCGCCGCCTGTGTCCAGGCCGCCCAGGAAAAATAAGGACAGAGATACTTGCGCCACTGGGACGGGGCTGGCAGTCTCTGGCCCGAAAAATCCAATCCAAGTTTAGGGAGAAACCACCCATGAAAACCCGTGCCGCTGTTGCCTTTCAGGCTGGAAAACCACTGAGCATTGAAGAGGTCGATCTGGAAGGACCGCGTGCAGGCGAAGTATTGGTGGAAATCAAGGCGACGGGCGTTTGTCACACGGACGAGTTCACCCGCAGCGGCGATGACCCCGAAGGCGCGTTTCCAGCCATTCTGGGCCATGAGGGTGCGGGGATCGTGGTCGATGTTGGACCCGGCGTGACCACCCTGAAAAAGGGCGACCATGTGATCCCCCTGTACACGCCGGAATGCCGTGTCTGCGAATACTGCCTGAATCCGAAAACCAATCTGTGTCAGGCAATCCGCACCACCCAGGGTCAGGGCCTGATGCCCGATGGCTCATCACGTTTTTCTCTGAACGGGGAGCCGATTCTGCATTATATGGGGACCTCCACCTTCGCCAATCACACGGTTGTGCCGGAAATTGCCCTGGCGAAGGTTCGGGAAGACGCGCCGTTTGATAAGATTTGCTATATCGGCTGTGGCGTGACCACGGGGATTGGTGCGGTAATCAACACAGCGAAAGTTGAGATCGGGTCCAATGTCGTGGTCTTTGGCCTGGGCGGGATCGGTCTGAATGTCATTCAGGGTGCCCGGCTGGCAGGCGCGAATATGATTGTCGGGGTTGATCTGAACCCGGCGAAAAAGGAAATGGCGGAACGGTTCGGCATGACCCATTTCGTGAACCCGAAAGAGGTTGAAGGCGATCTGGTCCCCTATCTGGTGGATCTGACCAAAGGCGGCGCGGATTACAGCTTTGAATGTATCGGGCGCACGGACACAATGCGCCAGGCCTTGGAATGCTGTCACAAAGGCTGGGGCGAAAGCATCATCATCGGCGTTGCCGGTGCGGGCCAGGAAATCTCAACCCGTCCGTTCCAGTTGGTGACCGGTCGATCCTGGCGTGGCACCGCCTTTGGCGGGGCGCGCGGTCGCACGGATGTGCCCAAAATCGTTGATTGGTACATGGATGGCAAAATCGATATCGACCCGATGATCACCCATACCATGCCCCTGAATGATATCAACAAGGCCTTTGACCTGATGCACAGCGGTGAGAGCATCCGGTCCGTCGTTGTCTTTGACTAATCGACAGGGGCGGATCCGATAGGTGCTTAACTCCGCCCCTCCAGACTCCACATCCGGGGGTAATCCCCCGACCAGAGCGGATTGTTTCATCAATCCCAATGCGCGCGCCGCACAGGAAATGGCGGAAGCGTTTATTGAGGCCCTGGAACAGGCCGGAATTGACGTCACAACCCATTGGATGACATCCTGTGAACAGGCCTTGGATGACATCGCCAAGCTGCCTGAAACCGACGCCATTCTGGTCGGGGGTGGGGATGGGACGATCAGCGGATTGCTGCCTGCCCTGTTAGAGCGGCGCGAAACGATTGGTATCCTACCCTTGGGCACCGCGAATGACTTTGCCCGTGGCGTTGGCATTCCAACCACCCCACAAGCCGCCGCAAAGATCATATCCGAAGGGCACCGTTTGGCGGTTGATACTGGACTGATTGCGGATCGCCCCTTCCTGAATGTCGCAAGCCTGGGGATCAGTGTTGAAATCGCCAGCCTGCACGAAGATCGCGCCAAAAAACTGCTGGGCCGGTTTGCCTATCCCATTCGCTGGGTTCAGGCATGGCAGAAACATCGTCCCCTGAGATTGAAGATCACAACGGATGGCAAGAGCCGACGCGCGCGGTGTTCATTATTGGCAGTAGGATGCGGGCGTCACTATGGCGGCGGGCTGACCCTGGATGAACAGGCGCAATTGAACGACGGCTTGCTGCGCCTATATTATGTAGCACCGCGCAATGCCCTGCATTGGCTGTGGTTCCTGCCCGGCCTGTGGCGTGGTACCCTGAAAGAAGGGGACGGTGCCCATACCGGAACCGCCCAGGAGGTTACGATTGAGACGGCATCCAGACGCGCCAAAAAAGTGAATGTCGATGGAGAGATCGTCGCGCAAACACCGATAAGCATTTCGATCCGCCCGCAAAGCCTGACAATCTTTGCCCCCTCAACCCAGGCGGATTAATACAGAGAGGACCTCGCATGTCTCTACTGATCCCGCCGGAAATTGCTGCGATCAATGATGTGATAAAAGCGGCCAGACATAGCAACTGGGTCTTATTGCGCGCAGCCGATGTCGACGGAATGACCAAGTCCGATGAATTGCGGTCCGCCGCCGTGGCGCATGAAGATTTGGCAGAAACGCTGAGTGACGTTGTGCGCGCCCAGGATCAGGCCCCCCCAGCGAAAAACCCACCAGAAGAGGGGGAGGTCTTTGAAGCGGTCTGGACTGACCTGCGCGCAGGCCTGTCTGGTGACCCGATCTCATCGGCATTGTCCCAGTGCAAGAAGGCGGAGGACCAGTTGATCGATGCCGCCAATGCCGCGCTGGAAGCGCCGGATTTGCCCCAGGCCGCAAAACTTGCAATCACAACTGTTACCAGCAGTCGCCTTCCGGCTGTAGATCGCAGTTAACCCCACGCCCTTGCTTACGAATGCCGTGGTTGCCAGTATGCAATCCAACCTGGGAACATCTAATCATTGGAGAATTTTGCATGGCGCTTGAAACGCTCTATCAATGGAAATGCTTTGGCGGAACGCAGTCCGTATATGCGCATGACAGCAAGGCAACCGGCACACGGATGGAATTTGCCGTGTTTGAACCGGCCAGAAGCAGCGATGCGCCGCGTCCCGTTCTGTACTGGTTGTCGGGTCTGACCTGCACTTGGGAGAATTTTGTGACCAAGGCGGGCGCGCAACGCTATGCCGCCGCCCATAACATGGTCATCGTCTGTCCGGATACCAGCCCGCGCGGGGATACCGTGCCGGATGCGGCGGATGAATATGATTTCGGCAAAGGGGCAGGTTTTTACGTCAATGCGACCCAGCAACCCTGGTCTAAAAACTATCACATGTATGACTATGTGGTGGACGAACTGCCTACAGTGATTGAGCCGCATCTGTGCAATCCTGTCTCAGCGCGCGGTATCTCAGGTCATTCCATGGGGGGTCATGGGGCATTGACCCTGGCCCTTAGAAATCCGGATCGCTATAGCAGTGTTTCGGCCTTTTCCCCCATTGTCGCCCCCAGCCAGGTTCCCTGGGGCGAAAAGGCGCTGGGGCGGTATCTGGGCGATGATCGTGCCACTTGGGCAGCCCATGACGCCTGTGCGTTGATCGCCCAGAAAGGCTGGTCCGGCGACATATTGGTGGATCAGGGCGATGCTGATAATTTCCTGGAAAACCAATTGAAACCCCAGCTTCTGATAGAGACCTGTCGGGATGCGAATGTGCCCTTGGAGCTTCGCCTTCAGCCGGGTTACGATCACAGCTATTACTTCGTTGCCAGCTTCATCGGAGACCATATCGCCTGGCACGCAAAACGCCTGTCGGCCTGAGGAGACATCAGAATGCCCCAAGACATCCTGGAACAGGCTGGCACCCCGGATCACCCGATCACGGTTGAACATGCGCCGGGTCCGGTCACACTTTCGGTCAGGGGACACAGTATCGCTGAAACAACCGATGCCCTGATCCTGCGGGAGGGACGGTATCCACCGACCTATTACATCCCGAAATCAGCCCTTCCACAGGGTTTCCTGCATCCAGCAACGAAGGTGACACATTGTCCCTATAAAGGGGATGCGACCCATTGGAAGGCAGTATTGGCCGATGGTCGGACCATTGATCCCATCGCCTGGAGTTATGAAACCCCGATCCCGGGCATAACATCGATCCAGGGATATTTGGGCTTTTATACCAATGCGTTTGACGGGGCCTTTGACCCGCCGCCACACTAGTGTGGTGCGCGGTTATTTGGAATCACCAGGATCCCTTTATCGGCCTGTCGGCTAGAAGAGAGCGTGCAGGCGATGTGGTTCATCGTCAAGCGCTCTCGACGCCGTCCGACGGGCCGATAAAGGGACCAAAGGCGCTGTTTGCGGCGCTCCGGG
>PAQY01000023.1 GCA_002709955.1 Rhodospirillaceae bacterium
TCCCGCGTGGAAGGGCCATCGCTCAACGGATAAAAGGTACTCCGGGGATAACAGGCTGATACCCCCCAAGAGTCCACATCGACGGGGGCGTTTGGCACCTCGATGTCGGCTCATCGCATCCTGGGGCTGGAGCAGGTCCCAAGGGTATGGCTGTTCGCCATTTAAAGAGGTACGTGAGCTGGGTTTAGAACGTCGTGAGACAGTTCGGTCCCTATCTGCCGTGGGTGTACGAGACTTGAGAGGATCTGTCCCTAGTACGAGAGGACCGGGATGGACATACCTCTGGTGGAGCGGTTGTCACGCCAGTGGCACTGCCGCGTAGCTATGTATGGACTGGATAACCGCTGAAGGCATCTAAGCGGGAAACCAACCTCAAAACTAGGTCTCGCCTGAGAGCCGTAGTAGACCACTACGTCGATAGGCCGGGTGTGGAAGCGTGGTAACACGTGAAGCTTACCGGTACTAATTGCTCGATCGGCTTCCAATCTTCCCTTCGTATGACGGTAAAAGCCGTTGCACGTCTGGACTGAAAAGAGCCACAGGTACACAAAGTTCAATGCAATACTTAAGACTACTCGCGAGAGATCCGCCGATCTTTACAAAACCAGGCACCGCCCATAAAGCGGATCCCGGAAAACAAGATCAGCATATCGCAAACAACAAAACCAAATGCTTCAAAACACCCCATTTGCTGATACCGACAGAATATCTGTCCGCATCGACGACTTGGTGGCCATAGCGGAAGGCCCAACACCCGATCCCATCCCGAACTCGGCCGTGAAACCTTCCCGCGCCAATGGTACTATGGCTTAAGCCACGGGAGAGTAGGTCGCTGCCAAGTCTTCCATGCGGACAGATCTCAAGTCACCTCAGCAATACACCATGCAACCCCCCAACCTCCTACCAAACCACACCCACGCGGGGTGGAGCAGCCCGGTAGCTCGTCAGGCTCATAACCTGAAGGTCGTAGGTTCAAATCCTACCCCCGCAACCAATTATCTAGCTGATAATGCAGCGAAAAATCAAAAGCCCTGATCCTCACGGACAGGGCTTTTTGCTGTTCAGGGGCACTTTAGGGGCAGATGCTCCCAACCCATGCCCATCACAGCCAATAGATTTCCACTCACTTTTTGCCGCCTAGTGCCTAGGCGATGAATAGGCAGCTAGGCCGAAGAAGGTTCATCAACAGCCAATGGCCAGCCATGAGGCAGATAATTCGCGGGCGACATCCGGTCACAATCCGGGAAAAGAACAAATAGTGAATATAGTCTTGCTAGCTGATTGTCGCCTGTGGCATTCTGAAAAGAAAAAATGCCAACAATCGTATTTGCCAATTCAAAGGGCGGCGTCGGCAAGACGACCTCCGCCCTCACCATCGCCCAGGTTCTGACCCACGCCGGTTCGACCGTCTCCCTGCTGGACGCCGATCCCAATCAGCCCATAAAAGCATGGGCGGCCCGTGATCCCGAGCGCTTGCCAGCCTCCCTCGACATCGTGCCCGATCTCGGTGAGACCTCCATCCTTGACGCCATCGACGAGGCGGCTGGCCGCAGCGCCTTCGTTCTTGTCGATCTGGAAGGCTCCGCCAACCTTGCCATGTCCTATGCCATCGGCCGGGCGGATCTGGTCATCGTGCCGATGCGTGGCAGCCAGCTCGATGCCGACCAGACCGCCCGTGTCATCAGTCTGATCCGGCGGGAAGAGCAAGCCTATCGGCGTGTCATTCCCCATGCCGTCCTGTTTACGGCCACATCGCCGGCCATCCGATCCCGTGACCTTGCCCACCTTCAGGACGCCATGGCGCAGAACGGTGTGCCTGTTTTGCCGGTCGAGTTTACCGAGCGAGCCGCATTCCGGGCCATGATGCAGTTCGGCGGCACGATCTACGATTTGAGCCGAGCGGAGGCCCACAATCCGGAAGCCGCAATTGAAAATGCGGAGGCGGTCGCCGCCGCTGTCATCGAGACAATCAAGAAAAACAAGGAGACCGAAGATGGCCGAGCCGCGTAACCGACCCGCCCTCAATCTGGATGACTTTGAACCCAAGGCCGCCAACCGCACCGATGCGGGCGCTGCCCGTCAGGCTGCTTCAGAGCTTGGCTTCACCGCCCGAGAGGGGCATCAACCCATGCCGTTCGACGGACGTTGCTATCGCCGCCCGTCACCACGCACCGCGCAGCTGAACATCGCGACCCGCCCCGAGATCAAGGACCGGTTCTGGCGGCTTGCCTATGAGCTGGACGTCGCCAGCGGCGAGGAACTGCTCATGCGTATGCTGGACAGCTTCATCCAGTCGCAGCCCGCACTCAACACCGTCAAGAAACGCTGAACTCGTGACAATGCGTAGGAAGGTGGGCGTCCCCGATGGGTTCTCGGATTGGCAACAAGATGACTTGCTGTCTCCCGACCTGTCCAGAGAAGTTCAGGGCGCGAACGATAACCGTCCGCTGACCCGGCAGATGGAAAACCTGTTCAAGGCAGCCATAGAAATCGAGCATGAGGCTGCCAAAGAGGCAGGCGCTCTCGGTTTCATGGCGCGTGCGCTCGTTCAGGCCACGATGCCTCACAAGGCCATCGCCTCCAACGAGTTCGAGCGGACCAACGGCACCTTTACCATGACCATGGTCGCACCGTCGAAAATTGGTCTGCCCTATGGCAGCATTCCGCGTCTACTGATTGGATTCATGACCACAGAGGCGGTGCGGACCAAGGAGCGCCAGATTGTTCTGGGGACCAGCCTGAGCCGTTTCATGACCGACATCGGCCTTGCGCCAACCGGCGGGCGATGGGGCTCGATCCCGAGGCTGAAAGATCAGATGACCCGTCTGGTCTCGTCTTCCATAAGCTGCTCTTACACATCGGGCGGCGGCATAGGCGTTCGAAATGTGATCATCGCCGAGGAAGCCAATCTATGGTGGGAACCCAGACGACCGGACCAGGATACGCTATGGGAAAGCACCATCATGCTGTCCGACAGGTTCTTCAAGGAAATCACCGAGAACCCGGTTCCCATTGACCTGCGTGCCCTGACAGCGCTCAAGCGGTCGCCGCTCGCGCTCGATATCTATCTCTGGCTGACCTACCGCATGTCCTATGTGAAAACCCGCACGGCGATCCCCTGGGGAGCGTTGCAGCTTCAATTCGGGTCGGACTATCCGACGACGGCCCAAGGACGCCGCAATTTCAAGAAGGCGTTCCTGCATGCGCTCGCCAAGGTCAGGCTGGTTTATCCGGCATTGCGGCTCGACGACAATGCTGACGTTCTCATCCTGTTCCCAAGTGCTTCCCATGTGCAGCGGCACTACATCCCGTGAAGTCTGCATGCTTGGGGAAAACCCCGTGAACGCCTCAAGTTATCCACGCATAAACGGTACCGCCCTGTATTTGGCGGATTCATTGGCGGAGTGAAAAACGCTTACGCATAAACGGTACCGGCTTTACGCATAAACGGTACCGCATATACCTATATGTACCTGTATTATTAAATACCTGTAGTTGGCAGCGGCTTTGTGGATAACCCGGAACGCCTACCTATCGCGCCGCTTGTTCTTCTCAGCATCGAACGCTTTTTTGTTCGTCTTCCAGAAGATCAGATTGATGGCGATGACCGCCCCGACAACAATCATGATCGAGAGGCCAAGGTTCTCTTTGAATATCCAGTTCAGAATTTCCATTCAACTTACTCCTGTTTGGGTTGCACCCTCGGCAAGGGGCTATGAAGGGGGTGAGACGCAATAGGCGGCGCCTCAGGTCATTCGTCGAACGTCGGGGGCATAGGTTTGCCCTTTGGATCGTCGGATGATTCTACGGGCCTCTCAGGCACCTGTTCTGCCGTCTCAGGATTGGCCTTGTTTGTTTGGTTCTGTTTTCTGGTTTTGCCCTTGGCCCGAAGGGCGGCATATTCGCCTTTGTATTCGGCATCATCCTGACCGTCGGCATTTCTCTTTTTGGGGCTTTTCTTTTTTGAGGATTGGTCGATTACGGGCGCGGTTTCCGCTTCAGGCTCCAATTCGTCGATGAAGGTCAGATCAGGCGGTTCGGGTGCCGGAGGTGCCCGATGAACCGTATCGCCAAAAATGGCCTTCTGCTCCTCCATCCACTCTTCAAGTTTCTGGTCGGCCCCGAAGACCTTGTGCAGATGCGCCCGTATCGACAGTCCGTCCTGGAAGATGACGGCGGCGTCCCAGAACTCCCGGCTCATCAGACGTTGTGGTGAGGCCACCCAGTCCTCACCGCCCCAAATGTCCTTGCGGCGGCCAAGACGGCCGGCGATTTCTTCTGCTGTGGTCGGATCGTTTGGCTTGAAATATATCTGGCTGCGGCAGTTGGCGACGATGCTGCGCCACTTGGGATAGACCTCACTCAGCTGCGCCAGATCTTGGGTGAACAGCCAGAGGCGGATATTGTAGCCTCGCGCAATCGCCACGGCGTTTTCGATCAGGGGCATGTAACCCAGCTGCGGCAGCTCGTCGAAAAGATATATGACCGGCCAGTGCGTGAAGCGCTTTGGCAGGTCCTCTTCATCCGCCATCGCCTTGTCGATCGCCGCCCGTGCCTTGATCGTCTCGTTCAGCATCTGACCGAGAATGACCCTGAGCACAGAGCGCAGAGCTGGAATCTCATAGCTCGGCACGACGATGTAGACTGACGCCGCAGCACCATTTGCATGGGTATCTTCGCCAGTGGGGTGCCAACCTGGCGCCCGTCCTTCCACGGCGGCGAACTGGGCGCCGTAATAGTCATTGGCGACAATGTCCGCCATGGAGAAGCCCGGCGTTGTGGTCGACGTAGTCCTGACCACATTTTCCTGCTTCCACGCTGATAGGTGTGTTCGTAAGGTTTGTGATATTGACGTGCGCATCTTGTCGAATTGCTGTTCGAGCACATTAGCGAGCTCGACATTGTCCCGCCTTTTCGTTGCCCGCAGGGTTACGAGCATGGCCTTGAAGTCGTCTTCCGACCCAGACAACTCGCTGATGACCTGCCTCAGGTTCTGACGTTCGGACGGCTTGGTCTGTTTCACATAGCTAATCAGGCCGGTCAGCAGATCGGTTGCGGACTCGTCCCAGAACTCCCCAGCGCTCATCCGGACGATGAGCAGGTCAGCTAGGACACGTGCGTCATCCAGTGTCTCGACGAAATCCATCGGATTGTAGCAGTCGGAATCGGCTTCTCCCGGAGCCCATTTGAACACCTGACCATACAGACTGCGCTGCCATGCCGTATGCTCATAGTTTTCGCCCTTGGGATCGAACACCACCACGGGGCCTTCATATTTCAGCAGATTGCGCAGGATGAACCGCCGACCCTTGCCCGCACCCGTGGGGGCAACGGTCAGCAGGTGGCCTTCTCCCTGAAAGCGCACCTGCACCATGCCGTCGTCACCAGTTTCGACCCAGCCAAGGTTGAGGGCATCGCGCGGCACCTTGTCCGGAGCGAAGCTCGCACCGGCTGCCTGAAGGTCATTGATGTTAGCCCAGGCTTGATGCTGCCCGGCATGCTTCAGCTGGTCCCGGACGTGCGCGGGCAGGCACGGCATGATGTGCAAGCGAAGCAGGCGGCGAGCCTCATCGAGATCGCTGTTGCTGAGTGCGACCTGAAGGCTCGACTTGAAAACGCGGTCGACGTCTTCCGATCCCGATACGATCTTGAGAACCTCGTACCACTCTGGATCGAGGCTTTGTAGCCAGGCACGAAAGTGCTCATCCTCGGTCTGCCGACGTGGCTTCTTCTCATTCCCTCCACGTCCGAACAGTTTTCCGAAGACCATCCACGATTGCCCTTGCAGCCTGAAATACAGATTCCATTCGCTTTTTTAGCCCGATTTGTCCCGTTTGCCTAGAATTTGTGGCCGTTTCACAGAGCCAGACAGGATGCCCGCTTAAGGCTGTCAGGTGCCGGATTGGGGCGCGGGATCATAAGCCTTCGATGCGCGCGCCAGCGCATCAGTCTCTGAAGCACGGCCCCGCTCACTCCAATGGCGGGGTCGTTTTTGTTCTGGGGTTGTCTTTACGGGGTGACCTTCCGGCCACGCATTCCCTTGTCGCTGACCGCTGCCCACGAGCCGTCCTCATATCTGGCTTGACCTGGCAGGGACGCCGTGCGGCACAACGGTTCCCGGTCAGTTTCTTCCCCGGCTGAAGCCTTCCTCGCGAAACAAGAAACAGCCCGCTCTCCGTCCTTCGATTCTCTCCGGCCCGTGCCGGGTGCGCCGCCCGTCTTTGCCCCTGCCTTTCCGGTCGCCATCGGACGGCCGCGATGGGCGCGGCCCGCAAAGACAAGGAGAGAGACCATGAAGACCGAACGCCAAGACGTTTACACCCAAGTGACCAACACCATCATCGCCGCCATCGAAGCCGGAGCCGGTGACTGGCAGATGCCCTGGCACCGCTCAGGCCAAGGCTTGAACCGCCCCGTCAATATCGACACCACCAACGCTTATCGCGGGATCAACGTCGTCAGCCTCTGGGCCTCTGCGCAAGCACGCGGCTTCTCGACCGGCACCTGGGGCAGCTATCGGCAATGGCAGAACAAGGGCTGTCAGGTCCGCAAAGGCGAGAAATCAAGCCTCGTGGTCTTCTACAAAGAGTTCGACGTGGAAGAGCAGAAGGACGACGGCGAGACCGAGCACGGCAAACGCCTCATGGCCCGCGCCAGCTACGTCTTCAACGCCGATCAGGTGGACGGGTTCGAAGCCCCACCTCTGCCGGAACCGAAAGACCCGGCGCAAATCCTCGATAAGGCCGAAGCCTTCGTCGCAGCCACAGAGGCCGAGATCCGCCACGGCGGCAACCGCGCCTACTACCGCTTCCCCGATGACTTCATCCAGATGCCCGAGCGCGAGCGCTTCATAGGAACCGGGACCAGCACGGCGACCGAGAGCTACTATGGGACGTTACTTCATGAGCTGACCCACTGGACGGGCTGTGCCAAGCGCTGTGACCGTGAGTTCGGCAAACGCTTCGGCGATGACGCCTATGCCGTCGAAGAGCTCGTGGCCGAGCTGGGGGCCGCCTTCCTCTGTGCTGACCTTGGGATCACGCTGGAACCGCGTCCCGACCATGCTGCCTACATCGACAACTGGCTGAAGGTGCTCAAGGCCGACAAGAAGGCCATCTTCACCGCCGCCAGTCAGGCCGCCAAGGCGACCGACTATCTGGCCGGGCTGCAAGCCACTGAGATCACTGAGGCCGCCACTTAGGCGGCCTCGGCCTAAAATCCGTCACAATATACTTGCGCACTTGCAAACTGTGCAGCGGCTTCTTCGCCAGTCTGGTCGTTGTCGATGAAAAGGGCTATGGCCCAGACATAATCGCTTGGTGGCTCACCAAATGCGGCTTCATAGTCGGAGGCTAGGTTGCGTCTTTCTGTGACCCAAATGTTCGTTTCAGCATCAGCGTTCTGCAAGACAATGTTCTTAACAATATCGGGATGGTATGGATTTTCGATAACAGACCCAATGGGATGATCCGCTCCCGTCCAGGAGTAGCGGAGGGTTGGCACCGGGCGAGGGTCGAGTAGTGTTCCTGGATCGCCGAACAGAACCATGATGGCAGCCGCCACGTCATCGCCGTCACGTTTGGTGAGGTCGGCGGAGGGTTGCGCAAACTCTACCATCCAGCGCCACTCCAGGATTGGGCATGTCAAAGGATCAAACGAGGATGAGATCATTATCGCGCTTGCACTATCGTCGGGAACTCCGCGAATAGTCAGGCGCTCTGAGGTTGAGGCAGTGTGATGCAGGGACCAACTTCCGCTTCCACGAATAGGGATAAGTTGCCAAGCCTCAAACAGTGCATTGCTAGCGTTAAAAATTGGTTCGACCGTCAGCTCTGATACATCGATGTCATCGACGCTGGAGGCTGTGGCTGGAGGATCTGGAGGTGATGCACATGCAGTGACGGCAAACGCGAAGAAAACAGCCGTCCATTTCGGAGCCAATCTACCGACTGACCAATATTCTCGGGTAAGAGAATTACTTGGAACGTGACCTTGATCTAGGCAGGCGAACAGCGAAAACATCCCTAAAACGCCTCAAGACGCCTTAAGGCACTTTCAAGTCGAACCTTTTGTGATTTCAAGGAACCCTCGGTTTCCTGACTAACCGCATTCGATATCTCGACCTCCAAGTCAGACAGGCGCTCAACAATCTCCTTTATCTGGATGTTTTTTCGTTTGGATATCTGTCGGCTTCCATACACATGCAGAGCACCGTAAACCGCTGTTAGCAGCCATGAAACTGTCAAGCCAAGCCCCCAATATCCTAATTGCTCTTTGACGCCTTCGTCATACCTTAAGGCGAGTGCCGAGGTTTGGCTGATTTTGTAAAACAGAAGCAGTGAAAGTAAGACGGAGAACAGCACCAAACCTGCGGTGATTTTCCGCGCCAGCCGGGACTTTGGTATCAGATCGATGGTTCTATCAATCTCGCCTTCGTTATAGATTTGACGATCCGTGCGATTGTCCTCGGCTGTTAGTTCGCTGGGATTGGATAAGCGAAATCTCTCAAAGAACCCTTTCTTGTACATGGTGAAGAGTCCGGCAATGAATACCGCCAAAAAAATGGCAAATTCAACCGTCGATGTTCCACTATTTTGAGAATATGACGCTTGGGCCCATGCTTGCTGTGTGTTGATGCTCATCCCGAGCACCAACACACAGCGGAAAATTCGGTCTGTTGTTCTGGTCATCTTGATCAACCAAGGGCATCCCATCTTGTCCAAACCGGTGCTCCTTGTGTTGGGTTGGTCTGTTTCTGATAAGCCGGGCTGTTGGGGTTGTTGCACCAGCCCTTGCCGTCAGCACTGACGGTTTGCTTGTCCGTCGAAACGCGCCTGACACCACCCCAATACCGGCAGGTCGCACACTTTTTCTCAGCCGATGCGGGGATATCGGTCGATGCTTGCGCTTGCTGTGAAGCCCCAAGCGCCATCAATCCAGCTGTGGCGGCAACCAATGCTCCACCACCTTGCAGCACATTACGCCGTGTTGTTCTTGCGTTCTTACTCATAAGAAACAAACTCCTTTCTGCTTTTATTCGATTGGACTTGAACCTGTTCAAACTCAACTTCACTTGACGATATTGCATGTTCTATTTCAGGCGAGCGGGCCAGAACTTACCAGAACGATCATGCCAGTAGCGGTAACCTTCCCCGTCTCGGTAAAACGTGTAACAAGTTCGACGACCATTACCTGTGTTTTCCGTACAAAGTTCACCGTCGTCAGCAATTTGGTACGTGCCCTCGGCGCTGAAACTGGGATCTGAGTAACTGTAGTTCCCATTGCCTGAAAAGATGAAAGTACCGGTGCCTTGGGTCCATTCACGATCAATAAAAGTCGCTCGGACCTGATCTGCGCTGAGACGGTCAGATTCGTTGGCAGTTGTCTGGCAGGCCGCCACTCCGGTTATGCCAGCCACAATGGCGACGGCCCGTAACGCATTCAAACTGATAATTGTCATACTTTTCCCTCATCTATTCCTCGTGTTTCTCTCAGTCCTTGATGCAAAAAATTGCCCTCCGGATAAAAAGGCATCATCATCAAAGTCGCTTGCCGTGATTCCTTAGTTGGCTAAGGCGTCACTGTCTTTGGTAAAGAAAGAAAGCTTGGAAAAATTGGAAAACACAGTAATTTATTCAAACGAAACAGGAGGTTGATACCTTCTCAGGAATCTTTTTCGGACGGATGGAAGTATGACAATCGCACCTAAACCTCAGTGGCATGTGCTGTTCGATAAGCTTTGTATGGATAAGGGGTATATCGACAACGTTAAGTTGTCCTCGGTTCTATGTGACCTTCGAAAGTCTCAAGCGTCCGGTGCATTTGATACCACGCTGAAGAGTCTCGGCAATTGGCGACAGGGAAAACACACACCTAGTCGTCGCAACTTTCGGCTTTTAACCATCGCTCTGGAAATCGAAGACCAGTCAGCACAGGCTGAAGAGTGGAAATTGCTCTACGAAGATGCCCTTTGTCGAAAACCTGCAAGCGATGTTGATGAATCTGTCGGTTTTTCACCTGGAGACCGACATGGACAAGAAACGGATACAAAAGGGCGCAGGTTCTCAAAACCTTTACATCGTTATGCTGCAATGGCTGGTGTTGTCGCCGTACTTGCCGTAGGTGCACTTCTTGTTACGGAACCAGAAGCAATCAGCGGAAATGATACAAGAGGGATCACAACCCTGCCTGTGGATATGACTGACCAGCAAATCTACTACCGTGAGATAGCAAACCTAAGAGTAGGTGAATCCATCGTACTTCATGGGAAGCGCGGCCCTTCATGCGGAGAACAGCCCCTGGAATGGCCCGATGTGCTAAAGTATCTGCCCGAACTTAATACAGGCGTTTGGTCCGATGGCGGTGTTGGGTTCCGTGTCAGCCGTGCCTGCGGCGGTCCAACACCCGCTCGCGCTGTTGTCTTCACCGCGACCCGAACCGGTATGGACAGGTTCATGCTTTATGATGATCCGATCACGATAACCGTGGAGTAACTTAGGCGGAGCAGGGGAAGGCCTTCCCCTGCCTGCAACCGCCTATCGGCGTTTTCCGTCACCCCTTCGAACGGGGATACCCCGTAACGCCCCATAATGTCATCCCTGCGGGACGGGGTTGATCTGTTGGGTCGCGCTTCGCGCTTGTAACCTCTCTAGCCAGCTTGTGCCGACCCCGCCGGTCTTTCCCAAGGTCGCCGTCCGGCCTGCCCGCTCCGTTCCCCCCGATCAAGCCGGGGGTCCCGTGTTGGCCGGATGCCGCCGCTATGCGGCGCGGCTCGCTTGGAGCCCGTCGGATGTCGGCGCTTCGCCGCCTGAACGCCTGTTCTCCCTTCTCTCACTGGTTTGTCGTCGTCGCTCGCCGCTGGGCAGAGGTTCATGCGCGGGGCGTGGGTGTCCTTCGCAGAATTGTACAACTCGACGGAAGGACAAACCGACATGAGACAAACCAATATCACGCATGAGCATCGCAGCGCCTTTGAGGCGCTGACGAGCGGGGATTATTCCAACTTTGCCTTGTTCAGCTGCTTTGCGGACGGCGTACCCGCCGCCGCTATCTGCGCCGTGAACAGGGACGGGGAGGATTTCACCATCCGCCCGCTGTTCGTCTCGGTGACGAACAGCATGAGGCTTTCCGACCATGACGGACGGGAGGCAGGCCAATGAGCACGCTTCTCCTATCCGACCAGCATGCTCGCATGCTGAAGAATGGCAAAGCCAATGCCGACCGCATGGCAGACGATGGCAACACCCAGGACTTCTGGCCTGTGGTCAAGCTGTTCTGCCCATGGGGAGCGGCTACATGGCTGTTATCCGAACTCGACCCCGAAGACGAGGACATTGCCTTCGGGCTTTGTGACCTTGGGTTTGGATGCCCCGAACTGGGCAGCGTGCGTCTGTCGGAGCTTGCCGCCGTGCGCGGCCCCGCAGGGCTGACCATCGAGCGTGACCGCCATTTCAAGCCAACCAAGGGCCTGACGGCCTATGCCGCCGAGGCTTCCGACAAGGGGCGCATCGTCGCCTGACCCATGCCCCCGCCCTGACGGTCAGGGCAGGGGGCAATCAACCCAATATGAGGAATAGAACCATGACCATTCAAACCATACCGCTGACCAAAATCACCGCCGCCGATGGTAATCCCCGCCGCAGCATGGATGCCACCGCCCTTGAAGGGCTGGCCGCATCCATCCTGACCGATGGCCTGTTGCAAAATCTTGTGGTGCGCAAGAAGGGGCGCAAGTTCGAGATTGTTTCGGGCGATCGACGCTATCGGGCGCTCTCCCTGTTGGTTGAGCGGGGCGCTATCGCCAAGGACACTCCCGTGCCCGTCGAGGTGCGGGGCGATTTGAGCGAGGCCGATGCCTTGCGGCTCGCCACCGTCGAGAACATCCAGCGGGAACAGCTTGCCCCCATGGACGAGGCCGAAGCCTTCGCCAATCTGTTGGGTTCGGGCGCATCCCTTGAGGATGTCGCCGCCAAGGCAGGGGTGTCGGTGCTGACCGTCAAACGCCGTGTGGCGCTGGCCTCTCTCTGTGACGAGGTGAAGGCGTTGGTGCGGGAAGGGGAGATTACCCTTGCCGCCGCCGAGGCGCTGACCCTTGGCACACATGACCAGCAACGGGCACTCATCGAGCGGCTGGAGCAGGGCTATCACTATGACGGCGACGACTTGCGCCGCCTGTTGACGGGCGAGAAGCCCGCCGTATCCCTCGCCATTTTTCCGCTGGAACAATATGAGGGCACTTTTACCGCCGACCTGTTCGCCGATGACGACAACACCGTCTTCGATGACGTGGAGCGTTTCTTTACCCTGCAAGAAGCGGCTGTCGCCGCCCTTGCTGAACACCATGGGGAGAACGCCGCCTTCGTTGAGGTGCTGTCCGAAAGCTATGCCCCGTGGTGGCAGTATCGTGAGGCCGAGGAAGACGAACACAGCGGGGTGGTCATTCACTTCAAGCCGTCTGGACGCGTCGAGGTCAGGGACGGGCTTGTCCGCCGTGACGTGTCCCCGTCTGTTGCCGAGGAAACCGCAGACGCACCGACCGCCCCCAAGGAGCGGCCCGAATATTCTGGGCCTGTCATCCGCGTGATGAGTGCTCACAAGAGCCTTGCCGTGATGGAGGCGTTGCTCGCCAATCCCCGCAAGGCCAAGGAGGTGGCCGTCATCAGCCTGTTGAACGGCTTTGACTGGACAGGACGGGTGCGCCTCGATGCCCATCCCGCCCTTGCTTACTTCGCAGGGGAGGACAATCAGCCGACCAGCTACACCGCTCTTGAGCGGGAGGCGCAGGACATGGTGACGGCGATAGGCGTGACGGATAATCGCCGCCCGTCCTACGCCCGACCTGTGCGGGGCGCATGGGAGACGCTGCTTGCCGAGGTGAAGAACCCGACCGCCCTTTATGAGGTGGTGCAGGGGTTCTCGGACGAGGAACTTGACCAGTTGCATCTGCTGCTGACGGCGCTGACCTTCGGACAGGGCAATATGGATGCGCTCGATACGGCTGACAGCCTGTTCAACCGTGTTGCCGCCGATCTGGATGTATCGATGCGGGATCATTGGACACCCGATGAGGCGTTCCTGACCCGCCGCCGCAAAGACCAGTTGGAGGCCATCGCCAAGGAATGCGGGGCGGTAACCCGTCTTGGACGGATGAAGGATTACAGCAAGAGCCAACTGGCCGCTGCCCTTGCCCGTCACTTCCAGCGCTGCGCCGAGGACGATGCGACCTTGCCCGAAGAACTGCGCAAGCGGGCGAATGCATGGCTTCCCGATGCCATGCGGTTCCCCGCAGTGACCGAGGGGGCTGACCTGCCGTGGCAGGAAGGGGAGGCAGACGAGGCCAATGCAGACGACACGGACGGCGACCCCACGCCCGCCGTCTCGGGCGACGGCGACACCACGCAAGTGGCCGCCTGACCCCCGTCTGCATCAGGGGCGGTGCGGGTAGTTAGCCCGTGCCGTCCTTTCTTTCTCTGGTCTGGGAGGGTTTCCCCATGCATATCATCGCCGCCATTCTTCTTATCGCCGTGGCCGCATACGCTGCCAATGTCACGGGCAACATCGACGCCGTGGGCTGGGTGCTGCTCGGTGCGCCTTTCGTCATTCCAGTCGGGATGTTTGTCCTCTGGCTGACAGGCAAGCTGTTCGGAGTGCTCTTCGGCGGGACGCGCCGCGACTGAGATTTTGACCGTTTGCCGCCTGTTACGGTGACGGCCACATTTGCCGATTACAGCCCGTCTTGGCGGTTAGCCAGGGCGGGCGTTTTCTTGTACCGCTTCACCAGTGAAATGGTGATGCAGGCCACGGGGATTACGCGCGGACCGCCGTGTCGGGTGCGGTGATCGAGGCCGCCATGGTGAGCCTCCTATATGTTTGGCGCGGTCGCATCCCCTCACGTCCTTTCCTGTTATGGCCACATTTGAGCCCGTCGCCCGCGCCTGCAACGGCGCACGGTCGGTTTCTTCCCCTGCGGCTTTGCCGCATTCCTCGCGGACGCTTCGCTTCAAGAAACAGCCCGCTTGCCGTCCTTCACTGCGTTACGGCCCTACAGGTGCAGGCCCGGTCTTTGACGGTCTCCGACATTGGCCATGGAAAGGTCGCGAAGGGCGCGACCCCCAGACACCAAACAAAGGAAACTATCAAAATGGCAACCATCGGCACCTTCACCAAAACCGACAACGGCTTCGCCGGCACCATCCAGACCCTTGGCCTCAAGGCCACCAAGGTCACCGTGAGCAGCGTCGAGAAAACCGCCGACACCGCCCCGGACTTCCGCATCAAGGCGGGCACGATTGAGCTCGGCGCGGCCTGGCATCGCACCAGCAAGGGCGGCAACGAGTACATCTCGGTCAAGCTGGACGACCCGAGCTTCGCCGCTCCGATCTACGCCAACCTGGTCGAGCAGCTGGACAAGGGATTTGCCCTCATCTGGAGCCGCTAAGCCTTGCCACCAACGCCGCCCGCCACCACGGCGGGCGGCGTTAACTCCAAGACATTTAATTTAGGAATTTTGAACATGACTGATTTGAAGAACCATACCGACGCCGAAGAAGGCAAGACCCAACCACCCCGCCTCGTTGCGGTGACCGTTGAGGAACTTGTCGTCTATTGCTACCACGTCCCTGCCGACGCAGACGACCCCGAGGCGCTCGCGCTGGACAGGTTCAGAAACGGCGAATTGCCGGACGCCGGTCCATCCGAAGGCGAGCAGCATGACCTTTCGACCTATTTCGTCGGCGACGTGGAGCCCACGCCTCCGAGCGACTTCGACGATTGGGCCAACACGTACTGCCCGTTGAAGAACACCATCCGTCCGGACGCCCCCTGCGACGGGCTGTTGTTCGAGACCTTCGACGCTGAACTTGAAGCTGTGCAGGCCGCCCATCCGGGCTGCGTCTGGACACTCGTTTCTGGAGATGACGATACGCTCATTATCCTGAGCGGCTTCCACACCGTGAATCGACTTGGCTACTTCGTCACCGAGTTCTACTGGCCCGGCGACGATGTTGTCGAGATCCCCTACGCTTGATCCGACTGGCCCCTGTCGTACCTGCGGCAGGGGCTTTCTCGTTCTCATTGCATGGTTGTCCTGGGCCTACAGGGCGGCAATGCAACAGGCGAGCAAGGCCAGCAGCAGAAGCCGCGTGGTCACCTGGCGACGTTTCCGTATCATTCGGTGCTGGGCCATCCAGTCAGGTTTCTGCAAAGCCATGGTCATATCTCCAATTGAGCGCTGGCAGCATCCGATACGATCTCGGTGATGCTTCCCCGATTTATGGGGCTGTCCACCAGCGCACCACTGACCTGCCCAGCTTGCCAAGGTGACCGGCATGCTCAATCGGGGGCTTTCCATCCTTCCGGCTGGCCGTGACCGTCGGGCCTTCCTCATTGGGCAAACGTGGCGTCGGCGTCTCCCGCCGCAACGGCGCTGCCCGACTTTCTTCCCCTGCGGCTGACGCCGCATTCCTCGCGAAACAAGAAAGACGGTCCTCGCCGTCCTCCACTTTGTTCCGGCCCACTTGAAGTCCCGGTCGGGGCTTTGCCCCTCCGCGCTTCTTGGGGTGCGTCCGGTCGCCTATGCCGCCGCCTTCCGTTGCCCATGGAAGGCCGCGGTCGCGGCCAGGACAAACCGGAAGGAGGAAAGACCATGACCCGATTGAGCAACACCGTGAACCAATTCGACATGAGCTGGGACGAATACGTCATCGCCGTGGAGGACAGCTACCTGATCGAGGCGGAAGCCGATCTCACCGACGAACAGTATCGGGATGTCAGCACCGCCTTCGATATCGGCATGACCCCGATCGGCTGCGCCATCGCCCTGATGGAAGCCCGCCGTCCGAGACGACCCGCCACGGACTGGCGCATGGCCGCCTGATCCACATTCAGCACTTCGACCCAGCGCCCCGCCGTTACATCGGCGGGGCTTCCTGTGCATGCACTGCCGCCGAGTCCCCTTGGCGGGCTCGCAGTATTTCGAATGCCGTCGCTGTTGCGGTCGAAGATACCTGCCCAACCCGGACTGCCTTGACGGCTGGGTCTTGACGAGTGGAAGAACGGCGTGCCTGGACATCGGCAGAAGGCCGCGTGCTCGAACCTCGGTCTCACCCCATGACGTTCTGCCTGAAGAGCCAGTCCGGCGATTGGCCTTGTGACGCCCATGCCCGGTCTCCTCTTGGGGACGAACCACACCGATGCGGGCCTTCGATCTGGGGCCAATCTGGCATCGGCGTCGCCTGCCGCAATGGCGCGA
>PAQY01000024.1 GCA_002709955.1 Rhodospirillaceae bacterium
CCCCAATGACGATAGCGTCATCGCCTTCTCACCCTTCGGGATCGAAAACCTGCGAGAGCTCATTGAAATGGACTGTGAACGCGCGCGCTGACCACGCGCGGCCCACGCCGGATGCTTACGAACGGCCTGCAACGCTTGGGCAATGTTTCTGGACGGGTGACGCCTTGCGCGCTGCGTGCATCGCGCACAACAAACATCGCCCTTCCCGTGCTCCATTTTATTGCGCCCCAAGTTGGGTGCAGCCCGCTCTGATGCCTCCAGTCTTTTTCACGATCCGTCCAACGACGATCAATGGAAAGGATCACAACATGACCTACGAACAATCCCTCGACCTCGCAGAACTGCAAGCTGACATGGCCTTTGAAACCTACCTCTCAGCCTTTGAGGAGGGTGACCATCCCGAAGTCATAGACAGCCTCGCAACCGAGGCTCTGATTGCCCAAGATCGCTGCGCAGATTTGCGCTCTCAGGATCTGGCTCATTGAGCCAGATACCCCTGCGGATTGAGTGATCCGCAGGGGAGGGCGACCTCCTGTGGGAGGCCCCAGACAGGCAGTTGCAGAAGCTGACACCGACGCGATCGGGCGTCAGCTTTCTTGCTGTTTTCATGTTGATCACTTGATGCGCCTTGGGGGCGTAGACCCTTGAGTGGTGTTTTGTAGGTGAAGGCCCGCGCTCGCTTTGTGCGAGCTGCCAATAGGGTCAGTCAGAATATTTCTGATGGTTGGTGTGGCTTTTGGCAGGCGGCGTGAAGCGCATAGAAATTGAACTCATGCAAAAAGATAAATTGCGCAATATGTATTATTGATATATGAAGGAAAGAGAAGAGAAGGACGTTGGCAGGATATGCCACTTGTCTGCGACATTTGTCCGAGGGGTCTGAGAGCGTGCCACGCAACAGTGAAACCACCACCACATGGATGCGCGTTTGCAAGCAAACGCTGCCCCGCACGCGCCGTCGGATATTTGATTTTGGATGTGGCGAGGTACGCTTGTGATGAAGACAGGAAGACCAAAACGCCTCAAGCTGGAGCAGCGCATTGAACTGGCGCGGCGATACCATGCAGGTGAAACCCCAAAGGTATTGGCGGAAGCCTATGGCGTCTCTCGTAGGCATGTGACGCGGCTTGCAAAAGAAGTGAAGGGCGAGGGGCTGGCGGTGCGTGATCCCTCTGAGCGGGTCAGTTTCCGCGCCTCAGCGTCAGAGCTCGCAGCCTTTGATGCAGAGTGGCAGACACGTGGTTTTGCCAACCGCTCCCAAGCCCTCAATGCAGTGCTGCGCGGACGGTGTGGGTTCCTTGATGTGCCGCGCGATCTGGTTGCTGAATTCTGCGCCAGTTGGCGACAGGCCAAGGACGTCAGCGACGCGGGTTTGGCGCTCGCAAAGGCGGTGCATCGCGGCAAGGTGTCTGTGTCGCCAGAGGATCGGGCCTTGCTGGTTGAGTTGCTTGATCTTGCGCAGTGCATGAGCCGTGAGCTTGGCCATATGAAGGATGCAGCGCAGGTCCGGCGCAAGCAGGATTGGCCGTTAAAGGAAGAAGGGGATGCAGCCCTGCGCGCGCATCGAGATGACCCTGCGTGCGCGACATCGGGGCTGCGCTTGGTGGCCGGGGAGGGCGGTCGCGAAGGGGCGCGGTCGTCGGCGGCTTTGGCTCCGAACGGTAGAGCTGCGCTGCAGGCGGGTGCGGCCGTGATTGATCGGAACATCTCCAATGGCTGATCCGCTTGCCCTCTACAGTTCCGTTATGGGCAAGCTCTGGGAGGATGAGCGGATCCGGGGCAAAGCAGCGGCGCGGATTGATGCGCGTATCGCGGGTCGGCGGCAGGGGCGCTGCTTTGGACGCGTGGGCTCGATGTCGGCGCGCAACGTCGCCAAGGCCGCCAGTGGCCAGAGCCGCGCGGCTGTGTTCAAGCGGATCAGGGCAGGGGGCTGCAAAACACAAGCCTCTCTTGGCAACCAGCTTGCCTATATCAATGACAAGGCCGTCTACACCTATTCGACCATGACCAACGCGCTGACCGATGACGCGGTGCTGTCTGAAGATCAGAAGTCAGATATCATCGAGGCCTGGTCCGAGACATGGCGCGGATCGACCAAGCTTGGGTTCACCTCGCACATGCTGCTGTCATTCCCAACAGACGTCACTGTCGATCAGGTGCGCGACATCGCGATGGATTGGACCGAGCATTTTTTCGAGAGCGGTGAGTATGGCGATCAGTGGGATTACGTCCTCGCCGTGCACGATGACCGAGCCCACAAACACGCCCACATCATTCTGAACAATCGAGGCCTCGATCAGGGCACGTGGTTTTCTTGCTGGGCCGAGGGTGTGATGTCGCCGCAGCTGATGCGCGAAAAGCAGGCCGAGATCGCGGAAGGTTATGGCGTCATGTTGGACGCCACCACGCGGCTTGAGCGCGGCATCTTTGAGAAGCCTGCAGGCCTCGCGGAAATCTACCGCGCCAAAGAAGAAGCGCGTCTGCCGCGCGAGATCATCATGACCGCCGAGGAGTCAGCCGTCGCACAAGCCCAGGTCGTGGGCTTTGCCAAAGACTACACCGAATTTGCCGATCTGTTGGACCGCATGGACCAGCGCCATATCGCCCGCGCGGTGCGCGGCATGGCGGAGAACCTCGGCACAGGCACCCCATGGAAATTCACCGAAGGAGAGATCGATATGAAGGACATCAAAACCGTCGGTGATGCCATCGATTATTCTGAGCGCACGATTGAGGCGCTGCGGCTAAAGGCCGAAGAGCTTGATGTGTCTGAGCGCGCCGCGTTCGAGGCCAAGGCCGCGCCGGTCATCGCGGATCTGTCGCAGATGGTGCCGGACCCAGAACTGCGGGCGCGGTTTGGCAAGCAGCTCGAAGAACCCTATCCGCCCGGTGCTGGAAGCGAGGTTCTGATTGCAGCGCTGCAATCTGGCGATGACGACGCTTTGAAGGGTGTTCTCGCGCAGGCCGATGAGGCGGGCATGGACAGCAATGAGCTGGTTGCACGCATCACAGCTGGCGGCACCAAGAATTATGGCATGGCGCAGGACTGGGTTGAGCGTGATATGAATGCCGTCTTGAGCAAAGACGGGCTGACGGTCGAGAGTGCCAGTGATGAGCAACTCGATAGGGCCTTGGAACGTGTGGACGGGGTTATGGAAGCCCTGACCGAGCGGGCCAAAGAACTGGGCGTCGCAATTGGACTCGGCCTTGCAGAGGAAGAAGCGGCAGACCTGCCTTTGATTGATGAGGATGATCGCAGCCCCAATACCTATCTGCAGGATTTGGCGGATATGCTGCGCGACGGGCAGTTGTCGGAAGCCCAAGAAGAAACCGTTGAGCGCACCTTGCAGGCCGAGTTGTTCAAAGAGCTGGGTGAGGAAGGCCTCGGCGAGCTGCGGCGTGGGAACTATGAAGTCCTTGATGACGTGTTGCCCAGCAAGATCGATCAGATCACCGTCACGCAAGAATTCTTGGAAATGACCTTCGAAGAAACCGGCGACCAAGTGTTCACCGATCGCGCATCCAGTCTGCAGCAGGACAAGGCAACCGAAGTGGCGCAGCTCAAAGGGCAGCAAGAGGCTCAGGCCTTGGGCAAAGATCTCGGGCGCGATCGTGGTCTCGACGACGATATGGAATTCTAGAGCGAGGATGAACAGATGAACAAAGCATTTCCTCTTTGGGCTGCCCTGCCCTTTGGCGCAATCTGCGGCGCGATCCTCGGGACAATCGTTGCCAGCTTCTATCTAACCTTGGCGCTGCGCACGGGGTTTGGGAATTTCGACATGTTGGCGGTTTGGAATGCCAGCACGGGATTGCGCGCGGCACACCCCGAAGCGTTCAAGGTGGCTTACGGTGCCGTTGGCTTTGGATCCCTCGGGCTCGGTGGTCTTGCGCTTGCATGGACCTGGAAGAAAGAACGCGATGACTATGGTTCAGCCCATTGGCAAACCAAAGCCGAGCTTATGAAAAACGACATGCTCCACGAACCAGGGGAGGGGTTTGTCTGCGGCAAGCTCGGACTGCCAAGGTCAAAGGGCGGGTTCATTTCCTCCGCGGCCATTCCGCATGTGATGATGGTGGCCCCAACGCGGGCCGGTAAGGGTGTTGGCTTCGTGATACCGAACTTGATGGCCTTCGCAGGCTCGGTTGTGGTGCTCGATGTCAAAGGCGAGAACTTTGAGAAAACCTCTCGTTTGCGCGCGCTCAATGGAGATGAGGTCTATCGCTTCAGCCCCTTTGATTGGTCCAATGCCACGCATCGCTACAATCCGCTGTCGCGCATCGCCAAAGCACCAACCTTTGCGCAGCGGTTCACCGAAGTCAGCATCTTGGCCGATCTGTTCCTCGATAAGGATAACAAGACGCTGGATACGTTCTCTGAAGCGGGCAAGTCGATCTTTGTGGCCGCCTGTCTGCTGGCGATCCAGCGGGGGACGGCAAACCTTGGCGAAGTGAACAAGATCGTTGCGGGCGGTGAGTACAAGAATGCGCAATACAAAACCTATGCAGACGAGGCCGAAGAAACCATCCTGCGCGAACTTTGGACCAATGCGGCAAGTGCGTCATCGCGGTTGCTGACCTCGAATATTCAGGCGCTGATGACGGCTGGGCTAAAGCAGTGGGACAATCCTGCGGTGCGCTCAGCCACGCAGGACAGCGATTTTGACTTTGCGACGTTCCGCAAGACGCCGCAGTCGCTCTATATTGCGGTGTCTGAGGATCATATCGCGACGCTGGCACCACTGTTGCGCCTGATGTTCGCTGATCTGATTGCATCCATCAGATTGAAAGAGCCGGGGCCAGATGAGCCATGGCCTGTCATGATGATGATTGATGAATTCCAACAGATGGGCGCGATGCCGTATCTGGAACGCGCGATCCATTCGCTGGCGAGCTACGGCGGCAGGGTAGCGATGATCGCGCAGTCGCTTGCATCCTTGGATCGGATATATGGGCCCGAGGGACGTGAAAGGCTGGAGAACGGGGCAGGGCTGAAGCTTTACATCACACCGCGGGACCAACGCACGGTGAAAGAGGTGTCGGCTGCCGTGGGTAGCACAACGCGTGAGGCGGTTACGCGCATGTACGGGCGGAACAAAGGGATACTGGGCGCGACTTCGACGTCAGCGCGACTGGAAGAGCGGCCGCTGTTGTCAGAAACCGAGGCGCGGCTGATGGACCCTGATGAGGTGATCATCCTCGCGTCACCACAACATCCAATAAAAGCGCAGCGGATCAAGTACTTTGATGACCCAGTGTTTAAGGCGATGGACGCCAAACAGAAAGACAAGCCGTTTCCTTTTCCGCCAAGTGTGGAAGGCGTGGGGCCATGGGGTGTTGGGGGTGACGAGGACAGAGCGCAGAGGGCGAATGATACCGTGGGCCATGCGCCGGCAAGAGATCGTGCAGAACGGCGTGAGGCGCGGGGGATGCGGGTCATGGCTGAAGGGATTGAGATGGAGCAAAAGCCCCAGCCTGAGACGCTCAACCGCGAGGCGGATGTACCAAGGGCTTGGGACAGAACGCTGGATATGAGGGAAGAGCTCATCGAGGAGTTGTTAGGGTAATAGAGACTGTTGTAGCGACCAACAGCGGTCGTTCAGGAAAGCCGTAGCGAATTCACCCTTCGAACCCAGAGTGTCTGATGCTGTAAACTGCTCCGACGACTGCGATGCGCAGAGACCGAACTTTGCAGAAATGTGCAAGCTGCACATTTTTGAACTCATTCAAGTAAATGATTAGCCGCATTCACTATGGTTGAAGCAAAATATCCGGTTCGTGTCCCGACCTTGTTTCTGTTTAGCGCGGTATAACTTCCGTATTCCTAAGACATCCTCAAACACGAAAGGAAGACAGGATGTCAAAAACCAAAGCCATGAACTCGAAAGCTGCGGGACGTATTCAATCCGCAACCGCCCCAAAGACTGGCGGGCAAACAGCAAAAGGCAGTTTCGCCGCACGTGCTCAGAGTGCTGCTGCAAAAAGCTCCAACCGTAGCAGCTCTAAGAAATAAATTGGTCGGGATGGTGGTAACGCCACCATCCCGTTATCGAGGTGAGACATGTACTAATCCCGAGACAAAGATTTGAACAAGGTAATTTCCGACGCCGTAAATTCAGGGGCACGTTTTGTAAGCGGCAAGAAGCATGGGAAGCTGTTTCTGCCCGAAGGCGGCATGCTCGTTTTTTCCAAAACCCCAAGCGATGTGCGCGCCTCCCGGAATGTGAAATCCGAACTCGCAAGGCTACGTCGAAATCAGGGGTTGATGGCATGACCGAAGGTATTTCCCCTATTCCGCAGCCATCCGAGATCGTCGCGTTCCTGATCCGCGCGATGTCGCATGTCGATGACCAACACGAAGAGGCGCTAAAGAAGGAACTTCAACGCCTGCGAAAGGGCAAACCGGTGTCCCCCGAAGCCGCGAATGAACTGCTGAAAGAGCATCTGGCGGATTTTCACACAGCAAATGGCAATGACATTTGGGGCGCGACCGACTTCTTGGATGCGCTGAAGGAACACATTTCACTATGCCTTGGGCTGGACTGCTCAGCATTACCCGCTGAAGTGGTGCGAGGCGTGTTTGACCGAGTTGCATATGGATGCTTCCAAGACCTATTCCGAAATGTGCTTTCCGTAACAGGTGTTGACCCACGAGAAATACTTGGAAAACCCAACCAAGCGACCAGAATCTTGTGGCAATCGCGTGTGAAAGACCATGGTCTTTCATCCCTTGCGGCAGAAATCCAAGGCAAGCCCGGGCTGAGCAGAGGGCAAGAAAACTGGGAAAGATTGATCAAACGCTGGTCCAAAGGCGAACATGACCCGCAAATCATTACAATACTGGCATTGATGAAAAACTGGGACCGTAAATTCGCACGAGCGCTGCTTGCTGCACGGATCTACCAGAAATACTGCGAATTTTGCTTGGTTGATCCCGGCAACCATGTAGAGGGGAATGAGCTGCCGTTTGATTTCGATGCAATCCAGTCGGCGCTCTTAGATGTTGCGCAATCGCCAAGGTATTTGAAGACCTGCGGCCTAAGTGCCTCCGACGACCGCACCATAAATGAAATTGCGAAGCTCACGGATCCTCGGCGACCAAAATTGGATGGGGATTTTCTTAGGCTTGAGGCATTGTTTGAAAAACTCGAGTATTCTCTGCACGATCAACAACGCCTTGCCGGTCTCTGTTTTTATCGCGGGCGATATCTTGCCCAGATGGGGCGATATGACGATGCACTTGACGCCTTTGAGACCGCCGCCAATTGGTTTCAATTTCGCAGCGCGACCCAGATGAAGAGCTGTCTGCACTATATCCTTAACCTTGCCAGCAAACTCGGAAAGCGACGTGTTCTTGCGAAGTGGCAAGGGTGGTGTGATGGCTTGGGGTTGGATCTAGATAGTCCGGATGCTGATCTGTCTGTTTCCAGGGATTTTCCGGAGCTTTTTCCAGAGGCGCAGCCGGCTGACAATGCCGACCCTCTTAGCAATTACCTGTTGATTATGCCGGAATGGGAAGAGCGCAAACCAGATTTACGCAACCCAAACCGCGTCATTAAGGGATACGGCCCGACTCCGACACCGCAACTTTCACTCTTTGCTAATCTCGGTCAGGTCGAAAAGGTTAGGCAACTTTTACGCGCCGGCGCTGATCCCGATGCCTTAGACCGGAACAATGGGTCAGCGCTCCTGAATGCACTGCAGGGCCACGATGACGCCTGCGTGCGAGCGCTGCTCCCGGTGACCTCAACAGATACAATCAACGCCAAAACGAAAGGCGGTAAATCTCTGCTATTGATGGCCATTAGTTTGGGAAGTTCAGACTACGTACAAAGGCTCCTTGAAAAAGGGGCGGATGTCGAAGTTACTGGTCCAAACCAGCAAACGGCGCTCTACGAAACCGTCAGCCATTTTGTTGATCCGATGACAATGGCCCGCGCAGCTTTGCAGCATGGCAGCGGCCCCGAAATGCCCGCATTTCTGCGCAAAACAAGCTCTCCATTTCACGACGAAGAAGCTCGAGCTCGGTCAGCCACACGTTACCACCCAGACGAGTTGGCGGTCCTTCCTGAGATGGCGGAACACTTTTCGAAAGGAGATTGCACCGATTTGCGTAAAATCGTGCAACTCTTGCTTGATGCAGGCGCGAATGTGAATGCACCTGCTGGATCCTCTAGACTGACCCCATTTCTTTATGCAGCCGAAATCGGCAATTCATGGCTACTTCAAACACTTGTCGACCACGGCGCAGACGTACGCTCACAGGACGAGCGAGGTGGTACGGCCTTTTCGAGGCTGCACTACTTCGGGCATTCGCATCTTGTCTCTGAATTCTTGAGCTGGCTGCCACCGGAAGACCGAATTTGGCTGCGAGAGAACGGATTTCGGTGAATATCAAATGGCTGAACTTTGAGTAAAGCGGTCATTTCCGCATCTCGTGGCGAACTGCCGCTTTTTCCCGCTTTCTGCAAGTTGATTCGGTGCGCAGCGAAGGGACGGAATCGTCGCGATTTATTAAGTTTAGTTGGGCAAATAAAACTCAGCAATGCCACGTCGTCCGGCTGTCCGCCCTAGTTGAACGATGACATCGATCGACTTCTGAATGTACTGCCGCACCTCAGCGAAGGTCAGTGGCGTGCCCGCTTGCAAGACCATTATGGCTAAACGATCTATTGCGAGCTCAGCTGTTTCCGCATGGATGGTTGAGACTGACCCGCCGTGTCCGGTGTTGATCGCTTCAAGATAGGTCAAGGCTTCGCCCCCGCGCAGTTCCCCAACGATAATTCGGTCAGGGCGCATCCGCAAAGAAGCTTGCAAAAGCGCGTTCGAACTTCTCTGTGTGCCAGTGCCGCGACTTGCCAGCAGGGCCACCGTATTGGGTTGGCTAGGGAACAGTTCAAACGCATCTTCAATCGTGATCAACCGTTCGCCATCATCGACATGAGTAAGAAGATGTCGAGCGAAGGTGGTCTTGCCAGTCGACGTGCCACCACTGATCAGTATGTTCAGTTTTTGATGTACTAAGGCCTCTAATGCGGCTTCAAGATTCTCTTCGGCTTGGCTGGCGATGTCCTTCATCTTTTCAGCTCTCAACTGGTCGAGCGAGACAGCTTTGCCAAAAAGATAGGATGGTTTGTACCCCTTCACGCCCGCCATGGCGAAGAGACGGATCGTAATTGACGCACCTTGTTCGATGGCAGGTGGAACCGCGACCTGAACTCTCAGAGGTCGGCCAGCATACTCAACTTTGCCAGACACGAGTGGGTTCTTTTCTGACACGCGGGCATTGGCATCACCGACGATCGTCTGCGCCATGTTGAAGGCGGTGTTGCGGTCTACGGTTTGGCCTTCATGACGCATTGCCGCGTCACCTGCGGCTTCGACCCAGATTTTTCCATCAGGGTTGATTGCAATTTCAACGACGTCGTCCCGCAGCAGCAAATCGCGGAACGGCTCAAGATATCGCTCCAAGTATGACGCTGGTTTTGGGTGCTGGTTCAATAGATTACCACATCACGGTCGACGAGGACGGTCACGGATGCACCTTGATCAATATAAATAGTGGGTGAGATCGAGACCTGTTCAGCGATTACAGATCCAACTGCGTCTTCCAGATCTTCGGAAACCCCCTGAAGTACTTCGCTGGCTGTTTCATTGTCGGCGCTATTTGCGGCGACAGCGGGTGCAGCACCTATGAGGGAGATCAGTGCCGCTCCGCCGAAGCGTTCAGCAAACTTTGTGTCGACGATCCCAGTCAACCCAGAGCGGCCAAGTTGGTCGCCGCCAAGGGACGCAATTTCAATCGACGTCCCGTCTGGGGTCAGAACGCGTGTCCAAAGGATCAAGATGCGTTTTTGGTTCAACTCGATCCCAGAACGGTATTGGCCAAAAAGGCGGGAGCCACGCGGGATCAAGATCTGATCGCCAGAAAACGCCGGCACCGGCTCAGACACAACCGCTACAACAGAGCCCGGCAGGTCGCTGTTGATCGCTGTTTGCAAGGCAGCTTGAATGACAGAGCCTTGCGAAAGTGTTCGCTCCGGGAAGGCCATTTGGGACGCTTCTTGCACGTCTAACGGCCGTGCGCCTTGCCGTAGATACTGTTCATTTTCAGAAAGGGTTGGCCCGTCTGCTCCGGTGGTCGCAGTTGGGTTCGTCGTTCCAGCTGATGCAGCGCGTGGACCATCGGCATAGACAACAGACGGGGAGACGATTTGCGCGGTAAGTAATTCTTGCGCCACCCGTTCCGCTTCACGCTGACGTTGTTCGTCCTCCTGCCGCTGGCGTTCTTCAAGCAACCGTTGATCTGCTATCAATCCCTCGCGCGCCATTTCGGATTCAAGTCCTTCGCGTTGTGCGCGTTCCGCGTCCAACATCGCCTGCAGCCCGGCCAAACGTGCTTCGTTCTGCCGCTGCGCGTTTTGCAACTCGGTGTCTTTGGCGGCGATGGAGGCTTCAAGCGCGTCTGTCTGAACCTGAAACGCCTCTCGTAAATCAGAGACGGCTTCTTGGATTTCGGCGTTGCGGGCAGACTGGCTTGCAGCAAGCGCTTCCCGTAGCTTTGCGATTTCTTCAAGCACTGCTGCACTGGGTTCAGCTGCTGGGGCAGGGGCCGGCACATCGAGTGCTTCCTCAACAGCGATCAGCGCATCATTAACCCGCTGTTCCGCTTCATCCGGCGGGAATTCCAACCGCCCGCCATTTCCGGTGCGTTGGTCCTGGAAGGTCTCAACGTCAGACGTTTCTAGGCCGTCTGATCCTTCTTGCAGATTAGTTGCCAAGAAATAAGCGGCGCCACCCCCGCCAAGCGCAAGCGCGATCGCCAATGCCCCGACACCGATATTACCGCCACGGCGTTTGGCTTTGCCCTTCTGGCTGAACGTGCTGAGGCGGTCCTGCAGGTCGGGTGTGTTCTCATCAGCCATGATCAGTTGCTCACATAAATTGCGCTGTCATCGCGCAAGGCGCAGATGGCCTCATCGCCAATCCGCAAGGTCCAGAATTGGTTCACGCCAAGCACCCGAACTGTGTTGCCTTGCTGGGTCCAGTTCACGGTGCGCTCCCGGCCCTGCTCGTCTGCTTTGAAGACGGCGGGTTGGCGTCCGTTTTCGGGGAAGGTGAAGTATGTGTACCGCCCGTCGTCGTAGATATGGGTTGGACGGAAATCCCCTTCGCCCGCGACGCGGTAGCTGTAGTTGCGCGGTGCATCAAAGCCCTTAGGCTGGGTGTTGGCCGCTGCCGCGCGACGCTCATCCTCTGGATAGCGAAACCGCACCTCGAAAAACATACCTGAGCGACCCGGAATGGCCCCTTCACGCAAATGGAAAGAATATGTTCGGCGGTTAGTGATCACCGTCATGTTGGTTGAGGCACCTTGCACATGCGGCTTGATGGTCAGCACATTGCCAAGTTCTGGGATCGGGTCGACTTGGAAACTCTCGGTGTCGCCGACAATGACGGCGTCAAACCGTTCGCCCTGCCCAAAGTGGATGGTCGTTGAATGACGCAAGTCGGTTTCAATCACGAAGACTTGGTTCTCAACATAAGTCGCGGTGCGCACGCGGTTGTCGAGCGACCCGCTTCGTGGAACGGCCTCGGACAGAGCGGGGGACGCCGATAGCAATGCGGCAGCGCAGATCAAACGGGCAGCGATATTCAAGGGATCAGTTCTCCAAAGTCTCGGCGTCGACGCGGTAAGAGGTGACCACGAAGCCCAAAGGGTTGGCCCAGACGTCTTGCAGGCGCTGGCGGGTTTCAGGTTCAAAGGCGTAGCCAACAGTGGCTACGTAGCTGCGGGTCACCGAGCGGGTGTCGCGTGCGCGCCGCAGGGTGCGGGTAAATCGCACTTGAGCCACGCCAGGTTCGATCTGGTTCACAGATTTGATCACAACTTCGATGACGGCATCGCGGCCATAAACAGCGATGGGGTAGTCTTCGTTGGACGAGGTCCAAAGCTCGCGCAGGGTGCGTGCGGCATCGCCGTCAGAGCGTTCAAGAACGGAATTTATCCGTTGTTCGCCGTCGGTCAGGTCGTAGGTCTCTCGATCATCCACATAGGCGACAAGGTTGGCTTGTATGATGGCATCGCTCTCAGCCAAGGACAGTGCTTGAACGGCAGCGACGCGGTCCATTTGGCCGGTTTCTTTGTCGACAACGACGACAAAGGTCTCAATCGATTTGAGCGGGAACAAGCTAGCACCAGCGACCATGCCTGCCAGCCCGACCAGACCGCCAGCCGCCGCGACAAAATAGGCAAACCGCTCGCGCCTGCGCGGGCCGTAGATAAAATCCACTGCAAAGGCGTCGCTTTGGTCTTGGCTTGTTTGACTTTTCATTTTCGGTGTTTGGCTTTCGTTATGAGGCGCGGAAGGATTTGACGGTGTTCAGGGCTGTTGCCGGTGTTCGTCGGATTGCTTCGCCGGTTTTGACAACGCCGCTGTTCACCGCTTGCTGGAGTTCTTGTGGTGATTTGCCCGTTGCGAGGCGCGTGGCACTGCCCGTGCCGTAATCGCTTGTGTTGACGATGCCGCGACGCGCCAGCCCCGTCAGTCCAACAGCGTTGGAGGCGATGCCCATCACTCCAGTTAAGTTGGAGGCGATGTAAGGGACAGATGCCATGATCCCGGCGCTGAGCAGTAGAATGACCAAGAATGGCAAGATGAGGCTCACCGTTTCGACATCGACTGGATCGGCGGACGCATCGCCGATGGCTTCTGCGATCGCAACGATGATGCCAGCAGCACCCGCAGCGGCGACGGGCATCAAGGCGTAGCCGATGGTCGCGCGGCTCCAAGCTTCAAAAAGGGATTGGGTTGGCTTGAACAGTGATGTGATGATCATAAAGGGCGCGATCACGATCATCAGCGCGAAGACGATCTTGGCAAACGCGATGATCCCAGCGGTGACGGCTGCGAAGAGTGCGGAGAGAACAAAGAAAATTGCGCCAAGCACGGCCCCGAAGACCCAGCCTGCTTGATCACCGATCGTATCACCATAGGCTGTAATGCGGGCCACCATGTTGTCGAGGCTCTCATAAACACCAGCCTCATCGCCGGATCCCGTGAGGGCGAGAATGGATGCGCCAACCGAGTCCGGCACTTGTGTTGCAATGCCGTAAATGACGTCAAAATTATCCCAACTCTGGGCAAAGATTGCGACCAGTGAGATTTTGATCCCAAACGCGAAGGCGCTGCCAAAGGTCATGGGCTTGAGTTGCATCACAACATTGATGCCCAGCAAAATCAGCAGCAGGACTGCACCTGCGGTGATGACATTGCCCACTGCCGCAGCCGACGAGATGAAGCCATCTTGTGCCACGCTGTCGACAGCTGCATCAACCTGGTCGAGGATATCGCTGATAATTCCCATCTATTCTGAACAGCCCTCGGCGTGCTCAGCCTCGAGCGCATCCGCAATGGCATAGAGGTCGAGGACCTTGAACGGGAGGCGCGGATTGTCAGACGTTTGAAAGCGCGACAGTTCTGCGAGAGCCATGTCCCATGTGAATTCACCTAAATGGCAGTCGCAGGTCTCGGCTTTAAGATGCCGCTCTGCGACAAGGATACGCAAAATTGCGCGATACCCGTTGCGCAGATAAGCGGTTTCCGCAAGATCTGCTGGCGGTCGAGGCACGCGGCAGGCCCCCTCTTCTTCGGGGTTGATTGCCATGGAAGTAAATGGCTTGAGCCCACCGGATGTTGAATCAGGTGTTTCAGCAAAAGCAGACATCGGCAGCGCAAGGGCAAGTGCAGCAAAGGCCGAACGGAGCGCACTTGGAGTATAGACCATCATGGGTCTACCGCCATCGATCTGAATCGCCGCTCGTCAGCCAATGTCGCCGCATCAACAACACCAAGCTGTCCTGCGCTGACACCCTGTGCCGCTTCCAAGCGCCAAATTTGTGTCAGGATAATCCCAAGTTCGACAGTTACCCGCGTGTTCAAATCAACGGCCGCTTTCAATCCGTCTTGGTCGTCGATCAAGCCCACCATTGTTTCAAGACGTTCTAGACTTTGGCCTGCTTCTGCATGGCTTTCTTGGGCGGCTACCGACAACATGGCGCTGGCGCCTGCGGACGTCGCAATGCGGTTGTCAGCAGGTTGTGGCGATGAAGAAAGAGTGCTCAAGGTCTCAGGTGTGAACCCACTGCCGGAAAGCACACGTTCAACCGATGCTTCCAGTTCCGCGCCTGGATTAAAGCCACTCAGAAAGTCTCCGCTCGCCAGTGAGCGCGCTGTATTTAGTGGGCCAACAAGTTTGCCCCGCAAGGCGCGGAATTCTTCGACGGATGCGAAGAGATCGCTTAACCCGCTGCCTTCGATCAGAGATGTGAGTTGGGCTTCCAAGTTCAGCAGTTGAGACAGTTGCGTCTCAAGTTCCAAGCGCATGGTGGCGAGCTGTTGCAGTTGCACGTTAAGGTCTTCAGCCATGTGCTCAAGTTGAGCGACCAATTGGCCAAGTTGCGATCCATCGAATGTCGGAACGCCTTGTGCGCGGGCGGGTGACGATAGGCCGAGCGCCGTTATGGCGGCGACCGAAAGAAGAAGCTGTTTCAATTTGGCACTCCCATTTGCATGAATTCACGCTCGGATAGGCGATCTGCGACCAGATGTTGGGCATGGGCCGCTTCGCGCTGTTGATTGGCTGCCATCAGCCTGACGCGCAGGTTTAGGATGCGGGCGATTTCAGCTTTGGCGTAGGTATTGAGTTCCCACGCGGCTTTCGCATTTGGTTGGGTATCGATCTGCAGAACGATCGCGCGTAGGCGGTTGATAACCTGCATTGTTGTCGCGTGGCTGCTTGCCGCATAGTAGACGCCTGCATCCGAGATGTTGGCGTATTCAGCGAGGGCAAAGTCCGAGGATGACAATGTGCCAAGCGCGTCCGCACCACCGACAACCGCGAGGTACTCGTTGTAGAATTTGGAGATATTGCGCACGTAGCCTTGGGTCTCGGTAAACGGTGGCACGCCGCCATACTCAATCACGCGTCCGGGGCCTGCATTATAGGCAGCGAGCGCATGGGGGATATTTCCGAAACGGTTCAACTGGGTCGTGATGTAACGGGCCCCGCCCCGCAGGTTGTCCATCGGATCATATGGATTGACCCCGAGGTCTGACGCCGTCCCGGGCATGAGTTGGGTCAGACCGTAAGCACCAACATGGCTTTCAGCGGTGATGTTAAATCGGCTTTCCTGTTTAATAAGTGCCTGAAATAGGCATCGCCATTGCGTGGCGGAAAGCCCTGCCCGTGCAACGCCCGGCGCACCGGCATATTCACCTGCCACACGCACAACCATCATCTCGACGGTTTCGCGCCCCTCGCCAAAGAGGCGGCTGTTCATTGGGCTTGTATCGGTGTTGGGATAGACTGAGGCGACACCAAAATCTGCGTTGCCTTCAAGGGCGCTGATATCAAAGCCTGGGCCGGTCATAGCTGCAGAAATGGCTTCAAGCGTGCGGAGTTGATCTGCTTGTACGTCAGCGATTGAGGAGCGCTCGACCTCTTTCTCACTTTGGGTTCCCAAGTCTTGAACAAGTGCTGTCACGCGCGAGATGGTTTGCCCGATTGCGGCATTGTCTTGCGTCGGGACACCTTGGGCGAAGCCCGAGGTCGCATGGATGCAGGCACAAAGCGCGGCTGATATGATTGCGGCGCGTCTCATTCTGGCTGCGGCAGGGCTTCGAATGTGCAGTCTTTGCGAATTGTGGTTGAGACAGGTGCTGTTGCGGCAAAGGATATTGCTGCGCGTGTTACCACAGGCTCGCCATTCTGGCCGAAGCAGGGCGATGTTTTCTCGGTGTATTGTGCGCAGGCCGACAGCAACAGCACTGCCGAAAGCATGAGGAGGGGTTGGAAATATCTCATTGTGGTCTCCAGAAATCGGGGTTTGAACGCCAGTCTGCTGGCACGCGGGCCTCGCCCGTGGCTCCACCGCCAAGGATTGGCAGTAAGTCACGAAGGGCGGAGAGATCGGCATCGACAAAGACGCTGTCGCCTGCGGAGCGCACCAGTGCGATGCGTTGGCCAATGGTGGGTTGGACGAGCAATGCAGCTTCCTTGGCGTTCACGCGCAAGAAATCGTAATCGGCCACGGTGGCGCGGTCGTTAGGGAACAGGATCTGCGTCGGGACAGTTTCAACAATGGTTTTGCCAACGCGGCTGTCGCGCAACTGGCTGGGATACTGCGTCATCATGATCACGACGCAGTTCATTTTGCGCAGGGTCACGAGCCAGTTTTCCAGACGTGCGCCGAAGTAAGGATCATCCAGCAGCTTCCATGCCTCGTCTAAGACGATGATCGTGGGGCGGCGGTCCTCAACAACGCGTTCGATTTGGCGGAAAATGTAGGAGAGCACCGCCATACGCTCGGTTGTCATGTCGAGGATCTCTGTCATATCAAACCCGACAATGTCGCCCGAAAGATCGAGGCTTTGCCCGCGGTCTGGTTCATCAAAGACCCAGCCAAATCGCCCGCCAGGGGCCCATTCTGCGACGCGGGATTGCAGCTCGCCATCATCATCCAAAGACTGGAACAATGTCTCAAAGCTGGCAAAGCGTTGTAGAGCTACGCCCGCGTCGGCATTCTGTGTTACCGCACCTTGGATATGGCGTGACTGTTCACCCGAAAGGGCACCGCTGCGCGTGATCAAGGTGGCCAACCAATCAGATAACCAAGCGCGCCCGCGCTCATCGATTTCAGAGGCAAGCGGGTTCAGACCCGTCGGGACGCCTGCGCGGATTTCATTGTAGCGACCACCCAATGCTCGGACTGCCATTTCCAAGCCACGATCTTTGTCAAAGAAGAACAAGCGTGCGCCGATCCGTTGCGCTTGCGCGGTGAGGAAGGCAGTCGTCAATGTTTTGCCAGTTCCCGTGCGGCCTAAAACCAGTGTGTGGCCCACAGTAGGTTCTTTGCCTGCAGAACCCGCTTCGTGGAAGTTGAAGCGATAGCCTGATGTGCCGACTGTTGGCAGGACGGCAATGCTCTGGCCCCATGGGCTTTTGTCATTGCTACGCCCTTCAACGCTGCCGTGAAGGGCTGCAAAATCAGCAAAGTTGGTTGAGGAGATCGGCGTCTTGCGGGCGCGGTAGCCAAAGTTGCCCGGGCTTTGCGCGAAGTACGTGGCTTTGAGGGCCATGTTTTCACGCACAATCACAGCCATGATTTCTTGGCCGACCCGTTTGATCTGCGCTGCGGCGCGTTCCAGCGTATCGCGATCAGGCGCATAGACTGCAATGGAAAGGTGATGGTCGCCAAAGGCGATGCGTCCGGCTTCTTGATCGTCTGCGGCCAAAGCTAGCTGATCACGCAAAGAAACGGCCGCATCATCAGAAGCATGCATCTGTCTGATGATCCGTTGGATGCGCTCGGCCATGATGTTGTTCGGGATTGGACTAAAGGAATTGGTCAGCACGATATCGAGCGGCAGGTCCAAGGCATCAAGGAGCGTCACATCTGTCAGTGCAGGATAGGATTTGATGCTGAAAAGGGCACCATATTTGACGGCACCCGTTGTGGCACAGGTAACAGTGACCACATCGCCATCAAACGTCGCGCGGCAATCACTGATGGTATGAGATAGGGGCAGGGGGCTTTGACCAAATGCAATAGGTGAAAAGCTCCCCGCGTTGAGCGTATTCAAATACCCCAGCCATTCACCGCCCGTCTTTGTTAAGCGAACAGGGTTTGCCGAAGAGAGGGCCACCGCAAAGAAGCCCATCACTTCATTAAGTTCTTGGACACGCGCCGTGCGATCTTTTACCCAAGCTTTGCGGGCGAGTGCACGCAAGAACGGGATGCGTGCCGCGAGATTGGGCCGGCGTATGACGCTGAGATACATCTGCCGCTTTGAAGGGCGCAGCCCTTTGATATGGGCGGCCCAGCGGGCATCAACATGGGATGCGAAGGTATCGCCCTCAACCGGCTTAAGGTCCAAGTCTTGCGGCACAGAAACACGGTGAATGTAGAAACCAAACGCGTTCCCGGTTTGGGCGACGATTGCTGCAACCGCGCGCTTGAGCGCATCAAGGCGATCATCTTCGGTTGTCATCGGGTTGAGGCCATCAAGGCGAAGGGTTGCGAGGAGATCACCCTCGCGCAGAACCATCACATCGTCCGTTGCCAAAGCAAAATAGGGCAGGTGCTCCGCAAGGTAGCTTTCACGGGCAAAGCCTGATCCACCCGCTTCATGTACTGCAGGGCCATTTCTGCTCAGAGTTCCACCATCAAGCGCCAAAGCTATCACCCCCGTGATAAGTGCGGTTTTTGGTGGAACGAACAGTGCCGAAAGAGATGCGCAGCACCTCAAAAAAATGAGGTTCTTTATCCGCGACAAACCAAAGAACGGGGTAGGCGATAATCCCGATCAGGAAAAAGATCAGAGATTTCGTCCAGATAAACGGCAGAACGACCCCCATGGCCAAGACCACCAGATATCCGACAGGGAGACCCAGATACTTGGGTGGCCGCGCAAGGCCGAGGAAAAGGGGGGATCGTTCCGCCATCGGTTCAAGTGAACCCATCTACGATGGTGCCCGCTGAGAAGATCAGCACGATCCCGATGATCACAGAGGCAAACCATCCCCAGTTCAGCCGTCCCATCATGCACATGAAGCCTGTCCCAATGACTGCAAGTGTGGCCACGGCAATGCCAATTGGTCCCGTGAGTGCGGCTTCGACCGTTTCCAGCATCGTTTGAATAGGTGACAAGTCTTGCGCGAAGGCAGGGGAGGCGGCGAGCGCTATGGCTGCGGCCATCAGTGGCAGGTATCGTGAGTGGTGTCTTGGCATGAAAATGTCCTTGATCAGTTCAGGTCGATAATGACTGGGGCGCGTGTTGGTGCCGTGTTGGCGACGCGGATTGGCGCTGGCTGTGAAGTTCCGCCCGACAGCCGTTCACGAATGTCGTGGATGCGTGCGATGTAGGTGCGTGTTTCGGAAAACGGGGGCACACCTGAGTACTGCTCAACACGATGCGGGCCTGCGTTGTAGGCAGCCAAGGCCAGATCAACGCTGCGAAATTCTGCCAATTGTGCGAGCAAGTAGCGTGCTGCGCCATCAAGGTTTTGGGAGACATCACGCGGATCCACCCCAAGCTCGCGCGCCGTTGCAGGCATCAGTTGGCCCAACCCATAGGCACCCTTTGGGCTGATGGCAGTGGGATTGTAGCTGCTCTCCGCTTCAATCATCGCCTGAAACAAGACTTGCCAGTCCCGTGTTGAAAGGCCAGCTCGCGCGATGGCCCTATTGTTTTGGTGGCGGTTGGCCGTCTGATGAATGAGTGCGAGAACTTGGGCAGAGGCTCCCGCCGCAGGCGCAATTGGTGCAACGGCAACAGGTTCTGCTTCAACAGTATCTTCTGAAGTGGCCCAGTTAGGACGTGCTCCGTGAAACGTCCACCCAGATGCCGTAGCCGAACCGTCCGCGCGAAACGCTAGAACGTCAGCCGTTGCCTTCGAGGGAAATGCTGTAGTCAGCATCAAAGCGCAAATCGCGCCCGTCGCCAAATTCAAGATGGTGTTTAAAAAGCCCCGGCCAGATGTTGAAGTACCGTGCTTCCGGGCCGAGCGGTGTGATCCGTGTGGACACAAGAATGGCTTCCGGTTCACCGTCACGTAGGTAAATGCACTGGTAGCGCGGCTTGCCATCGTCCGTGAACCCCACGAGTTCATACCGGCAGCGGAATGCAACTTCCCTCTTTTGAAGGTCTTTGACCCCATCAAGTGTGATCAAGATTTGATTGCGCGCTATCGGCATTTGGACTCTCCCCCTGAGAGTCCTTCTAGTCCGACCCAGTACAAGCGGAAAGACACATTGAGTCAATATGATATATTGCAGAATTTAACAAAATGCTAAACCATAGGATGAAACCTAGCAAAGGAGTCTCCGATGAAACGACTTATTTTGTCAGCATTCTTTGGTGTTTTGACGACGCTCAGTTCGCCCCAGAAGGCGCAGGCCTACGATATAGACTGTGCGATTATGCTCTGTATGGCGGGTGGATTTCCTCCGAGCGCGGTCTGCGCGCGAGCTTATCGCACTATGATCCGCCGCATCACCCCGTGGCCCAGCCGACCGCCTTTTGGGATTTGCACCTTCGCTGCAGTGCCCGTTGAGCTTGGTGGTCCGGGTGGGGAAGGCGAGGTTGATACGAACCTGCCAGAATACGAATGGCTCAATCGCACCCATGTGATTTGGTTCACAGGTCGGTCCTACACGCCGCGTGACGATCCAAGGCAGTGGGATTGGAGTATTCGATTCTGTGACCGCGAAAACAGAACCTGCCGATACATCGCGCGGGTTTACGGATCTCACAGCCGTTGGCCGAGTTCATTTGTGTCCGAGAGCGGCCAAACCATTTTGCTGCCCGTTGGGCGGAGGTTTGGGAACTTCTACTCACGCGATATCATGGTCGAATATGGCGACTATGAAGGAAATATGGGCCATTCAGATTGGTTTTCATACTGAGCAGGGATCTGCGTTGATTAAAGCGGTGTGCAAGGTTTGAGGATGACGGCAGACAAGTCGACCTTCTTAGGATCGACCAGCCAACGGCGAACGGTTGATCCGTCATTCCAGCGATAGTCGATCAGTACGAGGAAAAGATTGCCCTGACGATGCTCAAACCCTTCTTGAAATGGCGCAGCAAGCAGCTGTGAGCGTCCAGACTCCTTTGGATCATCTGAGGTTTCGTCATTGACGGTTTTTGCTCTCATACTGGGGGTGATCAAAATTGGTTCGATCAACTCAGATGGATCGACATCAAGTGCCAAAGCTAACTTCTGCAAGGTTGCGATGGTCGTGGAGTACTTCGAACGTTCGAGCTGGCCAACATAGCCCCCGTCAAGCCCCGCCTTAAGTGATAGGGCCTCTTGGCTAAGGGACTGAAGTCGCCTTAGATTTCTGATATTTGTACTAACTCGATCTCGTAAATCCATGCGAGATCAATGGCTTGATTTTTGCAGGTAGTGCGACGGAGTATACTACAGATTCCGACGGTTCGAATGTTTTTAGCCGCGGGATCGATTTCACCAAAAAGCCTGAGTTGGTCGACCCAAGAATGCTCTATGTCTATTGGGGGCAGCAATAGTTGTCTCTCGCTACGTTCGAGCCGATGTCGTCCGTGGTTGCAGTCAAGACTGTGCCTCTGGTCGGGGTCACAAAAGCGTGTTGGCGCACTCATAGCGCTTCAAAATTGAAGCGGGTTGTCCCTCGCAGACTTCAAAAAGCTTGACTTTGGAACGCTGAACCCTCATGTAAAGGATGAGGCGCAAGCTTGTATTGCCCTCTTTCCGAGGCCCACGCGTAAGCGTGGGTTTTCGTGTTTGTGGAGATATGTTTGACTTACATAGTGTATTTGGACGAATTTGGACACATCGGACCATACGTTAGCCGAACAGATCCACGTCACAATGATAGTCCTGTCTTTGGTTTAGCCGGATTCGCGTTACCGATTGACCAGGTACGCGGGTTCGGGACTTGGTTTTTTCAACGCAAACAGGAGCTCCTTGCCTTTGAAATCGCTCGGGCAGGGCAGCATGCGGCGGTCTGGGAAAAGAAAGGGGCGAGCCTTTACACTGTAACCAACGTTACAAAATATGCCGAACTTCGCCGTTTCACCTTCCGATTGTTCAACAAGATTGATACGTTAGGCGGCTTTTTGTTTCATGTCGGCGGTACAAAACCTCACCCGCCAGGAGAACATAATCCGAACCAACTATATCGCATTGTGTTGAGAGAGGCGATCAAGCGCCTAAACCAGCACTGTGAGGAAGACTGTGATCCGAATGAAAATTTCATTCTGACGCTTGATGAGCATGATCAGCGTGACGCGTTGATTACCGAGGCTGCCATAGCGATGTACAATCCAGCCGAGCCTAGGCGCTGCCTAATTGAGCCACCGTTCCAGGTCGAAAGTCACCGCTATCAAACGATGCAGGCTGCAGATTGGATTGCAGGACTTGTTGGGCGCCTTGGTGCGGTTTGGAAAGCACCTCTAGAATATCCAGAAAATGAAATCTTCCGGACATACTTTGAAGACCGGTTCAATCAAAAGTCGGTTCGAAGTGGTATTCGCGGTTAGGTCGTGATGTCAACTGAGTTTGCTGCCATTTGCACCACCGCGATCTCGTAAACTCATGAGGGATCAATGGCTTGTTTTTGCCAAATATTTCAACGGAGCATGATATTGATTCTGTGGTTGCGACGTTTCATTGCCCACACCCTGCCAAGGAAGCCAAACGCTATCAGGTGCGCGCCGCTCGCGCATTCTTGGAACGGATCGGAGTAACGCCATGACCAATATTATGACCTACAAAGGCTATTCGGCCCGCATAGAGTATGATGATGAAGATGGCATTTTCACAGGCCGTCTCGCCGGTATCAGTGATGGTATTGGCTTTCATGCTGACACGGTTGAGGCGTTGCGGGAAGCCTTTCATGAAGCGGTTGAAGACTACGTTGAGACTTGCGCAAAGGTCGGCAAGGAGCCGCAAAAAGCATTCTCGGGTCAAGTCATGTTTCGCGTCGATCCCGAGGTACACCGCAAGGCGGCACTCGCGGCGGAGCTGTCTGGCAAAAGCCTGAACCAATGGGCCGAAGAAGTTCTTGGTCGCGCGGCGGAGTAAATGAAGACACTGAACATCGAAGTGTCGGGATTGTGGGTAACGCGCTGCTCGCCCGACGGGGCGGGACATTGGCCACCAGACTTACTGCTGGGTATGCTTAGATTTAAGTATCCAGCGGAAGTCTCACGGTATCGCCCTCAACCACGGGGAAGGAAATTTTGGTGAAACCGCAGTCGGTCAGAAAAGATACGATTCCCGTCACGGTTTTGAACTCACGAATGGAAATTTCACCTGCCATCCTGGAGCGCGCCGTGACCAACATTTGCGTAGTCCCATCGGAATGTTCTGCGTGCATCGTCCAAACTCCAAACCATGATGATGCTTTGCGCGTTGGCGATACGTTGCATGTAATGATGAGTTTCGAACCCGTCTCAAGGCGCTGTTTCAATGCGACCTCTGTTAATACATTGGGTGTTTCTGGCGGGTTCAACGGCAAGATTCAATCCACTCCCAATCTGTCAATAATGCTTTATTGTACCAATACTGTCAATCGCAGAGTAAAAGTGGGCCAGGTCGCGGCATAAAAAGGGGCCACTGCGTTTGATGTTGTTTTGCGCTTTGGCGCGCGTGCTCTTCACAAAGCTGAAGCGGGCCAGAGCGCATGCTGGCCCTTGGGCCAGCATTTTCCTGTCTTTGATTGTGGGTGGATTATTGTCGGTTTTTGCGACTGTGTTTGAGCCGGTAGCTTTCGCCATTCATCTCGAGGATGTGGACGTGATGGGTCAAACGATCCAGCAACGCGCCAGTCAGGCGTTCTGATCCAAAGACCTCGGTCCATTCATCAAAAGGCAGATTTGAGGTTATGATGACGGATCCGCGTTCGTAGCATTGCGATATGACCTCAAAGAGCAATTCTGCGCCGGATTTGCTGAGGGGCACAAAGCCCAACTCATCAATGATCAAGAGGTTCTGGCTGGTCAGTTGTTTTTGAAGACGCTGCAATCGCCGCTCATCTTGGGCTTCGATCAGATCATGAACCAAGGCTGCCGCCGTTGTGAAGCGTACTTTCAACCCGCGTTGACATGCAGCCAATCCAAGTCCCAAAGCGATGTGCGTCTTGCCCGTGCCTGACGGTCCAAGGGCGATGATGTTTTCCTTGCGATCAACGTAATCACAGCGTGCCAGCTCCATCGTCAGCGGCTTGTTCAAGCTGGGTATGATCTTGAAGTCAAAGCTATCCAAGCTCTTGGTACTGGGGAACTTTGCCGCTTTGATGCGCCGCTCAATCATCCGGCGCTCGCGATCAATCAGTTCCATCTCACACAGCCGTGCCAGGTAGTGCACATGGTCTTTGTTCTCGGCCGCACAAAGCTGCGCTTGTTTGGCATACTCGCCTTGGAACGTTGGCAGTCGCAGCTTTTTGAGATGGTGGTGCAGAAGGATTTGAGGCGCGTCAGTCATGCTGCTGTCCCTCCGATCAGACTCATGTAGCTGGATGGCCGCGTCATGGCGACATTGGCCTTGGGCAGATACGGATAGAACTCTAAATCCAACCTCGGCGGTCGTTTCTCAACCCGGCACAGCACGAGATGCTTTACAGCGTCATAGCCAATTGCACCCAGATCAATGGCATGACTGATTGCGCCCTGTACAACATCCATGTCGAATGTTTCCAACAGACGCAGGACCTGAACGTATTCCCGCTTGCCCGGTTTGCCCATGCGGGCTTCGAGCAGGCGGTGCAGGGTCGCGAAGACGTCCGGCAGTTCCCAACCCTGCAAAGGCGCTGCCTGATCCAAGGCCCCAACCTTCTGCTCAATCAGCGGCAAGAAGTGCAGCGGATCAAAGATCATATCCGCGGATGCGTAAGACCGCTGGTGCCGTGCGATCACCTCATTGCCGCAACCGATCAGTACCTCGTGTACAAAGCCACGCACATGAACGTCATGGTGTGCATAGGCCACCGGTACCGAGTAATCATTGCCTTTGTAGCGCACCATCGAGATCGATGTGGCCCGTGTGCTGACGTGATCGCAGGCTTCATACTCCGCAACGGGCAATCCCATCAGCGCATCCAAATCAGATATCAAGCGCTCGCCGATGGTTTTGTCGTGGCCACGAAGTGTCTCGCCCTGTCGGGCCAGGCACTTCGCTTCAAGGTGCGCATTGAGATCATCAAAGCTGTCAAAGCGTGGCGCGGGCACCATGAAGTTGCGGCGGGTGTAGCCAACCATCCCCTCAACATTGCCTTTATCGTTGCCTCGCGCAGGCCGCCCAAACTTGTCATCAAACAGGTAATGCGATTGCAACTCTGTGAACCGCTGGGTCCGGACGCGGGTTTTGTCCCCCAGAATGCGGGCGACTGCGATCTTCGTGTTGTCGTAAAGAATGGACTGCGGGATGCCGCCAAAAAACGCAAAGGCTGACACGTGGCCGTCACAGAACGCCTCGGTTGTCTCGGCGGGATATCCCTTCACAAACACCGCATCCGAATGGGGCAAGCTCATCACAAAGAAGTGGATCTTGCATTCCACGCCGCCAATCACACCCAGCGTCTCGCCAAAATCTACCTGCGCATGGCCCGGAAGATGCGACAACGGCACAAACACCTCTTTGGTCCGCCGCTTTTGCTCACGAACGTAATAGGTCACCGTCGTTAAGCTGCCCGCATATCCATGTTCGTCGCGCAAACGCTCGAATATGCGCTTTGCTGTGTGTCGCTGCTTTTTGATCAAGGCTTTGTCAGTGCGAAGGATCTCATCGATCACACCAACAAACCCATCAAGCGTCGGGCGGCGTGGCGGTTCTGAACGCTGATAGCCGGGCGGCAGCTCATGGCGCAGCATCTTGGCAATCGTCTTACGATCTTTATTGAAGTAACGCGCGGCCTCCCGCGCTGACATGCCGTCCTTCAAACACGCGCGGCGCACGCGGCTATAAATATCCACAGAATACATCTCCCGCCCTCCGCATAAACGAAGGGCACAAACTGGCGGACTTTTACTCCGCTACAACTGCAAAACGCAGCCGCTTCCGTGGCCCAATATTGCTCCGCGTTTTACAGCAGGTAGATTTCGTCGATCCCCTCGTCTTCATCTTCCGCTTGGCGCTCGTCGCAAAACTCGACAACCATATCATTCGTGAACCGTATATGATCATACAGTTCCTCCAAAACCGGACCCGGCACTAGCAGTTTATCGCTGTCCCATTTCTTGATCGTATCGAGCCGAGTGGAAAAAATGTTGGATGCGTCTTTTTGGGAAAACCCAAGGTATTTGCGCATGTAAGCGAACCGATTATCCATAGCGATAATCCTCCATTTGTTGTTGCAACTGGACTTGAAACCAAAAGCCAATGGACCAATCCTCCGGCTGTTTTGAAGCGTAGTTGTCTTCTGTGGACGGAGCAAGTGGTTCAAGGGCCATCTGCATTTGGTCTATAGGGCAAAGAGGCTAGCCTAGCCTGGCGGGGTGGTCGGCAAGGGCGTGATTAACTCACCCAAAATTGAAAACCGGACCTTCGCGCACAATGCAGCGAAACAGGAAAAAGAGCCCATTCTGTGAATTGGATTTCTATACTGCGAGCGCTTGCAGCGTTGAAATTTCTGCGTAAGCCTAAATTTCCGTACTGTCGCGCAGCGTGACAACCGGACATTCGCGCGCACCGCAGCAATGATCAGCAAAATCGGCTACTGATTTTCAAGCACGTCGTGGCGACGAGAGCGGTTGAACCCATAGACTATCGACAGAATATGAGCTCACCGAGTCTATACCAATAACGGCTGTCGGGGCCGTCAGGCTTACCAAGCGTTGTAGGCGAGGTATTTACCGCTCATTTCGATTTTCACGCGGTCGCCTTTGGGGTTTTCCTCTCGTTCAACCGACATCTCGAAATCAATCGCAGACATGATCCCGTCGCCGAATTTTTCATGGATCAACGCCTTGAGTGTTGGACCATAAACACCAACGATTTCATAAAAGCGATAAATACACGGATCGGTCGGGACGGTTTGCGCGAAGTTCTTTGTCGGGCTTTCCGCCAATACCGCAACCGCTTCGTCAGGCAACGACAGCAGCTTGCCCAGTGCCCCGGCTTTGTCTGCCGGAAACGCATTCATGCCAACGCAGGCCGAATGGGTGAATACGGGGGACATGTCGATCTTTGCGGCGATGTCTTCCCAGCCTAGACCTGCTGCTTTTTTCGCTTCAAGGATCATCATGGTTACGTCGTCTTTGGTCAGCATAGTGGTCTCCATTTTTGGGCTTGGGGTTATTTAGAAAGCTGTGCGGCAAGGACGACGCACAGGATAGCCAGCGCAAAGGACAGGCCTTGCCAGAATTTCAGCGGGTCACGTTCCATCAATGGGCGTGCATGCCGCTTTTGATAGGCAGTGGAGGGGGTGCGCAGGTCTTTGATGAAATCTGAAAACGTCGCGTATCGTTTGATGGGGTCTGCATGCACCGCGCGCAACAGGGCCTCGTCTATCCATTTTGAAATGGCGCGTTCGTCGTTGTTTGCGTTGCGATAGCGCAGCGCGGTGCGGTCACGGGGGGTGCGGACTTTGGCAACTTGGGTGCCGTAAGGCAGATAACCTGTCAGCATTTCATAGGCCACCACCCCAACTGAAAACATGTCAGAGCGAAAGCTGACGGGTTCGTTCGAGAAGTATTCAGGGGCCGTGTATTGATAGGTGCCTAAGATGCCAGCCTCTTCGGGGAACGGGGCCGCCTCTTGGACGCCCGCCACGTAAGCGGATCCAAAATCGATCAGCTTAACGACACCATCATCGGTGATCATGATGTTTTCGGGCCGGATATCCTGATGCAGCATTTCGCGGCGATGAAACGGACGGAGCCCTTTTACAATCTGCTCTACGATATCGCGCACCTGTTCAAGTGATGGTTGCGGATTGTCTGCCATCCATTGCCGCAAGGTTTGGCCATCGATAAATTCTGTTACCGAATAAAGGTAGGCGCGTGGTGCTTCGAGTGGAGCTGGCGCGCTGAGGAGGTGCGGGTTTGACAGCCGACGCGCAATCCATTCTTCCAGCACGAACCGACGCAATTGTTCGGGATCATCGCGGGTTTCGGAACCCGGAATTTTGAGCGCGACTTTCATACCGTCCGGCGCTTTGGCCAAAAACAGGTGAGACCGATGGTTCCCGTGCAGGTTTCGTAGGATTTCGTATCCGTCGAGGATTTCTCCAGCCTTTGGAAGCGTCGGGAATGGCAAAGTTAAATCGTCGGTGTTGATACCGCTTTCCCCGCTGGGAAGTGCGTCGATCCGCACGATCTGCACCGTCATATTATCGGGGCTGCCAGCTGCGTGGGCCGCCGTAAGGACGGCGTCGGCGGCAGCTTGCAAGTCACCTGCCGCAATCTGTGCAATGACCTGCGCGGGGGTCCAAAATTCATGGACGCCGTCGGTTGTCAGCAGATAAACGTCGCCCTGTTCAAGCGGGACGGATGTGTAGGAAATTTCAACAATTTCGCGCGCGCCCATCGCCGCAGACAACATGCCGAGGCTTTGGTGATCATCAGTCAGTGGCTCAAGCGATCCGCCGGATACCCGCCAGATCCGGCTGTCGCCCACATGGAACAGATGCGCTTGCCTCGCCTTTAGGATCAGTGCCGCCAAGGTGCAGACGTACCCGCGATCTACTTCACCTGATAAGGTTCCGGCCGTTTGCGCGTGCAACCAACTGTTGGTGGCGTTGATCACGGTAGACGCGGCGGTTTGTGCGGTCCAGCTATCTGGTGTTGAATAGTAATCTGCCAGCAGCGATTTGACGGCTGTTTGCGCGGCGACATGGCTGACATCTGACGTGGAAATACCGTCGGCGAGGGCCACAGTTATCCCTTTTAACGACATGGCGCGCCCGTCCGGAACAAGCGCACCATGGAAATCCTGGTTTACTGCCTTGCGTCCTTTGCTGGACGCCTGACCAAGGGACACTGAAAGCTGGTTCATATCTGAAGGGTGCTTATTCAACTGTGGCCTCTTGGGGAAATCCCCCAGCCCGACATTTAGGCTGAGGGGTATTCACTTATTATTCGGCAGGGGTCGCAACACCAGCGCCGGAAACGCTGCGCTGTGGCGATGTTTTGTAGTGGGTGGAGTAGATCATACCGCCCACAAACGTCAGACCGCCAACGAGATTACCGACGATAACAGGGAATTCGTTATAGAGCAGGTAATCGCCCCAAGTGAATTGGCCGCCCAGCATGATGCCTGACGGGAACAGGAACATGTTTACGATGGAATGTTCAAAGCCAAGGTAGAAGAACACCAGAATTGGCATCCACATCGCCATGATCTTGCCGGACACTGTCGTGGACATCATCGCAGCGACAACACCCGTAGACACCATCCAGTTACACATCACCGCACGAATGAAGACTGTCAGGAAACCAGAGGCACCCGCCGCCGCATAGCCTACCGTCCGTGCTTCACCGATGACACCGATCCGTTGTCCGACCGCGTTAGGTTCTTGCGAAAATCCAGTGGTAAAGATGACGGCCATAAAGACTGCCGTGGTCAAAGCGCCTGCAAAGTTGCCACAGAACACAAGGCCCCAGTTGCGGAAAACGCCCTTCCACGTAATTCCGGGGCGTTTGGCGATAACGGCCAGCGGGCAAAGTGTGAACACGCCGGTCAGCAGGTCGAATCCAAGCAGATACAACATACAAAAACCGACGGGAAACAGCAAAGACGCGACCAGGAAACTGCCGGTGTTTACGGCAATGGTCACCGCAAACGCGGCAGCAAGCGCCAGAATGGCACCAGCCATATATGAACGGATCAAGATGTCTTTGGTCGACATCAAGACTTTGGCTTCACCCGCGTCGATCATCTTCTCCGCGAAGTCTGAGGGTAATACATATGACATGAAGTCTGGTTCCTTTATTGAAGGGAGGGTGGATTAGAGAGAAAGAAGAACGGCCGCGCCGTGCATCTTGGTAGGGAAAGGTTGTGTTTGGCAGTCGTCCGCGCCTTGCGCAGCATCACAGTCCAGAGGGCTGATCTGGCTGGAGCGCACCGCGCCATTCTTTATGGCGTCGTGATCCGTCTGAACGATGAAAATCTTATTCATAGCAAGCGCCATCCGTGCCTTAACTCCTGAGGAGTTGGGATTGTAGGGAACAGCAGCGTTGCCAAACCGGACGTCCACGCCATTGTGGATACATCCGCTCCTTTCTGCGTAGTGGGTTTGCGCGCCACGGCTAGTGTTGGGACGCAAAATTTCGCGAAAATTGTACAAGTTTTCTGCTTTGCAGCATTTTTACACGCAAATAAGGGGTAAATTGTCTAAAAATTGAGCGAAAAACGGACATTATTCCACCCTGAGTTGCGGAATGCATGCTGATTGCCGAATCCGGCGGGCGGGGCCGGTGCGATCAGACGGCGGAAATGGCGCGCTTCCGGTCACTTCGCCTAAAATGGCAGCAAACGTGCTCACAAAGCGTTGTTTAGCCCCTTTCGTATCTGGTTCGAATTTGACATTCGCAGCGAATCCGGAATTCTGGGTGCACGCGTCCAACGGCGGGCGCAGCTGATACTGCGGTTCGGCAAAACACGGGGCAGCGCGGCTCTTTCCAGACAAATATCACAAACATTGCATCCGGCAGCTCGCTGCGTGGTGCGTATGATTGCAGGAGATATACGACATGAGTGCGTCCGATCCGGGCTTCAATGCCGAACAGCAGGAATATCTTGTCACCGTTTTATCAGGTCTGAACCTGCACAAGGCGCTGTCCACCGGCGGGGCAGTGGCCGAAGCGGAACCCGAAACCTTGTACGGCATTGCGATGGAAGATCTGTGTAAGGAAGAGGTCGCCAAGCACAAAACGCACCCTGTCGACATGTGGCGCCAGGTTGAGCACTGGGAAGCCACAGGGCATCTGGCCGCCGGACTCGATCAGTTCCTGTTGCGCCATTTGGGCTTTTTCAACGTAGAACCCGCCAGCCCCGGATATATGATGCGACTGCGGTGTCCTGCGTGCATCCTGCGCGGGGATCAATTGGAAGCATTGGGCCACATCGCCCAATCTTTTGCAGGCGGTTATTCCCACGTTACAACGCGGGGCAGCCTACAACTGCGCGAAATTCAACCGGGTAGCATCATTCCGATCGTTGAGGCCCTGCAAGATGTCGGGCTGACCGCACAGGGCACAGGTGCTGATTCCGCCCGTAATCTGACCTGTGCACCAACCGCGGGTTTCGATCCCGTTGAACTGATCGATATGCGCCCCATGGCCAAACGCCTTAGCCTGCGGATTTTGCGCACCAAGGAACTGCAAGGCATCCCGCGCAAATTCAACATCTCGTTTGATGGTGGTGGCGTGATTTCCTGCGTATCGGACACCAACGACATCGCGTTCCAGGCCGTTGAACTGGGACCGAACGATCATGGATTAGAACCCGGCATCTGGTGCCGCATCGCCCTTGGCGGCATCACGGGCCACAAGGATTTCGCCAGTGACACGGGCCTTGTGTGCAAACCAGAGCAAGCCGTGGACGTCGCAGAAGCCATGCTGCGCGTCTTTGTCGCCCACGGGGATCGCACCAACCGCGGTAAGGCGCGGCTGAAGTATCTGCTGGATCGCGAAGGCCGCGACTGGTTCTGCGACCAAACGCGTGAGGTGCTCGCCAGTTTTGAAACCGGCGTCGAACTGTATCCGCTGCCCACGGGCACCGAAGCCCCCCGCGCGGCGATTGATCGTCAAGGTCACATCGGTGTGCATAAACAAAAGCAGGCCGGTTTGAACTACATCGGTGTCGCGTTGGAACTGGGCCGCATGTCAGCAGATCAAATGATTGCGCTAGGCCGGATCGCAACTAAGCACGGCAACAACGACATCCGGCTGACCGTCTGGCAAAACCCGCTGATTGTTGGTGTGCCCGATGATAAGGTCGCGACGGTTGAGGCTGAAATCGCAGAATTGGGCCTGACAACACGCGCCACCGCCTTTGCCGCAGGTGCTGTGGCCTGTACCGGCAAATGGGCGTGCAAACTCGGCCTAGCCTATACCAAACAGGACGCATTGGGCATTGTGCGCCACCTTGAAGACCGTTTCACGCTCGACAGCCCTATCAATATCCATTTGACGGGATGCTCTAATTCCTGTGCGCAGCATTACATCGGCGATATCGGGTTGGTCGGCACGACCGCACTCGGCGGCGGCGAAGGATATAATATCGTGTTGGGCGGCGGGTCGGACCAAGACCAAAATCTCGCGCGTCCCCTGTGTGGCCCTGTCCCTGCCGCCGATGTGAACGCCATTCTGGAACATGTGGTCGGTTCCTACCTCGACGCGCGCGCGCGCGATCAGACCTTCCTTGATTATGTATGCGGTCTAACAGACGACGCGCTTTCGCAGTTGCTTCCGGCGGATTATGTCGCTGCCGCCTGATTTACCCATTCCCCCCGGAGGACCAGCCATCATGACTGCCCAAGATCCGAAAATGATCGCAAACCTTGCAACGGCCATTGGCCAAACCCACGGTGGCGCCCCCGCCAGTTTCATCCCCGCAGATGCGCCCTTTGATGACGCGCAGCGGCATTGGCTGAACGGGTTACTCAGCGGATTGCACGCGATTGCCAACGCCGCCGCCGCAGAGGCAACGCCGCAAGTCGGCACCGCGTTGACGGTTCTTTATGGGTCGCAATCGGGCAAAGCCGAAGCCTTGTCCAAGGACCTGCGCAAATATTCCAAGACCCAAGGGTTCGAACCCAAAGTCGCGGCACTTGATGACATCCAGGTGTCCGACCTTGCCGGGCTGTCGCACATGCTGATCATCGCTGCGACATTCGGTGAGGGCGAACCAACTGATAACGCTGCCAAATTCTACGCGGCCCTCATGGCTGACGATGCGCCGGCCTTACCGGCAACCCTGAACTACAGTATCTGCGGCCTTGGCGATTCAAGCTACGCTGAGTTCAACAAACCAGCCCGCGACATCGATGCCCGCCTTGCCGCGTTAGGTGCCACGCGCGCCGCCGATTTGGTCGCCTGCGATGTAGATTTTGACGATGACTACGCCGCATGGAAAACCGCCGCTTTCGAAAGCGACCCGTTTAAATCCGCCGCAGGAACTGCGTCAGCGCCAGAACCCGTCACATCCGCGCCGGGCTTTGACAAAAATCACCCCTTTATGGCGACATTGCTCGCCGCTGACCGCCTAAGCGGGGAAACGTCTGCGAAATGCGTGAACCATATCGAATTGTCGTTGGCGGGCGGCGGCGAAGATCTGGAATATCAGGTTGGTGATGCGCTTGGTGTTTGGCCGCTCAATTGCGCGGACGAGGTCGCGGCGATTTTGAAAGCCTGCGGGTTTACGGGCAAAGAAACGGTTGAGCTGAAAACTGGCCCCGTCCGGTTACGCCCCGCGCTTTTGACCCGTCTTGATCTGACAACCGTGACACCTAAAACCCTAAAGGCGTGGGGTCTGGACAAAGCGGGTGCAGACAATCAGATCATCGATCTATTGACGTCCGGCGACGTGAAGCTTGATCCGCAGACATTGGTGAACGGGCTGCGCACGCTACAACCGCGCCTCTATTCGATCTCATCCAGCCCAAATATGCATCCGGGCGAAGTCCACCTGACCATAGGCGAGGTGCGCTATGATCTAAATGACAAGCCGCGCAAAGGCGTCGCATCCACCTATCTGGGCGATCGTCTGGCTGAAGGCGGTGCGGTCGGGGTCTACGTTCAAAAATCTGCGCATTTCCACATTCCCGATGATGACACCCAACCCCTGATCATGATCGGACCTGGCACCGGTATTGCCCCGTTCCGCGCCTTTCTAGAAGAACGCGAAGCACGCGCAGCTACCGGATTGAATTGGTTGTTCTTTGGCGATCAACATCGGGCCTGCGACTACCTTTATCAGGACCAGATCACAGCATGGCAGGAAAGCGGTCTGTTGACCCATACCGATCTCGCATGGTCGCGGGATGGGACGGACAAGGTCTATGTGCAAACGCTGCTCAAGGCAAAAGGTGCCGAGGTGTTTGCGTGGCTCGAAAACGGTGCGGCTATCTATGTCTGCGGTGACGCCAGCCGGATGGCCAGCGATGTCGATCAAACCTTACGCGATATTGTCATGACCCATGGCGCGCGTGACGCAGACGCTGCCGATCTTTATATTGACGCGCTTGTTTCGACCCATCGATACCAACGCGATGTTTATTGAGCGTCTTACGACAGAAAGGAAGAGGCCCCTTGCCCCGCGTCTTGACCGTTGAGGCAAGTCGCAGCCAAGGGTCTGTTAAAATTTAACCCGTTTGTGCTCGAACCAATGGCCGGTTTGGGAAAATCGCCGCACCGCGGAGAATCTCATGCTATATAAGCGAGCGTTTTCCGCGAGTGCATTCGCTGCTAGGGCAAAAGGCCGGTTTGTCCCGCACTGTGTCAGTTCATGCGCTATGCAGCGAAGGGCAGGTCTTCCCAAATCTGCGATGATGTTAAACTTGGGGAGGGGGCTGGCATTCGAGCTAATTGTTGAACTAAATTTCCGGTATGGCTTCGAAAACAACATTGAATGCAAAGAACCTTGCAGCGCTCGGCGCTGAGCGGTTGGCCGACCTTCTTCTTGAGGTCACCAAAGGCAATGCTGGCGCTAAGCGGCGACTGAGGCTTGAGCTGGCAAGCGAAGCCGGCTCCGGAGATGTCGCTCGGGAGATTAGCAAGCGGCTCAGCGCCATTGCGAGATCGCGGTCGTTTATTGACTGGCAGGGCCGCAATGCCTTCGCGGCTGACCTAGACATACAGAGACGCGCCATCGTTTCTCAAGTTGGGCCAGTCGATCCAGCAGGTGCGTTTGATCTAATCTGGCGGTTCGTGGCTCTTGCGAATGGGGTCTATGAACGTTGCGATGACAGTACCGGCAAGGTGCAGTCAGTTTTTCACAAAGCCTGTGAAGACCTGATCGATCTGGCCGAGGTTGCCGCGCCGAATCCGCTTGGACTGGCAGATCAGTTACTGGAGGCCCTGACGGATGATGATTATGGGCATTATCCAGCTTTGATATCAGGTCTTGCTTCAGTCTTAGGTTCAGAAGGATTGCAGCACCTTAAAGCTGGGATCACCGCTTCGGGAATTGATCTGTCGGACAACTACGCGCTGCGCATGGCGTTGGAACAGATTGCGGATGTTGAAGGAGATGCAGACGCCTACATAGACCAACAAAGTGATCTGGAACGAAAGGCGCCACAGGTTGCCGCTGAAATAGCTCGCCGTCTTCTTGAAGCGGGGCGGGTTGAGGAAGCATGGGAGGCCATCAATGCGCCCGATGAGAAAGATCGCGGATGGATACCCTATGAGTGGGAAGCGACACGGATCAGTGTGATGCAAGCGATGGGGCAAACCGAAGTGGCTCGGGATTTTATGTGGGCGTATTATGCTCGCAGCCTGAACGCTGACCATCTGCGCGCATGGCTTGGCGGGCTACCAGATTTCGAAGATGTTGAAGCCGAGACGCGAGCCCTTGAACACGCGTTAGGTTTTGAGAGTTTCACGAAAGCGCTCCATTTTCTGATGACCTGGCCCGCGATTGAGCAAGCAGCAGTTCTGATCATAAATCGTGCTACAGAGATTGATGGGCACCACTATGAGCTTTTGGGGCCAGCGTCCGATGCCCTCGAAGATCGCCATCCACTGGCCGCCACACTTTTGAAACGCGGCCTGATCGATTTTGCGCTGCAAAATTCGCGGGTCAAACGTTATCGTCATGCAGCGCGTCACTTGCGAGAGTGCAAGAACCTAGCGGCTAGAATTGACGACTTTGAACAATTCGAAACGCATGAGACCTATCTCGGTGGCTTGGAACAGTCTCATGGGAAGAAGACATCATTTTGGGGGGCGGGTGCTTAGTATTCGGCTCGGGAGAATAGTCTGGCAAAGCATGTGTTCATATTTTGTTCTTGTAAACGCCATTCAGAAATGTCACCGATTGCGCAAAGCAGAAGTGTCACCACGGGCGCTAACGGTAGCAAGGCTTAGCAGCCCGAAGACCTCATATATCGCAGGGTTGGTAAGCCTTGCGGGGTCTGGTTATAGACCAAGCTTGCGGCGCTCTTTCTTGTTGTAGAAGGCTTTGATGCCTTCATCGCGCACGAGCTCTTCGAAGGCGCGCCAGGCGAGGACATCGCCAAAGAAGGGCGGGCTGTCGGAAATCGTCAACGTGCCGAACTGGTTCTCGACGGACAGGATCCAGCCAGGGTGGATGTTGGTCTTATAAATCTCGACGTCGAGTTGATGCCCGTCGATGGTCACGATCTGTGTGTAATCGGAGAATATTATATCTGGGTCGTCTTCGGTATCCATGCTACCAATCTTGGGGCTATTCCGCCACGTGTACAATCTTCTTCTTGGCCCGTGATCCTGACGGCCGCCCAGGCGTTTTACCGTTTGGCTTGTAGCCCATCTTCTCAGAATTTGTCCTGACTGGATATTTTGGCGGCGCCTTATCTTGCATCTCTTTGATATGTTCGAGCACGGCACCAAGGCGTTTGTTGTCGGTAATGGCGGCATGTGTCACGCGCTGATCCATGTCGAAGATATTGTAGGGCAGGGAGCGGCCTTTTGAGCGCACTTCGAACCGACCATCCACAAACGCGTAGGTGTCGACGTATTTGCCGACTAGCCCGCGCGTGGTGTCACTCTCCTCAAGCATGATCCGCTTGCGGTCATAGGAAAACGTCAGCTGTTTGCCGACATAGCGTGTATCGCGCCAGCAAAGCACATCATCAAGCCGATCTGGTTCCACATTGAGGGCGCGGTGCAGGTTGTCAGGCTTTGCTGGGGCTTTGGCAAACTGCGCGTTAAAGCGTTCTTTGAAGCCTTGCAAATAAACGTTTCCAGCATCCATGTCTGAGATACCTGCCAGCCGCAGTTCCTTGACCAGCCGATCTTGCAACGTCCGGTTGGCGCGCTCAACGCGGCCTTTGGCCTGGCTGCTGTTGGCGCACAAAATCTCAACGTTCAGCTGGTTCAGGGCGCGCCCAAACTGAGTCATAGGGGTCACTGCATAAAAGTGACGTTATCGTCCGGCTCGTGCGAACTTTACGGGAACATTCGCGGTTTCAGTCGGGTTTCTGACCTCTGAGGGCATTGTAGAGGCTTGTTTTGCTGATTTTGAGGCGCGCTGCGGCCTCTCGGACGGTCAATCCATCGCTGATATGGGCTTTGGCTTGCTCCAGCTTCTTGAGCGTGACGACAGGCTTGCGCCCTCCTTTTCTGCCGCGCGTTGCAGCAGCCTTCAATCCGGCCTGCGTGCGCTCGACAATGAGGTCACGCTCAAACTCGGCAAGCGCACCGAACAGATGGAACACCAAAGTGCCGCCGGTAGTTGTTGTGTCCACGCCTTCGGTCAGGGATTTGAAGCCAACACCGCGGTCGCCGAGGTCTGTCACTGTTTCCACCAGGTGCTTCATGGAGCGGCCCAGACGGTCGAGTTTCCAGACCAAAAGCGTGTCGCCCTTGCGCAGAAAGGCCAGGGCATTATTCAGGCCAGGGCGTTCGGCTTTGGCGCCGGAGATGACATCTTCAAACACAGTTTCGCAGCCCGCAGCTTTGAGCGCATCCACCTGCGGTTCCAGCTTTTGCTCAGTGGTCGAGATCCGCGCATATCCAATCAGAGCCATGAAGATAGCCTTGTCCGTTTTCCTGTCCATAAATCAACTTGTCCGACTTCCCGTTGTCAAGCCATATTGGCGGACGGAACGGGTCGTTCCGCCTAACGAGCGTTTCACGGACTTGGGACAAAAGAGGGTATTTTATGGCACGGCGACAAATATTGACGGCAAGTTTTTGGTCTCGGCTGATGGCACCACCCTCGAAGGATCGAGAAGTCGCGATGTATTGCACGCTCACCCCGGATGAGATCGAGGTTGTCGCCAGAAAGCGAACAGCTGCTGCGCGTCTGGGCTATGCCGTATCATTGGCTTATCTACGCCATCCCGGGCGGGTTCGTAATGTTGGAGAACAGGCCAACGACGTGATGCTGGCCTTTCTTGCAGATCAGGTTGATGCCAGCGCCTCCGATCTCGCGGTCTATGATCAGCGCCCGCAGACACGACGCGAACATATCGCGCAAATTATAGCTCGGTTTGGATACAAGGCGTTCACAAAACCCCTTGTGCGGGAGTTTGTTCATTGGCTGACACCATCTGCCGGAGAAGACCCGCGGGCCGAGCCTTTGGCAATTTCGTTGATTGAAGAACTGAGGCGGCGACGTATCCTGATCCCGGCGCGCCGTACCGTTGAACTGATTGTCAGGCATGCGATCCGGCGCGCGGAAAATGTCAGGATTTCCGCTCGGACCCGAGATCTGTATCCGGATCACCCCGACGCCCTGCGTGCATTGATTGCGCCACCTGAATCGGGCGAGGTGTCGACGCTGAGCTGGCTGAAAGCAGCACCCAAATCAGCGTCCTCCAAATCCATCAAGGCTGTTCTGGATCGCCTGAAGGTGGTTCGGGCGATCGGCCTGCCCAACAGTTTGCGTCAGAATATCTCGACATCAGCGCTCGACAGATTGGCAGGCGAAGGCTTGCGGATCACGGTGCAAAATCTGCGGCGTATGGCCTTGCCTCGGTTGCTGGCAGTTTTGTCGGCCGCCTGCCTGCGGCTGGAAGAACAGCTTACCGATCTTGCACTGGATATGTTCGACAAATTGCTGGGCCGAAGCTTTCGAAAGGCGGAACAACAAAGTTCCGACAAAGCGTCCAGGCTCCTGATGGACATCATCCGCCCTTTACAGTCACTCAAAGCATTTTGCCGTGAGGCTCTGACTGCCCGCCTGCAGACCGGTGATCTCAACGGAATATTGGACACGGCCAATTGGGACGAGATCGAGAGTGCGACATCCGCAATTGAAACCGCCCTCGGAGACGGAAAGCCCGACAAATATACTGAACTCATCGGAAAATATCAGACCGCCCGCCAGTTTGCGCCCATGATATTAAGGGGTTTTAGCTTCAAAGGTGCGGCCAGCGCTGCCAGCCTTCTGCGCGCGATAGATCTTTTGCGCGTTATGTATGAGGCGAACAAGCGCAGCCTGCCCGACAACCCGCCAACCGGGTTCATCCGGAAGGTTTGGCGCCCATTTGTCTTTCCGGCGCCCGGGGAGGTCAACCGGCGCGCATACGAGCTCTGCGTCTACTTCGAATTGCGTGATCGTCTTCGGGCAGGGGATGTCTGGGTCGCAGGAAGCCGGCAGCGACGCAACTTCGACGATCGGCTCATCCCCAAAGCCACCTTCGAGATCTTGCGTACCGAGGAGTCGTTGCCGATCGCCGCCGCGGCGGATGCAGAAACCTATCTTTCAGAACGGCAACAGCAGATCGAGGAGGCCATGGCCATTGTCGCGGCCCGTGCCGAAGCGGGGACGCTGCCGGATGCCGCCATTCAGGGTGGCACCCTGAGCATCACCCCGGTCAAAGATGAAACACCCGACGCCGCCACGGCCATGAGCCGACTGGCTTATGGGCAATTGCCACAAATCAAGATCCCCGACCTGCTGACAGAAGTGAACGCCTGGACCGGATTTGCGGAGTGCTTCACCCATTATCGCTCGGGCAAACCGGCGACAGATCAAAAGGCGCTGTTTGCCGCTGTCCTTGCCGATGGGGTCAATCTGAGTGTATCCCGCATGGCCGCGGCAACCCACAATCTGTCTGCCCGGCAAATCGCGTGGGCTCATGATTGGCATTTGCGCGAGGAGACCTATTCTGACGCTTTGGCTTGTCTGATCGACATGCAACGCGAGCTCCCTCTGGCCAAACTCTGGGGGGACGGCGTGACATCATCCTCAGATGGGCAGTTCTTCCGGGCCGGTGGCCGCGGTGAGGCCTCTGCAGATATCAACGCAAAGTACGGACGCACCCCAGGTCTCAAATTTTACACCCACATCTCAGATCAGTTCAGTCCGTTCCACTCGACGGTCATCACCGCCACCGAAAGCGAAGCGCCTTTCGTTTTGGATGGTCTGCTTCGCCACCAATCAGGCGTCGCAATCGAAGAGCATCACGTGGACACTGGCGGCGCGACGGATCATGTCTTTGCCCTGTGCTATCTCCTGGGGTTCCGCTTCGCGCCACGCTTGCGAAACTTCAAGGATCGCAAATTGTATCTCCTGCCCGGAATGAAGCCCCCGGCCATCATGACACCCTTCATCGGCGGCACCATCAAAGCAGGTCACATTGTCGACAACTGGCCTGAAATCCTCAGGCTGGCGACCTCCATCAAGGCCGGGACTACCACTGCTTCTGCGATCCTTAAAAGCCTGTCCGCATATCCCCGGCAAAACGGACTCGCAATTGCCTTGCGCGAACTGGGGCGATTGGAGCGGACCCTCTTTTCCCTGGAATGGATGCGCAGCCTTGAGTTGCGAAAAAGAACCAGCGCAAGTCTAGCCAGAGGAGAAGCCCGAAACGCCCTCGCGCGCGGGGTCTTCTTCAACCAACTCGGTGAAATGCGCGATCGCAGCTATGAGCATCAGATCCACAAAGCGTCGGGCCTCAACTTCCTGGTTGCCGCCATCATCCTGTGGAACACCAAATACCTGGAAGCCTCAATCACTGATCTGAGGAAAAACGGAGTAGCCATCCCAAACGAAATTACCAAACATATCGCACCACTTGGCTGGGCCCATGTAGGATTGACCGGGGACTACCTGTGGAACATGAACCCACCACTCAGCTCAGATCGCCTCAGGCCACTTCGGAAACACGAGATACAGGACGCCGCATAAGTTCTCCGTTCGTTCGCACGGCCCGGACAAAAATGACACTTTTATGTAGTGACCCCA